>NZ_JAIRDQ010000001.1 GCF_021458635.1 Bradyrhizobium monzae
AGCCTCGTCGGGCAAAACACCCGCGCAAATTCCCCACTCCGCCTGTCAAGCCCCGCTCGCAGAAATATTCCACTTTACCGAAATTCGGATTTATCGTACAAGCGAAACACCCTGGCCTTCGACAAGGGGCGGATCGCGATCGTACCGAACTGCGGGCCAGGCAGCGATGGACGCGACGGCGTCGGGCGTGATGGCGTTGCAGGGCGGCTTTGGCCGTGAGCAATGACCTCGCGCGGACGAACACGGCGCTGACAGCGTCTTCGCATGGTTTCGGGTGTGAGCACACGCCAGCGCCCGGAGTCCCAGCGAAGACGTGCGCGGACGAACAAGTCGTGTGGTCCTGACGCCCGGAGCCTGTGCGTCAAGTCCTGTGGTGATGCGGGTGGCCCAACCGGGCGCTCACATCAGTCATCCGCTGGGCGACGGGGGCAATAGTGCATCGCTCCCCGGGGAGAGCACGAAGGACACGTTAAAACCATCGCGCAGGGAAGGCCGGGCGATCCGGCGAACCTGCGGTCCACCCCGTGTGCATTTCCATGGCGCACGGACCTGCGGGTGCCAGCCGGCGCCCGGCCTTCCCTGCGCCCTCGTCTTTACGAGGGCGATGCGACAGGTAAAACTCGGGCGACATGCGCCGCGAGAAGGCGATGGCGTGGCTGCTGTTTGAAATGTGAATTGGAGAACGATGGCCTCGCCACTTGCTCCGTCATTGCGAGGAGCCCTTGCGACGAAGCAATCCAGACTGCACCCGCGGAGAAATCCTGGATTGCTTCGCTCCGCCCGCAATGACGAGGTTAGAGCAGCGCGCCCTACTTTCTCCCCGTCACCCTGAGGTGGCCGCTTCTTCAGCGGCCCTCGAAGGGCGACGGCCCCGGCTGCATCAGCGGGGCCGCTCATCCTTCGAGGCTCGCGATGGGGCGCTCCGCGCCCCATCACTCGCACCTCAGGATGACGGGTCGAGTGGAATTTGGCGCGTAAAACTACCGCATCATCATCCGCGCGATTGCCTCGCCAATCACCACCGTCGTGAAGTGGGTGTTGGCGCGGCAGTCGGACGGCATGATCGAGGCGTCGGCGACACGCAGGCCCGAGATGCCCTTCACCGAGCCATCAGGGTTGACCACCCCATCGGCGTTGCCAATGCCGGTCATGCGGCAACTGCCGGCGGCATGCTGGATATCGCCGGTTTCACGGCGCAGCAGCGCATCGAGCTCATGATCCGGCAGCGCCGCAGCTTGTGGCAGCGTCAAATCGGTGTCGGCCAGCCTGATCCAGTCGGCGATGCCGGCAAGGGCCGGCTGCGAGGTGATCACGGCCAGCCGTTTCACTGCATCCATCATGCGCAGCATGTCACGGGGATCGGCCAGCATGTTCTCCTCGACGATGGGATCGACGGATGGATCGGTCGAAGCCAACTTGAGCGTGCCGCGCGAATAGGCGTTGAACAGGCCGGCGCCGATCGCACCCGGCACGCCGATGCCGCGGTGATTGAACGCGATTAGGATCATGTCGCGCTTGCCGCCATTGGCGAGACCGGAGGAATAGGTCACGCAGCAATTGGTGTGGCGGGTGTCGGGATCGGTCGGCCGCAGATTTTCGTGAAGCCCAATCGTGGCCCGGAACAGCGGGTGATCGAAGAAGTGCCTGCCCACCGGCAGATCGCGCGCGACCGCGATCCCCATCGCCTTCAGCTCCTCCGCCGGTCCGACGCCCGAGCGCAGCAGGATCGCCGGGCTGTGGATGGCACCGGCGCACAGCACGATCTGACGCGCGCTGATGTCGCTGGTGCCCTGCCCCTCGGTGTGAACGCGCAGACCGGTCGCACGGCCATCGCTGATCAGAACGCGATCGACCAGCGTCTTGCCCCGGATCTCCAGATTGGCGCGGCCGCGCGCAGGCTCCAGATAGCCCTCGTTGGTTGTGATGCGGCGGCTGTCGCGGCTGTTGATGGGATAGCAGGCGACGCCTTCACCATCGGGACCATTGAGGTCGGCACACCAGGGATAGCCGCTCGCCAGCGCCGCGTCGCGCAGGCCGCGATCGATCGGGCCCCATTTTTCCGGTGGCGCGCGATAGACCGGCAACGGCCCGCCGCGGCCATGCCCCTCAGCATCGCCAAATTCCAGATCGTCCTCGATCACCGAGAAGAGCGGCATCACCTCCCTGGCCGACCAGCCGGTGCAGCCATTGGCGGCCCATTCGTCGAACGCGTCCGCGACGCCGCGAATGGCGATCTGGCCGTTCATCATCGACGAGCCGCCGAGCCCTTTGCCGCGCCAGTAGAAGCGCGGCTCTTGCCCGGCCACGCGGCGCGTCAGGAGATCGGGCCACTGCCACTTCTCCTGATACTCGCGCTTGTGAATGATCGGGATCGGGTTCGGTGTCCTCACTTCCCAGGGCGCGTCGTCGGCGCGCCAGTCGAGGCCCGCTTCAAGCAGCAGGACGCGCCGTGACGGATCCTCGGAGAGCCGCGCCGCAACAGCGGCGCCGGCCGAGCCGCCGCCGACAACAATGACATCGTACATCGCGTTACTTCTCAACGTTCCAGAACACCGGGATGGCGGACGGTATCAGACCGCGCAGAGTGGTGCGATAGGCCGCCGGCTGCGCGAACTGGCCCCACGGGATCGCAGGCGCCTGATCGTACATGATGCTCTGGATCTCACCGGCGATTGTCTTGCGATCGTCCTCGGCAGGCGCCTTGGCAAAGGCCTGCATCAGCGGCGTGATGCGCGGATCGCACTGCCAGCCGGTGAAGTCGGCGCAGTTGAAGGCCACCATGACGTTGGTCAGCGGCGAGCCGAGGTCAAAACCGCTGGCGTGAACGCCATAGACGCTCCAGCCTTCCTTCTTGGCGCGGCGCGCCAGCACGCTCGCCCAGTCCATCACCTGGAGGTCGACGTTGAAGCCGGCCGCCTTCAGCCGTTCGGCCAGCACCTGTGCCGAGACCCGCGGAGCTTCGAGGTCGTTGGCCTCCATGACGACGACGGGCTCGCCGGCATATTTCGTCGCCTTCAGCGCGGCCTTCGCGGCCTCGATGGACGGGCTTGCCGCAGCCTCGGTGCCGGCCTTGCTTTCATACGTGGTGCCGCAGGTGAAGAAGGTCGCAC
The DNA here is from genome assembly GCF_021458635.1 of Bradyrhizobium monzae. Taxonomy (GTDB): domain Bacteria; phylum Pseudomonadota; class Alphaproteobacteria; order Rhizobiales; family Xanthobacteraceae; genus Bradyrhizobium. Next base: position 3,111 of record NZ_JAIRDQ010000001.1, read on the forward strand.
AAGGCGTCGCGTATTTGGCATCGAGCCCGAGCGCATCGAGCACCTCGCGCTGATCGACCAGCTTCCACAGCACGCGCCGGATCGCGGGATCGTCGAACGGTTTTGATGCCGCATTGAGACGATAGGCGCCCGCAAACATGTTGCCGCCGGTGAAGTTGACGAGCTTTACGCGAGAATTCTTCTCCAACTGCGGCAGGAGGTCGAACGGCGCGTACTGCATGAAGTCGATTTCACCGGCCTGCAGCGCGGAAGCCGCCGTCGCAGCATCGGGAATGACGCGGACCTCGAGCGTATCGATGTTCACGCGCTTGCCGCCGGCGAGGAAGTCGGCAGGCTCCGGGCGCGGCACGTAGTCAGCGAACTTCTTCAGGATCATGCGATCGCCGGTGCGGTGATCGGCCTTGCTGTAGACGAACGGGCCGGAGCCGATGATCTCGCTGATGCGCTGGTCGCCGGGCGTCTTGGCGATGCGCTCGGGCATCATGAAGGCGACGGGGCTGACGGGGTTGCCGAGCGCGTCGATGACGAGGCCTGACGGCTCCTTCAGCGTCAGCACGAAGGTTTTTGCGTCGGTCGGCTCGAGCGAGGCGGTGATCGCAAAAATCCGACGGCCGAGCGCGCTGCGGGTGCCCCAGCGGCGCAGCGACGCGACGCAATCGGCTGCCGTGACCGGCTGGCCGTCGTGCCACTTCAGACCGTCGCGCAGCGTGAAGCTGTAGGTCAATCCATCCGCGGAGACCTTCCAGTCCTGCACCATCTGAGGCTTGACGTCGCCCTTGGAGTCTTTCGCAAACAAGGTATCGAACACCATGTAGCCGAACGTGCGCGAAATATAGGCCGTGGAGAAATGCGGATCGAGCGTGACGATCTCCGCCTCGAGCACCGCGACGAGATTGCCTGCGGCATGCACCGGCGCCGCGGCGATCGCGATAGCGCACAGAGCCGGAATGAAAGCCTTCAGCTTGAACATTGGTTTCTTCTTGCCTTTTGACGAAGCGTTTGCAGTCGCAAGGAAAAAGCAATGTTCGTGCCGTCGGAAGGATGCACTTATGCGCACGCGACTATCTGCCACGCGTTTGCAGGATGCGCACTTTTGAGTTGGAGAGCGACGCTATCGCAGCTCGTCATTGCGAGCGCAGCGAAGCAATCCAGACTGCGACCGCGGAAAGACTCTGGATTGCTTCGCTGCGCTCGCAATGACAGCAGGGAGGTAGCGTGTTCCTCCACAGCCGTCGTTGCCCGCAGCGAGAGCCCGCTCCTACCCGATCACCTTGCCGAACTTGTTCGACTTCGGGAAACCCTTCGGCGGCAGGCGGCCGGCATCGGCGCGGGTGCCTTGCCACTCGGCGAGCTCCTTGGTGGTCGCGGAGAACTCGCGGCCGGCGGAGTCTCTCCAGGTCAGGCCTGCCTTGGCCTCGAAGACCGCGACGTCGGACAGGCCGCCGTCCTTGTACTTCTGCAGGCGCACGCCGCGGCCACGCGCCATCTCCGGCACCTGGTCGAGCGGGAAGATCAGCATCTTGCGGTTCTCGCCGATCACCGCGACGGTGTCGCCGATCACCTCGGTAACCGTGCGCGCCTCGTTCGGCATGTCGACGTTGAGGACCTGCTTGCCCTTCTTCGTCGTGCCGACGCAATCGTCCTCGTTGACGACAAAGCCCTGCCCCTCGTGGCTCGCGACCAGGAATTTGCGGCCGCCCTTGTTGACGAACAGCGTGACCAGCGCGGCCTCCGGCTCGAGATCGATGAATTGGCGGATCGGCTCGCCATGGCCGCGGCCGCCCGGCAGCTTCGCCACGTCGATCGAGAAGAACTTGCCGTTGGTCGCGAACAGCAGCAGCTTCGAGGTGGTCTCCGCGAAGAAGGCGAAGCCGAGCTTGTCGTCCTGCTTGAAGGCGAGCCCCGAGAGATCCTCGACATGGCCCTTCATGGTACGGATCCAGCCCTTGTCGGAGACCACGACCGTGACCGGCTCGCGCTCGACCAGGGCTTCCTCCATCGCGGCGAGATCGTGCTCGGGCGCGTCGGCAAAGGTGGTGCGGCGCTTGCCGAGCGGCGTCTTCGGTCCGAACATGTCGCGGACCTTGCCGACCTGCTCGGCAACCTTCTTCCACTGCTCGGGTTCCGAGGCGAGCAGGCCTTCGATGCCCTTCAGCTCCTCGCGCAGATCCTTGTCCTCTGTGCGGATTTCCATCTCTTCAAGCTTGCGCAAGCGACGCAGGCGCATGTCGAGGATTGCTTCGGCCTGCACCTCCGTAAGCTTGAATGTCTTCATAAGAATCGGCTTCGGCTCATCCTCGTTGCGGATGATCCTGATCACCTCATCGATGTTCAGGAAGGCGATCAGATAACCACCGAGGATCTCGAGCCGGTTCTCGATCTGCGCCTTACGAAAATTGCTGCGGCGGATCAGGACGTCGCGCAGATGGTCGAGCCATTCGCGCAGGCACTCTGCGAGCCCCACCACCTTGGGCACGCGGCCCTTGATCAACACGTTCAGGTTCAGCGGAATCTTGTTCTCGAGCTCGGACAGCCGGAACAACGATTCCATCATCAGCGCCGGATCGACGTTCTTCGATTTCGGCTCGATCACGATGCGGACGTCTTCGGCGGACTCGTCCCTGATGTCGCCGACCAGCGGCAGCTTCTTCTGGTCCAGCAGCTCGGCGACCTTCTCGATCAGGCGCGACTTCTGCACCAGGAAGGGGATCTCGGTGACGACCACGACCCAAACGCCGCGCGCGCCCTCTTCCTGCTCCCACCTGGCGCGGACGCGGAACGAGCCGCGGCCGGTCGTGTAGGCTTCAGCGATGGCCTGCTTGGAATCGACGCAGATGCCGCCGGTCGGGAAATCCGGACCCTTCACCCACTTCAAGAGCGCCTTGGACTTCGCGTCCGGCTTCTCGATCAGATGCAACGCGGCGTCGCAAAGCTCGGCGGCGTTGTGCGGCGGGATCGAGGTCGCCATGCCGACCGCGATGCCCTGCGCGCCGTTGGCGAGCAGGTTCGGGAAGCCGCCAGGCAGCACGACGGGCTCTTTCGACTGGCCGTCGTAATTGGCGCGGAATTCGACGCCGTCCTCGTCGATGCCGTCGAGCAGAAGCCGCGCGACATCGGTCATGCGCGCTTCGGTGTAGCGGTAGGCGGCCGGATTATCGCCGTCGATATTGCCGAAATTGCCCTGGCCGTCGACCAGCGGGTAGCGCGAGGAGAAGTCCTGCGCGAGACGCACCATGGCGTCGTAGATCGCCTGGTCGCCGTGCGGATGGAACGAGCCCATCACGTCGCCGACGATTTTTGCGGATTTCTTGAAGGCGGTGCCGGGGTCGAGCCTGAGCAGGCGCATGCCGTAGAGGATGCGCCGGTGCACTGGCTTCAGACCGTCGCGCGCGTCGGGCAGCGCGCGGTGCATGATGGTGGAGAGCGCGTACGCGAGATAGCGCTCTTCCAGCGCCTCACGCAGCGGCACATCATGAATTTCGGCCGGTTCTTCCGGCGGAACGATTCGTTTTCCCATGCCGCCCGGTTAAACCGTGGAAGCGAATCGGGCAAGGATGGATTGGTTCCCCGTGGGCTGCTACTGCCCTGCCCAGCCGGCGGTCACCGTTGGCTGGACCTTGGTCGGGGGCGTCGCCGGCGTGTTCGCCACACAGCGGCGGGCAGCCTCGATTTCGGCCTCGGTTGCGCCATGGGACCGCGCCCATGTCTCTGCGGCCGCAGCGGAATATTTTGCGACATAGTAGCGGACGACGGTGCAGGATGCCCGGCGAAACACGCCAGGTTGCGGCTCGCCGGCCATTGCGTCAGGCGCAAAAGCCAGCAGCGCCGCGGTCAGCGCAAAACCCCTGATCAACATTTGGGCTGTCCCCCGTTATGGAACCTACGGGCCAATTCGAGGAACCCGATTTCGTTCCAAGGGAACCCATGTCCTGCGGCTAGGCAGGGGCGCGATCGTTCATGGCCCCGGGGAGCGCCGCCATTTTATGGCGCCGGAAGCCCCGATTTGGCCTCCTGCCGGGTCAGGGCATTGATGAAGCCGGCGCGCGCGTCGGAATGGGCCTGCCCGCGCGGTTCCAGCACATGGCGCAGCAGGAACAAGCCGGTCAGCCGAAAGCCGTCCTGGAGATCCTCGTCGGTGAGATCGCTCGCGGCTTCGCCATGCCGCAGGAACGGCGGGAGCCGCAGCAACCGGTCGCGCCAGGGCTCGCCCGCGCCGCGCGACACCGCGCCGCCGGATTTGGGCGACACGTAGATCAGGTCGGTGGTCTCCCCGGTCACGGCGCAGTTTTCGAGCGCAAGCCGAAAGCCAAGCTCGGAGAGCATCGCCAGCTCGAAATGAATGAGGTGCACGGCCGCGCTGCCGATGTCGTCGAAATCGTCGAGCGAATGTTCGAGCAGCGCAAAGATGTCCGCGTGCGGATCTCGCTCCGGCAGCAGCCGCGCAATCGAGGCCAGATGGGTGACGCCGTAGACGCCATGGGACGATCCCAGCAGCGTCGCCGCGCGCAGCTTCAATCCCTCGATCGCGTATGTGCCGAGATGCTCGTCGAGCCGCGCCCGCCACACCGCGCTGACGCTGTTGCCGGGTTGCAGCAGCGGCCGCAGCCGCGAACTCGCGCCGCCGCGCACGAGGCCGAGATGCCGGCCATGCTGGCGCGTCAGCAGTTCAACGATGGCGCTACTTTCGCCATGCCGCCGCACGCCCAGCACGATGCCTTCGTCAGTCCATTCCATGCGTTGAAGTGTAGCGCAATTCGAGCGCTCGTAGGGTGGTCAAAGCGAAGCGTGCCCGCCAATTTGATCGTCACGCGTTGAACCAGCCCTGTGCGTCGCCGGTGAACGAGAAATACAGCCCGAACCCCGTCAGCACGCAGGAGACGATCTCGATGACGCTATCGAGCTCGAGGCCCTTCTCACCGAGGATCTGACCGAGCGAGATCACTGACAGAACCAGCGCTGCCGCCAGCACCCAGCGCGGCCAGTTCTTGCGCCAATGGGCGGCCAACCAGACGAAATAGACCAGCAGCAAGATCATCCCGCCGGCGAGCAGCGTAGCCGTCATGATCATCTGCTCGGTCATCTCGATGGTGGGCGTGCGGTCCTGCACCGCCACCGACAGTGCATCCAGCATCAGCGATGCATAGAGCAACGCTTCGAAGCGCCGGACGTTCGTAGGCACGCTCATCAAACACCGATCTTTTCTTGCTTATTCCTTGGGAAATTCCAGGCCCATCTCGCGGTAGCGATCGGGATCGTCACCCCAGTTCTCGCGCACCTTCACGAACAGGAACAGATGCACCGGCACGCCCAGGATCTCGGCGAGCTCCTTGCGCGAGTCCGCGCCGATCGACTTGATGGTGGCGCCGCCTGCGCCGAGCACGATCTTGCGCTGGCTCTCGCGCTCGACGAAGATCGTCTGCTCGATGCGCACCGACTTGTCCTTGCGCTCCTCCCACTTGTCGGTCTCGACCGTGGACTGGTAGGGCAATTCCTGGTGCAGCTTGCGATAGATCTTCTCGCGCGTGATCTCGGCCGCAAGCTGCCGCATCGGCGCGTCCGACATCTGGTCTTCGGGATAGAGGAACGGCCCCGGCGGCACGATCTCGGCAAGTGTATGCCTGAGGTCATCGACACCGTCGCCCGAGATCGCCGCGATCATGAAAGTCTTCGCGAACGGCATGCGCTCGTTGGCGGCCTGCGCCAGCGCCAGCAGCTTCTCGCGCTGGACCAGGTCCACCTTGTTGATGACCAGGATCTTCTCGTGTTTCACGCTGGCGACCTTGGCGAGGATCGCCTCGGCCTCTTCGTCGATTCCCGCCTTGGCGTCGAGCAGCACGCAGACGAGGTCGGCGTCATGCGCCCCGCTCCAGGCAGTCGAGACCATGGCGCGGTCGAGCCGGCGCTTGGGCAGGAAGATGCCGGGCGTGTCGACCAGGATGATCTGCGCGTTGTTCTCGATCACGATGCCGCGGATCAGCGCGCGCGTGGTCTGCACCTTGCGCGAGACGATCGTGACTTTGGCCCCGACCAGCGCATTGACCAGCGTGGATTTGCCGACGTTCGGCGCGCCGATCAGCGCAACGAAGCCACAGCGCGTAGCAGTAGGCGCCTCGCCGCTTGTTTCAGCCGTCATTGCCGCCGCCAACACCTTCACGTTCGATCATCACTGAAGCAGCCACCTTCTCTGCCGCGCGCTTGCTGCCGCCGGTACCTTCGGCCGGTGCCAGTCCCGGGAGGTCGACCGCGACACGAAACTCCGGATCGTGATGCGGGCCGGTGCGCTCGACCTCGCGATAAACAGGCGTCGGCAGTCCCTTCCCCTGCGCCCATTCCTGCAGCACGGTCTTGGGATCGCGCAGCGGCCGCCGCGGCTTGTGCATGCGCTCGGTCCAGTTGCGCTTGACGAACTCGTCCGCCGCCGCATGGCCGCCGTCGAGGAAGATCGCGCCGATCACGGCTTCGCAGATATCACCGAGGATGGATTTGCGCAGGCGCGCATCGGCGCTGGAGCCGACCGAGCCGAGCTTGATGTCGTCGAGCAGACCGAGCGACTTGGCGACGTCGGCGCAGCTTTCCTTGCGCACGAGCTCCGCAAGCCGCTTGGACAGCTCGCCCTCATCGGCGTTCGGAAAGGCATGATAGAGCATGTCGGACACGACAAGCCCAAGCACGTGGTCGCCGAGGAACTCCAGCCGCTGATAGCTGTCGCCGCGCTTGCGTCCGGACTTCAGCGCCGAGACATGCGTGATCGCCTGCATCAGCAGATTCGGATCGGCAAAGTTGTGGCCGATGCGCGCTTCGAGCGCCGCGCTCGCGTCAGCCGCCGCCTTTGCCTTGTCCTTGGCCTTGCTGCTCCGCGTCCGCTTCTTCGCCAGCGGCTTGGCTTCAGCCGCCTTCACGTCGGGAGACTTGGTATCAGGAGTCTTGCTGTCAGGAGTCTTGCTATCAGGAGTCTTGGTCGCAAGCGTCTTGGTTGCAGCTTCGCTCTCGGGAGCGGCTTGCGCCTCGATCGGTTGGGTCGCGATGTCCTTGGCTTCGTCTTTCATCGGACGATTTTGAAGAAGCGATTCCAGCGCACCGCCCACGGCCAGCGCCAGAACATCCAGGCATGCTCGCCTTCGGCGATCGAGAAGAAGATCATCTGGGCGCGGCCGATCAGGTTCTCCCGTGGCACGTAGCCAACCTGGCCGAGGAAGCGGCTGTCGGTGGAGTTGTCGCGATTGTCGCCCATCATGAAGAAATGGTCGGGCGGCACGGTGTAGACGTTGGTGTTGTCCATGTAGCCGTTGTCGGCGCAATCAAGCGTCTCGTAGGAGACGCCGTTCGGCAGCGTTTCCTTCCAGCGCTTCACCCGCGAGATGCCGCCGCCTTCGGAGCCGCAGGGATCCTCGCCGACAAATTCGCTCAGGCGCTGGCGCTCGACCGGAGTGTCGTTGATGTAGAGCAGCCCATCCTTCATCTGGACGTGGTCGCCGGGCAAGCCGATCACGCGCTTGATGTAATCGGTGGTGTCGTCCTTCGGCAGCCGGAACACGACGATGTCGCCGCGGTTCGGGTCCGAACCCCAGATCCGTCCCGAGAACAGCGGCGGCGAGAACGGGATCGAGTAGTGGCTGTAGCCGTAGGAATATTTCGAGACGAACAGATAATCGCCGACCAGCAGCGTCGCCTTCATCGAGCCGGACGGGATGTTGAACGGCTGGAACAGGAAGGTGCGGATCACCAGCGCGATCAGGAGAGCATGGATCACGACCCGGATTGTTTCGCCGACGCCGCTTTCAGTTTTCGTTCCCGAAGTCACGCTCATTGCTCTCTCAATTCCGGCCGGCGATCACAGAACGCCCTCCTCTCGCGAACGGCCCACCGGTTCGCGGCCCAAGGAGATTGTCCTGATTCTGACAGTGAGGGCCAATTCCGGCGTAAAGCCGAATTTGCCCAGCCTGATTTGCATCCGCGGACTTTTAGACGGTTGCCGCAGGCCACGCAATCAAGGATCGCATCAAAAACCCGTAAGGCGTTGAATTTTAATATGAATTATAAAATTTCCACCCCGCCCCTCAGGAATCGGTCAGGGCTTGGCCAGCGGCACGGCGGAAATGATCACGAAGGCCTGCGCCAACGGCCAGTCGTCGGTGATCGAGAGGTCGATCTGAGCTTCGAATCCCTCCGGCGTGAGGGCCTGGAGCCGGGCCAGCGCCCCCCCGGTCAGCCGCATGGACGGCTTGCCCCCGGGCAGGTTGACCACCCCCATGTCGCGCCACCACACGCCCTGCCTGATGCCGGTGCCGAGCGCCTTGGAGCAGGCTTCCTTGGCGGCAAAGCGCTTGGCGTAGGTCGCCACCACCATCTTCTCGTTCTTGGCCCGCCGCTCCGCCTTGGCCCGCTCGGCCGCGGTGAAGATGCGGTCGAGGAAGCGCTCGCCATGGCGCTCCATCACCTTAGCCACGCGCGTGATGTCGATGAGGTCGGACCCGATGCCGATGATCATGCCCGGCTCCGTCCGACATCCATCGCCGCGCGCATCTTGCGCACCGTCTCGGCAAGACCGACGAAGAGCGCCTCGCCGATCATGTAGTAGCCGATGTTGAGCTCCATGATCTCAGGCAGCGCGGCGATCTTCTCGGCCGTGGCGTAGTCCAATCCGTGGCCGGCATGGACCTCGAGCCCGGCGTCCTTCGCGAGCTTCACGCCCGCCACGATCCGCCGCCACTCGGCCTCGGCCTTGTCAGCGTGACCGTCGACCACAGCGTCGCACCAGGCGCCGGTGTGAATCTCGATCACGGGCGCGCGCAGTTGCGCCGCCATTGCGATCTGCGCAGGGTCCGCGGCAATGAACAGCGAGACGCGGATGCCGGCATCGTTCAACCGCGCGATATAGGGCGCCAGCGCATTGTGCTGGCCGACCGCATCCAACCCGCCCTCGGTCGTCACCTCCTGGCGCCGCTCCGGCACCAGGCACACCGCATGCGGCTTGGTGGCGAGCGAGATGCGCATCATGTCGTCGGTCGCCGCCATTTCGAAATTCAGCGGCCTGGAGATCTCCGCCTTCAGCCGCGCCATGTCCTCGTCGCGGATGTGCCGGCGGTCTTCACGCAGATGCGCGGTGATGCCGTCGGCGCCGGCCTCGATCGCGAGCAGAGCGGCGCGGACCGGATCGGGATGGCGGCCGCCGCGCGCGTTACGGACGGTCGCGACATGGTCGATATTGACGCCGAGGCGGAGCGGAGGTGCGGGCATTTCAGGGCTCACGGGATCGGAGGAACAGGCGACTGCGACAGACGCCTATCCATTAACACGTTCGACACGGGCGACGACCGCCTTGGCGCGCAGCTGGGCCAGGATCGCGCTCAAATGCTTGAGATCGTAGACTTCGAGATCGATCGTCGTCTCCGTGAAGTCGGGCGAGCGGCGCTGCATGCTGATATTGTCGATGTTGCCGTCGTGCTCGGCGATCACGGTCGCGATCTGCGCCAGGGCGCCGGGCTCGTTGACGTTCTCGACCTTGATGCGCGCCGGGAAGCGCTGCGGGGCGGAATCCTCGATGTCCCAGCGCACGTCGAGCCAGCGCTCCGGCTCCTCCTCGAAATCCTTCAGCGCCGGCGACTGGATCGGATAGATCGTGATCCCCTCGCCTGGCGTAACGATGCCGACGATGCGATCGCCAGGCACGGCGCCGCCGTTCGGCGCGAATTTCACCGGCAGGTCGGAATTGTTTCCGCCAATAGGGATCGCAACCGGGCTGCGCGACGGCTCCGCCGCCTTCTCCTTGAGCTTGGCGGCGAGCCCCTTCTTGACGCCGTAGCGCGCGACGCGCTCCTCCTTGTAGTCGGGATACATCGCGCGCGCGACGTGGGAGGCCTTGATCTCGCCCCGGCCGACCGCCGCCATGACATCCTCGATCGAGGTGCGCGCCAGCCGCGGCAGCGCGCCCTTGAGCTTGTCGTCGGCGTATTCGATCTTGGCGCGCTCGAACAGGCGCTCGACGATGCGCCGGCCGAGACCGGCATATTGATCGCGCACCGCGGTGCGCGTTGCGCGCCGGATCGCGGCGCGCGCCTTGCCGGTGACGGCAAGCGTCTCCCAGGCCGAGGGCGGTGCCGACTGGGCTTCCGAGGTCAGCACTTCGACTTCGTCGCCATTCTGAAGCTCGGACGACAGCGGCGCGAACTGGCCGTTGATCTTGCAGCCCACCGCACTGTTGCCGACGTCGGTGTGCACGGCATAGGCGAAGTCGATCACATTGGCATGGCGCGGCAGCGCGATCAGCTTGCCTTTCGGCGTGAAGCAGAACACCTGGTCGTGGAACAGCTCGAGCTTGGTGTGCTCGAGGAATTCTTCGGGGTTGGCGCTCTCCGAGAGGATGCCGATGGTGTGGCGCAGCCAGGCGAACGCGGTCGACTCGCGCTTGAGGAATTCGGTCGGCGAGCCCACGCCTTCCTTGTAGAAGACATGCGCGGCGATGCCGCGTTCGGCGATCTGGTCCATCGCCTCGGTGCGAATCTGCAGCTCGACGCGCTGGTTGCCGGGGCCGATCACCGTGGTGTGAATCGAGCGATAATCGTTCTGCTTCGGCGTCGAGATGTAGTCCTTGAAGCGCCCCGGCACGACCGGCCAGGTGGTATGGACGATGCCGAGCGCCCGATAGCAGGCCTCGATGTCGTTGACGACGACGCGGAAGCCGAAAATGTCGGACAGCTGCTCGAAGCCCACCGACTTGCGCTCCATCTTGGTCCAGATCGAGAACGGCTTCTTGCTGCGGCCATAGACCCGCGCGCCAAGGCCCTTGTGACGCAGATTGTTGGAAAGCTGCGCCTCGATCTCGCCGATCAAATTGCGATTGCGTTCGGCGAGCGCGTCGAGCCGCTGCATCACAACCGAATAGGCGTCGGGATCGAGGGTGCGGAAGGACAGGTCCTCCAGCTCCTCGCGCATCTGCTGCATGCCCATGCGCCCGGCCAGCGGCGCGTAGATGTCGAGCGTCTCCTCGGCAATGCGCCGGCGCGATTCCGTCGGCACGAAATCGAGCGTGCGCATGTTGTGCAGGCGGTCAGCGAGCTTGACCAGGAGCACGCGGACATCGTCGGCAATGGCCAGCAACAATTTGCGCAGGTTCTCGGCCTGCTTGGCCTCGCGCGACACCAGTTCTAGTCGCTTCAGCTTGGTCAGGCCCTCGACCAGCGCGCCGATCTCGGGGCCGAACAACTGGTCGATCTCGGCCCGCGTCGCCTCGGTGTCCTCGATCGTGTCGTGCAGCAGCGCAGCGACGATGGTCGCGTCGTCGAGCTTCAGGTCGGTGAGAATCGCCGCGACTTCGAGCGGGTGCGAGAAATACGGATCGCCGGAAGCGCGGGTCTGCGAGCCGTGCGCCTTCATGGCGTAGACATAGGCGCGGTTCAGCAGGTCTTCGTTGGTGTTCGGATTGTAGGACCGGACGCGTTCGACGAGGTCATATTGGCGCATCATGCGCGCGCGCGGCTTCGCTGGCCGTGCCACCGGCGCAGTCGGGGCCACGGCAACCGATTCGGTTGCGCCCTGCATCTGCGTCGATCTGCGGCGTCGATACACCATGCCGTCCTGCCTTCAAACAGACCACGAAACGGCCCGTTGTATACATCCTAAGCTCCGATCGCGGACACTGCCGATCAATTCAATGACAGGCACGCGGCGCAAACCGGCAACGCTATGGTAACCACGGAAACGCCAACAAAAGCAAAGGCCCGAACGCGGGTTCGGGCCTTTGATAAGATCACAAGAAGTCGACGATCGCGATTAAGACGATTACTCGTCCTCCTCGGGCTGCTCTTCCGGCGGCGCGAGGCCTTCGAGGCCCTTCAGGAGCTCCTCTTCGGTCATGCGCTCGACAGCCACCTCGGTATCGTCGGCATCGACGCTGGCGCCGGCGGAACCGATCAGCGGCACAGTGTCCGGCTCGGGCTCGTCCACCTCGACGAACTTCTGGAGGGAGTGCACCAGCTCCTCGCGGAGGTCCTCCGGCGAGATGGTCTCGTCGGCAATTTCACGCAAAGATACAACAGGGTTCTTGTCGTTATCGCGGTCAACCGTTAGTTGTGAACCGGACGAAATCATGCGGGCACGGTGGGCGGCCAGCAGGACCAGGTCAAACCGGTTGTCGACCTTGTCGATACAATCTTCTACGGTGACGCGAGCCATAGACTGTCGCTCCGTTGTGGGTGGGACGAAATATGTGGATGATTGGGGCTAGTTATAGGGGCCGGGGCGGTTTCGCAAGGCAAATTTGTGATTTGGCCTCGCCAAACGCCTCTGCTACCTCCACATTGGGGCTGGGATGGGTGGTTTCCCGGGCTGCCATTGAGGGCGGCGCCGGGAGTATGAGAGTCCGCCATAACTATACCTTGATTGCCCCGACTTCTCCGGATTTGCGGTTTCGACGGGTTTCGGCAGGGCTTTGAACTGCGCGGCTTGCTGCCGCTGCGCCAACAATAAAACGATCAATCACGAACACACTACGCGAGCAAACTGAATGTCACCTTCCCCTACCAACAAGATCGCGCTCTTCATCGACGGGGCCAATCTTTACGCAACGGCGAAAACCTTAGGCTTCGACATCGATTACAAGCGCCTTCTGAAGGAATTTCAGAGCCGCGGGACGCTGTTGCGGGCGTTCTACTACACAGCGATCATCGAGGATCAGGAATATTCCTCGATCCGTCCCCTGATCGACTGGCTCGACTACAATGGCTACACGGTCGTCACCAAGGCGACCAAGGAATTCATCGACGCCTCCGGCCGCCGCAAGGTCAAGGGCAACATGGACATCGAGCTCGCGGTCGATGCCATGGAGCTTGCCGAGCACATCGACCAGATGGTGCTGTTCTCGGGCGACGGCGACTTCCGCTCGCTGGTCGAGGCCGTGCAGCGCCGCGGCGTGCGGGTCACGGTGATCTCCACCATCGCCAGCCAGCCGCCGATGATCGCCGACGAGCTGCGCCGCCAGGCCGACGTCTTTACTGATCTCGTCGAGTTGCAGTCCAAGCTTGGCCGCGACCCGTCCGAGCGCCCTGCCCCGCGCGATCGCGGCGAGCGCGAGGCGCGCCACCACGCTCCGCAGTTCCTCCAGCGCGCGACCACGATGGCGCCGAGGGGCGATGACGACTTCGAGGAGTGAGGCTGCCCGGTCCAGCCGCCAGGCCCCCACCCTCGTTCCCGACCGTGACTGTCCGCTCTGTCCGCGCCTGGTCGCCTTTCGCGAGGCGAACCGCGCGCGCGAGCCGTCCTGGCACAATGCGCCGGTGCCACCGTTCGGCGATATCGAGGCGTGCCTATTGATCGTCGGCCTCGCGCCGGGCATGCAGGGCGCCAACCGCACCGGCCGCCCCTTCACCGGCGACTATGCCGGCGACCTGCTCTACGCCACGCTGCTCGAATACGGATTTGCCAAGGGCAGCTATCAGGCCCGGCCCGACGACGGCCTAAAGCTTGTCGACTGCCGGATCGCCAATGCCGTGCATTGCGTTCCGCCGCAGAACAAGCCGCTGCCGGTCGAGATCAACACCTGCCGCCAGTTCCTCATCGCGAATCTCGAGACGATGCCGAAGCTGCGTGCGATCATCGCGCTCGGGCGGATCGCGCACGACAGCGTGCTTAAGCCGCTGAACTTGAAGGCCTCGCAAGCACCCTTCGGCCACGGCGCCGTGCACCAGGCAGGCCGGTTCAAGCTCTACGACAGCTATCATTGCTCCCGCTACAACACGAACACGGGCGTGCTGACGACGGACATGTTCCGCAGTGTGTTTGCGAAAATAAAGGCCGACCTCGACTAGGCCTTTGCCGGAGTCTTTGCAGGATTGGCCTTCAGCCAGTCCAGCACGTCGCCCGCGTTCCGGTCGGGCGGAAACACCGGATAGAACACATGCGAGATCCCAGCGTCGTCGACGATCAGCGCGAGGCGCTTGATCAACGTCAGGCCCGCAACCTCCATGGTCGGCAGATTTAGCGCGCGCGTGAGCGCCAGCTTTTCGTCCGACAGCACCGGGAATGGCAGATGCAGCCGCGACGCCATCTCGGTCTGGTAGGCGTTGCTCTGGGTCGAAAGCCCGAACACGTGTGAGGCGCCGGCGGCCTTCAGCTCGGCGAACAAGTCGCGAAACGCGCAGGTCTGCGGCGTGCAGCCCCGCGCCCCCGGGATCATGTCCCAATCGTCGACCAGCGAGATCTTGCCGGGCTCGCCGGTGCGCGGATAGGCGAACACCACGGTGCGGCCGGGGAGCGCCGACAGATCGACCGAATTGTCATCGGTCGCACGCAGGCTGATCGTGGGCATCGTTAGGCCGGTCAGATGCGCGGCGCCGCCGTCGTCGGCGGGTGCTGGAATCTGGCTCCAATCGACCTCGAGCAGGTTCTTCTGGTTCATCTCGCTATCCCCTCGCCCGCATCAGCCGGCCCTTCTCCCGGCTCCAGTCGCGCTTCTTCTCGGTCTCGCGCTTGTCGTGCAGCTTCTTGCCCTTCGCAACCGCTAGCTGCAGCTTGGCCCGCCCGCGTTCGTTGAAGTAGAGCTTGAGCGGAATCAGCGTCATCCCCTCGCGGTCGACCGCGCCCATCAGCTTGTTGATCTGACGGCGATGCAGCAGCAGCTTTCGCGGCCGCTTCGGCTCGTGGTTGAAGCGGTTGCCCTGGAGATATTCGGGAATGGTGGCGTTGATCAGCCAGATCTCGCCGTCTTTGGAGTCGGCGTAGGACTCCGCAATCGTGCTCTTGCCGTTGCGGATCGACTTCACCTCGGTTCCGGTCAGCGCAATGCCCGCCTCGACCGTATCCTCGATCGCATAGTTGAAGCGGGCCTTGCGATTTTCCGCCATGACCTTGATAGGACGTTCGTTCTTATCGGCCATGACCTAGGAAACCTGAACAACAAACCTGATCGAGATGCGCACGTAAGCTAACAGTTTGGATGAAGCGCGCGCGTCACTTCTTGAGGAGATCGCGGATCTCGGTCAGCAGCGCAACCTCGGCCGATGGCTTCGGCGGCTCCGCGGGGCTGGCCTCATCCTTGCGCTTGAACTGGTTCATGGTGCGGATCACCATGAACAGCACGAAAGCGATGATGACAAAGTTCACGACCAAGGTGAGGAAGCTGCCGTAAGCCAGTACCGCACCCTGCTTCTTGGCTTCGACGAGATTGGTCTGCGTGACGTTTTTGGAGAGTCCGACGAAATAGTTGGAGAAATCCAGACCGCCGGTGACTGCGCCGATGATCGGCATGATGATGTCGTTGACCATGGACGTCACGATGGCACCGAAGGCGGCGCCGATGATGACCGCAACGGCGAGATCGACGACGTTGCCCTTCATCGCGAATTCGCGGAATTCCTTCAGCATGTCCGTCCCCTCTCTTCGGTGTCACGCACCGGATTGTCCGGCCGCGAAATCCCCAAATCTCAGTTGATCAGGCCGGCATGCACCATGGCGCTGCGCACGGCGGCGCGGGTCGACTCGGACACCGGAACCATCGGCAGCCGCAGCGTCTCGTCGAGCTTGCCGAGCAGCGACATCGCGTACTTGATCGGCGCCGGATTGCTCTCGATGAAGAGGTTGTTGTGCAGCGGCATCAGCTTGTCGTGGATCGCGAGCGCCGCCTTGGTGTCGCCCTTCTGCCAGGCTGCGTGGAACTCCGCGCACAGGCGCGGCGCGACGTTCGAGGTCACCGAGATGCAGCCATGGCCGCCATGCGCCATGTAGCCGATGATGGTGGCGTCCTCGCCGGAGAGCTGGTTGAAGTCCTCGCTTAATTCAGCGCGCTGCTGCGACACGCGCACCATGCTGGCCGTGGCGTCCTTGACGCCGGCGATGTTCTTCAGCTCCCACAGCCGCTTCATCGTGTCGACCGACATATCGATCACCGAGCGCGGCGGGATGTTGTAGATGATGATCGGAATCCCGATCGCATCATTGATCGCCTTGAAGTGCTGATACATGCCTTCCTGGGTCGGCTTGTTGTAGTAGGGCGTCACCACCAGCACGGCGTTGGCGCCCGCCTTCTCGGCATGCTGGGCGAGCTCGACCGCTTCCTTGGTGGAGTTGGAGCCGGCGCCGGCGATCACGGGCACGCGGCCCTTGGCCTCCTCGATGCACCATTCGACGACCTTCTTGTGCTCGTCATGGCTGAGCGTCGGGCTCTCGCCGGTGGTGCCGACCGGGACCAGGCCGTTGGTGCCTTCGGAGATCTGCCAGTTGACCAGGGAGCGGAACGCCGCCTCGTCGAGCGAGCCGTTCTTGAACGGCGTGACCAAGGCGGTGAACGACCCCCGGAATTTCGTCTTGGCTGCCATGGACTTCCTCCGTACGCGGCGAGATTTTAGAGCAAGCCCCATTCTTATCGGGTCTGTCCGGCCGGTAAAAGACCTGCCGCCCATCGACGCACCGTTTAGGCCGCGATTTTGCCGCGGTGGTGGTGCAAACCCGGCGAAGGTAAGCGGCTGTTGGTATTTTGTCCGCATATTCAATCAAATACAGCCAGATCTTGTACAGATAGGTCTTGAGCCAATTGACTGATTCGGGGCGACGAACCTCCGTGACCTCCTTTCCTCGTGCCGCATGGCGATCTGCTGGTCTGGCCGTTTGCCTGATGGCCGGCCTGTCGATCGGCTGCGTCGCCTTGGCCAAATCCAATGAAGCGGCCGACGACACCGCGAAGGAACCCGCCAAGCAGGCGACCAAGGGACCCGCGAAACCAGCCGTCAAGCCGTCCGCGAAGGACGAGACGAAGGGATCTGCCAAAGGGTCGGCCAAGGAGACCGCCAAGAGCACGGGCAAGGAAGCGGCCAAGGAGACCGCCAAGGGCGCGAGCAAGGGAGGCGCTTCCGCGCCGGCCAAGGATGCTGCGAAGAAGCCCGCCGGCAAGGATGCCGCCAAGGACAAATCGAAGCCCGCTGCCGCCGCCTCCGCGCCAAAAGCACGGCCGACCGCCAATGCTCCGGCCTCCCGGACCACGCCGGCGGTGACGGCCACTGTCAGACCTTCCGCGCCGGCCCCCGGCTCCGCCAAGCCTGTCGCAGCGCCGGTGCTGGCGCCCGCGACCCGCCAGCACGCCGCGCCGCGCAAGCCGGTCACGCCGGCCGCGGTTGCTGCGACCTCGTCGACGTCGCAGGCCGACAAGGATACGCTCGAGAACGTCATCGAGCTCGTCCGCAAGCGCAAGGCGGGCGATGCCACGAGTTACGCCGATTCGATTTCGGATCCCGTCGCGCGAAAGCTTGCGGAATGGATCATTCTGCGCAGCGAGGACAACGGCGCGAGCGTTGAGCGCTATCGCGCCTTCCTCTCCGCCAATCCGAGCTGGCCGTCGCAGACCTTCCTGCGCCGGCGCTTGGAGGCTGCGATGTGGGACGACAGGCGCGACGACTCCGTCGGCTGGTCGTGGTTCGAGAACGAATCCCCCGTGTCGGCCAAGGGGCGCTTCGTGCTTGCCAAGGCGATGCTGGCGCGCGGCGATCGCGCCAACGCCGAGCGGCTCGTGCGCGAAGCCTGGCGCAGCGATCCGATGTCGGAAGACACAGAGAACAACGCGCTCGACCAGTTCGGCGCCCTGCTCACGCCGGGCGACCAGAAGGCGCGGATGGACACCCTGCTCTATGGCAGCGAGACCGAGGCTGCGCTGCGCGCCGCCAGGCGCCTGGGCGCCGGCTATGTCGCACTCGCCAAGGCCCGTATCGCCTCCTTCAAGAAAGCGCCGAACACGCGCGCGCTGCTCGAAGAGGTACCGCGCGAGCTGCACGGCGATCCCGGCTTCATCTTCAGCAAGATCCAGCTGCTGCGCCGCGAGGAGAAGTTTGCCGAAGCTGCCCAGCTCATGCTGTCGGCGCCGAAGGATCCGGGTCGGCTCTACAATCTCGACGAATGGTGGATCGAGCGGCGCCTGCTAGCGCGCAAGATGATCGACACCGAGGAATTCCGCAGCGCCTACCTGATCGCACGCGACGCGGCGCTGCCCTCGCGCGACATCTACAAGACCGAGCAGGAATTCACGGCAGGCTGGATCGCACTGCGCTTCCTCAACGATCCAGCGGCAGCCGCCCAGCACTTTGCCCGCATCGGCGTCGGCAGTGTCAATCCGACCACGCTGGCGCGTGCGGGTTACTGGCAGGGCCGCGCCGCGGAAGCCGCAGGCCGCCAGCAGGAGGCCCGCAACGCCTATGCCCGCGCCGCCGAGCAATCCACCAGCTATTACGGCCAGCTTGCGCGCGCAAAACTTGGTCTGCCGCAGATCGAGCTGAACAGCCAGCCACGCGGCCGCGGCTCCGAACGGCTGGAGATCGTGCGCGCGGCACAACTGCTTTACGAACTTGACGAGCGCGAACTCGCGGTGCCCATGCTCGCCGACATGGGCGAGAACGGCGATCCGGAGGCGCTGACCGGCCTCGGCGAGCTGACCCAACGCTACAGCGACGCGCGCGGCATGCTGCTGCTCGGCAAGGCCGCATTGAATCGCGGCCTGCCGTTCGATTTCTACGCCTATCCCGTCAACGGCATTCCGCAGTTCACGCAGATCGGCCCCGAGGTCGAGCGCAGCATCGTCTACGCGATCGCGCGACAGGAAAGCGCGTTCAATCCGTCCGTGGTCTCGCCGGCGCAGGCCTATGGCCTGATGCAGGTGACGCCGGACGCCGCGCGTTACGTCTGCAAACGGCACGGCGCGACCTATGACCTCTCGCGGCTGAAGAACGATTCGTCCTACAATGCGACGCTCGGCGCGGCGGAGCTCGGCGGCCTGCTCGAGGATTATCGCGGCTCCTACATCATGACTTTCGCCGCCTACAATGCCGGCCGCGGCAGCGTGAAAAAGTGGATCGACCGTTACGGCGACCCGCGCGACGCCAAGGTCGATGCCGTCGACTGGGTCGAGCTGATCCCGTTCTCCGAGACGCGCAATTACGTGCAGCGTATCATGGAGAACCTCCAGGTTTACCGCGCTCGCTTCGGCGGTGGCACGCGGCTCCAGATCGAGGCCGATCTGCGCCGCGGCGCCGGCAGCGTGGAATAGCGACCTTCTCTCTCGGGCGTAAGACGCTGCTCCTCGGTAACAGACGCGCGCCTCAGGCCGACACGACGTCGCCATCGCAGCAGCAACGAGCGCGAACCCCCGTGCCGCCGCGCCGTTGCCGCGACTTGGGCACCACGCCTGTCAGCTTTCCAGGACGGTCTTGAGCTTCTCATCTTCGGACCAGCCCCGCCGCTCGCCCGTGTCCACCATCTCAAGCGACTTCGAGCCGTTCCACTTGAGCCGTTCGACTTGGGCACTGCGCCTATCATGGCGCCATCGCCACTGCGGGACTGTCAAATCCAGGGTCTTGGCTCAATGCCCAAATACTGGCCCAAGTGCCGGCCAAGGCGCTGGTTCAAGTGTCCTGACGTCTCCGATCAGCACATCCAGGGATCTGAGCACCTTGGTCAGTTGATCGACCACAACCGGGTCGTCGATCATCTTTCGACTTGTGCGTCGCAAGGCCATCGTCACGCCGACAAACAGCAAAAAGCCCCCGGCGGTTTCCCGCCGGGGGCTTTCTATCGATCGCTAGATCGATCTTAGAAGGTGCGCTGAGCGCGAAGCATCAGGGTCAGGGAGTTCTGATCCTTCAGCTCATACACCGCAGGCGGCTTGGCAGCGGTACCAAGGAGCGCCGGAGCAGTGACCGTGCCGGAGAACTTCTGGTCCAGCATCGAATAGCTCAGGTCCGCCGTGAAGGCCAAGTTCTTGACCGGGGTCCAGACGGTGTTGACGCCGACGACGCCGAAGTTGAAGTCCGGGTTACAAGTCGCCCCGGCGTTCGCAATGTTGGCGAAGATGCCGCAGATCAGGGCCTTGCTGTTCGTGCCGTAGCTCAGGGCACCATAGCCACCGTAAACGCCGGTCACCCAGTAGGGGCTCCAGTTGTGGGTATAGCCGCCACGGACGCCCCAGGTCTTCACGGTCTCGATGCTGCCGCCAGCGCCGAAGACGCCGTCAGCAACGCCAGCCAAACCGATGCTCTGGTATGCACCAGGCACGCCCGTGCCACTGAACATGAAGAAGGTTGCCGGGAACAGGACCTGGAAGTTCTCCTTGCTCATGCCATCGGTGTAGACGGCCTGCAAGTTGATCGAGTCGCCAGCGCCGGTCGGGATGTTCTTGATCGACAACGAACCCTGAACCGCCCAGCCCCACTTGTCCGACGGGTGACCCGTGGGTTCCGTCGTGCCGTAGTAGGCAGCATGAAGATTATGTGCAGCAACCGAGAACTGGGCAAGACCCCAAGCCTGGTCAACACGGACGGCACCGACGATGTCGGGGGAGCGCGTTCCACCCCAATCGCTGGAGCCGTAAGCACTACCCGTAATCAACGCAGTGGCAGCAGCGAGCGGTGAAGCGAAGCCGGAGGTGTTCCAGAGGTTGCCCTGACCGTTCGACTGAGTGGTGGGCTCTTCCAAGGCGATCGAACCGGTGATGCCCTGGCCGAAGTCAGCGGTATAGGCGAACTGGTTGATACCGGTGACATGGTTGGAGCCGCCCGGAATGGTATCGGGACCGCCAGCCGGATAGCTCTGCCACGGCGCGTCGAAGATCGAGACCGTGCGGCCCATGGTGAAGCCAGCGAACTGGATGAACGCATGGTAGAGGCCGAGCGACGGTTGTCCGGTCGAGAACGCCGACGGGCTGCTGCCGGTGACGTTGGCCGTGTCATAGCTGAAGATCATGTCAGCGTAGGTACGAACAACGCCGTATTCGGTCGCCGTGCGGGTATCGACGTTGAGGTCCATACGAGCGCGGGTGTAGTAGTAGTTGGTCAAACGGTTGTTTGAGCCACCGTTCGCCGCGGCGGTGCTGTAGTTGAAACCGTAGTCGCCGGAGCCGCCGAAAATGGCGTCAGCGCGCAGGTAACCACCCAGCTTGATGCAGGTGTCGGTGCCGGGCATGTAGTAGAAACCCGCACCGTACAGGGAGCAGATCTTCACGTATTCGACCGCTTTGGCCTTCACGGGGAGATCGGCTGCCTGCGCTCCGCCCACGGCGATAAGACCCGCCGCTGAGCCGAGCAAAAGGCTCTTAACCAACTTCATGTTAAACCTCCAAGTTGCTCTTCAGGGAAGGTTACTGACCCGAATGGCCAATTCCCCAACCCCCTTTAAATCACCGCCTTGGCCACCTTCGCGTCTTCGGACACACCCGCATGAACGCGAGGGACTTAAGCGAAAGACCTAAACGGGACGACCTTGGGATGCCCCCCTCCGTCGCCCGATCACAATTACCGAACGTCCTTGCACACACAACAACAGAACGCTCCGAAGCAGGCCTGTGAAGCGTGTTTTCCGACGGGTGTTGCACAAATAACACGCAGATGTGATCACGCGACACCTGTAACACATTGTTTATACTATATTTTTTTGATCGGTTCCACTTGCCGCCGAAATTCCCGGTCCGATGCCGCGCGGATCGGCTTACACACAGAAGCGGCTTTGACGCGCGCGAATCGTGGAATCGGCATGCGGAGTTCACACGCAGGCTCAGGAGATCTGTAACGCGCCGTAACTCTCGGTGATCTCTGGCAGGAGACGTGCGAATGGCCGACACGGCGTGCGCGGCGCAGACTCATTAAGTGGCTGACGTCGCTCGCGCGACCAGGAGAATCAGGACCGGCATCATCCCGGCTGGCGGGGATGTGCGGTTCGCCCGTCGATGCCTCCATAAGCCTGGAACGGCGCAGCAAGCCGGAAGCCTGCCTCGCAGGCGCGCGCCTGAAATATCCAGTAAATTCAATAGCTTGATGGATCTGGCATGGCGTCCCCCGTCGCCGCTGTCGCTGTAACCTCAGGCAAACGCCTTGATTCTGCGTCCACTCTTTCTGCGCGATGTTTCTCGACCGGAAAGCACACCGTCACTATTGGCGCGCAGTCCTGCGGAAATCGTTGGGAATATTCGAGCGAAAACACGCGCTTCCAAATTGACCGGCCCAAGTAATTAGATGCATAAGGCTCGCACCGGAGAGGTGGCCGAGTGGCTGAAGGCAACGCTTTGCTAAAGCGTCATACGGTCTCAAGCTGTATCGAGGGTTCGAATCCCTCCCTCTCCGCCACCCAGCGGCAGAATCAAGGTCTGTTCATCTGAAAGCGATCGTCGCACGGCTGCGAAAGCCTGGCGCCAGGATTCGCGCGGCTGAGCTCGGCCCGATTCGCGCTCTCTTTATATGTGCGTGTCCGCATCTCGCGGCCCGAATCGCCAGATCCGCCAGTGCGAGGGTGATATCAGCACGGCCTCGCCCGCCCAGACATTGAACCAGACGCCGGCCTTGCGCCGGCATGGGAAGCCAAGCGGCAGAATGCCGGTCTTGTGCGGCCGTCCGAGTTCCAGATCGCAATCGTCGGGCGCGATCTGAATCGGCAGCCATTCGCTTCGTCTTGGACTCAGTCCTGAGTCATTCTTCTCGGGATCGCTCATGCCGCTCAGGTCTTAAGTGATGGCACGACGCGGGAACTTGATTCAGCGCAATCCAATCGCCCCGTGAAACCGCGGAGCCGGATCCGCTTCTCAATTCAATGCGCGGACACCCACGCCCTCGCGTCACGCTGCGCGGCCGAGATCTCGGACTCCGACATCTGGCCGGCCACTTCCTGGCGCAGCGCGACGGCGTCCTTGCGGCCCTTCAGCGCAGCGAGGTTGAACCATTTGTGCGCGGCGACGAGGTCGACCAGGCCCGAGCGGCCGCTCGCCCAATAGATCCCGCGCTCGAACAGAACGTCCGACAGCGCGCTTGCATCGATCGGCGTAGCCGCATCGAGATCGAAAGTACCCTGAAACATAACGCATCCCCTTTTTCTTAGGCCGCCTCGTTCCCCCGAGCGCGGCTCCCGTCCACTCTGATGTGCGCGATCCTTCTGGATCGCGCGCTGTTCAACTTACCCCCATGCCGTTTGCCGGCTTGTTGGAGGCGATGATGGCGGGCAAATTTGAATGGCAGTTTAAGTATCGCGATGAAGCAGACGTAAACGCGAGGCCGCGCCACGCGCGCGGGAAATTCAAGAAGTCCCTGATTTGCAGGCACTTCTTCGATTCGTCAGATTTGGTTTACCGTGGGATTTTTGGACATCGATAACCATCGCGCGCAGTGGCGCGTGTCCTGTGATGTCTCCCTCCCGCTATCGAGTGGAGGAGCAACGCGCTGTCAGCGTGCAATCATCCGCACTCTCGCCGGCCCCAAGGCGGCGGAGCCAGGACGGCAGGCCAAGACAGCACGACAGCGCAGTGCGACTGCCGTGGTCAGATCAACAATGTCGGGAATGGGAATGCCGGCAATACCCCGGCCTCAGGGAACGAGGGCGTCGGCGAACACGTCAGGACCAGATTCCAAATTAGCCCGGAGGCCGCTTGTGGAATTGCGGAGCCCTTTTGAAGGAGACCCGCACCGAACGAAGAAAACTTGTTTCTTCTGCCGGACCGGACTTTGACGAGCAAGCTCGCGAAGCTGACGATCCGACCGTTGACCTGATGTCTCGCCGACACCCTCTATCGTCGACCAGAACCTTTTGAGAGGCGCTGGTGACGTGCCGGCTCTCTGGGAGCCGGCAACTTCAGAAGCGAAGTTACTTCTTCTTGGCGACCTTGCGGGTCTTCTTCGCAGTCTTCTTCACTGCGCTCTTCGCCTTCTTCGCCTTCTTCGCCTTCTTTGCTTTCTTGGCCATGTTGCCCTCCGATGTGTGAGATGGCTCTAATCGCTGCGCGCATTCGGGGATCGAATGTGCACTCACCCCGAATACACCAACACGACGAAAAAAACATCTTCTCACTTAAGGAAGTGTTGACGACGCAGCGCGCCTGCGCCAGCCGCGCTTGATTTGCCGACACGCAGAGACACGCGTCTGCGAATGCAAATGCTTCTCGCAACGTCGGCGGCGCCAAGCGCGGCGATTGCAGGAAAACACTATGCAGCAAGTATTATCCTGCGCGCGCACGTCACGCGTGATCCGCGCGATGGCGCGCGCTGCAAAGCGCGCCATCGCCTCGCAGAGGCGAGTCGCGGACTCTGAGTCGCGAATTTTGGCAACGAAATTATTTTCATGCTTAACGGCGGAAGCGCTCGTCAGGGCGAGTGCAAGTCGCCGTTTTGTGCGAATCGCGCCACCGCGATTCGCATCTGCAGCGTGACCTCAACGGGATAAAGTTTGCTGTTTGCGATGCGTGCGCGCGTCTCGTCTCGACGTCGCGCGAGGTGACGTCAGATACCGAGCTTCGACTTCAGCAGATCGTTGACCGCTTGCGGGTTCGCCTTGCCGCCGGATGACTTCATCACCTGGCCGACGAACCAGCCGAGCGACTGCGGCTTGTCCTTCACCTGCGCGGCCTTGTCGGGATTGGCCGCGATGATGTCGTCGACAACCTTTTCGATCGCCGAAAGATCCGTGACCTGCTTCATGCCGCGGCTTTCGACCAGCGCACGGGGATCGCCGCCTTCCTGCCAGACGATCTCGAACAGATCCTTGGCGATCTTGCCGCTGATCGTGCCCTCGCCAATCAGGTCGACGATTGCGGCAAGCTGCTCGGCGTTGACCGGAGAGCCCGTAATATCCCGGCCTTCCTTGTTGAGACGACCGAACAGCTCGTTGATCACCCAGTTCGCGGCCATCTTGCCGTCGCGGGCGCGGTTGGCGAGCCTGTCGAGCACCGTTTCGTAGAACACCGCGCTCTCCCGCTCGGCGACCAGCACGCTCGCGTCGTAGGCCGACAGGCCGAAGTCGGCGACGAAGCGCGTCTTCTTCTGGTCCGGCAGCTCGGGAAGCTCAGCCTTCAGCTCGTCGACGAAGCTTTGCGAGAACTCCAGCGGCAGCAGATCCGGATCGGGGAAGTAGCGGTAGTCGTGCGCCTCTTCCTTCGAGCGCATCGAGCGCGTCTCGCCCTTGTTGGGGTCATAGAGCCGCGTCTCCTGGTCGATCTGACCGCCATCCTCGAGGATTTCGATCTGGCGGCGCGCTTCGTACTCGATCGCCTGGCCGATGAAGGTGATCGAGTTCATGTTCTTGATCTCGCAGCGGGTGCCGAGCGGCGCGCCCGGCTTGCGCACGGAGACGTTGACGTCGGCGCGCAAGCTTCCCTTTTCCATATCTCCGTCGCAGGTGCCGAGATAGCGCAGGATCGAGCGCAGTTTTGTCACGTAAGCCTTGGCCTGCTCCGCGTCGCGGATGTCCGGTTTTGACACGATCTCCATCAGCGCCACACCGGAGCGGTTGAGATCGACATAGGTCATGGTCGGCGACTGGTCGTGCAGCAACTTGCCGGCGTCCTGCTCGAGATGCAGGCGCTCGATCCCGATCGCGACGCTGCGGCCGCCGTCGAGTTCGACCTGCACCTCGCCCTCGCCCACGACCGGCGATTTGTATTGGCTGATCTGGTAGCCCTGCGGCAGGTCCGGATAGAAATAGTTTTTCCGATCGAACACCGAACGCAGATTGATCTTTGCGTTGAGACCAAGCCCTGTCCGGACAGCCTGCCTGACACATTCCTCGTTGATGACGGGCAGCATGCCCGGCATCGCGGCATCGACCAGCGAGACGTGGCTGTTCGGCTCGCCGCCGAACGTGGTCGACGCGCCCGAGAACAGCTTCGAGTTCGACGTCACCTGGGCATGGATCTCCATGCCGATGACCATCTCCCAATCGCCGGTTGAGCCCTTCAGAAGCTTGTGCGTGGCCGTGCTCATGTCTTGCTCCCGAGCAGCGTGGCAGCGATCCGCTCCCACTCCGCTTCCAATGAATCCTTTGCAGCGGGCTGGCCGGCCTGGCGATACCAGTAGCCGGCATTGCCGAGATCGCCTTCGACGCGGTGCAGATACGCGTGCACCCAGGCGGCGTCGCGCCCCTGGTCGTCCTGAACGATCTTGTGCGCCTGGTCCCAGTCGCCCTTCGCGGCCCACCAGAGGCCGGCAAGCGGCGCACTCAGGCCAGGCGCGGGCGCCGCGCCGTCGACGCTCGCGATGAAATCAGCGACATTCACCACCACCTCGCGGGCGTGAAGCGGCCGGCGGCCTGCTCGATCACCTCGCCGAGCGAGAACAGCGTCTCCTCGTCAAAGGGACGGCCGATCAGCTGCAAGCCGAGCGGCAGGCCCTGCGCGTCCTTGCCGGCGGGCACGGCGATGCCCGGCAGGCCCGCCATGTTCACGGTGACCGTGAAGATGTCGTTGAGATACATCTCGACGGGGTCGGCGCCGCCCTTCTCGCCGATGCCGAAGGCGGCCGAAGGCGTCGCCGGCGTCAGGATCGCGTTGACGCCCTTGGCGAAGCAATCCTCAAAGTCCTTCTTGATCAGCGTGCGCACCTTCTGGGCGCGCAGATAATAAGCGTCGTAATAGCCGGCCGAGAGCACATAGGTGCCGATCATGACGCGGCGGCGCACCTCCGCGCCAAAGCCTCTCGCGCGGGTGTTCTCGTACTGCTCGATGATGTTCTTGCCCTGCTCGCGCAGGCCGTAGCGGACGCCGTCATAGCGCGCGAGGTTGGACGAGGCCTCCGCCGGCGCCACGATGTAGTAGGCCGGCAGCGCGTACTTCGTGTGCGGCAGCGACACCTCGACCAGCTCGGCGCCGGCCGCCTTCAGCCACGCCGCGCCCTCGCTCCAGAGTTTCTCGATCTCGGCCGGCATGCCGTCGAGACGATACTCCTTGGGAATGCCGATCCTGAGGCCCTTCACGGACCTGCCGATCGCAGCCTCGTAGTCCGGCACGGCAACGTCGACGGACGTCGTGTCCTTCGGATCATGCCCGGCCATCGAGCGCAGCAGCATCGCCGCATCGCGCGTCGTGCGTGCGATCGGACCGGCCTGGTCGAGCGACGAGGCAAAGGCAACGATGCCCCAGCGCGAGCAGCGGCCATAGGTCGGCTTGATGCCGACGGTCGCGGTGAATGCTGCCGGCTGGCGGATCGAGCCGCCGGTGTCGGTCGCAGTCGCGCCCATGCACAGCAGCGCCGCCACGGCCGAGGCCGAGCCGCCGGACGAGCCACCCGGTACCAGCATGGTGTTGCTTCCGTCGCGCCGCCAGGGATTGCCGACGGGGCCGAAGCACGAGGTCTCGTTCGCCGAACCCATCGCGAACTCGTCATTGTTGAGCTTGCCGAGCATCACCGCACCGTCGCGCCAGAGCTGCGAAGTGATGGTGGACTCGTAGGTCGGCACGAAATTGCCGAGTATCTTCGAGCACGCCGTGGTGCGCACGCCCTTGGTCGCGAACAGGTCCTTGATGCCGAGCGGGATGCCCGCGAGCGGACCGGCGTCGCCTTTGGCGATCTTCTCGTCCACGGCCTTCGCCATGTCACGCGCACGATCGGGCGTCTCCATTACGAAGGCGTTGAGCACGCGTGCGGCTTCGATCGCGGAAAGATGCGCGTCGGTCAGCTCGAGTGACGTGAAAGTCTTGTCGGCGAGACCCTTGCGGGCCTCGGCGAGCGTCAGCGATGTCAAATCGGTCATTTATTGATCGGGCTGCAGAAGAAGGGAGACAGGGTCTTGTCGTTGGCCGGGTCATCTTTTTTCTTGGCGGCGGCATTCGCAGCGGCCTCGATCTCGTCGAGCACGGCATTGACGGCGACATTGGGGTCGGCAGCCTTGCCCTGCCGCTCCATCTTGTCGAGATAGTTCATATAGGCCTGATAGGCCTTCTCATCGTCGCAAAGCATGCACATCGGACGGCGTCCTGAATTGAACTACTCAACAACCTTCGGCACCAAGAAGAAGTGACCTTCGGTCGCAGGCGCGTTGGCAACGATATCGTCGGCGATCTCGCCGTCATTGACCAAATCTTGCCGCTTCTTCATCCGCATCGGGGTAACCGAGGTCATGGGCTCCACGCCCTCGACATTGACCTCCGAGAGCTGCTCGACAAAGGCGAGCATGGCGTTGAGCTCGCCCTGCAGATGCGGAACCTCATCCTCGGAAACCGCAATGCGCGCCAGATGCGCGATGCGGCGGACGGTAGCGGCGTCGACGGACATTATATAAGGCCTCTCACGGCAAAATCTAACTGCCGTATAGCAGAGGCCGGTTTTGCGCCGCAACCGGCGCCAGCGCCTAGCCGGCCAGCGCCTTCATACGGGCCAGCGCCGTTTTGGCGAGATCCCGGGTCAATTCGGCGGCGGGGACTTCGCGGCCCAGGGCCACGGCCTGTCCGGCCCAGAGATTGGTGAAATCCACCCTGCCCTGCTTTTCGGCAGCCGTCTTCAAGGGCGCCAGCGCCGTCGCCGCATGGGGAAACGGCGGCGCGTCCGGCGAGATCGGGCCGGCCTCGCGCATCAGGCGGTTCTGGACACCACGCGCCGGGCGGCCGGTCATCACATTGGTGATGACGGTGGAATCGTCTCGCGCCTCGGCAAGCGCCTTGCGGCCGCCTGCGCTGACCTTGGACTCCGGGCAGCGCAAGTAAGCGCTGCCGATCTGCACGCCGGAGGCGCCGAGCGCAAAGGCGGCAGCAATGCCGCGCCCGTCGGCGATGCCACCGGCCGCGATCACCGGCACCTTCACGGCATCGGCGACCTGCGGCACCAGCGCAAACGTGCCGGGCTGCTCCGAGATCTTGTCCGTCAGGAACATGCCGCGATGGCCACCGGCCTCGGCGCCCTGCGCGATGACGGCATCGACGCCACGCTGCTCCAGCCAGACGGCTTCCTTCACCGTGGTGGCGGACGAAATGACGAGGCAGCCCGCCGCCTTGACGCGCTTGAGCAGCGCCGCCTCCGGCAGGCCGAAATGGAAGCTGACGACCTCCGGCTTCAGCTCCTCGACGACTTCGCAGAAAGAGGCATCGAACGGTGCGCGGTTTGCCGCATTGATCGGTGCTGACGGATCGAGGCCATGCTCAGTATAGTAGCCCGTGAGCCGCTGTTTCCAGCGCGCTTCGGCGTCCGCCGTGAGCTCGATCGGCGTGTGGCAGAAGAAGTTCATGTTCACCGGCGCCGTCACGCGCTGGCGGATGACGTTGACCTGCTCGCGCGCCTTCTCCGGCGACAGCATCGCGCTCGGCAACGAGCCAAGTCCGCCGCCCTGCGCCACGGCGATCACCAACTCCGCGTCCATCACGCCGGCCATCGGCGCCAGCACGATCGGAAATTCGGTCTTGAAGAGATCGATCAGTCGACGGTCAGGCCACATGGCGTGTCTTTCTTGGTTCAGGCGAGCGATGCGATGGAATTGCGCTGGCCGGCAAGCAGCTGCTCGGCCTCGGACGCAATCCGCTCGACGATCTCGGCCGCCGGTGGAATATCATGGATCAGGCCGACCGCTTCTCCCGCGAAGACGGCCGCGATTTCGAAATCGCCCGCCATTTTCGCCGCGAAATAATGTTTGGCGACTTCGTCTGCGCGCTGCATCAGCTCGACCTCTCGGCCGGTCCAGCTTTTGATATGGCCGTTGACCAGCGTTCGCGCGGTAAACGGGGCGGGCCAGAACAGTTTTCGCGACCAGTCGGGAACGACGCCGCGTACGGTGTCATCGCTGCCGGCCGTGCGGATGCGCTCCTTCGCTTCCGCGGCGCCATTGGCCTCCACGCTCGCATAGAAGCGCGTGCCGATCAGCACGCCGGAGGCGCCGAGCATCATCATTGCGGCGAGGCCCCGGCCATCGGCGATCCCGCCGGCTGCAACGACAGGCACGCGCCCGGCCGTGAGATCGACGATCGCCGGCACGATATCGACCGTGGTGCGCGACGCGCCATGGCCGCCCGCCTCGGTCCCCTGCGCGATCAATATCTCCGCGCCGGCATCGAGGGCCTGCTTCGCCATGTCCTCGCTCTGGACCTGGCAGATCAACCGCGCACCGCTCGCCTTGATCTGCGGCGCGAACGGCGCGGGATCGCCGAATGACAGCATGACGGCCTGCGGGCGCGCGTCGAGCGCGATGTCGAGAAGGTCGGGCTGTTTCGCCAGGCTCCAGGTGATGAAGCCGATGCCGAACGGTGCAAAGCCCTTCAGCTCTGCCGCCTCGGCCTGAAGTCGGGTGCGATCACCGTAGCCACCGCCGAGGATGCCAAAACCGCCGGATTCGCTGACGGCGCGGGTCAGCCGGCTGCCCGCGATCGTGTCCATGGGCGCCGACAGGATCGGATGCCTGATCCCGAGAAGCTCCGTCAGCGGCGTGGCGATCGGCATGGGATCTCTCACTCTGGACAGAAACATTAGGCGCAACTAACATTCTCGAAAAATGAATTATTATGAACGCTGCCATCACAAAAGCGAAACGATGCCATGGAACTGAGTGACATCCAGACCTTTGCCGCGGTCGCCCGCACCGGGGGCATCACCCGCGCCGCCGAAGAGCTCAACACGGTGCAATCCAACGTCACCCAGCGCATCAAGGCCTTGGAGGCCGAGATCGGCACGCCGCTGTTCGAGCGCCATAGCCGCGGCATGGCGCTGACCAGCGCCGGCAAACGTCTCCTCCCCTATGCGCAACGGATGGCTGCGCTATCGCACGAGGCCGTGCTCGCCGCGCGCGACGACGGTGAGCCGAAGGGACCGCTCTCGATCGGCTCGATGGAGACGACGGCTGCAGTACGGCTGCCGCCGCTGCTGGCCGATTTCCACCGCCGCTTCCCCGCGGTGCGTCTGAGCCTGCGCACATCGCCGACCGCCGATCTCGTCGCCGGCGTGCTCGACGGCACGCTCGATGGCGCCTTCGTCGCAGGCCCCATCGCGCATGCCGACCTCACCGTAACAAGCGCGTTCCGCGAAGAGCTGGTGCTGGTCAGCGCGCGGCGCTGGGCCTCGCTTGCTGAACTGCGCGCCGGCACGCCCGAGTCGGGCCCGACCGCGCTGGTGTTTCGCACCGGCTGTACCTATCGGCAGCGGCTCGAGCAGATTTTCGTCGAATTCGGCTGGCCATCGGCCGCGCGCTTCGAGCTCGGTACGCTCGACGGCATGATCGGCTGCGTCGCCGCCGACATGGGGGTGACGCTCTTGCCGCGTGCGGTGGTCGAGCGCAGCGCGATGAACGGCAGCGTGACGATGCATCCGCTGAGCCCATCGCATGGGCGCGTCGAGACCCTATTCATCCAGCGAACCGCCGGCCATCAAACCAGCGCGCTCGCTGGCTTCCTCGCCTGCCTGACCAGTGACGACGAAATCATCGCGGCTTGACCAACCACCGCCGCAGCGCAACGAAGGCCCAGATCGCCTCGACGAGGCCGAACGGCCAGGCCCCCTGCAGGAAGCCGTACGCGGATCCGAGCGCACAGGACGCAGCAAACAGCAGCACGAACCAGTGGCTGCGGTCCTCCAGGGCATAGCAGACCAGCATCGCCGTCACGGCGAACAGGCCGAATAATGTCAGTGCGTCCATCGTTGTGGGTTCACTCCGCTGCGCGACGCGTGATATGCGCTAAACCATGCCCGCTCTTATCCTGCCCCTGATCGATGCTGCAACCCACTGGCCCGAACGCGGCGGGTTGATCGGCCTTGACCTCGGCACCAAGACCATCGGCGTTGCTGTGTCCAATCCGGACCGCCGGCTCGCGACCGGTGTCGAGACGATCCAGCGCAAGGCATTCAAGCAGGACGCAGGCCGCCTGCTCGCCATCGCGACTGAGCGCAAGGTCGTCGGCTTCGTGCTCGGCCTGCCCATCAACATGGACGGCAGCGAGGGCCCGCGCGCACAGTCGACCCGCGCCTTTGCGCGCAATCTGGCCAACCTCACCACGCTCCCCATAGGCCTCTGGGACGAGCGCCTCTCGACCGCGGCGGTCGAGCGCGAGCTGATCGGCATGGACGTCAGCCGCGCCAAGCGCGCCGAGGTGATCGACGAGCACGCCGCCATCTTCATCCTGCAGGGCGCGCTCGACCGGCTCGCCAATCTACGCTCAGAGACTGGCTGACCCGATGCTCGTGGTGATCGCGGCGCTGCTGCCGGTCTTCATCCTCATCGTGCTCGGTGTCGTGCTCCGGCACAGCCTGATGCGGCTCGACACGCAGTGGCACGGGCTGGAGCGGCTGACCTATTTCGTGCTGTTCCCCATGCTGCTGATCCAGACGCTGGTGAAGGCTGACCTTTCAAGAGTGCCGGTCGCCGGCGTAGGTGGCGCGCTGCTGCTGGCGGCGCTCGCGATGTCGCTGCTTTGCCTCGCGCTGCGTCCGGCGCTGTCGCGCCTCGACATCGATGGCCCCGCCTTCACCTCGATCTTCCAGGGCGCGACGCGCTGGCAGACCTACGTCGCCCTCTCCGTCTCCGCCAATCTGTACGGCGATGTCGGGCTGGCGCTGGCCTCGGTCGCGATGGTCGCGATCATTCCGCTCGTGAACGTGTTCAGCGTCGCCGTGCTCGCACACTACGCATCGCCCGAGAAGCAATCAGCGCGCGCAATCGCCATGACCGTGATCCGCAATCCCCTGATCTGGGCCTGCATCATCGGCCTCTTCGTCAATGTGGTCCACCTGCCGCTGCCAAGAATCTGGCACGAGGTCGCCGACGCGCTCGGCCGCTCCTCGCTCGCCATCGGCCTGCTCGTCACCGGCGCCGGCCTCCAACTCAAGGGCCTGCTCCGCCCGAGTGTGGGCGTGACCCTTGGCGTGGCGTTCAAACTGGCGCTGATGCCCGCAATTGCGCTAGCGCTCGCCGTCTGGTTTGGCCTGTCCGGCACCAACCTCGCAATCGTCGCGATCTGCGCCGCGGTGCCGACCTCGCCCAGCGCCTACGTGCTGGCCCGCCAGATGGGCGGCGATGCGCCGCTGCTGGCACAGATCATCACGCTGCAGACGATTTTGGCCGCGATCACGATGCCGATCGCGATCGCGCTGGTGGCCTAGACCTCGAGTGCCTCACTCGCCCAGCCACATCGTCAGCACCACCGCCGTCATGTTGTTCAGCGCATGCAGCACGATGGTGAGCCAGAGCGAGTTGGCGCGGTAGCGCATGTAGCCGAACCACAGGCCGATCGAGAAGACTTCGGCGAGGAAGTAGAGATCGTATTGCAGGTGCACCGCCGTCCACACCAGCGACGACAGGATGATCGCGCCGGGCACGCGCAAAAAGCTCGCCGACCAGCCGCGGAACAGGAAGCCGCGCGCAAGCACCTCCTCCGACATCGGCGCCGCCACGCTGAAAGCGAACAGCAGCAGCAGCGCCGCGCCCTTGTCACGGCCGGATTTCAGGAGATCGGACATGAAGCCCGGCGTGGCCTCGCGGCCGAGCGATCGCGACACCACCTCCCAGGCCATCACGGTCACGATGAGCCCGGCGGCGCCGAGCAGGAGTTGCTTCCAGGTCGGCCAGCGCAGCGCGAGGTAGTCGACGAAGGAGGCCTTCTTGATGCGGATGGCGAGCCACACCGCCGCGAGCGTCGCAGGCAGCCCCATGATCACCGACAGCGCCAGCGCCTGCGGCTCCTTCCCAACGAGCTGGATCGAGCCCATGTCGAGCGGCAGCCCACGCATGGCCACTAGCAACAGGACCGCCCCGACCTGGCCGACGAACATCGCGACGAAGACGAGCAGGCCCCACAGCGCCGTGCCCCAGAACTTCCAGACGCGCGGCGCATAGCCGGCGGGCGTTATGACGAGCGGCGGATGATCGGGATTGAGGGTGTCCATCAAGAGGCCTTCGTTTGGCAGGCTCACGGCAGGGCCCGCTCCAGCAGCGCATGTACGTCGCCACTGTCCAGCTCGACCGCGCCGTACATGCTGGCGTGATTATTCGCGAGGCGCGTCGCGGCGAAGAGTTCGGCGTGGTGCGGTGAGACGCCGTTCAGCGCGGCGGCAACGGCCAGCAGCGCCAGCTTCTCGACGGCAAGGCGCGCGACGCGCTCGCCATCTGCGCGGCGGAAGGTCTTGCCGATGAACACAACGGCCTCGCCTGCCCCGGGCAGAGCTTTCGTCTCGGCTGCAAGACCTTGCAGCACCGCCGTCGCAGCCTCTGGCTCGCGCGAGAGCGCGCGGAGCACGTCGAGGCACATCACGTTGCCCGAACCCTCCCAGATCGCGTTGACCGGCGACTCCCGGTAATGACGCGCCAGAATGCCGTCCTCGACATAACCGTTGCCTCCAAGGCACTCCATCGCCTCATAGAGGAACGGCGGCGCACTCTTGCAGGTCCAGTATTTGATCGCGGGCGTCAGCAGCCGCATATAGGCGGCTTCAGT
Source organism: Bradyrhizobium monzae (assembly GCF_021458635.1). GTDB lineage: Bacteria > Pseudomonadota > Alphaproteobacteria > Rhizobiales > Xanthobacteraceae > Bradyrhizobium. The sequence goes on from NZ_JAIRDQ010000001.1 coordinate 37,225, forward strand.
CGCATCGTGCGGCGTACGGTCGAAGGCGCGGCAGAGCCGCATCACCAGCGCTGTGCTCGCCTCGACATGCAGCGCCATGTCAGACAGCACCGCCTGCATCAAGGGCTGCTCGGCGAGATGTTTCTGGAACACGCTGCGGTGACGGGCGTGATGCAGCGCGTGCGCGAGCCCCGAGCGCATCAGGCCGACCGAGGCGATCGCGCAGTCCTGCCGCGTCAGCTGCACCATCTGGATGATGGTGCGGATGCCCTTGCCCTCGTCGCCGACGCGTTCGCCATAGGCGCCGACGAACTCGACTTCGGACGACGCGTTCGAACGATTGCCGAGCTTGTCCTTCAGCCGCTGGAACTGGATCGCATTGACCGATCCGTCAGGCGCGAAGCGCGGCATGAAAAAGCAAGTCAGTCCCTGCTCGGCCTGCGCCAGCACCAGGAACGCATCGCACATCGGCGCCGACATGAACCATTTGTGGCCGGTAATACGATAGGCGCCGCCATCGCGCACGGCGCGCGTCATGTTGGCGCGCACATCGGTGCCGCCCTGCTTCTCGGTCATGCCCATGCCGAGCGTCATGCCGCGCTTGTCCCACCACGGCGTGAAGCCGGGATCGTAGCTCCTGGTCGACAGCACCGGCATCACCTTGCCGAGCAGATCCGGCTGCATCGCCAGCGCCGCGACGGAGGCGCGCGTCATCGTGATGGGGCAGAGATGGCCGGTCTCGACCTGCGAAGCCATGTAGAATCGTGCCGCACGAATGACCTCGGCCGCACCGCCCGCAGGCTTTCCATCCGCGGTCCAGGTCGAATTGTGGACGCCCGCATGGGCGCTGTGCGCCATCAGTTCGTGATAGGCTGGATGAAACTCGACCTGGTCGCGGCGATTGCCCTTGGCGTCGAAGCTCCGCAGCTTTGGCGTGTTCTCGTTCGCCGCGCGCCCGCGATCGGCCATCGCCGCCGAGCCCCAATGCTTGCCGAACTCGGACAGCTCCCGCTCCGCCGCCGCACCGCCATTGGCCTTGACGGCCTCGACCAGCGGCTGGTCCACGGCAAACAGGTCGATGTCCTCGAACGGCGGCGACTGGTTGAGGACCTCGTGGGTCGCGAAGCTCGGCTGGGTCATCTTGTTTCCTTGCCGGAATCAGTTCCGCCGCGGCTGGATCGGGAAATCATAGGCCGCCCCGCTCGCCCCCGGCAGGGAAAAATGCCACCACTCCTTCGAATAGTTCACAAAGCCTTGCTTCGCCATCGCAGCCACCAGCCGCTTGCGCCAGGCGCGCTGATCCCCTGTGATCGACGGTGCTGCGGTATGCCCCTTCGCATCCGTGCAATCATAGCCGGTGCCCATGTCGACGCTGCCTTCCGGCAGCCGCGCCGCGACCGGCGCCGTGCAGTCGGCATAGGATTTTGCGGAATCGATCCTGGCGGAATTGTCAGCCTTGAGATCGACCAGCGTGAGATCCAGCGCCGCACCCGTCGAATGCTGCGAGCGGCTCGCGATATAGCCGAGGCGAAACAGTTCGGTCTTGGCGATCCGCGGATTGTAGCGCCGGTCGGCCGCGGTCTCGCGGCCGTTCTGCGACCATCTCACCATGTCGAGCGAGGCGCGCGCCGGCCGATAGCAATCGAACATCTTGAGCGACAAATTCTGCGCCGCCAGCTCCTGCTGGACCGCTTTCAGCCGCAGCCCGACTTCGCGCTTCACCACGCACTCGCCGGCGCCGTAACCGGCGAGCGGCCGGCCGATGAAATTGCTGGAGCTGGCGTAACGGATGTCCTGGATGATGCTGGGATCGACGTCGCGCAGATAAACGAAGCCGCCAGGGAGCGATTGGGCGGAAGCGGACGAGATGGACATTATCAATACAATCGCAATTCGAATTGATTTCACGAGATGCCTCCGCATCGTCATGGCCGGGCTTAGCCGTCTGAAGGACGGCGTCGCTTCCGCTCGCCTATGTCCCGGCCATCCACGCCCTTTTTGCGGCGAGCGTGCAAGAACGTGGATGCCCGGGACAAGCCCGGGCATGACGGAGAAAGCAGCACTATCGGGGGATAACTCCCCGCCTCGGCATTGGCCCTTGCTCCATCAGCCATCCGCGCCTATAGCTCTCGCTTTAATGACATCGAAATCGACCTTCGTCCTCGGCCACCGGCATTTGCTGGGCATCGAGGGCCTTTCCGCGGCCGACATCAGCGGCCTCCTCGACCTGTCCGAAGAATATGTCGAGCTCAACCGCCAGGTTGACAAGAAGCGCACCGTCCTGCGTGGACGGACGCAGGTAAACCTGTTCTTTGAGGCCTCGACCCGGACCCAGTCCTCGTTCGAGCTCGCGGGAAAGCGCCTCGGCGCCGACGTCATGAACATGTCGGTGTCCTCCTCGTCCATCAAGAAGGGCGAGACGCTGGTCGACACCGCGATGACGCTCAACGCCATGCACCCGGATATCCTGGTGGTGCGCCATCACGCCTCCGGCGCGGTGGAACTGCTGGCCCGCAAGGTTGACGGTTCCGTGATCAATGCCGGCGACGGCGCGCATGAGCATCCGACCCAGGCGCTGCTCGACGCGCTCACCATCCGCCGCAACAAGGGCCGGATCGAGGGCCTCGTGGTCGCGATCTGCGGCGACGTGCTGCATTCGCGCGTGGCCCGCTCCAACATCATCCTGCTCAACGCCATGGGCGCCCGGGTCCGCGTCGTCGCCCCCTCCACGCTGCTGCCGCCCGGCATCGAGCGGATGGGCGTCGAGGTCGCGCGCGACATGCGCGAGGGGCTCAACGGCGCCGACATCGTCATGATGCTGCGGCTGCAGCGCGAGCGCATGAACGGCTCCTTCGTGCCGTCGACCTCCGAATATTTCCACTATTTCGGCCTCGACCAGAAGAAGCTCGCCTACGCCAAGCCCGACGCGCTCGTGATGCATCCGGGCCCGATGAACCGCGGCGTCGAGATCGACACTGCGGTTGCCGACGGCGCGCAGTCCCTGATCCGCGAACAGGTGGAGATGGGCGTGGCCGTGCGTATGGCCGTGCTCGAAGCGCTCGCCCGTAACCTGCCGAACGCGTGATGCCCATGCTGATCGACCGCCGCCCCATCCTGCTCGCCAACGCCCGCGTCGTCGATCCCAGCAGGGATTTCGACGGCCCCGGCGACGTCCTGATTGCCGACGGCATCATCCGCGAGACCCGTCGCGGCATCGGTGCGGCCGGCGTCCCCGAGGGCACCGACGTCGTCAATTGCTCCGGCAAGATCGTGGCGCCCGGCCTGATCGATATGCGCGCCTTCGTCGGCGAGCCCGGCTTCAGCCATCGCGAGACCTTTGCCTCCGCGAGCCAGGCGGCCGCGACCGGGGGCATCACCACCATCATCTGCCAGCCCGACACCTCACCGGTGATCGACAATTCGGCGACCGTCGATTTCGTGATGCGGCGCGCGCGCGACACCGCGATCGTCAACATCCAGCCGATGGCCGCGCTGACCAAGGGCATGCGCGGCGAGGAGATGACCGAGTTCGGCCTGCTCAAGGCCGCCGGCGCCGTCGCCTTCAGCGATGGCGACCGCAGCGTCACCAACGCGCAGGTGATGCGGCGCGCGCTGACTTACGCCCGCGATTTCGACGCGCTGATCGTGCATCACACCGAGGATCCCGATCTCGTCGGCGAAGGCGTGATGAACGAGGGCGAGTTCGCCTCGCGCCTCGGCCTGATGGGCATCCCGAAAGCCGCCGAGGCCGTGATCCTCGAACGCGACATGCGCCTGGTTGCACTGACCGGCGGCCGCTATCACGCGGCGTCGCTGTCCTGCATCGAGTCGCTCGAGATCCTGAAGCGCGCCCGCGACGCAGGTCTTGCCGTCAGCGCCTCGGTCTCGATCAACCATCTCGCGCTGAACGAGAACGACATCGGCCCCTACCGGTCCTTCCTGAAATTGTCGCCGCCGCTGCGCACCGAGGACGATCGCCGCGCGCTGGTGGAGGCTGTCGCCTCCGGCCTCGTCGACGTCATCATGTCCGACCACAATCCGCACGACGTCGAGATGAAGCGCCTGCCGTTTGCGGAAGCAGCTCCCGGCGCCATCGGCCTCGAGACCATGCTGCCCGCGGGCCTGCGGCTGGTTCACAACGAAGAGCTCGACCTCAAGACGCTGATCCGGGCGATGTCGACGCGGCCGGCGGAGATCCTGGGCCTGCCGGGCGGAACCCTGCGCACCGGCGCACCGGCCGACGTCATCGTGATCGATCCCGATGTGCCCTGGGTGGTCGATCCCGCCGACCTCAAATCGCCCTGCAAGAACACCCCGTTCGACGAAGCCCGCTTTACAGGCCGCGCTATCAGGACCATCGTCGGCGGGCGAACGGTTTACGAGCATGTCTGACGTGCGGAGGTGCAGGCATGGGCGCTGGCTATGTCAGCCATGGAGATACTGCCATGGCGCTTGATGCATTCCTGCCGGTGGCCTTCGTCATCGGCTATTTGCTCGGCTCGATTCCGTTCGGGCTGGTGCTGACCAGGCTTGCCGGCACGCAGGATCTGCGCGCGATCGGCTCCGGCAGCATTGGCGCCACCAACGTGCTGCGCACGGGACGCAAGGGGCTCGCCGCGGGCACCCTGCTGCTCGATGCGCTCAAGGGTACGGCGGCAGTCGTGATCGCCGGCACCATCGCAGGCCCCAATGCCGCGATGGTGGCAGGCCTCGGCGCCTTCCTCGGCCACCTCTTCCCGGTCTGGCTGAAGTTCAAAGGCGGCAAGGGTGTTGCTGTCTACATCGGCATCCTGCTCGGCCTGTTCTGGCCGGCGATGGTGGTGTTCTGCCTGATCTGGCTCGCGACCGCCTTCACGACCCGCTACTCCTCGCTCTCGGCGCTGGTGGCGTCGTTCATCACGCCGCTATTCCTGTGGTGGTTCGGCCACCTTGCATTGGCCGCGCTGGCCGTGGTGCTGACGCTGCTGCTGTTCTACGCGCATCGCGAGAACATCAAGCGCTTGCAAGCGGGCAAGGAAAGCCGGATCGGCGAGAAGGCGTAAAGCCGGAAAAAGTACGGATACCGCCACAAGGCCTCCGCATTATATGCCAATTCCTGTTCGCAACTTCCGTCCGGCGCGCGGGTGGCAGTAGCGAACAAGCTCCATGCCTGCCATCCTGACAAAGAAAATGGCGTTACGCGGTTGCTCAGAATGAGCGAGAAGATTGACGGCACGCATGATGACGACGGCTCGCAGGGCACTGCGGCAAGCCGGCTGCTCTCATCGACCAACATCTGGTCCGACGTGCCCTCGCCGCCTCCCGCGCCGAAGCCTGTCTCCGCTCCCCCATCTGCTCCCGTATTGCAAGCTCCCACAGCGGTCGAGCGCGTCACCATTGCTGCGCCAGCGCAGATGCGCGCCGAGCAATGGCCGCCGCGAAAATTGTCACTGGCGCTCCAAGGCGGCGGGACGTTCGCCGCCTTCACCTGGGGCGTGCTGGAGCGGCTGCTGGAAGAGCCTGACATCGAATTCGACACGATCAGCGGCGCCAGCGCCGGCGCCATCAACGCGCTGCTGCTGGCCTGCGGCCTTGCCGAAGGCGGCCGCGAAGGTGCCCGTAGCCGGCTGAACCGGTTCTGGATCCGGCTGATGCATGAGGCCTCGTTCCGCTCGTTGATGCTGATCGGCGGCTTTTCGCCGGCGGGAAGCTCGGTCGCGTTCGGGCCGACGCTGCGCTCCGGCCAGTTTGATCCGTTCGATCTCGATCCGCTGCGCCTGGCGCTGTCGCGCGACATCGATTTTGCGCGCTTACGCGATGCCAAATGCCCAAAACTCCTGATCGCGGCGACGCGGATCCGCGACGGGCAGCAGCAGATTTTTGGCAATGACGCTGTGACCGCCGACGTCGCGCTGGCCTCGACCTGCCCGCCGCTGGTTCACTGCGCCGTCGAGATCGACGGCGAGGCCTATTGGGACGGCGGCCTTGGCGGCAATCCGCCGCTGATAAAACTGGCGCAGCAATCGGCAACCGCCGACCTGCTGCTCGTCCAGGTCACACCCACGCGCGATAGCTACGTGCCGATCACGCTCGCCGCGATCGACCGCCGCCTCGACCAGATCGCCGCCAACGCCGCCCTCAAGGCCGAGATCGCGGCGATCGCATGGGCGCAGTCTCACGCGGCGCCCGCACTGCGGCTTAGAAAAATCGCGGCCGAAGACTCCGTCGACGGCCTCGCGCAGCGCTCGTCGACCGATCTCGGCCGCGGCTTCATCCGTCTGCTGCACCGAAGCGGCCGCGAAGCCGCCGAGCGCTGGCTCGGGCAAGGCGCGACAGGCACTGAAGCCCAACGCACCCTGCCCGTGGCCGCGCTTGCGCTAGCCTGATTTCGCCAGCGCATTCTCCAGGAACCACGCCGCCGCCAGCGCGGCGGGATCGTTGCCGAAGCGCGCGATCACCTGCACGCCGATCGGGAGGCCACCGACCTTCATCACGGGCACGTTGACGCACGGATTGCCCATCAGCGTCCACAGCCGGTTGTAGCGAGGCGAGCCGGTCGAGGCGAGCTCCTTGGCCGGCGCGGTGCCCGGGGCCGAATAGGTGAGTAGCACGTCGTAACCCTCGAACAGCTCGCTGAGCTCGCGACGGCCGCGGCGGGCGATCCGGCGAGCGTCATCGTATTCCTTCGGCGTCAGTCCGACGGTGGCGTCGAGACTTTCGCGCAGCATCGGCGCGATCTCGTCGTGATGCTGGTCGAATTCCCAGGCCAGCGCGCGATGCGCTTCGAAATCCTGGATGACGGGATGGATGCGCCAGGCCTCCTTCACGCTCTCGGGCAGGTCGATGGTCTGCACGCTGGCGCCGGCACGCTCCGCCGCCTTGATCGCCGCGAGCAAGCCCTCGTCCGCCGCCGGCTCGACGGCTTCGGCAAACTCCTGCCTGACCACGCCGACGCGCGGCGCTTTCGCCGGGACGATGCCGTCGAATTCGGTGCGCCCGGTGATCCCCAGCAATCCGCGCGCGAGATCCTCCGCGCGTGATCCGAACAGGCCGACCGTGTCGAGCGCCCACGAATAGCATTTGACGCCGATGGTCGGCAGCATCCGGAACGACGGCTTGATCGCAGCAGCGCCGCAATAAGCTGCCGGCCGGATCACCGAGCCGCCGGTCTGGGTGCCCAGCGCCAGCGGGATCATGCCGGCGCCGACGGCGGCCGCCGAACCGGAGGACGAGCCGCCCGGCGTATGGCCCAGATTGTGCGGATTGAGCGTCGCCGTCGGATCGCGCGAGGCGAACGCCGTCGTCGTGGTCTTGCCGATGATGGTGGCGCCCGCCCGCTTCAGCATCATCACAACAGGCGCGTCCGCGCGCGGCTGCCAGCCGCGATAGATCTCCGACCCCATCTCGGTCGGCATATTGGCGGTGTCGATGATGTCCTTGATGCCGACCGCGATGCCCCGCAGCGGGCCGGAGGCCTGCGCCTTCGCGGATTTGTCATGACGGACGAAGGCGCGAACGTCCTTCTCGCGTGCCTCGATCGCCGCGTGCGACTGGGCGATGGCGTCATCGGGCGAAAGCTCACCGCTGGCGATGCGGCGCTGGAGGTCGGCGAGTGAGATCATGGCAAAATCCTTCTTATTGGGATCGCTTTTAGCATCGCGACGAGGCCGCGCAAGCGCACGCCGCTGTTGCCCACGCCCTCAGGTTGTTCCATGCTGCGCCCACAAGGAGACGCCGTGGACGCCATCAATCCAAGCGTGGAGCTGACCGAGGCCGACAGGATCGACCGCCTGCGGCTGATCCGCTCCGACAATGTCGGACCGCGCACTTTCCGTTCGCTGGTCGATCATTTCGGCACGGCGCGCGCCGCACTGGAGCGGCTGCCGGATCTGGCGCGCCGGGGCGGTGCGGCGCGATCGGGGCGCATCTGCAGCGCGGATGAAGCCAAGGCCGAGCTCGCCGCAAGCAGCAGGTTTGGCATCGCCTGGCTTGCGCCCGGCGAGGACGGCTATCCGGCGCGGCTGGCGACGCTCGACGATGCGCCGCCGCTGCTCGCCGTGCGCGGTGACAACGCAACGCTCATGCGGCCGATGATCGCCATCGTCGGCTCGCGCAACGCCTCCGGCGCGGGCTTGAAGTTCGCCGGCCAGCTCGCGCGCGAACTCGGCGAAGCCGGCTTCATCGTCATCTCGGGGCTCGCCCGCGGCGTCGATCAGGCCGCGCATCGCACGAGCGTCGAGAGCGGAACGATCGCGGTGCTCGCCGGCGGCCATGATTGCATCTATCCGCCCGAGCACGGCGACCTGCTCGCCGCGATCCTCGACCACAAAGGCGCGGCGATCTCCGAAATGCCGCTCGGCCACGAGCCGCGCGCGCGTGATTTCCCCCGCCGCAACCGGCTGATCTCGGGCGCCTCGCTCGGCGTGGTCGTGGTGGAAGCCGCACATCGCTCGGGCTCGCTGATCACCGCGCGCATGGCCGCCGAACAGGGCCGCGAAGTGTTCGCAGTCCCCGGCTCGCCGCTCGATCCGCGCGCCGCCGGCACCAATGATCTGATCAAGCAGGGCGCGACCCTCGTCACCGAAGCCGCCGACATCGTCAACGCTGTCGCACCGATCATGGAGCGGCCGCTGATGCATCCCGTAGGCGAGCCCGACAGCGAGCCGTTCGAGAGCGACCCGCAAGGGCACGACCGCGACCAGATCACGGGCCTGCTCGGCCCCACGCCGATCTCGATCGACGATCTCGTGCGCATGTCCGGCGCCTCGCCCGCGATCGTGCGCACGATTTTGCTGGAGCTGGAGCTCGCCGGCCGGCTCGAACGTCACGGCGGCGGATTGGTCTCACTGCTCTAGGAGCTATTCCGCTCGTCGAAGCGGGTGCGCGCCGACGCAATCTGTTCCTGATGCGCTATCGCCCACTCGCCCAGCGCCTTTACCGGCTGCTGCAACCCGCGGCCGAGATCGGTCAGCTCGTAATCGACGCGCGGCGGGATGGTCGGAAAGATCGTGCGCGTGACGAGGCCGTCGCGCTCGAGGCCACGCAGCGTCAGGGTCAGCATCCGCTGCGAGATACCGTTGATCATCCGCTTCAGCTCATTGAAGCGTTTTGGCCCATCGCTCAGCATCATGATGACGAACACGCTCCACTTGTCGCCGACGCGCGCGAGGATCGAGGCTACGCCGCGGCAGTCGGCATGGTCGGGGTGCGGCGCCTGCAAGGCAGGCAAATGGCTGTGTGTCGGTTCCAAAGATGTGCCCATGGCTCAAAAAAGTGCGTTCTTGCGGAGATTTCGACAGTCACTCATGTAGTCTCAGTTACAAACATATACCATGGGTGACCCAAATGAAACTCCTCCATATCGACTCCAGCGTGCTCGGCCCTCACTCCGTCTCCAGGCAGGTTTCCGCCGCCATCGTCGATCGGCTGCGGCAGGCGACGCCCTCTCTCGATGTCGTCTATCGCGACCTGACCCAGGCCCCGCTCGCCCACCTCTCGGGCTCGCATCTTGCAGCCGCGCAAGGCGCGCCCGCGCCTGCGGAGCTCGGCCCCGACCTCGCGGCGAGCGCGGCCGCGCTCGACGAGTTCCTCACCGCCGACATCGTCGTGATCGGCGCGCCCATGTACAATTTTACGATTCCGAGCCAGCTCAAGGCCTGGATCGACCGCGTCCTGGTAGCGGGGAAGACGTTCAAATACGACGCAAGCGGAGCGCAGGGCCTTGCCGGCGGCAAGCGGGTGATTGTTGCGATCTCGCGCGGCGGCTATTACGGCGCGGGCTCACCGGCCGCTTCGCTGGAGCATCTCGAAACCTATTTGCGCAGCGTGTTCGCCTTCATGGGCGTCACCAATCCTGAATTCATCAGCGCCGATGGCATTCAGGTCGGCCCCGAACATCGCGAGAAGGCGCTGGCCGGCGCGCTCCAGGCGGCCACCAGCTTGCGCGCGGCGTAAGGTTACGCCGACGACGGCCGCTGCCGGACTCCGGCGGCGGCTGACGGATCGCGTGGACTAGAACCAGGCGCCCTGCACGCCCAGGATCACGGCGAGAAGGGAAATGAAAAGCCCGATGCCGGAAAAGATGGCGACTCCGATGAACTCGGACGTGTCGGAGTGCTTGGCGGGAACTGCGGAACGCTCGGTGTAAATGCGCGGTGCTGAAATCGGAGCAAAAATGCGTGCTGCTTTTGGCATAACGGGCTCCTTCAAAATGAGTCTTATGACCCCTGCCCGTAGAAAGGTCTTGGCACCACGCGCTAAGGTTCAACGCATCACGCAAGCTTCAGAAAATACATCTCGCGAGATGTGGGAACCGGCCGGCGCAACCGTGTCTCGCGCACCGACCGATTCAATTTTCGCCAACGTCGATCAACCGCGATAAATCGGTGCGCCCGCTGGCGATGCAACCGCGCCGCCATCGACGAAGATCTCCTGGCCCTGAATGTGTCCGGCATCGTCGGAGGCGAGGAACAGCACCGTCTTCGAGATGTGATCTGGTTCACCAATTCGCCCCAACGGCGTCGACAACCCGATGCGCGTCTCGAACGCCTTCTCCGCTTCGGGTGTTGCGATCGCGGCGCCCCAGATCGGCGTGCGGATCGCACCGGGCGCAACGACGTTGACGCGGATGCCGCGCGGCGACAATTCCGAGGCCATGATCCGCGCCATCGCCCGCACGCCGGCCTTCGCCGCGCCATACGCGGAATAACCGGGAATGCCGAGCACGGAGATCACCGAGCCGTTGAGGATGATCGAAGCGTTGTCGTTGAGATAAGGCAGCGCCGACTGCACAGTGAAGAACACGCCGGTGAGGTTGGTGCTAATGACTTTCTCGAACACTTCGAGCGTCGCCGATCCGAGCGGCGTGCCGCCGGGAATGCCGGCATTGGCAAACACGATGTCGAGCTTGCCGAACTTCTCGGTGCCCTGCTTGATCGCGGCTTCCGTCGCGGCGATGTCGGTTGCATCGGCCGCGACCGCGAGCGCGTTCGGACCGAGCTCCTTCGCGGCGGCCGCCAGCGTCTCCTTGTTGCGCCCGGTGATGATGACCTTGGCGCCCTCGGCCACGAACAGCTTTGCCGTCGCCAGTCCAATGCCGCTGTTGCCGCCGGTGATCAGTGCCGTCTTGTCTTTCAGCCTCAAGCTCGCCTCCAGTGGTTGCATAATGAAACTTGATTGCCATGTAGGCTAAATGGTTTTATGATGCAACCACACAAGCGCGTGATCGACGCGGAAATCGGGCGAACGCGACAGGGCCAGGACGATGGTGAAACGAACGAGCTTTGAGGGCGACGGTTGTCCGGTCGCAAGGGCGCTGGAGGCGATCGGCGACTGGTGGTCGCTCCTGATCATCCGCGAGGCGCTGCTCGGTGTGCGCCGCTTCGGCGAGTTTCAAAGCAAGCTCGGTATGGCCAAGAACATTCTGTCCGTGCGGCTGCGATCAATGGTCGACCACGGCATCCTGGCAATGGCCCCCGCCTCCGACGGCAGCGCCTACCAGGAATATGTGCTGACACCGAAGGGCCGCGGCCTCTTCCCGATCCTGGTCGCGCTTCGGCAATGGAGCGAGGAGTTCGACGATCACCCGGAGCAGATCGCGACCATTCTGGTGGATCGCGCGAAAGGCCGCCCGGTGAAGAAGCTGGAAATGCACGCCGAGGACGGGCGACTGCTCGCTCAGGGCGATACGATGCTGAAGCCGCGGCCGGCGCCGCGGCGGCGGTCGGCGTGAAGAGACGAGGCTGCCACCACGTCGTCATTGCGAGGAGCTCTTGCGACGAAGCAATCCAGACTGTCACCGCGGAAAGATTCTGGATTGCTTCGCTACGCTCGCAATGACGGGGTTAGAGCGGCGCCGCAACTTTCTCCCCGTTACCCTGAGGTGGTCGCCTCTTCAGCGGCCCTCGAAGGGCGGCGGCCCTGCCTCGGTAGCAATGCATGCCACCAGCGTGTCCGGACGCCGCAGCGCGGTTCAGCTCATGCTGCCTGGCATGAAGCACCGGACTTTGGGATGACCATCGAGGTAATGCTTCCACACCATGGTCCATCCGGCACGGTTGAACTGCTTGATGACGGCGCCATCGGGCACTTTCACCCATTCATCATCGATGCGAACACGATAATGCACGCCGTCGGTGTCCCAATCCGGATCGGAGATAATGTATCCGTCAGCATTGGTGCAGCACTGTCCAAATTCGCTTTGCAAGCTCTCGAACCACGACTTGAGCGGAGAATTGGCGTAACGGCCATCGTCGCGCCCGAGCACGGGCGCCGCAAACACGATCACCCCCAGCAGCGCCGCGCGTGTTACTCTGGACATCCCTCTCTCCGCGGTTGGTCGCAATGAAACGTGCGCACAGCTACGCGCCCGAACCAGGTTCGGCCCGTCAGAATGTGGCAGTGAAATTTAAGAGTTGGCGTCGAGAGCATCCGGCAGGTCGTCGACATAGTCCTTGCTTGCGGTCAGTCCTTCGGTGACGGCCAGCTCGAAGCCGAGTTTCCGGCCCTCCGCAAGGCCCTGCGCGATCATGCGTACGACGATGTCGGCTTCGTCGCTTGTTAGCCGCCTGAGGGACGTCCAAGACCTCAGGATCTGGCGAGCGCGCCACAAATCCGTTCCGACGAATGGAAGCGGCTTGATAGACATCGCAAACCTCCAATTTCGCGAGAGCAAATCTACCACAGCCGCATTTCCTTCAGGCATGCATTTTAGGCGCCAAAATGGGATGCTCGTTCGATCGATCGCATGCCATTGCGGCGGTTTCGCCATTCGCGCGAGGATGACGGGTAGCCCGGATTGAGCGAAGCGCAATCAAGGATTCTCGCCTCGCGGTGACGCGCGGCGCGGCCAGCATGGCGGAGATCGCGCTTTGTCGGATCGCCGGCGACGATATCGTGTCAGGCCGATTCCAGAATGACGGCTTGAGATGATCGACCGCGCCGACGCGGTTTCATTTGGCAGCCCGACCTACATGGGCGGACCAGCCGCGCAATTCAAAGCCTTCGCGGACGCTTCAAGTGACCGATGGAGCCAGCAGCGATGGGCCAACAAGATCGCGGGCGGCTTCACGACGGGCGCGTGTGCAAGCGGCGATCAACTGCACACGTTGACCTACTTCTCCATTCTGGCCGCTCAGCACGGCATGCTCTGGTGCGGAATCGATATTCCGGGCGGAGAGGACCCGGGCGGCCGCAATCGCCTGGGCAGCCAACTTGGCCTGGCAACACATTTGGTCGACGGCGCATTGCCGCAGAGTGATTTTAGCGCGGCCGAATATCTCGGCCACCGATTGGCCAAAATGGCAAGCAGCAACGGCTAACCACACCCGTCATTGCGAGGAGCCCTTGCGACGAAGCAATCCAGACGCCCGTCCGCGACAAGACTCTGGATTGCTTCGCTGCGCTCGCAATGACGGGGTTAGAGCAGTGCGCGCCAACTCTCTCCCCCGTCATCCTGAGGTGCTCGCCTCTCCGGCGAGCCTCGAAGGACGACGGCCCGGCTGTTGCGGCGGGCAGTGCGCTGAAGCATCTCGGCCGCTCATCCTTCGAGGCTCCTGGCGCGATGCTTAGCATCGCGCCACTCGCACCCCAGGATGACGGGTCACGACAGCTTGCGCTTGCTCCGCAGCCGCAAATGCTCGTCGGCCTCGAGCTTGGTCATGCCCAGAAGATAATGCAGCACGTCGAGCTTGTGGCGCTCGGCGAGCTTGCGCAATGCCCCCACCTGCTCGGCGATGAAGCCCACGGCCTCATCGACCCCGCCCTCCCCCGGTTCCTCGTTGCGCGAGCCTCCACGCACGCCTGTCGCGGCGCGCGCCCGTTTCTTTCCTGGCTTTGTCACCAGCCCCACCCGAATCCATGCCCCGCAGAAACTTTACGCCGACACCGACCACAACTCCAAGGTGGTATTTCGCAACTTTCTCGATATGAAACTTTTCCCATTCGGGGGGCTTTCAACACCCTTCGATTTGACAGCGAGGGCCCCACCACCCATGTTCGGGTCGAAAGGGCCGACCCGAATCTCGTCGATTTCGGCCCAATATTTCCCCGTAAGTTACTGGAACTACATGAATATCGTCATTGTGGAGTCGCCGGCGAAAGCCAAGACGATCAACAAATATTTGGGCTCGTCCTACGAGGTTCTGGCCTCGTTCGGTCATGTCCGCGACCTTCCCGCGAAGAACGGTTCCGTCGATCCGGACGCCAATTTCAAGATGATCTGGGAGATCGACCCCAAGGCGGCCGGCCGGCTCAATGACATCGCCAAGTCCCTGAAGAACGCCGACCGGCTGATTCTGGCGACCGACCCTGATCGCGAGGGCGAGGCCATCTCCTGGCACGTGCTGGAGGTGCTGAAAGAGAAGCGCGCGCTGAAGGATCACAAGATCGAGCGCGTGGTGTTCAACGCCATCACCAAGCAGGCGGTCACGGACGCGATGAAGCATCCGCGCCAGATCGACGGCGCGCTGGTCGACGCCTATATGGCGCGCCGTGCGCTCGACTATCTGGTCGGCTTCACCCTCTCCCCCGTGCTGTGGCGCAAGCTGCCGGGCGCCCGCTCGGCCGGCCGCGTGCAGTCGGTGGCGCTGCGGCTGGTCTGCGACCGCGAGCTCGAGATCGAAAAGTTCGTCGCCCGCGAATATTGGTCGCTGATCGCGACCCTTCTGACGCCGCGCGGCGATACCTTCGAGGCCCGTCTCGTCGGCGCCGACGGCAAGAAGATCCAGCGTCTCGACATCGGTACCGGCGCGGAAGCCGAAGATTTCAAGAAGGCGCTCGAAACAGCCAGCTACGCGGTGACCGCGGTCGATGCGAAGCCGGCTCGGCGTAATCCGCAGGCGCCCTTTACGACGTCGACGTTGCAGCAGGAAGCCAGCCGCAAATACGGTTTTGCGCCCGCGCATACGATGCGCATCGCGCAGCGCCTTTATGAAGGCATCGACATCGGCGGCGAGACCACCGGACTCATTACTTATATGCGTACCGACGGCGTGCAGATCGATCCGTCCGCGATCACGCAAGCCCGCAAGGTGATCGGCGAGGATTACGGCAACGCCTATGTCCCGGACGCCCCGCGCCAGTACCAGGCCAAGGCCAAGAACGCCCAGGAAGCGCACGAAGCCATCCGCCCGACCGACATGTCGCGCCGCCCGGACAGCATGAGCCGCAAGCTCGATGCCGACCAGGCGCGGCTCTATGAGCTGATCTGGAAGCGCACCATTGCCAGCCAGATGGAATCGGCCGAGCTCGAGCGCACCACCGTCGACATCACGGCGAAGGCGGGTGCCCGCACGCTTGAGCTGCGCGCCACCGGCCAGGTCGTCAAGTTCGACGGCTTCCTTGCTCTTTATCAAGAAGGCCGCGACGACGAGGAGGACGAAGACTCCCGCCGCCTGCCCGCCATGAGCCCGAACGACGCGCTCAAGCGCCAGTCGCTGTCCGTCACCCAGCACTTCACCGAGCCGCCGCCACGCTTCTCGGAAGCGTCGCTGGTCAAGCGCATGGAAGAGCTCGGCATCGGCCGACCCTCGACCTATGCCTCGATCCTCCAGGTCCTCAAGGACCGCGGTTACGTCAAGCTCGAGAAGAAACGCTTGCATGGCGAGGACAAGGGCCGCGTCGTCGTCGCGTTCCTGGAGAGCTTCTTCAACCGTTACGTCGAGTACGATTTCACGGCCAATCTGGAGGAGCAGCTCGACCGCATCTCCAACAACGAGATTTCCTGGCAGCAGGTGCTGAAGGATTTCTGGACCGGCTTCATCGGCGCCGTCGACGAGATCAAGGATCTGCGCGTGGCGCAGGTGCTGGACGTGCTCGACGACATGCTCGGGCAGCACATCTATCCGCCGCGCACCGATGGCGGCGACATCAGGCAGTGCCCGAGCTGCGGCAACGGCCGGCTGAATCTGAAGGCCGGCAAGTTCGGCGCCTTCGTCGGCTGCTCGAACTACCCGGAGTGCCGCTACACCCGCCAGCTCGCCGCCGACAGCGAGACCACCGCGGACCGTTCGCTCGGCCAGGATCCTGATACGGGTCGTGATGTCTGGGTCAAGGCCGGCCGCTTCGGCCCCTACATCCAGCTCGGCGAGCAGAAGGATTACGAGGAAGGCGAGAAGCCGAAGCGCGCAGGCATCCCGAAGGGCACCTCGCCCGGCGATGTCGAGCTCGAGCTTGCGCTGAAACTGCTGTCGCTGCCGCGCGAGATCGGCAAGCATCCGGAGACCGGTGAGCCGATCACCGCGGGCCTCGGCCGCTTCGGGCCGTTCGTCAAGCATGAGAAGACCTACGCCAGCCTCGAGGCCGGCGACGAGGTCTTCGACATCGGCCTCAATCGTGCGGTCACGCTGATCGCCGAGAAGGTCGCGAAGGGCCCGAGCCGCCGCTTCGGTGCTGATCCCGGCAAGGCGATCGGCGATCATCCGACGCTCGGCACGGTCACCGTGAAGAGCGGCCGCTACGGCGCCTATGTCACCGCCGGCGGCGTCAACGCGACGATTCCGGCCGAGTTCGAAAAGGACACCGTCACGCTGCCGCAGGCGATCGCGCTGATCGACGAGCGCGCGGCCAAGGGCGGCGGCAAGAAGCCCAAGAAGGCGGCGAAGCCGGCCAAGGCCAAAAAAACTGCAACGAAGGCTGCGGATGGCAACGACGCCGCGCCGAAGAAGAAACCGGCCGCGAAGAAGGCCGCAGCCAAAACCAAATCAGAATCCACCAGCAAGGCGCGCGCAGCCGTGTCGTCGACCGCCAAGACTTCAGCAGTCAAGACGTCGCCGACCAAGGCGTCCGCCGCCAAAGCTCCGGCCAAGAAGAGTGCCGGCACGACTTAAGAGGTTAAGTGAAACGCAAGAATGACCATGGCTTTCCCGAGCGGAGCGCCATCGTCGCCTTCATCAAGGCACATCCAGGAAAGGTCGGGACTCGCGACATTGCGCGCGAGTTTGGCCTGAAGAACGCCGATCGCATCGCGCTCAAGCGCCTGCTGCGCGAGCTCGCCGACGACGGCACCATCAAGAAAAAACGCCACACGGTCTCCGAGCCGGACAGCCTGCCGACGACCCTGGTCGCCGACATCACCGGCCGCGATTCCGACGGAGAGCTGATCGCCTCCCCCACTGAATGGGACGAGGTCGAGAGCGGCGAGCCGCCCAAAATTCTGATCGCAATGCCGCGCCGGCCGAAGCCCGGCACGACCGCCGGCGTCGGCGACCGTGCGCTGCTGCGCGTCGAGCCGACCAACGAGACCGAAGGCCCGGCCTATCGCGGCCACATCATCAAGGTCTTCGACAAGACCAAGAGCCGCATCCTCGGTGTGTTCCGCAGCCTGCCCGAAGGCGGCGGACGGCTGATCCCGGTCGACAAGAAGTCCGCCGACCGCGAGCTGAACATCGCCGCGGCTGACACCCGCGACGCCCAGGACGGCGACCTCGTCAGCGTCGACATCGTCCGCACGCGCAGCTTTGGGCTGGCCTCAGGCCGGGTGAAAGAGAAGCTCGGCTCGGTCAAGTCGGAGAAGGCGATCAGCCTGATCGCGATCTACGCCCACGACATCCCGCTGCAATTCTCCTCGGGCGCCATGCGCGATGCGGAAGCAGCGGAGCCAGCGAACCTGAAGGGCCGCGAGGACTGGCGCGACGTCCCCCTCGTCACCATCGATCCGCCTGATGCCAAGGATCACGACGACGCGGTGCATGCGCAGGCGGATCCCGATCCGAACAACAGAGGCGGCTTCATCGTCGACGTCGCCATTGCGGATGTGAGCTTCTACGTGCGGCCGGGCACCGCGCTCGACCGCGCCGCGCTCGACCGCGGCAATTCGGTCTATTTCCCCGACCGCGTCGTACCGATGCTGCCCGAGCGGATCTCCAACAATCTCTGCTCGCTGGTGCCGGGCGAGCCGCGCGGCGCGCTCGCGGTGCGGATGGTCATCGCCCCTGATGGCCGCAAGCGTTCGCACTCATTTCACCGCATCCTGATGCGCTCAGCGGCGAAGCTGAGCTACGCGCAGGCACAGGCCGCGATCGACGGACGGCCCGATGACACCACCGGGCCCCTGCTCGATCCGATCCTGAAGCCGCTCTATGCCGCCTACGCCTGCGTCAAGCGCGCCCGCGACGAGCGCGATCCGCTCAATCTCGATCTGCCCGAGCGCAAGATCCTCCTGAACAGCGACGGCACTGTTGATCGTGTCGTCATTCCTGACAGGCTCGATGCGCACAAGCTGATCGAGGAGTTCATGATCCTCGCCAACGTCGCGGCGGCCGAGATGCTGGAGAAGAAGTCGCTCCCGCTGATCTACCGCGTGCACGACGAGCCGACGCTGGAGAAAGTCCACGCGCTCTCGGAGTTCTTGCAAACACTCGACGTCCCCTTCGCGAAGGGCGGTGCGCTTCGCCCATCCCTGTTCAATCGCGTGCTGGCGCAGCTCGAAGGCCACGACCACTTCCCGCTGGTCAGCGAGGTCGTGCTGCGCGCGCAGGCGCAGGCCGAATATTCGTCGGAGAATTACGGTCATTTCGGCCTGAATTTGCGCCGCTACGCGCATTTCACCTCGCCAATCCGCCGCTATGCCGACCTCGTCGTGCATCGCGCGCTGGTCCGCGCGCTCGGCCTCGGCGAAGGCGCCCTGCCCGACAGCGAGACGGCGGAAAGCCTGAGCGAAGTCGCCGCGCATATCTCGCTGACCGAGCGGCGCGCGATGAAAGCGGAGCGCGAGACCGTAGACCGTCTCATTGCCCACCATCTCGCCGACCGCATCGGCGCGAGTTTTCAGGGCCGCGTTTCCGGCGTCACGCGCGCCGGGCTCTTTGTCAAACTCGCAGAAACTGGCGCCGACGGATTGATCCCGATCCGATCCCTTGGCACGGAATATTTCAACTATGACGAGGGCCGCCACGCGCTGGTCGGCACGCGCAGCCGCACCATGTACCAGCTCGGCGACGTCGTCGACGTCCGCCTGATCGAGGCAGCCCCCATCGCAGGCGCGTTGCGTTTCGAACTGCTGTCGTCATCCAGCGAGACCGCGCCGCGCGACCGCAGGCAGGCTGGTCCGCAACGCCGTCCCTCGCTCAAGGCGCAGCCCGGACGCAGCCCGGCGAAAAAACACAAGCCCTCGAAGCCAAAGCCTGGCAAAGCGAAGAAGAACAAGGGCAAAGGCGGGGGCCAGAAGGGCAAGGCATGGTGACCATGAGCACGGCCCCAAAAATCTGGACGCGCGAGACCGGCCTCGTCGAGAAGCGCGACGTCTGGGCGGCGATGAAGCGCGGCTTTCGCGGCCGCTGCCCGCGCTGCGGCGAGGGAAAGCTGTTCCGCGCCTTCCTGAAGACGGCGGACAATTGCGCACAATGCGGCCTCGACTTCACGCCGCACCGCGCCGACGATTTGCCCGCCTATCTCGTCATCGTCATCGTCGGCCACATCGTGGTGCCCTCGATCCTCTGGATCGAGACCAATTACACCACGCCGATCTGGCTCAGCTTTGCGGCCTATTTGCCCTTCACCTTCTTCGCATCGCTCGGACTGTTGCAGCCCGTGAAGGGAGCCGTGGTCGGATTGCAATGGGCTCTGCGCATGCACGGGTTTGACGAGAACCCGCCGGATGGTATTCCGCCTGTGTAAGCAAAATAAGCAAAAAGCAGTTTGGGTGAGGATATGACGGGTACGGCGCAGACGACTGAGAAAGCCAAGGTCCACGAGGAGAAGGAAGCCGATCACCATCCCTATTTCCGTCCCCGGGATGCGGCGACACTGATCCTGGTCGATCGCAGCGGCACCGTTCCAAAGGTCCTGGTCGGCAAGCGCCACGACAAGGTGGTGTTCATGCCCGGAAAGTTCGTCTTCCCCGGCGGCCGCGTCGACAAGGATGATTATCGCGTGCCGGTCGCGGCCTCCATGACCACCGAGTTAGAGGCCAATCTCGCCAAGGGCAGCCCGAAGACCCCGGCCTCACGCGCAAAGTCGCTGGCGATCGCCGCGATCCGCGAGGCCTGCGAGGAAACCGGTCTCTGCCTCGGGCGCAAGAGCCAAGAGAAGACTGAGGGCAAGGCCAAGCTCGAAGGCCCCTGGAAGCCATTTGCGGATGCAGGCCTGCTGCCCGACCCCTCCAGCCTGTTCCTGATCGCGCGCGCGATCACCCCGCCCGGCCGCGTCAAGCGGTTCGACACGCGCTTCTTCACCGCGGATGCGTCTGCGATCACCCACCATGTCGAGGGCGTGATCCATGCGGATGCGGAGCTGGTCGAGCTGGTGTGGGTCGAGCTCGGCTCAAGGCCGCTCGCCGATCTGCATCCCATGACCCGGAATGTGCTCAACGAGCTTCACGCCCGTCTTGCCACCGGCCCGCTGCGCCACGACGCGCCGGTGCCGTTCTTCCATTTCTACGGCGGCAAGATGCAGAAGGATGTTTTGATCTGAGCTGACAACGAAAAACAAAATAATCTTCCCGCGCCTCCCGATGGCGGAGTTCCGCGGCATGCCTATGTCTTCCCCAACGACACCCAGAACGGATACGGGCGATGGCACAACGGCAACTCAAGCTTGGCGCGTTCATGCGCCCGATCAGCATCCACACCGGCGCCTGGCGCTACCCCGGGGCCTGGCCCGACGCCAATTTCAACTTCGGCCACATCAAGACGCTGATCCAGAAGCTCGAGGCGGGCAAGTTTGACGCCTTCTTCATGGCCGATCACCTTGCCGTGTTGAACATGCCGGTCAACGCGCTCAAGCGCAGCCACACCGTGACCTCGTTCGAGCCGTTCACACTGTTGTCGGCGCTGTCGGCCGTCACTGAGCGCATCGGCCTGATCGCGACGGGATCGACCACCTTCGACGAGCCCTATCATGTGGCGCGCCGCTTCGCCTCGCTCGACCATCTCAGCGGCGGCCGCGCGGGCTGGAACATCGTCACCACCTCGAACCCCGATGCCGCGCTGAATTTCGGCCTCGACGACCACATGGAGCACGCCGAGCGCTACAAGCGCGCCCGCGAATTCTACGACGTCGTCACCGGCTTGTGGGACTCCTTCGCCGATGACGCCTTCGTGCGCGACGTCGAGAGCGGACTTTTCTTCGACCCCACGAAAATGCATGTGCTCGACCACAACGGCAAATACCTGAAGGTCCGCGGCCCCCTCAACATCGCCCGCCCCGTGCAGGGCTGGCCGCTGATCGTGCAGGCCGGCGCCTCGGAAGACGGCAGGCAGCTCGCGGCCGAAACGGCTGAAGCCGTCTTCACCGGCGGCGGCAGCCTTGCCGACGGGCAAAAGCTCTATGCCGACATCAAGGGCCGCATGGAGACAATCGGCCGCGATCCCGAGCATCTGAAAATCCTGCCCGGCGCCTTCGTCGTGGTCGGCGACAGCGTCGACGAGGCCAAGGAAAAGCGCGCGCTGCTCGACAGCCGCGTGCATTACGAGAGCGCCATCGCCTCGCTCTCGGTCGTCCTCGGCACCGATGCCTCCGGCTTCGATCCTGACGGACAATTGCCGGAGATTCCGGAGACCAACGCCAGCAAGAGCGGCCGGCAGCGCATGGTCGACCTCGCCCGGCGCGACAAGCTCACCGTGCGCCAGCTCGCCCAGCGCGTCGGGGGTTATGGCGGCCTGTCCTTCGTCGGCACCGCGAAAACCATCGCCGACCAGATGGAGGAATGGCTGGTCGGCCGCGGCTCCGACGGCTTCAACATCATGTTCCCGTTCCTCCCCGCCGGCCTCGACGATTTCGTCGACAAGGTCGTCCCGGAGCTGCAGCGGCGCGGGATTTTCCGGAAAGAGTATGAAGGGACCACTTTGAGGGAGAATCTGGGCCTGCCGAGACCGAAAAACCGCTTCTTCGAGGGGTGAAAGGGCCCGATTTGAGTGGTTTTCAGCCCCGAAATCCTTGACTTCCCCCGGTTTCTGGCTAGGTTGCCGGCCAACGCGGGCCGTTTGGCCGGCTCCCGATTCCCAAATATTCTGAGGTTCAGAACATGGCCAAAGCGGTCACCATCAAGGTCAAGCTCGTGTCCTCGGCCGACACCGGCTTCTACTACACGGCCAAGAAGAATTCGCGCACCATGACCGACAAGCTGGTCAAGAAGAAGTACGATCCGGTCGCGCGCAAGCACGTCGAATTCCGCGAAGCCAAGATCAAGTAAGATCGGCGACAAGCGTTGAAGAGTTTGCGGGGCCCTTGCGGGCCCCGTTTTCGTTTCGGCCTCGCTCTCGCCACGCTGTCATTGCGAGGAGCTTTTGCGACGAAGCAATCCAGACTGCCACCGTGGAGGGATTCTGGATTGCTTCGCTGCGCTCGCAATGACGGGTGTGGGCGACAGCACTGCCCCCTCTCCTGTCTGGACGCGCTGCTGCCTGCACGATGCGCAGCCGTCAGCCTCGCGAAATCCTCGCATGGTTAGAAGACGTAGCCTCGCAGGCTCCAATTGCGAGGCTGCTACGACGTCCACCGCTCTAACTCGTCAGCCCGGAGCGCGACAATTTCCAGCCGCCCATGAATTGCAGCCCCGCCGCGGCCAAACCATCCGGACATGCAACGCCCGCTGCGCTGTGCCGGGCTGGCTTCGCACATCTTCAATCAGGACGAGTTGCCGAGGCCGAGCTGTGTTGCCGGCAGGCGCTGACGCTGGACGAGCAACATCCGGATGCGCTGCATTTGCTGGGCGTGCTTTGTTTTCACGCGCAGCAGCCCGACGCCGCCGTTGAATGGATCGGGCGCGCCGTCCAGCAGGCCCCGAAGGCTGAGTATTCCCTGAGTCTCGCCACGGTGCTGGAGCGGCAGGGTCGGCTCGAGGACGCACGGCAACATTACAGCCACGCCTTGAGCCTCAGGCCTGATGATGCGGTCCTCCAAAATCACCTCGGCAATCTGCTCGCGCAACTCGCGCACAACGACGAGGCTGTGCTGCATTACCAGCGGGCCCTGAAGCTGAATCCGCAATATTGGGAGCCCGCGCAAAACTGCGGCATGCTGCTGCTTGAACTTGGCCGGCACGCGGAAGCCGTAAAGTGCTTCGACGTCACCGAGAAGCTGAATCCTTCCGCAGCCCTGTATCAGATGCGCGCCGTCTGCCTCTCGGCCGTGAACCGCTTCGAGGAGGCCGAGGCCGACTACGAAAAATCCATCGCGCTGGATCCGAGCCTCGCGGAGACGCACAACAATCTCGGCCTGCTGCATTGGCGATTTGGCCGGCTGGAGCAGGCCTTTGCCTGCTTCGATTCCGCGCTGGCGCTTCGACCGGATTTTCATGCGGTGCTCAACAACAAGGCCGTGGTCCTGTTGCATCTGCAATTGCTGGACGAAGCCTTCGCGACCCTGCACAGATCGCTCGCGGCCGCCCCCAACGATGCGCAGACGCTGTTCTATCTGGCGACGCTACAGCTCCTGTCCGGCGACTTCGATCGCGGCTGGCTTGCGCGCGAAGCACGTTGGCGGCTTCCCTCCGTCGGCCTGGTCGATCGCGGCTTTTCAAAGCCGCTTTGGCGGGGCGACGAGCCGCTCGACGGCAAGACCATTTTGCTGCACTCCGATGAGGGATTGGGCGATGCCATCCAGTTCGCGCGATATGTGCCGATGGTGGCCGCGCTCGGAGCCAAAATCATCCTGGAGGTCGAACCTCCGATCCAGCAGTGTCTGGCCGGCATCGCCGGCGTCGCAGAATGTGTCGGCCGATCGTCGACGCCGGCGTTCGACCTTCACTGCCCTCTTGGGACGCTGCCGCTCGCATTCGGAACGCAGCTCGATACGATCCCGCTCGCGCAAGGCTACGTTCCCGCTCCCCCGGCGGCGCGCGTGAAGGCGTGGCAGGACCGGCTTGAAGACCGGCTCGGTCCCCGCACCCGCTTCCGCGTCGGTCTGGTCTGGGCAGGCAATCCCGATCACAAGAACGACCACAATCGATCGATGACACTTCGCACGCTCGCGCCGCTACTGGATTGCGACGTCCAGTTCGTCTCCCTGCAAAAAGGCGTCCGCGATCAGGACCGCGCCTTCCTCGGCGAACGCCGTGACATCGTCGACCTCACGCAGCATCTGACGGATTTCAGCGAAACAGCGGCGTTGATCGGCTGCCTCGATCTGGTGATCTCTGTCGACACCAGCGTCGCTCACCTCGCCGGCGCGCTTGGAGCGCCCGTCTGGACGATGGTGCCGTTCAATCCGGACTGGCGCTGGCTGCTCAACCGTGACGACAGCCCGTGGTATCAGTCGATGCGGCTGTTCAGGCAGCCCAAGCGAGGCGACTGGGCCACCGTGGTGGACGACGTCCGTCGCGAACTCGAGAAGCGGGTCGCCGCCGGGCGAGCAGAGCAAGACCAAGCGTCGCTGCTGCCTGCTTGATCGTGACGCGCGGGTTGCCCCCCGCTCGTGTCCCGGGCGCGCTGCAACGCGCGAGCGTTGCTGCGCAGAACCGGGACCCAGAAAGCTCCGAGGAAGCTGCCGATCTGTTGGGTCATGAAAGCGAGGCCCCGGACTGTCGCGTCCGCTATGTGCGCACAGAAACGACGTTGAAATCGGACGGCCCGATGTCAGCCATGAGCAGAAGCCAGAGTGCACCTGGATCGCAGTCGGGATTGAGCTTCCGACTTGAAGAGAGCCGTTTTGACGTTCTTCAGAAACTCGATGTACGTCACGCCGCTCACTCGAATGACGATCTGCTGTGCGATCGCCAGACCGAACAGGGCGAGATTTTTTCTGACGATGAAGCCGATCACGACACACCTTTTCGGAGAGTGACCCCGCGAAGGGCGCGGCTGCCTGCGTCTTCCGATCGATCCATCGATCGGATCATCTCTGCTGCAAGGCCATGCGAACACCGAGACCGAGGTAGATCGCTCCGACGACGCGGCCTTGCCAGCGACCGATGCTGCGATGACGGGCGAGCCAGCCGGTGACCTGCCCGGCGGCAAGAGCGATCAACGCCGTGTAGATTGCGCTCATGATCACGAAGACGACGCCGAGGACCGCAAGCTGCGCGACGACGGAGCCTCGATCGGGATGTACGAACTGAGGCAGGAAGGCCAGGAAGAACAGCGCCGTCTTCGGGTTGAGCACTTCGGCGAGAACGGCCTGCCGGAAGGCGAGCGGCGCGTCGACCAGACGCGACTGCGCCAACTTGAGATCTTCGCTTCGCTCCATCAACGCGCGGATGCCGAGATAGATGAGGTAGGCGGCACCGGCATACTTCACCAGGCTGAAGGCAACAGCCGAAGTCATCAGCACTGCCGACAATCCGAGCGTGGCCATCGCCGTGTGAAGCATGTCGCCGGTGGCGATGCCCAGACCGGTGGCTATTCCGACGCGATGTCCGCCTACGGATGCGCGCGCGAGCACCAGGAGGACGGCGGGACCAGGAATGAGGAAGAGACCGAGAACCACCGCAATGTAGGTCAGCAAGGTGTCGAAATGGATCATGGATAGTCCCGATTTGGCCGTTGCTGACCAGGAGCCAGCCAGACGCGGCCTCTCAATGCAAGTCCTGAATGGACTAATCTTAGAGGCCCGGAGCGTGTGACGTCTGTTTTGAGCCGGAACCGTTGATTACGGCGAAGCAGCGCGGCGTCCGTTGCATCTCCCTAAGCAGACGCTCATGCCCGTCTACGCCGTCCGCAAGACCGGTGCGGGCGGCTGCGCCGGCCGCATCAGCGCGAACGCGACCTGGATGATGCCGCCGGCCAAGCCCAGCGCCACGCCGATGCGCCAGGCCATGTTGTAGGAGCCGAGCGCGTCATAGATCACCCCTCCTCCGTAGGCGCCGAGGAAGCTGCCGACCTGGTGGCTCATGAAGGCAAGGCCCTGGATCATGGCCTGCCAGCGCAGGCCGAACATCTCGGCGACGGCGCCCGCGACCAGCGGGCCGACGCCCATCCAGAGGAAGCCCATGATGGCGCCGAACAGCAGCGTCGAGAACGGCGTCGCGGGCAGCATGAAGTACCAGGCGAGCGCCAGCGAACGCAGGATGTAGATGCCGCCCAGCAGCGCCAGCTTGTTCCAGCGCTGGCCGGCCCAGCCGAAGAACAGCGAGCCCAGCACGTTGAAGCCGCCAATCATGCCGAGCGTCTGCGCGCTCAGCATCGGATCGAGGCCGCAGATCGCCAGATATGACGGCAGATGCGTGGTGAGGAACACGAGCTGCATGCCGCAAACCAGATAGGCGCAGGTCATCACCACGAAGGAGGCATTGCTGAACGCCAACCTGGCGACGGACGCGGCCGTGGCGTCGCCGATGTCGTCGGCGGCGGGCTTCGGCAGCGGGATGGCGTCGACGCGCCCGGCATACCAGGCGGCAGGAATCATCAGCACCGACATGACGACGAAGCCGGCGAGACCGACGCGCCAGCCAAAACCCTCGTTGAGCACCTGCCCGATCGGCGCCGACAGCAGCGCGCCGAGCGAGCCGGCGCCGGAGACGATGCCGAGCACGGTCGAGCGTACCGTCGCCGGCACCGCGCGTGCCGCCACCGACATCGCGATCGCGGCCGCCGTGCAGGCGAGCGAGGTGCCGATCAGCACGCCGGCGCCGATCATGATGCTGACGAGGCCGTTCGCGGTCGTCATCAGGATCAGGCCCGCGATGTACATCAGCGATCCGACGATCATGATGGGCCGGAAGCCGTAGCGAACGGTCATCGCGCCGGCGAGCGGCTGGAGAAAGCCCCAGGCGAGGTTCTGCACGGCCAGCGCCAGCGTGAAGTCCGACACCGAGAGGTGGATGTCGTGCGTCAGCGGCTGCATGAAGATGCCGAGCGACTGCCGCAGCCCCATGCTCAGCGTCAGCATGATCGAGGCGCCGATCAGGATCGGCAATGTCGGACGCAGGACCTGCAACAGGGGCATTGTTGTTCTCCCTCGTGGGCACGGCACGCGTGCCGGCGTCTGCAATTCGCGTCGATTTTGGTTACACAGACCTGTGTAATTAGTCTATAGAAGGGTCGGACTGTCAAGCGAAGAGGACGTATCCGGCCGCATGGCTCCCCCGCCCGCCCCACAGACGATGAAAGAGCGGATCCTCGAGACCGCCGACAAGCTGTTCTATCTGCAAGGCATTCGCGCCATCGGCGTCGACACCATCGCCGCCGAGATCGGCATCTCCAAGCGCACGCTCTACAACCACTTCCCATCCAAGGATGCGCTGATCGCGGCTTATCTGGAGCGCCGCTTCGTCCACGCGCGCCCCTCCGAGAAGCCGCCGGCCGAGCAGATTCTCGGCACCTTCGATTCGCTGGAGCGGCGTTTTGCAGCGAAGGATTTTCGCGGCTGCCCGTTCGTGAATGCAGTTGCCGAGCTCGGCCCCTCCGACCGCGCGGTGAAGAAGATCGCCATCGCCTTCAAGGAAAGCCGCCGCGTCTGGTTTCGCGAGCGGCTGACCGAGCTAGGTGTTGCGGAAGCGGACGCGCTCGCCACGCAGCTCGTGCTGCTGGTCGACGGCTCGATCGCGCAGGATCTGGTGCGCGACGATCCTGCGATGGCGCGCGCGGCGAAGGACGCGGCGAAGGTGCTGCTGCGGAATGCGGGGGTGGATGTTGGTGGTGATGCGCCGAAGCTCGTGAAGGGCAAGCACGCACCGCAATAGCCGCTGTCGTCCCGGACAAGCGCAGCGAAGCGGAGCGCAGATCCGGGACCCATACGCCGCAGCAATAGTTTGGCGAAGACTCGGGGTTATCTTCCGGCGCGAAGACCGTTCATCCCCGATAAATCACGCGGTATGGGTCTTTGCGTTCGCAGGGACGACACTGAGTGTTTCGCCGGGACGACTGCAGTATGGGCGCGCAGCCCCCTCGGCCTCACGCCGCCTGCGACACCACGCGATTGCGCCCGTCGTGCTTGGCGCGGTAGAGCGCCGTGTCGGCGCGCTTCAGGACATCACCCACCGCCTCGCCCTTCTGCTCCAGCGTGGTGAGCCCGATCGAGATCGTGACCTCGATGCGCTTGGTGCCCTTGTGGACGGCGAACGGCTCGCCGGCGATCGAGCGGCGCAGGCGCTCGGCGACCATGCCGGCGACGTGGAGATCGGTCTCCGGCATCACGATGACGAACTCCTCGCCGCCGTAGCGGCAGGCGAGATCGATGCCGCGGATCGACTTGCGGACACGCACGGCGAATTCGCGCAGCACGTCGTCGCCGGCGTCGTGGCCGTAATTGTCGTTGATCGACTTGAAATAGTCGATGTCGAGGATCATCAGCGCCAAGGGCTTGCCGCGGGTCGAGGCCTGCTCGGCCAGCGTCGCCAGGTGGCTCTCCATGTAGCGGCGATTGTGCAGGCCGGTGAGCGCGTCGGTGATCGCCATCTCGATCGAGTTCTGCACGTTGTCGCGCAAATGATCGGTGTAGCGGCGGCGGCGGATCTGGGTGCGGGCACGCGCAAGCAACTCGGTCTTGTCGATCGGGCGCAGCAGATAATCGTTGACGCCGATCTCGAGGCCGCGGAGCAGCCGCGTGGCATTTTCCGCTTCCGCGATCGCCAGGATCGGCACGTGGCGGGTGCGCTCCAGCGAACGCGCCTGGCTGCACAGCCGCAGGCCATCGAAATTGTTAAGATCGAGCGAGACGATCAAGAGATCGTAATTGCCTTCGGCGGCGTGGAACAGCGCTTCGGTAGGATTCGGCTCGACGTCGATGGTGTGCTCGGCGGCGAGGATCGTCGCCAGCCGCTCATAGGATGATTGCCGGTCGTCGACCAGCAGGATGCGGCCGCCCTTGCCTGCATCGGCGATGGCGCTGCGCTCGGGCGCCTGCATGCCGATCTCGAGCGAGGTGATGGCGCGCATGCGCAGCTCGTCCGTCATCATCTTCAGCCGCGTCAGCGAGCGCACGCGCGCGATCAGCACGACGTCGGAGACGGGCTTGGTCAGGAAATCGTCGGCGCCGGCTTCAAGTCCGCGGTTGCGGTCGGACGGACTGTCGAGCGCAGTGACCATCACGACGGGAATGTGGTGCGTGGCCGGATCGGTCTTGAGGCGGCGACAGACTTCAAAGCCGTCCATGTCGGGCATCATCACGTCGAGCAGGACGATGTCGCATTCGGCGCGGCTGGCCAGCGCCAGCGCCTCGGTGCCGTTCGAGGCGGTCATCACGTCGAAATATTCGGCCGAGAGACGGGCTTCGAGCAGTTTGACGTTGGCGGGAACGTCGTCGACGACCAGGATACGCGCGGACACTGTGAACTCACTTCCTATCCGATAAAACGCCGGACCGTCTCAATGAATTTGCCGACCGAGATCGGCTTGGACAAATAGGCTTCGCATCCGCCCTCGCGGATGCGCTCTTCGTCGCCCTTCATCGCGAACGCCGTGACCGCGACGACGGGAATGGCGCGCAGCTCCGGATCGTCCTTGATCCAGCGCGTCACCTCGAGCCCCGACACCTGCGGCAATTGGATATCCATCAGCACCAGGTCAGGCCGCATCTTGCGCACGAGGTCGAGCGCCTCGTAGCCGTTGCTGGTGCCGGAGGTCTGGTAGCCGTGCGCCTCCAACAGGTCGCGGAAGAGCTTCATGTTGAGCTCGTTGTCTTCCACGATCAGGACGGTCTTAGCCATCCCGCCCTCCTGATTGGCACGAAGCCCTATACATGTGACGCCTCAGGCGCCGCTTTCCGGCGCTTCGAAAACTGGATTCAAACTAGCCTCAGATTCGCTTGAGTTTCGTTAAACCCGAGGGGCCACTTTCTGCGATGTGGTTTCCAGTTGCTTGTCCGGGCCAGCAAGACTCGGGCCCGAGACTCAGTCCCGAGACTCGGTCCCAAGACTCGGGCATATTCCAAAGTAGACACCGAAAGTTAACGGAAAGGCAAACTGGGCCCGTGAAAAAGCCTGTTCACAACCCTCGCGAAGTCGCTGAAATCGTTGCGATTCAGGCGTTGTCCTTTATTGCGGGCGACCCTGAAAGGCTGGGCCTGTTCCTGGCTGAGACAGGTGTCGGCCCGGAGACGCTGCGGAACGCTGCCTCGGACCCCAATTTCCTGCTCAGCGTGCTCGATTTCGTGCTGCGCGATGACGACACCGTGAAGACTTTTGCCAAGGCCTCGGAACTGCATCCGACCAACGTTGCCGCAGCGCGGCAGGTGCTGGGCGATGCGCTCGGCGACCGGACCTGGGAGCGCGACGTGCCGTGAGCGCCGTCGATCCGGCCGGGCCCCGCTGCTTCTGCCGGGATTGTCTGGCCGATCTGGACATGAGCGTGCAGAACTTGGGCCTGCGGCGCTGTTCCGCCTGCGGCTCCCCTCGCCTCGTCCGCCACCGCGCGCTCGCGGGCCTGACCATCGCCCATATCGACTGCGACGCCTTCTATGCGAGGGTCGAGAAGCGCGACAATCCTGACATCGCCGACAAGCCCGTCATCATCGGCGGCGGCAAGCGCGGCGTGGTGTCGGCCGCCTGTTACATCGCGCGCACCTATGGCGTGCGCTCGGCGATGCCGATGTTCAAAGCGCTCGAAGCCTGTCCGCATGCGACCGTGATCGGGCCGGACATGGCAAAGTATGTCCGCGTCGGACGCGAGGTGCGACAGGCCATGCAGGCGCTGACGCCGCTGGTCGAGCCGCTCTCGATCGACGAGGCTTTTCTCGATCTCTCCGGCACCGAGCGGGTGCACGGCATGATCCCGGCCAAGGTGCTGGCGCGCTTTGCCCGCGACGTCGAGCGCGACGTCGGCATCTCGGTCTCGGTCGGCCTGTCCTGCAACAAGTTCTTGGCCAAGATCGCCTCCGATCTCGACAAGCCGCGCGGCTTTGCCGTACTCGACCGGGAGGAAGCGCGTTTGATGCTGGCTTCGAGGCCGGTCGGCTTCATCTTCGGCGTCGGACCTGCGACGCAGGAGCGCCTCGTGCAGCGCGGCTTCCGCATCATCGCCGACCTGCAGAAGGCCGACGAAATCGAGCTGATGCGGCAGTTTCCGAGCGACGGCCGCCGGCTGTGGCGGCTCGCCCGCGGCATCGACGACCGCCGCGTCGAAGCCGATCGCGGCGCCAAGACGATTTCGAGCGAAACCACCTTCGAGACCGACATCCGCGATTTCGTGGCGCTGGAAAAGATCCTGTGGCGGCTGTGCGAAAAGACGTCGTCACGGCTCAAGAGCAGTGAGCTTGCCGGATCAACCGTCACGTTGAAGCTGAAGACCGCCGACTTCCGTCAGCGCACGCGCTCGCAATCGATCGCCGCACCGACGCAGCTTGCTGCAAAGATCTTTTCGATCTGCCGCGAGATGCTGGCGAAAGAAATCGACGGCACCGCCTTCCGC
This sequence comes from Bradyrhizobium monzae, assembly GCF_021458635.1. Taxonomy (GTDB): domain Bacteria; phylum Pseudomonadota; class Alphaproteobacteria; order Rhizobiales; family Xanthobacteraceae; genus Bradyrhizobium. Next base: position 68,403 of record NZ_JAIRDQ010000001.1, read on the forward strand.
CTGATGGGCGCCGGCGTCAGCGCGCTCCGCGACGGCTCCCCCGCCGACGACACCGACATGCTCGACCGCCGCGCCGCGCATGCCGAGCGGGCCGTGGACAGCCTGCGCAAGAAGTTCGGCAGCGCCGCTGTCATTCGAGGTATCGCGTATGACGGGCCGGAGAAAGCGCAGGAATGACTTGGCTGCCCGCTCGACTCAGTCGCGTTCGAAGATTTGCGCACCCGGATAAACAAGTTGAAGGTATTTTTTGGGGTGAAAGTCTATGCTTATTTGCGCCTTCGGTCGTAAAGCTCCTTACGATGATAAAGCGGTCGCCGAGTTTTCGTTTTGTTGCCGATCCTCAAGCATTTCTTGAGGGGCTGGACCAATCTGACGAATAAGGGCTCAACCCATCCTACCGGCCGACATCTCCCGCAGGAGCGCCATCGCTTCATCGGCCCGGTCGACAGGCACGAAGAGATGATCGTGGTGAAAGGCCGATACGGCGTTCACGCTGATCCCGGCCGCGGCCAGACGCGCAGTGAGGGCTGCCAGGAAGCCCACTGCATCGAGCGCGGAGTGAACCGTCAGGGTGATCAGGCGCGAGGCGAACGCGTGGGCCAGTCCTGCGGCTTCGGCTTTCTCACGCAGGATGACCAGCGTCGTCCCTTCCTGCTCACGGAACGTTAGCAGCGGATTGATTGCTGCGGGAATGCTTGCGCCCGGCGCAAGCGTGCAAAACACGAAGATGCCGTCCAGCATCTCCGGCTTCATGCTCTTCAGCAGCGCATCAAGATCGCGTTCGCCCGTCACCATTCCAGCCCTCTAGCCGCGCGAGCGGCTGTTGATGCCACGACCAACATACCTTGGTATATCGCCCCTAATCCTTCTAGTACGCCGACCTTATCTGTTCGGCTGTCCATTCCACATGCCCATTCGAATGCACTGATTGGCGCCTACTTTGCGTTTCGCTCACGTAAGCCCAGTATGCATCTCGTCGGCTCTGCCGATTTTCCGGTTGCCACATTGGAAAACGGTAATCGCGCTCATTGGCGAAGCGAAAGTCGACGGCTCCAATCCGGTAGTGCTTCGTGTGAAGATCAGGGAATCTCTGCTCGATGTGAGCCATAATTTGATCGTTCATTGCATTGTCGAGGAACCCCCGATTTCCCTCAGCGCGAAGATATGCCGTCCATTGATCTGGATGCTCTTGCTTGTAGGAATCGATTAGCGCAGTAAGTTCACCGGTGGACCACTCTCTTAGGCCCATATCGCGTCCCGGGCGCGTGGATCTGATCGTCATTGTTGGCCGCATGATTAAGTGCTCCCAGTACCTACCTGCCAAGCAATCATCGCTCTCTCAGGCTCTCTTGCTTATACCGCAGCAGCGGCGACATCACATAGGCGAGTTTCTGTCGTACCTGGAGAGCGATGTCCCTGACTTTTGGACAGAGATTCGGGAGGTCTACGATGAAATTGGCTTTGCGGAAATTTCGATTGTGGGGAAATTTCGTGAGCTGACGGCGAGCCGATTTGCTGTGCCCGAAGACCTTGATTGTTCAACAATCTCTGCGGGGATCGTGGAAGAGATGGATCGCTTGTTTCACTTCAGAATGATGCGCCCCGAAAATCGAGAGAAAATGTGGCGCCTTCAGGAAGATTGGATGGCCGCAAAAGAGAGCATGACGTTCGATGAATGGCGCCAAAGCGTCCAGCACGGGCGAAAGGCTAAGTAGTCTTAAGAACAATCTCAGCGAAGCTGCGAGTTACGGTGACAGTGCACTTAATTGTCGTAAATCCGAATTAGATTGCGCGTTAAACTTATCGATCTGACGATGCCGCGACGCGGCGGGCGGTGACAGCGCTGGACTGTCGCTGAAATCCCTGAAGTGAGATAGTTGCAGTGACGGTGCCGGACCATCGCCTAAATTGGCGGCACCGCAATCGCGAAGTAGCTGGTTCAGCATGAAATGAGGGGCGCTCGTTCGTCGGATTCCGAAAGCCGAAACGTCGGGGCGGCCAGCCCGTACCGCATTTGAAAAACGCCAGCATGGCAGAGTGCCACTGTTTTGCCCGACGCGTCAACTAAAATTCGTAAAAGACGAAATTAAGGTCACCCTGTCCCGTTTGGCAGCTGCGTTTCTACTGTGCATGGGGTTGTTTTCACGTTTTGCGGGAGCACGTGCCGGAGCGGCTCGTCCATTCTTCCTCAGCCTGAGACCGCCCGGCTGCGCACTCAATCCGCAACTGCAATCGCCTCGATCTCGATCAGCCACTCCGGCGCCGCAAGCGCGGTGACGCCGACGAGCGTCGAGGCCGGCGGCTCCATGCCTTCGAAGAAGGCCGAGCGGGCCTTGCCGATGATCGGGCGCAGCTCGGGCTCGTAGCCGACGACGAAGGTCGTGATCTTGACGATGTTGCTGTAGCTCGCGCCGGCTGCCTTCAGCGCATGACCGAGATTCTGCATCACCTGCGTGGTCTGTGCGGCGAGATCGCCCTCGCCGACGATCCGTCCCTCCTCGTCCACCGACACCTGGCCGGAGATGTAGATCGTGCGCGCGCCGGAGGCGGTGACGACGTGGGAATAAGCGGGATTGTGGTGCAGACCGCTGGGGCGGAGATGATCGAGCTTCGGCATGGGCGGGCTCCCGGAGTTTTTGGTTGGGAGGGAGCCTAACTGGAGATGGCGTTGACGGCTAGTGTCGCCGCTCAATTGCAGGGCTTGCTGTCCTTGACGTCGAACTTGCCCATCGCACCGGAAATGACGAAGTCGTTGTAGTCGAGCACGAGCTGGCGGGAGACGCCGTTTTCGTAGAGCTCGAACGACATCGCATAGACCGGCGTCTGCTCGCCTTCCTTCTGCTGGACCTCACGGTCGAAATAGCTGACGGTCACCGGCCAGCGCTGCAGCGTTTTCATGTGCTCGTCCGACGTCGACGGATCGGGCGAAGCGGTGCGCTCGGCGGGGATCGGCTGACCGATCACGGTCAGCGTGTTGTAGACCTTCTGGCCATCGTCGGAACCGTCATAGACGGACAGCTCCAGCAGCGATTTGCCCTCTTTGGCCGCCGCAATGATGTGCTGGATCTGCTCGGTCGGGAACACGATCTTGCCGTCGAGGGTGAAATTCTTCGGTGCCGGCAATTTCAGCTTGACGTTGATGTGGTCGCCGTCGCGTTCCGCCGAGCCGGCGACCAGGCCGGCCTCGGTCTCGTTCATCCGCGTCTCGATCTTGAAGCGGTAGCTTTTCCCGGTGGCGTCCTCCCAGGAATTGGAGCGGAGATCGCTGAGCGTGACCTTGCCCTCGCCGCTGTCGAGCTCGGAGACCTGGCGGAATTCGGACGTGTAGCCTTCGCAGCTGCTGCCGGCGAAATTGTAGAGGATGCGGCCACGCGCGCTGTTGATGGAATTGGAGCGCGATTTGACCAGGCTCAGATCGTAGAGCGCCTGGTGCGCAAGGAACGGACCGTTCGCGGCATGGACGCCACCGGCGCCGAGCGCGGCCGCCGCGAGCGCCATCACACCGAGGGAAGTCCGGAAAAGGTGAACCATGTCTGTTCCTTGGGGACGCGCAGATTCGGCACTTTAATGGCCGTTCCATTGCGTCGCAACTACGGCAGTTTCACGTAAAGTTGCGCCTCTCCGTTGAACCTCCTGACCTGCCTTGAGAAAATCAGTCCCACCTCGGCGTCCGACCGCTCTATCGGCTTGCTTGCATGTGGCGGCATGATGGGCGAAACAGGGCGCGTCCGGCCGTCACCAGGCGCGCCGGAGCGGATGAATTCCTGGACATCGAGGTCGAGACATGGCGGGCACGGTCGAGCAGAAACTGGCGGAACAGGGCATCAAGCTGCACGACGCCCCCACCCCCGTCGCCAACTACGTACCGTTCGTACGCACCGGCAATCTGCTGTTCGTCTCCGGCCAGGTCTGCTTCGATCCCGCCGGCAAGCTGATCGCCAAGGGCAAGCTCGGCGCCGGCGTCTCGATCGACGACGGTGCAGCGGCCGCGCGTGGCTGCGCCGTCAACCTGCTCGCCCAGGTCAAGGCAGCGCTCGGCGACCTCGACAAGGTCGTGCGGGTGGTGCGCCTCGGCGGCTTCATCAACTCGGCGCCGGATTTCCTGGACGGGCCAAAGGTTCTCAACGGCGCCTCCGACCTGATGGTCGCGGCCTTCGGTGACAAGGGCCGCCACGCCCGCACCACCGTCGGCGTCGCCTCGCTGCCCGCGGATGCGGCGGTCGAGGTCGAGGGCGTGTTCGAGGTCGCCTGAGGTCCGCATCGTGCGTGCTCCGGATTGGCTGACAGCGCGGCCGGTCGCCCATCGCGGCCTGCATGACATTTCGCGTGGCATCGTGGAAAACATGCCGGGCGCGGTGCAGGCTGCGATCGCCTGCAATTTCTCGATCGAGGTCGACATCCAGCTCTCCGCCGACGGCGAGGCCATGGTGCACCACGACCACGCGCTTGGCCGCCTCACCGAGGCCAGCGGCCCGGTGGTCGCAAAAACCGCGGCCGAGCTGAGGGCCGTCAAGTTCAGGGATACGCCTGAACGGATGATGTCGCTCAGCGACCTCTGCGCCATGGTCGCCGGCCGCGTGCCGCTGGTGATCGAGGTGAAGAGCCATTTTGACGGCGACCGCAAGCTGGTGAAGCGGATGACCGAGGTGCTGGCGTCGTATCAGGGGCAAGCGGTCGGGATGTCCTTCGATCCCGACCAGGTGCTGGCGCTGCGCGAGCTGCTGCCCTCCCGCCCGCGCGGCATCGTCGCGCAGCGGAGCTATGAGGACGAGTACTGGGCCTACCTGACGCAAGCGCAGCGCGACAGCATGCTGTACCTGCGCCACGGCTTCCAGACCCAGCCGCATTTCGTCGCCTTCAAGGTCGACCACCTTCCGGCGCCCGCCCCTTGGATCGCCAGCAACGTCTTCGGCTGCGCCCTGCTTGGCTGGACCGTGCGCACGCCGGAGCAGCGGGCGCGGGTCGGGCAATATGCCGATCAGATGATCTTTGAAGGCTTCGTGCCGTAGCCTTGATGTTCCCCACCCTTGAAGTCGCTGCTGCAATGCACGATCTTGGGCGCAATGGGATCATCTGACATCACGCTGGAGGCCGTACCGTCCATTGGCGAAGTATCGCCGGAGGATTGGGACGCCTGCGCCAATCCTGGCAAGGCCTGCAACGGGCATGGCGCGGGAACCTCATCCGGGCTTTCAGGCGATTCTCGCGGCCTTTTAAAGCTTGCCTATAACCCGTTCGTATCTCACGCGTTTCTTTCCGCCGTTGAGAAGTCGGGTTCAGCCACGATCCGCACCGGCTGGGGACCACGGCATCTGGTGGCCAAGATCGACGGCCGCGTGGCCGGCGTCGCGCCCTGCTATCTGAAATCGCATAGCCAGGGCGAATATGTTTTCGACCGCGGCTGGGCCGACGCCTATGAACGCGCCGGCGGACGCTATTACCCGAAGCTGCAGGTCTCAGTTCCCTTCACGCCTGCGACGGGGCCGCGGCTCCTGGTGCGCGACGGCGTCGACCGCGAGCGCATCACGGACGCACTGGCGAGCGGCCTGGTGGCGCTCTGCGGCGTCAGCAAGGCCTCCTCGGTCCACGTCACCTTCGCCCGCGAGGCAGAGTGGAAGCTGCTTGCCCGGCACGGCTTCCTCCAGCGCACCGACCAGCAGTTCCACTGGCGCAACGAGGGCTTTGACACCTTCGACGACTTCCTGGCGACGCTGAATTCCCGTCACCGCAAGTCGATCAAGCGCGAGCGGCGCGATGCGCTCGCCGCCGGCGTCACCATCCACTGGCTCACAGGCAAGGACATCACCGAGGACGCCTGGGACGCTTTCTTCGCATTCTACATGGAGACCGGCTCGCGCAAATGGGGCCGTCCCTATCTCACGCGCGAATTCTTCTCGCTGATCGGCGAGACCATGAGCGATGACGTGCTGCTGGTGATGGCCCGCCGGAACGAGCGCTGGATCGCAGGCGCGATCAACTTCATCGGCTCGGACACGCTGTTCGGCCGCAACTGGGGCGCGGTCGAGCATCATCCCTTCCTGCATTTCGAGGTCTGCTATTACCAGGCCATCGACTTCGCCATCAACCGCGGCCTCACACATGTCGAGGCCGGTGCGCAGGGCGAGCACAAGATCGCGCGCGGCTACCTGCCGCGGACGACGCATTCCGCGCACTTCATCGCCGATCCCGGTCTGCGCCGCGCCATCGACGATTACCTCAAGCGCGAGCGCGCCTATGTCGCGGAGGCGGGACGGGAGCTGGCCGAGCTCGGCCCCTTCCGGAAAGGCATCGACGAGGCGCCTTGACGCGCGCACCGGGCTGGTAACAGTTAGCGCAGAATCTTTGGAGCTGCCGCCATGACCACCTACGACCCCGACAACATCTTCGCAAAGATCCTGCGCGGCGAGTTTCCCTGCCACAAGGTCTACGAAGACGAGCATGTCTTCGCCTTCCTCGACATCATGCCGCGCGTGCCCGGCCACACGCTGGTGATCCCGAAGGCCCCTGCCCGCAACATCCTCGACATCAAAGCCGACGACTACGCCCACGTTGCCCGCGGCACGCACAGAATCGCGGCTGCCGCAATGAAGGCGTTCAAGGCCGACGGCATCACCGTGCAGCAGTTCAACGAGGCCGCCGGCGGACAGGTGGTGTTTCATCTCCACATGCACGTGCTGCCGCGCCACGACGGCGTGGCGATGCTGCCGCCTGCCAGCCGCAAGGAAGACGTCAAGGTGCTGGAAGAGAATGCAACGAAGCTGATCGCGGCGCTGAAGAGCTGATCGTCACTCCGTCTGAAAATCCCCCGACTGCGGCGCAGCCAGTGGCGTGAACTCGCAGCGGTCGGGCTTGAGGTCGATCAGCGGCGTGTTGTCGATGCAGTCGAGCCCCCGCACCAGGATCGCATTTCCCTCGATGCCGACCAGCTTCACGATCGAGGTGCCGATCGGATTGGGCCGCACCGGCGAGCGCAGCGAAAACGTGCCGCGGGTCTTCTCGTTGTTCTTCGGACTTTGCAGCACGATGTCGCGGCGCGACTTGTCGAGCCAGTAGAGCACTTCGAGATTGCTGTAGAAATCGACGCCCTTGATCGCGGGCACGAACGGCTCGAAGATTTCGAGGCGGCATATCGGCCCGTCCTGGCGTCCCTGCCGCGGCGTCTCCAGCCGCGAGGTCCAGGGCGTGCGGATGCGACCAATGAAGACGAGGCCGGCATCCTGCGTCGACGGCAGCTCGATGGCGACCTCGCCCTCGCGGAGTTCGTTTTCGCGAACCATATTCCCAGTTCCTTGGCTGTTCGGAGGCGGTTTTAGCCCAACCACCACTGGCCGGCCAGCATGAAGGCTTCGCCGGCGACAACGCCCGCAAAAATGGAGCGGCGGGTCAGCAGGAACACGACCAAGCCGGCGCCGACTGCGCCGTAGCGCAAGCCATCCGGCACGCTCGCGAGCGCGCCTGGCGGCTCGACCACGATCTGGGCGATGACGCCGGCCAGGATCGCGGTCGCGACCGCCCTCACCCAGACCAACAGCTCGGATCCCTCGTCGATGCCGCCGCCGAACCATAGGCCCAGCATGCGCCATATTTGGTTGGGAATGACGCCGGCGACGAACAGCACGACCAGCGCCTGCCAGTCGCCGACGAGCTGCGCGGCACTCATGCGCGCACGTCCCGCCACCAGTGCACGCCATAAGCGATCGTGCCCGCCGCCAGACCGCTGACGAGGATGTCGAGGCCTGAATTCATCTTCGCGGCCAGCGGATAGAGCAGAACCCCAAGCGCGAGCGCGACGACATCGGCGACCTCGCGGCAGTTGCGCGCGGTCGAGAACAGGAAGGACAACGGCGTCAGCAGAAGAATCGCAGCGCCAAGCGTCCGCGTCAGATTGGCGGCGAGGAAATAGCCGATCGTGTTGGCGGTCAGACACACCGAGACCAGACCGAAGCCAAGTCCGTTCACGAAGGCGATGCGCCGCTCTCGCGGCACTTGCGGCAGGAAGCGATGGCATTCGACCCACAGCGTCACGGCCGTCAGATGCGCCGCGAAGAACAGCTCGCGCCGCTTGGTCGTCGGCGTGCGCATCAGGGGCAGCACGGAGACCACCATCGGAAACAGCCGGATCGCGCTGACGGTGACCGCGATCGCCGACTGGATCACGGTCGCGCCCGAGCCGAGCGTGGTGATCAAAATGATCTGTGCCGGCCCGGCCCAAACGAACAGTGTCGAGCAAAGCGCCCAGACCAGACTGAAATGGCTGTCATGGGCGAGCGCGCCGATGCCGAGATAGGTCGCGAACAGGACGAGCGTGAGGATCGTCTGCGTGATCGAACGCAGCCCCCAGGTGAAGGCGCGCCACGAACTTTGCCATTGGGGGGAATCGAGCGGAGGAAGCGCCACGGGACGGCCGGCTGAGGTTGCGGAATCGTGGCCGCATAACGGGCAATGCGGGCGGCCGCGTCAAGGAAGCGCGCGGCGGGGCTGGCATGCGCGCGCCCCTTACCCGCTCACGCCCCGGTTCTTCAGCACGAAGCACGCCCCGCCCGCTTTCCGGATGCGGTTGCAGAGATCGTCCGCTTCGGGCCGCGTGTCGGTGCCGATGCGCACCTGGTAGAAGGCGTGCGAACCGCGGCTGCGTACCACCGAACTTAACAGGCTCGGATCGCGCTCGCCGATCACGGCGCTGAGGCGCGTGACGGCGCGGGAATACATCGCCAGCGCCTTGTTGCGGTCGAAGCCGGCGGCGAGCTGAACGCCCCAGATCTTGGCGGCAGCGAGCTCGACATGCTGCTCGAGCTCGGCAACGAACGGGTTCGGCGCACGCTTCAACAGCGCCATCAGATCACGACAGCTCGTTGGCGGTGAGCTCGGCGGCCCCTTGCCGGTGCTGCCGGCCTTGGCCCATGCGTCAACCGTCGCGCCGGTGATGGCGTAAACGTAGTTGCGCGTCTGCTCCGGCATGCCGCCGGTGCCGGCGAGCCATTCCTGCACCCGCCGCGGGCCGGCGTTGTAGGCGGCGGCGGCCAGGCCGAGATTGCCGAACTGGTTGCGCAGCTCGTTCAGGAACTCGGCCGACTTCGGCAGGGCCTGAACCGGATTGAAGGGATTTAGAAGCCCGCGCTCGCTCGCCGTGCCCGGCATGAACTGCGCGATGCCCTGCGCGTGCTCGCCGCTGCGCGTCATCGGGCCCACCGCATCGGCCTGGAAGCGGCTCTCCTGCCAGATGACGCGGGCGAAGAATTCCAGCGGCAGATTGGCGTCGCGCGCGGCCGCCTCCACGATCAGGCAGATCGATTCCCGCGTATCGCTCTCGCGCGCATCGGCGGCCTTTTGCGGCGGCATCGCGAGCTCCTCGACGCTCGGGACGGCGACGTTGGTCTTGGCGGGCGAGCTGTCCCATGCCATCGCGTGTGTCGCGGATACGAGCAGCGCGGGGATGATGCGTGATGCAATTCGAGTCAGTCGTGCCCAAGTATCGCCGTGGCGCGTTCCGGCGCGGCATGCAACAAGGTGATCTGCCATGTCGTGGCGTCGTGCCATGGTTAGACGAGTTGCCAATCTATGCTGCCTGACCTGCTTCTCCCAATGCGTTCCCCTGCCAAACGGATCCGTGCGATCCTCGCCCTGGCATTGTTGATTCTGTCCGCCGCGCCAGCCATGGCGCAAGTGAGCTGGCGGATGACCACCGAATATCCCGAGAACAACATATCCGGGATCGGGCTCACCAGTTTCGCCGATCGCGTGACCGCGCGCACAAACGGTTTCGTGAGCGTGACCAATGCCTTCGACAATCAGCTGAAGATCAGCTCGGGCGAGATGCCGCGCGCGGCGCTGGACGGCCGGATCGCCCGCGGCGACGCCTTTGCGGGCGCGCTCTCGGGCCTCGACCCCGTGCTCGGCCTCTCGACGCTACCCTTCCTGGTGCAGTCGGTCGACCTCGCCCATGCCGCCAACTTGCGCGCACGGCCGCTTTACGAAAAGGCCCTCGCCGCCCGCGGCCTCAAGCTGCTCTATCTGACGATCTGGCCGGCCACGGGCCTGTGGTCGGATCGCGCGCTCGCAGGCGCCGACGACCTGCCAAAACTCAATATGCGTGCTTACGATGCCAATTCCAGCGAGGTGATGAAGGCGGCCGGCGCCAACGCGCAGTTCCTGCCGATGGACAAAGCGCTTGCCGGCCTGAAGGAGCATCAACTGAACGCCTTCCTCACCTCCGGCGATGGCGGTGCGGGACGCAAGCTGTGGGACTTCCTGCCGTATTTCACGGCCATCAACTACGCGATGCCGGTCTCGATCGCCTTCGTCCGCACCGAGGCATTCACCGCGCTGCCAGAGCAGATGCAGCGCGAGGTGCTTGCGGCCGCCGCCGACACCGAGCAAAGCCAGCTCGCGCTCCTGGCCCATCGTACGACCGAGAATTATGCGCGCATGCGCGACAACGGCGTCAAGATCGCCGAGCCCGCGCCGCCATCGCTGGTCGCGGCACTTCGGAGGGCCGCAACGGCTACGATCGCCGCCTGGGAGGCGCAGGCGGGCGCGGATGCCGCTGCGATCGTCGAATGGGCGAAACAGCAATGACGGGAACGGCCCTTGACTTGAGACCCGATCCGGCTAGCAACGGACCGGCAGTTTCAATGTGGGCCAGCTCCCAATGGCGACTATCTTCTTCGATCTCGACGGCACGCTGACCAACCCGAAACCCGGGATCACCCGCTCCATCCAATACGCCCTGGAGCGGCTGAACCTCGCGGTGCCGAGTGAGGACGAGCTGACCTGGTGCATCGGGCCGCCGCTGCATGCGAGCCTGAAGAAACTCACCGGAACCGACGCACTGGCCGATCAGGCGCTCTTGCTCTATCGCGAGCGGTTCAGCGATATCGGCCTGTTCGAGAACGAGGCCTATGCCGGTATTGTCGACACGCTGACGACGATTGCCGCGAGCCGTCAGCGCATGTTCGTCGCGACCAGCAAGCCCGCTCTCTACGCCACCCGCATCGTCGATCATTTTGGACTGAAGCCGTACTTCGAACGCGTGTTCGGCTCCGAGCTTGACGGCACGCGTGTCGACAAGCGCGAGCTGCTGCGCTACGCGCTCGATGAGACCAAAGTGGACGCGAACAGTGCCATCATGATCGGCGACCGCAGCCATGACGTGGTCGGCGCCCGAACCAACGGCATGACCGCCATCGGCGTGCTCTATGGCTATGGCAGCGAAGCCGAACTCAAGGACGCCGGCGCGCATCACATCTGCGCCGTGCATCCGGAGTTGCTCGGCCATTGCGTCACCTAAGCGGCGACCGTCTCGACCGCCGCAAGCATCCCCGTCTTGGGGTGACAGTTCAGATACTCGAAGAACTGTTCATCGACAGCTGCCACCGTGACCTCGTGATAGAGCCGCAGCTTGGCTGACGGCCCGAGCGTCGAGAGGTACTTCATCGCCGCACCGAAGATCTTGACGTGCGTCGGATGCGATTCCGCCCAGCGCTCCAGGGCGGCGAGACTTTTCCACCAGCTCTGACCGTAAGATTTTTCACTCGCCTTGCCATCGGGCGAGAGCACTTGCATGTAGCGGTTGGCATAGCAGCCGATCGCGAGACCGTCGTCGCGCAAGAAATCCATACCCTCGCGGAGCACCGGCTCGACGTCGTCGAGATAGAGCTTGCGCTCGGACGCCTCGGTATCGCTCCAGTCCTGCCCGGAGCGGATCAGACAGAGATTGTCGTTCGCCTTCACACGCAGCCGCGCACCATCACGGATCACTTCCGGATTGCCGCCCGGCGACATTGGGTCGGTCTGCGACAGCGGAATGCGATCGCGCATGCCGCCCCAATAGGCATGCTCTTGTACCTCGCCGCTCATGCCGTCGGCGATCACGGCAACACCCTCGGGCCTGCCGAGCGAAGAGAACAGCGTCTCATGCCGCGCCACCGTAGGACGCAGCACCTCGATGAAGGTGCCGATGCCGTTGCGCTGCTTTCCGGTCCACGCCTCGCGTGCCGGCGCAAACCAGCCGTCGAACCGCCCGATGTCGTCCCAATAGGCGACCGAGACAATGTTCGCGTGGCCGGCCTGGTCGACATAGTGCGCGCGGTCCCAATGCGAGGGACCACCTTCGCCGACGAACAGCCCGGCGATGTCCGCGAGCGCTTCCGTCGCAGCCGCCGGGGTCGCTCCACGATACTGCACGCCGAAATAAGCCATCACGACGCGGCTCACGACGGGCTTGTAACGCGCCACGAACGATGGATATGGCGGCTGGTAATCGTCCGGCACGCGCTTGTGGCGTGTGCGCTCGGTTTCGAGATGCATGGGAATTGCGGATTCCATGATCGTGCCTCTCCTTGATCGCAGCGATCAACTGGCTGCCGCGTTGATGTCTGTGGGCTCAATGGTATCCACCGGCAGCGCGAACTGCTCGACGCGCTTGTACGGCTTCTTGTTGAGCAGCAGCCGCGTGACGTCGGGCCGCGAATAGTGCCCGGCTGGATCGGCGGCGTTCTTGGCCACGCCGATGGCGCCAAGGTCGATCTCCGCGATCAGCAGCCCCTCCTGGTCTGGCGCCAGCCTGTCGCCGATCTGGCTGCCGTCGGGACCGTAGATCGCGGCAAAGCCGCCGCCCACATGCAGCAGCGCGTTCTTGTCCGGCCGGTCGCAGAGTTCGTCGATCATCGCCTGCGATACCGTCGCGCAAGGTGCGAGCACGAAGCAGGAGCCCTCCACCGCATAGACGCGCGAGGCGGCGTTGTTGACCTCGGCGCCGAGCGCCGGCGCAAAGGGGTCGTACAGCGAAAAGCTCGGCCAGGCCGCCACATGCACCTGCTCGTTCTGAGCGTACATCGCGTATTTCGACAGCGGCTGGAGATGCTCCCAGCAGCACAGCGCGCCGATGCGGCCGATGTCGGCGCGCGCATGCACCGCAAGATCGCTGCCGTCGCCCTCGCCATAGACGGTGCGCTCGGCATGGGTCGGCCGCAGCTTGCGGCGTTTTGCAATTGTCTCGCCATCCGGCCCGATCAGCCATTGCGCCAGATAGAGGCTGCCGCCATCGCGCTCGGACAACCCGAACACGGCCGTAAGCTTCGCTTTCCGCACCGCATCTCGCAACTTCTCGGCCTGCGGGTTGTCGTAAGAGAGCGAATTATCAAAGTAGCGCTGCACGAAGCCGCGACCGATTGCCCAGGCCGGCGAGTCCATCCAGATATGCCAGGGGTAACCGGGGATGAAGGCTTCCGGGAAGGCGATCAGCTTGGCGCCCTTCTCCGCCGCGTCCCTAATCAGCGCGATCGACTTGTCGATCGAGGCGTCGAGGTCGAGCCAGGCGGGTGCCGCCTGCACCACCGCGACCTTGTATTTCGGATGTTCGATGCCCATTGCCGCCTCCATTGCCGGTTGATCGGAGACCACGTCCGATGCAGTCTATTGGGCCAAACCGGGCGGCCGCGCGCTCGACCGCGACGGAACAAAAACTCGACTGGCAAAAACTCGACTGGAAGGATCGCCGCCCCGGTACGGAACTTGCCTGCGGTCAGGCCGGATCTGCGCCACCATGCGGTTTAGCTGGATGTGAAAGGGAGGCCTGCCGATGACAATCCAGTTCACGACAGACGGCAGCCCCGGCTACCGGCGGCTCGCCCTCTGGCAGGACATCGTCTGCGACGTCTTCGTCGGGCTCGACTGCAAATCGGACCTCGGCAGTGCCTTTCACGGCTCGGTGACCCAAGCCGCACTCGGCAAAGCCGTCTGCTCCGAGGTGTGCTCCGACCGCCAGCACGTTTTCCGCACGCCGTCGCGTATCGCGCGCTCGGATCAGGATTATGTTCTCGTTGCGCTCGGCCATCACGGCGATGGCGGCGTGGTGCAGGATGGCCGGGAGACCGTGATTCATCCCGGCGAGTTCGCGCTCTACGATACCACGCGTCCCTATGAGCTGAAGTTCAAGGACACGTTCTCCCAGACCATCTTCAAGGTGCCCCGCGAGATGTTGCAGCGCCGGCTCGGCCGCACCGAGACGCTCACGGCGATTGCCTTCGGGGCCGATGTCCCGCTCGAGCGGCTCGCCTATGATTTCATCTTCCGCCTCTGCCAAAGCGCGGACCGGCTCGCGCCCAACAGCGCCGCCGCCCTGTCCGAGCAGGCCGTCGACCTGCTCGCCATGGCGCTGAGCGAACGGCTCGGCGGGGCGTCGCTGCCGTCCTCGACCCATCGCTCCGCCCTGCTCTACCGGCTCAAGGCATATATCCGCACACGCCTCGCCGACCCCGACCTCTCGTTAGCCGAGACCGCCGCCGCGCTCGGCATCTCGTCGCGCTACGTCAACGATCTCCTCGCCGACGAGGACACCTCGTTCCAGCGCCATGTGCTTGCCGAGCGTCTCGCTCAGTGCAAGCGCGACCTCGCCTCGCCCGTGCTCGCCCAGCGCCACATCAGCGAGATTGCGTTTGCCTGGGGCTTTAACGATCTCTCGCATTTCGGCCGCGTCTTCCGCGAGCATTTCGGAATGTCGCCACGCGACTTCAGGCAGAGCCAGTCACGACACTGAAAGCCGTTCCGGTCAGCCATCATCGCGAGCCTTCGCCTCCGGCGAAGGCAATGCTCGCCAATTCCAGATTGCCAGGTCTTGCGGTCTGCCTCAGGCTGCCGCGTATGAGGTCTCGCGCGACAATAAGCGGATCGGAACTGCTGCTGGGTGTGATCGCGATCCGGCTCGCGGTGCTGGTCCTGGTCGGCTGGGGCTTGACGCTCCTGCCTCGGCAGGCACGTGACAGCGAACCTGCCTGCGTCGCCTCGTCCGCCGAGGGGATTGAAGCGCAACCTGCCGCGAAGACGGTCGGTTCGCGCGTCGCAGATGCGATATTCGATGACATGCGTCTGCACGACTAGGCCATTTTCCGAGCAAGGCGGGTATGTCAGCGTGCAATAGGACAACGGGCCTGCTTGCATTACGATCTGCCTTCAAGGCCGCGCCAACCAATCAGCGGCCGTGAGGAGCAGTTCGATGGAATACCGACGCTTGGGCCGGTCCGGCCTCATGGTACCCGCTTTGAGCCTTGGCACGGGCACGTTCGGCGGCGTCGGCCGTCTCGCGGCTTGGGGGACGACCGACGCCACGGAAGCGCGGCGTCTTCTGGACATTTGTCTCGAGGCCGGCGTGTCGATGTTCGACACCGCCGACGTCTATTCGCTCGGTGAATCCGAGCGGGTTCTCGGTGAAGCCATCAAGGGCCGCCGCGACAAGGTGCTGGTCTCGACCAAGGCCACCTTCCGCCTTGGCGACGGCGCCAACGACATCGGCTCGTCACGCCAGCATCTGCTCGCGGCCATCGACGCTTCGCTGAGCCGGCTCGGCACCGACTATATTGACCTGTTCCAGCTTCATGGCTTCGACGCAATGACGCCGCCGGAAGAAGTGCTGAGCACCCTCGACGTGCTCGTCCGCGCCGGCAAGATCCGCTATGTCGGCGTCTCGAATTTCTCGGGCTGGCACCTGATGAAGTCGCTTGGCGTTGCCGACAAGCACGGTTTCCCGCGCTACGTCGCCAACCAGACCTACTATTCGCTGGTCGGGCGCGACTATGAGTGGGAGCTGATGCCACTCGGTCTCGATCAGGGGCTTGGCGCCGTGGTCTGGTCACCGCTCGGGTGGGGCCGCCTCACCGGAAAGATTCGCCGCGGCCAGCCGAAACCTGAAGTGAGCCGCCTGCCCCAGACCGCCGATTTCGGGCCGCCCGTGCCGGACGAGCACGTCTATCGCGTCGTCGAGGCCATCGACGAGGTCGCCAAGGAGACCGGCAAGAGCGTCTCCCAGATCGCGCTCAACTGGCTGCTGCAGCGCCCGACCGTTTCGACGCTGATCATCGGCGCGCGCAACGAGGGGCAGCTGCGCGAAAACCTCGGCGCGGTCGGATGGTCACTGACCAAGGATCAGATCGCGAAGCTCGACGCGGCAAGCAAGGTGACCTTGCCCTATCCGTACTGGCACCAACGGGGCACCTTCTCCGACCGCAATCCGCCGCCGGTGTAGTTGGCTTACCCGCAAGGGCTGGCTTGAGGCTAGCGCGCGAAGGTCTGGCCGATCCATGCCTGGGGCGTCGGGAGACCTGCTTCCTGCACAGGAACCGCCCGTGCCCTGCCGGGTTGCGATGGACAGCGCAATTTCCTAATCCGGGGATCATCACGGCTCGAATCAAGCACGCCTCCATCATGTCGTCCGCCCCGATCGAGCACGCCGACGGCCTGCCACAGCCCCAGCGCAATCAGGCGATCCTGACCATTGCGCTCGGCATCCTCATGGCCGTCGTCGACAGCGCCATCGCCAATGTCGCGCTGCCGACGATCGCAACCGACCTGAACGCGAGCCCCGCCTTCTCGATCTGGATCGTCAACGGCTACCAGCTCGCGATCACGATCTCGCTGCTGCCGCTGGCGTCGCTCGGCGAGATCGTCGGCTATCGGCGCGTCTATCTGGTCGGGCTCGCGCTGTTCACGCTCGCTTCCGCTTTCTGCGCGCTGGCGCATACGCTGCCGCTGCTGACGATCGCGCGCATCATCCAGGGGTTTGGTGCGGCCGGCATCATGAGCGTCAACTCGGCGCTGGTTCGCTTCACCTACCCGCGCAACCTGCTCGGCCGCGGCATCGGGCTCAACGCGCTCGTCGTCGCCTTCTCCGCCGCGGTCGGGCCGACGCTTGCCGCCGGCATCCTCGCCATCGGCAGCTGGCCCTGGCTGTTCGCCATCAACGTTCCGCTCGGCGTGATCACGCTTGTGCTCGGCCTGCGCAGCCTGCCGCACACGACGCCGGCGAGCCATTCCTTCGACTGGCAGAGCGCGGGGCTCTCGGCGATCACTTTCGGCGTCGGCATCGCCGCGATCGACAGCGTCGGCCACGGCGAGGCGACGATCACCTGCCTCGTCCAGTTCGCCGTCGCGATCGTCGCCGGCGCGTTGCTCATCTATCGCGAGACGCACATGAAGTCGCCGCTGCTGCCGGTCGACCTGTTGCGCATCCCGGTGTTCGGGCTCTCGATTGCGACCTCGATCGCCTCGTTCTGCGGGCAGATGCTGGCCTTCGTCGCGATCCCCTTCTACCTCCAGAGCCGCTTCGGCTACTCGGCCGTGCATATGGGCCTCTTGATCACGCCGTGGCCGATTGCAGTGGCGTTCGCCGCTCCGCTGGCTGGTCGCCTGGTCGAGCACTATCCGGCCGGCCTGCTCGGCGGTATCGGGCTGACGCTGTTCGCCTGTGGCCTCGCCGCGCTCGCCTTCCTGCCCGCCAGCCCGACACCGCTCGACATTATCTGGCGGATGGCGCTCGCCGGCGCCGGCTTCGGCCTGTTCCAGACCCCCAACAACCGCACCATGATCGCCGCCGCTCCGCGCGAGCGCTCCGGCGGCGCCAGCGGCATGCTGGGCACGGCACGGCTGCTCGGCCAGACCACCGGAGCTGCGCTGGTCGCGCTGTTCCTCGGCCGTTATCCGGTCGAGGGAACCCGGATCGCGCTTCTCACGGGCGTTGGATTTGCCATGTGCGGCGCGATGCTGAGCATGCTGCGGCTGTCGCCCGCAGGTGCGCGCGGCGCCGAGCACGTCCGCGTGCAGGACGATCAGCGCCTGCGGGGCGAATAACAGGCATCCCTACAGCGACGGCAACGCAAGCAAAAAGGCCGGCTCTTCAGCCGGCCTTTTCGATTCATGATGCCCTGATCAAGCCTTGACCAGCGGGCCCTTCGAGGTCGGCCCCTTGGAGCCGCCGGGGCCACCGGGCTTGTTGGGCTTGCCCGGCGGACGCTTGCGGGCGGGCAGCTTTTCCTGCTTCGGCGTGACCGGGCCCTCGACGAACTCGAAGCCGATCTTTTCCTTGGTCTCGTCGGCCTCGTCCTTGACCAGGACGACGCGAACGTGACCACCACCCTTGAGCTTGCCGAACAGCACCTCGTCAGCCAGCGGCTTCTTGATGTGCTCCTGGATGACACGGGCCATCGGCCGCGCACCCATCTGCTCGTCATAGCCATGCTGGACCAACCAGGCCTTGGCGGGCTCGGACAGCTCGATGGTGACGTCGCGATCGCCGAGTTGCGCTTCAAGCTGAAGCACGAACTTCTCAACGACCGTGCCGATCACCTCGACGCTGAGATGGCCGAACGAGACGACGGCGTCGAGGCGGTTGCGGAATTCCGGCGCGAACTGCCGGTTGATCGCCTCGTGGTCGTCGCCTTCCCGCTTCGAGCGCGTGAAACCGAACGCCTGCTTGGCGAGATCCGAAGCACCCGCATTCGTGGTCATGATCAGGATCACGTTGCGAAAATTGACCTGCTTGCCGTTGTGGTCGGTGAGCCGGCCGTGATCCATGATCTGGAGCAGCACGTTATAGAGGTCGGGATGCGCCTTCTCGATTTCGTCGAGCAGCACCACGCAATGCGGATGCTGGTCGACGCCGTCGGTGAGCAGGCCGCCCTGGTCGAAGCCGACATAGCCGGGAGGCGCGCCGATCAGGCGCGACACCGTGTGGCGCTCCATGTATTCGGACATGTCGAAGCGCAACAACTCGACGCCGAGCGACGCCGCGAGCTGCTTTGCAACCTCGGTCTTGCCGACGCCGGTGGGGCCGGAGAACAGGTAGCAGCCGATCGGCTTCTCCGGTTCGCGCAGGCCCGCGCGGGCGAGCTTGATGGAGGCAGCCAGCGACTCGATCGCCTTGTCCTGGCCGAACACGGTGCGCTTCAGGGTCTGCTCGAGATGCTTGAGCACCTCGGCGTCGTCCTTCGACACGCTCTTCGGTGGAATCCGCGCCATCGAGGCGATCGTGGTCTCGATCTCCTTGATGCCGATGGTCTTCTTGCGCTTGTTCTCGGCGACCAGCATCTGCGCCGCGCCGGACTCGTCGATCACGTCGATCGCTTTGTCAGGCAGCTTGCGGTCGTGGATATAGCGCGAGGAGAGCTGAACCGCGGCCTCGATCGCCTCATTGGTGTACTTCAGCCGGTGATAGTCCTCGAAGTACGGCTTGAGGCCCTTAAGGATGGCGATGGCGTCCTCGACCGTCGGCTCGTTGATGTCGATCTTCTGGAAGCGCCGCACCAGCGCGCGGTCCTTCTCGAAGTGCTGACGGTATTCCTTGTAGGTGGTCGACCCCATGCAGCGGATCGTGCCCGAAGCGAGCGCGGGCTTGAGCAGGTTCGATGCATCCATTGCGCCACCCGACGTCGCGCCCGCACCGATCACGGTGTGGATCTCGTCGATGAACAGGATCGCGTTGGGATGTGCCTCGAGCTCCTTCAGCACCTGCTTGAGGCGTTCCTCGAAGTCGCCGCGATAGCGCGTGCCCGCGAGCAGCGTGCCCATGTCGAGCGAGAACACGGTCGCAGCCGCCAGCACCTCCGGCACCTCGCTGTCGACGATGCGCTTGGCCAAGCCCTCCGCGATCGCGGTCTTGCCGACACCGGCCTCGCCCACGAACAGCGGATTGTTCTTCTGGCGGCGGCACAGCACCTGGATCGCGCGGTTGATCTCGGAATTGCGTCCGATCACCGGATCGATCTTGCCGTCACGCGCCTTCTTGTTGAGGTTGACGCAATAGGTTTCGAGCGCCTCGCCCTTCTTCTTGGCGTCCTCGGCACCCTTGGTCTCGGTCTCCTCGTCGACGCCGCGCACCGGCCGCGCCTCGGAGACGCCCGGCCGCTTGGCAATGCCGTGGCTGATGTAGTTGACGGCGTCGTAGCGCGTCATGTCCTGCTCCTGCAGGAAGTACGCGGCATGACTCTCACGCTCGGCGAAGATCGCGATCAACACGTTCGCACCGGTCACCTCTTCACGACCGGAGGATTGCACGTGGATCACCGCGCGCTGGATCACGCGCTGGAAACCGGCGGTCGGCTTGGCGTCGTCGGCGCCATCCGTCACCAAGTTTTCGAACTCGGTCTCAAGATAATTGACGAGGCTCGTGCGGAGCTTGTCGAGATCGACGCTACAGGCACGCATGACAGCGGCTGCATCGGAGTCATCGATCAAGGAGAGCAGGAGATGCTCGAGCGTCGCGTATTGGTGATGACGCTCGTTGGCGATCGCCAGTGCACGATGCAGGGATTGTTCAAGGCTTTGGGAAAAAGTCGGCATTCGCGTCCTCTATGGCCCCCACCATCATGATCGCCATCGCCCGGTCAGGCAACAACAACCTTTGTCACATATAGTTATACAAGACTGCGGCAAAAGACCGGTTCCGCGACTCGATGGGCATTACGCGCCCACCGCATTCTCGATGCAAAACCCGTTCCGATTTGGGCAAAACTACCCATTTGGGCAGGATTGGCGACGGTGCTGATTTTCGCCGGATCATGCAGCGGTATGCGGTGACATCACACACCGCACGAAAAGAACCGATCTAAAGAACTGGGACTCGCGCGATTACTTCTTTTCCATCACGCATTGCAGCGGGTGCTGGTGCTTGCGGGCGAAATCCATCACCTGCGTCACCTTGGTCTCGGCAATCTCGTAGGTGAAGACGCCGCACTCGCCGATCCCGTGATGATGGACGTGCAGCATGATCTTGGTCGCGGCCTCGACGTCCTTCTGGAAGAACTTCTCCAGCACATGGACGACGAACTCCATCGGCGTGTAGTCGTCGTTGAGGATCAGCACGCGATAGAGGTTGGGCCGCTTGGTCTTGGGTTTGACCTTGGTGATGACGGACGTGTTCGGACCCGCCGGGCCATTGGAACGGTTCTCATCGTTGCTCATCCGGGGAGCGTGGGCGGCGGCGGCGCCGGACAGGTCTCGTCTGGAAGTCAGTTGCGGCATGGCTCAGGCGTTCAAATTCCCCACGGAAGCGTATGACGGTTCACCGCGCGGCCCCGCAGTCGAGAGCCTAGCGCCGGCGCACCGCCTTATTGGATCGCCGCTTCCAACCGGTTCCGGTCGAAGCCGGGTCGGTCGCAGGGAATATGGGCCCGCCCCCGGCTCGCCGCAAGCGTGCGCAGGTCCAGCCGATACGGCCGCGTCGGTCCCGATTCCCAGCCCGGCGATCCTGACCAAGGTTAATCAATCCGGAACGATTTGACAAAACAATCCGTTCCTCGGTTTCACCTCCTTAACCAAAAACGCTTCGGCAAAGGGGACGCGACCTTTTGCGCGCCTCCAACTCCGGTTTTGTACGGTCGAGTTTACCTGATATTCAATCGCGCTCCCTGAAATGAGGCAAAGCCAGAGATTTCGGGGAACGTCATGTTTCGCCTGCCCGCCGCCCGGTGCATTCGTCGATGCCTAGCCCGCTTTGCCGCCGGCGAGCGAGGCAACGTCGCCGTCATCTTTGCGATCATGCTGTTCCCGACCATCTATTTGTTGGGCATGACGCTCGATTACACCCAGGCCCAACGCCGGCAGTCGCAGCTGGACGCCGCAGCCGATGCCGCTGCCATCGCAGCCGTGACCCCGTCGATGATGGCCCAGAGCACGACCGTCGCACAGACGACCGCCACGAATATCTTCAATGCGACGGCGAACGCAATCGCCGGCGGCCTGACCGGGAATCCCGTCCTGACGGTCAACGTCGGCAACATCGGTCTGGTGCGCACCGCGACCGTCAGCTACACCGCGAACTCCAGCAACGCCTTTCCGACATTGCTCGGTGCCCCCGTGTGGCCGATCAGGGGTGCAGCGACGGCCAGCGCCTCCGGCGCGCCGAACATCAACTTCTATCTGCTGCTCGACGACTCGCCATCAATGGGAATTGCAGCGACGCCGGGCGATATCACCAACATGATAGCCGCGACGAAAAACCAACCCTCCGGCTCAGCGAACTGCGCGTTCGCTTGTCATGAAGCGCATCCCAACCTCGACAGTGGCGCCAACTCCTCGACCACGGACAACCTCACCATCGCACGCAACAAAAACATCACGCTGCGCATCGACCTCGTGGCCCAGGCGACCGCAAGTCTCATGACCACGGCGAAAGCCACACAGGCGGCGCAGAACAACACTTACAAGGCCGCGATCTATACATTCGACTACGGCTTCAACACGATTTATGCGCCTTCGGGACTGCCGTCCGCCGACCTGACGACTGCCGGGACTCAGGCCGCCAACAATATTTCGCTTCTCACCGTCGACCATCAGAACTGCGTCGTTTCGGGAAGCTGCACCACCGACTATGGCACAGACATCGAAAACGCGCTCACCAGCGTCAACAGCCTCATGCCCTTACCCGGCGGCGGGTCCAATCAAACCGGAGACACGCCTCAGGAAGTGGTGTTCCTCGTCACCGACGGCGTTGACGACAAGATGGTATCCTTGAAGTCCTCCTGCAGCGGCACGCCGCTTGCCAACGGCTCCAAGTATCGGTGTCAGCAGCCGATCAACACGTCGATATGCACGACGATCAAGAACCGGGGAATTCGCATCGCGGTGCTTTATACCGAGTACCTGCCGCTGCCGACCAACAGCTGGTACAACAGCTATATCGCGCCGTTCAACAATCCTGACTCGAAGACCGGACAGATCGCGCAGAATGCGCAAGCCTGTGCATCGCCTGGCTTGTACTACGGCGTGCAATCGGGCGGCGACATCGCCGATGCACTCAAGAAACTGTTCCTGTTGGTCGTGGAAACGGCCCCTCACCTGACCAACTGAGCTAACGTCATGCCCGAGTTGCGAGCCATATCCGGAAAGCGACGCCTTCGCGAGCTGTTCGCAACTTTCCGCAAAGACGAAGACGGCGCGAACGCCGTCGAATTCGCGCTGGTTGCGCCGGTGTTCATCGCGTTGCTGGTTGGAATCATCCAGATCTTCCTGGTCTTCTTCGGCCAGCAGCTGCTTCAGCAGGTCGTGCAGCAGTCGGCGCGCCAGGTCATGACCGGCCAGGTACAGGCGGCCGGCATGACGCAGACCCAATTTTCGACCCTGGTCTGCTCGCAGGTCCGTATCATCTTCAACTGCAACAAGTTGATGATCAGCGTTCAGTCCGGGAGCAGTTGGTCGGCGTTGAGCGCGGCTGCACCAACATTAACTTTCAATGCCGACGGCACTGTCGCCAACAGCTGGCCCTACAACCCGGGAGGCCCCAGCGACAAGGTCATCCTGGCGGTGATCTACCAATGGCCGGTCTTCATGGGACCGCTCGGCTTTACCCTTGCAAACCTGCCCAACGGCAATCGCCAGATCACGGCATCCGCCGCTTTCCAGAACGAGCCCTATCAATGACCCGCTTGCCCATGCGCCTGAGGGAATTCCGGGCCGACGAAAATGCCGTGGCAGCCATCGAGCTTGCCATCGTGCTGCCGTTCATGCTGCTGCTTTGCATGGGCGGAGTCGAACTCGGCAACGCGCTCTCGATCAACGTCAAGGTGACGGCTACGGTGCATACCATCGCCGACATCCTGTCGCAGAATAAGTGCGTGACCACGTCCGACGTCAGCGGCATCCTCAACGCCTCGTCGAAAGTCCTGTCACCCTATGACATCTCCAAGGCCGTGGTGACCGTCACGGAGGTGCAGCCGACAGGCGATAGCCTCACAGCCAAAGTGATCTGGAGCCAGTCACTCAACGGCACCGCGAGAACCGCCGGGACGACCGTCACCCTGCCGACATCCCTGACGGGGGTGCCGACGACAGCTGGGCTCATCCTCGGTGAGGCGACATACTTCTACACGCCCAACCTCGGCTACACGATCAGCGGGACGGTTTCGCTCAGCGACAGCTACTACTTGTATCCCCGCCAAACGAGCTTTGTCCCGACGATCACGAGCGGGACGACGCCGCCGGTGCCGGGAGCCTCATGTCCAACTTCTTGACGTGAAGCCGCTCGCAAAAAAAAGCCCGGCTGGTTCAGCCGGGCTTTTTGATTCGAGAAGTTCAGAAAATTACTGGGCGGCCGGGGTGAACTTCGACACGACCGTTTCGACCGGCTTGAACGCCTGCTTGGCGAGGTCGCTATAGAGGCCGGCGATCTTCTGCGATTCCGCGACGAAGGTCTCATAGGCGGAACGGGCGAAATCGGTCTGGGCTTCCATCGCCTTGTCCAGCGACTTCACGCCGGAAAGCTTCTCGACGAAGGACTTGGTGTCTTCGAACGACTTCTTGGTGTAGTCGCCGTAAGCGCTGGCGATCGCCTGGAGGCCGTGCTGCACCGAGGTCGCGGAAGCAACGCACGTCTCGAAATGCTCTTTCCCGTAGTTCTGAAAGTCTTCAACCTTGAACATCTTGGAATCCTTTTCCCTGGCTCGCGTCCGGAAGCCCCGGCTCCCTGACTCTGCCTACAATTAGTGCAACGCACAAAAAAGTCAAGAATCTTGTGCGACGCACAAAAATCATTGCAAGTTACAGAGATTCCCGGGCTTTCCCGCAAGGGTTTCTTAAGCTTTTGGAAACCGCGGCACCCTACCTTGATTCCCTGGACGTGTTCACTTCCGCAGACGGTCAAAAGCCGATTGAGAACATCACCTTAGCCAGAACAGCGGTTCAGGCCCAACGTCTCCCGCGGCGAGCACCAGCGGAGAGACAGCTTGAGCAGGTAATGATCCCGGGTCCGCAGGGCACAATTTCGCCTCACGAGCCGGTGATCAAGTCACAAACGGGGACGGGGTTCCATGCTTCGTAACAACTGGTCTTCCTCGCGCCTGGCGCGGGTTGGCGTTTTCGGGCTTCTCACGGTCACCACAGCCGTGATCTTCACGACCGATGCCGCTGATGCGCGACGCCATCGGCGCCATTACGCGCACCACCGGGTGCAGCACGAAGCGTCCGAGAGTTCTAGCCCGAAATTCGCGTCGATCATCGTCGACGGCAATTCCGGCTCGGTGCTCCAGTCGACCAGCCCCGACGGGCTTCGCCATCCCGCCTCGCTCACCAAGATCATGACGCTCTATTTGCTGTTCGAGCGTCTCGAATCCGGCAAGATGAAGCTCGACACCGAGATGCCGGTGTCGCAGCACGCCGCCGACCAGGATCCGACCAAGCTCAATCTGCGTGCCGGCCAGACCATCCGCGTCGAGGACGCGATCAAGGGTCTCGTCACCCGCTCCGCCAATGACGCGGCTGTTGTGATCGCCGAAGCGATCGGCGGCGACGAGGACGATTTCGCCGCGATGATGACGCGCAAGGCGCGCGCGCTCGGCATGTCCAAGACGGTCTACCGCAATGCCAACGGCCTTCCCAACGACGAGCAGGTGACGACCGCGCGCGACCAGGCCACACTCGGCCGCGCCATCCAGGAGCGCTTCCCACGCTACTATCGCTATTTTTCGACCACGTCATTCACCTGGCGCGGCGAGCAGATCCGCAACCACAATCACCTGCTCGGCAGCGTCGAGGGCGTGGACGGCATCAAGACCGGCTACACCCGGGCCTCCGGCTTCAATCTCGTGACCTCGATGCGTCGCGGCAACCGCCATCTGATCGGTGTGGTGCTCGGCGGCCGCAGCGGCGGCTCGCGCGACGCCATCATGCGCAATCTGCTCGCGGAGAACCTCGAGAAGGGCGCGACTGCCCACACTGTCGTGGCGGTGACCGAGCGCAACAGCGCCGACACCAGCACCGATGTCGCCGATGCCTCGGATACCCCGGCCCGTCCCGCTGCGCCGGTTCAGGTCGCGGCCGCCCCTGCCCCCGAGGCACCCGCGCCGCGTCCCGCCTCGCGCCTGTCGGCCCTTGCAGCTGCGACCGCCGCGATGCCGCCCGCTCAGCCCAAGCCCGAAGCCAGGCCCATGGAGTCCAAGATCGAGCCGGCGCCGCTCACCAATGGCGTGATCTCGAGCCAGCCGCTCTCCCTCATTCCTGGTTCGTCCGAGCCGATGAAGCCGGTCCGGGTCAAGACGGTTCAGGTCAAGGCCGGCGCGGTCAAGGTCGCGTCCGCCGCCCCGACCCAGGTCGCACCGCAGGTCACCAACACGATTTCGTCCCGCACCGACGTCGCTGAGACCTCCGGCGCTGTCGTCGCCAGAGCCGACATCATCAACAAGCCGGAGCCCGCCCGGGCCGAGGTCGCCCGGACCGAAATGCCGCAGCAGCCGGCCGGCTTCGGCACCGGCAACGGCATCCTCGGCGTGCTGCCGGCGGCGGCCACTGCCGCTGCCCCGGCGCCCGCCCCGGTCGCCAAGCTCGCCTCCGCCGATCCGTCACCGCAGCCGATCCAGATGAGCGCCACCACCAAGCCGGTCGCCAGCCATAGCGGCTGGATCGTCCAGGTCGGCGCACTGGAGAGCGAGAGCGAGGCCCAGCAGCGCATTGAAGCCGCCCGCAGCTCGGCCCGCGGCCTGCTCAGCAGGGCCGATCCGTTCACCGAGCCCGTCGTCGCCAGGGACAATCGCAAGCTCTACCGCGCCCGCTTTGCCGGGCTCGAGCGGGACCAGGCCGAAGCGGTGTGCAAGACGCTGAAGCGCGCCGACATCTCCTGCATGACCGTCCGCAACTGATCTGCTGACCCGTCCGAACAAAATGCCCGCGCCTTGCGCGGGCATTTTTGTTTTTGGGATGCGGTGGCGCTTGAGGCTGCTGCACGACAACCTCTCGTCAACAATTTACGGTTAAATTTTTACTCAAGGGATCGACCACGCCGACAATGGCGGGCATCGGGGCGACGGCAAACAGAGCCAGCGGAGCTCACGCGGTACGGGCGTTTGTAGCGTGGTGCCGGAGTTAGCCGTTATGCGTACGAAGCAGAGTATCCTTGGCCTCGTTTACACGGGCAGCGAGGTACGTCGAGCCCCCCTGGTCGGGATGCAGTTTCTTCATGAGGGATTTGTGCGCCCGGCTGATGTCGTCGCGCCCCGCCCCAGGCTGCAAGCCAAGGATCTGATAGGCCTCCTCCGCCGTCATTTTGCCGCTCGACGCCGTGCGACGCTGCCCCCCTGCCGCGTTGCCCTGCGCGTTCTGACGCCAAGCGGGAAACCGGCGGTCCAGATAGCTTTCAAGTAAGGCGACGCTCTCGGCGTCGAACGCCGGGACCATCGCCAGCAGGCTTGCAAGATCGAACTCGTCGAGACCGCGGCCGGCGTGAGGCCCGGCGACGATCTGACCCGTGAGCTGCCCGGAATCGTGGTCGAGCCGCATGTCCAGGAATTGCGAGCGCACGCGCGAGCTCTGGCTGGACGAGCGCGTCGCGCCGCCACCGAACAGGCCGCCGATATTGCCGAAGCCCGCATTCGCCAACGGCGTCCAGCCGAGCAGTCCGGCGCCAAATATCCCGAGCGGGATCGCCACGGCCAGTTCGCCCCTCAAGCCCGTGAAGGCGGCCACCGCGAGCGCGACCACGCCGCCCCCAACCTTGATGGCACGCGCCAGCACCGCCGGATTGGCGGCGCGGAACATCTGGAGCAACAGATAAAGCGTGATAACAGCGACAAGGCCGGCAATCAGGGTCATGGCGGGAATATAGTCGCCCTCTTGTCAAAAAGCATGGTGTCCTTCCCTCCGTCCATGATCGGGAGGGTGACACGACAGGCTCTTTTGCCGATAAGCACTCTGCCCAATCATTCCGGAGCGCGCGGTCGTAACGACGGTCGCGTCGTCATCGCAGGAGCGATGGCACGTCTCTGCCTTGCTGATCGCGATTGCCGCAGAGCCCTATTCGCGTCTCGCCGCCCTCATCCTGTTCACCGTCGGCGCAGCCTTTAGTCACGGCCGGCGTCTCAGCAGCGCTCGGCTACCCGTCGCCGCACCGCCTCCGCCGCAGGCTGCTCGGGCTTGACCTGCTACTTCATCTGTCCGATCAGCTGCGCCGCGCCGCTCGCCGTCTTCGCCAGTTTCAACAATGCCTCGCGGCCACCGGCGGCATAGGCCGCAGCGGCCCGCAACAACTCGCGCAATTGCGCCGCCGCGCCCGGATCGAACCGGCACCAGGCACCGCCGGTCAGGCGCGCGATCTCGCGAAACGCCGGTTCGGCGATCGCATCATGGCCTTCCTGAAACAGGAACACCGGCACCTTCAGCATGCCGAGCTCGCCGGCCTTGGCGCAGAGCGCATCGACCTTCTCTTCCATGGCGTCGCCGACGAAGACCACGGCACGCACACCCGATGCGACCGCCTCGCGCCGGGCATCGGTCAATACCCTGCCAATCTGGGTGTCGCCGCCCCGGCAATCGATCTTGCTCATCAGCGTCGCAAGCTTGCTGCTGTCCGAGATCCAACCGGTGGCACGGCATTCGTTGAAGCCGCGGTAGTAGACGAGCCGGATGTCGAGGCTGCCGAGCGAGGCCGCTTCGCGAAACATGTCCGCCTGAAGCGCGCAGGCCATGTCCCAGGTCGGCTGCCGGCTCATCGTCGCATCCAGCGCGAAGATCAGGCGGCCCTTCGCGCCCGGCGAATGCGGCGACAGCGCACGCGCCTTGGCGACGAAGGCCGCGACGTCCTCCGAAGTCGACGTCTTTGCCTGCGGCAACGCACCGTCGCTTTCGCTTTCGGCGCGCGCCGAGACGGCATCGCTTGGGCGCGGTTTAATGGGGTCGCCGGGCATCTGGGGTCGCACTTGGTGTCACACCACCAATGTGGATAGCGCGCCCTGCCCGGTCAATGTGCAAAGCCTCCGCAGGCCGACGCCAACGGAGGCTTTGAAGGTAATTCCCGCGAGGGGCGGATCGATCAGCTCTTGGCCGGCGACATCAGGGCAACGGGACCCGGCTCGAGTACCTTCGGCGGCGACGACGTGGTGTCGACCGGCGCGATCGCGCTGTCGGTGTCGGTGAGGAATTTATCGAGCATGCTCTGGATCGAGTTCTTGGCGCCATCCGGACCAGTGTCACGCATGTCATTGTGCTGGAAGTCGGTCTTCACGACCTGAATTCCGGCCTTCTCGCACTCCTCATCGGTCGGGATCACGCCCGGATCCGTCTTGAACTGCGGATCCTTGGAGCGGAACGACAGGATCTTGAACTTGCCGGCGGTGACGAAGGGCACGCGGAGATTGTCCAGCGTCACGACCTTCTTGACCTCGTCCGGATACTGCTTGGCGAAATACATCGTGATGTCGCCGCCCATGGAATGGCCGACCATCGTCACCCGCGCATAGTCAGCGTTGGGCTGGACCTTCTTCATCTCCTGCATCGCCAGATGGATGTTGGCGACACCGCGCAGGATCTGCGGCAGGCGGCCGACATAGATCTCGCCGGGCTTGGTCACCATCGGCGGATCGGTCGGCAGATCATGCTGCGGGCTGACGACGAGATAGCCGCGCGCGGCGAAGGCATTGGCGAGGAAGCCGTACTCGGTGTTCTTGACGGTGTTGCCGTGATTGATCACTGCGACCGGCATGGTGATCATGCCGGCATTAGCCTGCATTTCCTTGTCGCGACGGATCGCAATGTCGACAGGCACGGGACGGTTGTCGCGCGAAGCGTCGTAGAAGGTGATGGTCTCGTGCTTGATGGCCCACTTGCTCGCCGTGAAATAGGCGACGCCGCAGAGGGCTCCGACAGAAACCAGAACGGCAATTCCACGCTTCATTTTCGTCCTCAGCCTCAGGTCTTGCGACCTGATCCCTGTTGAAAATCGTGTTGTTCGAGGAGCTCTTCGGCCCCTTCGCGCCTATTCCCTAATATATGTCACAGCCGCGTGACAGGAAGGCCAAATTTTGTGAACTGGCAGCCCTTTCGTTGTGCGCCGCACACGTTTCTTGGGCATCCCGTTCCCAGAAGTCTGCGTCAGGGTGGAGGTTACCATCCGACGCAACCGATCTAGATGGGGTTCAATTTCGCGGTAAACTTGCAATGAAAACGGCGAAGTACGGCCGCAGTTCCCGCGGGAACCGGCAGCTTTATTCGACTAGAAGTAGCTTTATACCGTCCGCATCAGGCGCCGAGGATGTCGTGAACCTCGAGCGGCTTGTCGACCTGGCTGAACCACTCGGCGCGATTTGCCGCACGACGACGGCCACGCTCGTCGAGCGGCAGCTTGAGTTGGCGGAGCAGGCTGGTCACTTCTTCCCGCGCGGTGAGGTGGCCGAGATTGGGCCGCATCCCGAGCGTGGCCTCGTCGATCTCGTCGAGTGCCGTCAGGCCGCGCGGAAAAAACTCGCGATACACGACACGCTCGGCGAAGCCGTCGACGTAGCGGAAGCCCAGTCGCAGCGACAGATCCTTCAGCCCCTCGGCGACGAGTTGCTTGTTGCGGGAGCCGAGCATCGACAGGCGGTTGCGCACCACGATCCAGTCGGTGGTCGAGCCATCGAGCTGGCGGCGCTTGCGCCTGACGTCGCGCACCATCTCCGCGTAATGACTTTCTCCTGTCACCGCGTAATTGGCGGGATCCACGGTGCCGAGCACATCGAAATCGAGGAAGCTGTCGTTGATCGGCGTGACCAGCGTGTCGGCCATCGAATGGGCCAACCGCATCAGGTAGCTGTCGGTGCCAGGCGTATCGATGACGATGAAGTCGAAACTGCTCTCGACCGCCGAGACCGCCTCCATGAATTGAAGGAACTCGGAATTCTCGTTCTCGGCGACCTGCATGGTCTCGCCGAGCTTGATGCAGCGATGCGTCGGCAGCTCGAGGCCGAGCTTGGTGCGGCGCGCCCAGGCGGAGCGGTTGTTGATGTAGCGGGTGAAGCTCTGCTGGCGGCAGTCGAGATCAATCGTAGCGACGCGCTGACCGGCCTTCAGGAGCGCAACTGCGATGTGTAGGGCGGTGGTCGATTTGCCGGAGCCGCCCTTTTCATTGCCGAGCACGACGACATGCGCCGAGCCGGATTGGCTTTGGCTAGCCTGCACAAGCATGGCGATCCTCAACACCCCTAAACAATATCTTCGAGTTGGCCGCGTCTGCGGTCAAGTGAAATGCGTGACAGGATGACGAAATCACAGTGCGCTGGTCTTCATCCTGAATCGTGTCGCGGTGTCGCGTCTGTGATCCAGCCCGCAAGGGCGCGACATCCTCGCAACGGGGGATGCTGTGCCGCATGTCGATGCATGGCGTCCACGACCGCCGCTTGTTAAGGTTAGCCGCGAGCGCGGCAGGCTGCGCCCACCCAGCGATCCCTGAGTCCAGATGTCACGAAGCCCCTTGATCATCCGCACGGTGCCCGCCCTGCGACGCGCCGTCGACAATCTTCGCAAGCGAAAGGCCACGGTGGCGCTGGTTCCGACCATGGGAGCGCTCCATGACGGGCATGTGTCGCTGGTGCGCCTGGCGAAGCGACGCGCGAGCCGCGTGGTTGTGTCGATCTTCGTCAATCCAACCCAATTCGCCCCGACCGAGGATCTCGGCGCTTATCCGCGCACCTGGATGGCCGACATCGCCAAGCTAGCGGCCGAGGATGTCGATATCGTCTGGCACCCCGGCGTCGAGGCGATGTATCCGGACGGCTTTGCGACGCGCATCGTCCCGGAGGGGCCGGCACTGGCCGGCCTCGAGGACCGCTTCCGCCCACACTTCTTCGGCGGCGTCGCCACCGTCGTCGGCAAGCTGTTCACGCAATGCCGGCCGGATGTCGCGGTCTTTGGCGAGAAGGACTTTCAGCAATTGCGCGTGGTGACGCAGATGGCGCGCGACCTCGACCTTGGCGTGAAGGTGATCGGCTCCCGCACGGTGCGCGAGCGCGACGGGCTCGCGATGTCCTCGCGCAACGTCTACCTCTCGCCCGAGGAGCGGCAGATTGCCACCACCCTCTATCGCACCATGAAGGACAGCGCCGGGCGGATCCTGGCCGGCGAGACAATCGCGAGCGCAATGGCGCGCGGCGCGGTGGCGATCAAGGCGGCCGGCTTTGCGCTCGACTATTTTGAAGCGCGTCATGCCGAGACGCTGGCGCCTGTCACCTCGTGCAAGGACGGGCCGTTGCGAATGCTGGTCGCGGCCAAGCTCGGGACCACGCGGCTGATCGACAATATCGCGGTGCGATAGCCGAGACGGCCTCAGAGCAGTCCGAGATCGCGCAGCTCGCGCCGCATCGGCTCCGGCATCGCCGCGATGGTGCCGGCAGCGGACTTGCCGAGATCGGGCGGCACAGAATCGTCGGTGAGATAGCGCCAGCCCTGAAACGGGCGCATCGGCCGCGGCGACACCGGGATCACCTTCGGCTGCATCACGATCCGGCAGCGCCCGATGCCGTCCTTGTCGCGGAACGGCTCGATGCCGATGATCTTCTCGCGCGCGGCGACCTCGCCCTTGATGACCCAATAGAGCGATCCGCCCGCGAGAATCTCGGCGTCGCGCTTGGGCACCATGCGGGTGATGTGGATGTGGTGTTGCGGCAGGCCTTTTTTCTTGGCCGTCTGCATCCGCTCGGCGATCCACCCCTTCAATTCCTTGACGGAGTCGCAGCCGACGGCAAGCTTGATCAGATGAAGTGGCATGGCCCAGCATTAGCGGGCCAGCTGCAGGTTTTCAAAGCCGAACTAGTTGTTATCCGCAGCCGCGGGAGCCGAGCTCGGCGGCGGGGCAAGCGGAACCGGCGCAGCGGCGGGCGCCCGCGCAGCCTTCGGCGCCGGCGGCTTCTTCGCAGCCGGGGCCGCTGGTGCGGCGGCCTGTGCCGAGGTCGCAGCCGGGGCACGTGGCGCAGGCGCTGCGGTCGCATTGCCGGCCGGTGCCTGGCGCGTGGCCGCCGTCGGCGGCTCCGGATTCATGATGCTCACCGGCGGCGTCGACGAGGCGCTCGGGAACTCCGCATTGGTCGGTTTGCCCGTTGGCATCGATGGCGGCAGGCCGGCAAGAGCACCCGAGGCTGGCATCGCCGGCGCAGCAGCGGGCGCGTTCCAGGTCGGCGCATAGCGTGCCACCAGAGTATCGTAGAGATGGACGTCCATATTGGCGGCGACCTGCTGCTGATCGGTCAGCGAGCGGAAGACGGCGCAATCGAACTGGGTGCAGCCGTTGCGCGCGACCAGCACTTGCGCGACGAGGCCGTAGCGATCGCGCTCCAGCGACTTGCGCAGCACCCTCATGTCCAAGGTCAGGCTCTTGTCGGCGGTCGCCGCATCGCCGAGCGCGGTCAGCCGGTCTATCCTGGCCGCGGTGTAGGCGACGGCGGCAGCCGCAGCGTCGGGCGCGCCGAACAGCGCCTTCTCGCAGCCGATGGCCACCGCATCACCGGCGAGATCGTCGAGGCAGGACAGCGCCGGCAGGCTCGCAACCACCGCAGCCTGAGCGCGCGCCTCGGCTGGAGCGGCCTCTCCCGCCGGTCCATAGACGCGAACGGTGGCGGCCACCGCGATGGCAATGGCGAGCAGCGTGATGACGGTCAGCGCGCCGTTGGCGACCGATTTCTCGGCGCGCAGCAGCGTGATCAGCAGGATCAATCCGAAGAAGCCGGCAGCCGCCAGAGTCATCCACATCGGAAAGGCCGCTGAGCGCCAGATTTGGTCGAGCGACGAGGCCCATGCCCAGTCCATGCGCGACGTCCCTTCACGCGAGCTGAAAGCGAATGGTCAAGCGAGCACCGCGAGTCGGCAACTTGCCCCCGGCCCACCTTGTCGAGGTGAAGCGGGCCTTTTGACGGCGAGCGGATGATTGGTCAGCGCCTCAGGACTGAGCGAGCTGGCTTTCCTTGGCAACCCGTTCGAACGCTTCGGTCGAGCTCTTGATCCGGTACTGGCAGTCGTCGCCCTCCGTCGGCAGCAGGCGGATGATCTCATACGAGCCACTCGCTGCCGGGCGCGCGACGTTGCTGGCAGTGAACAATACGCGCGTTCCAATCGGGAATTTGTGCTTCAACACCCTCTCCATCACTCAAACAACGCCTGCCTCGCCCGTGGTCCCACTGCGAGGCCGGCTGGAAACCCGACCGCTGTATAGCACGCATGCGGCGTTTTTGACCAGCCTCATGCGAGCATGGCAATGTACCAATTTTGAAGTCTTTTCAGGACGATAATGGGAACCGAACCGGCCTGGACGACCGCTGGAACCAGGCCTCAGGCGCCATGAGGCAGATGGCCCTGCGGGCTTGCCTGATCCACGGCCTTGGGCAGTTCCTGGGCCAGGATCTCGCCCAGCTGGTCGACCGGGATGTTGTAGCGCGCGGCAAGCTGGCGGACGGTGTCGTTGCCGAGCACGGCACGCAGCTGGTCGGCCGAGATCGGCAGGTTCTGCCCGTTGCCGAGCCAGGATTTGACCTGATCGCCAAAGCCCGCCTGCTGGAGCTTTGCGACGATCGCACCGAGGCCACCCTGATTGTTGCTACCGAGCACCTCGTTCATCACGGCCGGCAGGACGGCGGCGCCGAGCTGGGCAAGCGCGCTGCGCAGCGCGGGATTGTTCTCCAGCGAGTCCAGGATTCCCATTGCCGTCCCTCTCGTTGCCGATCGTTTCACTCGGATTGAGCGCCGCAAGCGTGCGTGCCGTCAAGCGGCGCTCAATCAAAATCCTGACTACACGGTCTCGAACTTTTCGATGACAAGCGTTTCGGCGAGCCCATCGCGGGTCCATTCCTGGAAGGCCGGCATCGCCATCATCGTGTCCATGTAGGCCTTCGTCTCCGGCGTGACCTCGATGGCGTAGGTCCGGAAACGATGCACGACCGGGGCATACATCGCATCCGCCGCGCCGAAGCGGCCGAACAGGAACGGCCCGCCGGCACCGTAGCGGGTCCGGCACGCGTACCAGATCTCCTGCACGCGCGCGACGTTGGCCTCGGCGTCCGCCGACAGCATCACGGGACGCACGGGACGGTGCAGGTTCATGCCGCATTCGTTGCGCAAGGCCATGAAGCCGGAATGCATTTCGGCGCACACCGAACGGGCAAGTGCGCGGGCCGCGACGTCATCGGGCCACAGCTTCACTTCGGGATGACGCTCGGCGACGTACTCGATGATGCTGAGCGAATCCCACACCGTGATGTCGCCGTCGACCAGCACCGGCACCTTGCCGGCGCGGCTGAAGGACAGGATCTGCTCCTTGTCCGCGGGATTGTCGGTGTAGAGCGGGATCACGGTCTCCACGAACGGAATGTCGTTGGCGCGCAGCGCGAGCCAAGGCCGCATCGACCATGACGAATAGTTCTTGTTGCCGATCGCGAGCTTGAGCGCTGCCATGTCACGGGTCCTTCCGTAAGTCCTCTTGGATGCGGCTGCTTTTAACGCCATCGCCTGCCGCCAATCAATCGTTGCCGCAACTCAACCTGCGTGGCAATCGTTGCAATCTCGCGAGGAGAGAAACATGACCAGGCATTGGGTCGACATCACCGCCGTCGGCTTCTTCATCATCGAATGGCTGGTCTATGCCGCAACTCTCGAGCATTCCGCCTATGGCCGCAACAGCCTGTCGGCGCGGATGAACCGCTACCGCGAGGTCTGGGTCCGCCGCCTGCTCGACCGCGAGGCACGCATGGTCGACATGCAGATCATGGCCTCGCTCCAGAACGGCACCGCCTTCTTCGCCTCGACCAGTCTGTTCGCGCTCGGCGGCGCGCTGGCGCTGCTGCACGCGACCAACGACGCCATCACCATTCTGGGCAAGCTGCCGATCGACCTCAGCACATCGCCCGCAATGTGGGAGTTGAAATGCGTCGGCCTGGTACTGATCTGCGTCTACGCGTTCTTCAAGTTCGCCTGGGCCTACCGCCTGTTCAACTATGTCGCGATCCTCTACGGCGGCATGCCGCCGGCTACGCAACGCGACACGCCGGAGGCCGAGGCCCATGTCCTCCGCACCACGCGGGTGTTCGAATCCGCCGGCCGCCACTTCAACCGGGGCCAGCGCGCCTTCTTCTTCGCGCTCGGCTATCTCGGCTGGTTCGTCAGCCCCTGGGTGCTGTTCGTGACCACGGCCGCCGTGGTGATCGTGACCTGGCGACGGCAGTTTGCGTCCAGTGCATGGGCGGCGATGGCGCCTGATGTAGCGGTGGGTGACGAGGGGTTGAAGCGCGGTCATTAATGCACCTCTCGTGTCCCGGACGCGCTGCAGCGTGCAACGCGCAGAGCGGGGACGGAAGTGAGACACGATTACGGTTCACTCAATTGACGAAGTCCGCTACGCGACTGCTATTTGCCGGGTGCAACCACGCAATCCGGGCTACCAATCATGACCCAAAATCCTGCGGCGTGAACGACAGGTCCATCACCTTCCATTCCTCGTACTTGTCGACGGGCAACATCTTGTAGGGTTGGCAAGCCTGCAGCGCGCTCATCGCTGATTGCACGATGGCCACGCCCTTCGTCGAAGGCGGAGCCTCGATCAGGATCGGCGGGCGCGCCAGCGTGCCGTCGGTGGCGAGCACCGCACGCAGCCTGACGTGCACGGCATCGGTCGGTGCGACCTCGGCCGGCAGTTTCGAGCAGCTCCTCAGGTGCCGGCGAAGCGCGGCAATGACCTCGGGCGGCAACTTGGCGCCGATCGAATCCTTGGCATCGCCGCCGTCATCCTTGGGCGCGTCTTTCGGCGCGGGCCGCAATTCGGGCGGCAGGCCCAGTATCACGTGGTATTTGACGGTGATGTCAGGCGCCGGTGCCTGATAGGCCGGCGGTGCCGGCTGTGGCATTGCGGGCTGAGGCTGCTGCGCCTGAGGCTGAGGCTGTTGCGGTGCCAGCTGTGACGGCTGAGGCTGCGGCTGCTTCTGCTGCGGTTCGTGCGAGGCCTGCTTCTGCGGCGATGGTTGCGGCGCCGCCTTCTCCTTGGCCGGCGCAGGCTGCAGCGCAGCGTCTGGCTTGTCCTTGTCGGTGAAGTCCAGCTTCGGCAGCTTGAGCTCGGGGAGCGGCTCCGGCGGCTTCTCCCTCGCC
Organism: Bradyrhizobium monzae; assembly: GCF_021458635.1. Lineage (GTDB taxonomy): Bacteria > Pseudomonadota > Alphaproteobacteria > Rhizobiales > Xanthobacteraceae > Bradyrhizobium. The sequence goes on from NZ_JAIRDQ010000001.1 coordinate 105,024, forward strand.
TTTTCCTGCACCTTTTCCTCTGCCTTGGCCTCCTCCTGCTTCACCTGCTCCGGCGTGACGATATCGACCGCGACAGTCTCGGGCGGTGCGGAACGAAACGGATGGACCTCGCTGATCACGATGATCAGCGCCACCAGCGTCAGATGCGCGATGGCTGACGCCGCAATGTCCGTCCGTATGATCTTCCGCCGTTCCATCGCCTGATCTTGGGTTGCCGGCCTGCTCCTAGCATACAGCAGGCTCCCCTCAATCCCATTTCGGCGCGAAGCCAAAATCGGTCAGACGGCCCTTGGGGCTGGCGAGCGCGGCGACCTGCGCCATCTCGTCATCCGAGAGTTCGAAATCGAAGATCTCGATGTTTTCCGACAGACGCTCGACACGCGACGTTCTGGGAATCGCGGACACATTCTGTTGCACCAGCCAGCGCAGGCAGATCTGTGCCGGTGTCTTGTGATGGACGCGGCCGATCCCGGCGAGCGTCTGGTCGGCCTTGATGCGGCCCTTGGCGATCGGGCTGTAGGCAACGAGCGCCATCCCATGCTGATCGCAGGCCGCTCTCACCTTCGCCTGATCCAGATAAGGGTGATATTCGACCTGGTTGCAGACGAGCGGCTCGCCTGACAACGCGACCGCCTGCTCGATCAGCGCGACCGTGAAATTGGAGACGCCGATGTGGCGGGTCAGGCCCATCCGCTTGGCGTGCGCCAGCGCGCCCAGCGTCTCCGCCAGCGGCACATGCGAATTGGGCCAGTGCAGCAGCACCAGGTCGACGGCGGGGAGCCTCAAGCGCACCAGGCTCTCCTTGACCGACCGTTCGAGATCGTGGGGCGCGAAATGATTGGTCCAGACTTTTGTGGTGACGAAGATGTCGTCGCGACGGACGCCGGAGGCGCGCAATCCGTCGCCGACCTCGCGCTCATTGTCATAGACCTGGGCAGTGTCGAGGTGGCGGTAGCCGAGCCGCAGCGCCTGCTCGACCACGCGCGCGCAGGTCCGGCCGCTCAGCTCCCAGGTCCCGAGCCCGATCGCCGGGATTCTTGCGCCATTGGCCTCGACGAACAGCATGAGGAATCCTCTCTGTTGCGGCAGCCCCAGATGTCATCGCTGGCATCATTATGGACGCGGTCCGCCAGAGTGCAACGGCGGACGCCGGCCTCGGGGCCGGATCTTTCTGCGCAACGCTAATGGGAGGTTCGCGTCAGGCGTTCAGGCTTTGGCGAGCGCCTGGAACACGGTGTCTGGCGCATGCGCGATCACGGCCAGCAGTGCGCGAGCGGGTCCGCGCGGGGCGCGCTTGCCCTGCTCCCAGTTGCGGATGGTCTCGACGGGCACGCCGAGCTTGGCGGCGAATTCCATCTGGGTGAGACAGGCACGCCGGCGCAAATCACGCACCGCGAGCGAACCGGCCTCTGCCGGCGGCGGCTCGACCGCAGACGCGACCGGCTGGACGGGAAACTCTTGCCCGTCCCGCAACTCAACGACCCGTCCGTCCGCCTTCAGCCGCAACCGCATGCTCATTCCCCCAAGCGCGGCGATGATGCGGCAGTACGTTTAAGGTGGGATTAAAGGCGCAGCGCGCCCGGCACCCGAGAGGGGTGAACGGCCATCACCCCGTCATTGCCGAATCGAGAGAGCGGCGTCCCCGACCTCTTCCTACTTCAACCCGAACCACAGCGTGGCGATGCCGAGGAAGGAGAAGAACCCGACGACGTCCGTCACCGTCGTCACGAACGTGCCCGACGCCACCGCCGGATCGGCCCTGACGCGTTCGAGCGCCATTGGGATCAGGATGCCGCCGAGCGCGCCGGCAATGAGGTTGCAGATCATCGCGAGCCCGATGACGATGCCGAGGCCCGGGATCTTGAACCAGGCCACCGCGGCGATACCGGTGATCACGGCAAAGGCAACGCCGTTGATGAGACCGACCAGCGTCTCGCGGATGACGACGCGCCAGGCGTTGGAGGAGCCGAGCTCGCGGGTCGCGAGCGCCCTCACCGCGACCGTCATGGTCTGGGTCGCGGCGTTGCCGCCCTGGCTCGCGACGATCGGTGCCAGCACGGCGAGCGCCACCATCTGTTCGAGCTGGCCCTCGAACAGGCCGAGCACGGAGGACGCCAGGAAGGCGGTGGCGAGATTGATGAGCAGCCAGTTGAAGCGCGCACGCGCAATCGTCAGAAAGGTGTCCGACAGTTCTTCGTCGCTGTTGACACCGCCGAGCGCCTTGAGGTCCTCGTCCGCCTCCTCCTCGATGACGTCGACGACGTCGTCGACGGTGATGACGCCGACCAGGCGGTCCTGGGTGTCGAGTACGGGTGCCGCGACGAGGTTGTACTTGCCGAACATGCGCGCCACCTCCTCCTGGTCCTCCAGGACGGAGACGCGGCGGCGGTCCTCGTCGGTCAGCTCGGCGAGCGGCACAGGGCGGCGCGCGCGCAACAGAACGTCGAGCGAGACCGCGCCCTGCCAGTGCTGCTCCTTGTCGACGACGTAGATCTCGTAGAAGCGGTCCGGCAGATCGGGCGTATCGCGCATGTAGTCGATCGCCTGCCCGACCGTGAAATCCTGCGGTACGGCGATGAACTCGGTCTGCATCCGCCGGCCGGCGGAGTTTTCCGGATACAGCAGGCTGCGCTCGAGCGCGACGCGCTCCCGCAGCGGCAGCTTCTCGAGGATTTCCTCCTGCTCGTCCTCGTCGAGGGTTTCGAGCAGCTCGACCGCATCGTCGGATTCCAGCTCGCGGACGCCTTCGGCGACGGTCTCGGGCGGCAGCTCGTCGAGGATCTCCTCGCGGACGGTCTCGTCGACCTCGTTCAGTGCGGAGAAGTCGAAATCGGCGCCGGTTAGCTCGACCAGGCGGACGCGTTCGTCGGGCGCGAGCGCCGCGATGAGGTCGCCGAGGTCGGCCTCGTGCAGATCGGCAACGCAGGCGCGCAGCGCGGCACTGTCGGCAGCTTCGATCGCATGGGCGATTTCCTCGACGAATTCGTGCCGAATTTCGCCCTCTTCATTGCGCATCGGGACGTGGTCGAGTACCAATGTCTCGGCGGGTGCAGCGCCATCGATATGTTCATCCATGGAACGCCTCGCCATTGAACAGGTTGGTCATTTGGGGCTGACGGTCACGCAATACCCTCAACGTAATCGGGAGCGCAATGGCAAAGATGCAGCGGCCGAAATGGACCTCGATCACGCTGGGCCTGGCTCTCGCAGCCCTCACCGCGATCGGCTCAGTCGAGGCCGCGGATTGCCCGCGCAGCGATGCGCTGGGCACCTCGCGGGTCATGAGCGTCGATGCCAGGACCACGCCGCGCGTCGGCCTGAAGAGTTTTCCGCAGACGCTGCCGCTCGCGGATCACGAGGTGGTGCTGACCTTCGACGACGGTCCCCGCCCGCAGACCACCTCGAAGGTGCTGGCGGCGCTGGCGCAGGAATGCGTGCGCGCGACCTTCTTCCTGGTCGGCCGGAGCGCCGCCGAACATCCTGACATGGTCAAACGCATCGCCCGCGAGGGTCACACCATCGGCCACCACACCTGGTCGCATCCGTACATGGCGCGGATCCCGGCCGACGCGGCGAAGTACGAGATCGATCACGGCATCGCCACCGACGAGATGGCGCTGCACGGGGTCGCGACGACGACGCCGTCGACGCCGTTCTTCCGCTTCCCCTATTTCGAGTCCACGCCGGCCCAGCTCGATCTGCTCGAGTCGCGCGGCATCGTCGTGTTCGGCGCCGATCTCTGGGCCAGCGACTGGAACGACATGACGCCGGATCAGGAACTGAAACTCATCACGGAGCGCATCACCGCCGCCGGCAAAGGCATCATCCTGTTCCACGATGCCCAGGCGCGTACGGCCGCCATGATGCCGGCCTTCCTGCGGTTTTTGCGGGAGAACGGGTTTCACGTGGTTCATTTGGTCCCGGCGGCCACATCACAGAAGAACGCCGACGCGCATTGATGCCGGAAAGTCACGCCTGACCAAAATGGGGTGATTTGAGCCCTATTAACACTCTGTTCATGCTACGCCGTGCAAAGATCGAGGGGGATCCGAGGCGGGAAAGGTCTTTGCGCCCGAACCGTTTCCTGATGTCTCCGACCTATTATGGCGGCAAACGCTGATGAGGACAGACCGGGTTCATGATCGGCAGTAGCGTTGCTTTTCGGACGCGATCCTGGACCGTCCTGTTTCTGGGGTTGCTGACGGCGGCGTCGCCGGCGGCCTTTGCCGCCGAATGCCCGGGCCATCCGGGCGCGCTCGGCACGTCGCGCACGCTCGTCGTCGATCCGCACTTGCATCCGCGCATCGGCACCATGCAGTACCGCGAGACCCTGCCGTTGAAGGACCACGAGGTGGTGCTGACCTTCGACGACGGTCCGCTGCCGAAGAATTCCAACCAGGTGCTCCAGATCCTCGCCGACGAGTGCATCAAGGCGACCTTCTTCATCATCGGCGAACAGGCCAAGGCGAACCCGGAAGGCGTGCGCAAGCTGGTCGCGGCGGGGCACACCGTCGGCACGCACAGCATGAACCATCCGCTGACCTTCGACCGGATGCCGCTCGACAAGGCCGAGGCGCAGATCAACGGCGGTATCGAGTGGACGTCGGCTGCGATGACCGATCCGTCCAAGCTCGCGCCGTTCTTCCGCATTCCCGGCCTGATGCGCGCCGAGGGCGTCGAAAACCTTCTGATCTCGCGCGGCATCCAGGTCTGGAGCGCCGACTTCCCGGCCGACGACTGGCGCCACATCGCATCCGATCGCGTCTACCAGCTCGCGATCCAGCGGCTGGAAGCCAAGGGCAAGGGTATCCTGCTGCTGCACGACATCCAGGCGCGCACCGTGGCGGCGCTGCCAAAGATCATCCGCGACCTGAAGGCACGTGGCTATCGCATCGTTCATGTGGTGCCGGCGACCGCCGACCAGCCGGCGACGCCGACCGCGGCCGTGGAGTGGCTGCTGCATCCGCCGACGGAAACGACGCCGATCGCGCGCTGGCCTTCCGTACCGAACTTCGTGTTCACGCAGACCGCATCGCTGCCGGCACCCGGCCTCGCCGATCTCAACACGCAGACCGCGCACCAGCCGCTGGTATTGCCGCGCAAGACCATGGCGCAGGCCGATGTCGCTGCCACCCTGCCCGCACCCGAACGTGATCTTTTCGCGATCCCCGAGGGCTCGGTCGAGGTGCTGCTGTCGACGACCTTGTCGCGACGGGCCGCAACCCGGCTCGCGATGGCCGCCGAAGCGCCCCATGCCGGCAAAGGCAAGGCCGCCAAGATGCAGCCACGGCGAACCGCGCATGCTGCTGCGCACCCGGCACCGAAGCACGCCGCTCAGGCCAAGAGCACGGCGCCCCGCCCGACCCGCGTCGCCACCGGCGTGAAGAAGCGCGCCTGAAGCGTGATGAGATCATCGCGCTTCAGGTTATTGGTTTGAGCATGATCTTTTCGGAAAACCGCTGCACGCTTTTCCGGATCATGCTCCAAGCCGTTACTGCCGCATGATGTTGGCGACGCAGAGCAGCACGATCAGCGCCAGGAAGAACAGGTCCATGTAGGACTTGAGCTCGCCGTCGCGGCGCAGCCGCGCGACATCCATCACGATCTGCTTGCGACCGGCCGTTCCGCCGGAGCCGTCATTGATCGGCCCCTGCAGGCGCTTCGTCTCGGCTTCCAGCTTCTCGATCTTCTGGAAGAAGTAGAACGCGCGCAGCGTCGAGGCCGCGCGCATGCCGCTGTAGACCAGCACCAGGATCGCGAGGATCGCCCGGTTCTGATACCTCTCCATGACGTTCAAGCTGAAATAGACCAGGGCCATGAACGCGAAGTTGGTCAGAAAGCGGTAGACGAAGCTTAGAAAGACCATGCTGGCTCCAGCCGAGAGAGGTCGCGCGAGGCCCGTCTACGCCCACTTTGTTTCAACAAAGATACCATCGCCCACGTGCCGCCGCCTTTTAGCCACGCGCCGCCATAATGCAAGCGAGAGCGCGGCCCCTCGCCTTCTTCCACGCAGCCCGCGGCGCGATGGAGATTCGACCGAAGCTACGGTAGACTGCTGCCGCTGCCATACGTGAGGTCTGCGGATTGAGGTCTGCCGATGCCGAAGAAGGGAATCACGGGCCACGACGACTGGGTCCTGACCGAGGCGCTCGCAACCGCGCTGGTCGCGCTGGAGCAGCTCGAGGCCAAGCACCAGCCGGGCGCGCACATGGACGACATCCGCAAGTTGCTGTCGAACGGCAAGGAGCCAGCTGCGGTGAGCCTGCATCTCGCCCAGGCCAAATGCCGCCTGTTCCCCGACCTCGATCCGCTCGAGATCTACCGGGAATACGGGATCGGCGAGGAATATGGCTGAGACCCCTGCGCGGGGCCGCCTGCTTCCTTGAATGGAGATTCGAAGGTGGTGCGCTCGGAGGGACTCGAACCCCCACGATTTTACTCACTGCCACCTCAAGGCAGCGCGTCTACCAATTCCGCCACGAGCGCTAGGAGATACCGGCCTGAAGCTCTAGAGCTGGCCGGATCAGCGGCCGCCGATCTAACAAATCCGTCAGAGGGATACAAGCCTGCAAAGGCTTCGAACTCCACAAGCTCGACAGGAATTTCACGCGCCCGGATCGGCCCTATCCGTCCCGCCTCGCTACCGCGTGCCCAGGCCGCTACCGCGTGCCCAGGCCGCTACCGCGTGCCCGGGCCGCTACCGCGCGCCTTGCGTCCGCGGCAGCATCTGCTTGACCTCGACCGCGATCCGGTTGCGGTCGACCAGCACGACGCCGGACGCCACAGGCAAATTGTTGGCGAGAACCTTGACCTCGTCAGCCTCGGTTGCGTCCAGCTCGATGATGGCGCCGCGGGAAAGACGTAATACTTGATGGATGGGCATGGTGGTCGTCCCGAGGACGACCATGAGATCCACGGTGACTTTGTCGAGAGTAGGCACTGTCAGCACCACCGCAACTGGGGACTTACGCCAAAGGACTTGGCATTTGCGCCTGCAATCATCACCACGTTATGGTTAGCCAATGGTTAATTCGCCCCAAAACCCCCGCCAAGAGCTCGATTTGACGTCGTTTTCCGCCGCCGGCGGCGAGCCCGTCGAATGGCGAATCTCGGACGCTCCGGTGCCCTATCCGGAGGCCGTGGCCGCCATGGAGGCCCGCGTCACCGCCATTGCGGCGGGCGAAGCACCCGAGCTGGTCTGGCTGCTCGAACACCCTCCGCTCTACACCTCCGGGACCTCGGGCAAGGAGACCGACCTGCTCGATCCCCGATTCCCGACCTTTGCCTCCGGACGTGGCGGCCAGCTCACCTATCACGGCCCTGGCCAACGAGTGGCCTACATCATGCTCGACCTCAAGCGCCGCCGGCCGGACGTCCGGGCCTACGTCGCAGGCCTGGAGGAACTGATCCTGAAGACGCTCGCCGCCTTCAACGTCCGCGGCGAGCGGCGCGAAGATCGGGTCGGCGTCTGGGTGAAGCGCCCGGACAAGGGGCCGGAGCACGAGGACAAGATCGCGGCGATCGGCGTGCGGCTGAAGCGCTGGGTCTCGTTTCACGGCATCGCCATCAATGTCGAGCCGGAGCTTTCGCATTTCGCCGGCATCGTCCCCTGTGGCGTCGCCGATCCCCGCTACGGCGTGACCTCGCTGGTCGATCTCGGCCAGCTCGTGACGCTCGCCGATGTCGACGTCGCGCTGCGGCAGGCGTTTGTAGAGCTGTTCGGGCCAACACGCGCGATGGTGCCGGAAGCAACCGCCTGACGCTTTCCTGTTGGAGGCGCGCCGAATGCGTTCTCCATCGGCACGGAATCGGTTACGCTTGGCTTTGGCGCCGCCCACGCCTCCCCCCTCCGCCGGGAAAGCAGACTTCATGCCGGGCGACTAAACCATCGGACCGACTGTTCGAGCGCCAGGCATAAGGAGGGATTGCGCTTTCTGCTCGCAATGGGAGGTTTGACGATGAAACTGTCTGCGCCAATCTATCATCTGAAGCGAAAAGCGAAGCGCCTGTCCCGCGAGGAAGGCATTCCGCTCCACGATGCGCTTGACCGCATCGCCACGACGGAAGGGTTTTCCGCCTGGAGCATGCTGGCGGCGAAAGCTGCCGCGGCGACGCCGGCCAACAAGCTGTTCCCACAATTCAAGCCGGGCGACCTCGTGCTGGTCGGAGCGCGCCCCGGTCAGGGCAAGACCTTGATGAGCCTCGAACTTGCCGTGGAGGCCATGAAGTCCGGCCATCGCGCCGCATTCTTCTCGCTCGAATACACCAAGAAAGACGTGCTGGACCGTTTGCGTACGATTGGCACGGAGCCGGCAGAGTTCGACAAACTGTTCGAGATCGATTGCTCCGACGCCATCAGCGCCGACTATGTCGTCAAGCAAATGGCCGCTGCACAGCGCGGCACAGTGGTGGTGATCGATTATCTGCAACTGCTCGACCAGAGACGGGAAAACCCCGATCTGACCGTTCAAGTCCGCGCGCTGAAGTCGTTCGCGCGCGACAAGGGGCTGATCGTCGTCTTCATCTCGCAGATCGACCGGTCCTATGACCCCTCGGTCAAGCCCTGCCCCGACCTCAGCGATGTCCGCCTGCCGAACCCGTTGGACCTCAAGCTGTTCGACAAGATGTGTTTCATGAACAACTCAGAGGTTCAGTTCCGCGCAGCGAGCTGACGACAAAAGCCGCGGGTGAGATCCCTCACCCGCGGCTTGCATCATCACGCCGCCTTCAGCGAAACCTCGAGCTTGCCGGCGATGTAGCGGCGCTCCTGGGTCAGGCCGCCAAAGCCGTAGGCGTCGCCCTTGACCTCGTCGACGTGCAGATATGTTTCGGAATGCAGCGGGCCCAAAATCTCTGCCATGCGCTTGAACATCGCGGCGAGATAAGTTGCCTTCTCGTCCTTGGTATTGGTGCCTTCGGTGATGTGGATGTCGATCCAGTAGCTCGCAAGCTTCTGCTCGGCGAGCGACTTGCCGCCGGCGAACCAGTCGTCAGCATCGACCGACTTCACGATGATGGCGGTCACCTGGGGATCCTTGTGCAGGATTTTTGCAGTGAGTTCCGACACGGCGTTGGCGATGTCGGCCTTCAGCGACGGCGACTGGCGGGACGAGGTGTAGGATACGGTGATCAGGGGCATTGTCGTTCTCCTCGAAATGTCGCGCTGTTTGCGCGGCGTTGGTGAGAAGCTAGACCTTCCCCTATCATCTTGGTATCTTATCTCTGTTGATACCAGTGATAATAAATAATAATGACCGCCACACTCGACATCGCCACCGTCCAGGCCTTCCTGCTGGTCGCCGACCTCCAAAGCTTTACCCGCGCCGCGGAGGCGCTCGGTACGACGCAGGCAGCGGTCAGTCTCAAGCTGCAAAGGCTGGAGACATTGCTGGGAAAACGCCTCGTCGAGCGCTCGCCCCGCGCGGTGCGCTTGACCGCGGACGGCGTAACATTTCTCGATCGCGCCCGCGCGCTGATGCAGGCACATGACCGTGCGCTGTCAGGCGAGGCCCCGGCCGCACAGTCGCTCTCGCTCGGTATTTCCGACCACGCTGCAGGCCCTGAATTGGTGCCGCTGCTCGAACGCTTGCACGCCATGTCGTCAAACCTCACACTCGCCGTCACCATCGGCTTCTCACGCGAGATGCAGGATGCCTATGACGCGGGCGAGCTGGACGCGGTGATCGTGCGCCAGGAGGGCAGCCGCCGCGGCGGCGAGAAGCTGACGGAGGACGAGTTTGGCTGGTTCGCGTCGCGGCGCTTCGCCCTGCCGAAGGGCGAGCCTTTGCCGCTCGCAACGCTCGCCCCGCCCTGTGGCGTCCGGGCGATTGCCGTGCGCGCGCTCGACAAGGCCGGCATCGCCTGGCGCGAGCGCTTTGTCGGCGGTGGCGTGACGGCGGTGGTCGCAGCCGCGCTCGCCGGACTCGCCGTTGCACCGCTGGCGCGGCGGATCGCGCCTCCCGGACTGATCAACATCGGGCCCGCGCACAAGCTGCCAAGGCTCGGCAGCTCGAAGGTGATGCTGCATTCGAAAGTCAGCGATCCCGCAAAACTGGCAGCGCTGCGCGCAGTGGCGGCGACGTTCCGGAGCGTAACCGCCACATGAAGCCTCACAGGATTGCCTCGAACGCGCTGCGGAGCGTTTCGTGCCGAAAGACAAAACCGCGGCTCAACGCCTTGTTCGGCAGCACGCGCTGACCGCCGAGCAGGAGCTCGTCGGCAAAGCCGCCGCCGATCCGGCGCAGCAGGCCACCGGGAATGCGTAACACAGCGGGGCGGTGCAGGCGGCGACCGAGCTCCTCGGTAAACTTTGCATTGGTGACCGGGATCGGCGCGGTGGCGTTGACGGGCCCCGAAAGATCGGGCGTCGCCATCACATAGGCGATCAGCCGGATCAGGTCGTCGCGTTCGATCCAGGACATCCACTGCCGCCCGGTGCCGAGGGGACCACCGAGGCCGAACTCGAACGGCGTCAGCATGCGCGTGATGAAGCCGCCTTCGGTGCCCAGCACGAGGCCGATACGCAAATTGACCACACGCACGCCGAACTCCTCCGCCGGCCGCGCCGCGGTCTCCCAGGCCGCGCACAGCTCGTGGCTGAAGCAGGCGTGAGATTTCGCCGACTCCGTCAGCACCTGGTCGGCCCATAGGCCGTACCAGCCGATCGCGGAGCCGCTGACGAGCACCTCGGGCTTGCGCTCGAGCCGCGCGATCAGTTTTACGACCTCGCCGGTCATGTCGATGCGGGAGCCGATGATCTTCGCGCGCTTCGCCTCGGTCCACAGGCCATTGCCGATCGGCTCGCCGGCGAGATTGACGATGGCGTCGATGGGCGTGTCCGAGCCGAGCTGGTCGAGGCTGGTGATCAGCGTGACCGGCGGCGGCAGCATCTCAGCCTTCGCCGGATTGCGGATCAGCGCGATGACGTTGTGCCCGGCACCGCCGAGGCTCGCCGCAAGGCGGCTGCCGATGAAGCCGGTCGCGCCGGTGATCAGCACGGTCTTGCGGCCGGGGATCTTCTCGACGAGCCCGCTTGCAGGAACACTCTTCATGCGGCCGAGCCGGCGCACCGCGGCAAGATCCCTGACGCCGCAGAGCGCAGCGCCGATCGCGCAGGCGGTCGCGGCGATGCTGAGCAGGCCCTGATGAACGATCCTCACACCGAAGGGCTGCATCGCCCAATCGATCAGGACGGGCAGCAGCAGCACCAGGATGGCGCCGTAATTGATCGCGAGCAGCGTGTGATTGATCCGCTCGCTCGGTGGCAATTTCCGGCTCAGATCCTCCTCGACAAAATCCATCAGTGTGATGACGATCTCCGCAACCAGCACAGCGACGATCGCCAGTGCCAGTACGCCGTAGACCTCCAGCCAGCCGAGCAGCAGGAACAGCAGCGCATAGAGCATGTTGCGGATGCCGTGCAGCTTCAGCTCGAAGCGCTGTGAGGGGCGCCAGGCCAGGCGCTCGGTGAACTCGTGATGATAGAAAGTGTCGAACACGCCCATCACGATCTGGATGGCGATGAGCGTCCACAAGAGCGGCGTCACGATACGGCCTCCCTGAAGGTGGCGGACTGGTGGATCAGCCCGCCGTAACGCGGATGAATGACATCGAGGGTGAAGCGGAACGCGCCCTCGCCGAGATCGGAATGCGTGACCGTGAGATCGCCCGGCGTGAGCCATTGTGGCAGCGGGATCCACAGGCCTCCGAGCTGCAGGCCATAGGCGGCGCTGCGGAAGGTCAGCGTCTCGCCTTCGACCGCGATGCGCAGCGCCATCGAGACGCCAAAGCCGACATATTCCTCGAGCCCGGTCGGGCCGGCGAAGCGCTTGGCGGAGTGGATCACCTGCGGAAAACCGCGCTTGCGCGCGCAGATGCGGGTCCAGGTCTGGCCTCCGGTTGCGCCGTCCTCGGTGACTGTGACGATCATGGGTACGCCGGTGTCGCGTCCCGTCGGCAGCGGCCCGCCGATCAGGCGCGCCACTTGTGCGAACCACCGGCCGATGTCGCTGAAAGAGACCTCGTCGACGATTCCGACATAGACCACGCTGTCACCATCGGCGACGCGCTTCGAGAAGCGCCGCCAGGTCGCGAGCGGCAGGCGGCCCCAATCCTCGTCCGACAACAGCGCGCGGAAGCGGCGGTCGTCGAGCAGTTTGACGTGAGCGGAGGGAGTTGCGTTGGAGCCTGATAATCGAGCCGACGTCATCACACCCTCCTCGGAACTATTTGGCCTTACCCAGCGGCAGCAGGTTGGCGATCTTCTCGCCAAGCCGCATCAAGGCGACCAACCGCGGCCGCGGCACTTTCAGCATCTGCATGAACCAGTGGTCGGCGAGCTCGGTGAAGGCGAGCATCTCCTTCAACCGTTTGCTCGCGACAGGATTGATGGTCGGATCCTCGGCGGCATCAGACACGCAGGCCCGCAGCGCCGTGATCGCGGGATCGAGCTCCCGCTCCTTGCGCCGCGCCGCGATACGGGCTGCGACCTCCCAGATGTCGGTCTCGGCCTCGTAATGATCGCGGCGGTCGCCCAGGATCGGCACCCGCCGGATCAGGTTCCAGGCGAGAAGCTCCTTCAAGGAATTGGAAACGTTGGACCGCGCCATGCCGAGCGTGTCGGCGATGTCCTCGGCCGTCATCGGCGCCTCGGCCAGATAGAGCAGCCCGTGAATCTGGCTGACCGAGCGGTTGACGCCCCACTGATCCCCCATGTCGCCCCAATGCAGGATGAAGCGCTCGACCGCGGCAGGGAGTTTCTTCTTTCCGGTTATTTCTGTCATAACAGAAATATCTGACGACTGAGATTGCGTGTCAAGTGCCTGAAGGCCCGCCCCTGCTGTATACCGTCGAGGGGATTTGCCTAAGAATCCTTCAAACGGAGGGGAACCAAACGAATCTTCACGCGTTTGCTCCCGTCGAGGCGGGGTCCAGGAATGGTTAAAAAGTCCAGTCAACAGAGAGACTTGTTCGAAAGCGAGCGGAGTTTCCGGCTGTTGGTGGAGGGAGTCGCGGACTACGCGCTCTATATGCTCGATCCCACCGGCATCATCACGAGCTGGAACATCGGCGGCGAGCGGATCAAGGGCTATTCGCCCCGGGAGATTCTCGGCCAGCATTTCTCGCGCTTCTATACCGAGACCGACCGCGCCAACGGCAAGCCGGCGCGGGCCCTCGGCATCGCCCGGGATCACGGCCGCTACGAGGAGGAAGGCTGGCGCGTCCGCAAGGACGGCACGTTCTTCTGGGCGAGCGTCATCATCGACCCGATCTACGAGGACGGCGCCCTCGTCGGCTTCGCCAAGATCACCCGCGACATCACCGAGCGCCGCAATACTCAGCTCAAGCTCGAGGCAATGCAGACGCAGCTTGCCGAGTCGCAGAAATTCGATGCGCTCGGCCAGCTCACCGGCGGCGTTGCGCACGACTTCAACAACCTCCTGATGATCATCACCGGCAGCCTTCACATCCTGAAGAAAGGCGATGCCGACGATGAGAAGTTCCGGCGGGCGATCTCCGCGATTGATACCGCCTCCAAGCGTGGTGCAGCGTTGACCGCTCAGCTGCTGACCTTCGCGCGGCGGCAAAGCGTCAATCCACAGGCGATCCGCTTCGGTGAGCGGATCGACGCGATCCGCGAGGTTCTGAACGCCGGCGTCGGCAGCGCGGTTCGTCTCGCCTTCGACATCGACCGCGAGGTCTGGCCGGTCAAGGCTGACGTCTCAGAGCTCGAGACGGGACTGCTCAATCTCGTCATCAATGCGCGCGACGCCATGCCCGACGGCGGCACGGTGACGATCGGCGCGCACAACATCGTGCTGGATGATCCGTTCTACAGCGGTGAATTCGTCGCCATTACCGTCACGGATACCGGGCTCGGCATCCCCTCGGACGTCGTCGACAAGATCTTCGAGCCGTTCTTCACGACGAAGCCGGTCGGAAAAGGCACCGGCCTCGGCCTTTCTCAGGTGCACGGCTTTGCACACCAGGCGGGCGGCACGATCAAGGTCGCAAGCGAGCTCGGCAAGGGCACGACCTTCACCATCCTGCTGCCGCGCGCGATCGCGGCCGTGCCGAACGAGCCCCTCGAGACGGCGCCGGTGCGCGGCAGCGGCACCGTGCTGCTGGTCGAAGACAATCCCGATGTCGCCATCGTCAGCATCGGCCTTTTGGAGCAGCTCGGCTATCGCGTGCGCCGGGTTGCGGATGCCGAATCCGCGCTGCGCGAGCTCGAGAACAACGGCGTCGACTTCGTGTTCTCCGACATCGTGATGCCCGGCAAGATGGACGGGCTCGGCCTCGCCCATCGCCTGCGCGAGATTCACCCCGACCTGCCGATCCTGCTCGCCAGCGGCTACAGCGAAGCCGCCGCCGACGTGCGCGGCGACTTCCCCATCCTGCGCAAGCCGTATGAGATCCACGAGCTCAGCGAAGCGATCTCGAAGCTGCCCAAGTGACGGCCAACTAAACCGTCGGCAACACCGAGAACGCTTCCCCTGCCCGGCGCAGGTTCAGCTCATCGACGCTGGCCGTCTCGCTCGTCACGCTATCCACGCGCGACGACGGCGGGCCGTGACGGCATAGCGCGACCATGTCGGCGACGTGTTTCGGCGCACCTGCGAACAGCGCTTCGACGCTGCCGTCGCGGCGGTTGCGGACCCAGCCCTCAAGGCCACAAGTCACCGCCTGGGACTCGACCCAGGCCCGATAGCCAACGCCTTGGACGCGGCCGCGGACCATGACCTGGAGGATCGCGCGGCTCATTTCTTCAGCCCGAGGAGATCGGCGCTGCGCGCTTTCACTTCGGCTTCGCGGATGACGCGATTGGTCAGCTCCGCGGACGGCAATCCCTTCAGCGCTTTCGGCGCCGTGCCCTCGCGCAACGCCTTCTGGACTTCGTAGACCGCTTGCGTCGCCGCCGCGATCGGCGCGTGGCCCTGAAGCGCGATGCGGACGCGTTGGCCGGCGAGATAGTCGATCGCGTTCAATTCGTCCGGCGCGCCACCGAGCACGATCGGCAGGCGCGTTGCCGATACGATGGCCTCGAGCTCGGCGCGCGACTTGATGCCGGTGAAGAACAGCGCATCGACGCCGGTCGCCTCATAGGCCTTGGCGCGGCGGATCGCGTCCTCGATCGAGCTGATCGAGGCCGCACCGGTGCGGCCCATGATGACCAGCGAGGGATCGCTGCGGCCGTCGAGCGCGGCCTTCATCTTGCCGACGCCCTCCTCCAGCGAGATCAGCTGTGCCTTTGTCTCGCCAAATGCGGCCGGCAGCAGCGTGTCCTCGATGGTGAGACCGGCCGCCCCCGCTGTCTCCAGCTCCTGCACCGTGCGGCGCACGTTCAGGGCATTGCCATAGCCGTGATCGGCATCGACCAGCACGGGCAGCGCCGCGGCGCGCGACATTCGCCGCATCTGCTCGGCCAGCTCGGTGAGCGTGATCAGCGTGATGTCGGGATCGCCGAGCACGGCCAGGGAGGCCACCGAACCGCCGAACATGCCGAGGGGGAAACCGAGATCCTCGGCAATGCGGATCGAGATCGCGTCATAGACCGAGCCGGGATGGACGCAGGTCCCGCCCGACAGGATGGAACGCAGTTTCTCGCGGCGGGAACGGAAGGCCATGGTACTGTCTCTTTCTGGGGCTTACGAAGCTGCCCAATCTCCGTCATTGCGAGCGCAGCGAAGCAATCCAGAGATGCATCCGCGGCGACCGCCCGCACCGCTCACATCCTTACGCAAACTCCAAGATCAGCGCGTCGACCGCGAGTGTGGCGCCGACGCTGGCGTGGATCTTCTTCACGGTGCCGTCCTGCTCGGCGCGGAGCACGTTCTGCATCTTCATGGCCTCGACCACGGCCAGCGTCTCGCCGGCCTTGACCTCCTGGCCTTCGGTGACGGCGATCGAGACGATGAGGCCGGGCATCGGGCACAGCAGCTTCTTGCCGGTGTCCGAGGCCGTCGTCACCGGCATCAGCTTCGCCGAGGCCGCTTCCGCTTCGGTCCAGACATAGACCGGCACCTCGACACCCTGATGGGCCAGACGAATGCCGTTGGCGATCGGGCGCGCCTGCACCGCGATGAAGTGGCCGTCGATGGTGCCCTGCCAGACCGGATCGCCCGGCTTCCACGCGGACTGCAGCAGATGCGGATTGCCGGCCTTGCCCTCGGCATCGACGAAACGAATTGCGATCGCGTCACCCTCGCGGGCGACCTCGAGCAGGAGCTCCTGACGATCGAGCCAGACCGCGCGGCGGCGCTCGCGCTGCACGATGCGGCCGCCCATCTGACCGGAGATCTGCCGCTTGCGCTCGCCAAGCACGTGATCGATGGCGGCGCCGACAGCGGCGATCCGGCGGGCGACCTCACCTTCGGGCACACGCACCGCAAAGCCCTTGGGGAATTCCTCGGCGATGAAACCGGTCGACAGATTGCCCTCGCGCCAGCGCGGATGGTGCATCAGCGCCGACAGGAACGGGATATTGTGGCGGATACCGTCGACATAGAACGAATCCAGCGCGGTCGCCTGCGCCTCGATCGCAGCCGCGCGCGACGGCGCGTGCGTGACGAGTTTTGCGATCATCGGATCATAATGGATCGAGATCTCGCCGCCCTCCTGCACGCCGGTGTCGTTGCGCACGGTGATGCCGTCCTGGCTGACTTCCGCCGGCGGACGATACTTCACCAATCGACCGATCGAGGGCAGGAAGTTGCGGAACGGGTCTTCGGCATAGAGGCGCGATTCCACGGCCCAACCGGTCAGCGCGACGTCCTTCTGCGCAAGCGCGAGCTTCTCGCCGGCGGCAACGCGGATCATCTGCTCGACGAGGTCGACGCCGGTGACGAGCTCGGTGACGGGATGCTCGACCTGCAGCCGCGTGTTCATCTCCAGGAAGTAGAAGCTCTTGTCCTGGCCGGCGACGAACTCGACGGTGCCGGCGGAATCGTAGTTCACGGCCTTGGCCAGCGCGACCGCCTGCTCGCCCATCTTGCGACGGGTGGCTTCGTCGAGCAGCGGCGATGGCGCCTCCTCGATGACCTTCTGGTTGCGGCGCTGGATCGAGCATTCGCGCTCGCCGAGATAGATGACGTTGCCATGCTTGTCGCCGAGCACCTGGATCTCGATGTGCCGGGGATCGACGATGAACTTTTCGACGAAGACGCGATCGTCGCCGAACGACGCCTTGGCCTCGGCCTTGGCGAGATTGAAGCCTTCGGCGACTTCGGCCTTGGAATGCGCGATGCGCATGCCCTTGCCGCCGCCGCCGGCGGAGGCCTTGATCATCACGGGATAGCCGATCTCGTCGGAGATGCGGACCGCGTGCTTGTCGTCCTCGATGACGCCGAGATAGCCCGGCACGGTCGAGACCTTGGCTTTGGCAGCTGCCTTCTTGGATTCGATCTTGTCGCCCATCGCGGCGATCGCGCCGGGGTTGGGGCCGATGAAGACGATGCCGGCGGCTTCGAGCGCGCGCGGAAACGCCTCGCGTTCGGACAGGAAGCCGTAGCCGGGATGCACGGCCTCGGCGCCGGTCTTGCGGCAAGCCTCCACGATCTTCTCGATCACCAGATAACTCTCGGCCGCGGCCGGCGGCCCGATCAGCACGGCCTCGTCGGCCATCTCGACATGGAGAGCGTCGCGGTCGGCCTCGGAATAGACGGCAACCGTCTGAATTCCCATCTTGCGGGCGGTCTTGATGACCCGGCAGGCGATTTCGCCGCGGTTGGCGATCAGAATGCGTTTGAACATGCTTTTCTTGGGTCTCGACCTTGGGCGGGACCCTTCCCTGGCCGTTGGGACCTATGAGGGATGGGCCGTGTGCTCCCGTGGTACATCAAAATTGGCCGGAGGCAACGGTCTAAATCCAACCCGGCTGGCGTACCAGCGCAAGACCGATCGAGCCCGGCGAACCCCTTGGATCACCTACGGCTTCCCGGCCTTGGCCCTATCCTTGGCCACGTCCCGGACCAGGTTGTGAATGAAGCCCAGTTTGGCGACCACGGCCGATGACAGGATGAAGGGATAGAGGTCGCGCAGGCCCATGGCGCGGTTGACGCTGTTCATGGCGAAGGTAAAGGGCAGCCATGCGTCGATGATCGCCTCGACGCCTTTCGCCTCGTAGGGGTTGAACCGGATTCGCGTCGACAACTCCCCGTCGCGGTCGACCTTGGGGCGCACCTCCATGCCGAACTCCGAGGCCATTTCCAGGGTGTCGACGATGTGGAGGTAATGCGCCCAGGTCTCGGCGAAGTCTTCCCAGGGGTGCGTCGTCGCATAGGCCGAGACGTAATTCTGCTGCCAGTCCGGTGGGGCGCCTTCGGCATAGTGGCGCTGCAGTGCCTCGCCGTAGTCAACGGAATCGTCGCCGAACACCGCACGGCATTCGTCCAGTTTGCCGCCGCCGCGCACCAGCGCGTCCCAGAAATAGTGCCCGACCTCGTGGCGGAAATGCCCAAGCAACGTGCGATACGGCTCGCCCATCTCCAGCCGTCGCCGCTCGCGCTCGATGGTATCGGTCTCGGTGAGCGCGATCGTGATCAGGCCGTTGTCGTGGCCGGTCAGGACCTTCTGTCCGCTGTTCGGATCGTCGGCGAGGAAATTGAAGATCAGGCCGTGCTCGGGGTTGTCCTGCCGGGTCTGGAGCGGGAGCTTCCAGCGGATCAGCGAATAGAACAGCCGATGCTTCGCGACCTCCAGCTCGCGCCAGCCGGCGAGCTGCGCGGGGTCAGAGAGATCAGGCACGATGCCGTTGTGGCGGCAGGCCCGGCAATAGCCGGTGGCATCGCTGACATCGGTCAGCCAGTTGCAGGCGTCGTACTCGGCATTGCGGCACAGCATCCGCCCCTTGCCCTTGTCGGCGAGCGTGGCCCAGCCCTGCCCGTCCGGCTCGATCGCCGACATCGTCTCCTTCTCCGGCAGGAAGGCGACCTTGTGGCCGCAACGTTCGCAGGCGCGGTTCTCGAAATAGAGAACATTGCCGCAGGCCTGGCAGACAAAGAGCTTCAAGATTTAGCCTCTCTGGAAAGGGTGCGTTACGAATGAGAGTCGTAGCGCCTCGCAGATACGCGCCCGCGGGCTCATCGTTCCAACGTTTGGAACAAATAGCCAGACCCCGCGTTCGTTCATACCCGCCACACGCCGTCCGGTGGGCGTTTCCGAGCCTATTCGCTTTTGAGCAATGGCTATCACGCTTTGTCTGTGTGAATATCGGCTCGGCACGCGCGCTTCCGCATCACAACGGCCGACGCCTTGAACGATTCTACACCCGAAATCACCGCCGCCGAGAGGCTGCGCCAGCACCTCGAAGACATCGCGCGCGAGCGCGACGAGGCCTATCGCGCGCTCCAGGAGCGTGAGGCGGAGCTGGCGCGGATCCAGCGAATCGGCAAGGTCGGCGGCCTCGAGGTCGACTTCCGCGAAGGCTTCAAGAACCGCCGCTCGCCGGAATATCTGATGATCCACGGGCTACCGCCCGAGGCTGCCGACGAGACCCACGAAGACTGGGTCAGCCGCATCCATCCCGACGACCGCGACGCGACCGTCAAACATTTCTTCGAGGCGCTGGCCGGGACCAGCGAGGACTACACCGCCGAATACCGCATCATCCGTCCGAGCGACCACGAGACCCGCTGGATCCGCGTCGTCGCCAAGCTCGAGCGCGAGGCCGACGGCCGCGCCATCCGGCTGGTCGGCGCCCATATCGACGTCACCGACCAGATGCTCGTGCGCGAGACCTTGCGCGAGAGCGAGGAGCGCTTTCGGCTGATCGCCGACAGCGCGCCGGTGCCGATCTGGGTCACAAAGCTCGACCGCACGCGCTCCTTCGCCAACCAGGCCTATGTCGATTTCGTCGGCCTGCCCTACGACCAGGCCATCGCCTTCGACTGGCGCAAGGTGCTGCATCCGGACGACCTGCCGCACGTGCTGCAGCAATCCGTCCAGGGCGAAGCCTCGCTCAAGCCGTTCGTGCTGGAGGCGCGCTACAAGGATGCATCCGGCGAATGGCGCTGGCTGCGCTCAGAGTCGCAGCCGCGCTGGGACCCGACCGGCAAGCATATCGGCTTCATCGGCGTCGCCCACGACATCACCGTCGCCAAGCGGGCCGAAATCGAACTGCGGCAGCTCAACGAGACCTTGGAAGAGCGTATCGTCCAGCGCACCGCCGAGCTCGAATCCAACGAGGCGCGACTGCGCGCGATCCTTGGGACGAGCAACCAGTACCAAGGTCTGGTCAATCTCAAAGGCGAGCTACTCTACGCCAACAGGACCGCGCTCGACGGCATCAAGGCGAGCTCTTCGGACGTGGTCGGCAAGCCGTTCTGGGACACGCCGTGGTTCACCGGCACCCACGGCATGAGCGCAACCGTGCGCGAGGCTTTCGACACTGTGCTCCGGGGCGAGGCGGTGCGGATCGAGATGCGGCTACGGCTGCCGATCGGCGAGCGCGATTTCGAGTTCGGCATGCGTCCGGTGCTCGACCGCCACGGCAACATCACCGGCGCAGTGCCGGAGGCCGTCGATATCACCGAGCGTCGCCGCGGCGAGGAAGCGCTGCGGCAATCGCAGAAGATGGAGGCGATCGGCCAGCTCACCGGCGGCGTCGCGCACGATTTCAACAATCTCCTCACCATCATCCGTTCGGCGACCGACTTCCTGCGCCGGCGCGAGCTTCCAGAGGAGCGCCGCCGCCGCTATGTCGACGCCATCTCCGACACCGTCGAGCGCGCCTCGAAGCTGACCGCGCAGCTTCTGGCCTTCGCGCGCCGGCAACCGCTGAAACCGCAGATATTCAACGTTGGCAGCCAGGTCGAGGGCGTGGCGCAGCTGGTCCGGCCGCTGGTCGGCGGCCGCATCGAGATCGCCGTCGAGATCGACGATGCCGATTGCTTCACGGTGGCCGACATCGCCCAGTTCGAGACCGCGCTGATCAACCTCGCCATCAACGCCCGCGACGCCATGGAGGGCGAGGGCCGCCTCACCATCGCTGTGCGCAAGGTTCAGGGCATCCCGAGCCTGCGCGCGCAGTCGGCGCGCGGTGGCGATTACGTCGCAATCACGGTGGCGGATACCGGCAGCGGCATCGCACCGGAAAACATCGACGCCATCTTCGAGCCGTTCTTCACCACCAAGGAAGTCGGCAAGGGCACCGGCCTCGGCCTCAGTCAGGCGTTCGGCTTCGCGAAACAGTCCGAGGGCGACATCGCGGTGACGAGCACGCACGGTCAGGGCGCGACCTTCACGATCTACCTGCCGCAGGCTCAGAGCCCGGCCGCCGAGAAGGAAGCCGCATCGCTCACCAGCGAGAGCGCGACCACCGGGCGCGGCTATCGCGTGCTCGTGGTCGAGGACAACGACGATGTCGGCCAGTTCTCGACCGAGCTGCTCGAGGACCTCGGCTATGTCGTCCGCCGCGTCGCCAACGCCAATGCCGCGCTCGCCATCCTTGGCGAGAACGAATTCGCGGTCGACCTGGTGTTCTCCGACGTCATCATGCCCGGCATGAACGGCGTCGAACTCGCCGGAATCATCCGCGAGCGCTTTCCGGGCCTGCCGGTGGTGCTGACCAGCGGCTACAGCAACGTGCTCGCCGAAAACGCCCATCGCGGATTTGAATTGATCCAGAAGCCATATTCGGTGGAATCGCTCTCACGCATCCTGCGCAAGGCGATCACGGAGAAGCTGTCGGTGGCTCGCTAAGGAACCGCCATGAAACCCGCCCTCTTCTCCGCCTGGCAGTCCTGGGCGCTGCTGTCGGCCTGCTTCGCCGCGCTCACCGCGATCTTCGCCAAGGTCGGCGTCGAGAACATCAATCCGGATCTCGCCACCTTCATCCGGACCGTGGTGGTGCTGCTGGCGTTCTCGGTGCTGCTGTTCTTCACTGGCCAATTCGCCGTGCCCGCGGCGGTCTCGTCGAAAACATGGCTGTTCCTGGTGTTGTCGGGGCTTGCGACCGGCGCGTCGTGGCTGTGTTACTTCCGCGCGCTGAAGCTCGGGCCTGCAACACTGGTGGCGCCGATCGACAAGCTCAGCGTCGTGCTGGTTGCCCTGTTCGCTTTCGCTTTTCTCGGCGAGCGCCCGACCACGCAGGGCTGGATCGGCATCGCCATGATCGGCGCCGGCGCGGTTCTCCTGGCCGTGAAGTTTTAGGGCGGAACAAAAGTCGCGTGAGATGGGTTTCTGCCGGGGCGTTTTCGAGCCTCGATCGAGAGACCGATGTCGCGCGAAAACCCCGATCAGGCAAGGCAGGCCGGCCGCGCGCTGGATGCGGCCAATTTCTTTCTTGCCGACGTCCGCGATGGCCTCGGCCCCTATCTCGCCGTCTATCTCCTCACCGAGCAGCACTGGGACGAGGCGCGGATCGGTCTCGTGATGTCGATCGCGACGATCGCCGGCATCGTGGCGCAGACCCCGGCCGGCGCGCTGGTCGATGCGACGCGGGCGAAGCGAGCCGTGATGGCAATTGCCGCCGTTATGGTGACCCTCGCCTCGCTGTTGCTGCCGCTGCTTCCGACCTTCGGGCCGGTTGCGATCTCGCAGGGCATCGCGCAGGCCGCCGCCGTGGTCTTCCCGCCCGCGATCGCCGCCGTCTCGCTCGGCATCTTTGGCCATGTCGCCTTCACCCGGCGGATCGGACGCAATGAGACCTTTAATCACGCCGGCAACGCGGTTGCGGCCGCTCTCGCCGGGCTCTCCGCTTATTGGTTCGGCCCCACCGTCGTGTTCTACCTTCTCGGCGCCATGGCAATCGCGAGCCTCGCCAGCATTCTCGCAATCCCCGAACGTGCCATCGACCACGACCTTGCCCGCGGGCTGGACGAGGCCGATGCACAGAGCGAGCAGCCGTCAGGCCTCGCCGTACTGCTGACCTGCCGCCCCCTGCTCGTCTTCGCGATCTGCGTGCTGCTGTTCCATCTCTCCAACGCCGCGATGCTGCCGTTGGTCGGGCAAAAGCTGGCGCTCCAGGACAAGAACATGGGCACCAGCCTGATGTCGGCCTGCATCGTCGCGGCACAATTGGTGATGGTGCCTTTCGCGATGCTGGTCGGCGCGAGGGCCGACCAATGGGGCCACAAGCGCTTCTTCCTCGCCGCGCTCCTGATCCTCCCCGTTCGCGGCGCGCTCTATACGCTCTCGGACAATCCGTTCTGGTTGGTCGGCGTCCAGCTGCTCGACGGCGTCGGTGCCGGCATCTTTGGCGCAATCTTCCCCGTCATCGTCGCCGACCTCATGCGCAACACGGGTCGCTTCAACGTCGCGCAAGGCGCTGTCATCACCGCCCAGAACATCGGCGCCGCGTTGTCGACGACACTCGCCGGTTTCGTCGTCGTCGGTGCCGGTTACAGCGCGGCCTTCATCACGCTCGGCGCGGTCGCCGCGGTGGGCGCCGTAATCTGCCTCGTCGCCCTCCCCGAGACCCGGCAAATCGCCGATGACGGTCCGCGTCCGCGGGGGAAGACAGCGGCATCGGGTTCCGCTATCGCTGCCAAATGAACTCACGCCACAAGGATTGAACGTGCCGTCTGACGCCATCTGGGCCTGGAGCATCATCGTCGTCGCGACCGCAGGCGTCATCATCCGCCCTTTTCGCCTGCCCGAGGCGATCTGGGCCGTGCTCGGTGCCGGCGCCCTGGTGCTGCTCGGCTTCCTGCCATGGCAGGATGCGCTCACCGGCATCGAGAAGGGCGTGGACGTCTATCTCTTCCTGATCGGCATGATGCTGATCGCGGAACTGGCCCGGCTCGAAGGCCTGTTCGACTATCTCGCAGCCCTTGCGGTGGAATATGCATCCGGCTCTCCGCAGCGACTGTTCCTGCTGATCTACATCGTCGGCACGGTCGTCACCGTCCTGCTCTCGAATGATGCCACCGCCATCGTGCTGACGCCCGCGGTCTATGCCGCGACACGCGCGGCGGGCGCCAAGCCGCTGCCTTATCTGTTCGTCTGCGCCTTCATTGCCAATGCCGCGAGCTTCGTGCTGCCGATCTCCAATCCCGCCAATCTCGTCGTGTTCGGCGCGCGCATGCCGCAACTCACGGAATGGCTGCGCCTGTTCGCGCTGCCGTCGGCGGCCTCGATCCTGCTCACCTACATTGTGCTGCGCCTGACCCAGCATCGCGCGCTGAAGGAAGAGACCATCGCGCGCAGCGTGCCGCATCCGAAGCTCGGCCGCGGCGGCAAGCTGACAGCGGTTGGCATCGTGGCGATTGGCGTCGTGCTGGTCACGGCCTCCGCGCTCGACAAACAACTGGGGCTGCCGACCTTCATCTGCGGCGTGGTGACGGCGGCCATCGTGCTGCTGATCAGCCGCCAATCGCCGCTGCCCGTACTGCGCGGCGTTTCCTGGAGCGTGCTGCCGCTGGTCGGCGGGCTCTTCGTGATGGTGGAAGCACTGATCAAGACCGGCGTGATCGGGCAGCTCAGCGCGCTGCTGCATCAGGCGGTCGCGCAATCCGTGACGCAAGCCGCCTGGAGCGTCGGTATCGCAACGGGGATCGCCACCAACGTGGCCAACAACCTTCCGGTCGGTCTCGTCGCGGGCTCGGTGGCCGCCAGCGATCATCTGCCGGCGCCTGTCGTCAGCGCCATCCTGATCGGCGTCGATCTCGGCCCCAATTTGTCGGTGACCGGCTCGCTCGCCACCATCCTTTGGCTGGTCGCGCTGCGGCGAGAGAAGATCAAGGTCGGGGCCTGGCCGTTCCTCAAGCTCGGCATGCTGGTGACGCCCCCCGCCCTGATCGCGGCCTTGGCCGCCGCGATCAGGTAACTTGCGAGGTCAATCGTTCTCGTAGCCGTAAACTTCCGGCAGGATGAAGACTGCGGCGAGCAATCCGATCAGCGGGAAGATCGCGACCATCAACGTGGCATTGGCCTGCCCGACCGCAGCGAACACCGTGGGGAACAGGAAGATCGCCAGGAACGACGGCAGCTTCACAAACATATAGGCGAAGCCGCTGGCCGTGCCGCGATACTTGGGCTTGGCGACCATGGTCGGGATCGTCATGCAGTTCGAGGCGTCCCAATAGTGGCCCCACAACATGGCGGCGGCCGCGAACGGCAGCAGGATCTTGTTGTCGGTGTAGAGCGCGAAGGCAGCGACCAGCAGCGAGGCGAGCACGATCGAGAAACCGGCGATCGCGATGCCGCGGTGGCCGATCTTCGGCGTCAGCAGCGGACCGACCCAGCCGGACAGAGCGGCGAAGCAGAACAGCGCCATCGTCACCAGATTGATGCCGAGCACGCTCGACACGCCGACCATCACGAACAGCACGGGCAAATAGAACGCGAAGGTCGAGAACTCGCTGCCTTGCGCGAAGCAGGCGATCCAGCCGTAGACAGTCGCGCGCCAGCGGATCGGGTCCTTCTTGAGGTCCGCGAGGAACGCACGCGTGCTGACCTTCGGCACCACCACATCCTGGTTCGGCAGCATGGCGAGGTCGTCGTTGAACATCTCGCGCGCGACCTGCTTGGCCTCGCGGTAGCGTCCCTTCTGCACCAGCCAGACCGCGGTCTCCGGCACGTCGTGGCGCATGATCAGAATGATCAGCGCCGGTACCGCGCCGAGGCCGAGCGTCACGCGCCACAGCATCTCGTGCTGGATGTCGAATAGCAGGAAGATCACGATGACGCCGATGGTCAGCACTTCACCGACCGCGAACATGAACTGCCAGCGGTTGCCCATGACCTCGCGCTCACCCTTCGCCATGGATTCCATGATGTAGGTGTAGCCGGTCGAGATGTCGGAGCCGAGCGGGATGCCGAGCAGGAAGCGGATCACCACGAGCCAGCCGACGCTGGGCACGAAAGCCTGCGCCAGCGCGAGCACGATGAACATCACCATCGTCACCAGGAACATCACGCGGCGGCCGATCTTGTCGGACAGCCAGCCGCCGAGCAGCGCGCCGATCAGGGCGCCGCCCTGCGTGCCCGCTGCAGCGAGGCCGAGCATCAGCGGATCGGGATTGTACTGTTCCTTGATGAAGATCAGCACGAAGGCGATCGAATAGAGGTCCCAGGCTTCGACCAGGATCGAGGCCATCATCAGCCAGCCGACCTTGTTGCCCTTGGGACTGTAGTTCGTGATGAGATAGCGCACCGCGGCTTCGCTCGCGGTCGGTTGTGGCACAGCCATCGTTGACATCTTTGGTCCTCTCTTCAAAACTCTTTACGCGCCGAGTAACGGCTCGATGCTGCAATCCAGCAGGCGCGGATCGATCCCCGCTTCCATGCCCGTGAACATCTGATCCATGTAGTCGATCAGTGCATCGCTCGCCTTCACCGCGTCCTCGACGCGTCGGGCGGCAACAGCCGCGAGAATGGCAAGATGGTGATCGATCGTGCCGGACAAATCGGTCTGTCCCGGCATGAAGCGGTGGTGGATATAGCCGATGCGGCGATACAGCGTGTGCAGCGGCCGCAGCGTATGCACCAGGAACGGCTCGCCGGCGGCTTCCAGCACCAGCGCGTCGATGCGACGGTCGATGCTGTTGAACTCGTCGAGGGTCAGGGTGGCGCGGCGCTCGCGCAGCAAGCGCTCGATGTGCAGCGCCTGATTGCGATGCGAGAGGCTGGCGCGATCGGCTGCAAGACGCACGACGAAGCGCTCCATGTCACGGCGCAAAGCCAGCAGCATGCGCTCGCGCGCGAGATCGATCGGCGCGATGTGCAAGCCATGGCGCGGACGGATGATGATGAGCGTATCGGCGGAGAGACGATTGACGGCGTGATGCACCGGCGTACGGCCGAAACCGGTGATCTGCTGCAACTCCAACATCGTCATGAATTGTCCGGGCTTGAGCTCGCAATGAACGAGCAGCTCCTCGATCTTCTGGTAGGCCAACTCGAAGAAATTGAGCCGGTTGCGCCGCGAGGGCTTGCCCTCGCTGTCGTCGCCGTTTCTCACCACCTCGAGCGCGCGCTTGCGCCGTGCCATGTCGCCCTCTCCCGTCTGCTCGCGCTCTCGTTGCTGGATGGCGCCTTATTTGTGGCACCCTTAAAACATGTTGTGATATATTACAAGCGAGCGTAAGACTTTCGCGAGTGCGCCGCATGCTGCAGCGCAAAATGAAAACACGACTGGTGCGAGGCGCCTGTGATGGGAGAACAATTGCCGTGAAGATCACGTCGATCGAGACGCTACGCACCGAGGAATTCTCCAACGTCATCTGGGTGCGTGTTCACACCGATACGGGCATGATCGGTCTCGGCGAGACCTTCTATGGTGCTGGCGCGGTCGAAGCGCAGATTCACGACACCTTTGCCGGCCGCCTGCTCGGCCGTAATCCCCTCCACATCGAGGCGATTCATCGCGACATGCTGAACCTGCCGATGGCGCAGTCCTCGACCGGCGTGGAATATCGCGCGGCGTCGGCGATCGACATCGCGCTGTGGGATCTGTTCGGCAAGGTCTGCAATCAGCCGGTGCACCAGATGCTCGGCGGCCTCTGCCGCGACAAGCAGCGCATCTACAATACCTGTGCCGGCACGCAATATGTCCGCTCCACCAATATCAGCCCGGTCGCCAACTGGAATCTCGGTGCCGCCAAGGGCCCCTACGAAGATCTCGACGGCTTCATGCATCACGCCGACGGGCTCGCCGAAAATCTGCTGGAAAGCGGCATCTCCGCGATGAAGATCTGGCCGTTCGATCCTGCGGCGCAGGAAAACAAGGGTCTCTACATCACCGCCGCGCAAATGAAGCACGCGATCGAGCCGTTCGAAAAAATTCGCAAGGCTGTCGGCGACAAGATGGAGATCATGGTCGAACTCCATTCGCTGTGGAACTTGCCGACAGCAAAGCAGATCGCCCGCGCGCTCGAGCCTTACAAGCCGACCTGGTACGAAGACCCGATCCGCATGAACTCGCCACAGACGCTCGCCGAATATGCGCGCTCGACCGACGTCTGGGTCTGCGCCAGCGAGACGCTGGGCTCGCGCTTCCCCTACAAGGACATGCTCGACCGCGACGCCATGCACGTCGTGATGGCGGACCTGTGCTGGACCGGCGGCCTCACCGAGGGCCGCAAGATCGCAGCGATGGCCGAGACCTATCACCGTCCCTTCGCACCGCATGATTGCATCGGCCCGATCGGCTTCATCGCCGCGATCCACATGTCGTTCAGCCAACCCAACACCCTGATCCAGGAATCCGTCCGCGCCTTCTACAAGGGCTGGTACAATGAGCTCGTCACCACGATGCCCACGATCAAGGACGGTTTTGTCTACCCGATGGAAGGTCCCGGCCTCGGCGTCGATCTTCTGCCCGCAGTCTTCGATCGCTCCGATCTGACCGTGCGTCGCTCCAACGCTTGAGGATTTCTTGAGATGAGCACTGCCTTGTTCAACCTTTCCGGCCGCACCGCGCTCGTGACCGGCTCCTCCCGCGGGCTCGGCCGCGCCATCGCCGAGGGCATGGCCAAGGCCGGCGCAAAGATTATCATCAACGGCGTCGATCCCAAGCGCGTCGAGCAGGCTGTCGCCGAGTTTCGCGCAGCCGGACATCAGGCCGAGGGCGCGGCGTTCAACGTCACCGATGAGCCCGCGATCGTGGCCGCCTTCGAGCGCTTCGACCGCGAAGGACTCGAGGTCGACATTCTCGTCAACAATGCCGGCATCCAGCACCGCAAGCCGCTGGTCGAGTTCACCACCGACGAGTGGCGCAAGGTGATCGAGACCGACCTCACCAGCGCCTTCGTGATCGGCCGCGAGGCCGGCAAGCGCATGATCCCGCGCAAGCGCGGCAAGATCATCAATATCGGCTCGCTCGGCAGTGAACTCGCGCGTCCCACCATCGCGCCCTACACCGCGGCCAAGGGCGGCATCAAGAACCTAACCCGCTCGATGGCGGTGGAATGGGCCCAGCACGGCATCCAGGCCAATGCGATCGGCCCCGGCTACATGCTCACCGATATGAACGAGGCGCTGGTCAACAACACCGATTTCAACAACTGGCTGATGGGCCGCATCCCCTCCAAGCGCTGGGGCAAACCGGACGAGCTGGTGGGCGCGGCAATCTTCCTGGCGTCGGATGCCTCCACTTACGTCAACGGCCAGATCATCTATGTCGATGGCGGCATGATCGCCGCGATGTAATCGCAAAACAGGGAACGGGACCATGCGCGCCGTCGTCATTCACGCCCCCAGGGACCTGCGGATCGACAACTATCCGGATACCGAGCCCGGCCCGAGCGAGGTCCGCGTCAAGATCGCCAATGGCGGCATCTGCGGCTCCGATCTGCACTACTACCACCACGGCGGCTTCGGCGTCGTCCGGATCCAGCAGCCGATGGCGCTGGGGCACGAGATCGCCGGCGTGATTGCTGCGGTTGGTGACGGCGTTACCGGCGTGAAGGCCGGGACGCGCGTTGCGGTCAATCCGAGCAAGCCGTGCGGCAAGTGCCTGCATTGCCAGGAAGGCCTGCGCAACCAGTGCCTCGACATGCGCTTCCTCGGCAGCGCGATGCGCTTTCCTCATGTGCAGGGCGGCTTTCGTGAGTTCATCACGGTCGATGCGACGCAGGCGGTGCCGATCTCCGACAAGCTGTCGCTCGCGGAAGCCGCGGTCGCCGAGCCGCTCGCGGTGTGCCTCCATGCCGGCAAGCAGGCCGGCCCCCTCCTCGGCAAGCGCGTGCTGATCACCGGCTGCGGCCCGATCGGCGCGCTGATGATTTTGGTCTCGCGCTTCGGCGGCGCGTCCGAGATCGTCGTGACCGATGTCGCCGACGCCCCGCTCGCTGTCGCCCAAAAGCTCGGCGCCACGCATGCGATCAATGTCGCGACCAACGCTTCCGCACTCGATCCCTGGCGCGCTGGCAAGGGCGTGTTCGACACGCTGTTCGAAGCGTCCGGCAATCAGACCGCGCTGCGCACCGCGCTCGACGTGCTCCGTCCCGGCGCGACACTGGTGCAGCTCGGCCTCGGCGGCGAGATGACGCTGCCGATCAACTCCATCGTTGCCAAGGAATTGCAGCTCCGCGGCACCTTCCGCTTCGATCCCGAATTCGAGCTCGCGGTGCGGCTGATGGGCGAAGGCCTGATCGACGTGAAGCCGCTGATCACGGCGACCATGCCGTTCGAGAACGCGGTCGCGGCGTTTGAATTGGCCAGCGACCGCTCGCAATCGATGAAGGTGCAGCTGACGTTCTAGAGCATGATCCGGAAAAGTCTGCAGCGCTTTTCCGACAAGATCATGCTCAAGAAATAAAGCGTCCCGCGCTATCGGCTTTCGATCAGCCGGTCGCTGACGAGCCGGACTGCGCCCCGCTTCCACGAATAGTCCGCGCCCATCCGCAGGCCGCTGTCGCCGCGTGCCAGCACGACGCCGGTTTTGGCGTCGCGCACCTGGAAGCCGAGCGTGTATTCGGTGCGGCTGACCCGCCGCACCACGCCGATCAGTGATTGATCCGCACCGAGCTTTTGCGCGATCAGCGCCTCGCAACCATTGCAGTCACGCAGCGTATGCGCCTTTGCCGCCTCGCCGCTTGCACCGCCGACGTCGATAAGACGGTATCGGCCGGACTGACCGAGCGACTCGCGCACGCTGGCCGTGACCTCGGCCAGATAGGACGCATCGGACGCAGCTGAAGCGCCCGCTGACGCGGCGGTCGTATCCTCCAACTCGAAATCGAACACCGCCAACGCGACCGGCGCGGGTGCGGCCAGCGCGGCCAGAACCTCGCGGGACACAAAGATTTCGGCGCGCTCCCAGGATTCATCATTGTCGCCGCGGAAGGTGTAGAGCTTGTCCATGACGACCCTTTTGGCGCCGACGTCGATCACCGCGACCTTGGCCCATTGCACCAGCGTACTGGTCTTCTGGATCCCGCCGATGACCTTGAACGCCGCCCCCTCCTGCACCGACGGCGCAAGCTGGTAGCGCGGGTCGGCGGCGATATCCCGCCGGAGCGCGACCATGAATGCCTGCAACCGCTTTTCGTGGGCGGCGCTCTGGTCGGTCGGCTCGGCCGAGGTGTCGGTATAGCTGAAATCGTCGAGCGCAATGGCGGTGGCCTCGGCGGCGACGGCCCGGCCGTCCAGCCCGACGCTGAGAAGAACAAGGAAAGACAGCAACGACAGGGTACGGCGCATCGCGAACCTCGCATGATGGAAAGGCCGCAAGCTAGGCCGACGTGTCCCGCGCCGCAGCCGGGGTGGTCCCGACCAGCGCCGGGAAATTTTCACGACGTTGCACCGCGGTAAGGGTGCCACTTTGCGCGGCTCGCGTTCTGCCTTTTAATGCGGAGGCGACAATTCCGTTCGCGCCAGGTGCCCGCCGATGTGGAACCGCCCGAGATTCGATCTCAAGGTCCGCCTGACCTTGCGCGTCGCCGCCATATCGGCCGCCTGCTTTGCCGCAATCTCCGCCTATTTCCTGATCACGGCCGACCGCGCGGCCCATGCGCGCATCGACGGCATCGCCGCCATCGTGGCGAAGACACTGGAGCTGCAGCAGGGCAAGGTCCTGTGGGCGGCGAGCCCGCGCTCCGACTTTCCCAACCTCGATCCCGTTTCGGCCTATGTGATGACGCCCGGCCTGTGCCTGGCCTTCCGTGGCACGAGCGGCGAGATGCTGCAGCGCTTCTGTAGCGGCGCGCCGATCCCGGAGGACCCGCCGCCGCAGATCTTCACGGCGTTCTACCACGGCCTGTTCGACCCCGGCCGCGAGGCCGCGCGCCCCGTGATCCTGCGCGGAACGAAACTTGGCGACGCCGTGGTCTCGGTCGATCCGGCCGTGCAGACGGCCGAGGCTTGGCACGAGGCCGGCCGCCTGATGCTCGCACTCGCGATCGCCCTGCCGCTGTTGTGCGTCCTGGTCTACGCCGCACTGGCCCGCGCTCTCCGTCCCACCCACATGATCCGCGCCGGTCTCGAGCGGATCGCCGCCAACGACCTCACCGCGCGGCTGCCGCCGTTCGATCTCGCCGAACTGTCGGCCGTTCGCGACGTCTTCAACCATCTCGCCGAAAGCCTCGACACGGCGCTGGCCGAGCGCGCCGAGTTGACCCGCAAACTGATCGCGCTCCAGGACGAAGAGCGC
The DNA here is from genome assembly GCF_021458635.1 of Bradyrhizobium monzae. GTDB lineage: Bacteria > Pseudomonadota > Alphaproteobacteria > Rhizobiales > Xanthobacteraceae > Bradyrhizobium. The sequence goes on from NZ_JAIRDQ010000001.1 coordinate 137,059, forward strand.
CGCCATCTCGCGCGCGAGCTGCACGACGAATTCGGCCAGTCGCTCGCTGCGATCCGCGCGCTCGCGTCCTCCGCCCGCCAGACCGCCGCGCAGGACTGCCCCTCCCTGCTTGGCGAGTGCGACGGCATCGCACGGACCGCAACCGGCATGATGGAGACGCTACGCGGCACGCTGTTCCGGCTCCGTCCACCCGACGTCGAAGAGCTCGGACTCGTTGCCAGTCTCGAAGGCCTCGTCGCCGGCTGGAATGGACGCAGCCGCGGTGAGACCCGTTTTGCGATCCGTTTCGACGGCACGTTCGAGACCCTGCCGGCCACGATCAGCGCCAATCTCTACCGCATCGTGCAGGAAGCGCTCACCAACGCCGCCAAGCATGCCAGCGCCAGCAAGGTCAGCCTGGAATTGACGATGCATGCCGGCGAGATCGCGCTCGCCATCGACGATGATGGACGCTCGACCGATCCGGCTGCGAAATCCGGCATGGGCCTGCTCGGCATGCGAGAGCGCGTCGCGGCACTGCGCGGCCGTCTGAGTTTTGAGGCCGGTCCCAACGGCGGCTCCGCGCTGCGCGTCGTCATTCCGCTCGCAGCCGCCAATCCGCAAGCGCAGGAGCGCGCCGCATGACCGCGACCATTCTGCTGGTCGACGACCATTCCGTCGTCCGCGAGGGCTATCGCTCCGTGCTCGAGAAGCAGCCGGGGCTGCGCGTCATCGCCGAAGCCGGCGACGGCGCGGAGGCCTATCGCCTGTTCAAATCCGAGACGCCCGACCTCGTCATCATGGATCTCAGCATGCCCGGCATCGGCGGCGTCGAAGCCGTCAGGCGCATCAGGCAATGGGACAAGGCGGCAAAGATCCTCGTCTTTACCATGCATGAAAATGCCGGCTTCGCCGTGCAGGCCATCCGCGCCGGCGCGAGGGGTTACGTCACCAAGACCAGCCCGCCGGAGACGCTGGTGCGCGCAGTGATGGACGTGCTCGCCGGCAGGATCGCGATCAGCCCGGATATCGACCACGAGCTTGCGCTGAGCCGGATCAGCGGCGAGAGCTCGGCTGCCGACGTTCTCACGCCGCGCGAGTTCGAGGTGATGCGGCTGTTGCTCGCCGAGAACACGACGGAGGAGATCGCCGAGACGCTGCACGTCAGCCCGAAGACGGTCGCGAATCTGCATTCGCTGATCAAGGACAAGCTGGGCGTCGGCTCCGACATCGAGCTGGTCCGGCTGGCGCTGCGCCAAGGAATTTTGACGCAGCTCGATCTCGGTGATGCCTGAAGCGCGTCGCCGCGGATCATTCGCGCGCGACGACGGAGTCCAGCCACGCGCAGTTCAGCGGCGGCACGCGGGGATCGGCGACGCGCACGCCGCGCGCGGCCGCATCCAGCCGCATGTCGCGCATGCGCTTGCGCGGCTCTTCCGGCATGTTGAGCCGCTCATGGCCCCATAGCGACGGGCCGTCGAAGGTTTCGTGCGGCTGCCAGGTCTGGGGATCGATGATGCGTCCGCCCCAGCCATATTCGATGAAGAAGCCGGACGGCGTGTTCACATAGAACGAGGTCATGTGGTCGTTGGTGTGCCGCCCCAGCGTATAGACGACGCGGCCGTCTTCGAGCTGCGCAAGGTCATAGCCCTGCCCGACATCGTCGAGGCTGCCGAGCTCCACCATGAAATGATGCAGCGCCTTGCGTCCCGAGCCGACCATCGCAAAGGAGTGATGGCGGCCGTTGACGTGGAAGAAATAAAGGCCATAGGGCTTCAGCCCGAAATCGGAGACGTGAAAGCCGAGCACGTCGCGATAGAACGGCACCAGCGGCTCGACATCCTCGACATTGAGCACGACATGGCCCATGCCGAGCGCGCCGGTGCGAAAGCCCGAGATCGGCCGGCCCGGTCTAAAGGGTTCGGTCGCAAGCTCAGGCTTGCAGAACGCTTCCAGCCGGTTGCCGGCAGGATCGGCAAAAATAATCAGCTTGGCCACATGCCGTTCATCGGCGAGTGCGCGCGAACCGCGTGTCACCTTGACGCCGTGGCTTTCCAGCCGGCCGGCGAGCTGGTCCAGCTCCGCGGTCGAAGGAACCTCCCATCCCATCACCGCGAGGCCGGCATCACTGCTGCCATCGACAATCAGGCGCTGCTTGCGATCGTCCATGCGGAAGGCCCGCATCTTGCCGCCGCGATCGACCTGCTGCATGCCGAGCAGTCCGGTCGCCATCTGGCCCCACTGGTCGAGCTGGGATGAGTTGATCCCGATATAGCCGAGCGCGGTGATTTCCATCGACGTTCTCCCAAGGGCATCGCATCCGCTGCAGTGCGGCGAACTTGATACCGGCCGCGCACGCTCCTACGGTGACGTCCCGCAATCGCTTCGCCTTCGCAACGACGATAATCGCGCAGTAGTACGCCACAAGGGAGGAAATACGAAGTGTCCAAGGAGCGGACGCGGAACGGCCAGCCGCGGCAGTCGGAAGGCGTCCGCGCCTTCAAGCGCGGGCTGGACGTGCTGCAGGAGGTCAACCGCTCCGGCGGCATCCGCGCCGGCGACGTCGCCCGCGCGCTCGACCTGCCCCGCCCGACCGTCTATCGCCTGCTCGAAACGCTGGAAGAACTCGGCTATGTCGCCCGCAGCGCCAGCGACGACCGCTTTCGGGTCACCCGTCTCGCCCTGAGCCTCGGTGATGGCTACGACCCCGGCGTGGTGATCTGTCAGGCGGCCGCGCCGTATCTCGCTGAGCTCAGCAAGACCCTGGTCTGGCCTGTCGATCTCTCCACCTACGAGAACGCCGCGATGGTGGTGCAGGAGACCACGCATTCCCGCAGCCCATTGTCGATCGACCGCGGCATGATCGGCAAGCGCCTGCCGATGCTGCGGACGTCGGCGGGCCGCGCCTATCTGGCCGCCTGCCCCGCCCGCGAGCGCGACCTCATTGTCAGCCATCTCCGCCGCATCGACGAGGCCGATGACCGTCCCTTCCTCGACCAGGGCCGCCTCGACAAGATGATCGCCGAGACGGCCGCGCGCGGCTACGCCATCCGTAGCGAAGGCGAGTACAATCCCAAGACCGCCTCGATCGCCGTCCCGATCGTGCGGAACGGCGCCGTGTTCGGCTGCATCTCGATCATCTGGATCCGCTCCGCGCTCGGGATCGAGGAAGCAATGGCGCAGTTCGTCGGCCAGCTTCAGGAGACGGCCGCAGCCATCCCGGTCGAGGTGTAGGGGCCGTCCGCTGGGCGGACACTTCTGCCGGCGCCGTTGAAGCGGTGGCATTGCTGGGGGAAGAGATAGCCCCATGCAAGATAAATCCGCCCCTGAGGAATTCGACGTCGTGATCGTCGGCCGCGGCCCGGTCGGCACCACGCTCGCCAACCTGCTCGGCCTGTGCGGCGTGCGAACGCTGGTGCTGGAGCGCGAGGCGCGGACTTATCATCTGCCGCGCGCGGTGCACTTTGACGACGAATGCATGCGCGTGTTTCAGACCATCGGCCTCGCCGACGCGATGCTGCCCCACGTCATTCTCAGCCCCGGCATGCTCTTCCTCGACGCCGACGGCAAGATGCTGCTGGACTGGTCGCGCCCTCAGACGCTCACGCCGATGGGCTGGAACCTCAGCTATCGCTTCCACCAGCCCGACCTCGAGGACGTGCTGATCTCCGGCCTCGCGCGCTGGCCGCATGTCAGCTTGCGAAGCCGCTGCGATGTGTTCGCGCTGGATCAGGACCAGACCGGCGTGCGCGTCCGCTACGAGGATCTCTCCAACGGACAGCTCAGCGAGGTTCGTGCCGGTTATGTGATCGGCTGCGACGGCGCGCGGTCTCTGGTGCGCCGCTTCATCGGCTCCGGCATGGACGATCTCGGCTTTCACGAGCGCTGGCTGGTGATCGACGTGCTGCTCAAGCGCGCCCGCGACGACCTCGGTGACTACAGCCTCCAGCACTGCGATCCCCGGCGGCCGGCGACTTACGTCCGCGGCACCGGCACGCGGCGGCGCTGGGAGATCACGGTTCTTCCCGACGAGGATTCGAACGACGTGGCACGGCCCGCAAAAGTCTGGGAGCTGCTGTCGCGCTGGATCACGCCTGACGATGCCGAACTCGAGCGCGCCGCGGTCTACACCTTTCATTCCGTGATCGCGCAGCAATGGCGCAACGGCCGGCTGCTGCTCGCGGGCGATTCCGCGCACCAGACGCCCCCCTTCCTCGGCCAGGGCATGTGCGCCGGCATTCGCGATGCGGCCAATCTCGCCTGGAAACTCGCGAGCATCATTCGCAACGGTGCTGTGCCTGATCTGCTCGACACCTATCAGAGCGAGCGCCAGCCGCATGTCCGCGAGTTCATCGAGCTCGCGATTCGCTTGGGCGGTGTCATCAACACCAAAGCGATCGAAGCCGGCCTTGCCGCCGGGCAGACGCGTGAAAATGCCCCCGTGAAGCTGGAGGTGAAAAAGCCCCTGCTCGGCCCCGGGCTCGCGTTTGGCGACCTGCTGCTCGCCGGACATCTCGCGCCGCAGTTCATCTTGAACGACGGCAGCCGCGGCGACGACCGGATCGGCTACGGCCATGTCCTCCTCGTGGCGAGCGCGACGCGTCTCGCTCTCTCGCAGCCCGGGATCGAAATCCTGACCAGCGACGATGCCGAAGGCATCGGACCCTGGCTGCGCGAGCACGGCATCATCGCCGCGCTCGTTCGTCCCGACCGTTACATCCGCGGCACCGCCCGCAACGATGCCGAGCTCGACCGGCTCATCGCCGCCTTCTCGCCTCCCGCCCACGTGCCGTCCGCGGCCTGATCGACCACTCCTCAAGGATATCTCATGAAGCTGCTCTCTTTCATCGCCAACGGCCGCGCCTCCTTCGGAGCGGTCAAGGACAATGGCGTGGTCGATCTCGGCACGCGCATGGCGCCCTGCGCCACGCTGCGGCAGCTGCTTGAAGCCGGTCGCGTGGCCGAGGCGGCAAAGCTGGTCGCGTCCGCGTCGCCGGATCATGCGCTCGACACCATCAGCTTCGCGCCCGTCATCCCCGATCCCGGCAAGATCATCTGCGTCGGCCTGAACTATCGCGACCACGTCGCCGAAACCGGCCGCACCGTGACCGAAAAGCCCGCCCTGTTCGTCCGCTTCCCCTGCAGCCAGGTCGGCCATCTCCAACCCATCGTGAAGCCTAAGGTGAGCGACGATTTCGACTATGAGGGCGAGCTGGCGCTCGTCATCGGCAAGCAAGGCCGCCACATCCCGCCGGGCCGCGCGCTCGACCACATCGCCGGCTATGCCTGCTACAATGAGGGCAGCATCCGCGACTGGCAGCGCCACACCAGCCAGTTCCTCTCCGGCAAGAGTTTTGCGGAAAGCGGCAGCTTTGGCCCGTGGCTGGTGACGGCCGACGAGATCCCCGATCCATCGAAGCTCACCCTTCAGACTCGCCTGAACGGCACGGTCGTGCAGAACACGACGACCGATCTCCTGATCACGGGCATCCCCGAGCTGATCGCCTACATCTCCACAATCTGCCCGCTCGTGCCCGGCGACGTCATCGTCACGGGGACACCGGGCGGCGTCGGCGCCAAGCGCACGCCGCCTTTGTGGATGCGCCCCGGCGACACCGTCGAGGTCGAGGTCTCCGGCATCGGGACGCTCCGCAACAAGGTCATCGCCGAACCGACCTGACCACTACCAAGACGATCCCGAAAAGGGACGCATCGGCATCGAAGGGGAGAAAACAATATGTACGGCATGGTTCGCACGCTCACCGTGACAGCGGCAATCCTGGCTACGACGGCCGCTCATGCCCAAATCTCTGACGATGTGGTCAAGATCGGCGTGCTGTCGGATATGACGGGGCCCTCCTCGACTCCGACCGGCCAAGGCTCCGTCACCGCGGCTCAAATGGCCATCGACGATTTCGGTGGCAGCGTGCTGGACAAGCCGATCAAGCTGATCGTCGGAGACCATCAGATAAAACCTGACATCGGCGCCGCCATCGCGCGACGATGGTACGACACCGAGCAGGTCGATCTCATCGTGGATGTTCCCGTGTCGGCGGTGGGGCTCGCCGTGCAAACGGTCGCGAGCGAGAAGAAGAAGCTGCTCGTCGTCACGGCGACCGGAACGGCGGACTTTCACGGCAAATTCTGTTCGCCCTACACCATGCAGTGGGTGTTCGACACGCACGCACTCGCCGTCGGTACGGCTCAGGAGGTGGTCAGGCGCGGTGGCGACGCCTGGTACTTCCTCACCGACGATATTGCGTTCGGCCATGCGCTGGAACGCGACGCGACTGACGTGATCAAGCGAGAGGGCGGCAAGGTGCTGGGATCGGCCCGGCCGCCGTTCGGAACCACCGACATGTCGTCCTTCGTGCTTCAGGCACAGGCCTCGAAAGCGAAAATCATCGGCATCGCCGGCGGCCCGCCGAACAATGTGAACGAGATCAAGACCGGTGGTGAATTCGGCCTATTCCAGGGCGGACAGCAGATGGCCGCCCTGCTGGCGCTGATTACGGACATCGATGCACTTGGATTGCAAAGCGCGCAAGGTTTGCTGCTGACGACGGCCTTCTACTGGGACATGGATGAGCAGACGCGAGCGTGGTCGAAGCGCTTCTTCGCGAAGATGCAGCGCATGCCCACGATGTGGCAAGCGGGCGTCTATTCCGCGGTCACGCACTATCTCAACGCCGTCAAGGCTGCCGGAACCGACAATCCCGGCAAGGTCGCGAGCAGGATGCGCGACACGCCGATCAACGACTTCTTCGCGCATGGTGGCAAGCTGCGGGCCGACGGCCTCATGGTGCACGATCTCTGGCTTGCCCAGGTCAAGACGCCGCAGGAATCGAAATACCCCTGGGACTACTACAAGGTCCTGACGAAGATTCCTGGCGACCAGGCTTTTGGGCCCGAGGACCCCGCCTGCAAGATCGCCAACTAAGGCACGCCCTCGCATCACCGCGCGCCCCAACGATGGCGGCGCCAAGCTTCAATTCAAACCCGAGAAAACGCCATGGCCACTCTCCGCAATCCATCTACCGCCATCCTGCTGATCACGCTGGCGCTCGCAGGCACGGCGCACGCCGAGATCAAGGGTGACGCCGTCCGCATCGGCGTCCTCACCGACATGAACGGCATTTTCGCAACCGCGATGGGCCCGGGCTCGGTCGAGGCCGCGCGGATGGCGGCGGAGGAGTTCGGTGGCAAGATCAACGGCAAGCCGATCGAGATCTTGCAGGCCGATCACCAGAACAAGCCGGACCTCGCAGCCTCCCTCGCGCGAAAATGGTTCAGCGACGGCGTGCAGGCGATCGCCGATGGCGGCAGCTCCGGCGCGGCGCTCGCGGTGCAGGAGCTGGTGCGCGGCAACGGAAAAATCTTCCTCGTCTCCGGCGCCGGCGCCAACCAGCTGACCGATGACGCCTGCGCGCCTTCGAGCGTGCAATGGACCCAGGACGCCTACTCCACCGCGACGGCCGTGGTCTCCGGCGTCATGCAGACCAGCAAGGAGCCGTGGTTCTTCATCACCGGCGATTACGCCTTCGGCCATTCGATCGAGGCGACCGCGCGCGACCGTATTGCGGCGCTCGGCGGCAAGGTCGCCGGCAGCGTCAAGGCGCAGCTCGGCACGCCCGACTACAGCTCGTTCCTGCTCCAGGCGCAGTCCTCGGGCGCAAAGATCCTCGCGATCAACGTCGCCGGCGACAACGCTACCGCGATCAAGCAGGCAGAGGAATTCGGCCTCGCCGACCAGGGCATCAAGATCGTGCCGATGTCGTTCCAGAACGTCGATATCGAGGCGGTCGGCCTGAAGGCGACCCGCGGCGATCTCATCGTCACCTCGTTCTTCGAGGACGTCTCGCCAGCCGCCCGAAAGTTCTCCGATGCGTTCTATGCCCGGCGCAAGGCAATGCCGTCACAGATCCAGGCCGGCGTCTATTCGGCCGTGCGACACTATCTACAAGCCGTGCAGGACACCGATTCCGACGACAGCACAGCGGTGATGGCGAAGATGAAGACGACCCCGGTGTCGGATGCCTACACGCCGAACGGCCGTATCCGCGAGGACCAGCGCATGGTGCACGATCTCTATCTGGTCCAAGTCAAGACGCCCGAGGAATCCAAGGGGCCGTGGGACTTCGTCAAGCTGGTTGCGACCATCCCGCCCGACCAGGCCTTTCGCCCGCTCGACCGCAGCAAGTGCAGCCTGGTTGGTAAATAAACAAAGCGTTTTCAAGCGAAGTGGATACCGGTTCGTGTCAAAAAAAACTCAGGCCAAATAGCGCGTGAGATAGCCTTCCATGGCGTAGAGCGCGCAGAGCGCGAGGCTCGACCACACGGCGGCGCTGAAATACAGGAACATCCAGGTCAGCTCGCCCTTCCAATGCGCGATGTCGTGGGTCACGACCCACCGCGTCGAGACGTCATGCAGGCCTTCGAGGAAGCCGAGGAACCTGCCGCCCTCTTCATGCCCGGCCCGCCAACGGCTGAGATACATGGGAACGTCGACGGTGACGAGGAAGGCGAGGAAGCAGGCGATGCCGATGATGCCCGCGATCAGCGCCCAGCGCACCGGCCCCTGGAATTCCGGCATCAAGCGGCACAGCGCGATGCCCGCGAGGAAGAAGGTCACCGCCCACAGCGAGTTCTCGATCGCGTTGAAGAGGAAGTTGGTCGTCACCACCGCGTACCAGGAAAAGCACTCCGCGATGATGATGATCGGCACGATCACAAGCGCGACGTTCACCGCGGTCTCCGCGCCCGTCATCTGACCGAGCTGATGCAGGATGATCGCCCATTGCGCGACGAAGCACAGTTCAGCCACGGTCGCGACCGTACGGCCGACAAAGACGCTGGAGAGCCAGGTGTCGAATAGGCAGATGCGCTGCACGTCGGCGCGCGGCAGCACCGAGCGGAAGGCACAGCCGAACACATAGCCGGCGCAGAGCAAGAACATCAGGCCGATATCCGACCCGCCTCCGACACTGCCGGCAACGGTCGGATAGAACTCGCGGTACAGCATGAACCAGACGAGAATGTTGGCAGCGCTGACAAGCGTCAGGGACCCCCACCACCACGCGAGGGGATTTGACCGTGCCTGCCACTGCAACATGAATCGCTCCGCCGTAGTCAAGATGACATCCAACGGTAGTAATTCTGTCATAAATAAGCAGCACGACGCGACAAAAATCTGCGTGACGGCACTGTCATAATTCGCGGGGGCACTGTCATAATTGCGAAGGCACCCACTCGTGTCCGAGATGGTCCGGGGGCGCTCTTTTGAGGCCCCCGGAATAATGCGGAGAACTTACTTCTTCAGCCCGCCGACATAGGCCGCGAGCTTGTCCAACGTCTGGTAGCCGTACTCGACCGCGCCGAAATCGATCATGCCGTTGCGCTGCTCGGTGCTCGCGGCCAGCTGCCGCATCATCAGCACGGTCTTGCCGTTGCTCTGCTCGGCAAAGGTGATGGTAAAGCGAAACATGCTGGGGTCATCGTCCTGGTCGTCGCCATGGTCCATTTCCATGAGGGACGGCCGCTCGATGCGGCGGAAGCGCATGCGGTTCGGATAGACGGTTCCGTCGGGGCCGATCATGTTGAAGCGCCAGACGCCGCCGACCCGCACGTCGATCTCGAAGGTCTCGATCTCAAATCCCTTCGGCCCAAACCATTGCGGCAGGTGCTTCGGGTCGGACCACGCCTCGAACACCAGATCGCGCGGGGCGTCGATCACACGCGACATCACGATCTCGCGGTCGATCGACCATTGCGACAGGGCAGCATTGGTAGCATTCGTCATCACTCGGTGCCTTTCCGTTTGCCTGGCTTGTTGGTGGTCTTGTCAGTTGCCTTGGACGGCCGCTTGGCGGCCGCCCTCTCCTTCTTGAGCTTGATCACGTAAGCCTCGAAGCGGTCGAGCCGCGCCTCCCAGATCGCGCGCTGGTGCTGGAACCAGTCTTCGGCACCAACGAGCGCCTCGGGACTGAGACGGCAGGTGCGCACGCGGCCGGACTTTTCCGACTGCACGAGCCCGCTCAGCTCCAGCACGTGGATGTGCTTCATGAAGCTCGGCAGCGCCATCTCGAACGGCTCCGCGAGCTCGCCGACCGACGCCTCGCCGGCGCACAGCCGCATCACGATGGCCCGCCGCGTGGGGTCGGCAAGCGCTGCAAAAACCTGGTCGAGATGGGATAATTGGTTAGCCATGTAGCTAACTATAGGATCGTCGCGATCCGACGTCAAGAATTGTTAGCTCAGAAGCTAAGTCTTTTTAGGGGCCGCCGACACGGAACCCGCACGCGCAATCGTGAATTGGACACTTGCATGCCACCGCTAAACTGGTCTCCGGGGGCGAATCCTGTCATTCACCGGATCACGTGCCGCCTATTGTCACCTCATCTCAGCTCACCCGGCGAACCCTCGCCCGCGTCGCGCTTGTTCCCTTTGCAGCCGCACTGGCCGACCCGCGCCGCGCGTTGGCGGATTCGGACATGATCGCGCAGATGCGCGACATCGTCGCCGCCGAGCTCGCACCGACAGTGACGCCGGAGCATCCGGGTGGCCTTGCGGCTGCGCTCTATGCCGGCCGCCATGTCGAATTCTTCACCTACGGCTTCGCAGACGACATTACCAAGCGACCGGTGACGCCGGACACGCTGTTCAACCTCGCCTCCCTGCGAAAGCCGTTCGAGGCGACGCTGGTGGCACTCGGCACGCTCCGCGGCGAGCTGCGGCTCGACGATCCCCTGCCCAAATATCTGCCGGAGCTGAACGGCGACGACATCGACCGTGTCACCGTCGGCGAGCTCGCCACGCACACGTCGGGACTGCTGCTGCCGACCGACCACCCGCCATGGCCGAACGACTCCTACTCTCGGGCGCAACTGATCGCGATGCTCAACGCCTGGACGCCGCCCGCGGGCGTCGCGCCCGGCAAGCAGCGCATCTACAGTCATGCCGGCTACGTGCTGCTTCAGCTCGTGCTCGAGAGCTGCTATCGCACGCCGATCGCAAAGCTGATCGAGAGCCGCATCCTCACGCCGCTCGGCATGCATGCCACGTCCATTCCCGAACGCGGAGCGGACAACCGCGCGATCATGGACGCGGCCTCGATGCGTCGCATCGCGCAGGGCTATTCCGACCAGGGCAGCGCGATCGGCCCGATCGGCGACCAGCAGAGCTATTTCGACTTCCCCGGCACCGGCCAGATGTTCTCGTCCGCGCGGGATCTTGCGACGTTCGCTGCGGCCTGCGTCGACGGCCGTTCGATCGATCCGCATTTGCGCGAAGCGCTGCGCATGGCACAGCGCGAGAGTTTCCACATCGACCAAAGGTTCGGCCAGGCCACCTTTGGCCAAGCCATGGCCTGGGAGACCGTGCACCTGCCCGGCGTCACCGTCGTCGACAAGCCGGGCGGCCTCAACAACGCGTCAGGTTATATCGGTCTGGTGCCGGCGCACCGCCTCGGCATCGTGCTGCTCGCCAATCGCGGCGAATACCCGCATGAGATCGCGCGTTATAAGATCTTGCCCGCGCTGACGCATCTCCTGGCCGCGCACGGCGGCTGAGCTCCAAAGCAGAAAGCCCCGGCTGAACCAGGGCTTTCCACGCGAGAATGGGAGGGAATGCTCAGTACCTGGCGACGACCGGTCCGCCGAACTTGTAGTTCACGCCGACGCGCACGATGTTCGACTTGAGGTCGACCGAGTGGGTGTAGACGTTGCTGGGATATGACGTTGCGCCGAGAACCAGATTGGTGCTGGTCGCGGTGCTGCGGCCGAGATCGACATAGAGATATTCGGCCTTGAGCGACCAGCCATTGCCGACAGCATACTCGCCGCCGACGCCTGCGGTCCAGCCGACCCGCGTATCGTGGATCGCACCGGACTCGGTCGCGGAGAAAGTATCGGTGAGATTGAAGTTACCCTTCACGTCCGCGATCGCCACACCGCCGGTGGCGTAGAGCAGCCAGTGCGGGGTGGCGAGGAAGCCGATGCGGCCGCGGATCGTGGCGAGCCAGTCGGCCGAGACCTGGGAGCTGACGGTGAAGGCGAACGGCGCGCAGCAGGGATAGAGCGCCGAGCCGGTGGCACTGCCCTTGAAGCCGAAATAGTTGATGTCGCCTTCCAGGCCGAAGACGGCCTGGTTGACCTGCCAGTTGTAGCCGGCGGTGAAGCCGCCGGTCACGCTGGAGCTGTTGACGTTCTGGGCGCCGACGGCCGCGATGGCAGGAACACTGCTGGCCGCGAAGTAGCCGGTCGGCGCAAACACGGTCGACGTGGTCGGATCCGCGCTGCCCCATTGTCCGCCTATATTGGCGCCGACGTAGAACCCGGTCCAGTTGTAGCCGGGCGCCATCACCGGCGCCTTGGTGTACTGCGCCGCGAGGTCGGCGGCCTGCACGGACGCGGTGCCCAAAACAACCATCGCTGCCGCCAGCAAACACTTCTTCATTGCAATCTCCTTGCCCCACGCGATCGAACCGCGCGTTTCCGAATGCGCCGGTGAGGTGTTTCCGGCACGGGCTAGGCATAGACGGCACACCGCGCAGCGTCTTGGGCTGCCGCGAAGTTCGCAGGGACTGTGACGTAGCGTGCGCGCGACGTCGTGCGAACCCATGACGAGTGTGGCCCAGGGGCCACGCACCGTCCTTCATCCGCGACGGGCGATGCAGGGCCGTGTCGCGCCACGCCAAGGCAGCGAGACAGCAACTCGCATGAGCGCGCCTCAGACCGAGCGCGTCAGCCCGCCGTCGACGCGGATGTTCTGGCCGGTGATATAGGCAGCGCCGTCGGATGCGAGGAACGAGACCGTCGCCGCGATCTCCTCGACCTTGCCGTAGCGCTTCAGCGGCACGCTGTCGCGGCGCGCGTCCAGCTGCGGCAGGCTGTCGATCCAGCCCGGCAGCACATTGTTCATGCGGATATTGTCGGCCGCATGGGTATCGGTGAAGATCTTCGTGAAGGCGGCAAGGCCTGCGCGGAACACCGCCGAGGTCGGAAACATCGCGCTCGGCTCGAACGCCCAGGCGGTCGAGATGTTGACGATCGCGCCGCCATTCTGCGCCTGCATCACCGGCGTCACCAGCCGGGTCGGACGGATCACGTTCAGCAAATAGGTATCGAGGCCAAGGTGCCACTGCTCGTCGGTCATCTCCGTGATCGCCGCGCGGGGCCCATGGCCCGCGCTGTTGACGAGTACGTCGATGCGTCCCCATTTCGCGAGCGCGCCGTCGACAAGGCGCTTCAGATCGTCATTGGACTTGTTCGAGCCGGTCACGCCGAACCCGCCGAGTTCCGCCGCCAGCGCCTCGCCCTTGCCGGAGGACGACAGGATCGCCACGCGAAAGCCATCGGCTGCGAGCCGCCGTGCGGCCCCTGCGCCCATGCCGCTGCCGCCTGCGGTGACGAGTGCGACCTTCTCTGCTGCCATGACCGATCATCCCTGTGATAGCGTTGGGGCGAACCCAGATTCAATCTGCTACGGCTCAGCCTGTCATCAGGCCTTCTACAGCCAGACTTGCCCGCAAACCAGACTTGCCTGCAAACCAGACTTGCCAACGAGCCCATCGCCACGAGGCCACGCAACATGAGCAATTTGCAGATCCGCAATTTGGATCCAGAGAAGATCTCCATCGCGATCGACTGGGCCGCGGCCGAGGGCTGGAATCCCGGCCTGCGCGACGCCGCCTGTTTTGCGATTCCCGACGCGGAAGGTTTCTTCGTCGGCGAGATCGACGGCGAGCCCGTCGCGACCGTCTCCTGCGTCAATTACGACGACCGCTTCGCCTTCCTTGGCTTCTACATCGTGCGCTCAGGCTTTCGTGGCAGAGGTCACGGCCTGCGCATCTGGAATGCCGCGATTGCGCATGCGGGTGCACGCGTGATCGGTCTCGACGGCGTCGTGGCACAGCAGGACAATTACAGAAAATCCGGCTTCCAGCTTGCTTACGCCAATATCCGCTATGGCGGCACCATCGCCACACCGCCGAAGCCGCCCGCCGATGTCGTTGCGCTCGACAAAATCCCGTTCGCACTCGTGGAAGCCGACGATACCACCGTCTTCCCTGCCCCGCGCGCGGCCTTCCTGCGCGCCTGGGTCAACACGCCCGGCCATGTCGGCCGCGCACTGCTGCGCGACGGCAAGCTCGCCGCATGGGGTGTGATCCGCCCCTGCAGGACAGGCCACAAGATCGGCCCGCTGGTAGCCGATCACCGCGCGGGGGCGGACGCCATCCTCCAGGCTTTGCTGGCAAGCAGCGGAAGCAGCGAGATTGTGCTCGACATCCCCGCGGTGAACCGCGATGCTATGGCGCTTGCGGAATCCCTTGGCCTGAAGCCGACATTCGAAACGGCGCGAATGTACACTGGAGCAGTCCCGTCACTACGGCTCGACCGCGTGTTCGGCGTAACCAGTTTTGAACTGGGCTAGTACCGACTCTCAATCCGCCGGCTTGAAATTTGTAATCTGTTTCACCTTCCCGCTGCCGCGCAGCGGGTATTGATGTCGTATCCGGCGATTTTGTCGGGCGGCTCGACGATCATTTTTCTGACTATCGATGTTTCATTCGGGAGAGGATTTCATGACCGAAGCGAGAGGCAAGGCACGCCCTTCTCATGACACGACCGACGAGATGCAGCGCCCCACAATCGCGGCTGCACTGGTGCTTGCCGTTGTGACGGCCTTGGGGTTGTCCGCGCTCGTCTCGGCTCCCGCGCTGCGGCAGGCCGCCGAGGCGGATGTCGCGCGCGTCATTGCGGATGAGGATCGAGATGTCTGCGGTCAGTTCGGGCTGCGCCCGGGAACGCCCCCGTTTGCAACTTGCAGCCGCGAGCTCGCGAATGTGAGGCGGAAGCAGTCCGAGCGCGACCAGGCCGCTGCGGCTGGAATCCTCTAACGCCTTCAGGGACGCCGTACGCCGCTCAGTAGCAGCGCATGATGTTGACGGTGTGCTCGCCACCGCCGCGGCCGGGCACCGTCACGGATTCCGTCGGACAGCTCGGCACATAGGGCCGGTCGGACGGCACGACGTTCGGCGGGAAGCGATGCGCCCAGTCCCAGGGAACGTCATAGGTGTAGGTATAGCGCACGTCGTTGGTGACAGGCTGTCCGGCATCGGCGAAGGGCTGGCTGTAGGCTGCGCCGTCGTTGAAGAATCCGCCGCCGCCGGGCCAATAGACAAATGAACTGTTTCGACCACGGAACCGGGCGCCCGGCGCGATTGGCGGACGCGCCGACGGCGCGGCAGCGGCCATCACGCCATGCGGGGCGGCGCCGCCCGGTCGTGCAAAACTGTCGCTGGGGCTAAGGAGCAGCGCGGCTGCGCTGAGCGAGGCGAGCAAGGCCCCATTTGATCTGGACATCATGATACGCACCAACTCGTTTGGCTTCGCGGATAGCGGCTCCCCACCGCACGCTAGGCCGGGCTGTCGCCCACCCGCAAACCTATAATTAATTGTTGGTTAAGGCACGGGATTAACAGGGAACCCGGTGCGGCAGAACGCCCGGGATTTGGTCTGGTTTCAGGAACTTCATTCCCGGGAATGGCGCGTCAGCGACCCTGCTGCTTGCGCAGCCAGTCCAGCATGTCCTGCGCATTTCCGCTGCCCTGCGACACGATCGCAGTGTTGCCGCCGCTGCGGCGGTAGACCGTGGTGCGGCCCGGCTCCTTGTCGATCTTGACCTCGGCCTGCGCCGAATCGCCGCTTTGGGTAATGACCGCCGTCCCGTTTTCGTCCTGGACCACGGTGGTATGGCCATCGCCGCTCTCGCCCGCGCCGGCCGGCGCCATCGCAATTGCGGTCATGAGGGTCATTCCGGATGCGAGCAGGAGGAACTTCATGTCACGCCTCTTCGTCTCGATCATCGTCCGAACTGAAAGATCGACAGCCAGTTGAAACGTCCGAACTGCCTGACGGCTCCCGTGTTCATGTCGCCGATCTGCAGCAGGAGCGCATTGGTCGAAGTGCCGACTTGGGTGATGTCGGCAATGTTGCTGACGCCCGACTGTCCGATCAACGCGTTGGTCGTGTCGCCGACCTGAATCACATTGACATAGTTGCGCGTCCCGTTCTGGACAATCGTGGCATCGACGGTGCCCGTCCCGATTTCGATCACGCGCGCGATATTGATCCTGCTGTTCTCCACGATGGTGACCGGCTGCGGGTTATTGCCGAATTCAACGACCGTCTCGATGCTCACGCTCCTGTTGGTCCAGGCGGACCCGGGCCCAGCCAGGGCGCGCAACGGCCTGGATCCCGCGGATGCCTCGGACGCAATGCTGATGGCGACGAGCAACGCCGCCAATGCCAGGAGCCCTTGACCGTATCTCATCGCCTTGCCCCATCAGCTCACGGACTGGTCTGGATCACCGTCGACGAGTTGACCGCGCCGAATTGCGCGATCGCCCCCGTATTCATGGCACCGAGCTGCGACACGAGGCTCGTCGCCGACTGACCGGCCTGGCCGACAAAGGCAAAATTGTTCATGCCCGCCTGGCCGACCGAAGCCGATGTCGTCCCGCCGAATTGCAGAATGCCGGTGGCGTTGTTGCTGCCGTTCTGGGTGACGGTCGCGCTGGTCGTGCCGCCAATCTGGAATACGCCGACCATGTTGAGCGAGCTGCTCTGGTTCACGACGACGGGCGGCCCGTTGACCGAAACGATCGTTTTGATGTCAGCGCCCTGCGCCCGCGCGGGTCCGTTCGCGGTGAAACAGGAGACGAGAACCGCCGTCGCGACGACCAGAAGATGCCTGTTCATCATATGCCTCCACAATATCTGCCGAGTCACCACACGATCCCAGGTCACGGAGCCTGCTGCAGAATCGTGGAGCCGTTCAAAATGCCAAGCTGGGATACCCCGGCGGCGTTGTTCAAACCGATTTGGCCAATCAAGCTCGTGTTGGCGCCACCGATTTGGCCAACCGCAGCGATATTGGTCGCGGTGGCCGTCGTGCCGCCCTGTCCAATCGTCACTGAATTGACCGAAGACAATGAACCGAGTTGCACGCTCGATGCCTGGTTGAAGGCCCCGAATTGCAGCGTCGTCGCGGTATTGTTCACCGGGCCGGTCTGCGTTGTGGACGAGATATTTGTCGCACCAAACTGCAACACGCTGACCGAGTTGGCGGCTTGGGCATCGACAGCGATCAGCGCGCTCAGCGTGACGACCGTCGTGATGAGAAATTTCGTGCGCATGTCATATCCTCTGAAAAATATCAGCCGTCGACCCACGGCCCCGTTCAGGCAATCTGATCGCGGTCATTTCGAGCATGGCGTGTCGAGTATCGCCCGGACGCGCCGCTCGATGGACGCGCCCGGGCCGACACCGAGGCTGGCTTAGTGCTGCGTGATGGTGCTGAGGTTGAGTCCGCCGCCCAACTGCCCAACGGCGGCGGCGTTGTTCGGCGGGAGGCCGAAGAGCGTGGACTGGCTGATCCCGCTGGTGTTGTTGCCGGTGGCAACCTGCCCGGTGGTGGCCGAGTTGCCAAAGACGCCAATCTGGGTCACCGAGCTGGCATTGTTGAGCGACGGAGAGGTCGTGCCCTGCATCGTGCTTGCGCTGTTCAGGAAGCCGAGCTGGGACGTGGTCGAGGAGTCATTCACGTGGCCCTGCTGGTCCACGGTGGAGCCGTTTACGAGGCCAACTTGCACTGTGGTCGCGGTGTTGGCAGCCTGGGCCGCGGAGGACAGAGCGAACACGGCAACGGAAGCGAGGAGCAATTTGCGCATGGAGTATCCCTTTCGGTTCAAGTTGTCTAACCAGTTTTACGAATGCCGTCTTGGGGGAGGTCGACATCGTAGGCTGACTCTGAACCGATCGTGCTCGGTGCGACAGACTGCAGTTCATGCTAATCGGTAAGGACTAGACCTCGTGCGGCAAGTCGCCGCTCGAAATGCTAATTGTGCGATTGTCCCGCAGCAGTGCGCGCCGCCACGTCGCGCTCCATGTTGTCGACCAGCCGCACCACTTCGATCGGCGAACGCAATTCCATCTTGCGCATCATCCTGGCGCGATGAACTTTCGCCGTCACCTCGCTCACGCCAAGCCTTGCTGCGATCTGCTTGGCGACGAGCCCCTCGGCCATCAACAGCATGATCTCGCGCTCTCGGGTCGTCAGCGTCTCGACGCGCTGCCTTGCATCGCGTACGGCGTTTTCGCGCTCAATTCGCTTGCGGTCGCGCTCGATGCCGTGCCTGATCGCGTCGAGGATCTCCTGCTCGCGAAAGGGTTTCGGCAGAAACTCGACTGCACCGCGCTTCATGGCCTCGACCGAGACGCGGACGTCGGAATGGCCGCTGATGAAGACGATCGGAATGGGTACGCCCGTCTCGGCCAATCGGCGCTGCAGCTCGAGGCCGGTGGGCGACGTGCCGGGGAAGCGGACGTCGAGCACGAGACACGAGGGACCGCCGGAAAGACGCTCTCCGAGAAACTCGTCTGTCGAGGCGAACAATCTTACCTGGTGTCCGGTCTCCTCGCAGAGACTTCCAATCGCGCTTCGTATCTGGATTTCGTCGTCAACAATATAAACTGTGGCTTGATTTGTATTCATTGCAACAGACTCCCGGACTCGACGCTCGATGATCCAGCAACGAGCCGTCCATTGTTCTTGCAAGCGATAACAAGGCGCTTGAATGCATGTGCGATGACGTGGCGAATCTCGTCGGTCCGCAGCTCTGACGTCTTAGGGCCAACAGCCCGTCGTGACGAGTGAAGGCGTTCACATATCTGGCTTCGTGATTGAAAGGACCGGTTAGCGCTACAGGCGGCGTCACGGCGAGATACCATGTCAAGGATGTGACAGTCCGGCGCTGCAGCCGTGATATCGCCCACTGCGTCATGGCGTCGCCATCCATGCGCCGACGTGAACGCCAACGGCCCGCAAAACAGACGGGACGTTCAGTCAGCTGTCGAGTCTCGATACCGCGCGCATCTTTTGAATACGCCCGGTATGCATTCCGCGCAATCACGAAAGGTCGCACCCCGCGGACTTTACTTCTGGATCATGGAGCGCGCCCGTCCGTCGCACTAAGAACAGCGACATACTGCCAAGCCACCGATATTGAATCTGACGAAATACAACCATTGCGCGAATACAACCATTACACGATTTGAGCTTCGTCCGCCAACGCAATCATTTTTAAGAAGGCGGGTTTTGATATGCGATTTGTGCCAATTGTTGCCTTGTTCGGAACTGCATGCGGGCTCGCCGCAATCTACGGCGCGGCACCAAACGTCGTTGCGGGCGCAGCGGCGAACGCTGCGGACGGAGTGAGCCGCGCCTATCAATCGACGAGGCAGTTCCTCAAGCCCGGCGAGCGCGAGCCCCCGACCTTCGGATCGGACGCCCCATTGTTCCGCTACGCCGCGATCCAGCGCGGCAGTATCGAGCAGACCGTCACCGTCACGGGCGCCCTGCAGCCCGTCAAGACGATCGAGGTCGGCTCGCAACTGTCGGGGCAGCTCGCCCGCGTCTATGTCGACTTCAACGACACCGTCAGCAAGGACCAGCCGCTTGCGCTGATCGATCCCCGCAGCTTCGCGGCCAAGGTCGACGAGGCCAAGGCGGCGCTGGCGGTCGCGGACTCCCTGGTCGACATCGAGCGGGCCAAGCTCGATCGCGCCCGGATCGATCTGCAAAACGCCAGGGGCAGCCGGGACGTGCTCGTCGCCAAGCTCGACAGCGCCCAGGCGGTCAAGGCGTCGGCGCAGAAGACCCTGCAGCGCAAGCTGGCGCTTCAGTCGCAAAACGTCGTGGCAACGTCCACCGTCGACGATGCGCAGACGGAGTTCACCGCGCGCGTGGCCCAGGAGCGCGAGGCCGAGGTGATGATGTCCCTCAACGCCTATTCGGTCGACGGCGCGCAGGCCGACGTCCGCCGGATCGAGGCCGAGCTTGACCAGGCCAGGATGGCCGTGCCGGAGAAAGCGGCCGTCCTTGCGGCGGCGCAAGCCGACCTCGACCGCACCGTGATCCGCTCGCCAATCGACGGCGTCGTGGTCGGCCGGTTCGTCAATGAAGGCCAAACGCTCGCGGTCGGCCTCGAATCCCGCACGACCTTCGTGGTCGCCCATCGCCTGGAGGACATGGAGATCCACGCGCAGGTCGACGAGGCCGATATCGGGCGCATCGCGCCCGGTCAGCGCGCTCACTTCACAGTCGATGCCTATCCCGACCGCCGTTTCGAAGCAGCGGTGCGACAGGTGCGCAAGGCGCCGCAGAACCAGCAGCACGTGGTCACTTACACGGTCGTCCTGTCGACCTCCAATCTCGACGGAGCGCTGCTCCCGGGAATGACTGCCCTGGTCAAGATCGTGATCGAGCAGCAGGACAACGTGTTGAAAGTGCCGCTGGCCGCGCTGCGGTTCCAGCCTTCGGGCGCGCGGGCGGACACAGCCCCCGGACGCAGCGGCGTTTGGCTCCGCACCGCCAGCGGCGCGCTTCAGCGCGTCCCCGTGACCGTCGGCGCGGCGGGTACGGAACAGGTTGCGCTCAAGAGTGGAGAGCTCGTCGAGGGCAGCCAGGTTGCCGTCGGACAGGCGATCCGGCCTGCCGGCATGGAATTTCTCGGCATCAGGTTCGGATCATGACAGCCCCCCTACCCCTTATCAGCCTCCGATCCGTTGGTAGAACGTATCGCACCGACGGAATCGCGGTCGCGGCCGTGCGCAATGTCAGCTTCGACATCGATCAGGGCGAGATCCTCGCCGTGATGGGGCCGTCAGGTTCCGGCAAGTCCACGCTGATGAACATGATCGGATTGCTCGACCTCCCGAGCGAGGGGGCGATCTATCTCGAGGGGGCCAACGTCGCCGACCTCTCGGAAGACCGCAGATCGACCTTGCGCGCGCGTAGCATCGGTTTCGTGTTCCAGTCCTACAATCTGTTGGCGCGCCACAACGCGATCGAGAACGTCGCCCTGCCGCTGGTCTATTGCGGCGTGGGCAACAAGGAACGCCTTAGCCGCGCCGAACAGAGCCTGGAGGCCGTCGGCATGCTGCACCGGGCGCATCACTTTCCGCGGCAATTGTCGGGCGGCGAACAGCAGCGCGTCGCCATCGCGCGCGCGCTGATCGCATCTCCGCTGATCATCCTAGCAGACGAACCGACCGGCGCGCTCGACAGCCGCACCGGCGCCGAGATCCTGGCGCTGTTCGCCGCGCTCAACCAGACCGGCCAGACCATCGTGATGATCACGCACGATCCGAGCATCGCCACCCGGTGCCGGCGCACCATCCGCCTGCATGACGGCGAACTCGTCAGCGACGAGACGCAAATTCCGTTGATACCGAAACGGAGCGTTGCGTCATGACGATGCTTCAGGGCTTTCAGATCGCTCTGCACGCCTTGCGCCTCAACCCGCTGCGCAGCTTCCTGACCATGCTCGGCATCGTGATCGGCGTCGCCTCGATCGTGACGGTCTTCGCGATCGGCTCCGGCGCGCAGTTGCGGCTCCAGGAGCAGATCCGTTCGATCGGCGCCAACGTGCTGATGATCATGCCCGGCGCGGTCTACCAGGGCGGCGTGCGTCTCAAGGACGGCAGCAAGCTGACGATGACCGAAAGCGACGTGCAGGCCATCCTCGAGCAGATCCCGGAGATCCAGGCGGCGGCCGGCTCGATCGCCGGAACGGCGCAGGTCATCCATGAGGGCAAGAACTGGAACACGACGATCAACGGCACGACGACCGGGCACTTCATGGTGCGTGACTGGCAGCTGGCGTCCGGTCGCTATTTCTCCAGCGCCGAGGAAGCCGCCGCGGGAAAAGTCGTGATCCTCGGAAGCACGGTTGCCAGAGAACTGTTCGCCCCCGGAGACGATCCCATCGGCGCGCAGATCAGGATCATGAAGGTCCCGCTCGAAGTGGTCGGCGTGCTCGATCGCAAGGACCCCGCGCAGGATGACGTCGCCTTCGTCCCCCTCACCACGGCCAAGCTCCGCTTCCTCGGCAGCGCCAGCAACATCAACCGGGATTCGGTCGCCTACATCATTGCCAAGGTGGCCGCCGACGGTCAGATGGCCGGTGCGCGATCCGAAATCGAAAGCCTGCTGCGGCAGCGGCATCACGTCCCGGCCGGTCAGGAGGACGACTTCAAGGTCCAGGATCCGGCCGCCGCCATGGAAGCGCAGCAGGGAGCGATCCGCACCGTGGCGCTCCTGCTCGTCGCCATCGCCTCGGTCTCACTGCTCGTCGGCGGCATCAGCATCATGAACGTCATGATCGTGTCGGTGACCGAGCGCACCCGCGAAATCGGGATCCGCCGCGCGCTCGGCGGGCGGATGCGGGACATCCGCCTCCAGTTTCTCTGCGAAGCGCTCGTGCTCTGCCTGCTCGGCGGCGCCGTCGGCGTGCTCGGCGGCGTCACGCTGTCGATGACGGTCGCGCGCATGGCCGGCTGGATCACCTCCATCGACGGCGAAGCGATTGCCCTGGCCCTCGCCTTTTCAATCGCGACCGGCCTCATCTTCGGTTTCTATCCTGCACACAAGGCGTCCAAGCTCAGTCCAATCGAGGCGCTCAAGACGGAATGAGATCATGCCGGATTGGCCACGACATCAAACCAGAGGCCAGGGAGGAGCAAGTCATGAGCTTGGATTCGAAGGATTTGATTACGCCGACGCCGCGCGAGCGCGAGCTGATGATGCTCATCGCACGCGGACTGCAGAACAAGAACATCGCCTACGAGCTCAAGATCTCGGAGAACACGGTGCGGGCGCATATCGGCAACATCATGCGCAAATACCGCCTCCATAACCGGACCCAGATCGCGATCGTCTATGCGCTCAAGGCAGCCCCGCTTTCGCCGCGGCGCGATCCGATCGGGAGCAGAGCCAACCCGGCAGAGGTCAAGCCGGTACAGGCGCTCGCACAAAATCCTCAAGTGACGACCGTGCCGGAATGACCGTCCCGGCCACAATCCCTTGTGCCACCCGTCGGGCGAAGCACCAAAGCCCGGGTCAAGAATATTGCGACAAAATATTTCTCTTTATTCGAATTCGGAATTTTGTTAGAAGCTACTCACTCCGGCCCAGGAAAGAGGGGCGTATCGCGATCGTCACGAACGCGGGCCGGGCGGCGGTGGACGCGGGTCACATCGGCGCGAAGGGTTTTGCAGGGCGGGCAACCGTGAGCAAAAGCGTCGCGCGCACGACCGGTGTGATCTGGGTACGGCGAAATCGTGTGGTCCTGGCGCCCGGAGTCTGTGCGCCAAGCCTCGTGGTGATGCGTGTGGCCCAACCGGGCCTCCGTATCAGTCATCCGCGAGACGACGGGGGCAATAGTGCATCGCTCCCCGGGGAGAGCACGACATAAGCCGTTCCAACCATCCGCGCAGGGAAGGCCGGGATGCCTCCGGCTGCCCTGTTACCCGCTGTGCAGTGTAGCGCAATCTACTCATGGCATAGCGGTCAATGGGAGCCAGCCGGCTCCCGGCCTTCCCTGCGCCCTCTTTCAATGGAGGGCGAGGCGACGAAGCAAAGCTCGGGCGAACAAGCCGCGAGGATGCGAAGGTGTGTCTGCGAGAATGTGTGCTTGCGGACAGCGATCCCGTGCCCCGGACGCAGCGCAGCGCCTCTTCGGCGGTGCGCTGCAGAGCCGGGGCCCATTTGGCGGCGAGTGCGCGGCCTGCTGAGTCCCGGCTCTGCGCAGCAGCGTTGCACGCTGCAGCGCGTCCGGGACACGAGAGCCCCCTTCCCCACCCAGCAATGACGAATCCGTGGATGTCCGGCCACCTCCCGGTCACTTCTGCATGCACGCTCGCTCTTGTAACAAAACCGTCATACAGCAAAACTAAACGATTGCCGGGGGCCGCGGTTCGGCGGCCAAGCCGCCTCACCGCTAGGAGATTTTGATGCGCCGTTCACTGGTGTTGCTGTCAGCCGGACTGACAGTGCTGTCCACCGGATTTGCCTCCGCCCAGAATAACACGCCCCGCAACCTGATCCTGTTCATCCCCGACGGGCTGCGCGCGCTGAAGATCAGCCCCGAGACCGCGCCGGCGATGGCTGAGGTCCGCGACAAGGGCGTCAACTTCAAGAACTCGCATTCGCTGTTCCCGACTTTCACCATGGCCAATGGCTCGGCGATGTCGACCGGCCATTACCTCGGCGACACCGGCGTGTTCTCCAACACGATCTGGACCAACTACACCTCAGGTCCGGCCGGCGACACCGTGGTCCCCTTCATCGAGAACGACGCCGTGATCGGTGACGTCGACGAGCATTTCAAGGGCGACTATCTCAACGAAGAAACCGTGTTGAAGATGGCCCGCGACAAGGGCCTGAGCACCGCCGCGATCGGCAAGGTCGGTCCGACCTATCAGTGGGACCACACCGACCATCCGGAGAAGCCGGGCAAGCACTCGATCGTCATCGACGACGCCACCGGCAGCAAGGCCGGCGTGGCACTGTCGGACGAGATGAAGGATGCGCTGACCAAGGCCGGTCTCGCGCTCACCACGCCCAGCCGCGGCGACAACGGCAAGGCGGGCGACGCCAAGACGCCCGGCACCACCACGGCCAACATCGTACAGCAGGCCTATTTCGCCGACGTCGCCACCAAGGTGGTGCTGCCGATGTTCAAGGCGCGCAACAAGCCATTCGTGCTGGTGTTCTGGTCGCGCGATCCCGACGGCACCCAGCATAACCAGGGCGACAGCCTCAACCAGATCCTGCCGGGCATCAACGGCCCGAGCACGATGGCGAGCATCAAGAACGTCGACAACAACCTCGCCCAGCTCCGCAGGGCGCTGGACGAGCTCGGCCTTGCCGCCAGCACCAACATCATGATCCAGGCCGACCACGGCTTCTCGACCATCTCCAAGGAGAGCAAGACCAGCCCCTCGGCCAAGGTCAGCTATGACGACACGCCGAAGGACTTCTTGCCGATGGGCTTCCTCGCCCTCGATCTGGCTAAGGCGCTCGACCTGCCGCTGTTCGACCCCAACGACAAGAACGCGGCCGTCACCGGCAACGCCCACCCGAAGGCCGGCAACGGCGTACTCGGCAAGGACCCGACCAAGCCCGACCTCGTCGTCGCCACCAATGGCGGCTCGGACCTGATCTACCTGCCGAACAGGGACAAGAAGCTGGTGGCCAAGACCATCAAGGCCCTGATGGAGCAGGACTACGTCTCCGGCCTGTTCGTCGACGATCGGCTCGGCCGCTTCCCCGGCACCCTGCCGCTGTCGAGCGTCAATCTGCGCGGCAAGGCCGCAACGCCGACGCCCGCGATCGTGGTCAACTTCCGCTCCTATGCCAGCGAATGCGGCGACGCACCGACCAACTGCTCGGTCCAAGTGGCCGACACCGTGCTGCGCCAGGGCCAGGGCATGCACGGCAGCTTCAGCCGCGGCGACACCTACAACTTCATGGCTGCGATCGGACCGGACTTCAAAGCCGGCTTCGTCGACGAGCTGCCGGTCAGCAATGCCGACGTCGGCATGACTGCGGCTCAGCTGCTCGGCCTGCGCGGCGCGGAGAATGGCGGCCTGGTTGGCCGCGTGATGTCGGAGGCACTTCCCAACGGCATCGTGCCGAAGGCGTTCAAGGCCGTGGAGAAGTCGAAGAAGAAGTCCGAGAACGGTCTCGAGACCGTGCTCAACGTCCAGCGCGTCGGCAGCCAGCGTTATTTCGATGCCGCCGGTTTCCCCGGCCGCACGCTGGGCCTCGAGCCGGACGCCGGCAAACAAAAAACGGCGGGGAAATAACCCCGCCGCTTTTACTCGCCCTCATGAAGAGCTGCGAAAATCACATGCCAATGTCGAACACGTTCGGCAGTTGGCCCGCCAGAGGCAGCGCGGTGGCGCCCAGGAAGGTCGCCACCATCGCCATCAGGCGACGGTTGTTGTGGCGCTTGCCGCGCATCTGGCCGGCAATCCACTCCAGCATCTCGCTATTGACCCTGGACGCATAAGACGGCGCCCAGCTCTCGATCTCCTGCGCCAGCGCGACGTTGCGCGGCGGCACCTTCACGCCGGAGGCGCTCGCGGCGTAATGGGCCACGGCCTTGGCAAGCAGATCGTCGAACCGGCCACCATCGGTGCGCTCGGTCGCGGCCTCGTTGATCTCGAACAGCGCCTCGGCTTCGGCGCGGCTCACCGGCTGATCGTTGACCGCGGTGGCGGTCAGGATCCGGGTGCACCAGGCGGTGTCATCGGCATCGAGCGAGCGGGAAAAGTGCACCCGGCCCTTGGTGGTGGGGCCTTCGCCCGTGATCACGCCGTCGCGCACGATGGAGAGCGCATGGGCCGCGGTATCGCAGCAGGACGGTTCGAGGGACGGAGACTCAACGGACATTTGAGCGGACTTGGGCAGTGCGGCGGACATAGTTCACTTCCAGATTTCTTCTGATCGACCAGCATTTTCATGCGGGCGTAAAGGGGTGGTTAATGATTCGATATGGGGATCGCGACTTTTCTCAATGGTTGCCGATTAGTCGCTAAGAGGACCGTTTCGGTTCCGGAGAGCGTCGGGCGAGCGTGATGCGGGTCATAAACGGCTTTATCGCGGCAATCGAGACCGTGAAGGCCCGGCGGGGATGTTTCGCCGCAGGCGACCCCGTAACAGAAAAGTGCTAGGAAATCGGCCCTTCAGAGAAGGAATTCACATTTTACTTCAACCGGTTCAGTTGACGTTCACTTGGGGTCGGTGAGGCCCTATACTGATGATGACGGCCAGACAGTAATTCTCAAGCAAATTCAATGCGATGAGGTAGAACCATGACACTTCCGATTGGCACCACCGCCCCTGATTTCGAAGCCGAGACCACCGAAGGGAAGATCAAGTTCCACGACTGGATCGGCAACAGCTGGGCGCTGCTGTTCTCGCACCCGAAGGACTTCACGCCGGTTTGCACGACCGAGCTCGGCGCTCTCGCCAAATTGAAGCCGGAGTTCGACAAGCGCGGCGTCAAGCTGATGGGCCTCTCGGTCGACCCGGTCGATCGCCACTCGAAGTGGTCGGAGGACATCAGGGAGACCCAGGGCGCCGCCCCGAACTACCCGATGATCGGCGACACCGATTTCAACGTCTCGAAACTCTACGGCATGCTGCCGGCCTCGACCTCGGGCGATCCCCTCACCCGCACGCCGGCGGACAACCAGACCGTCCGCAACGTCTTCATCATCGGGCCGGATAAGAAGATCAAGCTGGTGCTGGTCTATCCGATGACCACCGGCCGGAACTTCCAGGAAATCCTGCGCGTGATCGACTCGCTCCAGCTCACCGCCAAGCATCGCGTCGCGACGCCGGCTGACTGGTCGCAGGGCGATGACGTCATCATCGCGGGCTCGGTTTCCAACGATGAGGCCAAGACGATCTACCCGCAGGGCTGGAAGGAACCGAAGCCCTACATCCGGATCGTGCCGCAGCCCAAGTAAAGGGCCCTATCCGGTCACACGATCCGCCACCAACAGACCCGCGGTCGACGAGACCGCGGTCACCACCGCGCCCCAGCCGATGTCCACGATACTGATCCATCAGCCGTGGCAGGCGACGCCGATCGAGCTTGCGAGTGTTGGTGTCGCGCTCGGCAAGACCTATCCGCAACCGATCCTCGATCATGCCAAAGGACGCGAGCGCGCGCTCGCCGCTTATGCAAAGATCCGCAAAGGTTGAGCGTTGCTTTG
This sequence comes from Bradyrhizobium monzae, assembly GCF_021458635.1. Classification (GTDB taxonomy): domain Bacteria; phylum Pseudomonadota; class Alphaproteobacteria; order Rhizobiales; family Xanthobacteraceae; genus Bradyrhizobium. The sequence goes on from NZ_JAIRDQ010000001.1 coordinate 164,670, forward strand.
ACACAATTATGAAACCCGCTATCGTCATCGCTCCATGCAAACCGTGGGGGACACGATATGGACGACGATAAGCCGATCACCGAGCAGGCGATGGAGACGATCACCAGCGCCGTGGAAGCGACCAAGGACGCCGCCGTTACCGCTGTGAAGAAGGTGAAGAAGGCCGCCAAGAAGGTCGCGAAGAAAGTCGCGCCGAAAAAGGCAAAGAAGGCTTCCAAGAAGAAGGCTAAAAAAGCCGCCAAGAAGTCGTCGAAGAAGACGGCCAAGAAGTCCGTGAAGAAGGCCGCCAAGAAAACGGCCAAGAAGACCGCGAAGAAGGCTGCCAAGAAGAAAAAGGCCAAGAAGGCGAAGCGCTGATCGCCGCTTGAGAGCAAGTCTCCGGGTGCGCGCGCGCCCGGAGAGTCCTCGCCAAGTTACCCCACCTCAACGCTTGGACTTGCGGCGGCCCGGATGGTGAACGCCCTTCGGATCGCGAAACTCGCTGCGATGACCGCGCCGGTCTTCGGCGTTGAAGCGCCGCCGCTTCGCGGGTGAGCCGAACGCCTTGATCACCTTCCTCCCGTTGACCTTCTTGATGACGTAGCCACCTTCGGTCATCGAGAACGGCGCCTTCAGCGTTCCCTTGTGGTCGAACTTGGTGCCGCGGGGATGCTTGAATGGCTCGAACCAGGACGGATAGACGAAGTTCGACATCGGTAAGCCGTCGACGTCGAAGGAGTCCTCCTCCACCGCGTCGCAGACCTCATAGGCATATTGGGTGTTCGGATTCTTGTCGGCCCAGAGATTGGCCATGGGGTCGAGCACCATTTCGAACAGCTCGTGCGAAGCCGCCACACTGATCGGCTCCTCGCCCAGTGCCTTGACGAAGATCTTCGAAATCGGCTGGCCGCGATGGGTCAGCTCATGGCGCCCGAGCATGTTCTTGTGCAAGGCATCGTCGAAATAGACCAGTTGCCAGTCGGTGGCCTTCGGCTTGCGCGTGACGTAGAGGTCGACCGGATAGCCCCACACCGGCAGGAAATGCTTGTCGTAACACCTCTGGAGTGCCGCGGTGAGCCGGCTCATGTCGCGGTCCTTGATCGACTCCCTGGCGTAGTTGATGCAAGCAATCCGAACCGGCTTCGGGGACCTGCCGAGCAGTGCACGCTTCGCCTTCTTCATGGAAATCACCGCGTGAAAGGGAAACTGAAATGCGGCAAGCCTAGCACGAACACGGCCCGCACGTCAGGGATGTATTCCGGCAGAGGGGCCTACGCGCCGAAGCGCCGGTTGACCACGAATACCGCGGCCGCGCACATCGCCATGCCGGCGATTGCGAGCGCATCGAGCTTCTCGCCGAACAGCAGATAGGCCATTAGCGCGGTGACCGCGGGCACCAGATAGAACAGGCTCGCAACCGAGGTCGCCGCGGCATGGCGGATCAACCAATACAACAGCCCGATCGACCCGATCGAGAGCGCGACCGCAAGCCAGCCGAGCGCTAGCACGAACTCCCGCGTCCAGTGCACGACACGGTCCTCGAACAGGAACGCGCCGACCGTAAAGAAGATCGTGACGGCCACATACTGGACGAGATTGCCGGCGCGCCAGTCGATGTGATTGCAGTAGCGGCGCTGATAGAGCGTGCCTAGCGTGATGCTGATCAGCGAGACGATCGAGGCGAGCCAGCCGAGCCCGGCCTCGCCGGTCATGGGGCGGTTGTGCAGGATCAGCGCCACGCCGCCGAGACCGAGCAGCAAACCGCCCCATTGCACCGGCGTCACCTTCTCGCCGAGCCAGCGGTTGGCGATAGTCGAGGTCAGGATCGGCTGCAGGCCCGGAATGAGCGCGGAAAGTCCCGCCGGGATTGAATGCGCGATCGCAATCGCAGTGCCGCCGAGATAGAAGCCGTGAACGAGAATGCCGGCGACTGCGCTGTGCGCGATGCCGATGCGGTCAGGCCATTTCGGGCGGGCAATGCCTGCGATGATGGTCATCAGGCCGACCACCACCGCCATGCGGATGGCGAGATAGGTCAAGGGATCGGCGTTGTTGATGACGTATTTGGTGCCGATGAAGCCGGTGCTCCAGAGCAGCACGAACAGCACCGGCGCCGCCCGCGCGGCCAAATGATCTTGATTATGATTCATTGCCGCCCTCATTGCCCGAGCGGGGGCGGTGCGGCAATGCGAATTTCGGATGCTGCGCTGCGAGGAAGACGACGGCTCAGATCAGCCGATCACCATTCTTCCGGACAGGGATCAATGATCTTCCAGAGATCCACCCCGTTCTTGATCTTCTTCATGTCGGTGGTGAGCCCGCCATTGCGGCGGATCCAGTCCTTCACCGTATCGGGATAGTACGACATCAGGTCCGACGTCCCCTCCGAGCTCGTGACCTTGATGCCGAAGGTGAAGGCCTTGTCGTAATAGGCCTGGTGGAAGCCGAGGCTCGCGCGCGGCGTCACGCAGATCTTGTTCATCGGCACGATGCCGAGCACCAGCGTGCAGGCCGAGTTGCAGATGCCGTCGATGATGACGCGCTCGCCCTTGTCGCGGACACGCTTGTACTTGACCTTGTACTCCTCGACGTAGCCGCCATGGTCGCGCGTGATGTGCAGCTCGGCGCGCGCTGGCGTGGCAGCAGCGACGAGGAGCAACAGCAGGCTAAGGAGCGTGATGCGCATGGCAGCGTGACGACGAAAACCTTGCAGGAATGAACCGGCCTCGAAGAGCATCCCAAGGACAACCCCGGGGCCGGCGGGGAATTTTAAAGCGAATTCTCTTTGGCCATACTTGTGTGGGGAATTCGTTAAGCATCCCGAAAAGGCCAAAAATGGGCAGGGTTCGAACGCAGTTCCGGCAATTCTGTCACACCCACCCGGGAATCTGCGGGGTTTGCCCCGATTTCTGGGTCCCGGACGGGTGCCCCGGCGACCCGAAATGGCTATAGATGACAGACATATTCGCGCGGGTTCCGGAGAATCGAGATGAGCAAGTTGAAGCTTGTAGCCGCGGTTGCTGCCCTGTCGGCCGCAATCCTAGCCCCTGGCCTTGCGGAGGCACGGGGACATCACCGGCACCACCGTTATTACGCCAACCCGCTGCCCTACCCGATCAGCTATCTGCACAATTACGGCCCGGGCATCACCTCCGGCACCTTCGCCTTCTATGACGGCCCGTCGACCAATCACTGCTACCAGAGCGCGGCCGCCTATGTCGGCCAAGATGGCCGGCGGCATCCCTGCTACTGAGGGGCGCCGCCGCGGCGTCTTGCGACGCGCGGCCTCACCGATGGCCCCCGACAGCAGCACCTGCTTCTCGATCGCATAGACCGGCAACTTGACGAGGTCCTTGCCGACCTCGCCCGGGAAGCGCCCTGCGCCGCCTGGTGTGAAGGTTTGGAAGCATCTCATCGCCGGGATTTTCCAGGATGAGCGCCTGTCCGTCGCACACGACGACAAGACTACCGAGGAAGCCGCACCGGCGAATTAAGCAAAATCAAGAATATCAGCGAGGTCCCGCGAGACAGTCGAAGCGCGAGCGAAGCATTGGTCGACACACGAGCGCCCAATTATTCTTGCGGAGTCGAGGTCAAGCCTGCGGTGGAGCGGCTGAAGATTTGTTCATCAGCATTACATTTCGGGTCCGCCACAATTTGATCAGAACAACTTCGATATCCTGCATCGCGTAAGCAGAGGAAGACATCATGAATCCAAAGATTGGCCTCGTCGCCGCGTCCCTTTTCGGTGCCCTCATGGCATCGCCGGCGGCGTCCGCCATGCCCATCGGGCCTGCACCCGCGGCGCCGCAGGTCTCGGACGTCGAGCAGGTCCGTATGGTCTGCGACGCCTGGGGACGCTGTTTCTGGCGGCCGAACTATTACGGCTACTACGGCGCGCCGGCGCCCTTTTACGGACCCCGATATTATGGGTATGGGCCGCGCTACTATGGCCCCCGCTACTACGGGCCACGCTATCGTCGCTGGTGATTTTGAAGGGGCCCCTTGAGGGCCCCTTCGCTTTTGCGAAACCATCGATTGTCGATGCACGCTCGCGGCTACACAGAGGCAATTCCAAAACTGATCCAGATCAAAGATGAAATTTGCCGTGCGGCCATTCTGTGCCGATGGCCGATTTGATTGTTTTCCAGTGCCCGCAGACGGGCATGAACGTGCAAACCCATCTCGTGAAGCGGCAGGGACGCGAGGGGCGAAGCTTCGAGCCCTTCGCCTGCCCTGCCTGCACGAGGCTCCATTTCATTGACCTCGCCACCGGTCAGCCCATGAGCCGAGACCGTTGACGGTGACATCAATCTAACAGCCCTTGGTGGCATGATGTCCGCAATATTACGGCGCTGAATCCTGTTTACTGAATCGTCGTGTTTCGCCATTGATGGCCATGTACTGACGTTCATTTTATTTTCACATTGCAGCATCTGGCCGGACGCATGTTCTTCGACGCTCTCGCCCCCTCTTCCGCACTCCAGCTGACCCGGTTTACCGATGTCGACGCGTTTCGACCGGCTGAGTCGCTGGAGGACGCCCGCAGCATTCCGCTCGACGTCGCCAATTTCGCAGCCGCGCGGGCGATCGTGAACCTGCCGGCATGCAGGATCATCGTCGCGAGATCGTTTGCACGCATCCTTGACACTGCCTACCGCGCGCCCGGCGGCATGGTGATCCTGCCGATGAGCGACGATCTGCGCGCCAGCTCGAGCGGAATGGATCTCGACTCACGCTTCTTCATTGCCTTGCGCGGCAACCATGACTGCCACTTCGTCGAGCCCCAGATCAATCATCACGCGCTGATCATGTTCTCGCCCGCGCTCAGGGATCGCGGCTGGTTCGACCGCGCCGACGCATTGTGGGTTCGCATCGCTGACTCCGCCGCTCATCTCTACGCGCGCCAGCTTGTGCAAGACATCCTCAGGACCGCATCGGTCGCACCGCACATGTTCGAGACCACGGAAGCCGCCGCCCATCTCCAGGAGGGCCTGCTGCTCGCCTTCGATGACCTGTTTCGAACGAATCCGTTGTCGGAGCGTAACGCCCCGAATGCAGGCGCGCGATCTGCCAGGCTCGTGCAGCGGATCGACGATTACGTCGCAGCCTATCCGACCGCCCCGATCTATACGGCAGATCTCGCCGGTGAGTTCGGCGTCTCGATCCGGACCCTCGGCGGTGCAGTAGCCAAGGTGCGCGGCATGAGCCTGCATCAGTACATTCGCCTGAAGCGACTATGGGCCACCCGCACGCAGCTCCTCAGGAGCGGTGGCGCGTCAGTCGCCTCGTGCGCGCGCGCGCAGGGCTTTCATCACCTCGGTGAGTTTGCCGCAGCGTACCGCGCGACCTTCCATGAAGCGCCCTCGGACACGCTGGCACGGGCCCGGCAAGGCGGTCTTCCGCGCACTGATCACAACCACACTGCGCAATGCCTGCTCTGGCTCGCGCGTGAGGCTGCGGCGGAACCCGTTCCTTTGACTTGCGGATTGAGCGGTCAGACCTGAAGGCTGAACAACCGACAAAATGGCGCGCTCGGAAGGATTCGAACCTCCGACCCTCGGAATCGAAATCCGATGTCATACGTTGAAACAGCTAGATAATTTTGCCGTATATTGCGCCTTTGCTGCGCCTGCTGTAAACTTCGGCCCGAATTCCTACGACGGGGCGCAGCATGTCGGTTCGAACTCATACGTGGATCACCAAAACCGGCGAAACCCGACAAGCCTATGTAGTCCAATACAGCACTCCAGAACTCGACAGCCGCGGCAAGCGTCGCAGGCACCTAAAGTTCTTCCAGCGCAAAAAGGATGCGGACGCGTTCCATGCACAGGTTCGGGTCGACGTTGCCAAGGGCGTGCATGTCCCCCACTCGAAAAGCATCACGATCGCGGAGGCCGGCCGCAACTGGCTTGATGCGTGCGGAGATCTGGAACGGACAACCCGCGATGGTTACGAGCAGCATTTCCGGGACCACATCAGCCCTTACCTTGGCGGCATAAAGCTGTCTGCCCTCACCATCGCAATCGTCCGCGATTGGCAGGACAAGCTTCGCAAAGGCGCTCCGGCGCCCGGACAGGCCGAAGCCGAGCCACGGTCGACCGATATGGTGAAGCGCGTAACAGGAGACTTGGGCGCCCTGCTCGCCGATGCTCAAGAACGCGGGCAAGTCGGCCAGAACGTCGTCCGTAGCCTTCGGGCCGGCCGCAAGCGTGGCAAGGAGCGCCAGGCGGAGCGCCGTGCGAAGGGAAAGCTTAAAGTCGGTGTGGATATTCCAACCCCGGAAGAAATCGATTCGATCCTCAAAGCTGTTGACGGGCGTTGGCGACCGCTGATGCTCGTAGCAATTCGTTGTGGGTTGCGGGCGTCGGAACTGCGCGGCCTCCGTTGGGAAGACATCGATTTCAAGAAAGCCAAACTTCACGTGCGCCAGCGTGCGGATGCATTCAACGAGATCGGCCGGCCGAAGTCGGAAGCCGGCGAGCGGACAATACCGGTCCCCCCGAAAACACTAGCCACCCTCCGAGAATGGAAATTAACCTGCCCTCGCCGCAACACTGGTCGACGCGACGAGCGCGGCGAACCGATTCGGGAGCTGCTCTACGTTTTTCCCAACGGCTCGGGCAACATCGAGAATCATTCGAACATCGTCAAACGCGGAGTAATCCCGACCATGATTGCGGCTGGCGTGACGGCGCCCGTTGTGGACGAGCAAGGCGCTCCCGCCCACGATGACGACGGAAAGCCGGTGCTGCAGGCGAAGTATTCCGGCACCCACGCGCTCCGTCACTATTTCGCAAGTTGGTGCATCAATCGCCCGCCGGTCGGTTTGGGATTGAATCTCAAGGAGGTGCAGGACCGCATGGGTCATTCCAGCATCACGATGACGGCCGATAGATACGGCCATCTGTTTCCGCGTGCCGACGATTCTGCGGAGTTGGCCGCAGCCGAGGGCAACTTCGGTTAGGTAACGTTCGATTAAGCTTTACCGAGTATTGTCGGGTTTGATTACACCTCTCTACGGAACCAGCAGCGGGATGCTGTAGCGGTTCTTGACGACAGCGAGATGCTGCCGGGAGCACGAAGCCACCATGGCTCGCTTCCGGCTTTTTTATGCCTTGCGAGCCTCCGTCTGGAGCCTCGCGTGAAAACCGAAACCCCAAATTCCATCGCTGCGCCGAACGACTTCGTTTGGGGCGCTGCAGATATCGGCAAGTATCTCGGCCGTTCAAAAGAGACGACTTGGTACATGCTCGACCAAGGCCGCGTGCCTGGCGCGAAAAAGATCGCCGGCCGCTGGGGGATGCACGTCCCCACCTTCCTAGCCAGCTTCCAATCCGCCGCAACGCCGCGCGCAAGCGTCGCCGCGTGACCCTCAACATTCAGGACACCCAATGAACCAACCCTATTTCCGTCACATCGAGCAGGCCGCCGCGGCGATCTCGAACGCAGCGATCCGGAACGCGCTGGTGAGCACGATCGAACTGCATCGCACCTTGGACGACGTGACCAGGGCGTCCGTTGCGGCCGTCCGCGACAACAAGGATCTCAGCCCCGCCGGCAAGACCAAGCAGTCGCGTGACATCATCGGTTCGCGTGCATGGGAGGTGATAAAGATCAAGATGATCGCCCGCCGCCTCGCCGAGTGTATCGAAGAAAAGCGTGCCGCGATGAAGCTGCCGGAGATCGAACCGACCGACTCGGCCGGCGCCGCGCTCCGGAGCCAGGCACGCGCCCGCCTCGCCGGCAAGTCCAATCAGGAATTGCGCGGCCTGATCCAGACCATGTCGCCGCTCTTTCTGACCACCATCCTTGAAGCACCCGAACTGGTCGGCGCAGATGCGCAGACGGTCAACGTGGCGCGCACGCATGCAATCGAACTGGCGCACCCCGGCATGACCGCAGCGCTGGAAGCCGAACGCGACGCAGCCACTCTGCTTGTGAACGTCACCAATGCCATGGCCCAAACCTACGGCGAACTCGGCGAGCTTCCGAACAACATCGCGCTCGACGGTTTCCTCAATGAGCGCGTGCAGGATCAGCGGCATCTTGCCGCCGATGTCGAACGCCTCATCAACCAATCGTAACCCCACAGGAGCCAAGCCCATGGTCAAGACTCTCAACTCCGATTCCGCCGCGCGCCAAGTCAACGAAGCACTTCAGCCTGCCATCGACGTGAAAATCACGCCCTCGCCGGATCCGCGCCAGGCTGCGCCGGCCAAGACGCCGCTTCCGACCGATCTCGCTCGCGCACTTGGGCAGTCGTAGTATGAGCTACGATTACAGCACAGGCCGAGTCCAAGTTGTCCCCTTCACAGGCAGTTTTACCCTCAAGAGCGAAGATATCGGGAAGCTGTTTCGGTGCGATGACACAGCAAACGTCACGGTGACCGTTCCGCCCGACCTTCACTCTGGATTTTCCGCCGGCTTCCTTCAGTACAGCACCGGTACTGTCACGTTGGTTGCGGCGAATAACGCGTCGAACAAGTCCGGCAAAACTGCGCTGTCCTCGCAATATCAGGGCGGCTCTATCCTTGTGACAAAGCGATCGGGCGGAGACTTCGGCGTCATTGTCACGAACGAGTTCGTCGTGGGTGGCGATTTCGCGTGACCGACGAAATTCGTCAGATCGTTTTCGACTTCGAGGCTGACCTGCTCGCGGCACGATCGGGTGTCGGATGAGCACGCCCAAGCAATCGCAACCACGAGAGCGCGAGGACGTGCCAGAAAATAGATTGCTAGATCCTGAGTTTGATGAGGCCGACCAGGCCGAGGTTGAATTCGTGGCCTGGCGCTGGCCAGAGCGTAGCGATGAGTGACGATAACCGAGCGTTGCTGCGCGCTCTGCGCATCGAACGTGAGACGCGACGGCTTTACGCCCGCCGGCTGCGGCGGTTGCTGGGTCATCGCGCTTATGCGGAGTTTTCAGAAATTTGCCGCACCGAAGCATTCGCGAGATGCGACGTGCCAGGTTTGGCAAAAGTGACCACCGAGACTAGGGACGCTTAGTCGACGTGGTCCGGCGGTCGAGCCGGTGGGGACGCCTGCCGGTTCGATCGTTAAGACTTTTAGTGGGGACGCCCACCGAAGGGCTCTTGTCAAATCACCTGCGAATCAGCCAGCTAGAGGAGTTGAGCTGCTTTCTGATTCGGAGGTCCGATGCCGACCGTTTCGTTGAATGCGTTTCTTAAAATCCTGTCGAAGAGCACACCGCAAAAGGCTGTAGCGTACGCTCGATATTTAGAGCCCGGCGGCTACGATTTTTACTGGATGCTGAAAGAGGCTGCCAGAGGACTCACCGTCAAGGGTAATAGCTTAGAGGATTGCGCAAAGCCTATCCAAGCCATCGATAGGCTCGTCGAGAAAAAGCACAATCTCGCCGCGCTACAATCGCTCGACAAGTGGTTGAAGAAGCAAAACGTTCAGAGCTTTTTTGACTGCCCTTCATCGTCCGTTTCAAGTCCGGAGGGATTTCTTACCGTCAAATTGGACCCGGCATTCGGCTGCATCAGGGGAAACCATCGACTAATGGTTCATCTCTGGACGTCGCAGAGTCTCAGTCTTCCGAAAAACGTGGCAGGATGCGGGCTCTATTTGATGAAGCAAAATCTATGCGTTGGCGACTTCGCTGATTGCACGCCAGCGATCTTAGATCTCCGGAAACGCGAGTTATTCATTGCCGACGCTTTGCCGCCGATGATTGCGCCCATGGTGGCGAGCGAACTAGCGTGGGTCGATGGGTTCTTCAAGGCATATCGAAGGGCGGCGTAAGGCTCTCGCCTATGTCGCCGAGGAATGTCTAGATCGCTTGTTCGAACCGACGAACTGTCGTCTCTATTTTTAGTTGCAGGAATGCGCTATACTAACTTTCGTTCATGCGTTGTTTAGGAGCGAATTGTGAAACCGCTCGTCATTATTCTTAGTCTGGCGCTCCTGATTGCACCTACGCATGCTCAACGAAGATCGGTCGCGGAGATTGTGCAAGACATCATTCTGATATGGGGAAACAAGGCGCCCAAGCGCGCTCTGAAGCCCATAGAGCTTGATGAGGCGGAGGCAATTTTCAGAAACGACGCGAAGTTGCTCGAATTTGCCCAACGGGGTCACTTGCTCGACAGCACGAACCCCCTGTTCGGAAAATTCACGGGCGCGTTGGATTCTCAATTTTCACAGGCAGAGGACCCAATAACTGCCGAGGTGCTGAAATTCAAAGGTGCGCCCCTTTCAGATGAAGCAGCAACAAAGATTGTCGCTAACGAACTTGCTAAAACCAAGTTGTCTGACCCTCTAATAAAATTTGACGCTGCCACTGGAAAACTCACGATCGATTCTTCGATAGACCTACGGTGGGCACGGGTTAGTGTGGGCGATATTCACGTATACCGCGTGACTGCGATTGTGGGGATTGCGATAGCAGCTTGCTACGAGTTGGGGCGCGGCGCAGCACAGAACTCTACATGGCCGGATGTAGTGGCACAGTGCGTTCGTAATGCAGTGCTCGAAATGAAAAAGGCAGTGATAGAGTCGATCTTCAAGGATCTCAGCGCCAATCAAGTGCAAGCTATATTGGAGGACTACGCGAGCGACGTTGTTGTTCCAAAATAGCGATTTTGGCAGCCGAGTGACTATCAGCACAATGTTGACAATTTACATAAATCCGAAATTATCTTGACGATAGCGCTGCGTCATGGTTCCATGCTCGCGGGGAATCATGAGGGGGCAGCATCGCCATGCTTGAAACGATCCGCGCGCGCGCCGTCGCGCTTCGTACGCTTGCCGATATGGATAGATACGAGACCGCCGTCGAACGGTTCGCGAGCGGCGGAAGCCGTGTCGATCTGATGTCGACCCTTTTTGGGCTCGGCATCCCAGCGGCACAAATTCGCGTCCTGGCGAGCGACCCGGGCCGACGCATGCCTGCGATCGTTACAGAGTGACACCGCCGCCGTTCTTGTGTACAGGCCGCGTGATCGCTTAGGGTACGAAATGGGCCGGATTCAAAATCTTATTGATTGTTACGACTGCGGACACGCGGTCTCGGGGAATGCCGCTGCGTGCCCGAGTTGCGGGTCACGACAACCTTTTGGTCCTCCGGTCCTCAATCGTAAGCGGACGCCTATCCACAACGTCGAGGCGCGTAACGACCGCAACATGTTCATAATTGCCGGGACGCTCGGCGCGATCGGCGCCGTCTATGGCGTTGCCACCAGTTCAGGGCCATGGACGGCAACGCTGTTCGGGATTGCCTATGGAGCCGCCGGCATTCTGTTCGGTGTGCCTTTGGCTGGCTTTTTGAACTTCACCCGCCGGCTCTGGTCGTAAGCGCGCCAACCCGCGACGTTAAGCGACTTTTTAGGAATCGAGCGCATTCTTGCGCTGTGACGAACCCGCCAAAGGCTTGATTGCCTGCGGCGGGATTTTTTGCGTTCAGGAATAGGAGTGGCACATGCTGACTGTTGATGAATTCTGCCGGCGGTATCGCATCCACCGAGCGACCTTCTATCGACGATGCGCGGAAGGCAAAGGACCACGCGTGGTCAAGATCGGGAAGTGTACTCGGATAAGCGAGGCTGCAGCCGCAGACTGGCTGGCAGCGCGCGAGATCGCTCCTGCAGCTTGCGCGTAACTCCCCTCAAACAAGGAAATGGAAATGGAGATCGGACAAGTCAAGAAATGGAATGCCGAACGTGGCTTCGGCTTCATCGCGACGGATGGACACGACGTGTTCTGCCACGTCAGCGCACTCCCGCACGGAACCGAAGCACTGGAAGTCGGTACGCACGTCGGCTTCGAGATCGAAATCAGCTCGCGCACCGGTAAACCGCAGGCCACCAATGTCCGCCTGACATAAACAAAACGCCCCAGCAACGGCAATTGCTGAGGCGTCGAAGTAACCGTTGAATGTCGCAAGTTCATCGCTACCATACTTCGATCGACATCGCAATATGAAAGTTGCTGGGCTCCGCAAGATCATCAAGGAGTTCCGAGCATGCACGTACTTCCCCCATCCGATGCTGAATCGCTGTGGTTCGACGACCGCGGCACCCTGCGACAAATTCCCGTTGTCGGCTGGAATATCACCGAGGACGTACCTATGCCGATCACCCCAATCGGCACCTTCTTCTCTGGTCAACGTTATGGAGTCCACTTCACAGCATTCTTCGTCGTCATGCCTGAGCGCATCGTCACGCGCTCTCATGAGGAGATGAAGCAACTCGTCCTCGGTCACGCGTACGCCTGAGGAGATCGCAAAATGTCAGATCAGTTTTTCGAATACGCTCAACGTCACTCCCTCGCGCTTTTTCCGCTGCTGTCAGACACGAAGACGCCCGCATGCGGAAACGGCTTCTATGATGCCACGCCGAATTTACTCGACTGGCAAGCCTGGCGGACACAAGGTCATCAACTGGGTATTTCGGCCTGCCTGTCGCAACTCGTCCTGATTGACGTAGACGCTCACGGCGACCGCGACGAGGCGTGGGAGCACTTCACCAGGTGGTGCGCGGAGATCGGGATCGAAACCCCGGCGCCTTACGGTCACTCCCCGAAGGGCGGATGGCATTTTGCTTTCCGGTGTCCGGAGGGCTTCGACCCACATCAGTATCGCGGCCATCAGAAAGTGATGATTTCTCATTTTCGCCCCCTGGCGACCGGCGAGGAAGACGGCGAACGGATTTCGGTCCGCAACCGCGCTTACAACGTCGCGCCTGGGTCGGCGTTCGGAGGCCGTCCATATGTTCTTGCCGCAGATGCGCCACCTCCGTATCCGTATAGCGATCGGACAGCACCGTTGTTCGAGCTTTTGAAGCGGCCCGAGGTAAAGGCGGTTACCGGACCGGTCCCCGATGCTGTAGGCGGAGTTTCGCATGATGGAGTCCGCTACGATCAATTGCTCTGGTGGATCACAAAGAAGGTCGAGCGCTGGACGAGTGGCGTCGAGTCGCTCGGCAATGACAATTGGATATCGATCGGCAAACGGATTAAATTGAGCTTCCCAGGCGAAGATGGGCTTGCCGCATTCCTTGCAATGTCATGGGAGGATCGGCACGACACAATCACGCGTCGTTGGTGGAATCTGAGCGACTTCAAAACCGAGGGCGCGAACCTCGAAACCCTGCCGGCTCTTTTAAAGCAGGACATAACGTGGATGTTCAAGGAGCATTTTGGATGCCCCACCCCCCCAACGTGTCCCCTACCGCTTCCGGTTTCAATCCCTGCGGAAATCATCGAGCAGCACCGACGCGAGCGCGAACAATACGAGGCCGCGTTGCTCGGGCCGCTTCCGGATCACCCTGAATTGCCCATCGATCAGGCGCACGCCCTGAACGACTATTGGGCGCATCTGCCCTCGGGCAGAATGATCTACGAGCGGACCGGAGAGTTATTCAATTCCGCAAGCGTCGACAAGCACATCGGCCGCGTCAAAGATGCAATGAAAACCGAAGGTCCGGGGGCACTCGCGAGCACCTGGCTATCGCAACACCGCTTTGTCAAATCGATGGGCTGGGCACCCGGTGAATCGAAGATCATCGAAGATAGGGTTCTCACGGTAGACGGTTGGATCCGCAGCCGCGGCGACCGGACGTTCAATCGCTACGTTCCGCCGCACGTCGACCATATCGAGGGCGACGTTTCGAAGTGGCTGAACCATATCGAGGCGATCTATCCGGGCGAGGCTGGACACATCGTTCGATGGCTGGCGCACCGCGTGCAGCGGCCCGGCGACAAAGTGAACCATGCGCTCGTTTTCATCGGGTCGCAGGGCATCGGCAAGGACACGATTCTAAAGCCTGCAATCACCGCGATCGGTTCGCAGAACTTCAAACAGATCACCGCCAAGACGTTCTTCAATTCAGAATGGAACGACTATCTGCAGTCGGTCATCCTCCGAATTAACGAAGTCCACGATCTCGGCGGCGAGTCCCGCTATGGCTTTTATGACGCCACCAAAGACGTGATCACCAACCCACCGGAGGCGCATCGGATCAACACGAAGCATGTACCGCAGTACGCGGCGGTGAACGTGAGCGGCGTGATCATGACGTCGAACCACCTCGACGCCCTGTACCTAGCTCCCGACGACCGTCGGCACTTCGTTTGCGTGTCGACCCGGACACAGGGGGATTTCACGCCCGGTTATTGGGACGACATCAATGCCTGGTTCGAGAACGGCGGCAACGAAGCGGTCGCGCACTACTTGACCAATCTGGACCTAACCGCGTTCAACGCAAAGGCACCCCCGCCGAAAACGGCCGCTTGGCACATGGTGGTCGCGGCCGGCGTAGCTCCCGAGAGCGGCGACCTGTCCGACGTGATCGAAAGCATGGGCAAGCCCGACGCCCTCACACTCCAAATGGTCAAGGCGCGCACGCCCGGTGATAGTCAGCTCCGGTTGATGTTCGAAGACGCCAAGCTTCGCAGGGCAATCCCGAAGCGGCTTGCGGAATGTGGATACGTCGCCGTCGCGAACCCGGACGCTCGGGACAGCGGCGGGCGGTGGCGCATGCCCGGTGGCAAGACGACGATCTACGCGCGTCAGGAATTGAGCGAAGATGCTCGCTTAGCTGCGGCGCGACTGATCAGCGCGACCGCCGACGCACCGCCCTTGGTTCCGATAAGACCGTAACGCGGGCGTGTTGGGCACGTTGGGCACGTTTTGTCATGTTGTCAGAGTCTGAGTTCACTAATGTGTAGACAGGAAAGAAAAGAGAGAAACAGAAGAAATAATAGGCACAAGAGAAACCGCGCCCACTGCGCCCAGCGTGCCCAACACGGCGACGGTGGAGACGGCTTGGCCGGCTTTCGGCTCGCTATGACCTGAGGGCGTCGACCGCGTGAGCAAGGAGAACGCTAACGCTGAGTGCGATCAGGCAAACGATTGTGACTTGAAATAACATCGGGCGAATTCCGTGGGACCGCTATCTTATGGTCGTTAGACGTCGGCGGCATTTGGTCGGCCGGGTGGCAGCTTGGTGTTCGTGCAATTACAAATCGGCAAGGGCCGCGACCGTCCTTGAATTCGCACCGGTTTTCCAGTGCTTTCGCGCCTGCCTCAACGCGATTAACGGAATTTATATCTTTGGGTCGCATCTTAACGCACTGAAATCGCGATATTTTCTATATCATGTTGCGCCTATGTTGCGCCTTTGGCCGGTGATGCGGGTCGAGGGCGCTATTCGCGGTGTCAAATCGCAAGTGAGTTTGCCCATGGCCAAGACCGGACCAACGTGTTCAATCTGCAAGCATAAGTCCCGACATCAAATCGAGATCGGGCTTGCGCATGGCATCGCGCACAACGCGCTCGCGCGTCGCTTCAATGTCAGCGCCGATGCGGTCGGCCGCCATGCGGCGAACCACGTCAGCCCTGCCATGCGCGCGGCGATCCTGACCGCTCAGAAGCCGACCGAAATCGACCTTGAAGCGCTGCAGGCGAGCGAGCAGGAAGGCTTGCTGTCGCAGCTAGTCCACCAGCGGGCGCGGCTGCAACAGCACGTAGCCACAGCGATCGACTTCGGCGACATCAAAGCGGCGATCAGTGCCGAAGGCGCAATTACTGGCAACCTGGCCCTGGTCGGCAAGTTGCTCGGCATGATCGTGCAGCGCCACGACGTGCGGTCGACGTCGCTCCTGATCAGCGCCGATTACCTGGCGCTTCGCCAGGCCATCACCACCGCGCTACGCCCCTTCCCCGAGGCGGCGCGCGCGGTGGGCGCGGCCCTCCATAGGATGGAGACCGACGCGGCAGCGGCCATCACCCAGCGCGCTGGCAAGCCGCCCCTGCTCATTGAGGCTACGCCCGTGCCGCCGCCCTGCCCGGTACTGTTGCCATGAATACAATGGCAACCGATATTGCTCGCGCATTGGATCCGGCCCTACTGGCTCGCGACGCGGATATCGAACTGGACGAATGGCAGGCCGAATTCGTCCGCTCGGACGCGCCGCAGACGGCCATGCTGATCCCGCGGCAGCACGGGAAGACCGAGGCCAGCGTCATCAAGTCTCTGTCGGTCGCGACGACCGAGCCGGATAGCCTGATCCTGATCGCATCGCCTGCTCAGCGCTTATCCGACGAATTTGTGCTGCGATCGCGCACCACCCACAATCGGATCAAGGATGCTGCGCCCCTCGTCGGGGATGCCGCCCGCCGGATCGAGTTTGCGAACGGTAGTCGATTGCTCGCCCTGCCAGGTGACAATGACGGCGACACCATCCGCGGCCTGGCCAACGTCCGTCTGGCGATCATCGATGAGGCGGCGCGGTGTTCAGATGCACTGATCGCCGCCATCCGCCCCATGCTGGCGACGAACCCACGCGCACAGCTCGTCTATCTGTCGACACCTAAAGGCAAGCGCGGCTCGTTTTACGAAACTTGGACGTCGACCGATCCCGAGTGGCATCGCATCAGGGTTGAATTGGGATCTTGTCCGCGCATCACACCGGAATTCCTAGCGCGCGAGCGAAAGAATTTAGGCGAGACGAAGTTCCGCGAAGAATACCTTTGCGAATTCCTCGACTCGGACATTGCTGCATTCAGTTCGAGCCTGGTGGAAATGATGTTTGACCCTGAGGTGAGGCCGCTATGGAAATGATGACGATGGTTGACCCGTCCGGCTGGCGCCGCGCCGACGTGCGCCCGCGCGACGAATGGATCGTGGGCCTTGACGTCGGCCAGTCCATAGACCCGAGCGCCATCTGCGCACTCAATTATAAGGTCATCCCTGGCGATCACGTGCGCGACGATAAGAACCGTGTGCTGCGTCAGACCAAGATTGAACGGTTTCTAGTTCGGCATTTGGAGCGCTTGCCTCTTGGAATGCCGTACCCTCAGCAAATCGAGCATGTGGCGAACTTGTTGGGGCGTGAACCTCTCGTCGGCGCGACGTTCGCTTTGGATTTCACGGGCTGCGGTCGGCCTGTTGCGGATCAATTCGAGCGGGCCGGCTTGCGACCGCAAAAAGTCTTGATCACCGCCGGCAACGAAGTGACGATAAACGGCGGCAACACGCATCATGTGCCGAAAGGATTTCTCGTCTCTGGTCTCGAGTCGCGGATGCACTCGGGAGAACTAAAGATCGCTGCTGATCTGATGGAGTCGCCAGCGCTCAAAGAGGAGTTGCGCGATTTCGGCCGCAAGGTCAGCGAGTCGGGCCGCGTGACCTACAATGCGCGATCGGGCGCGCATGACGACTTGATCCTGGCTATCTGTATCGCGCTATTCATTGCGACGAACAGGCCGATGACTAGCCGACAGCCGTTGCAGATCTAAGCTACTCCAGCACTGTTGTGAGGTTGATCCTTTCGAATTGCAGCCAGTTGTTTGCGTACCGATTTATCCAAAACGACCTTAAAGACTTTGCCCTCGTCCGTGAAAACCACGGCCGATAAAAAGCGTCCCGTTATTCGGCTCCAGATCGAAGCGCCGATAAAGTGTTGCCGACTGTAATGCCGAAACATCTCAAGGTCCGACAAAAAGAATCGGTCGGAGGTCCGCGGTTTTATCTCGGTCGGATATTTCCTTTGTGGCGCCCACTTGTCACCGGCCGACATATCCAGCGGCAGAACTTCGAAAAGTTGCCGCTGGAAAGGTATTTTCCAATGAAAGAAACCGGCGCCGATGTGCACGGGCATGACGCCCAAATTTCGTACGGAGACAACCAGATATCTGGGCAACTCAGTGCCCTTGATTGAATCGTGGTAGACAACGTTGATCGATGCCCATGCGTGTATTTTGGTACGAGACGCTCTGGCCGTCATGTATGAATTAAGCAGGGCCACGGTGACAGCAGCAAACGTACCCAGGACGCCGAGAGCGGCTATCGTGAACTGGTGAGCCTTCAATAACTCTTCCAAAAACATTTGAACGTTTCCCCGGACGGAATCAACGCCTGATGTGGCTGCGCTCTGGCTATTCCCGGATCGCATTGACGCGCTCGTGTGGGTGCTGACAGAACTGCGTGGACCGGTGCATACCGTGATCAGGACAGAGCTGCGGGTTTAGAATGCACTAGAAGTCGCTGTCATGGGACCGGTATGATTCTCTGCGCACGCGCGTGCCGAAGTGTTGGTTTTTCTTGCATCGAGGGCAGTCATACCAATCCTGCCCCTCCGATTTATGCGAGAACTGTAAGATGCTGATTTTTTCATCGTTGAAACAAGTGGCGCAAGCTCGGTGAAGAGGTTCTCCGTTCGCTTCAGATGCTTTTAGTTCGTAGGCGAATGAGTTGTCGCCATAGTCCTTCAATTGATAACGATCGAACTTGCGTTTCTCGGCTTTGAGCTTTGAGATTTCTTGATCAAGGTCGGCGATTTGCCGGAGCAGTTCAGCTCGTTCATCTTGAGCTGCAAAGACGCTAGCGTTTGCTTCTATGAGCTTCGATTGGAAATCCAGCAGCTTCGACTGAAAAGCTGCGGCGTCACGCAAATTGATCATTGCGTGCCCAATGTCACTCGCCCCTTTGAATGCCGAGATTGCGGCTGCAATCGCAGAAACGTCGACCATTCTCAAACCTCCACATGTATCATCCACAGAGCAGTGAGTTTGCTAGCCGAATAGATCGTCAACGCTGTAGCCACTCCAGCTCAGCGACGGCAGGGCAGGCAGTGGAGGCAACGAGGGAAGGCTCCTCAAGGGAGGCAAAGACGGCAGCGATTTAAGAGAAGGAAGTGACCGCATCGGGGGTAATGGGCCGCCTGAAGCATTTTGAGAAAATGCGACACCGTGTCCGTTGTGATCTCTAATCCATCCTGACGATACCCGGCCAACATGGCGACCGGATGTTGCATAGAGTTCTTCTCCCTGCACGAAGCCGATGGGCTGGCCGGTCCAGGTATAAAATGTGCCGTTGTTGTCCACGTAGTGTGTCGCACGTCCGTTGCGATCGTAGAAATCTTGAGCCATTGTCACGCGCCCTGCTGTGGAATGATAGTCACTCGAAGTGAGCCGTCATCGGCGTATGCCGCATTCATCTTTTTGTTCAGATTCGCTTGCATCTCTGCTGCGGTAGGATCACTGGCCACGCTCTTGATAGCGAGTGGCAGCGCATAGTCACCTTTGAACAACGCTGCCATGCCCGTCCTGATCGCTTCTGCATCCTCTTCCATTTTCCCGTGGGCATTCGGGAAATAGATGCGATTCATCTGGGCCACGCTGAATTCGTACCCAACTCTCTGCCCGATCGCGGCTAGCAGCTTGGTGAACAGATCGATTCTGCGTTGGCCCCACAGAGCACCTGTGTCGGTGCTTTTCGTCAGGTGTTCGAAGTATTCTTCCCAAGCGTCGACGATGGGTTTGTCGCCGTAAAAGTCTATCGGCACAGCATTGATCGCCTCGACATGCGCCGCTGTGAGGTTTGCTGCGCGGGTCGCCATTAGGGTCCGAAATATATTGAACCGCCGATCCCTCTTTTCACGGTAGCTCTCGACCCATTTCTGCGCTTGCACAGCGAGCACGGGACCAAGCAAGGTGCACGTAGCGAGAACGACGTCCGACAGTTTGAGAATTGAAAAGGCTTCCTCAGCCATAGCTCGTCTCCGCGAATCAACGAGCGATGGTGGCATGCAGGCGGCGCACGCGCCGAGACGTAACTTCTCAATCCGCACTATTCACAGACGTATCGCGCCGCGTGTTGCGTCGAGCCGCTTTGATTGTATTTGATCCATTGAAATTGCATTGGATTTTGGCGCGACAGGCGCAGCAAGACCAGAAAGCAAAATCCAGGCTAAGTTATTGATTTCACTGGCGCGCTCGGAAGGATTCGAACCTCCGACCCTCGGAATCGAAATCCGATGCTCTATCCAGCTGAGCTACGAGCGCCCTGATGGCCCCGGGCATTGGGCCACAACCGAAGCCGCGGACGTAGGCTGGCAGACCAGCCGACCTGCGGCGCTCGGATTGGTTCGAATTAGCAGAGAGGCCGGACAATAAAAAGCCCTCCCCGCCTTAATCGAGGCGGGGCAGAGGCGCGCTGTCACCAGGTCGTGTTGAAAAGGCCGAAATGCGGCTGCTGTGCCACCAGCATCATCCGCTGACCACGCTGCGCCGCCGGACGCGCCCGAGCCACCTTGCGCTTGGGCTGAACCTGCGGAGCTTGGGTCTGGGCCACCTGACCCTGGGCTTGCGGCTTGGCATCAGCCTTCCTGCCCACAGCCACATCGCCCTTCGGCGTGAATTGGGCAAAGGTCTCGCGCACCCGCGCCTTTGCCGACATATCAGCGAGCCGGTCCACCTGCGCGGTCGGCTGAGGTGCCTCGGCGGCAACCGTCTTCATCACCGGCGCGGCAATGGTCGGCTGGCTGGTGTCGAGCACGACACGGTCAGGCAGATGGCGGTCGGACCGAATCCGGATCAGCGGCTGATCGTAGCTTGCACCCGCAACGACCTGCGCAACCGGCGATGTCGGCCAAACGAAATCAGCCGCGAACAACAGTGCGAGCAGCGCTCCGCCGACGAACATGAAATACCGAAAGATGGGCATTGGCCGCGCTCCGCCCCCCGCATCCCCGCGTGGGCTCTTCGCCTTAACCGGCGATCCTATAATTGGTTCCTACGCCCAGCCTTTGGTTCAAATGGCAACGCCAAGATTTTTGGCCAAGGGGCAAGGATGGTAACTTTTTCGCTAGCGGAACGCGTGGCCGTTTAGGCGCGCCGCGCCGTGACCAGCGAACACGTCGCCTGATCGGCATTCACATTGACGAATCCGACCGGGACGCGCGCAAAGGTCTTGCGAGCCTTCATGCCGACAATGTCGGCTAGCACGCGGCTGCGGTCGGTCAGATGACTGCCGTCGCGCCGCGTGAAGGCGCAGACGATCTCGACATCCTTTACGGCATAGTCATTGTCATTTCGCACGGTGAACGTAACAAGCGCCTTCGAGCCGAGCCCGCCGCGACGCCAGGTCTGCGATGAGATCTTGATCCGGTCGAGCCCGGCAACGGCAGTATCTGAGGCATTTGTCGGGGACGCTGGATCGATGCTTGTCAGCGCCAATTTCGTAGGCTCGGTCGGCGCGACATTGCCTTCGGAGGGCGGCATCAGGAACCAGACGGCACCGCCAACCACGAGCGCCGCCAGCAGCCACAGCAGGCCTCGCTTGGGCCAGACGCTTGTTGAGGGCTGGAGCCGCGGCGGGTCATCGCCATTCCCGGCGAAGTTTCCCAATCCGATCCGGCCAAACCCTGCGTTCATGGGTGCGTCACTCGCCTCCTTCCTCAATCCGTGAGACGAACTAAGGTTCCCGCAACGGCGCGAATCTCGGATAGGAGCCATGGTGGCGATCGTCGATCGAGATCGCTAACATGCGCTGCAACATCGCAAGACCCGATCGGGAGGAATTAAAATGCCAGTCGCCGTCACCTGGGATCACATCCATCTGCGCAGCCCCGATCCAGAAACGACCGCGGCTTGGCTGCGCGACATCCTCGGCGGCGAAATCGTGCGCGCACCGGGACGCATCGACGTGAACCTGGGCGGCGCAAGGATCTTCATCGCGCCGCTGGAAGGCGAGAGCGCCGTCAGCCCGCCGCCCCCACACCCACATCAGGGCCTCGACCATTTCGGGCTCACCGTAAAGGACATCGACGCGGTCGCCGCCGAGATCAAGGCGAAGGGCGTGACATTCACCCGCGAGCCGACCACGATCCGACCCGGCGTCCGCATCTGCTTCATCCGCGGCCCCGAAGGCATCTCCATCGAGCTGCTCGAGCGCGACAAGAAATATACCTGACGAAGCGGCACATCCAGTATCGGAGCCGGGCGTGCTCTTGCCCGGCTAAGTCATGCTGCCGGGCATAAAGCAGCGGATCGTGACGCCCGTGTAGCCGTAGATCGGCCAGACCATGGTGCGTCCGACCCGGTTGGGCTCCGAGATCACGGCCTCCTCCGGCACGTCGACCCAGACGAGCTCCTGCTCCCGGCCCTCGATCACGTAGCCAAAGTGTGGGATGCGGACACGATAGTGCCCGTCCTTGCTCTCCCAATCGGAGTCCGAGATCGCCGAACCGTCGGCATCGGAGCAGCATGGCCCCTTGCCGCTGCGCAAGCCGTCGAACCAGGCTTTCAGTTCCGCGCTGGTGTTGACGAACTGGCCGCGGTCGCGTGCGTGCCCGACCGGAGCAACCAGCGCGATCAGCGCCAGCGCACAAGCAAGACTTGCCGCACTTCGCCATCGTGTGGGAAAGCCAGTCCGCCGTCGTCGTGTTTCGCAATTCGTGGGACGCGCACTGTACAAGCGCGGCTCATCGCCGCCGGAATCGATCCAGTTGCTCACGTTCGTCTTGCTCCAGCACCCCGCGGCCAGTGCAACGATGGTTATGCATTTCGCGGGCCAACTCCGATTCGCAACGACTGGCCTCGCTGCAGGATGAGACCGTCATAACCGCGTCACACGCAAGCTGGGACAATTACGGTTCGCGTGCCCGCATGGGACACCACCGCCGGCGAAACTGCCGCGTTGCGCGAGGGGTTGCGCTTTGGCATAAAAGCTTCACCGGTTACGCCGTTGGGCGATGGCGGCCGGCCGACGGGACGTTATGAAGAACGGCCTCTATTCGATTCACGTGAACCTGCTCGATGGTCGAGCCGGCAAGGGCAGCGGCGTGATTCTTTTTCGCGACGGCAGAATCCTTGGCGGCGATGCCTACCTCTATTACACCGGCAGCTACGTGGTGAAGGACGACCACACCTTCAAAGGCCAGGTGCTGGTGCAACGACACACCTCGCCGCGGGGCGATGACAATCCGCTGTTCGGCGGTCCTGCCCCGGTCGGAATCGGCGTCAGCGGGACCTACACGGACACCCGCGCGGAGATGACGGGCACGGCGCTGGTCGGCAAGGCCAGCCTGATTTTCGGCGCCACCCTGCACAAGCTCGCAGAGGCTGATTAGGGACAGAACTATTCCGCGGCCTGCTCCAGCGGTGCGGTGCGCGGTAGAATCATCTGGATGCGCGTCCCCTCGCCCGGCTCGGAATCGAGATCGAGCCGCCCGCCGAGCCGGTTGGTGACGATGCTGTAGACGATGTGCAGCCCGAGACCGGTGCCGCCCTGATCGCGCCGCGTCGTGAAAAACGGATCGAAGGCGCGGCGACGCACGTCGAGCGACATGCCGCAGCCGTTGTCGGCGACGATGATCTCGACATTGTCCTTGCCGGACTCGCGCACCTGGATGTCGATGATCCCCGGACGTCCATCCGGAAAGGCGTGCGCCACCGAATTCAGGAACAGATTGGTCAGCACCTGGCCATACGGGCCGGGATAGCTGTTCATGGTCAGGTTGGGCTGGCACTCGACGTTGAGCGTCAGGTTCTGCTTGCGCAGTCCCGGACGCAGGCTCATCACCACCTGCTCGGTGAGATCGGCGAGGTCGAAGCTGCGCTGGTCCGAATAGTTGCGGTCAGCCGCGACCTGCTTGAACGACTGGATCAGCTCGGCCGCGCGGTTGAGATTGGAGACGAGCTGCGAGGACGCGTCGCGGCTGGTGTTGAGGTAATCGTTGAGCGTCGAGCGACGAAGCTCGCCGCGCTCGACCGCGGCGCTGAACATCGCCGTCTTGCGCTCAAGCGCAGAGGCGACGGTAAGGCTGATGCCGACGGGATTGTTGACCTCGTGCGCGACGCCTGCGACCAGGCGTCCGAGGGCTGCGAGCTTTTCCGCCTCGATCAGGGAGGCTTGGGTCTCACGCAGATTACGCAGCGCCGTCTCGGCGGAGTCCTTGGCCTTCCGCATCTCCTGCTCGCCGCGCTTGCGCTCGCCGATATCGAGCGCCACGGTGACGATCCGCTCGATCTCGCCTTCGGCATCCAGCAGCGGCAGCTTGTTGACCAGCCATTGCCGCATGTTGCCCGAGGAGTCCTTGTACTCCTCCTCGTAGAAGCCGAGACCTCGTCGCAAGTTCAGTACGCGCTTGTCGTTCTCATCAGTCTTGGCCGCGCCATACCGCGACATCAGATCGGCGGTGGTGCGGCCGAGCGCGTCGCCGGGCTCGATGCCGAAGATGCCGGCCATGTAGCGGTTCATCAGCACGTAACGGAGGTCGCGGTCCTTGACGTTGATGACGGCCGGCACGGTGTCGATGACCTGTTGGAGCAGGCGGCGGCCTTCGGCGATGGCGTCTTCCGCCCGCTTCTGGTCGGTGATGTCGCGTAGCGTGCCTTCGTAGCGGACGATCCTGCCCTGCTCGTCCCGCACGCCGGTAGCGCTGTCGGAGAGCCAGAGGATGTTGCCGCTGCGCTGGCGCACCTGATACTCGAACTCGCGCACCATGCCGTCGCGGTGCATCAGCCGCTGGTATTCCTCACGCGCCTCTGGATCGACGTAGATAGTGTGGGCGATGTCGTTGATGCTGTCGATCAGATGCTGCGGGCTGTCATAGCCCATCATCCGCGCCAGCGCCGGATTGGCGTTGAGGAGATCGCCGGGCGGCGTCGTCACGTAGATGCCATCGACCGAGCCCTCGAACAGCTTGCGATAGCTTTCCTCGGCCAGCCGCTGCTCGGTGAGCGCCCGCACCGCCGCCTCGCGCGCCGTATCGGCCTCCTCCAACGCACGGCGGAACACCTCTGCCGCGCGCGCGATATCGCCGATCTCGTTGTCGAGATCGGCCGACGGGATCGAGGTCCTTTTCTCACCGGCCGCGAGCGCCCGGATCGAGCGCGCGATCTGGGCCAGCGGACGCACCGTTCGACGCACCACGAAGGCGGCCGCGAGGATGCCGATCAACACACCCATGCTGCCGAGCACGATGCTCTGCCAGCGCGCTTCGGCAAGCGTCCGGGCGAAATCGCGCGACAGCACGTGGCCGCGGCGGTCGCTGACGTCGCGGAGCAATTCGGTGACGCGGCCGATCAAGCGGCCCTCGGTTCCCAGCACCTCGCGGTCGATATCGGCGATCTGCCGTTCGCGGACGGCGACCGCGACGAGGGCATCGGCGTAATTGTTCACGGCCGACTTCAGCCGAGCATCGGTGATATCCATCGCTCGCATGCCCTGCGCGGCCTGTTCGGCAGCCGACGGATTGCGTGCGAGCAGCCCAAGCGCGATCCGGCTCTGCGCCTCCGACAGGCGGGCGGCGAGATCGCGGTCCCCACTTTCGGAGACCGCCGCGTCGAACTGATCGCGCAGCGGCGGCAGCCCGGCGAGCAACTGCGCACGGCGATCGATCAGGGTCGAGATCCGCTCCAGCCCGCTGCGGTAAGTCGCAAGCCGCTCAGAGACGCCGTCGATCATATCCTGCTGCTCTGGGGCAAGATCGATACGGGTCTTCTTGAGGATGTCGCTCAGGGTCGAGGCGGCCTCACCCACCTGCTTGAACTGGATGCCGGCGCCGGGATCGGTGACGAAGTCACGCGCGGCGAGCCGCAAATCGTTCATGCGGCGGTCGATATCCTCCGCCAGATCGCCGACGCTCTGGAGCCGCTGCAGCTCGGCGAAGGTGGCGTCGATATGCCGGATCGCGATTACGCTGGCGGTCGAGGTGACGATAATCACCGCCAACACTAGAATGAAGCTGCCGAACGTCATCTGGCCGATCGACAGCGAAAACGATCGCTTCGGCGGAGGATTCGGCGGCGTTTCGGCGGGCATTGGGGCGGAACCGGACTCCATACATCCCCAATATACGCTGTATCACCCCTCCGGGGGAACATGCCTCCGCCGGGCGGAACGGGCTGTTTTTCATGATGGTTTAGCGACAGCCGCCCGCCGGGCCGGGATCGTCATGGCGGCCACGCCAAGGACGACGCAGCCCAAGCCAATCCAGGCGGTCTGGCTCAGGGTTTCCCCCAGGAAGGCGACGCTGATGGCGACCCCGATCGGGACGCGGAGATAGGCCTGGGCGGTGGTACCGACCGAGCCGAGGGTCTGGATCAGGCGGAAGTAGATCGCGAACGCCGCCGCGGTCGAGAACACCGCCAGCGCAAGCAGCGCCAGGACCGAGCTCTGCGAAGGCGACAGCGTCCAGGGTTGTTCGAGCACGAGCGAGGCCGGGATCAGCACGGCCGCGCCAGCCAGCAGCGAGCCGGCGGCGGGCGCCATGGGATCGAGACCCCTGAAGCTCCGCCCGAAGATCGCGGCGCAGGCGTAGCAGATGGTGGCGGCAACGATCGCGGCTTCCGCGACGAGGCCGCCGCTGCCGATGTCATGGAATGCATCGGCGCCGACGATCAGCAGGATGCCGGCCATGCCGGCGACGACGCCGAACAGTTTTCGCGGGGTCGTGGCCTCGTGGTGGGTGACGATTGCGGTGAGCAGGAAGGTGAAGATCGGCCCGGCGGAATTGAGGATGGTGGCGAGTGCCGCATCGACATGGCGTTCGCCCCAGGCGATCAGAGTCCAGGGGATGACGCTGTTGAGCACGGCCTGGAAGGCGAAGCGCCGCCAGGTCGGTCCATCCGTCGGCATCCTGATGCCCCTCGCCCACATGACGGCGAGCAGCAGCAGGCCCGCAATCGTCGTGCGCGCAGCGATCAGCGTGATCGGCGAGACGGTGGCGACACCGAGCTTGATAAAGGTGTAGGAGCCGCCCCACAGCGTTGCGAGCGCGACCAGCAGCGCCAGCTCGACGGCGATGTTGGTGTCCTGCCGGTTGTCCATTGGATCGATCCCGTCCATTCGCGATGGACGGAAGCTAGCGCGTCCGTAGTCACCAATACTTCGCTTTATGTCGAAGTATCCTAGCCGACCGCGCCGACCTCGAACACCTCGCCGTCATAACCGGCCTCACGGGGAATACGGAGCTGGCGGCCGGTTTCGGTCTTGGTCATGACCGGCATCACCGTGACGATCGAGATTCCCTTGGCGTGATCGAGCGCGGCGCTCACGCTTGGCTGCTTCGCCAGCCGGATCAGATTGCGCGTGGTCGGGAACGGCAGCTTGAAGCGGCCGCTGTCGCCACCCTCCACCGCCTCGCGTGCAGACAACCAGATCGAGTCGGTCGACTCCCGCCCGTCATGCGCGCCGAGCTGGTCGGGCGGCGCAGCGGCCAGGAAGAACCAGGTGTCGAAGCGCTTCGGCATGCCCTCCGGCGTGATCCAGTGCGCGTAGGGCACGAGTGTGTCCAGCGCGAGCTGGAGGTTGTTGTCGGCGAGAATGCTGAGGAAGCTGATCTTGTGCTCGTTGAGCGCAACGCGGTGCGCATCGGCGATCTCGCCGGCACGCTTGGCATCAACAGGCGTGTTCGAGCCCTTCGAACGCGCCAGCAGGATGCCGCTTTCCTCAAACGTCTCGCGGATCGCGGCGATACGAAAACCGCGATCCGATTCACTCAGACCCTCGCCGCCCGAATACAGGTCGGACCGCTTGACGATCTCCTGATCGCCGGCATCGACGCTGCCGCCGGGAAACACCAGCGCGCCCGAGTTGAACTCGATCTGATGATGGCGGACCATCATGAAGATCTCGACTTCCTTCGCACCATCGCGCAGCAGGAGGATGGTCGAGGCCGGACGCGATGCTGATGTCTCGGGCATTCAACTAGCCTGCGGCGCTGGATTGCGGGCCGAGATTGGCGCGCTTGTCGACGCGGGCGACGCGCGACAAGAGGTAGTCGACCTCCGCCTTCGCCGCCGGCGTGATGGTGGCGCCGGGCTTGCGCTGGGCGCTGGAGGCGATGATGCCGCGCTTCTGCAGCACATGCTTGCGCACGGCAAGGCCGGCGCCCGGCTGCTGCTCGTAGCGGATCAGTGGCAGATGCGCGTCGAACAGATCGTGCGCGGCATCGCGCTTGCCAGCTTTCGACAGGTTCACGACGTCGATCAGAAGCTCGGGGAAGGCGTAGCCGGTCATGGCGCCGTCGGCGCCGCGCTCCATCTCGAAATCCAAAAAGAGCCCGCCATTGCCGCAGAGGATCGAGAGCGGACGGAGCGAGCCGTCCTTCTGGAAATTGCGCAGCGTCGAGATCTTTTCGAGGCCCGGCCAGTCCTCGTGCTTGAGCATCACGCAGTTCGCATTGTCGGTGACGATCTTGCGGATCACCGCGGGGGTGAAGATCACCGAGAGCGTCAGGGGATAATCCTGAAGTACCCAGGGCACATCCGGACCGATCGCCTCGGCCGCCTGCTTGTAATAGCCGACGATCTGGTCGTCGGTGCGGAGCGAGGGCGGCGGCGCAATCATGACGCCGGCGGCGCCTGCGTCCATCGAGGCCTTTGCCAGCGAGCGCATGGTGGCAAAACCCGGCGCGGAGACGCCAACGATCACCTGCATTTTCTTGGCGCGCTTGACGAAGCGCACCGCGACCTGCTCGGCCTCGGCGGCGTCGAGCTTCGGCGCTTCACCGAGAATGCCGAGCACCGTGACACCGTTGCAGCCGACCTCCTCGTAGAAGTCGGTCAGGCGATCGATCGAGCGCTCGTCGATCCTTCCGTCATCGTGGAACGGCGTCGGCGCGATTGCGAAGGTGCCCTTGGCGTCGGCGGTGAGTTTCATCGTCTTTCCTTGTCTCTCTCTATTCGTCATTCCGGGATGGCCCGCAGGGCCAGGCCCGGAATCCATAACCCCGGCTGGTGGTTATGGATTCCGGGCTCGCGACTTCGTCGCGCCCCGGAATGACAGTGTGGCTAAAACCGCCGCGCGCCCATCTTGATCTGCTCCTCGGAGAAGAAGATCTCCTTGGCGTGATCAGCGATGTCCCGGGCGTTCCAGCCCGCATGCGGCGGTTTCCAGCCTTCCATCTCCATCATCCGCATTTCGCGCACGCCGCGGGGCCCGGACACGCCCAGCACCTTGCCGGTCTGGTCGCCCGACAAATCGCTGACCATGTATAGCACGGCCGGTGCGATCCCGTCCGGCCCCAGCGCCGCACCGGGGTTCTCCTTATAGCGGGGCAGGTCTGCGGTCATGCGGGTCAGCGCGCCCGGGGCAAGCGTCCAGATCCGGATGTTGTACTTGCGGCCCTCGATCGCCAGCACGTTGGACAGGCCCCAGATGCCGCCCTTGGCCGCGCCGTAATTGGTCTGGCCGAAATTGCCGATCAGGCCCGAGGTCGAGGAGGTGTTGACGATGACGCCGCCGCCGTTTTCCCGCATCCAGCGAAACACCGGCATGGTGCAACAAAAGGTGCCCTTCAGGTGCACCTTGATGACCTTGTCCCAATCGGACTCGGTGGCCTTGGCAAAAGTCTGGTCGCGCAGGATGCCGGCATTGTTGACCAGGATGTCGGCGCGGCCAAAGTGCTTGATGGCGTCGTCGAACACCGACTGGCCGCCTTCCATGGTCGAGATGTCGGCGCCGTTCGCGATCGCCTTGCCGCCCTCGGCCTTAATCGCGTCCACCACGAGCTGCGCCATCGACTTGTCGGCGCCGGAGCCGTCGCGGGGCCCGCCGAGATCATTGACGACGATCGAGGCCCCTTCCCGCGCGAACAGCTTTGCGTAGGCCTCGCCGAGCCCACCGCCCGCTCCGGTGATCAGCGCAACCTTGCCGTCGAGTAGTCCCATGGTGGCTTCTCCCTGTTTTTGTTTTTCGTGTGCCGGACGCGAAACCGACCTAACCCAACACCGTCTTGCCGTTCTTGATCACGGTGACGCCGCGCGACTTCACCCTGGCTTCGAACGAGATCGTGTTGCCGTCCTTCCAGAGGTCCATGGTCACGGTCTCGCCGGGATAGACCGGCGAGGAGAACCGCGCCACGTGTTGGCGGAACGCGCTGGCGTCGTAGTCGGCATAGGTCTGCAGCACGCCGCGGCAGGTGATGCCGTAGGTGCACATGCCGTGCAGGATCGGACGCGGGAAGCCGGCCTTCTCCGCAAACTCCGGATCGGAGTGCAGCGGATTGCGGTCGCCGCAGAGACGATAGACCAGCGCCTGGTCGGGACGCGTGACGATGTCGATGGTCTTGTCGGGTGCGCGCGACGGGATCTTGTGCGGATCGGGCTGCGTCAGGCTCGGCCCGCCGAAGCCGCCGTCGCCGCGGGCGAAGCGGGAGGCAACGAGCGTGGCGAGCTTCTCGCCCTTCTCGTTCTTGAGCACGGTCTGGTGGCTGATCACGACGCCCTTGCCCTCACCCTTGTCGTAGACCTCGACGACGGAGGAGTCGGCGGTGATGTTGGCGGCGACCGGCAGCGGCTGATGGAAAGTGATGTCGCGCTCGCCGTCGACCACCATCACGCGGTTGAGATTCATCTCGCCCGGTCCCGAGCCCCAGGCGGCGACGGAAGCGAAGGTCGGCACCACCTTGAGCGGCCGCGGCGTCAACGTGCCCTCATTGACGAAGGCGAGCTCGTTCTCATCCATCGGATCAGCGCCGAGGCCGATGCCGTAGGCGTAGAGCATGACGTCGCGATCGGTGTAGGTGTATTTCTGGTCGATGTTTTTCAGGCCTTTGAGCTCTTCGTATCTGGCGGACATTTTTCTGGTTTCCTCCCGAATGTCTTCAGCACCGCCAGTTGAAGGGCCCTCTCCCCTTGTGGGAGAGGGCAGCGAGGACGGTGCGGCAAACTCGTTTGGGTGAGGGGTTGCCCCCGCAGTGAAAGTCTCTCCGCGGAGCGAGACCCCTCATCCGGCGCTTCGCGCCACCTTCTCCCACAAGGGGAGAAGGGAAGAATTTAGGCCGGCGTGAAGAACGGCAGCGGGGCGCCGTCCGTCGGCTTGAACACCACCTTCACCTTCTGGCCGATCTTCAGCTTCTCCAGATCGCAGTCGACGAAATTGGTCTGCAGCGACGGCCCTTCCTTCAGCGTGACGTAGCCGATCGCATAAGGACCGGTCGGCGACTTCCGCATCAGGCTCCAGGTGTAGATCGTGCCCTCGCCGGACGCCTCTTCCCACACCGTCTTGTCGGAATAGCAGAACGGACAGATCGAGCGCGGAAAGTAGTGCGCTTCGCCGCACGCCGTGCAGCGCTTGATCATGAACTTGCCCTGCTTGGCGGCGTCCCAGAATGCGGCGGTCTCGGGGTTCGTGACCGGGGCGGGATATTTTTTTGCTTCGCTCATCACACGCGCTCCAGAATGGCCGTCGATGCGGCGTGGCGGACGCCGAGAAGGCCGCCGGTGCCGTGGGCGATGGCGAGATCGCAGTTCTTGACCTGCACCTTCGGATGCGCCTCGCCGCGCAGCTGCCTGACGGACTCGATGATCTTGGTCATGCCGCCGCGGTTGACCGGATGGTTGCTGCAGAGGCCGCCGCCATCGGTGTTGAACGGCAGCTTGCCGACACCCGAGATCAGATTGCCGTCGGCGACGAACTTGCCGCCCTCGCCCTTCTTGCAGAAGCCGAGGTCCTCGAGCTGCATCAGCACGGTGATGGTGAAGCTGTCGTAGATCGAGGCGTATTTGATATCCTTCGGCGTGATGCCGGCTTCCTCGAACGCGCGCGGGCCGGACCAGATGCCGGCGGAGTAAGTGAGATCGAGATCCTTGCCGCCGCGCGGTCCCTTCATCGCCTCGCCGTGGCCAATCAACTTGACCAGTGGCTTCTTCAGGCTCCTGGCAATTTCAGGCGTCGTCACGATCAGCGCGCCGCCGCCGTCGGAGACGACGCAGCAATCCATGCGGTGCAGTGGATCGGAGATCATCGGCGAGTTCAAGACGTCCTCGACAGTGACGACATCCTTGAGCATCGCATGCGGATTGTATTGTGCATGATGCGAGGCCGCGACCTTGATCCAGGCGAGCTGCTCGCTGGTGGTGCCATAGTCGTGCATGTGGCGCATGGCACACATGCCATAGGCATTGTGCGTGGTCGCACCGTAAGCGGACTCGAAATCGAGCTCCGCGCCGGCCGCACGCGGCGGCATCACGCCGGTGCGCGGCTTGCCCGCGAGCGTGATCAGTGCGATCGAGCACTTGCCCGCCGCGATCGCCTCGGCCGCATGGCCGAGATGGATGATGTAGGAACAGCCCCCGGTCTCGGTGGAATCGACGTGCCGGAGCTTTTTGGTGTTCAAGCCGAGATAATCGACCATCGGCCAGGCACCGCCGGGCGCATCGCCCGCGCAGAAATAGCCGTCGACATCGTCCTTGCTGATCCCGGCATCCTCGATCGCGCCCTTCGCGACCTCGGCGTGAAGCTGGGTGGTGGATTTGTCCGGCGCATGCCGGGTCGGGTGCTCGTAGATCCCGGCAATGTAGGCCTTGCCCTTGATGGTCAAAACAGAGGTCTCCGCTCGCGTTTCTTCTTGCTCAGTTTTTCTGGACCGCGGTGGGCTGATTGGCAAGCGCGGAAATATTCCGTCGGGCGAGAGGGCAGCGGGTGAGCGCAAGTGGAGACGATGCTCTCGTGTCCCGAGCGCGCGGCAACGCTTCAGCGTTGCTGCGCAGCGTCGGGGCACGAGAGACTAAGCAGAATCCTAAAGGTGTTTTGCCCGACGGCGCAAGCGACTTTTCGCTTTATCGGAAGAACCCATTTTTTTCGAAAACAACCCCATGCACAGTAGAACGCTGATTGATTTCAAACGGGAAATCGCAGGGCGGGCCGCTTTGCGCCTTGCCCACCCCACGAGACCTTCTACTCGGCTGCGATCTGCCTTGGCGCGGGCGGCGGGTTCGCCAGATCGGCGGCGAGCTGGGCGTAGCGGGCCTTGGCGTCCGCCACGGCCTTCTCCTTGACCGGGCCGTAGCCGCGGATGCGGTCGGGCAGCGACAGCAGTTCGACCGACGTGTCGATCGTGACCGGCGACAGCAGGCCGAGCACGGTGGCAACGTCCTTTTCGTAGCCGACGATCAAATCGCGCTCGAGCTTGCGGTCGGCGCTGCGGCCGAAAATGTCGAGCGGTGTGCCGCGCAGGAATTTGAACTTTGCCAGCACGCCGAACGCTTTCAGCATCCACGGACCAAAGGCACGCTTCTTCGGGCGGCCGAGCGCATCGACGCCGGACGCCAAAATCGGCGGAGCGAGGTTGAAGCTGAACTTGAAGTCGCCCTCGAACTGGTCGCGGAGCTGTTTTGCGAAGGCGCCATCGGTGAAGAGCCGCGCAACCTCGTACTCGTCCTTGTAGGCGAGCAGCTTTGCGTAGTTGATCGCGACGGTGCGCGGCAGCGCATCGCCGTAGCCGCCCTTCGCGGCGGCATCGCGGACCTGGTCGACCAGCTTGCGATAACGCTTGGCCAGGCGGCCGTTCTGGTAGGCGGTGAGATGCTTGCTACGGTGCTCGATGACCTCGTCGAGCGTCATGGCATCCAGCGTCTTGGGTGCGGCGACCTCGTCCGTCCCCTTCAGCATATCAGCGAGCCGTGCAGGGTCCGCGACCGCAAGGCGGCCGAGGCGGAAGGCCTCCTTGTTCATCTTGATCGCCACGCCGTTGACCTCGATCGCCTGCTCGATCGACTCCGCCGACAGCGGGAACAGCCCCTTCTGATAGGCATAGCCCATCATCATCATGTTGGTGGCGATACTGTCGCCCAACAGCTGCTCGGCCGGCTTGGTGAAATCGAAGAACACGGAGTCCTTGTGCAAGGCCGTTTCCAGCAACCCATTCAGCTTGCGGGTCTGGAAGTTGAAGTCGCGGTTCAGGACGAAGTCGGCGGTCGGAATGACGTGGCTGTTGATGATGCCGTGGGTGCGATTGGAGTCGCAGAGCGAGATCGTGTCCTTGGCGACGGCGACCACCTCGTCGGCGGCAAGCACGACGTCGGCCGTGCCGGTGACGATGCGCGAGCACGTGACTTCCGCCGGGTGATCCGACAGGCGCACGTGACTGAGCACCGCCCCGCCCTTCTGCGCCAGACCGGACATGTCGAGGATCATCGAGGCCTTGCCTTCGATATGCGCGGCCATGCCGAGCAGCGCGCCGATGGTGAGGACGCCGGTGCCGCCAACGCCGCCGACCGCGATGTTGTAGGGCTTGTCCAGCGCCGGACGCGACGCCGGCTCCGGCAGCGCGCCGATGTCGGCCAGCTCCGCCGGCGCACGATGGCGCGGCGCGCCACCGTCGATGGTGACGAAGGACGGGCAAAAACCCTTGAGGCAGGAATAGTCCTTGTTGCAGGACGACTGGTTGATGGCGCGCTTGCGGCCGAACTCGGTCTCCAGCGGCTCAACCGAGATGCAGTTCGACTGCACCGAGCAATCACCGCAGCCTTCGCAGACGGCCGGATTGATCATGACGCGGCGCGCCGGATCCTCCATCAAGCCGCGCTTGCGGCGGCGGCGCTTTTCGGCGGCGCAGGTCTGCACGAACACGATCGCCGAGGTGCCCTTGTACTCGCGGCACATCTTCATGACGTTGTCGAGTTCGTCGCGGTGATACTTCTTGACGCCGGGCGCGATGGTGTCGGCCGGATAGGTGTCGGGTGCCTCCGAGACCAGATAGATTTCGCGAATGCCTTCGGCGTGGAGCTGGAAAGTGATCTGCTGCGGCGAGAGATCGCCGTCGTGACGCTGGCCGCCGGTCATGGCGACGGCGTCGTTGTAGAGGATCTTGTAGGTGATGTTGGTCTTGGAGGCGACCGCCTGCCGGATCGCGAGAAGGCCCGAATGGAAATAGGTGCCGTCGCCGAGATTGGCGAAAATATGGTTCTCGTTGGTGAAGGGCGCGATGCCGACCCACGGCACGCCCTCGCCGCCCATATGGGTAAAGGTCTCGGTCGAGCGGTCCATCCACAGCGCCATGAAGTGGCAGCCGATGCCGGCCAGCGCCCGGCTGCCCTCGGGGACCTTTGTCGATGTGTTGTGGGGGCAGCCGGAGCAGAAGTAGGGAGTGCGGGAGACCGGCGCTGTGGCCTGCATCTGGGTGGCCTGGCGGCCGTTGAACCAGTCGGCCTTGGCGCGGAGCATCTCCGCGATTTCGGGGTTGAGATTAAGTCGAAGGAGGCGCTCGGTCAGCGAGGTCGCAAGCGAGGCGACGCTGAGCTCCGCGGAGAAGGTCAGGAAGCGCTTGTCGTGCTCGTCCATCTTGCCGACGATGCGCGGGCGGACGTCGTCGCGCCAGTTGAACAGCTCCTGCTTGACCTGGTTCTCGACGATCTCGCGGCGTTCCTCGACGATGAATATCTCTTCGAGACCGACTGCGAACTGCCGCACGCCTTCCGGCTCCAGCGGCCAAGGCATGCCGATCTTGTAGAGGCGCAGGCCGATCTTGGCGGCGACCTGCTCGGTAATGCCGAGCTCGCGCAGCGCCTGCCGGACATCCTCGTAGCTCTTGCCGGAGGCCATGATGCCGAAGCGGGCGTTCGGCGAATCCATGGTGACGCGGTTGACCCTGTTGGCGCGCGCAAAGGCGATCGCGGCAAAGCCCTTGTAGTCCTGCAGGCGCCGGTCCTGCTCGAAGCGGTCATCGGGCCAGCGCAGGTTGAGGCCGCCGGGCGGCAGCTCGAAATCCGGAGGGATGATGAAAGGCTTCATTTCGTCGGTGAGATCGATCTCGGCGGTGGTCTCCACCGTCTCCGTGATCACCTTCATGCCGACCCAGCAGCCGGAATAGCGCGACATCGCGATGCCGAGCAGGCCCATCTCGATCATCTCGTGGATGCTCGAGGGATAGAGATACGGCATCAAGGCCGAGATGAAAGCGTGGTCGGACTGATGCGGGACGGTCGAGGACTTTGCGCCATGGTCGTCGCCGGCGAGGCACAGCACGCCTCCGTTCTTGGCGGAGCCGGCGGCATTGCCGTGGCGGAAGACGTCGCCGCAGCGGTCGACGCCGGGGCCCTTGCCGTACCAGATGCCGACCACGCCGTCGTATTTTGCGCCGGGCGAGAGGTTGAGCTGCTGAGAGCCCCACACGGCCGTCGCCGCCAGATCCTCGTTCACGCCGGGCTGGAACTTGATGTTGTACTGCTCGAGATGTCTTCGCGCGGCAAAAAGCTGCTGATCGTAGCCACCAAGCGGCGAGCCGCGATAGCCGGAGATGAAGCCCGCGGTGTTCAACCCCGCGGCGCGGTCGCGGCGAATCTGGGCCATGGGCAGGCGGACCAGCGCCTGGATGCCCGTCGTGAAGATATGGCCGGTGTCCTGGGTGTATTTTTGATCGAGACTGATCGGACCCTGGTTGATGCCCATGTTGTCCTCTTTGCCGCCCTGTTCAGGTCTTGCCCATTAAGCCGTTGCCTGCCCGTTGTTTTTAGCTAGGGCGCGCCGACCACCTGCGCCACTCTATGTCGGATATTTAACGCAGCGCACCACAAATCTGGCCCTTCCGCGGCGGCAGGAAAAAAACGCAATTTCGTGGCCGGAAAGGCATGGGCGATGTTCAATTTGTGTCACCATAACCCGGCATCGCGAAACGACGTGACGTTCGTATGATGCGAATGGGCTGATGAGTCGCAGCAAGAAGGGTCGACGATGCGGAGGATTCTGGCTGGCCAGGCTCTGGTAGGTTTGGTCTTGTGCAGTGCGGTTGCGGGCGCAGCCGTCGCCGCCGAGCCGTCGCCCGAGCTGATTGCCTACGGCAAGACGCTGGTCGAGGCCGGCGACTGCGCCGGCTGCCACACCGCGGATCCCGCCAAGCCGTTCGCCGGCGGCAAGCGCATCGACACGCCGTTCGGCGCGATCTATGCGCCGAACCTGACGCCGGACCGCGACACCGGGATCGGCGCCTGGACCGACGACAATTTCACCCGCGCCGTGCGCACCGGTACCGCACCGGACGGCTCGCTCTATTACCCGGCGTTCCCCTACCCCTACTTCACCCGGATGACCAAGGACGACACGCTGGCGATCCGCGCCTATCTCGGCACGCTCGCGCCGGTCGTCAGCCGCAACAAGCCGCCGGAGCTGCGCTGGCCATTTGGCTATCGCGGCTTGATGCGAGCCTGGAACTTGCTGTTCTTCACACCCGGCCTGTTCGAGCCGGACCAGAGCAAGAGCGCGGTGTGGAACAGGGGCGGCTATCTCGTCACCGGGCTCGGCCATTGCGGCGCCTGCCACACGCCGAAGAACTATTTTGGCGCGGACAAGGCCGCGCAGGCGCTATCCGGCAGCGAGCTCGGCGGCTGGTACGCGCCGCGCCTCGATGGCGCCGCCCGCGCCGGTCTGCAGTCATGGAGCGCGGACGACATCGCCGAATATCTGCAGAGCGGCCGCAACGCCAAAAGCCATGCCGACGGGCCGATGGCAGAGGTCATCGTCAATTCGACCTCGAGGATGAGCGATGCCGATGTGCGTGCGATCGCAGTGTACCTGAAGAGCCTGCCGCCGGTGCGCCGCGAGACCATCGTGCCGCCGCTCGATGAGACCGAGATGAAAGCCGGCCAGGCGGTCTACGCAAAATTCTGCATCGCCTGCCATGAAGCCGACGGCTCGGGCGCACCGCGCATCTACCCGCCGCTGCCAGGGAATGCCCTGCTGCAGTCGATCAACCCGTCCTCGACCTTGCGCATCATCCTCGACGGTGCGCACACCGTGACGACGCCGCGGGCGCCGAACACCGGTGAGATGCCGGGCTATGCCAAGCAATTGTCGAATGCCGAGATCGCGGCGGTGACGAACTACATCCGCAACTCCTGGGGCAATGCCGGCCCGCTGGTGACGCCGGCCCAGGTGGCGAAAGCGCGCGGGCAAGATTAATCCCCGACTCCCTAGAGGTCGTCATGCCCGGGCAGAAGCGCGAAGCGCGTCTTCGCGCTAGATGTCCCGGGCATCCACGTTCTTCGTGCCGTGAGCAAGACGTGGATGGCCGGGTCAAGCCCGGCCATGACGGCGTGGAAGCTGGAGAGACGAAGAAAGTGCGACTACTTCTCCTCGTCGCCCGTAAACACGAATTTCGGCATCTCCCATTTGTAGCGCACCGCCAGCAGGCGGAGGCTGATCCCGAGGATGAAGGTCAAGATCGTCCAGAGCTCGGCGTTGAGGTTGAGCCCGAACGCCGTGGCGTAGAACAACCCCGTCACCACCGAGACGGTGGCATAGAGTTCAGAGCGAAACAGCAGCGGCACGTCGTTGCAAAGCACGTCGCGCAACACGCCGCCGGCGCAGCCCGTCACCATGCCTGAGACGATGACGATCGGTAGCGAGGCGTCTATCTGCCAGGCGACATCGCAGCCGGTCATGGTGAAAACGACGAGGCCGATGGCATCGAGCACGATGAAGGCGAGCTTGAGCCGGTGCACGAGCCGCGCGAACAGAATTGTGAGGAAGGCCGCGCCACCGGCGAGCGCGAGATAGATCGGGTTTTGCACCCAGACCAGCGGATAATGCCCGAGGAACAGATCGCGCAGCGTACCGCCGCCGAGCGCGGTGATGCAGCCGAGGAAGCAAACCCCTAACCAATCCATGCTGCGGCGGCCAGCGGCGAGCGCGGCCGTCATGCCCTGCGCGGCCACCGCGACCAAGGAGAGGAAATGCAGCACGCTATCGCTGGGCAGGCTCCACATCGCCTTGTTCCCCTTTCCCACGATGGAACTTACGCGAAATAGTTCCTTCATGAACAGGTTCCCGATTCCTTGCGCGAGAGCAACATGCGACGAAAGCATAACGCGCGCGGAACAGAATCTCGCATCTACGGGTTGTCAGGGTGCAATCAACGAGGAGACCCAATCGATGGCTGACGACCGTTTTCCCAACGATCCGTATCGCCCGAACCTCGCCGACGACGAGTACCTTCGCGCGGCGCGCAGGGATGCCGACCTTCAGGCCGATCCCGAACTGGGTGAAGGCCCCGCCTCCAGCGGCAAGGTCGCGCTGTTCGCCGTGGCCGTCGCCCTGGTGCTGGGCGCCGTGTTCTACGGCTTGAACAACTCCAATACGGGCAACCAGGCGAGCAACACGCCTGCCACGCAGACCGCGCAGCAGACGGCTCCGGCCAACCCGGCCGCGCCTCCCGGCATGCGTGACGTGACGCCGCGCAACAACGCCGCGCCGGGCGTGACCACGGGTGCTGCGCCCAGCAAGCCGGCGGCTCCCGATATGCCTGCTGCGAAGCCAGATCCGACTCCGCCGTCTGATGGCGCGAAGTAACGATTTACAACAATGTGCAACAGCGGCGGGATCGAAAGGTCCCGCCGCTGTTGTTTGTCTTTTATTGTTTGAGCATGAACTTGTCGGAGAACCGCTGCACACTTCTCCGGAGCATGCTCTAGCTGAACATCTTGTTGAGCTCGCCGCCGGGATAGCCGCCGGCCAACTCGGCAAACGTCCCCTTCTCCGCCATCTCCTTCGCCGCACGCATGAAGCCGCCCCAGGCAGCGCGGGCGAGCGAGCCGCCGACGCTGATGCGTCGGACGCCGAGATCTTCGGCTTCTTTCAATGACAGGCCGGAGCCGCCAATCAGCAGGTTGAACGGTTTTGGTGCGACAGCCTTCACCACCGCGGCGATGTCCTCGCGCGTCTTCAGGCCCGGCGCGTAGAGACAGTCGGCGCCGGCATCCGCGTAGGCGGTAAGCCTATCGATGACGAGCTTGAGGTCGGTCACGCCCCAGAGGAATGCTTCGCAGCGGCCAACCAAGAGCGTGCCGCTGTCGCCGATCGCCTTGCGCGAGGCCTTGATCCGTTCGACCGCGAGCGCGCGCTCGTAGATCGGCTTGTCCCTGTCGCCGGTGGAATCCTCGATCGACAGGCCGGCGACGCCGGTGCGCACGCCGCGCTCGACATTGTCGGCGACCTTGTCCGGCTCGACCGCGAAACCACCCTCGAAATCCGCATTCACGGGAATGTCGACGGAAGAGCTCAGTGCTGCCAGATGTTGACAGACGTCCTCGACGGTAACGTGGTTGTCGGCCTTGCCGATGGTCCAGGCAAAGCCCGCGCTCGACGACGCCAGCGCCTTGAAACCGAGATGCTGCAGCGCCTTGGCGCTGCCGACATCGACCGGATTGGGCAGGATGAAGCAGCCGCTCTCGTGCATCTTCCTGAACGTCGCGCGCTTGTCAGCAGTTGTCACATGCATGTTTCTCTCCCTTATTGGCCGCGCAGACATAGGCACGCGTTTTGGGCAGCGCCAGTGCGCGCCCGGCAGCGCCAGTGCGCGCCCGACAGCGCTAGTGCGCGTCGTGCACGGCACGGCTGTCCTTCGGCGCCTGCTCGCGATCATTCATGCCGTAGTCGCGCATCACGCTGGCGATACGCAGATGATAGTCGGCAAAGATCTTTGCCCTGCCTTTCGCCTGGGTACGGCGGTGCTCCATCGTGTTGCGCCAGGCCTGGACCGCGGCCTCGTCCCGCCAGAACGACAGCGACAGGATTTTACCCTTATCGGTCAGGCTTTCGAACCGCTCGACCGAAACGAAACCGTCGATGGTTTGCAGGATCGGCTTCAGATCGGCCGCGAGGTCGAAATAGTCCTGGCGATGTTCCGGCTTCGGCCAGACTTCGAAAATCACGGCGATCATGGGCGGTTCCTCTTCGCTGATGGCCTACAGTACCACTTACAAGACCACTTGGCGCAGGAAGGTGCGCTCTTCCGCGAGGATGAATTTGTTGTCCTCGGCGAAGTGGAAGTTCGCCATGCCCTCGGCATCCTGCCGCAGCCGCGCGCGATAGGCCTCGTAGGCCGCGAGGCTTTCGAAGGTGACCAGCGCGAACGCAATGTT
The DNA here is from genome assembly GCF_021458635.1 of Bradyrhizobium monzae. GTDB lineage: Bacteria > Pseudomonadota > Alphaproteobacteria > Rhizobiales > Xanthobacteraceae > Bradyrhizobium. The sequence continues at coordinate 205,045 of NZ_JAIRDQ010000001.1, forward strand.
GTTGGTGCCTTCATGCGGCATGAAATAGCCGATCAGGTCGCCACCGCATTTCGGGATGATGCTGAGCCAGCGCTTCGAATACTCCTCGAACTGCGCGCGCTTGAAGGGATCGAGCTGGTAGCGGATGAAGACGGTGACGGACATGATGGATTCTCCTGTTTGCTCCGTCGTTGCGAGCGCAGCGAAGCAATCCAGGAATCCCACCGCGGAGGCAGCCTGGATTGCTTCGTCGCTTCGCTCCTCGCAATGACGACGTCGTGAGAACCTACGCGCTTGCCCGACTACAATGCTTCGGCTACCATCGAAGCATGAAATCAGGACCCGACATCGCCATGGTCGCCGCGCTGGTCGGCGACCCCGCCCGCGCCAACATGCTCACGGCGCTGATGAACGGACGCGCGCTCACGGCAAGCGAGCTCGCGCAGGAGGCCGGTATCACGCCGCAGACCGCGAGCTCGCATCTCGCCAAGCTCGAGGCCGGCGGGCTGGTCGAGCCGGAGAAACAGGGCCGCCACCGCTACTACCGCCTCACCGACGACGACGTCGCCGGCGTGCTCGAAGGCCTTGCCGGCCTTGCCGCACGCACCGGGCACATGCGCGTGCGCACCGGGCCGAAGGATCCGGCGCTGCGGCGCGCGCGGATCTGCTACGACCACCTCGCCGGCGATCTCGGCGTGCAGATGCTGGATTCGCTGCGCACGCGAAACCTGGTCAGGCAGAAGAAGCAGGACATCGAGCTCACCGCCGAGGGCGAGCGCTTCCTCGCCAGGAATCTGCAGATCTCGCCGGACATGCTCAGCCATCCGCGCCGTCCGGTCTGCAAGGCCTGCCTCGACTGGAGCGAACGACGCCACCATCTCGCGGGCACCTTGGGCGCCGCGATGATGCAGCGCTTTGCCGAGCTGAATTGGGCCGCGCGCGACGCCACCCCCGGCAGCCGCGTGGTGAATTTCACCCGCACTGGCGAGAAGCAATTTGCAGCGCTGTTCGGAAATGGAAAGGACTGATCACGCAAGAATGCGTGACGGCACACAATCGCGTGTGTACGCAGGCTTTCGCCACGGACGGGCTTGACCCGGCCATCCACGCGCTTATGCGAACGGTCGTTCCGTGACCGTCAGAGACCTCCATGATCCGCATCCTCCGGGCCGCTCTCGCCGCCGCCCTGCTCGCTTCCCCGCTCACCGCCTACGCCGCTGACGCGCCCCAACGCGAGCCCTATGGCATCGCGCTCGAAGGCTTTGCCTATCCCTATCCCGTGCACCTGCTCCCGGTCGTGAACGACGGCGAGCAGCTCAGCATGGCCTATATGGACGTCGCGCCGGCGCAGCCGAACGGCCGCACCGTGGTGCTGCTGCACGGACGCAATTTCCCGTCGAGCTATTGGGCGCCTGTCATCAAGATGCTCAACGACGCCGGTTATCGTGTGGTGGTTCCGGACCAGGTCGGCTTCGGCAAATCCTCCAAGCCTGCGGGCGAACTGCATTTCGACAATCTGGCGCGCAACACCATCGCGCTGCTCGACCATCTCAAGATCGACAAGGCAGATGTCGTCGCGCATTCGCTCGGCGGCATGCTCGGCGTCCGCATCGCCCGCGCCTATCCGGACCGCGTCGCGCATCTGGTGCTGACCGCGCCGATCGGGCTCGAGGACTACCGCCTCTACGTGCCGCCGACGCCGACCGAGAAAATCGTCGAGACCGAGGACAAGCTCACCGCCGACGGCTATCGCAAGCAGCTCCTGACCAATTACGCGATCAAGCTGCCGGGCGACGCGATCACGCCGTTCATCGACGCCCGCTTCAACATCAAGGGCAGCCCCGATTATCCGCGCTGGCTGCGTGCCTTCGTCTCATCCGGCCAGATGATCTATCGCGAGCCGGTCGCGCACGAGATTCCGCTCATCACCGAGCCGACACTGTTCATCATGGGCGCCGACGATCACAACGCACCGGGCCGGCCGAATGCGCCCGAGGCGCTGCGGCCCAGGATGGGGCAGAACGCCGAGCTGGCAAAAGCGTTCGCGGCGAAGATGCCGAATGCGCGGGCTGAAGTGATTCCGGACACCGGCCACCTCGTCTTCCTCGAGGCGCCCGAGAAGTACAAGGAGTTGGTGCTGGGCTTTCTCGGCCGCTAGCGTCGTCATTGTCGCGTGAAGCCCTATGCCGGAAATGTTCATGCCGCATTCAGGTCATGATTGGCATGTTTGGCACGCGCCGTGCCGACATGTCGCAAAAATTAACATGTCGAATCGTATCTTTTGATTCATTGTGCGCCCCAAGCGCGCAGCCCCCAGAGACTTACCCAGACACTTGCCCCCAAGGACGAGAGGAAGACGATAATGAAATATCTGTTCGCCGCCGTGATGCTCACCAGCGCGGTCGTTGGTTTCAGCGAGGCGGCCAGCGCCGCCGGTGGTTGCGGCCCGGGCTGGTACCGCGGCGCCTATGGCGGCTGCCGCCCGATGCGCGGTCCGGTCGTCGTGGCCCCCGCCCCGGTCGTGGTAGCCCCGCCGGTCGTCGTCGTGCGCCCGCGCGTGTGCCCCTATGGCTTCCGCTGGTACGCCGGCCGCTGCCGTCCGTTCTGATCTCTCGCACTTGCGAAATGGCCGCGCGGCGAAAGCTGCGCGGCCGTTGTCGTTGAGAGCCCTGAGGCAAAGCAAAAAGGGGATCGCGATTGCGATCCCCTTTTTCAGTCCGGTCGCGGCATTACCAGTGACGCCAGTGGCGGCGGTGCCAGCGACGGCGCCAGCCCCAATGGCGGTGGCGCCAGCCCCAGTGGCGGTGATGCCAGCCGCCGTGACCGCGCCAGTGCACCTGCTCGGGCTTGAGTTGGGCTGCTTCCTCGCTGGTGGTGACGGCGGGATGCGCATCCGGATGGGCTAACGGCAGGCCGCCATTGCCGAGCGGCTGCGGCGCCAGCGGCGCGGCCTGCGCGGCCTGCGCGGCGGCGGTGAATGCAGCCGCACCGGCCGCGGCGCCGATAGCCAGTCTGAGAAAATTGCGGCGTTCCATGATGTCTTCCTCTCGAGCACGTTGCATGATGCGAAGGGAAGTGTCGGGCTCGCGACATGAACTGCCGCTGAATCGGTCGTTCAGGTTCATTGCAAAGGTGTCAGGGAGGCGCACTACGTCGCAAATTCCTGCGCCAGCACCAGCGTCTCGCGCGAACGCTTCACCTCGGGCCATAGCTGGTTATAGTGCCGGCAACAAAAAGCCCGCGCGACGGAACATGACGAGCGCGCGACATCAGGGAAGGACCGGCCATGCGCAGGATCATCACGGGCCTCATCGCGATCGCCAGCCTCTTTCCCCTCGCCTCGCGCGCCGAGATCGTCCGCTTCGATATCACCGAACGCGTGCCCGCCTTCGCCGGGCGAAGTTTTGGCACTGTCGGCAGCTATGAGCGCATCACCGCGCGCGCGACCTTCGCGCTCAACCCTGCCGACGATCGCAACGCCATCATCACCGATCTCGCACTGGCGCCGCGCAACGCCGACGGCAAGGTGGAAGCCACCGCCGATGTCGTGATCCTCAGGCCGACCGATCCGACGCACGGCAACGGCACGCTGCTGCTGGACGTACCCAATCGCGGCAGAAAACTCGCGCCGCAACTGTTCGACGATTCCGCCCAGCCCGGCGCCAACAATGCCGACAAGGCCGAAGACGCCGGCATCGGCTTCCTGCACCGGCAAGGTTTTACGATGGTCTGGGTCGGCTGGCAGGGCGACATTCCCTCCAAGCCGGGACAACTTGCGATGACCGCACCGGTGATCAAGACCGTCACTGGCCCTGCCCGGGAAGAGGTTATTTTCGACAACACGACCAACCCGGCGCGCGCGACCCTGACCTGGCCCGCGGCGGACGCCGCCAACCTCAACGTCACCGTGCGCGCCGCCTGGGCCGATGCGCGGCAGACGCCGCCCGGCCTCGCGGCAAGGCTCGTCGATCCCAATACGGTCGAGATCACCCGGCCCGACGGCTTTGACGCCGGCGCGCTCTACGAGATCACCTACACCGCGCGCGATCCGGTGCCGCTCGGCATGGGTTTTGCGGCCGTGCGCGACGTCGTCAGCTTCCTTCGTCACGACGAGACACAGGCCAACCCGCTGCTCGACGGCCTGCATCCGTCGGTCAGCCGCGCCATCGGCTTCGGCGTCTCGCAATCCGGCCGCTTCCTGCGCGACTTCCTCTATCTCGGCTTCAACGAGGATCTTCAGGGCCGTATGGTGTTCGACGGATTGATGCCGCATGTCGCCGGCACGCGGCGGATGGCGACCAATGTCCGCTTCGGCCAGCCCGGCCGCAACCCGCGCCACATGCAGGACCCGGCGTGGCAGGCCGATCTTTTCCCGTTCACCTATGCGACGCTGAGCGATCCCTATTCTGGCAAGACCGACGGCGTGCTGCGCCGCTGCTCGCTCTCGGCGACGTGCCCGAAGGTGATGCAGACCGACAGCGAGCACGAATGGTGGGCCTCGCACGCCTCGCTGCTGGTCACCGACCTCGCCGGCAATCACCTCGACCTCCCCGACAATGTCCGCGCCTACATGATCGCGGGCACGCCGCATTTCGCGGAAGCCGCCGACGTGATGAAGAAGGGCTTGCCCGCAATGTCGCTGCCGCAAAACCCGATGCATGCGGGCGGGCCTATGCGCGCGCTCCTGACCGACCTCAACGCCTGGATCAGCGACGGCACAAAACCGCCCGCAAGCCGCGTCCCCATGCGTGCCCACGGCACGCTGGTCGCGGCGCAAGGCGCCGTGCCGACCGATATCCCCGGCCTGCCCTATGCCGGCATCCATACGCTCGCCGCCTTCTCCGACCAGAGCGTGCTGCCGCCGAAGGAAATCGGGCGCTATCCCGTGTTCGTGCCGAAGGCCGACGATGACGGCATGGCCATCGCGGGCATCCGCCAGCTCGCACTCGCCGTGCCGCGCGCGACCTACACCGCCTGGAATCCGCGCGCGATAGGATTTGGCCCGACAGCGCTCTATCCGCTGCAGGGCGCAGTGGTGCCGTTCGCGCCGACCGAAGCCGCGCGGAAAGAAGTGCACGACCCCAGGCTGTCGATTGCGGAACGCTATGCCGATGACGGCGCGTATGTCGCTGCGGTGAAGCGTGAGGCGGCGCGGCAGGTCGCGGAGCGGATATTGTTGCCGGAGGATGCGGACCGCGCGGTTGAGGCGGCGAAGCATGGCAGGCTGGCGAAGCTTGGACAGTGATCGCGCGCACAGCTGCCAAGCGGACGGCGATCGCCGCAAGGGCGTCTTTGCCCACCTTGCGAAAAAATCAGATGGGCCTGTCGGAACGCGGCGCCTTCATCCGTCCTATGCCTGAGACAGCACGGAGACACCGCATGCCCGACCTCACCTTGATCACCTACGACTGGGTTCCCCCGCCGCCGCGTGGCTATGTCCGTGACCTCCGGGTGCGCTGGGCGCTGGAAGAAGGCGCCCTGCCCTATCGCGTCGCCAGCACGCCGTTCGACGACCGCGGGCCCGCGCATCTGGCGCACCAGCCGTTCGGCCAGGCGCCATGGCTGACCGATGGCGATCTCTCGATTTTCGAGACCGGCGCAATCCTGCTGCATCTCGGCAGGCTCAGCGACGCCCTGCTGCCGGCCGATCCGCGACGCCGCAACGAAGCAACGGAGTGGGTGTTTGCCGCGCTCAATTCGGTGGAGATGGCGAGCCTGCCGTGGACGATGCTGAAGTTCATGGGCCAGCCGGGATCGAAATTCTTCGACGACTTCATCACGCTTCGCCTGAAGCGCATGGAGGCGGTGCTGGCCGACCGCGAATGGCTGGCCGGCTCGTTCTCCGTCGCCGACATCCTGATGGCGGACGTGCTGCGCGTCGTCGAGCGTTTCGGCGGGCTCGCCGACAGCCCTGCCTGCCGCACCTACGTCGCGCGCGCCACGGGCCGTCCGGCATTCGCAAAAGCCCACGCGGCCCAGATGGCGCATTTCGCAGCGGCAGATGCGGCGCGCGCGGTGTGACCCACCGCACATCATTAACCCGGGGTTAGCCATACGCTGAGCGCCACTGGAACGAAGCAATTTGCCTCAAATTATCCCGGCGGAAGGTGACACATGGCCCGCATCGACTATCTCAGAGAGCAAGTAGCCCGCGCCGAACGGCTGGCAAAGGCGATCCTCGACCAGCAGACCGCCGAACGCCTCCAGGCGTTCGCAGCCGAATGCCGCGCGGAGTTGCAGGAACTGAAGCTGAGAACAGCTGCCTAAACCACGTCGCGCGCCTCACACCAGCTTCATCGGCGTATCGGCGACCACGCGCAAATCGATCCTGCCGATCAACGTCGCGCGGCGAGCCTCCGCAGCATTAATCGCATCGTCCGTCTGCCGCAACGTGCTGATGTTCGAGCCGAGCGAGACGACGCCGCCCAGCACCAGAGCGATCGAGCCGAGTGCTGCGGTCTGGCCAAATCCAAACAGTCCGAGGATGGTGACCAACAGCAGCGCCGCACCGCTGCCGATCGCGATCTTGGACGCCAAAATGTACTTCCGGCACCGCTCGGCGATCTCGGCGAGTCGCTCGATCCGATCTTCGATGTCGGAGATTTCGTCGGTCGGATCGTCTTCGGTCATCGGATTGAGCATACCGATTGTAGGCGGATCAGGCGCAGCCATAATCCGCCGCGTGCATGTCGAAAAAGGTTGGCGGATTACGCTTCGCTAATCCGCCCTACGCTCCCCTTACAACGGCAAATTGTCGTGCTTCTTCGCCGGCGTTTCCACCTTCTTGTCCTTCAGCATCGCCAGCGCCCGCGCAATCCGCTTCCGCGTCGAGTGCGGCATGATGACGTCGTCGATGTAGCCGCGCTCCGCGGCGATGAAGGGTGACAGGAAGCGGTCTTCGTATTCCTTGGTGCGCGCGGCGATCTTGTCGGGGTCGCCGATGTCAGAGCGGAAGATGATCTCGACCGCCCCCTTGGCGCCCATGACCGCGATCTGGGCGGTCGGCCAGGCGTAGTTCATGTCAGCGCCGATCTCCTTCGACGCCATGACGTCGAAAGCGCCGCCATAGGCCTTGCGGGTGATGATGGTGACCAGCGGCACGGTGCACTGCGAATAGGCGAACAGCAGTTTCGCGCCGTGCTTGATCAGGCCGCCATATTCCTGCGCGGTGCCCGGCAGGAAGCCCGGCACGTCGACGAAAGTGACGATCGGGATGTTGAAGGCATCACAAAAACGAACAAAGCGCGCCGCCTTGCGCGAGGCGTCCGAGTCGAGCACGCCGGCCAGCACCATCGGCTGGTTGGCGACGAAGCCGACGGTGCGGCCGGCGATGCGGCCGAAGCCGGTGACGATGTTCTTGGCAAACAAGTCGGCGATCTCGAAGAAATCACCCTCGTCCACGACCTTCAGGATCAGCTCCTTCATGTCGTAGGGCTTGTTCGGATTGTCGGGGATCAGCGTGTCGAGCGACATGTCGACGCGGCCGATGTCGTCGAAGCTCGGCCATTCCGGCACGCCGTCGCTGTTGTTGGACGGCAGGAAGTCGATCAGCCGCCGCATCTGCAGTAGCGTCTCGACGTCGTTCTCGAAGGCGCCGTCCGCAATCGAGGAGCGCGTGGCGTGCACCGAGGCGCCGCCGAGCTCTTCGGCGGTGACGACCTCGTTGGTCACGGTCTTCACCACGTCGGGACCGGTGACGAACATGTAGCTGGTGTTCTTCACCATGAAGATGAAATCGGTCATCGCCGGCGAATAGACGTCGCCGCCGGCGCAGGGGCCCATGATGACGGAGATCTGCGGGATCACGCCCGAGGCGAGCACGTTGCGGCGGAACACGTAGGAATAGCCGGCGAGCGCGGCAACGCCCTCCTGGATGCGCGCGCCGCCTGCGTCGTAGAGGCCGATGATGGGCGCCCGCGCCTTCATCGCCATGTCCTGGAGTTTCGTGATCTTCAGCGCGTGGGTCTCGGACAGCGAGCCGCCGAACACCGTAAAGTCCTTGGCGAATACAAACGTCTTGCGGCCGTTGACGGTGCCCCAGCCGGTGACGACGCCGTCGCCGGGCACCTTGTTCTTCTCCATGCCGAACTCGGTGGAACGGTGCTCGACGAACATGTCGAACTCCTCGAACGATCCCTTGTCGAGCAGCAGTTCGATGCGCTCGCGGGCGGTCAGCTTGCCGCGGGCGTGCTGCGCCTCGATGCGCTTCTCGCCGCCGCCGAGCTTCGCGCCGGCACGACGATCTTCAAGGGCGTCCAGAATGTTCTTCATTTGCTCCCGCCAGTTCTTAGCCTAAATGCGATTGCCGGGGGTTCTAACACGGCATTTTGCGGGCCGGGAAGCGGCTTTCGGCGCCGCAGGGCTGCCTTGCCGCAGCGTGAAAGCGCAAGGAATTACAAAGTTTTGCCTGGGAGGTGATCATGGACGAGAGAGCTGTCGAGACCGGCGCTGTGACGGGCGGCGTCAAGATCCTGCTCCGGCTGGAGGGGCTGACCCTGTTCATTGGGATGGTGATGCTCTACGCGGCCTGGGGCGGCTCCTGGCTGGTCTTTGCCCTGCTGTTCTTCGTGCCCGATCTGAGCTTCCTGGCGTACCTGTCGGACGCCAGATTCGGGGCGATGGTCTACAACGCCGCCCACAGCTACATGGCGCCGGTGACGCTACTGACGCTGGGTTTCGGCTTCGCTTCGCCCCTCACTTTGTCCATCGCCTTGATCTGGCTCGCCCATATTGGCATCGACCGGGCGCTGGGCTATGGCCTGAAATATTCCGCAGGCTTCGGCTTCACCCATCTGGGGCGGATCGGCCGGCAGACGGACGCCTGACCTCTCGCAATTGGCCGCGGGATGGCCGCCATTTTGTCGCGCCGCGCCGGTTGACCGGGCCCGCCGATTCAGGCTTGCTCTCGTTTCGATCAGGCGCCGAATGTTGCGTGAGCTCAGTCGGTACGGCGGCGGTCATCACGTCCGGCTGCAAGCATCACCTCATGTCCGCCACGGTCGTTCCCCTGCCCCCGAACAGCGCGTCCGAGACCACCGGCTTCCTGCGGCGGATGGCCAGCATGGTGTCGGGGCGGAACGGCGAGATGCTGCTGCGCGCGGCAAGCCTGATCGAGTCGCTGTCGCACCGGGCGATGTCGGCCGAGCGGCTGTTTCACGAACAGCAGGAAGAGAGCAAGCGCCTTGCCGAGCGGCACAAGGCCGCCGAGCTCGCGTCCGACGCCATGATCAGCCAAATCGCCGCGCTGCGGACGCAGCTTGCGGAGGTGACCGCGGCCGCGGCGGCCGAGCGCGCTACATTTGACACCGAGCGCGGAAAACTGCTCGGGCTGATGCAGGATGCCGAAAGCCATATCGGCAACCTCACCACCGAGCTCGATACGTTGCGCGCCTCCGTCGACGCTTTCAACGAGACCGTCGTCTCCGTGCCGATCGAGGCGCTGCGGCTGGCGCGGACGCAGTTCGACTATCTCTCGAGCGGCTTCGCACGAAAGGGCGACGTGGTCTCGCAGGCGATGAGCGAGATCGGCGGCTTCGCCATCGACCAGGCGCTGACGACGAAGAAGACGGCCGACAAGGCATGATGCGCCCGCGCGCAAATTGACAGCGCACACTCCGGTTGATCTACTTCCCAAAAATCATAAGGGAGAATCCGATGCCCGTGGTATTCCGCGTCGCGACAGCGATCATTGCGCTTTGCGCTTCAACCGCACTCGCCGGCGCTCAATCCCTGCCCAAGGACGCTCCGGCCCGGACCGAGATCTTCCCGATCCCGTCGCTCACCCTCTCGGACCAGCAATTCCTCAGCGGTGATGCCGCGGCCGGCAAGCCGGTCACGGTCGCCGGTGAATTTCGCGTAGCGCAGGGCACCGGCAAGATGCCGGTCGTGGTACTGATGCACGGCTCGAGTGGCGTCGGCGCCACCACGGAAGCCTGGGTGCACGAATTCAACGCCATGGGTATCTCGACCTTCGTGATCGACGGCTTTACCGGCCGCGGGCTGACGGTGACGGGGCCGAACCAGGCCCTGCTCGGCCGGCTCAATCTGATCATCGACATCTACCACTCGCTCGAGATCCTAGCGAAGCATCCTCGCGTCGACCCCGACCGCATCGTGCTGATGGGTTTTTCACGCGGAGGACAGGCGGCTCTGTATGCGAGCCTCGACCGCTTCAACAAGCTCTGGAACAAGTCCGGCGTGCAGTTCGCCGCCTACATTCCGTTCTATCCGGATTGCTCGACGACGTACCAGACCGACACCGAGGTTGCGGCACGCCCGATCCGCATCTTCCACGGCGCGCCTGATGACTACAACCCCGTGAAGAGCTGCAAGGCTTTCGTCGAGCGGCTCAAGGCCGCCGGGCGCGACGTCGTGCTGACCGAATATCCCGACAGTGCGCACGGCTTCGACAGCGGCCTGCTCGGGGTCAACACAGTCACGGTCTCCGCCAACGCGCAGACCGTGCGCAACTGCCATATCAGGGAAGGCGACGGCGGCGTGCTGATGAACGGCGATACCAACGCGCCCTTCACCTACAAGGACGCTTGCGTCGAGCTCAGCCCGCATGTCGGCGGCAATCCCGCCACCGCCGCGGAGTCGCGGAAGGCGGTGGCGGAGTTTTTACAGGCGCTGTTCAAGCTGGGATAAGGAGCTGCCCGACCTGCACCGATGTCGTAGGGTGGGCAAAAGCGCAGCGTGCCCACCAATCGTCGATTACGGTATAGAGATGGTGGGCACGGCGCTACGCGCCTTTGCCCACCCTACGGCATCGCAATTTTGTCGCGCGCTCCTCGCAATGACGAGCGTAGTCCGCTAGCGCGCCCGGCCCGACAGCCGCAGCACGAAGACGAGAACCTCGGCCACGGCCTTGTAGAGATCAGGGGGAATTTCCTCGCCGAGCTCGACCTTGGAGAGCGCGCCGGCCAGGGTCTCGTTCTCCTCGATCGGGATATCGTTGGCCTTGGCGATCTCGACGATCTTGGCGCCGATCGTGCCCTTGCCCTTGGCGACGACGACAGGCGCGCCGCTGCCCTTCTCGTAGTGCAGCGCGATTGCGAGCTTGGACTCCTCGCTCATGTGGCGCGATCCAGGAAATGCCCGGCACGGGCCGGCGGTGCTTGCGGCGGGGTGCCGTCGCGCACGACGATGTCGCCGGGCTTGAGCTCGGCTTTGGTCAGCGCCTGATTGAGCTCGCCGATCCCGGCGCGGAGCTGCTGCGCCGTCGCCGGCCGCTCGGCCCACATCCGCACAAAAGTCTTGTCGCCATTGAGCGTGATCAGAGCGTGCACGGGTCCGCTCGGCTCGACATTGAGCGTGAAGCGCGCGCGCCAGGCGCGTTTGGCGGGATCGGCCTGCTCGTTGCCGCCGTCACGCGAGATCTCGAACTGCGCCATCGCGGTGCCCTTCGGAGTCGCAAACGGAATCTCGAAATTCCACTGCGGCACGGCCGGGTCGATGCGATGCCCGCTGGCATCGACGCGGTCGGGCAGCGAGGCCACCTGCAACAGCGTCTGCCGCGCGATCGCGGCATCGGTGTCGTCGAGCAGGCGATGCACGGTCGCGGCAAGCGACGTGTCAGCTGTGAGCGATGGCGAGGCGATCGCTTGCGGCGACGGCAATGCGCCGCGAAACGGCGGTGGCGTGGTCGTACGCACGGCCGCTTCGAAGGCGTGACCATCCGGCACGGCCTTGGTGGAGCCCGGCACATTCCCGGTCAGGCGTGGCAGATTTTGCGTGACCTCTTGCAGCAGGCTCGCGGCAAGGCCAGCGGGGATCGTCCGGGGCAGTCCTGCCTGCGGTGCGTCGACCATATCGGCAAGCACGGCGGTCACGACATCGGCGCTGCGCTGCATTTGCGGCGATTGGGCTATCTCTGCGTCAGGCAGCGGCGCTTGCACTGCCTCGCCTGCAGCTTGAGGTGGCGAGCTCGCGGCCTCCGCCGTGGCGACGGCGTTGGTCGCAACCGCAACGGCCTGTGTCGGTGGCGCGGCGGTCTCGAGCGTGCCTGACGTTGCGGCCAGCGTCTGGCGCAGCACCAGCAGCGCCGCTTTCAAATCGGGCACCGCGCCTGACGGCGACGTCGTGCCCGCGGCAAGCGAGGCCTCGAGGAACAGGCCGGATTTCTGAAAGGCGGATTCGATATCGCCGCCATCAAGCGCGGAGTTGAGCGGCGTCTGTTGCGCCAGCACATCCAGCACGGCCTGCTTCAGGCCGACCGGCAGATCGCTGCCGGTCACGACGGACGCCAGATTGGCAAACAGCGGCGCCTGGCTGCCCTGTTTGGTCACGGCCTCGGCCGATGCTGCGGTGACGGCGATCTGCTCGGTCGGCGTCAGGGGATTGCGGGCTGAATTGACCGACGGCGCAAGCGGCGGGCTGTCAACCAGCGAGGCCGCCGTCGGCGTCAGCGTGACCTGATCCGTGCTCGCCTCGCCTGCCCCGTTGACGACGGCGAGCCGGATGGTGCCGTCGTTCTGCGACACCGCGAGCTGAAGATTTTGTCCGGGTGTCAGCGAGACCTCGGACATCACGTCCATCGAGAGATTGGCGATCGCGATCCGTACTAGATTGTCGGCGAGCACGCTGACGACTTTGGCATCGATGACGCTGCCGGCCTGCAGCACGAGATCAGGCGTCGCCGCATCAGCCACGGGGCTGGCGGCACTGGCGGGAACGATCGAGCTTATCGGCGTCACGATATCAGGGCCCGGGGAATGCTGGTCCCACCCTAAGGCTCCGTCGTAAACCTCCCGTTAAGGACCTTTGGCCGGAGGCGGGTTAACGGCCGCCAACACCGCTACGGCGGCCTCGAAATCCCGCAAGCGGGTAACCCGCCGGGCAGCCGCCTCCTCGTCCACGCCCCATTGGTCGATGTTCCAGTCCTCGTCGACATGGGCGGCGGCCCAGACCTGGCCGGCGTCGCGCACGCCATGGGCCAGCGCCAGCGCCAGCAGCGCCGAGCCGGTCAAGGTCGTGACGATATGGAGGGCGGCGACCGACCAGGGATCCGCCGGCAGCGCGGCGCGGGCGGCACGCAACGCCTCGTCCGGCTGCTTCACGTGCATGATGCCCTCGGACAGGATGAAATGCGCCCCCAGCGCCCCCGCGGCCCAGAACAGCACGGGGTCCCACTGCGCGGCCTCGCGGGCGACCAGCCCCTCGGGGTGGCCGGCGCGGTAGAACAGCAGGTCGGTCTCGAGATATTTTGCGAGGTCATCCGTGACGAGTTCGACGCGGTCGACCACGCCCTCGACCACGCTATTGGCGATCCGCGTCAGCGGCATGGTCACGGGATCGATCGCCTCGCCCTGCGCAGCCCACTCCGCGGCCACGGCATCGGCGAGTGCCCGCGAAGGGATCACCACTTGGCGGGCGGAGGGCGTGCGGATCGGCTTGCCGTCGAGCGTGACGCCGAATCCGCCCTCGGCCTCCGCGACGCCCACCTCCTTGTAGAAGCGCTTGCGCAGCGGTGTCCGTGCGGACGCACGCGCCGATTCCCTTGGATCCGGCGGGGGCTGCCCGGCTGCTTCTTCGAACAATTCGCGCATGTGAGTTTTCGGTCTCCGCCGCTGAATGCAGGCTTTTGAAGTAAGATCGGCTTTTAAGGTAAGATCGGCGGCCGATAAAGCGAGCGGTCATGAGGGAACTTGCGGGCATTGCGGCCCTGTTCGCCGGGCTCTGGCTGGCCGCGGCCGAGGCCGGCTTTCGCACCCCGGAATCGCTGGTCCGCAACGTCTACGGCTATTATGGCGAGGGCGCACCGGAGCTGTCCAAGGGTCTGCCGCGGGATGAGGCGACCACCCGGCAGTTCTTCGACCCGTCCTTGCGCAAGGCGTGGAACGATCCTCGGACCGAGCCCTATGATTTCCTGGTGCAGAGCCCGAGCTGGAAGCTCGGCCCGGTCGCGATCGCGATCATCCGCAGGCAATACGACAAGACCTATGTTGCCGCGAACTTCGACAATCACGGCCGGAAGGTCGCGCTGAACTTCATCCTGATCAACGGTCCGGAGGGCTGGCTGATCACGGATATCGAGAGTCCGCATGACAGTTTGCGGATGTTTCTGGAGCAGTTTCGGAATTGAGATAGGCCAGCCACTTCTATCTCCACCGTCATTGCGAGCGAAGCGAAGCAATCCAGAATCTCACCGCGGCAGCAGTCTGGATTGCTTCGTCGCTTCGCTCCTCGCAATGACGGAGCAAAATCGCGTGTGTATGCGCGAAGCCCGACCCTACTCCTCCGGCGCGTTCTCGATCGGGTCGAACCGGCTGGCATCCAGCCCGAGCAGATTCCACGACTGCTGCATATGCTGCGGCAGCGGCGCGGTGGCGTCGATAAAGCCGCCGCGCGGATGCGGGATGACGATGCGGCGCGCGAGCAGATGCAGCCGGTTTTGCAGGCCGCCCGGCAGCTGCCAGTTCTCGATGTTGAAATATTTGGGATCGCCGACGATGGGATGGCCGATATGCTCCATGTGGGCGCGTAGCTGGTGGGTGCGCCCCGTCACCGGCTTCAGCGACACCCAGGTCAGCTTGTTGCCGGCGGTCTCGACCACCGCGTAGTACGTCACCGCGTGGCTCGCACCCTCGTCGCCATGCTGCGCGATGCGCATGATGGTGTCGTCCTCGCTCTCCTCCTTGGCGAGGAAGGTCGAGATCCGGCCCTGCTTCGGCTTCGGCAGGCCCGGCACCAGCGCCCAATAGGTTTTCCGCGCCGAGCGGGAACGGAACGCGCCGGTCAGATGCGAAGCGGCAAAGCGCGTTTTGGCGATCAGGAGACAGCCCGACGTATCCTTGTCGATCCGGTGCACAAGCCGTGGCTTCTGGCCCTTGGAATCGCGCATCACCTCCAGCATCTGATCGATGTGCCGCGTCGTGCCGGAGCCGCCCTGCACCGCAAGCCCGAACGGCTTGTTCAGCACGAGAACATCGTCGTCCTCGTAGATCGTCATCTCCTTCAACGCGACAAGCGTCTTTTGCGCGCCTTCCGACAGCTCGCCGACGGCCTTCGGCGTGTCGAGCTTCAGCGGCGGAATGCGGACGCTCTGTCCCTCCTCCAGCCGGTCCTTGCTGTCGACCCGCTTGCCGTCGACGCGCAGCTCGCCTTTGCGGACGACGCGCTGGATGTGAGAGAACGACAGGCCAGGAAAGCGCGCTTCGAGGAAACGGTCGACGCGCATGTTGTTCTCGTCGGCCGTCACCTTGACGGTCTGCACCTTGGTCGGCAGCAGCGCCTCAACCGGTTTTGCCGGTGCGGACGTTTCCAGTGCAGCCTTTTCAATTGCAGCCCGGGGTGCGCGCCGCTCAGTGCGTTCGCCCGCAAAGCGCGGCGGCTTCGCACCGGATTTGGCCCCCGGCCGCGGCCCGGCTGTCTTCGTGCTGCGCGCCTTGAACGGGCGCGCCTCCTTGCGCTCATCGCGCTCGCGGGGTTTTGGATTCATTCTCTTGATACGGCGGCTCATGCGGTTTTTCCAAGCTTTCGTGTCGACTGCGCGTTGGCGCGACGGGGCAGCGACGCAACCTCCGCGCCTACCTCCTTCTCCGCCAGCCGCAGCTCATATTGCTGTTGCAGGTTCATCCAGAATTGCGGGCTGGTGCCAAACCAGTGACCCAGGCGCAGCGCAGTGTCGGCGGTGATGCCGCGCTGCCCGTTAATGATGCCGGTGATGCGATTGACCGGCACCTCAATCTGGCGCGACAACTCAGCGGCCGTGATGCCGATTTCGCGCAGCTCTTCGGCGAGCTGTTCGCCGGGATGTATGGGTGTATGGGGCATAGGAATTCCTAGGCGGATTAGCAAGATTTACGCGTTACGTAAACCGTAAATACACGTCCTGGGGGCAGGCTTCGATGCCTTATTTCTCGCCCCGCTCCTTGCGCAGCTTGGCCCAGTAGTCCAGCCGTTTGCGGATCTCCCGCTCGAAACCGCGCTCGGGCGGGTCGTAGAAGGTCTGGCGACCCAGGGCTTCCGGGAAGTAGTCCTGGCCGGAGAAGGCGTCGGGAGTATCGTGGTCGTATTCGTAGGCTGCGCCGTAGCCCTCCGACTTCATCAGCTTGGTCGGCGAGTTCAGGATGTGCTTTGGCGGCAGCAGCGAGCCGGCCTGTTTTGCGACCTGCATCGCAGCCTTGAAGGCAGTGTAGACCGCGTTCGATTTCGGCGCGGTGGCGAGATAGACCACGGCCTGCGCGATCGCGAGTTCGCCCTCGGGATGGCCGAGGAAGTCGAAGGCGTCCTTCGCCGCATTGGCGATGACGAGCGCCTGCGGATCGGCAAGGCCGATGTCCTCGACCGCCATGCGCACGACACGGCGGGCGAGGAACAGCGGATCCTCGCCGGCGTCCAACATGCGCGCGAGATAATACAACGCGGCATCGGGATCGGAGCCGCGCACCGATTTATGCAGGGCCGAGATCAGATTGTAATGGCCGTCGGCGGATTTGTCGTAGATCGGCGCGCGGCGTTGCAGGATGTCCTGCAACTGCGCGGCATTGAAAATCTCGTCCGCTCGCGCCGAACGCCAGACCTCTTCAGCGAGCGTCAGCGAGGCGCGGCCGTCACCATCGGCCATCCGCACCAGCACGGCGCGTGCCTCTTCATCGAGCGGCAGCTTGCGGCCCTCGACCTGCTCGGCATGCGCGAATAGCCTTTCGATCGCGGCGGCATCGAGCGAGCGAAACACCAGGACGCGCGCGCGGGACAGAAGCGCCGCGTTGAGCTCGAAGGACGGGTTTTCGGTGGTGGCGCCGACCATCACGACGGTGCCGTCCTCCATCACCGGCAGAAACGAATCCTGCTGGGCGCGGTTGAAGCGATGCACCTCGTCGACGAACAGCAGCGTGCCCTTGCCCATCTCGCGGCGGGCACGCGCGGCGTCGAACGCTTTCTTCAGGTCTGCGACGCCGGAGAACACCGCGGAGATCTGCTCGAAATGCAGATCGGTCGCATCCGCCAACAGCCGCGCCACCGTGGTCTTGCCGGTGCCGGGGGGGCCCCAAAACACCAGCGAGCCGAGCGTGCGCGTCTCCAGCATGCGCGTCAGCGCACCGTCTGGGCCGAGGATGTGATCCTGGCCGACGACCTCCGACAGCGCACGCGGCCGTAAGCGATCCGGCAGCGGATGCGGGGCCTCGTGATCGAGCCCCGCCGCGGCAAAGAGAGTTGGCGTCTCCTGTGGTCGTTTCGGACTCATCCGCCCAGCGTGACGTTGATCTGCTGACCGCCGCGCACCAGCGTGATGCGCCAGAGCCGCTGGCTCACGGCTGCCACCTTCTCGAGGTCGCCGGTCTTGCCGATCTTCTGGTTGTTAACGGCCAGAATGATGTCGCCTTTCTGGAAGCCGACCTGAGCGGCCGGCGAGTCGTCACCGAGCTCGGTGATGACGACACCCTCGGTATCGGCATCGAGATGCAGCTCGTCGGCCACCGCAGGCGTGATGCTCGAGACCTTCGCGCCCTGGAACGGCGAGCGCGCGGTGACAACGAGCTCGTTGCGTCCCGTATCCGGCGCGGTCTCCAGCGCCACGGCCAGCTTCACCGGCTTACCGGCCCGCTGCACGTCGATCTGCGCCGTGCCGCCGAGCGGGCGGGTGGCGAAGCGATAGTCGAACGCGTTCGGATCGTCCACGGCCTGGCCGTCGATGCCGGTGATGAGGTCGGAGGATTTCAACCCCGCCTTCGCGGCGGGCCCGTTGGGGACGACGCTCGCGACCAGCGCGCCAGACGGAGAACGCAGGCCGAGGCTCTCGGCGATCTCGGGTGTCACCGCCTGCAGCTTTGCACCGAGCCATGGCCGCTTCACCGCCTTGCCGCCGCCCTTGGCGGACGCGACGACGACGCGCACCATGTTGGCGGGGATCGCAAAACCGATGCCTTGGGAGCCACCGGAGCGCGAGTAGATCGCGGTGTTGATGCCGGCAAGCCGGCCGTTCATGTCGACCAGCGCGCCGCCGGAATTGCCGGGATTGATCGCCGCGTCAGTCTGGATGAAGAATTGGTAGTCGGTGATGCCGACCTGCGTGCGCGCGAGTGCCGAGATGATGCCGTGGGTCACGGTCTGGCCGACGCCGAAGGGGTTGCCGATCGCCATCACGACGTCGCCGACCATCAGCTCATCCGAATTGGTGAATTCGAGCGCCGGGAATTTCTCCTTGGTGTCCTTCAGGCGCAGCACCGCGAGATCGCTGCGGGAGTCCTTCAGCACGATCTCGGCCTCGAACTCGCGCTTGTCCGACAGCGACACCTTCACCTGGTCGGCGCCCTCGATGACGTGGACGTTGGTGACGACGAGCCCGGAGGAATCGACGATGACACCCGAGCCGAGCGACCTCTGCACCTGCTCCTGCTGCTGGCCACCGCCGAAGAAACGGCGGAAGATCGGGTCGTCCAGCAGAGGATTGCGGTTCTGCACCACCTTGGCCGCATAGACGTTGACGACCGCCGGCTGCACCCGCTGCACGATCGGCGCATAGGACAGCCGCAGTTCGGCCGGCGACGACGGGACACGACGGTCCTGCGCCGCAGCCGGACTGAAGTGGGCCGAAAAGGCTATGCACAATGCCGTGACGACGGCGGTCCAGTTCGCTCGAAACATTCCTACCTCATGGAAAAGACGCCGGAATATAGGCGCGTTCGCGCCCCAATAGAAGGGCGCGAGGGGGCAATATTCGGCCCTCTCCCGGTGTCACCGGCGTGCAAGCCGTGCGTGCAAAATGACGATTTGCGGTCGCCGCACATTGGCATGACAGACATCATCTTGCATGCTGGGCGTTGGCGGATTCGGCTGCGGCGAAATTACATCAGCGGGAACCATCGCAGCCGTGACGCGCCGTCGCGGGACAGTCATCGATCATTCTTAGGCTCTCCTGTTGCGACTTGGGGAAGTTGGTCAAACCAATGGAGTGGTGACGTGAGCAGGACAAGAAATGCAGCCGTGGCGATTGGTCTCGCCGGCGCGCTGGCGGCCTCGCAGGCTCAGGCACAATCGGCAAGCAACAGCGATCAGGAGATCGCGCTTCTGAAGCAACAGTTGAAGATGCTCGAGCAAAAGCTCGACAAGCTCCAGAACCAGACCGCCGCGAACACGGCGGCCGCGGCAAAAACCAGAGCCGAGGCAAAGGCTGAAGCGAAGGCGGAGGCACGCTCGGAGGCGAAGGCCGTCGTCGCCAACGCCAATGCGGCATATCCGGTCAAAGGCGCGCCGGCGTTATCCGGTGTTATCGTGACGATGCCGAACAACCGGCCGACCATCTGCACCGCCGACGGCGCAAACTGCGTCGCGATCACCGGCCGCGTGCATTGGGACGTTGGCGGTTACGACTATCGTCCCAACACGGCCGCCACCGTGCCGCAGAGGCTCGACAGCGGCGAGAACGTCCGCCGCGCGCGCATCGGCCTCGCCGGAAAATTCTTCAACGATTGGAATTTCGCGCTGGTCTACGATTTCGGCGGCTCGTCGGACGGGTTTGGCGGCGCGGCTCCGGGATCGGTGCCCGGCGGCGGCGTATCCGGCGTGGAAAACGCGTATCTGAGCTATACGGGGTTGAAGCCATTCGGCGGAAAGATGGCGGTCGAGGCGGGCATCATGGACGTGCCCTACACCTTGGACGAGGCCACCAGCTCCAACGACATCATGTTCATGGAGCGTGCATCGGCCGACATCATCGCGACCAACATCGCCGCCGGCGATTTCCGCTCGGCAGCCGGCACGCGCTGGTTCAACGATCAGCTCTGGATCGGCGCCTATGTCACCGGACCCGCGACGGGCGCAATCCACTCCGCTTCAGCCGCGGCACCGGCGGGCACAAGCGAGCAATATGGCGCCGTGGCGCGTGTTGCCGGCAATCCCATCAGCGGCAAGGACTACTCGGTGCATATCGGTGCCGACGCGCAATGGCTGATCCAGCCGCCGCGTAACCTCATCGCCAACACGCAGACGGTCACGCTCAGCGATCGTCCGGAATTGCGGCTCGACCCGACCACGCTGGTGTCGACGGGCGCGATCGCCAATGTCTCGGGCGCGCAGGTCTACAGCGTCGAAGCGGCTGCGACCTACGGTTCGTTCATCGTCCAGGGTGAGTACTTCTGGTACAATGTCGACCGCACCGCCAATACCGGCGTGCCGCTGGTCAGCGCGCCGAGCCTGAAATTCCAGGGCGGCTATGCGCAAGCCGGTTATGTGCTGACCGGCGAGGGCCGGACCTACAACGCAGCCAACGCAGCCTATAACGGCGTCAAGCCGGCGCATCCGTTCTCGCTCGATGGCGGCGGCTGGGGAGCGTGGGAAATCGCAGCACGCTTCTCGACGATCGACCTCAATGATCAGCTTGCGAGCGCCAACGGCGTCGCGGGCGGGCGCCAGAACATCTACACGCTTGCGCTCAACTGGTACGTCAATGGTAACGTCCGCTTCATGCTCGATTACCTGCATGGCAACGTCTCCAAACAGACGCTGCCGCCGACTGCATTCGCCAATACGGGTTCGAACTTCGATGCCGTGGCAATGCGCACGCAGTTCGCATTCTGACGCGAACAAATCCGGGGGCGGCATGGCCGCTCCCGGAGGTTAAGCCGCGCGCTGCGGCTTCTTGACGGGCTCGACCTTGGGCGCCGGCGCGCAGGACAGCCGCTGCTGGTGGCTCTCTCCCCAGGTTTTCAGAATGTCGATCACCGGCCGCAGGCTCTCGCCGAGTTCGGACAGCGTATACTCCACCCGCGGCGGCACTTCGGCATAGACCTTGCGGATGACGAGCTTGTCCTCCTCCAGCGCGCGAAGCTGCTTGGTCAGCATACGCTGGGTGATGCCCGGCATCACGCGGCGCAATTCGCCGAAGCGCTGGGTGCCGCCCTGGAGGTGATAGAGGATCACGCCCTTCCATTTGCCGTCGATCAGGTCCAGCGTCGCCTCGACCGAGCAGCCGGGACGACGGGCAAAATTGCGACGTTTCATACGTGCTTTCCCAATAGTATCCAAACAGGGACTATATCCCCGAATTTACAGTACTTGCCAAATGGGAGCTAGGGCGACAGTTAGAGCGGCAGGCGAATACGCCATCTGATGGAGACAAGCCATGAAGGCCGTCGGCTACAAGAAGTCGCTTCCGATCGAGGATCAGGACGCGCTGATCGATTTCGAGACCGCCAAACCCGAGCCCAAGGGACGCGACATCCGCGTCGCGGTGAAGGCGATCTCGGCCAACCCGGTCGATTACAAGGTGCGCAAGCGTGCCGCCCCGCCCGAGGGCGAGACCAAGATTTTGGGCTATGACGCGGCCGGCGTGGTCGATGCCGTCGGCCCCGAGGTCACGCTGTTCAAGCCGGGCGACGAGGTGTTTTACGCGGGCTCGATCCTGCGCCAGGGCACCAATTCCGAATTCCACCTGGTCGACGAACGCATCGTCGGCAACAAGCCGAAGTCGCTGTCGTTCGCGCAAGCAGCCGCCCTCCCCCTCACCTCCATCACCGCCTGGGAATTGTTGTTCGATCGTCTCGGCGCAGTCCCCGGCAAGAGCGTCGATCCGCGGACGCTTCTCATCACCGGCGGCGCCGGAGGTGTCGGCTCGATCCTGATCCAGCTCGCGCGGCGACTCACCGGTCTCACCGTGGTTGCGACGGCGGCGCGGCCGGAATCGCAAAAATGGTGCCTCGACCTCGGCGCGCACGCCGTGATCGATCACGGCAAGCCGATGAAGGAGCAGATCGAGAAACTGAAGCTGCCGCCGGTCGCACTGGTGGCAAGCCTCACCTTCACCGACCAGCACTACAAGAACATCGTCGAATTCATGGCGCCGCAGGGAAGGTTCGGCCTGATCGACGATCCGCCCGAGTTCACCATGAGCACGTTCAAGGGCAAGGCGATATCGGTGCACTGGGAATCGATGTTCACGCGCTCCTCATTCCAGACGCCTGACATGATCGCGCAGAATCACCTGCTCAATGACGTCGCCGACCTCATCGACAAGGGCGTGCTGCGCACCACGCTCGACCAGACCTTTGGCACGATCAACGCAGCCAACCTCAAGCGCGCGCACGCGCTGCTCGAGAGCGGCAAGTCGCGCGGCAAGATCGTGCTGGAGGGGTGGTAGGCGCAGGCCTCGTAGCGACTTCGGTGGGCAAAGGCGCGTTCGCGCCGTGCCCACCAACTTCTCAACCCGCGGGATCAAATTCGTGGGCACGCTACGCTTTGCCCACCCTATGACCGCTGAGCTGGCCGTCGCTATTTCAATATAACGGACAACGCCGACAACAGCCGGTCGATCTGCTCATCGGTGCCCACGGTGACGCGCAGATAGTCCGAGATGCGCGGAGCCGTAAAGTGGCGGACGATCACCGCCTGCTCCCGCAGCGCCGCCGCAAGCACGGCGCCTTCATGCGCGGGATGGCGCGCGAACACGAAGTTGGCCAGGGACGGCAGCACCTCGAAACCAGCAGCCTTCAGTCCGCGGGTCAGCCGCTCCCTGCCCTCGATCACGCGAACGCGGCTCTGCTGGAAGTAGGATTCGTCCTCCAGCGAGGCGATCGCGCCGGCCTGAGCAGGCCGGCCGAGCGGATATGAATTGAAGCTGTCCTTCACGCGCGTCAGCCCATCGATCAGATCGGCATCGCCGATCGCATATCCGACCCGAAGCCCTGCCAGCGCGCGCGACTTGGACATGGTCTGCACGACCAGGAGATTCCGATGCGACGCCACCAGCGGAATCGCGGTCTCGGCGCCGAAATCGACATAGGCCTCGTCAATGACCACGGGCACGTCCGGGTGCTCTTCCAGCAGCGCCGCGATCTCGCCGCGGGACAGTGCGATCCCGGTCGGCGCGTTCGGATTGGGGACGATGATCGCGCCGGCCGGCCGGCGATAGTCGGCGATGCGGATCTGCATGGCCTGATCGAGCGGCACGGCTTCGTAGGCGATGCCGAACAGACCGCAATAGACGGGATAGAAACTGTAGGTGATATCGGGAAACAGC
Organism: Bradyrhizobium monzae; assembly: GCF_021458635.1. Classification (GTDB taxonomy): domain Bacteria; phylum Pseudomonadota; class Alphaproteobacteria; order Rhizobiales; family Xanthobacteraceae; genus Bradyrhizobium. Next base: position 227,981 of record NZ_JAIRDQ010000001.1, read on the forward strand.
AGCGGCGCATCATGCTTCAGCAGCGCGACGAAGGCATGCGCCAGCACCTCGTCCGAGCCGTTGCCGACGAACACCTGCTCGGGTCTCACGCCGTGATAGGCGGCCAGGGCGGCCCGCAGCGCGGTCGCCTGCGGGTCCGGATAAAGACGCAGCGTATCGGCTGCCGCGCCGCGGATCGCCTCCAGCGCGCGCGGAGACGGACCGAGCGGGTTCTCATTGGTGTTCAGCTTGACCAAATCCGCCATGCGAGGCTGTTCACCCGGCACGTAGGGCTTCAAATCATGCGTCAAGCTGCTCCAGAAACGGCTCATCTTCCTTCCCCCTCACGCGGGCGTCGCGCGCTCGACGAAGCCTTTTGCAAGCGCGTGATAGATACCCTCCTCGCAGATCATCCGCGAGACGAAATGCGCGATCAGCGCTGCTGCCATCAACGGCACGACCATGCCGTGATTGTCGGTCATCTCGGTCACGATCACGAAGGCGGTGATCGGCGCCTGCACGACGCCGGCGAAATACGAGACCATGCCCAGCAGCATGATCGCACCGAGCGGCGCGTCGTGGAACAACGCGGCGATATTGCTGCCGATCCCGGCGCCGACGGCGAGCGACGGCGAAAAGATGCCGCCCGGTATACCGCTGATCGCGGCAAAGGTGGTGGCCAGAAGCTTGAGAACGCCGAAATCTTGCGGCAGCGGCGTGCCGTGATCCAGCGCCTCCTTCACCTGCACATAACCCGTGCCATAGATCGTGTCGCCCGAAACCAGGCCGCAAATCGCAACCGCGAGGCCGCAGGCAAATGCGAACCGGAGCGGATGGGCTTTGATCGCGCGTCCGAGCGGGTTCTTGAAGCCGCGCGCCATGGCGATGACGACGCGGCTGAACAGGCCGCCCGCGAGACCACCGACCACGCCGCAAAGCGGAACGGCCAGCCAATCGGCACCACGCGCCAGCGACATCGCGGTGCTGCCGAAATAGGCGTAATTGCCGGCCAGCGCGAGCGATGTCAGGCCGGCCGCGATGACGGCTGCAATGATGAGGCTGGATGTGCGGGTCTCGAAAGCGCGGCTCATCTCCTCGATGCCGAAGACGATTCCCGCAAGCGGCGTGTTGAAGGCCGCGGCGACGCCGGCTGCGGCGCCTGCCAAAATCAGCCCGGGCTGGCGGCGTGGCGAGACGCGGCCGAGGGCGAACATGATGGAGGCGCCGACCTGAACGGTCGGCCCTTCCCGACCCACGGAGCCGCCGCACAGCAGCCCGAACAGGGTGAGGATCATCTTGCCGATCGCGATCCGCATCGAGACCAGGCTCTCGCGCGCCGCCTGATCGGTCAGATGCCGCGCGGCGATCGCCTGCGGAATGCCGCTGCCCTGCGCGTTCGGGAACAGACGGATGGTCAGATAGGCCGACAGCATGAAGCCGAGTGGCGTCACCGCCAGCACCGCATACCGCGACTTGGCCAACAGGAGCGTAAAGGCGTGCTGCGCGAGATCGGCCAACTGTGCCAGCGCCACCGCTGCGGCGCCGACGGCGATTCCGCCGAGCAGAAAGATCGCCCGGCGCTGCCATCGCGCGGATGTCAGCCTGAACAGGCGCTTGTGACGGGTCGACAGGGGCCAGAGCATGGAACCCCCGTTTTAGCCGGTCGCGCCGCCAATTGAAGTAGCAAGTGGGTAGACCAGCTAGGCTGGAACTATGCCCTCGACGAACACCAGCCGCCGCTCCAGCGCGCCGGCGCGGATCTTCAACGCCTCGGCATGATCTTGTCGGAAAACCGCTTCACACTTTGCGCTAAGGCGGCCCTTCGGGTCCGGATCATGCTCTACGCGATGGTGTTGACGATGCCGCCTTCCGCGCGCAGCGCCGCGCCGTTGGTCGCGGACGCTTCCTTCGAGGCGACGTAGACCACCATATTCGCGATCTCGTCGACGCTGGCAAAGCGCTGGATCAGCGAGCTCGGGCGATGCTGCTTGACGAAATTGGCAGCGGCTTCGTCGACCGACTGACCGTTCTGCTTGGCGAGATCCTTCACAAAGGTCTCGACGCCTTCGGACATGGTCGGGCCGGGGAGCACCGAGTTCACCGTGACCGCGGTGCCCTGGGTGAGCTGCGCGAGGCCACGCGCGACCGCGAGCTGCGCCGTCTTGCTCATGCCGTAGTGGATCATCTCGGCGGGAATGTTCAGCCCTGATTCCGAGGAGATGAAGACGATGCGGCCCCAGTTGCGCTTCAGCATGCCCTTCATATACGCGCGCGACAGCCGCACGCCGCTCATCACGTTGACCTCGAAGAAGCGGCTCCAGTCCTCGTCCGGAATCTCGAAAAAGTCCTTCGGCTCGAAGATGCCGGCATTGTTGATGAGGATGTCGACCTCCGGGAGTGCCGCTACGAGCGCCTTGCAGCCCGAAGCGGTCGAGACGTCGGCGGCAATGCCGCGGACCCTGGCACCCGTTCCTTCCAGCTTGCGTACGGCCGCATCGACCTTGTCCTGGCCACGCCCGTTGATCACCACGCTCGCGCCCGAGCCAGCGAGGCCTTTTGCGATGGCGTGGCCGATGCCGGCGGTCGAGCCGGTCACGAGGGCGGTCTTTCCGGACAAGTCGATCTTCATGAATCATCTCCATTGAGCTGAAGCGGATATCGTGTGCTGCAAGGGCGCGTGCAATCGCCGCTCACCGACGCGTGAGGATCAACCGCGTGAGTTTGGGAATGGCGGGCATGGCGCGCGATGAGCGCGCCGTTGCCTACCCTACGATTTCGGCGGCAGCGTCCGGACGAACGCGACAATGGCATCGAGATCCTGCGGCGACATGGTGGCGTAGCCAGCATAAGCCATCGGCGGCTTGAGCTTGTGACCGTCGCGCGCAATGCCTTGCGTAATCGCACGCTTGATTTCGTCGTCGCTCCACTGCCCGAGGCCAGCCACCGGATCCGCGGTGATGTTGGGCGAAACAGATACGCCCCACGGTCCCCTGAAGGTCCGGCCGCCCTTGCCGCTCGCACCCGTGAAATCGTGCACAACGGATGGGCCTTCCGGCGTGTGGCATTCCAGGCAATGGGCGATGGTCAGGAGATAGCGGCCGCGAGCGAGCTTGTCGGAGAGCTCCACCTCATTCGCTTGCTTGCCGGCATAGGTCGGCATCTCCGGCTGCAGCGCGACCTTGTATTCGGGTGCTGGCGTCTCGTGATGCACAGGCGGCACGGAGCGCAAGTAGGCCGCGAGCGCATCGAGATCGCGCCCCGTAAGCACCGTGTAGAAGACGGTCGGCATGATCGGCGCAACAGCCGATCCATTCGGCCTGATGCCCCTGACGAGGAAGTGCTTCAGCTCGGCATCGCTCCAGCTGCCGATGCCGGTGTCCTTGTCCGGCGTGATGTTGGATGCGGTGACCTTGAAGGCGGGTTCGTCAAAGGTCTGCCCGCCCGAGAGCATACGCGTCATATCCAGGCCTTGTGGCCCGCGCGGCGTATGGCAGTTGTTGCAGACCATCACGCTGTTGACGAGATAAGCGCCGCGCTCGACCAGCGTCTCGGCGGCAGCTGGCGACAACAGCAGCGCCAGCGAAATTCCAAACACAATCCTCATGAGAGCCCCCCGGCCGGAATCGCGTTTCACCACAACGATGCGCGGCATGAGATATCGCCGCCGCATACAAAAAAGCGGCGCCCAGGGGCGCCGCTTTCGAAGATCTCGGTACCGGCCGGCTTACGCCGCCTCGGCTTCCTTCGCCTGCACCGGACCGGAATCCTGGCCCTTGGCATCGACGTCGCGGTCGACGAACTCGATCACGGCCATCGCCGCGTTGTCACCGTAGCGGAACCCCGCCTTGATGATGCGGGTGTAGCCGCCCTGGCGATCCTTGTAACGGGGCGCCAGCACGTCGAACAGCTTCTTGACCTGGTCCTTGTCGCGCATCTCGGAGATCGCCTGGCGGCGCAGCGACAGCCCGCCCTTCTTGCCGAGGGTCACGAGCTTCTCGACGATCGGACGAAGCTCCTTGGCCTTGGGCAGCGTGGTGACGATCTGCTCGTGCTTGATCAGCGCGGCGCACATGTTGGCGAACATCGCGCGGCGATGCTCGGCCGTGCGGTTGAGCTTCCGATGAACCTTGCCGTGACGCATGTGTTTATTCCTTACGTATGAACTGCCGCGACGGTCCGTCGGATCAGTTGCTCAGGTGGGCTTCCTGCGTTCGCCCATAAAAATCGCGGCCGAATTTCTCCGGCCGCGAAGGTGAAATACGGATCAGTAGTGATCCTCGAAGCGCTTGGCGAGCTCGTCGATGTTCTCCGGCGGCCAGCCCGGCACTTCCATGCCGAGGTGCAGACCCATCTGGGCCAGCACTTCCTTGATCTCGTTCAGCGACTTGCGGCCGAAGTTCGGGGTACGGAGCATTTCCGCTTCCGACTTCTGCACGAGGTCGCCGATGTAGACGATGTTGTCGTTCTTCAAGCAATTGGCCGAACGCACCGACAGCTCGAGCTCGTCCACCTTCTTGAGGAAAGCCGGGTTGAAGGCGAGGTCCGGGATGATCTCCTGGGCGACTTCCTTGCGCGGCTCTTCGAAGTTGACGAACACGTTGAGCTGATCCTGCAGGATGCGGGCGGCATAGGCCACCGAGTCATCCGGCGTCAGCGCGCCGTTGGTCTCGATCGTCATGGTCAGCTTGTCGTAGTCGAGGATCTGGCCCTCGCGGGTATTCTCGACCTTGTAGGAGACCTTGCGGACCGGCGAGTACAGGCTGTCGACCGGAATCAGGCCGATCGGCGCGTCCTCGGGACGGTTGCGCTCGGCGGGCACGTAGCCCTTGCCGGTCGAGACCGTGAACTCCATGCGGATCTCGGCACCCTCGTCGAGGGTGCAGATCTGGAGGTCCGGGTTGAGCACGACGACGTCGCCGACGGTCTGGATGTCGCCGGCGGTGACAGTGCCCGGGCCCTGCTTCTTCACGACCATGCGCTTGGGGCCTTCGCCCTGCATCTTGATCGCGATGTCCTTGATGTTCAGCACGATGTCGGTGACGTCCTCACGGACGCCAGCGATCGAGGAGAACTCGTGCAGCACGCCGTCGATGTGCACCGACTGCACCGCCGCGCCCTGGAGCGAGGAGAGCAGGATGCGACGCAGCGCGTTGCCGAGCGTCTGGCCGAAACCACGCTCGAGCGGCTCGGCGACGATGGTCGCAAAGCGGGTCGAATCGCTGCCGGGCTGAATCTGGAGCTTGTTCGGCCGAATCAGTTCTTGCCAATTTTTCTGGATCGTCACTGTTTCACCCATACAGGCCAGTCGATTTGAAAATTCAAACACTGGCGTTGGAGAAAGGCCGCAGATCAAACCCGCGGCTTCTTAAAAAAAGCATCGCGGGCGACGATGCGCCCGCAACTTCGTATCAGACGCGCCGACGCTTGCGCGGACGGCAACCGTTGTGCGGGATCGTGGTCACGTCGCGGATCGAGGTGACGGTGAAGCCCGCAGCCTGCAGCGCGCGGAGCGCCGACTCACGGCCCGAACCGGGACCGGCGACCTCGACTTCCAGCGTGCGCATGCCGTGTTCCTGCGCCTTCTTGGACACGTCTTCGGCGGCGACCTGCGCGGCATACGGGGTCGACTTGCGCGAGCCCTTGAAGCCCATCGTGCCGGCGGAGGACCAGGCAATCGTGTTGCCCTGCGCGTCGGTGATGGTGATGGTCGTGTTGTTGAACGACGAGTTCACGTGCGCGACGCCGGAGGCGATGTTCTTGCGCTCACGACGACGAACGCGGGTGGCTTCCTTGCCCATAGACTACCTTTCCTGGAGATCTCAAACGCCGCCGTAATGCCAGCGGCTACACCTGATGGAACGAAAGGCGTGTGGCGAGCGGGTTGCCCCGTATCGCCACACGCCGCGATTGGATTAGAAAACTTACTTCTTCTTGCCGGCGATGGCCTTGGCCGGGCCCTTGCGCGTACGCGCATTGGTGTGGGTCCGCTGACCACGCACCGGCAGACCGCGACGATGACGCAGGCCGCGATAGCAGCCGAGGTCCATCAGACGCTTGATGTTGATGCCGACTTCGCGACGCAGATCGCCCTCGACGAGATAGTCGCGGTCGATCACTTCGCGGATCTGGAGCACCTCAGCGTCGCTGAGCTGATTGACGCGACGATCCTCGGTGATCTTCACCTTTTCGAGGATCTCACCAGCGATCTTCTGGCCGATGCCATGGATGTACTGGAGCGCGATCAGCACGCGCTTGTTGGTCGGAATGTTCACGCCGGCAATACGGGCCACGGCCTTCTCCTGTTGCCGATCCCTCGTCAGGAATCGGTCTTTAAGTGCTTGTGTTTCTCGGGCAGGTGTTCACAAACGCGAACACGACGCCCACCCCTGGTCTTCCTGGGGCCCGGCATCGTTTGAAACTATCCGACTTGGATGCGGGGCTTATTAAGGGATTCAGGGGGCTTTCGTCAACCGCCGCTAGCGCTTGGCTCGCTTTTTCGTGACCTTTTTTGGACTCTTCTTCGAAGCTTTTTTGACGGCCTTTTTGGCGGTCTTTTTGACCGCTTTCTTGGCCGTCTTCCTGGTCGCCTTTTTGGCGCCCTTCACGGCCTTTTTAGCGGATTTAGCCGGTTTGGCAGCCTTTTTGGCGGCTTTCGCCGGTTTTTTGCTCGTTTTCTTCGGTGCCTTGGCCTTTTTGGCCGGCCCCGCCTTGGCCGCGCTGCGGGCATGGCTCTTGGGCTCGACCGCGCCCAGCGCCAGCAACTGGCGGTGGATGGCACGGGTGACCTCGTCGATGGCCATCATGCCGTCGATGGTCGAGAGCTTCCGCCGCTCGGAATAGTAGTGAATCAGCGGTTCGGTCTGGCTGCGGTAGCTGGCGAGTCGCTTGGTCAGGACCTCCGGGGTGTCGTCGACCCGGACCTCCTCCCCGCGCTCCCGCATCTGGGCGACGCGGGTCTCGACGCGGTCCAGCAGCGCACTCTCGTTGACGCGGAGCTCGATCACGGCATCAAGCTTAAGATGCTTGTGCCGGAGCAGATCATCCAGTGCCTCGGCCTGCGGCACGGTGCGCGGGAAACCATCGAGGATGAAACCGTTCTTCGCGTCCGGCTGGTCGATGCGATCGGAGATGATCCCCACCACGACCTCATCGGGCACGAGCCCGCCGCTGGCCATGATCTCCTTGGCCTTCAGTCCGACCGGCGTTCCCGCCGCGACGGCTGCACGCAACATCTCGCCGGTCGAGAGCTGGACGATGCCATAGCGCTGCACCAGCAGTTGCGCCTGGGTCCCCTTGCCAGATCCCGGCGGCCCCAGAAGAATAATTCTCATCGGCGTACGCCCCCCGATTGGTGAGCGATACGTCGCACACCTGTGTTTGAAGTTTGACAACAGTGCAAACCATAATCGGCGCCGCACCGCTACCCATATCATAGGGGAGCAAATGCCCGGACGCCAAGAAGGCCTTTGAAATCAGTGATTGCGCTGCAGTGTGGGCAGCTCTGCCGATGCGACCGAATGACCGGCTGATCGCTTCGGCGGGCGCCGCGCGTTGCTCGCGCGGCGAATCGGCGGCGCGAGCCGCGCCCCCTCGAGAGGACGCCGCGTCTTAGCGGCGGCGGCCCCGGAGCTTCGACTTGCGGATCAGGCCTTCATACTGATGAGCCAGCAGATAGCCCTGCACCTGCGCCACCGTGTCCATGGTGACGCTGACCACGATCAGCAGCGAGGTGCCGCCGAAGTAGAACGGCACCGAGGCGTAGGAGATCAGGATTTCCGGGATCAAGCAGACGATCGCCAGATAGATCGCGCCGAGCACCGTGATGCGAGACAGCACGTAGTCGATATACTCCGCCGTGCGCTCACCCGGACGGATGCCCGGAATGAAGCCGCCATGCTTCTTCAGATTGTCCGCGGTCTCGGTCGGGTTGAACACGATCGCGGTGTAGAAGAAGGCGAAGAACACGATCAGCGCGAGATAGAGGATCAGGAACAGCGGACGGCCGTGGCCGAGCTGGGTCGTGATCCACTGGAACCATTCAGGCCCCGAGCCCGCGTTGAAATTCGCAACCGTCGTCGGCAAGAGCAGCAGCGAGGACGCGAAGATCGGAGGAATCACACCGGAGGTGTTGAGCTTGAGCGGCAGATGCGAGGACTGGCCCTCGAACATCTTGTTGCCGACCTGGCGCTTCGGATACTGGATCAGCAGCCGGCGCTGGGCGCGCTCCACGAACACGATGAAGGCGATCACGGCGACCGCCATCACGATCACGACCAGGATCAGACCGGTCGACATCGCGCCCTGACGGCCGAGCTCGAGCATGTTGGCGAGTGCCGCCGGCAGCTCGGCGACGATGCCGGAGAGAATGATCAGCGAGATGCCGTTGCCGATGCCGCGCGAGGTGATCTGCTCGCCCAGCCACATCAGGAACATGGTGCCGCCGGTCAGCGTGATCGCGGTGGAGAGACGGAAGAACATGCCGGGGTCGCTGACGACATTGCCGGCGCCTTCGAGGCCGACCGCGATGCCGTAGGACTGGAACGCGGCCAGGATCACCGTGAGGTAGCGGGTGTACTGGTTCAGCGTCTTGCGGCCCGCCTCACCTTCCTTCTTCAGCGCCTCGAGCTGCGGCGAGACGGTGGTCAGGAGCTGGATGATGATCGAGGCCGAGATGTACGGCATGATGTTCAGCGCGAAGATCGCCATGCGGTGGATGCCACCGCCGGCGAACATGTTGAACATGCCGAGAATGCCGCCGGCTTGCGACTTGAACACCTGCTCCCAGATGTTGGGATCGATGCCGGGCAGCGGGATGTAGGTCCCGAGCCGATAAACGAGCAGCGCACCCAGGGTGAACCAGATGCGCTTCTTCAGTTCGTCGGCCTTGGCAAACGCGCCGAAATTGAGGTTGGCTGCCAGTTGTTCCGCTGCTGAGGCCATATTGGACTTTCTCCCGCCGCCTTTTGCGCCGTCATACCCGCGGCCGGGCTAATTTAGCGGACGCCGGACATTATCTGGGGCTTCGGCTTCGATAAGTCCATCGTCCCGCATGCGTAAAGGCCCGCGAGGCGCGGGCCAATGACGCAGTTGTTACGCCGCCTCGCCTTCTTCCTTGGCAGGGGCGAGGATCTTCACCGAACCGCCGGCCTTCTCGACCGCTTCGATCGCGGTCTTCGTGGCGCCGTGCACCTCGATGGTCAGCTTGGCCTTGAGCTCGCCGCGGCCGAGCAGCCGCAGACCGGCCTTGGCGCGGCGCAGCACGCCGGCCTTCACCAGAGCCTCGACGTTCACGACGCTACCGGCCTCGAGCTTCTTGGCATCGACCGCGTCCTGGAGCCGGTCGAGATTGATCTCGGCGTACTCGACGCGGAAGATGTTGTTGAAGCCGCGCTTGGGCAGACGGCGATGCATCGGCATCTGGCCGCCTTCGAAACCCTTGATGCGCACGCCCGAACGCGCGGTCTGGCCCTTGCCGCCGCGGCCGGACTGCTTGCCCTTGCCCGAACCAATGCCACGGCCGACGCGCATACGCTTCTTGCGCGAGCCGGCGTTGTCGGCGATATCGCTGAGCTTCATCGCCCTGCTCCTTGTGTTTTGCGCATGATCTGGTCCGAAAACCGGAATCCACTTTTCGGGATCATGCGCGCAATTTTACTTCTCGTCGACAATGCGAACGAGATGGTGAACCTTTTCGATCATGCCGCGGACGGCCGGGGTGTCCGGCAGTTCGCTGGTGCGGCCGATCTTGTTGAGCTTGAGCCCGATCAGCGTCGAACGCTGCGAGTGATGGCGGCGGATCGCGCTGCCGGTCTGCTCAAGCTTGATCGTCTTTGCGGCCTTGGCCATCGTGGTCTACTCCGAAAAGCGTTCGTTAGTCCGCAGCCGCCTCGGCATCGCCGCCGACGCGACGACCCTGAAGGGTGGACACCTTGATGTTGCGGCGCGCCGCGACCGAACGCGGGCTGTCCTGGTGCTTCAGCGCATCGAAGGTCGCGCGAACCATGTTGTACGGGTTCGACGAGCCGATCGACTTCGCCACCACGTCCTGGACGCCGAGCGTCTCGAACACGGCACGCATCGGACCGCCGGCGATGATGCCGGTACCGGCCGGAGCAGCACGCAGGTAAACACGGCCCGCGCCGTGACGGCCCGCGATGTCGTGATGCAGCGTACGGCCCTCGCGCAGCGAGACGCGGGTCAGATTGCGCTTGGCGGACTCGGTGGCCTTGCGGATCGCCTCCGGCACTTCGCGCGCCTTGCCGTGACCGAAGCCGGCGCGACCCTTCTGATCGCCGATCACGACCAGCGCAGCGAAACCGAAGCGCTTACCGCCCTTGACGACCTTGGCCACGCGATTGATGTGGACGAGCTTGTCGACGAACTCGCTGTCGCGCTCCTCGCGCTCCTTGCGGTCACGCCCGCCGCCGCGTTGATCGCGTCCACCACGTTGTTCGCGTTCTGCCATTTTTCCAATCCTTCAGAGGCTTGCGCCTCAATCCTCAAATTCTGTTAGAAGCTCAGCCCGCTCTCACGCGCAGCGTCGGCCAGTGCCTTGACGCGCCCGTGGTAGAGGTAGCTGCCGCGATCGAACACGACTTCCTTGACACCCTTTTCGGCGGCGCGCTCGGCCAGCAGCTTGCCGACCGCCTTCGCAGCATCGATGTCGGCACCGGTCTTGCCGCCGTCGCGCATCGACTTCTCGAGCGACGAGGCAGAGGCCAGCGTCTCGCCCTTCAGGTCGTCGATGACCTGGGCGTAGATGTGCTTGGACGACCGGAACACCGACAGACGCGGACGACCGCCACCGGAGCGGCGCAGCTTCAGCCGCACACTCCGCTTGCGCCGGGCATTGGTAACCTTGGCTTTGGACATGACCGGCTCCGTTACTTCTTCTTGCCTTCCTTGCGGAAGATGAATTCGCCAACATACTTCACGCCCTTGCCCTTGTAGGGCTCCGGCGGACGATAGGAGCGAATCTCGGCGGCGACCTGGCCGACACGCTGGATGTCGCTGCCCGTCACCGTGATCTCGGTCGGCTTCGGCACGGTGATCGTGATCCCTTCCGGGATCGTGTAGACCACGTCGTGGCTGTAACCGAGCGCGAGCTGCAGGTTCTTGCCCTGCATCGCGGCGCGGTAACCGACGCCGGTGATTTCGAGCTTCTTCTCGAAGCCCTTGGTGACGCCTTCGACCAGATTCGCGACCTGGGCGCGAGCGGTGCCGTACAAGGCACGCGCGCGATTGGTCTCGACCCGCGGGTTCACCTTGACCTGGCCGTTCTCGAGCTTCACCTCGACGTCGTCATGGACGACGAACTGAAGCTGGCCCTTCGGCCCCTTCATCTTGACGGTCTGCCCGTCGACGGTCGCGGTCACACCCGACGGCACCGCAACAGGCCTTTTGCCAACACGTGACATGGATCAAAAATCCTTCTCAGAACACCGTGAAGAGGACTTCACCGCCCACGTTCGCTTCACGCGCACTGTGGTCGGCCATGATCCCCTTCGGCGTCGACAACACCGAAATACCGAGTCCGTTATTGACCCGCGGCAGAGCTTTCACCGAGGCGTAGACACGACGCCCGGGCTTGGAGACTCGTTCGATCTCGCGGATGACGGGCTCGCCGTCGAAATACTTCAGCTCGATCTCGATCTCGCTGCGTCCCGAGGCGTGCTCGACCGTGGCGAAGCCGCGGATGTAGCCCTCGCTCTTCAGCACTTCGAGCACGTTCTCGCGCATCTTCGAACCAGGCGTGGAGACCTTGCTCTTGGAGCGCATCTGCGCGTTGCGGATGCGGGTGATCAGATCGCTGATTGGATCGTGCGTAGACATTTAACGACCCTCCTTACCAGCTCGACTTCACGAGGCCCGGGACCATGCCCTTGGAGCCAAGGTCGCGCAGCGCGATACGGGACAGCTTGTTCTTGCGATAGTTCGAGCGCGGGCGGCCCGACAGCTCGCAACGCAGACGGATGCGGGTGGCCGACGAATTGCGCGGCATTTCCGCCAGCTTCAGGGTCGCGGCGAACCGCTCTTCCATCGGCAGCGTCTTGTCGGCGATGATCGCCTTCAACCGCTCGCGCTTCGGGGCGGCGTTCTTCACCATCCGCTTGCGCCGGTTGTTCTTCTCGACTGAACTCTTCTTTGCCATGCTTGGCTCCTGGGTATCCGCGTTTGAGAGGCTTTAGGTCAGCGTCTCACTGCCGGAACGGGAAATTGAAAGCGGTCAACAAGGCCCTCGCCTCTTCGTCGGTCTTGGCCGTGGTGCAGACGGTGATGTCCATACCGCGGGCTTCCGTGACCTTGTCGAAGTCGATCTCGGGGAAAATGATGTGCTCCTTGATGCCGAGCGAGTAATTGCCGCGACCGTCAAAGCTCTTCGGGTTCAGGCCGCGGAAGTCACGGACGCGCGGCAGCGCGACCGTCACCAGGCGATCGATGAACTCGTACATGCGGGCCTTGCGCAGCGTGACCTTGCAGCCGATCGGCTGATTTTCACGCAGCTTGAAGGTCGCGATCGCGATACGCGAATAGGTCACGATCGCCTTCTGGCCGGCGATCTGGGTCAGTTCGGCAGCGGCGGTCTCGGCCTTCTTGCGGTCATTGACGGAATCGCCAACGCCCATGTTCAGCACGATCTTGTCCAGGCGCGGAACCTGCATCACGTTCTCATAACCGAACTTCTCGGTCATGGCCGTGCGGATCTTCGCGTCGTATTCCGCGCGCAGGCGCGGGGTGTAAGCGGCCTCAGCCATCGATCTCAGCTCCCGAGCGCTTGGCGATGCGGACCTTCTTGCCGTCCGCCAGAATCTTGAATCCGACGCGGGTCGGCTTTCCATCCTTGCCGACATACGCGATGTTGGACAGTTGGACCGGCGCCTCTTTCGAGATGATGCCGCCCTCCTGGGCCTGCGTCTGCTTCTGGTGACGCTTGACCATGTTGATGCCACGCACCAGCGCGGTACCGGCGTCGGGACGCACTTCGAACACTTCGCCGGTGCGACCCTTGTCGCGGCCGGTCAGCATGACGACCTTGTCGCCCTTGCGGATCTTCGCAGCCATCACAGCACCTCCGGCGCGAGCGAGATGATCTTCATGTGGTTCTTGCCACGCAGCTCGCGCGGCACGGGCCCGAAGATGCGGGTGCCGATCGGCTCGGACTGGTTGTTGATCAGAACGGCTGCGTTGCGGTCGAAGCGGATGACCGAACCGTCGGCGCGGCGGATGTCCTTGCGGACCCGCACCACGACGGCCTTCATCACGTCGCCCTTCTTCACCTTGCCACGCGGAATCGCTTCCTTGATCGAGACGACGATGATGTCGCCGATCGTGGCGTAGCGGCGCTTGGAGCCCCCGAGCACCTTGATACACATGACACGGCGTGCGCCAGAATTATCGGCCACGTCGAGGTTGGTCTGCATCTGAATCATTGATGCACCTCGTCCTCTTCTCTTTGCGCCAGCCTAGCCGGCGCTCAACATTTCCCTGAAGTCAGTCGGCCAAGGCCAACAGATCAGGCGCTTTTCTTGTGTTCGCCCCGGATCACGATCCAGGACTTCAACTTCGAGATCGGCTTCGATTCCTCGATCCAAACCATGTCGCCCGGCTTGAACTCGTTGTTCTCGTCGTGCGCGTGGTAGTTCTTGGAACGGCGGATCGTCTTCTTGTAGATCGGGTGCGTGAAGCGGCGATCGACGCGCACCACGACGGTCTTCGCAGTCTTGTCGCTGACGACCACGCCTTGCAAAGTACGTTTCGGCATATCCGTTAGCCCCTTACTTCTTCTTCGCGCGCGCTTGCGCGGCGACGGTCTTGATCCGGGCGATGTCACGACGGGCCTCGCGCAGGCGCGAGGTGTTCTCGAGCTGCCCGGTGGCACGCTGGAAGCGCAGGTTGAAGCGCTCCTTTTTCAGGTTCAGGACGGCGTCGTCCTGCTGGTCGGGGCTCATCGCGCGGATGTCTTCGATCTTCATCTGGGCCATGGCCATTACTCCGCAATGCGCTCGACGAAGCGCGTCTTGATCGGCAGCTTGGCGGCCGCCAGCGTCAGCGCCTCACGCGCCGTCTGGGTGTTGACGCCGTCGATCTCGAACAGCACCCGGCCCGGCTTGACGCGGGCGACCCACAGTTCCGGCGAACCCTTGCCGGAGCCCATGCGGACTTCGGCCGGCTTCTTCGACACCGGAACGTCGGGGAACACGCGGATCCAGACGCGGCCGGCGCGCTTCATGTGGCGGGTCAGCGCGCGACGGGCGGCTTCGATCTGGCGCGCGGTGACGCGCTCCGGCTCGGTCGCCTTCAGGCCGAACTGGCCGAATGCCAACGTCGCGCCCGAAGTCGCAACGCCGTGAATCCGGCCCTTATGCGCCTTCCGGAACTTCGTCTTCTTAGGTTGCATCATGGCTTTAAGCCCTCAAATTCTCAGGTCGATCAGGCTGCAGCATTATCGCGGCGCCCACGGCCACCACGATCACCGCTGCCACCCGTCTCGCCTTCGGCCATTCTCTTGTCCTGGGCCATCGGATCGTGCTCGAGGATCTCGCCCTTGAAGATCCAGACCTTGACGCCGCAGGTGCCGAAGGTCGTGAACGCGGTCGCAACGCCGTAGTCGATGTCGGCGCGCAGCGTGTGCAGCGGCACGCGACCTTCGCGGTACCACTCCATGCGCGCGATTTCCGCACCGCCCAGACGACCCGAGCAGTTGATACGGATGCCCTCCGCGCCGAGACGCATCGCCGACTGAACGGCGCGCTTCATGGCGCGGCGGAACGCAACGCGGCGCTCCAGCTGCTGCGCGATCGATTCGGCCACCAGCGTCGCATCGAGCTCCGGCTTGCGGATTTCGACGATGTTGATGACGACGTCGGACGAGGTGATGTCCGCGACCTTCTTGCGAAGCTTGTCGATGTCGGCGCCCTTCTTGCCGATCACCACGCCCGGACGAGCCGAGTGGATCGTGACGCGGCACTTCTTGTGCGGACGCTCGATCACGATGCGGGCGACGGCCGCCTGCTTGAGCTCCTTGTGCAGGATCTCGCGGATCTTGACGTCCTCGTGCAGCAGCTTGCCGTATTCCTGCTTGCCGGCGAACCAGCGGGAATCCCAGGTCCGGTTGATGCCGAGACGCAGACCGATCGGATTGATCTTTTGACCCATCGTTTTCTCCTGCGACCCTTAAGCCGCTGCTGCTTCGGCTTCGACCTGACGAACAATGATCGTCAGCTGCGAAAATGGTTTGTAGACACGGCCCGAGCGGCCACGGCCGCGAGCGGCGAAGCGCTTCATCACGAGGCCGTTGCCGACGAAGGCCTGCGCCACGACGAGATCGTCGACGTCGAGGTCGTGGTTGTTCTCGGCATTGGCGATAGCCGATTCCAGGCACTTCTTCACGTCAACCGCGATCCGCTTGCGCGAAAACTGCAGGTCGGCGAGCGCAGCGGAAGCCTTCCGGCCGCGAATGAGCTGGGCGACCAGGTTGAGCTTCTGCGGGCTCACCCGCAGCATCCGGGCGACCGCCTTGGCCTCGTTTTCGGCGAGGCTCCGTTCGCGCTTAGGTTTGCTCATCGTTTAATCCTCAAGCCTTCTTGGCTTTCTTGTCGCCCGAGTGACCATGGAAGGTCCGGGTCGGCGAAAACTCACCAAACTTGTGACCGACCATTTCCTCGTTGACGGCCACCGGCACGTGCTTCTGACCGTTGTAGACGCCGAAGGTCAGGCCGACGAACTGTGGCAGGATCGTCGAGCGACGGCTCCAGATCTTGATGACGTCGTGACGGCCGGACGCGCGCGCGGCATCTGCCTTCTTGAGCAGAGAACCCTCGACGAACGGGCCTTTCCAGACTGAACGAACCATGTCCGGCGTTCCTTACTTCTTCCGCTTGTGGCGGCTTAGGAGAATGAATTTATTGGTCGACTTGTTGCTGCGGGTCTTCTTGCCCTTGGTCGGCTTGCCCCACGGGGTGACCGGGTGACGGCCGCCCGAGGTACGACCTTCACCACCGCCGTGCGGATGGTCGATCGGGTTCATCGAAACGCCGCGGTTATGCGGCTTGCGGCCCAGCCAACGGTTACGGCCGGCCTTGCCGATCGAGGTGTTCATGTGGTCCGGGTTCGACACCGCACCGATCGTGCCGCGGCAACGGCCGTGCACCAGGCGCTGCTCACCCGAGTTCAGGCGGATGATCACGTAGTCCTGGTCGCGGCCGACCAACTGCGCGTAGGTGCCGGCGGAACGGGCGAGCTGGCCGCCCTTCCCGATCTTGACCTCGATGTTGTGGATGATCGTGCCGACCGGCATGTTGCCGAGCGGCATGACGTTGCCGGGCTTCACGTCGACATAGTTGCCGGCCACTACGGAATCGCCGACCGCCAGGCGCTGCGGCGCCAGGATATAGGCCTGGGTGCCGTCTTCGTACTTGACCAGCGCGATGAACGCGGTGCGGTTCGGATCGTATTCCAGCCGCTCGACGATCGCGGGCGCATCGACCTTGTCGCGCTTGAAGTCGACGATGCGCAGGGTCTGCTTGTGACCGCCGCCGCGGAAGCGCACGGTGATGCGACCAGTGTTGTTGCGACCGCCCGAGGAGTGCTTGCCTTCGGTGAGCGCCTTGACCGGCTTGCCCTTGTAGAGGGCTGAACGATCGACCATGACCAGCTGGCGCTGGCCCGGTGTCGTGGGATTGAATTTCTTCAGTGCCATCGTCGTGCGACCTTACAGACCGGTGGTCACGTCGATCCGATGACCCTCTTCGAGGGTCACGATCGCGCGCTTGGTGTTCGACTGCGAGCCGAGATTGCCGCGGAAGACCTTGGTCTTGCCCTTGCGGACCAGCGTGTTGACGCTCTTGACCTTGACGTCAAACAGCTTCTCGATCGCTTCCTTGATCTGCGGCTTGGTCGCCTTCGCGGCCACCTTGAACAGAACCTTGTTGTGCTCGGACGCCAGCGTCGCCTTTTCGGTGACGACCGGGGCGACGATCACGTCGTAATGGCGAGCCTCGATGTTCTTCGTCATTTGAAGCGCGCCTCCAGCGCATCGATGGCGGCCTTGGTCAGAACGAGCTTCTGACGGCGCAGGATGTCATAGACGTTGATGCCCTGGATCGGCAGCACGTCCATGTTCGGGATGTTGCGGGCCGCAGCGGCAAAGCCGTTGTTGAGCTCGGCACCGTCGATGATCAGCGCGTTGGTCAGGCCGAGACCCGAGAAGTGACCGAGCAGCGCCTTGGTCTTGGCGGCTTCCAGCGCCGCCTTGTCGATCACGAGCAGATCGCCGTCCTTGGCCTTGGCCGAGAGCGCATGCTTGAGAGCGAGCGCACGGACCTTCTTCGGCAGGTCGGTGGCGTGCGAACGCACGACCGGACCGAAGGCACGACCGCCGCCGCGGAACTGCGGCACGCGCGCCGAGCCGTGACGAGCACCGCCGGTGCCCTTTTGCTTGTACATCTTCTTGCCGGTGCGCCAGATCTCGGCGCGGCCCTTGGCCTTGTGAGTGCCGGCCTGACGTTTGTTGAGCTGCCACTGCACGCAGCGCGCAATGATGTCCTGGCGCGGCTCAAGGCCGAAAATGGCGTCGGAGAGCTGGACCGAACCCGCTTCCTTGCCCTCGAGGGTGGTGACCTTCAATTCCATCTCACGCACCCTCTTGCTGGGCCGCAGCCTCGGCTTCGCCGCCCGCAACCTTGAACTTGCCGGGCTTCGGAGCTTCCTTCGGCAGCGGCTTCTTGACGGCGTCGCGCACGCGGATCCAGCCGCCCTTGGAGCCGGGAACGGCGCCTTCGACGAGGATCAGGCCACGCTCGACGTCGAGCTGAACGACGCGGAGGTTGAGCGTGGTGATGCGATCGACACCCATATGGCCGGGCATCTTCTTGTTCTTCCAGGTCTTGCCGGGGTCCTGACGACCACCGGTCGAACCGATCGAACGATGCGACACCGACACACCGTGCGTGGCACGCAGACCGCCGAAGTTCCAGCGCTTCATGCCGCCGGCAAAACCCTTACCGACCGAGGTGCCGGTGACGTCGACGAACTGGCCGACGACGAAATGGTCGGCGAGGATCTCGGCGCCCACGGGGATCATGGCATCCGCGGAAACGCGGAATTCCTCGACCTGCCGCTTCGGCTCGACCTTGGCGACCGCGAACTGGCCGCGCTCTGCCTTGGGCAGGTACACGGTCTTGCGGCTGCCAGAACCAAGCTGGAGCGCGACATAACCGTTCTTCTCTTCAGTGCGGTGGCCTACGACCTGGCAATTGCCGAGCTTCAGCACGGTCACGGGGATATGTTCGCCGGCCTCTGTAAAGACCCGCGTCATCCCGACCTTTTGTGCGATCACTCCGGAGCGCATCGGCGTGCTTCCTGTTCTTTCTGTCCGCTAGTGGCGAACGTGATCCAAAAATCTTAGAGCTTGATCTCGACGTCGACACCGGCGGCCAGGTCGAGCTTCATCAAAGCATCGACGGTCTGCGGGGTCGGATCGACGATGTCGAGCAGGCGCTTGTGAGTGCGCATCTCGAACTGTTCGCGGCTCTTCTTGTCGACGTGGGGCGAACGGTTGACGGTGAACTTCTCGATGCGGGTGGGCAGCGGAATGGGTCCGCGGACCTGCGCACCGGTGCGCTTCGCCGTGTTCACGATCTCGCGGGTCGACGTATCGAGGATACGATGGTCGAACGCCTTGAGACGGATGCGAATATTTTGGCCGTTCATTGCCGTGGTCTCTCTTCGTTGGGTGGCGAATAGCGAATAGCGAATGTCCCCATTCGCTACTCGCCGATCCCTATTCTCGTAATTACTCGATGATCGAAGCGACGACGCCGGCGCCGACGGTGCGGCCACCTTCGCGGATCGCGAAGCGGAGCTTCTCTTCCATCGCGATCGGCACGATCAGGTGCACTTCCATCGCGATGTTGTCGCCCGGCATCACCATCTCGGTGCCTTCCGGCAGATGCACGACACCGGTCACGTCGGTGGTGCGGAAGTAGAACTGCGGACGGTAGTTGGTGAAGAACGGGGTGTGGCGACCGCCCTCTTCCTTGGTGAGGATGTAAGCCTCAGCCTTGAACTTGGTGTGCGGCTTGACCGAACCCGGCTTGCACAGCACCTGGCCGCGCTCGACGTCTTCGCGCTTGGTGCCGCGGAGCAGCGCACCGATGTTGTCGCCGGCCTGGCCCTGATCGAGCAGCTTGCGGAACATTTCGACGCCGGTGACCGTGGTCTTCTGGGTCGCACGGAGACCAACGATCTCGATTTCCTCGCCGACCTTGACGATGCCGCGCTCGACACGGCCGGTCACGACGGTGCCGCGGCCCGAGATCGAGAACACGTCTTCAACCGGCATCAGGAACGGCTGGTCGATCGGACGCTCCGGCTGCGGAATGTACTCGTCGACGTTCTTCATCAGCTCGAGGATGGCGTCGTGGCCGAGCTTCTTGTCGGAATCTTCGAGAGCGGCGAGTGCCGAGCCCTTGATGATCGGGATCTTGTCGCCCGGGAAGTCGTACTTCGAGAGCAGCTCGCGGACTTCGAGCTCGACCAGCTCGAGCAGCTCCGGATCATCGACCATGTCGCACTTGTTGAGGAACACGACGAGCGCGGGAACGCCGACCTGGCGGGCGAGCAGGATGTGCTCGCGGGTCTGCGGCATCGGGCCGTCAGCGGCCGACACGACCAGGATCGCACCGTCCATCTGGGCGGCGCCGGTGATCATGTTCTTCACGTAGTCGGCGTGGCCGGGGCAGTCGACATGCGCGTAGTGGCGGTTCGGCGTCTCGTACTCGACGTGCGCGGTCGAGATGGTGATGCCGCGCGCCTTCTCTTCCGGCGCCTTGTCGATCTGGTCGTACGCGGTGAACGTCGCACCGCCTGCTTCGGCGAGAACCTTGGTGATCGCCGCGGTCAGCGACGTCTTGCCATGGTCGACGTGACCGATGGTGCCGATGTTGCAGTGCGGCTTGTTACGTTCAAACTTTGCTTTGGCCATTTGACTCTCCGTTCAATCGTCAGCTCTGGACCGACGACAATCAGGCAAACTTCTTCTGGACTTCTGCCGACACATTGGCCGGCGCTTCTGCGTAGTGGTCGAACTGCATGGTGAAGGTCGCGCGACCCTGGCTCATCGAGCGCAGGTTATTCACGTAACCGAACATGTTCATGAGCGGCACCATCGCATTGATGACGTTGGCGTTGCCGCGCATGTCCTGCCCCTGGATCTGACCGCGCCGGGAATTCAGGTCGCCGATGACCGAGCCGGTGTAGTCTTCCGGGGTCACAACTTCGACCTTCATGATCGGCTCGAGCAGGACGGACTTGCCCTTCTGCAGCGCTTCGCGGAAGGCCGCGCGCGACGCGATTTCGAAGGCGAGCGCCGACGAGTCGACGTCGTGGTACTTGCCGTCGACGAGCTGAACCTTGACGTCGACCACGGGGAAGCCCGCGACCACGCCAGAGCTCATCACGCTGTTGAGGCCCTTTTCGACGCCGGGGATGTATTCCTTCGGAACCGCACCGCCGACGATCTTGGACTCGAACTCGTAGCCCTTGCCGGGCTCGTTCGGCTCGACCACGATCGACACTTCAGCGAACTGACCGGTACCGCCGGTCTGCTTCTTGTGGGTGTACTTGACCTCGGCCTTCTTGGTGACGCGCTCACGGAACGCAACCTGCGGCGCGCCGATGTTGGCATCGACCTTGTAGGTGCGGCGGAGGATGTCGACCTTGATGTCGAGATGGAGTTCGCCCATGCCCTTGAGGATGGTCTGGCCGGACTCCTGGTCGGTCGACACGCGGAAGGACGGATCCTCCGCAGCGAGCTTCGCCAGCGCCACGCCCAGCTTTTCCTGGTCGGCCTTGGACTTCGGCTCGATCGCGATCTCGATGACCGGCTCGGGAAATTCCATCTTTTCCAGGATCACCTGCTTGTCGGGATCGCACAGCGTGTCACCGGTGCGCGCTTCCTTCAGGCCTGCCAGCGCGACGATGTCGCCGGCATAGGCTTCCTTGATGTCTTCGCGGTTGTTCGCATGCATCAGCAGCATGCGCCCGATGCGCTCCTTCTTCTCGCGCGTCGAGTTCACGACGCCGGTGCCGCTCTGCAGAACGCCGGAATAGATGCGGCAGAAGGTGATGGTGCCGACGAACGGGTCGTCCATGATCTTGAACGCGAGCAGCGCGAGCGGCTCCTTGTCGTCGGCCTTGCGCACGACCTCGTTGCCGCGATCGTCGGTGCCCTTGATCGCGGGCACGTCGATCGGCGACGGCAGATAGTCGACGACGGCGTCGAGCAGCGGCTGCACGCCCTTGTTCTTGAAGGCCGAGCCGCACAGCACGGGGTAGAACGCGCCGGTCAGCACCGCCTTGCGGATCAGCCGCTTCAGGGTCGCCTCGTCCGGCTCCTTGCCATCGAGGAAAGCTGCAAGCGCGTCGTCGTCGAGCTCGACGGCGGCTTCCACCATCTTCTCGCGGTATTCCTTGGCCTGCTCGACCAGATCTTCGGGAATGTCGACATAGTCGAACTTCGCGCCGAGCGACTCGTCGTTCCAGATGATGCCCTGCATCTTCACGAGGTCGACGAGACCCTTGAAGTTGTTCTCGGCACCGATCGGAAGCTGGATCGCGATCGGCTTGGCACCGAGGCGGTCGACGATATCGGCCAGGCACTTGAAGAAGTCGGCGCCGGTCTTGTCCATCTTGTTGGCGAAGACGATGCGCGGAACCTTGTACTTGTCGCCCTGGCGCCAAACGGTCTCGGTCTGGGGCTCGACGCCCTGGTTCGAGTCGAGCACGCAGACGGCGCCGTCGAGCACGCGCAGCGAACGCTCGACTTCAATGGTGAAGTCGACGTGACCGGGAGTGTCGATGATGTTCAGGCGCTTGCCGGCCCAGAACGCGGTGGTCGCAGCCGAAGTGATCGTGATGCCACGCTCCTGCTCCTGCTCCATCCAGTCCATCGTCGCGGCACCTTCGTGCACTTCGCCGATCTTGTGGCTCTTGCCGGTGTAATAGAGGATGCGCTCGGTGGTCGTGGTCTTGCCGGCATCGATATGCGCCATGATACCGAAGTTGCGGTAATTCTCTATGGCATGAACGCGAGGCATGGGCTGTTCCTTAGATTCCGTGTTTCGCCGTTACCAGCGATAGTGCGAGAAGGCGCGGTTGGCTTCCGCCATCCGGTGCACGTCTTCGCGCTTCTTGACGGCGTTGCCACGGTTGTTCGACGCGTCCAGGAGCTCGGCAGAGAGCCGCTCGGTCATCGTCTTCTCGTTGCGCTCGCGCGCAGCCGAGATCAGCCAGCGAATGCCCAGCGCCTGACGGCGCACCGAGCGAACTTCGACCGGAACCTGGTAGGTCGCGCCGCCGACGCGGCGGGAGCGCACTTCGATCGTCGGCATGACGTTCTCGAGCGCCTGCTCGAACACGCCGAGCGGGTTCTGCTTGGTCTTGGATTCGATGAGACCGAACGCACCGTAGACGATGCCTTCGGCGACCGACTTCTTGCCGGCGTACATCACCGAGTTCATGAACTTCGTCACGATGATGTTCCCGAACTTCGGATCGGGAAGAACTTCGCGCTTTTCCGCTGAGTGGCGACGAGACATTGAGCTGGTTCCCGCTTACTTCGGACGCTTGGCGCCGTACTTCGAACGACGCTGCTTACGGTTCTTGACGCCCTGGGTATCCAGAACGCCGCGGAGGATGTGGTAGCGCACGCCGGGCAAGTCCTTGACGCGACCGCCGCGGATCATGACCACCGAGTGCTCCTGAAGGTTATGGCCCTCACCCGGGATGTAGCCGATCACCTCGAAGCCGTTGGTCAGGCGCACCTTGGCAACCTTACGAAGCGCCGAGTTCGGCTTCTTCGGGGTCGTGGTGTAGACGCGGGTGCAAACACCACGCTTCTGCGGCGACTGCTGCAGCGCCGGCACCTTCTTGCGCGACTTCTGCACTTCACGCGGTTGAGCGATCAGCTGGTTGATCGTCGGCATCCTGGCCTTACCCTTTGTTATCGCAGACCCTTGCGGGCCCGCTGTCTTGCCGCGGCCCGTTGCCGGAACCGCAAATTCTTTCGAGCCACCCGCCCGACGGGGCCGCCCCGCACGGAACAATCCGCACAAAGCGAAATTGCGCCAACCGCATCATCACTGAGCGGAAAGCGTTACGACGCCACAGAGGACCGCAGTATCAAGGCCGATCAGCGTAAAGCCGCGGCCCGCGCACCGAGGTCATGCATCCGAATTCGACCTCAAGAGAACTTGCTCAAGAGACCTAAAATCGCACTGGCATTGCCTAGCTATGATCGACAGCGTTTGAGCGGCATTCGTCGAGGTTGGTGCCTGCCAAGCGACCCCAACGGGATCAGGCAGGTGCTCCGTACCGACGTTGGCGATGCTCACCGCCTGTCGTAAGTGAGGCGCTTTCTATAAGTGAGAATCGATCAAGTCAAGGCGAAATGACCGTCAGAAAGCTCTTATCGCGCCTGTAGAAAAAGCCGTTCGCCCTCTCCCCGCGCCTTGTCAATATGGGATCGAAGTGCCGGTTCCGCCAGCCCCGACGGCATATTATACCCGGGTGAAATATACTTTTATAACCCGCGCTAAGGCTTTTTTTCCTCTTGATGCGTCAATCTGCCCGCTTCGGCAGAGACAAGCGTCATGCGGTACATCGATATTGCCATCATCGGCGGAGGCCTCGCCGGCTCGACCGCTGCCGCGATGCTCGGGCATGCCGGCATTTCGGCGGTGCTGATCGACCCGCATGAGACCTATCCGGCCGATTTTCGCGTCGAAAAACTCAGCGGTCGCGGGCAGGTCGAGCGATTCCAGCGGACGGGAATCGCCGACTCAGTGCTGCGCCGCGCGACCTTCTCCGGCGAGAACTGGATCGCGCGGTTCGGGCATCTCCTCGACAGGGCGCCGAGCCGGCAGTTCAACATCCTCTACGATTCGCTGGTCAACGCGATCCGCGACGAGATTCCCGAGACCGTCGAGCGAATCTGGACCAAGGCGGTCTCGGTCGAAACCAGCCCGGAGCGGCAGCGAATCGCACTCGCCAATGACGAGACGATCTCAGCCCGCCTGGTCGTGCTGGCCAACGGCCTGAATGTCGGCCTGCGCCACCAGCTCGGCATCCGGCGAAATGTCATCAGCGCCTGTCATTCGATCTCGATCGGCTTCGACGTGGTCCCGGCCGGGCGGAATTCGTTCGACTTCCCGGCCCTGACCTATTTCTCGGAGCGGCCGAGCGACCGCGTCCCCTACTTCTCGCTGTTTCCGATCGGCACACGGATGCGGGCCAATCTGTTCGTCTACCGCGGCTTCGACGATCCCTGGCTGCGCGAGTTGCGTCGCGCTCCGGCCGAGACGCTGAACGCCGCCCTGCCCCGTCTCAAGCGCATCACCGGCGCCTTCGACATCGCCGGCGAGCTGAAGATCCGCCCGGTCGATCTCTATGTGAACGATGCCAGCCATCAGCCGGGCGTGGTGCTGGCAGGCGATGCCTTCGCGACCTCCTGCCCGGTCGCGGGTACCGGTTGCGACAAGGTGTTCACCGACGTCGAACGGCTCTGCAACGTCCACATCCCGCAATGGCTGGCGTCCGACGGGATGGATGCGGACAAAATCGCCGCCTTCTACGCCGACCCGGTCAAGCGCGCCTGCGACGAATGGTCGGCGGCGAAAGCCTTCGACTTCCGCTCGGTGTCGATTGCGACGAGCCCTTACTGGACCGCGCAGCGCTGGGCGCGCTTCATGGGGTGGTCGAGCCAGGGACTATTGCGGCGACTGGGAGGGGCGTTCCATCTGGAGCCGAATTTCCTCGGTCACTCCTCCTCGTCGTCCTCGTCCTCGTCGAGGTCGTCCTCATCCTCGTCGTCTTCGTCATCATCGCTGTCGCCGTCGGCCTGAGCGGCCGCGCCGTGCGGCTGGTGGATCTGGTCGTTCCACAGCTTGCGATAGGTCCCGTTCTTGGCAAGCAGCTCGGCATGCGAGCCGCGCTCGATCGCCCTGCCCCCTGAAATCACGATGATCTCGTCCATCTCGACCACCGAGGTCAGGCGGTGGGTCGACCAGATCATGGTGCGGCCCTTGGCGACCTTCAGCAACGTGCGGTTGATCGCAGCCTCCGTGGTCTGGTCTAGCGCCGAGGTGGCTTCGTCGAGCAGCAGCACCGAGGGATTGCGGATGATAGCGCGCGCGATCGCGATGCGCTGGCGCTGGCCGCCCGACAGCGTGTCGCCGCGCTCGCCGACCGGGGTGTCGTAGCGCTGCGGCAGGCTCATGATGTAGCGATGGATTTCGGCCTTCTTGGCGGCCTCCTCGACCTCCGCGTCGGTCGCCCCTTCCTTGCCGAGCCGGATGTTCTCGCGGATCGACATGTTGAACAGCATGTTCTCCTGGAACACCACGGCCATGCTCCGGCGTAGCGAATCCAGCGTCACCTTGCGCACGTCAACACCGTCGATGGTGACCCGCCCCTCGTCAGGCACGTAGAGCCGCAGGATCAGATTGAGCAGCGTGCTCTTGCCGGAGCCGGAGGGGCCGACGATGGCGATGCTCTTGCCGACGTTGAGCTTGAGGCTGAGATTGTCCAGCACCGGCGTCTGACCGCCTTCGTACTGGAACGTGACGTGGTCGAAGGTGATGTCGTGGGTGACGCGCGGCAGATCGGGCGCGCCGGGACGATCGGCGCCCCGTGTCGGCTCGTCCAGCAACTCCTGGATGTGACGGATCGCGGCGGCCGAGGAGATCGACACCGGGATGAAATGCATCACGTGGGCGATGTTGTAGGAGACCTCCCAGAACGCGCTCTCGAAGGTGACGAAGGTGCCGATGGTGATCTGGCCCTTGGTCGCCAGATAAGCACCGATCGCGAGCACGACGAGGTGCAGCAGCAGCACGGAGATTGTGACCGTCCGCTCCACCATCGTCGACAGGAACCCGGCCGCTGCGATCCGGTTGCGGGTCTCGTCGTTGCGGAAATTGAAGAAGCCGAACATCCTGCGTTGCAGGCTGAACGCCTTGATCACGGCCTGCGCCGCGACGTTCTCCTGCACCATGCCGAGCAGCGCGCTTTCGTTGAGCTTCTGCTCGTAATTGGCCTGCACCGCCTTCGGCGTCAGGATGCGCGGGCCGATCAGCGTGATCGGAAACACCAAGAGCGCGACCACGGCGAGCTGCCAGTTCAGGAACAGCATCAGGATGATGCCGGCGATCAACTCCAGGAACGGCAGCGCGGCGCTGTTGGCAAAGGTCTTGACCGAGCCTTCGAAGGCCGAGAGGTCGACCGAGAAACGCGACAGGATCTCGCCGCGCTTGGTGCGGCCGAAATAGGCCGCCGGCAGGTCCTGGACATGCTCGAACAGGCGCTTGCGGACGTCGGAGATGATGCAGGCGGCCAGCCGCGCGTCCCAGCGCTCGTACCAGACCGCGACGATCGAGGTGAAGATGCCGGCGATCGCGAGCACGCCGAGGATCTTGTAGAGCGCCTGGAAATCCTCCTCGCCGAGCGCGTCGTCGATCAGGAACTTCAGACTGAGCGGCATGATGACGTTGAACAGCGTCTCGATCAGAACGCCGAACGCGACATAGCCCAGGATGCGCTTGTAGTTGGACAGGAACGGCTTGACGAAGCCCAGGATGGTCGCGAGCGCGCCGGCAGCTTCACGGGCGGTAAAGACGACGAGGTCCTCGTCATCATCGTCGTCGAGCTCAAGCTCGTCGTCGTCCTCGCCTTCGTCGTCCTCGTCGTCTTCCAGCTCAGGCTCGACGCCGGTGGCGAGCTTGTCCTCGAGCTCGGCCGCCTCTTGCGCGGCGAGCTTCTGTTTGTCGGGAGAGAGAGGCATGGACGCCATGAAACCAACCGATGCTGACGGCCGGCATGACCGCAGAGAAAGCAGGGAGATAGCGGAACGCCGCTACGTCCACCGATTCTATGCGATCAGGATGAATTCGGCAAAACAATTGGCGAATTCATTCGTCCTGTGATGCTAGTCGTCGTCGTCTTCGTCCTCGACCTTGTCGAAGAAGGAATAACGCAAGCTATCGGCGTCGGCATACCACTGCCCCGGTCCCTTGTTGGCGGCGAGCGTCGCCGTCCAGAGCGCGTCGGTGCAGTCCTTGCGGTGCATCGACAGATCGAAGCCGTTGCCGAAGAACAGTTCGGACCATTCCCACCAGGTGCCGAGCTTCTTGACCCCGCGCAGCAGGTCGTAGCGGTCGATCACGGCTGAGGCCATGTCCGAGGTGATCGAGCCGAACACGAGGCCGGTCTTGACCACCCGGTTCAACTCGCGGATCGCGCGGACCACCTGCTTCGGGGCAATGTGGCAGAGGCTGGTCTCGAACACGTAGTCGAAGGAGCCGTCCTTGAACGGCATGTCCAGGATCGATCCCAGCTTGTTGTACTTCTTCAGCGCCTTCGGCGTCTTGGCGTGGATCGCGCGGTTGTTCTCGATGCCCCAGGCATCGATGCCAAGATCGCGCAACGCGCCGACCAGCTCGCCGCTGGCGGAGCCGGCGACCAGGAGTTTTGCGCCCTTCGCCTTCCCCCAGACGATGCCGATCAGCTTTGCAAGGTAATCGGGATCGGTGAACTGCCGCCACGCTTCGCTATATGGGCCGACGCCGCGATAGTTCTCGAAATAATCGCGGTCGATCTTGTCCGAGACTGGCTTGTTGTCCTGGGCGTGCTCGCGGCGCAGTCGCATCATCTCGGTCAGGATGATGTCGGTCGCGGCGTCCGAGGAGTCGAGCAGGCCGTTCAGCGTGGAGTCGAACAGATAATCGCCGACCACGACGATGCCGGGATGTTGTTTCGGCTCGGGCCGGTGATTGGTCATGACGTCGCGCACGGGCAGACCGCCCGGTATCGCGTTCACCGACGACAGCCAGCGGTGGATTTTGCCTTCGGCGAAATGCGCACGCGCATCACCGAGCGACGCCGGCAGCGATTTCAGCGCGGCGTCGATCAGCTCCTGATCCGACAGATTGGCGAACGCCAGCGCATCGGAGCCGGGAATCAGCCAGTTCAGGACGCCGTGCTTGCCGACGTCGTGGCGCGCGCCCTCATTGTAGACGCAGCAGCCGCCGAAGGCTTCCGACATGAACCAGGCGCCGGAAATCTTGTCTCCCCAGAACGGGGAATCAAACAGGATCGAGACGCGCAGGTAATGCGCGGGACGATCGAAATACGAGACGTGCTTGACCATCGACTTGCGCAGCTGCTCGCCTTCCCAGCCGACGGTGGAGAGCCACGAATGCGGCAGACAGACCAGCACGAGATCGAAGTCGCGCGTCTCCGGTCCCCTGCCGTTCATCATCTTGAGCTGATAGCGGCCGGTCGGCGCCTTGCCGACGGCGAGCACGCGGTGATTGAGCTGGATGTCGGCGTTGACCTCCGACTGCAGGCATTCGATCAGCTGCTCGTTGCCGTTCTGGATGGAATAGAGACCGATATAGCCGTCGACATCCATCAGATAGTTCTTGAGCGCGTTGAGACCGTTGGTGTTGTGGCTCTCGGTCGCGAGATCGGAGCGCGCCATCACCTTGAAGAAGCGCTTTGCGGTCTCGTCCTCGACCTCCTCGTCGAGCACCTGCTCGGCGGTCTTGTAGGCCCAGGGATTCTCGTTGTCGTGAGCGCCGACGCCCTCGTAATACTCGATCGGCGACATCTCGTCGGCGCAGCGCTTGCGGAACTGCTCGATCGCAGCCGCAGTCTTGGCGCCGTATTTGCGGCGCATGCCGGCGACATCGTTGAGCAGCTCTCCGCCGAACTGCACCTGCTCGGCGTCCATCGGAATGGTCTGCAGGCCGAAATGCTGGATCAGTTCGCGCAGCGGATCGGGACCCGTCATCGAGTAGTCGTAGATCTCGGCGACGCCGGCCTCGTACATCGCCGGCGCGGAATCGAATTTGCGCGTGACGATCTTGCCGCCGAGGCGGTCGGAGGCTTCGTAGATGGTGATGCGGCAGAGGTCGCCAAGCTTACGCTTCAGGTACCAGGCGCTCATCAGCCCGCCGGGGCCGCCGCCTACGATTGCGAGATCAAGCATTTCAGTCCCGTGGTCTCCGGCCCTGCCCCCGTCACGGGACCACCGGTCTAAGTTCCCTAGCAGAAGCGCTTTTCTGACTGAAGGGAAGATGAACAAAGGTTGATCCCGCATCGCAACAGGCAAACAAAGCAGCAAAAAGGCCGGCTTTCGCCGGCCTTTTCGTTGTCCTCGGTATTCCTACGGATGAACCATCATTCCGCGGGCGGCAGCGCAGGAAGCTCCGCTTCCGGCGCCGGCGACACGACGGCCGCCTGCTTCTCACGCTCGTCGAGGATCATCTTGTCACGCTTCACCGCGACTTCGCGGATCTTGGCCATGGAGGCGCCGGTGCCTGCCGGGATCAACCGGCCGACGATGACGTTCTCCTTGAGACCCTCGAGCGGATCGACCTTGCCGTTGACCGCCGCTTCCGTGAGGACGCGGGTGGTCTCCTGGAACGAGGCCGCCGAGAAGAAGGAGCGGGTCTGGAGGCTCGCCTTGGTGATGCCGAGCAGAACCGGCGTCCCCGTAGCGATCTTCTTGCCCTCTTCCTTGGCCTTCTCGTTGAGCGCGTCGAACTCGATCTTGTCGACCTGTTCGCCGGAGATCATGTCCGTGTCGCCCTGGTCGGTGACTTCCACCTTCTGGAGCATCTGACGGACAATCACCTCGATGTGCTTGTCGTTGATGAGCACGCCCTGCAGCCGGTAGACCTCCTGGATCTCGTTGACCAGATAGGCCGCGAGTTCCTCGATGCCCTTGACCGCAAGAATGTCGTGCGGCGCCGGATTTCCTTCCACGATGAAGTCGCCCTTTTCGACGATGTCACCGTCCTGAAGGTGGATGTGCTTGCCCTTCGGGATCAGGTACTCGCGCGCCTCGTCGGTCTTGTCCATCGGCTCGATCGAGATGCGACGCTTGTTCTTGTAGTCGCGCCCGAACCGGATGGTGCCCGCGATTTCGGCGATGATCGCCGCATCCTTCGGACGCCGTGCCTCGAACAGTTCCGCCACCCGCGGCAGACCGCCGGTGATGTCACGCGTCTTGGCGCTTTCGGTCGAGACACGGGCGAGGATGTCGCCCGCCTGGACCTTGGCTCCGACGTCGACCGACAGAATGCCGTCGACCGACAGCATGTAGCGGGCATCGCCGCCACGGGCGAGCTTGAGCACCTTGCCGTCCTTGCCCTTGACCACGATGGCCGGACGCAGGTCTCCGCCGCCGCGGGTCGAGCGCCAGTCGATGACCACGCGCTTGGCGATACCGGTGGCCTCGTCCAGCGTTTCCGAGATCGACTGCCCTTCGACCAGATCCTCGAAGCCGATGGTTCCTTCGACCTCGGTGAGCAGCGGACGGGTGTAGGGATCCCACTCGACGATGCGCTGGCCACGTTTGACCATGTCGCCCTCGTCGACGTGCAGCCGCGCGCCGTACTGGATACGATGCGTCGCACGCTCGGTGCCGTCGGCATCGACGATCGCTATCACCATGTTGCGCACCATCGCGACCAGGTGACCTTCGCTGTTGCGAGCGATGGCCTTGTTCCTGATCACGATCTTGCCGTCGAAGTTGGCTTCGACAAACGACTGCTCGTTGAGCTGCGCCGCACCACCGATGTGGAAGGTACGCATGGTGAGCTGGGTTCCCGGCTCGCCGATCGATTGCGCCGCGATGACGCCGACCGCTTCGCCGTGGTTGACCGGCGTGCCGCGAGCGAGGTCGCGGCCATAGCACATGCCGCAGATGCCGTTGACGAGTTCGCAGGTCAGTGCCGAGCGGATCTTCACCTCCTGCACACCACCCTGCTGGATGGCGTCCAGATGGCTCTCTTCCATCAGCGTATCGCGCTTGATGATCACCTTGCCGGAGCTGTCACGGATGTCGTCGCAGGCCGTGCGTCCGAGGATGCGCGAACCGAGCGAAGCGACCACGGTGCCGGCATCGACGATCGCCCGCATCTTGATGCCGAGCTTGGTGCCGCAGTCGGACTGCGTGATGATGCAGTCCTGCGCGACGTCGACCAGACGACGGGTCAGGTAGCCCGAGTTCGCGGTCTTCAACGCCGTGTCCGCGAGGCCCTTGCGGGCGCCGTGGGTCGAGTTGAAGTACTCGAGAACCGAGAGGCCTTCCTTGAAGTTCGAGATGATCGGCGTCTCGATGATCTCACCCGACGGTTTGGCCATCAGGCCGCGCATGCCGGCGAGCTGGCGCATCTGGGCCGGCGAACCGCGGGCACCGGAGTGAGCCATCATGTAGATCGAGTTGATGTCGGCATCGGCTCCACTCGCCGTCTTCTTGGTGGAGGAGATCTCCTTCATCATCGCCTTGGCGATTTCCTCGGTCGCCTTCGACCAGGCGTCGACGACCTTGTTGTACTTCTCGCCGTGCGTGATCAGGCCGTCGTTGTACTGCTGCTCGAAATCCTTCGCCAGCGTACGGGTGGTATCGACGATCTTCCACTTGGAGTGCGGCACGACCATGTCGTCCTTGCCGAACGAGATGCCGGCCTTGAACGCATTGTAGAAGCCGAGCGCCATGATGCGGTCGCAGAAGATCACCGTCTCCTTCTGACCGCAGTGGCGGTAGACCTGGTCGATGACGCCCGAGATCTCGCGCTTGGTCATCAGCTTGTTGATGATCTCGTACGAAATCCGCGGGTTCTTCGGCAGCAGGTTGCCGAGCATGACGCGACCCGCGGTGGTCTCGATCCAGCGCGTCGAGACCTTGCCGGTCTCATCCATGCCCTGCCACCGATACTTGATCTTGGTGTGGAGGTGGATGACCTTCGCATGCAGGGCGTGCTCGAGCTCGGCCATGTCGCCGAACAGCTTGCCCTCGCCGGGCAGGCCTTCGCGCATGATCGAGACGTAGTAGAGACCGAGCACGATGTCCTGCGACGGCACGATGATCGGCTGGCCGTTTGCCGGATGCAGGATGTTGTTGGTCGACATCATCAGCACGCGCGCTTCCAGCTGCGCTTCGAGCGACAGCGGAACGTGCACGGCCATCTGGTCGCCGTCGAAGTCGGCGTTGAACGCGGAGCAGACCAGCGGGTGAAGCTGGATCGCCTTGCCCTCGATCAGCACCGGCTCGAACGCCTGGATGCCCAGGCGATGCAGCGTCGGCGCGCGGTTGAGCAGCACGGGATGCTCGCGGATCACCTCGTCCAGGATGTCCCAGACCTCGGGCCGCTCCTTCTCGACCAGCTTCTTCGCCTGCTTCACGGTGGTGGACAGGCCCTTGGCGTCAAGCCGCGAATAGATGAACGGCTTGAACAGCTCGAGCGCCATCTTCTTCGGCAGACCGCACTGATGCAGGCGCAGCTCGGGACCGACCACGATCACCGAACGGCCCGAATAGTCGACGCGCTTGCCGAGCAGGTTCTGGCGGAAACGGCCCTGCTTGCCCTTCAGCATGTCGGCGAGCGACTTCAACGGGCGCTTGTTGGCACCCGTGATGACGCGGCCGCGGCGGCCGTTGTCGAACAGCGCATCGACCGCTTCCTGAAGCATGCGCTTCTCGTTACGGATGATGATGTCCGGCGCGCGCAGCTCCATCAGCCGCTTCAAGCGGTTGTTGCGGTTGATGACGCGGCGGTAGAGGTCGTTGAGGTCCGAGGTCGCGAAGCGGCCGCCGTCCAGCGGCACCAGCGGACGCAGGTCCGGCGGGATCACGGGAACGACAGTCAGGATCATCCATTCCGGCTTGTTGCCGGAGTGGCGGAAGGCCTCGACGATCTTCAGGCGCTTGGCGAGCTTCTTGTGCTTGATGTCGGAGTCGGTCTCCTGCATCTCCGCGCGCAAGGTCAGCTCGAGCTTCTCGAGGTCCATGCCCTTGAGCAGCTCGCGGATCGCCTCGGCGCCGATCATGGCGGTGAAGGAATCCTGGCCGTACTCGTCCTGCGCCTTCAGATACTCGTCTTCCGACAGCAGCTGACGGTCCTTCAGCGCGGTAAGACCCGGCTCAAGCACGACATAATATTCGAAGTAGAGGATCCGCTCGAGATCCTTCAGCGTCATGTCGAGCAGCAGGCCGATGCGCGACGGCAGCGACTTCAGGAACCAGATGTGGGCGACGGGAGCCGCGAGCTCGATATGGCCCATGCGCTCGCGCCGGACGCGCGACAGCGTGACCTCGACCGAGCACTTCTCGCAGATGATGCCCTTGTACTTCATGCGCTTGTACTTGCCGCACAAGCACTCGTAGTCCTTGATCGGCCCGAAAATGCGGGCGCAGAACAGGCCGTCGCGCTCGGGCTTGAAGGTACGGTAGTTGATGGTCTCCGGCTTCTTGATCTCGCCGTAGGACCAGGACAGAATCTTCTCCGGGGACGCGATCGAGATCCGGATCTGGTCGAAGACCTGAGCCGGAGTCGTCGGGTTAAAGAGATTCATAATTTCTTGGTTCATCGTCTTCTCCTCGCGTGCCGGTCGCCTCCGGCCGCAAATTCGAAAATCACTCAAGCGGGGCGCCCTGCCCTCAAGGCATCGGGAGGGGCGCCAATGCCCGGCCGCGAAGGCCGGGCATGAAAGGTCGTATTACTCGGCTGCTTCCGACGTCGACGCCGGTCCCACCTTGGAATTGTGCAGGTCGACGTTGAGGCCGAGCGAGCGCATTTCCTTGACCAGCACGTTGAACGATTCCGGAATACCGGCCTCGAAGGTGTCGTCGCCACGCACGATCGCCTCGTACACCTTGGTACGGCCGGCGACGTCGTCCGACTTCACGGTCAGCATTTCCTGGAGCGTGTACGCCGCGCCGTAAGCTTCGAGCGCCCACACCTCCATTTCGCCGAAGCGCTGGCCGCCGAACTGCGCCTTGCCGCCCAGCGGCTGCTGGGTGACGAGCGAGTACGGACCGATCGAACGGGCATGGATCTTGTCGTCGACGAGATGGTGCAGCTTGAGCATATAGATGTAGCCCACCGTCACCTTGCGATCGAAGGCATCGCCAGTGCGGCCGTCATAGACGGTCGACTGACCCGAAGCGTCGAGACCGGCAAGTTTCAGCATCTCCTCGATGTCGGCTTCCTTGGCACCGTCGAACACCGGCGTCGCGATCGGCACGCCGCGGCTGAGGTTATGGCCGAGTTCAATCAGCTCGTTGTCGTTGAGCGTCTTGATCGTCTCGTCCTCGCCGTAGACCTTCTTCAAGGTTTCCTTCAGCGGCTTGATGTCCTGCTTCGACAGGTATGCATCGACCGTCTGGCCGATACGCTTGCCGAGGCCGGCGCAAGCCCAGCCGAGATGGGTCTCGAGGATCTGTCCGACGTTCATGCGCGAGGGCACGCCGAGCGGATTGAGCACGATGTCGGCATGCGTACCGTCCTCGAGGAACGGCATGTCCTCGATCGGCACGATTTTCGACACCACGCCCTTGTTGCCGTGGCGGCCGGCCATCTTGTCGCCGGGCTGGATCTTGCGCTTCACCGCGACGAAGACCTTGACCATCTTCATCACGCCAGGCGGCAATTCGTCACCGCGCTGAAGCTTCTCGACCTTGTCGAGGAAGCGCTGCTCGAGCCCCTTCTTCGACTCGTCGTACTGCTTCCGCATGGCCTCGATCTCGGCCATCAGCTTGTCGTTCGGCGAGGCGAACAGCCACCACTGCGACTTCGGGTACTCCTCGAGCACCGCACGGGTGATCTTGGTGTCCTTCTTGAAGCCCTTCGGGCCCGCAATGCCCTGCCGTCCCTCGAGGAGCTCGGCAAGACGGTTGTAGACGTTGCGGTCCAGGATCGCCTGCTCGTCGTCGCGGTCCTTGGCCAGACGCTCGATCTCTTCCCGCTCGATCGCCAGCGCACGCTCGTCCTTGTCGACGCCGTGACGGTTGAACACGCGGACTTCCACGATCGTGCCCTGCACGCCCGGAGGAACGCGCAGCGAGGTGTCGCGAACGTCGGAAGCCTTTTCGCCGAAGATGGCGCGCAGAAGCTTTTCTTCCGGCGTCATCGGGCTTTCGCCCTTCGGCGTGATCTTGCCGACCAGGATGTCGCCGGCGCGCACTTCCGCACCGATGTAGACGATACCGGCTTCGTCGAGGTTCTTCAGCGCTTCTTCCGAAACGTTCGGAATGTCGCGGGTGATTTCCTCGGGCCCGAGCTTGGTGTCGCGGGCCATCACTTCGAACTCCTCGATGTGGATCGAGGTGAAGACGTCTTCCTTCACGATCCGCTCGGAGAGCAGGATCGAGTCTTCGAAGTTGTAGCCGTTCCACGGCATGAACGCGACGAGCACGTTGCGGCCGAGCGCGAGTTCGCCGAGATCGGTCGACGGACCGTCAGCGATGATGTCGCCCTTCTTGACGATGTCACCGACCTTCACCAGCGGACGCTGGTTGATGCAGGTCGACTGGTTGGAGCGCTGGTACTTCATCAGACGATAGATATCGACGCCCGACTTGGTCGGATCGAGATCTTCGGTGGCGCGGATGACGACGCGGGTCGCGTCGATCTGGTCGATCACGCCCGAACGGCGCGCCGCGATCGCGGCACCCGAGTCACGCGCAACCACGCCTTCCATGCCTGTACCGACGAACGGCGCTTCGGCGCGAACCAGCGGCACCGCCTGGCGCTGCATGTTCGAGCCCATCAGCGCGCGGTTGGCGTCGTCGTTCTCGAGGAACGGGATCAGCGCCGCGGCAACCGAAACGAGCTGCTTCGGCGACACGTCCATGTAGTCGACCTTGTCCGGCGTCATCGGCACGACGTCGCGGGTGCCGCTCGCGCGGCAGACCACCAGGTCTTCGGTGAAGCGGCCCTTGGCGTCGATCGGCACGTTAGCCTGCGCGACGGAATAGCGGCCTTCCTCCATCGCCGAGAGGTACACGACCTCGTCGGTGACCCGACCGTCCTTGACCTTGCGGTACGGCGTCTCGACGAAGCCGTACTTGTTCACGCGCGCGAAGGTCGCGAGCGAGTTGATCAGGCCGATGTTCGGACCTTCCGGCGTCTCGATCGGGCAGATGCGGCCGTAATGCGTCGGATGCACGTCGCGCACCTCGAAGCCGGCGCGCTCGCGGGTCAGACCGCCCGGTCCAAGCGCCGAGAGACGGCGCTTGTGGGTGATCTCCGACAGCGGGTTGGTCTGGTCCATGAACTGCGAGAGCTGCGAGGAGCCGAAGAACTCGCGCACGGCGGCAGCCGCCGGCTTCGCGTTGATCAGGTCCTGCGGCATGACCGTGTCGATGTCGACCGAGGACATGCGCTCCTTGATCGCGCGCTCCATGCGCAGGAGGCCGATGCGGTACTGGTTCTCCATCAGCTCGCCGACCGAACGCACACGGCGGTTGCCGAGATGGTCGATGTCGTCGATCTCGCCCTTGCCGTCGCGCAAATCCACCAGCGTCTTGATGACGCAGAGGATGTCTTCCTTGCGCAGCGTGCGCTGGGTGTCGGGCGCATCGAGGTCGAGGCGCATGTTCATCTTGACGCGGCCGACCGCGGAGAGGTCGTAGCGCTCGGCGTCGAAGAACAGCGACTGGAACATCGCCTGTGCCGAATCCAGCGTCGGCGGCTCGCCGGGGCGCATCACGCGGTAGATGTCGAACAGCGCGTCCTCACGCGTCATGTTCTTGTCGGCCGAGAGGGTGTTGCGGATGTAGGCGCCGACATTGACGTGGTCGATGTCGAGCAGCGGCAGTTCCTTGTAGCCGTGCTCGTTGAGGACCTTCATCGACTTGTCGGTGATTTCCTCACCGGCTTCGGCGTGGATCTCGCCCGTCTTCGGGTTGACGAGGTCCTCGGCGAGGTAGTTGCCGACGAGCTCCTCATCCGACAGGCGCAGCGCCTTCAGCCCCTTCTCCTGCATCTGACGCGCACCGCGCACGGTGAGCTTCTTGCCGGCCTCGAGCACGACCTTGCCGGTATCGGCGTCGATCAGGTC
This sequence comes from Bradyrhizobium monzae, assembly GCF_021458635.1. Taxonomy (GTDB): domain Bacteria; phylum Pseudomonadota; class Alphaproteobacteria; order Rhizobiales; family Xanthobacteraceae; genus Bradyrhizobium. Next base: position 264,869 of record NZ_JAIRDQ010000001.1, read on the forward strand.
GTTGATGGTCGAGTAACCGCGGAAACGGTTGGCGTCGAACGGAACGCGCCAGCCTTCCTTGGTCCGCTTGTAGAGGATCTTCTTGTAGAACGTGGACAGGATCGCCTCGCCGTCGAGGCCGAGGGCGAACATCAGCGACGTCACCGGAATCTTGCGGCGACGGTCGATACGCGCATAGACGATGTCCTTGGCGTCGAACTCGATGTCGAGCCAGGAGCCGCGATACGGAATGACGCGGGCGGCGAACAGCAGCTTGCCCGAGGAGTGGGTCTTGCCCTTGTCGTGGTCGAAGAACACGCCCGGCGAACGGTGCATCTGCGAGACGATGACGCGCTCGGTGCCGTTGACGATGAAGGTGCCGTTCATCGTCATGAGCGGAATGTCGCCCATGTAGACGTCCTGCTCCTTGATGTCCTTGACCGACTTCGCACCGGTTTCCTCGTCGATATCGAACACGATGAGGCGCAGCGTCACCTTGAGGGGAGCCGCGAAGGTCATGCCGCGCTGGCGGCACTCGTCGACGTCATATTTGGGCTGCTCGAACTCGTAGCGGACGAATTCCAGCATCGAGGTGCCCGAGAAGTCCGAGATCGGGAACACCGAGCGGAACACGGCCTGCAGGCCCTCGTCGAGACGCCCGCCGACGGGTTCGTCGACCATCAGGAACTGGTCATAGGACGCCTTCTGAACCTCGATGAGGTTCGGCATCTCGGCGACTTCCTTGATGTGTCCGAAGAACTTGCGAACGCGTTTGCGACCGGTGAATGTCTGCTGCGCCATCGTGGCCTCTCATTTCGTCGCCCGCTCTGGGCGCGCCGTCCAGGACTCGGCTGCCGCCGCTCCCCGGGTTGAATTTTTCGAACCCGCTTTGGGGACCGAAAATCCAGTTTCAGGCCGTCATGTCCTGAATCTGTTCTTCAGACCTTCAAAACGCAAAACGACGCGCGGGGCGCATAGGCACGCCCGCCCGTCACAACGATCGTCTTCACGGACTGCAAAAGCCCGAAATAGCCTGCTCTCCCAACGGCTTACAGGGAAAATCTCGCATCCCTGCCCACCGCGCTTTCGTGCTGCCGACCCGATATGGGGCGACAATAGTGGAGATTCGAGGGGTATACCCTCAAATCCCCACACATTTTCGTGTTCGACCTGCGTCGGGACGATCCGTCGCACGCCTTTTGCATCTGGACCATCCTTTTGAAGGACGGACCAAAGCCCCGAGCCTTGGCCCGGGGCCTCGCCAGCAAGCGTTGCTTACTTGAGCTCGACCTTCGCGCCAGCCTTCTCGAGCTGGACCTTGAGCTTCTCGGCTTCGTCCTTGTTCACGCCTTCCTTGACAGGCTTCGGCGCGCCCTCGACGAGGTCCTTTGCTTCCTTCAGGCCCAGGCCGGTGATGGCGCGGACTTCCTTGATGACCTCGATCTTCTTCTCGCCGGCGGAGGCGAGAACGACCGTGAACTCGGTCTTCTCTTCTGCCGGAGCGGCGGCAGCGCCACCACCAGCCGGGCCGGCCACGGCGACAGCCGCGGCAGCCGAAACGCCCCACTTCTCTTCGAGGAGCTTCGCGAGTTCGGCAGCCTCGAGCACGGTGAGGCTCGAGAGGTCGTCAACGATCTTCTGCAAGTCAGCCATTGTTCAGTTTCCTTGAGTGTAAGTCTGGTTCGGGTTTGAGTTTTGCGAAGGGCGTCAGGCCGCTTCGCCCTTTGAGGCATGAGCCTGGATGACGCGCGCGAGCTTGCCCGCGGGCGCGTTGGCGAGCTGAGCGATCTTGGTCGCCGGGGCCACAAGCAAGCCGACGATCTTTGCGCGCAGTTCGTCAAGCGACGGCAGCGAGGCAAGCGCCTTCACGCCGTCGACATTCAGGACGGTCTTTCCCATCGAGCCGCCGACGATGATGAACTTTTCGTTCGTCTTGGCGAATTCGATGGCGACCTTTGGCGCCGCTACCGGATCGTCCGAAGTGGCGATCACGGTCGGTCCCTTCAGCATGGGGCCGATGGCAACGACGTCAGTGCCTTCAAGAGCAATTTTGGCGAGACGGTTCTTCGAGACCTTCACCGAGGCACCAGCCTGCTTCATCTGCATGCGCAGCTTCTGCATCTGGGCAACGGTCAGGCCGGAATATTGGGCAACGACCGCGACGCTCGTGGTCTTGAAGACCCCATTGAGCTGTTCGACCGCTTCCTTTTTTGCCGCTCGTTCCACAGCAAGCTCTTTCCGGTTGGCGGTCATCGCGAAAAGCGGGACCGCCGGGTTGCACCCATCGTCCCACCCAAAACCTGAACCTCAGGGTCAAAACCCATCGGACACGCGCCGGGCGAGACGACAATTCAAAGCCTGCCCTCCGGGAGCTCGTTGGAGCCCACGGCGTGTCGAGGTCCGAACCAAACTCCTTCCGCGACCACCTTGAGGTGGGATGCGAAGTGAAATCCGGTCTTCACCCGTCTATGCAGGCCATGCGATTAAGCCGTTGAGAAATCGAAACTTCCCGCGGGCGCCTGCAGTCTTGGACAGGACAAGGCCAGTCGGCGAACCGTCTGACCTCTGCCCGCATCCGACCAACCGATGGATTTTCCTTCCTTTTCGGGCAAATCCTTGCGGACGTCCTGAAAAGGAATGATCTCCTGCGTGTCGGGTTTTCGGAATGCGTGCACGGACGCGCCAGCCAAGGCCGGCACGTCCGGAAGCGGTTCTTTAACCGCTCTCGGCCTGCTTGCCAAGAGCAAAATTCACACCAGTTCCAATCCGTTGCCCGCCGGGCTTGAGGCGGCCTGACAAGGGCCGATTCAGGCCGATTTGACCGCATGGGGCAGCGCCTTGCCCTCGAAGAACGCGGTCAGGTTGGCCAGCACGCAGGTCTGCATGGCGACGTGCGATTCGAGCGTGTGGCCACCGATATGGGGGGCGAACACGACGTTCGGCAGCGCCGTCAGCGCGTCGGGAGCGTGCGGTTCCTTCTCGAAGACGTCGAGGCCGGCGCCGGCGATGGTCTTGTCGGAGAGCGCCGCGACCAGGGCCTTCTCGTCGATGACCGAGCCCCGCGAAATGTTGACGACGTAGCCGTCCGCGCCGAGGCGCTTGAGGATGTCGGCGTTGACCACACCCTGGGTCTCGGCCCCTGCCCGGACCGCGATCATCAGCACGCTGCACCAGTCGGCCAGCGCCTCGAGCGACGAGAAATATTGATAGGGCAGCTCGTATTTGCTGCGGCTGAAATAGCCGACCTCGCTCTCGAACGCGGCGCAGCGCGCGGCGATCTTGCGGCCGATCTCGCCCATGCCGTAGACGCCGATCCGGCGGCCGGGCATCCCCGCCTGCGGGCGCATCATCGGTGATTGCTTCGATGCCGCCCAATCGCCGCTGCGGACATACTGGTCTGCAACCAGGATCCGCCGGGTCGTCGCCAGCATCAGGGTCATCGCGATATCGGCGACAGAGGCGGCATTGGCGCCCGGACTGTGGCCAACCGCGATCTTGCGAGCAGCAGCCGCCTTCAGGTCGACGCCGTCATAGCCGGTGCCGTAGCAGACGATCGCGCCGAGTTTTGGAAACAGGTCCATCGCCTCGGCGCCGAGCGGCGAGCCGCCGGCCGTCAGCATCGCGCGGATACCACCGAGCTCGTCGGCCGAAAACACCTCGCGCGCTGGCTTGCCACCGGTGTCGAGCAGCTCGAACCGCTCGGCGAAGCGCGCCATCATCGTCTTGGGAAAGCGCGAGTAGATCAGGACCTTGTCAGCCATTGTTCTTGTTTCCGGTGAGTGCCGCCGAAAATGGAAGGGGCGGAATCGGTCACCCGATTCCGCCCCTCGCCTCATGCAATTTCCAAACCTCAGCCGAGCAAGCCTTAGCCTAAAATGGTGCCCGGCTCGACCTTCACGCCCGGGCCCATCGTCGAGGACACCGCAACGCGCTGGATGTAGGTGCCCTTGGAGCCAGCCGGCTTCGCCTTCGAGACAGCATCCGCGAGAGCCTTGATGTTCTCGACCAGCTTCTCCTCGGAGAACGAGGCCTTGCCGACGCCGGCCTGCAGGATGCCGGCCTTCTCGACGCGGAACTCGACCGAGCCGCCCTTGGCACCCTTCACCGCACCGGTGACGTCCATGGTCACGGTGCCGATCTTCGGGTTCGGCATCAGGCCGCGCGGGCCGAGCACCTTACCGAGACGGCCGACCAGCGGCATCATGTCGGGGGTCGCAATACAACGATCGAAATCGATCGAACCGTTCTGCACCTTCTCGACCAGGTCTTCGGCGCCGACGACGTCGGCACCAGCAGCCTTGGCCTCGTCAGCCTTGGCACCACGGGCGAACACACCGACGCGGAGCGTACGGCCGGTGCCGTTCGGCAGGGTCACGACGCCGCGGACCATCTGGTCGGCGTGACGCGGATCGACGCCGAGATTGATCGCGACCTCGATGGTCTCGTCGAACTTCGCCTTGGCGCGTTCCTTGACCATCTTGATGGCGTCCGCGAGCGGGTAAAGCTTTTCGCGGTCAACACCTTCGCGGGCTTTGTTCAAACGCTTTCCGATTGCCATGAGCCCTTACCCCGCCACTTCCAGACCCATCGAACGGGCAGAGCCCTCGACCATCTTCATGGCCGATTCGATGGTGTCGCAATTGAGATCCTTCATCTTCTTCTCGGCGATCTCGCGCACTTGCGCCTTGGTCACCTTGCCGGCCTTGTCACGGCCCGGCGCCTTCGAGCCGGACTGGATCTTGGCAGCCTGCTTGAGGAAGAAGGACATCGGGGGGGTCTTCATCTCGAACGTGAACGAACGATCGGCGTAGATCGTAATCACGACGGGAATCGGGGTGTTCTTCTCTTCCTTCTGGGTCTGGGCGTTGAACGCCTTGCAGAACTCCATAATGTTGAGACCGCGCTGACCAAGCGCGGGACCGATCGGGGGCGAGGGGTTCGCCGCACCGGCCGGGACCTGAAGCTTCAGGTATCCGGTCACTTTCTTTGCCATGTATCACTCCTGTTGTGCCGGCTTAAGCCGGCGGTTTCAGGTTCGTGGTCTGGGTCGGATGCGGCTGGCAACCGCCCTCTCCCTCCCACGGCCTCTCTTTGCGCGACGCCTTACGGCCTCCCGCGTGACCCGATCAGACCTTCTCGACCTGACCGAATTCCAGTTCCACCGGCGTGGCGCGGCCGAAGATCGACACCGCGACCTTCACGCGCGAGCGCGCCTCGTCGATTTCCTCGACGACACCCGAGAACGAGGCGAACGGGCCATCGGCCACGCGCACGTTCTCGCCAATCTCGAATGACACCGACGCCTTCGGCCGTTCCACGCCCTCCTGCACCTGGTGCAGGATGCGCATGGCCTCGTTTTCCGAGATCGGCATCGGCTTGTTCTCGGCGCCGAGGAAGCCCGTGACCTTCGGCGTGTTCTTGATCAGATGAAACGCCTCGTCGGTCAGCTTCATCTTCACCAGCACGTAGCCCGGGAAGAACTTGCGCTCGGCGTCGATCTTGCGACCGCGGCGCACTTCCGTGACCTTCTCGGTCGGAACCAGCACCAGCTCGAACAGCTCCTCGAGCCCGCGCTGCTTGGCCTGCTCGCGGATCGATTCGGCGACCTTCTTCTCGAAGTTCGAATAGGCGTGGACGATGTACCAGCGCTTGTCGGACGATTGGGGTGCGGCGGCTGTTGCCATCAGTGAATGCCCAAAAGGAAGGTGATGAGGTAACGGATGATCTGGTCGGCGGCGAAGAAGAAGATCGAGGCCACGGCGACCATCACGAACACCATGATGGTGGTGATCGTGGTCTCACGACGGGTCGGCCAAGTGACCTTGGCGGTCTCCGAGCGCACTTCCTGCAAGAACTTGAACGGGCTGACTGCCATCGTTTGAGGTCCAACGTCCGTCGCCAGACGCGATTAAAGATTTCAGGGATCCGAACAGCCGCCTGTGGCCCAGCCCTCTGTCTCGAAGGATGAGCCGGAAAACCGGGCTCGATTGTTCGGGGGATTTCAAAGCCGCGCCGGAGATCCGCTTCTCAACGGGCCGGCTGCGAGTGCCGGGTATCTACTGCGGATGGGGCCAAAGGTCAAGGTGTGGGCGGCGCCCAATGCGCGCGAGCCCGTCTAACGGACGCGATGCGGATCAAGGGCTTATAGGCCCCGAATGATCCACGGTCCGAGCCTTTCCGCCCGCCGCCGTCCTGCCTGTCGATCCTGATTGTCGGGATTAGCTGGCAGGAGTGGCAGGGCTCGAACCTGCGACCCCCGGTTTTGGAGACCGGTGCTCTACCAATTGAGCTACACTCCTACGGACCCTCGCGTCGCCACGTGGATCAGGCCGCTTTCAAGCACAGGGGGCGGCTGGTTTGCAAGGACGGATTGCAAGGGTGAAGCGCGCTGGCTTCGCTTGTTTGTGCAACGGCTTCTGGGCCAGTCTCCGTTCCCGATAATCAAGAACAACCGGGAGTGCCCATGACTACCCAAGCGTCGACCACAGCCGCCGCCCGCCCCTCGACCGCGCCGAAAACCCCGCCTTTGCCCGAAGCCAAGCCGGAAACGCTGGGCCTCTCGCGGCCCCGCCTCCAGGCGATGTCGGACGCGTTCAAGCGCGAGATCGACAAGGGAACCATCCCCGGTGCGACCGTGCTGGTGGCCCGGCGCGGCCAGGTCGGCTGGTTCGAGGCGCTCGGCAAGCAGAGCCCGGCGGGCCCGGCGATGACGCTTGATTCGATCTTCCGGATCTTCTCGATGACCAAGCCGATCGTGTCGGTCGGCATCATGGCGCTGATCGAGGACGGCCACCTCCTCCTCGGCGATCCCGTCGCAAAATTCATCCCCGAATTTGCCGACCAGAAGGTCGGCGTTGTCAGCGGTGGCAGATTGGAACTGGTTCCACCGAAGCGGCCGATGACGGTGCAGGACCTGCTCCGCCACACCTCGGGGCTCACCTATGAGCATCAGGGCGATGGCCCCGTGCACAAGCTCTACCAGGAGTCCCGCGTCCGCAGCCGCAAGATCACCAATGCCGAGCACGCAGCACTGGTGGCGAGCTTCCCGCTGGTCTGCCACCCCGGCGACGAGTTCAACTACAGTCGCTCCACCGACATCCTCGGCCGCATCATCGAGGTCGTGAGCGCCAAGTCGCTCGGCACGTACCTCGCCGAGCGCATCCTCGCGCCGCTGCAGATGACCGAGACCGGATTCTCCACCTCTGAGGCTAACGCCGGCCGCCTCGCCCAGCCGTTCGAAGCCGATCCCTGGACCGGCGACAAGGTCGCGCTGTTCAACATGCTGGAGCAGCCGATCATGGAGTCCGGCGGCGGCGGTCTCGTCTCCACCACGATGGACTATGCCCGCTTCGCGCTGATGCTGCGCAATGGCGGTACGCTCGACGGCACCAGGATCATCGGCCGCAAGACGTTGGAGCTGATGGCGTCAGATCACCTTGGGCCGCACGTTGTGACCAACGGCACGCTGCTGTCGCCCGGCCACGGTTTCGGTCTCGGCTTCGCCGTGCGCCGCGAGGCCGGCATCGCCCCCTTCCCCGGCAGCGTTGGCCAGTATTTCTGGAGCGGCATTGCCGGCACGTTCTTCTGGATCGATCCAAAGGAGGATCTCTTCACGGTGTTCATGAGCCAGGGCCCGGGCCAGCGCGATTTTACGCGGACCCTGGTGCGGGATCTGGTTTACGCGGCGGTGGATTAGTCTCGTGCCCCGGACGCGACGCAGTGCGCAGCGGTGCATCGCAGAGCCGAGGCCCATGCCTCTGCGATCTCGAACGCCTCGGCCTTCCGGGTCCCGGCTCAGCAGTGCGGTACTGCGCACCGCACTGCTGAGCCGGGACACGAGACACTGAGCTAATCTTCGACCTCAGCTAATCGTCGCGCCACCGTCGATGACCATGGTCTGGCCGGTCATGAAGTCGCCGGCCGCCGATCCCAGGAACACGGCTGCGCCCGCGATCTCGTCGGGGATGCCGATACGCAAGAGCGGCGAGCGCGCGGTCGAGGCCTTCAGGTTCTCCGGATTGTCCCACAGCGCTTTCGCAAAGTCGGTCTTGATCAGGCCGGGCGCGATGCAGTTCACGCGGATGTTGTGCTTGCCGTATTCGCAAGCGAGATTGCGCGCGAGCTGCATGTCGGCGGCCTTGGAGATCGCGTAGGCGCCGAGGATGGTCGAGCCCTTGAGGCCGCCGATCGAGGAGACGATGATGACCGAGCCGTCCCTGCGCTCGATCATCTGCGGCACCACCATCGAGATCAGCCAGTTGTTGGCGACGATGTTGTTGTCGAGAATTTTGCGGAACTGATCGTCGGAGATGCCGGCGAGCGGACCGTAATACGGGTTCGATGCGGCGTTGCAGACCAGCACGTCGATCTTGCCGAAAGCGCGGTTGCTCTCGTCGACGAGGTTTTGCAGATTCTCCTTCGACGAAATGTTCGCCGCGACCGCGACCGCAGTACCCTTGCCGAACTTGTCGTTGATGCCCTTGGCGACCGCATCGCAGACATCGGCCTTGCGCGAGGAAATCACGACCTTGGCGCCGTGCTCGGCCATGCGCTCGGCGATCGCAAGCCCGATGCCGCGCGTCGAGCCGGTGATGACGGCAACTTTGCCCTTCATGTCGAACAAGGTCATGTTTCTCTCCCAGAGTATGATTTGATTAGCGTGAGGCTTACGCCGCGTCCCGCGCGAACGGACAACAGCCTCAGGCGAGCTTCTTGACTTCCGGTCCCGCCGGCTGATGCATCTCGGCATGCGCATCGTCGGCGATCCATGGCTGCTGGTTCACCATCGGCAGCCGCCAGACGCTGCGCTCGGGACTTGCGAAATAATCGAGCCGCGTGATCGAGACGTTGTCGATGTCGAACGACAGCGCCCGCTCCACCTGGCCGTCGAGCGCAAGGCCGATCGCCGCCTTGATGGTGCCGCCATGTGCGACCGCGATGATGTCCTGCCCGCCGGCCTCATCGAGGATCCGCTCGACGGTGCGGCGCGTGCGGTTGTAGAGATCCATGAAGCTTTCGCCGCCGGGCGCAGGCTCGTTGATGTCGGCGAACCAGCTCGAGCCGACGGGACGGCTGGCAATGAACTCGGCGCGGTTCATGCCCTGCCAGCGACCGAGATTCTGCTCGGCGAGATCCGCTTCCCATTTCATCGACGCCGGCCGCGGATAGCCCGCCTCCCAGATCGCTTCGGCCGTTTGATGCGTGCGCATCAGATTGCTCGAATACCAGACCGCCTTGCGTGGCAGCACCTTGGCAACAGCATTGAACACGTAGGTGTCGCTGGTGTCGCAGGCGAGATCGCTCTGTCCGTAGATGTTGCCGCCGTCATTGCGCACCGGCGCATGACGAACCCACCACCAGCGTGTCGTGACCACATTCGGCTTGTCTGCGGTTGCCATTGAAGCCCTTCCATCCCGTGTGATGTCGCTGTACGTCAGGTGTGAACGTGTCTCAAGACACTTTACCGTTTGAAATTCTGTTTGAAATTCCGTCGCGCGGCAAGCGTCGCACGACATACCAAAGGGAGAAAGCGCATGGGCCGTCTGCAAGGCAAATCCGTCATCATCACCGGCGCCGGCAGCGGCATCGGCCGCGCGGCTGCGCTGCTGTTCACCAAGGAAGGCGCCAAGCTGATCGCAGTCGATCGCACCGAGGCGGTGAAGGAGACCGTCGACGAGGTGAAGAAGGCCGGCGGTGTTGCGGAGGCGATGATCGCCGATGCCGGCTCCGAGCAGGACGTCATCGCCGTCATCGACAAGGCGGTGAAGACGCACGGAAGGCTCGACGTGATCTGGGCCAATGCCGGCGTCTCCGGCGGCCTCGTTCCACTCGGCGAGCAGACCGTTGAACAGTGGCAAGAGGTGCTGCGCGTCAATCTGATCGGACCATTCCTCGCGGTGAAGCATGCGATGCCGCACATGGTGAAGCAGCAATCCGGCGCAATCGTGCTCACCGCATCGGTCGCAGGCCTCAAGGCCGGCGCGAGCGGACATCCCTATGCCGCGAGCAAGGCCGGCGTGATCTCGCTGGTGCAGACCACCGCGTATTCGCTCACCGGCACCGGCGTGCGCATCAACGCGGTGTGCCCGGGCCTGATCGAGACCGGCATGACCAAGCCGATCTTCGACCGCGCCAAGGAGCGCGGCACCGCCGACAAGATCGGCCAGCTCAACCCCCTGAAGCGCCCCGGCCAGCCGCACGAACTCGCCGCGATGGGACTGTTTCTGGCCAGCGACGAAGCGTCGTATGTGAACGGCCAGGCGTTCCCGGTGGACGGCGGCCTGACGGCATCGATGCCGTATACGGGGAAGCCGGTTTAGCAACGGCCTCGTGTCCCGGACGCGCTGCAACGCGCAAGAGTTGCTGCGCAGAGCCGGGACCCAGCAGGCCGCGCACTCGCCGCCGCATGGGCCCCGGCTCTGCAGCGCACCGTCGAAGAGACGCTGCGCTGCGTTCGGGGCGCGAGAGCGGAGTCTAGGCGCATAGCTGCGTCATCCGCGTCATGGCGAGCGCAGCGAAGCAATCCAGAGCCGTTCAGCGGATACTTTTCGGCGAAAGTACCGTTGGCGATCGGGTTTGCCCGAACCGCCACTCCATTGGTATGTTTCGTGCAAGCGGCGACGCTGTCCACCATCACATGAACGAGACAATGCCCAACCCGATTTTCCCGAGCTCACGTTCTGATCGCATCCGCCACCTCCTTGCCGACCTCGTTGACTTCGACACCATCAGCGATCGCACCAACCTGCCCTTGATCGCTCATATCGAAAGCTATCTCGCTTTCCTCGGGGTCAAGGGCGAACGCATCACCGACGAGACCGGGCAGAAGGCTTCGCTCTGGGTCACGATCGGACCGGAGGACAAGCCCGGCCTCGTGCTCTCAGGGCACACCGACGTCGTGCCGGTCGTCGGCCAGGACTGGAGCCACGATCCGTTCAAGCTGGTCGAACGCGACGGCAAGCTCTACGGCCGCGGCACCACCGACATGAAGGGCTTTGTCGCGGTGTGTCTCGCCATGGTGCCGGAGATGCTGGAGGCGAAGCTGACGACCCCGATTCATCTTGCGATCTCCTATGACGAGGAGATCGGTTGCGTCGGCGTGCGGCCGATGCTTGCCGAGGTCGCCAAGAAGAAGATCAGGCCGCTCGGCGCCTTCATCGGCGAACCGACCGAGATGAAGGTCATCATCGGCCACAAGGGCAAGCACGGCGTGCGCGCCACGTTCCACGGACTTGCCCGCCACTCCTCGATCGCGCCCGACGGCGTCAACGCCATCGAATACGCCGCCGAGCTGATCACCGAGATCCGCCGCCGCGCAGTGAAGCTCGCGGCCGAAGTCGAGCGCAACAGTCTCTACGATGTCCCGCACTCGACGCTGCTGACCAGCATCGTGCACGGCGGCGCCGCGCTGAACATCGTGCCTGACACCTGTACCGTGGACTTCGAATGCCGCGGCATAGGTATTACCGAGTCCAGGCAGGTGACTGATGCGATCGTCGCCTGGGCCAAGGCCGAGCTCGAGCCGGCGATGAAGAAGCAGCATCCGGAATGCGGCATCGATTTCGAGGAGATCCTCGATTACCCCGCGCTGGACACCAAGGCCGACGCGGCGATCGTCACGCTGGCAAAGCAGCTTGCAGGGCGCAATGACCACGCCAAGGTTGCCTTCGGCACCGAGGCGAGCTTGTTTGCCAGCATCGCCGACATCCCCTCGGTGGTGATCGGCCCCGGTTCGATCGCGCAGGCGCATACGCCGGACGAGTTCGTGGCGATGGCCGAGCTGGAAAAGTGCGCGGGGTTCGTGGAGAAGCTGATCGCGCATTGCGCGAAGGGGTAGGCACCACTGCCGTAGGGTGGGCAAAGCGGAGCGTGCCCACCATTCTTATTGCGCTTTCGGAGAGATGGTGGGCACAGCGCTACGCGCTTTTGCCCACCCTACGGGAGTTGTCAGTGAGGAAGCTCATAGCCCGCCTCCCCCGTCATTGCGAGGAGCCCTTGCGACGAAGCAATCCAGATCGTCACTGCGGAGATTGTCTGGATTGCTTCGCTTTGCTCGCAATGACGGAGGCTGCGGAGCCAGCAACACACCAAAGCAAAAAGGCGCGGCCCTCAGCCGCGCCCTCGTCTCTCCTAAACCGCGCCCGCCTTCTGCGCGTAGTCCCATGACGCCTTTGACAGCGGCACGGTGCGCTTGGCGGATTCCAGCGCCTTGGCGTTGGCTGCGGTGCCGTCGCGGACGCGGCCGGCGATGCCCTGGGTAATGCCGGCGAGGCGGAACAGATTGTAGGCGAAGTACCAGTTGAGATCCGGCACCGTCATCTTGGTGACGTTGCAATAGATCTGCGCAGCCTCCTCCACGCTCGGGATGTTGAGCGTCTTGAGGTCGGCGCCATGCAGGCCCGGCATGATCCACTGCATCAGCAGATAAGTGAAGTCCGCCATGGGATCGCCAAGCGTCGACAGCTCCCAGTCGAGCACGGCCTGCACGCGCGGTTCCGTCGCATGGAAAATCATGTTGTCGAGGCGATAGTCGCCATGGACGATCGAGACGCGCGCCTGCTCCGGCACCGTCTTGGGCAGCCATTCGGCGACCTTCTCGAACTCCGGAATGTGCTGGGTCTCGGACGCCCGGTATTGCTTGGTCCAGCGGTCGATCTGGCGCGCAAAATAATTGCCCGGCTTGCCGAACTCGCCGAGGCCGATCGCGACGGGATCGTACATATGGAGCTTTGCCAGCGTCTCGATCTTGCTGGTGAAAATCTTGCGGCGCGCGTCGTTATCCTGGCTCGGCAGCGTCGGATCCCAGAACACGCGGCCGTCTTCCATCGACATGATGTAGAAGGCCGAGCCGATGATGCTGTCGTCCTGGCAGAGCGCGTAGGCGTGCGCGACCGGAAAGCCCTGCTTTCCAAGGGCGGCGATGACGCGATATTCGCGATCGACCGCATGCGCGGACGGCAGTAATTTGCCGAACGGCTTGCGGCGCATCACGTAGGAACGCTTCGGCGTGTCGAGCCGGTAGGTCGGATTGGACTGCCCGCCCTTGAACTGGAGGACGACCAGCGGTCCCTCATAGCCCTCGACGTTGTCGCGCATCCAGGCTTCGAGCCGCATCTCGTCGATGCGATGACGCTCCTCGACCGGCTTGGTGCCCGAGAACTCTTCGTCTTTCCTGACGCCGTCAGCCACGGTGACGCTCCCTCTTCAGTCCGAACATGATCCTAATCGGTAACCACTGACGCACTTGCGTCAAGCGGTCATCCGACGCGGATCATGCTCTGTCGTTTCTTCAAGTCGGGAGCGCTTCCCGCTTCTCCCGCTTAGTGCTTGGGAGAATTGGCATACTTCCGAACTTCGAGCCTTGCAATGGCGCGATTGTGCACCTCGTCCGGGCCGTCGGCGAGCCGCAGCGTGCGGATGCCGGCGTAGTCCTTGGCAAGGCCGGCTTCATCGGAGACGCCCGCACCGCCGAAAGCCTGGATCGCTTCGTCGATGATCTTCAGCGCCATGTTGGGGGCTGCGACCTTGATCATGGCAATCTCGGCCTGCGCGGTCTTGTTGCCGACCTTGTCCATCATGTCGGCAGCCTTCAGGCAGAGCAGACGCGTCATCTCGATGTTGGTGCGAGCTTCGCCGATGCGCTGCTCCCACACCGAGTGCTCGACGATCTTCTTGCCGAAGGCGGTGCGCGACATCAGACGCTTCACCATCTTCTCCAGCGCTTCCTCGGCCTTGCCGATGGTGCGCATGCAGTGGTGAATACGGCCGGGACCGAGACGGCCCTGCGCGATCTCGAAGCCGCGGCCCTCGCCGAGCAGGATGTTCTGCTTCGGCACGCGCACATTCTCGAGCAGCACCTGGGCGTGGCCATGCGGCGCATCGTCGAAGCCGAACACGGGCAGCATCTTCTCGACCTTGATGCCGGGCGTATCGAGCGGGACCAGGATCTGCGACTGCTGCTGATGCTTGGCCGCGTTGAAATCGGTCTTGCCCATCAGGATCGCGATCTTGCAGCGGGGATCGCCGACGCCGGACGACCACCATTTGCGGCCGTTGATGACGTAGTGGTCGCCATCCTTCTCGATGCGGGTCTCGATGTTGGTGGCGTCCGACGAGGCGACTGCCGGTTCCGTCATCAGGAAGGCGGAGCGGATCTCGCCGTCCATCAGCGGACGCAGCCATTTGCGCTTCTGCTCCTTGGAGCCGTAGCGCATGAACACTTCCATGTTGCCGGTGTCGGGCGCGGAACAGTTGAACACTTCCGAAGCCCAGGAGATGTGGCCCATCTGCTCCGAGAGCAGCGCGTATTCGAGATTGCTCAATCCCGCACCACGGAATTCATCATCTTCATGCTCGTTCGGCGGCATGAACATGTTCCAGAGGCCCTCGGCCTTCGCCTTCTTCTTGAGATCTTCCAGAACCGGAATCACCTTCCAGCGTTCGCCGCTGTGATCCTGCTCGTTGTAGATCGGCACCGCCGGACGCACGTGCTTGGCCATGAAGGACTGCACGCGGTCGAGCCATTCCTTCTGCTTGGGGGACAGATCGAAATCCATGGGACGCTCCTCGGTCTCGCTTTGAAAGCCTGTTTTGCGCCGGACTGTCCTCCCGCGATGCGCGGCCCGCAAGCGCCATTCCGGCTGCTAGCAGATGCCTGATGGAACCCGCGGCGCGTTGATGCGGCGCAATTCCATCATGCGGATTGACTTTCTCCGGCCTTCAAACGATAGTTTCATACAAGTGTTTGAATTGCAACTCCCTCCCCTGAGGGCATCCATGGCCAGCGATCATACGAGGTCTGCCATTCTCGCCGCCGCCGAACGGCTCTACGCCGATCGCGGTTTTGGCGACGTCACGCTGCGCGACATCGTCGCGGAGGCCAACGTCAATCTGGCTGCGGTGAACTATCATTTCGGCTCGAAGGACGAGCTGATCGCGGAATTATTTGTCACCCGCTCGATCGCGACCAACCGCGAGCGCCTGCGCGAGTTGAAGGCGGCAGAAGAGCAAGGCGGCGGCCGCGCGCCGATCGATGTGATCTTGCGCGCACTGGTCGGACCGACCTTGCGCGGCTGCCTCGGGCCGGAGAACCAGCGCTCGACCGCGGCGCGCTTCATGATCCGCGCCTCGATCGAATCCGTGCCGCCGATCCGCCGCATCAAGAACCGCGAGATCGACCATTTGCGGAAATTCGCAGGCGCGATGCGACGGTCCCTGCCCGACCGCAGCGACGTCGATATCTATTGGGGCCTGAATTTCGCACTCGCGATGGCGCACCACACCATCCGCGAAAGCGAGCGCCTGACAAAGCTGTCGGAAGGCCGATGCGATCTCGACGATGTCGAGGACGTGGTCGCGCGCGTCGTCAGCGTCGCGACGATGGCGCTGACGGCGGGCAAGGCGGACACGAAGGCGCCGTCAAAGGTTGCTGCGCGCTAGTGCGTCACATCATCGCGATGCAGTCGATCTCGACATCGAAGGGGCCGAACCATTCGGGCGTGACGACGAAGATCCGCGCCGGCGGATCGACCGGGAAATGGCGCGCGTAGATCGCGTTGAACGCGGCGAAATGCCTGGTCGAGGTGCAGTAGACATTGCACTTCATGACATTATCCAGCGACGCGCCGGCCGTCTCCAGACAGAGCTTCATCTGCTCCATGATGATCTCGCTCTGCCGCTCGATTCCCATCCCCCCGATCTCGCCCGTCTCCGGGTCGAATGGCGGAAGGCCTGCGACGAAGATCATGTTGCCGGCGCGCGTCACTGGCGAGGCCGGTGCTTTCACGCGATCGAGAAAGGACGAGATCGGTTCGACGCGGAGCGCTTCGCGTTTCATGGCGGTCACCTTCGGTTCAAGCGAGACTGGTGCCTGACTACATTAAATTGCAGCGAGCATGTTTCGCTTCTGATCGAAGTGTGATCGCCGGCGCGGGCTAGGCCCGCTGCGGCATCTCCTCAGCCTCTTCCTTGGCGAGCAGCAGCAGCATCTCGATGCCCATCTCGCCTTCCTGCGGCGAACGGATGAACTTGATTTCTTCGGCGCTTTGCCGCAGCGCGGCAATGATCGCGACAGCCTGGTTGGCCGTCGCTGCCTCGGTCGCCAGAATGGCCTTCTGGTCTTTCGCTTGGAACCCGATGGTGTAGGACATGCACTTCCCTCCCGAACTTAAGTGAGAGAGATCGAATCTGAGTCGCGCGCGAAGCGGAAGCCGGATCTACTACGGACCGTGTTTGTCTGGGGATTGCGCGCAAGCCCCACACAAGGCCACGAGGTCGTCATGCTTCCGTCACCAGTTGATGCGCAGCGATCCGGTGCCCGCATAGCTCTGGCCGACGTTCGAGAATTCGCCGGTGAAGCGCGCCGACAGTTCCGACCAGCTGTTGAGCACCAGGCGCGAGCCGAGCTCGACGCGGGCTGCATCGCTCGCAGCGCGTGCACCCTCGACGGTGAAGGCGGTCACCGGCAGCGACTCCAGCGCCGCAGTGACACCGCGGGTCGGCGAGAACTCGTGCACCCAGGCCAAATTCGCGAACGGCATCCACATCACGCCACCTCCAAGGTCGTAACGCGCGTCGAACTTGCTGCCGAGGAACAGCGGCAGCGACGATACGTTGCGCGCGGCATAGCTGAGGCCGAGCACGCCGGGGCCTGCGCCGGTCACGCTGCTCTCGGTATAGCCCGCCTGCCACAGCCGCGCCGCCTGCAGCGCGGCGAACGGCGTCGCCGCGACCGCACCGAAATCACAGGTGTGGCCGATCTCCAACCGTCCGCCGAACTGGTCGCTGCCGAACGATCCCCGGGCGATCTCATCGGCGCCGACGCCGGTGATGGTGCGCGTCGTCGAATTGTTGAAGTGGCTATAGGCGAGCTGCCCCGAGACATAGGTCGCTCCGAAACGCTGCATCGCATAGGCACCGACATGGGCGCCGTCGAGCCGCCCCGAGGTGACGCGATCATCGACATTGAACGTCGCGCTCGAGCCGCCGCCAGCGATGCCGACGAGAAGGTCGGGATTGACGAGGTGATCGACGCCGGCCGCGCCGCCTCCAATCCGGTCGCTGAAACCGGCACTGGCGGTTGCCGCATCGCCCGTGAGCGACTGCCCGGCGCCGAAGCCGGAAACCCAGGCGTGCCACTGCGGTTGCACAAGCGGCGCCTTCAGGGCGTTGAACGCCGAGGTCACCGGCCGGGCCTCGGAGTAACCGAGCGCGCCCGATCCCGCCACGCCACCGCGGCCGCCTGCACGCCAGGCGTTCATCTGACCGTCCATGGTCTGGCCGAACATGCCGGCTGCGGCGAAGGCGGTATTCTGGGTGCCGCTGGTGCCCTCACCCGAGAGCTTGTCGAGTACGCCCAACGAGCCGGCCACGAGCAGTTGCGAATAGAACGCTGCTGCTGTGCCGGTGAGCGCCGGAGAGTAACCTGCCTCGAGTGCGTTGCCGACCGCGCGCTGGTTGGCCGTTTCCCCTGTGACGGCACCAAATCCCTGACGCAACAGGGTCACGTCGACCGAACCGGCGTTGTAGGTCGCGGCCGCCGTGAAGAACGCGGACGACGAGGTGACGCTCGAGAACTGCCCCGTTACCGCACCTCCGCTCTGCACCACGTTCGTGTAGGTCGTCGTGGTCTGATAGAGGCTGGCCTGGACCACGGCCCGGAAGGTGCCGGCAAGCTGGGCAGCGTCCTGGGCGTAGAGGCCGTCACGGTTGCCGGCACCGTCGACACGCAGCGCGAGGACGCCCTGCCCGTTCTGGATGAAGGTGCCGCCGAAGCTGATGTTGCCGGCCGACATCGTCGTCCCGGGGGTGCTGATGGTGACCAGCCCGTTATTGGTCAGGGTGTTGCCCGTGCCAATGAAGAACATGGTGCCGTCGAGCGTGCCGTTATTGGTGATGCTGTTGCCGGTGGTGCCGAACGAGAACAACAGCTGGTTGTTGACGCCCGCCCTGATCGTTCCGTTGTTCACGAGCGTGTTGCCGGCACCGGCGATGCCGATCGCGAGGCTGTTCGGCCCGCTCGCCAGGATCGTGCCGGTGTTGGTCACGGTATTGCCGTTGTCCCAGATACTGACGCCGATGCTGTCGTTACCGGCCGCGTTGATCGTGCCGCTGTTGGTGAAGTTGTTCGACGTCAGCAGAAAGATGCCCTGGCCGTTGGTGCCGCTCGCGCTGCCGATCGTGATCGTACCGGCGTTCAGGATCGTGTTGCCGATGCCGTTGGTGGAGATGCCGGTCGAGCCGGTGCCCGTCAGCACGATGGAGCCGGTATTGGCGACGGAATTGCCACTGCCGAGAACATCGATACCGACGCTCATGTCCTTCGAGCCGCTGATCGAACCCGAGTTCGAAACGCTGTTGTTGTTGCCGAGCATGAACATGCCGGACGAATTGGAGCCGATCGCGATCGTCCCGTTGTTCGCGAAGGCATTGTTGTCGGTCCCGGTCATGCCGACGCCGCTGTCGCCGACCGACATCGCGCCGTTATTGGTCGCGGTATTGCCATTGCCGAGATTGATCGCGATCACGCCTGAGGGGACCGTGATCGAGGCGCCAGGCTGAACGGTCACGGCCAGGTTGGTCTCGGTGCCGGTGCCGAAACCGGTGCTGGTCGCCCCGCTGCAGGTGACGTCGTTACCCGTCTGCACGCAGGCGGCCCGGGCCGGCGCCGGTGCCAGGCTCCCGAGGGCCGCGACCGTCAGGGACGCAGCGATCGTCAGGCTTGTCCAAAACCCCTTCAGAGACCGCCCGGCATCGAATGTCGCTTGTGGCAGCAGCGTGTGGCGCGTCCGGCCGAACGTCGTTTTCATGAGGCATTCCCGAGTCTTGCAGCGACCGAAGCGGCCGATTGCCGCACTTGACCCGGAGCGGTTCTGACTGTCTTGGCCTCGTCGGCACCGCATCGGCTCGCGCGGCACCAATCTGAAATTTCTTCGAACCCGTGTTGCGTCGGCGCCACTATCGCGCGGAAAATATTGTCGTAGACGGAACGGCTTCGAACGCGATGACGCAATCGCGCGTCAAAGGTTCGAGACGACGTTTTCTGGCGGGGGCCAATGCAGGACACAGGATCGCTTCAACGCGCACGAATCTCCACAGACGCTTTTCCGGAAGCCAGGCGGCTTCAGATGTGGCGCGAGGTCTACGGGCGCGGCATCGCCTCCGTCGACATCGAGCCGATCGGAGATACCCCGTTCCGGGCAGAGGTGACCTTCAGCCGGCTCCCGGGCATCAGCATCGCCGCCGGCTCACGCTCTGCGGCGCATTACCGCGCATCCAAGGATCTTGCGGCGCGGGGCAAGGACTTCATCGTCATCAGCGTGCTGCGCGCGGGCCGCGCCAGCGCGACCCAATTTGGCAAGGAGCTGATCTCCGGCGTCGGCAGCGCCAGCGTCATTGCCCCGCTGGATGCTTCGACCAGCACCATGCTGACGGAGGGCAGCTTCGTCACCCTGCTATTGCCACTGTCGACGATCGCGCGCCGCGCTCCACATTATACGCAAGCATTCGGCCGCCCCATTCCGAGCTCCAACGCCGCACTGCATCTTCTGAACCGCTATGTGGACATCGTCGCCGACACCTCAGTGTCCGATCCCGCGATCGCGCGCAGCGTATCCGAACACATGCTCGACCTCGCCGCGCTCGCGCTGGGCGCCCATGGTGACCATGCCGAGTTCGCGCGGATGCGCGGCGGCACCGCCGCACGCCTGACCGCGATCAAGTCGGACATTCTCCAGGCGCTCGGCGAAAGCGGGCTGTCCACTGAGGCCATCGCCATCCGCCACGGCATCTCGCCACGCTACGTGCGCAAACTGTTCGAGCAGGACGGCTCGTCATTCTCGAGTTTCGTGCTCGCCGAGCGGCTGGCGAAGGCCCATCGCATGCTGGTCGACCCGCATTTTGGCCATCTCAACATCGCGCAGATCGCCCACGAGAGCGGCTTTAGTGACGTGTCCTACTTCAATCGCACCTTCCGGCGCCAATTCGGAAACCGTCCGTCCGATTTTCGTGAGGCTGCGAAACGCGTGTGGGGCGAGCAGCGGGACTAGCGGCCTTACGCCAACCCGAGCATCGCGCGCGCGTCCTGAGCGGTCGCAACACTGGCGCCGAGGCTCTTCAGAATCCCCGCGGCATGCGCGACCAGCTCGGCATTGGTCTTCGCCAGCACGCCCTTCGACATATAGAGATTGTCCTCCATGCCGACGCGGACATGGCCGCCGAGCAGCCAGGCCTGCGCAACCATCGGGAATTCGGCGCGGCCGATGCCGAAGCCGGACCAGATCGCGCCCGGCGGCAGCAGGCTGCGGGCATAGAACATCGTCTCGGGCGTCGCTGAGAAGCCATACTTGACGCCGAGCACCAGCGAGAACAGGCCGGGCCCCTTCAGCGAGCCGTCCGCGAGCATGTCGCGGGCAAGATGGCAGTCGCCGGAATCGAACAGCTCGATCTCCGGCAGCACGCCGACCGCCTTCATCCGCTCCGCCATGATGCGCACATTGCGCGGCGTGTTGATCACGACCTCGCCGCCGGAATTCATGGTGTTGAGGTCGAGCGTGCAGATGTCGGGCTTCAGCAGCTCGATATGCTCGACGCGCTTTTCGGGATGCAGCAGCGTGGTGCCGGGGCCGGCGACGCGCGGATCCTCGATCGACGGCACGAAACGCCCGCCGGGGCCGGTCGTCAGATTGATGACGAGGCTCTTGTTGCGGGCACGGATCCGCTCCACGACGTCGCGGTAGAGATCGATCGACATCGACGGCCGCCCCGTGGCGGGATCGCGCACATGGATGTGGGCGATGGCGGCGCCAGCTTCGGCGGCTTCCAGCGCGGATGTCGCGATCTGCTCGGGCGTGATGGGCAGATATGGCGACTGCTCGGGCTTTGTCAGGTTGCCCGTGATCGCGCAGGTGATGATGGTTTTACCTGATGTCACGGCTAGATGATCCCCTGCTTCTTCAGCTCCTCGATCTTCCCCGCGTCAAAGCCGAGCTTGCCGCCGAGCACCTCCTTTGTGTGCTCGCCGAGCAGCGGCGGCGCACGGTAGGTCTTGACCGGGGTCTCCGAGAAGGTCAGCGCGTTGCGGATCAGCGACAGATTTGGCTCGAAGGGATGGTCGACCTTCACCCGCATGCCGCGCGACTGCACGTGCGGATCGGAAAACACCTGCTCGAAATTGTTGATCGGCCCCGACGGGACGCCGGCCTCCTCCAGCTTGTCCAGCCAATAAGCCACCGGCTTGGTCAGGAACAGGCCGGCGAAGATCGCCATGATCTCCTTGCCGTGCACGACGCGGTCGTTGTTCTTGATGAAGCGCTTGTCGTTGGCGAGTTCGGGCTGGCCGAGCACGGCGCAAGTGCGCTGGAACTGGCCGTCATTGCCGACCACCAGCATCAGCTCGCCGTCGGTGCAACGGAACACGCCGGCCGGCATGCCGCCATTGCCCCAGGTGCCGCGGCGCGGCGGCGTCTTGCCGTTGACGAGGTAGATCTGCAGCCAGTGCGACAGCGACGCGATGACGGTGTCGAACAGGCAGACGTCGATGTGCTGTCCCTGCCCGCCATTGGCGTCGCGATGGTAGAGCGCCGACAAAAGCCCGATCGAGGTGTTCATGCCGGTCATGTAGTCGACGATCGACGGACCGACCTTCATCGGCCCCTCGCCGGGCTCGCCGTCGATATGACCAGTGACGCTCATCAGGCCGCCCATCGCCTGCAGGATGGCGTCATAGCCGGCGCGCGGGGCGTAGGGGCCGGTCTGGCCGAAACCGGTCACCGAGCAATAGATGATCCTGGGGTTGATCGCCTTGATCGTCTCGTAGTCGAGGCCGTAGCGCTTGAGGTCGCCGACCTTGTAGTTCTCCATGAAGACGTCGGCGTCCTTGGCGAGTTCGCGGATGATCGCCTGCCCCTCGGGCTTGGCGATGTTGACAGTGACCGACTTCTTGTTGCGGTTGGCGCAGAGGTAGAACGAATTGTTGTTGTTGGCCTTGCCCTCGGGATCGGTCAGGTAAGGCGGGCCGAAGGCGCGCGCATCGTCGCCGGTGCCGGGCCGCTCGATCTTGATCACCTCAGCGCCGAGATCGCCCAGCATCTGGGCCGACAAGGGCCCGGCGAGCACACGCGTGAGGTCAAGGATCTTGATGCCTGAGAGCGGCAAGGCCGACATGTCGATTTCCTCCGGGAACTGGATATTGGCGCGGCGGCGAGATCGCGGACCGCGCTCCCTGCGGATACACCATTTTGGGGTCCCGAGCACTGCGCGCTGGGCATACGGCCATCCCCCGTCCCGCAGCAGAGGTAGCACGCGGCAGCGAATTTCCGCTCCGCGAATATTATCCGGTCGACCTCAGGTCGCGGCTGCCGCAGCCAAATGCGGGCGCCGCCGTCCGAGCAGAATCAGGATCAGCACCGTCGCGCAGGAAAAGGCCAAAGTGAGCCCGAGCGCGCCGCGGCTGCCGAACTGGGTGAGCAGGCCGGCCAGAAGCGGCGGCGAGATCGCGGATGCCAGATTGAGCGGCAGCGCGATCATCGACATCGCCTTCGCGAATTCGGCCTGGTCATAGAACACGAGCGGGATCGTCGCCCGCGCCACCGCCATGGCGCCGCTGCCGGCACCATAGAGCAGGATGAAGGTCGCGACCGCCCAGGTCGCGCCCTCGCTCAGCATCAGCAGCACCATGGCAACGGGCAGCGCGGTGCCCGCAACGAGCCCGGTGGTGATTCCGTCCCATCGGCCACCGCCGAGGAAGTCGAGGCCGCGCGCGCTGACCTGGATCACACCCAGCATCGAACCGAACGCAAGGGCTTGCGCCGGCGCAAGGCCTTCCGCCCGCAACAGCTCGATCAGGATGGCGCCGATGCCGAAATTGACGAAGGCATTCATCGTGATCACGCAGACGACGAGACCGAAGGTGCTTCTTGGAATCGCAGGCGGCGACGCAGCCTTGACGGCCTCGCCACCATCGTCCGTCGTAATTTTCCGGCGCGGCGCGAGAAACGCATAGAGCGGAAGGTTGATGGCGAGCATCATCGCTGCATAGACCAGACAGGTCCCGCGCCAGCCGAGCCAGGCGCTGAGGAACGACGTGGTCGGCCAGAATATGCTGCTGGAGAGACCCGTCACTAGCATCAGCCCGCCGATCGCATTCTTGGCGCCCCGTCCGGCGACCTCGTTCAGCATGATATAGGCGCCGGTCGACAACGTGGCGCTGCCGCCCATGCCGAGAATGACCCAGCCGGCGAAATAGAGCATCGGCTCGCGCGCGAAGAACAGGACGGCGTAGCCCGGCACGGAGACAACAGTGCCCACCATCATCACCTTGCGCGCACCGTGCCGCGCAAAGGCCTTGGCGAGCCAGGGCGCGCACAGGCCCATGGTGACATAAAGGACCGAGCTGCCCGCAAACACCGCCGGCAGGCTCAGGCCGAGATCGGCCCCGAGGTCGCGACCGACCACGGCCGGAAGGCCGATCGTCCCCCATCCGATGAGTTGGGTGATTGCCAGCACCAGCAGGACCCCGATGAGCCTGCCGTCAGATTTCAAGAACCGCATTCCACTCGTCGCCTGCCCGGCAGGCGCCGATCACGCCTGTAAGCTTTGTCTTACCGGGAGACTCAGCTTACGGGAATGTCGGTTCCGAATGGCAGAAGGCAGCCAGAAGCATGCCAGGAGAAGGCAGTAGCCCTATCCCGCGAGCCCGAGCAGGGACCGCGCCTCGGCCGCGCTCGCGACGCGCCGGCCGTGGCGTATGACAGCCTCGGCGGCGATGGTCACGAGCTCCGCGTTGCTGGCGGCGAGGCGCGTCTTGTCGATCCTGACATTGTCTTCGAGCCCGGTGCGAACCGCGTCGGCGCCACGCTTGAGCGCCCAGTCCATGACCTCGGCCTGATGACGTCCAATCCCGGCCGCGGTCCAGGTCGCTTGCGGGATCAGCCGCCTGAGCTCGGCCAGCAGGATGTCGAGAACATGTTCGTCCGCCGGCATCGCGTTCTTGACGCCCATGACGAATTGCACGTGCGGACGCGTATCCATCAGCCCGGCCTCGATCAGGCGGCGCGCGCCATGCAGATGCGACAGATCGAAGATCTCGATTTCCGGCCGAATGCCATTGGTCTTCATGCCGCTAGCGAGAGTGTCGACCAGGGCCGCGCTGTTCTCGTAGACAATCGTTGGAAAGTTCACCGACCCGGTGGAGAGTGAGGCCATGTCCGGCTTCAGATAGAGCGATGATCCACGCGCCGAAGGATCGCGGCCGCGCCCGCCGGTCGAGAACTGCACGATCATGCCAGGACAATGCTTCCTGATCCCCTGCTGCACCAGGGCAAAGCGCTCCGGATCGGAGGACGGCGTCTCGTCGTCGTTGCGGACATGGATATGGGCAAGCGTGGCGCCGGCTTCGAAGGCCTGGTGCGTCGACTCGATCTGTTCGGACGGCAGGATGGGCACCGCCGGGTTATCTTTCTTGCGCGGAACGGAGCCGGTGATAGCGACAGCAACGACGACGGGGTTCATCCCTTGACCTCATGATGATCGCGCTCGCGCGCACAAAGTTCGATTATTTAGTCACATAAAGCGTGAAGCCCTGCCGCTGCAAACACGATCGATTGCAACGGCATTACCTTCGCTGGTTCTATCAGGTCGTCACCGCGGCCGCACCGCCCGCGGCTTCCGCACGCTGCCGCTCATAGTCAGCCCGCGGCATCGGAACGGCCCTGGGATTGCCGAGATCGTCGATGCTGATCCGGTAGGTTTCCCGGGCCGTGACGGCTGCCAGCGCCGCGATGACCGTGATGCCGAAGGCGATCGCCCCGACCGTCAAGGGAATGTTGGCGGAGCCGGGAGGCGCCACGGTCGCAAACAAGGCCGGAAGCAACGCGGTGATGGTCGTGCCGATGTTCTGCGAGATCGCCATCGCCGAAACACGGGTCCGCGTCGGGAACAGTTCCGGGTAGAAGCTCGGGAAGATCGCGTTGTAGCCCTGATAGACGACGCCCCACATCAGGAGCGACAGCAGGATTGCCAACGGCACGTTCTTGATGCTGATGGCATAGAGATAGCCGAAGGCGAGCAAGCCGGAGAACAGCGCACCGACGATGATCGGAGGCTTGCGGCCGACCTTGTCGGAGAGATTGCCGACGAAGGGAATGACGAACACCGCCAGCATGTTTCCGAGCACCGGGATCCACAGATAAACGTCCTTGGCAAAGCCGATGCCGTAGGCCGGCTGCACCGCGTAGGCCGCACCGAAGATGGTGGCAACGACCGGAATGACGTTCATCAACGCCATGCAGATGACCCTGAGCATGTCGCGCCAGCTCAGCTTGATGGCCTGAACGATGGGCGCCCGCGGCGTTTCTCCGCGCTCGCCCTCGCGGGCAAAGGCAGGCGTCTCGTCGACTTCGCGACGGATGATGTAGCCGGCTACGATAACGAAGAAGCTGAGCAGGAACGGAATCCGCCAGCCCCAGCTGTTGAAGGCTTCGTTCGGCATGTAGGCCGCCAGCGGCAGGAAGACGGCGGCCGCGAGAATCTGTCCGGCCTGCACGCCCTGAAGAGCGAAGCTGGCATAGAAGCCGCGCCGGCCGAACGGCGCGTGCTCCAGGATCATCGAGCTCGCGCCGGAGATTTCGCCGGCCACGGCAAATCCCTGGATGAGGCGCAGGATGACGAGCAGGATCGGCGCCAGGATGCCGACCTGGTGATAGGTCGGCAGGATACCCACCGCCATGGTCGAGATGCCCATCAGGAACATGCAGACGATCAGAACGGTCTTACGACCATGGGTGTCGCCCCAATGTCCAAGGACGAAGGCGCCGATCGGACGAGCCACATAGCCGACGCCGTAGGTCGCAAGCGATGCGACGATGGCGACGGTGGGATTTTCCGATGGGAAGAAGATTTGCGGGAAGACCAGCGACGCAGCCGTCGCGTAGATGAAGAAGTCATAATATTCGAGAGCCGACCCGATCCAGCCGCTCGCAGCGGCCTTCCTGGACTGACTCATGTCTTGGATCGCGGTCATCTCAAAAATTCCTCCACTGGTTCGCCGGCGTCCCGTTGGCGGGCTTCTTGGAGAAATTGGGCAGCACTCTCCGCGCGCTCTGCGGACTCTCCGCAAGCGCTTGTCGTTGCCGATAGGTATTTGATTGAGCGCAACAATAAGCTTTCACCGGGCTAACACAATTACCCAGTTATACGATAAACCTAACATGATGTTATCTGCGCCGGAGCTCTAGGTCAGCGGTCGGCGCGCGGACGAGCGGCACGGCATGCCGCCGCGGAGAATCAATTGCCAGGCGGCGCGGGCCGTTGATCGTGCGAGGCGGCTAGCTGCCGAGCACGTTCTCGCCCGCCTCGCGGCCGGGCACGCTGACGTGCACCTCATGTCCCTGGCGAAGCGCCAGCGAGGCGGCTGCGACCGCCGATTCAAATGCGGATTCCTTGGTTGCGTATTTGCCGTTGACGTTGCCGTCGTGCAGCACGCCCCACTCGTCCTGGACCGGTACGATCGCGTATTGGGCAAGGCCCATCATCCCTCTCCTGTCGCTGCGTGACCTTATCGTTGAGTCACTTGCGGATGCGCCGCTGTCACCCGCCACACCGTGTTGCCGCTGTCATCGGCCACGAGCAGCGCGCCGGTCTTGTCGATGGCGACGCCGACGGGCCGGCCGCGCGCATGGTTGTCGTTGTCGAGGAAACCGGTGACGACGTCCTGCGCCGGGCCGCTCGGCTTGCCGTCCGCGAACGGCACGTACACGACCTTGTAGCCGTTCAGCACCTGCCGATTCCAGCTGCCGTGCTCGCCGACAAACGCGCCACCGCGATAAGCCTGCGGCAGGCTGGTGCCGGCGGAGAACGCGAGTCCGAGCGGGGCGACGTGCGAGCTTAGCGCATAGTCAGGAACAATCGCCTTGGCGACGAGATCCGGCCGCTGCGGCTTGACGCGGGGATCGACGTGCTGGCCGTAATAGCTGTAGGGCCAGCCGTAGAAGGCGCCGTCCTTCACCGACGTCATGTAGTCCGGCACGAGGTCGGGCCCGAGCTCGTCGCGCTCGTTCACCACGGTCCATAGCGCACCGCTCTGCGGCTCGAAGCTGAGGCCGTTCGGATTGCGCAAGCCGCCGGCAAAGATCCGCCAGCGGCCGCTGGCGCGATCGACCTCGAGAATGTCGGCGCGATTGTGCTCGGCCTCCATCCCGTTCTCGGTGATGTTGCTGTTGGAGCCGACGCCGGCATAGAGCTTCGAACCATCGGGACTCGCGACCAGGCTCTTGGTCCAGTGGTGGTCGATCGGCCCGCCCGGCAGCGGCGTCAGCACCGTGCCCGGCGCGGTGATCTTGGTATCGCCTTCAGTGTAGGGATATTTCACGATCGCGTCGGTGTTGGCGACGTAGAGATCGTTGCCGACCAGCGCGACGCCGAACGGCGAATTGAGATGGTCGAGAAAGACGCCCTGCATGTCGGGGACGCCGTCGCCGTTGGTATCGCGCAACAGCGTGATGCGGTTACTCTCGCCGGTGTCGCCGCCCGAGGTCGCCCAGGACTCGATGAAGCCCATCACGATCTCCTTGGGTCGCTTGATGGCGGCGGCCTTCGGCGCCTTGGACTCCACCACCAGCACGTCGCCATTGGGAAGAACATACAGCGAGCGTGGATGCTGCAAGCCGGCGGCGAACACCTTGGCCTGCAGGCCCGGCGCAACCGTCGGCGTCTCGTCCTTTTTCCAGCCGACAATGCGGGCGATGTGCATCGGCGGCAGCAAATATTGCTGGATGTCGGGCAACTTCGGATTGGCGCCGATCTGTGCCTTGGGATCGCCGCTACCGTCGTTGCAGCCGGCGAGACACAAAATCGAAGAGCACAACAGCGCGCGGGTGAGCAGGGATGTCATCGTGCAATTCCTACCCCGTGGCGATAGACCAATGCCCAGCCGAGCCAACCTGTGACCGGCAGGATCAGGACAGTGAGCGCCGAAAGAACGAGCCCCCACGGCCACACGGACGTCCAGGCGTCACGGGTGTGGATGGCGGCGTTGATGATGGCCAGGATCAGCGCCACGGCATTGCCGATCAGGTGCGGCCAGGCCGGTGCCTGCGCGCGGACCAGGCGGTTGCCGAGAAAGTCGGTCAGGCCCGCGATCGCGGCCAGCACGCCGAAGATGACGCCGACAACCAGAAGCCAGGCGGAGAAATCCGCCCACATGATCTCGGCGGTGACGACATAGGCGATGTCGGTCAGCAGCGCGCCGATGAAGCATGCAATGGGGATCGGCACCAGCATCGGATGAATGGGATGGCCTGCGATTTGCGCGGTGGAGCGCACGCGCACAGCTTCTTGCACGGTTGACCTCGGTGTTACCCACCCGATCGGCCAACTCGTGCTGGGAGCGATGGTTCCTACGATTGTGCCGCGACGACCAGACCGGCTTGATACGCCGCATAGGCTTTCTTCAAGCCATCGTGAAGCGAAGTCGTCGCGCGCCAGCCAAGCTTTGTCAGCCGCCCGATATCGAGCAGCTTGCGCGGCGTGCCGTCGGGGCGCGAGGTGTCGTAGGTGATCTCGCCGCGATAGCCGACGATCTCGGCGACCACGCGGGCGAACTCGGCGATGGCGATGTCTTCGCCGGTGCCGATGTTGATCAACTCTGCGCCGGAATAGGTCTTCATCAGGTGCACGCAGGCATCGGCCATGTCGTCGACATAGAGGAACTCGCGCCGCGGCGTGCCGGTGCCCCAGACCACGACGCTCTTCGCGCCCGACAGCTTCGCCTCGTGGAAGCGGCGGATCAGGGCTGCAACGACGTGGCTCAGCTCGGGGTGATAATTGTCGCCGGGGCCGTAGAGATTGGTCGGCATCACGCTGACGAAGTCGCTACCATACTGGCTGCGGTAGGCCTCCGCCATCTTGATGCCGGCGATCTTGGCAATGGCGTAAGGCTCGTTGGTCGGCTCCAGCGGGCCCGTCAGCACGGTGTCCTCGCGCAGGGGCTGCGGTGCGAGCCTCGGATAGATGCAGGACGAGCCGAGGAACATCAGCTTCTCGGCGCGATTCACATGCGCGGCCTGGATCACGTTCGCCGCGATCGCGATGTTGTCGTAGATGAACTCGGCGCGCAGCGTGTTGTTGGCGACGATGCCGCCGACTTTTGCCGCGGCGAGGAAAACCACCTGCGGCCGCACGCGCGCGAACCAGTCGAACACCGCGGCCTGGTTGCAGAGATCGACCTCGCGCCGCTCCGCCGTGACGAGCTTCACGTCCTCCCGCGCCAGCCGGCGCGTAATCGCGGCGCCGACCATGCCGCGATGGCCGGCGACGTAGACGCTCTTGCCTTTCAGCTCAAACGGTGCGCTTGCCATTCGCGATGTCCCGTTTGGCCTCGGCCAGATCGCTCGCCATCATCTCTTCGACGAGCTGCGCAAAGGTCCGCTTCGGCTTCCAGCCGAGCACCTCGCGCGCCTTGCTGGCGTCGCCGATGAGAAGATCGACCTCGGTCGGACGGAAATAGGTCGGATCGATCTTCACCACCGTCTTGCCGCTCTTGGCATCGACGCCGGTCTCGTCGATTCCCGCGCCGCGCCATTCGAGGCGACGGCCGACCTGCGCGAAGGACAGCTCGACCAGTTCGCGCACCGAGCGTGTCTCGCCGGTGGCGAGCACGAAATCGTCGGGCTTGTCGGCCTGCAGGATCAGGTGCATGCCCTCGATGTAATCCTTGGCATGGCCCCAGTCGCGCTTGGCCTCGAGATTGCCGAGATAAAGCGTCTGCTCAAGCCCGACCTCGATGCGCGCGACAGCGCGCGTGATCTTGCGTGTGACAAAGGTCTCGCCGCGGACCGGGCTCTCATGGTTGAACAGGATGCCGTTGGAGGCAAACATGCCGTAGGCTTCGCGGTAGTTCACCGTGATCCAGTAGCCATAGAGCTTTGCGACGCCGTAGGGCGAGCGCGGATAGAACGGCGTGGTCTCCCTCTGCGGGATCTCCTGCACCAGGCCGTAGAGCTCGGAGGTCGAGGCCTGGTAGAACCGCGTCTCCTTCTCCATGCCGAGGATGCGGATCGCCTCCAGCAGGCGCAGCACGCCGATGGCGTCGGCGTTGGCGGTGTATTCGGGGCTCTCGAAGCTGACGGCGACGTGGCTCTGGGCGGCGAGATTATAGATCTCGGTCGGCCGGATCTGCTGCACCAGGCGGATCAAATTGGTCGAATCCGTCATGTCGCCGTAATGCATCAGGAACGGCACGTTGCCGACATGCGGATCCTGGTAGAGATGGTCGACGCGTGCGGTGTTGAACGAGGACGAGCGCCGCTTGATGCCGTGCACGACATAGCCGAGCGACAGCAGATGTTCGGCAAGATAGGCGCCGTCCTGGCCGGTCACACCGGTGATGAGAGCGACCCGCTCAGCCATGTCCTTAATTGCTCCCAATAGCGCCCGTGGGCGCTACCATTCGGCCGACCCACCGTCAAAACTTCTCCTTCTTTGACATATCGGCCGCTGAGGTCAACCTCACAGGCGCGCCCGGGCCTGTTTCCCGGGACGCTCCTCTCGAATTGGGCCGCTATCAGCAAAAATTGCGAAATATTACTGCGAACGGTCCGACGTCCAGCCCTTGTAATCCTTGATATTGTCCCGGGTCACGAGCTTCGACGGCAGCAGCTCGACGGTCGAGGCCGGCTTCTGCCCACCGAGAATGCCGACACCGACCTGCACGGCGCGGCGCGCCATGAAGAACGGATCCTGCGACGCTGACGCCTGGATCTGCGGCGATGCCGGATCCTTCAGCGCGGCTTCGATATCCGGCGCGCCGTCGACCGCGGTGATGATGATGCCGCTGCGGTTCTGCTGGCGTGCCGCAAGGTCGGTGCCGATCGCCTGCGGGTCATTGATGGCGAAGATGGCGTCGATCTTGGGGAAGCGGGTGAGATAACCCTGCGCGACGGTGAGGCCACCCTCGCGCGATCCCTTCGCGTCCTGGTCGCTGGACAGCACCTTGATCCCCGCATTCTTCGCGAAGACGTTCTTGCAGCCGGTGACGCGGTCGATCACGGCGGAGACCTGCGGCCCGTTCTCGATGATGACGTCGCCCTTGCCGCCGAGCTTGTCGACGATGTACTGGCAGGAAATCTCGCCGGCCTGGACGTTGTTGGTTGTCACCGTCGCATCGGCACCTTCGGCCGCGGTGTCGACCGCGACGACGACGATACCCGCCGCCTGCGCCTTCTTGATCGCCGGCCCGATCGCCTTGGGATCACCGGGGTTCAACAGGATCAGGTCGACGCCAGCGGCAATGAAATTGTCGATCTGGGTGACCTGCTTGCCGAGGTCGTATTCGAAACCGACGGTGGTGATCTTCACATTGGGATTGGTCTTCTTGGCCTCGAATTCGGCGCCCTTCGACAGCGCGACGAAGAACGGGTTGCCCATCGACCCGAGCGAAACGCCGATCGACTTGAGCTCCTTGGCAGAAGACGGCGCGGTGGTCAGGGCAAGCGCCATCGCGGCGCCGGCGAGCATGGTCATCTTCAACATTGGCTTCCTCCCTGGTCTGTCCTTAATCCGGCACGGCAGACCAGTTGCCGTAGCGGAATTTCGCATCACACGGCGCGCATTCAGGTGCGCGCGAAGCCTTCAGGTTCTGGCAGAGCCTTTTCAGAGCCTTTTCAGGTTCTGGCAGAGCCTTGCAGCCGATAGCGATCCAGCGCCACGGCGCCAATGATCACCAGACCCTTGATCACATATTGCCAGATGTCGGAGACGCCAGTGAGGATCAGGCCATTCGAGAGCACGGCGATGATCAGCGCGCCGACCAGCGTCCCCCAGATCGAGCCGATGCCACCGACAAAGGACGTGCCGCCGAGAATGACGGCGGTGATGGCGTCGAGCTCGTAGCTTTGCCCGAGCTGCAGACCGTTGGCCGCGTAGAGCCGCGCCGCCTGCATGGCGCCGCCCAACCCCGCCAGCAATCCCGACACGCCATAGACGAAGATCACGACGGCCCAGACCTTGATGCCGGCCAGCCGCGCCGCGCTCTCATTGCCGCCCACCGCATAGATATGCACGCCGAGCACGGTCCGGCGCAGCACCAGCCACGAGACCAGGATGACGAGCAGCGCGATCACCGAGAGCCATGGGATCGACGCCACGCCGGGCACGAGCGTCAGCGAGCCGTTGCCGATGAAGGCGTAGGGAATCGACGGATTGAACACCGTGGTGTCGGCGCCGAGCAGCCGCGCCAGGCCGCGCACGGCCGTGAGCGAGCCCAGCGTGACGATGAAGGGCGGCAGGCGCAACAGCGCGATGAGTGCACCATTGATGACGCCGAAGCCGAGCCCGGTGAGAACGGCGACCGGCAGCCACAGCGCGTCAAGCTCGGGCAGTTTGGAAATCGTCAGGCCAGCCATTGCCGACGCCGCCAGGATCGAGCCGACCGAGAGATCGATGCCGCCAGTCAGGATGACGAAAGTCATGCCGGCAGCAAGCACGGTGTTGACGGCCGCCTGCTGCAGGACGATGCCGAGATTCTGTCCGGTGAAGAAACGGCCGTCCGACAGATAATGAAAGCCGGCGCAGAGCAGCAGCAGCACCGGCAGCATGCCGGCGGCGCGGATCAGAAGCCTGATGCGCTGGCGCTTGGTCTCCTGCGCGGCGGCAAGGCCGTTTGCCGTGGCGGCCTTCGCCTGCGTCGATCCGTTGTCAGGCATCGAGATGCTCCGTCCCCGTGGCGAGGGCCATGATGTCTTCCTGGGTTAATGGCGCCGTCTCGGTGCGCCTGACCTCGCCCGCGACATGTCCCGACCGCATCACGATGACGCGATCGCAGATGCCGATGATTTCAGGGAGATCGGACGAGATGACGAGGATCGCGGTACCGGCCTTGGCAAGATTGTCGATGATCGAATAAATCTCGGACTTGGCGCCGACGTCGACGCCGCGCGTCGGCTCGTCGAGGATCAGGACCTTTGGCGCGATGGCGAGAAGCCGCGACAACAGCACCTTCTGCTGGTTGCCGCCGGAGAGGCCACCGGCGGGGACGCCGACATTGGCGGCGCGGATGCTGAGTCCGGTGAAGGCCCTGTCGGCACGCTCGCGCGCCTTGTCGCGATCCAGGAAGCAGCCGAACTTGGCATCGCGCCCGAGCACGGCGAGATTGATGTTGTCCAGACACGACATGTCCAGAAACAGGCCGAGCGCCTTCCTGTCTTCCGTCAGGTAGGCGATGCCGGCCTCGAGCGCTTCGCCGGGCGTGCGGATGTCGATCGGCTGGCCTTCGAGTTCGAGACGGCCCGAAATTCTCGGCGCCGCGCCGATGATGAGATGCGCAAGCTCGGTGCGCCCGGCGCCGATCAGGCCGGCAAGCCCGACCACCTCGCCCGCATGCACGGTGAGCGAGCAGCCCTTGACGCGCAACCCGTCGGCCATGTCGAAAGCGCTGAGCACGGGGTGCCCTTTCCCGGCCTCGGGATCGTGATCTTTCTTGTAGAAGGACGAGACGTCGCGCCCGACCATCATGCGAACGATGGCGTCGGCGCGGATGTCCTGCTTGTCGAGCGAGCCGACCAGGCGGCCGTCGCGCAGCACGGTGACGCGGTCACCGAGCGCATAGACCTCGTCCATTCGGTGCGAGATGTAGATGATGGCAAGCCCCTCGGCACGGAGCTGACGGATCAGCGCAAACAGCCGATCGCTTTCGCCGGCTGACAGCGCGGTGGTCGGCTCGTCCATGATCAGGATTTTCGAGCGCGCGTGCAGCGCACGCGCGATCTCGACCAGCTGGCGCTGGCCCATGGAGAGATGCGCGACCAGCGTCGACGGCAGGAAGTCCGCCCCCAGCCGCTCCAGGATCGGGCCGACGCCTTCGCGCATGGCACCACGTGCCAGCAAACCTGAACGTGAGAGCTCGCGGCCGAGATAAATATTCTCCGCAACGCTCAGATTGGGGGCCAAAGACAGTTCCTGATAGATGATCGAGATGCCTGCGGCACGGCCGCCAAGCGGGCCTTCGATGCGCGCCGGCTTGCCCTCGATCCGGATCTCGCCGCCGGGATCGGGCCGGTAGGCACCCGACAGGATTTTCATCAGGGTCGATTTGCCGGCGCCGTTCTCGCCCATCAAGGCATGGATCTCGCCGGCGTAGACGGTCAGGTCGACCGTGCGCAGCGCCTTGATGCCGAAGAAGGATTTTGAAACTCCCCGCATCTCGAGGATCGGATCGTTCATCGTGCCTCCCGGCACACAATGCGTTTCCTGTCCGCATCTCGTTTTCCAGGCGCGGTTCAGCCATTAAACAAAAGGCCGTCGCGCAGGGCAACAGCGAACAGGCAGAAATGCGCAACCAAAGCGATGCTAATTGCGCGGCCGATACAGCTGGCGCCAGGCGGGAAGCCGTTCGGCATAGGATTCGACCAGCGCGCGATCGGGTTCGAAGGTCTCGACGCGTTGCGGAGGCGTGCAGACGGTTTCGATTGCCTCGCCCGTGACAGCAAGCCGCCCCAATCTCGCCGCACCGAACGCCGCGCCGGTTTCACCGTCGGCAAAGCGATGGATCGGGACATCGAGAACATTGGCCAGCACCGACAGCCAGAACCGGGACCGCGAACCGCCGCCGATGACATCGGCCTCCGTCACCGCAATGCCGGCATCGCCGAGCGCATCCCGGCAATCGGCGAGCGCGAAGCCGACGCCCTCGAGCACGGCCTGCACGATCGCAGCGCGGTCGGAGCCATGACTCAAGCCATCGAGCATGCCGCGCACGACGGGGTCGTCATGCGGTGTCCGCTCGCCGGCGAGATAAGGCAGGAAGCTCACGGGAGACGGCCCCTGCGGGCGCGCGCCCAGCGGCGCCAGCAGCTCGGTTTCGGTGACGCCGAACAGCCGCGCGGCCCAGGCCAGACACGAGGCCGCCGACAGGATCGCGCCGGCCTGAATCCACATTCCAGGGATCGCATGGCAGAACGTGTGGACCACGCGGTCCGGATTGGCGGCGATGTGGCTGGTCGGGGCCAGCAAGGCGCCCGAGGTTCCCAGCGAGACGAATGCGGTTCCGGGGCGGATTGCGCCGATGCCGATGGCACCCGCCGGATTGTCGCCGGCGCCGCCCGCGATCATCGGGCACCTCGCCATGCCCCAGCGCTGCGCCAGTTCGCTGCGCAATGTGGCTGCGGGTGCGCACCCCTCGACCAGGCGCGGCATGTGCGTGCGCGACAGGCCTGTCGCGGCCAGCGCCGCATCCGACCAGTCCCGGCGCGCCGCGTCGAGCCACAGCGATCCCGACGCGTCCGAGACGTCCTCGATCGCCTCGCCCGATAGCACCAGCCGCAGATAGGCCTTCGGCATCAGGACGCGTGTCGTCGCCACGAAAATCCCGGGCTCGTGCCTGGCGATCCAGAGCAGTTTCGGCGCCGTGAATCCGGGCATCGCCTTGTTGCCGGTGATCGAGCGCAAGGCCGGCCAGCGCTGCTCCAGGATGCGGCACTCCGCGGCGGAGCGTCCGTCGTTCCAGAGGATGCAAGGCCGCAATGGCTTTTCGCTCGCGTCAAGCAGCGTGGCGCCATGCATCTGGCCGGAGAGCCCGATGCCTTCGACGGCCGCCAGCTCTTTTCCGTGCGATGCCTTCAAGGCGTCCAGCGTGGCGAAGGTCGCCGCGAGCCACTGCGCGGGATCCTGCTCGAAATAGCCAGGCTGCGGCGAGGCAATCGTCAAGGCCCGACTCTCGCTCGCGATCACGCGCTGCGCGCCGTCGACGAGAACGGTCTTGACCGCCGAGGTGCCGAGATCGATGCCGAGATACATGGCGGATATGGTTCCCGAGGTTAGCGGCGACTACGGACACGCGCCGCCAAACATGACGCGCGCATTTAAATGAACTTTGCGTCCGCAGCCTAGTGCGTCGCAACTTTGCGCGCAGGTGTTACATGAATGCAGCGGTTGACGGTTGCGAGTTCTGGTTGATTGGACCACAGTCCTGGAAAGTGGACGTCGTCTGTTGCGCTTGCGCTGCACCGGCGCGATCCCCTCCAGGCGCCGGAGCAGCCATGCAGCGATCCAGGGCAGTCTTTATCACGGGTCTTATCTACGCCTTGATCGGCTTGGTCCTTGCTGGAGGCGGCCTCTGGCTCGCCGCACTGGGCGGATCCATTTTCTATGTTGTTCTCGGCGTCGGCATTATCGCCACCGGCGCGCTGTTGCTGGCACAGCGCCGTTCGGCGCTGTGGCTGTTTGCGATCGTGCTGGTCGGCACGTTGGCGTGGGCCATCTCCGAGGTGCAATTCGACTGGTGGCCGCTCGCGTCGCGCGGCGACATCGTCGTCCCCATGGCACTCTGGCTATTGACGCCGGTGATCGTTCGCGGGCTGCTGCGAGACGAGCCGGTATCCTACCGAAGCGCGACGCTGCCGCTCTGGATCGGCGTAGCCGCTTGTTCCGTCGTCCTCGTCATCGCGCTTCTGTCGAGCTATCACGACATCAACGGCACGATCGCCGCGTCCGGCGCTACCGTGCCGCAAAGCGAAGCCGATCCTCAGCCCGATGCCGATTGGCGCGCGTATGGACGCACGCAATTCGGACAGCGCTATTCGCCGCTGAAGCAGATCACGCCTGACACGATCGGCAAGCTTCAGGTTGCCTGGACCTTCCGCACCGGCGACGTGCCCACGCCGGAGGATTCCGGCGAGACCACCTTCGAGGTCACGCCGATCAAGGTGCGCGACACGCTCTATCTCTGCTCCCAGCACCAGGTGCTGTTTGCGCTCGACGCAAAGACCGGCAAGGAACGCTGGCGATACGATCCCAAGCTGGTGTTCAACAAGACGTTCCAGCACATGACCTGCCGCGGGGTCTCCTACCACGAAACCGCGGCGGGTGCCGTCGACAGCAGCGGCAGTCCCGCGCCCGCCGAATGCCCCCGGCGGATCTTCCTGCCCGTCAATGACGGGCGCATGATCGCGCTCGATGCCGACACCGGCAAGCTGTGTGAGGGTTTTGGCGATCATGGCAGCCTCGATCTCCAACAAGGCATGGGGATCAAGACGGCGGGCTTCTTCGAGCCGACGTCACCGCCTGTTGTCAGCGACAAGATCCTGGTCGTCGCCGCCGCGGTGATCGACAATTATGCGGTCGAAGTGCCGTCGGGCGTGATCCGCGGCTTCGACGTCTACACCGGCAAGCTGGTCTGGGTCTGGGACTCCGGCGCGGCGGACGAGAATGAGCTGCCGTCGCCGACACGTCACTACACCAACGGTTCGCCGAATTCGTGGATCGCGGCCTCGTTCGATCCGAAATTGAACCTGGTCTACATCCCCACCGGCAACAACGGGCCCGACATCTGGGGCGGCAATCGCAACGCGCTGGTCGAGCGCTATTCCAGTTCGATCGTTGCGCTCGACGTCAACACCGGCAAGCGCGCCTGGTCGTACCAGACGGTGCATCACGACCTCTGGGACATGGACGTTCCCTCGCAACCGAGCCTGGTCGATGTGACCACGGCCAAGGGCGTCGTTCCCGCGATCATTCAGCCGACCAAGGTGGGCAACATCTTCGTGCTCGATCGCAGGACCGGCGAGCTGATCGTGCCGGCGCCGGAACGCACCGTCCCGCAAGGCGCCGCGCCTGGCGACCGCACCGCGCCGACCCAGCCGTTCTCCGAGCTGACATTCCGCCCCGAGGCGAAGCTGACCGGCGCGGATATGTGGGGCGGCACGATCTTCGACCAGCTGCTGTGCCGGATCATGTTCCACCGGCTGCATTACGAGGGCACGTTCACGCCGCCGTCGTTGCAGGGCACGCTGGTCTTCCCTGGCAATCTCGGGATGTTCGAATGGGGCGGCATCGCGGTCGATCCGGTGAGACAGATCGCCATCGCCAATCCGATGTCGCTGCCGTTTGCCTCGAGGCTCATTCCGCGCGGCCCGCAGAATCCCCCCGCGCCGACGGCCGAGAAGCCGGTCGGCAGCGAGGTCGGGACGCAGCCGATGTATGGCACACCGTTCGGGGTGGATATCTGGAGCTTCCTCTCGCCGCTCTCCGTGCCGTGCTACCGGCCGCCATGGGGCTCGATGGCCGCGATCGATCTGAAAACGATGAAGATCGTCTGGCAGCATCCCAACGGCACGATCAGGGACACCACGCCGCTGCCCCTTCCCTTCAAGATGGGCGTGCCGATGCTGGGTGGGCCGATCACGACCGCCGGCGGGGTCGCCTTCTACACCGGAACCTATGAGTACACGATCCGGGCTTACGACGTGCGCGACGGCAAGGTGATATGGGAAGACCGCCTGCCGGCCGGCGCCCAATCGACGCCGATGAGCTACGAGGTCGACGGCAAGCAATATGTCGTCACCGCGGCCGGCGGCCACGGCTCGTTCGGCACCAAGCGCGGTGATTACGTCATCGCCTACGCCTTGAAGGATTGAACCCGGGAGCGTCGTCATGATGGCATCCTCCGGTGAGCGAGCGACGTCCCCGGCGACGTTCTGTTTTTGGTTGAGCTTCTCGGCGGTGGTTGCCTGTCTCGGCAGCCATGCCGCTCGTGCCGCCGATCTCGCGATTCCCGGAGGTTTGACCAGTCCGGCGGCGGTGGCGCCGGTCCCCTGGCTGTTCGGCGACTGGGACGGCGCGAGAACCCGGCTGTTGAATGCAGGCATCGAATTCCAGTTTGGCTACACCAGCGAGATCGCCGGCAATGCGACGGGCGGTGATCGGCGTCAGGTCGCCTACGCCGATCAATGGACCTTTGGCACGACATTCGATCTGACCAAGCTGGGCGTCGTGCCGGGCGGCACGGTCCAGGTCACATGGACCGACCGCAACGGCAGCAGTTTGAGCGATGACGCGCGCCTCGGCACGCTGCAACAGGTGCAGGAAGTGTTCGGACGCGGCCAGACGCTGCGGCTCACGCAATTCTGGTACGACCAGAAATTCATCGACGGCGCGGTCGACTGGAAAATCGGACGGATCACGTTCGGCGAGGACTTCGCAGCGTTCGCCTGCGACTTCCAGAACCTGACATTCTGCGGCGCGCAGCCCGGCAACCTCGTCGGCAATTACATCTACAACTGGCCGGTCAGCCAATGGGCCTCCAGGCTGAAGTTCAATCTGCAGGGCTTTGGCTATTTTCAGTTCGGCGTATTTGACGCCAATCCCAATTACCTGAAGGTGGCGCAATCGGCGCTCCCGGTGTTCTATTCAGGATCCACGGGTCTGCTGATCCCGGCAGAGCTTGGATGGTTGCCGAAGTTCGGCAATTTGCAGGGCAGCTACAAGTTCGGCGGCTGGTACGACACATCGACCGCGCCCGATGTAGTCACCGACATCAACGGCAACCCGGCCGTCCTCAGCGGACAGCCGCTGCTGCAGAGCCGCGGGCGTTACGGCCTCTACGTCAATTTCCTTCAGCAGGTCATCCACCCCGCACGCGCCGATTCCGCGGGGACACTGAGCCTCTTTCTGAATGCAACCATGGCCGACCGGCGAACCGCAACCACCGATTATCAAATCGCCGGTGGTCTGACCTATACCGGCCCATTCCAGTTCCGCCCCGAGGACGACATCGGATTTGCGGTCGGCACCACCCACGTCAACAGCCGCGTCGCCTGGTCCGAAGAGTTGCAGAACCTGGCCGGCCTCGGTCCGGTCGCGGTCCGGAGCAACGAGTACAGCATGGAGTTCTACTACACCTACCGGCCGCTCGCCGGCCTGCAGATGCGGCCGAACATCCAGTATGTGATCGACCCCGGCGGCACATCAGCCAATCCGAACGCATTGGTGTTCGGGCTGAAGACGGTCGCGAATTTCTGAGATTGGGCTGAGGCAGGTTGGAGCGGGTGAAGGGAATCGAACCCTCGTATTCAGCTTGGAAGGCTGCTGCTCTACCATTGAGCTACACCCGCGACACCGGCTCCCTAACACGGCCGGGCGGCGGTCTCAACTGCCACTAACTGACCTTGGGATCGCTTTCACCGGCTTTCCGGTCCTTGCTTCCCGTCCTTGCGCACAGGCCCGGTTCCGCCCCTCGCCGCGGCCCCTTAACAGCAGCGAGCTTCCGACCTATATTGAGATCTCCCGCAATCAACGAAAGGAGGTGATCCAGTGTCTTTTACCAAGCGCTGTCACCTCGCTGGGATCGCCCGCTAAGCTTTGAATAGAGGCTTGGCATCGGGGCGCTCTCAGCCCTGGACCAGCGAGCAAGAAATCGGGCGCGACGGGTCTCCCCGCCGCGCCTTTTCTTTTTGGGATTTTGCAGGACGCACATGGGCGCGCACTATTTCGCTCAGTGCGGCTCAGAAGCCGAAGTTGGCGAGCAAGGACGGGCGTTTGCCACGGCGGCTCTCGACAATGCGCTCGCCGCCACTCTCGACCGAGCTGCCGTAATAACGGTGATGACCGGCCTGGTCGTGCAGATCAGCAGGTTCGGACTTCCCATCCCGCCGCGCGTCGCAGATGATCTTGATGGTCTGACCCGACATTGCCGCCTCCGATGAGCCTCAACTGTTGTTGTGGCCATCAGTCGCCCCTTCTCCGGACGGCGTTCACTCTGCACCGCGGCAATCGGGTTTCAGGACCGTTTCGTCGCACACGCCGCGACGCAATACTTTAAGGTCGGCCGTTGTCGGTATCGGCGGCGACCATATTTGCTTCGGGCTGCGCGCCCAAAAACAAACGAGGTGAAGATGCTTTACGCGATCCTGGCTTACCATGTGGAAGACGAGATTTTGTCGTGGTCGCCGGCGGACGACGCGGCGGTCGTCGCCAAGGTCATGGAGGTTCAGGCGCCCCTGAGGGCCAGCGGACACCTTGGGCCGGCCGCCCGCCTGGATGACACCCAAAAGGCGCGCACCTTGCGTGGCCCCGGCGCCGGCATCGTGCTGGACGGCCCGTTCGCCGAAACCAAGGAGCAGCTTCTGGGCTTCCACCTCGTCGAATACGACACGGATGACGAGGCGATCGCGGCGGCACGAAAGCTGCGCGAGGTCAATCCGAGTGCGGTTTACGAGATCCGTCCGGTCAAGCTTTACGTGCCTGCCGATGGGTTCGGCGCGACAGCGACCAAGCGGTGACGGGCCGCGGCGCCGTCAGGTCTTGCTGTCTGTCGCCGTATCCATACGGCGGCGGCGGAATGGAACTCGAACTCTCCCCCTCCCCTAAATCCTTGGGCGAGTTGCGTCCAGCCACATTGCGATTCGGCCGGGGATCGTTGATTCTGCAGGCTTCACCGGGGCGATTCGTGACAACCTATCTGGACACGCTCAATGCGGAGCAGCGCCGCGCCGTAGAGCATGGCGTGGCCGATGGC
Organism: Bradyrhizobium monzae; assembly: GCF_021458635.1. GTDB lineage: Bacteria > Pseudomonadota > Alphaproteobacteria > Rhizobiales > Xanthobacteraceae > Bradyrhizobium. The sequence continues at coordinate 306,129 of NZ_JAIRDQ010000001.1, forward strand.
GCGACCGTGGGCGCTCCCCTGCTCGTCATTGCCGGCGCCGGCTCTGGCAAGACCAATACGCTCGCCCATCGCGTCGCGCATCTGATCGTCGCCGGTGCCGATCCGCGCCGCATCCTGCTGATGACCTTTTCCCGCCGCGCCGCCGCGGAGATGGCCGGCCGCGTCGAGCGCATCTCGCGAAAAGTGCTGGGCGAGAACAACGCCGCGATCATGCGCGACGCGCTCACCTGGGCCGGGACCTTCCACGGCATCGGCGCGCGGCTGCTGCGCGAATATGCCGAGCGGATCGGCCTCGATCCCGCCTTCACCATCCATGACCGCGAGGATTCCGCCGACCTGATGAACCTCGTCCGGCACGAACGCGGGTTGTCGAAGACGGAGAGCCGCTTTCCGGCCAAGGGCACCTGCCTGTCGATCTACTCGCGCTGCGTCAATGCCGAGATGGAGATCGAGAAGGTGCTCGGGGCGCATTATCCCTGGTGCGCTGGTTGGGCCGCCGAACTGAAGGGGCTGTTCGCCGCTTACGTCGAGGCCAAGCAGGCCCAGCACGTGCTCGATTACGACGATTTGCTGCTCTACTGGTCGCAGATGATGAGCGATGCGCTGATCGCAGACGAGATCGGCGGCCGTTTCGATCACGTGCTGGTCGACGAATATCAGGACACCAACCGCCTGCAATCCTCGATCCTGCTGGCGCTGAAGCCCGATGGGCGCGGGCTCACCGTCGTCGGCGACGACGCGCAGTCGATCTATTCGTTCCGCGCCGCGACCGTGCGCAACATCCTGGATTTTCCGCAAAGCTTCTCGCCGCGCGCGGAGATGATCACGCTCGACCGCAACTATCGCTCGACGCAGCCGGTGCTGGCGGCGGCCAACGGCGTCATCGGCCTTGCGCGCGAGCGCTTCACCAAGAACCTCTGGACCGACCGGACCTCCGCGCAGAAGCCGCAGCTCGTCACCGTCCATGACGAGGCCGACCAGGCCCGCTACATCGTCGAGCAGGTGCTGGCCAATCGCGAGCAAGGCGCGCTGCTCAAGCACCAGGCGGTGCTGTTCCGCACCTCCTCGCATTCCGGCCCGCTCGAAATCGAGCTGACCCGCCGCAACATCCCCTTCGTCAAGTTCGGCGGACTGAAATTCCTCGACGCCGCGCATGTCAAGGACGTGCTGGCGCTGCTGCGCTTCGCCGAGAACCCACGCGACCGCGTCGCCGGTTTTCGCATCCTGCATCTGCTGCCGGGCATCGGGCCCGCCACCGCCCAGCGCGTGCTCGACCAGATGGCCGAAAGCATGGACCCGATGCACGCGCTCGGCCAGCTTCCGGTGCCGCCGCGCACCGGCGCGGACTGGACCGCCTTCGTCCGCACCGTCGAAAATTTGCGCTACTCGGAATGGCCGGCCGATCTCGAGCGCGTGCGTCTGTGGTACGAGCCGCATCTCGACCGCAGCCACGAGGACTCCGAGACGCGCCGCGCCGATCTGATGCAGCTCGAGCAGATCGCGAGCGGCTATTCATCGCGCGAAAAATTCCTGACCGAGCTCACGCTCGATCCGCCGGATGCGACCAGCGACAAATCCGGGCCGCCTTTGCGCGACGAGGACTATCTGATCCTCTCCACCATCCACTCCGCCAAGGGCCAGGAATGGAAATCGGTGTTCGTGCTCAACGTCGTCGACGGCTGCATGCCCTCCGACCTCGGCGCCGGCACCAGCGCCGAGCTCGAGGAGGAGCGCCGCCTGCTCTATGTCGCGATGACGCGCGCCAAGGACGACCTGCACCTCGTGGCGCCGCAACGCTTCTTCGTCCACGGCCAGCAAGCCAAGGGCGACCGCCACGTCTACGCCTCGCGCACCCGCTTCATCCCGGAGCAATTGGTCTATCTGTTCGAGCGCGCCGCCTGGCCGAAGGCCGCCGCGGGCGCGGCGCGCACCGGCGCACAGGGACCGAAGGTCGACATCGGCGCCCGGATGCGGGGGATGTGGCGGTAGACACGAGAGCCTCGCCTCGCTCGGGACCTGTCAGGATAATCGAGGCCTTCAGGACGATGCAGACGCGCGCGGCGCTCGGAAAGATGGTCGTGCGCATCTCCAAATAGGACACACAAACGGAAACCGAGCATTTCCGAAAGCCGCCTTGTGACCTGGCCGCCGTCCATTAAATCTGGTCGATCCTCCCCACAGAGACCTGATCGATGACCGCACCGCTCGAATTCGGACTGGATACCTTTGGCGACGTCACCAGGGACGCAACAGGCAGCATGCTTCCGCATGCGCAGGTGATCCGCAACGTCGTCGACGAAGCGGTGCTGGCGGACGAGCTCGGCATAGACTTCATCGGGCTCGGCGAGCATCACCGTTCTGATTTTGCGATCTCGTCGCCCGAAACCGTGCTCGCCGCGATCGCATCGCGCACCAAGCGCATTCATCTCGGCTCCGCCGTGACGGTGCTGAGCTCGGACGATCCGATCCGCGTGTTTCAGCGCTTCGCCACGCTGGATGCGCTCTCCAATGGCCGCGCCGAGGTGATCCTCGGCCGCGGATCGTTTACCGAATCCTTTCCGCTGTTCGGCTTCGACCTGCGCAAATACGAGGAGCTGTTCGAGGAGAAGCTCGATCTGTTCGCCGCGCTGCTCTCGCAGAAGCCGGTGAGCTGGGAAGGCAAGCTGCGTCCGCCACTGAAGGACCAGCTGGTCTATCCGCAGGTCGAGAAGGGTCAGCTCAAAACCTGGATCGGTGTCGGCGGCAGCCCACAATCCGTGGTGCGCGCCGCCCATTACGACCTGCCCCTGATGCTCGCCATCATCGGCGGCGATCCCGAACGCTTCGCGCCCTACGTCGATCTCTATCACCGCGCTTTCAAGGAATTCGGCCGCCCCGCGCAGCCGATCGGCGTGCACTCGCCCGGCTACGTCGCCGAAACCGACCAACAGGCGCGCGAGGAGCTCTGGCCGGACTACAAGGCGATGCGCGACCGCATCGGCCGTGAGCGCGGCTGGCCCCCGATGGGCCGCGACGAGTTCGTCAGCGAGGCCGAGCACGGCTCGCTCTATGTCGGCTCGCCGGAAACGGTGGCGCGCAAGATCGCCAAGACGGCGAAAGCGCTTGGCATCGGGCGGTTTCAGCTGAAATATTCGGCGGGGCCGTTGCCGCACGAGAAGCTGATGAAGAGTATCGAGCTCTACGGGCGCAAGGTGGTGCCGATGGTCAGAGAAATGGTGGGTTAGGGCTTGGTCCGTCTTCGCTCTCGCTGCGCTCAAGCTACGCCGGACACGCTTCGTCCTGACGGGCTACGCTCGGCTGCGCCATGCGTAGCCCGTCAGGGCGAAGCATGGTGGGGGAGGCAGGACTCGAACCTGCGAAGCCATAAGGCGGCTGATTTACAGTCAGCTCCCTTTGCCACTCGGGACACTCCCCCGCTCGACGGCAGCACAATCGGGCCGGACCTTTGCCGGCGACCGAAGACGGCCATGGAACGTGAAGGCCGCGACAGCCCGGATGGGGGCGCGACCGGGCGCGTTTATGGGCGAAGCGGTGGGGCAAAGTCAACCGAGGCGAACAGCTAAAATCGCCCACGAAGCCACCCAAATTGCCATATTCCGGGACCCGTGACACAAGCGAGCCCATGAAGGATCGAAAATTCATCCCCAAGGGCCCCCGGAGCGGGTCTAAGCCCTTCAACAGGCCCGGGAAATCGGCCGGCCGGCCGGCCCGGCGCGAGCGCGATTCGGGACCCGACGGACCCGTCATCCTCTATGGCTGGCACTCCGTCACCATGGCGCTCGCCAACCCGCAGCGGCAGATCCGCAAACTGACGCTGACCGAGAACGCCGCACGGCGGCTGGCGGACGAAAACATCGATACCCGCATCGCGCCCGAGATCGTCCGGCCGCAGGACATCGACCGCCTGCTGTCGCCCGACGCCGTGCATCAGGGCCTGCTCGCCGAAGCCGATCCCCTGCCCTCGCCCGACATCGAGGACCTGAAGCAGGAAGGCATGGTGCTGGTGCTCGACCAGATCACCGATCCGCACAATGTCGGCGCCATCCTGCGCTCGGCGGCGGCGTTCGCGGTGAAGGCGATCGTCACCACCGCGCGCCACAGTCCGGAAGCGACCGGCGTGCTCGCGAAAGCCGCCTCAGGTGCGCTGGAACTGGTGCCGATGGTCACCGTGCAAAATCTCGCGCGTGCCCTGGCCATTTTGAACGAAATCGGCTTCCTGACCGTCGGCCTCGACAGCGAAGGCAGCGAGGACCTCTCGGACGTCACGCTGCGCGAGCCGCTGGCGCTAGTGCTGGGCGCCGAAGGCAAGGGTCTGCGGCAATTGACCCGCGAGACCTGCAGCGTCGTGGCGCGGCTCGACATGCCCGGCGAGATCAAGAGCCTCAACGTCTCCAATGCCGCCGTGCTCTCGCTGTATGTCGGCGCGAGCCGGCTCGGGCTGATGAAGAGATAGCGTTTTCGAGCGAAGTGGATACCGGTTCGCGTCAAGAAAACGCGTCAAGAAAAGAAGCAGCAAAGCAAAACGCCCGGCCGTGAGGCCGGGCGTTTCATCTGGCTCAACCGATCAGAGATCAGTAATAGCGGCGCAGCACGCGATGGCCGCCGTAATACGGCGCGTAGCGATGGGCGTAGCCATAGCGCGGACCGTAGCCGTAATGCGTGCGCGGCAGGTAGCCGTAGCGCGGGCCGTAGCCGTAGCGATACGGACGGTAGTACGGGCGGTTATAGGGATAGGCAGCTGCGCGATAGCCATAGCCGTAGCCATAATTGGCGGGCGCGACGACCGCGTCTTCCTGGTAGGTCGGCGTCGGTGCGAAGGCACCCGGGCCGGTGTAGGTCGGGCCCTGGTTGACGTAGTAATACTGCGAGGTCGGCTCGGCGAGGCGCTCATAGGCGCCATATCCGTAGCCGTAACCGCCGCAGCCGGTGTTGCAGCCGGAAAAGACCGGCGCCGGCTGGCACGGATTGAAGCCGCAGGCCATGGCGGGCGCAGCACCCACAAACATCACGGCAGCCGCCGCGACCAGTCCCGAAATCATCTGACGCATTACTCTCTCCTGTTGAATTCCGTCTTGTTGGATTCTGACGTTTCTTAACCCGGTGGCTTGCCGGGCATTGCTGCACGCGGCCGCAGTCGCGGAGGCCGCGGACGATCATTGATCTCGGGCGCGAGGATCACCGGCGGCGGATTGACGGGCACGTCCATCTGCGGCGGCAGCGGCGCGGACGACGCTCCCCAGCTCTCGTGAAAGCTCTCGGCGGGTTTTGGCAATTTGCGGTTCGCGGGCGGCTCGACCTCGAGGCGGCCGTAGCCGGGCTGCAAGCCCATGCTCGGATAATAATGACCGACATAGGATGGCTGCCGCTCGGCCATGTAGCGCCCGCCATAGATCGTGGGCTGGACCTGAAGGTTCTTGCCCAGGCCCCAGACACCTTCGACGACGCTGTAGGACGCATCGATATTGTTGATGACGATGGGAACGCCGGGACGGCCGGGCACCACGATATCGAAACCGCCGCCGGCAAAGGCCGTTGCGGGCAGTCCGATCAGAAAGGCTGCAAGCGCGGATGCGCGCATGGAAGGATCCCGGTTGTCCAGCCCGCAACCTATCCGATCACGACGGATAGAGGGTTAAGGCTCCCTCACCAAATGCCGGTAAGCCTAACGCACAAGGGTCGATAGCGGCTCAAATGCTGCCGGGCGCACTAGCGAACCGTTAACGGCCCCCCTCACACGGGCGCGGGCGCACCGGGTTGCGCGGTATGAACTTCGCATCCTGTGCGGGCTCACGTCGATGTGACCTCGCATCCGAGAAACTGCGGAACGACTGCCGAATGCCGCACTTAGCACAGGTCTCAACAACATGGAGAAAGCGCCATGACGAGCCTGAAGCTTCTGGGCTTGGCCGCGATCGTCGCGACCACGCTGGCAACACCGGCCTTCGCGCAAGCCACGGCCGACAATTCGGCCCGCTGCACGGGTCTCTTCCAGGATCCCAATTGCCAGAATCTTGGCGCCACCAGTCCGACCACCAATCGCGCCTATCGGCATCGGCACATGGCCCGTCAGCAGGTGAATGATCAGTCGGGCTTCTGGCCGCTTGACACAGCGGGCGCAGTCGCCGGCGCCGCCGTCGGCACCGCGGCAGCGGTCGCCGCCGCACCGACCCAGGGCTGGGGCAATTCCTATGCGAGCTACGACCGCGGCGGCCCCGGCTGGTACGGCAATTGGGACGCCTACGCAGCCCGCAACGGCATCGTGTGCAGGCCCGGCACCTGGTTCAAGGGCGGAGACGGCCGGCAGCACCTCTGCCAGTAGACCCACCGTCAGGCGAAATGGTTCAGGCGGCCCCAAGGGCCGCCTGTTTCATGCCGGCGAACGCCGCCGCCAGGTTCTGGCACTTCCCGGGCAAGTCTGGTATTGCGACCGCGCACAAGCGGATGCGCCGGCGCCAGCCGGAACCCGCGTGGGCTCCTCGCAAAGTGGCCGGCTTAGCTCAGCGGTAGAGCAGCGGTTTTGTAAACCGAAGGTCGGGGGTTCAATCCCCTCAGCCGGCACCACGTTCGATCTCGCGTTCGTCAGCTCGAGGTCTTCCGTATACTGCCTTGCTGGAGGTGCTCGACGCCTGCGCCGGTGATCTCCACCCAGACATGCTTCGACCGCTCGAAGACCGATTTGACCGGCGCCGGGAAATTCGGGTCCGCAATCGCGCCGACGGCGACGCCGATCATCGCCGGCAGATTGTCGGCCTTCCAATAAACGGTCGAGCCGCAATCAGGACAAAAATAGCAGCGGATCGTGCCGCCGCTCTCGGCAGGACGAGCATATTCCTTCGCCGTCCCTGAGATCGTGACGGAATCGGCCGGATAAAAGGCGCCGACGCCAAATGGCGCGCCGGTCCGTCGCTGGCATTCGATACAGTGACAGGCGGCGACCCGATTGGTCGGTCCCGGAAGCGAAACTACGATGGCGCCACAACTGCATCTGGCATCGATCATCGACTATACTCCTTGCGCTTATTGCTTCGATGTCCGGGCGGTTTTGTCCGCCGAATTTTGCACGGCCTCCTGCGCAATCGGATGCATTGTCGGAGAACGCGTGACGGGCATGCTATGCTGGTCCTGCCGCATCGCACGTCGCGGCGATGATGGCCGAGCGGGCTGTCAGACGAACTCTGCATCGGCTTCAGGCAACTCATCCAGCCGCCAGAGCCCGAGGCTCTTGTCGCGCCAGCCGCCACCGCCTTCTTCGCAGCGCTCATCGATCAGCTCGCGCGGGGCCGGCCAGTGGAACGGCGCCTTGGTCATGTCGAGCGCGCGCCAGTCGCCGTCCTCGCAATCGCGATTGTTGTCCCACTCCGGAAACGTCGTCACCAGCAGGAATTGCGCACCGCTTGCGCGAAAGCGAGCGATGGCGCGCGCGATGTTCCGGAAGCTCAGATGCACGAGACAGTCGCGGCACAGGATGACGTCGCAACCCGGCAGGGAATCGCGCGTGATGTCGGCGACCAGAAAGCGGCCGTGCACATCACCGCGCGCCACGCGCGCGATGTTGGCCGCGATCAGCGACGGCACGATGTCGATGCCGGTATAATCGACCTCGAGCTTGATGCTGCCGATCCAGCCGGCATCGCCACAGGGCGCATCGAGCAGCGAACGCGCGCCAAGCTGCTGCAACAGGCCGGGCAGCGTCTCGCGGATAGCAGCGGTGGCGCGATCCTCCGAGCCGAGGCCCGAGACCGAGGTCGCAGCTCCCCATAGATTGGTCCGCTGAATCCGCGCGAAGCGCGCGGCAAGATCGAGGCCGGCAAAATTCGCGCGGTCGGCAACGAACCGCTCATGAGCAAGCACGGAGGGACGATGGGAGATCATCGGATGGAGACTCGCGTCAAGATTCCGTCGCACGCGCAATATAGGGGCAGGGCTATCGCATTTGGAGGCTGTTCTTTGCGGCCATCCTTCGAGACGCCCGCCTCTGGCGGGCCCTCAGGATGAGGACGGAGTGCGCGGCAGCAATTTCAAAAGGCAAAATGCCGCTTAGCCTCATCCTGAGGAGACCGCAGAGCGGTCGTCTCGAAGGACGAGGCGCTTGCGCAAGCCCCGCTCGCGATCGCCAAGTCGGTCGGCGCCGAGACGGAATTCGTGCCCTATCCGGGCAAGGCCCACGGCTTTGATTTCTCCGACACCGACCCGATGACGCCAGATGCGGTCGATCGGGTCACACGATTCATTCAGGCTAAACTCGCGGTCTGAGCTTGGTCCGGCTTCTGCCACTCCATGATGTGGAAGAAGGGCACGCGACGATGACGCGCAATTCTGTCGGGATCGCCGCCTGAGGGCTCCGGTTCGGCGAACAGGCGCAACTGGAGGCCGCAATTGAGCAACAGCGTCATGTAGGTGCTGAGCGGACGATGCCAGTTCTGCAGCCGGATGCCATTCCAGCTCACCCAGATCGCCCGCTCCTCCATGTAGTGATCAATCGAGAAGCGTGCGCCGCCTTCGCCGTCGCACGTCCAGCCGTCGGGCTGGCCTGCGGTGTTGAAGCTCGTCAGGTTGGCGATCAGCAGAGTCCCGCCCGGCCGCAGTGCGACCGTCATCTTCGCGATCGCCGCGACGAGATCGGGCATGTCGATCAGGCTGAGATAGCTGACGACCAGGTCGAACTCCGCTTCGACCTCCATCGTCTCGGCACGGCCGAGCCGATAATCACCCTGTGGGTCCAATTCCCGAGCGCGCGCCAGCAACGCTTCGGTGGGATCGATGCCGGTGGTGCGGATGCCGGCGCGCTGCATGATGCGACAGAACCGCCCCTCCCCGCAGCCGACATCGAGCGCATTGCGGAAGCCGCGCCCCTCGACGCGCGCGCGCATCGGTGCATCCAGCACGAAGCGGCGACCAAAATCACCGTGATCGCCCTGCTCGACGATCCATGCGAGCGCGGAAGTGGCCCAGCCGTCACTGACGTCATCGCTCATGGCGTAACCTTCGCGAATGGATGTTGGCCGCTTGCGTCCGCGGGGACGGCTACTGATCACAGATTGGATCACAGTTCAACATGAGGTAGCATGCGCGTCGCATGCCTTCCTTCAGCAACCGAGATAACGCCAAGATCATCGCCGGAGCGGTGGCGGCCGTCGTCGCGACGGTCTTCCTTTTCGCGATCGCGATGGCGTTCTTGCTGCCGCAATAGACTCTGTGGCGCGCCGGCGGCGCAAGGCCGCCGGACCTTGTAGGTCGCGCGGCTCAGGCCGCGCGCACCGTCCGCAGGAATTTTCCGACTTCGTCCTTCAGCCGGGTGCTGTCGGTCGCCAGCATCTTCGCGGTCGAGAGCACCTGCGTGGACGCCGAGCCGGTCTCGGCGGCGCCGCGCTGCACGTCGGTGATGTTGGCCGAGACCTGCTGGGTGCCGTGCGCAGCCTGCTGCACGTTGCGCGAGATCTCCTGGGTTGCAGCACCCTGCTCTTCGACGGCCGCGGCAATGGTCGAGGACACTTCCGACAGCCGCTCGATGGTCGCGGAGATGTCGCGGATCGCCGTCACCGATTCCTGGGTGGCGTTCTGGATGCCCGAGATCTGCTGGCTGATCTCGCCGGTCGCCTTCGCGGTCTGCTCGGCCAGCGTCTTCACCTCGGCGGCGACGACGGCAAAGCCGCGGCCGGCCTCGCCTGCGCGTGCCGCCTCGATGGTGGCGTTCAGCGCCAGCAGATTGGTCTGGCCCGCAATGGTGTTGATCAGCTCGACGACGTCGCCGATGCGCGTCGCCGCGACCGAGAGCTCACTGACCCGTTCGGTCGTGGTGCGGGCCTGGTTGACGGCTTCACTCGCCATCCGCGCCGATTCCTGCACCTGGCGGCTGATCTCGTTGACCGAGGAAGACAGCTCCTCGGTGGCGGTCGCAACCGACTGGACGTTGCCGGTGGCTTCACCGGAAGCAGCCGCGACCACCGAAGTCAGCTCCTGCGCGCGCTGCGCGGTGGTGGCGAGCGTCGAGGATGACGCTTCGAGCTCGGTGGATGCGGATCCGACGGTATCGATGATCTCGCCGACCGCACGCTCAAAGCCATCGGCCAGGCTGAACATGTCGCGCTTGCGCTGCTCGGCGGCCTGCTTCTCGGCTTCCGCCTGCGCCGCCTTGAGCCGCTCCACCTCGATCGCGTTGGTCTTGAACACCTCGACCGTGCTGGCCATCTCGCCGATCTCGTCGCGGCGATCCTTCTCGGGTACCTCGGTCTTGAGATCGTTGCGCGCCAGGCCCTCCATGGCGAGCTTGAGCCTGGCGATCGGCTTCGACATCGCCACCAGGCCGATGAAAAGCGCAATCGCGATGCCGATGATCAGGCCGCCGGCGCTGACGCTCATCACGGTCCAGGTGGCGGATTTGGTATCGCGCTCGATGGCTTCCTTGCGCTTGGTCACGGCCTTGGACGTATCGGCCGTGAACTTGGCAACGCGATCAAGAGCCGCATCGATCAGCGGGTCACATTCCTTGTGCGCACGATCGGCGGCCTTGGCATTCTCCGCCGGGCTGCTTGCAGACGCACCGGCCTGGAGCACCGGATCGCAGCCGGCAAAGGCGGCCGTCAACTGCGCGCCGACGCTCTTCGTTTCGGCGGCCCGCGCCGGATCGTCCTGCTCGGCAGCGTCCAGATACTGGCGAATTTCGTTGCGGTTCTGGTTCGCGATCTTGAGGCGATTGGCGTTGCCGGCCTCGGTGGTCTCGGTGAACACCGCATAGAGCGCGGCATGATAGGTCTCGATGCGGCGCTGGGCGCGCGTGAGGTTGAGGGCCGCCGACTGCATGGCGGTGAGCTCGCTGAAGCCGTCGACGGTTGCCGAGAGTTCGCGGATGCCGAAGGCCGCGACGGCGACCAGGGCAATGCCCATCACGGTCACGATCAGCGCAACCTTCGACACGATCTTCAAATTGTTCAAAAAGCTCATCGCAGCCGCCTGATTATTTTCGGTCACCATTGACCGACGCAGTCCCAGCGGCGGCATTGGAACCCGCTAATGTTAAAATTTGATACTAAATGACGGGCGTAATCTTACGGGAAAATAGCCATTCGGAGGCCGCGCGTAAGCCTGGCGTAAGCTTCGGTCGCTTATGGAGCGCCCCGGTCCGCCAATGCCGCCTTGGAACCAACCGCGGGGCTTACTTGTTCTCGCCCCATGCGGATCAGGGAAGACAATCGAAACATGGTCCTGCTGACGACCGTCACGCTGTGCTGCGCCGTCGTCGCCGGCGCACTCGCGATGCTCGAGCCCGCGCTTGCGGTGTTTGGCGAAGCCCCAGAGGAGCAGGTCGCCGACAGCAGGCCGATCGACAGCTCGACCCGAGGGTCGATCCAGGCATCGGTCCGGGTAGTCGGCGGCGCCCCCTTCGTGCCCAACGTCAATCCACGCCAGCGCTAGCGATCAGGTCGGAGAGGTTTCTGACCGCCCTCGGGCTGGGCGTGGGCCCGCACCAGATCCTCGACGAACGCGATCACCTCCGCCCGCTTGTCGGGCGGCAGTGACAAAAAGGCGCGTACGAGCCATAGGCCCTGCGCTTCGTCCGACGGTTCGGCCTCGGAATCCATCGCTCTAATGTCGGGCGTTCGGGAAAAATATGCAATGCCTTGCAGAGAGCCTGCTTGATTCGGCGCCCCTGCTTTGGTGGAATAGCTCTAACAGGGTGGTGGATCATGAAGTGGATCAGGGAGCGCGACGCGCTGATCGCGCAGACACTGGCCTTCGTACAATCGGTTTCCGGCAAGAAGGACGACGTCCGTCAGCTGGATACCGCTACGGTTGCGGCGGTGGTGACGACAGAGAGCGTCTCCGTCCAGACCGTGACCGTTGCGTTCGAGGCCAAGCAGGCCGATCCGCCGCCGCAGGCCACCCCGCCGCCCCGGCCTTTGCCTGCCCGTCCGCCACGGATGGCCGGTGATTTTCGCTCCGAGATGGAGGCCCGAATTGCCAACTTCAGAAAGCATCAGGAGCGCTTCGAGCGGGAGCGCGAGGAGTATTGTGCGGCGACACTGTCCAGGCTCCGCGCCGCGATCCGCGACCCTTCCCTCCGTCCAGACAAGTGAGGCGGGCACCACCTCGCAGCCGAGGCCTATAGCCAGGACCAAACCAGCCAGAGATTGGCCGCGCAGGCGCCGAACAGTGCCAGCGTCAGTGGCAGAAGCATGTGCCCGCAGCATGTTTTCAGGTCGGTCGTCATGGCCGGAAACATCCGCTGATTCCGCCAAACGAGTCCCAAAGTATCTTTTTTTGGGGATTCAGGACTCGTTAAGGACTCAGGGCCGGCCACTCTACCCCTCGTCTGCGGCCGCTGATCACGGCCCCGTGATCGCCCTGGAACCCCTGGCCCCATCAAGTCGTTAACGCGCTTTCCGGGAGCGGGAAGCATGCCCTACGCCCTGTTCTGCAACGACAGCCAGATCAGCAAAGCCTATCCTGATGAGGCCGACATCTGGAAGCTCGCGCAACGGAGCGGTCTGGTCGTGGATGTCGGCACCGACGATGAGCGGCACGGTCCGCGCCGGGTGCTCGACAACGACTACGAGATCAGATCGTGCCAGGTCGCCCAAGGCGAAGACCCCGCCAAGAACAAGGCGGACGCCGAGCGGGAATCCAGGATAGAGCTTGAGCTGAACTCGTGAAATCCGCCCGAAGTCTGGCCGAGCGCCTCAGGGCGTCGCGGTCGCCAGCGAGGCCTGCTCGCCGGCGAGCGCCACGCAGGCCTTGCGGCGGTGCAGCCCGCGGATCGCCCCGGTGACCTTGAGCACCTTGCCCGACGCACAGGAGGCGTCCTTCACGAAGGCGACCTCGTAAGGTGCCAACATCAGAGGCTCGGATTTGAGGATTGTTTGGGCAGAACACGGCAGGGCGACGAAGCACGAGACCACCACCACCGACGCCAAGATACGCATGTTCGTTGTCCCACCAGCCCGGCAATTCAGTAATAACGCTCTCCGGAGCGCGAGTTCCGTAAGTCGCAAAAATTATTTTTGCTTTACCCGATCCCCGTGACACGTGTGAGAAGGCGCGCGCCAGTCTGTTTGCTTGCAAATGACGCGCCAGATGGTTCACGCAACGCAAACAACAAGGCAAACAGACAGTCGGCATGTGGGCCGGCAAACGAAAGGCCGGCGGGAAGCCGGCCTTTGTCAGATCCTGGTCGTGCTGCGCGCGGCGGCTCAGTAGCGCGAGGCCGCCGGACCGCCCCAGCCGAAGCGGTAGTTCACACCGACCTTGACGGTATGCTCGTCATCCCGGCCGCGAACGCCGACGACGTCGGCCGGACCGGAGGTGATCGTCGTGCTGCCGAAATTGTAATACTGGTACTCGGCCTTGGCCGACCAGTTCGGCGCGAACATGTATTCGAGGCCGGCGCCGACGGTATAGCCGTCCTTGCTGTTGCCGGTGGTGGTGAAGGCCTGCGGCACGCCGGCGATGTTCACGCCGAGACCGCCGTTGCGCCAGGCGTAACCGCCCTTGGCATAGAGCAGCGTCGGACCCCAAGTGTAGCCGATCCGGCCCGTCACAGAGCCGAGCTGGTCGGTGTTGGAGGTCACCTGCGTCCCAAACGGGAACGTGACGCCATTGTTGTTGGTCGGCAGCCAGGAATACTGCGCCTCGATACCCACCACCCAATTGGGCGCGAACTGGTAGTCGAAGCCGCCCTGCACGCCACCCAGGAAGCGGGCGTCGCTGGACTGGAAGCTGCTGTCACCGGCGAAGGCGCCGCCGATATGGCCGCCGATGTAGAAGCCGGTCCAGTTGTAGATCACCTGCGGCGGCGTGTAGGCCGGAGCCTTGGTGTAGGTGCGCGGCTGCATGTCCGCTGCGGCCGCCGGTGCGGCCAGAGCGAGCAGAGCTGCTGCCCCGAGCAAGATCGTCTTCATGGTCATCCCCGTTCTTTCATTTACGACACTCAGGAAACAACGTGGCGTGAATTGGGTTGCTTCGCGGCGATGCCGGAACGTTGATCGTTCGAGGCTGTGACGGAGCGGCAACATCGCGCTTTTGTTCCATCCCGTCGGCCTGCGCCGACAGATTTTGTCGTCCGCGCAAGTCCAGCCGTAACAATTTGTCGCAAGGCTGAACCGCTCCGTTCAAAGCTCGCCGAAATGTGATCCAGCGGCTCCGGCGGCATTCGTCCTAGCACCGCGCGATGAAGGCGGGCTTTGCACTACCGCGTCATCTTTTCCAGTTCTGGAAAGGGTGCGTAAACCGCGCCTGCGCAGATTTCGTTGGCGCGCTCGATGACGCGGTCGGCCCGGCCGTTGACATAGACGACGGCGCGCTCGCGCATCGCCTTGTAGCTGCCGTCGGTCTCGCGCGGCGTGAAGTGCAGGCAGCTGACATAGAACTGCCGCCCGCCGACCTCGCGCAGCACCGGATCGGCCATGCCGGCATCGCGCACGCCGACGGGGTTGTTGAGATAGCTGCGCATCAGGGCCACCGCGTCGCTGCGGAAATTATCCGGAAACGGCTGCGGCCCTCCGGCCTGGGCCCCCTCCATCAGGCTGGGACGGTCACCGTCGCTGCCGAAACATGCCGCGAGCGCCAACGGCAATGCCAGGATCAATGCCCGGCTCGCCGCACGTTTCGCCAATCGCCTCACAGTTCGCGCTCGCCGCTCAATCGACTTGGAGTATTCCAGCCCCGGAGTGTTCCGCCCCAAGGTTGCAATGATGCCTGTTTAGAGGTGTTTTGCCCGACGAGTCAAACGGATTCGTAAAATCCGCAGACCTGTGTCAGTCAACCCCTGGTTCATCTGCCGTCGTCTACTGTGCATGGGGTTGTTTCCGAGATTCCTGTTTGCGGTCTCGAAACGAAGGGAATTCATTGCGGCAAACGGCGCACCGGCCCGTCGCCAGCACCTCGCGCTTGCGCGCGGGGCGTGACGAGCGAGCCGACTCCGCACGCGGCGGCAGGGCAATCCAGGGATGCCGCCGCGCGGGATCAGTCGTTAGCTGCGCTTCTCGATGGTCACCGGCTTGGTGACGCTCGGCTGCGTCTTCAGCGACTTCGTGGCCGACACATGCTTGTGGTGATGGCGATGCGTCCGCACCGTCTTGTGCTCGTCCGGCGTGATCGCGGCGTTGGCGTTCATCGCCTTGGTCTTGGTATCGACCTTGGCATCGGCCTTGACGCCGGCGTCGGGTTTGGCGGCGGTGGTCGAGACCTTGCTCTGGGTCTGGTCCGCCTTGATCACCGGCGCAGTCGTGGTGGTCTTGCCGGCTTCAGCGGCGAAGGCCGGGGCTGCGATGACGGAGGCTGCAAGCAAGGCGGCGGAAATGGTCTTCAACATGGTGGTCTCCTCTTGGAAGGATCTTGGGCCGGCGCCCTCTCGCCAACCCTTCGATCATGGGTCAGAGCCTAGCGGGATCGCGCTGAACCCTGTCTGAAGCCCGCAGCCAGCCGCCGTTCATCTCGATGACAAGTTTGTCATCTGAGCAAAGGCGAATAGGCCGGGGTGCCGGGAATGTTTTTGCGTACCGGGTGTTCCGGTCTTTGGGCAATCGTGTAGGATCGCCACGTTCCATACGGGAGAACTTCAATGCGCAAACTCTCAATGCTTGTTGTGCCGGGACTCGTCGCCATGTCGCTGGCGGCCGCACCGGTGCTGACCAGCGCCTATGCGGCGGGCGGCGATGAGCCCTCCTCGCCGCCGAAGTCGGACAACTCGTCCAAGAAGGGCAAGAAGAAGAGCTCTTCCGTCAGCGATCCGAAATTCCTCGCGGCCTATCGCACCGCCTACACCACGATCTACGACAATCACGACTACACGGGCGCGATCGGCCAGCTGAAGCAGCTCAAGCGTGACGACGTCGCCGACGTCGCGAACCTGATCGGCTACTCCTATCGCAAGCTCGGCGACTACCAGTCGTCCAAGGTTTATTACGAGATCGCGCTGAAGGACGATCCGAACCACGTCCGCACCTGGCAGTATTACGGGCTCTGGCAGCTCGAGCAGGGCAACCGCGAACAGGCGCAGTATCATTTGAACAAGATCGCCATGCTGGCCGGCACCGACAGCTCCGAGTATCGCTCGCTGGCCGCCGCGCTCGACAAGCCGACCGGCGCGACGCTCGTC
The DNA here is from genome assembly GCF_021458635.1 of Bradyrhizobium monzae. GTDB lineage: Bacteria > Pseudomonadota > Alphaproteobacteria > Rhizobiales > Xanthobacteraceae > Bradyrhizobium. The sequence goes on from NZ_JAIRDQ010000001.1 coordinate 322,222, forward strand.
TACTAAAGCCATCGCATCTTCGCATGACGCGAACGGGCACACCCCTTGGGGTTGTGCCCGTTCTGCTTTCTCGGCTAGCTTCTCGCAACCATCCCCCTCGCAAATTGGTAGCGCAATGGACACGTGGCTGCGATCCGCGATCGACTACATCGGCTCCTGGATCGAATTCCAGCAGACGACCTTCCAACAGCCCGGCGTCATGGTCGCCTTCGTCCATCGCGGCGAGGTGGTGGCCGAGCATGCGTTCGGGCTTGCCAATCTCGACACCGGCGAGAAGCTCACTCCGCGCCACCGCTTCCGCATCGCCTCGCACTCGAAGAGCTTTACCTCGGCCGGCATCATGAAGCTGCGCGAGCAGCGCAAGCTCAGGCTCGACGATCCCGTCGGCCAATATGTCAGCGGCCTGCATCCGCGCGTGGCCGAGACCACGATTGCGCAAGTGCTTTCGCACAGCGCCGGGCTGACGCGCGACGGCGTCGATTCCGGCCAGTTCATCGACAGCCGGCCCTATCTCAACGCCAGGGAGCTGCTCGCCGAGTTGAAGGGACCTCCCGCGATCGAGCCCGGCACGCGCTTCAAATATTCCAATCACGGCTTTGCGCTGATGGGCCTCGTCATCGAAGCCGTGACCAAGGAGCCCTACGCCGCCTGGATCAAGCGCGAGATCATCGAGACTGCAGGCCTGCGCGAGACCGAGCCGAATGCGCCGCTTCCCAGGGGCGCGTTGCTAGCGCGCGGCCACACGCGCAAGCTGCCGCTGGGCGAGCGCTGCGTCATCCCCGGCGATAATCCCGCGCACGCAATGGCATCCGCCGCGGGCTTCGTCGCCACCGCCGCCGACACCGCGCGTTTCTTTGCCCAGCTTGCCCCCAACGCCAGGAAGAGCGTGCTCTCAGTCGCGAGCCGCCGCGAGATGACGCGCAACCATTGGCGCGTGCCGCAAAGTTTCGAGGGCTATTACGGCCTCGGCGTCAACGCCGGCAAGACCGACGGCTGGGACTGGTTCGGCCATGGCGGCGGCTTCCAGGGGTACATCTCGCGGACCTGCTCCATCCCCGGATGCGAGCTCGCGATCAGCATCCTCAGCAACTCCATCGACGGCGCGGCACCGATCTGGATGGACGGCGCGATGCAGATCCTCCGCGTGTTCAAGACGCGCGGCGCAGCCGACCGGCGCGTGCGCGACTGGACCGGCCGCTGGTGGACGATCTGGGGCGCGACCGACCTCGTGCCGGCGGGCAACCGGGTGCTGATAGCCAATCCGCAGTTCAACAACCCGTTCATGGATGCCGCCGAGATCGAGGTCACCGGCCGCGACACCGGCAAGCTCGCCTGGGCGGCCGGCTATTCCAGTCACGGCGAGCCGGTACGGCGCGTCCGTGACAAGCGCGGGAGGATCAACGACATCTGGCTCGGTGGCGCCAACATCAAACCCGCAGCCGTTGTCGCGCGCGAGATCGCGCGGAGATATCCGCCCCGCAAGCGACGACCTACTCCCTGATGAGCGCCTCGACTTCACCGCGAAACGCCTGTCGCGAGCCGTCGCGCGAATAGAACATGTGGCCGCCGGGATAGACGACGAATTTCACGCGCGACGTCACAAAGGCCGGCAGCTGGTCGAGCGCCCGCTTCGTTCCGAAATAGGGCGTGGCGAGATCGAACAAGCCGTGCGCGACCAGCACGTTCAGCTTCGCATCGGCGGCGAGGATCTGGCGCAACTCCGACAGCGATTGCGGCGGGTTGATGCCGCCTCCAAAGTCCCAATTGCGCTCGACCGCACCGTTGAGAACTTCATAGGAGCCGTCGGGCCGCCAGTTGAGCTTTCGCGTGTGCACATCGACCGCGGCACTCGTCAGCGGCGCCTGGAGCGCATCGCCCGAGGGGTCGCCGAAGCGCGAGCTGCTCGAATCCGGATAGGGATCGAAGCCGCGCACGGAGGCGTCGTAACGCCCGGTCACCATGCCGTTCTTGCGGTCGAGCTCGCGGCGGAATTCGCCGACATCGAAGCGGCCCGCGAGCCTGCGGCTCACCGCTTGGTCGATGCCGGTGAGCTCGGCGACCTTGTCGGCCAGGCGATTGGTGGCTTCCCTGTCCGCCTCGCCCTTGACGAGATCGGCTAAAAATTCACCGCGGGCGTAGGCCTCGACATCGGCGAGATCGGCGCGCTTGACCGGTCCCTTGGCTTCGCGCGCCACCGCCACATAGCTCGGCAAGGTCGCGACATATTGCAGGAGGCTCGTGCCGGTGAACTCGCGGAAATCCAGCAGCGGCGACACCAGGATCAAACCTTTGACGCCGACGCCGTGCTGAATCTGCAACTGGCGCACGACCTTCGGCCCGCGAATGCCGCCATAGCTCTCGCCCGCGACATATTTCGGCGAGGTCAGGCGGTTGTGCTTCTCGAGCCAGCGGCGGATCACGAGCGCAATCGAGTTGACGTCGCCATCGACCGAATAGAACCGTTTGCGTGCATCCTCGCCGCTCGCGATGACGCGGCTGTAGCCGGTGCCGACGGGATCGATGAAGACGAGATCGGTGAAGTCGAGCCAGGTCTCCGGGTTGGGCTTCACCTCGGGCGAGGCCGACGGCGATAGCCCCTCGCCATCGAGCGGCAGCCGCCACGGCCCGGCCGCGCCGAACTGGAGCCACGCCGACGAGGCACCGGGCCCGCCGTTGAACAGGAACGTCACCGGGCGCGTGGCGCGATCGGCGCCGTCGAGCTCGTAAGACGTGGTGGCGATGTCGGCGAGCGGCTCTCCCTTCTCGTCGAATACACGGACGGAGCCGGCGGTCGCGGCAAAGTTGAGCGCTCGGCCCGGCAGGTCGAGGGTCTGCGTGGTCGTCGAATCTCCGGGAAGACGACGATCGGATGCCGCCGGTGAAGCCTGCGCCGCGTTCTGTGCATTGCCGCCACGCCCGCCCTTTTGCCCCACGGGTGCCGCCGCCTCGTTGCGCGGCTGCGGCGGATCGTCCGCACGTGCCAAATCTACGAACGCCAGGCCCGAGAGCGCGAAAGCGGACACCGCCAGCACGAGCCCCGCACGGCGCAGCATCGGCAAGCTCATGATCATGATTGTTCTCCCTGACCCGCCCGTCGGTCGCTGGCTGCAGCTGTAGCCGCCAATTGCGACGGTTTGGGGGATCGGAGGCTCCGGAAGGGCTTTCCGGGCCGATCCCACGGCTTTTGCCGTCTCCGACCGGCCCGTTTGCCTTGTCGAGCGGCCGTCCTCGACAATACAGGCCCAGGTCGTATAGACGACCTCGGCAGAACTTTCTCGAGCCAGCGACACCTGCCTGGAAGCCATGACCAAGCCATCGCGATACGACCGGATCGCCTTCGTCGCCAGCCCGAGCAGCGAGGCAGAGGCCGCCTTCCACCAGCTCACCACGCAATACGGCAATTGCGATCCGAGCGAGGCCGACGTCGTGGTCGCGCTCGGCGGCGACGGGCTGATGCTCCAGACGCTGCACCAGCACATGCACTCGGGCAAGCCGATCTATGGCATGCACCGCGGCACGGTCGGCTTCCTGATGAACGAATACTCGACGCACGATCTGCGCGCGCGGCTCGAGGCGGCGCATGAATCCGAGATCAACCCGCTGCTGATGCGCGCGACCGATACCAATGACCGCGTTCACCTGCATCACGCCATCAACGAGGTCTATCTGTTCCGCCAGACCTCCCAGGCGGCGCGCCTGCGCATCCTGATCGACGAGCGCGAGCGCATGCCCGAGTTGATCGCCGACGGCATCATCGTGGCGACGCCGGCAGGCTCGACCGCCTATAATCTCTCCGCCCAAGGACCGATCCTGCCGATCAACGCCGCGCTGCTGGCGCTGACACCGATCAGCGCCTTCCGGCCGCGGCGCTGGCGCGGCGCGCTGCTGCCCAACACGGCCTATGTCGTGATCGAGGTGCTGGAAGACGACAAGCGGCCCGTCGCGGCCGTCGCCGACCATGAGGAGGTGCGCAGGGTCCGGCGCGTCGAGATCCTGTCGGACAGGACCATCTCGATGCGCATGCTATTCGACCCCGGCCACAGCCTGGAGGAACGGATCCTGCGCGAGCAGTTCGGCTACTGACCTGCCGGCCCTGCCCCCCGCCAGAGGCTCGTTCGCAACGCTTCGTTAACCCTCGGCACGATATGGTTAACGAAGGTTGACCGCTCTGGCCCAGGCGTCATGTTCCGCATCGACTTCAACAAGCTTCGCTTCCTCGTCTGCGACGACAATCCGCACATGCGCCGCATCCTGCGGACGCTGCTGCATTCGTTCGGCGCGCGCGAGGTCTACGAGGCCGAGGACGGCGCCACTGCGCTCGAAATGTACAGCCATTACGTGCCCGACATCGTCATCACCGATTGGGCGATGCCGATCTTTGACGGGCTCGAGCTCGCGCAGATGATCCGGCAGCCGGAATCCAAGGGCAACCCCTACGCGCCGATCATCATGCTGACAGGGCATTCCGAGAAGCGCCGCGTCACGGTCGCGCGCGACGCCGGTGTCACTGAATTCCTGGCCAAGCCGATCTCGGCCAAGGGCCTCTACCAGCGCATTCTCAACGTGGTCGCCAGTCCCCGGCCCTTCATCAAGACCAAAACCTATTTCGGCCCGGACCGGCGCCGCAACACCAACTCCGCCTATATGGGCCCGGAACGCCGCGTCGGCGAAAAGCACGAGGTGCTCCAGCAGCCCTCGCTGCTCGACAAGGCCCGCTCCTCCATCTAGCGCAACGTCTCACCCGACGAGGCAGGCATCATGGCGAAGAACAGCGCACGAGACATCGAGGTCAAGGCCTTCGCCACGCATCAAATCATCACGCAGCCCAATCCGCTGCGTAAAGTTCTGCGCCGGGTCGAGGAAAAGGACATGGACGATCCGATAGGACGCGCCGAGCAGGCGCTTGCCGATCTGTCCGGCGAATTCAAGAGCTGGATGACGATCGAAGTCAACCGGCTGTCGTCGGCCTACGTCGCGATCCGCAACGACCGCTTCACCAAGGAGCGGCGCGACGAGCTGTTCCACGCCGCACACGACATCAAGGGCGACGCCGCCACGTTCGGTTTTCCAGCTGCATCCGGAGTTGCCGAGAGCCTCTGCCGCGTCATCGAGCACGCGCCGGATCTCGAAAAGGTGCCGGCCGAGCTCTTCGCGCACCACATTAACGCGATCCTCGCCATCGTGCACGAGAACACCAAGCTCGACAGCATCAGCGTCTCCGCCGAGCTCAGCCGCCGTCTGCGCAAGGTCGCCGACGACTATCTCGCCGACGTTAACCGTGACCGCCCCGAGCATCTCGAAGTGATCCTCGCGCCGAGCATCGTGCCGGCAGAGTAAAGCTCAACTCCCTCCTCTCGTCATTGCGAGCGCAGCGAAGCAATCCGGAATCCGTCCGCTGGATTGATTCGCTGCGCTCGCAATGACGGAGATTGCGGGTACAGCTCGACCTACGCCGCGATCAAATTGTCGTACACCGGATCAATCGTGTCTTCCGCGACCAGCTCATCGCAGAACAACCTCGCCTCTTCGCGCGCGGATTCGGTGGCGAAGCGGCGCAGCAGGACCATCAGGGGCTCGGTGGCGCCGCGGTCGGTCTCGCAATGGGTGAGCACGCGCTCGACCATGCGCCGGCGCAGCCGCGCCGCGGTGTCGTCGGTGTCGACGAAGCCCTGCTCGTGGCAAGCATCGAGCGCGACCTGGAACGCCGCGAAGGTCGCCTCGGGCAACCCGGCGCGACGAAGCAGCGCATGCAGGCTGTTGCCGCCCCGATCGTGCAGCAGAGCGGACACGCGCGCGAGCGGCAAATCGGCCAATTCGGCCAGCGCCGCATCAAAGAGTTCGAGATTGCTCGACAGCAGCGCGCGCAGGATCAGACCCGCGGTGAGCTGGCCAGTGATCCGCAGATGCTTCACCAGGCCCTGCATGTCGTCGCCGCGCGAGCGCGCCGCGATATTCATGGTGGAGCGATCGCGCGCCTCGGTCGTCATGCGCTCGGCGCGGTCGGCGCTCAGCCAGTTCCGCGCCACCACGAACTGCGCCAGCGTCTCGGAGAGCTTTGCCACCAGCGCAGCGCGTGTTGCAGCCGGAATGTCGTCCAGCACCAGCATCGCCTCGCGGATCGCGGCGAGATGGCCGTGACGCTCGACGATGCGATTCCACGAGAACGGTGCCAGCTCGGCGTGGGGATTTTCGATCAGCTCCAGCGCGGCGGCCGCGCAGCCAACCTCGGCAATGGCGGCGCAGACCGAGACCGGCAGCGCGATGCGGCGAGCGACCGCACACTGCACTTCGTCATCGCCGGTCGCGACGATGTCGACGAGATCGGCATCAATCAGCAGCGGCGAATGTTCGAGTACGGGCAGCGCCACGGTCGGCTGGTCCGCCGACAGCGCCCGCACGATCGACGCCGGCGCATCCGTGCTGCGCGCGAAAGCCTCGGCCATCGCCTGCCGCACCAGCGGCGAAGGATCGTCGAGCAGCATCAGCAGCGCGCCTTCGGCGGCGACACGGTCGTCGTGAGAAAGGTCCGAGATCAGCCAGGCCCGCGCCAATGCCCGCGTTGCCTCCGCCCGCTCGCCGGCGGGCGCGGTCCTGATCCAATTGATGAACTGCCGAACGATCATGGTGCTTCCGGCTTACGCAACGAAAAAAAGAAACGGTGACGGCTTGTCACCTGCAACACAAAATAAACCACGACGCTTAACAAAGCGTTCACCATAACTTGCTGGTTTCATTGATGATTTGTTAAGGGCTGAGAGCAGCGCTCTCGACGTGATCGCGCGCTAGCTCGAGAACGTGCCGCTGCGATCGCTAAACAGATCGAGCGGTTGTGGCGGACGCACGTCGGGCGTCGCCGACGCAGCCGAAGTGAGCGAGGCGTTGTTGCCCCACAATTTCTGCACCGTCGTCGAGACCGGCTGCGTCGCATCGCCGGGCTGATAGATCGAACGGAATGCCGGCGTGATCGGCGCGTTGTCGGCCACGGTTGTCGACGATGTCGCGCTCACCGGCGTCACGCCACGTGCATCCGGGAAGGACTGGAGATAGGCGGCGCCGTTGACCATCGGCACGGTGGGCTGCAGGGCGTTGGCGGCGGCAACCTGTGTGGTCGATGGCGTGTCGCCATACATCGCCATCGCGCTGCGCGTGGATTTCGCATTCGAGGCGCTCGCATAGCGCGCGTTCAGCACCGAATAGACTTCGGAGACGCTGCGCGCGCGGCCATCCCTGGCATAGAAGATCGAGCGATTGGCGGATGCCGCGTTGGGAAACAGACGCGCACCGACAGCTTGCGGATTGTCCTCTGCATTCGCGATCAGCTTCGCCGCGCCGCCGACGCCCATGAAATGCGCCATGTAGAGTTCGCTGTCGGACGGCCTGCGGCCGAGCAGGCCCGTGAGCTTGAAACTGTTGGACTGCGTCAGCGCCGCCGCCATGCTGGAGGCCGCTTCGGGATCGTCGCGCAGCTTCATGATCGAGCGCTTCATGAAGGGATCGTCGACGGTGTAACTGCCGGACGAGGTTTTGCTGATGGCGTCGGAATAGTTGCCATAGCCGAGCTGGGGACCCGCCTCCTTCACCGTGCCGAGCCAGGTCTGATCGATGAACTGATAGAGGCCGTGAGCGGACGAGGTGGTGGCGCCGGCCGATGGATCGAAATCCGATTCCATCTTGGCGGTGGTCAGCATGTATTCGAAGCTGACGCCGGTCTGGCTCGAAGCCTGCTTGATCGCGCCCGCAACGCGCCGCGACTGGTCGGTTGCGGCCGTCTGCGAGGCACTGGAATTGTCGACCGACATGATGGCGTGACCGGCCCGCGCGGCGTTTGAGCGGCGCCGGCAATTCGGTCGCCTGATCGTCTCACCGTGGGACAGTTATGGTTAATGCGGGGTTAATCTGGCGGTCGCCGTCATTCCGGTGCGCATCCGCCTTCGCTCTTCGAGCTTCGGACGGACAAGCCGCGCGCCTCGGAACGACGAGAGCTACTTCTTGTAGACCGCGTTCGGGTCGAACAGCCTGTCGGCATCGACGAAGACGAGCTTCGCACCGCCGCCGTCGGCTTCGACCTTGCGGTAGAAACAGGACCGGCGGCCGGTGTGGCAGGCGGCGCCGATCTGCTCGACGCGAAGCCAGACCGCGTCCTGGTCGCAATCGGTGCGGATATCGACCACGCGCTGGGTCTGACCTGAGGTCTCACCTTTTCGCCACAAGGCATTGCGCGAGCGGCTGAAGTACCAGGCTTCGCCGGTGGCAATGGTCTTGCGCAGCGCCTCGTCATTCATATGCGCGACCATCAGCACGTCACCGGTGGCGACGTCCGTCGCCACGCAGGTCACGAGGCCATTCGCATCGAACTTGGGGAGGAAGGCCAGGCCTTCCTCGATCTCGTGGGAGTGAGCGGACACGACAAACCTCGGCAGTTAGTCGCGAGGTCAGCGCGCCATGCCTCGCACCATGGACAGGAAGCGGGCCTGTTCCGCCGGGTTGTCGCGGAACATGCCGGTGTAGCGGCTGGTGAAGGTGGAGGCGCCATGCTTGGCGACGCCGCGCACCGACATGCAGGTATGCTCGGCCTCGATCAGGACGGCAACGCCACGCGGCTTCAGGATCTCATCGATCGCGGCTGCGATCTGCGCCGTCAGGTGCTCCTGGGTCTGGAGCCGGCGGGCGAAGATGTCGGTCAGTCGCGCAAGCTTCGACAGGCCGACGACGCGTTCTACTGGCGTATAGGCAATGTGCGCCTTGCCGTAGAACGGCATCATGTGATGCTCGCATTGCGAGGTGAACTCGATGTCACGCACCAGCACGAAGTCGTCATAGCCGGCGGTCTCGCCGAAGGTGCGGTCGAGCACCTCGGCCGGGCACTGGTGGTAGCCCTGATAGAGCTCGTCGAACGCCTCGACGACGCGGCGCGGTGTGTCGAGCAGGCCCTCGCGCCCGGTGTTCTCGCCGATATAGGCAAGCAGCGTCTTCACCGCCGCTTCCGCCTCGGCACGCGCGGGGCGCGGCTGGTCGGCGCGGACGGCGGCCGCGAGGAATTCGGCAGGATCGAGTTCGGCCGGGCGGCTCTCGGGCTGCTTGTCAGAGGGCTTGTTCGGGCGAATGGATTTGATTGCAGCGTCCATGTCTACTCCGTTCGACGGCCTTGCGGCCGGAGTGTCACCGGCAGACGGGGCGGACAAGCCGCCGGACGCCTGAAGAGAACAGTATTTGGCGAAAGAGACCTCTTGGCAATAACGCCGACAATGCAAATCTGGATCATCGCCCACGCACCGCCGGACTGTTTTTCCGCAAGTTCCGACCCTATATAGGACCCTGGATCGCGCCCGCCAAGGCCGATCCGGCAGGTAAGTGTTGGACTCCATCACATGCTGAACGACATCTATAACAAGCGGATCATCGAGCTGGCCGGGAATATTCCGCGCCTCGGGCGGTTGTCGGACCCCGATGCCACCGCCACCGCCCATTCCAAGCTGTGCGGCTCGACCGTGAAGATCGACCTCAAGATGGAGGGCGACACCGTCACCGATTTCGCGCATGACGTGAAGGCGTGCGCGCTTGGCCAAGCCTCTTCATCCATCATGGCAAGTCACGTGGTCGGCTCGACTGCGAGCGAGCTCCGTGAGTTACGCGAAGCCGTTCGCAAGATGCTGAAAGAGAACGGTTCGCCTCCGGAAGGCAAGTGGGAGGAAATCAAATTCCTCGAGCCGGTCCGAGATTACAAGGCGCGCCATGCCTCGACGCTGCTGACCTTCGATGCCGTGGTGGATGCGATCGGCCAGATCGAGGCCAAGGCGAAGCAGCCGGCAGCGGCGCAGGGCTGATTCCCCTCAGTCATTCCGGGGCGCATGTCAGCGCGCCCCCAGAATTTCGCGCCGCAATCTCTGCATTCCGGATTCGTCGTTTCACGCCGTCGCGGGATGACGATGGGGACAGCTTACTTTTGCGACGCCGTGCCCGGCGTGGCGACTCCCCCGGTCGGCGGCACCAAGGCTTCCGCCGTCTTGGTCGACTTGGCGGGCTGCGGCTGCTCCGGTTCCGCGCCGAACCTCGCCTGCGTCTTCGGTGCAAGCTCCGCCATTGCCGGCGCAGAGACGTCCACGTGCGGCAACACGTCGGCCACCAGATCGGTCGTCACGATATTGGTGAGCTTGAGCTCGCCCGCGTCGAGTTCGTGCAAATCTTCCCACGGCGGCACACTGAGCGCGAGCGACAACAGATCGCCGGCGCCGCCCATGTCGAACGTGTATTTGGCGAGCCGGCCGATATCGCGCTCCACGATCATCAGATCCTGCGCGCTGTAGCTCGCCGCCTTGGCATCGTCGGCGCGGTCGCCCATCCAAATCTGGTGGACCCGGACATGGGCGGTTTCCGGCACGTAACGCTTCTTGCCGGCCAGCAGCACGAACACACACATGGATTCGCAATAGGCTTCGGACGCGACGGCCGGACGGGCCGACTGCCCGCCGCGATTCTGCACGCTGATACCGACCGTAGTCAAAAGTCCGAGACTGCGGAAACGCCGGCCGAGCGCGATCGCGTCGTTGACGGAACCGCCGCTGGAGTCGAGCACCACGGTGGCGCCTCCGAGCTGGCGTCCGCGAGAAAATTCCTCGAAGTCCTTTGGCGTATCGGCGGTGATGATGCCGACCGCGCTAATCCAGCCGCGGCACTTCGGCTCGCAGGCGACCCAGCTGAACTTCATTGGCAGCTTGCGCTCTTCGAGGGCAGCACCGGCTCTGGCCGACGATCCGAATGTCGCGACGGCGCCAGCCAGCACGACTCCACAAGCGGCGGTTCCCACCAGCAACCAGCCCCGAAGGTTGAGTGACTTCAGAAGTGTCAAACTGATCCCTTCCCCAAGCCCATTGGCGCGATTATCCCCGCTTCGCGCTCGATGAGTCGATCATACAGTCGTATGTTTTCACGAGTGTCATAAAAATGGTATCCGGGGGAATACAGCTCGTCCATAGGGACTTGCTGCACTGCTCCCAAAAAGCATGGAAAATATGGCGCGAAAACAACAGCTTGCTGTTCCCTGCGCCGGAACCGTGCAACACTTCGCCCACGATCGCAGCAAAGCGCACATGAAGCATTCAGCCTGCGAGCATTGTTCCAGTTCCGTCGCGGGCGTGCTTCGATTTCCGCGCAGATTCGGTCGCGCGCTGATCTGGCTCTATCGGCACACCCTATCGCCGCTGGTCGGCTACAACTGCCGCCATCTGCCGACCTGCTCCGTCTACGGCGACGAGGCGATCGAGCGGTTCGGACTCTGGGCCGGCGGCTGGATGACTCTCGCGCGCCTATTGCGCTGCAACCCCTTCGGCACGTCGGGCATCGACAATGTGCCTGTCACTGCGCCGCAAGGCGCGCGCTGGTACACGCCTTGGCGCTACGGCCGCTGGCGCGGCGTCAACGCCTCGTAAGCATGCTGCGGTGCTTTGCACATCGCTGCTCTAAGCGGAACCGGAACTTCCCCCTCGCGTTGTTGTGATGCTCCCTTGGGAGGAAACAACAATGCGCTGGAAAATCAGCCCTCATTTTCACTTCAGTCACCACCATTACGACCCCAGAACCATCGACATGCTGGCCGTGGTCGCTTTGCTCGTGCTCGTCGTCGGTTCCGGCTGGTATCTCGCGACAAGCCTTGCGACGCCGCCAAGCACGACGGCGTTCATCGTGCCAAGCCAAAGCGTGCACTGGTAGCTAGCGGAACCAGAAGAAGCGCCCGGGCGGCGGCGGGATCGGCTCGGGCGGCCGCGGCCGCTTCGGCCGAGGTTTCGGCGGCGGCTCGGCAAACGAGGTCGTCTCCGCAGTCGGCGCGAGCTCGCTCCCCGGGATCTTCACCGACAGCAGCAAATTCGATTCATGCATTCGCCAGCGATAGCCGACACCGAAATCGATCGGTTGCGCGCGCGTGAACAGCTCGGCGTAGCGCTCCTGATAGCGGCCGGGGAATTCGTTGATCGGCCCGAGATAGCGACCGAACGGGAAGAACCGCCATTGCCGCGGATTGTAGTTGGCAAGCGGAACACCGGAATCATCCTGGATGATGGTCGCGCTGTTGGCGAGCAGCCAATCGCGGGCGACCGTGAAGTTGCCCGCGTGCAAGAGATACGACGCGCTCTTGAGCAGGCTGTTGCCGGGCCCGAGCGTCTCGCAGAATTTCAGGAAGCCTGCCGCGCGCGCACCGGAATTGGAGAGATCAGTCGAGAAATAATACAGCGTACGCGCCTCGCCGTCGGCGCCTGCGAAGGTGATGCGCACGCCGCGCGTGGCGTTCGGCCCCGGATTGTCATTGCCCGTGTGCACCCCGCCCTTGTTGTCGAGTGCGACCGTCTCGACGTTGCGGATGGTTTTGCCAGAGCGCGCCATGAAGACGTAGAGGATCGGCAAGGTGCCGTTGACCTGGTTGGCGTGCAGGTCGACTTTCATCTGCTTGGTGATGAAGAAGGAGAAGCTCAGGATCGAGCCGAGCGAGCGCTCGACATTGTAGAGCGCGGCATTGACCGAACCGCGCGTCAGCCTGGTCAGATCGGGCACCGCACCGGCCGGCTCCAGCGCGCCGAGCACGTAGGTGCTGGCCCTGGAATAGAAGGCGTTGGCGTAAAGGAAATCCGGACCGCTGAAGAAATAGAACATGGTTGGCCGCGGCGCGGCGAGATTGACGTCCGACCAGCTCCGGATCTTCGACAATTGCCGCTGCTCGAGCTGGGCAAAGGCACCGTCGAAGAATTTTGCGTGATGCTGCCAGGACGGGTCCCTGGTGAGCGCCACCAGCGGCGAGTCCGCTGAAGGCTGCATGCCCGCGAGGAAGCGCGCAGTGTCGTCGAAAGTGACCTCGGCCGCGCGCGCGGACGAGATGGCCGCAGCCATAAGGGCAAGAGCGGCGGCCAGAATTCTCACGGGTCGAAACATGTCTATTCGCGATTGTGTGACGTGGCAGCGGCGACCGGCCGCCTGCGGAAAATTGCATAAATCAACAGGCCCGAGAGCATGACGAGCATCCCCGACAGCGACTGAACCGGCCGCTCGGTCAAGAGGTAGTACATCATGGACGCGGTCACGAGCAGGAAAAGGAGCGGCGTAAACGGGTATCCCCAGGCGCGATAGGGCCGCGGCAGGTCGGGATCGGTGATGCGCAGCTTGATGACGCCGGCAACGGTGAAGAACGAGCAGAACAGCAGCGAGAACTGGATGAAGTCGAGCACCGCCTCGAAGCTGCGGGTGAACAGCAGCAGATTGGCGACCGCGAGCTGAAACAGGATGGCATAGGCCGGCGCGCCTCTCACCGATCGCTTCGAGAACACGCGCAGCGCCGGGATGTCCTCTCCCATCGTCATCATCACGCGCGGGCCGATCCACATCATCGCGCTGATCGAGGAGATCAGGCCAACGCAGATCATGGCACCGACGATCCGGCCGCCGAGGCCTCCGAAGATGGCGCTGCCGGCCACGCTTGCGACGTCGAGTTGACCGGCCAACGCGCTGATTGGTGTCGAGTAAAGGAACACCGCGTTGAGCACGACATACAGCACCAGCACAATCAGCGTGCCCGTGAGCAGTGCGCGCGGCAGGCTCTGCTGCGGCGTGTTCATCTCGCCGATGATGTAGGTCGCGGCATTCCAGCCCGAGAATGAGTACATCACGAAGACAAGCCCGATCGCGAAAGGCGCGCTCACGATATGGGCGAGATCACCGGCCTGCGGCGCAAAGGAGATCGGCTGCGGCGTACCGACGACGAAGCCTGCGACGAGGAAAGCGACGATCAGCACGACCTTGAGGATGGTCGAGATCAGCTGGAAGGTCGAGGAGTGCCTGACGCCGGTCAATTGCACGATCGAGACCAGCCACACCACGCCGATAGCGAGCGGGATCGGCGGCACCTCGGGCATGACGGACTTGGCGTATTCGCCGAAAGCCATGGCCGCAAGCGCTACGGGTGCGGCGAATCCGACCGTCGCCGAAACCCAGCCGGCGAGAAAGCCGAAGGCCGGATGATAGGCGCGGCCAAGGAAATTGTACTCGCCGCTCGAGCGGGGAAACATCGCGCCCAATTCGCTGTAGGAGAACACGCCGCACAGCGCGACGATGCCGCCGACGGTCCACAATGCGAGGATCGAGAAGCCCGAGGGGATGTCCTTGACCTGGAAGCCCAGGCTGGTGAAGACGCCGACCCCGATCATGTCTGCTACGACGATCGCGGTTGCGACCAGAACGGAAATCCCGGAGCCGCCGGTCAGCCGCCCGGTCCAGGGCGCGGTTCCCGCATCTGATGCCGTCATCTGGGTCCTTAGCCTCAGGCGTCGCGCCTCATGGGAGGCATCGTGCAGATTGGTCCAGTCAATTCAAGCAGGGTTAACAAGGGTTAAATGAGGCGGTCATAATAGGTAATTAGTCACCTTTTAGACCGGCGTCTGGGCAATAAACCCGTAGTTGGCCGCGGAAATACGCGCTCCCCTCCCACAATCGCGACACGATTGCGTGGTCTTTTTTGATCGTTCCGGATGTGGGGAAGTTTCTCCGGACGCTTAACGTCACCTAAACGCCAGTCGGCTCAATTGTCTTAAGATCGCCGATGGACGTGACTTGGGTCGTGACTTGGGGTCATGGGTGGATGGTCGGGGCCGTTCCGAAATTGAAAGCAGACATGTGCGCTGACCGGACCAAGTCGTCCGAGGCGCGCTGTCGTGCGCTTCGGATCGCCCTGATCTCAGGCTTGGTGCCGCTGTCGCTGACGTTGGTTCAATGCGGCAACGCGCCCAATCCGGCGGCGCTGGCGGCGAACTCGCAGGCTAACGTCCAGGTCGTTGCGAAGACCAGTCCGCAAGTCCAACAGGTCGCAAGCGGCGACACGTTCGAAGATCGCTTCCCGGCCCCGCAGTTCAGGGAGCGCTTCCCCTCGGCCAGCGAGGGTTTCCTGCAACGGCAGATGTCAGACTTCTCGCCCAAGCGCGCCGTGCAGCAACAACCGGAGCAGGCGCCGTACAAGATCGCCTCGCTCGCGCCGCAGGTCCCCTACCAGCGTCCGGCGCGTGAGGACCTGACGACGCTCGTCAGCATGAAATCCTCGGCCTTCCCTTATTTCGGCAACAACCCTGCGTCCGATTCGCCCTTCCTCAACATCTCCAAGGGCGACCGCCGCGGCCACCGCAGCTATTCGGGGCGCGTGTTCTGGCAGGACGAGACCTACAACGACAGCCGCGTGCTCATGCACGTCCCCGAGCATTTCGATGTGCGCAAGCCGGGCGTGATCGTGGTGTTCTTCCACGGCAACGGCGCAACGCTCGCGCGCGACGTGCGCGACCGCCAGCTGGTGCCGCAGCAGATCACCGATTCCGGTGCCAATGCCGTACTGCTCGCGCCGCAGATGGCGGTCGATGCCGCCGATTCCAGCGCGGGAAAATTCTGGCAGCCCGGCGGCCTCAAGCGCTTCATGGAAGAGTCAGCCAGCCACCTCGCGCAGCTGACCGGCGATCCCAACAGCGCGCGTGCGTTTGCCAACATGCCGATCGTGATCGTCGGTTATAGCGGCGGCTTCCTGCCGACCGCCTGGAGTCTCGAGGTCGGCGGCATCAGCGATCGCGTCCGCGGCGTCGTGCTGCTCGATGCGGTCTACGGCGAAATGGACAAGTTCGCGTCCTGGATCCAGAGCCACCGCTCGGGCTTCTTCGTCAGCTCCTACACTCACTACACCGCACGGCGGGACCGTGAGTTGATGAGCAT
Source organism: Bradyrhizobium monzae (assembly GCF_021458635.1). Classification (GTDB taxonomy): domain Bacteria; phylum Pseudomonadota; class Alphaproteobacteria; order Rhizobiales; family Xanthobacteraceae; genus Bradyrhizobium. The sequence continues at coordinate 337,948 of NZ_JAIRDQ010000001.1, forward strand.
GTTGCGACAGAAGGGCATCGGTGTTTCCGAGGATATGGATGGACCTTTGCGTCCCGGCAGTGTCGTATTCGTCGAGACCGGCGACGGCATCACCCACCGCGATTACGTCAACCGCGCGTGGACGCAATACCCGCTCAAGGACGTGCTGGTGAAAATGTCGGCAACGCCGGCCTTGGCGCTGACGCGCGTCGCAGCCACCAGTTCTTCAGCGTCAAGCCGTTAGTCTGGATTTTGCCTGCGCCGGCATTTCGCCGCGCTGACTGCAATTCCATCAGGCCATGATCAAAATGTGATGTTGATGGCAGACAATCTCCGGCGGCAACCGGATTGCTTCTGCAGGCTACCACCATATTTTGCCGGCCAAGCTGCACTTGAACCAGTGCACCTGGAATATTGCGGGGACAGGTAGTGCACCAGGGACTGTACAAGGTCGATTTCCACACCGTTCATGGAACCGGCTGCGGAGTCGTCTATGTGACGGATGGCAAGATGCGCGGCGGCAATTCAGCCTTCGCCTTCATTGGCACCTACACGGGCGAAGGCGACAGCATCAAGGTCAAGATCTCGACCGAGCGCCACAACGACGACCCTTCGTTCAAGGCGCTGTTCGGCATCGACCGCATCACGCTGACACTCGCCGGCCGCGAGAACGGCGACACGGCCGAGTTCGAGGGCAACGCGCTGCAACTGCCGGGCGTTGCCTTCAGAGCGGTGCTGAGCCGGATCGCCGACCAGGCGCCCGGCCCTCGAACCTCGGCTCTTGATCTCAGGTTTTGGGCAGCTTCGGAATGCTCTCGGCAAAGCCGTTGAAGCAGGCCAGCCGCTCGTCCTCTTCCTTGAAGAACCGGCAATCGGCATAGCCCTTGGCCTTCGCCGGCTTCGGTTTGGGCGTCGGCGGGATAATGGCATCGTAGCAGTTGAGCCGGTCCTTGGTGCCGTCGTCGGTATCGAGGCAGGCCTGAAGCCGGGCTGCGATCGATTGCGGCTTGCCCTTTGACGCTGCAGCCGGCTTGGCGGCAGCCTCTTTGGTGCCGGCCTCTTTGGTCCCGGCCTTGGTCCCCTTGGGCTTCACCTGCACCAGCGGCTTGTCCCCCACCATCGGTGGCGTATCGGTCTGCGCAAACGCGGAGGCTGAATAGAGCACCGCGGCAACCGCCAGAATCATCCTCATCTCAGTCAACTCTCTTTGGTCCCCACGACGCGCGTTCTAGCGCTCTCCCCTGCAGTTTGCCAAGCGCCTTGAGCATAGGAAACACCGGCTTCAACCCGAGGCGACAGCAGCCGCCCGCGGCCGGCTCACGATCACCAGCATCAGCGCCAGCACGACAAAGCCGGCCGCTACGAAGCCTGCGCTGTGTAAAAGGTCGCGCGCAAACAGCAGCCCGCCGACGGCAGACCCGATGGCCTGGCCGATATAGAGGACCGACGTATTGAGCGCGACGGTTGCAGGCGCAAGCGGCGGCGCCGCCGCGACCAGCCGCACCTGCTGCATCGAATTCGCCGAGGCAAAGCCCAACCCCCAGACCGCCACGCCGATCGCCATCAGTACAAGGCTGCCGGCGCCTAGCTCCCAGCCGCTGATACCCGCGAGTAACAGGCACGTGAACAGCAACGAGGTCCGGTACGGCCCCCATGTATCGACGATACGGCTCGCCACCACGACGCCGAGGAAGCCGCAGACCCCATAGATGGCGAATACCGTGCCGATCGCATCCGGGCTCGCCTCCGTCAGCTTCTTAAGCAGCGGACCCATGAAGGTGAACACAGTGAACTGGCCGGACATCTGCAACATCGTGATCGCGAGCAGCAGCAGGATCGCCCTGTTGCGGCCCACGTCACTCCAGGTCTTGAGGTCGACCGGCGTGCCCTTCAGGCCGACCGGCAGGCGCACCAGCAACAACAGGAAGCTGACGCCGCCGAGCGCACCGATCCCGCCATAGGCGGCGCGCCAGCCATAGCGGCTGGCGATGAAGGTGATTAGCGGGAGGCCGACGGCGGCAGCCAACGACCAACCGAGGAAGATGTAGGCAATCGTGCTGCCACGCCGCTCCGCCGGCACGATCAGGGCCGCTGTACCGGCAGCCTGCGGCGTGTAGAGCGCACCAATGGCGAGCATGACCAGACGGATGACGAGGAGGCTTGCATAGTCCGGCGCAAAGGCCGAGGCGAGATTGCCAAGGGCGAGCACCGCGAGTGTGGTCGTGAGCAAAATCCGCCGTTCGATGCGGCTGGTGAGCCACGCGGTCAGCGGCGAGCCGATGCACAGCATGATCGCGCCGAAGGTGATGAGCAGCCCGGCCGCGTGGATGCTGATCCCAAGCCCCGCCGACAATTCTGGCAGCATCCCCGCCGGCGCCAATACCGAGCAGCCGGTGACGAGATTGCCAAGCATCAGGGCGGTTGGCGTGAAACGGCCGGCGGGGGGATTTTTCATGCAAATGCATGTAGAACAGACGCAGCGCCGGTTAAAGGGCGCCGCTCGAAATAGTTGGCGCGCTGCCCCGGCTTTTGCGCGCCACTTTCTTGGAATTGCCGGATTGCACAGGCCGAATCGCCTGATATATCGCTCGTTCCCGCTTACCTGCGCTCGTTCGCAGGAGTGAGCCTCAGGAGAAAAGCAATGTCCGACCAGCCCAAATCTGATCAAGCCAAGTCTGATCAGACCAAGTCCGATCAAGCGAAGTCCGAATCCGGCTTCCAATATTCCCTCAGCAATTTGAAGCCAGTGACCCCAGCCGCCAAAGTCACCCTCACGTTCCCCGACGGCGCCCAGCGCCAATATGACAAGAGCATCACGGGCCTCGAGATCGCCAAGGGCATATCGCCCTCGCTCGCCAAGCGCACCGTCGCAATGGCACTCGACGGCGAGCTCGCCGACCTCAACGATCCCATCGAAACCGATGCGAAGATCGAGCTCGTCAACCGCGACGATCCGCGCGCGCTCGAATTGATCCGACACGACTGCGCGCACGTGCTTGCCGAAGCCGTGCAATCGCTGTGGCCCGGCACGCAAGTCACGATCGGCCCGGTGATCGAAAACGGTTTCTACTACGACTTCTTCCGCAACGAGCCGTTCACGCCGGAAGATTTTGCCGCGATCGAGAAGAAGATGCGCGAGATCATCGCGCGCGACAAACCCTTCACGAAGGAAGTCTGGGACCGCGAGAAAACAAAACAGGTGTTCCGCGACAAGGGCGAAGCCTTCAAGGTCGAGCTGGTCGATGCCATTCCCGGCACCGAGCCGATCAAGATCTACTACCAGGGCGACTGGTTCGATCTCTGCCGCGGCCCGCACATGACCTCGACCGGCAAGGTCGGCAACGCTTTCAAATTGATGAAAGTGGCCGGCGCCTATTGGCGCGGCGACAGCAACAACCCGATGCTGACCCGCATCTACGGCACAGCCTTCGCCAAGCAGGAGGACCTCGACGCCTACCTCAAGCAGATCGAGGAAGCCGAGAAGCGCGACCATCGCAAGCTCGGCCGCGAGCTCGACCTCTTCCACTTCCAGGAAGAAGGTCCGGGCGTCGTGTTCTGGCATCCGAAGGGCTGGACGATATTTCAGCAGCTGATCGCCTATATGCGCCGCCGCCTGACCGGCGACTATAACGAGGTCAACGCGCCGCAGATTCTCGACAAGTCGTTGTGGGAGACCTCGGGCCATTGGGGCTGGTACCGCGAAAACATGTTCGCGGCGCAGTCGGCCGGCGACGAAGCCGAGGACAAGCGCTGGTTTGCGCTGAAGCCGATGAACTGCCCCGGCCACGTCCAGATCTTCAAGCATGGCCTGAAGAGCTACCGCGACCTGCCGCTGCGCCTCGCCGAGTTCGGCGTGGTGCATCGCTACGAGCCGTCCGGCGCGATGCACGGCCTGATGCGCGTGCGCGGCTTCACCCAGGACGACGCGCACATCTTCTGCACGGAGGACCAGCTCGCCGAAGAGTGCCTGAAGATCAACGATCTGATTCTGTCGACCTACGCCGATTTCGGCTTCACGGGCGACCTCACGGTCAAGCTCTCGACCCGGCCGGATAAGCGCGTCGGCACCGATGCGATGTGGGATCACGCCGAGCGGGTGATGGCGACCGTGCTGCGCGAGATCCAGGCGCAGAACAACCACATCAAGACCGAGATCAATCCGGGCGAAGGCGCCTTCTACGGGCCGAAGTTCGAGTACGTGCTGCGCGACGCCATCGGCCGCGACTGGCAATGCGGCACCACGCAGGTCGACTTCAACCTGCCGGAACGGTTCGGCGCATTCTACATCGACCATGACGGCGGCAAGAAACCGCCGGTGATGGTGCACCGCGCGATCTGCGGCTCGATGGAGCGCTATATTGGCATCCTGATCGAGCACTATGCCGGCAACTTCCCGCTCTGGCTCTCGCCGGTGCAGGCGGTGGTCACGACCATCACCTCGGAAGGCGACGAATACGCCAAGCAGGTGCTGGAGCAGGCGCGGCGCGCAGGGCTTCGGGTCGAGATCGACCTGCGCAACGAAAAGATCAACTACAAGGTCCGCGAGCATTCGCTGGCCAAGATTCCGGCACTGCTCGTGGTCGGCAAAAAGGAGGCCGAAACGCATTCGGTCTCCGTCCGCCGGCTTGGCAGCGATGGGCAGAAGGTGATGACGACCGCGGAGGCAATCGCCGCCCTGGTCGACGAAGCGACCCCGCCGGACGTCCGGCGGATGCGTGAGGCGGTCTGATCCCTGAAATCGATCTAAATTCGCTTTCGGTTGCGGGCGTGCATGCCTATCTGGGCATGGCACGCCCGATGACCAGCCGAAGAGGTAACGACAGTGACCGACGCCATTGAACTCCTCAAGACCCGCCGCTCGGTCAAGCCGCGCGAGATGACCGGACCCGGCCCCTCGCCGGCCGAGCTCGAGACCATTTTGACCATCGGCGCCCGGGTGCCCGATCACGGCAAGCTCGCGCCCTGGCGCTTCATCATTTTCGAGGGCGATGCCCGCCAGCGCGCGGGCGAGGTGATCGCCAAGGTCTTTGCCCGCAAAAATCCCGGCGCCCCCGCGGCAGATATCGAGACCGAGCGCAAGCGTCTCACCGATGCGCCGCTGGTGATCGGCATCGTCAGCTTCACCAAGCCGCATCCCAAGGTGCCGGCGTGGGAGCAGGAATTGTCGGCGGGCGCGAGCGTCATGAACATCGTGACGGCTGCGACCGCGCTCGGCTACGGTGCCTGCTGGCTCACCGGCTGGTTCTCGTTCGATCGCGACGTGCTGGACGGGCTTGGCCTCAAGGCGGACGAAAAGCTCGCTGGCCTCGTTCACGTGGGCAAGCCCACCAAACCGAGTGAGGATCGTCCGCGACCGGTCCTTTCTGAAATCGTGACGCGCTTTTAATCGATGTCTTGTTGACGCCTCTGATGTCTTGCGGCTTTGTTCCCGGCGAGGGAGGAAGCCCGGATGAAGCGTCGTGAATTTCTGGTCGGGGCCGCGATGGTGGCCGGTACGATGGCGCGAAGCCGTGCCGGCGACGTCCCCGCCCCCTCCGCCGACGGGCTGCGACGCATCACTTCGTTCTTCGAAAGCGAGGTGACCACCGGCCGCTTGCCCGGGGCCACGATCCTGATCCAGCAGCACGGCAAGCCGGTCTATTTCAAGCTGTTCGGCGTGCGCGACGTCAGGACCCGGCTGTCTATGACGCCGGACACGATCTTCGCCATCCATTCCATGACCAAGCCGATCACCAGTGTGCTTGCGATGATGCTGATCGACGAGGGCAAGCTCGCGCTCACCGATCCCGTCGCGAAATACATCCCCCTCTTCGCCGGCACGAAAGTGGGGATGGAGATCACCAAGCCCGACGGCTCGATGGCGCTCGAAATGGTGCCGCCTGTCCATCCGGTAACGATCCGGGATTTGATGCGGCACACATCGGGCATCACCTACGACTATATCGGCGGCAAATGGGTCGAACTTGCCTACAAGTCGGCTCACATCTTCGAGGGCCCCTTCAATAACAGGGAATTCGCCGACCGCATCGCCAGGCTGCCGCTGGCACGACAGCCGGGCACACTGTGGCGCTACGGTCATTCCACTGACGTGCTCGGCAGTGTCATCGAGATCATCACCAAGCAAACGCTGTACGATGCACTGAAGCAGCGCATCTTCGATCCGCTCGGCATGACCAGCACCAAATTCGTGCTGTCGACGCCGGACGAGATCGAACGCATGGCGCGGCCGCTGCCGAGCGACCCGATCCTGCTCGATGCCGAGCGCGAGCGTCTCGACCATCCGGAATGGCAATCCGGTGGCGGCGGCCTGCTCTCGACAATCACCGACTATCAGCGCTTTGCGCAAATGCTGCTCAACGGCGGTGAGTTCGACGGCAAGCGCTATCTCAGCCCGGCCGCCTTCAAGGAGATGACGACCGACCAGATCGGGCCGGGCTCCGGCGTTGAACGCGACTACTTCTATTTTCCTGGCGACGGCTTCGGTTATGGCTATGGCCTCGCAGTACGCACCGATCCCGGCAACGCAAAGCCGCCGCCGGCAGGTTCGATCGGCGAGTTGAAATGGGACAGTGGCAGCGGCACCTATTTCGGCGTCGATCCCAAGCTCGACATGGTCTACGTCCTGATGCAGCAGACCCAGAACGAGCGTGGCCGCATCACGCCGGCGTTCAAGGCACTGGTCTACGATTGCTACCCCGAAGAGTTACGCCGCCCGTGAGGCGCGCTGGCCGAAATCGGCCAGCAGCTTTGCGATGTCGGCGGCGGGCCGCGCCGCGCTGAACAGAAAACCCTGCACCTCGTTGCAGCCTTCGGCGCGCAGCCAGTCGAGCTGATCCTCGGTCTCGACACCCTCCGCGGTCGTGGTGATGTTGAGGCTGCGCCCAAGCCCGGAGATCGCGCGCACGATCGCGCCGCAATCGGGCCTCAGTGCCAGATCCTCCACGAAGGAGCGGTCGATCTTGATCTTGTCGAACGGGAAGCTACGGAGATAGCTGAGGCTGGAATAGCCGGTGCCGAAATCATCCATCGAAATGCTGACGCCGAGCTCGCGCAACTGATGCAGGATCGCGAGATTGGCATCGGTCTCGGCCAGAAAGATCGACTCGGTGATTTCGATCTCGAGCCGCTTCGGCGACAGGCCGGATTGCGCTAAGGCCGAGATCACCACCTGAACCAAGTTGCGGCTGCGGAATTGCGCCGGCGACAGATTGACCGCGACCTTGACGTCGGATGGCCACTTCACCGCTTCGGCGCAGGCCTCGCGCAGCACCCATTCGCCGAGCAGGGTAATCAGGCCGATGTCCTCCGCCACCGGAATGAACTCCGCCGGCGAGATCATGCCCTTGTCAGGATGACGCCAGCGCAGCAGCGACTCGAAGCCGGAGATGCGGTCGGATGCGATCGACACCAGGGGCTGGTAGTGCAGCTCGAACTCGCCATTGGCAAACGCACGGCGCAAATCGAGCTCCATATCGCGTCGCTTCTGCGCCTGGAGGTCCATCTCGCGCTCGAAGAAATGATGCACGCAGCCGCCGTCGGATTTCGCCCGGTACAGCGCCATGTCGGCGTTGCGCATCAACTCTTCTGAGGTCATGCCGTCGCCCGGCGACAGCGCAATGCCGATGCTGGCGCCGATCACCATCTCCTGGCCGTCGATGTCGTAGGGCGCTTTCAGCATGTCGATCAGCAGGGCTGCGCAGGCGCTGGCCTCGTTCGGCGAGACGTCGGCCGCCAGGATCACGGCGAACTCGTCACCTCCGAGACGCGCTGCGAGATTGGCGCCGCGGACCGCGGTGGTGAGACGCTCGGCCACCTCCTTGAGCAGGCGGTCGCCCGCCGGATGTCCGAAGGAGTCGTTGATGTTCTTGAACAGGTCGAGGTCGATATAGAGCACACCGACGCGCTTGCCGATGGCCTGGTCGAGTGCCTGCTTCAAGCGCTCCTGGAAATATTCCCGGTTCGGCAGATCGGTGAGCCCGTCATGATGGGCCATGTGCGCGATCCGTGCCTCGGCCTTGCGCCGCTCGGTGATGTCGACCACCGCGACCAGATAGCCGTCGCGTTCGTCGAAGACGACGCGGCGGCCGAAGGTCAGCACCTCGATCTCGCTGCCGTCGGCACGCAGATGCCGCCAGTTGCGCGAGGAATGATAGGCGTCGCCGACGCGCTCGAGCGCCTCGGCATGGCTGTCCCATTCGTCCTGCGGCCAGATCTCGGGCAATGTCATGCGCAGGAATGCCGTGCGACTGTAGCCGTAATGCTGGATCGCGGCGTCGTTGACGCCGAGGAACTGCTTGGTGTCGGCATCGAACACCCACATCGGCATCGGGTTGTTGTCGAACAGCAGGCGGAACGAGGCGTCGCGGCGCTTCAGCGCGGTGACATCCGAGATCGTCAGGGAGACGACGTCGGCGAAGGCGGTGGCGCTGAACCGGAGGTAACGGCCCTCGTGCTCGATCTCGAGCTGCTCGCCACGGCCGCCGGAGACGGCTTTGAGCAGAAAATTCATGATCTCGGGTGAAGCCAGCAACATGCTGCTCTCACCGATCCGCCGCCACAGCAGGCTTCCGCCTGCGATCTGCAGCAGCAGACCGGCGCTCTTGTTGTGGTGCACGACCTGCAGATCGAACGGCGCACCGCTGGCGTCGCGCAGGGTCGCCAGCGACACCACCGCGTCATCAGTCGACGCGAAGATTGCGTCGAGCAGATTATATTGCGCGCCGCGTTCGTTGACGTAGGCGCCGACCAGCGTCGCGCCCCAGCGCGAGGCCGTGGGCAATGCCAGCACATCGTAGGTCCGGACCATGCCGTCGCGCACGCAATGAGCGCTGGCCTGGTGCGGCTGTCCGTTCTTGAGCGCGCTTGCCACCGCTTCCGACAGCGCGGTGGCGCAATCCGGCGACAGCTCGGCGACCGGAATGTCCCAACGCTCCTCGCCAAGCCATTTCTGCACGTAGCGTCCGCTGCGCGAGAGTTCGAGCGCGTCGTCCCCCTTGAGCAACGCGATATGGTCGGCGAGCCGTCCGAGGCTGCCGAGCATCACGTCCTCATAGCGCGGCAACCGGTCGCCCGGCTTCAACGCGGCACGCCATTTGCGCTGAAGCACCGGGATATCGTCAAACATTTCGGTGGCCGGTTTGCCCGGCATCTTCTTCGCGGCACTCATTGCAGTCCCCAACGCACTTTCCCCGCGCATCCAAATGCCGGCCCGCTTAATGGCGTGTAAAAGGGACGCAGGCGCGGTTCCCCTTGAGCGATTATGACAGTTTTAAGTCGCGCGTTGGTTAGTCGGCGTTAGAGACTATGACAGTCGTTTGAAAAAGCGATGTGTTGCTGTCGCCGTCATTGCGAGCGCGACTTGTAGGATGGGTAGAGCGAAGCGAAACCCGTCAACGGTTCTTCCGCGCGAAAACATGATGGGTTTCGCAAGTGCTCTACCCATCCTACGCCGCTGGGCATGAGACCAGAGTTTTCGGCGCCAGCTGTTTCCACAGCGTCATTGCGCGCAGCGAAGCAATCCAGAATCTCTCCGCGGCGATACTCTGGATTGCTTCGTCGCAAGAGCTCCTCGCAATGACGGAGCAAGCAGACACATCTTCGCATCCTCGCGGCGCATCTCGCCCGAGCTTTGCTTCATCGCCTCACCCTCAATTGAAAGAGGGCGCAGGGAAGACCGGGTGCCGGCTGGCACCCGCGGTCCACTGTGCGATGGTTGCGCTACAAGAATCTGCACAGCGGCATACAGGTGAAGCCTGAACATCCGGCCTTCCCTGCGCAGTGGTTTGACGGCTTATGTCGTGATCTCCCCGAGGAGCGATGCACTATTGCCCCCGTCGCCTTGCGGATGACCGATTACGCATGCCCGGTCGGGCCACACGCATCACCACGAGACTTGGCGCACAGGCTCCGGGCGCCAGGACCACACGATTTTGCCGTACGCAGATCACACCGGTCGTGCGCGCGACGTTTTCGCTCACGGTTGCCCGCCCTGCAAAACCCTTCGCGCCGATGTGACCCACGTCCACCGCCGTCCGGCCCGCGTTCGTGACGATCGCGATACGCCCCTCTTCCTTGGGCCGGGTTGCGCGACACATACGCCGTTTCCGAATTTCGGTAAAGTGGAATATTTTTGACCGCGTGGATTGCCCCACCCCTAGCGTGTTTTGCCCGTCGGGCAACGCAAGGTCTCGTAGCCCGGATGGTGCGAAGCGCAATCCGGGCTACGAAGCGCGCCGCTAGTCCTCGCTCGCGGCCGCGGACCGATTGCGCAAATGGGCCTGCGACAACAGGAAGAACAGCGCCCGCTCGCCATAATATTTGGCGGACGGCCGCGTGCGCTCGAAGCCATCGGCAAATACCTTGCCGGACTGGTCAGAGACCTGCCACCGCCAACCGAACCGTTTGCGCCTGGTAAGGATCACTTCGAACATGCCGACGCGCTTGGTCCCCTGCTCCTTGCCGGTCGCGCAGCACCAAGGCTGCACCGGCCTCCCCCATTGGACGGATGTCCGACATATAACCCAGCAGGATGGAAAGCGAATTAAATTGAATATCGGAAATACGTATCTTGCACCGGTTATGACGAAGTCGCACCTCGTCGGGAATAAGCCGATGCCGCCGGTGTTTTTGAATCCCTCGGCGGCGGAGTTTGGTAGCGCTTACAGCGATACACAGGACGGAAATGTCCGGTAAGCGAACACTCACCGGACATTCACAACACCGGCGTCACTTTCCGCGCTGTCGCGATCTCGCCGCGCAGATTCGCCTGATTGCTCTTGCGTGCGCTGGATGAGAAGCGCGCTCCGCTCTCGTGCCCCGGACGCAGCGCAACGCGCGTGAACGCGCTGATGATGCCGGACCGCGTCCGGCACACGAAACTAGCGCGCGACGACTTCGACTTCGCCGTCGACACCGTTCACGACGTTGAAGCCGCGCTCGTAGACCTTGCCTTCGTTCTTGGCGATGGCGCGGTATTCGCCTTCGGAGAGCACGACGCGCGGGAAGGCGCCGATCGATTCCTTGATCACGTCGCCGCCGGGCGTCAGCACCGACCAGGCGGTGTTGGCGAGCGCCTCGCCGCCCTTGTCGCTGACGAGCTTGAGCGTGATCACGGCGGCGCGGTGGGTGATGGTGACGTCGGTGAGCTTGCCGGCCTGAACGCGGATGTCCGAGCGCACCACGGAGTTGGCGTCGCCGTAATTGGAGATGATGTAGTAGGTGCCCTCCGGCAGCAGCACGACGTCGCCGGCGGCGACGTTCGGCACCAGCGAAGCGCGCTCGCCGGATTCGAACTGGCTGCCCTTGTAGATCGCAAACGAGATCTGGTTCAGCGGAATGCGGCTGGTGCCGACGCGGCCTTCGATGCGCAAGCCCCCGGCCGGCAGCACGAAGGATTCGCGGTCGGTCTCGGCTTTCAGGCTGACGGTGCGCACCGCACTGACGAGGCCGAAGGCGACGTGCACGACGTAATTGCCCGGCGGCAGCACGATGTTGGGCGTAGCGCTGCGATCCTCGCGGATCAGCTTGAAGGTGCCGTTCTCGTCGGGACGATCGGCAAACACCCGCCACACCAGGCCGCTGGTGATCGCAGGCGTGTCCTTGCCGTATTTCGCAGTCAGCGACAGCACAGCCTGCCCGGGGGCGGCCGCGTTGAGAGGTGCTGCCGGCGGAACGTTCGTCACGGCGGGCGGCATGCTGGGTGTGTTCGGCTGCGTCAGGGTCGGCGGCAAGCTCGGAGGCGGACCCGCGCCCGGACCGGAGGGCGGCGCCAGGCTGACCGCGCCGCCGGGATCGGGCACCGAAGCCGGGGGCACCGGCGGCGGCCGATCCGAGAAAAGCTGGGCCTGTGCGGCATTCTGGCCGAGGCCAATGAGGCACGCGGCAAGGACAAGCGCCGGCAGCAGCCTGCCGCCGCGCCGCCATCCGATGATGCCGTCACCCCCGAGAGTCATGCCCTCTGCTTTTCACCGAAAACGCGGCAAATTCAAGCCTCTGAAACCCCAAGAAATACGGTCCGGGCAGTTCTATGGAACCGGTTTGACGCTTGGGTGATTACATCAAAGGCAACCGGCTCCCGCCATACTCCTGCCCCCTGCGTCCCGAACGCTATAAACCAAGCTTTGCCGTCGTTCTGGCGAAGCGGAAGCGCGGCGCCTACTCTGGAGTGAGGACGGCCCGGAGTAGGAGAGTTTCGGTGCTGGATATCTTGAAGGGTCGCGGCGTGAAGGGCGCGAACGGAGAAAAAGTCGGCCTCGGCAGCATCCGCCGGCCCGTGATCGGCCTGGCGCTGGGCGGCGGCGCGGCGCGCGGCTTTGCCCATATCGGTATCATGAGGACGCTGCTGGCCAACGGCATCGTGCCCGATGTCGTGGTCGGAACCTCAATCGGCGCGGTGGTCGGCGGCCTTCATGCGGCCGGTCGTCTCGATACGCTCGAAGAGTGGGGCCGCAGCCTGCAAGGCATGCGCAACATCCTCGGCTATCTCGACATCCGTCTCGACGGCTCCGGCCTGATCGGCGGCGAGAAGCTCGCCATCCGGCTCGAGGAGGCGGTGGGCCAGACCCTGATCGAAGACCTTCCGATCAAGTTCGCAAGCGTCGCGACCGAGGTCCGCACCGGCCACGAAATCTGGCTGACGCACGGCCGTGTCGTCGAGGCGATGCGCGCCTCGTATGCCCTGCCCGGCATCTTTTCGCCGGTGATGATCGGCGATCGCTGGCTGGTCGACGGTGCGCTGGTGAACCCGGTGCCGGTTTCGGCGGCGCGGGCGCTCGGGGCCGAAATCGTCATCGCCGTCAATCTGTCCACCGACGTCTTCACCCATTCGACGACAATCTATCAGCACGGTGCGAGGCCCGCGCCGGCTGCCCAAGCCATTGCGGAGACTCCGGCCAAGCGGCGCTTTCCGCGCTTCTTCTCGCCGGAGAAAACCGTCAAGCGCGAGTTCTTCGGCAGCGCAGGACGTCCCGGCATCTCCTCGGTGATGATCGACGCCTTCAACATCATGCAGGACCGCATCACCCGCGCGCGGCTCGCCGGCGATCCGCCGGACCTCCTGATCACGCCACGGGTCGGCCAGTTCGGCTGGTTCGACTTCCATCGGGCCGAGGACCTGATCGCGCACGGCACCCGTGCCGCCGAGCGCGCGCTGGAGTCGATCCAGGAAACGATCGACGTGCTGGCGCCGACGGCCGAAGGCGCCACGCCGAAAGCGGTAGAGTAAGCCTGGCGAATAAGCCGGCTCAGGCCGTCTTGATGTAGTCGCGCAGGGCTTCCTGCTCGGACTCGTATTCCTGGACCCGGCGCTTGACGATGTCGCCGATCGAGATCAGCCCGACCACCTTGCTGTTATCCAGCACCGGGAGATGGCGGAACTTGCCCGTGGTCATCATCTCCATGAGCTCGGCGACGGTGTCGGTCTCCCTGCAGGTCACGACCTTGCGGGTCATGACCTGAGACACCGGCTCTTCCAGCACACCGGCACCGCGCTCGCCGAGCACGCGGACGATGTCGCGCTCGGACAGGATGCCCTCGAGCCGGCTCTGGTCCATGACCAGCACCGCGCCGATCTTCTTCTCGGCGAGCAGCTTGACCGCGGCAGCCAGCTTGGCGTCGGGCGCGACGCTCATGATCTGGTGGCCCTTGGTATTGAGGATGGAACGTACCGTCATTGTCGCCTCCGTGAATCGGACCCGTCCGCTTTGCACGGTCCGGACTTGTTCGCGAGTCTTCAACTAACAGTTTCGGCGCCGGTTCACCTTCAGGCGCTTTGCGAAGCGCAGCTTCTAGGAGCTTGCTGCTTCGGAACATTCTTCCCGCGAATGATGGATGAATTCGGGCCGTGCCGCAAGCGCCGCTTCAAATACCGTTTGAAATGTCCTGTGATGACGCATCCGCAGCATCATCGTTTCGCGGGCGCGGCACGGGGTCGAACAGCGCGAACAGCAGCAGCCCTGCGAAGAAGCCGCCGATATGCGCTTCCCAAGCGACACCCGCGCTGTCGCTTTCGACGCCGATGGCACCGACGCCGAAGATGATGTTGAGGGCGAACCACACGGCCAGGAAGCCGACGATGCGCCGGTCGCGCAGTGCCTGCAACAGCGGCAGCGCCGGAACTCTGGCGGCGGTATCGGCGTCCGAACGGCTGAACGACAGGAAGCTGCCGCGCACGAAGGCGAACCGGATCGCAGCGGCCATCGCGCCCGACACCGAGGCCGAGGCGCCGATCATCGGCACCACCGCGTGCTCGTGGGTGACGAGATGGGCGAGCGCACCGGCGGCGGCCGTCACCGCCAGGAACACGAAGAAGCGCACCGCGCCAAAGCGCCGCGCCAGCGCGCTGCCGAACGGCAGCAGCCACAGCACGTTGAAGGCGAGATGGGTGAGATTGGCATGCAGCAGCGAATAGGTGACGAAGGTCCAGACCTTGGCACCGGCGCCACCCTCGAATTGCAAATTGACGAGCGAGGAATCGTAGCGCTTCGGGATGAAGCCGAAGACGTCGATGGTCCAGTTCTCCAGCTCCGGCGGCAGCAGCACCCGCAGATGGATCGCCGCCAGCAGGACGACATAGGCCGTCAGCGGCAACGGCAGCGTGAGGATCGGCTCGCGCGGGGCCTCTTCGACGACGGCCGGCTGGTCTGACGGTGGTTGTGGCGGGGAATCCAAGGCGGTTCGCTTTCAGGCGCGATCGAAGCAGCAGCTTGGAGATAGTCGCCTTTACCGGCCTTGCGCAAGTGCACAAAAGGAAAAGGCAGGGCCCTGGAAAGCCCTGCCTGTCCGTGTCGGCCTTCCCGGCATGACGGAAGAAAAAGGTGTATCCCCACCCCTCCCCGCGACCAGTGACCAAACTGTTTGACGCCCGTGTACAGGCCTCGCCGAGAACCTGGAAGAGAGCGGCGAGGCTTGCGACCTCGACCACCCTAGCAGCCGCGACGCGGTGCGAAAGCGCATAGTTAATTTAACGTTAACGACGCAAAGGCAGCGCGCGCGAGGCCAAAAACGCGCCCCCGGCATGGACGCTGCAATTCCCCTCCTGCACAACAACACAGGGATCTCAGGTGCACTGAAGCGGGACAGGGTTGTCCCATGAGGTTGCGCCGAGGGGTAAGCGTTCAGTCATGAAACATCCGTCGAGCCGCGCGTTCTTCGCGTATTGGGACAAGAAGCGCGGCAGTGCGCGGGCACCTGACAGGGCCGATATAGACCCGGCCGCCGTGCGCGAGCTGCTCGGCGACATCTTCGTCCTGTCCTGCGAGCCGAAGCTCGGCTTTCCCTTCCGCGTCGCCGGCACCCGCGTCTGTGCCCTCGCTGGCCTCGATCTCAAGGACCAGAGCTTTGCCGCGCTGTTTACGGAAGGTTGCCGTAGCGAGATCGCGGAGATAGCGACCATCGTCGCCGACGAGACGCTCGGCGCCATTGCCGGTATCACGGCCACGCGCGAGGACGGCAGCAAGGCTCATCTCGAGCTGCTGCTGCTGCCCTTCAACGCTCGCCCGCACACGCCGGTCAGCGTGACTGGCGTGCTCGCGCCGTTCGACGACGAATGCGGCGCGCTCGGCCCGTTCACCGTCACCTCCTGGCGCTATCTGCACCAGCCGGAGAAATTGTTGCCGCGCGCGATCCGCAAGCTGCAGATCGCACGCGGTCTGATGGTGTATGAAGGGCTGCGGTAGTTTTCGTGTCGTTGTATGCGACCGCTGCGACCTCGATGCCGCCTCTCACCTGGATGACACAACCATGTCCGACATCATCAATTTCGGCTCGCTTCAGCTCCGCTTCCTGCACAGCAAGGACGACACCGATGGCAACGTCGACATCTTCGAAATGACGCTACAGCCGAATGCGCGGATGCCGATCCCGCACTATCACGACCGCTGGGACGAAACGATCTACGGGCTGTCCGGCGTCTCGACCTGGACGATCGACGGCGCGCAGACCGATCTTGGCCCCAGAGAATCCGTCTTCATCAAGCGCGGCGTCGTGCACGGCTTTACCAACCGTTCGACGGAGCCGGCGACCTGCCTGTGCATCCTGAGCCCCGGGGTGCTGGGACCGCAATATTTTACGGAGATGGCCGCGCTCGTGACGACCGGCACGCCACCCGATCCCGCGAGGATGAAAGAGACGATGCTGCGCTACGGTCTGGTACCGGCTCCGCCTGCGTAAAGGGCACGATGTCAGGACAGGCTGCGTGGTACAACCCGTCCCGCGCATCTCGGAGATCGCTTACGGCATCGCCAGATGCCAGGCGCCGTTCAGGAAGCCGTCGCCGGTGACGTCGCCGGGCTTGGTGTCCTTGGCGAAAGTGTAGAGCGGCTTGCCCTTGTGCGCCCACTGCTTGGAGCCGTCGTCGCGGGTGATGATGGTGTAGCCGTCGCCGGCGGCATCGCTGGCCTCGGCCTTCAGCGCCGGCCAGTTTGTCGCACACGGGCCGTTGCAGGCCGACTTGCCGTCCATGTCCTTGTCGAAGGTGTAGAGCGACATGCCCTTGGCGTCGGTGAGCACGCTGCCCTTGTCGGTCTTGCCGGTCTTGGTCGGCGGCGCTGCGAAGGCAGCCGAGGTAAGCGCGAGCGTTGCCGCGAGCGTGAGCGCGAGGCGGATCGAGGATGTCGTCATGGTGTCTCCTGTCATGCAATTGGCTTGCACGAGGTAGGACGCCGCAATGCGCGCGGTATTCCTGAAACGGCGGTAAAGATATTTTTGGCTGCGCACATCAGCGCGGCGGAATAAATTACCGTGGTCGATACGGAACAGTCGAGATGAGCAAGCCGCATTGGCGCCGCGCACACGCCGAAGACATCGAAGCGATCAGCGCGATCGCGGCGCAAATTCATCCTGATCTCCCCGAGCGCCCCGAGGTGCTTTCCGAGAAGATGCGGCTTTATCCGGACGGCTGCCGCGTGCTCGCCGCCGGCGATGAGATCGCGGGCTATGGCCTCGCCCATCCCTGGATGCAGCAGCGCATCCCTCCGCTCGACCGTTTCCTTGACCGATTGCCCGACGCGGCCGACTGTCTCTATGTGCACGACGTCGCCGTGCTGCCCGACTTCCGCGGCGGCACGACGCGCGCTTATGTCGCGGAGATCGAGGAGCTCGCACGATCATCAGGCATCGCAACGCTTGCGCTGGTCTCGGTCTACGGCACGCGACCGCTATGGGAGCGTCTCGGCTTCCAAGGCATCGCCCCCGACGCGGCGCTGCGCGACAAGCTTTTGTCCTACGGCGCGAGCGCGACCTACATGCTGCGCGAGCTCGGCAAATAGCCCCTCCCCGCGCGGCGCGCCTCACGCGGGCGTGACGCCGGGCGCGTGTGTGTGCGTCGAACCGGTTTCGATCAGCCCCCGTCGAAGGACTGTGCGAGCCGTTCCGGTCTCGCCGAACCGAGGCTGGAGAATCCGCATGAAACTCACATTGCGCCGAGCGGTTTTGATTGCATTCGCTGCAACGACCACGTTCACCGCAACCAGCGCCAACGCGCTGCAATACCGTACCTATGGCTGCGACGTCGCCGTCTTCGGCGGCTGTGGCGTCCTCAACCTGCAGGACCCGCCTGCACCGCGTCCCATCGTTCGCATCAACCGCGATACGTCACCGACCTACATGAAGCAGATCGACCCGCGCTACAGCTCGGCCATGCGTGATGCCGGCGGAGGTGGTGGAGGCGGCGGTGGTGGTGGAGGTGGTGGAGGTGGAGGAGGTGGCGGCGGTGGCCGCTGAGCTTACGACCCTTCAGATGATGTCGCCGGTGAAATCCGGCGACATCATTGCTGTCTGCGCTGACGGGCGGCCGCTCAACCGCGGTGCTTCTTCTTGCCCTTTTTTCCGGAGGCGCCCGGCCATTCGGTGACCGACGGCGCATGTTTGGCGTCGCCCGATTTGCTTCCGAATGTCTTGTCTTTCTTCCCAAATGCCGGCTTGCCGAATTTGCCGCCGTCATGAGGCTTGACGTGAGTCTTGTCGTAAGGTTTGGCGTGCGGCTTGCCATGGTGCTTGGCGTCGGGCTTTCCCCGCGGCCTGTCGTGCTGCTTCGGCCCGTTCGCGTTCCAGGGATCGTCGCTGCGGCGGGCAGCATGATCGTCGCCACCTTCATCGCGCTGCGGACCGCGTGAGCGCTTCTCGGCTGGCTCCTGCGCTTGCGGCGCACCCGTCATCGGCTCGAGGCGGATGCTGTCTTCCTTGTCCGGACGCTTGATCTTGGCAGCGAAGGATTCCGCAACCCGCTCGGAAATTTCGAACTCGGTCGTGGTGTCCATGATCTTGATGGCGCCGATGTCGCCCTTGTCGATGCCGCCACGACGGCAAATCATCGGCAACAGCCAGCGCGCTTCCGCATTCTTTCTTCGTCCGATGTTGGCTCGAAACCATACGGTGGGCTCGCCCATGCCATGCTTCGGCGACGATTTCCCCGATTTGGGTCGAGGCCTCTCGGAGCGGTCATCGCCGCGCGGCGTGCGATCGCCACGCGGCGCCCGATCATCGCGGTGACGATCGTCACGCGGCCGGCTGCTTCGCTCGCCGGGATCGAGAATGTCTTCCGGCGACGGCAGCCGTGCGCGATAGAGCCGTGCCAGCGCTGCGGCGATGTCCTCGGCCGACCGCTCGGCCAGCAATGCCTTCGCCAGCTCGAGATCGTCGGCGGACGTCTCCTCGGTGAACAACACGTCCTTCATGCGCTCATGATCGAGCTTGCGAATCTCATCCGCCTGCGGCGCCGTGCCCCAGTTCGCCTCGATGCCGGACAGATTCAACAAGACCTCTGCACGCCGCCGTCGTATCGGCGGCACCAGCAGAACGCTGACGCCCTTTCGTCCTGCACGTCCGGTGCGGCCTGAGCGATGTTGCATGACCTCCGCATCATTGGGCAGATCCGCGTGAATGACGAGGTCGAGGCTCGGCAGGTCGATGCCGCGGGCGGCAACGTCGGTCGCGACGCAAATGCGGGCGCGCCCGTCCCGGAGCGACTGGAGCGCCAGGGTGCGCTCGTTCTGCGTCAATTCGCCGGAGAGTGCGACGACGGAGAAACCGCGCTCCAGCAGTGCTGCCTGCAAATGCCTGACGGCATCGCGCGTGTTGCAAAACACCAGTGCGCTCGGCGACTCGTAGAAGCGCAACACGTTGACGACCGCGTGCTCGACATCGCCGGCAGCGACCCGGATGGCG
This sequence comes from Bradyrhizobium monzae, assembly GCF_021458635.1. GTDB lineage: Bacteria > Pseudomonadota > Alphaproteobacteria > Rhizobiales > Xanthobacteraceae > Bradyrhizobium. Next base: position 357,088 of record NZ_JAIRDQ010000001.1, read on the forward strand.
CGGTACTCGATATCGGCGTGACCGCCCTCATCGCCCGCGACCTCGATCCGGAACGCCTGCTGCTGATACTGCTTCGCCAAGGCCACGATGCCGCGCGGAAACGTCGCCGAGAACAACAAGGTGCGGCGCGTGTCCGGGGTGGTCTTGAGGATGAACTCCATGTCCTCACGAAAGCCGAGATTGAGCATTTCGTCGGCCTCGTCGAGCACAACGACCTTCAATTCCGAGATGTCGAGACGGTTGCGCCGCAAATGATCGCACAGACGGCCGGGCGTGCCGACGACGATATGGGCGCCCGCGGCCAGCTCGCGCTGCTCGCGGCGCGGGTCCATGCCGCCGACGCAAGAGACGACGCGCGCACGCGCTTGCGCATAGAGCCATGTCAGTTCGCGCTGGACCTGCAAGGCGAGCTCGCGGGTCGGCGCGACGATCAAAGCCAGAGGCGCTGCGGCCTGCTCGAACTGCTCGGCACCATCAAGCAAATCCTTGGCCATGGCCAAACCGTAAGCGACGGTCTTGCCCGAGCCGGTCTGGGCCGACACCAGAAGGTCGCGGTCGATCGCATCCTCGCCGAGCACGGCGAGCTGAACGGGGGTCGGTGAATCGTAATTGCGCTCAGCCAAGGCACGGGCGAGCGGCGGGGTCAGGGCCGGAAAGGACACGGAATGGAAAACCTTGGTTGGTCCGGGGGCGCGGAACGGAAAGCCGAGGGGCCCGCAGTCACTGCAGAAGGCCCGGTCACACCCATCATGATTTTGATTTGGAGGCTCTTTACGCCAGAAGCGGCCAAATCACCATGGCTTTGATGCATGGCATTGGCGACAGGGTGAACAAGCCCGGGATGCTCGGCCCCGCATTTTTGGCCCGCTTTGACGCCTCCAACGCGCTTTTGGGCTGAAACGGCGGACTTTTGCGGTCATCTCGTCTAAATTGTGCGCGATCGGAGGTGCCAGGGATGCATCCATGACCTCGTCGGGCCGACGTCAGTGCGGCGACTGCACGCTTTGCTGCAAGGTAATGGCGATCGAGGCGCTCGCCAAGCCGACGGGCATCTGGTGCGCTCATTGCAAGCCCGGCCGCGGCTGCGCGATCTACGCCAACCGGCCTGCCGAATGCGAAAGCTTCAGTTGCCTTTGGCTCGTCAACGACCTCCTGGACGAGCGCTGGAAGCCGAGCCGCTCCAAGCTGGTTCTGACCACGTCCGAGGACGGCGTCGAGATCCGCTGCGACCCGGGCTCTCCCAATGCCTGGCGCAAGGAGCCCTACGCCAGCGAGATCCGTGCCTGGGCCGAGGAAGGCGAGCGCAACGACATGACCGTCGTCGTGATTGTCGGCCAGCGCATGATCCTCGTCACGCCGGAGCGCGAGTTCGATCTCGGCATCGTCGGAGCGGATGAACGCATCGTGCGCGAGTTGGAGGGTACCAAGGTGGTGGGCGCGACGGTGGTGAAGGCGGGTGAGCTTGATGCCTCCTCAGATGTCGATGGAGCGGGATCGGCCGGTTGACGGATACAAGTCTTGCCGCGGCGGCCGTTCGATCCCAAATCTTGCCTCACGAGAGCGGAATACGGGAGAGCACATGGCCGACAGCATATCGCTTGCCGACAAGCTCGCGACCTTTCAGGAGTTCTGGTCGCCGCGCACGGTCACGACGTTCAACGGTTGCGACGTGATGGTGGTGAAGGTGAAGGGAGAATTCACCTGGCACAAGCACGACGACACCGACGATTTCTTTCTGGTCCTGAAAGGCGTGCTGGACATCGAGTTGCGGGACCGCACCGTGACGCTCGGGCCGGGCGAGCTCTATGTCGTGCCCAAGGGCGCCGAGCACCGTCCGGTGGCCCGCGAGGAGGTTCACCTGATGCTGATTGAGCCGACGGGCACGCCGAACACAGGCGACAAGGCCACCGCCGCAGCGCGCAAGCTCGCATAGAAGGTGCGATTCTAATCCTTGGAGGTCACGAGCCTGCTGAAGCTGCCAGCGAGCCTTGCCTTGGTCCGCACCACAGAATCTTTTGCCGAGTGGCTCAAGGCGCGGATGGCGCGCCAGGCTTCGGTCGCCTGCAGCCATGCCTTGATCTCGGTGAACTTCCCGTACACCCACGCGAATGCCGGAATCCGCATCAGCTTGTCGCGCGTAAGATGGAACAGGCGCTCGACCAGCACGAGCTTGAGCAGTTCGCAACCGACAAACGCCGCCACACCGCTGAGGAACTGGCCGGTTGCGACGAGGTACGCGGCCAACGGCTTGATCGGCTCCAGAATGATCACGGGCACGGAAAACAGCGCCAGCGACGGATAAGGCGGCAGCGATTTGATCCAGGCGCGCAGCCGCTTGAATTCGAAACGCCGCGCAAGCCAAGCCGAGATCGGACGCGCCACGGCCATGAACACTGCATCCACCAGGAAGTAGATGGCTGCCAGGACGTATGTGACGGGTTTCAGGATTCGCTTCACAACAACTCTCCCGCCAACTGAAAGCCGGAACCTTGACCTAAGTTTCACCGCGACGTGAATAAGTCGAGGATTCCCTGAGGAACTTTTGGGGCAGTCACCCTGCCCCACCTTAGATTTCGGCATGGATCTCCTGATTTATCGCGATGGACGGCATTGCCTATCCCACCAATTCCGGCCACGGCACGATGGTCGACTTCACCGTCTTCATCGCCATCGCGTCCTTCACGGCTCGCGCGACGCCGTCTTCCGTGAACGGATAGATCGTTTGCATCTTCAGCCAGGGATATTTGTCGCGGGTGCGATAGAGCATGTCGACACCGAGCGGAAGATCGTTGCCGGTAAAGCCCCATGACCCCAGCACGTTGAGGTCCTTGGTGCAGATGCGGTGCCAGGAGGTCTCGATCGAACCGGCGTCGGTGAACTGGCCCATCTCGACATAGGTACCGCCGTCACGCAGCATCTCGATGCCTTCGGGGCCGGCGGTCGGATGGCCCGAGCAGTCCATCACCAGATCGGCGCCGAAGCCACCGACGATCTCGCGGACGCGCGCGATACGATCCTGCGGCGATGTGATCTCCTCGATGTTCACGGTCGCTTCCGCGCCGAACTCGCGCGCGAGCTTGAGCCGCGGCTCTTCCGGCGCACCGACGCAGATGACGCGCCCCGCTCCCATCTCGCGGGCGGCCGCAACCGCCAAAATGCCGATCGGGCCCGAGCCCTGGATCACCACCGTGTCGGCCCAGGTGAAGCCGCCGGCGCGGGTCGCACGGTTGAACGCGCGGATGCAGGAGGTCAGCGGCTCAGACAGCGCGCCAAGGCGCAGCGACATATCGTCGGGCAGCTTGTAGATCTTGGTGCCCGGCAGCATGTCGAGATCGACATAGACATATTCGGCCCATCCGCCCCACATGTGCGGCGCCTTGTCGAAGCCGAGATAGCGGCCGTAATAGACCGGAGTCAGGCATTTGTTGGCGGTCTGCGGATAGTGGATGCAGTAATAGCATTTGCCGCACGGCATCAGCGGCGGGATCATCACCTTCGATCCGAGCTTGAGCGGCTTGCTCATGAAATCCTCGGTGAATTCGTCGCCGCATTCGACGATGACGCCGCCAATCTCGTGGCCAAGCGTGAACGGCCAGGGCAGCGGCTTCGGCCAGTGACCTTTCAGGATGTGCAGATCGGTGCCGCAGACACCGCACGCGCCGATCTTGATCAGCGCACCCTTGCGGCCGACCTTCGGCCACGGCACGGTCTTGATCACGGGCTCCGAGCCCGGTCCGGCGTGGGTGCAGACGCGGATCTGTTGCATGACTGTTTCCTCGCGGCTCGCTTGTTGTGTTTTGGTGGTGCGGGCTCGCGATCAGCCTATGACAGCCCTGCGACATTGGAAATACCAACGCAGGCGTTGACACGCCGCAGTTGTGTCCGCAGGTTGCGTGCACCGGAGTGATGCCTGCTTCGGACTTTCGCGGCGCGCCGCTCTCAGCCAGGATCAATCGATGGAGACGCGACCGGGCTCGGAACGAATTCTTGTAGCGCCTGATACCGATCCGCTGGACGGAGACGTGCGATGGGCGCCGGGGAAGTCGCTGTGGCTGGCGGGCATGACGGCGTCCGCCCTTCTGCTTGGCTCGCTCTGCTTCTCCTGGTCGGCACTCGCACTCTTCCTCGCGACCAGCGCTGTCACGCTTTGCGCCGGACATTCCGTCGGCATGCACCGCAAGCTGATTCATGCGAGCTTCGACTGTCCGCTCTGGCTCGAACATCTCCTCGTCTATCTCGGAACACTCGTCGGCATGGCAGGCCCGTTCGGCATGATCCGCCTGCACGATTTCCGCGACTGGGCACAGCGCCAGCCGGCGTGCCACGACTATTCCCGCCATCACGCCGGCTTCTGGCGCGATGCGTGGTGGCAATTGCATTGCCGCCTGGTGTTGCGCCGTCCGCCGGACTTCAGACTCGAACCTCGGCTTGCGGGCGATCGGTTCTACGCCGTCGTCGAGCGCACGTGGATGTTGCAGCAATTGCCGTGGGCCGCGCTCTTCTTCGCTCTGGGCGGACTGGGCTGGGTCGTTTGGGGCATCTGTGTGCGCGTGAGCGTCTGCGTGACCGGACACTGGCTGGTCGGTCACTTCTCTCATACCCGGGGCGATCAGGTCTGGATTATCGATGGCGTTGCCGCGCAGGGATACAATGTCCGCCTTGCCGCACTGATCAGCATGGGCGAAAACTGGCACAACAATCATCACGCCTATCCCGGCTCGGCGAAGCTCGGACTTTTGCCGGGCCAGGTCGATCCTGGCTGGTGGCTGATCCGGTCGCTGGAAGCTGTCGGACTGGTCTGGAATGTCAGGACGCCGCACAATATGCCGGAGCGGCCCGGCTTGCGGCGGCTGACCGAAGCCGAGCTGCGCGATGGGGTCGCCGATGCTGCGTGATCATCGCGGTCACGATGCCGAGGCGATCGTGCCCGTCGCGCTGGCTGCATGCCTGCTACAAGCTCCACAGTCATCCTGACGCACCAGCGTCGCAAGGCGAGCCTCGAAAGGATGGGCTACACCCCGCTCGCGGCTCATCCTTCGAGGCGCGCAAGAGCGCGCACCTCAGGATAACGGCGGAGCTCGTGGTGCCAACGCATGGCTGGCGTCCCACACACCCAATTGTCTTGAGCACCCGCCAGCGAACGTGTATGGCCGCAACAGTTCTTTCCAGGTGCCCCCTTGAACCCCCTCCCGCAAAATCCCATGGCCGCGTCCGGATCGTTCGCGGCGATGAAGTCCGTGCCGTACCGGTTGCAGTTCATCGCCTATGTGCTGGCGATGATGGCCGACAATATCGAGCACGTGATCAGCTATTGGGTGGTGTTCCAGAAATTCCATTCGCCGACGCTGGGCGGATTTGCCGTGCTGTCGCACTGGCTGCCGTTCCTGCTGTTCTCGGTGGTGGTCGGCGGGCTCGCCGACCGGTTCGATCCGCGCCGCATCATCCAGTGCGGCATGCTGCTGTTTATTGTTGCCTCCGCCGGATGGGGTTTCTTCTTCATCACCGACACGATCCAGATGTGGCACGCGATGCTGCTGCTGGTGATCCACGGCTGCGCCGGCGTCCTCTGGCAAACACCGAACCAGCTGCTGCTCTACGATCTCGTCGGGCCCGCCGACCTTCCGAGCGCGGTGCGGCTGAATGCGATGGCGCGCTATCTCGGCATTCTGGTCGGGCCTGCGGTGGGCGGTCTCATCATGCTGACGCTCGGCACCTCGCACGGCATCATCTTCAACACGCTGTTCTACCTGCCGATGCTGCTGTGGCTGTTCTGGGCGCCGGTGCGCGACAGCAGCGTCGCGGTACGGCGCTTCGCCGTGCGCGGCTTTGCGGACATCGTCGACACCATGCGCGCGATCGGCACCCAGCCGGTACTGACGGCGATGACGTGGTTGGCAGGCCTCACCTCCTTCATGATCGGCAACGCCTATCACGCGCAGATGCCGGGCTTTGCCGGCGATCTCGGCCATGGCGATCCCGGCGTGTCCTACAGCGTACTGCTCGCAGCCGACGCCGCCGGTGCGCTGCTCGCAGGCATTGCGCTGGAATCCTGGGGACGCCTGAAGGGCACGCCGCGCACCGCGATCCTGCTCGCGACGCTGTGGAGCGTGGCGCTGTTCGGCTTCGCCGCGGTACGGATCTATCCGGTTGCGATCGTGCTGCTGTTCTGTGCCGGCTTCTTCGAGCTGTCGTTCAACACCATGGCGCAGGCGTTGGTGCAGTTGAATGCGCCACCCGACATCCGCGGTCGCGTCGTCGGTCTCTATAATATGGCGGGACTTGGCATGAGGGCGTTCAGCGGGATCACCGTCGGCGTGTTCGGAGCGGCAATCGGCATTCATTGGTCGCTGGGACTATCTGCGGCAGTGCTGTTGGCGCTGCTGTGTCTGCTCTATCAGCGCGCGACGCGGAAGACGGAAGGTTGACTCTCGTCCCTCCTGACCGCACGCTCGAAAAGTGGGTTGGGGAGATCAGGCATTGCGCAATCGCTGGGCTATTCTTGCGATCCTGTTCGTCGTTCGCCTCACCATCGCGTTCCAGTTCCAGAGCGTGGCTGCGGTCGCGCCGCTGCTCGAAAAGACATTTGGCGTCGGGCTCGCCGATATCGGCCTCCTGATCGGCCTCTATTTCACCCCTGGCGTGGTGCTGGCGCTGCCGGGCGGCGCGATCGGGCGAACCCTTGGCGACAAGCCGACCACGATCGCGGCGCTGCTGCTGATGACGGCGGGCAGCCTGGTGATGGCGACCACCGAGATCTGGGGTTTGCAGATGGCGGGCCGGCTGGTCTCCGGCGCCGGTGGCGTGCTGCTGACGGTGCAACTCACCAAGATGGGCACCGACTGGTTTGCCGGCAAGGAGATCGCAACCGCGATGGCGATCTTCGTCAACTCCTGGCCGGCAGGCGTTGCGATCTCGCTGTTGGTGCTGCCGGCGATCGGCACCGCCTATGGTGCGGGCGCCGTGTTCATCGCGACCGGTGCACTGAGCGCGATCGGCGTTGCGCTGATCATGTTCTATCAGCCGCCGCCGGGCGCAATGGTCAGCGCGGCTGGATCAGGCAAGCTCGATCGCCTGGCGCTATTGGCGGTGATCGTCGCGGGCGCGATCTGGGGTCTCTATAATGTCGGCTTCGCGATGATCTTCTCGTTCGGCCCCTCCTTGCTGGCCGAGCGCGGCTGGAGCATCGCCGCGGCCGGCTCGGCGATCAGCGTCGTGATGTGGCTGTCGGTGATCTCGGTGCCGGCGGGCGGATACCTCGCCGATCGCTTCAAGCGGCCCTTCATATTGGCGATTGCGGCCAGCGTCGTGGTGGCCGCCCTGCTGGCCTGGCTGAGCCGGTCCGACGCCGTCATCACCATCCTCGTCCTGATCGGTCTGATCGGCGGCCATCCGGCCGGCCCGATCATGAGCCTGGCCGCCCGCGTGCTCGCCCCGGAGACCAGGGCGATCGGGATGGGCGTGTTCTACACTCTCTTCTATGCCGCGATGATGCTCGGACCGGCGGTAGCGGGGCGGCTGGCCAAATCGGCAGGAACGGCCGCGGTCGCGCTGGACCTCGGCGCACTGACGGTCCTGGCCTGCCCGCCGCTGATGTGGCTTTTTGAACGCATTGTTTCTGTGCGCGATAGGCGCGCCAAATCATAACGCGGCATTAACCCTATGCACCTTAGGGTCGTGGCGGACTCCGCCCGGGCGGGGGGTCGGGTAGTGAAAATGGCGTTGGCGAACAAAAAATTTCTTCCGGCCGCCGAGGAACGTCGGCGTTTCCAGCGGGTGAAGGTTCACCTGCTCGGCCGATACATGCTGCCGGATCGCCGTGAATTCCCCTGCCAGGTGATCAACATGTCGCCCGGCGGGCTCGCGCTGCTCGCACCCGGCATCGGCAATGTCGGCGACCGCGTGGTCGCCTATCTCGACCATATCGGCCGGGTCGAGGGCAAGATCACCCGGATCATCGACAACGGTTTTGCCATGACGGTGGGCGCCACGCCGCGCAAGCGCGACAAGCTCGCGGCCCAGCTGACCTGGCTCGCCAACCGCGACATCCTCAACCTTCCGGAAGACCGCCGCCACGACCGTATCGTGCCGCGCAACCCTATCGCGGTGCTGACGCTCGAGGACGGCACCAAGATGACCTGCCGTATCATCGACCTCTCGCTGTCCGGCGCGGCCATCGCCGCAGAGAACCGCCCGCCGCTGAAATCGACGGTTCTGCTCGGCCGGGTCCAGGGCCGGGTGGTCCGAAACCTCGAAGACGGCTTCGCGCTGGAGTTCCTGCACTCGCAGCCGATCGAGACTCTCGAAGAGAGCGTTACCGCGCGGTAAAGCGAAAGCGCGCCAAAACCGCTGCTTTTCCAAGCTCAAGGCGGCCTCCGCGATGCGGACGCCGCCTTTTTCGCGTCCGGCTGCGGTCTCGCGCCCGGTTAACGCGTGGGCTGCCTGAGCGTGCAAGCAGCAGTTCCGCCAGCGTTTGCTGCGTTAATCCCTACAATTTGAATCAATTGCAGTATTATCAAATTTTAGTCGAATTTTCTTCAAGTATAAATCGAATTCGCCGCGCCTTTTACTTGTATTCGTCTCGACTTGACTTGGCTGACTTAGCGCCAACTCAAAAGCTCCGTGCGCAATGTGGTCCCAACAAGAAACGGGGGCCGCAATGTTGGACTTCAGGGGACAGGGGAAGGCATTGGCACTTGCTGCCATGCTCTTCGGGATCAGCGCGGCAGCGCAGGCCGGTGAAAGCCGTCTGCTCTACGCGAGCCTCGGTGACACCACGCGTGCACCGATCGGCTGGGTCGAGTTTTGTGCAGAGAATGCCGCCCAGTGTCAGAGCGGGCCGACGCAGCCGCGCGACATCGTGATGTCGCAGACCGCGTGGCGCGACCTGACCAAGGTCAATCGCTGGGTCAACGAGACCGTCAAGCCTTTGACCGACCAGGACCACTGGGGCGTGATCGAGAAGTGGTCGCTGCCGACCGACGGTTACGGCGACTGTGAAGACTACGTGCTGATGAAGCGCAAGATGCTGATTGATGCCGGTTGGCCGCGCGAGGCCCTGCTCATCACCGTCGTGCGCGACAAGAAGGGCGAAGGACACGCGGTGCTGACGGTGAAGACCGACAAGGGCGAGTTCGTTCTCGACAACCAGAACGAGAGCGTCGTTGCCTGGACGGAGACCGGCTACCGCTTCGTCAAGCGACAGTCGCAGGCCGATCCCAACGTCTGGGTTTCGCTCGGCGATACCAAGCCGGCGGTCTCCACCGCCAGCGCAAGAGATCAGTAGGAACGAGACAACGAGTTACGCGACCCGGTCACATCCCCACCCCTCCCCGTCCCAGACCGGTTCGCGCGCGGCCAGCCATCCCCCAATGGCTGGCCGCAACTTTTTTGAGACACGCTGTCAGTGCGGCAGGATGTTCTTGTAGACCTTGCCGTCTTTCATGATCACCACGAAATTCTTCGCGGGAGCCTCGACGAGAGCGATGTTGTCGAGCGGATTGCCGTCGACCAGCAGGAGATCGGCGAGCGCGCCCTCCTCGACGACGCCGAGCTTGCCGGGATAGGGATTGCGCAGGCCGGACAGGCTCAGCAATTCCGCGTTGGTCGACGTCGCCATGGCCAGCGCTTCGGCCGGTGTGTACCAGCGCGTCAGCGCGGCCAGCATCGAGCCCTGCTTCTCCGCCAGCGCCGGCGAGAACAGGACGTCGGTGCCGAACGCGGTCTTGATGTGGTATTTCTTTGCCAGCTGATAGACACGGTCCGTGCCGCCGACCACCTGCCGCAGCTTGTCCTGCTCCGCCGGCCCGAGCCCGGCACCCATGGACATATCCAGGAACGGCTGGGTGCTGAGCCAGATCCCCTTCTCCGCGATCAGCTTGGCGCTCGCCTCGTCCATGAGATGGCCGTGCTCGATACATCTCACGCCAGCTGCGATCGAGCGCTGGATCGCGATCGGGGTATAGGCGTGCGTGGCAACGTAGGTGCCCCAATTGTCGGCGGCCTCGACGGCGGCGCGCAGCTCGGGCTCGGTGAAGGTCGAGACGTCCAACGGGCTGAAGGGCGAGGCCACGCCGCCGCCCGCGGTGAGCTTGACCTGGGAAGCCCCCTGCATCAGCTGCTCGCGCGCGCGCACGCGCACCTCGTCCGGGCTGTCGGCCACCATGCTGCCACCAATCCGCTCCATGCGGCTGAGCATGCCGCCGATCGTTCGCGGCAGGTCGGACAGCTGGCGGAAGTCGCCATGGCCGCCGGTGATGGTGATGATGGCGCCGGACGGATAGATGCGCGGACCGGCGACGAGGTCCTCGTCGATGGCCTGCTTCAGGCCAAAGGTCGGCCCACCCATGTCACGTATGGTGGTGAAGCCGCGCATCAGCGTTGCGGTCGCTTCGCTGGCGGCGAGCAGGTTGTTGTAGCCGACATCGCCGGCAAGCGCCGCCATCGGCGTCGGGCGCACCAGCATTGCGTGCCAATGCGCATCGATCAGCCCCGGCATCAGCACCCGGCCGCCGCCGGCGATGACCTGGCCGGTCGCCGCAATGTCCGCGGTCGAGATCTTCTCGATCTTGCCATCCCTGACGAGGACGTTGGACGCGGCCGAGAGCGTCGCGTTCTTGCCGTCGAAAATCTTGACGTTGCGGAATAGGACGGCATGGTCCTGCTGGGCCGGCGCTGGCGACGCGCTACAGAGAAACACTGCAAGCAGCACCGCGAGCCCGGCCCGCACTTTCAATCCCAACATATTCAGTCTCCGCCCCGCTACGTTGTTATGCAGTCCCAGCCACGGGCCGCCACGCGAACGTCAGCCAGCCGATGCCGAGCAACATTCCGAGCGCCAGAGCCGCTCGGGAAATTGCCGGATAGACCTGTGAATTCTCGCCATCGCGAATTGATTTGAAGCGTCGCCACACCTCGTTGACCAGCGACTGCACGGTGTCGTCACCGAGCAAATGGCCGGTCGCGACATAGGCCGTCTCTCGTTCGTCAGCCAGAGGTCGCGCCACGGCACCACTCCGCAGAACGGATTCAATGCATGTCGGCTCCGTTCTAGAACTCGACGCTTGCGGTCAGTTGATTCCGCCGACCAAGGCGAGTCAATTTTCAACCACAAGGCGATTTTGCAGCCCTGCCATACGGCTCCATCCAAAATGCAATGATCGCGCGATGAATCGGGAATTTGCGGCAAATGCGTAAGTGCCGCTGTCGCGTGTGTGGCGAACTATCATCAAATGGCAAATGTTCGGCTGAAAGCGAGATCAACGAAAGATCGCAGCGGCGTCGCCCGCCGTGCGATTGAATTACGCGCCCAACACGTCCGCGAGCCGCAGCTCGTCGGCGGCGGGATCCTTCAGAAACAGCTCAGCCTCGATCTCGTTCAGATGCGACAGCATCTGTGCGCGCGCGGCCTGCTTGTCGCGCTTGCGGATCGCGGTGACGATCTCGGCGTGATGATCAGTGCCGCAGGCCGGCGTGTCGTGACGGCGATAGAGCAGGATGATCAGCGAGGAGCGCGCGATCAGCTCTTTGAGGAAGCCGAGATAGATGCTGTGGCCGCTCATCTCCGCGATGAGCCGATGAAAGTCGCCGGAGAGCCGGACCGAGGCGCGCGCATCGCCACGCAGCTCGGCCTCGCGCTCTTCAGCAAGATGCTGCTGAAGGCGATTGAGCCAGACTGGCGAGACGGCGTCGACAGCGTGATCGACGATGGTGGGCTCGATCAGCCGGCGCGCTTCGAACACCTCGCGGGCATCCGCCGGTGTCGGGCGCGCGACGAAGGCGCCACGGTTCTTCTCGATGTTGACGATGCCTTCATGCGCGAGCTGCTGCAGCGCAGTGCGGACCAGCGTGCGGCTCGCGCCGTAGATCTCGCCGATCTCGTCTTCGCCGAGCTTGGTGCCCGGCAGCAGGCGATGCTCGAGGATCGCCGCGGTCACGCCCTCCCTGATCCGGCTGACGCGATCGCTCACGTCGGGGGCATCGGATTTCGGGCGGGATTTGGCGGCCATTCGTTCGAGGAGCTGGGTTTGAGGGCGCAGTCGCGACGTTCGGTCCGATGGTAGTCGACGAGCTGTATCCAATCACAGGCGAAACTTTATACAATCTTCGCCCATTTCGTGTGCATATCCCTGCCGCCCCGTGCGCCGCACAAACTCGGCCGGATTCGATCTAACGACCTGACTCCGCTGCACAGTTTCTAAATTCGACCAAATTTGCGCTGTTGGCACGGACCTTGCGGAGAGAGGGAACATCGCCCCTCTCGCGGACACGCCATGGCCACTCCCGCCGCTCTCGAACTGGTCGCCGTCACCAAGCGCTATGACACGACGCTGGCGGTCGACACCGTCAATCTGAAGATTCCCGCCGGGACCTATTGCTGCCTGCTCGGCCCCTCCGGCTGCGGCAAAACCTCGACCCTGCGCATGATCGCGGGCCACGAGGCGGTCAGCGAGGGCGACATCATCCTGGGTCCGCAGAACGTCACTGATCTCGAGCCGGCCAAGCGCGGCACGGCGATGATGTTCCAGTCTTACGCCCTGTTTCCACACCTGAGCGTGCTCGACAATGTTGCGTTTGCCCTGAAAATGCGCGGCGTCGACCGTGCGACGCGGCACAAGCGCGCCGGCGAATTGCTTGAGCTCGTCGCCATGACGCCCTATGCGGCGCGGCTGCCGGCCCAGCTCTCCGGCGGCCAGCAGCAGCGCGTCGCGCTCGCCCGCGCCCTGATCACCGAGCCGCAGATCCTCCTGCTCGACGAGCCGCTGTCCGCACTCGATCCGTTCCTGCGGGTAAAGATGCGCGGCGAGCTGAAGCGGCTGCAGCGCGAGCTCGGCATCAGCTTCATCCAGGTCACCCACGGCCAGGAAGAGGCGATGGCGCTCGCCGACCACATCGTGGTGATGAACCAGGGCAGGATCGAGCAGCAGGGCACGGCCCGCGACATCTTCCACCATCCCCGCACCGAATTCGTGGCGCGTTTCATCGGCGGCCACAACGTCCTCAGCGACGCCGGCAACCTCATCGCCGTGCGCGCCGATCAGCTCGGCATCAAGCCGGTCACTGAAGGCGCGTTCGGCGCACCGGCGCTGCTGACCCAGACCGAGTACCAGGGCTCCTACGTCGCCGTCTCGCTCACGCTCGACGACGGCAGCGCCCTGTTCGCCCACGTTCCCGAAGCCACCTTCGACGTCCACCCCTTCCGTCCTGGCGACCGCGTGCTGGTCACCTGGGATCCCGCCAAGGCGCAACGTCTGCAATAGCGCCGTCATCGTAGAAAATGCGCAACACAGAGGAGTGACTGGAATGACCGAGACTACCAGAAAGACCGGCGTCAGCCGCCGTACGCTACTCAAGAGCACCGCAGGTCTCGCCGGCCTCGCCGCCGGCTCCGGTGCCATCACCGGCTTCCCTTACGTGATGTCGGCCGAGCCGAAGGTGCTGCGCTATCTCGGCACCGCCGTGAACGAGGGTGACGACATCTCCAAACAGTGCCTGAAAGACACCGGCATCAAGATCGAGTACATCACCGCAACCACCGACGACGTGACCAAGCGCGTGATGACCCAGCCGAACTCTTTCGACGTGCTGGATACCGAATATTTCTCGCTGAAGAAGATCGTGCCGTCGGGCAACATCCTTGCCCTCGACGCCAAGAAGATCAAGGAATTCGACAACATCACGCCCGTCTTCACCAAGGGCGAGACGCCTGGCGGCAAGAAGATCGGCGGCCAGGGCACGGCGCCCTGGAAGGTGCTCTATCTCGAAGGCAAGGATTCCAAGACCTTCTCCAAGACGGCGACCGAGTTCGTCACGCTGATCCCGACCGTCTACAACGCCGACACGCTCGGCATCCGCCCCGACATCATCAAGCGCCCGATCAGTTCCTGGGCCGAACTGCTCAACCCCGAGTTCAAGGGCAAGGCCTCGATCCTCAACATCCCCTCGATCGGCATCATGGATGCCGCAATGGTCGTGGAAGCCACCGGCAAGTACAAATATGCCGACAAGGGCAACATGACCAAGGAGGAGATCGATCTCACCATGAAGGTGATGACCGAGGCCAAGAAAGCCGGCCAGTTCCGTGCGTTCTGGAAGGACTTCAACGAGAGCGTCAATCTGATGGCTTCGGGTGAGACAGTCATCCAGTCGATGTGGTCGCCGGCGGTGACGAAGGTGCGCTCGATGGGCATCGCCTGCACCTTCCAGCCGCTGAAGGAAGGCTATCGCTCCTGGGCCTCGGGCTTCTGCGTCTCCAAGGGCGTCTCGGGTCCGAAGCTCGACTGGGCCTATGAGTTCGTGAACTGGTTCCTGTCCGGCTATGCCGGCGCATATCTCAACCGCCAGGGCTACTACTCGGCCGTGCTCTCGACCGCGAAAGCCAACATGGAGCCCTACGAGTGGGCTTACTGGATGGAAGGCAAGGCGGCCGAGAAGGACATCAAGGCGCCCGACGGCTCGCTGCTGGAGAAGGCAGGCTCCGTGCGCGATGGCGGCTCCTACGAGGACCGCATGGGCGGCGTCGCCTGCTGGAACGCCGTGATGGACGAGAACGACTACATGGTCCGCAAGTGGAACGAGTTCATCGCGGCGTGATGGACACGTCGGAAGACATCCTGCAACAGCCAGCCCCGGACCTCGTCCGGGGATCGGAGACGGCGCGCCCTGCAAAAGCGGCGCGCCTGTCGCCCTCCTTCATCTCCTGGCTTCAGGCCGGGCCGATGATGCTGGTGTTTCTCGCCTTCTTCCTGATCCCGCTCGTCTTCGTCGTCATCGTCTCCTTCTGGGACTACAACGAATATCAATTGCTGCCGGCCTTCTCGGGCCGCGGCTACACCGACACGTTCGAAGGCTGCATCGCGCAGCTGCCCGATCTCTGCACCATCGCCAAGACCTATCTGAAGACGCTGAAGCTGTGCTTCCTGGTCTGGGCCATCACGCTCTTCATCGGCTTCTGGGTCGCCTATTTTCTCGCCTTCCACGTCAAGTCCAAGACCTGGCAGATGGGACTGTCGCTGCTGTGCACGATCCCGTTCTGGACCTCCAACGTCATCCGCATGATCGCCTGGATCCCGCTGCTCGGGCGCAACGGCCTGGTGAACTCCGGCCTGATGAAGACGGGCCTGATCGGCCAGCCGATCGAATGGCTGCTGTTCTCCGAATTCTCCGTGGTGCTGGCGCTGGTTCACCTCTTCACCTTCTTCATGGTGGTGCCGATCTTCAATTCGATGATCCGCATCGACAAGTCGCTGATCGAGGCGGCTTATGATGCCGGCGCGACCGGATTCCAGACGCTGGTCAACGTCATCATTCCACTCGCCAAGCCCGGCATCGTGATCGGCTCGATCTTCGTCATCACGATCGTGATGGGCGATTTCATCACCATCGGCGTGATGGGCGGCCAGCAGATCGCGGCTGCCGGCAAGATCATCGAGACACGGGTGAACGCGCTGCAATTCCCGGCCGCGGCCGCCAATGCCGTGATCCTGCTCGTCATCACCTTCCTGATCATCACCATGATGTCGCGCATCGTCGACATCAAGAAGGAGCTGTAGGCGATGAAGGAAGGACGCCCGCGCTCATTCTACGTGCTCGCGATCTTCTTCGCGGCCTATGTGCTGTTTCTCTACGGCCCGATGATCGCGATCTACGTGCTGTCGTTCCAGGGTCCGCAAGGCGGCCTCACCTTCCCGATGAATGGCGTGTCGACTTTCTGGCTGGCCAAATTGTTCCAGGGCACCGGCATCGTCGATCTCGGCGCGGCCTTCCGCCGCTCGCTGCTGCTCGGCGTCATCGTGATGGCGGTCACCGTCGTGCTGTCGGTCGCCGCCGGCATGGCTTTCCGCCGGAAGTTCAAAGCGCAAAGCATCCTGTTCTACTCGGCGATCGCGAGCCTCATCGTTCCCTCGATCATCACGTCACTGGGGATCTCGCTCGAATTCCGCATCATCGACGATTTGATCAAGGCACACTGGAACGAGAATTTTGAGACCTCGATGGGCCTGCTCACCTCCGGGCTCGGCGCGCATCTGACCTGGACGCTGCCGTTCGGCCTCCTGATCATGTTTGCGATCTTCAACCGCTTTGATCCCCGACTCGAGGAAGCCGCGCGCGATCTCGGTGCGACGCCGTGGCAGGCCTTCCGTCACGTCGTGCTGCCGATCATCCTGCCTTCGGTGATCGGCATCGGCCTGTTCGGCTTCACGCTGTCCTGGGACGAACTCGCGCGCTCCAGCCAGGCGATCGGCGCGGTGAATACATTGCCGCTCGACCTCCAGGGCCTCACCACGACGGTGACGAACCCGGACATCTATGCACTCGGCACCATCATCTCCGCGGTGTCCTTCGCGGTGATCACGCTTGCGCTCGGCACCATCCACATGCTCAACAAGCGGCAGGCGGCCAAGGGCTCGGACGCCGGCAAAGGGCTCGTCTAACTGCGATGCGACTGCACGTCGTCAATCCCAACACCACTGCAGCTATGACGGCGAAAGTCGCCGCGGCGGCGCGCGCGATCGCGCTGCCCGATACGGTGATCGATGCGCGCCAGCCCACGATGGGGCCGGTCTCGATCGAGGGGTTTTACGACGAAGCCTTCGCCGTCCCCGGCATGCTCGGCTGCATCCGCGACGCTGACCGCGACGGCGCCGACGCGCATGTCATCGCCTGCTTCGACGACACCGGCCTCGACGCTGCGCGTGCGGCGGCGAAAGCGCCGGTGATCGGCATCGGCGAAGCCGGCTTCCACGTCGCGAGCCTGATCGCGGCGCGCTTTGCGGTGGTGACAACGCTCAGCGTCTCCATCGTGCCGATCGAGCATAATTTGCGGAAGTATGGCCTTGCAGAGCGCTGCGCCCGCGTCCGGGCCGCCGAGGTCCCTGTGCTAGCGCTCGAGGAACGCAATGCAGACGCCCTTGCCAAAATCTCCACGGAGATCACGGCCGCGATCCGCGACGACCGCGCCGAGGCCATCGTGCTGGGATGCGCCGGCATGGCCGATCTCGCAGCCGAGCTCTCAGCCACCCATAGCCTGCCGGTGGTCGACGGCGTTGCGGCTGCGGTGACGCTGGCGGAGGGACTGGTGCGGCTTGCGCTGACGACCTCCCGGCGCGGCCCCTATGCGGCACCGCGTTCGAAGACCTATTCAGGCCCGTTTGCGCCGTTCCAACCGTAAGCTTCCCGTACCCTGATACTCTCCGCTCAACCTGATTTCGGCCAGGAGAGGGACTTCGTTTGGGCGTGCCGACCCCGCCCGCCAGAGCGTCGCCTTGGGTCAATTGCGCTTTTTCCAGCGGCGGCCACCTTTTCGTCCCATTTGTTGCCGAACTGTAACGCTTTCGGGACGCCGCCTCGTTCTGCGTTCTTGTGCTGCCGCTCTTCGCCACTCACCAAGTTTCAGTTTGGGTTTTGTCAGCGATGATCGATCTCGCAGAGGACACACGGTCCAATCCCCTCCTCCGTCTCGGTGCCCAGCCGATCGCGTTGACGGCTGCAGCGCTGCTGCTGCTGATCGCCGGCGTCACCTCGATCGCGATCTGGCGCGCCTATACCGGCACAGCGCCTGAGACCGACCGCGTGGTCGCGTCGCGGCAGCTTCAGGCGCGCACGGCGCAGGCCTCCGAGCAGCTCGTCGAGAAGACCAAGGGGCTGGAAGCGACCCAGCAGGAATCGATCGACCAGCTCCAAGTGGTCCAGGACCAGCTTTTGACCATGAAGAAGCTGCTCGCCTCGCAGCAGGCCGACACCAAGCGCCTGTCGGACCAGGTCGCCAATCTCAACGAGTCCATTGACGGCTTGCGGCAATCCTTTGCCAGCGTCCGCTCCACCGAGGCGGATACGCCCTCGGTTACCTCAAGGAAACCGGCGCGTCACCGCGTCCACGCCAGCGCGCGCAAACGCGCTCGCAGCTGATTGGATCCCGGGCAGACGTCTTTTATTTTTGCCACTTGTGAAATGGATCACATTCGTCCGTATGATTCCGCGCGATGCTCGCCCATACCGGATGGCGTGAGCCGATTTTAATATCCGGGGCTGGCAAGGTCGTTGACGGTATACTGCGTCAACGGCCTTGTTTTTTACTGCCGCGGTATTTGGGTGCCTCGGCCAGGCACCCGCGCTTGGTCTCAGCCCTATTCGCAGACCTGAGCGCGACGGACGCGCCAGCCCCATTGCGTCATGACCCGCTTCCGCACGAGATAGCACTGCGCGCCGTAGCCGCCATCGTCGTAGCCGGCGCCGTAATAATAGGGGTCGCCGTAGCCATAGCCATAAGCTCCGTAATAGCCGGCGCCCGCGATGCCGGCACCGATTGCGACACCGGGCCAGAAGCCGCCGCCGTGCCAGCCATGGCCCCAGCCGCCATGACCCCAGCCACCATGGCCCCAGCCACCGCCGCCGCCCCAATGGCCGCCGCCGATATGGCCGCCACCGCCGAAACCGCCCCTCGCTTGCGCCGTCTGAGGCGCTGCGAGACCGACTGCCGCGACGGCCAGTGCGGCCATGATCATCTTGCGTAACATCAACTCATCCTCCGCGTGGAAACCGTCCACACTCCAAAGAGAGGCCAAGCTAATGTCACTCGATCATTGATGATAGGCGGGATGGCTCACTTCCACGCGAGCAATCAGCTTGAAACAGGGAGGCAGAAACGATCATGCGCAAACTGATCGCGTTCGACGAGGATACGTTCGACAAGCTGAAGCAATTGGGGCGCGACAGGATGGCGACGTTTCAGGAGCTTGCGGACGAAGCCTTCGCCGACCTCCTGAAGAAGCACGGCATCCCGATCGACCTCAGGGACGCCTTGCGCAAGAGCGCACGACTGGACCGCGAGGCGGAGAAACCAAGGGCGCGCTCCAGAACCAGAAAGGTAAAAGCAAGATGACGGATCGCGATCCCTTTGCAGACGGCGAACGCGCAGCGCGCGATGGAAGCCCGCGAGGCTGAAGGCGGCTGAGCTCAGCCGATCCGCTTCAGGCCCTTCTTGAAGCGCGGACCATTGCCGACGTAGAAGCGCGCCGCACTTCCCATCTTCTGCACCTGGGCGTCGTCGAGCGTGCGGATCACGCGCGCGGGCGAGCCGATGATCAGCGAGCGTTCGGGAAACTCCTTGCCCTCGGTGATGACGGAGCCGGCGCCGACGATGCTGTTGCGGCCGATCTTCGCGCCGTTCATCACGATCGAGCCCATGCCGATCAGCGCGCCCTCTTCGATGGTGCAGCCGTGCAGGATGACGTTGTGGCCGACGGTGCAGTTCTTGCCGATCACCATGGGAAAGCCGAGATCGGTGTGGCAGGTCGAGCCGTCCTGCACGTTGGCGCCCTCGCCGATCTCGATCCACTCGTTGTCGCCACGCAGCACCGCGCCGAACCAGACGCTCGCGCCCGGCTTCAGGCGCACGCGGCCGATCACGGTAGCAGTCTCCGCGATGAAGTAATTGCCGTCAGAGGGAAGATCGGGCGCCTGCCCGTCGAGCTCGTAGATCGCCATGGAGGTCTCCTGTCGCGTCAACCCCAGCCATAGCGAAACGACGTCGCGGAGGCAAAGGGCCGCCGCGCCATGCAGCCCTGCAAGGCGTCAGCCCAGCACGCCGGTCGCGCGCAACGTCATCAGGAAGAAGGTGCCGCTCATCATGCTCCAGAAGCCGGCGATGACGGTCGCCATCATCACGAACTCGAAGCGGCGGCTTTCCAGCCGCATGCCGCGCAGCGTGTTGCGCATGATGATGAAGGGCGCCGCGAACACCAGGAACGGCACCGCCGCAAACGTCCTGGGGGCCACGCCCTCCTGCAACAGCCCGAAGCCTGCGGGCCTCTGCGACATCGCCTGGTATCCATTTGCGAGCGCGCCCGCGAGCGCGAAGCCGATGCAGATCGAGAAGAGCGTGTTGAAAGCTTCAGGTGTCATCGGAACAGTCCGCCCATACGCAACGCGAGGAGCTTTCCTGTGACAAATAGTGCCGGTTAACGCTACATTATCCTTAAGCGAAGGTTAACGTTGCCGCCCGGTTCACGCAGGGCCCTCCTCCGATCCTGGTAGCTGGGAACCTTCCGCGAACTCGCCGCCGCGTGGCATATTCGCCGGTGATTCGTCGGCCACCGGCCGACCTCCGGGACCATTTGCACGACGTCATGACGGTGTTTTCGGCAAGCTCTCCGCGCTCTTCCAGGACAAGCGCAAGGACGCGCGCCCGGACGCATCTCGTGCCGCTGGCGCTCACCGGCGCATTCGCAGCGAGCGCGATCGCGCTGGTTGCCTATCTGTTGTGGCCGACCTGGAGCGCGGGCGGTGCGGACGCGCCGGACAAGCTGCCGGTCAGCGTCGGCGGCACGCTGTTCAACCTGCCGATCCCGGCGATCCGGATGAAGATCCAGCGGCACTCCGGTCCGCAGGAGCGCATCGATCTCGATTTCCTCTATCCCTCGCTGGAAGCGCCGAACGGGCCGCGGCACGTGACGGCCGATACGGTGGACACGGCGATGCAGCCGATCGACCGTGTCTTCCTGTCGATCGCCGCGCATCACGATGCGCTCTCGCCCGAGCAGCGAACTGCGACGATCTATCCGCGCTATTTCGACCAGGCCACGGCGACGCCAGACGACGGGCTGACGGTGCGGACGTTCCGCGCCGACACGCCCTATGGCAGCGAGGACCTCTATTCAGCGACCAGCCCCGCGCTGACGGCGCGCTGCACGCGCGATGCAGCCACGCCCGGCATGTGCCTGTCCGAGCGCCGCGTCGGCGGCGCCGACCTCACCTTCCGCTTTCCGCGCAGCTGGCTGTCGCAATGGCGCGACGTGGCGGAGGCGATGGAGAAATTGACGACGCAGTTGCGCGGACCGAAGGGCTGAGCACGGCCGCTCTGCTGCCGCTGCAGGGACTTTGTCGGCCTGCAATGGCGAGCTCCGGTCGTAGATCGATTACTGCTCCTTCTTGAACACGTCCTGGAAGATGAGCGGGCCCCAAATGCGGCCGCGTGCGTGCACCAGCGCGCCGCCCTCGCTGAGTTTTCCCAGCTTGACCGGTGCGAACCCGAGTTGTTTGGCCAGGGCCGCCACGGGAGCGATCGCGTCCTCGACGTCACCAGACAGAAAGACGACCCGGTGCCCACCCTCGACGATCGGATCGGCAGCCAGGACGGCCGCAGCCAGGTGATTGAAACCTTTCACGAGCTTGGCGCCGGTGAACGCCCTCGCGACAAAGGCGGAGGACGGGAGGCCGTCCAGCTCTTCAGGGCGAACGCCAAACGCGTTCGTCGCGTCGATGACTGTCTTGCCTTCCCAGCTCGGCAGGGCCTTCGCAACCGCGCGATGCTCCCCGAACGGGACCGCCAGGATGATTGTGTCGGCCTCGAGTGCATCCCGCAGCGACTTGGCGACGACCCCGGGTCCAATCGCCCGAGCCTGCGGCGCCAACGCCTCGGGCGGCCGGCGGCTCGCGACGGTCACGTCGATGTTTTTACGGGCGAAAGCGCGGGCGAAGGCCTGTCCTACCGCACCGAATCCTACAATCGCATAGCTCATCATATTTCTCCGATCCGTGTTGATATTGATTCCCCGGCCTTTCAGATGGCCGAGAAGCCGCCGTCGACAGACAGCTCCACCCCGTTCACGAAGCTGGAATCGTCCGACGCAAGAAACAGCGCGACCGCCGCAATTTCCTCAGGGCGACCCATCTTTCCCCGCGGGATCAGGGATTCGAACATCCGCTTCGCCTCCTCGGTGAGAACCTGGTCCTGCATCGGCGTGGCGATCGGCCCCGGGCTCAACACGTTCACCCGGATATTCCTGCCCTTCAGTTCGTTGAGCCAGGTGCGTGCGAATGAGCGCAACGCCGCCTTGCTCGCCGCATACACGCCGTAGCCAGGAAAACCCTTCACCGAAGCAACCGACCCGGTCATGAAGATCGATCCGCCATCGCGAAACAGCGGCAACGCCTTCTGAACCGTAAACAGCGTGCCGCGCGTGTTCAGGCCGAAGGCCGCATCGAAATGCTGCTCGGTAATCTCGCCCAGTGGGACGGCTTCACCCATGCCGGCGCTCGCGTATAGGACGTCGATCCTGCCCTTTTCCCGTTTGACCGTGTCGAACAGACGGTCGAGGTCGTCGAGATTGGCCGCGTCGCCTCGCACGCCGGTCACGTTCCGGCCAATCAGCTTGACGGCCTCGTCGAGCGCCTCCTGCCTCCGGCCCGTGATGAAAACGTAAGCCCCTTCTTCAACGAACCGCTTGGCGCTCGCCAGCGCCATGCCGCTCGATCCACCCGTGATGACTGCAACCTTGCCTTCAAGCTTTCCCAAGACTTTTCCTTTCGTGGTGTCGGGACAGCATCTGCCCCCGAGAACCTCGAGATGGGTCTGCAGGCGTCAGGCGTTGAGTGCAGAAGCGCGCACATCGGTGGTGCGAAATCGATCCGGCTGAACGACTGACGCCAGCCGCGGTGCTGTTCGACGTGCTAGATAGAGGCTCGGAAAGGCGCACCGCGCGGTGCGGGATTGCACCATGATCGACTGGGATGACGTTCGCTATTTTCTTGCCGTCGCGCGCGGAGGCTCGGTGCGGGCTGCCGCCGAGCGCCTCGGGGTGAACCACGCGACCGTGCTGCGACGCATCGCCCAGCTCGAGGAACGCCTCGGGGTCCACATGTTCGAAAAGCTGCCTTCAGGCTACCGCCTGACGGCTGCGGGCGAGGAGGTCCTCGAGTTCGCGGACCAGATGGAAGCATCGTCGCACCTGCTGGAGACACGCGTCTTCGGGCGCGACCAGAGCGTGCGCGGGCTTCTGCGGGTGACGCTGGCGCCGCCCCTCGCAACCCACCTGCTCATGCCGGACTTCGCCGATTTCGCGCGTCTGCATCCGGACATCGAGATGGATATCCTGTCGTCCGGCGAGCTGGCAAACCTGACCAACCGAGAGGCCGACGTCGCGATCCGCGTCGTCTACGACCGCAAAACCCTGCCGCTCAATCTTCACGGCATGAAGGGACCGGAGCTGTTCGGCGGCGTCTACATGTCCAGGGATCGACTAGCCGCGTGGCGTGCGGACGTGCCTGATCCCGTCCGGTGGATCGTCATCAGCATTCATGGAATTCCGGATTGGGCCAGCGAGGGTGAGGTTCGTACCAACGGGGTTCCATTCAGGACCTCGGACGCCGGGGCGCAGATCGCTGCTGTACAGCAAGGGCTCGGGATCACGACACTGCCGTGCTTCGTCGGAGATGCCGATCCCCTGCTGGTGAGGGTGCCGGGTACCGACCTGCACATGTACGGAACGGTTTGGCTCCTCACAAAGGGGGAGACACGCAAGACCAAGCGCGTGCGGCTCTTCACGGAGTTCGTATCCCGCAGGCTCGCCGCATACGCTCCGCTTCTCGCGGGCCTGTCCATATCGCGCGGCTGACGTGCGGCGAGAGCCGGTGGTTATCTGGAATCATTCGAAAGGCGAAACTCAGCAATCGCCGAATTCGTTAGCGAGCTACGAGCGGTGGCGACGTCGATGACCGCTCGCAATGACGATGTGGAAAGAGCGCGCCTCGATTTCCGATGCGCGCCCTCGGACGCAGCACGGCGTGAGCAGGTTCTGGACGCTCCGCTCGCGATGACGGCGCCGAATTATTCCTGATCGACCAGATCGTCTTCCAGGATCGCCATCTGGAACTGGAACGAGCGATCATCGTCCTCGTCGTCGACGAAGAGCACGCCGATGAACTCCTCGCCGATATAGACCTCGGCGGAGTCATCCTTCTTCGGCCGCGGCACGACGCGGATCTTGGGATTGCCGAATACGCGCTTCAAATACGCATCTAACTTTCTGACTTCTTTGACGTCCACGGCAAGTCTCCGATCAAAATTGGTCGGCGGGTTTTAGGACGAGACGCTGCGAACCGCCAGCATGAATTGGCAAAGAATTTGGGGACGAAAAGGGCCGGAAAATCCGGCCCTTAACTGGCGAGCCTAAAGCCCCATCGCGTTGATCATCTGGTCCATGGTGCGCGACGGCTCGGCGCAGCCGGCCTCGCCCACGATCTTGGCGGGCACGCCCGCGACCGTGACATTGTGCGGCACAGGCTTGACCACGACCGAGCCGGCCGCGATGCGCGCGCAATGGCCGATCTCGATGTTGCCGAGAATCTTTGCGCCGGCGCCAATCAGGACGCCATGGCGAATCTTCGGATGACGGTCCTCGTTCTCCTTGCCGGTACCGCCGAGGGTGACGCCGTGCAGGATCGAGACGTCGTCCTCGATCACCGCCGTCTCGCCGCAGACGAAGCCGGTGGCGTGGTCGAGGAAGATGCCGCGGCCGATGCGCGCGGCGGGATTGATGTCGGTCTGGAACACCGCCGACGCACGGCTCTGGAGGTAATAGGCAAAATCCTTGCGGCCCTTCAGATAGAGCCAGTGCGCGAGGCGATGGGTCTGGATCGCATGGAAGCCCTTGAAGTAGAGCAAGGGATCGATGAAGCGCGAGGTCGCGGGATCGCGGTCGTAGACGGCGACGAGATCGGCGCGGAAGGCGTTGCCGAGATCGGGGTCGTCGCGCAGCGCCTCGTCAAAGGTCTGGCGTACGAGGTCGCCCGACAGCGCCGCATGATCGAGCCGGTCGGCGACCCGATGGATCACCGAATCTTCCAGGCGGCTGTGATGCAGCACCGTCGAATAGATGAAGGTCGCAAGCTCGGGCTCGCGATGGACGATGTCCTCCGCCTCGCCGCGGATCCGTTCCCAGATCGGATCGAGCGTTGCGAGCTTTCCTCCCGGATTGACCTGATGCACTGCCATGGGATCTGCTCTTTCGAATTGGCTCGTTTGGCTGGCTCTATAACACAGTCTAGGCGACAAAGTCCCGGCGGGCTTGCCTGAGAGTGAACAGTGCCTTGCCCCGCGAAAGCAACCCAACGCATTGAAACGCAACAGTTTCTCGGAACGCCCCCAGGCGGCAAGGTCGGCTTGAAATGGTCAGAGTCTCGCCAAATTCAAGCCGGGTGGCGTCAAACTATTGGTGAATTTCGTCCCGAGCGTTATTGCGGTCATGGTCTGTTGGGGACGGGAGCGGATTTGAGCATCACCACCGATAGTTTGCGCGCCCGCGCTGCCGGGTCGTTTTGGCTGCGGCTGGCGGCGGTGGCTTTGCCCCTCCTCATGATCGGGCCTGCGTTCTGGAATGGCTATCCGCTGTTGCAATGGGATACCGGCGGCTATCTGGCGCGCTGGTACGAAGGTTATCTCGTCCCCAGCCGGTCCACCGTGTTCGGCCTCTATCTGCATTACGGCGAGAATTTCGGCTTCTGGATCAACCTCGCGCTCCAGTCGCTGTCGACGCTGTGGCTGTTGCAGCTGACGCTGCGCGTGCTGGGGCTGATGCAGACATTCCGCTTCGTCGCGATCAGCCTGCTGCTGATCCTGTCAACCGCCCTGCCCTGGCTCGCCAGCATGCTGCTCACCGACATCTTTGCGGGGCTGTCGATATTGTCGCTGTTCCTGCTGATCGTCGGCGCAAGCCGGACCTCAGCGCTCGAAAAAGTCTCGCTGTTCGGCTTCACCGCCTTTGCCGCGGCGACCCACAGCGCCACCCTCGGCGTGCTGTTCGGGCTCTGCGCCGCCGGCTGGATGATGCGGCCGTTGCTCGGGCGTCGTCTCCCGATGGCCGGACTGGTGCAGGCGAGCCTGACCATTGTCGCGGGGGGCCTGATGCTGGTGTCGGCCAACCATGCACTGTCGGGCAAATGGGCCTGGACGCCCGGCGGCACCGGCGTCGCCTTCGGCCGCATGATGCAGGACGGCATCGTCGCGCGTTTTCTCAACGACCACTGCCCGCGCGAAAACTTCAAGCTCTGTCCCTATCGCAACAAGCTGCCGCCGACCGCCGACGAGTTCCTGTGGGGCCACAGCATGTTCAACACGCTCGGCCGCTTTGACGGCATGAATGACGAAATGGGCACCATCGTCGTGCAATCGCTCGCGGCCTATCCGGCCTGGCAGGTCGAGGCGGCCTTGCGCGCGATGGGGCAGCAATTGCTGCATGTCGCGACCGGCGAAGGCACCAGCGGCTGGATTCCCCATACCTACGGCATCATCGAGCACTACATCCCGGCGCAAGTGGCTGCGATGCGCGCGGCGCGGCAGCAGCAATGGGGCCTCGATTTCAGCTACATCAATTGGCTGCACGTGCCGGTCGCGCTGGCCTCGATGCTGGGACTGCTCGCGCTGCTCGGACACGCGCTCGCCCAGCGACGGTTGGACGATCTGACGCTGCTCGCCGCGACCGTGACGCTGGCCCTGCTCGGCAACGCCTTCATCTGTGGCATCATCTCAGGGCCACACGACCGCTATGGCGCACGCATGGTGTGGGTTGCGACCTTCGTGGTGCTGATGGCGCTGTTCCGATCGATCGGCGACGACGAGTCCAAAGCGCGATGAGATGAATCGCGCTTTGGGTTGTTGTTTGAGCATGATCTTTTCGGAAAACCGCTGCACACTTTTCCGGATCATGCTCCACGGACGACGCCTCAGCCGCGGCGTGACAGGAAATCCAGCACGCCGGTCTTGTAGACCTTGTCGCCGACCGCGCGCATGTGATCGCGGCCGGGAATATCGAGCACTTCCGAGCCGGGAATGATCGCACCGAGCGCGCTGGCCGAACCCGCAACGTCATCGGTGCTACCAACCGCGATCAGCACGGGCACGTCGATGCGCGCGGCCTCGTCCCTGGTCATGAGATCGCGCGTGCCGCGCAGGCAGGCGGCGAGCGCACGATGGTCGGAACGGGTCTGGTCTGCAAACGCACGAAACGTGCGGCCGACGGGATCGGTGACGTCGTCGAGCGAGGCCGCTTCCAGCGCCTTGGCCACGTTCTCGCCGGGGCCGGTGCCCTCGATCAGTCCGCCGATGCCGATGCCGCCGAGGATCGCCGAGCGCAGCCGCTGCGGCTCGTTCAGCCCAAGCCAGGCCGTCATCCGCCCGCCCATCGAATAGCCCATGATGTCGGCCTGCGGGATCGCGAGATGGTCCATCAGCGCGAGCACGTCGCCGGCCATGGTCGGAATCGAATATTGCGCGGGCTCATAGAGCTTGGCGCTGTCGCCATGGCCGCGATTGTCCAGCGCAATGACGCGGCGGCCGTTCTTGCGCAGCTCCGAGACCCAGGTCGGGTAGACCCAGTTCACGTTCTTGCTCGAGGCAAAGCCGTGCACCAGGATGATCGGATCGCCCTCGCCTTCGTCGAGATAGGCAATTTCAACAGCGCCGTTGTGAAAGCTCGGCATCATCAGTTCCGCAGTGTTGTGGGGAGAGGTTGATCTTAGGCCGTGACGGCCGTGTTTGCCAGAGCCGCGTCGGCTGCTGACTGCGCCTGGCGGAGCCGGCGGCGCCGCCTGCGATCGCACCAGGCTTGCGTCAGGCGCTCGGTGGTCGCCTTGATCGAGGACAACAAGCCGAACAGCGTCAGCGCCGCGCCGAGCAGCCACAGCGTGAGATCGAACGCGCCGCCGATGAGCAGCAGCGCGCCACGGCCGAGCAGCTTCATGATCGCGCGCGTCTTGCTGCCTTGCGCTTCCGCAAGCCGCGCCGCGCGCGCGACATCCTTGGGCCCTTCGGCGATGCGCAGCGTGTCCATCGCGCCGCGCGTGCCGGTCTTCTCGGCCACGCGCGTGACGTCCTTGCCGAGCCGGACCAGCGCACCGGCCTTCTCGACGCGGAACGCGGCCTTGATCGCGCTCACCGTCTCGCCCGGCCGCAGCACCGAGCCGGAGGCGACCGCATTCCGCAGCATCGGCGTGTCGACGACGTCGCGCGCCGACCGGCCGGCCCATGCGGCGAGACCCTCGCCGAGCCGCCCGACCTTGCGGGCGTCCTTCACCAGCGTCAGCCCGGCGCGCACCGGCGCGGCACCGCCGGCCGACACATAGGTCGCCGCCGTCACTGCGAGACCCGCGGTCGCAAGGCCGAGCACGAGGCGGTCGGTGTCCTCGCCCATCGCGAGATGCTTGCTCTCGCGAACGGCGTCCCTGACATCGCCGATCACGAAGAGATCGCCGGCCACTGTTCCCGAGAGGCTCGCGACATCGTCGGCATTCCCGGTGACGAGCCCGGTGGCGAAGCGCCTGGCGAAATGCGAGGTGGAGTTTTCGGTTTTGACGGCGTCGCTGACCCGGCTCAGGAGGTCCTCGGGCAGCGCGATGTTGCGGTCACGCGCGAGCGCGACAAAACTGTCGGCGAGATCGGCGTCGCCTGCGCCAAGCGCCGCCTCGATATTGTCCTGGATCAGGCGGTCGTTGCGCGCGAGAGCCGCATCGAGCTTGAGCTCGGACAGGGCGGCGGGATCGTCCTGGGCGGCGAGAACAGCGCCGGCCTCGCGGGCATGCGGTACTACCTGTGCGAGCACAAGGCTGCATGCAGCGATTCCGGTCAACGCTGAGCTGATTCGCAGCCACTTCATGCCGAGAGCCTGGACCTTCCCAAAATCATTTGCCTAAGATCATTCGCGCCTGATGGTTCGTCTTTTGCCGCAATTCTACGCGTCAACAGACATAGTATGCCAAAATTGCGACACAACGTCCCCGACGAAAGAAGGGCTTCTCTCAGGCCGCAAGATTGTGTCGAATTTGCAAGAGCAAATGAGCATGGGGCAACTGCGAACCTTTCGGTTCCGCTAGACTAGCAATCATCTGCACCCACCATTATGGTCCGCAGCGCCTCAAAGATGCCGCGTCAGTGTTTGATTGTGTCTGCCGCCATTGCCACTCCAGGATGAACTACGATGTCCGACCATGTCGTCCCGCACTTCCATAACGATGCCGGTGTTCCCGTCATCGAGATCGGCTCGCAAGAGTTCATGTGCGTCGGCGCCAACCCTCCGTTCGATCATCCGCACGTCTTCCTCGATCTCGGCAACGACAACGAGATCATCTGCCCGTACTGCTCGACGCTGTACCGCTTCGCCGCCGACCTGAAGGCGGGCGAAGCCCGTCCGCCGGAATGCGTGCTGAAGGACAAGGTGGCCTGATCGCCCCCCTCGGTCAGGGGTGGCCCTCCCGCGCACGATCGTCATTGCCGGTGCCGGAATCGGAGGACTGACGGCTGCGCTTGCGCTGGCCGCCCGCGGTTTTCGCATCGTCGTGCTGGAAAAGGCCGAGCGGCTCGAGGACGTCGGCGCCGGCTTGCAACTCTCCCCCAATGCCAGCCGCGTGCTGGTCGAGCTCGGTCTGACGGAGCGGCTGAAGCTGCGTGCCGTCGTACCCGAAGCGGTCTCGATCATGAGCGCACGCGCCGGCGGCGAACTGTTGCAGATGCCGCTCGGCGAGGCCGCCGCCCATCGCGCCGGCGCCCCCTACTGGGTGGTGCATCGCGCCGACCTGCAATCCGCGCTCGCCGGCGCGGTCGCGGACCATCCCGATATCGATCTGAAGCTGGGCGCGACATTCGAGGATGTCGCGCCCCACGCCAAGGGACTGACGGTGGTCCATCGCAGCGGGACCATCCGCCGCAGCGATCTCGCCAGCGCCCTGATCGGCGCCGACGGCATCTGGTCGACGGTGCGACAGCATCTATTTCCCGAAGTGCAGCCGCGCTTCTCCGGGCTGATCGCCTGGCGCGGCACGCTGGATGCCACGCAGCTGCCGAAGGAATACACCGCGCGGCGGGTGCAGCTCTGGATGGGCTCGAACGCCCATCTCGTCGCCTATCCGATCGCGGGCGGCCGCCAGCTCAACGTGGTGGCGGTGCTGCCGGGCACCTGGAACAGGCCGGGCTGGAGCACGCCCGGCGATCCCTTCGAGGTGATGGATGCCTTCGCCGCACCACGCTGGCCGCCGACGGCGCGGATGATGCTCGCCGCCGTCGACAGCTGGCGCAAATGGGCGCTGTTCGGCGTTCCCGACGGATGCCCCTGGACTGAGGGCCCGGTCGCGCTGCTCGGCGACGCCGTGCACGCGATGCTGCCGTTCGCAGCGCAAGGCGCCGGCATGGCGATCGAGGATGCGGCCGTGCTGGCCCAGCATCTGAGCGTCGAGACCGCCGAGGACGCAAGCAGCGTCGCTTCTGCTCTGAAACAATATGGCCTGATACGTCAGGCCCGGGTCAGGAAGGTGCAGCGCACCGCGCGACTGCAAGGCCGGATCTATCATCTCGGCGGCCCTGTCGCGCTCGCGCGCGATCTCGCGATCCGCGCACTCGGGCCGGACCGCATGCTGGCGCGGCAGGACTGGATCTACGGCTGGCGGCCCTAGCGTTTCGGCGCAGGCTTGATATCCGGCCGCTGCGGCGACGCAGAAGCCGGCGGCGGCGCACCGGGCGGCGTTTCCCGGCACCTATTGCGGCGCCAGGCGTCTTCGGCCAGTTGCGCCGAGCCACGGACCGCGACGTAATCGTTGCGGTAGGCAAGCTCGGACACGACGGCGCCGCCGGTCCCGGTCTCCGCCTTGTCCATCAGCTTCTGCAATTCGGCGGTGCGGGCGGCGAGCGCCTTGCGCTCCCCCTCGAGCTGCTTGCAGTCGTACAATTCGTATTTGGCGGGATCGGCGAAGGCCGGAGCGATCGTCTCGCTCACGCCGGCGCAGCCGGACAGCGCGAAGCCGGCCGCGACCAGCGCGGCAACCGCGCAGCGGGCGCGCAGGGAAGAGGAAAGCGAAGCAGGCATGGCCGGAAAAATAGTCCCCGTGAATTGAGAATGCCTAAAGCAGGGCCAGATGTCCGGATTGAGGCTTTGCCTTGTGCCGCCGGCTCGCTTAAGGAAGAACCGCCTGTCCAGCGCATGAGCGCCAATTCCAGACCGCTGGGCAGGACTTAAGTGTTTGATCTCGTTGGATCAAGCGGGCATGGCGGAATTGGTAGACGCAAGGGACTTAAAATCCCTCGGTGCGCAAGCGCTGTGCCGGTTCGACCCCGGCTGCCCGCACCATTTGAGCTGACCGGGACCGAGTACGCCCGCAGCATCATCCAGAAGCAGGCGATCGCGACCGTGAGCAGGTCGAATCCGTCCACGAACGCGATGCCCGAGACCGCCACCACGAACGGAATGGCAATCGCCATCGTCAGCAGGAGCGCCACCAGCACCGCAGGCAGGTCGACGACGAGGATGGCAGCATAGAGCGCCGCTTCGAAGAATGCATAGACCTTCAGTCTCGGCGCGCAGAGATAGAGCGCGTACATCGCGAGCACGGTGATGCGCATCGCGGCGTCGGGATGATCCATCAGCCAGTCGTCGAGCGCCCCGAGCGGCGAGGTCTTCGCGTCCCTGCCCTGTACCCTGACCATGCGCCATACGACAATGGCAAGCGGCGCGAGCAGAAGCGCAACCGCGATGAGCCCATAGAGCACGGCAACGACCGACTTGCTGCCGGCGAGCGACACGCGATCCGCAAGGGTCTGGGCGAGGAAGAGCAGCGACGGATTATCCTCGCCCCCCGGCGAATGTTGTCCGGGAATCTGGCCGAAGATCGCGCTCAACCAGCTTGACGACAGCTCGCCGTAGAACACTACCGAAACCAGGATCGGCAGCGCGAACATGCAAGCCGCCACCGCGATCAGGATGAGTTTGCGACGCCGCGGCTGCGGTAGCAGATAGAGCGCTGCGAGGACCGGGACAAACACCAGCTTGAACGAGGTGACGAGGCCGAGCAGCGCCGCACCGGCAAGCTGCGGCACGAAGCTCGCGTCCCTGTGCCCTTCCGACTGCGCGGAACGCAGCAGCAGCGCCAGCGATGCGGCCGTCAGTAGACCGCTCAGCATCGCGAAATTGCCGCTCGCCAAAACCCATTCGAACCCGAGAAAACCACCCAGCGCGAACACGCCACGCAGCACGACATCACGCAGGCCATCGCGGCCTCTGCCGAGACCGGGCAGCAGCAGGACGCAGATCAGCCCAAGCACGAGATAGATGGCCTTGTAGTGCGCGCCCAGAAAGCCGCCGGCACAGAGCGGCCGAAAGGCATCGAGGGTGACCGGAAGATAAGGGTATGAAAGATCAGTGCCCTTCAGGTTTCTGACGAAATAGGGATCGCGCCCCTCGCCATGGGCGTCGACCGCCGCGCAGTTCACCCGCACGTCCGAGCCGAAGGTGTTGTTGACGCTGAGATCGACGGCGACGGCCGTGGGGAGCAATACGGCCAAGATCAGCAGGAAGCGGCTCAACCGGCCCCTCCGCGGCGCCCCTGCGGCAAACGACCGCTGCTCTCCCGCATCTGCGGACGGGGCGACACTCGTCATGGACGCACGCCCTGCTGCGCGAGGCGTGTCGGCTCGGCTCGAAAATCGAGCAACAGGATCCAGAAGCACATCAGCGCGACCGCAAGCTGGACAAAGCCACCTTCGATCGTAATCCCCATGATCGAGACCAGCGTCGGAACGGCAACGCCGATGGTCAGCACGGCTGCAAGGGCTGTGGCCGGAAGATCGACGATCAGGACGGCGGCGTAGACCGCGAGCTCGAAAAACGCATATTCCTTCAGGCGCGGCGAGCTGAGATAGAGGCCGTACATCGCAAGCACCGTGATCCGCATCGCGGCCTGCGGATGATCGATCAGCCAGCGGTCGAGGCGGGCTGGCAACGATCCCCCATTGTTGCGGATCGCGCGCAGCAGCGACCAGCCGAGCGGCGCGAGCACCAAATTGGTCGCCGCCACTGCGTAAATGGCGAACACCAGCGGCTTGCTGTCGGCAAGCCCCACGCGGTCCACGATGGCCTGCGCCAACAGTAGCAGCGATGGATTGGTCTCCCCGATCCGGACCGAAAGCTGACCGGGGATCCCGCCCGTGATCGCGAGCAACCAGCTCGAGAACAAGCCTGGATAGACGGCGATCGAGATCAGCATCGGCAGCGCGAAGCCAAGGCCCGCCACCGTCATCAGGACAAGTTTCCGCCGCCGCGACAGCGGCAGGAAATACAGCGCGGCCAGCAACGGGAAGAAGACCAGCTTGAACGACATCACGAGGCCAAGCAGTGCCGCCCCTGCCATACGAAGGACGTCATCTTGATCGTCGGGCTTGGCGGGGCGAAGCAGAAGGGCAAGTGCTGCGGCCGTCAGTCCGCCACTGAGGATCGCGAAATTGCCGGAGGCCAGCACCCATTCGAAACCGACGAACGCGCCGAGCACGTAAAGTCCCCTCAGCGCCACGTCACCCATGCTGCGGGTCCGGCCGATCCCGGGCAGCAACAGGCTACAGAGCACGGCGATGGCGAGAAAGACGCCGCGCTGATGGCCGACAAGAAAGCCGCTTGCGCACAACGGACGAAAGGCATCCAGCGTCGCCGGCAGATAGGTATAAGAGAACTTGGTGCCCTTCAGATTTTTCACGTAGTACGGATCGAGCCCATCGACATGCGCATCGACCGCGGCGCAGTTGACGCGAGCGTCCCAGCCGTAATTCATATCGGGCACGGCATAGTTGGCGAGATTGCCGAACACCAGCATCGCCACCAGCGCGATCAGGCAGGCAAGCCAGGCGTTGCGCTTGCCGGCCATGTCGGCCGACGGTCCTGACCATCGTGCTGTTCCGGTGATGTCGGACACGCCTGTACCCTGCCTGTTTCCTAAGTTCCGTCGGCGCCTGATCCGGCGTACGGTCGGGCCACATTGGACAGGATGCGTTGCGGATTCATCTCCCCGATGGGTTGTCCGCGCTGTTATGGTGAATCCCTGGTTTCGGAAACGCTTCCATGCGCGCCGTCATCGCCTGCCCGCGCCGCACGAAGGCTTTTGCCTCGGCATCGAGACCGGCCTTCACGCTCTCGGAGAATTCGGCGATGTCGGCGCCGGCCGACGCGTGGCTGGAGGCAGAGTTACGTGACCACGGCATTCACGGCGCGGCAGAGCTTGCGCGGCGTGTCTTCACCATTTGTTGTCCGTCCCCGGCCCTGCCTGACAGCCATCCCAAAACAAGGGTTGTGCGATGCAGCATGGGGATGAGATATGACCTCTGAAATCAGAGGTGAGCTGCTTGTCCGAGGTCAATGCTGACGACTGGGTGTCCTCGGGACACCGTCCAATGGGTTTTCCCGAATTCGTTGTCGTGATCGCGTCCATCATGGCGCTGAATCCGCTCGCGATGGACATGATGCTGCCCGCGCTGCCCAATATCGGCGTGGCCTTCGGCATTCCCAACGCCAACCATCTCCAGCTCGTGCTGTCGACCTTCCTGATCGGCTTCGGCGCCGGCCAGTTCGTCATGGGCCCGTTGTCGGACCGGTTCGGGCGTCGGCCGGTGCTGCTCGGCGGCATGGCGGTCTATGCGGTGGCGAGCGTGCTGGCGGTCGCGGCGCCCTCGTTCGAGACGCTGCTGCTCGCGCGCGCACTGCAAGGCCTCGGCACCTCGGCGACGCGCGTGATCGCGACCTCGATCGTGCGCGACTGCTATGCCGGCCGCCGCATGGCGAGCGTGATGTCGCTTGCGATGATGATCTTCATCGCCGTGCCCGTGATCGCGCCCTCGTTCGGACAGGCCGTGCTGCTGGTCACGCAATGGCGCGGCATCTTCGTCGTACTGATGGTCTACGGCGTGCTTGCGCTGGCATGGAGCGTGTTGCGGCTGCCTGAAACCCTTCCCGAGTCCGAACGCAGATCGCTGGCGCCCGCCGACGTGTTCTCGGCCTTCCGCCAGACCGTCACCAATCGCCAGACCATCGGTTATGCGACGGCCGCCGGCGCCGTCATGGGCGCGCTGTTCGCCTACGTGTTCTCGGCGCAGCAGGTGTTCACCGGCATCTATCACCTCGGCCACTATTTCCCGCTCGCCTTTGCGGCGATCGCGGCCGGCACAGCCGTCGCCGGCTTCCTCAACGCCAGATTGGTCGGCACGCTCGGCATGCGCGTGATCTCGCACGGCGCGCTGACGCTCTACACCGCGGTGGCCGGCGTGATGCTGCTGACCCAGATCCTCGGTGTGCTGCCGCTTCCGCTATTCATGGCGTTGTCGGCGCTGATGATGTTCTCGTTCGGCATGATGGTCGCCAATTTCACCGCGCTCGCGATGGAGCCGCAGGGCCACATCGCAGGCACCGCCTCCTCGCTCTACGGCTCGATCACGACGCTGATCGGCATCGCGGTCGGAACGGCGATCGGCCAGAGTTTCGACGGCACGCTGCTGCCGTTCTCGATCGGATTCTTCCTGTCGACGCTTGCAGCACTCGCGATCGTGCTGGTGGTGGAGAAGGGACGGCTGTTCAAGCCGCATCATCGCCCCTTCGTGTGAGGAACTTCGCAGGCGCCTCGATGTTGTCCTGCAGCATTTTCGAGAGGTCGCCTCATGGAACCGAAACGCAACGAAACCGATCACGCGCCGGAACTGACTGAGGCGCAGCGAAAGGATGCCGGCGTAAAGCAGCCCGCCTTCACACCGCCCTTCGCAAGCGAAGGCCCTGAAGGGGTGCGCGACAGCCACTGCTGAGAGACGCGCCCTACTCCGGACTGCGCATGTTTGCGCTGAATTCCTGCGCTGCGTTTTCGGGCGATGCGCGGCTGCTTACTCCGACTTGTCGATGTTCCAGAACACCGGTGTCGCCGGGCCGTCGATCACACCGGTCAGCGACTTCCGCCAGGCGCTGGGCGACTGATACTGGCCGAGCGGCATGTAAAGCACCTGATCGTAGGTTTCCTTCTGGATCTCGGTCGCGATCCTCTTCTGCTCGTCGGGCGAGGCCGCGCGGACGAAGGCGTCCTTGAGCTGCTCGACCTTGGCATCCTCCGCCCAACCGAACCAGCCGCCCTTCTTGCCCTGCCCGCCCACGGCGATGTTGGAAATCGGATTGGAGACGTCGGCGCTGACCCAGTTCGTGATGAACATGTTCCAGCCGCCCTCCTTCGGGGGCTTCTGGCTGGCGCGCCGGCTCACCACCGTCTGCCAGTCGGTGGCCTGCAAGTCGACCTTGAAGCCGGCTTCGCGCAGCTGCTGAGCCACCACAATCGGTTGAGCCTTCAATGTCAGCACGTCGCCCGGCGCCATGAGCACGACGGGTGTCCCGTCGTAGCCGGATTCGGCGAGCGCCTTCCTGGCCGCAGCAACGTCGCCACCCTTCGCGAGGATCTCGCCGCCAATCTCCGTCGCGAACGGTGTGTCGCAGATGAAGACCGCGGCGCAAGTCTTGTAGTATTTGGGATTGCCGATCAGCGCATCGAGCACGTCCTTCTGGTTGACCGCCATGAGTGCCGCGCGGCGAACCTTGACGTTATCGAACGGCGGATGGAGGAAGTTCATCCGAGCGCCCGTCTGGAAGCCGAACTTGTTCAGAATCTCGACTTTGAGGTCCTTGTCGGCTTCGATGGCGGGCAACATTTCGATGGCGGGAATTTCCATGAAATCGATGTCGCCCGACTGCAGCGCGTTCAACGCCGTCTGGGCGTCCGGCATGGTGATCCACTCGACGCGGTCGACCTTCACCACCTTGCCGCCGGCAGTCCAGCTCGACGGCTCCTTGCGCGGCACATAGTCGGTGTTCTTGACATAGACCGACTTCACCCCGGGCTGGAATTCAGCCTGCACGAACTTGAAGGGGCCGGAGCCGATCTGCTCGGGGATCTGCTTGTCCACCGGCGTCTCGGCGAGACGCTTCGGCATCATGAAAGCGACCCGCGAGGACGGCTTGCCGATCGAGTCCAGCACGAGCGCGTACGGCTCCTTCAGCTTCAGCGTGATGGTCTTGGGGTCAGTCGCCTCGATGCTCGCGGTGAACAGCATCATCTGCTGCCCCATGCTATCGACAGCGGCCCAGCGCTTCAGCGAAGCAACGCAATCTTCCGCGGTGACCGGCATACCGTCATGCCACTTCAGACCATCGCGCAGCGTGAAGGTGTAAGTCAGCTTGTCGTCGGAGATCTTCCAGTCCGCCATCTGCGGCTGGATCTTGAAATTCGAATCGGTCGCGATGAGCGTGTCGTAGACCATGTAGCCATGGTCGCGCGCGATATAGGCGCTGGTGAAGATCGGATCGAGGATGCGCAGATCCGAATGCATCACCGCGGTAATGGTCTTGCCTGCGGCAAGAACCGGCGAGGCGAGCGCCGAAAGCGCCAAGACTGACATCGCAAGTGTGGAGGCGAACGCCCGACGCCCACGGCGCATGAGTTGGAACATTGAAGTTCTCCTGACGAGTTCTGCTGACGAGTTCTCCTGACGCGTTCCTTTGGCGAGCGGCGCCGCTGATGACAGCGGCGCCGCGTGATAGTCGGTTCAGAAGGCGCTAATGCACCCTCGCCTTATTCGGACTTGTCGATGTTCCAGAACACCGGGGTCGCCGGGCCGTCGAGCACGCCGGAGAGCGACTTCCGCCATGCGCTCGGCGCCAGATACTGGCCGAGCGGCACGTAGATCACCTGATCGTAGGCTTCCTTCTGGATTTCGGTCGCGATCTTCTTCTGATCGTCGAGCGAGGCCGCGCGGACGAAGTCGTCCTTGAGCTTCTCGATCTTGGCGTCTTCCGCCCAGCCAAACCAGCCGCCCTTCTTGCCCTGACCGCCGATCGAAAGATTGGAGATCGGGTTGGACACGTCGGCGCTGACCCAGTTGGTGAAGAACATGTTCCAGCCGCCCTCCTTCGGGGGCTTCTGGCTGGCGCGACGGCTCACCACCGTCTGCCAGTCGGTCGCCTGCGCATCGACCTTGAAGCCGGCTTCGCGGAGCAGCTGCACCGCGACCGTCGGCTGCGCCTTCAGCGTCACGACATCGCCGGGCACCATGACCACGACGGGCGTGCCGTCATAGCCGGACTCGGCGAGCGCCTTCTTGGCTTCCGCCATGCCGTTGCCCTTGACCAGCGTCTCGGAGCCGACATCGGTTGCGAACGGCGTATCGCAGATGAAGAAGGCGCCGCAGATCTTGTAGTACTTCGGGTTGCCGACGAGCGCGTCGAGCACGTCCTTCTGGTTCATCGCCAGGAAGGCCGCACGGCGGATCTTCGGATTGTCGAAGGGCGGATAGAGGAAGTTCATGCGACCGAGCGTCTGGTAGCCGAACTTGTTCAGCGTCTCGACCTTGAGGTCGGCATTGCCTTCAAGCACCGGCAGCAGATCCCACGGCGGCACTTCCATGAAGTCGATGTCGCCCGACTGCAGCGCATTCACCGCGGTCTGCGAGTCCGGCATGGTGATCCACTCGACGCGGTCGACCTTCACCACCTTGCCGCCGGCAGTCCAGCTCGACGGCTCCTTGCGCGGCACATAGTCGGTGTTCTTGACGTAGACTGCCTTCACGCCGGGCTGGAATTCGCCCTGCACGAACTTGAACGGACCGGAGCCGATCTGCTCGGGGATCTGCTTGTCCGGCGGCGTCTCGGCGAGGCGCTTCGGCATCATGAAGGCGACGCGCGAGGACGGCTTGCCGATCGAGTCCAGCACCAGGCCGTAGGGCTCCTTCAGCTTCAGCGTAATGGTCTTGGCGTCGGTCGCCTCGATGCTGGCCGTGAAGGTCATCATCTGCTGGCCCATGCCGTCGACGGCGGCCCAGCGCTTCAGCGACGCAACGCAGTCTTCCGCCGTTACCGGCGTACCGTCATGCCACTTCAGGCCGTCGCGCAGCGTGAACGTATAGGTGAGCTTGTCGTCGGAGATCTTCCAATCCGCCATTTGCGGCTGGATCTTGAAGTTCGAATCCGTCGCGATCAGCGTGTCATAGACCATGTAGCCGTGGTCACGCGTGATGTAGGCGGTGGTGAAGATCGGATCGATGATGCGCAGATCCGAGTGCATCACCGCGGTGATGGTCTTGCCCGCAGCAAACACCGGCGAGGCCATTGCTGCTGCAAGCGCGACGACCGATAGCGCAAGTTTGGAGGCGAACGCGCGACGCCCCCGGCGCATCAAGCTCAACATGGAAAGTTTCTCCTGACGTGAAACTGTTCAAAGGCGGGTTATTGATTGAGCATTCGGTTCGTTCCTTAGGCGAACTAACCTCATGCAATGCCTTTATCTTTCGAGACTTGCAGACAGTCTTGAGCGCGTCAATCCGGTTTCGGTGCAGCCCATGGCATCGCATGCACGGGCTCCACAAAGATCGGTTTGGCTCTACAACTCTCCCCGCTTGTCCTGCCCGCGCTGATGCAATGCGCATTCCATCTTTCGATGCTTGAGAGACATTCAGATGAATCCAGCCAATCTTCCCTTCGATTCCGAGGCGATGCTCGAGGGCCTGCGCTCCTGGGTGGAATGCGAAAGCCCGACCTGGGATGCAGGCGCGGTCAACCGCATGCTCGATATCGCAGCGCGGGATATGGCGATCATGGGTGCGACCATCGAGCGCATTGGCGGTCGCCAGGGCTTCGGCGGTGTTATCCGCGCGCGCTTCCCGCATCCGAAGCAAGGCGAGCCGGGCATCCTGATCGCCGGGCACATGGATACCGTTCACCCGGTCGGCACCATCGAGAAGCTGAAATGGCGGCGCGAGGGCAACAAGTGCTACGGCCCCGGCATCTACGACATGAAGGGCGGCAACTATCTCTCGCTGGAAGCGATCCGGCAGCTGGCGCGCGCGTCCTTCACCACGCCCCTACCGATCACCATTCTGTTCACGCCGGACGAGGAGGTCGGCACGCCCTCGACGCGCGACATCATCGAGGCGGAAGCTGCGCGCAACAAATATGTGCTGGTGCCCGAGCCCGGCCGCGCCGACAACGGCGTCACCACCGGACGTTACGCCATCGCGCGTTTCAATTTGGAAGCGACGGGACGGCCAAGCCATGCCGGTGCGACATTGTCGGCGGGGCGCTCGGCGATCCGCGAGATGGCACGGCAGATCCTTGCGATCGACGCGATGACGACGGAGGACTGCACCTTCTCGGTCGGCGTCGTGCATGGCGGCCAATGGGTCAATTGCGTTGCGACGACAGCCACCGGCGAAGCGCTCTCGATGGCCAAGCGCCAGGCCGATCTCGATCGTGGCGTCGAGCGGATGCTGGCGCTGTCGGGCACCGCCAACGACGTCTCCTTCAAGGTGACGCGCGGCGTTACTCGTCCGGTGTGGGAGCCCGATACCGGCACCATGGCGCTGTATGAAACGGCGCGCGGCATCGCAAAATCTCTCGGCGCGGAATTACCGCATGCAAGCTCCGGCGGAGGATCCGACGGCAACTTTACCGGCGCGATGGGCATCCCGACTCTCGACGGCCTGGGCGTACGCGGCGGCAACGGCCACACGCTCGAGGAGTTCATCGAGGTTGACAGCCTCGTCGAGCGCGGACGCCTGATGGCGGGACTGTTGGCGACGCTGGAGTAAATTGAATCAACTTCGCACTGCACAATGCGTTGGCAGCCGCGGCGGAAATTTAGCCTTGTCTAAAAATGAGGCGCATCGTACTGCTCGATGGTCCACGCGACGATGCGGGAGAGATCGCAGTGAGAGCATTCAGCTTTCATTGCGGCGCCGACGGAGCAACCGCCCCGGAAACTCTCAGGCAAAAGGACTGTATCGTCAGGACGATCTGGAGAGAGACGGCACGATTCAGACGTCGTGACGTCCACCGAAGGGGATAGTCCGCATAGACCTCGCTGAGGTCCATGTCGGATCAAGCTCTCAGGTAACCGTGACAGATGGGGCGCCGCCAACGGCTTTCGAGCCGGCGGTTAGCCGTCTCTAACTCACGGGAGCCCCGACTTCATCATGACCCATATCGCCATCATCGGCGCCGGCATCACCGGCGTAACGACCGCCTATGCCCTGCTCGAACGCGGCTTTGAGGTGACGGTGCTCGACAAGCACCGCTATGCCGCGATGGAGACCTTGTTTGCGAACGGCGGACAGCTCTCCGCCAGCAATGCCGAGGTGTGGAACAGCACCGCCACGATCATGAAGGGCTTGCGCTGGATGTTCCGGCGCGACGCGCCGCTGCTGATGAACCCGCGGCCGAACTGGCACAAATATTCCTGGATGAGCGAGTTCGTCGCCAACATCGGCAACTACCGCGCCAATACGATTCTGACCACGCGGCTCGCGATCGAAGCCCGCAAGCATCTGTTCGAGATTGCGGCACGCGAAGGCATCGACTTCGATCTCGAACGTCGCGGCATCCTCCACATCTATCACGACAAGAAGGGTTTTGAGTCCGGCCTGCGCGTCAATGCGCTGCTGCAGGAAGGTGGGCTCGACCGGCGTCCGGTGACGCCAGAGGAAATTCGCAACATCGAGCCGACGCTACGCAAGGACTATTTCGGCGGCTTCTACACGCCGTCGGATGCGACCGGCGATATCCACAAATTCACGCGCGGGCTGGCTGAGGCTTGCAAGCGTCGCGGGGCAACCTTCGTCCATGAAGCCAATATCGATTCCATCGCGCAAGCGGGCGGCGGCTTCGTCATCGGCTGGGCTGATCTCGCCGCAAGCGACGCGCTCGCCGCCGCGCGCGGCATGCTGACGGTCGATGGCGTCGTGGTCTGCGCCGGCGTTGCCAGCCGTCACTTCGCGGCCCTGCTCGACGAACGCGTCAATGTGTATCCCGTGAAGGGCTATTCGATCACGGTGCAGCTCGACACCGCCGAGAGCCGCGATGCGACGCCGACCGTCAGCCTGCTCGACGAAGCCGCCAAGATCGTCACCAGCCGGCTCGGCGCCGACCGTTTTCGTGTGGCCGGCACGGCCGAGTTCAACGACTTCAACCGCGACATCCCGGCCGACCGCGTGCAGCCGCTGGTCGACTGGGTGCGCAGCAATTTTCCGGCGGTCGAGACGTCTCGTATTATTCCCTGGGCCGGGCTCCGGCCGATGATGCCCAACATGATGCCGGTGGTGCGCGCGGGGCGGATGCCCGGCGTGTTCTTCAACACCGGCCACGGCCATCTCGGCTGGACGCTGTCGGCCGCGACCGCGCAGATGATTGCCGGAACCATCGATGGCTGGCGCGGGCTCGACGCACCGGCAACCGTCCCCTCGTTTCGCGGAGAACTTGCGGTTGAGCACGAGATGCGCCGTGCATCCTGAGTTGGCCGCAAACCGATACGGGGCGGGCTCTTGCGACCGCCCTGCCCTTGGCACACAATTTGCCCCAAGAAGACGGCTCTCGGGCCGGCTTTTCAGCCCGAGTGACAGGCGCGCATGATAGACACGACAGAATCCACCGGCGTCTCACGGCGTCGCAAGTTCCGCAGCCGGAGATAGGTGCATGCTAGGTTATCTCATTCGCCGCGTTCTGGCTGCGGTGCCCGTGATGGGCGTCGTGGCGCTGTTCGTGTTCCTGCTGCTGCGACTGACGCCCGGCGATCCGGCCGCGATCCTCGCCGGCGACAATGCGACGCCGGAGCGGCTGGAGCGCATTCGCGCCTCG
The DNA here is from genome assembly GCF_021458635.1 of Bradyrhizobium monzae. Taxonomy (GTDB): domain Bacteria; phylum Pseudomonadota; class Alphaproteobacteria; order Rhizobiales; family Xanthobacteraceae; genus Bradyrhizobium. Next base: position 399,312 of record NZ_JAIRDQ010000001.1, read on the forward strand.
CTCGGCCTCAACGAGCCCTTGATCGTGCAGTTCATCACCTGGGTCGGCAAGCTCCTGCACGGCGATCTCGGGACTTCGCTGATCTCCAACCTGCCGGTCATGAAGATGATTGGCCAGCGCGTCGAACCGTCGATCTCGATCGCGCTGTCGACCATCATCCTCGCCGTCATCGTCGCGGTGCCCTTAGGGGTGATTGCGGCCTGGAAGCATGGCACCTGGATCGACCGTTTCGTGATGGGCCTCTCCGTGCTCGGCTTCTCGGTGCCGGTGTTCGTGGTCGGCTATGTCCTGATCGAGGTCTTTGCGATCGACCTGCGCTGGGTGCCGGTGCAGGGCTTCAAGAGCATCTCGGGCGGCTTCGGCGCGTTCTTCGAGCGCATCATCCTGCCGACCTGCGCGCTCTCCTTCATCTACATCGCGCTGATCGCGCGCATGACGCGCGCGGCGATGCTCGACGTGCTCGGCGAGGATTACGTGCGAACGGCACGCGCCAAGGGCATCAACGAGGTCGCGGTGATGATGCGGCACGCCCTGCGTAACGCCGCCGTGCCCGTGATCACCGTGATCGGCACCGGTTTTGCGCTGCTGATCTCCGGCGTCGTCGTCACCGAGAGCGTGTTCAACATCCCCGGCATCGGCCGCCTCACCGTGGACGCGGTGCTGGCGCGCGACTATCCGGTGATCCAGGCGATGATCCTGCTGACCTCGCTGATCTACGTCGTCGTCAATCTCCTGATCGACGTCGCCTACACGCTGCTCGATCCCCGGATCCGGTACTGAGGCAAGGACAAGAACAAGATGTCAGTCGATACCCTTCCCCAGTCGTCCATCCCGATCACGTCGCCGCTGCGGCCGCGTTTCGGCTTCCTCACCTCGACACCGATCATCGCCGCCGCGACCGTGTTGCTCTCGCTGATCGTGCTGATCTCGGTCCTGGCGCCACTGATCGCGCCGCACGATCCGATCCAGCTCGCGCCGTCGCAGCGGCTCAAGCCCTCCTCCACGCAATTCCTGCTCGGCACCGACGCCTATGGGCGCGATCTGCTGTCGCGCGTCATCTATGGTGGTCGCATCTCGCTTCTGATCGGCATCGGCTCGGCGATCCTCTCGATCGTCATTGGCCTTGCGATCGGCCTCGTCTCCGGCTTCTTCAAGCTGGTCGATTCCGTGCTGATGCGCGTCATGGACGGCCTGATGGCGATGCCGAGCATTTTGCTCGCGATCGCCGTGGTCTCGCTGTCCGGCGCCAGCATCTGGACCGTGCTGATCGCGATCACCATCCCCGAGATCCCCCGCGTGGCGCGCCTGGTGCGCTCGGTGGTGCTGTCGGCGCGCGAGGAGCCTTACGTCGAAGCCGCGATCTCGGTCGGCTCCTCGCTGCCGAAGATCATGTGGCGGCATCTGATGCCGAACACGATCGCCCCGCTGATCGTCCAGGGCACCTATGTCTGCGCCTCCGCCATCCTCACCGAGGCCATCCTTTCCTTCCTCGGCGCCGGCATCTCGCCGGAGACGCCGACCTGGGGCAACATCATGGCCGAGGGCCGCCAGTACTTTCAGCTCAAGCCGACGCTGATCTTCTGGCCGGGCCTGCTGCTCTCGATCGCCATTCTCAGCATCAACCTGATCGGCGACGCCGCCCGCGATGCGCTCGATCCCCGCATGAAGCAGCGGGAGGGCAAGTGATTTGCTCCTCCGGCCTAGCCACTTGTTCCGTCATTGCGAGCGAAGCGAAGCAATCCAGTCTGCCTCTGCAGAAAGATTTCTGGATTGCTTCGTCGCTTCGCTCCTCGCAATGACGTCGGAGTGACCTGATGACCAACAACATTATCCTCGACATCAACAACCTCGTCGTCTCCGTCGGCAAGAAACCGGGCGGACCGAAGATCATCGACGGCATCTCGGTCCAGGTGCACCAGGGCGAGACGCTGTGCCTCGTCGGCGAAAGCGGCTCGGGCAAGTCGGTGACCTCGCTCACCACGATGGGCCTGCTGCCGAAGGGCACGCTGGTCCCGACCGGCGGCAGCGTGAAGCTCGTCGGCGAGGAGATCCTCACCGCGACCGACCGCCGCCTGCGCCAGCTGCGCGCGACGCAGATGGCGATGATCTTCCAGGAGCCGATGACCGCGCTCAATCCGGTGGTGCCGGTCGGCCGCCAGATCGACGAAGTCTTGCGCGCCCACACCGATCTCGACGCCAAGGCACGCAGGAAGCGCATCCTCGACATGATGGAGCAGGTCCGCCTGCCCCAGGTCGAGCGCATCTTCGCCTCCTACCCGCACCGCCTCTCCGGCGGCCAGCGCCAGCGCATCATGATCGCGATGGCGCTGGTGCTGGAGCCGAAGCTGCTGATCGCCGACGAGCCGACCACCGCGCTCGACGTCACCACGCAAAAGCAGATCTTGACCCTGATCCGCGACCTCCAGCGCGATCACGGCACCGCCGTGCTGTTCATCACCCATGACATGGGCGTGGTCGCGGAGATCGCCGACCGCGTCGCCGTGATGCGGCAGGGCCGGTTGGTCGAGACCGGCACACTCGATTCCATCCTGCGCAATCCAACCATGGAGTACACCCGCAACCTGCTCGCCTCGGTGCCGAGCCTTGTGCCGCGTGCGGCCCGGCCTGAAACGAAGGAACCGGTGGTGCTGGAAGCCAACGACCTCAGCAAGGTCTACAAGGAGCGCGCGTTCTTCGGCAAAGGCCGCGAGGTCGTTGCCGCCGACAAGGTGACGCTGACGCTGCGCAAGGGGCGGACGCTCGGCATTGTCGGAGAGAGCGGCTCGGGCAAGTCGACGGTGGCGCGCTGCATCGTGCGCCTGATCGATCCGACCTCCGGCGGCGTGCGGCTCGCCGGCCGCGAGATCTCCGACATCTCGCGCCGCCTGCTGCAGCCGCATCGGCAGAAGATCCAGATCGTGTTCCAGGACCCCTACCGCTCGCTCAACCCGCGCGTCACCGTCGGCGAGAGCATCGCGGAAGGCCCGATCAATTACGGCGTCTCGCATGCCGACGCGATGAAGCGCGCCCGCGAGCTGCTCGAGCTCGTCGGTCTCCCTGCTGATGCCGTGTCGCGCTATCCGCACCAGTTCTCCGGCGGCCAGCGCCAGCGTATCGCCATCGCGCGCGCGCTCGCGCTCGATCCGGACGTGCTGGTCGCGGACGAAGCCGTCTCCGCGCTCGACGTCTCCGTGCAGGCCCAGGTGCTGGAGCTCCTCGACGAGATCCAGAAGCGGCTCGGCATCGCCATCCTGTTCATCACCCACGATCTGCGTGTCGCAGCCCAAATCTGCGACGAGGTGGTGGTGATGCAGCACGGCCGCGTCGTCGAACAGGGCCCGGCTGCCGAAGTGCTGACGCATCCGCAGGAGGCCTACACGCGGGCATTGCTCGAGGCAGCGCCGGGCCGCGGCTGGGACTTTGCGAATTTCCGGCCGGTCTCGGAGGGCGTGGCGGCGAGCGCGTAGGTCCAGCCATTGCGAGCGCAGCGAAGCAATCCAGACCGTTTCCGCGGAGGGATTCTGGATTGCTTCGCTCCGCTCGCAATGACGGTGATCGCGGCAAGTATTCCCAAAACAGCTTGAGGCTATGCGCGGCGCGATTGCCTGGCTTGCTTGCTCTTGCCGCAAAGGCGGGTAACGTCGCGCGCATCATTTGCGTAGGACTGGATTGAATGACACGTATCGCCGTCGGCGGCTTCCTGCACGAGACCAACACCTTCGCTCCGACGAAGGCGACGTTCGCCGACTTCCAGCATGGCGGTGGCTGGCCGGCGATGACCGAAGGCGCCGGCGTGCTGAAGGTGATGCGGCGCATCAATGTCGGGCTCGCCGGCTTCGTCGACAGTGCCGAAGCCAATGGCTGGGAACTCATTCCGACCATCGCCTGCGGTGCAAGCCCTTCGGCGCATGTCACCAAGGACGCCTTCGAGCGCATCGTGAAGGTCATGGTCGACGGTATCGCGGCCGCCGGTCCGATCGACGCGGTCTACCTTGATTTGCATGGCGCGATGGTGACCGAGCATTTCGATGACGGCGAAGGCGAGATTTTGGCGCGCGTGCGCCGCGTCATCGGCAAGGATGTTCCGCTGGTCGCAAGCCTCGACCTCCACGCCAACGTCACGCCCGAGATGATGGAACACGCGGACGCGCTGATCGCTTATCGCACCTATCCGCATGTCGACATGGCCGAGACCGGCCGCGCCTCGGCAAAGCACCTCGCTTTGCTGCTGAAGACGAAGCAGCGCTTCGCAAAGTCGTTCCGCCAATTGCCCTTCCTGATCGCGATCAGCTGGCAATGCACCAACGACTTTCCCACCAAGGGCATCTACGAGAAGCTCACCGCGCTCGAGAGCGATGCGGTTCCGACACTGTCCTTCGCGCCGGGCTTCCCCGCCGCCGATTTCCGCGATTGCGGGCCGAGCGTGTTTGCCTATGGCAAGACGCAAGGGGATGCCGACCGCGCGGCGGATGCGATCGTCAAGCTGATCGAAAGCCACGAGGACGATTTCGACGGCAAGATCTGGTCCCCCGATGACGGCGTGCGGCACGCCATGGAACTTGCGAAGAGCGCGAGCAAGCCGATCATCATCGCCGACACCCAGGACAATCCGGGCGCCGGCGGCGATTCCGATACCACCGGCATGCTGCGCGCGCTGGTGCGCAACAAGGCGAGTGCTGCGACCGGTGCGATCTACGATCCGGTCTCGGCCAAGGCCGCGCATGCGGCCGGCGTCGGCGCCACCGTGACACTGTCGCTCGGCGGCAAGTCCGGCATTCCCGGCGACGAGCCCTATACCGAGACCTTTGTCGTCGAAAAACTCTCCGATGGCCGCTTCATCGCAGCCGGCCCCTATTATGGCGGCCGCGAAATGGAGATGGGCCCCTCCGCGGCCTTGCGCATCGGCGATGTCCGCGTCGTCGTCTCCTCGCACAAGGCGCAGCTTGCCGACCAGGCGATGTATCGCTATGTCGGCATCGAGCCGACGGAAGAGAAGATTTTGGTCAACAAGAGCTCGGTGCACTTCCGCGCCGACTTCGAGCCGATCGCGGAAAAGCTGATGATCTGCGCCGCGCCCGGCGCGATGCCGGCCGATACCGCCGCGCTGCCCTGGACGCGGCTGCGTCCGGGCATCCGCATCAAGCCGAACGGCCCCGTTTTCACGCCGAAATCCCGCTAATCAAGTCACGCCAACCGGACAGGACACATGCCCACCATTGACCGCATCGACGGCTACGCCGACGAACTCACCGCTATCCGCCGCGACATCCACGCCCATCCGGAGATCGGCTTCGAGGAAGTGCGCACGTCCGGCATGGTCGCCGACAAGCTGAAGGGCTGGGGCATCGAGGTGCATCGCGGCCTCGGCGGCACCGGCGTGATCGGCGTCATCAAGGGCAAGGGTTCCGGCGGCAAGCGCATCGGCCTTCGCGCCGACATGGACGCGCTGCCGATGGAAGAGAACACCAATCTGAAATGGAGCTCGAAAATCCCCGGCCGCTTCCACGGCTGCGGACATGACGGCCACACCACCATGCTGCTCGGCACCGCGCGCTACCTCGCCGAGACCAGGAATTTCGACGGCACCGTGCACCTGATCTTCCAGCCGGCCGAGGAAGGCCTCGGCGGCGCCCGCGCGATGATCAAGGACGGCCTGTTCGAGAAGTTTCCGTGCGACGAGCTCTACGGCCTGCACAACGCGCCAGACCTCAATCTCGGCGAGATCGCGATCCTGCCCGGGCCTGCGATGGCCGGCGCCGACTTCTTCGACCTCCGCATCACCGGCTATGGCGCGCATGGCGCGATGCCCGAGCGCTCCAAGGATGCGGTGATCATCGCGACCACGCTGGCGCAAGCGATCCAGACGGTCGTCAGCCGCAACGTCGAGCCGCTCCAGGCTGCGGTGGTGTCGATCACCCAGATCCATGCCGGCTCCGCCTACAACGTCATTCCCGGCGAAGCGCATCTTTGCGGGACCATTCGTACCTTCTCGGATGAAGTCCGCGCCCTGATCAGCCAACGCATCCGCACGATCTGCGCCGGCATCGCGAGCGCCTATCAGTGCGAGATCGACGTCGACATCCGCGACACCTTCGGCGTACTGGTCAACCAGGTCGAGCAGTCCAAGGTGGTCGAGGACGTCGCCCGCACCATCGTCGATCCGGCCAAGGTGATCACCCGCAGCCAGCCGAAGATGGGCAGCGAGGATTTCGCCGACATGCTGCAGACCATTCCCGGCGCCTATTTCTGGGTCGGCCACGACGGCTCGGTGCCCGTGCACAATCCCGGCTTCGTCCTCGACGACAAGATCCTGCCGATCGGCGCCAGCATGTTCGCCCGGATTATCGAAACGCGCATGCCGGTGGGTTAGCAATGCAGAAAAAGAGCGTCGAGGAAACGGTCACCTCGCTGCACGATCTCTCCGCGAGCGATCTGATCGCGGGCTATCGCGCAAAACAGTTCTCGCCGAGCGAGGTGCTTGAGGATTTGCTCGCGCATGTCGCTGCGTGGGAACCGCATCTCAAGGCGCTCTATGCATTCGATCCCGACAGCGCGCGCGAGGCGGCAGCGGCCTCGACCGCGCGCTGGTCCGGAGGTGAACCGTCAGGCGCGCTCGACGGTGTGCCGGTCACGGTCAAGGACAACATCGCGACCAAGGGCGTGCCCGTGCCGCTGGGGGCTGCGAGCGTCAAGCTCGTCCCGGCCGAGAAGGATGCCCCGCCCGCCGCGCGGCTGCGCGAGGCCGGCGCCATCATCTTCGCCAAGACCACCATGCCCGATTACGGCATGCTCTCCTCGGGGCTGTCCTCGTTCCATGCGCTCGCACGTAATCCATGGGACCTCTCCAAGAATCCCGGTGGCTCCAGCGCCGGCGCAGGCGCAGCGGCGGCGGCCGGCTATGGCCCGCTGCATCTCGGCACCGATATCGGCGGCTCGGTTCGCCTGCCCGCGGGCTGGTGCGGCCTCGTCGGCCTGAAGCCGAGCTTTGGCCGCGTGCCGATCGATCCCACCTATGTCGGCCGCGTCGCCGGTCCCATGACGCGTACGGTCGACGATTGCGCGCTGATGATGAGCGTGATCGCAAAGCCTGACCGGCGCGACGGCATGAGCCTGCCCGCCGAGCCTCTGAACTGGAAAGGGTTGGAAAAGTCGCCGCGCAAGCTGCGGATCGGCCTGATGCTCGATGCCGGCGTCGGCCTGCCGGCGGAAAAGCCGGTCCGCGAGGTCGCCGTGAAGGCCGCAAAGGCGTTCGAGTCGGCGGGCACAGTCGTCACCGAAGTCGACGGCATCCTCACCCGCGACATGCTCGACGGCCTCGACAATTTCTGGCGCGCCCGGATGTGGGATGATCTGTCGAAGCTCACGCCGGCCGAACAGGCAAAGGTGCTGCCGTATATTTTCAAATGGGGCGAGTCCGGCGCAAAACTGTCGGGCGTCGACGTGATCCGTGGCTTCAACCAGACGATGGCGATCCGCGCGGCGGTATCAAAGCTGTTCTGCGAGCTCGACTACGTCATCTCGCCGACCGCGCCGAACGTGAACTATGCGGCGGAATGGGCCTCGCCCACCAACGATCCGATGAGACCGTTCGAACACATCTGCTATACCGTGCCGTGGAATATGTCGGAGAACCCGGCCATCTCCATCAATGGCGGCTTCGACGCCAAGGGCTTTCCGATCGGCGTGCAGATCGTCGGCCGCCGCTTCGACGATATCGGCGTGCTCGGCATGGCCAAGGCGTTCGAGAGCCTGCGCGGCGCGCAGAAGCCCTGGCCGAAGCCGCCGGCAAAGTAGCTTGAATTCAGTCATTCCGGGTTGCGCCCTCTTGGCGCAAGCCCGGAATCCATTCATCGGCACAATCAATGCGGAGAGACGGATTCTCAGGTGCACAATGCACCGGAGTTCGCGCTTCCGCCTTCGCTCTTCGAGCTTCGGCGGACAAGTCGCGCGCCCCGGAATGACATGCTAGAGAGATGACAAAGAAACCGGGAAGGAAACCACCCATGGCGTATGAGACGATCAAATACGAGGTCGCTGAGCAGATCCTCACCATCACGCTGAACCGGCCCGACAAGCTCAACGCCTTCAACGCGCAGATGCAGGCGGAGCTGATCGACGCGTTCGACGCCGCCGACAAGGACGACAATGTCCGCGCCATCATCGTCACCGGCGCCGGCCGCGGTTTTTGCGCGGGCGCCGATCTGTCGTCGGGCGCGGACACCTTCGATCGCGACGCGCGGCGCGGGCCCGTCAAACGTTTCGCCGACGGCAAGGTCGATTACAGCGATCCGCAGGTCCGCGACGGCGGTGGCCAGGTGACCTTGCGCATCTTCAAGTGCCTGAAGCCGGTGATCGCTGCCGTGAACGGACCCGCCGTCGGCATCGGCGTCACCATGCAGCTCGCCATGGACATCCGCATTGCCTCGGACGCTGCGCGCTTCGGCTTCGTGTTCTCCCAGCGCGGCATCGTGCCGGAGGCGGCCTCGAGCTGGTTCCTGCCGCGCATCGTCGGCATCTCGCAGGCACTGGAATGGTGCTATTCGGGCCGCGTCTTCCCGGCACAGGAAGCGTTGGCAGGCCGTCTCGTCAGCAAAGTCGTCGCCCCCGACAATCTGCTGCCGACCGCCCGTGCGCTCGCCAAGGAGTTCGCGACCAAGACCGCGCCGGTGTCGGTCGCGCTGATCCGCCAGATGATGTGGCGCATGATGGGCGCCGACGATCCGATGGAGGCCCACAAGGTCGACAGCCGCGGCATCTACGCCCGCGGCCGCTCCGAGGATGTGAAGGAAGGCGTGGCGTCGTTCCTGGAAAAGCGTCCGGCGCAATTCAAGAACAAGGTGTCCAGCGATATGCCGGACTATTTCCCGTGGTGGAGTGAGCGGGAGTACAAATAACGCTCTCGTAGGGTGGGCAAAGCGGAGCGTGCCCACCTTCTGGTCGTGACAGAAAAAAGGTGGTGGGCACGGCGCGGAAGTGCGCGCCTTTGCCCACCCTACGGCACCGTTAGTCCATGACGAGTGCGACCCGCCCGATCGCCTTGCGATCGAGCAACAACCGCATCGCCTTGGCGTAATCTGCGAGCGGCAGGCGGTGCGAGATGTTCGGGCGCAGCCTGCCCTCCTCCGCCCATTGCAGCAGCGTCTTCAGGCGGACCTCGCCAAGCGCGGGGTTTTTCCGCACCGCCTCGCCCGCACGCACACCGAGCACGCTGGCGCCCTTGATCAGCAGCAGATTGGTTTTGGCCGAGCCGATCCCGCCGGTAAAACCGATCACCAGCAGCCGCGCGCCCCAGGCGATGCAGCGCATCGAGTTCTCAAACACCTCGCCGCCGACGGGGTCGAACACGACGTCGGCGCCACGGCCAGCGGTGATGCGCTTGACGGCGTCGCGGAACGGCTCGCGGTCGTAGCGCACGAGATGGTCGGCGCCGCGCGATTTCGCGATCGCGAGTTTCTCGTCGCTGGAGGCCGTCGCGATCACGGTCGCGCCCAGCATCTTGCCGATCTCGACAGCAGCAAGGCCGACGCCGCCGCCGGCGCCGTGCACCAGCAACACCTCACCGGGCTCGACCCGGCCGCGGTCGATCAGCGCGTGATAGGCGGTGCCGTGGCCCGCGAGATAGGTCGCGCCCTCTGCATAGTCAAAGTTCGATGGCATCGGCGTGAGCTGCGACGGCGTCACCACGGCTTCGTCGGTGAAGGCACCGTGGCGCATCTTGACGATGACCTTGTCGCCGACAGCGACACCCTTCGCCTCCGCGCCGACTTCGGTCACGTCGCCTGCGGCTTCCATGCCGGGCGTGAACGGCAGCTCCGGCTTGAGCTGGTATTCGCCGGCCGCCATCAGCACATCCGGAAAATTCAGCCCGGCGGCGCGGATCGCAACCCGCACCTCGCCCGGCTTGAGGGCGCGCGATGGAAACTCTTCCAACAGCAAGCGCTCGGGCGCGCCGAGCGCGCGGCAGACGACAGCCCGCACCATCAGGCCGCGCTCGCCTTGCTGCGCATCAACGCCTCGCGGATCAGCGGCAGGCGGTCATTGCCGAAATACATGTCGGATTTGTTGACGAAGATCGTCGGCGAGCCGAAACCGCCACGGGCGACGACCTCTTCCGTGTTGGTTTTGAGCTGGTCCTTGATCGCCTGCTCCGAGATGCCGGCGAGGAATTTTTGGTCGTCGATGCCGACTTTCCTGCAGATCTCGGCCAGCACCGCGTCCTGCGAAATGTCCTTGTCGCCGCCCCAATAGGCCTCGAACAATGCGGTCGCGAACGGCACCATATCCTTGCCCAGCCAGATGCAGCCGCGCATCGCCTTGACACTGTTCACCGGAAACACCGTCGGCGGCATCTTGATCGCGAGGCCCGCCGAGCGCGCCCAGTCGGCGAGATCCTTCTTCATGTAGCGCGCCTTCAGCGGCACCGGCGTCTCCCGCTGCGCGTAAACACTCGGGTTGACCGTGTTGAAGATGCCGCCGACCAGGATCGGCCGCCAGGTGATCTCGGCGCCGAGCTCCTTGGCGAGCGGCTGGATGTTGTGGAAGGCGAGATAAGTCCACGGGCTGGAACAGTCGAAGAAGAATTCGATCATGGCGTTTCCTTGTATCTTGTTGCTCTCTCCCCCGTCTTTGCGAGCGAAGCGAAGCAATCCAGAATGCCTCCGCGGAAACAGCCTGGATTGCTTCGTCGCAAAAGCTCCTCGCAATGACGGGGAGAGAGCGGAGGCACTACTTCTTTCCCAACACTTCCTTAGCTCTCTGGCCGAACATGATCTTGCGTGATTCCTCGTCGAACGGCTCTTTGACGAATTTGCCGATCGCAAGGCCCGCCTGCACCTGCGGCCTGGCGCGCACCTCGGCGTACCAGCGCTTCACGTTCGGGTAGTCGTCGAGCGTAAAGCCTTGCGCCTTGTGGGTCATGGTCCAGGGAAAGCAGGCGATGTCGGCGATCGAATAGTCGCCGGCGACGTAGGCGCCGGTCTTGGCGAGCTGGCGGTCGAGCACGCCATAGAGCCGCGCCGCCTCGTCGCGGTAGCGCTCGATCGCGTAAGGAATCTTCTCCGCCGCATAGAGCGCAAAATGGCCGTGCTGACCGAGCATCGGCCCGAGCCCCGCCATCTGCCACATCACCCATTGGATGGTGGTGGAGCGGCCGCGCAGATCGGACGGCAAGAAACGGCCGGTCTTCTCCGCCAGATAGATCAGGATCGCACCGGTCTCGAACACAGAGAACGGCGCGCCGCCGTCGGCAGGGTCGTGATCGACGATCGCGGGAATGCGGTTGTTGGGCGAGATCGCCAGAAATTCGGGGCCGAACTGCTCGCCGGCGCGAATGTTGACGGGCTTCACGGCGTAGGGAAGCCCGAGTTCCTCCAGCATGATCGAGATTTTCCAGCCGTTCGGCGTCGGCGCATAATGGAGATCGATCACGGCCTTTCCTCTGACCCTTCCGTGGGCCTTTCCCGTCGTCGCCACCGGAATAGAAGGCGACTTTTGTTGTTCTGTACCTCGACGTTAAGACATGGCAGACAGAGGCGCAATCATAACCCGCCGGGAGGGACCCATGCTGTTTCCAACGACGATCGCCGGCTCCTTGCCCAAGCCGGAATGGCTCGCCGAGCCCAACATGCTTTGGGCGCCCTGGAAGTCGCAAGGTGACGAGCTTCTTCGCGCCAAGCGCGACGCGACGATGCTCGCGGTGAAGGTCCAGGAGGACGCCGGCATCGATATCGTCACCGAGGGCGAGCAGGCCCGGCAGCATTTCGTGCACGGGTTTCTCGAGAAGATCGAAGGCATCGATTTCGCCCACAAGGTCGAGATGGGCATCCGAAAAGACCGCTACAAGGCGATGGTGCCGCAGGTGGTCGCGCCGCTGCGGCTGAAGGGACGCGTTCACGCCGACGAGGCGCGCGTGGCGCGGACGCATACACGGAAGAAGCTGAAGTTCACCCTGCCTGGCCCGATGACCATCATCGACACGATTGCGGATCGTTACTATGGCGATCGGGTGAAAATGGCCTTCGCCTTCGCCGAGCTCTTGAACGAGGAAGCCAAGGCGCTTCAGGCCGACGGCGTCGATCTCGTGCAGTTCGACGAGCCCGCCTTCAACGTCTACATGGACGAGGTCAACGACTGGGGCATCAAGGCGCTGGAGCGCGCTGCGCAAGGCCTCACCTGCGCCACCGCCGTGCATATCTGTTACGGCTACGGCATCAAGGCCAACACCGACTGGAAGGAAACGCTTGGCTCGCAATGGCGGCAGTATGAGCAGATTTTTCCGGCGATCGACGCGAGCCCGATCCAGCAAGTCGCGATCGAGTGCCGCAATTCCAAAGTGCCGCTCGATCTGCTCGCGCTGCTCAAGAACAAGATCGTGCAGGCCGGCGTGATCGACGTCGCCAGCGACACGGTGGAGACCGCCGAGGACGTCGTCAAGGTGATCGACGCAGTGTCGAAATTCGTGCCCAAGAGCAACATCATCGCCACCACCAATTGCGGCATGGCGCCGATGCGGCGCGAGATCGCCGAAGCCAAGCTGATGGCGCTCGGCGCGGGTGCGGCGCTCGCGCGCGAGAAGCTGGGTTGATGGCAGTGGTCCGACCGGCCCTCGTCATAGCGGCGCTTGCAGCGTTCACGCTGCGTGCGCACGCGGAGGATCGCTCCGTGCTGCTGAACTGCAAGGCCATGGTCGAACGGGCGTCGAAAGCTCCGAGTGCGGCAAGCGAGGCCGACCTCACCCGCTGCCGTCAGGTCATTCGCGAATGGGCACTGCGCGATGCCCGGACGACCGTGGATGAAGAGGGTAAGCCGCTGCGCTAGGACAGTGCAGTCGGGTGCAGCACCGGCTGATAACCTGCGTTCATTGCGCGCAGCGACGATGGCGGCGTCAGCAGCGTTGCTTCGGCAGGATGACGCTCCATCGCGGCATAGCCTACCGGCGACCACAGCAGCGCCCTGCCCCGCGTGACCAAATAACTCTCGTCACCCTGCTGCAGCATCGCACCGTCGGGAAGCTGGTCGAGCGGCACCAGCAGCGCGTGCAGCCGCTTCTTGCCGTGATCGAGCCGCTCGTGGTGCAGCACCGTGTCGATGTCGTGCATGCGGACGTCGTGAACGCGGTTGCCCTTCTCCCACGCGGCGCGGAAGCGATTGGCATCGTCGCGTCGGCAATAGAAGCAGGGGCGATGCCCGGCGGCGAGCGCGGTGGCTTCATCGAGAAAGAACAGCTCGGTCCAGCTTCGCTGCGCCATCACCTCGCGGCGCCGGCCGCGGAATTCGCAGGTGCAGGTGAGCCAGGCCGGCGTCGACCAGCGTTTCTTCAGCAGCGTCTTCGTCGCGGGATCATGGATGATGCCGCGATTGCCGGTGAACAGACCGCGATGCGGGGTGGCGATGATCTCGCCAGTCGGCGTGACGCGATTTTGCAGGGGCATGACTGCCTCCACCCGTCATTGCAAGGAGCGAAGCGACGAGGCAATCCAGACCATTTCCGCGGATGCCATTTCTGGATTGCATCGCTAGGCTCGCCATGACGGCGATAACTAGGCCGCGCCGTCGCGGAGCGGCGGGTGATAGGACAGCGCAGTGTCCCAGGGGAAGAAGATCCAGGTGTCCTGCGAGACTTCCGTGATGAAAGTGTCGACCAGCGGGCGCCCCTTCGGCTTGGCGTAGACGGTGGCGAAATGCGCGTCGGGCAGCATCTCGCGCACCAGCTTGCCGGTCTTGCCGGTGTCGACGAGGTCGTCGACAATCAGAAGCCCCTTGCCGGTGCCGCCGCCGAGCTTCATCGCCGATTCTGAAATGCCCTTCAGGACCTGCAGTTCGCCCTGCTTGTCGTGGTCGTAGCTGGCGATGCAGACCGTATCGATCACGCGCACGCCCAGCTCGCGCGCCACGATCGCGGCCGGCACCAGGCCGCCGCGGGTAATCGCGATCACCGCGTGGAACGGGCCAACCTCGTTGAGCCGCCAGGTCAGCGCCCGGCAGTCCCGGTGGAACTGATCCCACGACACCGGAAAGGGCCGGCCGGCCCGCTCCTGCGCGCTCAGTTCCGGTACTTCACCAGCCATCTTCGTCTCCTGCATTCGTCTGCCGACAGCTCCATCTGCTACCGGGTGATGTTCAATCCCGCCAGCATTTCCTTCACTGCTGCCATCGCGGAGGCGAGCTTATCCGCGTCGCGCGAGCGCACCACCAGATTGGTGTTCGGCTTTTGCTCCTCGTCCATGAAGGGATAGCTGCCGATGATGGTGTCGGGGTGGGCTGCCGCGATCGTCCGCAAGGGGCCGCCGATATCGCCTTCCCGCGCATTGGCGCGAACCGATTCGGACAGCATGCGGACGCCGGATTTCAGCTTGGGCGAGACGATGTCCATCATCGCTTGCATGATCGAGGGCACGCCGGCCATCACGATCACATTGCCGATCTTGAAGCCGGGGGCGAGGATGGTCGCGCTCTGGATCAACTCGGCGCCGTCGGGGATGCGAGCCATGCGCAGGCGGGCCTCGTTGAGGTCCTGCTCGCTCCAGCGCTCGCGGAAACGAGCGACCACTTCGGGGTGGTGGTCGATGCCGACGCCGAACGCCTTGGCGACGCTGTCGGCGGTGATGTCGTCATGGGTCGGGCCGATGCCGCCGGTGGTGAAGACATAGGTGTAGCGGTGCCGCAGTGCATCCAGCGCGGCAATGATGTCGGGCTCGTCGTCGGAAACGACCCGGACTTCCTTCAGGTCGATGCCGATATTGGTCAGGTATTCGGCGATGAAGCCGATATTCTTGTCCTTGGTCCGGCCGGACAGGATTTCATCCCCGATGACCAGAATGCCCGCCGTGACGATCTCGCTCATGCCTTAAGTCCCTCAGCTCTGGTCCCGACTTTGCCGAGGTAACGCGTTGAAGTCACGCGGTTTTGCTGCTGAATTAAGCAGTCCTCAGCCATTTTTTCAGGCATCGTCCCGGCCATCCCCGGCAAATGCCCTCTCTCCATGCTTATCGCGCTGGCCCGCCCCTTGCTACCTCCTCAGAGTCATGCACTCTTGCCGCATGGCCAGGACGTTGCGGTCTTCACCAAGGCCAGACGACCTGTCAATTGGCGCAACGCCTTGCGGAGACAAGTCGGGATCTATGGCAGTCGCGTTCGATGAAATGAATATTCCGGGTGGGGACCTTCGTCCCGCCTACCAGGAGCTGGCGCGCTGGCTCAAGGAGACGCCCCCCGAGGCGCTCGAATATCGCCGTCAGGAGGCCGAGCTCCTGTTCCGCCGCATCGGCATCACCTTCGCCGTCTATGGCGATACCGAGTCCACCGAGCGCCTGATTCCGTTCGACGTGATCCCGCGGATCATGTCCGGCAAGGAATGGACGCTGCTGGAGAAGGGCCTGAAGCAGCGCGTGCGCGCGCTCAACATGTTCCTGCGCGACATCTATCACGGCCGCGACATTCTCCGCGCCGGAATCGTGCCCGACGATCTGATCTTCCAGAACCCGGTGTTCCGGCCCGAGATGAACGGCCAGCAGGTGCCGCACGACGTCTACGTGCACATCGCCGGCATCGACATCATCAGGGTCGATGCCGAGGACTTCATCGTGCTGGAGGACAATGCGCGCACACCTTCCGGCGTGTCCTACATGCTGGAAAACCGCGAGATCATGATGCGGCTGTTTCCGGACCTGTTCGCCCGCCACAGGGTGGCGCCGGTCGAGCGCTATCCGGACGAGCTGCTCTCCGCGCTGTGCTCGGTCGCGCCAAACGGTGCCTCGGGCGAACCGACCGTCGCCCTGCTCACGCCCGGCGTCTACAACTCCGCCTATTACGAGCACTCCTTCCTTGCCGACAAGCTCGGCATCGAGCTCGTGGAAGGCCGCGACCTCATCGTCAAGAACAACGAAGTGTTCATGCGGACGACCGAGGGCGTGAAACGCGTCGACGTCATCTATCGCCGCGTCGACGACGATTTCCTCGATCCCCTCACCTTCCGTCCCGACTCTGCGCTCGGCGTGCCCGGGCTGATGTCGGCCTATGCGGCCGGCAACATCACGCTCGCCAACGCGGTCGGCACCGGCATCGCCGATGACAAGGCGATCTACTCCTACATGCCGGAGATCGTGAAATTCTACCTCGGCGAGGAGCCGATCCTGAAGAACGTGCAGACCTGGCGCTGCCGCGAGCCGAAGGATCTCGCTTACGTGCTCGACCATCTCGGCGATCTCGTCGTGAAGGAAGTGCACGGCTCCGGCGGCTACGGCATGCTGATCGGCCCCGCCGCGACCAAGGCGACGATCGAAGCCTTCCGCGAGAAGCTCAAACGCGAGCCGGAAGGCTTTATCGCGCAGCCGACGCTGGCGCTCTCGACCTGCCCGACCTGCACGGCCTCCGGCCTCGCGCCACGCCACGTCGACCTGCGGCCCTTCGTGCTCACCGGCAGCAAGAGCACGACGATCGTGCCGGGCGGGCTGACGCGTGTCGCGTTGAAGGAAGGTTCGCTCGTGGTGAATTCGAGCCAGGGCGGCGGCACCAAAGACACCTGGATCTTGGACGAGTAGAGAGATGCTGTCGCGTACCGCCGAAAACCTCTACTGGCTCGCCCGCTACGTCGAACGGGCCGAATACCTCGCGCGCACCATCGATGCGACCCTGCGCGTCACCGCGCTTCCCGCCGCCTATATCGGCAAGACCAACGAGTGGGACTCGGCATTGCTGACCGCCGGCGTCGCGGAAAGCTTCTATCAGACCCACGAGGAAGCCAACGAGCACAACGTCGTCGACTACCTCTCGTTCTCGGCGGACAACCCGTCCTCGATCAGGAACTGCATCGAGGCGGCGCGGCTGAACTCGCGCTCGGTGCGCACCGCGCTGACCAGCGAGATGTGGGACACCATCAACTCCGCCTGGATCGAGCTTCAGGCGGTCTGGAGCAAAGGCACCTCCACACGCGAGGACCTCGCAAAATTCCTGCGCTTCGTGCAGGAGACCTCGCTGCGCTTCGACGGCTCGGCCTACCGGACCATGCTCCGCAACGATGCCTACTGGTTCTCGCGGCTCGGCCTGCATCTCGAGCGCGCCGACAACACTGCACGCATTCTCGACGTGAAGTATCACGTGCTGCTGCCCGAGGAAGAGCATGTCGGCGGTCCGCTCGACTTCTATCAGTGGAGCTCGATCCTGCGCTCGGTGTCGGCGCTGACGGCCTATCACTGGGTCTACCGTGAGACGCTGAAGCCTTGGCTGGTCGCGGATCTGCTCATTCTCAACGGCACCTTGCCGCGCTCGCTGGCGAGCTGCTACGACAATCTTACGCGCAACCTCGACCAGATCGGCGTCGCCTATGGCCGTCAGGGCCCGGCGCAGCGCCACGCCCGTGGCATCCGCAACCGGCTGGAACACAGCAACATGAACGACATTTTCCAGCATGGCGTGCATGAATTCATTCAGGAATTCATTGCGGACAATTCCAGGCTGGGCGAAATCATCACGAAGCAGTATTTGATCTGATACACGCAGTCACTCCGGAACGCCGAAGGGGCGAGCCCGGAATGACGGAATCAAAACACCATGCGCCTGCGAATCCAGCACACCACGACCTATCGCTACGAGCCGCAGGCCACCAGCGTGATCCAGATCCTGCGCATGACGCCGTGCAGCCATGACGGACAATATGTGGCGGAATGGCAGATCGACGTCTCGACCGACACCAAGCTCGACATCCATGAGGACGCCTTCGGCAACGTCACCCATGTGCTGTCCTGCGGGCCCGTCGGCGACATCAAGATCACCGCCGAAGGGCTGATCGAGACCCATGATACCGGCGGTGTGCTGCGCGGCGCCGACGAGCGCTTTCCTGCCGACATGTTTCTGCGCACCACCGATCTCACGACGGTCAATCCGGCGATGGCCGCGGTCGCGCGCCAGTTGCGCAGCGAGGCCGAGACCGACACGCTCGGCTTCCTGCATACACTGATGTCGCAAATCAGCGACCACATGACCTTCGACGAAGATCCGACCAACAGCGGCACGTCGGCGGCCGAGGCGTTCACGCTCAAGCGCGGCGTCTGCCAGGACTATGCGCATATCTTCATCGCCTGCGCCCGCACTGGCGGCGTGCCGGCGCGCTTCGTCTCCGGACACTTTCTGCGCTCCGACGGCACCGTGCATCAGGACGCCGGCCATGCCTGGGCGGAGGCTTATGTCGACGGTCTCGGCTGGGTCGGCTTCGATCCCGCCAACAGCATCTGCGCCACCGATGCCCATGTCCGCGTCGCCATCGGGCTCGACTATCTCGGCGCAGCGCCGGTACGCGGCACTCGCTATGGCGGCGGCGCGGAGACGCTGACCGTCGCGGTCAAGGTCGACCAGGCCGGCCGCGGCGGGCAGTCGCAATCGCAATCCCAGCGGCAGAGCTGAGCCACTTTCTCCTGTCATTCCGGGGCGCGCGTCAGCGCGAGCCCGGAATCCATTTCACCGCTAGCGCTGCGGCCTGATGGATACCGGGCTCGCGACTTCGCCGCGCCCCGGAATCACGACGCCCCCCGGGAATCGGGGGTTGGAGCGGCCGGCGAAATTGGCTAGTAATTCCGCGCAAACGCGTTCGGGGACTGGAAATGACCTATTGTTGTGGAATCCTGGTTCGGGACGGGCTGGTCATGATCGCCGACACCCGCACCAATGCCGGCCTCGACAATGTCTCGACCTTCCGCAAGCTGCACATCTTCTCCAAGCCGGGCGACCGCATCATGGCGATTGCCAGCGCCGGCAATCTCGCCATCAGCCAGTCGGTCCTCTCCACCCTGACCGAGGGCCTGGAAGACCCCACCACGGGTGAGGTCGAGACGCTGATGAACGCGCCGACCATGTTCCAGGCCGCCCAGCGCATCGGCCGGGCGATCCGGGCGGTGCACGCGACCGAAGGGCCGGCACTGAAATCCGAGGACGTGTCCTTCGACGTCTCCTTCCTGTTCGGCGGCCAGATCAAGGGCGCGCGGATGCGACTGTTCATGGTCTACACGGCAGGCAATTTCATCGAGTGCACCACCGACACGCCGTACCTGCAGATCGGCGAGCACAAATACGGCAAGCCGGTGCTCGACCGCGCCATGCATTACGACGTCGAGCTGTACGAGGCGCTGAAGACCGGCCTGATCTCGATGGATTCGACCATGCGCTCGAACCTCGGCGTCGGTCTTCCCATCGACGTGCTGGTGGTGCGCGCCGACGCCTGCGATGCCGATCTCAACCACCGCATCGAGGCGGGTGAGCCCTATTTCCACGATCTGCGCTCGCGCTGGTCGGCGGCCTTGCGCGCGGCGCATCAGAACATTCCGCGGCCGCCCTACAAGAACGAAAAAGAACCCAAGACCTGACAACTGAAGAAAAGGCAGGAAACGATGAGTGAAGCAAAGAAGATCGCAGTGGTGACGGGTGCGGGCACCGGTGTCGGGCGCGCCGCGTCGCTGGCGCTGATGAACACCGGCTTCACCGTGGTGCTGGTCGGGCGCCGGCTCGACATGCTCGAGGAAACCGCGAAGCTCGGCCCCGCGGGCAAGAGCCTGTGCGTCACCGCCGACATGACCAAGCCGGAGCAGATCGCCGCGCTGTTCGACAAGGTGAAGGCGACCTATGGCCGGCTCGACGTGCTGTTCAACAACGCCGGCATGGGCGCACCTGCCGTCAATTTCGAGGACCTCGGCCTCGAGCAGTGGCAGGCGGTGGTGAACACCAACCTCACCGGGCCGTTCCTGTGCACCCAGCACGCCTTCCGCATCATGAAGGACCAGAGCCCGCGCGGCGGCCGCATCATCAACAACGGCTCGATCTCGGCGCATGCGCCGCGCCCGTTCTCGGCGGCCTACACCTCGACCAAGCACGCCATCACCGGCCTCACCAAGGCGAGCAACCTCGACGGCCGCATGTACGACATCGCCGTCGGCCAGGTCGACATCGGCAATGCCGCAACGCCGATGACCGATCGCATGGTCAACGGCCCGGGCGTGCTGCAGCCGGACGGCGCCACCAAGCACGAGCCGCGCATGGATGCGAAGGCGGTCGGCGATGCCGTGGCCTACATGGCCGGCCTGCCGCTCGATGCCAACGTGCTGACCATGACGGTGATGGCAACCAAGATGCCGTTCGTCGGACGGGGCTGAACGCAAAACGCGAAAACAACCCCATGCACAGTAGATCGCGTGGGGTTGCTACCTGCGTTCGGCAAGCGGAGTGACGTCGGCTAAATCCCTGCGTTGCTTCGGCAATGATCGGGGAGAGAGCGGCGCCCGCCGCACGTCGCGAAACTAGGCTAACTAGAGTGGCTTTGGATTGATCGGCCGACCTTCTGCAAGGCCTCGAAGGCTGCAAAACGCTCGATATTCCAGTTTGCCAGGGCCGCATGGGGTGAATGTATTTCTCCCAACGCCGACATCGCTTCCATCGCCTGGCTGACATCGGCGTGATCGCCCGAAGCAACTGATCCGAGCATCGCGGAGCCGAGCAACACGGGCTCCGGAGATGCCGAGGCAGCGACCGTCAAATCCGTCGTATCGGCGAGCACCTGCCGCACGAGGCGACTCTGGGCCGCACCACCGCTGACGACGATCGTATCGATGGCGATGCCTTTATCCTGCTGGGCGCGCACGATCTGCCGCGCGCCGTAACCAAGGCCGCACAGGCCGGCAAGATAGAGCGCCAACAGGCTCTCCAGGTCGGCGCGCATATCCAGTCCAGCGATCAGCGCACGCGCATCGGGATCAGCGAGGGGCGCACGGTTGCCGAGGAATTCAGGCACGACATGAAGCTCGCCAACCAATTCCCGAACCATCTCCGCACCGCCGCGCGCGTCCACCTGGGAGGCGAGCCAATCGGCGAGCGTCCGTTGCTCCTGACGCGCCGCATGTGTCGCCTGTGCGGAATACGGATGCATCTGCACGAGATGATCAATTGCTGCACCAGCGACCGACTGTCCGCCCTCATTGAGCCATAGCTCGGGCAACATGGCGGAGAAATAAGGTCCCCAAACGCCGGGAACGAAGACCGGGTTCTTCGTGGTGGACATGGTGCAGGCGGACGTTCCGAACACATAGGCCATGCGCGTGAGCGCCGTCCCCGCAGCTCCACGCGCCCCCACCGTTCCGACACCGCCCGCATGCGCGTCGATCAGGCCTGCCGCAACGGAGGTGCCAAGCTTCAGGCCGAGGTCGGTCGCTGCCTCCGCTGTCAGGCCGGCAGCCAGCGGTGTGCCGCCGGGCACGATCTCGGTGCCGATCCGGCGAAACTGCTCGTCCACCAGCGTGCCGAGACCGACCGAACGGAAGAAGCCGCCATCCCAGCGGTCTTCGTGGCCCAGATAGGTCCACTTGCACGTGACGGTGCAGGTGGAGCGAGCAAGGCTCCCTGTTGCACGCCAGGTGAGGAAATCCGTCAGGTCCATGAACTGCCGGGCGTCCGCAAAAGTGCCGGGCATGTTTTCGGCAAGCCACAACAGCTTCGGCGTCTCCATCTCGGGTGAAATCGCTCCCCCGACATAGTCGAGAACTTTCGCGCCCGTGCGGTTGATCCGACGCGCCTGCTCGACGGCGCGGTGGTCCATCCAAACGATGATATTGCGGGCAGGATCGCCGGACGGGCCGACCTGAAGCGGCGCGCCGCCAATGCCCAGCACCACCAACGAGCAGGTCGCGTCAAAGCCGATACCGGCAATGCTGTCCGGCGCGACACCGGCCTTTTCGACCGCGCCCCGCACGCTGCAGCATACGGCGCGCCAGATGTCCTCGCTCGACTGCTCGACAATATCGCCGGCCTCCCGCCAAAGCGCGATGTCGGCCTTATCGGTGGCGACAAGTCTGCCGGAGCGATCGAAGACCCCGGCTCGCGCACTGCCCGTGCCGACGTCGATACCCAGAAAATGACGAGTCATCGCGGAGTCCCTCACCATGCAGCAACGTCCAGATCGCAGATGCGGAAGCGTTACAGATCGTTGCTCTGCGGCAGGATCACGAGGTCGCGGATCGTGACGTTTCTCGGACGGGTCAACATGAAGAGCACGGCCTGCGCAACTTCCGTCGGCTGGATCAGGCCACCTGCCGCCATTTCCGCCTCGAGCTTCTCCTTCGGCCAGTCGCTGATGAGCGCGGTCACGACCGGGCCGGGCGCCACGGCGCCGACGCGCAGGCCATATTTCGCGACCTGCCGACGCACGGTATGGACAAAAGCCTGCACGGCGTGTTTCGAGGCGGTGTAGATCGGCTCCCAGACGACGGGGACGAGACCGGCGATCGAACTGGTGACGATGATGTCACCGCTCTTGCGCTCCACCATATGTGGCAGCACCGCGTGGATCGAGCGGAACAGCGCGTTGATGTTGAGGTTGAGCATGCGGTCCCAAGCGTCGGGGTCGCCATCGAGCACCTCGCCGCCGATATAGGCTCCGGCATTCGCATGGAAGATGTCCAGCCGGCCGGCCTTTTCCAGCACCTGCGGCATCATGCCCGCCATGCTCGCCTGATCGGTGAGATCGATACGCAACGGGATCGCGTGGTCGCCCAGTTCGAGGCAGACGCTGTTCAGCGCGTCCTCGGCCCGGTCGACCAGCACCACGCGCGCGCCCGCTGCGATCATCGTCCTGGCGCATTCGAGACCGATGCCCGAGGCAGCGCCGGTAATCGCGGCAACCTTTCCTGCAAGTTCCTGGCCCACGGTCGGTCCTCTTGTTGGAGTTGTCTAGGCTCGGCCATGTGAGACGCGCGAGCGTCGTGCCAGCGAGTCGACGATGACCGCGACGGCAAGCACTGCACCCGTGATCATGTACCGAAGCGACGAAGACAGATCGAGCAGCGTAAGGCCGCTGGCGATCGACTGGATGACGATGATACCGAGCAGTGCGGAATAGGCGCTGCCGCGGCCGCCAAATAGGCTGGTGCCGCCGATGACAGCGGCGGCGATGGCGTTAAGGTTCACGTCCCCCGTGCCGGCCTGCTGGCTGGAAGATGCCAGCCGTGCGGCGGCAAGGATACCGCCCGCGGCTGCCAGCGTGGAGCACAGCATGAAGGCGCTCGTATTGATCCGGCGAACGTTGATGCCGGCACGACGGGCGGCCTCGCGATTGCCTCCGACCGCGCTCATCGAGCGGCCCCATTTGGTCCGCTTCAGCGCGTAGTTCATGACCACGCACAAGCCGACGAACAGGCCGAACATCCACGGAACGCCGCGCGCGAGATTGAGATAGTAGACGATGAATTCGAGCACGACGACGACCAGCACACCCTTCAGCAAAAGGCGGCCGAGTGAGCTTGCAGACAGCCCCGCCGCTCGCCTGCGCGCTGCCATGCGGTAGCCGGTCGCGAATAGGACCACGCCGGCAAGTGCCGCCAGCGCGTAGGATACGATCGGCGGCATGACCAGCATCTGTCCGAAATTGACCAGCGGCGATCCGTAGGGAAGATTGATCGAGCCGGACGAGCCGAGCAGATAGAGTTGCAGGCCGAGCCATGCCAGCAGGCCGGCCAGCGTCGAGACGAAGCTCGGCATGCCAAGGCGGTTGAACAAGAAGGCATAGAGCGCGCCGATGGCGCCACCGAGCCCCAGCGCTGTGACGATCGCCACCGCCACGGGCCAGTCCTGATTGACCCACAGCACGCCAACCAGCGCGGAGGAGAACCCGCTCACCGAGCCAACCGAGAGGTCGATCTCGCCGACCATCAGGATACAAACGATGCCGAGCGAGATGACGCCCACGGTCGAGCAATCGAACAGCAGATTGACCAGATTGTCAGGCGCCAGGAAGACCGGGTTGAGGCTCTGGAATGCGGTGCAGATGATCAGCAGCCCGACCACCACCGGCAGAGAGCCGAGGTCGCCCGACCGCACGCGGTCGACAAAGCCGCCGATCGTGCTGCCGATCGTGTCCTCATGTGCGACGCGCTCGTCGCGACGGTCCAGCAGCTGCGCGGTCGAAACCCGTTGTGTATTGTCGGTCATGGCCGCACCTCCCGCGACTGCTGCGCGCGGCGTCGGCTGGCACGCCGGGAGACCGAATTCTCGTCGGCGCCCGTGATGGCCGTGACCAGATCCTGGTTGGTCACGTCGGGTCCGAATTCGCCGTTGTTGCGGCCGAGGCGCAGCACCACGATCCGGTCGGCGACGGCGCGCACGTCCTCCATGTTGTGGCTGATCACGATGACGCCGAGGCCGCGGGCGCGCACACGCTCGATCAGGTCGAGCACCTCAGCGGTCTGGGCGACGCCGAGTGCGGCGGTCGGCTCGTCGAGCAAGATAAGGTTCGGCTCGGTCAGCAGTGAGCGCGCGATCGCCACAGTCTGGCGCTGCCCGCCGGAGAGCGACGCAACGGGGTCACGCACGCTCGGAATGCGCGCCGACAGTTCGTTGAGCAACGTCCAGGCCCGGACCTCCATGGAAACCTCATCGAGCCTGATAGGATTGAGCTCGCGGCCCAGGAAGATGTTGGCGACCACGTCGAGATTCTCGCAGAGCGCCAGGTCCTGGAAGACCGTGGCGATGCCCAGACCAAGTGCCGTGGCCGGATCGGACAGGACGACATGTTCGCCATCGAAGGCGATCGTCCCCGAGGTGGGCTGGTGCACACCGGCAAGGATCTTCACCAGTGTGGATTTGCCGGCGCCGTTGTCGCCGACAAGCGCCACGACCTCGCCGGCATGAACGTCGAGATCGACGTCGGTCAGGGCGGACACGGCGCCGAAATTCTTGGAAATGCCGCGAAGGCTCAGGACCAGTTCGCCTGGCCTCTGCTGCGGTTGATCGACATCCGAGATCGTGGACATTTCCGCGTCCGCCTTCCCTGCGTTCATCCCGGCCGCGGTGAGCGGCCGGGATACTGCTTCGCTTACTGCGTGATGCCGAGCTTCTTGCATCCGGCGGCATATCTGCCCGTGCAGAGCTGATCGGCGGTCTGAATCTTCTTGTCGATAATCTCCGTCTTCAGGTTCTGCTCGGTCACGACCGCCGGAATGAACAGCTTCGACGGCGTATTAAAGAGAGTGGTTTCCGCCTTGGGCGTACCGCCCGAGAGGAATTCCACCGCCGCCTGGGCCGCGGCAGCTGCAACGATCTCGCTGGGCTTGGATATCGTATTGTACTGATCGCCGGCGATGATGAGCTGAAGCGCGGCAATCGTCGCATCGTTGCCTGTCACCGGAGGCACTGGATCGACACCGGCGGCCTTGAGAGCGGCAATTGCGCCACCGCCCGTACCATCATTGGCGGCGACGACGCCGAGAATCTTCTTGCCGAAGCGGGTGACCTGGCCGCTGGCCCATTGTTGCGCCTTGGGCGGCGCCCAGTCCGGCGTGTCGTATTCGGCGAGGATCGGATAGCCGCTCTTGTCGAGGCCCGCATGGATGCCCTTCTTGATGAGTCCCGCGGCGGCATCGGTCGGCGATCCATTGATCTGGAGCACCCCTTCACCTTCCTTCGGCGTGACCTTGGCGTCCTTCAGATGCTTGACCAACGATTCCGAGATGGCCTTGCCGATGCCTTCATTGTCGAAGGAGACGTAGAAGTCGGCCTTGGCGTCGGGGATCGGGCGGTCGTAGGCGATCACCTTGATGCCCTGGGACTGCGCCATCTTGACCAGCGAAGCTGCGGCGGTCGAGTCGACTGGATCGAGCACGATCACCTTGGCGCCCTGCGAGATCACCGAGTTGAATTGCTGCTGCTGGCGCGCGGCGTCTGCACTGGCATTCTGGTAGATGACCTTGCAGCTCTGGCAGAGTTTCTTCATCTCGGCAGCAAAACCTGGATAGTCGTGCTGTTCGTAACGGGTGGAGGCCTGGTCGGGCATGAGGAAAGCAACAGTCGCGTCCTTCACCTCCGCAGCCTGCGAGAACGAGGCCGTTGCGCCGAGCAGCGACAGGACGAGCGCGGCTGTGCCCGTGGTCTTGAACGAGAGTTTCGTCATCCGGACTTCCCTTTCCGAAACTGGGTGTTAGAGTGCTACGCATTGATCTCTTGGAGACACGCCTTCCCTGCTTCCGCAGCCGGAGGGCAAACGGCGGTCAGCGCCGATATCCTCCGAAGCCACGCGGAATTTCCGGACAAGCAATCTCCTTCGCAGGCGGCCATCGGCGCGCCCGCGTCATTCTTCCCGTAATCGTCCTCCTCCCTTGCTCCTCCCGGTTAGGCGGCGCGAGCCGCGTTGATGTTGTCGGCCAGCAATCGTCTGAAGCGCGAGGGCGGCATGCCCTTCTCGGCCAGAAACTGCCGATTGAAATTGGAGAGATTGTTAAAGCCGACCTGGAAGCAGATGTCGGTGATGGATGCGTGCTCGTCGCTCATCAGTATCTGGCAGGCCAGATTGATGCGGAGCCGCTTGACGTATTGTACCAGCGACATCCCCGTGTGACGGCGGAACGAGCGCGAAAATGAGCTTTGCGACTGGCGGGCGATCGTCGCGAGATCTGCTTCGCCAAACGGCTGCGTCAGGTTCTCGCGGATGAAGGCGAGCGCCTTGTTCATCCCAGCCGACATGTAGCCGGACGGGTCGGGCAAATAGTTAGGGCTGGAGAGCGGCAGTGCACCCCGCGCGCGGCACAGCGTCCCCAGAATCATCATGAACAGCTCAATCCGACGCACGCCCTTCGCCGCCACGATCTCCTCCATCAGCGGGGCGAGCTCCTTGCTTGTATTGCCTGAGAACAGCACGCCACGGCGGGAGGATTCCAGCAGCGCACCGAGGCCCGAAAGCTCAGGCATGAGCTTCATCGTGTCGCCTATGAATTCTTCGCTGAACTGGATGATGCGGCCGCGCAGCGGGATGGCGACGTCCACCGGCAGATCGCTCACCCAATTGTGCGGCAGGTTGGGTCCGGTGAGCACGAGATTGCCCGGCTCGAACTGGCCGATGAAATCGCCGACAAAGTAGCGACCGTTCGTCACCACGACCTGATGGATCTCGTATTCCGGATGAAAATGCCACCTGACCGTATGGAAGGGATACCCGTGCGACCAAGCCTTGAATGACTCGCCGCGCCGAATCTGGACGACTTCCAGGTCTGGTTCCATATCCGTTCCCTCCTGGGCCGGCCGGTCTGTAAACACCTGGCTCGTCCCCGATGGCTGAATTTTGCTCAGCTCTAGCTATTGCTGGAACCGTATCGGGTGGCAGCCGCTGCCGCCACCACGATTCAGATACCCAACCGATACTCTTTTGACATTCGTTGGCTGGGCACCGCAATATCGACCGCCTTCAGGCTTGGTCCGGCTTCCCTACTCCAGGCTCTCCACCTGGCGCAGGCTGGGGAACAGCTTCATCCACAACAGCGCCACCGCCACCGTGCAGACGCCGCCGAGCACGGCGGCGGGCATGGCGCCGAACAGTGCCGCCGTCAGCCCGCTCTCGAACTGGCCGAGCTGGTTCGAGGCGTTGATGAAGAGGAAATTGACCGCGCCGACGCGGCCGCGCATCTCGTCGGGGGTGGCGAGCTGCACCAGCGAGAAGCGGATCACCACGCTGATCGTGTCGGCGGCGCCGAGAATCGCGAGCGACAGCACCGACAGCCACATCCAGGACGACAGCGCGAACACGATCGTGGCGACCCCGAACACGATCACCGCCTGGAACATGCGCAGGCCGACGTGGCGCGTGATGGCGTGCCGCGCCAGCACCGTCGTCATCAGCAGTGCGCCGACGGCTGGCGCCGCACGCAACACGCCGAGTCCCATCGGGCCGGTCTGGAGGATGTCGCGAGCGTAGATCGGCAGCAGCGCCGTGACGCCGCCGAACAGCACGGCGAACAGATCGAGCGAGATGGTGCCGAGGATCGCCGGATTGCTGCGGATGAAGCGAACGCCGGCAAAGATATTGTCGGTGCTCTCGTCCTTCGCCACGGCTTGCGGGCGCGGCTGGATGAAGCCGGTCAAAATCATCCCAAAAATCCAGAACACCAGCATCACGGCATAGGCGAGATGCGGCGCGATCGCGTAAGCAAAACCGCCGAGCGCGGGCCCGGTGATGGTCGCCACCTGGCCGGCGCCGCTCGCCACGGCCGTTGCGCGCTGGAGCGAGCCCTGTGGCGCGATCAACGGCAAGAGTGCCGCCGTGGTCGGGCTCTCGAACGCGCCGGCAATGCCGAGCACGAAGGTCGCGACGAAAATCTGCACTTCGCTGACGGCGCCGAGATAGGTGATCCCTGCGAGATAGAGCGCGGTCGCGGCTTCCACGAGCTGGCAGAGCTGGACCACGCGCTTGCGCTCAAAACGGTCGGCGGCGTGGCCGGCGACGAAGACGAGCAGCGCGGTGGGCGCGAACTGCACGAGCCCGACCATGCCGAGATCGAAGGCCGAGCCGGTGAGGTCGTAGATCTGCCAGCCGATCGCGACCGCCGCGATCTGGCTGGAAAAGCGTGACAGGCTCCGCGAGAGCAGGAAGAACAGGAAGGCGCGGTGGCGGAGGAGCTCTCCGGCGCTGACCGCCGGACTGACGGATGTTGGCTGCTCTGGCATCGCCTCTTCGGTCACGCTCGGCTGGTCCGCCCCTGATATCGACGCGCTCCCCGCGTGGCTGACGCAGGCGTGCTTGTCAACAGCGGGCGGCTCCTGGGCCATCCGGCATTGCGTTTGCAACGCACGCGCGGGCATAATCATTGAGGGTTTGGGGACATCATGCTGAGGCTGCAATCGACACTCGGTGTTTTCGCATTGCTGCTGATCGCCTTCGCGCTGGCGGAGAATCGGCGCGCGGTCTCGCTTCGGCAGGCGCTGATCGGCCTCGTCGTGACCTTCGTCACCGCGGTCGTGCTGTTGAAGGTACCGATCGTGGCGCATGCCTTCGGTGCCATCAACGACGCGGTCGGCGCCATCTCCGCGGCCTCGCGCGCCGGCTCCTCCTTCGTGTTCGGCTATGTCGGTGGCGGTCCCCTGCCCTTCGACCTGAAGGCGCCGGGCGCCGATTTCATCCTAGCGTTCCAGGCGCTGCCGATCGTGCTGGTCATGAGCGTACTGACCACGCTGCTGTTCTATTGGCGCGTGCTGCCGCCGATCGTGCGCGGCATGGCCTGGCTGCTCGAACGCACGCTCGGTGTCGGCGGCGCGGTCGGGCTCTCCACCGCCGCCAACATCTTCCTCGGCATGGTCGAAGCACCACTGTTCGTGCGGCCGTATCTGACGCAGATGAGCCGCAGCGAATTGTTTCTGGTGATGACCGGCGGCATGGCCGGCATCGCCGGCACCGTGCTGGTGCTCTACGCGACGCTGCTGGCGCCGCTCATCCCTGACGCGGCAGCGCATTTCGTGATCGCCTCGGTGCTGGGTGCGCCGGCCGCGATCCTCGTCAGCCTGATCATGGTCCCCGAGACATCCGACAAGCGCACCGGCGGCGCGCTGGAAGATCCGGAGATGGAAGTCTCCAGCACGATGGATGCGATCGTGAAAGGCACGAGCGCGGGGATCGAACTGCTGATCAACATCGTCGCCATGCTGCTGGTGCTGGTGGCGCTGGTCTATCTCGTCAACGCCGCCCTCGGCCTGCTGCCCGATATCGGTGGCGCCGCGATCTCGCTGCAGAGGTTGCTGGGCCTTGTGATGGCACCGGTATGCTGGCTGATGGGCTTGCCCTGGGATCAGGCCGTGACCGCCGGCAGCCTGATGGGCACGAAAACCGTGCTCAACGAGCTGATTGCCTATGTCGACTTCTCGAAGCTGCCGCCGGGTACGCTCGATCCGCGCTCCCGCCTGATCATGCTCTACGCGATGTGCGGCTTCGCCAACTTCGCCAGCCTCGGCATCATGATCGGCGGCTTGGGAGTAATGGCGCCGGAGCGGCGCGACGAGATCAATGCGCTGGGGCTGAAGTCGATCGTGTCGGGCACGCTGACGACGTGTCTGATGGGGGCGATCGTGGGGGTGTTGACGTAGGTCCTTTCTAAGCCAAAACTCCAGCCACGGTGCGAAATGCCACGACAGCGCGATCAATATCCGCATCGTCGATATGGCGATGAGTCACACAACGTAAGCGATGCCGACCCCAGGGCCTCGCCCTCAGCCCCGCCTTCTCGAGAGCCCCCGACCACGCGGCGCTGTCGCGCCCGGAGAGAGAGACATCGACCTGCACGATATTCGTCTGCGGGATTGTCGCGCGGAGCTTTGGACTGATCGCGTTCAGCGCATCACTCAGGGTTCGCGCACGCCGGTGATCCTCGCCCAGACGCGCACCCATGACCTGAACGGCCTCCAGGCCGGCGGCGGCCAGGATGCCGATCTGGCGCTGCGTGCCTCCCAGCATGCGGCGAAACCTGCGGCTCCGGTCGATCACGGCGCGCGACCCGGCGAGCACCGCACCGGCGGGTGCGCTCAGGCCTTTCGACAGGCACAGAGAGACCGTATCGCAATGCCTCGCGACTTCGGCCGGCGCCGTTTCAAGGGCGACCGCGGCGTTGAAGAGCCGCGCACCGTCGAGATGCACCGGGACGCCGCGGGCCGACGCCATGGCGTGCACGGCCTGCATATGCTCCAGCGGCAGCACGGCGCCGCTGGCGTTGTTGTGCGAGGTTTCCATCGCGACAAGGGCGGTCCTGAGCTTGAGCCCTTCGCCCTGCAAGGCGTCTTCCAGCACATTCAGGTCCATCGCGCCGTCGCTACCGGCAATGGCGAGATAGAACTGCCCCGTGAACGTCGCCGCCCCTCGTTCGGAGGTGTACATATGGGCATTCGCCTCCAGCACGATCTGCTCGCTGCGCTGCGACTGCGCCAGCGTCGCCAACAGATTGGCCATGGTGCAGCTCGGCACAAACAGGCCGGCGTCCTTGCCCATCGCCGCGGCCGCGACGGCCTCGAGCTCCTGCACCGTGGGGTCACCGTCCAGCCCGTCATCGCCGAGCGGCGCCGATGCCATCCGGGCATACATCGCCTCGGTCGGCTTGGTGACGGTATCGCTGCGCAGGTCGATGGGTTGCAACTCAGCGCCCGCCGGACTCGTGTCGTGTTGTGCCATCGCGAGAACCTTTAAAGCGCTTGCCGTATTATTCGTAGACTGCCGGGTCGCCGGAATCGGTCGGGTTAGCCAGCGCCCGCTTGAGGGCGGCGCTCATCGGAAAGTTCAGGTTGAGGCCATGCGGCGGGATTGGTGAATTGAAATATTTGTCGTAGAGCGCCGCAATCTTTCCGCTCTTCATCAGGTCGATCACGGCCTCGTCGACCATCTTCTTGAAAGCAGGATCATCCTTGGGTTCGAGGATGCCGTAAGGCGCCATCTCGAGACTCTTGCTGCCGATCAGGAAGTCATCCGGCGTCCTGGACGAGGCGACCGTGGCATAGGCGAGACCGTCATCGTTGGCTGAGCCGGCCACCCGGCCCGTCGACACCAACAAGAAGGTCTCGGCGGTGTCCTTGGCCGGCACGACCGTGATGCCAAGATTGTTCTTGGCGTTGATCAGCGTAATCACCTTGAAAGTCTGACCTCCGGCTTGGGCGGAGATGGCCTTGCCGCGAAACGAAGCCGGGTCGTTGACATCGACCCCGCCATCCTTGCGCGCGACGAGGACGACCTGCGCAACAAAGATGGTGGGAGAAAAGGCGGCGAGTTTATGCCGCTCGAGATTATTGGTCGTGTTGCCGCATTCGAGATCGATCGTACCGTTGGCGAGCAGCTGTATACGTGTCGCCGAGGTGATGGGGTTATAGCGAATCTCGAGCTTGGGGAGCTTGAGGGCCGTCTTGATCGCCTGCACGACTTGTTCACAGATTTCCACGGTGTAGCCGACCGGCTTCTGGTTACCGTCGAGATAGGCGAAGGGCACCGAAGTTTCGGGATACCCCAACGTGATCGAGCCGCTCTCACGGATCTTGTCCAGCCTGCTCGCACCCTGGGCCATGGCCTCGCTGGAAAGAAGAACGACAGCGACGGTCGCCGCGACGAGTGCCTTCATCGTTGTCGTTTTCATCTCGTCCCTCTCTTGGCGAATGTCCGTGACGCCGTCCACGGGGGCTGAGCAACGACAGGGCAGCTCCCTGCGAACGGCGTCATGCTCTGGACTATCGTCCAAAAGCTCGATCTGATGAAATTCCAGTTTCGTACTCACCTATACGGATTTGATATGGCCACCAGACGCATGGGCTTGAAGCATGTGGAAGCTTTTCGGGCGGTGTTCGTGACGGGATCGATGACGCAGGCGGCTCAGCGCATGCATACCTCGCAGCCGCAGATCAGCCGCTTGATCGGACAGTTGGAAGCGATCACGCAATTCCCGCTGTTCGACCGCAGTGGCGGCCGGCTCCGCCCGACCGTGGACGGATCGCGCTTCTTCCAGGAGGTCGAGAAGACTTTCATCGGCCTGGCCGGACTGGAGGCCAGCGCAGCCAGCATCCGCTCGTTCGGTATGGGCAGGTTAAGCGTTGCGGCAATGCCGCGCCTGGCCGGCGGACTGCTGACGCGCATCGCGGCGCGTTTCAAAATGGACTATCCGCATGTGATGATCTCGATCCGGTCCGGCACGGCGAGCGCCGTGCACGATTGGGTCAGCTCCGGGCTTTGTGACACGGGATTGGCAATGCTCTACGGCGAGGTTGCGGGGGTGCATGTCGAACCGGTGCTCAAGACCCGCTGCGTCGCAATCATGCCGAAGGCGCATCGTCTTGCGCAGAAGAAGACGCTGCGTCCTGCCGATTTCGCCGATGAGGCCTTCATCTCCTTCGCCACGGGGAGTCCGCTCCACGATCGCATCGATACGATCTTCACGCAGGCCGGCGTCACGCGCCACATTGTTGCCGAGACCGATCTGGGCGCATCGGTCTGTGCCTTGGTCGCGGCGGGCCTCGGCATCAGCATCATCAACCCGATTGCCGCGCATGACGAAAGCTCTGGCGCGGCTTTGATGACGCGCCCCTTCAACCCTGCTGTCCCTGTTACGATCGCACTGCTCTATCCGCCTTATGCTGCGCGCGGCCGGTTGATTGATGCCTTTGGCGAATATGCGCGCAAGATCATGAGCGAGGAACTGGGCTATCTCGAGCGATAGTCGGCTGATGCAATCCCGCTATAAGGTTCGTCATTGCGAGCGAAGCGAAGCAATCCACAACTGCATCTACGGAAATTCCGGATTGCTTCGTCGCATCAGCGCAAATTTCTTCGCAATTTTGTCGCGAGCTCCTCGCAATGACGACGGAGAGACTGACTAAGCCTTCAACTCCACCGTCTTGAACTCCGCCGGCAAAATCACCTCCAGCAGTTCGACGTCATCGGAGTAATCCAGAATCATGTGCTTGATCTTCGGCGGTTGGGTCCAGGCGCTGCCTGCTTTCATCAAGGTTTCGCCCTGCCCGTCCATGTAGGTCTTCACCCAGCCCTTGAGCACGTAGACCATCTGGAAGTCGACGGCGTGGAAGTGCAGTTTTGAGACTTCCGCCGGATCGCAGGGGCCCTGCAGGCGGATCACGTGAGCTTGCGCGAGACCGTGGCTTGCCGCGGCGATGCCGAGGTCGCGGTATTTCGCGTAGGCGCGCAGGCCGTCGGCCTTGAAATCTTCCTCGCGGTGATGGCTGATGGCGATGCGCTGCTTCGGCCGGGCGGGTTTCTTAACGGATGACTTTGCCGTCGTCACGCGCGCCTTCGCCTTCACCGCCTTGCGTGCAGAGGAACGCGCGGCGGACTTGGCGCCGCTCCGCTTCTTCAACGCGGTCTGGACTGCGCTGCGCGATTTTGTTTTCGATTTTGTTTTCTTGGCCATGGGCCGGCCTCCCGCTGTTGTTATGCGAGGAGGTTAACACGGAAACAGGTCTCGTAGGGTGGGCAAATCGGAGCGTGCCCACCATTGCAAATGAAGCGCGGAGAGATGGTGGGCACGGCGCGCGAAGTGCGCGCGCCTTTGCCCACCCTTGAGAGACCGGTGCCTACGAGACCGATGTTGTCGGCTTCAATTCAACCGGAACACGCCATCCACGGCGCGCAGCTCGGCGGGCTTGATCAGCTTGGAATGCGCGACCGTCACCGAATGCAGCGGGCCGTCGAGCTTCTGCTGCCAGAACACCAGGAAGTCGGTGAGCGCCGGGAATTTCGGAAACATGTCGTAGTTCTGCCAGACGTAGGTCTGGAGCAGCGACGGGTGATCCGGCATCCGGTAGAGAATTTGGGCCGTCGTCAGCCCGTAGCCCAGCAACTGTTTCCGGAAATCCTCGGAAACGGCCCCAACCCGCAATCCCATGCCAACCTCCTTTGCAGGAGCGCATTCAGGGGGTGGCTTGGTCCGGTACGCTGCTTACGAGCCACCCGGTGGAGATGCGCTCACATGAGAGAAATGTGACGCAAACTGACAATTCATCTCAAGCCCAAAAGTTTAACAAGTTGTTGAAATTCAATGCTTTAGCAGCAGAGACGGCTCCGTGCTAATACGGCCCCAAGACGCCCCAAAGCTCGGTTAACGATGGTAAAGAGATTCTGGCAGGCCGGCCGTCAGAGTGCCGAATTTTCTGCTAGAAGCCCTTGCCCCCGCAAAATTCCTGTCCTATTTCAGCTTCGCCTGTGCTAGCACTCGCTGGCACAGACTGCTAACGCCAAAAAATCATCAACTCGTGCAAATGCTTAGGAGAGCTGCATGAAATTCCGTCCGCTTCACGACCGCGTCGTGGTCAAGCGCATCGACGCAGAAGAGAAGACCGCCGGCGGCATCATCATCCCCGACACTGCCAAGGAAAAGCCCTCGCAGGGTGAAGTCGTCGCCGTTGGCCCGGGTGGCCGCGACGAGGCCGGCAAGCTGATCCCGATCGACCTGAAGGTCGGCGACCGCGTGCTGTTCGGCAAGTGGTCCGGCACCGAGGTCAAGATCGACAACGTCGATCTGCTGATCATGAAGGAAAGCGACATCATGGGCGTCCTCGACGTCCCCGCTTCCAAGAAGAAGGCGGCCTAACAGCCCTTCTCTCCCTCCAGTCAAACCCTCAAGGAAAAAATCCACATGGCAGCCAAAGAAGTCAAATTCTCGGTTGAAGCGCGCGACAAGATGCTGCGCGGCGTCGACATTCTCGCCAACGCGGTGAAGGTCACGCTCGGTCCGAAGGGCCGCAACGTCGTGCTCGACAAGTCGTTCGGCGCTCCCCGCATCACCAAGGACGGCGTCACCGTCGCCAAGGAGATCGAGCTCGAGGACAAGTTCGAGAACATGGGCGCGCAGATGGTGCGCGAAGTCGCCTCCAAATCCGCTGACGCGGCCGGCGACGGCACCACCACCGCCACCGTGCTCGCAGCAGCGATCGTGAAGGAAGGCGCCAAGTCGGTCGCCGCCGGCATGAACCCGATGGACCTCAAGCGCGGTATCGACCTCGCGGTCGAGGCCGTGGTTGCGGACCTGCAGAAGAACTCCAAGAAGGTCACCTCGAACGACGAGATCGCCCAGGTCGGCACCATCTCGGCGAACGGCGACGCGGAGATCGGCAAGTTCCTCTCCGACGCCATGAAGAAGGTCGGCAACGAGGGTGTCATCACCGTCGAGGAAGCCAAGTCGCTCGAGACCGAGCTCGACGTCGTCGAGGGCATGCAGTTCGACCGCGGCTACATCTCGCCCTACTTCGTCACCAACGCCGACAAGATGCGCGTTGAGATGGACGACGCCTACATCCTCATCAACGAGAAGAAGCTCTCCTCGCTGAACGAGCTGCTCCCGCTGCTCGAGGCCGTGGTGCAGACCGGCAAGCCGCTGGTCATCGTCGCCGAGGACGTCGAAGGCGAGGCGCTCGCGACCCTGGTCGTGAACCGTCTGCGCGGTGGTCTGAAGGTCGCGGCCGTCAAGGCTCCGGGCTTCGGCGATCGCCGCAAGGCAATGCTGCAGGACATCGCGATCCTGACCGGCGGCCAGGCGATCTCGGAAGATCTCGGCATCAAGCTCGAGAACGTCACGCTCAACATGCTCGGTCGCGCCAAGAAGGTGATGATCGACAAGGAGAACACCACGATCGTCAACGGCGCCGGCAAGAAGGCCGACATCGAAGCGCGCGTGGCCCAGATCAAGGCGCAGATCGAGGAAACGACCTCGGACTACGACCGTGAGAAGCTCCAGGAGCGTCTCGCCAAGCTCGCTGGCGGCGTCGCGGTGATCCGCGTCGGCGGCGCGACCGAGGTCGAGGTGAAGGAGCGCAAGGATCGCGTTGATGACGCGATGCATGCGACCCGGGCGGCTGTCGAGGAAGGCATCGTCCCGGGCGGCGGCGTCGCCCTGCTCCGTGCTTCCGAGCAGCTCAAGGGCCTGCGCACCAAGAACGACGACCAGAAGACCGGCGTCGAGATCGTGCGCAAGGCGCTCTCCGCGCCCGCTCGCCAGATCGCGATCAACGCCGGTGAAGACGGTTCGGTGATCGTCGGCAAGGTGCTGGAGAACAAGTCGTACGCTTTCGGCTTCGACTCCCAGACCGGTGAATACGGTGACCTCGTCAAGAAGGGCATCATCGACCCGACCAAGGTGGTCCGTACCGCGATCCAGAACGCAGCCTCGGTTGCGGCCCTGCTGATCACCACGGAAGCCATGGTCGCCGAGCTGCCCAAGAAGGGCGGCGCCGGTCCGGCGATGCCCCCGGGCGGCGGCATGGGCGGCATGGACTTCTGATCCAGCCGTTCAGGCACACGACGAAATGCGAAACCCCGGCAGCGATGCCGGGGTTTTTGTTTTGGGGAGCTACTTCTCTCCGCTCGTCATTCCGGGGCGGCGCAAAGCGCCGAGCCCGGAATCCATTCCACCCTTTGCTCCTGACCTATCGAGACTCGATCGTGCGGATGGGACTTCGCATGTAGGAGCTGAGCATGTGGACTAGCGGAGTCCGGGCTCGCGCTTCGCGCGCCCCGGACTGACAGAAGAGCTACCCCACCTTCCCCATCCGATCCGGTCGCAGGCCGCCTCGGGAATCGAGCGACCAGAAGATCCGCGTCACCTTGCCGACCAGATTGTCCATCGGAATAAAACCCATCGCCTGCTTGAAGCGACTATCGGCCGAGTTGTCTCTGTTATCGCCGAGCGCGAAAAAATGGCCGGGAGGCACAGTGAAGACTTCGGTATTGTCGGCAAAGCCATTGTCGACGCAGTCGTACGTGATGTAGCTCGCACCGTTCGGCATCGTCTCGCGCCAGCGCTTGACCTTGACACCGACCTCGCCGCCGCACGCCGACCCGGCGGACACGTCCTTCAGGGCGACACGCGCGACCGGCTTGTCGTTGAGGAAGAGCTGGCCCTGCCGCATCTGAATGCGGTCGCCAGGCAGCCCGACCACGCGCTTCACATAATCAACGGTAGTGTCCCTCGGCGTCCTGAATACGACGACGTCGCCATAGGCGGGATCAGCGGCGCGGAAGCGGCCTGAGATCAATGACGGCGCGAAGGGGAACGAGTAGCGGCCGTAACCGTAGGCGTATTTTGCGGCGAAGACGTAGTCGCCAACCACCAGTGTCGGCATCATCGAGCCGGACGGGATGTTGAACGGTTGATACAGGAAGATGCGAAACAGGAAGGGCGGCGACCACAACACCGGCACGAGCAGGATCAGGACGACGATCGCCTTCCATTCGCTCGATCTGGCCCGCGGCCGGATGGTGTGCTCAAGAGTGGTCATCGCCCGCCCCTGCCCAATGAGGTTGTGCACTGAGACTAGCGCAAGTGCTGGCACGCGCAAATCCGGGCTTGCCTGAGTTGGTCGTCAGGTTGTCGGGCTGCGTTCAAAGCGGCCGCTCGCCGGCGATCAACCCTGCGCCAGATCCCCGAAGCAACGGCGGATCCATTCTATGGTTAGCCGCGTTGCGGCGTCGCGCTTGAGGTGATTTTGCACGAGCAGCCAGACGTCGCGACGTTTCGGCAGCAGCGTCGCGCGCAGGCGACGATCGCCGAGCAGGTCCGCGCAAACATACTCCGGCAGCACGCCAGCGGCCTGATACGAGCGGATCAGGCTGCGGATGACGCGGACGTTGTCGGTGACGCAGCGCGCGCGGGCTTGCTTCGTGCGCAGGAATTGCATCTCGGGAATGGCACCGAGTTCGTCCGGATAGGCGCACAGCACTGGCTCGCGCTCGGTCGTAACAGGCTCGAAATAGTAGATGCGGGTCTCGCCGAGCTTCGAGATCGCGAAGTCGCCCTTGTCGGGCTTGCGCAGCCGGATGGCGAGATCGGCCTCCCAGCGCGAGAACTTGACGTTCTCGCTCGAGGTGAGGAATTGCAGCGTCAGGCCGGGATTGGTGCGCAGGAAATCGCTCGCGCGCGGCGACAGCACCTCCTCGGCGACCGTGTTGGTGGAGGCGATGCGCAGGCGTCCCACCGGACCTGCCAGACTCGCACCGACGCGACCGATCTCAGCGGCGTGTGCGGCCATCGCCTCGACATGCGCCAGCACCGCCTCGCATTGCCGCGTCGGCCTGCGGACACCGTCGGCGGCCTCGAACAGACGCAAACCGAGCGAACGCTCGATGCGCGACAGCCTGCGCCCGACCGTCGTCTCGTCGATGCGCAGCCGCGCGCTGGCACCGGCATAGGTGCCTTCGTCCCTGACGGCGGCGATGATGCGCAGATCGTCCCAGTTCATCGCTCGAGGTTATACCGGCCGGAGGCCGCCTGCAATAACGCAGCCACCCGCTGCAATATCCCTGCATATCGGCAGGCCGTCCCGCGGCTATGCTTGCCCAAGGTTTCGCCCCGGAGATTACAAAAACCATGTCGACCGCAAAGACCCTGCTGCAGCTCGCCGGTGCCGATCTCAACCCGCCGCGTCTTGGCAACGCCGCGCTGGTGCTGATCGACATCCAGAACGAATATCTCGCGGGCCCGCTCGCCTTGCCCGATGCCAAGCCCGCGATCGTGCGGGCGACCGCGCTATTGGCGCGGGCCCGCGAGGCCGGAGCCACGATCATCCATATCGCCCATCGCGGCAAGGCGGGCAGCCTGTTCGACCGCGGCGCCGAGCGCGGCGCCATCGTCGCTGAACTCACGCCCCGTGCCGGCGAGCTGGTGATCGAAAAGGAGCTGCCCAATGCGTTTGCCGGCACGGATTTGCAGGCGCGCCTTGCCGCAACCGACCGGAAGAACGTCGTGCTGGCCGGCTTCATGACGCATATGTGCGTCAGCTCCACGGCGCGCGCCGCGCTCGACCTCGGCTTTCGCACGACGATCGACGCCGACGCTTGCGCCACGCGCGACCTGCCCGACGGCCGCGGCGGCACGCTGGACGCCCGGACCATCCACGAGGTTGCACTCGCCGAGCTATCCGACCGCTTCGCGATCATCGCGCGCGGCGACGCGCTGACATAGTGGAGCAACGCGATGCTGCAGCTCTATTTCTCGCCGATGGCCTGCTCGCTTGCGAGCCGCATCGCGCTGATGGAAGCCGGCCTCGATGCGCGCTATCATCTGGTGCATCTCGCGACCAAGAAGGTCGCGGGCGACGACGGTGATTTTCGCGGCATTTCGTCGAAGGGCGCGGTGCCGGTCCTGGTGCTTGAAAACGGCGAGCGGCTGACGGAAAGCGCGGCGGTGCTGCAATACATCGCCGACCTGAAGCCAGAGCGCGGCCTTGCGCCGCGGCCGGGAGAAGCGGATCGCTACCGGCTGCAGGAATGGCTGAGCTTCATCGGCGCCGAGATCCACAAGGCGTTCCTGTTTCCGACTTTCTGGTACAAGGACGATGCCTCGCTCGCCAAGCCGCGCGCGCGGATCGCGCAGACATTATCGGTGCCATCTGCGCATCTGGCGGACCGTGAATTCCTCGTTGGTCAACGCTTCACCGTTGCGGACGCCCATCTCACCTGGGCCCTGCTGCTGCTACGTGCCGCGGGCGTCGACGTCGCGCAATGGCCGTCGCTGGCTGCCTATCTCGAACGCATGCAGGCGCGGCCGATGGTGCGAGAAGCGATTGCCACTGAAGTTGCGCTGCGCAAGACCGTGGCGGCCAGCCCGGCGTGACAGGTCACTGGTGCGGGCGATGGCGATTGGGTTAGATCTTGTGACCGACTGAATTTTCACGACGGGAACGAGATCATGACATCGCATGACGCTACGAAGATATTGGCGGGCAAGGTGGCGCTGGTGACCGGCGCGGGGCGCGGACTCGGGCGCGCCTTTGCAGAGAATCTCGCCGCGCTCGGCGCCGATGTCGCCATCCACGGCATGCGGGAGAACGGGCCGGCGGAATATGGCGAGGGCACCACGCTGACCGCGGTGGCCGCAGAGATCGGGGAGCAATTTGGCGTCCGCAGCCGGCGCGTGCTCGGCGATCTCACCAAAGGCGAAGACATCGCGCGCGTGGTGGCCGAGACGGAAGGCGCGCTCGGCCCAATCGACATTCTCGTGCACAATGCCGGCGGCGATATCGCGGCCGCCGGCGGCAAGCCCGATCCGAACGACGCGGTGAACATTGAGGAGGCCGATGTGCGCGCGGTGCTGGAGCGCAATCTGCTCTCGACCATCCTGACCTGCCAGGCGGTCGCGAAGGGCATGATGGAGCGGCGGCGTGGCCGCATCGTCACGCTCGGCTCGGTCGCCGCCTTCAAGGGGCGCACCCAGGGCTCGATCTATGCGGTGTCGAAGGCCGGCGTCACGCATTACACGCGATGCCTGGCCGACCAGCTCCGTCCCTTCGACATCGCCGTCAATTGCATCGCGCCCGGCGACACCCGCACCGGCCGCTTCCTCGGCACCCGTGCGGTGGACCCGAACCGGATGGTCGAGACCGGCACGCTCGACCGCATCGCGACCGTCGACGAGGTCGCACGCGTCGTCGAGTTCTTTGCAGGGCCCATGGGTGCGTTCGTCTCCGGCCAGGTGCTGCGGATCGACGGCGGCGGGCAATGCTGGCCGGGCTGAAAGGGCACGCGCAACACTGAAAAAGAAAAGGGCCGCTGCGAGCGGCCCTTTTGGATTGTCTGGAATTGGCTGAGAGATCAGTCGACCCGCGCCAG
This sequence comes from Bradyrhizobium monzae, assembly GCF_021458635.1. Classification (GTDB taxonomy): domain Bacteria; phylum Pseudomonadota; class Alphaproteobacteria; order Rhizobiales; family Xanthobacteraceae; genus Bradyrhizobium. Next base: position 440,176 of record NZ_JAIRDQ010000001.1, read on the forward strand.
CACCGCGAGCTTGCGGATACCCTTGTTGCGATAGGCGTCGAGGAACGCGTAATAGTCCTTGAACGACACGCAGCCGTTGGAGTCGCCGTTCGGCCCAAGCATGAAGGTGTGCGCAAGCAGACCGTCACGGCCGTAGATCGCGCTCTCGCCGCCGATCGGTGTCAGCCGCAGCGCCGGCACGCCGTGGAACAGCGCTTCGCGCGGCTTCAGATTGTAGATGTGCGGCGGGGTCACGCCACGCATGCGCACCCGCGAGGAGCGCGGATCGTCGAGATTGGAGCCGAGGCCGGAATGCGCCTCCAGCTTGGTGCCATCGGGCAGGTAAACCGTCTTGGCGGTGATGTCGTAGACCGCGGTATCGCGATCATAGGGCGCCGATCCGCCAAGCATCGGGTTCTGCTCCTTCGGCGCGATCGCCGAGGTCACGCTGGCATCGGCCGAAGCATAGGCGAGCAAGCCGCCGGACGGCTCGCGCTTGCCCCAGAGCTTCTCCACCATCGACTGGCGCGGGCCGGTGATCGACATCACCGCGGCCTTGGCGCGATCGGCAAAGGACTTTGGCTTGGCTTCAGGCGCCGGCACGATCTGGGCCGGATCGGCCGAGGCGAGCTGCACCGGTGCCTCGGCGCCGCGCTTGGACTTCGTCACGTCCGCGACCCTGTCGGCAATCCTTTCAGAGACCTTGGCCGGACTCTTCAGCACTTCCGCGACCTTGGCCATGACGGTCGGCTTCGGCGCTTCCTTGTTGGTATCCTTGGCTTCGGCGACCTTGGTCGCCGGCACAGCACTCGCCGCGTTGGACTCGACACCCTGCGTCGCTGCCGCGGCAAAGCGCTCGTTGAACATGTCGCGTGAAATCGGTGCCACCACCTGCAGCCGGTCGGGCAGCAGCGCAAAGGTTTCCCGGATTGCCTCGCCTGCCTCGCGCAGCGCGACCTTGGGTGCGCGCTTGACCACGGGCTCGTCATAGCCGGAGCTGCCGACGGTCGGATAGACGCTGGCCGCGAAGATGTTGTTGTAGACGGTCCAGCCGGCCAGCACGACGCAGCCGATCACGGCTGCGCCAAGCGCGTTTTGGGTGGTCATTTTCCGGGAAGACTTCCGATGTGAATGTTTGTTCGGATTCTTGTTCGGATTCTTGGGCTTCCGTGCCGCGTAACTTTGCGCAGCGATACTCGTACTCATTCGCCTTGCATCCAGGACGGTGTCACTCAGTCCCCCTTCGAAGTGCCGCTGGTCACGTTCCGGAACCAGCATTTCGCAGAGGGTCGGAGCGTCATTAAGGCGACTTTTAGTTAAATGCGGATTAAGTTCTGGCGGATGTGAGGCCGGCCGTTAGCGCTGTGCCATTTCGAGAAAAAAGCCCGCAGAACTACGGACTTAGGCGAAGCTGTTAACCATAATTCTCGGCCGGTTCGGCACGGTCGGCGGACGTCTCCGACCGCATCTCTAGACGCACCAACCAAGTCGTTTTCGTGGTGATCAATATCCGGAAGATAGCGGGGAAGCGTTGCGCGAGGCTGGTGCGGTCAGCGGCAGATGTCAGCAGAACGGCGGCAGCACCCACATCCCACATCGCGCGCAGAGCGCTCACGCGGCACGGCGCCATGACTGAAAGTTGATTGCGCCGGTCTGGAAATTGCCGCAGCGCAAAATAGCTAAAGACCCCGGCGCTTTTCAACAGCCTCTGCGCGTGATACGGTACCGTATCAACATCGCCTTGAACTGTGCCGAGCATGCAAACGGAGGCTGGCATGAGAGGTTTTTGGCGCGCCGGGTTTTGCGCCCTGGCGTGGACATTTGTGTTGATCGGAGCTGCAACTGCACAGCCGGCCGCCAATGCGGGCTGCACGGCATCACCATCGGCCGCAGGAACGCAAACCTGGCGCTGCGACAACGGCATCACGATCGTTGCCGAAAGCGGCGCCCGATTTGAACTAAACGACGCCAACCGCGACGGACATATTGACTCCGTGGAGTTGAGCAGCAAGGCGTTGCTGGTCGAGGTGCCCAGGAAGCCCGGCGGCAATCCCTTCAAGGTGCTGACGCCGCAAGCGATCGCCGCTGTGCGCGGCACCAAATGGGCGGTCGATGTCACCGAAGCCAAGACGTCTGTGTTCGTCGCCAACGGCCGGGTCGGCGTGACCCGCAGGGCGACGCGTGGACGTGGCGCCGTGCTGGGAGCTGGCGAAGGCGTCGACGTCGAAGCGACCGGTCCGCTGACCGTCAAGACGCTGACCGTCAAGACATGGGGCCAGCCGCGCATCGATGCGCTGATGGCAAGACTGGGTCAATAAGACTGGGTCAATAAGGCTCGGACGTCGCGACCTGCTGAGACAGGCCCCGACAACAACAAGAAGATTGCAGTACGACGGAATGAAGAGACACGTTCAAATTCTGGTGGCACTTGCCCTCACCGCGCTGTGGGGCGCGGGCATCTATGCGGGCCACGCCAACGGTCATCTCCGCTTCCTCGATCGGCTCGAGGCGACGCTGACGGATTGGCGAACGCAGGTCCGCGGCGTGCAAGCTCCGCCCGATCTCGTCACCATCGTCGCCATCGACGACACCGTGGTGAAACGTGGCGGCAGCTATCCGCTGCCGCGCGCCGATCTCGCCCGCGTGGTTGACACCGTCGTGCAGTTCAAGCCGAAGGTCGTCGCGATCGACCTGCTGCTGGTCGACCGCAGCGCCGCGATCGGTGATGCCACGCTGGCCAACACGCTTGCCACCGGCCCCATGGTGCTCGCAGCTGCAGCGATCTTTCCGAGCGCGAGCGAGACCGTGGCGCCGGCCAGCGCCGGGCCGCTCGCCGCGCTGCCCCAGGCCGAGCGCTTCCTGCTGCCATTGCCGGCATTCGCCGATCACGCCGAGGTCGGTATCGTCAACGTCGCGACCGGGCAGTCCGGCTCGCCGCTCTCGGTGCCGATGCTGTTCCGGACAGATGACAAGGTCGAACTGTCGTTTCCGCTGCGGGTCGCAAGCCGCGCACTCGACAAGCCGCTGACGATCGCGCCCGATCATCTCATGCTCGGCGATCGCGCGGTGCCGACCGACACCGACTTTGCGCTGCCGATGACCTATTACGGCCCGCGCCGCACCATCCGTACCGTGAGCGCACAGAGCATTTTCGACGGCACGCTCGACCGCAAGGCGATCGAGAACCGGATCGTCGTGATCGGCGCCGCCGTTGCCGGTGGCGGCGACTTCTTCCCGACGCCGTTCGATTCCCTGATGCCCGGCGTCGAGGTGATCTCGACCGCGGTCACGCATCTCGTCGCCGGCGACAGCGTCGTGCGCAACCGCAAGGTTCACATCGCCGATGCGCTGATCGCGATCCTGCTGCCGATGCTGCTGGTCGGCCTGCTCGCCTGGCGACGGAGCGCGCTCGGCTTCGTCGCGGCAGCCGCGGTGACGGTCGCCTGGGCCGGGATCAATCTGTTCGCATTCACGCACGGCGTCTGGCTCGATGCCGCGACCACGCTCGCAGCGGCAGTGCCACCGGTCGCGGTGTTCGTTGGCGTGCAATTGTGGGCAGGCGGCCGCCGCACGCAATATCTGGCCGCCAAGAGCCGATCGCTGGCGCAATTCCAGGCACCAGCCGTGCAGGAGTGGCTGGCGCGCGATCCCAACTTCCTGGCGAAGCCCGTCCGGCAGGACGCGGCCATCGTCTTCATCGATCTCTCCGATTTCACCGCACTGAGCCAGCGGATCGATCCGGACGAGCTCCAGGACATCCTGCAGGCGTTCCACGGGCTGATCGACAGGGCCGCGGTCGATTGCGGCGGCATGATCACCAGCTTTCTCGGTGACGGCGCCATGATCCTGTTCGGTCTGCCGGGCGCGATGCCGGATGACGCGGCGCGTGCGCTGAAATGCGCGATCGATCTGCATCGCGGCGTCGAGCGCTGGATCGCGTCACTGCCGTCAGCGATCGGCGACCGGCTCGGGTTCAAGATCGGGGCGCATTTCGGCCCGATCGTCGCCTCCCGTCTCGGCGAGAGCCACCAGCACATCACGGCAAACGGCGACACCGTCAATCTCGCGAGCCGGCTGATGGAGGTCGCCGCGCAAAACGATGCACGGTTCGCATTGACGGACGCCTTGCTCGATGCGGCCGACTTTCACGGGGCGCCCGACGGTGTCCTGTCGGGCCCCTTGCTGACACAGATCCGTGGCCGCTCCGGCGTCGTCACCGTCTGGTTCTGGCGCGACCGGGACAGGCCGAGCCAGGCCACAGCCAGGGTCGAGATGATCGACTGAGGCCGTCGGCTCGGCTCCTGCTATTTCGCCCTGCGCCTCAGCACGCCCAGGCCGCCGAGCAGGCCGCGCGACATCAGCTCGCGAAAGCTGTCATTGATGAGGATCTCGTCGACCTCATCCGATATCAGCTTCGCTTCGGCCTCGGTCATGATGTTGGAGGTGAACGAGCCGCTCGCCTTCATGGCGTTGAGCACATCCTTGACCAGCGGCGCGCCGTTGGACGGAATCTCCGGCGGCTGCCAATCGAGATCCTCGATCACGAACAAGCCGCCCGGCATCAGCGAAGGAAACAACACGCCGAGCGTCAGGTGCTGGTGCACCGAGGCGTGAGAGCCGTCGTCGATGATGATGTCCAGCGCGCCCTCTTTGCTTGCGAGCTCCGCCAGCATGGTCCGGTCGCCCTGATCGACGCGATGGACCCTGACCCGCGGATGGGAGAACCAGCTGAAATCCTCGATGTCGACGCCGATGACCTCGGCATTCGGGAAGTAATCCAGCCACATCTGTAGCGACGGCACCTGATCCTGAGTGCAGCCTTCGACCCGCCCGCGGCATAGACCGATTTCCAGGATGCGAATGGGCTCGAGCGCCTTCGATCGGAACAGCTCGTGATAGATTCTCGTATAGTGATGGGCGAGGTGGCCCTTGTAGACCGCGCCCTTGTCGGAGTCGTATTTCGCCGCAAGCTGCGTCAACCAGTTCGGCTCGAGCACCAGCTTCTTGAGATAGCCAGCCACGCTCTGCTCGGGGACCGCATCGAAGCGCAGCCCCCTCTCGGCCCACATCTTTCCCCAGAGATGGACGCCCGTCACACGGGGATCGCTCAAGAGATCGAAGCCGGCCCGGCCCTCGGAGGCGAACAAGTCCACTTCACGCCCGTCGATCGCGTTGAAAGTTGTGGGCGGCAGAATAGATGACTGGAGCTCCTCGTCGCCCGCCACGAGCAGATATTCGCTGAGCAGCAGCGGCCCCACCGCGCCATATTCGACGCGCTTTTCGCTGAACAACCGCTGCAGGGACAGCGCATACAGGTTGGCCATGTGAACCGAGCCCTTGGGCGCGCGCATCACGTCGCCGACGCAGACATGCCCGTTCTCGACGCCCGACCATTGCGCGGAAAACACGTGCTCCCTGCCAAAATCCAGCGGCTTCACGAGTACGATGTCCGTATCGAGCCACCAGCCGCCGAATTCATGAAGAACGGCATAGCGGAAGATGTCGCTGAAGTAGCGGATATCGCTGTTCACGACGGCATCCTGGTAGATTGAACCCGGCACGACGTTTCCGGCATCGACCACTAAGACCCCGGGCGGCACAAGTGCCTGCACTGCGGCCAGGTTGTCGTAAGTGTAAAGCTTGACCGGATGGCCCTGGCGGATCATCGACTGAAGCGAGAGACGATGCATTTCGCCGAGTGGAGCCATCGACCAGAAGCAATGGATGGGATCACGAGCCTCTCCCGGCGCCGAGTGGCTCCAAAGATGCGCGTTGAACTGCTCTGTCAGGGCATTCCAGCCGCTGCGAGGAACAGAACGGCACTCGCTGAGGAACGGCAATTTCTGATACGCGCGCGCGATCAGAAAGCAAAGGCTCGCCTGGTTGACATGCCCCGCCCTGTTCAACGCGTTGCCAAAGTTCTCCCAGATGGACGGATCGACGGGATCGAGCGCCACCGCGCGCTGAAACGCCTCGAGCGCGGGCTCTTGGAGTCCCTTCCCTTGCAGGGCGGTCCCGAACGTCGCAAGATAGGTCGCCTTCATGTCGTTCGTGAGAGCACGGCCGGCCCAGTGGATGGCGGCATCGTAATTCCCGTTGAGCAGCGACACACCGGCCATCAAGTGAAGCAAGCCGGCATGATTTTCGTCCGCGGCCAGCCCCTCCCGACAACGGGCAACCGCCTGCTCGAGCTCGCCCGATTTCAGGTGTCGAAGGCAGATCTGGTAAACCTCATCCCGCGTCAGCGACGACGGGTCTCCCGAAATCTCGTTCGCTCTTGCGAGAGTGCCGTCGTGATAATTCATCGGGAACCTTCCGGATCATGGGAGCGGGCGGCAACCCGACTCCCGAGGCTCCAGGGCGGTCGCCGTCTCCCACTATCCCGTTTGTAGCTTGCTTGAAGCTTGACACCGCATTCGCCTCATCGCGTCGGCGCATGGCGAATCAAGCGGGCGGTTGATATGGCTGCGATCAGGCGTCCGATGGCGCGTCGAATTTGGGGAGAGAGAACCCATGAACAGTCGATTGGATGTCCACGTCGCCGCCTATGAAGGCAAGAACATCTACGATTTCGACAACGAACTTTCACTGACCTGGTATCCGAAACGCATCGCGCGCGTCGTCAAGAATCCGCGCGCCGTCCTGGATCTGGGACTGGGGCACGGGTTCGCAACCGAGATCTTTTCGGGCGGAGCTGGCCGCCATGTGGTTCTTGAAGGATCTGCCGCGGTCATCGAAAACTTCAAGCTGAGATTTCCAGACAACAAAAGCGAGCTCGTCGAGACCTACTTCGAGGAGTTCAATACGGACGAAAGATTCGACCTTATCGTCATGGGGTTCGTCCTCGAGCATGTCGACGACCCCCTTCTGATCCTGAAGCGATTCAGGAAGTTTCTCGCACCCGCAGGCAAACTTTTCGTAGCGGTCCCCAATGCCGAAGTCATGAACCGAAGGCTCGGCAATCTTGCCGGAATGCTGCCCGACATGCAGGCCCTTTCAGAGAACGATCTGGTCCTGGGGCATCAGCGGTATTTTACGGTCAATTCGCTCACCAAGCTGGTGAGCGACGCCGGCTACAAGATCGAGAAGATCGAGGGCATCTATCTCAAGCCCTTCTCGACCAGTCAGCTCCTGTCGTTGAATCTCGACACCAAGATCATCCAGGCCTTGTGCGAGATAGGCGTCGACTATCCGGAACTGTCCTGCGGGCTTCTCGCTCAGCTCACGCCGGACGACTAGGCACGCTCATGAGAGTGTTGATCGTCGGGGGAACCTCTTCGCTGGCGCAGGCGCTGATCCCACTCCTTCGCGACCATTGCGACGTGTTGACGGCTGGCCGCAGGGGCTGCGATGTCGAGCTGGACCTCCGTTCGCATGACATTCGGATTCCCGGCGGGATCGACTGCGTCGTGAACATGGCCGCAGCTTTCGGGGGCAAGGACTTTTCCGACACCCTGCAAGCGGTGGATGTCAACGTGCTCGGCTTGATGAGGCTCTGTCATGCCAGTTCAATAGCGAACGCGAAGCATTTCGTGCACATCTCCAGCATCTCTGCTGATCTCAGCAGCGGCTCTCCCTTCTTCGGCGCCTACTCACTTTCAAAGAAGCATTCCGAAGACGTTGCGCAAATCTGCGGCAGGGAGCTCCGGCTGCCGATCGCGGTGCTGAAGCCTTCCCGGATCTATGGTGTGGGCGAGCGGTTTCGAAAGCATCAGCCATTCCTATACGCCATCATGGACAAGGCCCAGCGGCACGAAGACATCGACTTCTTCGGTTCGAATGACGCCTTGAGAAACTTTATCCATGCCCAGGACATGGCAAACATCGTCTCGGCCGTCATGGCGATGAAGCTCGAAGGTGTCTATCGCTGCGTGAACGCCGATAACGTCTCGTATTCTCAAATCGCAGCGGCCGCCATTTCTGCTTTTGCTAGCAGAAGCAAGGTCAGGTTCCTGCGAGACAAGCCCGACATCCCAAGCAACGCCTTTGCTTGTGACGAGACGCTGTTCCGCCTGGTCGACTATTTTCCCCGCATCTCCATTGCGTTGGGAATGCAGATGGAAGCGGCTCACCGAAGGTTGGCATCGTGACGACGGTATTGATTTCCGGCGCCAGCAGCATCGTCGGCTACGGAATCTTGCGCTCCCTCAAGATGTCGAAGCGACCGATGACACTCATCGGCACCTCGATCTATACCGACTCGGTCGCGCAGGGGTTTTGCGACGTTTTTGAAGTCGTGCCCAGGACGGACGCACCGGACTACCTCGATCGGCTTCTCGCGCTCCTGCGCAAGCATCACGTCGACGTGGCGATCCCCGGCATCGATGCCGACATGTACAAATGGGCGGATCACGTCGCCGAAATTGAGGCGACCGGGACCAAGGTCGTCCTCAACTCGCTCGAGCTGATTTCCAGATGTTCCGACAAATGGGCATTCTATGAAAGGCAGCAGGAGCTGAAGCTGCCCTATGCGATCCCGAGCTACCTGGACGTGGACTTCCATTTCCTCAAAGAGAACTGCGGCCTGCCGTTCCTGATGAAGCCGCGTCGGGGTTTCGGATCCAAGGGTATCGTGGTGGTCGAGAGCGCGGAGCAGCTTGCCAGGATTGCTCCCGCGACAAAGACGACGTTGATGGCGCAGCCCATCGTCGGGCGCGATGATGAAGAATTCACGGTGTCCGCGTTTTGCGATGGCCATGGGAGCTATTCGGCCCTCATGGCGCTCCGGCGAAAACTCTCCAAGGATGGCTTTACGGATAAGGCCGAAGTCGTCAATCAGGCCGACTTTTCCCAAGCCGTCCGGGATCTGTGCAGCGCGTTTTCTCCGGTTGGGCCTACCAACTTTCAGTTTCGCAAGACGGATCACGGCCTGAAGCTGCTCGAGATCAATCCGAGGATTTCTTCATCCACGTCGATACGCGCCGCCTTTGGCTACAACGAAGCCCTGATGGCGGTTGAAATGGCCGTCGAGAAACGGATGCCGGTCCAACCGGACATCAGGCGCGGCAGAGCCGTCCGCTATACCGAGGATTTCATCTTTTATGACGATCGCGTTCATCTCTGACGTCCACGGAAATTTCGAGGCGCTGAAGGCGGTTCTCGCCGAGCTCGATCGCATGCGCGTGACTGAGATCTTCTGCGTGGGCGACGTGGTCGGCTACTATTCCCAGGTGAACGAATGCTGCGACGAACTGAAAAGGCGCGGTATCCCGAGCGTTATCGGCAACCATGACTGGTACCTGGGCTTCGGGGGTTTCTGCACCAGATCCAAGAGCGTGAACGAATGTCTGGTCCATCAGCGGAAGGTGATCACGTCCGACAACGTGAATTGGTTGAGGGCCTTTCGCCTCCAACAGCAAATCGGGAATGTTCAAGTCGTTCACGCCGGATGGGGCGATCCGATCGATGAGTACCTCACCAATCCCACCGAGGAATATTTCGCACGTCTCTCCGGCGTCAACTTCGTCAGCGGCCATACCCACGTGCAAAGCATCCACCGTTTCGGCGGCAAGACCTATTGCAACCCGGGGTCCGTTGGCCAGCCGCGCGACGGCGATCCGCGGGCCGCGTTTGCAACCTTTGACGGCGAGAGCTTCGCGCTGCATCGGGTCGCGTACAATATGCAAAGGGTATTCGAGTTGATGGAAGTCGCGGGATTCCACGATTACTACTATGGCGGGCTGAAGACCGGCGCGAAGAATCTCAGGCGGCTCGCGGATTGAGAGCTGCTCTCCCCCGCGGCCAGCGCCGCCCGCGATCTCGCATTGCGTTTTCCCCGAATCACGATGAAAGTTCACCTCCAATTGCTGAGAGCGCAGGTTATGACATCCAAAGATCCGCAAGACGCGCAGAATTTCACCTATGCTGCCATGGACGAAGTGGCCGCCTATGGTCGGTTGCAGGAGTTGATGAAGACATCGCCGATGCCTCCGCGTGAGTTCCACGCGAACCTCGGCCTGTTCCTGAATCGCCCATCGCTGGCGCGTATTCTCTTCATGCATGATCTCTATTCGAAAGCGCTGCACACGCACGGCGTCATCTTGGAGTTTGGCGTGCGCTGGGGCCAGAACATGGCGCTGTTCACCACGATGCGCCACATCTACGAACCCTACAACATGAGCCGCAAGGTCGTCGGCTTCGACACGTTCGAGGGTTTCCCGTCGGTGGCTCCGCAGGACGGCGATTTCGACGCCTTGAAAGTCGGCGGACTCAGCGTCACGCCGAATTACGAGGACGTGCTTGCAGACATCCTGTCGGCGCAGGAGAAACTCGCGCCGCGCAGTCACATCCGCAAGTTCGAGCTGGTCAAGGGCGATGTGACCGAAACTCTGCCTCGGTATCTGGAAAAGCATCCCGAGACGATCATCGCACTGGCCTATTTCGACCTCGATCTCTACGAGCCGACAAAGAAATGCCTCGAGCTCATTCGCCCCTATCTGGCGAAGAACAGCATCGTCGGGTTCGATGAACTGGTGCTGGCCGAGAATCCCGGAGAAACCCTGGCATTGCGCGAGGCGTGGGGCACCGAAGGCTATCGCATCTGCCGCAGCACGATTTCACCGCAACAGAGTTACGTCGTGTTCGAGTAACGCATCAGTCTTGATGTGGGATTCAGCGCTGCCGGTGCCAGAAACAGCAAGCTGGCGAAACAAGCGCGTGCCATGATCGCCTGATTCCGCTGCACGGAGTCAGGCGTCGACGTCCACAGTCGAAAGACTGGCCCGGCGGCCGAGGGCTACGCCCCCTCAACCAGGTCATAGTTCGTGGCGATGACTTCGCCCAGCTTCGAAACCGAATTGAACATCAGCAGGTCCACGATCGAAAGATACGGCACATGCGGCTGACCGAATTGTTCATAAGGAAACGGCTTTGCTCGAAGTGCCCTGAATTCGATTCCGCGTGCGCTAAAGGCGGCGGAATCGTAGAGCTCCAGGCCGCCGATCGCGTTGATATATCTTTGCGTGCCTTCCGCTTCGCACAAGGCCAACACCTTGTCCTGAAACTTGAGCGAATGGTCGATCGGCACCTCGGACGAAATCTTGAAGGTGGTCTTCAGGCCCAGATGCTCACTGGTCATCTGCAACGAATTGAAGAGATAACGGAATAGATTGGGGTCTTCAAAGCCGACGATCTTCTCCAGGAGCGGAAAGGTCTCCTCGAAGAACGGCGCGGTCCGATAGGCCCCCCGCCATCGATTGAGCAGCTTTGCACGGTCGAAATCAGCCGCCAGCTCCCTGTCGCGAATATCCAGGGCATCCGAATCCTTCTTCAATGGAAGCGAGAAGATCGCGTCCTGCCCGTTGAGCAGCATCCGGTTGCGGTTGATCCAGCCCTTTTTCACATATTTGATGTTGTCGTAGACAATGAAGAGATCGACCGCACCAATCAGCTGGTAGTAGCCGATGTAGGGAAGAAAGTACGGCTGCATGATCGCGAGTTTCATCGGGGGTGACGCCCTGCTACTGTGAAGACATTCATTCGTAAACCCCGCTCACGACAGATCCCCACATCCGTCAGGCTTGCAGGCCCCAGGCGCGTGCATCGTGAGTGAAGGTCGTCGAGGTCGAGTTATCATTGCGCGGCACGACGAGGGGTGCGAAGCAAGCATAGGCCTGCATGAAGCGATAGACGCTATTGCCCATTCCATCCAGACCGATCGTCGGTACCACGCGATTGTTCAGCGCCTCGACCTGGACCGGTCGATTGTCCATCGGATAACACAGCTCCAGCAGCCGCTTCGCTCCTGCAGGCGATATCAGGTTTCCGGCTGGACCATAGCAGGTGTTGAGCCGGAGCGCGGCAACCTGGGAATTCGCGCGCTGGAAAGCAGCTTCGCTCTGCTCATTGGGGTGCTGAGGTCTGAAGATCATCATCGATTTCATTCCTGGTGCCAGCTCGAGATCGAGTACGGAATCCGTGTTGCAACCCAGGACCAGAAGATCCCAGTTCTCAAGGGTCGGAACAAGCGCCTGCAAGCGCGCGATGATGTCGTGACGGATTGCACAATCGTCCTCGAACACAAGGGCGGGTTCATTCTGCCCGGCGATCCAGTTCAATATTCTCCATAGCGAAGCGGCACCGCCAACGGCTCCCCTGGTGAACATCGAACCGGGCGCGACAAGCCGCATCGCCATCACGTCCCGATCGGTCAGCTCCAACCCGTTGGACGCAGAGAAACGCTCGAAGGCGATTCCGCAGCCCGCGTTCCGCTCCAGGAAGCGTGCGTATTTTTCCGGCTGGCGATCGAGATTGATGACGAAGTTTTTCATATGCGAAACGCACCATTGGCGAATGAACAGCGGTGAAGCTCACTCAAATATGATTCGCCGCAGTCACGGCTAGTCCAAAACGCGTGTCAATCAACGACTCCCGCGGCACACGAATGCTCCACACAAGTCTCGGCCTGTATCGGTAACCAGTCATGGACCTTATCGACAACCAGGACTCGAGATGAGCGACATGCTCCCGCCTGAATTTCCGGCGCCCCGGGCCAAGAGCCCGCTCCATATCGTGCGTCCGAGGTTTCCGAAGACGGAGCAATTCCTGGCCGCGTTCGAGAACGCGCTGGAAGCCGGCCAGGTCACCAATAACTCGCGTTGGGTCGTCGAATTCGAGGCGCGCTTGAGCGAGTATCTTGGCGTCCCGACCCTCGTATTCTGCAATGGCCAGATCGGCATGATGGCGATGCTGAGGGCTGCGGGAATTACGGCAGGCGAAGTGATCGTGCCGTCATTCACGTTCAGCGCCACTCCGCATGCCGTCAGATGGGCCGGAGCCGAGCCGGTATTTGCGGACATCCTCGATGACCAGACCATGCGTCTCGACCCGAACGATGTGGAGCGCAGGATCACGGACCGCTCGGTCGCCATCCTTGCCGTCGACGCTTATGGCGTCGCCAGCGATTACGCTGCGCTTGCCCGCATCGCCGAGCGCCACAAGTTGAAATTCCTCGTCGACAGCGCGCCGTCGTTCGGCACGCGCGTCAACGGCCATTTGGTCGGAGGCTTCGCAGACGCGCAGATGTTCAGCTTCCACGCCACCAAAGCCTTTTCGACGATGGAGGGCGGGTGCGTCTGCAGCCACGACGCAGAGCTGTTCGCGCGCGTCAAAGCGATGCGCAACTTCGGACAAGTCGATGGCGCCGACTGTCACGAGGCAGGCTTGAACGGGAAGATGCTGGAGATATCGGCCATCATCGGCCTCGAGCAACTCAAGACGTTCGAGCAGGCCATCGCGACCCGCCGCCACGCTGTCGAGCGCATGCGGACCGGCCTTTCCCGGATTGCCGGCTTGCATGTGGGGCAAGAGCCCGCAGACGTCCAATCCAACTGGCTGTACCTGCCGATCGTCGTGGACGCCGCGGAATTCGGAATAGACCGAGAGGCACTGGCAGCGGCGCTCGAGAAGCACGACGTCTTCGTCCGGAAGTATTACAGCCCGCCCTGCCACCACATGACGGCCTACGCCGCGCATAAGGAGGTGAAATTGGCTGTGACGGAAAGGATCGCTTACAGCGTCATTGCGCTCCCGGTCTACAACGACATGACCGACGAAGAATGCGATCTCATCGTCGCAGCGATCGAGAGCGTGCGCCAATCCGTGCAAAACGGAAGCAGGTCTTAGTCCCAAAAAACAGATCGCACCTCATGCGATGACCCCAAGGACATAGAAGTCGAACAGATGCAGAAAGTTCTCGTGACTGGAGCCGGTGGCTATATCGGCATTCCCCTGTGCCAGATGCTGGCCCAAAAGGGGTATTCGGTGACTGCGCTCGATCGCGGGTTTTTCGGCCGGGATCGTTTCATGCAGGCGGCTTCCCACCCGAACATCAAGCTGCTCGTCGACGACATCCGCACCGTGGACCCCAAGCAGTTCGAGGGCATGGACGCCGTCATCGACCTGGCAGGACTAAGCAACGACGCCTCCGCCGAAATCGATCCCGAACTGACGGTCTCGATCAACCATCAGGGCGGCGTTCGTCTCGCTCGCGCGGCCAAACAGGCCGGCGTTCGCCGCTATGTCTACTCGAGCTCGGCATCTGTCTACGGCCACGGCCAGGAAGTGGCGCTCAACGAGCACGCCGTCTGCCGCCCGCAGACGCTGTATGCCGAGAGCAAGCTTCACGTCGAGGACGAGTTGCGCAAGCTGCAAAGCGACACGTTCGAGACGGTCATCCTGCGCAACAGCACGGTATTCGGCCTGGCTCCGCGCATGCGCTTCGACCTCGCCATCAACGTCATGACGCTACGCGCCTGGAAAGAGCGAGTGATCTACGTCATGGGAGGCGGCGAGCAATGGCGGCCGTTCATTCACGTTCATGATGTCTGCCGCGCCCTGATGATGAGCGTCGAGAGCGAGGCGTCAGCCGTATCCGGCGAGACCTTCAACGTCGGCAGCGACGATCTCAATTATCAAATCAAACAGCTGGCAAATTTCGTCAAAGACATCATCCCGAACATCGTCACACACACGATCCCGGATGCGACGGACAAGCGAACCTATAATCTGTCCTTTGCCAAGATCATACAGCGCCTGAAGTTCGATCCGTCCTCACGCGTGCACGAAGGCATCGTGGAGATAAAGCAGGCTCTGGAGCGCGGCGTGGTGAGTGGCGACGATCCCACGACCCATACACTGGGATGGTACCGTTCCCTGATCGACTGGGAAAAGCGGATCAAGGAGCTGTCGATCAACGGCAAGATCTTGTGATCGCTCAGGGCAGAAGCTCAGGCGGCAGCGAGCGGTCCAGCACCTCGCCCTTGGCGCCCTCGAGCAGATCGATGCCGTAGGTCTCCACCACGAGCGGGCCGCGCTTGCGCTGCAGCTCGGCGACACGCGTCACCTGCGTGAAGAGGTCGTTCAGGAACGGATGGCCGTCGGGACGCAGCTCGTCGACATAGATCAGCTTGCCCGCGAGCAGTTTTGGATCGGGCTCGGGCATGTTGACCCAGCGGATGCGCTGGTTCTGCTGCACCACGCAGCTGCCGCGCGGCAGATAGAAGGCGAGCCAGCCCGTGGTGCCGTAATCCGGCGTGAGCACGCAGGTCGCACCGCTGCGGACGCGTTCCGCCTCGATACCGGCGGCGAGTTCACGCCAGCCGACGCCGACACTGCGAACGGTCGCATCGCGGCGATAGCCGGATAGCCAGCCCGTATTGGCCTGCAGGATCAGTGCGGCGAACATCACGATGCCCGTGGGCGCGGCCCAGCGCAGGCAGAAATCGACCAGGCGTCGCGCACGCGGTTTCCACTGTACGAGGTTGGCCGCGGCAGCGGCGGCAACGACGAAGGGCGGATAGACCGGCGCAAACCAGTTGGCCTCGACGCGGGCATGCAGCGAATGCCAGACGAAATAGGCGACGATGGTCCAGAACATCGTCTCGATCAGCACGCGCGAGGCCAGTGCACCGGCGCGGCGCCAGGTCAGCGCATGCAGGCCCATCGCGCCGAGGATGAACACGAGCGGGGTCGCAAACGCGATCTGGGTCGGGATCAGCTCGGCAATGAAGACCGGGCGGAAATCCTCGATCCTGGCGCGCCCGAGCTGCTTGACGAACGAAACCCAGTGATGATCCGCATTCCAGAGGATCACCGGCGAGAACAGCGCGAGCGCGACGAGGCCGCCGAGATAGGGCCAGGGCGAGAGGAACCAGCGTCTCAGTTTTGGCACCGCCGCGAGCCAGATCAGGATCGCCGCGCCAAAGAACATCGCGGTGTACTTCGACAGCAACGCCGCGCCCACGGCGGCGCCGACAGCAAGCCACCAGGCACCACGACCGGTCTCCAGCACTTTTGCGAGGAAGAACAGCACGAAGCTGGAGGCGACCAGCAACGGCGCATCCGGCGTCACGATCAGCGTACCGACCGAGGCCATCATCGTCACGTTGAGCAGGATGGCGCTGGTTGCCGCCAGCCGGGCGCCGCCGAACAGGATCGCGGCCGTGCGATAGATCGCATAGCTCATCGGCAGCGCGAGCAGGATCGAGACCAGACGGACGCCGAGCTCGGTGTCGCCGGCTATCATGGTGCCGGCGCGGATGACGTAAGCCACCATTGGCGGGTGGTCGTAGTAACCGCCCGCCAGATTCTTCGACCACATCCAGTAATAGGCTTCGTCGAAGGTGATCGGCGTGAAGGCGGCCGCCACCAGCCGCAATGCGACCAGCGCAAGGATCACCAGCGCCGTATTGCGGACGATCCGCGCGTCAGCCCCGCCCATACAAGCTTCCTTGCAAGCCTTGACGCGTTATTTCTTGCGCCAGACGAATAGTCCGGACATCGCGTAATTCCACACCACGCCCATCAGCGCGCCGGCAAGGCCCGCCAGCCACCAGATCGGCTCCTGGTCGTAGACCGAGAAGGCGACGCCGACATTGGCGAGCAGGCCGACGCTGCAGACGATGTAGAACATGATCAGGCCGCGCAGGATCGCAAAGCCCTTCAGCCGCTGGTCGCGATACGTGAGGAAGTTGTTGAGGATGAAATTGGTGGTCATGGCAACGATCGCGCCGGCGGCCTGGGCCTCCGCGAACGGCGCCCTGAACAACTGAAGTCCGATGAACAGCGTGGTGAGATGCACCACGAGGCCGATGCCGCCCACCATCGCGAACAGGATGAAGCGCAGCGAGACGATATCGTTGGTCAGCTTCGCCAGCACGAGTCCGAGGAAGTCGAGCGCGACCATGGAATCGAGCTTGCTCTCGCCATGCTGGCGGGCGCCGAACGTGTAGGGAATCTCGACCGCGCGCAAATTGCCCTGCGCGCTCGCGACCAGATCGAGCAGGATCTTGAAGCCGTGCACCGAAAGCTTGGGCGCCAATTGCTCGAAACGGTCGCGGCGGACCATGAAGAAGCCGCTCATCGGATCGGCGATCTCGACCCGGAGCATCTTCTTCGCGACCTCGGTCGCCAGCGCACTGGCGCCGGCGCGCTGCTTGTTGAAACCTTCGCTCTTGTAGCCCTCGATATAGCGGCTGCCGACGACGAGGTCGGCCTGGTCGCTTGCGAGCAGCAACAGCATCTTCGGCAACTGCGTCTCGTCGTGCTGGAGGTCGGCGTCGATTACGGCGGCGTAAGGCGCGCTGGAGGCCAGGATGCCCTCGATGCAGGCGCCCGACAGGCCGCGGCGGCCGATGCGGCGGATGCAGCGCACGCGGCTGTCCTGCTGCGCCAGCGCCCGCACCACGTCCGAGGTGCCGTCGGGCGAATTGTCGTCGACGAACACGACCTCCCAGGCGACGTTGACGAGCGTCGCCTCCAGCCGCCGGTACAGCACGGTGACGTTGTCGCGCTCGTTGAAGGTCGGGACGATGACCGACAGCTCCGGCCCCTCCTGGGCCTGGCCGTCGACGTCCGGTCTGATCGCTTCATTCATGACGGCAGCGTATATCTGCCGCGTCCTGCGATGCCAAGCCGGGGGTCTGGGGGAATGACCCAAACGGGGCCCTAAAATGCCAACGACCCCGGAACGGCGGGCCGCGCGTACATCCGGCGCGAGCCCAAGCTATTCCAAGGTCGTCTCAGCAACGGAGGTTGTTACTCAACGTTGCCGTTATCGAGCAAATGGGGGCGCCCTGGCCGCTTCGCAAGGGGGCCAGGAGATCTTTTTCAGGCCATTACTGGTTCGGGACTTCCCGGATCACCGGGCCCCGCGGCGCCGGCGCCACAGGAACTGCGGGCGCCATGGCGGAGGGGGCCGGCTCGACCTTGGCCGGCTTCGGCGGCTTGCCGTACTGCCCGATCGGCCCGAAGACGACGGCGACCGCAAGCACGATCGCCGCGACGATCACGCCACAAATGCCACCTACCGACTCAGACGACATGCCAGCCCGTCCCTGTTCCAGATGAACCCAGCTTACCACGCCTGGGCGCGCAGCTGGAAGGGTCCTTCGCGGAGGGGCGAATAGCGCATGGCGAGTAGCGAATGACGAAGGCTGGCTGTCCGACCCTATTCGCTATTGGCCATTCGCCACTCCCTACTTTGCTGGCGGTCGGTGCTTGACGAAGGCGGTCACGATGTCCTTCTGCGCCGCCTCCACGGCCCTGTTCGCGGTCGCGAGATGGGCGCCGGATTCGATGCTCGGATACTGCGAGGTGAGATAATCGAGCAGCGCCACCCGGTAATATTGCCGCTCCGACGGACAGGCGCCGGCGACCGAGCGGCCGAAATCCTGCTCCGATAGTCCCTGATTGCTGTCGCGCGAATACTCCCGCGCCAGGCAATGCCAGTAATCGTCGCGGCCCTGCATGGCGAGCTTCTGCGCGCCCTTCGTGTCGTCGTCATCCGCCTTGGCCGCAAATGTCATGGCAGCAGATGTCATCAACACGAGCGCCGCTCCCAGCATCACCATCCGCATCTTGTTCTCCTTTTTGCGCAGATTTCTTCGTCAGCTTAGACGGGACACCGCAGCTGGCCAATCACTTCTGGTTTGACTAGGATGCAGACCTCCCCTTCCCGTCGATGCGAGATCCTCCGTGGCCAAAGCAAAAACCGCGACCAAAAAATCCGGCAACATCTTCATCGGCGTCGGCGGCTGGACCTTCGAGCCCTGGCGCGGCGTGTTCTATCCGGAGAAGCTGACGCAGGCGAAGGAGCTGTCCTACGCGGCCTCGAAGCTGACCTCAATCGAGATCAACGGCACCTATTACGGCTCGCAGAAGCCTGAGAGCTTTCGCAAATGGGCCGGCGAGGTTCCTGAGGGTTTTGTGTTCTCGGTGAAGGGCCCGCGCTTTGCCACCAACCGTCGCGTGCTCGCCGAGGCCGGCGATTCCATCAAGCGGTTCTACGATTCCGGCGTACTGGAACTCGGCGACCATCTCGGCCCCGTGCTCTGGCAGTTCGCGCCGACCAAGAAATTCGACGGCGCCGATTTCGGCAAGTTTCTGGAGCTGTTGCCGCGAAAGCTCGAGGGCCGCGCGCTGCGCCACGTGGTGGAGGTGCGTCACGACAGCTTCTGCGCGCCCGACTTCATCGCACTGATCCGCGAATTCGAAACGCCTGTGGTGTTCGCCGAGCACGGCAAATATCCGGCGATCGCCGATGTCGCCGGTGATTTCGTCTATGCCCGGCTGCAGAAGGGCAACGACGAGATCAAGACCTGCTATCCGCCGAAGCAGCTCGATGCCTGGGCCGAACGCTTCCAGGCCTGGGCCAACGGCGGTGAACCCGACGACCTTCCGAAGGTCGACAAGGCGAAGCCGAAGAAGGAGCCGCGCGACGTGTTCGCCTATGTCATTCACGAGGGCAAGGTGCGCGCACCGCACGGGGCCATGGAACTTATCGCGCGGGTGAGCTGAGGATCGTTCATGGCGAAGGCGAAAAAGCTCTTCACCATCGGCTATGAGCAGACGCCGCCCAAGGCGGTGCTGGACGAGCTGGAGCAGGCCGGCGTCAAGCTCGTAGTCGACGTGCGCGCGGTGACGTCGTCGCGGCGGCCCGGCTTTTCCAAGAAGCAGCTTGCCGCAGGCCTCGACGAACGCGGCATCGCCTATGTCCATCTCGCAGCCCTCGGTACACCCAAAGAGGGCCGCCTCGCCGCGCGCAGCGGGCAATACGATGCGCTGGAGAAGATCTACTCAAAGCATCTGAAGGCACCTGAAGCCAAGGAAGCGATGGACGAACTCTCGGCGCTGGTGAAGAAGGCCGGCCCCGTCTGCCTGCTCTGCTACGAGCGCGACCATACCCATTGCCACCGTCAGATGATCGCGGAGATCATCGAGGAGCGCGATGGGGTGGCGGTGCGGAATCTTGCGGGGCGACAGGTGTAGCCGTCGTTCGGGTGTTGGCCGTAGCCGTCATCCTGAGGTGGCCGCTTCTTCAGCGGCCCTCGAAGGACGGCGGCGTGCCACCGACGTTGCAGCACCCGGGCCGTGCATCCTTCGAGGCTCGCAAGGGCTCGCACCTCAGGATGACGGATCGCTCGGCGTAACGAGTGGCGAGAGCTACCCCTCCCCCGCCAGCCTGAACGTCCCCTCCATCATCTGCACGCAGCTGCCGCCGACATGGGCGGAAACGATCTTGCCGTCCTGCTTGCGCACGCGCGTCCGGAGGATGCTGGGCCGGCCCATGTCAAAGCCCTGGCCGACCGTGAGCTTCAACTCGCCGTCGCGCACGGGATCGAGATCGGCGAACAACGCGGCGGCGGCGACCGTGGCGCTGCCGGTGGCGGGGTCTTCGGCGAGACCGCCGGCACCGCGCATGAACATCCGCGCCTGTCGCTCGCTAGGCGCCTCCGATGCGGGCACATCGCTTGTGTAGAACCACACCGAGCGGGCGTCGTCGCGCGGCAATACCCTGCCGAACGCAGCCGCGTCGGGCCTCGCCCGCTTGAGCGCATCGCGCGAATGCAGCTCCGCCACCACGAACGGCGTTCCGACGCCGACAACGTGCGGCGCGTGGCGATCGACCTTGATGTCATCAGCAGTCAAGGAGATGCAGGCCGCAACGTCGGCGGCGGAAATCTCCGCCAGTCGCGACAGCGGCTGCGGCGCGGTGAGCTCGGTGCTGATCACCCTGCCTTGCTCCCGCACGATGTCGACCGGGACCAACCCAGCTATCTCCTCGAACAGCAATCGCGGCTTCGGCTCCTTCGCGAGGCTCGCCAGCACGAAAGAGGTGCCGACATTCGGATGGCCGGCGAACGGCATCTCCCTCACCGGCGTGAAGATGCGCACCTCGGCGTCGTTGGCCTTGTCGCGCGGCGGCAGCACGAAGGTCGTCTCGGAATAGTTGAACTCGGTCGCGATCGCCTGCATCTGCTGCGTTGAAAGCCCTGCGGCGTCGAGCACCACGGCGAGCTGGTTGCCGCCGAAGGCGCGGTCAGTGAACACGTCGACGGTGATGTAGCGGCGCTGCATGCAAAATCCTCACGCAATTGGCGGCAGCAAACCGGCCGCTTCGCGCAGCACTCTACAGGCCCAAAACATCGCCCGTCATGCCCCAAAATTCGGAGCAATCGGAGCAATCACCGATGACGGATCAGAAACGAAAAAGCGGCCGCGGTGATGCCAGAACTTGCGCGCGCTCGCTCTTGTCGACGATCAGCGCATCGAGGAATTCGCGGTTCTTCGCGTAAGCCTGCGTTGCCTCGAACTGCGTGTGCGGCCAGTCGCTGCCCCACAGCAGGCGATCGAGGCCGTAGGCACTGCGCAGCAACGGATAAGCCTCTTTCGCAAAGCTCTCGCCGGCGGCGCCATTGCGGTACGGCGCGGAGATCTTGACCCAGACGTTTTTCGTCGCTCCCAATTTCAGCACGGATTGAAAGCCGGGATCGGCGACACCGAGCTTCGAATCGGGCAGCGCGTAATGATCGAGCACGACAGTGACGCCGCGATCGAGCAGTTGCGGCGCGAGCGCGGCAAGATCGGGGGCGTTGCGCTGGATCTCGACCTGCCAGCCCATCGCCTTCACGTTCGTGAGCAATCCCTTCCATTCGGTAGCACCCAGATCGGGCAAGGGCTGGCCAACGAGATTGAGGCGAATGCCGACGATGCCGGCACGATCGAGTTCGCGCAGCTCGTCTGCGGAAGCCGTGGGATCGACGACGGCAATGCCGCGCAGGCGGCCGTTGGTCTGCTTCAGGCAGTCGACCAGATAGGAATTGTCGGTGCCGAGAAAGCTCGGCTGCACCAGCACGCCGTTGGTCATGCCGTTGTGGTCGAGCTGCTCGAGATAAAGCGACAGCGGCGCGTCGTAGTCCGGCGCATAACGCCGGCCCGGCGCGAGTTTCAATCTACGATGAAAGACATGGGCGTGGGTGTCGATCGTCGGCAAGGCCGCCTCACTCCTGGCTGTGGTCGCGACCCCTGCGGCGAGCGATGCGAGGCCCGCACCAAACTGGCGGCGCGTCAGGCCGCGTTGGGTCGATGTCATGGTTATTCCTCCCCGTTTCCGTCAAGCGCGGGCGGCCGCGGCCTGCTCGAACACCTTGCCGCGGGTCTCGGGCAGGAGCACCACCGCAATCAGCACCAGCGAATAAGCGAAGGCCGCGTCGATGCCGATCGCGGGCCCGAGACCGATGTGATCACTGAGGAAACCGACCAGGAAAGGAAACGCTGCGGAGACGACGCGGCCGAAATTGTAGCAGAAGCCGACGCCGGTGCCGCGCACGCCGGCCGGATAGAGCTCGCTGAACAGTGCCGCCATGCTGGCGGGAATACCGGCCGAGAAGAAGCCGAGTGGAAAGCCGAGCAACAGCATCTCGCCGTTGGTCAGTGGCGCAAAGATGTAGACCAGCACGGTGGCGATGCAGGCGCTGGCGAAGAACGCGACATTGGCCCGGCGGCCGATGCGGTCGCTGATGATCCCGCTCGCGACACAGCCGCAGAAAAAGGCGGCGATAATGACCGCGAGATAGAAGCTGGAGCCGAGCACCGAGAGATGCCGCACCTCGCGCAGGTAGGTCGGCAGGAACGTCGTCAGCGCGGCATAGCCACCGTGGGCGCCGATGCCGAACAAGCCGCCGACCAGGGTCGAGCGCAGCACGTCACGATGAAAGATGCCGGAGAGCGTTGCGAGGAACGGCGTTTCCGCGTCCCTTGCAACAGCGCGCGGCGGCTCCTTCAACCCGCGACGGATGAAGAGGATGAGAAGCGCGGGCAACAAACCGATCGCAAACAGGATGCGCCAGGCGATGTCCGCCGGCGCGTAAGTGAAGACCAGCGCCGACAACAGCACCGCCGCGCCCCATCCGATCGCCCAGGCGCTCTGCACTGAACCCAGCGCCTTGCCGCGATGCTCGGGACGGATGATCTCCGCCATCAGCACCGCGCCGACGGCCCATTCCGCGCCGAAGCCCAGGCCCTGGATGGCCTTGAGCACCAGGAGCTGGGTGAAGCTCATTGCGAATGCGCAGGCGAAGGTCGCGAGCGCAAAGGTCAGCACCGTGATCTGCAGCGCCTTGACGCGGCCATAGCGATCGCCGAGCGCGCCACCGAGCCATCCGCCGAACGCGCCGAAGAACAGCGTGACCGAACCGAGCAGGCCGGCATCGGCCTTGCTGATGCCGAAGGCCGCGATCAGCGCAGGGATGGCAAGGCCGAACATCTGGACGTCGAGCGCGTCCAGCGCCCAGCCGCCAAAGCTTGCCCAGAACGTGCGCCGCTCCAACGGCGAGCTTTCACTGTACCAGTTCGACATGTTTTCCTACCCCTGTACTCGTTTATTGCTTGATATCGTTGCAAGGCCGCCGTCAGCGGATCTCGGCATGGTAGCGGAAGCGATCCGCCGGCCCGCGAGAGCGGCGCCATTCGATCGGCCGCCGCTCCAGATCGAGCGCGAGGCGCTCGATCACGATCAGCGGCGCGCGAGCCTCGAGCCGCAATAGGCGCGCCTGCATCTCGTTGGCGGTCTCGACCGTCAGGATCTCCTCGGCGGAGACCACGACCTCGCCGCAGCGCTCCTCGTAGAGCGGATACAGCAGGTCGCCGAACTCGGCGGTGTCGATCTCGAGAATTTTTGCGAAACGCGATTGCTGCAGCCAGATCTCTTCGGCGAGCAGCGGCACGTCGTCGATCAGCCGCAGGCGCGACAGGCTGATCACGGGCTCGCCAATGGGAATACGCAACGCCGACGCGACGGCGGATGTCGCCGGCACGCTCTTGCGCCTGATAATGCGGCTCTTCGGCACGCGCCGCTCGCCGCTTTCGGACCGGAAGCGGAAGAAGCGGAACAGCGAGGAGTTGAAGCGCGCCCGGCGCACGAAGGTACCACGGCCCTGCTGCCGCTCGAGCACGGCGTCGGCGACGAGCTGGTCGATTGCCTTGCGCACGGTGCCGATGGCGACGCCGTAATGGGCGCCAAGCTCAGCCTCCGAGGGAATCGGCTCGCCCGGCCGCCATTCGTTGCGGTTGATGCGCCCGGCGAGGTCGTCGCGCAGGCGCTGGTAGCGTGGCAGGCGGTCGTCGCGCGGGGCTGAATTCATATAGTCATATAGATGACTAGATGAGATGTAAGTCAAGCGCTACTGGAATACCGCGCGACCAGCTAGCCGCAGGAGAGCGCGAGGCCGGGCCGCAGACTTCGCCAACCCGGCCTCGCCTTCCCGATCGTCAGTTCATGGTCTTGGGCATGCAGGGCGGCTCCTTGTAGGGCGCCGTGGCATAGGCGCCCACCGCGGGAGCCCTGACGCAATCCGCCGTGGCGTGGGTTGCGGCGCGCCGCACGGGAGCGGTGTCGCGGGCGGCTGCGGCCTGGGTTTGATAGACGGAAGCGGCGATCAAGGCGGCCGAGACGAAGGTCAGTCGGGTCATGGATTTTCTCCGCGTGACAAACGGACGGCGAAGGTTTTTCGACGTCCTGAGTGCAAGAGCGGAATGCCGGGTAAGATATTTCAGCCATGCGTTCAAAGAAACGCGAGCGGCGCCCCTCACCCCAGCTGAAACACCGCAACCGGTCGTTCGTAGCCGCGCACGCTGACCTCGCCGAGCGCGACCGCGTCCCCGCCGTCATCGCCGAGCGCCTCGCGCACAGATGCGGAGATCAGGAGCTGCGAGCCGAACTCCTTGTTCAGGACTTCGAGCCGCGCGGCAAAGTTAACGGTGTCGCCGATCACGGTGTATTCCTTGCGCCGGGGCGAGCCGATATTGCCGGCGACGACCTCGCCGAAATGGATGCCGATGCCGATCCTGAGCGGCCAGCTCGTCAGCGCATTGATATGATCCATCGCGGTCAGCATGTCACGGCCTGCGGCGACCGCGCGATGCGCGGCATCGGACGCCTCCAGCGGCGCGCCGAACAGCGCGAGAAAGCCGTCGCCGAGAAACTTGTTCACGATGCCGCCGTGGCGATCGAGAATATCGACCAGCACCGCGAAGGCGCCGTCGAGCCGGTCGACGACCTCCTGCGGCGAGCGCGACTGCGCGCCGGCGGTAAAGCCGCGGAAATCGACGAACATCACGGCCACGCGACGAAGATCGCCGGCAGCGCTCGTCCCCTCCGCCATCAGCCGCTCGACCACCTGCGGCGAGACGTGCTGGCCGAACAAATTGGTCACCCGGTCGCGCGCCGTGGCCGCGGCAATGCTCGCGGCAAATTGCCGCCGCAACTGCGCGCCGACCGAGCCCGCCAGCACGCCACATACCAGGATCACCAGACTGCGGACTGCGTGGAAATAGATCAGCGGCTCGCCGGCGCCGCTGGCTGAATTGAAATACAGCGCGACCGCCAGGAGTTCGGCTGCGGCGACAAAACCCGTGAAGGTGGACAGCCAGAAATCGAGCCGCAGCGTCGAAAGAATGACGAAGATGAAATAGACCAATGGCAACACGAAGCCGAGCGCCTGGCTCGCGCCCATGCTGCGGATCTGGAGGATCAGGATTAGCGTCGGCAGCGAGGTCTCGATAAAGGCGCCGATATAGCGCCTGATCACCGGCAGGTCGCGATCGAGCTCGAGGTTTTTTCTGATCTGGCTGTGGACCCAGACCTCGAAGAGCAGGAAGCCCGCCACCAGGACATATTCGCGGACCATGCCCTCCGTCCCGCGCCAGATCCGGTTCGAGATGGCAGGATCGATCACGAAGGTTGCCGTGAGCAAGACCATCATGACGCAGCCGGTGGCGATCAGCGCCTTGACCCGCAGCAGCTCGGTGCGCAGCACTTCGCGCGTCAGCTCGCGCTCGAACTCCTCCGACAAGACGGCTTTCTGCCGGGCTTTCCCGCTTATCAAGCTGACCATTCCACCCCCTCGATTCCGGGGCAGTCTGCCTCAATCCAGCGTGCGGCGGAAGCGCGTCACGGCGATGGTCATGGCGACCACCATCAGGGCGGCCAGCGCCAGCGTATCGTAACGCAGGTTCTGCATGGTCGCGCCCTTCAGCATGATGGCACGGACGATGCGCAAGTAGTGCGTCAACGGCAGGCATTCGCCGACAAATTGCGCCCAGACCGGCATGCCCGCGAACGGGAACATGAAGCCGGACAGCAGGATGCTCGGCAGGAAGAACATCATCGACATCTGCATGGCCTGCAGCTGGTTCTGCACCAGCGTCGAGATCGTGTAGCCGATCGACAGATTGGTGGCGATGAACAGGGTCGAGAGCAGCGCCAGCAGGAGAACGTTGCCGAGCAGGGGCACGCTGAACAGCAGCACACCAATGCCGATGATGAGGAAGGCCTGGACGAAGCCGACCAGCACGTAGGGGATGATCTTGCCGAACATCACCTCGACCGGCTTGATCGGCATCGATAACAAGGCCTCCATGGTGCCGCGCTCGACCTCGCGCGTTACCGAGAGCGCGGTAAAGATCAGCATGGTCATGGTGAGGATGGTGCCGACCAGGCCCGGCACAATGTTGAGGCTGGAGTTCGCGGCCGGATTGTAGCGTGCATGCGCGCGGATCTCGAACGGCATCTCCGGGGGATCGCCGATATAGAGATCGTGCGCGAGCGCAGTCTGCACGAGCATACCGAGCGAGCCGATCGCAGCGCTGGCCGCGACCGGATCCGTGGCATCGGCCGCGACCAGCAGCGCCGGCTTGTCGCCGCGGCGCACCGCCCGCTCGAAGCCGCGCGGGATCTCGACGCCGAACAGCACCTTGCCGGACTTCAGGAGGTTGTCGAATTCATCGACGTCGTGCACCTCGTAGATGAAGCGGAAATAGGCGGTATTCTCCATTGCCTTCAACACCGAGCGGGCGAGATCGGAATCCTCCTGGAGCAACACGGCGCTCGGTAGATTGTGCGGCGTGGTGTTGATGGCATAGCCGAACAGCAACAGCTGCATTACTGGGAGCATCACGATCATCGCGAACGAGACGCGGTCGCGCTTGAGCTGGATGAACTCCTTGACCAGCATCGCATAGGAGCGCTTCCAGAAGCCGAAGCGCTCCCGGATTTCGTGCGCTGGCGCGGGACGATCGACGGCGCTCATTGCAAACTATCCTTGAAAATTGTCCTTGGAGCGGCTCATCAGCTCGATGAAGACGTCTTCCAGCGAGGGCGCCGATTTGTGCCAGTGCAGACTGCTCTTGTCGCGCCACGGCGCGATGCTGGCCTCGAGCGCGGCGACGTCGCGTCCCGAGACGTGCAAGGAGGTGCCGAACGGCGCCACCATGTCGATTCCGGGCTTGCCGGTGAGCGCGGCCGTGAGGTCGTTTAAGTCCTCGCCTGTCACGGTGTAGGTCGTGAGCGCTGATCCCGCGATCACCTCCTCCACCGTGCCGTGCGTCAGCAGGTGACCGTAGGCGATGTAGGCGATCTCGTGGCAGCGCTCGGCCTCGTCCATGTAGTGGGTCGAGACCAGCACGGTGAGGCCTTCGGCGGCGAGCCCATGGATCTCGTTCCAGAAATCGCGCCGCGCCTTGGGATCGACACCCGCCGTCGGCTCGTCCAGCAACAGCAACTTTGGACTCGGCAGCGTGCAGGCCCCGAGCGCCAGCCGCTGCTTCCAGCCGCCGGAGAGTTCGCCGGCGAGCTGTTCCTCGCGCCCCGACAAGCCGAGCCGCTTGATCATGTCGCGCGCCGCGCCGCGCGCATCGGTGAGGCCATAGAGCCGCGCGAGGAATTCGAGATTCTCGCGCACGGACAGATCCTGATAGAGGCTGAAGCGCTGGGTCATGTAGCCGACCTGGCGCTTGATCTTGTCCGCGTCCTTCAGGATGTCGTAGCCGAGGCAGGTGCCCTCGCCGCTATCGGGCGTCAGCAGGCCGCAAAGGATGCGGATGGTCGTGGTCTTGCCCGAACCGTTCGGGCCGAGGAAGCCGTAGATCGAGCCACGCTTCACCTGCATCGACAGATCGTGCACGACCTCGCGGCCGCCGAACGATTTGGTCAGGCCCTTGACGTCGATCGCGATGTCGTTGCCGCCGTTCATCGCTTGTCCGCCACCGGCGTTTTGGGATTGAGATAGACGTCGATCGGTTGCCCCACGCGAAGAGCATCAGGTCGCGACGGCCGCGCCTGGATCAGGTAGACGAGCTTGTTGCGCTCTTCGAGGCTATAGATCACCGGCGGGGTGTATTCGGCCGAGGTCGCGATGAAATAGATCTTGGCGGTCAGATCGGCGGCGCAATTGTCGCAGGCGACCCGCACCTCGTCGCCGATCGACAATTTCGGCAGCTCCGTTTCCGGCACGAAGAAGCGCAGCTTCATGTTGCCGGGCGGCATGATCGAGAGCACCGGCCGCTGCGCCGCCACCATCTCGCCCTCCCGGAAGTAGATCTGCTGGATGGTGCCGGCAACCGGGGCAAAGCCCGTGCGTCGCGCCAGTCGCGTCTCCGAGGTCACCACCCGCGCTTCGGCAACCCGCAGGTCCGAGACGGCGGAATCGAGCGACGCTTGTGTACCGGAGCCGGTCTTTCTCAGCGACTCCGCGCGATCATGGGTCTGCTGCGCATTGGCCAGCGTCGCCTTGGTCTGGTTGAGATCGGCAAGCTGGAGATCGTCGTCCACCGAATAGAGGTGATCGCCGACCTTCACGGTGTCGCCCTCACGGATATTCAGCTTCGTCACCCGGCCTGCCTCATCCGGGCTGACATAAATCATGTCGGCCTCGACCCAGCCCTGGAAGCCGGGATCGCGCTTGTCGTTGCAGCCGGTGAGTCCGGTTGCGAGGACCAGAACCACGATCGAACAGAAGCGCGGCAGATACCGCTTATGACCCCTCACCCTGGGGAGCCGCGAAGCGGCGTCTCGAAGGGCGAGGAGCCACAGCCGGGCCTGCATTCTTCGAGACGCGCTTTCCGCGCTCCTCAGGATGAGGTGAGAGATCGACTTCATGTCGTCCTCCGTTCGCCAAAAATCAAATCGAGATGGACGCGCAGCATGTCCTGCGCGTCGAGCGGCGCGTGCCGCGCAAACAGGCTCTGCCAGATCACCGCGATCATCGCCGGCGCGACCAGGATCTGCGGATAGCGCGCAAGATCCTTGTCGCGGATCTCGCCGCGGGCAATGCCGAGCTCGATCAGCGCGCGCATGCCGGCGACCCCGCGCGAGACCACTTCGCGGTAGTAGAAATCGGCGACGGCCGGAAAGCGCGGTCCTTCCGCGACGATCAGGCGCACGAGATCGCCGCGCCGTGTGCCGATCACCTCTTTCAGGAAATTGCCGGCAAAGGCTTCGACGAGATCCCGCACCGAGCCCGTCGGCGGCGGCAACGCATTCAGCTTTGCCACCACAGGCACGATCACCGTGCGCACGAGCTCCTCGAACATCGATTCCTTGTCCTTGAAGTGCAGGTAGATCGTGCCCTTCGCGACGCCGGCGCGCTTGGCGATGTCGTCGAGCCGCGTCGCGGCAAAGCCGCGCGCAATGAATTCCTCCATCGCCGCCTCGACGATCGCATCGCGCCGCTTCGCCGCGCGCATGGCGCGGCTTGATGCCGGAGCAGCGGCCTCCGCGCCAGCTTCGGGCTTGTGAGCTGCTGTCTTGGCCGCAACCGCCTTGGTGGACTTCTCTGTCATGCACCATTTATGACTGACTAGTCAGTCATAGTCAATTGCGATTTGGATCTCCACGCATATGAATTAGTATTGACTAATGAATTAGCTGATGCTAATTGATTGGTATGATCGAAGCCGCTCCAAATGCTGTCACCGCCGTGATGCGCGCCCTCGCCGACCCGACCCGCCGCGCGGTGTTCGAGCGCGTGTTCGAGAGCAAGGAGATCAGCGTCGCCGAGCTGACGCGCGGCAGCGGTGTGACGCAGGGCGCGATTTCGCAGCATCTGAAATCGTTGAAGCAAGCCGGCCTCGTCGCCGAGCGCGCCGAGGGCCGCAACGTCTATTATCGCGCCGCCCCGCAAGGCCTCGAGCCGCTGGTGACCTGGATGGATCATTACGGCGTCTTCTGGCGCGAGCGCTTCGAGAACCTGCGTGACCTCTTGAAGGAGATCGACCCGTGAGTGCAGCCGAGATGAAAGCCGAGACCCAAGGAAACATCCGAGACATCGTGCTGGACGACGTGTTCCCTCACGCGCCCGAGACGATCTGGAAGGCGCTGACCAGCGCCCAGTTGATCGCGCGCTGGCTGATGCCACCGACCGGTTTCGAGGCCGTCGTCGGCAATAACTTCACCTACCAGACCAAGCCGGGTGGCAATTGGGATGGTGTCATCCATTGCCGCGTTCTGGAGGTCATACCAAACCGGCGCCTCGTCTACGGCTGGAAGGGCGGCGATGAGCGCAACATTGGTTACGGCGCGCCGCTCGACACCGTCGTCACCTGGTCCCTCATCCCGGTCGAGGCCGGCACGCGGATCCAGCTGATTCATGCGGGCTTCGTGCTTCCCAGCAACGAGAGTGCCTACACCATCATGAGCGGCGGCTGGAAGCAGGTCGTCCGGCAGCTCGACGAGATCAGCGGCGAAGAGAGTTAGGAGTTATCACAATGGACAAGCCCTATACCGGCGGCTGCGCCTGCGGCGCGATCCGCTATTCGATTGCCGGCGAGCCCCTGTTCAGCAATCATTGCCAGTGCCGGGACTGCCAGCGCGAGAGCGGCAGCGGCCACGGATCCTACGCCACCTTCGCGCGCGCCGGCGTCACGGTAACGGGCGAGGCCAAGACATGGGACATGGTGGGCGACAGCGGCAACGTGAAGACGCGCGCCTTCTGCCCCGAGTGCGGCGTAGCCGTCTACATGACCTTCGCCGCGATGCCCGACATTTTCACCATCCGCGCCGCGAGCCTCGACGAGCCCGCCCGCTACAAGCCGCAAGTGGTCACTTACGCTGTGCGCGCGTATGACTGGGATCATCTCGATGCCGGCCTGACCAAGTTCGAGACGATGCCGCCGGGGTAGCCACGCACTCCGTCCTTGCGAGGAGCGAAGCGACGAAGCAATCCAGAAGCCTTCGAGGAAAGACTCTGGATTGCTTCGCTACGCTCGCAATGACGACGTGGAAGCTGTCGAGCACACCCACTAACTATGAAACTTCAATCCATCGACGATCTTGTCGATCACCTTGCGATCGGCGCGCATCGCGATGCCGACGAGATTGAGATCGGCACGCACAACCGCCTTTACCGCCTCACGGTTGGCGGCATCATGCGCGGTCTTGAACATGTCCTCGGTATAGACCGCCGGCGTGACATTGCGCGTGAGTGCACGATCGAGTGCGCGTGACAACGCCGGACCATCGGCACCATAGATCAGGATCGGTTGACCGATCAGCGCAAGATATTTCGTCGCCGAGGCATCCTCATAGGCATCGCCGATGCAGTCCGGAAAGGCGGCCGCGACGCCGCTCGTCAGGAACGAGGCGACATTGAGCTTCTGCCAAGCCTGGAGATCGTTGCGAATGACAACGGCGATCTTGGTATCGAACTGCATGATTCTCCCAACACATATCCAAGCGTCGGGAAAGAAAGAAGATTCCCCGCGCAAATGGCGGCGGACACGAATGTAACCCGGATTGACCCATCGATCACAGCCCGGAAATTTCAATGGAGATGCGACGGGCTGCGCTTCTCCTCGCGAGTCAAGTCAGGTATATGTCGGCGTTCTGTCACCGAACTGTCATATAGCGTGCATGTCCGAAACTGGCGCCATCAAGCGAGCCCTCGAAACCGTACAGCGGCTTGCGAAGGCCAACGGACATCCGATCCCCGATGACGGGAAGAAATCCAGCAGCTTCGTTGTTCCCGACGCTGGTGAAGCGCCCGGTTCCGCGTTCTCTGACGACACCTCTTCGCGTGACGAAAATTTCTCCGCTGATGAAACGCTTGCAGAGACGGTTGCGCCGGAAACCCAACCTCCTCGCGACGCCGCGCTTCGCGCCACCGAAATCGAGCTCAAGCTCATTGTCGACGCCGATCGCCTGGCGGATTTCAACCATGCGCCGGTCATCGCGGCAAATGCGCGCAACAAGGGCACGCGCAAACACTTGAAGGCGATCTATTACGACACACCCAAGCGTGCGCTCCAGCATAGCGGATTGAGCTTTCGAGTCCGTCAGAGTGGCGCGCGCTTCACGCAGACGGTGAAAGCCGAATTGTCCAACGATCCGCTGCGGCGCGGCGAGTGGGAGGCGAGTGTGCCTTCCCTTGCGCCCGACATCGCGCTGGCGCTTCCGTTTATTCCGGAGAAGGTCCGCGCCGATCTCGAACGTCATCCGCTCGAAGTCGTCTTCACGACCGACATTCGTCGACATCAGCGCATGGTGGACCTGCCGTCCGGCGCGGTCGAGATCGCCTTCGACCGGGGCCATCTGACATCCGGAGATCGCGCGTTGCCGGTCAGCGAGATCGAACTGGAACTCAAGAGCGGTAGCCCGTCCGCCATCTGGGAGTTGGCGCTGCGGCTTGCCGAGCATGGTCCGGTGAAGCCGTCGATCCGCACCAAATCAGCACGCGGATTCGATCTCGCGGCCGATACGCCGCCGCGTGCACCGAAGCCGCCAAAGCTTCGTCTCGATCCGTCGACATCGCTCGACGAGGCATTTTCGGAGATCCTGCGGTCCTGTCTGTTGCATCTGCTGCAGTCGTTGCCCGCCGCCGAGGACGGGCGCGATCCCGAGGGGATGCATCAGGTTCGCGTCGCGCTACGGCGCCTGCGATCCGCACTCGACCTGATGCGGTCGGTGGTGTCGTTGAACAAGCTCGACCTGATGCGCGCCGAGGCGAAATGGCTTGCCGGCAGTCTCTCCGGCGCACGTGATTGGGACGTGTTTCGACAGGAGACGTTGCGAACCGTCGCGGATGGCTGTCCGTCGGTTACAGGCTTCGACGCGCTGGCCGGGCTCGCCGACGAACGTCGCGCGACCTGCTACGACAGAGCCCGCCTCGCCCTCGCCGACCGGCGATGTCAGTATTTCGTCATCGGGCTCGGCGGCTGGATCGAGGCGCGCGGCTGGCGTAGCGAGGTTGCGCCCGAAGGTCTGGCGCAACTGGCGGAGCCGGCGATCAATTTTGCACGAAACATCCTGTCGACGCAGCATGCCAAGGTGCTGAAGCGCGGCCGGCGCTTCAAGTCGCTGCCGACGGAGGAGCGGCACCGGGTCCGTCTCGCCGCGAAGAAGCTGCGCTACGTCGCCGACTTCCTGCTCCCGCTCTGCGGGCAACGCAAATCCGCGCGGCGCTTCTCGCGCAGGCTCGCCGACCTCCAGCAGGAACTCGGGGTCTACAACGACATGGCGACGACGACGTCATTGCTTGCGGATGTCGGCGCGGGCTCGACCGGCAGCGGCGTGGCGGCGGCGGCGATCGCCGGCTGGCAGGCCCATGCCATGGTCGGCATCGAAACGCGCCTGCTCAAGGCCTGGTCGGAATTCACCAGTGCCAAGGTGCCCTGGTCGGTGGATGCGCCGGAGCAACCGGCAAAACTGGTGCAAACCAACGCGGGATGGCTGCGCTAGCTTTCGGTCAGCCCTTGACGTCGCAGGCCCAGGCGCGGATCACGCATTCCTTGCCGCCATATTTGTAGCATTCGCGCGTGGCCGCATTGAGCGTGGCCGAGATCTTCGACTTCACGGCATAGCCATAGGCGCCGCAGGGGTTGGCCATATCGACCGACATCGCCGCGCAGGCCCGCTTCATCATCACCGTCGTGCAGTCGCCCTTGCACTGCTTTTGAGCAGCGGCGCGGGCTTCGTGCTCGGCACTATAATCATAGGCCTGGCCGTAGGCGCCGCACTTGCCGACGGCAAACGCGCCGGCCGCATGGGCTTCGGTGATATGACGGGCGCCGGCGACACAAACCGACAGCGCAAAGAAAAACATCGCGCAACGGCGCGCGACGAGGTTCGAAACCATGGAAAAACCCCTCACCCCCAAGGCAAGTGCGGAGAGTCTAAGCCGCGGTCGTTTCCAGATGGTGAACGAGGGGTTGAAACCTACCCGCGTCTCGCGGCTTCCAACGCCTGCGGCGTGTCGATGTCGAGGAAGGCGCCTTCCCCGTCGACAGGCACTTCGGCGACCGCTTCCGTATGCTTGGCGATCAGATGCCGCGCGCCGATGTCGCCGTCGAGCGTCATCAGCTCACTGAAGAAGCGGCGCGACCACAGCACTGGGTTGCCGCGGCGGCCGTCGCTGACGGGCACGACGATGAGATTGCCGCGATCCGGCGCAAAGCCGTCGATGAGACGATCGATCAGGCCGGCATCGATCAGCGGCATGTCGCCGAGGCAGACTACGGCGCCGTCGCTCGCTTCAGACACGGCCGCGATGCCGGCCTTGACCGAGCTCGCAATGCCGCCGGCAAAATCCGGATTTTTGACGAAACGCACCTTCAGGCCCTCGAGCGCTTGCTCGACCAGCTCGGTCTGGTGGCCGGTGACGACTATCACCTCGGACGCCTTGGACGCCAGCGCCTGCTCGGTCGCGATCCGCACCAGCTTCTTGCCGTCGAGCTCGGCGAGCAGCTTGTTCGGCCCGCCCATGCGGGTGGAGCGTCCCGCCGCGAGCACGATGGCGGCGACCTGGCTGTTACCCTCGATCTCCGGTTTTGCCCGCGGCTGCGGCCGTGTCACGATCTCCATCAGGAGGCCGCCGACGCCCATGCCCATCAGCTCGGAGCGCGTCACCTTGATGCCGGCGAGCAGCCGCATCAGCACCCAGTCAAAGCCGTTCTCGACCGGCGAACGTGCGCATCCCGGCGCGCCCAACACGGGGACGCTGCCGGCGCGCGCGATCAGCAGCAGATTGCCGGGATCGACGGGCATGCCGAAATGCTCGATCTCGCCGCCGATCTCGGTGACGGCCGCTGGAATGACATCGCGGCGGTCGGCAATCGCCGACGCGCCGAACACGATCACCAGCTCGGCGCCAAGAGCGAGCAATTCCTTGATCGCAGCCGACAGCGCCCGCTCGTCATGCTGCACACGACGCTCCGCGATGATGCTGGCGCCGGCCGGCGCGAGGCGCTCGGCCGTGACACGCAGCGTCTTGTCGACGACTTTGGAGGACAGGCCCGGCAGCAGCGTCGAGACCACGCCGACGCGCTTGATGACGTAGGGCGCGATCCTGAGCACATCCTTGCCGGCGGCCTTCACCGCGGCATCGCGCAGATTCCCTTCGACGCCGAACGGAATGATCTTGACGGTACCCACCATCTCGCCTTCGACCACCGGCTTGTAGGCGGCAAGCGTGGCGAAGGTGATGGCCTCGTCGATATTGTTGATGCGGTCGACCGCGGGACGGTCGATCACCAGCAGCCCCGGGCGTGCGGCGAACAGATTGGCGCGGCCGGTGAAGGCGCGCTCGACGTGAATGCCCTCGCCGCCGATCGCAAGTGCAATGCTGGCAGCGGCGACGTCCTCGGACACGTCGCCCTCCTCCATCCGTACCACGACGACGTCCTTGATGCCGGCGCGCGTCAGCGCCTCGATCTCGGCGGGTCCGATCGTCGTGCCTTTCTTCAGCACCAGCGGACCCTGGCGCAGGGTGTGAACGGTCACCCCGCCGATCGCATCCTTGGGGCTCGCCGGGCCGAACTTCATGCCGCTTCTTCTTTTTCTTTTGGCGGCAGCCGAAGCACCGCCGTGATTTCGGCCATGATCGACACCGCGATCTCGGACGGCGAGACCGCGCCGATCGCAAGCCCAATGGGCGCGTGGATGCGCGCGATGTCGGTGTCCCTGGCGCCCTGCGCCCGCAGCCGGTCGCCGCGCTTGGCGTGCGTCTTCCGCGAGCCGAGCGCGCCGATATAGAAGCAGTTGCGCTCGAAGGCATGCAGCAGTGCGGGGTCGTCGATCTTTGGATCGTGCGTCACCGCGACGAAGGCGGTGTAGGCATCGACGTTGAGCGGCGGCAACGCGGTATCGGGCCATTCGGCGACCAGCGGAATATCGGGGAAGCGCTCGGGGCTCGCAAAGGCCGTGCGCGGATCGACCACGGTGACGTCGTAGCCGAGCGAGCGCGCCAGCGGCGCGAGCGCCTGGCTGATATGGACGGCGCCGACAATGACGAGCTTTGCGGTCGGCGCGTAGACGTTGAGGAACAGCTTCTTGCCGCCGACCTCGACATTGGCGCTCTTGCCCATGCGGAGCTGCTTGTCCAGCTCGGCGCGCAGCGGATCCTTGGCGAAATCCGCTGATTTCACAAGGCGCTGCTCGCCGCTCTCGGTATCGGTCACCAAGATCACCGGCCGGCGTGCGGCGCGCTCGGCGTTGAGTTCGTGCAGGATTGCGAGCTTCACGGCTAGCCGACCTTCTCGACGAAGACGCGGATGGTGCCGCCGCAGGACAGACCGACATTCCAGGCGGTCTCGTCGGCAACGCCGAACTCGAGCATCCTGGGCTTGCCGCTCGCGATCACGTCCATGGCCTCTGTGACCACGGCGCCCTCGACGCAGCCGCCGGAGACCGAACCGAGAAACGTGCCCTCGTCGTTGATGACGAGGCTCGAGCCCGCCGGGCGCGGCGCCGAGCCCCAGGTCTCGACCACGGTTGCCAGCGCGACGCCACGGCCGGCCTTCTGCCAGTCCTCCGCCGCCTTCAGAATATCCTCGTCGCGATCGAGCATGGCTGTGCCTCTCAGGCTGCGGGGCGGATCAGGCTGCGGTGGTGCGGCGGCAGCGGCCGGGACAGCGTCGTGATCAGCTCCTGGATAGAGCTCAAATTATGCACGGGGCGAAATTCGTCAACGTGCGGGAGCATCATTTTGATGCCCTGGGCCTTGGCCTCGAAGCCGCCGAACCGCAGCAGCGGGTTGAGCCAGATCAGCCGCCGGCAGGAGCGGTGCAGCCGGTCCATCTCGAAGGCGAGCTTGGAATCGGCCTCCCGCTCCAGCCCGTCGGAGATCAGCAGCACGATGGCGCCCTGGCTCAGCACCCGCCGCGCCCACAATTTGTTGAAGTTGTGCAGCGAGGTCGCAATCCGCGTGCCGCCGGCCCAGTCCTCAACCGCCGCCGAGCAGCTCGCCAGCGCCTCGTCCGGATCGCGCTGGCGTAACGCGCGTGTCACATTGGTGAGCCGCGTGCCGAACAGGAATACCGAGACCCGCTTGCGCGCGTCGCCGACGGCATGCAGGAAATGCAGGAACAGGCGGGTGTACTCGCTCATCGACCCGGAGATGTCGAGCAGCGCCACGATCGGGGCCGGCTTCTCGATCCGCCCAAGCCGATGGATGTCGATGATGTCGCCGCCGGTGCGCAACGACGCGCGCAGCGTGCGGCGCATGTCGAGCCGCAGGCCGCGCGGATCGGGCCGGTGCCTGCGCGTCAACAGCTCCGCCTGCGGCAGCCGCATCATCTCGATGGCACGCAGCGCTTCCGCGATCTCGGCTGCGCTCATCTGCGCAAAATCCTTCTTCTGAAGGATTTCCTTGTCGGAGACCGACAGGCGCAGATCCTGCTCCTGGTGCTGCGGCGTCTCCGTCATCCGCGGTTGCGACATCGCCTCCTGGACGCGACGCGAGGCGGCAGGCGGTTTTTTCTTGGCGCCATCCGGCAACGGCACCGAATCCAGCATGTGCTTCCACTCTTCGGAGGCACGGAAGAACAGGTTGAAGGCCTGCTTGAAGATCAGCGCATGCTCGTGGCGCATGACGAAGATCGACTCCAGCGTGGTGAAGACGTCGGCGCGGTTGCCGATGTCGATCACCTGGAGCGCGTTCATGGCATCGATCACCGCGCCCGGACCAACCGGCATGCCGGTCGCACGCAGCGCACGCGCAAAGCCGACGATGTTGTCGGCGAACTGCTCGGTCTGCTCAGGGGCAAGATGGTTGATGGCCATGCGTCCACACTCTCAGCCGTCATTCCGGGGCGCGACGCAGTCGCGAGCCCGGAATCCATTCATCCAACAACTCTGCGGCCCGATGGATTCCGGGTTCGACGCTTGCGCGTCGCCCCGGAATGACGGGAGCAGTTTCGATGCGCGTCAGTCCTCGCTCGTCGCTTCCTTCAGCACCTTCTGCAAGGTGTCGCCCTGCATGCGGGTGATATCGTCCTGGTACTTGAGCAGCGCACCCAGCGTGTCGCCCACCACTTGCGGGGTCAGCGAGCGGGCGTCGAGCTCGGACAGGGCGGTGGCCCAGTCGATGGTCTCGGCGACACCCGGCGACTTGTAGAAATCCTGGTTGCGCAGCGCCTGCACGAAGCGCACGACCTGCTGCGACAGCTTTGCCGAGATGCCCGGCACGCGCGACTTGACGATCGCAAGCTCGCGATCGGCGGCGGGATAGTCGACCCAGTGATAGAGACAGCGACGCTTTAACGCGTCGTGGATTTCGCGGGTGCGGTTGGAGGTGATGATGACAATCGGCGGATGCGGCGCCTTGACGGTGCCGAATTCGGGGATCGTCACCTGGAAGTCGCTGAGGATCTCCAGGAGATAGGCCTCGAACGCCTCGTCGGCGCGATCAAGCTCGTCGATCAGCAGCACCGGGGGACCTGCGACGTCGGGCTCCAGCGCCTGCAACAGCGGCCGCTTGATCATGTAGCGGTCGGCAAAAATGTCGCTCGAGAGCTGATCGCGGTCGGTATCGCCGGCGGCTTCCGCCATCCGGATCGCGATCATCTGCGCGGCGCTGTTCCATTCGTAGACCGCGGAGGAGACGTCGAGACCTTCGTAGCATTGCAGGCGGATGAGCTTCCGCCCCAGCGCCGTCGACAGCACTTTTGCGATCTCGGTCTTGCCGACACCGGCCTCGCCTTCGAGAAACAGCGGGCGCCCCATGCGCAGCGAGAGATACGTCACCGTCGCCAGCGACCGCTCGGCGAGATAGCCGCGCGAGGTCAAGAGTTCGAGCATCGCATCGACCGATGCCGGCATGGCACCGGAAGTATTGGTCGCTGAAGTCATGAAAAAGCCAGTCTCGCTACGCCCCACAAAGGGCAAGTTTGGCCGAAGAGTGAGGTCACCTCACTCCTTGGCGTTGGCGGCGTCGAGGGCGCGCCGCGTCAGCACACCGATGAGATGGGCGCGGTATTCGGCGCTGCCGTGGATGTCGCTGTTCAACCCTTCCGCCGGCACCTCGATGCCATCGAGCACCTTGGACGAGAACCGCTTCTTCAGCGCTTCCTCGTAAGCCTCGATACGGAACACGCCGTCCGAACCCGCACCGGTCACGGCGACGCGCACGTCCGAGGGCCGCCGCGCCACGAACACGCCGACCAGCGCATAGCGCGAGGCCTGGTTGCGGAACTTGATATAGGCGGCCTTCTTCGGCAGCGGGAACATCACCTTGGTGATGATCTCGTCGGCTTCCAGCGCGGTCGAGAACAGGCCCTGGAAATACTCCTCGGCCTTGAGGCGCCGCTTGTTGGTGACGATGGTCGCGCCGAGCGCCAATACGGCGGCCGGGTAATCCGCGGTCGGATCGTTGTTGGCGAGCGAGCCGCCGATCGTGCCCTTGTGGCGCACGGCGGGATCGCCGATCTGGCTGGCGAGATTGGCCAGTGCCGGGATCGCTTCGCCGACGATGGCGGAGGTCGCGACCTCGGCGTGCCTGGCGGTGGCGCCGATCACCAGCGAACGGCCCTTCATCTCGATCGTGTTCAGCCCCTCGATGTGGGAGAGGTCGACCAGATGCGGGGGGCTTGCGAGCCGCTGCTTCATGACCGGAATCAGGGTGTGACCGCCGGCGATCACCTTGGCGTCTTCGTTCTTCACCAAGAGGTTGGCAGCCTGCCGCACGGTCTCGGGGCGATGATATTTGAATTCGTACATCTGGATGTCCTGATCGCGGGATGCGTGCGCGGGTTACGCGAGATCGGATTTCGCCATCGCCTTCGCGCCGGCGGCGATCGAGGCGACGATGTTCTGGTAGCCGGTGCAGCGGCAGAGATTGCCTTCCAGCTCCTCGCGAATGGTGTGGTCGTCGAGCTCGTGACCCTTGCGATGCACGAGGTCGATCGCGGTCATGATCATGCCGGGTGTGCAGAAGCCGCACTGCAGACCATGGTGCTCGCGGAAGGCCTCCTGCATCGGATGCAGCGGTGCGCCATCGGCGGCCAGCCCCTCGATGGTCTTGACCTCGTGGCCGTCGGCCATCACGGCCAGCGTGGTGCAGGACTTCACGGCCTTGCCGTCGAGATGCACGACGCAGGCTCCGCATTGCGAGGTGTCGCAGCCGACATGGGTGCCCGTCAGCCGCAGATTCTCGCGCAGGAACTGCACCAGAAGCGTGCGCGGGTCGACATTGCCAGTAACAGGATTGCCGTTCACGATGAGGGAGATTTTTGCCATAAGCACTCTCTATCAGCGCCCCGACGGGTCCCGTCGAAGCGGTTCTTTTTTATAATTATTCCAACCCATCATATGGGCCAATATGGCCGGGGGCAACATCACCCCGGACGCAAGGCGCCATGCCAAAAGGCGATAGGCTCAGCCCTGTACCGCCTTGGCGAAATTCGCGAAAAACTCGTCGGCCAGCTTCTTGGCGGTGCCATTGATCAGGCGCTGCCCGAGCTGCGCCAACTTGCCGCCGATCTGCGCCTCGACCTCGTAGGACAGCAGCGTACCGCCGTCCTTCTCCGCGAGCTTCACGGCCGCGCCACCCTTGGCAAAGCCGGCCACGCCACCCTCGCCTTCGCCCGATATCCTGTAGCCGTTCGGCGGGTCGAGATCGCTCAGCGTCACCTTGCCCTTGAAGCGCGCCGAGACCGGGCCGACCTTCATCTTCGCCGTTGCGCGAAAGCCGCCGTCGTCGGTCTTCTCGAGCTCCTCGCAGCCGGGGATGCAGGCCTTGAGCACCGCGGGATCATTGAGCTTTTCCCACACGGCCTCGCGCGGCGCCGCAAGCTGGACTTCGCCGTTCATTGTCATGGCCATGGGGTGCCTCCGGGGATATCGAACTTGGATCGCATCAGAATGATATGGCTCAAGTAACGCACGGAGGCCGCAAAGGAAAGAGCCGGCCTTGGTCACGTGCAATGCATATTCGCACCTGCAAAATGTCTTGTGCAGTCAGTCAGGGATTGGCAGAGCCGGAGCATGGTGATTAGGTCCGGCGCAACATGAGCACAGCCCTCTCCCCCCTGCTTGCGCCGATGCTGTCGAGCGCAGCCATGCGCGCCGTCTGCGACGACCGCTCCACCCTGCAAAACATGCTCGATTTCGAGGCAGCCCTGGCCCGGGCCGAGGCCGCCGCGGGTGTGATTCCCGCATCCGCAGTGGGCCCGATCGCGGCCGCCTGCAAGGCTGACACCTTCGACATGGCTGCGCTGGCCGAGGCCGCGACCCGGTCGGGCAATCTCGCGATCCCCCTGGTGAAGACGCTGACCGCCAATGTCGGCAAGGCCGACGTCGGAGCCGCCCGCTACGTGCATTGGGGGGCGACCAGCCAGGACGTCATCGACAGCGCGACCATGCTCGGCTTGCGCGCTGCGATCGATGTGCTGGACGCTGATCTCAACCGCGCCATCAAGGGCTTTGCGACCCTTGCCCGCGCCCATCGCAACACCGCGATGGTGGCACGGACCTGGCTCCAGCACGCGCTGCCGATGCCGTTCGGGCTGAAGGCCGCCGAATACGCATCGAGTCTTGCCCGTGCCCGCTGCCGCCTGCGGCGGCTCCGCCGCGAGGGCCTTGCGCTGCAATTCGGCGGCGCCGCCGGCACGCTCGCCGCCCTCGGCGACAACGGGCTCGCGGTGGCCGAACGGCTGGCGCAGGAGCTGAACCTGCCATTGCCCGAAGCGCCCTGGCACACCCATCGCGACCGCATCGCGGAAGCCGCCTCAAGCTTCGCGATTCTGGCCGGCAGCTGCGGCAAGATCGCGCGCGACGTCTCGCTGATGATGCAGACCGATGTTGGCGAAGCATTCGAGCCCGCCGGCGAGGGCCGCGGCGGTTCCTCGACCATGCCGCACAAGCGCAACCCGGTCGCGGCCGCAAGCGCGCTCGGCTGCGCGACCATGGCGCCGCAGCTCGCCGCGACGATCTTTGCGGCCCAGGTGCAGGACCACGAGCGCAGCGCCGGCCCATGGCACGCGGAATGGCCGACGCTGCCGCAATTGATGCTGGTGACCTCCGGCGCGCTTGCGGCCATCGTCGACATCGCCGAGGGACTGGACGTCGATGCCGCGCGCATGCGCAGCAATCTCGATGCGACGCACGGGCTGGTCATGGCGGAAGCCGTGACTTTTGCCCTCGCCGACAAGATCGGCAAGAGCGACGCCCATCATCTGATCGAGGCCGCGAGCAAGCGCGCGGTTGCCGAGAAGAAACATCTGCGCGAAATTCTCGCCGCCGATTCGCAGGTCACCGCGCATCTGACGCCCGAGAAAATAACGGCATTACTTGAGCCGATGGCCTATCAAGGGGCTTCTCAAGCCCTGATCGACCGGCTGCTCGACAGCCTCGAGCGCGAATAGAGCAGCCCTGAGCGAAAAGAAACGGAGACGCCGCATGCCCATGATCGATGCCGACGGTTGCCTGATCAACGTCTCCGTCGAGGGCCGCGACGGCGGGCCGACCTTGATGCTCTCCAACTCGCTCGGCTGTACGCTGCAGATGTGGGAGCCGCAGATGAAGGCGCTGACGCAGGTGTTCCGCGTCATCCGCTACGATCGCCGAGGCCACGGCAAGTCCACCGTGCCGCCCGCGCCCTATACGATGGAACGTTTCGGCCGCGACGTGCTCGCGATCCTCGACGATCTCAACATCGAGAAGGTGCATTGGTGCGGCCTGTCGATGGGCGGAATGGTCGGGCAATGGCTGGGCGCCAATGCGCCTGAGCGCTTCGGCAAGCTCATCCTCGCCAACACCTCCTGCTATTACGCCGAGCCGACCAAATGGCTGGAGCGCATCGAGGCCGTCAAGAAGGGCGGCATCGCCGCGGTCGCCGACGCCGTGATCGCCGGCTGGCTCACCCAGGACTTCCGCGAGCGCGAGCCTGACATCACCGCCAGGATGAAAGCGATGCTGCTGGCGACCCCGGTCGAAGGGTATCTCGCCTGCTGCGAAGCCCTGTCGACCCTCGACCAGCGCGCACTGCTGCCGAAGATCAAGAGCCCGACGCTGGTGATCGCCGGCCGCCATGACCAGGCCACCCCGATCTCTGCGGGCGAGCTGATCCGCTCGAACATTCCCGGCGCGAGCATGACCATCATCGACGCCGCCCACATTTCCAATGTCGAGCAGCCCCACGCGTTCACCGACGCGGTGGTGGGATTTTTGACGCAACGGTAGTCGCGATCCGGAGAAACAACATGGACGACCAGAAGCGCCGCGATGCCGGCATGAACGTGCGGCGAAAAGTGCTGGGCAATGCCTGGGTCGACAAGTCGATCGCCAACCGCAACGCCTTCAACACCGATTTTCAGGACATGATCACCCGCTACGCCTGGGGTGAGATCTGGACGCGTCCGCATTTCGACGAGCGTACCCGACGGGTTCTGGTGATCGGCACCATGGTCGCGCTTGGGCAATGGGATGAATTCCGCCTGCACGTGCGCGCGGCGCTCGCCGAAGGCGGCTTCACTCCCGACGACATCAAGGAAATTCTGCTGCAGCAGGCGATCTATTGCGGCGTTCCGGCGGCAAACCACGCCGTCAAGGAAGCCTCAACGATTGTGCAGGAGCTCGGCCTGCTCAAGACCTAGCGGCGCGGTGTTCGCGACCTCGACGGTCTTCGGCGCAGCCGCCGGCCGCTCGGTCACCAGCACGACCGCGGCACCGAGCAGCAACAGCAGTTCGGTTGCGTGCAGCCGAAGCGCGGCCATCTCGCCGACCTTCGAGGCCATCACCATGCTCACAAACGAGATCAGGCTGCCGATCGCGAGCGCGATGCCGAGCGCCTCGTCGCTGGCCCCGCTCTTGCGGGTGCGCGGAATGGCGAGCAGCGCAAGATAGATCGCAAAGAATGCCACCACGGTCAGGCGTCCGAGTGCCAGCAACCAGGCGGCGCGCACCGTGCTCATGCCGGACATCTGAAGCTGGTCGCTGAGGAACAGCGCCACTGCAACGCTCGGCCGCTCGTAGAGGCCGTGCACCGGCGCCACCATGATGTTAAAGGCGACCATCGTCCAGGCCGGAATGAAATAGGCCGCCAGCAACGCGCCATTGACCGAGCCGATCCGCCAATTCCTGAACATGCCGCTTCCCGCTTCGTCTGCTACCCGCCTTCAAGGGAAGGCTTTGCCGAGCTAACTCGCATCGGACTGTGGCGGCAATTTAAACCCTTTGTTTACCTTAATCGCCCCGCT
Source organism: Bradyrhizobium monzae (assembly GCF_021458635.1). Taxonomy (GTDB): domain Bacteria; phylum Pseudomonadota; class Alphaproteobacteria; order Rhizobiales; family Xanthobacteraceae; genus Bradyrhizobium. The sequence goes on from NZ_JAIRDQ010000001.1 coordinate 484,177, forward strand.
GGTCCGTTCATCCCAAGAAAAAGGCCCCGCCTTTCGGCGGGGTCTCTTCGTCACTCCTGGGCTCCCAAAACTACTTGTTGTCCTGACGAGGCTGGCCGCCCTGCTGCTGACCGGGCTTCTCGCCCTGGCGCTGCGGGTCCTGCTGTTGCTGACCGGGCTTCTGGCCACCACCCTGCTGGCCGGGGTTCTGGCTCTGTTGGCCCGGCTTCTGATTTTGCTGGTTCGTCATGGGGAACTCCCTTGTTGGACGTCAGTGTGGAAATAACCGTCGCCCTCGACTTTGGTTGCTCCGCAAACCCGGTTCCTCGCAGTTGCGGGAACCAGGACATGACATCCGTAGCCGAAATGATCTCTGTACAAGCCTTTATGCCAAGGCATGGCCAGTTGCAGCCACCAGTTCCGTCCTGTTACAAAACGGGAAGAACGCTTAAGGGCTGCCGGGGCCCGAGAAGAAACGTTAGCACACTCTCTCGAAGACCTCCCTTTGAGTCGCGTCAGGTTTGGGTAACGGCAGCCTATGGATTATTTCGCCCAGCAGCTCATCAACGGCCTCGTGCTCGGCTCCATCTACGGCCTGATCGCGATCGGCTACACGATGGTCTACGGCATCGTCGGCATGATCAATTTCGCCCATGGCGATATCTTCATGATCGGCGGCTTCATCGCCCTGATCACCTTCCTGATTTTGATCTCGCTCGGCCTGACCGCGATCCCGGTGATCCTGCTGGTCGTGCTGCTGGTCTCGATGGCGATCACCGCGCTCTATGGCTGGACCATCGAGCGCATCGCTTACCGGCCGCTGCGCCATTCCTTTCGCCTCGCCCCGATGCTGTCGGCGATCGGCATGTCCTTCGTGCTGACCAACTACTCGCAGGTGGCGCAAGGCGCCCGCGTCAAACCGATCCCGCCCCTCATCACCGGCGGCTACACGCTGCATGAGAGCGTGGACGGTTTCGTGATCAGGCTGTCCAACGTGCAGATCTTGGTGGTTGTCACCACCATCGTGCTGCTCGGGATATTCACCTGGCTGGTCTCGCGCACGCGGCTCGGGCGCGACATGCGCGCCTGCGAGCAGGACCAGACCATGGCGGCACTGCTCGGCGTCGACGTCGACCGCACCATCTCCATGACCTTCGTGATCGGCGCCGCACTCGCCGCGGTCGCCGGCCTGATGTACCTGCTCTATTACGGCCTGGTCGATTTCTTCATGGGCTTCGTCGCAGGCATCAAGGCCTTCACCGCCGCCGTGCTCGGCGGCATCGGTTCACTGCCCGGCGCCATGCTCGGCGGCCTCGCGATCGGCCTGATCGAGACGTTCTGGTCGGCCTATTTCTCGGTCGAGTACAAGGACGTCGCCGCGTTCTCGATCCTGATCGTCGTGCTGATCTTCATGCCGACCGGCCTGCTCGGCCGTCCCGAAGTCGAAAAAGTCTGACGGACCGCCCCGCGTGACAGCCACCCCGCACGAGACCGCCAAAGCAAGTCGCACCGCCGGCATTCCCTTTCTTCTAAAGACCGCTTTCATCAACGCAGTGATTGCGCTGGTGCTGTTCTCGCTGATGATCGGCATCCGCACCGAAGCGGGCTCCGACGGCCAGCTCACCTATTGGACGCGCTTCGGCGATCTCGCCTCGATCGTCGCCGCGGTGTTCGGCGGCTCGATCGTGATCGAGCTGCTCAGGCAATGGATCGGCCCGACCGGCGCCGAGAAGCTGGTGCCGCCGGCCGTGCAAAGCGGGATGTCGTTCATCGGCCGCTACCTCGCGCCGGCACTCCTGGTCTTCACGCTGCTGGTGCCCGTGATCTTCTATAACCAGCGCTACATCCTCGACCTCGCGATCCTCGTGCTCACCTATGTGATGCTGGGTTGGGGGCTGAACGTGGTGGTCGGGCTCGCGGGCCTGCTCGATCTCGGCTACGTCGCCTTCTACGCCGTCGGCGCCTATTCCTACGCCCTGCTCGCCACCAATTTCGGCTGGTCGTTCTGGGTCTGCCTGCCGCTCGCCGGCATCCTTGCCGCGTTCTGGGGCGTGCTGCTCGGCTTTCCCGTGCTGCGCCTGCGCGGCGACTATCTTGCGATCGTGACGCTCGCCTTCGGCGAGATCATCCGTCTCGTCATCATCAACTGGCAGGATCTGACCGGTGGTCCGAACGGCGTTTCCGGCATTCCGCGCCCGACCTTCTTCGGCATTCCGCTCGACAACAGCGACGACGGGCTGGCTGCAAAACTCCGCATCGAATACTCGCCGACCCACCGCATCGTCTTCCTGTTCTATCTGATCCTGGCGCTGGCGCTGCTGACCAATTGGGTCACGATCCGCCTGCGCCGCCTGCCGATCGGCCGCGCCTGGGAGGCGCTGCGCGAGGACGAGGTCGCTTGCCGCGCGCTCGGCATCAACACCACGACCACCAAGCTCACGGCGTTCGCAACAGGCGCCATGTTCGGCGGCTTTGCCGGCGCGTTCTTCGCGACCCGCCAGGGCTTCATCAGCCCGGAATCCTTCACCTTCCAGGAATCGGCGCTGGTGCTCGCCATCGTCGTGCTCGGCGGCATGGGCTCGCAGCTCGGCGTCGCGCTCGCGGCCCTTGCCATGATCGGCGGCTTCGAGCTGTTCCGCAGCCTGGAGACCTACCGCATGCTGGTGTTCGGCATGGCCATGGTGCTGATCATGATCTGGCGGCCGCGCGGTCTGATCGGCCATCGCGCGCCAACCGTGTATCTGACCAAGGCGCAGGCAATCTCCTCCGACCTCGTCAAGGAGGGCCATGGATGAGCGGTGAGCCAATTCTCAGCGTCGACCGGCTCACCATGCGTTTCGGCGGCATCGTCGCCGTTCATGACCTGTCGTTCGCGGCCGAACCGAAAAAGATCACGGCGCTGATCGGACCGAACGGCGCCGGCAAGACCACCGTCTTCAACTGCATCACCGGCTTCTACAAGCCGAGCGGCGGCGCCATTCGCCTCACCCACGACGATGGCCGGCAGATCGCGCTGGAACGGCTCAACGATTTCCGCATCGCCAAGCAGGCCAAGGTCGCCCGCACCTTCCAGAACATCCGGCTGTTTCCCGGCATGACGGCGCTCGAAAACCTGATGGTGGCGCAGCACAATACCTTGATGCGCGCCTCCGGCTTTACGTTTCTCGGCCTGATCGGCGTTCCCACCTATCGCGACGCCGAGAAGCAGGCGATCGCGCTGGCCACCGACTGGCTCAAGCGGATCAATCTGCTCGACCGCGCCGATGACGCCGCCGGCAATCTCGCCTATGGCGACCAGCGCCGGCTCGAGATCGCCCGCGCGATGTGCACGGAGCCCGCGCTACTCTGCCTGGACGAGCCGGCCGCAGGCCTCAATGCGCGCGAGAGCGCCGCGCTCAGCGAGCTCCTGCTGTCGATCCGCAACGAGATCGGCACCTCGATCCTCCTGATCGAGCACGACATGTCGGTGGTGATGGAGATCTCCGACCACATCGTGGTGATGGACCATGGCGTGAAGATCGCGCAGGGCACGCCGCGAGAGGTCCGCGACGATCCCAAAGTGATCGCCGCCTATCTCGGCACCGACGAGGAAGAGGCTGCGGCCGTGATGGAGAGCGGGTCGTGACGTCCGCCCCCACGCCCCTGCTCGCGATCCGCAGCTTGCGCGCCGCCTACGGCAAGATCGAGGCGCTGAAGGGCGTCGACGTCGAGATCAATCCCGGCGAGATCGTGGCGCTGATTGGCGCCAACGGCGCCGGCAAATCGACGCTGATGATGACGATCTTCGGCAAGCCGCGCGCCCGCGCCGGCCAGATCCTGTACGAAGGCCGCGACATCACCGACGTCCCCACCCACGAGATCGCGCACTTACGCATCGCGCAGTCGCCGGAAGGCCGCCGCATCTTCCCGCGCATGAGCGTCGCTGAAAACCTCCAGATGGGGGCGGACGCCACCGGATGCACCGACGCGGAACGGGAGGCGACGCTGCTGCGCGTGTTCACGCTGTTTCCGCGCCTGAAGGAACGCTATGCCCAGCGCGGCGGCACGCTGTCCGGCGGCGAGCAGCAGATGCTGGCGATCGGGCGCGCCCTGATGAGCCGCCCCCGCCTGCTCCTGCTCGACGAGCCTTCGCTTGGCCTCGCGCCACTGATCGCCCGGCAGATCTTCGACGCGATCCGCACCCTGAACCGGCAGGACGGCCTGACCGTCCTGATCGTGGAGCAGAACGCCAACCATGCGCTCAAGCTCGCCCATCGCGGCTATGTCATGGTCAATGGCCTGATCACGCTGGCCGGGACCGGCGCCCAGTTGCTGCAGCGCCCCGAGATTCGCGCCGCCTATCTGGAAGGCGGCCGGCACGGCTGACCGGGCCGAAGTGCGGTCGAATGTGGCGAAAATCGCGGCTGTGACCGTATTTTGCCGGTGACTTCTCCCAGGATTCATTCAAGAATGGCGCTGGTTTGAACCGGGCCAACCCGGCAACTTCCACAGGCGATCACCCACGAGGTATCTCATGAAATCACTGAAGCTCATCGGTCTGGCATTCGGCGCGTCGATCGCGCTGTCGAGCGCGGCCTTCGCGCAGGATGTCACCATCGCAGTCGCAGGCCCGATGACAGGCACGGAGTCCGCATTCGGCCGGCAGATGAAGAACGGCGCCGAGATGGCCGTGGCTGATCTCAACGCCGCCGGCGGCGTCAACGGCAAGAAGCTCGCGCTCAACGTCGAGGACGATGCCTGCGATCCGAAACAGGCGCGCTCGGTCGCCGAGAAGATCGCTGGGGCCAAGATCCCGTTCGTGGCCGGGCATTATTGCTCGTCGTCGTCGATCCCGGCATCCGAAGCCTATGCCGACGGCAATGTGCTTGAGATCACGCCGGCCTCGACCAATCCGCTCTTCACCGAGCGCAAGCTCTGGAACGTGGCGCGCGTCTGCGGCCGTGACGATCAGCAGGGCCTGATCGCGGCGCAGTACATCGCCAAGAACTTCAAGGGCAAGAACATCGCGATCCTCAACGACAAGACCACCTACGGCAAGGGTCTTGCGGACGAGACCAAGAAGGCGCTCAACAAGGCCGGCATCACCGAGAAGATGTACGAGTCCTACAACAAGGGCGACAAGGACTTTAACGCGATCGTCTCGCGCCTGAAGCGCGACAACATCGATCTCGTTTATGTCGGCGGCTATCACCAGGAAAGCGGCTTGATCCTGCGCCAGATGCGCGACCAGGGCCTCAAGACTATCCTGATGGCCGGAGACGCGCTTGCCGACAAGGAATACGCCTCCATCACCGGCCCCGCCGGCGAGGGCACGCTGTTCACCTTCGGCCCCGATCCGCGCAACAAGCCGACCGCAAAGAAGATCGTCGACGCGTTCAAGGCCAAGAACATCGATCCCGAAGGCTACACGCTCTACACCTACGCGGCGATGCAGGTCTGGTCGCAGGCTGCCAAGAAGGCCGGCACCACCGACGCCAAGAAGGTTATGGAAGCGATGAAGGCCGGCAAGTGGGACACCGTGATCGGCCCGATCGAGTATGACGCCAAGGGCGACATCAAGCAGCTCGACTACGTCGTCTATAAGTGGGACGCGAAGGGCGGCTACGCCGAGATCAAGGGCAACGGCACCTGAGACACGACGCCTGACCCTTTAACCAGACCGACGTCAACGCCCCGGTTCGCCGGGGCGTTTTCTGTTGCAGTCCGATCAGACGGCTGCGGCCAATTCGCCGCCCGCAGCTTCTTGCGCCTTCAGGATCGCTTGCAGCAGGTCGTTCGGCCGAAACGGCTTTTGCAGGCAGACCACGCCGTCAAGCCCGGGCGCCTCGCCCATGAAGTCCAGCGCCGTCATGCCTGATATCGCCACGATCGGAAATCCGGGGACCCGCTCGCGAATAGCGGCCATGACCTCGATACCGCTGGTGTCGGCCAGAAAAATGTCGACAATCGCTGCGTCGAAAACGTTCTCGCTGAAGGCCTTCAGGCCGACGGCGCCGCTCTCCGCTTCAACTACGTCATAACGATTGACCCGAAGGACGATCGAGACCATGGCGCGGACGTCCTTCTGGTCGTCGACAACAAGGACACGGGGCATGGGAACAACTCCCGGATTCACATCATTAATTGGTTCAATTCAACTGCGACGTGCGCCAAGGCAGTATGGGGCGGTCCAGTAAAGCCAACCTTACCGATTGCCTATTCCGAGTCCCTATCCAAGTTAAGTAAGCTGTAACCCTCGGTTGAGTCGTGGGCGCATTTTGTTCGGACGCGCGCCCGGAGCCGGCTACCATGGAGGCCAAGGCGGACGAGCCAAGGCAGCCGGCCAACGAAGTCATGTGGATTACCCATGCCGACCCAGCGAGAGGTCAACGTGCACGCAAAGAACGACCGAAGCACATTCCTTTCGACCTTGCCGGCCACGCAGAGCGACCGCGCTGCAGCATTGGCCATCGTCGGAATCTCCGCGATCCTGTTCGCGCTGGCTGTGCCCTTCGCAGGCAAGCCGCTGGTCCAGGTGCCGGCCTTCGTGGCCAGCTACCAATCGGCGCTGGCCGTCAGCGACATCATCACCGCGGTTCTGCTGCTGTCGCAGTTCACCGTCCTGCGTAGCCGCGCCCTGCTGCTGCTGTCGACCGGGTATCTTTTCACGGCGGCAGCTGCGGTGACCCACGCCCTCACCTTCCCGGGGCTGTTCGCACCGACCGGACTGCTGGGCGCCGGCACACAGACCACGGTCTGGCTCTACATGATCTGGCACGCGGGATTCCCGCTGTTCGTGCTGGCCTATGGCTGGCTCAAGGACAGCAACGGCGGCAACAAGATCGACGGACCGACCGAGCGTCCCATCGTGCTCGCCGTCCTCGGCGTGATCGTCGCGATAGTCGCCATCGCCTGGATCGTCACGGCCCAGCACGATCTGCTGCCGGTCCTGCTGAGAGACGGCCGCTACACCACCACCATGATCGGCGTGGTATCGTTCGTCTGGTCGTTGAGTTTCGCCGCGCTGATCACGCTGTGGTTCCGCAAGCCGCACACGGTGATCGACATCTGGCTCATGGTCACGATGTGCGCATGGTTGTTCGACATCGCGCTCTCGGCGATCGTCAACGTCGCCCGCTACGATCTCGGCTTCTATGCCGGCCGCCTCTATGGCCTCGCTGCCGCGAGCTTCGTACTCGCCGTGCTCCTGATCGAGAACGTCCGCCTCCAGGCGCACACGGTGGGCCTCGTCGGCCGGCTGCGCGAACAGTCGGCCTCGGATCGCGACTACTACGGCAAACGCCTCGCGCTGTACGGCGCCGTCGTCGAATCCTCCAACGATGCGATCATCACCGAGTCGCTCGACGGCATCATCACCGGCTGGAACAAGGCTGCCGAGCACCTGTTCGGCTATTCTGCCGCCGAGGCCGTCGGCCAGTCGATCTACCTCGTGGTGCCGGAGGACCGGAGGGCCGAAGCCAGGGGAATTCTCAACCGCGTCAGCAGCAACGAGTCGATCGCCCAGCACGAGACAGTCCGCATTCGCAAGGACGGCCGTCAACTCGACGTCATCGTGAACATCTCGCCGCTACGATCGGACAGCGGGCAAATCATCGGTGCATCAAAGATCGCTCACGACATCACCGAGGAAAAGCAATCGCGCGAGAAGCTGCGCCGCGAGACCGAGGAGCGCCAGCGCATCTTCGAGACCTCGCGCGACCTGATCCTGGTCACCGATGGTTTCGGCAACTTCATCCAGGTCAGCCCGAGCGTGAAGGACATCCTCGGCTTGAGCCCCGAGGACATGATCGGGCACAGCGCGACCGACTTCATCCATCCCGACGACCTCGAGAGGACGCGGGGCGAGATGCGCGCGGCGCGCCGCGGCCAGACCAAGCGCAGCTTCGAGGCGCGCTACTATCATTTTGACGGCCACGAAGTCACGCTGAACTGGATGGGCACGTGGTCCGAACCGGTGAAGCGCCATTTCTTCATCGGCCGCGACCTCACCGAGAAGCAGGCTGCGGAGGCCCAGTTCCGGCAGGTCCAGAAGATGGACTCTATCGGCCAGCTGACCGGCGGCGTCGCCCACGATTTCAACAATGTGCTCACCGTCATCACCGGCACGATCGGCATCCTGGCGGATGCAGTCGCCGACCAGCCCGAGCTCGCCGCCATCACCAAGCTGATCGACGATGCCGCCGAGCGCGGCGCGCAGCTGACCAAGCATCTGCTCGCCTTCGCCCGCAAGCAGCCGCTTCAGCCGCGCGAGATCGACGTCAATGCGCTGACGCTCGAGGCGGCCAAGCTGTTGCACCCGACGCTTGGCGAGCAGATCACAATCATGCCGCAGCTCACCGAGGATGCCTGGCCCGCTCTGGTCGATCCGGGCCAACTCTCCACCGCGATCCTCAATCTTGCGCTGAACGCCCGCGATGCGATGCCCGACGGCGGCACGCTGGTGCTTGAGACCCGCAACATCTTCCTCGACGACGGTTATGCCAGCATGAATCCCGACGTCGTCGCCGGCAATTACGTGATGATCGCGGTGAGCGACACAGGCTCGGGCATTCCGGCGGACTTGATCGAGCGCGTGTTCGATCCCTTCTTCACCACCAAGGAAGTCGGCAAGGGTACCGGCCTCGGCCTGAGCATGGTGTTCGGCTTCGTCAAGCAATCCGGCGGCCACATCAAGATCTACAGCGAGGAAGGCCACGGCACGAGCGTGAAGATCTACCTGCCGCGTTCGAGCGGCGTGCAGGAAACCGAGTACGAGGCGCTGCAGAACGTGCCCATCGCGGGCGGCAACGAGAGAATTCTCGTCGTCGAGGACGACGCGCTGGTGCGGCAGTATGTGATGACCCAGGTCAAGAGCCTCGGTTATACCGCGCTCGAAGCGGCCAACGCGGCCGAAGCCCTCGTCATCATCGATGCCGACAAGGACATCGACCTGCTGTTCACCGACGTCATCATGCCCGGCAACATGAACGGCCGCCAGCTCGCCGACGAGGCGGCGCGGCGGCGTCCCGAGCTGAAGACGCTGTTCACCTCAGGCTATACGGAAAACGCCATCGTCCATCACGGCCGGCTGGATTCCGGCGTGCTGCTGCTGGCAAAGCCCTACCGCAAGTCGGAGCTCGCCAAGATGCTCAGGACGGCGCTGGCGAGTTGAGCGTGCCGCTCGCCTGCGCTATCGCTGAGGCGATGCAGCGCATGGAGTGCCGTCCTTGAAAAACCTCCTCACCGATATCGCCGGCGTCCGCGTCGGCCACGCCCACGATGCAAAACTCGCTTCGGGCACGACCGCGATTGTGTTCGACCAGCCGGCGGTAGCGGCGATCGACGTCCGCGGCGGCGGTCCCGGCACGCGCGAGGACGCGTTGCTCGATCCTGCCAGCACGGTCGAACGCGTTGACGCGATCGCGCTGTCCGGCGGCTCCGCCTTCGGAATCGAGGCCGGCGGCGGCGTCCAGGCCTGGCTTGCCGAGCAGGGCCGCGGCTTCCGCGTGCGTGAGGCGCTGATCCCGATCGTGCCGGGCGCGATCCTGTTCGACCTGCTCAACGGCGGCGACAAGGCCTGGGGCCGCTTCGCACCCTATCGCGATCTCGGCTACACCGCGGCCGCCACCGCCAGGACGGAATTCGCGCTCGGCAGCGTCGGCGCCGGCTACGGTGCCACCACCGCGACTTTCAAGGGCGGGCTCGGCTCGGCATCCGCCGTCACCAGCAGCGGCATCACAGTTGCGGCGCTCGTCGCCGTCAATGCGGTCGGCAGCGCAACCGTCGGCGACGGACCGTGGTTCTGGGCAGCGCCGTTCGAGGTCGACGGCGAGTTTGGCAGCCGCGGACTGCCCGACAAATTCACCAACGACATGCTCAGGATGCGCGTCAAGGGCGGTCCCGCCGCAACCGAGCGCGAAAACACCACGATCGGCATCGTCGTCACCGATGCGGTGCTGACCAAGCCCCAGGCCAAGCGGATGGCGATGATCGCGCATACCGGCTTCGCACGCGCGATCTATCCGGTGCATGCCCCGACCGATGGTGACGTGCTGTTTGCCGCCGCGACATGCGCGAAGCCGATCGATCCGATTGTCGGCATGACCGAGCTCGGCATGGTCGCTGCCAACGTGGTTGCGCGCGCGATCGCCCGCGGCATCTACAGCGCAACCGCGCTGCCATTCCCGGACGCGCTGCCGGCGTGGAAAGATCGCTTCGGCTAGGACTTCACATCGCGCTTATACGCTCATCGACATCGAGGAAGAGGCCGAGGCAGCGGACGATCCCTGCCCTTGACGCTGCATCATCTGCGCAAACCAGTCATAGGGCGAATGGCCTGCGCCTGATCCATTTGAGGAACTCGAAGCGCCCGGCACGGTGGTCGTCATCTTGAAGCCGTCGGCATAGGTAACGGTGGTGGTGGTCGAACCGTCCGCGCCGGTCGACGTCGTCGAGGTCGACCCGGCGCTCGACGATGACGACGAGGAATCCGAGGCGCTGCCTGACGCATCGTCCGAGCTGCTCGCGGCCTGCGCATGGTGATGGCCGCCATGATGGCCGCCGGTGCCCTTCAGCGCCTTCGACATCTCGTCGAGGCTGACGCTGCCGTCGGAATTGCCATCGAGCTTCGAGAACACGTCGTCGGCCTGCGCCAGATTGGTGCCGCCGGCCCCCAGTGCGTTCTCGAACTCCGACCTGGTGATGTGACCATCGCCGTTGGCGTCGATCTGCGAGAACAGGTCCTTCAACGCGTCGTCCCGGCTGGTCGACGTCGAGGAGGTCGCGCTCGACGACGTGGAGCTGGTCGCGCTGCTCGTGGCGTTCGTGCTGTACGACGACTGGCTTTGCGCGGCGATCAGCGCGCTCATCGTCTCCGGCGAGATCTGCGCGCAATTTCCGGAATTGACCGACGAGGTCGCTCCACTGCTCGTGCTGTTGCTGCCGGTGTCGATCGCGAACGGGTCGGTCGCACCTTGCGACGATCGCGTCTTCTGGGTCGATGACGGGGACTTCGAGTTCGTCAGCGATTGAATGGCATCGAGCGCACTCGAGACGGCACCAAGCGCAAACAACATTGCACAACTCCAACCGATGCGGCATGCCGCGACCAATGTTCTGGCCGTAAAGTCAGCAAGCGTCGTGCCAGCGCGAAAAGCTCAATGAAATCCGTGTCCGCTGCACTCTTTGGGATCGCGGAACATCGGCAATTCATGCCGCCGGCGGCAGAATTTTCCACCCGCAGGAAGCTCATCCTCGCTGCATTGCCCGGCCGCGGGGTCCATGTTAGGCGAGGCCCTTCACCCTTCGGCCGCCACGGGAAACCACGCCATGACCCAAGCCTTCGCCCCCCGCGCTTTGGCAATCGCACCCTCGATCCTGGCCTCGGATTTCTCCAAGCTCGGCGAGGAGGTTCGCGCGGTGGACGCCGCAGGCGCCGACTGGATCCATCTCGACGTGATGGACGGACACTTCGTCCCCAACATCTCCTACGGCCCCGACGTCATCAAGGCGATGCGCCCGCACACCAAGAAGGTGTTCGATGCCCATTTGATGATCTCGCCCTGTGATCCCTATCTCGAGGCCTTTGCCAAGGCCGGCTGCGACCACATCACCGTACATGCCGAGGCGGGTCCCCATTTGCACCGCTCGCTGCAGGCGATCCGCGCGCTCGGCAGGAAGGCCGGCGTCTCGCTCAATCCGGGCACGCCGATCAGCGTGCTCGAATACGTGCTCGACCTGGTCGACCTCGTGCTGGTGATGTCGGTCAACCCGGGCTTCGGCGGTCAGGCTTTCATCCACTCCGCGATCGGCAAGATCCGCGACATCCGCGCGATGACAGCGGGCCGGCCGATCGACATCGAAGTCGACGGCGGCGTCGGCCCCGACAATGCGGGCGCGCTCGCGGCTGCCGGCGCCAATGCTTTCGTCGCCGGCACCTCCGTGTTCAAAGGCGGCACGCAGGAAGCCTACAAGACCAACATCGTAGCGATCCGCAACGCGGCGCTCGGGGCCCGCGGCGAAGCGATCTGAAGCACCGCTACGCGCCCGCAAACCTGCGGTCCTTGCGGGTGTTGCGACGCGCAATGCCTAAAATTGCAACCGCGACCCGTACTCCTCCGGGCTTCCCTGATTCGTGCAAATCACCGCTAGTGATTCCTGCCTGATTGGACAGGAGCACATCATGACGACGACCCTGGTTTGGACTGGCGTGGCGTTGTGGATCGGTTTTTGTGTGTTCGTTGTGTTCGGCCCGTCGGCCGGACCGGTAAGAGCGCCGGCGCGTTCGCCCCGCATCATCGGTCGCGACCGTTATCGGGCCTGATGCCATGCAGTTCGCCCTCGTGAAGCGTCAGCCGAAACGCAGGTGCCGCATCCCGCGCCGGCATTGAGATCTGTTCTGGACCAAGACTGATGAAACCGCACTGCCCGAACTGCCTGAAGGAAATGACCAAGGCGTCAGCGTCGCGCGACCTCTTCAACTGCGAACCCTGCCGCGAGATCATTCAGTACTTCGGCGGCAGTCCGGATCACGGCGAGCCGGGGCCACAATTCTCCTGGCCGATCCGCCGCAAGCGTTCGGTTCACACCGCCCACGCGGCCTGATCTTCCTAGCCCCACACCACGCCGGCGTCTGGTTTCGCCGCAGCCATCCGTGGCGGCCGCACCACGGTGACGGTGCAGGTCGCCTCTGCGGCCACCTTGGCCGAGACGCTGCCGAGCCAGGTACGCTTGAACGAATTTTGTCGCGCCCCGATGATGAGATGGTCGACCGAGTTCATCTCGGCAAATTCCAGCAGCGCCGTGGCGGGATCGACGGCCTCCAGCACGTGAACCGACAGCCGGCTCTCGTCCAGCTTCAAGGGCGTCGCCCAATGCCGAAGCGCCACCAGCCGGTCGATGTGCTTGTTGGAGCCCTGCTCGTCCAGCGTCTTGTCGATGGCAATGCGATTGAGCTTCAGCACGTTGACACAGGTGAGCCGTGCTGACGGCAACGTAGCCAAGATGCGTTCCGTGGTGACCCGCAGCGCCTCGTTCAGCTCCGGCGCCCCCTCTGTCGTGTCGAGCGCGACCGCGACGATCGGGCTCATCGCCATTTGCGTCGCGAGATCCGATCTCGCACCCGGCTGTTTGACGTCCGGGTTGAAACGGCGTCGCCAGGCGACACTGAGGGGATCGCGCTTCATCCGCTCGGCGCGCGCGGTGAGCTTGACCTGGTCCGGATGGGTCAGATCGAAGGCAAGCTGGGCCGCCGTCGGATAGCGCCAGTCCGGTTCGATCTCGAGGCAACGCAGCACCACCTCCTGGAGCCAGGGCGGATAGTCGCTGCGCAAGCTTCGCGGTGGATACGGATCGCGCCAGAGCCGGCGCCGTATCGCGCGCAACGTCTCTCCCTCGCCGAAGGGACGTTCGCCGGTGGTGAAGAAATACAGCAGCACGCCGAGAGAGAACAGATCGCTCCGCGGATCGTCGCGCACGCCGCGAAGCCGCTCCGGCGCCATATACGGCGCCGTGCCGTAAGGCAGGCGGAACTCCGCCTGCAACAAATCGGGCAGATGGTTATGATGCGACAGGCCAAAGTCGATCAGCACGGCCTCATCCAGCATCTTCCCGCCACTCCCGCGGAACATGATGCTGCTCGGCTTGATGTCGTGATGGATCACGTTCTGCCGGTGCAAATCGGCGAGCGCGGTCGCGATTTTTGCGACGAGCAGCCGAACCTCGTCGTAAGGCAGCGGCAAATCGGGCAGCCGCTTGTAGAGTGTGGTCCCCGAAATGCGCTCGATCACGGCGTAAGCCTGATGCGCGAAATCGCCTGTGCCGTAGCAATGCGGCACATGGGGTCCTGTCAGCCGGGGCAGGATCATCATCTCCATCTCGAAGGAGACGATCGCCGCCGGGTCCTCACCCTCGGACGCCCTCGGGATCTTCATCAGCAGCGGCGCATCGATATCGGCATGGGTGACGGTCCAGAGCGTCGCCATGCCGCCGGCATGCACGCACTCGCCGATGGTGTAGCCATCGATGACGGCGCGGGGTTTGACCAGGGGTTTCGGCATCGGCCTTTAACGCCCCTCCGACAACCGGTCGGCGAGCCAGTGCGGCAGGCCGTTCTCGCGAATTCGGTTCGCCGCGCTCGCGACATCATAGGGCGCGCGGCAATACGTGATCTGGCACGAGATCGTATCGAACAGCGCGAAAGCCGCCGATGGATCACCGTCGCGCGGCTGGCCGACCGCACCGAGCACGGCCAGCCATTGCCGCCCGCGCAGGAGCGGCATGGACACATCGGTCCTGGGCACGAGGCCCGTCATCTTCGCCGTCACCGACATCGAATAGAGCGCGGGACGGTGAATGTGGCCGCAGAAGGTCACGTGGGCGGGGGTCGATATCAGACTCTTGGCGGCGTCCGCCGTCGAGCGAATGTAATGCCAGCGCCGCGGTTGAGAGGCTTCCGCGTGCACGAACAGACGGTCGCCGTCCTCGACGAGTATCGGCAGCTCGGCGAGAAACCGGCGCTGCGCGACGTCGAGCCGCCCACGCGTCCACTCGATCGCAATCTGGGCCTCATTGTTCATGGTTTCGGACGAGGAGTTCACCGCCTGGTCGTGATTGCCGCGGACGGCGACGGCGCCCCGGGCCACCAGCTCCATCGCGGTATCCACGACCCATTCCGGATCGGCACCATAGCCGACGAAATCACCGAGCATGACGAACCGCTCCGCGCCCTTGGCGCGGGCCGCCTTCAGGCACGCCTCGAACGCCTGCCGGTTGCCGTGGATATCCGAGAAGACAGCGAGAAGCACGCACCCTCCACCCTCAAATTCTCAATTGACGCCGATAAAGCCAATTTGAGGGAGGCGGACAAGATGCGCCAGCGCGGGGCGGTTGACCAGCGCCACGCCAGCACAATGGTGAAGAGGCTATTGCTCGTCCTTGGGCGGCATCCGGGGCGGCGGCAGCGGCGTGAAGACCGCTCCTTGCGCGCCGGCCGGCGGGGCGTTGAACTCCCCGGTCGAGGAATCGCCACCGCTGGTTTCCAGGATGACCTTGGGCGTCACATATTCCCGGACCATGTCGATCAGGCTGCCCTCGCCGCCGCCGAAATCCGCCGCACGCCCGCCTTGCGCATGCCCCGCCGCGATCTCGTTCTCGGCTGCGTGGGTCTTGTCGGCCAGGGTGTCGTTGTAGGGGACGCGGAAGGCGCGTGGGATGCCGCTGGGCCGATGATCCTCGTCGAGTTCTTCGACCCACAGATAGATCGAGCCGGGATCGCCCTCCAGCGAATGCGGCTCGACGATGCGCGCCGCGAGCAGCTTGAACGCGGTCGGCATCCTGTCGGTGCTGGCCCAGCCCAGCAGCCCGCGCATTTCCGTGAAGCTAACGATATAGAAGGCGCTGGTCACGACCACCGCGATCGCCTTCAGCGACCAGTGCAGCCGCGCATAGACCAGCACGACCAGCAGCAGCCCGCCGATCACGGCATAGGCGACTGACAAAGTGAGGATGACCGTCTGCAGATTAATCACGGCGCACCCTCGTCGCGTTCTTGCTCACACCGGTCCTCGGGTCGAGATCGGCGCCGTTGCGCCAGGTGCTTCGGAAGGTCTCCAGCAGCGATTTCGGCCGCTGGTCCACATTGATCACCTTGCCTTCGGCGTCGAGCCGGAACCGCACCGCAGTCTTCTCGTCACCGGTGTGGTCGAGCGTGAATTTGTTGTCGAAGACCACCTGCGCGGTCGGATTGAGTTTCTGCACCTTCACATTGGCCGTCACCGGCTCGCCGGTCGTGGCGACGAAATGCGAGACGTTGACGGTGTATTCGCCGGCGACGATGCCGCGCACCGTCACGATCTCCTCGCGGATGGGCGAAGCGATCTTCTTGCCGTTGACCATGATGAAGTCGTTGGCCCCGCCGCGATCGTCGCGATCGAGCGTAAGGAATCCGGCCTCGCGGTGGCGGTACCAAGCGATGTTGCCGGCGGGATCCTGCACGAACAGGTCGAGATCGTCAGGATGATTGTCCGGCCAGTCCAGCGTGATCATAAACTCGGCCTTGGAGTCGATCTTGCCCTCCTTGGCATCGGGAGAAACCGCGAGCAGCGCGAGGAAGAACAGGAAGGCGACCACCTGGAGCGCCTTGAACAGCATCACGCCCAGCGGATCGAACGGCTCCTCGCGCGGATAGAGACCGAAATCATCCATCATGACGTCGTTCCAGCGCCCTTGCGCTCGAGAACCGGCGTCACGTAGGTCTCGGTAAGCACGACGGCATCCGAGAATACCCGCTGGGTCGCTGAATCCAGCATGTAGTACTGGATGCGGACCAGGATGGAACCGACGAGGCCCGCCAGTGTCGTGTACATCGCGACCGCCATGCCGTCGCTCATCAGTCCCATCGAGGAGCGCATCGCGACCTTGTCGGCGGCATCCAGTCCGGCAATCGGCGCCAGCATGATGATGAAGCCGATGATGGTGCCGAGCAGGCCGAGCTTCATCAGCGTATCGGAGACGAAGGCACCGAACCCGTTGGAGCCGCGCAGGCGGTCGGCCAGCGTCCGCAGCAGCAGCGTCTGGTCGACCGGGCGATAGTCCTGCGCGGCCGCTTTCGTCACGAGGCTGTCGATGTGATCCCGCACCAACCCACGCGGCAGCGCGGTCGCGCTCGCATCGAGCACCTTGCTGCCGTCGGGCGCCGCCAGCACCGCGCGGCAGCGCCGTGCAGCCGCCCCCTCACGCGCGATCGCCCGTGTACGCAGGAAGCAATGACCGCAGGTCAGGATGTAGAGCACCGCGATCACGCTCGAAATATAGGTCCGGTCGGAGGTCAGCATCAGATGGATCAGGCCGAATCGCCACAGCAGCACGACGGCAAAGATCGATAGCCCCGTAAAAATCATCCAGAACAGCAGCGCGCTGCGCTCGGATGGGTCGGTCGCGGTGGTCGCGATCGGTCCAATCGTCATCGAACTCATGCTGCACTGCTCCTGACCTGCAATTCCACCCTGATTAGATCAAAGCCGCCGCTCCCGGTCCAAAGACCCATGCCCAATCCGGCTTGGGAAATTTGCCCGAGCTGCGTTCCTGCCATTCCGTGCAATTGGCAAGGTGCGGCGACGTTGTTAGGCTGAGCTTACCAAACTTTGGGGTGATCGCATGCGCCTCGTGCTTCAGCTTGTCGCCCGTCTGCTTCTCATCGTTGCGCTGTGTCTGGGCGCGGCGACCGTGTGGGCTACGTTCGATGCCTATCGCAGCGTCGACCGGGCGACTGCGGCGTCCGCACAGCGGGTCGCGCAGGCGCTTCAGGGCCTATACTGGCACGAACTGTTGCTGCGCAGCAGCAGAACGCGTGAGCATCTCGTGCCGGTTCCGGAGTGGCGGACGCTGGAGACGATGAAGCTGATCTCGCCCGGTGTCTGTGTCGAGTTCCAGCCGGCGACCGCATTCGAAAAGCCGCTCTGCGGGCAGAGCCAGGGGATCGGCAGGACGCCGCCACGCTGGTTCGCCGCCGTCGTACCGACCTTCCTCGGCAGCCACGCCGAGGTGGTGCGGCCCGTCAGCCCCCGCGCCGCGGCCGCCGGAACGGTGGTCGCGACGCCGGATGAAGCGGCCGCAATCTCGCTCGCCTGGGAGTACATTCTCAACGTGATCGACGTCGCGCTGTTGATGGCGGCGGCGATCGCCCTGCTCGCTTCGCTCGCGATCGCGCACACGCTGGCGCCGGCGCAGGCCATTGTGCTTGCCCTGCAACGCGTGGCGCGCGGCCAGTACCGTACCAAACTGCCGCGCTTCCGCTCCATGGAGCTTGGGATGATCGGCGGCGCCGTCGAGAAACTCGGCAGCCGGCTGGAAGAATCCGTCGAACAACGCGCGGCGCTGACACGGCGCCTGATCGAGATCCGCGACGACGAGCGCCGCGCGCTCGCCCGCGAGTTGCACGACGAGTTCGGACAAAATCTGTCCGCGATCCTGGCTTTCGCCAACACGATCGAGACGGCGAGTACGAAAGGCGGGGATCATGGCATCGCGCAGGACGCGCGCATGATCTCGCAGGCCACGCACCATCTGATGGCCTCGCTGCGCGATGCGCTGGAGCGGCTGCGCCATCCCCTGCCCGAGGAGCTTGGGCTGGAAGCCAGCCTCGTCAACCTCGTCGACAGCTGGCGCTCGCAGAGCGCGACGCAGCCGACGATCCAGCTCGACCTCAAGGGCGATCTCACCGACATCAGCGGCCCGGCCGCCACGACCGCCTATCGCGTCGCCCAGGAATGCCTGACCAATGCACTGCGCCACGGTGCGGCGCGCGAGATCTCGTTGCACGTCGAGCGGTGCGCGGGCGAGGACGATGCGCTTCGGATCCGCGTCGAGGACGACGGTGGCGGCGATGCGGCACGCGTGGCGCGCTCAGCCGGCTTCGGCCTCACCGGCATCCGCGAGCGTGTCGCAGCCGCCGGCGGATCATTGTCGATCCTGCCCGCCAGTCGCGGGCTCAGCGTCGCCGCGACGATCCCTCTTGCTGCATGAGGCCGCCATGAGCGATGTCGCAGCAACAGGCATCTCGGTGCTGCTGGTCGACGACCATCCGATCGTCCGCCAGGGCTACCGGCGCGTGCTGGAGAGCCAGGGCGATCTCCACGTTGTGGCGGAAGCCGACAACGCCGCGGATGCCTACGGCGCCTTCAAGACGCATGACCCCGACGTCGTGGTGATGGACATCTCGATGCCCGGCGCCAGCGGCCTCGAGGCAATCCGCAACATCCGCGCACGCAATCCGCGGGCGCGGATCCTCGTCTTCACCATGCACAACGAGGCTGTGCTGGTGAAAGCCGCCTTCAGTGCCGGCGCCTCCGGCTTCGTCACCAAGAGCAGCGCCCCCTCCGCCGTCGTCAACGCCATCCGCAGCGTCGCCCGCGGCGAGCGCGCCATGAGCGACGACATCGCGCATGTGCTGGCCGAGGACAGCCTGTCGACAGGCTCAGCGCTGGATCAACTGGGCGAGCGCGAGATCGAGATCTTGCGCCAGTTCGCCGGCGGCGCCACCACCGAAGAGATCGCGACGCATCTCAATCTCAGCGTCAAGACGGTCCAGAACTACCACTATCTGATCAAGACCAAGACCGGCGCGCGCACGGATGCCCAACTCGTGCGGCTGGCCGCGACTTGCGGGTTGACGAAGATCTAGCAGCGTGGCTGTCGAAAATCCGGGGACTGCAATTTGCAGAACGGATTGGAACGCGGGGCATCCAACTCCGGTTAATAGCGGCGTGGAGGAGTAAAACGCCATGAGTAAGGCTCATCACAAAGCAGCCGACCATCCCCCGATCATCACGGTAGGTGAGCTCATCGACCAGCTTTGCCGCTTGCCTGACACGGCCGTTGTCCACTTTCGCTGTCCTGTGCTCGATCAGGAGCTGACATTCTACCGCCTTCGAAGGCGGTCGAAGGACGTCGTCGAAATCGCGGTCGGCGCATATCCGGATAGCCCGCCGGTCGTGCCCTCGTCCGACGGCGATCCTCACCCGCGAAAACACGCCACATCCTCGCCTGCGATTCGCGATGGAGCCGTGCTTCAAGGCAAGAGGGTAAGCTAGAAGGGGTGCTTTAGGCCGCCTTCAACCCGCGCAACAACAGCGCGAGCGTCGCATCGACACGCGCGGGCAGCTCGGTGTCCTTCCACTCGTCGGCATGGGCCGGATGATGGAAGCGGCAGGTGGCATCGAACAGCGCACGTGCCGTGGTCTTGACGTCGTCCACGGCGAATACGCCCTGCTTCACGCCGTCGGCCAGGATCGCCGCGATCTGGTCGATCATGGTGTCCTTGTGACACTTGACCGCCGCGCAAGCCTCGCGGGCCAGCGTCAGATAGGTCTCGAACATTTCGGGGTCGTCGAGCACGCGCGAACGCTTCGCCGCGAACAGCGTGCGCAACCAGCGATCGAGCCTGTCAGGCGCCGGGCCCTGCTCCCTAGCGATCGCCAGCAACGGCGCATCGATGCGGTCGAGCCAGCGTTTGGCGACGGCCTCGCGCAGCGAAGCCTTGCTCGGGAAATGGCGATAGACGCTGCCGTGGCTGACATCGAGCGCACGGGCAACGTCGACCACCGTGGCCTTGGCAAGTCCGTAGCGCCGCAAAACGTCCTCGGTCACTTCGAGGATCCGCTCCGGCGTCAAGACAACGGCTTCGTTCATGCCAGCACCATGTTCCCGTTCAGGGCCCAGTTACCCGGCGATGGATGCTTACCGAAGCGCCCATACCGGTCGGTTCGGAAAGCTCTCGCCTTAATGAGGCAGTTTTGCAGCCTGCGCCGCGATCTGGCGCGCAACCAGTAAATTGAGCCAATGCCCAATCGTCCCGGTGAGATGGATGATTTCGGTCGTCATTGTCGTAAGTCTCCAATCATTGGCGGTCCCCGTTGTTCAATTTCGGCCCTTGATCCCCATTTCCTGGGACGTCGGGCTTCCGGGATGCCGCCAGACGCCCAATCGGAGCGTCCGAGAACGGATATACACGTCTCGCTGACAGATTTCAATATCTGTTAGTCAACGATCCGTGATTGACAGCTAATATTTGTGGATGCCCCCGTCACCTTGCCGCGCCGCTTGTTTCACCCTCCCGCTCCGACAAATCCCGGCGTAAAAAGCATTCTGGCCGGCGCGCCCTCCCTAGGCCGCCGCCCTCCTCCTCCTCGGCGGGGCACGGCTGCGTCCACCCGCCCTACGAAGAAGAAACGGATCCTCTCCATGCCCATCGTCAACCGCATCGCCGCCCTCTCCGATGAAATGGCCGCCTGGCGCCATGACTTCCACGAGAATCCCGAGCTGCTCTACGAAGTCCACCGCACCGCCGGCATCGTCGCCGACAAGCTTCGCGAGTTCGGCTGCGACGAGGTGGTGACCGGCATCGGGCGGACTGGCGTGGTCGGCGTGATCCGCGGCCGCAAATCAGCCTCCGGCAAGGCCATTGGGCTCCGCGCCGACATGGATGCGCTGCCCATCATGGAAACCGCCGACGTGCCCTATGCCTCGAAGATCCCGGGCAAGATGCACGCCTGCGGCCATGACGGTCACACCGCGATGCTGCTGGGTGCCGCAAAATACCTCGCCGAGACGCGCAATTTCGACGGCACTGCGGTCGTGATCTTCCAGCCCGCCGAGGAAGGTGGCGGCGGCGGCAAGGCCATGGTCGAGGACGGGCTGATGACGCGCTGGAACATCGACCAGGTCTACGGCATGCACAACATGCCGGGCCTCGCCGAGGGCCATTTCGCGACCACGCCGGGTCCGCTGCTCGCCTCCTCCGACAACATCCGCATCACGGTGCATGGCAAGGGCGGCCACGCCGGTGCCACCCCTCACCAGGCGATCGACAGCGTCCTGATCGGCTCACAGATCGTCAACGCCTTGCAATCGATCGTCGCGCGCAACGTCAATCCGCTGCAGTCGGCGGTGATCTCGATCACGCAGTTCCACGCCGGCACCGCCTTCAACATCATCCCCGAGACAGCCGAGCTCAGCGGCACCGTGCGCACGCTCGATCCTGATGTGCGCGATCTCGTCGAGCGCCGGATCGGCGAAGTCGCCGAGAGCGTCGCCCGTGCCTATGGCGGCTCGGCGGAGACGAAATACACGCGGATGTATCCGGTAACCCTGAATCATGCGCGCGAAGCCGGCGTTGCTGCCGACGTCGCCCGTGACATCGTCGGCGCCGACCGCGTCAACGACAAAATCATCCCGATGATGGGCGCGGAAGATTTCTCTTTCATGCTGGAAGAGCGCCCCGGCGCAATGATTCTGGTCGGCATGGGCAACAGCCCAGCGTGCCACCACCCGGCCTATGTCTTCAACGACAACATCCTCGGCCACGGCGCCTCGTTCTGGGTGCGCCTGATCGAAACCGCGATGCCGGCGGGGTAACGTCGGTCTCGATCTCTCAAGGGTGGGCAAAGCGTAAGCGTGCCCACCGTCCGCAAATCGTGAGAGATGGTGGGCACGGCGCTACGCGCCTTTGCCCACCCTTGTATTAGCGTCGCCTCGGCTGACACTTCACCCCTGATATTGCAGCACGTGCATGCCGGCGTTCCAGTCGCTGACGAACATCATGCCGTCGGGCCGGACATAGGCGTCACACGTCTTCGCCGCGAGCGCGACGTTCGGGCGGGGGTCGACGAGCTTCTTCGGCGTCGGGGGCACCCAATAGGCGAGCTCCTTCGGCGCAAAGGCATCCCTCACGTCGAACACCCTCACGCCGGCATTGTTGTAGGACGCGAAGATCGTGTCCTCGCTCTGGAACGCGCCGGGGCGGTTCTCGTGCAGATTATGCGGACCGAAGGTGCCGTTCGTGCAGAAATCGCGATCGCGCGGCGTCGGCAGGGTTGCGATCGGCACCGGATTTTCCGGCGCGCGCACGTCGAGCACGAATGTGTGGAACAGGCCCTTGGCGCATTGGTCCGCGTTCGCTTCATCCGCGACGATCGCGAGCTGACGCTTCGGCAGCGGTAGCGGCGTATGCGTGCCGCCAGCGAAGGGCGGCGACCAGTTGATGTGCGACAGCAGCTTTGGATTGGTGGGATCGCTGATGTCGTGGATGGTAAAGCCGCCGTCGCGCCAGGCCGCATAGCCGCGATCGCCCGCCGTGATCATGTGATGCAGCGCGAAGCGCTTGCCCTTCGGCGTCGCCGGCTCGCCGCCCGCGCGGTTCATCCCCGGCAGCCACCATTTCGCGACGATCTCCGGCTTGGTGATGGTCTTGAGATCGACCACGCAGAGGATGTGATCGGTGAAGCCGTCGAAATGCGCCGACACATAGGCATAGCGGCCGCCCGGCCACCACAGACGGTTGATGCCGAAGCCCGGCATTTCGAGGAATGCGATCTCGCGCATCTCGCCGGGCTTGGAGATGTCGTGGATCGAGAGGCCCGAGCGGAATTTCTTCGCCTTGGTGATACTGTCGACCAGCGTGTTCTCGAAATAGCCGCGCATGTTGTCGTAGGACTGCATCGCGACGATATTGGCGCCGTTCGCCAGCAGCAGCGTGTCTTCCGCCACCTGGAGATGGTGGGTGCGGGTGTATTGCCCCGCGGTGAAGAAATTGACCGGCTTCAGCGCCCGCGGATCGGACGCGTCCAGAATCGTCACGCCATCGCTGAACATGTGGCCGACATAGATGTGCTGGCGATTGAACATCACCTGCACGCTGTCGGGCCGCCCGCCGATGTCGCTGTAGGAGATGTGCTGGATGCCCTTGCCGATGCCTTCAGGCGGAATGTCCGGCTCTGCGGCCCGCGCCGGTCCCGACCAGCCAGAGAGCGCGGCGGCTCCGAACACACCCGACAATTGCCGAAGGTGACGGCGGCGAGAGACTCCAGGCATCGCGTTTCCCCAAGTGTTTTTGGGGATGATGCGCGCTTGCGGCCAAGCACGCAAGCCGGGAGTCGCGCGCCCTTGAGCTATGCCTGCACCACCTCGTGCCGCATCACGAATGGCGCGAGCAGCGTGTGCACTTCGCCGGCGACGATGTCGCGCTGATCCGCGGGCAAGCCTGCGAGCGTCACGGTTGCGATCGAGCCGTGGCTGCCATGGGCACCGACCTTCACCTTGCAGTCGATGCCCCGCGCGACCAGCGGCGTCAGAACCTTGGTGAACACGCGCTGCGCCGCGTCCCAGCGCAGTTGCGGCTTGAACACCTTGCCGACGCCGGTCACCGGCATCGGATCGATCGGAATGACCTGCACCGGAACGGCAGCACGCTCCGGCGTGCGCTCGCGCACCCACGTCTCGAGTTCGCCGGGCTCGACGGACGCGCCGGGCTTCAACTGCACGTAACCCACCGGCAGCTCGCCGGCATAAGCGTCGGGCTGGCCGACTACCGCGGCGAAGCCGACGGCGGGATGACGGAACATGATCTCCTCGATCGGCGCCGGATCGATATTGTGACCGCCGCGGATCACGAGATCCTTGGCACGTCCGGTGATCCACAGATAGCCGTCGGCATCGAGCCGGCCGAGATCGCCGGAATTGACCCAGACCTCATCGACAAAAGCCCCCTTGTTGTGGGCGTCGTTGAGATAGCCGCCGAACACGCCGGGCCCGGCCATGATGACGACCCCGATCTCGTCGGGCTTGCAGTCGCGGATCAGGTTGCCGTCGGCGTCGAGCTGCACGATGCGGACACGCGCGTAAGGCATGGGCAGGCCGACCGAGCCGAGCCGGATCGGTCGGCTGGGATAGGCGAGCGTGTGCACGCTCGAGGTCTCGGTCATGCCGTAGACCTCGACCACCGGCAGCTTGAGTTTTTCCTGAATCGCCGATCCCACCGCGACCGGAATCGCCGAGCCGCCGCCGGCTGCATATTTCAGGCTGGAGATGTCGGCATTCCCGGGCGGCACCGCGAGCGTTGCCGCGAGCACCGTCGGCACGCTCGACAGCGCCTCCGGCTTGAAGCGCTCGACCAGGCCCCAGATGTTCTTCACCGCATTCGGGTTGCGCCAGCCGCTCGGCGACAGCACGACCAGCGAGCCGCCGGCGGACAGCGTCAGCAGCACCTGCGTCAGCGATCCGCCGACGTGAAACAGCGGCATGCCGAACAACATGTTCGCACCCGGCTTCGATCGCAGCATCAGATTGAGCGCCCAGGCCTGATAGACTTGGTTGGCGTGGGTGTGCCGCACCAGCTTCGGTGTGCCGGTGGTGCCGCCGGTGTGGAAATAGGCGGCGATGTCGCTGCCCAAAATCTTGCGCCCGCTGATAAGTCGGTCGGACGGCTGCTGCTTGATCAGGTCGTTGAACGCAAAAATTCCGTTGGCGGGATCGCCGCCGCCGGCCACCTGCACGATCGCCTTGAGGTGCTTGAGCTGCGGGCGGATCTGCTCGACCTTTTGCCAGATGTCGGTGCCCGGCATCGGCCCGAGCGCCACCAGGATTTTCGTGTTCGCCGCCTCCAGGATTTCCGCGATCTGGTGTGGCTCGAGCAGCGGGTTGACGGGATTGGCGATGCCGGCGGCCTCCGCACCGAACAGCGTCACGAAGGCATCGGGCAGCAGCGGCAGCATGAAGGAGATGACATCGCCCTTTTCCGCGCCGAGCGCGTGAAACATGTTGGCGGCCTGCGTCACACGCGCGATGAAGTCACGGTAGGTGACCACGAGCGGCGTATCCGATGGATCGGCATTCTGCAGAAACTGGATCGCCGGCCCGTCGGGATTGCGCGCAGCCCCGAGCTTGATGGCATCATAGGTGCTCTCGGCCGCGACACGGTCCGCGTAGGGGACCTGCTCGAAGGCCCGGACCTCCTCGTCCGTCAAAAGCTCCGGATAGTCGTTGCCGATGAGCCGATCGAGCGCGTGGATGCCCGCCATGGAATTCCGTCCTCCCTCAGATGCATTCCCTCGCCGCCTGTCTTTTTGACATTTTGGTTCGGCGAGACCCCGACCGGTAGCCGGTCGGGCGCGAACAGAATGATGGATGATTTGGCGTTCGTCCATGGCCTAACGGCTACGGTCGTAGCACTCGTATTCGAGGCCTTTGAACCTCCGCGCCCGATTCGGGGACCAAGAACATGCGTCGGATTCGCCCGCCAGCGTCCTGCCGCAAGACTTGAGGTGATCATGACCACCCCCCCGCGGGACCGCGCCACACGGCTGATCGTCGCCCTCACCATGGCAATGGTGATCGCCCATCCGCGCGCCGCGCTCGCCGACGACCAGTTCGACAAGATGCGTGCCAAGATCGTGGCCTTCGTCGGCGACAAGATGGAAAAGCTGGGCGGCTCACGCATCATCTACAAGGTGGACAGCTCAGGCCTGCGCGAGAGCGTCGTCGCGGATCTGCGCGACGACGTCTACAAGACCTTGCACGACGGCCATATCGCCTTCTCCAATCTTGCGATCCGCGACGGCGGGGTCGATGTGAAGATCGCGGACGCCAAAGGCCGTGATCAGCTCGGGCGCAAGCTCGCCTCAGCCGCGGACGGATTGCCCTCGCATGCGCTCGCCTTGACCGACGGCAGCGATGGAGCGGTCAGGCTCACGTCGACCGATGCCGCCTCCGCGGCACGGCTGAATGAACTCGTCGAAGATTCCATCGCCATGATCGAGCAGCGCCTCAAGGATTCCGGCGTCAAGCTCGTCAGCGTCGTCCCCGACGGGACCGACCGCATCCGCATCTTCCTGCCTGGCGTGACCGACCCCGAGCACATCACCGCGATCTTCGGCCGGAAGGTCAAGGTCAGTTTCCGCCTGGTCGATGCCTCGATGTCACCGGAGCAGGCGCAATCCGGCACGCCGCCCGAAGGCACCGAAGTCCTGCTCGGCTTCAAGGACAAGCGGCCCTATCTGGTCGCCAAGGACAGCGTGCTCGACGGCGACGACATCAACTATGCGGCGCCCGGCTTTGCGGCCGGCACCAAAGACCCGGTCGCCTCGTTCCGCTTCAACGGACGCGGCACGCGGCGCCTCGCCCATGTCACGGCAGAGAACGTAGGCAGATCCTTCGCCATCGTGCTCGACGAGAAGGTGATCGCCGCCCCCGTGATCCGCGAGCCCATCACCGGCGGCTCGGTCCAGATCTCGGGCAATTTCATCCTCGAGGAGGCCAACAGCGTGGCCATGCTGCTGCGTGCCGGCGCGCTCCCGGGGCACCTGACCCTCGTCGAGCAGCAGGTCATCCAGCCCGGCGCCAAGCCCTGAGGCGGAGATAGCTCCGGGCTCCCGCCGCACCCAAATCCGTCCAAGACGTCCCAGAAGATACCCGCCCGCGCCCCGACGGCCCCGAATCATGGCTCGCACCGAGGCCATACGCGCAACCAACGGGCAATTGCCGAAATGCCCGATCAGGCTAAAATTTGCCTCTTGCAGCCTGACGGCCGAAGGCTTCATTCAAGCGGTCGTCATTCGATTTCGGCTATACGAATACCGAGCAGGACTGAAAGCCTTACGCAGGGATAGTACCATGCCGTCCGGCAGCGCAGACATTTCCTCGATCCTCGACCGCATTCTGGACGCGGCCACGGATAACCTCAGGATCGCGAAGATCCTGGTCCAGATGGGCCTCGACCCCAACAATGTCACCTACGACGCGATCTTCAACCGGTTGCTGGAGATCTTCGTCCATAACATCACGCTGGCCAACATGTTCGCTACAGTCGGCGCCGGCTTCTTTGTCGCAACCTTGCTGATGCGGACGATGGTTCCGCTGCGCGTCGCCAACATGATCGGCTGTGCGTTCTTCGCCATTTTCGGCGCGCTCTCCGCAAATGTCTCGACGTTCGTCCTATATCTGCTGCTGTTGCCGATCAACGCCATCCGCCTCCGGCAGATGCTCAAGCTGGTGAAGAAGGCGCGCCATGCGGCCGAAGGCGACATGTCGATCGAATGGCTCAAGCCATTCATGACCGAGCGGAAATATCGCACCGGCGACACGCTGTTCAAGCTGGGCGACCCAGCCAAGGATATGCTCCTCACGGTCACCGGCAAGTTCCTGGTCAAGGAGATCAACGTCGAGATCGGGCCCGGCGCGTTGATGGGAGAGCTCGGTTTCCTCACGCCCGACAACCGGCGCACCGGAACGATCGAATGCATCGAAGACGGCCAGGTGCTGACGATCACCTATGACCGGCTGCTCGAGATCTACTTCCAGGACCCGCAGTTCGGCTATTATTTCCTGGTGCTGACCAGCCAGCGCCTTTTGCAAAACATCGATCGCCTGCAGAAGCAGCTGACCGCAGCGCGGGCGACGACCACGAACAGGACTGCGTGACCGGGCGGCGAATTCGGCCGCCCGATTTCCGATTTATCCCGCGGTCAGGCGTTGGTGCCGCCGTCCACCGTGAGATTCGCACCCGTGATATAGGACGCCTCCGGGCTGGCGACGAAGGCGACCAGTGCGGCCACCTCCTCCACCTTGCCGTAGCGGTTGAGTGCAGTCGCCGCCTTCTGGGGAGCCGCCCAGTCGCCGGCAGCGGGGTTCAGATCGGTGTCGATCGGCCCGGGCTGGACGTTGTTGACGGTGATGCCGCGGTCGCCGACTTCACGCGACAGCCCCTGCGTGAACATCCGGATCGCAGCTTTGGTCGCCGAGTAAGGCACTAGGCCGGGCGTCATCATGCGCTCGCCGACGCATGAGCCGATCGAGATGATGCGGCCATTGTCGTTCATCTGCTTCAGCGCGGCCTGCGTGGCAATAAACACGCCGCGGATGTTGAGGTTGATCACCTGGTCGAGCTCAGCCAGCGTGGTCTCCTCGAACTTCTTGGGGATCGCGGTGCCCGCATTGTTGACGAGCACGTCGAGCTTGCCGAGCGCGCCGACGGTCTTGTCGACCGCCGCCTGCACAGCCTTGGGGGCGGTGGCATCGGCCTGGATCGCGATGGCCTTGCCGCCCGCGCCCTCGATCGCCTTGACGATTGCGGCTGCAGCGTCCGCTCCCCTGCTATAGGTGATGGCGACCTTGGCTCCGTCAGCAGCAAGCCGCTTGGCGATGGCAGCGCCGATTCCGCGCGAACCGCCGGTGACGAGTGCAATCTTGCCTTCTAGTTTCTTTGACATGTTGGACTTCCTTTGTGAGGTCGGGAGAGAGACTACGGCGGCGGCCTCAGAGCCTTGAGCCGCCGTCGACGCGGATGGTGTCGCCGGTGATCCAGCGCGCATCGGGAGAAGCAAGAAAGGCGATGGCGTCGGCGATGTCGTCGGGCTCGGCGATCCGCTTCAAGGTCTGCATACCGAGCGTGTAGTCGCGCCCCGCGTCGGTCTTGGTGAAGGACGACATCTCGGTCCCCACCACGCCGGGCGCCACCGCGTTGACGCGCACGCCGCGCGCGCCGAGCGCTGCCGCAAAATGCTTCACCAGCGTGTCGATCGCTCCCTTGGTCGCGGCATAAGCCGGCAGCGTGCCGACCACCGCATGCGCAGCCAGCGAGGAGACCAGCACGACGCTGCTGCCCTCATGCAGGATGGGCAGCAATTGCTGCACCAGGAAGAACGGCGCTCGGACGTTGACGGCGAACAGCCGGTCGAAATCCTCGACCGTGGTCTCCTCGATCACGGCCGCCTTGGCGACACCGGCATTGGCAACAAGAATGTCGAGCCGGTCGCCGACGATGACGCGCGCGCGGCTCGCCAACTGATGCGGCCCATCAGGCGCGCCGAGATCGGCCCCGACGGCGTCGGCGCGGCCGTCGTTCTTGCGAATCTCGGCGACGACGGCTTCTGCCTCCTTGGCACCTTGGCCGTAGTGCACCAGTACCTGCGCGCCGCGCTTCGCGAGCGCCAGCGCCGAGGCGCGGCCAATGCCGCGCGAGGCGCCGGTGACGAGAGCGGTCTTTCCCTTGAGGTCAGTCATGGTTCTTTCTCTTTCTCTAAAGTGGTCTGGAAGCGACTTAGCTGGCGGTCTTGCCGCCGTTGACGCGAATGATCTGGCCGGTGACGAACGAGGCCTGCTCCGATCCGACGAACAGCACCGCGTTCGCGATCTCGTCCGGCCTTGCGCCCCGCTTGAGCGGCACGGCCGCGTAGAACGCCGCCTTCTTGTCCGGCGACCCGGTCAGGCGGTCGAGCATGGCGGTATCCGTCGGACCGGGGGCGACCGCGTTGACGCGCACGCCGAAGGCCGCAGCTTCCAGCGCCGCCGACTTGGTCAGGCCTTCGACGGCATGCTTGCTTGCGGAGTAGAGCGCCAGATTGGCCGCGCCTCGTTCGCCCATGGTCGAGGAGATGTTGACGATGCTGCCCGCGCCCTGCACCTTCATCACACGCAGCTCGTGCTTGATGCTGAGCAACGTCCCGAGCACGTTGGTGTTGAAGACGTCAGCGTAGCTTTGCTCGGTCTGCTCCCACACCGGGCCGGGAGTGCCTTCGACGCCGGCGTTGTTGACCGCGATCTCGAGGCGGCCGAACCGCCTGACTGTTCTGTCAACGAGATCGCGGATGTCGGCTTCATCGCGGACATCGGCCTTGACGAATTCGGCCTCCGCGCCAAGATCGCGCAGCTCGGCGACCAATGCCTTCCCGGCATCGTCCCGGCGGCCGGACACCACCACCCGGTGACCGGATCGCGCGAAGGAAACGGCGGTCGCCCGGCCGATGCCGGTGAGCGCGCCCGTGATCAATACGACCGGCAAGGTCATGGAAATCCCTCGTTTCGTGCTTCTTCGACGCCTCCCGATCGATCGGGTCCAGCAGCGTCGCTTCCGTGAGATAGGGAAAGGCCCTTTGCGTCGCCAAGACTTTGTTAGTTGCCCTTCATGCCTGATAGGTATGGGATGGTCGCAAGCGGCGCCTTTGCCATGGGCCGCAAACCTGTTGAGAGGCATTTGGTTATGGAGCTGCGCCACCTCCGTTACTTCGTCGCCGTCGCCGAGGAAGGCAGCTTCACGGTCGCTGCCGAGAAGCGGCTGCGCACCGCGCAGCCCTCGCTCAGCCGCCAGATCCGCGACCTCGAATATGAGGTCGGCGTGCCTCTGTTTGCGCGCAGCGTGCACGGCGTCGAGCTGACAGTTGCCGGAAAGACCTTCCTCGATCACGCACGCCTGGCGCTGACGCAGGCCGACGCGGCCATCGAGGCGGCGCGGCGCGCCGGCCGCCCCGAAAAGTCACGCTTTGCGCTCGGCTTCCTCACCGGGCAGGAGATCGACTGGTTGCCGGAGGCGATGCGCGTGCTGCGCGACGAGTTGCCGAACATCGACGTGACAGTGACGAGCGATTTTTCGTCCGTGCTGGCGGAGGGACTGACGCGCGGCAGACTCGACCTCGCCTTCATGCGGCGCGAAGCAGGCTCGACCGATCTCGTCTACCAGACCGTGATCAAGGAGACACTGGCCGCTGTGCTCCCGAGTGACCACCCCCTCGCCAAGCTCGACCGTGTCGAACTTGCAAAGCTTGAGGGAACGCCCTTCATCAACGTTTCCGACACCGCGCCTGCGCTTCTCGAGATCATCAACAACCATCTGCGCGAAGGCGGGTTCGGCATCGCTACGGCCCATGAAGCCGACAACATCGTCATGGCGGTGTCGATGGTCGCCTCCACCCATGGCTTCGCGCTGCTGCCGAGCTATGTGAAGAACTTTCTGCCCTGGTCGGTCGTCAGTCGCCCGCTCAAGGGCAAGGCGCCGACGATCGACCTCGTCGTGGGCTACCACAAGGCCAATGCCTCAACAATCCTGGCGAAATTCATCTCACGGTTGGGCGACCTGATCGAGCGCGCGACCAAGCATGTACCGAGGTGATCGCGGCCAGCGCGCAACTCAGCTCAGCAGCAGCGCCATGCCAGGATCGCCCTTCTCCATCGCGCGCCGGTAGGCCGATCGCGCACCGATACGGCCGAGATATTTGACCACGTTCGGGCAGCGCGCGAAATCGTAGGGCTGGAAATAACGCATCGTCGTGAGCGAGAAGCCTATCATGATGTCGGCCGTGGTAAAGCTGCTGCCCGCCAGATATTCCGCATCGCGCACGCGCGCATCGACCAGATCGAAGGCACGATCGACGCGCGTCCTGATCGCGGCCAGCATTGGATTGTCCTCGGCGAGCTTGAGCCGGTTCAACAGCATCAGCCGGCCCATGCCGGCTTGCAGCGTGCCGTTGGCAAAGTGAAACCAGTACAGGAATTGCGCGAAGTCGGGCGCGTCCGGGCCAAGCGCGAGGCGACCCTTGCCGTACTTGGCCATGATGTAGTCGACGATGGCGCCGGATTCGGCGAGCACGAGATCGCCGTCGACGATGACGGGCGCCGCCCCGATCGGGTGCAACGCCTTGTAGTCCGGCGGCGCCAGCATGGTGACGGAATCGCGTGCATAGCGCTTCAGCTCATAGGGAATCCCGAGCTCCTCGCAGAGCCAGACGATGCGTTCGGATTGCGATTTGCCAAGATGATGGACGGTGAGCATGAGCGTCTCCTGCGGGCAGAATTCCGCCCGTCTCTAGCATAGAGCGGAAGACGTGTCGGCTTGAAGACTGCGCGATGGAGGATGGAGCCTTCGCAGCCTGCCGTCAGGCGACCAGACTGCGTAGCGCCCCAATCATCTGGTCCGGCGCATAGGGCTTGTTGAAAGAAGCAGCTCCGCTCCGGAAGCTCAGCATGTTCGACCAGACCTGCGTCCTCGACGACGAGCACGACGAGCTTCGCTGTCACTTCAATCTGCCCCTCCACTGTACGCCTGCAAGGCCGCGAGGGCGCAAGCGGGTCACGGCGGCGTGACTCGAAGGACAAAATCACGCGCGAGTATGTCTGCGAGTTGAACGTGCATCGGAGAATCGCGATGCCGCTGCTTGCTCGGTCATTGCGGAGAGTGAGCTCCCCCCTACCCCACCTCGTCCGTCACCATGCGCGCCACGACGCGGTCGCGGCGGATGAAGTGGTGCCAGAGGGCTGCAACCACGTGGACCGCGATCAGCGCGAGCAGCACATAGGCAAAGAAGATGTGGCGGTCCTCAAAGGCATCCGCGGCCGCTTTGTCCGGAGCGGTGAATTGCGGCACGTGAAACAGGCCGAAGAAGTCCGAATAGTTGGTCGCGCGCGCGCCGGAATGCGCCCAGCCCAGCATCGCGACCAGGATGACGACGAGATAGAGCGCGCCGTGGCTGACATGGGCCGCGATCTTCTGCCAGCGCGAGGTCTCGGCCGGCAGCGCCGGCGTCGGGTTGATGGCGCGCCAGACCAGGCGCAGCACGGTGAGCAGCAGGATCACGTAGCCGATGTCGGCGTGGATCGAACGGTAGAAGAACCGATCGGGCCGTGCGGGAAAGTGGTTCATCCACCAGCCGAAGGCGATCATGCCGAGGATCGCCAGCGCCAGGCCCCAGTGAAACCACCGGGCAACGCTCCCCCAGCCCGATCTCGTGTTTCTGATCATGTCGGCTCCCGAAAATTTGCGGATGTCCCAACCGCAGCGCAGCACGGCTGCAAATAGCGGGAACATGCGACAAAGGTGAAATTGAATCGTTCCAAACTGGCCACCGGCCATCCCCGCCGCAAAACCGCCAAAAAAACCGAATGGTAACCATGGCGCCTTAAGGTAACGACGTGACCAATTCTCCGACGATCCTGGTATTCGACTCCGGCCTCGGCGGCCTCACCGTGCTGCGTGAGGTCGTGGCCGCGCGCCCGGACGCGCATTTTACCTATGTCGCCGACGACGCCTTCTTCCCCTATGGCCATCACAGCGAGGACGAGATCATCGCCCGCGTGGTGCCGCTGATGGGGGAGCTGATCGGCACCCATGATCCTGACCTCGTCGTCATCGCCTGCAACACCGCCTCCACCCTGGTCCTATCGCGTCTGCGGGCCGCTTATTCCGTGCCCTTCGTCGGCACGGTGCCGGCGATCAAGCCGGCCTGCGCGCGATCGAAGACCCGCCGCATCTCGGTGCTCGGCACCAAGGGCACGGTGAAGCGCGAATACACCAAGGCGCTGATCCGCGATTTCGCGCTCGGTTGCGAGGTCACGCTGGTCGGCTCGCCCGAGTTGGCCTCGCTTGCGGAGCGCGAGCTCAGCGGCCAGGCGATCAGCGACCGCGATGTCCTCGCCGAGCTCACCCCCTGCTTCGTCGGCGATGCCGCCGATTCGACGTCGCGGACCGACACGGTTGTGCTCGCCTGCACGCATTATCCGCTGCTGCTCGACCGGCTGGTGCGGCTGGCACCCTGGCCGGTCGAGTGGATCGATCCTGCACCGGCTATTGCTCGCCGCGTCTCGGATCTGCTCGGCCCGCACATCGACGGCGTCGCGCAATCCAGCGCCGAGATGATTTTTACATCAAATCGCGCACATGGGCTCGGGGCGATCCTGACGCCGTTCTTCGGCGGCCGCGCGCTAGCCTGACTTTTCGCAGACGCGGCGCGCTGCTAGGCTTGGCCGTCGTCATCTCGCGCAAGGTCATCACATGTCGGTCCCCGCAACGCCGCTCAATCGCCTCCGCCAATTGTGGAGCGAAGGCCGCCCCGCCTTCGGCGCGATCGCAACGATCCCGAGCGTGCAGCTGGTGCAGATCATGGCGCGATCGCTCGACTGGATCATCGTCGATCTCGAGCACGGCCCGATTGGATTGACCGAAGCCCATGCGATGATCGCCGCGACGACGGGCACGCCGTGCACGCCGCTGGTGCGGATCGCGGCGAACGAACCGTGGCTTGCGAAGGCGCCGATGGACATCGGCGCCTTCGGCATCAATTTCCCGATGATCACCAACCGCAGCGAGGCAGAGAAGGCCGTGCGCAGCGTACGCTATCCGCCAGGCGGCGATCGTCTGTGGGGCCCATTCCACGCGCCGTTCCGCTGGGGCCAGTCGATGCCGGACTACATGGCGTCAGCCGATGACGAGATGATCTGCATGATCACTATCGAGCATGTCGATGCCGTCGACCGCATCGATGAGATCATGGCGACGCCGGGCATCGACGTCGCCGTCATCGGCCCCGGCGATCTCGCCACCTCCATCAACAAGCGCGGACAGATGGACGATCCCGAGTTACTTGAGTTGGTCGCCCGCGCGGAAGCCGGCATCCTCAGAAGCGGCGTGCCGATCGGCGGCGTGGCCCGCACCGCCGACCAGGCCAACGCCCTGATCGACCGCGGCTACCGCGCGATCGCGCTGGGCTTCGACTGGTCGCTGTTCCAGCGCGGCATCATGGCGGCGTTCGACGGCATCAAGCGCTGAACAGGCCGATTGCCACCTTGTCGGGAACGGCGGCGCTGCTAGGGTCGGCCGTTCCAGGGAGGAAACAATCGATGCTCAAAAAGAGCCTGCTCGTTCTCGCTTTCACCAGCCTCGCCGTCGCCGCCTTCGCCCAGCAGACCGGCATCAAGCGCACCCCGCTCCAGAAGGTCGAGTTCCCGGATGGCTACAACACCATCACGGCCATCGCGGAAGTCCCGGCGGGCGGCGCGGCCGGACGCCACACCCATCCTGGGATCGAGACTGGTTACGTGCTGGAGGGCGAGCTCAATCTCCTGATCGATGGGCAGCCGGAAAAAACCCTGAAAGCAGGTGATTCCTACCAGATTCCAGCCGGCGTCGTGCATGACGCCAAAGCTCATGGCGATAAGGTTATGAAAGTGCTGGGAGTTTACATCGTCGACAAGACCAAGCCGCTGGCCTCGCCGGCACCCTGATCGGGCCGAACCGAGACGCCCCCAGGCGGTTGGTTCGTGCTAGAGCAGACGGCGAGCGGGCTCCCCTCGCCGTCGCTCATTTTCAATCCGCAGGAACGGGAGAACGATGCGCGGTCAACCTAAGAACATTTCGCTGCCGCGCCGCCTGATTATCGACCTCATGCGCGCCTCGATGGGCGTGCCGTTCGTCTCATTGTCCCGCCCGCTCGATATCCGGCCCCTGCTGGAGGCCCGCGCGGGCGCAATGGCGCCAGCCGGCTGGGCCGCGATGTTCGTCAAGGCGTTCGCCCTGGTCGCCAGGGACGAGCCGGTCCTGCGCACCGTCTATGCCAAATGGCCCTGGCCGTCGCTGTACGTGCTGCCGAAGAGCGTGGCGCTGATCGCCATCGCCCGGGTCGAGGACGGCGAGGAATGCGTGATGCCGCAGCGAATCGCGGCCCCGGAGACCATGGCGCTGGCCGCGGTCGACGCCGAAATCCGGCGCGCCAAGACCGCGCCGATCAACGACGTCCCGATGTTCCGCAAGATCATGCGGGCGACCCGCCTGCCGCTGCCGCTGCGGCGGCTGTCCTGGGCGGTGGGCTTGAATTTCGGCCGACAGCGGGGCAATTGGTTCGGCAGTTTCCAGGTGAGCTCCGTGGCGGCCTATGGCGGCGGTGAGCTCCACCCTGTGACGCCCGGCCCCTTCATCGTCAGCTACGGCCTGGTCGAGCCCGACCAGACCATCCATGTCGTGATCCGCTGGGATCACCGGGTCACCGACGCCGCCCCGATCGCCCGGGTCCTGACCCGGCTGGAACAGGTGCTGAACACTGAAATCGCTGCCGAATTACGGGCGGCCGGCTGCAAGGCGATCCGGGCCGTCGGGACCTGATTTCGGGGCCATTCGCATTGACAAATCGGCCCGAACTCTCCTAAAAGCCCCTTGCTCGCGGGCCGATTTCGGCCCGCGAAGCGTTTCGCGACCCGTGGTCCTCTCCCTTAAGCTTTGGGGATCGGACCTGTCAGTGCCGGGCTAGCCCGTCACCCAGGAGGGCGCGTTTCCTCAAACCATGCAACCGAAGAGGACGCGATGACTAAGCGCAGTGAGGCGAAGTACAAACTCGATCGCCGTATGGGCCAGAACATCTGGGGCCGCCCGAAGAGCCCCGTGAACCGCCGCGAATACGGCCCCGGCCAGCACGGCCAGCGCCGCAAGGGCAAGCTCTCCGACTTCGGCGTGCAGCTGCGCGCCAAGCAGAAGCTGAAGGGCTACTACGCCAACATTTCCGAGCGTCAGTTCCACGGCATCTATGTCGAGGCGAGCCGCCTCAAGGGTGACACCGGCGAGAACCTGATCGGCCTGCTCGAGCGTCGTCTGGACGCGGTCGTGTACCGCGCCAAGTTCGTCTCGACGATCTTCGCCGCGCGCCAGTTCATCAACCACGGCCACATCAAGGTGAACGGCCGCAAGGTCAACATCTCGAGCTACCAGATCAAGGTCGGCGACGTGATCGAGGTCAAGGAAGCCTCCAAGCAGCTCGCCCACGTTCTCGAAGCGAGCCAGCTCCCCGAGCGCGATACGCCCGACTATCTCGAAGTCGACCACGGCAAGATGACCGCAAAATACGTGCGCATCCCCGGCCTCTCCGACGTGCCGTTCCCGGTGCAGATGGAGCCCCATCTGGTCGTCGAATTCTATTCGCGCTGATAGTTTCGGCAGAACGACATTCAAAGGCCCCGGTTTCCGGGGCCTTTTTGTTGTGGTAAAGTCCTGTCGATGGCCCAGACGACCGATCAGCTCGCTAACATCACTCCATCGGCAACGCCTTCCGAGGCGGAGCTTAAGGCATGGGCCCAGCTGCCCCGCGACGAGCAGGTCCGCCGATATCAGGCACTATTCGCCCAGCCCGATTGCAACACTTTCACATCGGACACGCCGGACGAAATCCTCGCCGTCGCGCGCCAACGCGTTGCGCAGCGCCGCCATGGCTGAGTACCGGCTATCGGAGCGTACCCGAGCCGATCTCATCGACATCTACGACTTCACTGAGAGTCGATTCGGTAAATATCAGGCAGAGGCCTACTACGCCGGTCTGATCCGCTCCTTCGGGCTTATTGCCGACTTCCTCTCATGGGCCAGCAAGTGGATGAACTTGCAGTCGGCTATCGACGTTTCCGCTTCCAATCTCATCTGATTTTCTACACGGTGCAACCCGACCATGTTGAAATCCGTGCCATCCTTCACGGCGCGCAAGACATCAGACCGCAACTATTCGACTAGATGACGAGAACAGCCATGCTCTACACCCCTCCCCCGATCGATCCCAAGGCACCGCCGGTGCGCATCAATCTGCTCTCGGATACGCAGACCAAGCCGACGGCTGCAATGCGCGAGGCGATGGCGCGGGCCGAGGTCGGCGACGAGCAGGTCGGCGACGATCCGACTGTGAACGCGCTGTGCGAGCGCGTCGCTGAACTGATGGGTAAGGAGGCCGCCGTCTACATGCCCTCGGGCACGATGTGCAATGTCACCGCGACGCTGGTGCATTGCCGTCCCGGCGACGAGATCCTGGCACACGAGACCGCCCACATCATCGCCCGCGAAGGCGGCGCGCATGCTGCGATCGGCGGCTTCCAGGTGACGCAGCTCAAGGGCCCCGACGGCCAGTTCACGCCGGAGACGTTCCGGAAAGCTCTGCATCCGCGCACGCGCTACCAGCCGACGCAGACGGTGGTCAGTGTCGAGCAGACAGCCAATATCGGCGGCGGCACGATCTGGAAGAAGGCCGCGCTCGACGAGATCGTCGCGATCGCCAAGCAGCACGGCCTCGTCACGCACATGGATGGGGCGCGCCTGTTGAACGCCACCGTGGCAAGCGGCATCTCCCCGCGCGACATGACGGCGGGCTGGGATTCGGCCTGGATCGACTTCTCCAAGGGCCTGGGTGCGCCGATCGGCGGCGTGCTCGCCGGCACCCGCGAATTCATCGACGCAGTCTGGCAATGGAAGCAGCGCCTCGGCGGCTCGATGCGGCAGGCCGGCGTCTGCGCGGCGGCCTGCATCTACGCGCTCGACCATCACGTTGACCGCCTTGCCGACGACCACGCCAACGCGCGCACCCTCGCGCGCGGGCTGTCGCAGATATCGGGCGTCGAGGTGCAGGAGCCCGAGACCAACCTCGTGTTCTTCAAGCCCGATGGCGCCGGCGTTGCCGGTGACAGGATGGTCGCCGCGCTGCGCCAGCGCGGCGTGACGCTCGCGATGATGGACGGCCGCATCCGCGCCTGCACCCATCTCGACGTCAATGCGAGCCAGATCGAGGAGATGATCGGACACGTCAGGGAAATCGTGCGTGGGGCGTAGTCAGGGCGTTTTCGAGCGAAGTGGATACCGGTTCGCGTAAAGAAAACGCGTCAAAACCAAAATCTATCGCCCCATCGCCTCATAGATCAGCGTCTTCAGCGCCAGTTGAATCCGGCCGCGCTGTGACGGGGTCTGCACCATGAAGATCCCGAACAGGTCGTCCTCGGGATCGATGAAGAAGAAGGTGCCGCCGACGCCGTCCCAGCGATATTCACCGAGCGGCCACGACGTACCGGGCGGCACCGAGGTGCGCACGGCGACGCCGAGACCATAGCCGGAGTTCTCGCCCGGGTAATAGTTCCTGTCGCGCTCAACGTGGGTTTCGGGACCGACGTGATCCGACGCCATCAAGGCGATGGTTTCCGGCTTGAGATAGCGCCGGCCTTCATAACTGCCGCCGTTGAGCAGCATCTGTGAGAAGCGCGCATAGTCGCCGACGGTGCCCACCAAACCGCCGCCACCCGACTCCCACCTCAGCGGTTTTCGGGGATCGCGGACCTGCGTCATCGGACTGATCGCGCGATCCTCCGGCATCGGCTCGGCGATGCGCGGCCACTTGGCGCGATCGGCAACATAGAACGCGGTGTCCTTCATCCCGAGCGGATCGAGCAGCCGCTCCTTCGCAAATTGGAACAGCGGTTTCCCCGATATCACCTCGATGATGCGGCCGAGCACATCGGTGGAATGGCCGTAGTCCCAGATCGTGCCAGGCTGTTCGGCAAGCGGCAGCCCAGTGATCTTCGCGACCAGCTCGGCATTGGTCGAATCCTTGTTGTCGAACAGACCGGCGTCGGCATAGGCCTTGTTCACCAGGCCCCCGCCGTAATAGCCGTAGGGGATCCCGGCGGTGTGGCGCATCAAATCCTCGATCGTCACCGGACGCTTGAGCGGCTCCAGCTCGAGCGAAATCTTGTCGTCCTCGGCCTTCTTCTCGACACCGACCTTCATGTTGGCAAAAGCGGGAATGTATTTCGAGACGGGGTCGTTGATCGCAAGCCTGCCATCCTCGACCAGCATCATCGCAAGGACACAGGTGATCGGCTTCGACATCGAATAGAGCCGGAAGATCGTGTCCGCGCTCATCGAGATCTCGGTTGCGACGTCGCGCACGCCGAAATTCTCGTAATAGACCGGCTTGCCGTGCTGCTGGAGCAGCAGGATCGCGCCCGGAAACTTGCCGGTCGCGATCTCGTTCCTGATGTAGTCGGAGACTTTCGCCAGGCCCTCGGGCGTGAAGCTGCGCGCGCGGCCCTCGGAGCCCGCTCGCGCACCGACAACACCAAACAAAAGAACGAGCGCCGCGATCAGCGCGCGGCGCCCGCGCATGTCAATTCTCCATGGCTTCATAGACCAGTTGCTTCAATGTCCGCTGGATGCGCTGCCGTTCGGTCGGGGTCTGCTCCAGCAGCACAAAGAACATGTCCTGCTTGGGGTCGATGACGAAATAGCAGCCGGAAGCACCGTCCCACTTCAATTCCCCGAGATCGCCGGGTGGCGGCGGTTTTGCGTTGCCGGGATCGGTGCGGACTGCGAGCCCGAGGCCGAATCCGAAACCGTCGCCGGGGAAGTAGAAATAGTCACGATCGACGCCGGAACCAGGGCCGACCTGATCGGTCACCATCAGCTTGAACGTCTCGGGCTTGAGGATGGTCTTGCCGTCGAGCGTGCCGCCGTTGAGCAGCATCTGCGCGAAGCGCTCGTAATCGGCCATGGTCGTCACCATGCCGCCGCTGGCGAACTGGATCTTCTTGACGACCGTCGGATCGTTGATGCGGCCAACCCGGAAATCGCTGTCGTTCGGCACCGGTTGCGCCAGGAGCTTCTGCTTCTCGGGGTCGGTGACGAGGAAGCCGGTGTCGACCATGCCGAGCGGACCGAGCAATGTCTCCCGCTCGATATCGAGCAGCGGCTTGCCCGCCGCGACCTCCATCACGCGCGCCAGAATGTCGGTGGAATGGCCATACTGCCAGAGCGCGCCCGGCTGATTGTGCAGCGGCAGCTTTGCGATGCGCTCGGCGAACTCGGCGAGGTCGAAATCACCGGCATAGATATTGGCGTCGCGATAGGCCTTGCGGACCAGGGTATCGCCATAAAAGCCGTAGGTGACGCCCGATGTGTGCGTCATCAGGTCCTTCACGGTCATCGGCCGGTTTGGCGGCACGAGCTCGAGCGACTTGGTGCCGTCGTCGGCCTTCTTCTCGACGCCGACCTTCACATTGGCAAAGGACGGGATGTATTTCGAGACGGGATCGTCGAGCTTGATCTTGCCGTCCTCGAGCATTTTCATCGCGGCCACCGCGGTGATCGCCTTGCTCATCGAGAACAGGCGGAAGATCGTCTTGTCGGTGATCGGCGCCTTGCTGACCACGTCCTGCACGCCGAAGGCCTCGTGGTAAACCGGCTTGCCGTGCTGCTTGATCAGCACGGTTGCGCCCGCGATCTTGCCGGTCGCGACCTCGTTCTTGAAGAACTCGCTGATCTTGGCCAGCTTGTCCTGATTGAAATGCGCGCCGGCCGGAATCTCGTAGGTGCCTTCCGCGCGCACGAGCGACGTCGTGCCGAGCGAGACAAGCGCGCCGCAGAGCAATGCACATCGTCCAAAACGTAAAATCATATCCCCTCCCCGGAATATAGCCGGGCGGAGTGTACTGACGGCGCCATCAGGCACAAGGGCCGCCGTGTCGCGCGAGCGCCTCGGCATGGAGTTTGGCGCTTGGCTCGGAGAAGCAGCAGAAAATGACCCGACCAACGGATGGCACGGCGGGCAACATTTCGACCGTCGTACGGACGGCGATCTCGGCCGCCCGGTCGGCGGGAAAGTGATAGATGCCGGTCGAAATCGCAGGGAATGCCACCGAGGTCAGCTTGTGCTGTCCGCACAATTCCATCGCGCGGCGATAGCAGGAGGCGAGCATATCGTCCTCGCCGATCGTGCCGCCGTTCCAGACCGGCCCAACGGTATGGATCACATGCGCAGCCTGGAGCCGATACCCTTTGGTGATCTTGGCGTCGCCGGTCTTGCAGCCCTGAAGAACGCG
Source organism: Bradyrhizobium monzae (assembly GCF_021458635.1). GTDB lineage: Bacteria > Pseudomonadota > Alphaproteobacteria > Rhizobiales > Xanthobacteraceae > Bradyrhizobium. The sequence continues at coordinate 525,616 of NZ_JAIRDQ010000001.1, forward strand.
GCATTCGGCGACGAGCTCGGGCCCGGCCGCCCGATGGATCGCGCCGTCCACGCCGCCCCCGCCAAGGAGCGACGCGTTGGCGGCGTTGACAATGGCGTCAACGCCGAGGGTCGTGATGTCAGCAACAGAGATGTCGAGCTGGACGGCGCCGATCCGGCGCGTCAGCACCGTCACCGATCAGGCCGCGACGGCGACGCCCTTCTCGGAGAAGAGCTGCTGCAATTCGCCGGCCTGGAACATCTCGCGGACGATGTCGCAACCGCCGACGAACTCGCCCTTCACGTAGAGCTGCGGAATCGTCGGCCAGTTCGAGAATTCCTTGATGCCGTTGCGGAGCTCGGCGGATTCGAGGACGTTGAGGCCCTTATAGCCGACGCCGATGTGGTCGAGGATCTGGACGACCTGGCCGGAGAAACCGCACTGCGGAAATTGCGGCGTACCCTTCATGAACAGAACCACGTCGTTCGACTTCACTTCGTTGTCGATGAATTCCGCGATGCTCATATCCGTGTCCTTCTGGGGCAGAGCCCTCACCTGTCATTCCGGGCCGGCTCAGCCGATCTAACCCGATACCTGGCTATATATGTAGCCCAAACCGTTGTGCATCCAAAGTAAAATGGCGGCGAACAGCCCCTGGGCGGCCCGGCCTGATGGCCCCGGCCCATTGCATGATGGGACGAATATCATCACCTGGGAGGACTTTCATACCGTAACGGAGCCCCTATCTAGGACGAACCTTGGTTTTGGAACCGGGTATCGCCAACAACGTTCTCTTGTCTTGTCTGGAGAAAAACGTGACGAAACAAGCCTCCGCTACGGCCAGTCCGCCGCTTTCGTCACCCTCCCTCGACCAGGGCAGCCTCGCCCAACGGCTCGAGGTTGCCTTTCTCGCGGTCCGCAACGAGACCGAGCGCCGGGCCGCGCCGCTCTCGCCGGAGGACCAGCAGATCCAATCCATGCCGGACGCCAGCCCGGCCAAATGGCACCGGGCGCATACCACCTGGTTCTGGGAGCAATTTCTGCTTGGTGAGCACGCTCCCGGCTACCGGCCCTTCCACCCCGACTTTGCCTTCCTGTTCAATTCCTATTACGTCAGCGCCGGCCCGCGCCATGCCCGCAATCACCGTGGTGACATCACCCGCCCCAGCGCCAACGAGGTCGGCGCCTATCGCAACCATGTCGATGCGGCGGTCGTCAAATTCTTCCGGAAGGCTGGCGAAGACAAGCTCCGCGCTCTGGCGCCACTGGTCGAAGTCGGGCTGAACCACGAGCAGCAGCATCAGGAATTGATGTTCGCCGATATCCTGCACGCCTTCGCGCAGAACCCGGTCTATCCAGCCTACGATTCCGACTGGCGCTTCCCGGCCGCGACGCGCACGGGTGAGGATTGGCTGACGCTGAACGAGGGCATCCACACCGTCGGCCATGTCGACGACACCTTTCATTTCGACAACGAGAAGCCCGCACATCGCGCCCTCGTCGGCCCCGTGAAAGTCGCCCGCAATCTCGTCACCAATAGCGAATGGCTCGCCTTCATGCGCGACGGCGGCTACCGGACCGCAACGCTGTGGCTGATGGACGGCTTCGCCGCGGCCAGCAAGGACGACTGGCAGGCTCCGGGCCATTGGCGCGAGGTCGATGGCGCATGGCAGGTGATGACGCTCGCCGGCGTCAAGCCGGTCGATCCCAACGCGCCGGTCTGCCACGTCAGCTATTACGAGGCCGATGCGTTCGCGCGCTGGGCCGGAAAGCACCTGCCGACCGAGATGGAATGGGAGGTCGCAGCCCGCGCGGGCCAGCTCAACGACGCCTTCGGCATCGTCTGGCAGTGGACGCGTTCTTCCTATTCACCCTACCCCGGCTACCGCGCGATCGAGGGCGCGCTCGGCGAGTACAACGGCAAGTTCATGGTCAACCAGCTGGTGCTGCGCGGCTCCTCGCTCGCGACGCCGGACGGTCACAGCCGTGTCACATATCGCAACTTCTTCTATCCGCACCACCGCTGGCAATTCACGGGGTTGCGGCTCGCCGACTACGAATAAAATTATCCGACGACAAATACGCGCCGGACAGCGCGTTCAGGAGAGTATCATGAATGTGCACGCCAGCGCTTTGGCCGAAGCCCATCTCCCCGACGAGCAGACGACCGCCTTTGCCCGCGAGGCCATCGAGGACCTCTCGCAGCAGCCGAAAAAACTGTCGCCGAAATATTTTTATGACGCGACCGGATCGGAGCTGTTCGAGGCAATCACGCGCCTGCCGGAATACTATCCGACGCGCACCGAGCTCGCGATTCTGAAGGAGCGCGGCAGCGAGATCGCAAAGATCATTCCCGAAAATGCCGCGCTGGTCGAGTTCGGCGCCGGCGCGACCACAAAGGTCCGTCTGCTGCTGAATCAGTCCAGGTTCGCGGCCTATGTCCCCGTCGATATCTCCGGCGATTTCCTGAAGGCACAGGCCAACGGGCTGAAGCGGGATTTTCCCTCACTCGGCATCTATCCGGTGGCCGCCGACTTCACCACGCCGTTCGAGCTGCCCAAGGCGGTGGCGACGATGCCCAAGGTCGGCTTCTTCCCGGGCTCGACCATCGGCAATTTCGAGCCGCATGAGGCGCAGGCCTTCCTGAAAAGCGCGCGCGCTATTCTGGGCCGGGGCGCGCAGATGATCATCGGCGCCGACCTTGAGAAAGAAGAGCGTCTGCTCCACGCCGCCTATAATGATGCGGCCGGCGTCACCGCACGGTTCAACCTCAATGTGCTGGTGCGGATCAACCGCGAGCTCGGCGGCAATTTCGATCTCTCCGCCTTCACCCATGGCGCGATCTACAATCACGATCGACACCGTATCGAGATGCACCTGATCAGCCGAAAGAGCCAGACCGTGCGCCTGCTCGGCACCAGCTTCTCGTTCAAGCCGGGCGAGAGCATCCACACCGAAAACAGCTACAAATACAGCCTCGAGCGCTTTGCCGCGCTGGCGAAGAGCGCCGGCTGGCGCGTGCGCGAGAGCTGGACGGATGCAGCAAAGATGTTCTCGGTGCACGCGCTGGAGGCGGCGGAGTAAGGCTCCGGCGCTTCGCGTTTCAGTGCCGTTTCGTGCGGCGCATCCTTCGAGACGCCCGCCTTAGGCGGGCTCCTCAGGATGAGGGCGGAGTATGTAGCGGCAGCTCTAGGGGGCACCGACAATGGTCAGCCTGATCCTGAGGAGACCGCGCAGCGGTCGTCTCGAAGGACGAGGCGGTTGCCCAGACTGCTCCCAGATTCAATGCTCCTCGGCCTCTTCCGGCTTCGATCCCAGCGACACCGACTCCCACGCCGCGACGATGATCATGATCACGCTCGTCGCGACCGACAGCCATAAGGGTGAGAGATCGGCGGCGAACCACCACAGCGCCATCAGCAGGATGATGCCGATGCCGTGGGAGAGCTGGAGGAAGCCGCGGATCGCGTGCTTGAACAGGATGGTGCCGACCAGAAACACCAGCGGGCCGCCGATCGTGCTCACGATGGTGCGGACGTCGGAATGGCCGGTCGGATGTTTCAGCACCAGTTCGTCCGAGACCGCGGTCAGGATGATGCCGGCGACGATCGGCATGTGCAGATAGGTGTAGGCGAGCCGCGCCAGCCGGCCCGATTCGGCGCTCTTCGAGATCCGCTCGGAGCCAGCTTCCGCGCCCTTGTGGAAGTAGACCCACCACATCGCGATGCTGCCGACCAGGCATGAGAGGAAGGCCAGGATGTTGTCTGCGGTCCAGTCCAGCTCGGCAAAGGTCGCGCCGTTGACGACGACGGCTTCGCCGAGCGCAATGATGATGAAGCCGGCGCAGCGCTCCGCCATGTGGTTGCCCTCGACCGCCCAGGCCTCCACCGACGAGAAGCCCAGCTTCGGCACCCAGAAGCGCACCGCGGGCGAGACGTATTCGATCGTCAGCGCCACGATCCAGAACCACAGCCTCTCCTCGCCATGGGCCAGACCACCGAGAATCCAGAAGATTGCGGAGCCGCAAAGCCAGACCAGAATGCGCATCGCATTATGCCGCACGGCGGTGCGATGGCGCGGGGTCGCGAACAGCCAGAAGGCGGTGCGTCCGACCTGCATGACCGCATAGGCGATCGCAAACCACAGGCCGCGCCCCTCGAACGCGCCCGGGATGGTCGTCGACAGCACGAGGCCGCCGAGCATCATCAGGAAGATCAGGATGCGGACCGGCGTCAGCTCGGGGTTGAGCCAATTGGTGACCCAGGCCGTGTAAACCCACACCCACCACACCGCCAGGAACAGCAGTGTGACCTCGACCGCCCCGAGCGGCGTGAAGTGGTGCAGCAGCGTGTGTGAAATCTGGGTGACGGCGAAGACGAAGACGAGGTCGAAGAACAGCTCGGCATTGGTGACGCGGCTGGGCTGGTTCGGCAGGATGACACGAAACAACGCACCGCGCTGACTATCCGCAGCCATCATCGTCCCCGTCGCGCGGTCAGGTCAGGTGCCCGCAGGTCAAGCGCCCGGCACACCGGTTTGCAGTGCCAGCGCGTGCAGCACGCCGCCCATCTGGCCCTGCAGCGACCGATAGACGATCTGGTGCTGCTGGACGCGGGATTTACCGCGGAAGGATTCCGAGATCACGGTCGCGGCATAATGGTCGCCATCGCCGGCGAGGTCACGGATGGTCACCTCGGCATCGGGGATTGCGGCCTTGATCATCGCCTCGATATCGTGGGCGTCCATGGGCATTCGGGTCTTGCTCCTTGTGTCGGCTGCGATGCAGCCTCGGCCGGGGTCCGGATCTGTAAAGCCAAACCTTGCCGGCAGGCCAAACTTAGCGTGAACGGCCTTCTACGTCACGCCTTCAGGCACTATATCCCTGATCCCATCAGGATAAAGGCACGACAAAGTGCCGCGCGCGGCGGATTGAACGAAAAGGCGTGAAATCATGAAGCTTCCCGGGCCAGACCACCCCATCACCATCACCCAAAACCCCCGGCGCGTCCGCGTCACGGCGGGCGATATCGTGATTGCCGAAAGCACCAAGGCGCTGACGCTCAAAGAGGCCAAATATCCGGCGGTGCAATATGTACCGCGCGCGGACGCCAACATGGCGCTGCTGGAGCGCACCGACCGCACCACCCATTGCCCCTACAAGGGGGACGCCAGCTATTACAGCATCAAGGCGGACGGCAAGACGCTCGACAACGCAATCTGGACCTACGAGACGCCCTTCCCCGCGATGACGGAGATATCAGGCCATCTCGCCTTTTACCCGGACAAGGTGAAGATCGAGGAAGTGGGGTAGGCTCGCGCTCTACGTCACCGTCATGGCCGGGCATGTCCCCGGCCATGACGATTGAGGATGCTGACGGCGCTCGGCTACGCCCGGAAGATCGTGAGCCCGAGTATCAGCAGCACCAGGAAGATCACGACGAAAATATAGAACAGGAAGCGGGCGACGTCGGCGGAGGCGGCCGAGATGCCGGTGAAGCCGAGCACGCCGGCCACGATCGAGATCAGCAGGAAGATCAGTGCCCATTTCAAGATTGTCATCGCCAGCTCCGACGCGTCTATGCCGCCTTTTGGCGGGCGGCCCTCAACCATTTCGTGAACGCTAACTTGGCCACACGGAACTGGTTCCTGAGGACGCCGGTCGGTGCAACGAATGGCATAAACTGCGCTTGCTGAATTCGGTTCCTGGCAGCAGAGTCGTGCAGGGACAGAGGCACAACCGGGGCAACCATGAGCACGATGTCACATTCTGCGACGATGGGCGCAGAGGCGCATACCCAGCCGAAGGCCAAGGTGCGCAATTTATCGCTCGACCGCGCCCGCACCTTCCTGACGCTGGTGGTGCTGCTGCACCATGCCGTTATCCCCTATACCTATTTTGGTCACACCGACCCGAAGTACTTCTTCGGCTTCGACATGATCGTGCTCGCCACCGACAGCTTCTTCATGGCGATGTTCTTCTTCCTGTCGGGCTTGTTTGCATGGTCAGGCATCGCCCGAAAGGGAGCGCCGAGCTATTTGGCAGATCGGCTGCTGCGGCTTGGGCTGCCGTTCGTGATCTGCGCATTCACGATCATTCCGCTCGCCTATTACGCGATCTCGCTCCGGCACAATCCCGAGATCGGCTTCTCGGAATACTGGTGGAATATGGTCACGAAGGGCCCGTGGCCGAGCGGGCCGATCTGGTTCCTCTGGGTCCTGTTCGCCTTCGACGTGGTTGCCTGCATCCTGCATCGACTGTCACCCAACCTGCTCGATCCGATCAATCGCCTGTCGCTGCACGGCCGCCGCCGGCCGGCGGTGTTCTTCGCGGTCATGCTTGCCATCACTGCAGCGTTCTATGTTCCCGGACTGATGTACTTTGGACCAAGCAGCTGGTTCGAGTTCGGGCCCTTCTCGGTGCAGCACGGGCGCGTGATGCTTTACGCGAGCTACTTCTTTTTCGGGGCCGGCATCGGCGTCGCGAATATGGACCGCGGACTGCTCGCGGCTGACGGCCGAATGGCGAAGGTCAGTTGGGACTGGATGGTCTTGGCGATCGTTCCGTATTGCCTGCTCTGGGTACTGATCTTCATCAAGCGCGAAATACTGGGAAATCCATCACCGCTGCCCAACTGGTATGAGGGGCTCTATGCCATCTGCTTCGCTGTCTTCAGCGTGGCCATCATGTTTCTCATCCTGGCCTTCTTCCAGAGGTTCAAACAATCGGGTTCGGCCAGGCTACTCGATCCGATGCAGGCGGACGCCTTTGGCATGTTTCTGGTGCACTACCCGATCGCGCTTTGGCTGCAATACTGGCTGTTCGACTATAACCTGCCAGCGATCGTCAAGGCGACGATTGTATTCGTGCTGACGGTCGCGTTGAGTTGGGCGCTGACGCGCGCCTTGCGCCAAATCCCCGGGGCAACGAAGGTGCTGTGAGTTTGTGAAGGCGGCTTACGCCGCCTTGCCGCCCATATAATCCGGCAACCAGCGCTCGTGCGACGTGCGCAGCGCGTCGATCGTAACTGGCGTCTCGCCCGCGATCGCGATCGCATCGCCACCGGTGGTGCCGATGCGCACGCAGGGCACCTCGCAGCCGCGCATCTTGGCGAGCACGCGGCCGGCTTCCGTTTCCGGCACGGTGACGAGATAGCGCGCCTGGTCCTCACCGAACCAATAGGCCTGCGAGACAAGCGAGGTGGGCGCCGCCAGCAGCTTGGCGCCGATGCCGCTCGCCATTGCCATCTCGGCCAGCCCGATCAGCAGGCCACCGTCGGAGAGGTCATGCACGGCGGTCGCGGTGCCCGCATGGATCATGCCGCGCACGCAGTCGCCGTTGCGCTTCTCGGCAGCAAGGTCGACCGGCGGCGGCGCGCCCTCCTCGCGACCGCAGATGTCGCGCAGATAAACCGACTGGCCGAGCCAGCCATGGGTGTCGCCGATCAGCAGGATCGCCTCGCCCTCGGCCTTGAAGGCGAGCGACGCGGACTTGGTGAAGTCGTCGAGCAGGCCGACGCCGCCGATCGAGGGCGTCGGGAGGATCGCGCGGCCGTTGGTCTCGTTGTAGAGCGAGACGTTGCCGGAGACGACCGGGAAGTCGAGCGTACGGCAGGCTTCCGAAATGCCCTTTAGGCAGCCGACGAACTGGCCCATGATCTCGGGCCGCTCCGGATTGCCGAAATTGAGATTGTCGGTGATGGCGAGCGGCTTGCCGCCGACCGCGGTGATGTTGCGCCAGGCTTCCGCCACCGCCTGCTTGCCCCCCTCGAACGGATCGGCCTCGCAATAGCGCGGCGTGACGTCGACGGTCAGCGCCAGGCCCTTCGGCCCGTCCTGCACGCGTACGACCGCGGCGTCGCCGCCGGGGCGCTGCATGGTATTGCCGAGAATGACGTGGTCGTACTGCTCCCAGACCCAGCGCTTGCTGCACATGTCGGGTGTGCCGATCAGCTTCTCCAGCGCCGCACCGAGCGGCATCGGCGCCGGCACGTCGCGCGCATGCACGGTCGGCAGCGCGACGGAAGTAACATGCGGACGGTCATAGAGCGGTGCCTCGTCGCCGAGCTCCTTGATCGGCAGATCGGCCATGACGTCGCCGCCATGCTTGACCACGAAGCGCTTGCTCGGCGTGGTGTAGCCGACGACGGCGAAGTCGAGGCCCCATTTCTCGAAGATCGCCTCGGCTTCCTTTTCCTTCTCGGGCTTGAGCACCATGAGCATGCGCTCCTGGCTCTCCGAGAGCATCATCTCGTAGGCGCTCATGCCGGTCTCGCGGGTCGGCACCGCGTCGAGATCGAGGTCGACGCCGAGGTCGCCCTTGGCGCCCATCTCGACCGCCGAGCAGGTCAAGCCCGCCGCGCCCATGTCCTGGATCGCGATGACACAATCGGCTTCCATGATCTCGAGGCAGGCCTCGAGCAGAAGTTTTTCGGCGAAGGGATCGCCGACCTGCACGGTCGGACGCTTCTCCTCGGACTTGTCGTCGAATTCGGCCGACGCCATCGAGGCGCCGTGGATACCGTCGCGGCCCGTCTTGGAGCCCAGATAGACGATCGGCATGTTCACGCCGGAGGCAGCCGCATAGAAGATCTTGTCGGCATCGGCGAGGCCCACGGCCATCGCATTGACGAGGATGTTGCCATCGTAGCGGGTGTGGAAGCGCATCTGGCCGCCGACCGTCGGCACGCCGAAGGAATTGCCGTAGCCGCCAACACCGGCGACGACGCCGGACACGAGATGCCGGGTCCTGGCGTGCTCGGGTGCGCCAAAGCTCAGCGCGTTCAGGCAGGCGATCGGGCGCGCGCCCATGGTGAAGACGTCGCGCAGAATGCCGCCGACGCCGGTGGTCGCGCCCTGATAGGGCTCGATGTAGCTCGGGTGGTTGTGGCTCTCCATCTTGAAAACCACCGCCTGGCCATCGCCGATGTCGATCACGCCGGCATTCTCGCCGGGACCCTGGATCACCCAAGGCGCCTTGGTCGGCAGGCCCTTCAGATGGAGGCGCGAGGATTTGTACGAGCAGTGCTCGTTCCACATGGCCGAGAAGATACCGAGTTCGGTGAAGGTCGGCTCCCGCCCGATCAGCTTCAGGATGCGCTCGTACTCGTCGGGCTTGAGCCCGTGGGCGGCGATCAGCTCGGGGGTGATCTTGGGTTCGTTCTTCATGGATTCGGGGCTTTCGGCGGGCGTTTGGCCGTTCTTAGGAACATCGGAGGCTCACGAAAAGCCCTTTATGACGCATTTTCCCGCTGTCCCACGTTTTGCAAGGAGGGTCGGCGGGAACGGGAATTGCAAGGCGCTGACGGATCGGATTTAAGAGCTAAAGACCCGTAATTGAAGGCCCATTTCCTTGCACGAATTGACCAAAGTCCCCTCCACCCGCCGCCCAGACCTGCACGTCGCCACCGAGGGCGAGTTTAAGGGTTGGCGGACATGGATTCGCGACAGTTTTGAGAGCCATATCGGCCCGTTCTGGCACAAGATCGAGGATGACGGCAGCGTCCGCTCGGCGTTCCGGGTCGAGAAAAAGCACCTCAACGGCTCCGGGAACGTCCATGGCGGCTGCTTCATGGCCTTCGCGGACTATTGCCTGTTCGCAATCGCCACCCACGAGCTGGACGGCCCGGCCGTGACCACCAATTTCGCCTGCGATTTCCTCGACGCGGCGCGCGAGGGCGAGCTGGTCGAATGCACAGGTGAAGTCTCCCGCGCGGGCGGCTCGCTGATCTTCCTGCGTGGCAAGCTGACCTCGGCCGGCCGGCCGCTGTTCACCTTCTCCGGCACGATCAAGCGGGTGAAGCGGAAGCCGGCATTGCAGGCAAACGCATAGCCCCGCAGCTTCACGTTTGGTGCGTTCTCGCTTGGACTTCCGACAAGCGCTGTCGCACCGAGGACGACGACGAGGAGTCAGTCGCGTCGGACGCAATGCAGGTTCAAGACCCCCAGCCAAACGCTGCTGCTACTTGGCATCGTCCGCCAGCATCTTCCGGTATTTCTCGACGTCGCGCGTCACGAGCTTTTGCAGAACCTCGGGCGTGTGCTCGTCGGGATCGGGCGCGACGGTCGAGAGGTCAGCAAAGCGCTTCTTCACCGCGTCGGTTTCCACCGCCGTGCGTGCGGCTGCATTCAGCTTGGCGATGATGGCCGGCGGCGTCCCCTTGGGCGCAAACAGGCCGTTCCAGCCCTGCGCCTCGAATTCCGGCAGGCCCGCTTCGGCGGATGTCGGCAGATCAGGCAACGTCGTGAGCCGCACGGTCGAGCCGACCACGAGCCCCCTCACCAGCTTTTCGTTGATCGACTGCGATACCGAGGCCGCCGCGTCGCAGACGCCATCGATCTGGCTGCCGATCGCGTCGGTGAGCGCGGGCGAAGCACCACGATAGCCGACCAGCGTCGCGTCGACGCCGGCAGCCGTGACAAAGCTCTTGCAGATGAGATAGTTCGACGAGCCGACGCCGGCGTGGCCGAGATTGATCTTGCCGGGATTGGCCTTGGCGTAGGCGATGAACTCCTTCAGATCCTTCGCCGGAAAATCCTTGCGGATCGCAATGATACCGAAGGTCTTGGCCACCATGCCGATCGGCGCGAAAGAGTCCGGCGTGAACGGCAGCTTCGGATAGATCGTGTAGGTCGCAGCATTGGTGCCGGCATTGCCGATCGCGATCGTATAGCCGTCCGGCTCGGCGCGGGAGGCGCGCGCAAGCGCAGTCGAGCCGCCGGCGCCCGCAACATTCTCGATCACGATGGACTGGCCAAGCGCCACGCCCATCTGCTCGGCCACCGTGCGCGCGATCACGTCCGACGTGCCGCCGGCTGCGAACGGCACGATCATGGTGATCGGATGCTTGGGAAAATCCTGCGCGAATGCAGCGCTCGTGAGCGACAACGCTGCGAACGCAGCGAGCGCACGCTTCACCACGAAGGAGATCACGCGGCCTTTTCCAGATGCGCGGTGAGGCCTGCGAACAGGTCGCGGCCATCGGTGCAGCCCATGATGTCTTCGACGTGGTTTTCCGGGTGCGGCATCATGCCGAGCACATTGCCCTTGTCGTTGAGAAGGCCCGCGATGGAATGCGCCGCGCCGTTGATGTTGTGGCTCTCGTCGACCGCACCATCAGCCGAGCAGTAGCGATAGAGCACGCGCCCCTCGCCTTCGATCCGCTTGATGGTCTCTTCGTCTGCCTCGTAATTGCCCTCGCCATGCGCGACCGGCACGCGGATCACCTGGCCGGCATTGTAGCCGCGGGTGAACGGCGTATCGGAGCGCTCGACGCGCAGATGCACGTCCTTGCAGATGAATTTCAGCCGCGCATTGCGCATCAGCACGCCCGGCAGCAGGCCGGATTCGCAGAGGATCTGGAAACCGTTGCAGACGCCGAGCACGAGGCCGCCCTTGGCCGCATAATCGCGCACCGCATCCATCACGGGCGCCCGCGCCGCAATGGCGCCACAGCGAAGGTAGTCGCCGTAGGAGAAGCCGCCGGGCACGACCACGAGATCGGTGCCTGATGGCAGCGAGGTCTCGGCGTGCCACACCATCGCCGGCTCATGGCCCGAGATCAGCCTCAGGGCGCGCGCCATGTCGCGCTCGCGGTTGATTCCGGGAAAGACGAGGATGGCGGCTTTCATGATTCAGGTTCCGACGGGGTGGCAGGAATCGGGTTGGCCCACGGGCCAAATCGTGAAGAGACATAGCCATTTGACGGGAATTTTACCAGTGCTAGCCTCGCCGGGCGGCCTTGTACACAGGCCATAGCCACGGCTGTTTTGCCGAACGATTTTGCCCGGGATTGAAGCCATGAATGTCCCGTCGCGACCCGCATCCCAGTCCGAACCGGTGTCCGCCGCGGGCGTCGTCGCGGCCGGCGCCTATGTCGATGGCCGGCGCGTCGCCAACATCGCCATCAGCGAGGCGTCGAGCTGGCGGGCCAAGCCCGGCCATGTGGTCTGGATCGGGCTGCACGAGCCCGACATGACGCTGCTCGGCGCGGTGCAAAAGCAGTTCGACCTGCATGAGCTCGCCATCGAGGACGCCAACAACGCCCATCAGCGGCCCAAGATCGAGCAATATGGCGAGGCCCTGTTCATCGTCGCGCGCACGGCACAATTGATCGAGGGCCGCATCGCCTTCGGCGAGACCCACATCTTCATCGGGGACGGCTATCTGGTGACGGTCCGTCATGGCGCCTCGACCTCCTACACGGCGGTGCGCGAACGCTGCGAGAGCTGCCCGCGGGCGCTGGCGCGCGGCGAGGACTATATCCTCTATGCGATCCTCGATTTCATCGTCGACAACTACTCTCCCGTGCTCGAGAGCATTCACGAGGAGGTCGAGGAGATCGAGGATTACGTGCTCGCGAATGCCATCACCAAGGCGCAGATCGAGCGGCTGTACATGCTGCGCCGCGACCTGTTGCGCCTCCGCAATGCCATCGGGCCCCTGGTCGAAGTCTGCCGCCGGCTGGAGCATGACGAGCTGTCGATGGTGCGACCGGCAATGCAGACCCTGTTCCGCGACGTCACCGATCACGTCCGCAACATCCAGGAGCGCATCGATTCCATGCGCGAGGTGCTGGCCTTCGCCTTCGAGGCGAGCCTGCTGGTCGGCCAGGCGCAGGAGACGGCGGTGTCGAAGAAGCTCGCCTCCTGGCTCGCGATCCTCGCCGTGCCCACCGCAGTCGCCGGCATCTACGGGATGAACTTCAAGTACATTCCCGAGCTGCAATGGGAGTACAGCTATTTCGTCGTCATGGGGATGATGGCGCTCGCCTGCCTTGCATTGTACTGGCGCTTCCGCCGCGTCGGGTGGCTCTGACGCCAGCGCCGGCGCGCTGACGTCAGACGATCTCGACCCGATAGTTCTCGATCACAGTGTTGGCGAGCAGCTTGTCGGCGGCGTCCTTCAGCGCGGCTTCCGCCTTGGCCTTGTCGGCGCCGGCGAGCTCGATGTCGAACACCTTGCCCTGGCGGACGCTGGCGACGCCGTCGACGCCGAGCGACTTCAGCGCGCCTTCGATGGCCTTGCCCTGCGGATCGAGGATGCCGGTCTTCAGGGTAACGGTAACACGTGCCTTCACGTCAAATCCCTCTTAGCTCTTCACCAGCACCGGACCGGTGCCCTGCGGACGCTCGTTCTCCATGAGGATGCCGAGACGTTTTGCAACTTCCGTGTAAGCCTCGAGCAGCCCGCCCAGGTCGCGGCGGAAACGATCCTTGTCGAGCTTCTCGTTCGACTTGATGTCCCACAGCCGGCAGCTGTCCGGCGAGATCTCGTCGGCGACGATGATGCGCATCATCTCGTTCTCGAACAGCCGGCCGCACTCCATCTTGAAGTCGACGAGGCGGATGCCGATGCCGAGGAAGAGGCCGGTGAGGAAGTCGTTGACACGGATGGCGAGCGCCATGATGTCGTCGATCTCCTGCGGCGTGGCCCAGCCGAAGGCGGTGATGTGCTCTTCCGACACCATGGGGTCGTTGAGCTGGTCGTTCTTGTAGTAGAATTCGATGATCGAACGGGGCAGCTGGGTGCCCTCCTCGATGCCGAGGCGCTGCGACAGCGAGCCGGCGGCGACGTTCCGCACCACCACCTCGAGCGGCACGATCTCGACCTCGCGAATCAACTGCTCGCGCATGTTGAGGCGGCGGATGAAGTGGGTCGGCACCCCGATGTCGTTGAGGTGCTGAAACAGGTACTCCGAGATCCGGTTGTTGAGGACACCCTTGCCCTCGATGACCTGATGCTTCTTCGCATTGAACGCGGTGGCGTCATCCTTGAAGTGCTGGATCAGGGTACCGGGCTCCGGACCTTCGTAAAGAACCTTTGCCTTGCCTTCATAAATGCGACGCCGACGGCTCATTGGGATGTACCGTGTTTTGTTGAAATCCATGTATTTGGTGTGCTCCGGTTACCAGGTTACGACCCACAGCGGAGCTGCCGTGAACGGCCTGGAACCCCATCCGAATCCTTGGAAACAGAACGGGAACCAAGCCTTTAGGCAACCTATCCGATTGGCTGTCCCAGCACAATCGATCCGGCCCATCCGACGCTGACTTATACCATCTTGCCTGCGGCTTTACGGCTCGTTGTTTCACCGATTCGTGCCCCCTATCTAGGCATGCGCCGGGCCTCTCGCAACGAGGGCGCCACGCCCCAGTCAGCTTAAGGAATTGGAAGACGCATGAGCGAATTCGACAAGCGCGAGGAAGGCTTTGAGAAGAAGTTCGCCCTCGACGAGGAGCAGAAATTCAAGGCGGGGGCCCGCCGCAACCGGCTGCTGGGGCTGTGGGCGGCCGAAAAGCTCGGAATCACCGGCGAAGCTGCCACCGCCTACGCCAAGGAAGTGGTCGCGGCCGATTTCGAGGAAGCCGGCGACGGCGACGTCCTGCGCAAGGTCATGACCGATTTCGCCGCCAGGAACGTCGCCCTCACCGAACAGGCGATTCGCGCCAAGATGAGCGAATTGATCGCGGTCGCGGCCGCCGAGGTGAAGGCCGGGAAGTAAGCTTAACAGCGGGCGGTGGATGGCCTTGGAAGGCCTCCGCCGCTCGCCCTCTCGGGCTTGCAGCCGGCTCCTGGCAATGCCAAATGGGCGGCATGTCCCAAGAAAACCGCCAAGATCACATTTCCAACGTCCTCGCCCAACGCTATGCCTCGCCCGCCATGCGCGCCATCTGGAGCGGTGAAGGCAAGGTTCGCCTCGAACGCGACTACTGGATCGCCGTGCTGAAAGGCCAGCGCGATCTCGGTATCCCGGTGCCCGATGGCGTGATCGAGGCCTACGAGCGCGTGAAGGACCAGGTCGACCTGGACTCCATCATGCGGCGCGAGCGCATCACCCGCCACGACGTCAAGGCGCGGATCGAGGAGTTCTGCGATCTCGCCGGTCACGAGCACCTGCACAAGGGCATGACCAGCCGCGACCTCACCGAGAACGTGGAGCAGCTGCAGGTCTATCGCGGGCTGCAGCTGATCGAAACCAAGAGCATCGCCGCGCTCATTCGCTTTGCGAAGCACGCCAAGCAATTACGCGACATGCCTTTCACGGCGCGCACGCACAACGTGGCCGCGCAGGTCACGACGCTCGGCAAGCGTATCGCCATGTTCGGCGAGGAGATGCTGGTTTCGCATCAGAGCCTGGTCAACGTGCTCGACACCTATCCCGCGCGCGGCCTGAAGGGCGCGGTCGGCACCCGGCTCGATCAGATCACGCTGTTCAATGGCGATGCCGGCAAGGCGCGCGCGCTCGAACAGCAAATCCTCAAGCACCTGGGTCTGCCCAAGAGCTTTGATGCGGTCGGCCAGGTCTATCCGCGCAGCCTCGACTTCCGCGCGGTCAGCGTCCTCACCGAGCTCGCCAGCGGTCCCGGCAATTTCGCCAAGACCATTCGCCTCATGGCGGGCCACGAGCTCGCCAGCGAAGGCTTTGCCAAGGGCCAGGTCGGCTCGTCCGCGATGCCGCACAAGATGAACAGCCGCTCCTGCGAGCGCATCAACGGCCTGCATGTCGTGCTGAAGGGCTATCTCGCCATGGCCGCAGGCCTCGCCGGCGATCAATGGAACGAAGGCGACGTCTCCTGCTCGGTGGTCCGTCGCGTGATGCTGCCGGATGCCTTCCTCGCCATGGACGGCCTGCTCGAGACCCTGCTCTCCGTGCTCGACCAGATGGAAGTGTTCGACGCCGTCGTCGCGACCGAGCTCAACCGCTATCTCCCTTTCCTGCTGACCACCACGGTGATGATGGAAGCGGTGAAGAAGGGCTCGGGGCGCGAAGGCGCGCACGAGGCGATCAAGGAGCACGCGGTCGCCGCCATTCGCGACCTGCGCACCGGCAAGATCGCGCAGAACGATTTGCTGCAGCGACTCGCCGCCGATCAGCGTCTCGGCTTGAGCGAAGCCGAGCTGCAGCGCGTGCTCGATCACGGTCGCGCCAATTCCGGCGATGCCGGCGCCCAGGTCGACTACTTCGCCGAGCAGGTTGACGCGCTGGCGAAAGCGAAGCCTGAAGCGGCCAAGTACACGCCGGGCGCGATCCTGTAAGCGAATGGTGAGCAGCGAATAGCGAATGGAGCTGATTCCATTCGCTACTCGCAATTCGCTATTCGCCCTCTTTGAAGCCGTACTCCGGCACGTTGCCGCTGGCGCCGTAATATTTGTACGGCAGGAATTTGCCTGACATCGTGATCTTGACGCGATCGCCCTTCGGGTTGGCGACGCGCTCGATGGCCATATCGAAGTCGATCGCCGACATGATGCCGTCGCCGAACTCTTCCTCGATCAGCGCCTTCCAGGCGGGGCCGTTCACCATCACCATCTCGTAGAAGCGGTAGATCAGGGGATCGGTCGGCGGCATCGGCGTGCCGGTGCCGCGCATGGGCACCTCGTTGAGCATCGCAGTCTCGGTCTTCGACAGGCCGAACAGCTCGCCGGCATTCGCAGCTTGCGGCTTCGTCAGCTTCATCTGCCCCATGATCGCGCCGACGATCAGCACCTCGGAGTAACCGCCGATCTTCTCGCAGATGTATTTCCAGCTCCAGCCCTTCTCGCGCTTGATGTCGAGCAGCTTCTCGGTGAGGTCTTCGCGTTTCATGTCAGGGTCTCCCTTGGTCAGGCATGTGACGGGCCTGCCGCTTTCGGAGGCACGAAACGTGCCAATAAATGAGGCTTAGGGTTTCAGAGTTTCCGTAAACCGCCTGATCGCCTTCAGCACCGGCTGCTGATCGCCGGCAAAGAACCAGTGATCGTTGCCGTCGAGCTCGACGAATTGCGCATCCCTGATCCGGCTCGCCACGTCGCGGCCGGCCGCGATGCGCACGGCCTTGTCGTCGCGCCGGTGCAGCACCAGTGTCGGCACGGCGATTTGCGGCAGCAGAGCACGCACGTCGGCGTCGCGAAATGCCTCGAGCACAGCCGAGATGCCGCCGGGACTGGATGCGGCGCGCAACAGCCCCGCCCACCAGGCGCGCGCCTGCGGATCGCCTGCAAGGCTCGGCGCAAAGGCTTCGATCCCGACCGGGCCGCCCCATTGCGCGATGAGATGCTTGCACCAGGCATCATATTGGCTGGCGCGCAGCGCATGCGGATAGTCTTCTGCCCAGCAGCCTTTTGCCAATGCGCCGAACAGAATGAGCCCGGCGACGCGGCTGGGATCATCGACCGCAAATTTGATGCAGGCCGGCCCGCATTCGGAGGCGCCGAACAGCACGACGCGGCGCGAATTCACCGCGCTCAGCACCGTTCCTATATCCTCCGCAGTGACATCGATATTCGGCGCCGAGCCGACGCGGTCGGACAGCCCGATGCCGCGGCGATCGAACACGATGAGGCGCCCGAGCTTCATCAACGATGCCAGGAAGGTCCGGCTCGCGGGATGCTCCCAAGCACGCTCCACATGCGAGACGAAGCCGGGCATGACCAGGATATCGAGCGGACCGCTGCCGTAAGTCTGATACGCCAGGTGCACGCCCGCGCCCTTGACGTAGCGCGTCGTCGGAACCGCATGCGGTGCAGCCGCGCGGCTCATCAGCGCTTCGGTCTCGGCTTCCGGCGCAACGCCAAGCTCGTCGCGCAGCCGCTGCGTCAGCGCCGCGTGGTGCCGTTCCGCCGCGCTGCGGTCGCCGGCCAGCAGCAGGCTGCGGATCAGGTGCCGGCCATAGACTTCGCTGAGCGGATCGAGCTCGACCAGGCGTCCCGCATGCGCGGTCGCCGCAAAATGATCGCCGGCGGCATTCTTGTCCTGCACGAGCCGCTCCAGCGCATGCACGAGTCGCCCCCGCAGCGCCTCGCGGCGAAAGAACGCCCAATCGTCGAATTCGGCAGAGTCCTCCGGCGAGAAGCCCGCCAGGAAGTCGCCGCGATAGATCTGACAGCCTTCTTCAAACGCACCGCGGTCGCAGGCGTTCTCGAACAGATGCGTGTCGACCTTCAGCTCGATGTCCGGCGACCATCGCACGCTGGTGCGGTCGGTCTCGAAAACTGGCTGGCCGAGCGCAAGCTCGATGCGATGAAGCAAGCGCCGCAATCGTGCCAGCCCGGTCTCGCGGTCAGCCTCGGGCCACAGCCACGTGGCCATGACATCCCGCGCAACGGCGCCCCTGGCCTCCGCGAGATAGACCAGCAGCGCGAGCCCCTTGCGCAAAGCCAGCTTGATCGGTCGACCGTCGGCATAGACCTCGGGGAACCCGAACGTCCCAAGCAAGAAAGCCGTCATGGAATCCTTCCTCCGCTCGGGGGACGCACAGGGGACGGTCGCGCGTTAGCCATCGGCCCAGATCGAGTCCCTTCGCCTGCGGGCGGTTCAAGCTCCTGCATGCGGCCCCGCTGCTTCAGGCACAATAGGAAAAAACATGGTCTCGCGCGCCCTGATCCTGCTCTACGCCCTCGTGAGCTACGCTCTGTTCACGATCTCATTTCTTTATTCGCTCGGTTTCGTCGGCAATTATGTCGTGCCCAAGTCAATCGACAAGTCGATCGACGCCGGCCCCCCCTCGAATTTGGCCGCGGCCATCATCGTCAATTTGCTGCTGATGAGCCTGTTTGCCATCCAGCACAGCATCATGGCGCGTCCTGCGTTCAAACGATGGTCGGCCAAATTCCTTCCCGCTTCCTGCCAACGCAGCACCTATGTGCTGCTCTCCAGCCTGATCCTCCTTTTGCTGTTCTGGCAGTGGCGCCCGATCCCGACACCGATCTGGCAGACGAGCGGACGTGCGGCCTGGTTGCTGATCGCCGTGCATTGGCTCGGCTGGCTGATTGCGTTCGCCTCGACCCACATGATCGATCATTTCGATCTATTCGGCCTGCGCCAGGCCCTTGTCGCGTGGCGCGGGACCGAGATGCCAAGCCAATCGTTCAGAACGCCGCTGCTCTACAAGATCGTGCGGCATCCCCTCATGCTGGGCTTCCTGCTCGCGTTCTGGGCCACGCCCGAGATGACAGCCGGCCATCTCTTGTTCGCGCTCGCCAATACCGCCTACATCCTGGTCGCGCTCCAGTTTGAAGAGCGCGATCTGATCGCCGAGTTCGGTGCGACCTACCAGGACTATCGCCGGCACGTTCCCATGCTGGTGCCGCGTCTGTTCGTGCGCCGCCAGACGGAAGGAGCGCCGCGATGAGAGCGATTCTTTGCAAGTCTTTCACCGGACCGGTTGACCTGCGCGTCAGCGAGATCGACGAGCCGAAGCCGGCCGATGACGAGATTCTCATCGAGGTCCATGCAGCGTCGGTGAGCTTCATGGACCAGCTGCTGGTTTCGGGCCTTTATCAGATGCGGCCGCCTCTGCCGTTCGTGCCGGGCACGGAGGCCTCCGGTGTCGTCGTCGCCATCGGCGGGAAGGTCACTCGATTCGCCCCCGGCGATCGTGTGGCGTGCAGCAGCTGGACCGGCGGCTACGCCGAACGGATGATCGCCAAGGAGTCGAAGAGCGTACGTTTGCCTGATGGCGTCGCGTTCGAGGCAGCCGCGACGGTGCTGCACAATTACGGCACCGCCTATTACGCGCTGGTCGAGCGGGCACGGGCACAACGCGGCGAGACCGTTTTGATCACAGGCGCCGCCGGCGGTGTCGGGCTCGCTGCCGTCGACCTCGGCCGTCATCTCGGCCTGCGCGTCATCGCTGGCATCGGCTCCGACGACAAGGCCGCGCTGGTGCGCAGCTATGGCGCCAGCGAGGTCATCAATTATCGCAGCGAGGATCTGCGCGACCGGATCAAGTCGATCACATCTGGACAAGGCATCGATGTCGGCTTCGACAATATCGGCGGCGCGATCCTCGAGCAGATGGCCCGGCTGATGAACTGGGGTGGGCGGCTGATGCCGATCGGCTTCACCAGTGGCATTATTCCGTCGATCCCGATGAACCTGCCGCTTCTCAAGAACTATGCCATCATCGGCGTCTTCGTCGGCGCCTGGGCGGAGAAATTTTCCGCAGAGGCCGCGCGCATGAACGACACGTTGATGCAATTGCTGGCCGACGACCGCATCCGCCCGCACCTCGACCGCATCCTCCCTTTGGAGGAGGCCGCCGAAGCCATGCGCGCCGTGGCCAATCGAACGGTTCAGGGAAGAATTGTGCTCAAGATCCGATAGAATGCGCGTGAACGAGCAAGACAGGAAGACAGGTTTGACCGAGATCATCATCGACAAGCGGTTTTGCGGTCCGCCAAACTCCGGCAATGGCGGCTATGTCTGCGGCCGGCTGGCCCAGCATATTCCTGGCGGCGCCGAGGTGACGTTGCGCGCGCCGCCGCCGCTGGACACGCCGCTCGCTGCGATCGCAACGGACGACGGCACATGGGAGCTTCGCGATGGCGCCAAAGTCGTCGCGACCGGACGGGCGGTGAGTGTCGAGCTTGTTCGGCTGGAAACCGCCAGTTTTGATGAGGCCTGCGCCGCCGAACTGCTGACGCCGGTCAAGCCGCACGAGCATCCGCTGCCGACCTGTTTCGTCTGCGGCCCTGCCAGAGCGAAAGGAGACGGCCTGCGCATTTTCGCCGGACCGCTCGGACGCCATTCGCAGAGCCCAGTTCTCGCAGCGAGCTGGACGCCGGATCCAAATCTCGCCGCGGAGGACGGCCTGGTTGCGCCCGAATTTCTGTGGTCCGCACTCGACTGCCCCACCGGCTTCGCCTGCAATTGCGACCCGCAGAGTAATGCCGTCGACAAGACGCCACTCCTGCTCGGCCGGATGTCAGCGCGGATCGAAGCCCGCCCGCGCCCCGGCACGCGCTGCATCATCACGGCATGGCCAACCAGCCGCGACGGCCGCAAGCGCGCCGCCGAGGCCGCGCTGCGCGATGAAGGTGGAAGGTTGCTGGCCGTCGCGAAGACGACATGGATTGCAGTCGAGCGTGACGTGCAGCTGGGGCACCCTTCGTAGGGCCCTACGGCATGTGTCGTATGGCAACAGCGCGTGGGGCGGGTTAGCGTCGCGTAACCCGCGCCCTCCGTGCAACACGGTGATCCTGAATGGCGGACTACGCTGCTCATCCGCCGCCGCCGTGAGGCGGCGCATGCCGGCGATGTGCCGTTTCGTCCCTACGACAAGGCCTCTTTGCTGTGGACCTCTTGCAACAGTCATTCGCAAAAACACAACCTGAAGGCGCTGTCTGCCCATCGACGAGGCAATACGCGCTTCGTTGGGCACACGGTGTCATGGAATCCTGCTATCCGTGGCCATCCGGGCGCCCGCAGGACGGCATATGGCGGGCATTCCCTGATATCGACGACAGCGTGAACCGGTCCGTTGCGAACAAGGCCGGGCGCTGCAGAGCGGGTGGGCGGGCATGCTGTTTGGCTTGAGGTCGCTGCGGCGGCAAGCGGTTGGATCGGCGTCCGCAGGTTTTTTCATCTTGATCGCAATGGCCTCGGCCCATGCGGATTGTACGCCGGCCTCCGCCAATGGCGTGACGGCGAGCTGTACCGGCACCACCACCAACCAGGGCGGCGGCGCACCGGGCACGAGTGCCGGCACCGCCGGCTACGGCACTGGCAACGAAACCGGAATCACCGTCAATGTCGGCAGCGGCGCCAGCGTCACCGGCACCGTCAACCATGGCATCTGGATCGCGGCCGGAACGGTCACCAACAACACCGGGGGCAGCATCAGCGGCGCGGACGGAATTCTTGCCGCCACCGGCTCCGCCGACGTCACCAATTCCGGCAGCATCACCGGTACGAGCAACACCGGCATTGGCGCCACCACCGCCGCGAAGGTGGTCAACAACGCCGGCGCCAGCATCACCGGCAGACAGTACGGAATTCATGCCCTCGGCACCGCCAACGTGACCAATTCCGGCAGCATCACCTCCCAGTCGCTTTCACCCGTTACTGCCGCCATCAGTGCCGCCAGCGGCGCGACGGTGATCAACAACGCAGGCGGCGTCATCACCGGCGGGAGATTCGGCGTTACGAGCCACGGCGTCATCGATCTCACCAACTCAGGCACCATCTCCGCCAGCGCTGGCGGCGTCGGCTACGCCGTTTCTGCTGACAGCGGCGTAGCAGTGACCAACAATGCCGGCGCCAGCATCGCAGGCTTAACGTACGGGATTTTCAGCAGTGCCGGCGGCTCGTCGGTCGTCAACGCGGGCACCATCAGCGGCGGCACGGCGGCGATTGCGTTCGCCGGCACCGGCAACACGCTGACGCTGCTGCCCGCCTCGGTCATCTCGGGCCTCGTGCTCGGCACCGGCAGCGATACGTTCCAGCTCGGCGGCACGGGGGCGGCAAGCTTCGACATCTCGCAACTCGGCGCAGCCGCGCAGTATCAGGGCTTCGGCACCTTCAACAAGATCGACAGCTCGGTGTGGACGCTCACCGGCACCAGCACCTTTGCAGGGCCCCTCAACGTCAATGGCGGCATTCTAAGCGTCAACGGCGATCTCACCTCGGCGTCGAGCCTGACGGTGAACGCGGGCGGCACGCTTGGCGGCAACGGTACGGTCGGCACCACGCTGATCAATGGCGGCACGCTGGCGCCGGGCAATTCGATCGGCACCTTCACCGTGAGCGGCAGCCTGACGCTCACCGCGGCCTCGACCTACCTGGTGCAGGTGTCGGGCAGCAGTGCCGACAAGACCATCGTCACCACCACCGCCAATCTCGCCGGCAAGGTGGTGGTGGATCCGCTGGCGCGGGTGTCGGCGACGACGACCTATACGATCATGACGGCGGGCGCGGTGAACGGCGCCTTCTCCGGCGTGGACTTCCTCACCGCCTCCAGCTTTGCGCGCAACGCGCGGCTGACCTATGTCGGCAACGACGTGCTGCTGACGCTCGATGCCGGGCTGCTGTCGCCGGCCCTGCTAGGCAACGCCAACATCAATCAGAGGAACGTTGCCGCGGGCATCGACAACGCGCTGACCGGCGGCGCGACCATGCCGGCCGCCTTCAACGCGCTGTTCGCGCTGTCGGGTCAACCTCTGCTCAATGCGCTGACGCAGGCCTCGGGCGAGACGGCGACCGACACGCAGCAGACCACCTTTGATGCGATGAACCTGTTCATGGGCGTGCTGACCGATCCGTTCGTGGCCGGGCGTGGCGACCCGCGTTCGTCGTCCGGTGGCGCAACGGGTTATGCGGCCGACGAAAGTGATGCGCTCGCTTATGCCGGCAACCGCAAGCGTGCCGGCGCCGAGCGCGAGGCCTATGCCGCGATATATCGCAAGACGGCTCCGCTCTCCGAGTCACCCTGGAACGTCTGGGCGGCTGGCTTCGGCGGTTCGCAAACCACCGACGGCAACGCGACGCTCGGCTCCAACTTTGCCACCAGCCGCATCGCCGGCGGCACGGCCGGTGCGGATTACTGGTTCTCGCCCTATACCGTCGCGGGCTTCGCGCTCGCCGGCGGTGGCACCAGCTTCTCGGTGGCGAACGGCGGCACCGGCCGCTCCGATCTGTTCCAGGCCGGCGCCTTCGTCCGCCACAACAGCGGCCCCGCCTATGTCACCGCGGCGCTGGCCTATGGCTGGCAGGACGTGACGACCAATCGCACCGTCACCATCGCCGGCATCGATCAATTGCAGGCGCGCTTCAACGCCAACACCTGGTCCGGTCGTCTCGAAGGCGGCTACAGATACATCGCGCCGTGGACCGGCGGCGTTGGCCTGACGCCTTATGCCGCGGCCCAGTTCACCACCATCGACCTGCCGGCCTATGCGGAGCAGGCGCTCTCCGGCACCAATGCCTTTGCGCTAAGCTACGCTTCGAAGAGCGTCACCGCCACGCGCTCCGAGCTAGGCCTGCGCGCCGACAAGTCGTTCGCGTTCACCGATGCAATCCTGACCCTGCGCGGCCGCGCAGCGTGGGCGCACGACTTCAACGCCGACCGCGCCGTCGCCGCGACCTTCCAGGCGCTGCCGGGCGCGAGCTTCGTGGTCAACGGCGCGGCGCAGGCACACGACGCGGCGCTCACCACTGCATCGGCGGAGGTGAAGCTCGCAAACGGCCTGTCGCTCGCAGCCACCTTCGAAGGCGAATTCTCCGACGTCACCCGCAGCTACGCCGGCAAGGGCACCGTGCGCTACGCCTGGTGAGGGGCGTGCAACGGAGCAGGCCCTGCAATGGATGAGCTCTGAGGCGTGGTGTCGACAGCAAGACAATTCAGCGCATCGGGGTAGTTAGTTGCGGGTCCGGGCTCAGGTCGATTGCGCAATCACCCCCTCGAGCCGCACCAACTCGGCCTCGATATCTCGCTCGACATCGGCGGCCCGGATCTCCATCACCCGATAGTCCCGCGCCTCCAGCCACGTCCGCCTTGCCGCACGATCAGCAGCAATCGTCTCACCTTCGCCCGGGTTGACCAGCTCGATCGCGATCCGGTGCGGGAAGGAAACGAAGTCCGGGATGTGGCGGCCGACCGGGGTCTGGCGCTTGAACCCACCTGCGAAGCGGCGATCACGTGTCAGTGCCTGCCAGAGCAGGCGCTCGGCATCGGTCGGGTTGCGACGGAGCAGGCGCGCGAGCCCGCGCACGGTCGAGCCGCTGTCGGGCACGCCGCCGCCCTGCCCGTGCTCGGCCAGCAGCGCGCGCAGACGCGTGGCCTGCTCGCCGTCGAGCACGCCGCCCTTGGCCGGGCCCTTGCGGCCTTCCGCGATCGCCATCACCACCCCGTGGAGGGTGTGCATGTCCTGTTTGGTCGGCTCCATCCGGCTAAAGATGTTGCGCAGATTGACGAGCATGGTGTCGCGCTTCTCTGCGGGCCGCAAAAACTCGACGCGATCAAGCTCGCGGATGAGGTTGTCGAAGAAGGCCTGCATCTGATGTTGCGAGGCGCGTTCGGAACGCTCCGGCATGGCGTGCGGCAGCTCGCCCGAGGTCGCCCGCTTGAACCATTCGTAGCCGACCAGGAGCACGGCCTGGGCGAGGTTGAGCGAGGCAAAGCCGGGATTGACCGGGAATGTGATGATGCGGTTGGAGAGCCCAACCTCTTCGTTGGTCAGGCCCCAGCGCTCGCGGCCGAACAGGATGCCGGCCTTGCCGCCGGTGGCGACGTGCCCCGAAATCTCGGCCGCGGCGGCCTCGGGCCCCACCACCGGCTTGGCCTGGTCGTGGGGGCGCGCGGTCGTGGCGAACAGCAGATCGAGATCGGCGACGGCCTCGCCGACCGTGTCGAACAATTCCACCTTTTCCAGAATGTGGTCGGCGCCGGCGGCCGCCCGCTGGGCGGCGATGTTGGGCCAGCCGTCGCGCGGGTTGACGATGCGCAAGCGGCTCAGGGCAAAATTGCCCATGGCGCGCGCAGCCATGCCGATGTTTTCCCCGAGCTGCGGCTCGACCAGGATCACGATGGGACCGTCGAGGGCGAGGCCCGCCTTGGTCTTGTCGGTGCCGGACATCTCATTCCACTTTCTGCTTTAGCCTTCGGCTTCCGAAGAGCTTGAACGTCTGTCCGAAGACGCTGATCCAGACCTTCATCGATGCGGCCCGCCCGTCTTCCGCGCGGCGCAATTTCTCAAGGGAGATAACAGGGTTAGCGCCGTTTGCGAAACCGCAATCGCACCTCAATTGGGGACGATTTCACCGCTCGGCTTGCGCGCGCATTGCTTTCGGATATGGCTATCAACCACAACTAAAGCGAAGCCGAAAGAGCAGAGCTAAAGTCGCAGTTCAGGGGGGAATCGTGATGCGCGGTCGATGGACGTTGGCAATTCTGGGAGCGGTCTTGATCGTGGTGGGCGGCCTCGTCGCCCATCTGACGCAGACCGCCGGCGGCATCCGGATCCAGGATGTCAGGTTCAAGGGCGCCAAGGGCAACACCATGAGTGCCCTGCTCTACATCCCCCAAAATGCCACCGCGCAGACCCCGGCACCGGGCATCCTCGCCGTTCACGGCTATATCAACTCGCGCGAGACCCAGGACGGCTTCGCCATCGAATTCGCCCGCCGCGGCTATGTCGTGCTGGCGCTGGACCAGACCGGCCATGGCTATAGCGACCCACCCGCCTTTGCCAACGGCTTTGGCGGCCCTGACGGCCTCGCTTATCTGCGCAGCCTCGACATCGTCGACAAGGCCAATATCGGCCTCGAGGGTCACTCGATGGGCGGCTGGACGGTGCTGGCCGCAGCCACCGCGATGCCAAATGACTACAAGTCGATGGTGCTGGAGGGCTCCTCGACCGGCAAGCCATTTGCGGCCGACGGCACCACGAGCTGGCCGCGCAATGTGGCGCTGGTGTTCGCCCAGTACGAGGAATTCTCCATCCTGATGTGGGGTGTCGATCTCGCCCGCGATGTCACCAAGAGCCCCAAGCTCTGGGCAATGTTCGGCACGCAGGGGCCGGTCGAGCCGGGCAAGGTCTATGGCGACCTGGCGGCCGGGACCGCGCGGGTGCTGTACACGCCCGCGATCACGCACCCGGCCGAACACATCTCGCACGAGGCGATCGGCTACAGCCTCGACTGGTTTGCCAACACGCTGCAGGGCGGCACGCCGCGGCCGGCCGACGACCAAATCTGGTTCCGCAAGGAGCTCGGCACACTGATCGCGTTTGCCGGTTTCGTCGCGCTGTTGATCGGCACTTTCGACGGCCTGCTCGAGGCGCAGATGTTCTCCCGTCTGCGCCTGCCCACGGTCGCCGACGGCACCATGCCGCCGCATCATGCCGCCACCGGCCAGCGCTGGGTCGCGGCGTTCATCCTGTCCGCCTTCATCCCGGCGCTGACTTACTACCCGGCCTTCGCGCTGGGCGGCAGCTTCGTGACGCCGACGGCATTCCTGCCGCAGGGCATCACCAATCAGATCCTGGTCTGGGCCATCATCAATGGCCTGATCACGCTGGCGCTGATGCGCTTGGCCCCGAAGCGCACTGCCCGGACCGGACTGGTTGGCCAATCATTGGCGATCGCGATCGCTTCGGTCGCAGTCGGCTATGCCGCGCTGTGGCTCGCCGACCTCGCCTTCAAGATCGACTTCCGCTTCTGGATCATCGCGCTGAAGCTGATGAACCCGAAGCAGTTTGTGATCTTCCTGATCTACTTGATTCCGTTCACGGCGTTTTTCGTCGTGGCGCTGCACGTGCTGCACCGGAATTTCTCGACCATGGAGGCGCCGCGGCTCGCGCTCTATGTGACCAATATCCTGGCGCTGACGTTCGGCTTCATCGTGCTGCTGGTCCTGCAATACGGCACCCTCTGGCTGACCGGAAAGCTTTTCAACCCGCTCCCCGACCCCGGCTTCGTGCCGCTCTCGACCATCGTCGCCATCCAGTTCGTGCCGCTGCTCGCGATCGTCGCCGTGATCGCGACCTTTACCTGGCGACGGACCGGATCGAGCCTGCCGGGTGCCTTGATGTCCGGCCTGTTCGTGACCTGGTACATCGTGGCGGGCACGGCCACCCAGGCCGCCTTTTAGAGGCGTTCTCGAACGGCGCCGGTTCGCTCGCGGGACAGGTGCCCAAACAAGGCGCGACAACCGTCATTCCGACCTCAGGGAATGGCGGTTCTCGGCGAAAAGATGGGCTGAAACTGCATAACCGCTCCGCTTCCGCCCGCCCCCGGGCGGTGCTATAGGCGCGGGAGATTTCCACCGCGGCCGTCAAAAGCGCCGTTCCCAAGAAGGCTTCCCCGATCATGGCAAAAATCAAGGTATCCAATCCCGTCGTCGAGCTCGATGGCGACGAGATGACCCGGATCATCTGGCAGTACATCAAGGACAAGCTGATCAACCCGTTCCTGGATGTCGAGCTGCAGTATTTCGACCTGGGCATGGAGTACCGCGACCACACCAACGATCAGGTGACCATCGACGCCGCCGAGGCGATCAAGAAGGTCGGCGTCGGCGTCAAGTGCGCCACCATCACCCCGGACGAGGCGCGGGTGAAGGAGTTCAACCTCAAGCAGATGTGGAAGTCGCCGAACGGCACCATCCGCAACATTCTCGGCGGCGTGATCTTCCGCGAGCCGATCATCTGCAAGAACGTGCCGCGCCTGGTTCCCGGCTGGACCAAGCCGATCATCATCGGCCGCCACGCCTATGGCGACCAGTACCGCGCCACCGACATCAAGTTCCCGGGCAAGGGCACGCTGTCGATGAAGTTCGTCGGCGAGGACGGCACCGTGATCGAGAAGGAAGTGTTCAAGGCTCCGGGCGCCGGCGTCGCCATGGAGATGTACAATCTCGACGATTCCATCATCGACTTCGCCCGCGCCTCGCTGAACTATGGCCTGCTGCGCAACTACCCGGTCTATCTCTCGACCAAGAACACGATTCTGAAGGTCTATGACGGCCGCTTCAAGGACATCTTCCAGGACATCTACGACCGCGAGTTCAAGAAGGAATTCGAGGCCAAGGGCTTGACCTACGAGCACCGCCTGATCGACGACATGGTGGCCTCGGCGCTGAAATGGTCCGGCGGCTACGTCTGGGCCTGCAAGAACTACGACGGCGACGTGCAGTCCGACACGGTCGCGCAGGGCTACGGCTCGCTCGGCCTGATGACCTCGGTGCTGCTCACCCCGGACGGCAAGACCGTGGAAGCCGAAGCCGCCCACGGCACCGTGACCCGCCACTACCGCGAGCACCAGAAGGGCAAGGAGACCTCGACCAACTCGATCGCGTCGATCTTCGCCTGGACCCGCGGCCTGTCACACCGCGCCAAGCTCGACAACAATCCGGCGCTCGCCAAGTTCGCGAACACGCTGGAGAAGGTCTGCGTCGACACGGTCGAGGAAGGCTACATGACCAAGGACCTCGCGCTCCTGGTCGGCGCCGACCAGCGCTGGCTCTCGACCACCGGCTTCCTCGACAAGGTCGCGGAGAATCTCACGAAAGCGTTGGCGTAAGCCTCCGCATTATTCTCGCCCGATCGGGGTTAGACATGATTATGGGCCGCGCGCAGGCGCGGCCCATTCATTTTGACCCCATCGTGCGGAGGCCTCCCATGACCATCACCAAGTTCGCCGTCCCCTGCCTGTTGCTGCTCGCCGCCATGGCCGGGCCCGCCTCCGCGGCCGAGGCGCTGCCCGACGCCATCACTGCCGCCGGCGAGAGCGTCGTCCTGAGCGTCCACGCCGAGGGCGCGCAGGTCTATGAGTGCAAGCTAGGCGCCGACGGCAAGCTCGCCTGGGCGTTTCGCGAGCCGATCGCGACGCTGCTCGTAGAGGGCAAGACCATCGGCCGGCACTATGCCGGGCCGAACTGGGAGTACGCCGACGGCAGCGCCGTGGCCGCCAAGGCCTCAGGCAACGCGCCGGGTGCAACGGCTGCCGATATTGCCTGGCTGAAGCTGGAGGTCACCACCCATCGCGGCAGCGGCGTGCTGACGCCGGTCACCACGGTCCAGCGCATCAACACCCATGGCGGCAAGCTCGACGGCGCATGCGACAAGGCCGGCGAGTTCAAAAGCGCGCCGTATTCGGCCGAGTACGTCTTCCTGAAGAAGGGCTAGGGCCGCCATCAGCCGGTTGGTAAACGCATCCTATCGGCAGGCCGGGACAACCGCGCCTGCCTCTTTACCGCGCTCTCATGAACTACATCTAAGAGTTGTCCCCAGGTTCAAGGAACAACTCCGTGACGGCCAATCTCCTTCTCTTCTTAACTGCCGTTGCCCTGATCCCGTACGCGATCCCCGCGCTGATGCCGACGTGGCGCTGGTGGCTGGGCGTGACGTGCATCTTCGGCGCCATGATAGCCGCATTGTGGATCGAGCATTGGATCGTGTCGTCCCGCCTCGACTACAACGAGGGCCCCGGCGGCGGAATCGGAGTGGCATTCTGGGCGCTCGTGACCACCGGATTCGCAACCGGCGTTGTCGTCCGCGGCTGTACCCTGCTGTTCGCGGCTTACGGACTCCGGTTGCGCTACCTGCTCGCGATCGGCATTTTGGGATTTGCGATCGTGCCCGCCCTCATCGTCGTCCCGACCTGGTGGTATGACTGGAAGATGCGGCCCGCCTCCGAGGCTTGCCGCAGCACAACGTTCCACGTGACGATTGCCAACGGTGTTCTTTCAATTCCTGCCGCATCCTTTTGGAACATCTATCTCGGCAGGACTTCCAGCCGTGATGCGTACTACCTCGAGCAGAAGGTCAGCCTGCGGGAGTTCTGCGACGTGAACGATGATGGCAAACGTCCCGTCAAGGCCACGAACATGTGGCTCAAATTGCGCAACTTCGGCCTGGTGACACCAGCGCTTTGCACGGGCGCAGTCGCGGATTGGGCCAAGACCTATTGCGATGCTCACGCTGCTGCCAAGCGTGGCGGAGACAACAAGCTCGACTTCCCGACCAACATCTATGTGTTTGCGCCGGACGAGGTGATCCTAGGTGAGTTCGGAGGGACACGCTCGACCTACCAGGATTCCCTCAAGACGGCATCGCAGTCAGGCGACGTCTACATCACGTCGGACGCGCCTTCCGGGAAGGAGCCCCTCACCTTTCGCTGCCGCCAAATTAACCCCGGCTATTGGTGTGGCGCATTCTATCCGTGGCGCGACGGCGCACATCTCGGCTACACGTTCCAGTCGGCTCGTGAGGAGATTGCCGCGCGCGGAGGCCGGATGGACGCTGAAACACGCAAGTTCCTGTCGGGCTTTGACTCGCACTGACTTATCGGAGCGGAGCCTTCAGGCCGCTCCGCATGCATCCTTACGCGCCTGCCATGGCTTTTTCGATCGCCGCGAGCGCCTCGGACGCCTTGGCGCCGTCGGGGCCGCCGGCCTGCGCCATGTCGGGCCGTCCGCCGCCGCCCTTGCCGCCGAGCGCTTCGGAGGCGACCTTCACCAGATTGACCGCATTGAAGCGCGAGGTGAGATCGGCGGTCACGCCAACCACGACGCCGGCCTTGCCGTCCTCGGTGACGCCGATGATCGCGACCACGCCGGAGCCGATCTGCTTCTTGCCGTCGTCGGCCAGGCTCTTGAGATCCTTCATCTCGATGCCCTCGACCGCACGCGCCATCAGCTTCACGTTGCCGACCTCGCGCACACCGGAAGCTGCACCATTGCTACCGGCCGACGCGCCGCCGCCCATCGCGAGCTTCTTGCGGGCGTCGGAGAGCTCGCGCTCGAGCTTCTTGCGCTCCTCCATCAGCGCGGTGATGCGCGCCGGGACGTCTTCGATCGAGGTGCGGAGTTCGCTCGCCGCCGTCTTCGCCAGCGCCATGGTCTCGTTGGCGTGTTTTCGCGCGTAGTTGCCGGTTAAAGCCTCGATACGGCGGACGCCCGAGGCCACCGCGCTCTCGCCGGTCAGCGTGATCAGGCCGATATCACCGGTGCGCCGCACATGGGTGCCGCCGCAGAGCTCGACCGACCAGCCGAGCGCATTGACGCCGCGCTCGCGCGCGGTCTTGCCCATCGAGACGACGCGGACCTCGTCGCCATACTTTTCGCCGAACAGCGCGCGCGCCCCGGCCTCGCGGGCCTCGTCGACGCCCATGACGCGGGTGGTGACCTCGTCGTTCTCCAGCACCACGTCGTTGGCGATGTCCTCGACGCGGGCAAGCTCCTCTGCCGTGATCGGCTTCGGATGCACGAAGTCGAACCGCAGACGATCCGGCGCAACCATCGAGCCGCGCTGGGCGATGTGATCGCCGAGCACCTGGCGCAGCGCCTCGTGAATGAGATGCGTCGCCGAGTGATGCGCGCGGATCGACGAACGCCGGCCGTGATCGACCTCGAGCTGCAGCGCCGTGCCGACCTTCAGTTCGCCGCTCTCCAATGTGCCGACGTGTACGAAGAAATCGCCGAGCTTCTTCTGCGTGTCGGTAACGCGGAACTTGATGCCGCCCTCACCCGTCAGCACACCGGTGTCGCCGACCTGGCCGCCGGACTCCGCGTAGAATGGCGTCTGGTTCAACAGCAGCGCGCCGGTGTCGCCAGCTTTGAGGTGGGCTACTTCATGGCCGTCCTTCACCAGCGCGGAGACCACACCTTCGGCGCTCTCGGTCTCGTAACCCAGGAATTCGGTGGCCCCGAGTTTTTCGCGCAGCGGGAACCAGATCGCCTCGGAGGCCGCTTCACCGGACCCCTTCCAGGACTCGCGCGCCTTGGCCTTCTGCCGCTCCATGGCGTCAGTGAACGAGGCCTGGTCGACGCCGATGCCGCGCGACTTCAGCGCGTCCTGGGTCAGGTCGAGCGGGAAGCCGTAGGTGTCGTACAGCGTGAAGGCGACGTCGCCGTCGAACATGTCGCCCTTCTTCAGGGACGCGCTCTTCTCGTCGAGGATCGCGAGGCCGCGCACCAGCGTCTTGCGGAAGCGGGTCTCTTCCAGCCGCAGCGTTTCCTCGATCAGGTTTTCCGCGCGCATCAAATCCGGATAGGCCTGGCCCATCTCGCGAACCAGCGCCCAGACCAGGCGATGCATCAGCGGTTCTTTCGCGCCCAGCAGCTGCGCATGGCGCATCGCGCGGCGCATGATCCGGCGCAGCACATAGCCGCGGCCCTCGTTCGAGGGCAGCACGCCATCCGCAACCAGGAAGGCGGAGGAACGTAAGTGGTCCGCGATGACGCGGAACGAGGCGACGGTCTGCTCGTTCGGCCCGTGGCCCAGCGCCGACGACGTCGCATCGATCAGGTGACGGAACAGATCGGTCTCGAACACGCTGTCGACGCCCTGCATGATGCAGGCCATGCGCTCCAGTCCCATGCCGGTGTCGATCGAGGGACGCGGCAGATCCACACGCTCCTCTTTCGTCACCTGCTCGTATTGCATGAAGACGAGATTCCAGAATTCGAGGAAGCGGTCGCCGTCCTCGTCCGGCGAGCCC
The DNA here is from genome assembly GCF_021458635.1 of Bradyrhizobium monzae. GTDB lineage: Bacteria > Pseudomonadota > Alphaproteobacteria > Rhizobiales > Xanthobacteraceae > Bradyrhizobium. The sequence continues at coordinate 558,294 of NZ_JAIRDQ010000001.1, forward strand.
GGAGGGCCGCCCCAGATGTGATCGCCGCGGTCGATGAAGATCTCGGAACACGGGCCGCACGGACCGGTGTCGCCCATCGCCCAGAAATTGTCCGAGGTCGGGATCCGGATGATGCGGTCGTCGGAGAAGCCTGCGATCTTCTTCCAGAGCCCGTGCGCCTCGTCGTCGGTGTGGTAGACGGTGACGAGCAGCTTGTCCTTGTTCAGCCCAAAGTCCTTCGTGATGAGCTTCCAGGCCAGCTCGATCGCGCGCTCCTTGAAATAGTCGCCGAACGAGAAGTTGCCGAGCATCTCGAAGAAGGTGAGATGGCGCGCGGTGTAGCCGACATTGTCGAGGTCGTTGTGCTTGCCGCCGGCGCGCACGCATTTCTGTGACGTGGTGGCGCGCTGATAGGGCCGCTTCTCGACGCCGGTGAAGACGTTCTTGAACTGCACCATGCCGGCATTGGTGAACATCAACGTCGGATCGTTGCGCGGCACCAATGGCGAGGACGACACGATCTCGTGGCCGTTCTCGGCAAAGAAGTTCAGAAAGGTCGACCTGATCTCGTTGACGCCGCTCATGTTCATCCAATCGGGTGTGCTTGGACCCGCTTCCCAGCCATCCAAACCGCGCGTTTGGGCTGATATCTGCGGGCCAGAGCGCTTTTAGACAAGGCCAGCTTCGCTGTCCAGAAACTGTGCAGAGAGATCAGAGGGTTGCCGCAGTCGCGCAATCCCGCTGCAATCCCGTTGAAAGCCGCAAAGGGCGCGTTGACAGGCTTGGCCGGGCTGTGGTCTGTACCCATCTGTATCGTACGGCCACGTCGGGAGAGACCGGCTTCACTGCCGGCGCCGAAGGAGCAACCGCCCCGGAAACTCTCAGGCAAAAGGACCGCGTGGCTTTGACGACATCTGGAAAGAGGCGCCGACGGGCTTAAGGTCCGGACTGCGTCCGCCGACGGGATAATACTCTCAGGCACAGCGACAGATGGGGCTTCGACTGGTGTCCGCCGGGGAATCGTCCCCGGGGAACCGCCGAGGACCCCTGCGATGCCAGTGCGCGACGACGATAAGTCCCTTAGACGTACCCCCCTCTACGACCTTCATGTGACGCTGGGCGGCAAGATGGTGCCGTTCGCGGGCTACGACATGCCCGTCCAGTACCCCGCCGGCGTCCTGAAAGAGCACCTCCATACCCGCAGCCAGGCCGGCCTGTTCGACGTCTCCCACATGGGCCAGATCGCGCTTCGTCCGAAATCGGGCAAGGTCGAGGACGCCGCCCGCGCGCTGGAGCGGCTGGTGCCGCAGGACATCGTGGCGATTGCACCGGGGCGGCAGCGCTACGCCCAGTTCACCAATGCAAATGGCGGCCTTCTGGACGATCTGATGGTCGCCAATTTCGGCGATCATTTGTTCCTGGTCGTCAATGCCGCCTGCAAGGAAGAGGACGAGGCGCATCTGCGCGCAAATCTCTCCGAGACCTGCATCATCGATTCGCTCGCCGATCGTGCACTGATCGCGCTGCAGGGCCCGAAGGCCGAAGCTTCGCTGGCGAAATTGTGTGCAGAGGCGCCCGCCATGACGTTCATGGATGCCGGCCCGCATGTGGTCGCCGGTCTCGCCTGCTTCGTCTCGCGCTCGGGCTATACCGGCGAGGACGGCTTTGAGATTTCGGTGCCCGCGGCCGATGCCGAGCGCCTTGCCAGGACGCTGCTGGACAATCCCGACGTGATGCCGATCGGCCTCGGCGCCCGCGACAGCCTGCGGCTGGAAGCCGGGCTCTGCCTCTACGGCCACGACATCGACACAGAAACCACGCCAGTCGAAGCCGCGCTGGAATGGTCGGTGCAGAAGAGCCGCCGCACCGGTGGCGCCCGCGCCGGCGGTTTTCCCGGCGCCGAGAAAATCCTGGCTCATTTCGATCACGGCGCATCCCGCCGCCGCGTCGGCCTGCGCACCGAGGGCCGCGCGCCGGTGCGCGAAGGCGCGCTGCTGTTTGCCGATAGCGCGGGCGGCGAGCCGATCGGCAAGGTCACCTCGGGTGGTTTCGGCCCGAGCCTCAATGCGCCGGTCGCGATGGGCTATGTGCCCACAGGCTTAAGCGCGCTCGACACAAAACTCTTTGCGGAAGTGCGCGGGCAACGCTTGCCCGTCACCGTCGCCGCCATGCCCTTCGTGAAAAACACCTACAAACGCTGAGGACCTAAGAAATGACCACGACGCTGTACACCTCTGACCACGAATGGCTGGCGATCGACGGCGATGTCGCAACCGTCGGCATCACCGATTACGCGCAGTCGCAGCTCGGCGACGTCGTGTTCGTCGAGCTGCCCAAGGTCGGCCGCAGCCTGAAGAAGGCCGAAGCCGCCGCCGTCGTGGAATCGGTGAAGGCCGCCTCCGACGTCTATGCGCCCGTGACCGGCGAAGTGCTCGAGACCAACGACGCGCTCGCCGCCGAGCCCGCGCTGGTGAACTCGGACGCGCAAGCCGCGGCCTGGTTCTTCAAGATCAGGATTGCCGACAAGAGCGAGCTTGGCGGCCTCATGGATGAAGCCGCCTACAAGGCCCACACGGCTTAAAGACGATGGAGCAAGCGATGACCGCGCACCGTAAATCCAGCGGCGACACCGCCGCCACTTTCGTTCGCCGCCACATCGGCCCCTCGGCGCGCGATGTCACCGCAATGCTCGAAACTGTCGGCGCCAAGAGCGTCGACGCGTTGATGTCGGAAACGCTGCCGGCCTCGATCCGGCAGGCCGCCTCGCTCGATCTCGGCAAGGCGCTGAGCGAGACCGAGGCGATTGCACATATGGCCGAGCTCGCGCGCCAGAACCAGGTCTTCACCTCGCTGATCGGCCAAGGCTATTCCGGCGCGATTTTGCCTGCGGTGATCCAGCGCAACATCCTGGAAAACCCCGCCTGGTATACGGCCTACACGCCCTACCAGCCAGAGATCAGCCAGGGCCGGCTGGAAGCGCTGTTCAATTTCCAGACCATGATCTGCGATCTCACCGGGCTCGACGTCGCCAACGCCTCGCTGCTCGATGAGGCGACTGCCGCGGCCGAAGCCATGGCGCTCGCAGAGCGGCACTCGAAGGTCGAAGCCAAAGCCTTCTTCGTCGACAAGGACGTGCATCCGCAGACGCTCGCGGTGATGCGCACCCGCGCCGAGCCGCTCGGCTGGTCGCTGGTCGTCGGCGATCCCCTCACCGATCTCGACAAGGCCGACGTGCTCGGCGCGCTGCTGCAATATCCGGGCTCATCGGGCGCTGTGCGCGACCTCAGGCCCGCGATCGCGGCCCTGAAGGCCAAGGGCGCGCTCGCGATCGTGGCCGCCGATCTGCTGGCGCTGACGCTGATCGCCTCGCCCGGCGAGCTCGGCGCCGACATCGCGATCGGCTCGGCGCAGCGTTTCGGCGTGCCGATGGGCTATGGCGGACCGCACGCCGCCTATATGGCGGTGCGCGATGCGCTGAAGCGCTCGCTGCCCGGCCGCATCGTCGGCCTCAGCGTCGACTCCCGCGGGATGCCTGCCTATCGCCTTGCGCTGCAGACCCGCGAGCAGCACATCCGCCGCGAGAAGGCGACCTCCAACATCTGCACCGCGCAGGTGCTGCTCGCCGTGATCGCGTCGATGTATGCGGTCTATCACGGGCCCGAGGGCCTTGCGCAGATCGCGCGCAATGTGCATCGCCGTACCGCCGTGCTCGCGGCCGGCCTGCGCAAGCTCGGCTTTGCTCCGCCCAGCGAAAGCTTCTTCGACACGCTCAGCGTCGATGCCGGCGCCAGGCGCGCCGAGATCGTCGCGCGCGCGACCGCCGAGACAATCAATCTCGGTGTTGGCCAAAGCGCGTTGCGCATCGCGCTCGATGAAACTACGACCCCCGCGACGGTCGAGGCAGTCTGGCGCGCGTTCGGCGGCCAGCTTTCCTATGCAGAAATCGACGCGACCACGCGCGAGGCCCTTCCGGAGTCTCTGAAGCGCACCACAGCGTTCCTCACCCATCCGGTGTTCCACGCGCATCGCTCGGAGACCGAGATGCTGCGCTATATGCGCAAGCTCAGCGACCGCGACCTCGCGCTCGACCGCGCGATGATCCCGCTCGGATCCTGCACGATGAAGCTGAACGCCACCACCGAGATGATGCCGCTGACCTGGCCGGAATTCGGTAGCCTCCACCCGTTCGCCCCGCGCGAGCAGGCCGCCGGCTACCACGCGTTGTTCGCGCGGCTGGAAAAATGGCTGTGCGACATCACCGGCTATGACGCGATCTCGCTGCAGCCGAATTCGGGCGCGCAAGGTGAATATGCCGGGCTGCTCGCAATCCGCGGCTATCACGCCGCACGCGGCGAGATGCACCGAAAAATCTGCCTGATCCCCTCCTCCGCCCACGGCACCAATCCGGCTTCGGCCGCGATGGTCGGCATGGACGTGCTGGTGGTTGCGTGCGAGGCCAACGGCGACGTCGATGTCAATGATCTCCGCGCCAAGGCGGAGAAGCACTCGAAGGACCTCGCGGCGGTCATGATCACCTATCCCTCGACGCATGGCGTGTTCGAGGAGCACATTCGCGAGATCTGCGACATCGTGCATGGCCATGGCGGCCAGGTCTATCTCGACGGCGCCAACCTCAATGCGCAGGTCGGCCTTAGCAGGCCCGGCGATTACGGCGCCGATGTCAGCCATCTCAATCTGCACAAGACCTTCTGCATCCCGCATGGCGGCGGCGGTCCCGGCATGGGCCCGATCGGCGTAAGAGCGCATCTTGCGCCGTTCCTGCCCGGTCATCCGGCAACGCAGGCGGATGCCCCGGTCGGCCCGGTCTCGGCCGCACCGTTCGGCTCGGCCTCGATCCTGACCATCTCCTACATCTACATTCTGATGATGGGCGGCGAAGGCCTGAAGCGCGCCACCGAGATCGCGATCCTCAACGCCAACTACATCGCGGCCCGGCTCGATGCCCATTTCCCGGTGCTCTACAAGAACGAGAAGGGCCGCGTCGCGCATGAGTGCATCGTCGATCCCCGGCCGCTGAAGACAACGTCCGGCGTCACCGTGGACGACATCGCCAAGCGCCTGATCGACTACGGCTTCCACGCGCCCACCATGAGTTTCCCGGTGCCGGGCACGCTGATGATCGAGCCGACCGAGTCGGAATCGAAGGCGGAGCTCGATCGTTTTTGTGACGCCATGATCGCGATCCGGAAAGAGATCGCCGAGGTCGAGGCCGGCCGCTTCAAGATCGAAGCGTCACCGCTGCGTCACGCCCCGCACACCGTACACGACATCGCCGATGACGACTGGAAGCGCGCCTATGCCCGCTCCGAGGGCTGCTTCCCCGCGGGCTCCTCGCGCACCGACAAATATTGGTGCCCGGTCGGCCGCGTCGACAATGTCTACGGCGACCGCAATCTGGTGTGCTCCTGCCCGCCGGTGAGCGATTACGCGGAAGCCGCGGAGTAAGGCGACGGAGGTTTCGTAGTACGTAGGATGGGTAGAGCGAAAGCGAAACCCATCACTGCCCCGTCCGCTGGCGATAGAAAAACGATGGGTTTCGCTGCGCTCTACCCATCCTACAGTACGCACGCATTACTCAGGCGCAACCAACGATCGGCTTTCGCGATCCCATCGCCACAGCCGTTCGTTGGTGAGTTCGGTACCACCCCACCAGCGATAAATCCGGTTGTGGCGCCACATATCGTCCTCGCGCGCAAAAATTGAACGCCCGAGTTCAGTCAGCGCGACCTTCCACTCGCTCCTGCCGAAGTAGCGGTCCTCATTGTCGAACGCCGGATCGCCCAACAGGACCGCCGGCGCCGAATGTGCGCCCAATTCGAGCAAAGCATCGCACGCGTCGTTTTCATCGAATACATCGCGCATCCACCTCGCCTCGGTGACACGCCTTGGGTCGGTATGCCCCTCGTTCACAAAGTCCAGAATATCCATTTCGGTGGCACCGAGTCCCGTCACACTGTCTGGAAGTTCTTCAAGCAACGCAATGAGCGCCGATCGAAGTCTCGGCAGGATCGCCAGATCCGTCATCAACAGATCGAAACAGGGTTTTGGCGTTTCAGCCCGATAGGCTTGCCAAACGCGGCTCGCCATCACCAAATGGTTGTCGGTCACCTTGAAGGCCGGCAGCTTCCATTTCGCGACAGACTCCGGAGCATAGTTCGCTACCTTGTCATCCGCATGCACCAGGCTCAGCTTCGTCGTGATGTCCTTGTAGGGGCGAAGCAGGTCGAGTAGCCAGACCAGCACGAGTTCATCATTGGGGAGCGGATCGACCCACACTTCGATCGAATCGAACTTTGCACACAGCTCGAAGAAGCCGATATCGCGCGTGCCGAAACCGTCCAACGCGCCGTGACAAACATCATCGAGCCAATGATCCCCAGAATTGCAGTGCTTGGCCGATCGCCGCTCCAGCCCCACCAAGAGCCGCTCCTTGGAAGGCAATTTTGTCCAGACGAAGCGTGGATAGAATCCGAGCGCGATGTTCGCCAAACCCGACTGGCGAAGCGTGTCCTCCGCACGATCGTTCGTTGCCAAGATCAGATGTGACACGACTGCCCCTCAAAATTGATACGCAATACGGGAACATGTTGAGCGAACACGCAGGCATCAGCCAGGCGCGACCAATGAGCGGCCTTCGTGATCCCACCGCCAGAGCCGTTCATTGGTCAGTTCAGTACCACCCCACCAGCGATGGATCGGGTTGTAGCGGAGAGCATCCGCGTTTCCCGCCAGCACCGCCTTCCCGAGTTCAGTCAGCAACAGGCGAGATTGCTTGTACTGGGCGAGACGAACGGAATCGTTGTGCATTTCGAGCGCGAATGGACCTTCCTCAAGCCCATCAGACTCGGACAAAAGCTCGACCAATCCGCGATCCTTCACACCCCATTCTTCGAGGCGCCAGGATGGTGTATCGGCCAACCAATGAACTCCAGGTGGCTGCGTTGTGCGTGCCGCAAAAAATGCATCAAGCTCGGCGTCGGACGGCAGCGGTCCCCAAACAAGCCGGCGCTCGATGGCGATGACGAGATCGGCGAGGCCGGCATGTTGTATCGCCCCGGCGGCGGACGTGTCTGTTGTCAACATGAGGCGCGTCATGCCGGTGACCTCAAGGCTTCGTCAAAGCCGCGCCGTAGCGCCACAGTCGGTCGTTGGTCAGATGCGTACCACCCCACCAGCGATCGATGGGATTATGACGACTGAAGTCTTCCTGGTGAGCCAGGACAGCCTTCCCGAACTCGGTCAGCGAGAGGCGGCTTCGGAGATAGACTTCGTGCCGAGATCGCAAATTCTGAGGATCGATCGTACGAAGTTCGTCGCCCAGACCGGCTACTGCGGGCTTAGGACCGAGTGCGAGCCCTTCCAGCAACGAACCCAAATCGAACTCACCGAACACGTATGTGCGCCGTTGCGAGCGGAGATGGAACAACGCATTCGTGTTGGCATACCAGGCGAGCATCTCCAGAAATCGCATCTCGGTCGCACCGAGTCCTGTCAGAGGAGACGGGAGTTCTGCCAGGAGTTCGAGCAAGGCTGGCCGCAACATCAGCAAGGCACTCAGATCACTCTGAAGGAGATCAATGCAGGCCTCCGGGGTCGGCGCGCGGTAGGCCGACCACGCCAACTTGGCAGTCTCGAACTCCGCTGCACGGACGTCCACGACTGGGATATGGGGCTCGCACTTGGCGAGATCATAATCAGGATCGAACATCAGATCGGAATCCAGCAATCGCAGCCCGAGCTTCTGCGCGAGCGCAGGACAGCTGCTGAGGTGATCGAGCAACCAGACCAGTTGCAGCTGGTCTCGGGGAGTCGCTGCGAACCAGAGTTCGATCGTGTCATACGGCTCGCAAAATTCGGCCAGCGATAATTTGCGACCCTTGGCACCCCGTGGCCAACGAACCCAATCCGACCAGTGTTCGGCCGGGCCAAGATCTGTCGTGTAGGCAGCGAAATAAGCCGAGAGCTTTTCCGCCGGCGGGAGTGGCCCCCACTCAAATTGAAAATGAAACGGTATGACGATCTCGGCCAGACCCGATCGAGCAAGCTCACTGCCGCCGCCCCAGCCAGTCAAGATCAGACGCTTCATCGCACCACCCGACCGCTACAACGCAAAAAGAAACGGGCACTGACGACGTCGGCAACTCAACGTCCTCAGCGCCCGCTCCTCGCGAAAACTTTTGCCGGTCGAGCTTACTCGTCCGCCGGCTCCTCGCCGTCGGCGTCGCGCTCGGGCGCGCCGGCCAGGATTTGCTCGGCGATCAGGCCGGAGTTCTGGCGGATCGAGGTCTCGATCTTGGCGGTGATGTCGGGATTGGCCTTGAGGAACGCTTTCGAGTTCTCGCGGCCCTGACCAAGACGCTGGCTGTCATAGGAGAACCAGGCGCCGGACTTTTCGACAATGCCGGCCTTGACGCCGAGATCAAGGATCTCGCCCATCTTGGAGACGCCTTCGCCGTACATGATGTCGAACTCGACCTGCTTGAAGGGCGGTGCCAGCTTGTTCTTCACCACCTTGACGCGGGTGGTGTTGCCGACCACTTCGTCGCGCTCCTTGATCGCGCCGATGCGGCGGATGTCGAGGCGGATGGAGGCATAGAATTTCAGCGCGTTGCCGCCGGTCGTGGTTTCCGGCGAGCCGTACATCACACCGATCTTCATGCGGATCTGGTTGATGAAGATCACCATGGTGTTGGACTTGTTGATCGAGGCCGTGAGCTTGCGCAGCGCCTGGCTCATCAGACGGGCCTGCAGACCCGGCAGCGCATCGCCCATCTCGCCTTCGAGCTCGGCCTTCGGCACCAGCGCTGCGACCGAATCGATCACCAGCACGTCGACCGCGCCCGAACGCACCAGCGTGTCGCAAATTTCCAGCGCCTGCTCGCCGGTATCCGGTTGCGAGATCAGGAGTTCGTCGATGTTGACCCCGAGCTTGCGGGCATAGACCGGATCGAGCGCGTGCTCGGCGTCGATGAAGGCGCAGATGCCGCCCTTCTTCTGGGCCTCCGCCACCGTATGCAGCGCCAGCGTGGTCTTGCCCGAGGATTCCGGCCCGTAGATCTCGACGATACGGCCCTTGGGCAGGCCGCCGATGCCGAGCGCGATATCCAGCCCAAGCGACCCGGACGACACCGCCTCGACATCCATCGAGCGGTCGTTCTTGCCAAGCTTCATCACCGAGCCCTTGCCGAACTGGCGCTCGATCTGGGAGAGCGCGGCAGCCAGAGCTTTACTCTTGTCCATGGAGGATCCTTCGACGATACGCAGGGCAGTGGTGGACATTGGGTCGTGCTCCTTATGGCGAGGATTCGGGTGCGGGACAAACGATTGGCGGCGGATCGTCGATAAAATCAACGTACACTATTTGTTCTCAGTTCGCAATATGTTCTTTGTGGAATTTGGGCCTCGGCCTATTTCCGAGCGCCGTGGCCTAGTTCGGATTTGCGAGCGGCCTGATTTGCGAGTGTCCACTACGGAACCGACGGACGCTAATCGGCATATTAAAATCAGAAATTCGAACCCACGGTTAGGACCCGAGGTAGCGTCATGCAGACACGCCGACGATTTAAACAGATCGTGTCCCTTGAAGATCGCCTTGCCGAAGAAGCCAGACGTCTCCGCGAAGAAGCCGAGTCACTCCCGCATGGGCCAGTCCGAGATGAGGCCCTGCGCAGGGCTCGCCAAGCCGAAATCGGCTCGCAGATGAGCGAATGGCTGCGGTCCCCAGGGCTCCAGCCCCCAAAGTGACTGATTAGAAACAAATCTCATCTGTGCTAGTTTGTTTCCATCACCGTCCATGATCCCGGGCAACGGTGGCTGAGAGTACTTCAGGCTCCCGCCTGGTTTGAGTGGCGAGCCATGTGTGAGAAGTGCACAGAACTAGATAGTCAGATCGCCCGGTATCGACGGATCAAAGCGAACATCAGCGACCGGCAGATCGAAGCTGCCACGGCCCAGATGATGGCAGAGCTTGAGCTGCAGAAGGTCGCACTTCACCCGCCTGAGAAGTAAGGCCACTCGCTGAAGTGATGCCACTCGCTGACGCGGCCATCCCGTGCATTGAACCTTGGCACGGCGCGCTCAGACACACCGGTATCGGGATTTTACAATCTCCCTCCCGGGGCTGGACAACCGCCGCCTGCGCTTCGTTTAAGCGGGCGGCGTTTTTGTAAGCGGGCGGCGTTTTTGCTTTGCTTGGCCCTCGAAGATGACGCGCATCAAAGACGCGCCGTCATCATTCCGTAATCTTGTGGCACCGAACCTTTCCGCAGGCCCGGACTTGAAACGGAGCCGCCACAATGGGGGATTGGGTCATGACGAAAAATACGCAGCACGATGCTGGCAGGCGCAATTCTCTGCTGGAGGCGGCGCTCGAGGAGATGCGCAAGTTCGAGCGCAAGGAAATCGAGTTCCGCAAAAAGGACCGCGCGGAGCGTGCCGCCGATCTCCGTCTGCCGCTGGACGAGATTAAGGTGCATTAGGAAACGCCAGCCGAAACAGGCTGTTGCCTACTGTGCATGGGGTTGTTTTCGCAAGCTTTGGCGGCACGTGCCGCCAAAGCTGCCGTTACATCAGCGCCAGCAGCACGATGCCGATGACCGCCACCACGAAGCCAGCCGCCGTCGCGGCGGCGAATGACCGCTCTACCTTGTCCATGATGCCACCCCGTTCGCAGCGCGCCACGTTTCCCCCATGGCTTCGCCGCCCGCCAAGTGTCGCCAACGGATGTGTCTGAAGTTGTGCGGGGGGATGTCTGAATTGGGACGCGAGAGCGGCTCTAAACTTAGTTGCCAGCTTCGCACGAGCTTGCGTAAGGCGCCTGTCAGCCGAATGCTCTAGCGTCGCCTTGCCCGGTGGACCAACACCGGGCCTCCATACCCAGTCGACCCCGCTCGGCCCCGAGCGGGGTTTTCTATTTCCGGCGACCGATTGCGCAGCCGATTCATGGAATTCGACTTGTGATCCGATCCGTCCCGGCCTGTCAGGCTGTCGTAAGCTGAACCGGCTACGGTCGTCTGGCTATGGTGTTGCAGCCCAGCACCTCAGCCTCCAATAACCTCCTACCCCGCCCGGCTCTCCCCTGGCGGGGTTTTTTCTTGCGCGCATGGATCCATCGCGCCTGCTCCGCGTATTTGTCCGTGGTTCTCCGACCACGAACAGAGTTCCTGGTTGGGGGCTGAGGCGTGGGAAAACACGTCCATCGGTTCCATCTTTCGGAATCCAATTTCGCTTGTTTCGCGCCACGCGCGTTTGCTGAATTCCGATGAACTATCCACGGCTTAACAGCAATTTTTGCTTGTCGATGGAATATCGCGAGACCCAACATGTTACCCGACATGGCAAGGTGAATCGTGGAGGTGACCATGAATCACAGGGGCGTTGAGTTCACGGTTGCAAAGACGGCGATCCCGGGCGTCTGGCAATGGCAGTTCCGGATCGGCGACGAGACCAAGACGGGCAAGACCGAGACGAAGATCGACCTGCTGGCGATCCGTCGCGTGCAGCTGCGCATCGATCGGGAGCTGAAGGCCATCGGCCGCAAGACGGCCTGAGTCGGCAGGCTGAGAGGCCGGACCAGGGCTAGTCGGCGCTGGGCAGCCGCCGCATGGTGAACTCGATGTCGCCGCCGGGCAATTCGCGCCAGTTCTCGACTTCGCTCATATAGCCGGCCTTGGGATAGCGCGCGAAGAAGGCCTGTGCCCTTGCCCGTGCAGCCGCGCGCGGCAACGTAAAACTCTCGCGCAGATAGCCGTCGCCGCCCTTGCCACCCGCGCCAGCGGCCGGCTTGCGCCGGCGCGCCATCCGCTCGGCCAGATCCCGCGGGCGATCCGCCATATCCTGCCTCCTCAACGCAATACTGCCAGGGAATGTAGGATCAGGGCCGGGCCAAGGGGAGTCCCGAAAAGAGGCGTCGCCCGCCTCCTGGGACCGCGATCAATTGGCGGCCGTACCTGCCTTGGTCTTCTTGGGCGCGCTGGTGGCGGCTGCGGCCTTCGGCGCGGGTTGCTTCGGCGGGTCGGCGCGCATGCCGCCCCAGGGATCGTTGGACGCCTTGGCGTCTGGAATCTTCTTCAACGTATCCTTGTAGGCCCTCTCGCGCGCGGCATCCGCCGCCTTCTCGTCTTCGGTCTTGGAGGGGCCGTCCGCCATCAGATTGATATGGGGCGACTCCTGCGCGAAGGCCGGTCCAGCCACCAGCGCCAGCACCGCCACCATACGGAAAAGCTTCATCATTCACTCCTTGATCATCGATAGAGGGGGCGGACGCTGCCCCCTGACCTTCTTCACGGCTCCGGGCGCCGCTTCAATCCGCTACGGCCGATCCGATCTGCACGATTTCGGCCCGTGGAGCCAGTCGTCCCAGATCGGGCCGCACCTGGTGCAGCCGTTCAACGCCAGGCCAAACGCGGCCAAGCAAATCACAAGGACGCATCGACGCAACATCGTCCACCCGCTCCCAAGCGTGGCATCATATCGGGCGAAGTCGGGCATTTTCAAGCCGACGGCCCCGTGACTTTGCCGCGCCCAAGCGGGCAGAATGAGCGAAACATCCGGCAACGCAGGAGGGAACAACAACCATGCCACCGCAGCCAGACGCCGAGTTCGGCATCACTGAGGCCAGACGCATCCTCGGCGAGGTCTTTGCGCCCTGGGTCCAGGACCTCAACCTCTCCGTCGAGCGCATCGAGCACACCCCGCCCGGCGACGCACCGGACTGGCAGCCGGGCGCGCTGCTCCGCATGCCGTTCTCGGAACGGCTGTGCCGCAATGGCGGGCTGGTTTGCGGCCAGGCGCTGATGGCGCTCGCCGACACCGCGATGGTGATCGCGAACCTCGCCGCCAATCGCGGCTATCGTCCGATGACGACGGTGGACCAGACCACGCATTTCATGCGCGCGGTCTCCTCGTCCGACGTGCTGGCGGATGCGCGCGTGGTGCGGCTCGGACGCACCATGAGCTTCGGCCGCGTCACCCTGCTCTCCGCCACCGACAACAAGGAGGTGGCGATGGTGTCGAGCGCGTTCGCGATGCTGCCCGGCTGAGCATCATCCGAAAAGAAGAGAGCCGCGTGGGCGCAAAGCGCACCGCGGCTCTCGATGACGATCGCATCGAAGCGAGAGACGAGGCGCGATCACGCCTCAGCCGGCACGCTTCCGGAATTACTTGCCGAGAACTTCATCAGCCGCGGTGACGATGCTGACGCTCGGATTCTTTCCGCAATAGGCACCGAACTTCTTGGCATTCTCGATGAATACGTCGGTATCGATGATCGCGTTGTCCTCGTCGCCCTTGTACCAGCCGTCCATCCAAGTCAGCACGACCTGGATGTTGTCTTCGCCGCTCTCGAGGAATTGCTTGCAGGTCATGGTCGAGAGGTCCCACTTGACGGCGTGGGCGGGCATCGACGACAGCGAGAGCGCTGCGGCGAACAGAATCAAAGGCGTGGTCTTCATCGGAATCTCCATCGGCATAACGCCATAAAGGAAGGGCTTGCGGGTAAACGCGGCGGGAGGTGACTCGCCGCTTCAACGTCGTAAACGAAGTCTGAAGCGCCGTGCAAGTAGCGCCAGTATTGAGTTTAGATCAACGCAATTTCTATGCACTATTTTACGATCGTTGTTATGGATTAACGCGGATGATCGAGAAACGTGCAGCGCAACGTCACCGGGTTTTCAAGGGTGGCACGATCACCTTTGAAAATTGCGGCATCGCGTGCACCGTGCGAAACATGTCCGGCAACGGCGCCGCTATTGATCTCGAAAACCCTATCATATTGCCGCAATCGTTCACGTTGTCGATTTCACGCGACAATTTCGTGCGGAATTGCCGCACTGTGTGGCGCAACGACAAGCGCATCGGCCTCGCCTTCGTGCAATAGCGCACACGGTGTGAATGACGGTTCGCAGCACATGCACGCGAACATCACATCGACCTGATACGACGACGTCGACGCCGCCAGCGCAGCCCCGCGACGACCAGCGCGACAACCGCGAGCGCGATCGCCGACGATGCCGCAAGGAATCGCCCTCCGGGGCGATCGATCGTGCGCGACCACAATGACGGCGCTTCACCCGGGCGCGCGAGACGAAACGCGACAAGGCTGTCGCCAATCGAGGTGCCGGCTTCGGAATGACCGCCGGCGCCGATCGCGACATATTGCTCGCCCTTCCAGACATAGGTCATGGGGTTGGCGACGCCGGGCACGGGCAGCCGTCCCTGCCACAACTCTCGTCCATTTCGCGCATCGAAGGCGCGCAAGTAGGCATCCATCGCGCCGGTGAAGACGACACCGCCTGCGGTCACCGCGAGCCCGTTCACCAGCGGCGCACCAAAGGGCAGCGGCACGCCGAGCGGCGCCACATCCTCGGTGGTACCGACGGTCGAACGCCAGAGGATCCTGCCGGCCTTGAGATCAACCGCGACCATTTCGCCCCAGGGCGGCTTGTTGCAGAGCAGGCCGAGCGGCGACATCACCACCGAACGCGACATTGCATAGGGCGCGCCTTTTTGCTGGCCGAAATCATGACCGGGCGGCGGGTTGAATCCGGCCGCCTCAGCGCGCGGGATCAGCTTGACGAGATGAACGGCGCGGCTGGTGTTGGCATAGAGGATCTGGTTGACGGGATCGAACGCCGCACTGCCCCAGTTCACCCCGCCGCCGGTGAAGGGAAACACCAGCGTGCCCTGCGTCGAAGGCGGCGTGAAAAGACCATCGTTGCGTGCCTCTGCGAACTGACGTTCACAGGACGAGCGCCGCAGGCCGGGCAACAGCGAGAGTGCATCGTCGGTCGAGATCGTCTGCGACGTCAGCGCCGGCACATGCGTCGGGAACGGCTGCGTCGGCGAAAGTCGTTCACCCTCGGCACCTCCTTGCGGCACCGCGCGCTCCTCGACCGGCCACACCGGCTTGCCGGTGTCGCGGTCGAGCACGAAGACAAAACCTTGCTTGGTCGGCTGGATCACGACATCGCGCGAGCCCTCACCCGTGTCGATGCGCGCGAGCGTCGGCTGCGCCGGCAGATCGTAATCCCAGACATCGTGATGCACGGTCTGAAATGCCCATCCGAGCTCGCCGGTCTCGATGCGCAGCGCGACAACCGAATTGGCGTGCTCGTTATTGCCGGGCCGCCTGCCGCCCCAGAAATCCGGCGACGGCGAGGACGTCGGCAGGAAGACGAGCCCGCGCGCTGCATCGATCGACATTGCCGCCCAGACATTGGCATGGCCGGCCTCGATGCCGTCGCGCTTGAGCGGCTCGAAGGTCCAGCGCGGCTCGCCGCTGCGCGCGTCGAACGCGCGCACCACGCCGCTCGGCGCATCGACGCGGCGGTTGTCACCGATCGAGGAGCCGACCACGACAACACCGCGGCCGACCGCCGGTGGCGACGTGATCTGGAATTCGCCGGGCCACTCCAGCGGCATGCCGATATCGAGCTTGATCTCGCCGCCCTTGCCGAAATCCGCACAGGGAAGACCTGTCTTCGCATCGAGCGCGATCAGGCGAACATCGTTCGTTCCCATGAAGATGCGCGATCGACACGCGGCGCCTGGAGGTGCGGTGTCGTCGACCCAGTGGGTGACGCCACGGCAGACATAGCGATTGGCTGGACGCTGGTTGATGGCGATCTTCGGATCGTAACGCCACTTTTGCGCTCCCGTGCCGGGATCGAGCGCAATCACCTCGTTGAAGGGCGTGCAGAAGATCAGGCTGTCCTCGACGAACAGCGGCGTCGCCTCGAACTTGGTTCGCCGCATCACCTCGGGCGGACGTGCCGTAACATCGCCTGTGTGAAATTCGAAAGCGCGGATGAGCTGGCCGACATTGTCGGACGTGATCTCGCGCAATGGCGAGAAGCGCGAACCGCCGGGATCGCCACCCCAGCTCTCCCAGGCGACGCAAGGCCGCGCAACCAGCAGAACGACGAGGCCAACCAGATATCGCAGCCGGCCGGCCATCACGCGCCTCGCGCTATTTCGGATTGTTGGCGGGATCGCTCGGACGCGCCCCGCCCCACGGATCATACTTTTCCTTGGACGCCGGAATGCGCTCGAGCGCGGCCTTGTAGGCCTTCTCGTCGACCTTGGGCTTGTTGTCAGCCTTCTGGCCGCTGTCCTCCTGATGGCGCCGACCGCCGCCCATCTGCGCCTGCGCGGGAGCAACTGCCAGTGCCAGCACCGCGGCGGCTATGACCAAACTTCTCATCGGTGCAATCCCCGTTATCCGGGGTACAAACTAGCCTGCAATCCCGTAGTAGCCAATGCGGCGGGTTCTACCCCTTCAGCAAATGTTGATCGGCCGGGACTTCGTCCGGTCGAATTCGCGCCTATGTGTTGGCCGGCAGGGGACCTTCACGAATGTTGCGGATTGTTGCACATGTAGCGCTGTTCGCCGGCGCGCTCGCGCTCGGCGCGTGCGGCTTTGCCGACAGCCGTGCGCCCGTGCCCGACTTCATGCGCCTCAAGGAAGCCGAACAGCCGCCGCCCGAACCGCCGCCTGACGTCAAGCGCGTGGTCCGTGAGCAGATCGAAATGGTCTTCCTCAACACCTCCTATCCGCACGAGGTGCAAGTCGCCCTGCCCCATCACGAGGTCCGCGGACCGGGCTGGACCGCCTGTGTCCGCGCGCAACTCACCTCGGCCACCGGCTCGGCGCTTGGCACCCAGACCTACATCGTGACGATCAACGGCGGAAAGGTCATCGACAGGCGCCGCGCGGAAGCCGATGACATCTGCGGATCGGAAGCCTACGAGCCGATCTAGCGATCGATCGCAACACATGACGATAGGTTCCGGGAAAAACCTGTAATTTTGCCGGAACGATCGTCGCCCCCCATTCTTGTTACCGCCAAGGGCAGTTTCGGAGGAGGACAGGATGAGGACGTTCACGATTGCACTGCTGGCTGGCATCGGAGCCCTCGCTGCGGCGAGCGGCGCGAAGGCCGCGGATTTTTACACGACCCGCGAATACACCAGCCCCAATCTCATTCAGGAGGTCCGGCTGGTCTGCGATGACGCTGGCAATTGCTATCGCACCCGCGGCGGCGCGCGCGTGATCGTGCGCGACTCCTATGACGCCATGCCGCGCGAGCGCTATTACGAGCGCCGCACCTATCGCGATCACGACTGGGATGACGGTCCGCGCGGTGGCGTCGGCATTCGCGCGCCCGGCGTTAGCGTGGGCGTCGGTGTCGGCGGCGACCGCTGGTAAGCGAAACTGTGTGACCGAATGGGACCGGACGAGATCGCTCGTCCGGTCCTGCCTACGTCAGGACTCGAGCGGGTGAACCGGCGCAGCGACGCGCGTCGTTGATGGCAGCTGCGCGATGAAGCGGGCAAGCACCATGCCGGCGCACATCGCGGCGACGAAGATGACGGCTGAGGTCGAGCCGAAACCGAGCGAGGTCAGCGCCGGTCCCGGACAGAAGCCGGCCAATCCCCAGCCGATGCCAAAGATCGCGGGGCCAACGATGATTTTTGGATCGATGTCGCTGCGCGTCGGCACGTGGAAGCGTTCGGCGAAGAAGGGATGTGCCAGCTTCAAGACATGCCTGAAGCCGACGAAGGTCACGGCGACCGCGCCGGCCATCACGAAAGCGAGGCTCGCGTCCCATGTCCCCGCCGGAATGCCGCCGAGGTCGAGGAAGTTCAGCACCTTTGCCGGATTCGACATGCCGGAGACAATGAGCCCGAGGCCGAACAGCAAGCCGATTGCGAATTGGACGAGAATGGTCATTGCCGTCAGCTCCAGTGCCGGATCACGAAGACCGTGGCGACGCCCGTCGCCATGAAGGTGATGGTCGCGACCAGCGAGCGCACCGACAGTCGCGAGAGGCCGCAGACGCCATGGCCGGAGGTACAGCCGCTTCCCCACACCGCACCGAAGCCGGTCAGCAGCCCCGCGACAATCAGCACCGGCGTTCCCGCCGCGATCGTCTGCGCCGGCAGGCTTCCGGTCACGAGCCGCACCAGCACGGGGGCGGCAATGAGGCCCGCGACGAAGACGAGCCGGCCGGCGAATTCGCCGTCCTCATACGGCGGAAACAACCGTGCCGCGATGCCGCTGACGCCGGCGATCCGTCCCGTCGCCCACATCAGGAGCACCGCGGACAGGCCGATCAGCGCGCCCCCGAAGAGCGAGGCAATCGGCGTGAAAGTCGTGGTGACCATTTTGATCCTCCGGATCGAGACAGCATCCGCCAGCGCAGCCGGCCGAATGCTTAATGAGACGTTAACAATACCACTCGAATTGAAGCCGCGCCCCAACGGGATTTTCCAATCTTTGCGCTTAGCATGACCGTATGACGCAGGGCTTCTGCCCGCGTGAACGGGGACGACGGGACGTGGTCGACATCGCGCATCAGGCTGCGATCAATCCGGCATCGGCGAAGGATGCAACGCCCGCGCTCGTCCCGCTGACGGCCATCGAGCCCGGGCAATGGCGCGCGCTGGCGCAGCGGGCGGTCGAGCCGAACGGCTATTACCTGCCCGCCTGGGAGCTCGCCGTCAGCGCAACCGCGCGCGATCGTGTCGGCGCCTCGGCGCTGTCCGTCTGCGGCGGCTCCTCGACGCGGCTGATCGCCTTGATGCCGGTGGTCTCGCTTTGGCAGGCCTGGAAGATCCCCCTGCCCGCGCTCGTGAGCGCGCATCCCTATGGCACGCTGTGCAGCCCGCTGATCGACCGCGACGCTTCGCTCGAGGCCGCGACGCGCCTGCTGCAACGGGCCCGCGAGGCCGGAGCGCATGCGCTGGTCCTGCGCGACGTCGCGCTCGACGGCGCTGCGATGGCATCGCTCAAGGAAGCCCTCGGCCAAGCCGGCCTGAAGCCGCGCGTGCTCGGCTCTTACGTCCGCGCCAGCCTCGATGCGACACAGGATGGCGACAGGGTGCTGCACGAGGCGCTCGGTGCCAAGAAGCTCAAGGAGCTGCGCCGGCAGCGCCATCGCCTGGAAGAGCATGGACCGGTCGCTTTCGAAATTGCACGCAAGCCAGACCAGATCAAGCCCGCGCTCGAGACGTTCCTGCAGCTCGAAGCCAGCGGCTGGAAGGGCAAGCGCGGCACCGCGCTGATTCAGGCTGCAGGCGATGCGACCTTCATTCGCCGCGCCGTCCCCGCGCTCGCCGAGACCGCGCAGTGCGAGATCGTCGCGCTCCGTGCCGGCGCGACGCCGATTGCCGCCGGCATCGTGCTGCGCCATCAGGATCGCGCGTTTTTCTTCAAGCTCGGCATCGACGAGCGTTTTGCAAAATATTCGCCGGGCGTGCAGCTCACGCTCGATCTGACGCGTCATCTCTGCGCCGATCCGTCTCTCGCGAGCGCCGATTCCACCGCGAGCGCCGATCATCCCATGATCAATCCGATCTGGCGCGGCCGCTTTGCAATCGGCGACGTACTGATCCCGCTGCGGCGCAACGATCCGATGGTGGCACTCATCCATGCCGCGCTGACCGCGCGCGGCTTGGCGCGAGAAGCGGCGCGCCGCGCGCTTCATCTTCTCCGCAAGTAGGCGCGCGCTACTCCGCCGCCTGCGCATTGATCTCCGCCGAGACCTGGCGGATGGCGCGGGCGAGCAGGTTCGGATCCTGCGCGCCGGAGACGGCGTATTTCTGCGCGAACACGTAGGTCGGCACGCCGGAGATGCCCTTCTCGGCGGCTTCCTGCGCGTCGGCCGAGACACGCGCGACGTCCTCGTCGGTGGCAAGGCGCTTGCGCACGTCGTCGGCATCGAGGCCGACATCGGCCGCCGCCTGGACCAGCACGTTGACGTCGGTGAGATCGCCGCCATCGCGGAAATACAGCTCCATCAAACGCTGCTTCATCTCGGGCGCCTTGCCGATCGCTTCCGCCCACAGGATCAGGCGGTGGCAGTCGGTCGTGTTGGGCTGGCGCGCGACCAGCTCGGGCTTGTAGACGAGGCCCTCTTCGCCGGCGGCCGCGACGACGCGGCCGGCAATGCCCTTATATGCCTCCACCGAGCCGAACTTCTGGGTGAGATAGTCCTCACGGCTGATGCCCTCGCGCGGCACCCAGGGATTGAGGAAGAACGGGCGGAAATTCAGCTTGACCGGAACGTCGGGCACGAGCGCGAGCGCGCTCTCGATCCGGTGCTTGCCGATATAGCACCACGGGCACACGACGTCGGAGACGACATCGATCTGGAGCGGCTTGAGGGTGCTCATTGGCGCCTCCTTTGGGCGGCAAGTTTTTGGGGCGGGTGCGGTTTTGTCGGAAGATAAGCCGAACGCCGCACGAGGCAAGGGTGCTAGGCCACTTTTGCGGCCGTCTGTCTCAGCCATTCGGCGGTGCGTTCGTCCGCCGGAAAGAACGTCTCCAGCGCCAGCTCCGACAGGGTGATGTCGACCGGCGTGCCGAACACCATGGTGGTGGAGAAGAAACTTAGTATCCCTCCGTCATGGCGCAGCTTGAACGGGATTGCGACATTGTCGCTCGACAGCGGGCCCGAGCGCGCCGGAATGGGGTAGCTCTTGAGGTCGTGATAGAGCTTGACCAGCTCGGGATCGGCCGTCGCCTCGCATTGCCGGTGCAAGCGCTCGAGCAGATGCGCGCACCATTCCGCGAGATTGACGGTGCGCGGCGCGAGCCCCTCGGGATGAAAGGCGAGCCGCAGCACGTTGAAGGGCTGGCCGAGCAGCCGCTCCGGAACGCCTGTGAGCAACGGCGCCACCATGCGGTTGGCGGTCACCAGATTCCAGTGCCGGTCATAGGCCAGCGCCGGATTGGGCTCGTGGGCTCTGAGCACGAGATCGATCGCCTGACGGGCTGACTTCAAGGCCGGATCCTCCAGCGGGCGCTGCGGAAAGGCCGGCGCGTAGCCGGCAGCGACCAGCAGCACGTTGCGTTCGCGCAAGGGCACGTCGAGGCGCTCGGCGAGCCGCATCACCATGTCGCGCGATGGCGCGGCGCGGCCGGTCTCGACGAAGCTCAGATGCCGCGCGGAAATCTCCGCTTCGCCCGCGAGATCGAGCTGACTCATGCGGCGGCGCTGCCGCCATTCGCGCAAATGGTCGCCGATATGGACCGGCTGGCTGGGCTCAGTGCGTGCCGTGGATGCATGTGCGTTCATGGTCGAAAACCTAGCATGCGGATTTCAGCCCTTCCATTACCCCTGAGGTAATCGAAGTGGGTCCCGGACCGGCGCATCTTCCCGAGCACAGGAGATGACCATGATCGCGCTGCTGCTCTACCGCACCCTCGCAGACCACCTTCTTCCCTGGGCGATGACGCTTGCGACCCGCATGCTGGCGCGCAGCCTCAACATGCCGGAGCCGCTGGTGCATTCGACCGGCGACTACGTCGTCGCGCAGGTCACGGCCTTCGAGCACAGCGTCGGCAGGAGCCTCTGCCCGTTCCGCCTCGCCCGCCTGCTCCGCGCCTGGTGGCGCGAACTGCATTGAGTTCATCCCAAGTTCACTCAAAGCCCAACCCAACCATGGAGACTTCTGATGATTGACGCATCCACCTTCCTGCGCCGTGCCCTGCTCGCCGACGCCGTGTTCAGCGGCGTCGCCGCACTCGGCTTGACTTTTGGCGCCGGCGCGTTCGCGACGCTGTTCAACCTGCCCGAGGCGCTGTTGCGTGAAACCGGCCTGTTCCTGATCGCCTACACCGCACTGGTCGGCTGGCTCGCCTCGCGCACAGTGGTGCCGAAGCCGCTCGTGCTGCTGGTCGTGGTCGGCAACGCCGCCTGGACGGTCGGCAGCATCGCACTTCTGTTCTCGGGCGCGGTGTCGCCGAACCTCACCGGCGAGCTCATGGTCGTCGCGCAGGCAATCGCAACCGGCGTGTTCGCCGAGTTGCAATATGTCGGCTTGCGCAAGAGCGGGAGCGTGGTGGCGGCTTAACGCGGCGCTGATTGCCGAGACGTTAGTTCCGTCATCCTGAGGTGCGCCCTTGCGCGCCTCGAAGGATGAACGGCCCGGATGCAGACGGGCTGTCGCGCTTCGAGGGCCGCCGAAGAGACGGCCACCTCAGGGTGACGGGATAGGTTCTCGTGTGCGGCACGATTTCAAGTTGCCCTCAAGCTAAGACACGCTTCCCCGTCCTCGCGGCGCGCTTCGCCCGAGCTTTGCTTCGACTTGCCGCCCTTTTCGAAAAAAGGGCGCAGGGAAGGCCGGGCGCCGGCTGGCACCCGAGATCCGTGCGCTTTGGAAATGCACACGGGGTGGATCACAGGTGATGCCGGTCGCCCGGCCTTCCCTGCGCGGCTGGTTTTAACGGTGTCCTTCGTGCTCTCCCCGGGGAGCGATGCACTATTGCCCCCGTCGCCTTGCGGATGGCTGATGCGCGCGCCCGGTCGGACCGCCACATCACCGCAACGCTTGACGCACAGGCTCCGGGCGTCAGGACCACACGACTTCTCCGTCCGCGGACGTCCTCGCCGGACTTTCAAGGGCTGGCGTGTGCTCACCCCCGATGCCAACGAGGCCGCTGTTACGGCGCCGTGTCGTGCCGCGGATCGTAACGTCTCACGGGGTCTGCCCGCCCTGTCGTCACGTCGCGCGCCGGCGCTGCCGCGTCCACCGCATCCCGGCCTGCGTATCGTGACGATCGCGAACGCCCCTTTGACGAGCCGGGATGGGCACAGCGATACTACAAAACCGAAATTCGGTAAACAGGAATATTTCAGCCTGCGCTTCTTGACAAGGTGTTTTGCCCGACCGGCGCGCGCAAGCGAGGCGACAGCCGACCTGCAAAGGGAAGACCACGATGGCCGTCAACAAACCGGTCACAACGCACGCGAAGAAATTCGACGGCGCTATCGCCGTATTTATTGTGGCTGCCTACTTTCCGGCGGGTGAAGCGCGACCTTCTTCGATTCGAGATCACAGGGAAGTTGGAGCAGTGTTCACCTCGGCGGCTGTAACCCGGGCGACCTGACCCAATCGTCCAAATGGGTCGCCACTTCGGCTTGGCGTGCCTTCCTGACGAGCGCTTCTCGCTCGGGGCCAGGTGGGAGAGCGCTTGCGCGCTCCTGGGCCTGTTGTGCCCATGCCGCGAGTCGATCCCGCAGGGAGAGCTGTTGCTTGAAACGACGCCGCTTGAACATGGCGCGCTCCTTTCCAGCAGAGGAAGGCGGGAGCGCAAACTGGCGTTCTCATCACCCGCAAACGCCACGGGCCGCCCGGTGAATAACTACCACGTCGCGGAAGCGGTTTCCCCAACAAATAGCAACTTCTCGATCGACCGCTAAACCAGGTCAGCGGTGCTTCCATGACCCGATGACGCTTACGAACATCCGACGCGACGGGAAGCTACGCCTTCGCGCGGCCGACCTTGCCGGCAAAATGCTTGCCGTTCAGCTTCTTCTTTTTCGCCGCGGTGGTTTTCGCGCCGGCTTTCTGGGCCCTGCGCTCCGCGCGCGCCTTCACCTTGGCGCGTTCGGCGCGGGCCTCGGCGCGCTGCTTCTTGCGCTTGTTCTCGCAGGAAGGGCACTTGCAGCCGATCGGCTTCAGATAGGCTTTGAAATAGTCGGTGCCGTAATCGTAGTTGATCTCGTCGCCCGGTTCGATGTTCTTGATGGCGCGGATGAACACCTTGCGCTCGCGCGGACGGACGTCCGACTCGGCGTTGGGCCGGCAGGAATGGTTGATGTAGCGGGCGACGTTCTTGCGCACCGAGCCGTCGATGGTCCAGCGGCCGTTGAGTTCGAACAGATATTTGTTCTCGATGTCGTCCTGCGCGGGAATGCGGCAGTCCAGGATCGGTCCGAAATAACGGATGATCCGGGTGCCCTTCTTGATCGGCATAGTGGCGAAGAGGCCAAGTCCGGTCTTGGAACGGCCGACGCGATAGGATTTGCGGGAAGCGATGACTGGCATGATCAGGTGTATTGAGGACGCGAACCAGGCTGCATGAGCCCAAGCGAAGCCGCCCTTCTAGAACGATTCCGCGCCGCTGTCAGGTCCATCCGGACTGCGTTTGAACCTTGCCCACAGTGAAGATGCACGAAGTCACGAGTTCCGCAGCACAACCACCACACATCGCAAACATTGCGATCAGTTGCTGATCAACGAGCGGGCAGCTTTCCCGCCACCGTCGACTTCAGGATCGCTTCGAGCAACTGCTCGGCGGTCGTGCCCGCGGGCAGCCGCTCCAAAATGTCCTCGAGCCGCCCGTCGAGCAGCAGCATGGTAAAGCCGTGCACCATCGACCAGGCCCGCGCAATCGCAGCGCCCTGCTCGATGGTCAGCGCGTTGCCAGTGATCGGCTCCTGCCGCATCGCGCCGATCGCATTGGCAAGTCCGGCAAACGACGATTCTGCCGCCTCGTGCAGCGAGGGCCTGGAATAGTCGAGCCGCTCGGTGCGGAACATCAGACCGTACATGCCGGGATGGGCCTGGGCATAGGCGACGTAAGCTTTGGGTCGCGCCAGCGCCCGCTCCAGAGGCGAGGTCGCGGCGCCACAGGCCGATGCCATCGCCGCATTGAACTGGCGGAAGCCGATTGCGGCGAGTTCGCTGACGAGGCCGGTGAGATCGCCGAAATGATGGGTCGGTGCGGCATGCGAGACGCCCGCCTCGCGCGCCACCGCGCGCAACGTCAGGCCGGCGAGCCCGTCGCGCTCCAGCACCCGCTCAGCCGCCTGCAGCAGCGCCTCGCGCAAGGCGCCGTGGTGATAGGGCGTCTCGGTCTTTGCGCTCACCGCGCGGCGCGCCGGCCGAGGTGCTGGCGATGTCTTTTTCGGGGTGCGCAAGCTTCGCGCTGTTTCGCTCTTGGTGTCGCTCTTGGTGTCGCTCTTGGCCATTTACAAGCTATATGACGCAATATTGACAGTGTAAAGATTTCACTTGACGGCAGCCGAGCTCGGCCCTATTCCATCTTGACGATGTAAAGATAGGGAGGGATACGCCGTGCAGCAGGACGCCGTCACCGAGCGCCGCAACAACATCGCGCCGATTCCGTTCGAGGCGGACGCGCCTTTCCTCAAGATCGTCGGGGAATTGCCAGGCGAGCTGAACGGCACGCTCTACCGCAACGGCCCCAATCCGCAGTTCGACGCGCCCGGCGCACACTGGTTCGTCGGCGACGGCATGCTGCACGCCTTTCATCTCGAAAACGGCCGTGCCAGCTACCGCAACCGCTGGGTCCGCACGCCGAAATGGCTCGCCGAGCACGATGCCGGCCGCGCCCTGTTCGGCGGCTTCGGCCGCAAGCTACCGGATGCGCCCGCCCATCTCACCGACGGCGGCGTCGCCAACACCAACATCGTCTTCCATGCCGGCAAGCTGCTCGCGCTGGAAGAGGGACATCTGCCGACCGAGATCGAGCCGGGCACGCTCGCAACCCGCGGCTATCAGAACTATCAGAACCGCATCGTCGGCGCCTTTACCGCGCATCCGAAGGTCGATCCGATCACGGGCGAACTGGTGTTCTTCGGCTACAATGCCGCGGGCCCGCTGACACCCGCCCTCTCCTACGGATCGATCGATGCGAGCGGCAAGGTGACGCGCTTCGAGCGTTTCGAGACGCCCTATGCCAGCATGGTGCACGACTTCATCGTCACCAAGAACCACGTGCTGTTTCCGATCCTGCCCATCACCGGCAGCATGGAGCGCGCGATGAGCGGCAAGCCCCCCTATGCCTGGGAGCCGGAGAAAGGCTCTTATGTCGGCGTGATGAAGCGCAGCGGCACGGCGAAGGACATCGTCTGGTTCCGCGCCGAGGCCTGCTATGTCTTCCACGTCATGAACGCGTGGGAGGACGCCGACCGCATCGTCGCTGACGTCATGCAGTTCGAGGAAGCCCCGCTGTTTCCGCATCCCGACGGCCGGCCGACGGATCCGGACAAATCGCGCGCCCGCCACTGCCGCTGGACCTTCGATCTCTCCGGCAATACCGACCGCTTCCAACAGACGTATCTGGACGACCTCACCGGCGAATTCCCGCGCATCGACGATCGCCGCGCCGGCTTGAAAAGCCGTCACGGCTGGTACGCCTGCGCCAACCCAAGGCTGCCGATGTTCGGCGCGCTGTCCGGCATCGTTCATGTCGACGGCACGGGCAAGCGGCTCGGCCAGTATCTGCTGCCGGCGGGCGACACCATCTCCGAGCCGGTCTTCGTCGAGCGATCGAAGGATGCTGCGGAAGGTGACGGCTGGCTGCTGGCGGTGATCTGGCGCGCGCGGGAGAACCGCAGCGACCTCGCCGTGTTCAATGCCACCGACATCGAGGCCGGCCCCGCCGCGCTGGTGCAGCTCGGCCATCGCGTGCCCGACGGCTTTCACGGCAATTGGGTGGGCGCGCAGTAGCTCCCTCCTCTCGTCATTCCGGGGCACGCGAAGCGTGAACCCGGACTCCATTTCGCCACCGAACTTGCCGCCCGATGGATTCCGGGCTCGACGCTTCGCGTCGCCCCGGAATGACGGATAGAGGAGACTTGGGATGCACGCTCCCACGATCACCGCGAACTATCTGGCCGTTCTCGCCCTGATCTACTCCGCGCTCGCGCTCGAGGTCATCCGGCTGCGACGGAGCAGCAAGGCGCCCTTCAGCGACGGCGGCAACGAAAGCCTGCGCAGCGCGATCCGCTCCCATGGCAATTTCATGGAATACGTTCCGATCATCGCGCTGATGGTCGCGTTTCTCGAAATGTCCGGCGCATCGCCCCTGCGCGTTCACCTGCTGATGGGCGCGCTGGTGCTGTCTCGGCTGTTGCATCCGCTCGGCATGTACGCGGCGCCGGGCTCGCTCAAATTCAGGATCGGCCGCGGCGGCAGCATCTTCCTGACCATCGGCCTGCTGATCAGCACCGCGCTGACCATCCTGTCGCGCCTGCCCTGGGCGGCCTTCGCCGATGAGATATCGGATCAAGCCATTGCAACAATTGAATTTTTTCAAGTCATTCATATCATTTTGACACTGTAAAGATTTCGCTTGACCCCGTCACTGCCCTGAATTATCAATCTTGACATCGTAAAGATTGGTTCGACCGAGGCGACCATGACGATCTTTCTGATCCTTGCCCCCTACGGCGTCTACACCTTCCTGATGATGGTCACGTCGGCCACGAGCAGCGTGTTCGTGGCCTCCGCGATCTGCCTCACGACCATCGCGATCGACGTGGCTCGCGGCCGCTCGGTGAAGATTCTGGCCGCGGGCTCCGCGATCCTGTTTGCAGGCATCGGCCTCTCGCTCGTGCTGTTCGATCCGAAGCTCAGCGCGCTCGGCGTCAAGCTCTCGGTCGATATCGGCATCTTCATCATCTCGCTCGGCTCGATGCTGGCGCGCCGGCCCTTCACGCTGCAATACGCGGTCGAATCCGTGCCAGCCGAAACCGCGGCAATGCCCGGCTTCCTCACCGCCAATTACATCATCACCGCCGCATGGACGGTGGCCGCCCTGCTGATGATGGCCGCCAACATCGTGCTGCTCTACTTCCCGGGCCTGCCGGTATGGCTCGGCCTCGCGGTTGCCTTCGCCGCCCGCAACAGCGCGATCTATTTCACCAAGTGGTATCCCGAATATCGCCAGATCAAGTATGGTGCGCCGGCCGGCGCGCTGCCCGAAGCCAAGTGAGACAGGACCGACCATGAAGGACGTATTCGCCCGCCTCGCCTCCGACTTCCTCTCGGCC
Source organism: Bradyrhizobium monzae (assembly GCF_021458635.1). GTDB lineage: Bacteria > Pseudomonadota > Alphaproteobacteria > Rhizobiales > Xanthobacteraceae > Bradyrhizobium. The sequence goes on from NZ_JAIRDQ010000001.1 coordinate 585,884, forward strand.
ATCGTCTTCCTGGTCATTTATCTGGTCACCGACAACGTCATCCTGGCGACATCGGTGGCGATTGCCGGCGCGATCGCGCAGGTGATCTACGCCCGCGTGAAGGGGCGCGAGCTCGGCTACATGACCTATGCGAGCGTCGCACTCGTCATCGTTCTCGGCACTGTCACGCTGCTGACCAACGATCCCCGCTTCATGCTGGCCAAGCCTGCGATCGCGCATTTCGCGATCGGCGCGATCATGCTCAAGCGCGGCTGGATGCTGCGCTACATGCCGCCGATCGTGGCCGAGACCGCGCCGGAATATGTCACTGCTGCGGGCTATGCCTGGGCCGCGCTGATGTTCGTTCTCGGCGCCGGCACGATCGCGGTCGCTGCCACCGGCGACCTCAAGCTTTGGGCGTTCTACATCTCGGCGGTCGCGGGCGGCGCCAAGGCCCTCGCCTTTGCCGTGCAGTACGTGGTGTTCAGGCTCGTCGTCACCAGCCGCCGTCGCGCCGCCGCCCGCGCCTGAATGCCGGCCAAGAAGCGTTAAAGGCCGGTTAGGCAGCCGCAACGAGTTGCGCTATACGCTCCACCCAGGACTGGCTGCGGATCATCGCAGCCCGCCGGGATAGTGTTCGGGAGACGCGAATGGCCGTGGACGGCAACTGGAATCTGACCATGACAACGCCGATGGGCGAACGCCAGGCGACGCTGAGCCTGAAGGAAGCGGGCGGCACGCTCACGGGCACGCAAGGTGCGGAAGGCAATACCGCCGAGATCTTTGACGGCACCGTCAGCGGTGACGCCGTCAACTGGAAGGTCTCGATCACCAATCCGATGCCGTTGACCCTCGAGTTCATCGGAACGGTCTCCGGCGACAGCATGAGTGGCGAAATGGGCATCGGCCCGATGGGCAGCTTCCCGTTCACGGGCGCGAAGGCGTAGGGCTCCTCTCGTGTCCCGGACGCGGTGCAGCGTGTAACGCTGCTCCGCAGAGCCGGGACCCATGCCGCCACATGGACCCCGGATCAGCAGCGCGCCGCTTCGCGCTGCGCAGCGTCCGGGGAAAGTGGAGCTAGCCCAGGTTCAACTCCTTGAAGAAGTCGTTCCCCTTGTCATCGATGATGATGAAGGCCGGGAAGTCCACGACGTCGATGCGCCAGATCGCTTCCATGCCGAGCTCCGGATATTCGAGCACCTCGACCTTCTTGATGCAGTGCTCGGCGAGGTTCGCCGCCGCACCGCCGATCGAGCCGAGATAGAAGCCGCCATATTTCTTGCAGGCCTCGCGCACCGCAGGCGCGCGGTTGCCCTTCGCCACCATCACCATCGAGCCGCCGGCGGCCTGGAACTGGTCGACAAAGGAGTCCATGCGGCCTGCGGTGGTCGGGCCGAACGCACCGGAGGCGTAGCCTTCGGGTGTCTTGGCGGGGCCGGCGTAATAGACCGGATGGTTCTTGAAATAATCCGGCAGCGGCTCGCCCTTCTCCAGTCGCTCGCGCAGCTTGGCATGCGCGCTGTCGCGCGCGACGATCATGGTGCCGGTCATCGAGACCCGCGTCTTGGTCGGGTATTTCGAGAACGTCGCCAGAATGTCCTTCATCGGCTGGTTGAGGTCGATCTTGACGACCTCGCCGCCGAGCGACTCTTCGACCTGCGGCAGATACTGCGCAGGGTTGTGCTCGAGCTCCTCGAGATAGACGCCGTCCCTAGTGATCTTGCCGAGCACCTGGCGGTCGGCCGAGCAGGACACGCCAAGCCCGATCGGCAGCGATGCGCCGTGACGCGGCATGCGGATCACGCGCACGTCGTGGCAGAAATATTTGCCGCCGAACTGCGCGCCCACGCCCAGGCTCTGCGTCATCTTGTGGATTTCCTTCTCCATCTCGACGTCGCGGAAGGCGTTGCCGTCAGGCGAGCCGTGGGTCGGCAGCGCATCGAGATAGCGGGCCGACGCCAGCTTGACCGTCTTCATGCAGAGCTCGGCCGAGGTGCCGCCGATCACGATCGCAAGGTGATAAGGCGGGCACGCCGCGGTGCCCAGCGTCAGGATCTTTTCTTTCAGGAAGGCCAGCAGCCGGTCCTTGGTCAAGACGGAAGGCGTGGCCTGAAACAGAAAACTCTTGTTGGCGGAGCCGCCGCCCTTCGCCATGAACATGAACTTGTAGGCATCATCACCTTCGGCGTAGATCTCGCACTGCGCCGGCATGTTGTTGGCGGTGTTCTTCTCCTCGTACATCGAGAGCGGCGCGACCTGCGAGTAGCGCAGATTGCGGCGCAGATAGGCGTCGCGCGCGCCTTCCGACAGCGCCGCCTCGTCGTCACCGTCGGTGATGACGTTGCAGCCCTTCTTGCCCATGATGATCGCAGTGCCGGTGTCCTGGCACATCGGCAGCACGCCGCCGGCCGCGATGTTGGCATTCTTGAGGAAGTCCAGCGCCACGAACTTGTCGTTCGGGCTCGCCTCGCCGTCCTCCAGGATGGCGCGGAGCTGCTTCAGATGTCCGGGGCGCAGATAGTGGTTGATGTCGCCGAAAGCCGCCTCCGACAGCGCCCGCAGCGCCTCGCGCGACACCACCAGCATGTCCTTCCCCAGGACCTTCTCGACTCGGACGCCCTCGGCCGTGATCTTCTTGTACGGCGTCTCGTCCTTGCCCAGCGGGAACAGCGGGGTGTGCTTGTAGGGCGGGACGGGTTTTGAGGCGTCGGGGAAGGCGGTGGGAGCGTTCATGGAGCAATTCTCGGGGTTTTGGAGCCCTCGCGGGCCTCTGAGCATAGAAGCGTTCTAAGCTTTTTTGCCGCAAAGGGAAGGCGCTCCGGCGCGGCCGGGGCATCCCGATTCGGTGCCATGGCGGCCATTTTCCGGTCCCCTCTTCGACCAACGTGGACTGTGGTTGTGCCCATCAAGCCGGGTTGCACCCCTTGCACTTCGCGCGCGGCGACGGTTGAATGCGCGCCCTCAAGGGGCTTTCCATCATGATTTTCAAACTGCACGTCCGCGGCGCGATTGTCGCCGCCGCCGCCATTACCGGCCTTGTGACCCTCGCCGCGCCTGCGCGCGCGGACCAGTGCGACGATATCGCCAGGCAGCTCGCCGGCGGCATCGACGGGCTGAAGGTCAACTTCAAGGCCGCCAACATCATCTACCTCACCCACCCGGCGGCGAAGGAGCTGTCGCTCGGCTGCCGTTCGCAGGGGCAGACCTATTCCAACGAGCTCTATGCCAAGGGCGACCGCAAGCCGACGCCGCAGTTCTACAATCTGGTCGCATCCGCGGCCGCGATCATCTTTACGGTGACGAAGGACGACACCACGACCGGCGCGACGCGCTGCCTGAAGCGCATGGGACTCTTGCGCGGCGACAAGGTCACGATGCGCTACAAGCGTCTCAACATGGAATGCACGCGCACCAAGACGGACGCCGCGATCTCGATCACGCGACCGAAGGACGAATAGGCGGGGCTTGCCACCACACGCTCGGCACTTTTCGCACCAAACGCCTCGCATTTTAACGATTGCCTTGACGGAGCTTTGGTCCCTCACGGGGCAGGGTCAATTGTTTCAATCTGTGAGGGTTTGTGGATGAGCGTTTCCAGCGTTGCGCCGCCGCCTGTGACGATCGTGGTCCCGAGCTACGACGCGACCAAGCAGCCGGACGACCAGACCAAGGACAACGACCCGACCTATCAGCCGACGCCGCCCGCGCCGCTGCCGCCGGGCCAGGGCACGCGGATCGATCAGCTCGCCTGATCCGGCTTGCCTGCGATGGATCGCCCGGTCCGGTTGACCGGGCTTTTCGCGCGTCCGGCCGCAGCTTTGCCGGATAGCGCGGCTATACTGGTGCGAGACTGTCCGGGGAACCGCGCATGATCGCACGCCTGCTTTTGCAGAACACTGTTCTCACCGCCGGGATGGGGGCGCTGCTGTTTGCGGTCGCCGGCACGCTGCATTGGCCGGGCGCGTGGGTGTTTCTCGTCACCTCCGTCCTGCTCGGCCCACTGTGCGGCTGGTGGCTCTACCGGATCGACCCGGCGCTTCTCGCCGAACGTCTGCGTCCCGTTCTTCAGAGAGATCAGCCGACCGCCGACAAGCTCTTCATGGTCGCATTCATCGCGGCAATGTTGGGGTGGCTCGTCGCGATGGGGCTCGACCGGCGCCATCTTGCGTCCCACATGAGTGTCGCATGGCAGGCGCTCGGCGTCGTGCTGTTCCTCGCCTCGACACTGTTCACGCTGTGGGTCTTTCGCGAGAATTCGTTCGCAGCACCGGTGGTAAAGTTACAGACCGAGCGCGCGCAGCGCGTGATCTCGACCGGCCCCTACGCCTATGTCCGCCATCCCATGTACAGCGGCATGATCCTGTTCTTCGCCAGCGTACCGCTGATCCTCGGCTCGTGGTGGGGATTGGCGATTGCGCCGCTCTTCCTCGTCCTGCTTGCGGTCCGTATCCGCATCGAGGAGCGCACGCTGATTGCGGGCCTGCCCGGCTATGCCGATTATGCGGCACGAGTGCGCTACCGCGTGCTGCCGGGCGTATGGTGAGTCACGCGTCCAGCTCCCTGTAGCGCCGGAAGATGCCCTGCTCGTTGAAGGGAATCCGGCGCCCGCTTGCGAGATAGGCCTTGATGTTCGGCCTCGCGGCGACACGGTCGCGCAGGGCGACGAGGCCGGGAATGTTTTTCTCGAACGCCTTCATCCGCTTCGGGAACGCATAGCGCAGGCCGTCGACAATCTGGAACAGCGAGAGATCGACGTAAGTCAGACGCCGACCGGTGACATAGGCGCCGCCATTGTCATCGAGAAGCTGCTCGAAATAGCCGAGATATTTCGGCACGCGCTCGTCCCAGAAATCCGCCGTGCGCTTCTTCGCCGGCGGCTTCTGGTCTTCGTAGTACATCGAAGGCCCCAGCGGATGATGGGTGTCGTGGATCTCGACCACGAGGTCGGTGATCGTCAGTTGAAGCTGGTGCAGCCAGAGTTTGCCGGCTTCGGTCTTCGGCGCGAGGGCGTGCCGGGCGCCGAGATAGAGCAGGATGTTGGCGGTCTGACCGATGACGAGCTTGCCGGCTTTGAGGAACGGCGGCGCAAAGGGGGGCGTGCCCTTGTGGGCTTCCATCATCTTCGTCATCGCGGCCGAGCCACGCGGGCCGCGTGCGACGTCGTCGTAAGCCGCCCCCGCCTCCTCCAGCGCCAGCCGCACATATTCACCGCGGCCCTGGATCTCGGGCCAATAGTAGAGCTCGTATTTCATGGGAGGGGTCCGTAAGCGTGGAAGCGACGGAACCAATGTAGCACGCAGCCGAAGGTTCCGTGAGCGTGTGACGGAGCGCTCGCGCTCAATACCCCGTCATACGAGCTCAGCGAAGCAATCCAGACTGTCGCCGCTGAGGGACTCTGGATTGCTTCGTCGCTACGCTCCTCGCAATGACGGAGTGCCTCAATTCGCCGCGAAGCAATACAGCAGGCCGTCGCCGCCGGTGGTCTTCAGATCGGCCTGCGAGCAGCCACCATCGGGACCGCGTGAGGGGTGTGAACTGTTCCAGGATTTTGACGGCTCGTCATCGCGCAGGCCTTGACGGTCCGCATGGCCGAGCATCGCCGCGCCTTGCGTGCTCGACGTCCAGTTCTTGCAGGTCTTGTCGTCCCCCGCGGCAAAAGCGGTGCCGTCGGCTTGCGATCCCGTGAGGATGTCATGGCGGTTCGGCGTGTCGCCGCGGCCGTTGATGACCTCGCCCTTCTCGCTGAGCGCGGTCTGCTTGGTGAGATTGTTGGCCGCGCCATGCAGGTCGGCAACGTCCTTGGCGACCACCACGCCCTTGGCGTTCTGCCACGGTCCCTTGCCGATGCGATCCTTTGCGTTGACGGCCGGCTTGCCGTCGGCCGCTTGCGTCGAGAGATAGGCGCGCCAGGTCTTGGTGCCGGCACCGCCAGCCTGCGCCAGCTTCTGGCACTGTGCGTCGGCGCCATCGAGGCCGCCGAGATCGGCGCCCTTGCCGGGCCCGTTGGAGGTTACGAAGAAAGTCATATCGGCCGACTGCGCTTGCGCCGACGGCGCTGCAAGCAAGGCTGCAGCGAGCGCGAGTCCTGACATCGTCACGGATCTTGCGATGCGGATCATCCTGTCCTCCCAGTTGTGCTTGTATTTGGTCGCCTGATGTCAACCCGACGCGCGGCCGCTTATTCCGATGCCGCGATGCGAGTCGTCCAAAAGAAAAGGGCGCCGTGCCGGAAGCACGACGCCCTGGTTTCTCAGGTCAGGCGCGATCAGTTGGTCTGCTGGATCGCCGACAATTCCCAGGCGCTGCCCGGGCGGCGGGCGAACGTCCAGACTTCGGTGACTTCGCCCGGCTGCTCGCTGCCGGCGACGAGCGCGCCGGTGTTGCGGTCGACCGTCTTGTCGGTGAGCGCGAAGCGCATCGCCACCGTCGCGTAATCGGTTTCGCCTTCGCGCCAGGCTTCTGCGAGGTCGCCCTGCAACAGCTTGACGTTGGTCACCTTGTTGAGGGCATTGCGCGCGCGGTTCTCTGCGAGATCCCTTTCGAAGTAGGAGACCATTTCCGGCGTCGCGAGCGTGTGGAGTTTTGCAACGTCCTCGTTCGACCAGGCGGCCTGGATGTCGCCGAGCAGACGCTCAAATGCTTCGTAGTCGTCCGGCTTGATCTCGAGCGGTGCATTGTTGGCGCCGAAGCCGAAGCCGCCACCAAGACCCGAACCAAGACCACCACCGAGGCCGCTGCGATAGTTCGCCTGCGGTCCCGGACCGGCGTCGGCGCCGGCATAGGCCGCCTGCGGCGCGTTGCGGCGCTGCCACCAGGACATCGCCAACCGCACCACGAATACGACGAGCACGATCTGGATGATCAGACCCAGGATCGACGAGAGCCCGCCGAGGCCGCCAAACAGGCCACCGCCGAACAGCATACCCAAAAGGCCAGCGCCGAGGAAGCCGGCGGCAAGACCACCCAGGAAGCCGCCGCCGCGGCCGAACAGGCCGCCGCGCGCGGGCGCAGCCGTGTTCATGCCGGCGCCTGGCTGGCTGTAGGTGCGGTTGAACTGCGAAGTCGAGCCCGGCGCGGTCGTGGTCGACGGCGGAGCCGAGAAGGTCCGCGAACCGCGCGAGCCCGAAGAGACGCCGCCGCCAACGCGGGCGTCAGCCGACGAGATCGCAAGCGCCGTCGGCAGCGCGAGCGCCAGAACGACGGCAATCGTCTTCACGAGAGTGCGGGACCATTGCGAGAAATTCATGTTCGTTTCCCAAATCCCCGGCATGGGGATGTGCCAGTAAGATGGGCAGCCTTTACCAAAAGGGAAGCCGGTTTCGGAACCCCCGGCTGCGGCCCTCAGTCGCGGGGATGTGGCAAAAGCCCATATTTGCCGAAGGTTTGGCCGGATGCCGCCGGGAACCGTGGTCGCCGGTTACCGGCGGTTTAAAGCGGAATGCCGCTCCCTGCCCGTCGTTGCTGACAGCGTGGAGCAGCTAGCCCTGCTTCGTCATCGTCTCCTTGACCGCCGCCACGAGCTGGCTGAGCGTGAACGGCTTTGGCAGGAAGTCGAACTGCTGCCCCTCGGGCAGGCTCTTCTCGAAGGCGTCTTCGGCGTAGCCGGAGACGAAGATGAAGCGGATGTCGGGGTTCTTCTCCCGCATCGCCTTGAGCAGCGTCGGCCCATCCATCTCCGGCATCACCACATCGGAGACGACGAGATCGATGCCGCCGCTCTGCTCGTCGAGCACCTCCATCGCCTCAACGCCGTTCTCGGCCTCGACCACGGTGTAGCCGCGCGAGCGCAGGCCGCGGGCGTTCAGCGCGCGCAGGCCCTCTTCGTCTTCGACCAGCAGGATGGTGCCCTGCCCGGTGAGATCGGTACGAGGCTTCGCCTCCACGGCAGCGGGCGCGGCATCTTTCGCAGCGCCATTCGTCGCGCTTGCTGCGGGTTGCTCGAGCTGCACTTCCGGTTCGGCGTGATGGCGCGGCAGGAAGATGTGGAACGACGTGCCCTGCCCCGGCTCGGAATCGACGTAGATGAAGCCGCCGGTCTGCTTGACGATGCCGTAGACGGTCGAAAGGCCAAGGCCGGTGCCCTTGCCGACTTCCTTGGTCGAGAAGAACGGCTCGAAAATCTTGTCGCGGATGTCGGCGGGGATGCCGGTGCCGGTGTCGGCGACCTCGATCCGTACGTAGTCCGCCGCCGGCATGCCCTTGTAGGCGAGCTTGCCCGCCTCGTCGGTCGCGACATTGGCGGTGCGGATAATCAGCTTGCCGCCGTCGGGCATGGCGTCGCGCGCGTTCACCGCGAGATTGACGATGACCTGCTCGAACTGAGAGACGTCGACCTTGACCGGCCAGAGGTCGCGGCCGTGGATCAGGTCGAGCTTGACCTTCTCGCCGATCAGCCGGCGCAGCAGCATGGTGAGGTCGGACAACGCATCGCCGAGATCGAGCACCTGCGGCCGCAGCGTCTGCCGCCGCGAGAAGGCGAGCAGCTGCCGCACCAGCGTCGCGGCACGCGTCGCGTTCTGCTTGATCTGCATGATGTCCTGGAACGACGGATCGGTCGGCTTGTGCGCGTTCAGCAGGAAGTCGTTCGCCATCATGATGGCGGAGAGCACGTTGTTGAAGTCGTGGGCGATGCCGCCGGCGAGCTGGCCGACCGTCTCCATCTTCTGCGACTGGTTGATCTGGTTCTCCAGCGCGCGCCGCTCGGTGGTCTCGAGCATGTGCACGATCGCGGCTTCAGCGTCGTTCTCGCCCGCGTCGACCGGCGTGACGAAGAACTGGCCCCAGCGATCCTTCGCGCCCTCCAGCGCCACCTCGACCGGCACGATGTCGGCCTGGTTTTCGGCGGCCTGGTTAATGGCTGCGATGAGCAAATGCCGGTCGCGCGCATTGACTGCGCGGAAGATCGACTTGCTGGCGCTGTCGAGCCCGAGGCCCTGCGCAAGCTTGGCGTAGCGCGCGTTCGACCGCACCACGTTGCCGCCGCGGTCGACGGTCGCGATCGCCATCGGCGTGTGGTCGAAGAAGCGCATGAAGCGCACTTCGGCGGCGCGGTCGGGATCGCTGCGCTCGTCGCGGGCACGGCTGATGACGAGCGTGCGCGACGGCCCCGGTGCGCCGTCGGCACCGAAGGCGAGCTTGTGATAGAGCCGGACCGGCATGGTCTTGCCGGTGCGCATGCGGAGATCGATGTCGAAGACTTCGGTCTTCACCTCGCCCGGCACCGCCACGATCGAACTCAGCAGCGAAGCGCCGTCGCCGGAGACGATGTCGGCGAGCTTCAGGCCGCCGGAGCCGATCTCGGCGAGATCATAGTCGAGCCAGTTCGCCAGCGTCGCATTGACGTAAGCGAGTTCGCCGGCGGGATTGACCGAGAAGAAGCCGCACGGCGCGTGATCGAGATATTCGATCGCGTGCTGGAGCTCCTGGAACACGTCCTCCTGGCGCTCGCGGTCACGCGTGATGTCGGCGATCGACCACACCGCATATTTGGCTTCGCGCTTTCCGGTGCCGAGCGGACGCACGCGCATGCGCAGCCAGCGGCCGTGGCTGCCGTCCTGGCCGGAAATGCGCACTTCTTCCTGCTGCCGTTTTCCTTCGCGCGCGGCTTTCAGCAGGCGGAACACGGCTTCCGAAACGTCCGGATTGCCGATGAAGACGCGTTCGACCGGCCGCACGTCCTGCGGACCGGAGGCGCCGGTCAGTGTCAGATAGGCCGCGTTGGAATAGACCACATGGCCGCGCGGATCGGTCACCGCGAGGCCGTCGAAGGCGTGATCGGCGATGCGTCCCATCACGGGATCGTCGAGGTTGCGGTCGACGAAGCGGATGATGCCGGCCGCGAAGGCGAACAGATTGAACAGGCCGACCATCGCCAGCACGGCGAGGATTCCGAGGATATAGGGCTGCGCCTGCGCGCGCCCGAGCGTCATCAGCCCGATGGCGACCGCGACGAGGCCGGTGGCCACCAGCAGCACCAGCGCAATACTGCCCGAGCGCGGCGACGGCTCATGCGCCGCAACGGGCTCGCGTGACAGGTCGTGGTCGGTCTCGGCAGTCATTTCACGCTGGCATGGCCTGTCGGCAGAGAATCAACGCGCCGCGGGGCACGTGGGGTCCTCCCTGCCTGAATCGGACCCGCGGACGCAAGGGCGGCAGGGGCGAAAGGTACGCTGATTCCCAGTTTACAGCCATTTCCGGTACTTTTCGGGGGTTTTATTGCTGCGCGGCGCTGAAACCGCGCTTCAGCCGGATGACGTAGCCGATGACTTCGGCGACCGCATGGTAGTGCTCGACAGGGATTTCCTTGTCGATTTCGGCGGTGGCGTACAGCGCGCGGGCCAGCGGCACGTTCTCGACGATCGGAATGTCGTGCTCGCGCGCGATCTCCCGGATCTTGAAAGCGAGGTTGTCGACGCCCTTGGCGACGCAGATCGGGGCCGACATGCCGCGCTCGTAGGACAGCGCCACCGAATAGTGGGTCGGGTTGGTGATGATCACGGAGGCCTTGGGAACCGCGGCCATCATGCGCTTCTTGGAGCGCTGCTGCCGCAACTGCCTGAGCTTGCCCTTGATGTGCGGGTCGCCTTCGGACTGCTTGAACTCTTCCTTGATCTCCTGGAGCGACATCTTCTGTCGCTGGAACCAGCTGCGATACTGGAAGAAATAGTCGCCGATCGCGATGATCGCGAGTGCGGCGACCACTGCGCCGAGCAGATGGACCGTCAGGCTGGTAATGGCGCCCATCATCGCGGCCGGATCGAGCTTGACCATCGCCTCCATGCGATGCCGCTCCGGCCACAGGATGGTGGTCATGACCACCCCGAGCACGACGAGCTTGCCGATACCCTTGAGAAAATTGGCTCCCGCCTGCTTGCCGAAGATGCGCTTGAAGCCGGCCGCGGGCGAGAGCTTGCTGAATTTGGGCGTGAGGGATTCCGCCGACCATACCAGCCGGTGCTGCAGCATGTTGCCGACAATGGCCGCTATCACAAGCATCAGGAGCGGCACGCCGACCGCAGCTAACACCGCGACCTCGATCTGCTGCATCAGCGCGAGCAGGTTCCCGCCGTCGGTCTTGATCATCCAGGAATTGGCGAGCAGGTTGCGCAACGGCGTCATAAGGCCGCTGCCGACCGAGCCGGAGAAGGTCGAAACCACGAGCGTGCCGCCCGCGATCATGAACCAGGTGTTGATCTCCTGGCTTTTGGCGACGTCGCCGCGCTCGAGCGCCTGTTCGAGACGCTTTTGCGTCGGGTCTTCTGTTTGACTCTCCGGATCGTTGTCTTCGGCCATCGATCCCTCTTATTTCAGCGGCAGCATCTGGTGCATGACACCGATGAAGTAGTCGAGATAGGTGCCCATCATCGCCGTGAGCACCAGTGCCAGCACCATGAAACCCACGAAAATCGAGAGCGGCACGCCGACGAAATAGACCTGCATCTGCGGCATCAGCCGCGCCAGCACGCCAAGCCCGATATTGAAGACGAGACCGAACACCAGGAACGGCCCCGACAGCTGCAAGCCGAGCAGAAACGCGGCGGAGAAAGCCCGCGTGGCGAGCGACGCGACGTCGCCGCTCGACATGGTCTCGCCCGGCGCGAAGATCGCGTAGCTGTCGTTCAACGCCGCGATCACCAGATGATGGCTGTCGGTGGCGAACAGCAACGTCACACCCAGCATGGTGAGGAAATTACCGACCAGAATGCCCTGCTGCCCTTGCGTCGGATCGACCGAGGTCACGAAGCCCAATCCCATCTGCTGCGCAATCACTGCGCCTGCGACCTGGAGCGCCGACAGCGTCACGCGCGCGGTTGCGCCCAGCACGATCCCGATCACGATCTCATGCAGCATCAGCACCAGCATCGGCGCGAGCGAGCCCATGTCGACCTGATAGGCGTTGCGATGCAGCGGCAGGATGATCAGCGTCAGCAGAAGCGCGATCGACAGCTTCACCCGCGTCGGGATATTGGTCTCGCCGAGCCCCGGCAGCAGCATCACCATCGCACCGACCCGGGCGAAAGCGAGCATGAAGGCCGCGGCGAGCGCCGGCAGCAGCGAGACGTCGATGCGCATGGTAAGCGCATTGTGCCTTACCCGCCGATGATTCGCGACGAGATCCGCATCATGTGGGAATGAAGCGCGTCGGCCATGAACGGTAGCGCCAGCAGCATTGTGGCGAAGATGGCCAGGATCTTCGGCACGTAGACCAGCGTCTGCTCCTGGATCTGGGTCAGCGCCTGGAACAGCGACACGATGACGCCGACGACGAGGCCGACCACCATGGGCGGCGACGACACGATCACGATGGTCCAGATCGCATCGCGGGCGACGTCGAGCGTCTCGGGTCCGGTCATTTTAAACTTCCCTTTCATTTTCGCCTCCCCACCGCTATCCGCGCGATGCGAAGCCCTATATCCCCTCGTCATTGCGAGCGAAGCGAAGCAATCCAGAGTCTTTCTGCAGGCGGGAGTCTGGATTGCTTCGCTTCGCTCGCAATGACGATTGGGGCGAGCGCCAGCGCCAAAAAATCAGATCGGCATCTTCATGATGTCTTCGTACGCGGCGATCACGCGGTCGCGGACCGAGACCAGCGTGGACACCGCAACGTCGGTGTCGGCGACCGCCGTCACCACGTCCATCACGTTGGCCTTGCCGGAGGCCATCGCCACGGTCTGGGCGTCCGATTTGCGGCCGGATTCCATGACGCTGCCGACGGCGTCCTTCAGCAGCGAGGCAAATGACTGCCCGCTCGCCTCGCTGCCCTTGCCAGCACCGGTGTTTTCCAGCACGCGGGCAAGATTGGCGTAAGCATTGGCCGCGATTGTCGGTGTTGCCATGGCCTGGGGTTTCCTGTTCAGCTCTTGAGGATGTCGAGCGTGCGCTGGATCATCCGGCGCGTTGCACTGATGATGTTGACATTGGCCTCGTAGGACCGCTGCGCGTCGCGCATGTCGGTCATCTCGACCACCGAATTCACGTTGGGATATTTGACGTTGCCTATGGCATCCGCTGCCGGATTGCTCGGCTCGTATTTGACGCGGAAGTTGGACTGGTCGGGCTTGATCTTGCCGAGCGTGACGACCTGCGCGTCGAGCGTACGATCGAGCGCCGCGGAGAACGTCGGCACCTTGCGCCGATAGGGATCGCCGCCCGCGGTCGGAGCGGTCGAGTCCGCATTCGCGATGTTTTCCGAGATCACCCGCATCCGCCCGGCCTGCGCCCGCAACCCGGAGGTTGCGATCGCCATCGAGCGGGCAAAGTCACTGCTGTCATTCGCCATGATGCGCCTCTCTTACCTCTAGCCCTTGCCGATCGCGGTCTTCAGAAGATGCAGGCTCTTCGAATAGAGCGAGGTGACCGCCGCATAATCCATCTGGTTGCTGGCGGACTTCATCATCTCCTCTTCGAGATTGACGGCATTGCCCGCAGGACGGGTCTCGAAACCCGCATTCTTGTTCTGGTCGAAGCTCGACGCCGCACCTGATGGCGTCATGTGCGAGGCGCTGGTGACGGTCATCGCCAGCGGCCCCATCGAGCCCGCGGGAGCGCCGGCCTTGTCGAATTTCGGCTCGACCAGTTCGCGCGGCCGGAAATTGGGCGTGTCGGAATTGGAGACGTTCTCGGACAGGACGCGCTGGCGTTCCTGGTGCCACTGCATCTTGGTGCGAAGCGCCGACAGCACCGGAAGATCGTTGATGGACATCGTCGCGGCTCCTTCCGCCTCTTCCGGACCCACGTGCGAGCCTGGGTCCGAAGCTAGGCAGAATTTGCCGCGTGTATGGTTAACAGGTGGTTAAGGCACGGCAGATGCATGTTTCTGACTGAGACATGCAATGCTCCCCCCGTGATTCTACGCGTTCCAAAAATCGCATTAACCCAACCGCTTGGCGGCCCCTGCACAGGCCAAGAAGTCGTTTTGGATCGGGCGATTCATAGGTTATTAAGGGTTGGGGACGGCAAAACTTGCCGCGGGACGTTAAGAAATCGCAGTTTTTGGGGCATCGCACGCCGGTGGTCGGCGCTCCGACCATAGGCACGAGAGAAGCGCCATTTACCGGGGACAGGTATGAACGGTAGCCCTATCACTTTCATCGTCGCGTTCATCGTCGTGCTCGCGTTGATCGGCGTCGCGGCATGGCTGGTCCGCCGATTCGCGACCACCCGGCTCGGCGCAAACACCCAGCGCGGCAGGATGCCCCGGCTTGCGGTGATCGACGCGGCCGCAGTCGATGGCCGCCGGCGCCTGGTGCTGGTGCGCCGTGACAATGTCGAACATCTCCTGATGATCGGCGGCCCGACCGACATCGTCGTCGAACCGAATATCGTGCGCGCCGCAGCCGGCCGCGATCAGATTCCGCAGCGTCCCAGCGCAGCCGAACCGCCGCGGCTCGCCCCGATGCCCGATGCCGGCAGCTGGGCAGACGAAGCGCCGCGCCCCGAAGTGCTCGATCATCCCGAGCCGCAGATGCCCGAGCCGCCGCCGCGGCCTGCACGTCCATCCTTCGCCGACGAAGTCCGCCGGCCGGCGCCCGCTCTGGCCGAACGCCGCGGCGAACCGGCGCTCGGCGGCTTTTCACCCGAACCGATGTCGCCGCGCGTTGCACGCAGCGAGCCGCCGCTGATGCCGCGTCCGCCGCGCCAGAGTGAGCCGGTGAAGGTGCCGCCGGTGCGTGCCGAGCGCGCAGCCGCGCCGCCACCCCCGCCCGTGCCGCAGGCCCCGCCGGGACTGCAGGCTCCGCCCGTTCCGCCACCAGCCGCTGCCGCCGCGCCGTCGAATGCCGAGCAAAATCTCGCCGAGATGGCCCAGCGCCTCGAGGCGGCGCTCCGTCGTCCGGGCGGCGAGACCATCGCCCCGCCGGTTGCACCGGAGCCGCCCGCCGCTCCGCCGCGCGCCGCGCGCGCCGAACCGCCGTCCCCTTCGGCGCCGCCGGCCAGGCCGGCTCCGGAAAAGACCAGCTTTGAAAATCTCGAAGACGAGATGGCCTCGCTGCTCGGCCGTCCGAAGCCGTCTTCGTGAGGCTGCCGTCCTTCCCGCGTAGAGTTCTTGTCCCTTCTGTCCTGATCGCCGCGGCCTTGCTCGCCACGGGTTTGCTTGCCTCCCCTGCGCATGCGCAGGACATCAGCATCAATCTCGGCGGCGGCGGTGCGGGCGGTGGCGGTGTCACCGAACGTGCGATCCAGCTGATCGCGCTGCTCACGGTGCTGTCGATCGCGCCGTCGATCCTGATCATGATGACGTCGTTCACGCGCATCGTGGTCGTGCTGTCGCTGCTGCGCACCGCGATGGGCACGGCGACCGCGCCGCCCAACTCGGTGATCCTGGCGCTGGCGATGTTCCTCACCTTCTTCGTGATGGGGCCGGTGCTGCAAAAATCCTACGACGACGGCATCCGCCCGCTCGTCGCCAACCAGATCGGCGTCGAGGACGCGCTGCAGCGCGCCTCGGTCCCCCTGCGTGGCTTCATGCAGAAGAACGTGCGCGAGAAGGACCTGAAGCTGTTTCTCGATCTCTCCGGCGAACCGCCGCCGGCGACGCCCGACGAGCTCGCGCTGCGCATCCTCGTCCCCGCCTTCATGATCTCCGAGCTGAAGCGCGCCTTCGAGATTGGCTTCCTGCTGTTCCTCCCCTTCCTGATCATCGACCTCGTCGTCGCCTCGGTGCTGATGTCGATGGGCATGATGATGCTGCCGCCCGCGACGATCTCGCTGCCGTTCAAGCTGATCTTCTTCGTGCTGGTCGACGGCTGGTCGCTGGTGGCGGGAAGCCTGGTGCAGAGTTACGGGGGGTAGTGGGGCCGCCGCCCCTACCCCTTCAAGTCATACTGCCTGCTGAGGTGATCGCCGATCTGCACCAGCATGGCGACGCTTTCGGGGAAGCCGGGCTTGTCGCGTGTCGCCCGGTCGGCATCGGCGCGGAACTCCCAGCTGTCGCCGTCGCGGACGATCGAGATGGACATGCCCTCGGGGCCGTCGGCATGGACCTTCAACTCGGCGCGCGCCATGGCGATGAGTTCGGCTTCGGTCTTGGCAGGCTTGCTCATATCGTCGCTCTCCCGGCATGAAGGTGCACAGGTTGCCGTCTCGTTCGGCGCCTGTCGAGAGGCCAGACGTAGCAGGGTTCCTACCGCGTCATCTTGATCTGCCGCACGACGGGGATCGTCGGCAGCGAGCCGGTATGATCGGTCTCGTCCTTGGCCTGCGGGGCGGCGGGTGCGCGCGCGGTGGCGTCGGGGAAGCGTTGCTTCATCTCGCGGAGGAAGCCGTCGAGCGTGTCGACGCTTGCGGCGAGCTTTGCGATGTCGGCGAATTCGGCGCTGGAGCCGGCCGCCGGCTTGCTGGCGATGTCGAAGGCGAGCCGGTCGGCGCTCTCACTCATCAGAGGGGCATATTTCTCGCGGAAGCGCGACAGCCCGATGGAGTCGTCGGCCAGCGCATAGCCGACGGCGGCGCGGATGATGTCGCTCTTCTCCACCGCATTGAGCGGTTTGAAATCGCGGAAGCGCTCACCGTAATAGAGCTCGATCTGCTCGGCGGACTCGCGCCAGCGCCGCGCGGCCCAGAAGATGTCGGACCGCAACCGCAGCACCTCGCGACCACTGACGTTGGAGACGATGTCGAGCGCGAGGTCATGGCGGCCGACGTCGCTCTGTGCGCGCGCCTCGAGCAGCAGGCGCTGCTGCCGCAATTCGCCGGAGAGGTCGCTGATGCGGCTCGCGCGCAGCGCCGTGATAGCCATGTCGGGCTTGCGGTTGGCGAGATAAATCATGGCAAGGCGCGCGGCGACCTGCGCGCGCGCTGCACCTTCGAGACGGTGGTCGACCTGGTATTGCAATAGCTCGGCTGCCTGGTCGAGCAGATCGATCGAGGCGAGACGATCGGCCAGGCGGCGGATCAGCTCGTCGCCGCGGCGGCCGATCGGTGTCAGTTCGCGGAACTCGTAGAACATCCCGAGCGCCTCGACCGGCGGCAGTTCGTCGCCCTTCGGCCCCAGGAATATCTGCGTAAACAGATCCGACGCCAGATCCTGCGCCTGGCGCGAGGCTTCCGCGTTCGGCTGCAGCTTGGTCGCGGTACGCGCGGCGGTGAGCGCGTCGCGATAGCGCCCGTTCTCGGAATAAAGCTGCGACAGCATCTGCAGCGTCTTGACCTCGATCGCGTCGCCGCGCCAGGTCATCGACAGCGTCTCGAGCTCCTTCAGCGCGTCTTCCTTGCTGATCTCGTCGCGCTTCTGCCGCAGCGCGACCTCGAGCTGCTTGGCCTCTGCGGCCGCCGGCCGGTCGTCCGAGGCGACGGCGAATTTGTAGTCGTCGAGCGCATCCTTGTCGTGACCGAGCGCCTCGGCGAGGCGGCCGCGCAGCACGGCAAAGCCGGGCGCAGCCTCCGGCGACACGCCGACCACCTCGATCTCGCCGCGGCGCTTCGAGGCGCCGGCATAGTCCTTGACCTCGAGCGAGGCGCGCATCGCATCCATCGTCACGATGCGCTGGATGTCGAGCGGCAGCGAGGCGATGGCGAATTCGACATTCTTGAATTTCTCGCGCGCTTCGGCCCATTTGCCCTGGCGCGCATAGGCAAGTGCCTTCCAGAGCAGGGAATCGTGGCTGTTGCCGATCACGGGATTGGCGAGATCCTTCAGGCCCAGCGCCGGCCGCCCGATCAGGATGCTCGAGATCGCATGCATGATCAACGCGCTGCTCTCCTCCTTGTTGAGAGGATCGCTCAGCATCAATTCGGTCACGGACTTGGCTTCGTGATACATCGCGCGCGACATATAGAACTGGGCGAGGTCGAGCCGCGGCAGCGAACGCTGCGCCGGCTCGACGGCCGAGATCGCCATGATCAATTCGCTCTGGCGCGTCCAGAAATCTTCCGACTGGCCCTTGCGCCAGCCCTCGGGATTGAAGACCGGCCGCACCGCCGTCGGTGCGCGCTCGGCCGAAACGTCGACCGGCGACAGCGTCAGGCCGCCCTTCTTGCCGAGAATCACCTTGTCCGATCCAATCTCGACGCCGACCTCGTCGGAGTTCGGCCGGATCGCGATGCCGTGGGCGGATTCCAGCAGCGAGAGATCGACGAGATCCTGCCGCTTGATGAAGCCGCGGACCGGCCGCTGCGCGGTGACGACATAGAGCATGTCGCCGGCATCGGGGTCGGTCAGCTTGTGCAGCAGGCCCGGATTGGCAAAGGGGATGGCGATGTTGGCGAGCGCGGGATCGGTGATGTTGCGCGACATCATCAGCGGCAGCGGCGTTGCCTGGATCTTGTCGGCGAGCGTCAGCAGCCAGTTGGTCTCCTTGCCGACCTCTTCGCTGCTCAGCGAATAGACCAGCGGACGGGTGAGACGGATGCGCACCGCCTGCCCTTTTTCGAGCGGCGTGCGGCTGACCTCGCCGATCATCGCCCCGCCTTTGGTGCGGATCGCCTCGACGTCGATCGGCTTTGGCGTGTCGAACACCAGCCACACCGTGTCGCCGCGGCGGAACGCGGCGGCCGGCGTTGAGACCTGAAGCGGGAACGTCACGCGCAGGCCGTCGCTGTCGCGGCGCGCATCGACGCTGGCCGCCGCGGGCGGTGGCGCAGCCTGGGCTTCGACGGGCGCTTCCTTGGGCGCTTCCTTAGGCTCTTCCTTGATCGGCTCCTTAGCTTCCTTCACGGGCTCTTTGGGCGCTTCCGTGACGTGCGGAGCTTCGGTCGAGGTGATTGCCGCCGCCGGTTTCGGCGCCTCGGCAACCGGCATCGCAGCGGGCGCTTCCGGCTTCGCCTCCGATTTCACCTCGGGCGTTACCTTGATCTTGGCTTCGCGCGCGATCGCCTCCGAGGTCGGCGGCTTGATCTCGCCATGGGCGTCCTTCGGCTTCGCGGCCGCCGGCTTTTCAGCGGCCGGCGCCGGCGCGTGACCGCCGGCTTCGGCCTTCGCGATCGCGGCTTCAGGCGTTGCGGCCGTCTTGCCCTTGTCGGGCTGGAAGGCGATGTCGACGACGTAGTTCTTGTCGTCGCGGAAGGAGTGCACGTCGGAATCGCCGATCAGCGCGATTTCGATGCTGGTCTGGTCGATATCGGACTTCTGCTTGATCGACGCGACGTTCGGCGGCGCTGCTACGACGGCATCGGCGAGGTCGAAGCTGAGATTGGCGTTGAAGGCGAGCGTCAGCTTCTGCTCGTTGAGCACGGAGGAGACGCCGACGCCGTCGGGCATCTCGAACGCGAAGCGCACGAAGGTCGGCTGTATCGAGGCGCGCACACGGATCGGCGGACGCTTCTTGCTCTCGGCTGCGGCGCGCTGGGCGCGCAGCGCACGCTCGGCGGCACGCGCACGCTCGGCAAGTTCCTTGACCACCTCCTGAGGCAGGCTCGGCGGCGGCCCCTTCCAGCCTTCCGGCATCAGATCGATGAAAGTGCGCTCGCCGGCATTCATGGTGTTGACGGTGACGCGCCGCGCCAGCGACAGCCGGATCGCGCTGCCGTCGGGGTCGCGCCGGGCGGAGTTGACGTAATCGGGGGCGCCTTCCGGCACGCGATCGACGGGAACGTCGACGGGGCGCTCGAAGCGGATGACGAGGATGGAGCCCGCGGTCGTGACCTCGGAGGGAACGTCCTCGCCGAGCTTGATCACGAGACGGGCAAAGCCGCCGCTGGCCGAAAAGCTCGCCTCGCCCCGGACCGTATCGGCGGCATGGGCAGCAGTATTAAGGCCGATCAACGCGCAGGCGCCTAGTAAGACCGCCTTGTGGACATGGCGCCACAGCCCCAGCGCCAAGGCGCGGGCTCGCGACACAAATCCAGCGGCAGCCTCTCGCGCCATTGGCGGCATTTCTTCCGGTTCGACGGGTCTACGCCGGCACTGGTGCCGGCCCACACCTTCGAATGTAGATTTTCGCAATTAAGGACTTGTTAATGCTGTATTGATGACTTGGGCTACCGCGGCGCGCCGAGAGACTTGGCTCGAGAGCTGAGACCGAATCTGGGTGCAAGCGGTTAATGAGCTACTAACACTCTGACCGCCCGTCCGGCGATCACCGTCGTCTCAACGATAATCGAGGTGCGGAAGGCGGAGCCAGGTCGCGAACTCAGTCGTAACCGACGCCATAACGCGCGAAGTCGTCGCCGATATTGCCTTGAATCGTCTTGGCAGACGAAATGTCGGAATCGCCGCCAATCCGGTCGCCTTGCTTCAGCTTAGCAAGCCCCCGTCCGAACAGCGCACTCGCCAATTCGGGGGCGGCTCGTAAAGCAGAATTATAATCATCGATCGCCGCACCGAACTCGCCCATCTTCAGATGAATCAGCCCACGCGAGTCGTACACGGCAGCGCTGGTCGACCCCGATTGAAGCACTCTGTCGCAGTCCTCCAGCGCCGCCGGCCCCGCGCCGAGAACGGCCCGAACCCAGCATCGTCCGCTCCATGCGGCTTGCAAGTCGGGCTGGAGACGAATCGCCTCGTCGTAATCGTGCGCCGCGCGCCGGTAATCATTTTTCTTCAGGTAGGCCGCGGCGCGATTGACGAAGGCACCTCCGTAGTGAGGGTCGAGCTTGATCGCATCATCAAAGGCGCCGATCGCGCGCTCATAGTCGCCTTTTCTCAAGTGAGCCACACCACGGTTGTTGTAGGCCTTTGTGTATGCCGGATTGAGCTCGATCGACTGGTCGAAATCGCGGATGGCTTTGTCGAGATCGCCCATCGCGGTGTAGGCATTGCCACGATTGTTATAGGCGATGGCAAAGGCTGCCGTCGTACCTTGATGCGCCGTGATGAAGGCCGTGCAGGCGCCGATTCGCGCATCAGGCGGAATGGTATCACGCCCGTTGCACAGCTCGATATTCCCGAGATAGCTGCCGCCCACCTTGGAATCCTGAGCCGCGACCGGCAAGCCAAACAACAGCAGGATGGCAACCGGCACTCCGCCTTTGCCAACGGACAATCCTGGTTTCATGTCAGGCCCCCGATCTTCCGAGATCCGGCGCTTGCGCGGGCTAGAACCAATCCTAGAGCCCGGTTTTGATGAAGCTGAAAAACGCTCTAGCACCCTCGGCAGATGTTCAGATTGAGTCTGTGCTCGGCCTTTTGCTCGGGTCGTGGCGATCCGGCCGCTCCGGACTTCTTGGTATATTTGCTCTTGCCCTCTTCGATGAGGGTGGAAAACCTGGTGGCGCCGTCATCTGAAATTTCGACGTGAGGCGTGGTGCCCCGAATGCCCATCGTGGCGACTGGCGTGTCGACCTTCATATCGCCGGTTTTCGCAACCGCACCGGCGACAAAAACGAACGTGCCCCTGGTCAGGTTGATGACGCTCGAGTTGGACTTGCCATTTGGATCGTAGACGAATTCGTCCAACTTCATGCGGGCATTGCTCGCCAGGTTGAACGAAGTTCCATCGACAAAGTTGATGCCGACCCGTCCATCGACACCGGTGCTGACCACATCGCCGATATAGACGGGATCGCCAATCTTGGTCTGGATGGGTTCGCCCGGGGCGTTCGCCTGGACTATGACAGCGCCAGCATGCTCGATGGCGACCGGCCCGGTGGCTGCCACAACTTTCCCAATTGGCTTCGATGCCGAGTCCAGAACGGCAGGCCGCGGAGAATCGCTCTGCGCATGAGCTGGATAGGGTGAAGAGCCGGCCAGCACGGCAACGAGGCCTGCAGCTAAGATGTTCATCCCATGCATGCCCATGACTCCCCATTTTCTGAAGATATTGTCCTTGAGCATTCGAACGGCTGCGACATCGTCGGCGAAAGCCGTCGCACATATTGGCAGAGCCCGCGCGACTCGCCACCTAGCCAAATTGGGTACCCCGAATGGCTAACCCCAGGCGCGAAAGAACCACTATCCGAGCTCGGCAATTTCAAAGATTTTTTTTGCGGGAAAGCCGTGCCGCCCGGCGAAACGACAGCAATTCTGTCGTGACCAACCGGGGCGGAACTCTTGGACACCAGGACCTTCAGCGGCACTGGCCGAGGTTGCCTGCGCAAATTGCTCCTGATCGCGTAACGCGGCAAGCCAGCAAAGATGCGGCAACGCCGAGGCCCGACCGCTTGGCTGTCGAGGTTGAACAATGCCGGTCACGTCCGCTGCAGGGCACGGGGACGAGCGCGAGGCCACTACGGTCCGGCATTCCCGACCAAAGATGGCAAAGCGCGGTTTCCTCGGTGGAACGATCGCAAACATTCGTGAGCGGGCTCCGGCGGGCAGCTTCTGGACGCTGTCGCTCACGGCGTTGCTCTTCTCCGCTCTCAAAGAGGCGAAGGCCTCAGACCCGAACGTAACGCTCCTCGATGACGATACGCTTTCCTACAAGGATCTGGCCCACGGCGTGTTCGAACTCACGACCAAGGAGGCTGTCCCGCGGCACATCATTGTCGAGGACCCCGGACAAACGGTCATCCTGAACAAAGTCGGCTCCGGGCTTTCCGTAAACCAGCTCGAGAACAGCCCGTTTCGCATGGAGGAGCTGCGAGCGGCCCAACAGGAGGCGCTCGCCAATTTCGCAAAGGGGTATGGCACGAACGGATCCGGCACTCCTCCGTTCGTCGAATCTCTGCCACTGGAGCCGATCCATTTCATACCGCCCGATGCGCCCGCGGCGCCAAACGCGCTGCCACCGATTCAGCCGATCGTCATTCCCGAGATCTTGATCATACGGACGCCGCCAACTCTGAACGCTCAGGCTGGACCGCTCGAGCTCGACACTGCCGTGTTTGATACCTTCACCGCGACGAGCGGAACATTCAGCGCCAGCAGTCCAAGCTCCAACGTCACGCTGACTTTTTCCATCAGCGGAGGCGCCAGTGGCAATACCGTGCTGGATGGAGTGACCTATGACGTATCGAAAACCGGTCCTTACGGCACGCTTTTCCTGAATGGTGCGACTGGCGCCTATACTTTCGTTCCCGATAGTGCTGCGATCAACGCGCTGAAGGCCCCGACCTCCGAAGCTTTTTCAATCATCGCGACGGACGGGTCGCTCTCGGCCAACCAGATTTTCACGATTGCCATCAACGGAGCCAACGACGCGGCGATCATCGCTGGCACGACAACCGGTTCTTCGCTCGAATCCGGCGGCGTCGCCAATGCGGCATCGGGCGGACCGGCCGCAACCGGCAAGCTCTCGGCTGCCGACGTCGACGATCCCGCCAACACCTTCGCGGCAGTCAATTCGCCGACGCAGAGTGCACACGGCTACGGCACCTTCACAATAACCGCGGATGGCGTCTGGACCTACACGCTGGATCAGTCCAACAATTCCGTACAGGCCTTGAACGTTGGCCAAACGCTGACCGATACCTTCACGGTGACCAGCATCGACGGCACCCCACAGTTGATCACCATCACGATCAATGGCGCCAACGATGCGGCCGTCATTTCCGGCACAGCGACCGGCACGGTGACGGAAGCCGGGCATGAGAAGTGCGAGCCGTCAATCGCGACCGGCCAGCTTACCGATACGGATGTCGACAATATTCCGAACAGCTTCACACCGGTGACCTCGCCAAGGGCGAGCGATCACGGCTATGGCTGTTTCAAGATGACGGCCGACGGCGTCTGGACCTACACGCTCGACGACAACAATTGCACCGTGCAGGCGCTGAACGTCGGCGACACGCTGACCGACACCTTCACGGTGACCACCATCGACGGAACCGCGCAGTTGGTGACGATCACCATCCACGGCACGAACGATCCGGCCATCATCCGCGGCTGCACCACTGGTTCGGTGACCGAGCCCGACTGCGAACACAACGGCAGGCCGGCGGCGAGCGGCAGACTGACTGACACCGACGTCGACAATCCGCCCAACACGTTCACGGCAGTGGCCTGCCCGACACGGAGCGCGGGCGGCTACGGTACGTTCACGATGACCGCGGCAGGCGTGTGGACCTACACGCTCGACACGGCAAATTGTGCCGTGCAGGCGCTTCATTCCTGCGAAACGTTGACCGACACCTTCACAGTGACCTCCATCGATGGCACGGAACAGTCGATAACGATCACAATCCACGGCGCCGACGATCGCGATGACTTCGGCCATGGGGCCGCATCGGCGTTCTATACCGCCGATCGGTCCCACGTCTCCGCGACCTCGGACAACGATACGGCAGCGGGAGATGCTGCCGTCAACCAGGCGGCGGATGCCAGCAGTCGCGACGGCGCCGTCAGCGATCTCAGCGGTGGTACGCCGCTGCGTGAAGTCTCAGCGGAGAGCACTGATGGTATCGCCGTCTCCGCAAAAAGCCCGGATCATGACAAGATCGGTACAAAAGACGATTGCAATACCTGTCTCGGCGGATACGCACACGATAGTCTTGTAGGCAGCTATAATGCTGATCATTTCGTCTTTGCCTCGATATCGGGTTCCCGAGAAGCTCGACCGGACTTCGCCCCCAGCTCCAAATCGGAATCTGATCGGACCGACCTCACGGCTCTCGGCGCGCTCACATTCGTCGTTCTGGCCCTCGACCCCTCCAGCACGACGGTTCCGGCCCATACGATCGCCTGGCTCTATGACAGCTCGGCAAACCAAACCATCGTCTACGTCAATCCGACCGATCAACCCCTGAGCATCGGCGACTCCAGTCTCGTGGAAATCCATCAAACTGGTTTTTCCACCGTTCAGCTATCCGATTTCGTAGTCGCGCCAGAAACGTCGGCTCACGCGATCGGAGCCGAACCGGCCAATCTGGACCCGGGCGCCGGCAACGAGGCGACGAGTAGCGCGCCGACGACAAGCGACGTCTCATCGGGCGAGATCCAGATCCTCCGCGATCGCGCCGTCCCGATCGGCGGGCACGACAACGTACAATTCGCGAAAGCGAGCGGCTGCGCATCCGATGCCGGTTGCGAACGAATTGTTCTGATCGAGCACACTCGGTTCGTTCACTCCGACGAGGCGAAAGCGCATTTGAACGAAGCCGGCGACGGGAACACTGCGGGATCCCCGCCGAGCAAAGACCCGCCCGTCGACCAGCTTCATCACACAGCATCACCTCCGGAGGACAAGTTTGTCTTCGGCCAGCCGCCGACGCCCGGCAGCGGCAACGAGACCGCGCCCGCTGAGGAACGTCCTGTCGTGGCGAGCGGCGAAGGCTCGATCACTTCGCCGGAGGCCGTGTCGGCGACGCCTATCGAGGCGTCACATCACGGTCTTGCTTCGGTTCACGTTGAGGGCTCATTTCGCTTCAAACACCCCGGCTCTCACGGGTCTGATTTCATCAACCCGGAGCCGGAGCACGCCGCGGCGTGGACGCGAGCTGGTGCGGACGCCGAAGCACACCAAAGGTCGACGACGCAAACGAACGAGCTGTCGGTGCACTGGCACGAGGCGGCCGAAGCGTCCGCCACCGAGCCACGACATTGGGGATTTGGCGCGGCTGCGCACGCAGCGCACGACCTGATCGTGTGATGGTGCCCCGGGGCGACGCGACCCTGCAGAGTGCGACACCGCCTAATCCAGCTCTCGGATGCGATCCGCCGCAGCGGAATTGTCCTGCGAGAAAACTTCGCCGGCGCCATCGGTTTCGTCCGGGGGCGGCAATACGTGCTGATGATTCAGCGTGGATGTCCAGGCGCACGTCATTGCAGCGATGAGCAGACGGTTGACGGCCTCGATTGCGCGTTCCGCTGCGGACGAGCAGTAGTTCATTGCTCCCTCCCGCGCCGCTGATTTACGAATGCGTCAAGCTAGGACTGCCCGCACAAAACAAGTGTATTTCAGTTCACATTTGCACGCGTCAACTCATCGCACCTTTACAAGGTGAAGCTCGCATCCACTGCATCCGCAACGCGAATCTGCGGCACAGCTCGGCTCGCAGCGACGGCGAACTGATCAACGGGGTTGGTGGATTGCCGCGCGCGCCTCGTACAACCCCCGAGCCATTGCGGACAATGAGCGACTCAGAACGAGATGATGACGTCGCCGCGACGCGAATTCGGATTGGTCATTGGGGGTCGATCGATGCGCGGAGAAGCCGATTGCATTGTGTGCAGCAGAGCGAGAGCACTGGTGGGCGTCGTTCCAATCGCTGGCGGATACGCCATGAAGCTTTATGAATGCGCGGACTGCCACAGCACGCTTAGTCTCGTGACCCGGGTCGCGAACGTGGCGTTTGTCAGCCCGCAATTGAAGACGGCTCTTCCCGGCAAGGCTGGGCTGAGCTGACGACGGCCAACCCGGTCGCACGCACCGCTCACCCGGCGCCTGCGAAGTAGACGCGCAAGCCCTCAATTCGGCTTTTGCGTCGGCTTGCCGTCGATCTTGGGGAGATCACCGGCGGAAGCAGCCTGATCGCCGCCTCCATTGGCGCGGCGGGCCATCTCGACGGTCAGCCGCTCGGCGGCTTCCGACGACATCAGTCCCAGGATATCGGACATCTTGCGCGGGGCGATCGCCGAGGCGATCTCGATCAGCACACCCATTTCCAGGCGGTCGAACACCCGCGCGGCGTCCTTGGGCTTCATGCTCTCATACATGGTCACGAGGCCCTTCAAGCGCTGGGCCTCGGCGGCCTTCTGCTCAGCCTGGGTCGCGGTGATGCGGGATTCCACCGCCTTCATCTCCTCGACCTTGCCCTCGATGCGCTTCTCGGCAGACTTCAACAGGTTTTCGCGGATATCGATCTCGCGCTGGCGGGACTCGATCTCCTGGCGGCGCGCCTGCAGGCGTTCCAGGATCGCGCGCTCCGAGGCCGAGACCTGCGGCTGGGCCTCGTCCATCTTGACAGGGGTGCCCTCGAGCTTGGTCTCGGGCGCGGCCGGCGTCGGCGCTTCCTTCGGCGCTCCCTGCGTCGAGCCGGTGATGTCGGGGTCCTCGCCTCCGGGAAAATTCAAATTCTCCTGCGCCCAGGACTTCTTCAGCGCTTTCGGCTGGTAGTCGAAGACATAGCCGCCATTGATCACGAGGCCCGCCACTTTCAGCGTGGCGAGACCTGCGACCGCAACCAGGACGACCGGAATGACGCGGATGTTACGGAAGGACTTCATATCCTGACTTTATGCGGCAAGACCGTTGGACCTTCGGCGCTCCGAGAAGGCCTCAGCGGCCGCGGCCA
Organism: Bradyrhizobium monzae; assembly: GCF_021458635.1. Taxonomy (GTDB): domain Bacteria; phylum Pseudomonadota; class Alphaproteobacteria; order Rhizobiales; family Xanthobacteraceae; genus Bradyrhizobium. The sequence goes on from NZ_JAIRDQ010000001.1 coordinate 612,908, forward strand.
CCGCCTTCGCCGCCGACGGCTTGGCGACAGGGGCGGCTGCGGCTTCCGGATTCGTGACGGGGCGCGCCGCGATCGCGATCTTGGAGAGGCGGCGCACCACGTTGTCGGCTTCGCCGAGCTGTTTGTGGAGCTGGTCGGACATCTGCGTGGCGGCAGCCAGCTGGCTGCCGAGATTCTCGTTGACGTCGCGCACCGCGAGCTTGAGTCCGCCGATCGCGCGCTCGGCGATCTCGGTCGCGGTGATGAGCTCGCCGATGACAGCCTTCAGCGAATGCTCATCCGCCTTCAGCCGCGTCAGCCGCTTGTTGAGCAGGATGCAGTAGCCGATCGTGAGCATCAGCAGGATAGCCACCAGCGTCTCGATCGCCATTCCTAGGGAGTGGTTCATGGGGCCTCCATCAGCTTGTTCTGTTCGTCCACCTTCTCGAACATCGCAAGTGTCGTACTTGGCTTGCGCAGGGGTTTCGTCACGCGGATCGCAACGCGCTCTCCGACCCGACCCATGCGTCCTTCGGTGATCGTGACGTCGCCGCAGCGCACGGTGACGTTGGCATCGGCGCGCATGTCCAGCGGCAGCGTGTCGCCGACCTTCAGCCGCATCAGCTGCTTGAGCGGAATATCGGCCTCGTAGAGCACGGCGTCGACGGAGATCTCGGCCTGGTTGATCTCGGTGGCAAAATGCCCCTCCCAGATCGTGTCGCGGCCAAACTTTTCGCCCATGAACATCTGGAGCAGGACGGCCCGGATCGGTTCGATGGTGGCGTAGGGAAGCAGCAGCTCGATGTTGCCGCCGCGATCTTCCATGTCGATGCGCAGGCGCACCAGGATGGCAGCGTTGGCGGGACGGCTGATCGCGGCGAAACGCGGGTTGGTCTCGAGCCGGTCGATCGTGAAGGTCACCGGCGACAGCGGCCGGAACGCCTGTTCGGCATCGGCCAGCACCACCTCGACCAGGCGCTTGACCAGCTCGGTCTCGATCGTGGTGTAGGGCCGGCCCTCGATGCGGAGCTGGCTCGCGCCGCGGCGACCGCCGAGCAACACGTCGATCATCGAATAGATCAGGCTGGAGTCGACCACCGCCATGCCGAAATTGTCCCACTCCTCGGCCTTGAACACCGAGAGCACGGCAGGCAGCGGGATCGAGTTCATGTAGTCGCCGAAGCGCACCGAAGTGATGCGGTCGAGCGAGACTTCGACGTTGTCGGAGGTGAAATTGCGCAACGAGGTCGTCAGCAACCGCACCAAACGGTCGAAGACGATTTCGAGCATCGGCAGGCGCTCGTAGGAGACCATCGCCGAATCGATGATCGCACGGATGCCGGAATGGTCGTCGAGCGTGACGTCGCCGACGGTGAAGCCGAGGAGATTGTCGATCTCCTCCTGCGACAGCACCCGCTCGCCGGAATTCTTGCCAGTTCCGAGATCGCGGCTGCCATCCTCGACCATGGCCGCCCATTGCAGGGCCATGGTCTCCGAGAGTTCGTTTTCGGCAGCAGCCTTCGCGGCCTCCGCGGGATCCTCGGAATCGAGCGACGCCTCCCATTGGGCGGCAATCGCATCCTGGTCCATCTGCTCGTTGCCGGCCATGACGCTAGCCCGTACCCTTCCGCAGCATCCTCACTGGAGCACGACTTCCTTGAACAGCACCGCGCTGACCTGGACCGGCGCGACCGCGGCGTTGACGCGCTTGGTCAGCTCTTCCTTGAGGCGGAAGATGCCGGCCGAGCCGTTGAGGTCGGAGGAGCGCAGCTCGCGCACATAGGTCTGGAAGATGTCGGTGACGCGCGGCATCGTCGGCTTGATCGCCTCGACCTGCTTCTCTTCCTTCAGCTCGAGCACGATCTTGAGCTTCAGATATTGCACGCGTTCGCCGGGCGCGCCGGCGAGGTTGACCATCATGTCGGGCACTTCGACGAATACCGGCGGCTTCGGCGGGAGCGCGGCCTCGGCGTGATGCTCGGCGTCGCCATGACGGAAGAACAGGAACCAGGTCGCCGCACCGCCGCCAAGCACGAGCAGCGCGCCGACGAGGATCAGGATCAGCTTGAACTTGCTCTTGGGGGCAGCGGCTTCCGCGCCTTCGGCGGCTGCGCCGCCTTCCGCTTCATTCTCTGCCATGATCGTCCGGGCTCGCTCATCTCAAAAAGTGCGAAAGAGCGAAGCCTCCTGGCAGACAGTGACGCGATACAAATGCCCCAGCGCAAAGCGCTCCTCTTACAAGCAAACGCTACGGTAATAATGGTTAACGGAACCTTTCGATTGGGCCTCAGCTAGGAAAAATCTGCCGGGCAAACATGGCTAACAGAACCTTTCTGCCCCCCGCCCGCGCCGCCGGAAAACAGCCAAACCATTGTAACTCCATATTATTTCGAGTTGGCACGGCTTTCGCTGAGAGAGAGGGGCGAGACCGAACGGTTTGGGAGAACCCGACGGCCTCGTTCACGGGATCGGCCAAGGCGCTTGGGAGAGCGAAATGGCGGATCTCACGCAAGGGGAGATTGACCGATGCAGAATGCGCTTCTGATCGGCTTGTCACGGCAGATGACGTTGGAACGGCAGATGGATGTCATCGCCAACAACGTCGCCAATGCCAACACCAACGGCTTCAAGGCCGACCATTCGCTGTTCGAGGAATACCTCAACTCGAACGCGCATGAGGACAATTTCGTCAGCTCCGACCGCCGGGTCTCCTATGTGCAGGACCGCGGCACTTACCGCGACGTCGGCCAGGGGCCGATGGAGGCGACCAACAACCCGCTCGACATGGCGATCAACGGCAACGCCTTTTTCGCCGTGCAGGCCAATGGCGCCGAGCGCTACACCCGCGACGGCAAGTTCGCGCTGAGCAGCACCGGCCAGCTCATGACCTCCGACGGCAATCTCGTGCTCGGCACCGGCGGCCCGATCGTGTTCCAGCCGACCGACCACGACATCAACGTCGCCGCCGACGGCACCGTGACCGTGCTCGAAGGCACGGCCAAGATCGACTCGATCCGCGGCAAGATCCGCATGGTGACGTTCGACGATCCGGCCAAGCTGATCAAGCTCGGCGCCAATCTCTATGGCGCCGGCTCCGCCAACCAGCAGACCGACAGCAAGTCCACCCTGCAGCAGGGCTACATCGAGAAGTCGAACGTGAATTCGGTCGGCGAGATGAGCCGCATGGTCGAGGTGATGCGCAGCTACACCGCAGTCGCCAACCTGCTCCAGCAGCAGAGCGACCTCCACAAATCGGCGATCGAAAAGCTCGCCGACGTTCCGGCCTGATTAGGGGACCATTGACATGCAAGCGCTCCACACCGCTGCGACCGGAATGGCGGCACAGGAACTGAACGTTCAGGTGATTTCCAACAACATCGCCAACCTGCGCACCACCGGCTTCAAGAAGCAGACCGCGGCGTTCCAGGACCTGATCTACGAACACGTCCGCCGCGTCGGCGCGCAGGCCTCGGACCAGGGCACCATCCTCCCGGTCGGCGTCGACATCGGCGGCGGCGTCAAGACCGTCGGCACTCCGCGCAGCATGACGCAGGGCACGCTGTCGCAGACCGGCAACGACCTCGACCTCGCGATGTCCGGCGAAGGCTTCTTCAAGATCCTGATGCCCGACGGCACCTACCAGTACACCCGCGACGGCACGTTCCAGATGGACAACCAGGGCCGCATCGTCACCGCCCAGGGCAACCCGGTGCAGCCGACCATCACGATCCCGAACAACGCCTCGGGCATTACCGTCAACGAGCAGGGCCAGGTGACGGTGACGCTGCCGGGCTCGTCGAGCAACACCGTTCTCGGCCAGATCGGCGTGACCCGTTTCATCAACAAGGCGGGCCTGCAGCCGGTCGGCAGCAACCAGTTCACCGAGACGACCTCGTCCGGCGCGCCGCAGGACGGCACCGCGAACTCCGAAGGCTACGGTAAGATCACGCAAGGCAGCCTCGAGCAGGCCAATGTCGACGTCGTCTCGGAAATGAGCGACCTGATCGCCGCGCAGCGCGCCTACGAGATGAACGCCAAGGTCATCAGCGCCGCCGACCAGATGATGCAGTCGACCACGGCGTTGTTCCGCTGAGGTGATGACCATGATCCGCACCACACTCATCACCGTCTCCGCCCTGCTCGTGCTGGCATTGCCGGCGCAGGCCGCCGACGACGGCATCGCCGTGCCGACGCTGCGTGCCAGCGTCACCGTCACTTCCGACGTGGTGCGGGTCGGCGACCTCATCGACAACGCCGGCTCGGCCGCGCTGATCGCGGTCTATCGCTCGCCCGATCTCGGCACCACCGGCGCGCTGCCGGTTGCCCAGGTCCTCAGCGTGCTCCGCGCCAAGCAGGTGATCGGCGTGATGACCGGCGACATCAAGGAAGTCCAGGTCACGCGGCTTGCCCGCACCTTGGCCAACAAGGATCTCGAAAACGCGGTCGCCTCCGCGCTCGAGCGCCGCTTCGGCCTTGGCGACGCCGCCAACATCGCCGTGACCTTCGACCGCGGCGTTTCCGACATGCGGCTCGATGCCTCCAACACCGGCGCGCTGCAGCCGGTCGCGACCCGCTACGACGCCCGCAGCGGCCGCTTCGACCTCGCCTTCGAGATCAACAACGACAGCAACCCGGCGCCGACCAAGCTGCGCTTGACCGGCACTGCGATCGAGACCGTGGAAGTCGCCGTCCTGACCCGCGACATCGAACGCACCGAGGTGCTGAAATCCTCAGACGTCGCGCAGGAGCGACGGCCAAAGGCCGAAGTGCCGGGCGAGGCCGCCACGCGCGACCGTACCGTCGGCATGCAGCTCCGCCGTCCCATGCGCGCCGGCACGCCGATCCGCGCCGCCGACATCGCCAAGCCCGAATTCGTATCGCGCGACCAGAGCGTCACCGTCATCTACCAGGTCCCCGGAATCTACCTCACCACCCGCGGCAAGGCGATCGAGAGTGGCGCCGAGGGCGACACCGTGAGCGTGCTCAATCTGCAGACCAAGCGTACGCTGACCGGCGTCGTCACCGCCCGTGGCCAGGTGACCGTGCAGGGCGCCAGCCAGTCAGCGCCGATGGAGACTGCGGTCGAGCAGACCTCCTCGCTCAGGCGTGACGAAGCGCCCGCCCCCGTCGACACCGCAGCTCTCCTCCGAAATCTGGTCCAGGCGCCAGCGTCGCCGGCCCAGATCGCAGAGGCCCAGGTTCCGCAAGCTCGCGTCGCGCAAGCTCCAGCCAAGTAAGAGTAAGTCATGTCCGCTTTCAGTTCGGGTTCCCGTCTCCCTCGCGTCATGCTCTCCGGCCTGCTGCTCGCCACTTGCGCGCTCGCAAGCGGCTGCTCCTCGATCGACCGCCTGTCGCAGATCGGCGAGCAACCGAAACTGTCGGCGATCGACAATCCGACGACGCAGCCCGGCTACAAGCCGGTGCAGATGCCGATGCCGAAGCCGGAAGTCGCCTCCTACAATCCGAACTCGCTGTGGCGGAACGGCAGCCGCGCCTTCTTCAAGGATCAACGCGCGACCCATGTCGGCGACCTCCTGACGGTGACGGTCAACTTCACGGACAAGGCCAACATCGCCAACGAGACCCAGCGCAGCCGGACCAGCAAGGAAGATTCAGGGGTCACCGACTTCATCGGCAGCCAGACGATCACGCAGCCGCTGAAGATCCTGCCCGGCCGTATTCTCACCACCGACTCGACGTCCTCCGCTGACGGCAAGGGCTCGGTTCAGCGCCAGGAAGCCTTGCAGACCAACGTCGCCGCCGTCGTGACCCAGGTGCTGCCGAACGGCAACCTCGTGGTCGAAGGCAAGCAGGAGATCCGCGTCAACTACGAAATCCGCGAGCTCGTGGTCGCCGGCATCGTCCGTCCCGAAGACATCCAGAGCGACAACACCATCGATTCCAGCAAGATCGCGCAGGCCCGCATCGCCTACGGCGGCCGCGGCCAGATCACGGACGTGCAGCAGCCGCGCTACGGCCAGCAAGTCATGGACGTGCTGCTGCCCTTCTAAGTCTCTCCCGAGCTCCCACATCGTGTTCGCGAACCTAGGCGCGAACGACGATGTACGACGCGGCCCTCGCCAGCTCCCCTGGCGAGGGCCGCATGTATTTTGGGGTGGCGTTGCCTCAAATGCCGTCATTGCAATGACGGAGAATGTCGGAGCGCTGTGCGCCCCTTACGTAAACTCCGCCTCCACCGTCCCCAGCCCATCCAGCTCCATCCGCACCTTGTCGCCGGCTTTCAGCCACAGCGTCTTCACCAGGCTTCCGGTCAGCACGAGCTGTCCCGCATGCAAACCCTTGCCTTCGGCGGCGAGGTGGTTGGCGAGCCAGGCGAGTGCGTTGTGGGGATGGCCGAGCACGTCGGCGCCGGTGCCGTGGCTGACCTCCTCGCCATTGACGAGGGCGCGGCCCTTGACGGCCTTCAGGTCCGGCACCGACGAGCGCGGAACGGAGGCGCCCAGCACGCAGCCGGCAGCGAAGAAATCGTCGGCGATCAGCGTCGGCGCGCCCATCGTCTCCCATTTCACGTAGCGGTCGTCGACGATCTCGATTGCGGGATGATAGGCCTCGACGGCCTCACCGACCCACTCGGCCGTGAACGGCGCCTCGCCGGCGGCGAGGTTGCGCTTGAGCCGCACGGCGATCTCGCACTCGACGCCGACACGGACATAGTCGGAGGCCGTGAGCTTGACGCCGCTGTCGTGCAGGCCCTTCTGGAACACGCCGCCGCCGCAGGGGTGCGGGATGCCGATATAGTCCTGCATCACCTGGCTTGTGCAGCCGATCTTGTAGCCGACGAGCGGTCCGACATTCTTCAACAGAAGATCATGCAGCGCGCGCTGAACCTCATAGCCCTCGGCTTCATCGGCCGGCGGAACCTCGAGCGCCGCGAGCGGCGCATGGTTGCGCCGCGCCAGCGCGATCGCCTTTGCGGCTTCGAGAATTTTGTCCATCGGCGCCGCCTCCCACGCTACGCACTCCAGAGCGGCACTTCAGCACCCCCGCCCGCGCCTGACAAGCGCCGCTCACCCCTTTACCGGGACGATTACGGGACGCCACCGGCGCTTAAGGAAATATTGAGTTGGTCCAGGGCTTATGGAGAAGCGCACCTTGGCCGTCTCGCCGGTGCCACACGAGGCCCTCAGTGCAGCGATGCGTGAAGCCGCTGCACCGCCGCCTGAAGATGCCGGTCGATCTCCTTGATGCGACTCGCAAAACCTCCCGCATCTAAAGTTAAGGCTGTTTCTCATCCGAACTCATGTGAGCTCCCAGGAGTAGACCTTAGGTCCTTGATCGCGATTCGCTTTTGCGATCCGCGAAGAGGTGCGCCATGTCGTAGCGCCTGAACCGGCACCACGACATGACGACCTCAATCTGGCCGCCTCAGTGGCGGCCAAGCGCGATACGGATCGCGATCTCGACTGGCGAGTAATCGCCATCGGAGCGTTCGAGCCGGTACGGCTCGGCCGGAGGCAGATCCGGCTGCGCCATGAAGCGCGGCGTCTTTCCGCGATGCTTTTGCGCAGCATGCACCAGGAAGGGGTGACACAGATAAACCGTTCCGGCCTCGCCGGTCGCCAGCGCGAGCGGGCAATCGGCGCCCATCTCGTCCAGAACCATGCGCGACCGTCCGGCCTCGCCCGCAGGCGCCAGATAGCGCGCCATCGGCATGTGCGAGCCGACCCTTATCCGCGTCGGCGCATCGTTCTCGCCGACATCAGAGAAAAGGAACAGCATCAACAGCGCGCGGCCGCGCGAGACAATATTGGCCCGCCACGCCGAGAAGTCGCGCCGCTCGTTCGGATCGCAGTCCTCACCGGGAAAGCTGAGGTCGATATGCCAACCGGCGTCGCCGGGATCATCGGGATGCGGGAAGCGCACCGCGAAGGTGCCACCGATGTCCCTGCGCGGCCGCCAGCGGCCGGGTCCGACGATCTGGTCGAACGCGCGATGCAGCACCTTTGTGTTGGCGATCTCCGGAAACGGCGGATTGCCATAGCCGGAGAGCCGGATCACCGGACGCGTCCAGGTCAAGGGATCGTGCTCGCTGCACGGCAGATCGCGCCACAGGATGGCGCGGCCCTGCTCGGCGAGCGCGCGGGGAAAGGCGTTGTCGATTCGGACAAAGCCCTGTTCGATGAATTGCGCAATTTGTGCAGCGCTGAGCGCACGCGAGTCGTCTCGATCGGTCATGATTGTCTCTCAAGCTGTCGCCAGCGGTCGTCGGTCCACGTCATGCGGAACCTGGCCGGCTCATTCGGTTCACTGGAATCCCGCGCGCGAACGCTAGCGGGCTCGATCAGCGCTTCCGTGCGGAAGCGGGATCAGCCCAGGAAGAAAACCGAAGCGATATTGAGAGTGCAAATCATCATGGCGGCGCGAATCTACGCGCCAAACCAGCGGCGCTCAAGCGGCACCGTGAGCCCAAAATCAAAGAGCCGCATCGCTGCGGCCCGGACTCTATTCGTCGCGATAGACCTTCTCGCGTTTCTCGTGGCGCTCCTGCGCTTCCACCGAGAGCGTCGCGATGGGCCGGGCTTCGAGCCGCTTCAAAGAGATCGGCTCGCCGGTGTCCTCGCAATAGCCGTAGGTGTTGTCCTCGATGCGCTGGAGCGCGGCGTCGATCTTGGCGATCAACTTGCGCTGGCGGTCGCGGGCGCGGAGTTCGATGGCGCGGTCGGTTTCGGACGATGCCCGATCGGCGAGATCGGGATGGTTCACGTTCTCCTCCTGCAGAGCCTGCAGGGTGAGCTTGGACTCTTTGAGGATCTCATCCTTCCAGGCGAGGAGCTTCATACGGAAGTACTCCTTCTGCCGGTCGTTCATGAAAGGCTCTTTTTCGGTCGGTCGGTAGTTTTTCAACTTTTCCAAGGGCGGCCTATCTTCTTAAGCAACGACTCGTGAACGGAACGGGGTCCGCTGAGCCGGGGCTTATATAGCTACCCCATGTGACAGACAATATTTCCTTAATAGCGCAGTTAGCGCCCCCAAGCCCTTGCACAGGAAGGTTTATCCGCAAGAGCCCGGGGGCGGTCAAAAGCCTAGTAGCCGACCGTGAAACGCTGCCCCAGATGGGCCGGCTTCTCGATCTCATCGGCGAGCGCGATGGCGTAGTCGGCGAAGCTGATCCAGCTCTTGCCGTTCGCATCTGCGAGAAGCTGATCGGTCCCAAGCCGGAACTTGGTGGTGCGCTCTCCCTCGATGAACAGCGCCGAGGGCGAGAGGAAGGTCCAGTTCAGCTCCTTTTCCTGCCGCAGCAGGTCGAGAAAGGCCCCACCCGCCTCCGCCTCGGCCTTGTATTGGGCCGGAAAATTGGGGGTTGTGACCAGTTTGACGCCGGGAGCGACCTCCAGGCTGCCGGCGCCGCCGACGACCAGGTAGCGCCCAACCTTGGAATCCTTGGCCGCGCCGATCAGCTTGTGCGGATCGCTCGCGAGGAAGTGGACGGAACTGATGGCGACATCGTGCCCGGCCCAGAGCTTGGTCAGGCCGGCCTGGTCGAGCACGTCACCCTTGGCTGGCGTGACGTTCGGCAGGTCTGCGATCTTCTCCGGGTTCCGGGCAATGGCGGTGACGTCATGGCCGCGGCGGGACAGTTCCTTGGTGATCTCCGAACCGGCCCGGCCCGAGGCGCCGGCAACTGCGATTTTCATGGAAGGCTCCTTCGCTTTTGTAGTAACCAATGGTGACTAGATATCGCAAAGGATGCTGGTGTTAAGAGAGCACTTTGTGCTTACCTGATTACGCAGGAGTTACCGTCAAGAACGTCGAGCATGAGGAATTGAGATGAAACCCAACGTCTATGCCGCCGATTGCCCGACGCGCCAGATCCTCGATCGCGTCGGCGACAAATGGGCCGTGCTGATCCTGTTGCTGCTGCGCGAGGAGCCGATGCGCTTCAATCAGTTACGCCGCACGATTGAAGGCATCTCGCAGAAGATGCTGAGCCAGGTTCTCAAGTCGCTCGAACGCGACGGCCTGATCAAGCGCCGCGCCATCGCGACCGTGCCGGTGACGGTCGAATATTCGATCACGCAGCTTGGCGTGACTCTCGCCGCCGCGGTCGATCCGTTGCGCGATTGGGCCGAGGAGAATCTGAAAGACGTGCTCGCCGCCCAGCGCCGCTACGATTCGCAGCAGAAGGAGGAAGCGGCGTAAGGGGGATGACGATCAGCCCTGCCCGGCCTTCGCCAGCTCGACCTCGACGCGCAGCTCGATCTCGGACAGCACGGAATCGAGACCGGAATCGCCGGAGGACGATTTCAGGTTCGCAGCCGCATCGCGCAGCCGCATCACCGTCGACGCATCGAGATTGCCGGACAAGAGTCCCATCTTGAGATCATCGAGCACGTCGAGCGCGGTCTTGCCGCGGGCGACCGAGCGCTTGCGGCGCTCGATCGGATCTTCCTCGATACCTTGCAGCGCGAGCAGCCCGTCGATGTTGGTGGTGGCCTTCGGTGCGCCGGTGCTGCGCGTCTCCTGCGCCGACGACGTGTCGGGCAGCACGAAGGTGCCCGAGCTCGTTCGCCTGGCCTGGCTGGCCGGCGTTCCAAGCGTGGTGCCATTCGGTCCGTAGATGCGCATCGAAGCAATCCGGGTGATCGATGCGCCACATTCGCCGCTTTATGGTTAACGGGACGTAAACGGCCCGGCAAAATCTGCCGGGAGGCGGCAGTTTCGCTCCTCAAGGCGAATGCCGGCTGGCGCAATCCGAAGAGATTTATTTCAACCTATTCAATCGACTAACCCATCTGCCCCGTGTTGGCACAGCGCTCGCAAGGAAAGCGTCGGACCAGCTCGTCATGGGAGTGTCGCAGATGGTCCGAGATATGGGGAGCCTCGGGGAGCAGAGGATGCCAGGCGTTCGTTGGGTGAAGATTCTTGGGGTGGCCTGCGCCGCGCTGTCAGCGCTGGCGCTCTCGGTCGCGTCTGCGAGTGCGACTTCGCGCATCAAGGATCTCGCCAATATCGAAGGCGTGCGGCAGAACCAGCTCATCGGCTACGGCCTCGTCGTCGGCCTTAACGGCACCGGCGACACCCTCAACAACATTCCCTTCACCAAGCAGTCGCTGCAAGCGATGCTCGAGCGCATGGGCGTCAACATCCGCGGCGCCACCATCCGCACCGGCAACGTCGCCGCCGTGATGGTGACCGGCAATCTGCCGGCCTTCGCCACGCAGGGCACGCGCATGGACGTCACCGTCTCCGCGCTCGGCGATGCCAAGGATCTGCGCGGCGGCACCCTGCTCGTCACCCCGCTCCTCGGCGCCGACGGCAACGTCTATGCGGTCGCGCAGGGCTCGCTCGCGATCTCCGGCTTCCAGGCCGAAGGCGAAGCGGCGAAAATCGTGCGGGGCGTTCCGACGGTGGGCCGCATCGCCAACGGCGCCATCATCGAGCGCGAGATCGAATTCGCGCTGAACCGGCTGCCGAACGTGCGGCTCGCGCTGCGCAACGCCGATTTCACCACGGCTAAGCGCATTGCGGCGGCGATCAACGACTATCTCGGTGTCAAGAGCGCCGAGCCGATCGATCCCTCGACGGTGCAATTGACGATTCCGCCGGAGTTCAAGGGCAACGTGGTCGCCTTCCTGACCGAGATCGAGCAGCTGCAGGTCGATCCGGATCTCGCCGCCAAGATCGTCATCGACGAGCGCTCGGGCATCATCGTGATGGGCCGCGACGTCCGCGTCGCCACCGTCGCGGTTGCGCAAGGCAATCTCACGGTGACGATCTCCGAGAGCCCGCAGGTGAGCCAGCCCAACCCGCTGTCGCGGGGCCGGACCGTGGTCACGCCGCGATCGAGCGTCGGCGTCACCGAGGACGGCAAGAAGTTCGCCGTCGTCAAGGACGGCGTCTCGCTGCAGCAGCTCGTCGACGGCCTCAACGGCCTCGGCATCGGCCCACGCGACCTCATCAGCATCCTCCAGGCCATCAAGGCCGCGGGTGCCATCGAAGCCGACATCGAGGTGATGTGATGCAAACCGGCATGCTCAACACCGCGCACGTCGTCACCGCTGCGCTCTCGAACCCCGCCTTCTCCGTGGAAAGCCGCAACGGCCGCCCCGATTTCGAGCTCGCCGCAGCGTTGCAAAAGGTCTCGCCGCAGCAGCAGGCGAAGACGCAGAAGACCGCCACTGACTTCGAGGGCATGTTCCTCAACAGCATGTTCGCGCAGATGACCTCGGGGCTGAAGGGCGAAGGCCCGTTCGGCGACACGCCGGGCACCGGCGTCTGGCGCTCGATGCTGACCGAGCAATATTCCAAGAACTTCGCCAATGCCGGCGGCGTCGGTGTCGCCCGCGACGTCTACCGCACCCTGATCATGCAGCAGGCCAAAACCACTCTTCGTACGGCATAAGGTCAAACGAGATGAACCACTTCAACGCGTCCCGTCAGCCGATGCCAGCGCAGCGCCCGCACAACACGCCCGAGAGCGCCGCTGCGCGCAAGGTCGCCGAGGACTTGATGGACGCGATGAGCGCCCTGCTTGGCCTGATCGAGCGCGAAACCGAGCTCGTCCGCGCCGGCAAGGTCCGCGAAGCGATGGCGATGGAGAGCCAGAAACAGGAGCTGTCGCGGCGCTACGTCGGCGCCGTCAGCCAGTTGAAGGCGAACCAGGCGCAGCTTTCGAAATCCGCGCCCGAGCTGCTCTCGACGCTGCACCGCCACCATGACGCCTTCCGCGCCATGCTTCAGGTCAATCTCACCGTGCTCGCGACCGCGCATGCGGTCTCCGAGAGCGTCGTGCGCGGCGTCAATGCCGAGATCCAGAAGCGCAACGTGCCGAACACCTATACGGCGGCGGGACGCCGCGCCACGCCTGGCCCTCGTCACATCACGCCGCTCGCGGTCAGCCGCACGCTCTGAGCGCAGACAAAAGAACTCCATCCAATTTTACGAAAAACCACGCGGGCAAAGCGTCGCACGGTTAGTCACGTTTGCTTACCCGGTGTTCAATCCTGGTGTTCCATGGTTGCGTATTGAGAGGGGTTGGGATTTGACTCACACGAGGCAACCAGGAGGCTGCCATGAGTACAGATTTCAGCATCAGGCCGGTGGGGATACCGGCCCCGGTACAGATCGTCACGACGTCGAATTCGGCGGCGAACGATGCCGTGCAGACCGATTTGCCGGCGAGCCAGACGGTCGCCGCGAGCGATACCAGCGCGGCTGCGAGCAATGATCTGCAGAGCAATGCGAACATCTCGCGCCAGGTCGTGTTCGACCAGGCGTCCGCATCCATGGTCTTCCAGGTCGTCAACGACCGGACCGATGCCGTGGTCAATCAGTTCCCCGACGAGGCGATGCTGCGCCGGCGAGCCTATTTCCATGCACAGGATCTGAAGTCCGAGCCCACGCGTCCGCTCAATACGGACCTCAGCGCTTGACGATCACGTAGCGCGGGTCGCCACCGCCGTATCGAGATAACTTGAGCCGGTCGCGGGATCAGTCACGACGTTCCTGACCTGTGCCTTGCCGTCACCCGTCAGAATGAACTTCGTGTTGCCGAAGCGAAACGACGAATCCTTGATCAGCACCTGTTGGTACTGCGACGTACCGGCGCTCTCGTAGTGGACCTGTGCCCGAAAGCCGCTGACCTGTGAAATGTTGAGCGAGAACTTCTTGCCGTCGGGATAGGTGCCGGTCCAGTTGCCCTGATAAAGCGTGGAATCGACCGCCGCATATTTCGTGTTGCTCGGGACCGACATGCCGGCCGACTTATACGAGCTCGACAGAATGCTCATCAGGTCAGCCACGACAAACCTCCGTCACGCGCGGCCGGACAGACCAGCAGCGATATTCCTGTTGATCTCGATCAGCGGACGGAAGTGATCGAGCTGCGGGCTCATCTGGAGCGCTGCAGTCTGGCTCAGCACGAACACGCTGATGTTGGCGATCTTCTGCCGGACGTCGAGCGGCTGCGGGTTGTTCTCGCGCATGGCTTCGCTGAGGAAGATGGTCCAGAGCTTGCGATTGAACATCAGCGCCTGCGTGGTCTGCTCACTGAAGGGATCAGCGGCGTTGATCGCGTCCTGGAGCTTGTTGGCTGCCTTCAGCAGGGTCTGCGCCTCGACGTCACGAGGAGATGCGGTGGTCGTTGCAACACGCGCGTAGGCCGAGGCAGCGGAATTCGACATCAATCACCCTGGAAGTTACCTAGCCCATTGAATGCGCTTAAGGATTTCTCGCCCAACCCTAAGCAGCACCGCTTAAAAATTTGCTTACGTGCACAGTTGGAAGCACTCCGGACTATTACGGGTCAGAGAGTCTTCTCGCGAGGTTAGATGCAAGCATGCACACTGTAAACTTGCGTGGCGTGATACGCATCAATCTCGACTAACCCTGTCTTAGCGGTCTCGCTCAAAAGAGCGGCGGAGCATTAGCCCCGCCGCGATATCTCGTAGTGCGATCTTGCGCTGCGGTATTAGCGTAGCAGCTGCAACACGCTCTGCTGCGACTGATTGGCGAGCGACAGCGCGGAGACTGCGATCGATTGGCGGGTCGAGAGCGCCTGACTGTTGGCTGCTTCCTCGTTGGTGTCCGCAAGCGTCAGGTTCGAGGAGCCGGTCTGCAGCACGTTGATCAGGTTCTTGGAGAAGTCCTGGCGGATCTGCACGATCGACAGGTTCGAACCGAGCGACGACGCTTCCGAACGCAGAGTGGTACTGGCCGCGTTGAGCGAAGTCAGAATGGAGTTCGCCGAATTCGAGTCCAGGAAATCAACGCCCTGGTTCAAGGGCGCAAGGCTGAGTCCGGCGTCGTTGAGAGTCACGCCTTGAATGGTCAAGGTCGAACGTCCCGTTTCGTTGAACACGAGCTTGAGCGTATCGCCGTTCAACAGGTTCACGCCGTTGAAGGAGGAGTCTTGTGCAGTGGTGTTGATTTGTGCGAGCACGTTGTTGTACTGCGCGACGAGATTGGCGCGCGTCGCCTGCGAATTCGCGTCCACAACGGGCGGCTGCGCGATCAGACCATAGAAGGGCTGACCGCTCGCCGCCGCCGTGCCGCCGATTGCGCCGATCGTCAAGGAAGCGGCATCGTTGGAGGTCACGATGTTGAGGTGACCCGTCGGGTCGATCGTCGCTTGCAGGTTGTTCGACGCCAGCGCCGCATTGAGCTGATTGAGCGTGGACACCTGCCCGGTGCCGGCGCCGAAGGTGATGCTGGTGGCGGTGCCGCCGCCGGTCGGGCCGATCGTCAAGGTCTTGCCGCTGAGCGGCGGCGGGACGCGGGCGGTGGTGCCGGAGGCGAGGCCGAGCGCCGTGAGCACGTTGCCCGAGCCGGAGATCGCCAGATCCTGGTTCGTACCGGTGCTGAGCACGAGTTGGCCGCCGGAAACGGTCGAGGGCGTCGCAGTTCCGGTGATGCTGTCGATCGCGCTCAGCACGCTCTGCACCGTGAGGGTGCTGCCGGTGCCGATGCCGATCGTGACGTTACCGAACGAGTCGGTCGTTGAAGTGGTCTGCGCGTTCGAGAAGGTGATCGTGTGGCCATCGACGGTCAGGACCGAGCCGTTGACGACAGCGGTGTTGAGGTTAAGCAGCTGGGTCGTCGGCGTAATGTTTGCGCTTCCGCTGTCGGTGACGGTAGTGCCCGTGACCGTGGCGTTGGTGTAGGCACTGCCCAGCAGGTTGTTGGCGGTTGCGCCGGTGATTGCGGCCGCCGTCACGTTGGACTTGGGCGAGTAGCCCGTCGGGCTTTGCAGCACCTGGCTGGCGATCGACTTGGCGCTGTCGACCAGCTTCTGCAGCGAAGTGATGCCGGTATTGGCCGCCTGCAGCACCTGCACGCCGTTGTTGATGCCATCAAGCAGATTGCTGATGTCGCCGGCACGATTGTCGAGCCCCTGGGCGGTGAAGAAGTTGGTCGGGTTGTCCAGGGCCGTATTGACCTTCTTGCCGCTCGCGAGGCGCTGCTGCGTGGTAGCGAGCAGGTCGGCTGTCGACTGCAGAGACAACAGGTTCTGGCGAACTGATGCCGAGAGAACGATGTTGGACATTGGCGGATCTTCCTCTTGAAGCGCGACGCTATACGAATCGGGGGCTCGCCGATCGGGAATCTACTTTTGTCCAGTTTTAGGGGATGTCCTTTAAATTAAGGTTAACGGCGGCTTAAGCCACAAGGTTAACTAGGCGTTAACGCGCCGCGGTTCCCTCGCCTCGCGCGAGCCGCGCCGCGGAACAAAAAAAGCGGCGGGGCCAAAGCCCCGCCGCGATGCAGTGAGTAGCGATTTTGGTCGCGTATCAGCGCAGGAGCTGCAACACGCTCTGCTGCGACTGGTTCGCCAGCGACAGCGCCGAAACCGCGATCGACTGGCGGGTCGACAGCGCCTGGCTGTTGGCCGCTTCCTCGTTGGTGTCGGCCAGCGTCAAGTTGGACGAACCGGTCTGCAGAACGTTGATCAGGTTCTTGTTGAAGTCCTGGCGGATCTGCACCACCGACAGGTTCGAACCCAGCGTCGACGCTTCCGAACGCAGCGAGCTGCTGGCGGTATTGAGCGTGGTCAGGATCTTGTTCGCCGAAGCGTTGTCCAGGAAGTCGGTGCCCGAGGCGAGGCTCGAGATGCCGAGACCGGCGGTGTTGAACGTCACACCGGTGATGCTCAGCGTCGACTTGCCGGTTTCGTTGAACGTCAGCTTCAGCGTGTCACCATTCAGGAGGTTGACGCCGTTGAAGGACGCGTCCTGAGCGGTGGTGTTGATCTGCGCGAGCACGTTGTTGTACTGCGCGACCAGGCCGGCGCGGGCGTTCTGCGAGTTGGTATCCTGCACCGCGTTGGCGAAGGCTCCTGCGCCGAACAGCTTGCCGGAGCCGATCGCCGTGCCGCCGATGATGCTGCTCGTCAGATTCTGCGAGGCTTCATCGTTCGTGGTGGTGATGGTCAGCTGGCCAGTCGTGCTCAGCGAGGCGGTCAGGTTGCTTGAAGCGAGCTTGGTGTTGAGCGCGTCGAGCGTATTAACCTGGTTGGCGCCTGAACCCAACGTAATGGTTTGGGCGGTGCCGCCGTCGATCGAACCGATCGTCAGCGTTTGGCCCGAGAAGGACGACGTCGGCGCCGTGGTGCCAGCGGAGAGGCCAACCTTGGCCAGCGCCGTACCGCCCAGCGTGATGCTGCTGGAGGTGTTGCCGGCGGTGAGCGTCAGCTGGTTGCCGGCGATGGCCGCCGCAGCGGTGCCGCCGCCAAGAGCCGTCTTGATCGCGGCGGTCAGGTCGTCCGTGGTCGCCGCCGTGGTCGCGGTGGTGTTCAGATTGATGGTGCCATCCGCAGCCGTCGTAGAGGCAGCAGTACCAGCGCCGGCAGCCGTGATCTTGATGGTCGTGCCGTTCACGATGATCGTGTCGCCAGCAGCAAAGCTACCGCCAGCCGCTGCCGTCAAGGCCGAAGCGGCGGCAAGAGTGCCGGTCGCGGTGCCGGTCAGGGTGGCGGCGGTGTCCGGGGTGCCGACCAGATTCGCGGCGGTCGCGCCCGCGATAACACCCGAGGTGAAGCTCGACTTAGACGAGTAGCCCGTCGGGCTCTGCAGCACCTGGTTGGCGATCGACTTGGCGCTGTCCACCAGCTTCTGCAGCGAGGTGATGCCGGTGTTGGCAGCCTGAAGAACCTGAACGCCGTTGCCAATACCATCGAGCAGATTGCCGATGTCGCTGGCGCGGTTGTCGAGGCCCTGAGCGGTGAAGAAGTTGGTCGGATTGTCGAGAGCCGAGTTCACCTTCCGGCCAGTCGACAGACGGGACTGGGTGGTGGCGAGGAGGTCGGCTGTGGACTGGAGGGAGAGCAGGTTCTGGCGAACCGAAGCGGAGAGAACGACGGACATACTGTTACCTTTCTGGTAGCTATGCGTCCTATCTGACCTTGATTGGCCAGACGACCGCCGGACCGTGCGTCCAAGCCTCTAACAATCCGTGAAATGAACCCCGCCAGTTTTTCCGCGCCGGCGCTCGACACCCCCTCGTGAGTGCAACGGACGAACCGGGACGCCACCCAAAGTATTGAGATCGCTTTTCTTTTCGCCGCACCGGACGTCGTTTACGACCCGTTAACTATGTTGCGCAAGGATCGGCTCCAAATCACGGCCGATCGCCCTCAATGCGCGAGCACGGCGACGGTTCGTTAAAACAGGGTTGATGGAGAACTGGCATGGCCCTCAAGGTCGAGCTCAGGCCGCACGAACGCATCATCGTCGGCAACTGCGTTATCACCAACACCGACCAGCGCGCCCGCCTTCTGATCGACGGCGACAACGTGCCGATCCTGCGCGAGCGCGACATCCTCACGCCCGAGACCGCCGACACACCGGCCAAGCTCGTTTATCTCGCGGTCCAGCTCATGTACATCTCGCCGGACCCACAAACCCAGCACGGCACCTACTTCAACCTGGTGCGCGACATCGTCACCGCCATACCGAGCGCCTGGCCGATCATCGAAGAGATCAACAACCACATCATGAGCGGCGATCTCTACCGGGCACTGAAGGATGCCCGCAAGCTGATCGCGTATGAAGCCAAGCTGCGTGAGCAGTTCGAGGCTGCCCATCCCAAGGGCGAAGGTGACGTCAGCTCGGCCGCCTGAACGCTCCACCTACCCCAACGAAAAACGCCCCGGACGAGGTCCGGGGCGTTTTTGTTTCCGAAGCCTTCGCTCGTCACTGCGCCGCGAGCGGCGGCGCCTCGACGTCGATCAACCCGCCGGTCCGCCGCCTACCAAACCTGATCACGGCCGACACCAGCGCGTCGATATCCGTCTCCGCGGTGCGATGATTGACGATCGCCGCGCGGATCGCGAACCTGCCGTCCAGCGTCGTGCCTGACGGTGCGGCC
This sequence comes from Bradyrhizobium monzae, assembly GCF_021458635.1. Classification (GTDB taxonomy): domain Bacteria; phylum Pseudomonadota; class Alphaproteobacteria; order Rhizobiales; family Xanthobacteraceae; genus Bradyrhizobium. The sequence goes on from NZ_JAIRDQ010000001.1 coordinate 631,712, forward strand.
ATGCCCGACTCCTGGACATCGCCGACGATCTCCCGGTTGATCGCATCGTCGGCGCGATAGCGGAAACAGACGATGTTGAGATTGACCGGCGCGAGCAGCTCGAGCCGGGGCTCGGCGAGCACGCGCGTCTCGAGATATCTTGCGAGCGCGCAGCTGCGCGCGATCGCCGCACCAAGCCGGTCGGTACCGAATGTCTTCAGTGTGAACCACGTCTTCAGCGCGCGGAAACCGCGCGACAGATCCGGACCGAGATCGCACGGCCAGACAGCACCGCCCGCAAGCCCCCTCGCCTCGCGGCTCAGATAGGCCGCCGGCTGCGCGAAGGCCTGCCGATGCCGTTCGCCGTCGCGCACCAGCAGGAAGCCGGCGTCATAGGGCACCTGCCCCCATTTGTGGAAGTCGAGCGCGATCGAATCCGCAAGTTCGATCCCCTCGAGCAGCGGCGCAAGCTCAGGCGAGAGGATCGCGAGCGCACCGAAGGCGCCATCGACGTGGAACCAGAGGCCTTCTTCGCGGCACAGACCCGCGATTGCCTTGAGATCGTCGATCGCACCGATGTCGACCGTGCCGGCGGACGCCGTGACCAGGAACGGCCTGAAGCCGACTTCGCGATCGATCGCGATCTGCGCGCGCAGCGCGGCGACATCGATGCGATGATCGGCATCGACATCGATCTTGCGCAGCGTATCGGTGCCGAAGCCTGCGATGTCCATCGCGCGGGAGATGCAGCCATGCGCGGCCTTTGACGCGTAGGCCGTGAGCAGCGCGCCGTCATTGCCGATGCCGTGCTGCCGCGCCAGCGCGCCGAGCGCGCTCGTGCGCGCAACCAGCACGGCCATCAGATTGGCCATCGACGTACCGGTGACGAAAATGCCGCTCGCACCTTGCGGAAAGCCGAACAGGCCGCGCATCCACTCGACGAGCTGGCGCTCGATCTCGATCGGCATGTGATCGCGGCCGCCGAGATTGGCGTTGAGGCCAGCCGCGAGCATCTCCGCGACCATGCCGACGGCGGTGCCGCCGCCATGCACCCAGCCCATGAAGCCGGGATGAACGTTGCCGGTCGCGTAAGGCGCGACGTGCTCGGAGAATTCGCGATAGACGTCAGCGAGAGAAGTTGCTTCACGCGGCACGTCGGTCCGGACTGCCGCGCGAACCTCGTCGGGGATCGGCTGCCAGACCGGACGCGCGCGGACATTGGCGATGCCATCGATCGCCTCGTCCAGCATGCGATGGGCCAGTGCACGAAACTCGCTCCAGTCCTGCGGATCGAGCGATCCGCTCGTGACAGATGCCTGCGTGTTGCGGATGATCTCGTTCATGCTGCAGTCACCACGGCCGCTTTTGCGCGCCGCGACAGCATCGCCGTGAACGCGGCAAAAATCTTGCGCATCTGCGGCGGCTTGTACGGAAACACCACCGGCGAATCCATATTGTGGACGACGGCGGTGTTGTCGGCCTCGAACACCAGAAGCTCGCCATTCTGGTTCTCGGCGCAATCGACGATGAAATAATCGAGGCCGACGCGCCGGCTCATTTCGTCGAGCGCGTTCTTGTGACGTGCTGCGAAGGCGCGATCGAAGTCTTGCATGAAGATGGCTTCTTCAGCGCGCTTCTCCTCGCTGAACGCCATGTAGGCGTTGAGATACCAGATGTCCCAACGATCGGCGATCGCCATATGGCAGGCATAAGGTTTGCCGTCGACCACGGTGAGACGAATTTTGCGATAGAGCCCATCGGGACCCGCGTAATTGACGAAACGCGCGACGAAGAAGTCCTGCTCCTGCCGCTCGGCAAGATAGGCTGCCAGCGCCGCCGCATCGTCGACCTTCGCAAGCCCGACGCCGGCATGCGTGCCGCGCGGCCGTGCGATCATCGGAAAGTGCAATTCGCCCGAGATTTCCGCGCAAGCGATCCGTCCTTCCGAGAGAGCCGTCAATTGCGCACGGGTCGCGTTGGCGGTCACTGGAATATCGAGACCGGGGATATCAGCCAGCAACCGATAGAGCTTGTCGCGATCGAGATTGCCGATCAGTTCGGGGCGATTGAGCAGCGGCCGCGGCCAGCGCGACGCGGCTTTCTCGATCGACGTCAGCGCTTCGCGGCATTCCTCGGAATCGGATGCGACCACGATGGCAACGTCGTGATCAGGCAGCGTTTCCGGCAGACCCTTGTCCTTGGTCACATAGAGCGTCAGGAGCTCGATATCGGAGCCTTCGAGCAAGAATTCGATCGGCGTGTTGCCGCCCATGTCGATGTCGGCCGCAAGCGCAAGCACGCGCAGGCCCGGCTTCGGAGCCGCAGAGGGCGTACGAAACAATTGGTGGAAGGAGAGCACCTCGGACTGGATCACGAGCCCGGCTTCCTTCTCGCCCATCAGCTGGGCAATCAGCGACAGATCGAGGCCCTCGCCCGCCTGCGCCGTCCCCTCCGCGATCCGCGCCAATAGTCGCTCGCGCAATGGGTGCAGATCGATGCCCTCGAAGGCCTGGCGGGTCAAATGCGCAAAGCCGATACGGTCGGCAAAGTTCGGCGCGGCAAGCGGATGCAACATCTCACACCTATAGAGGCTACGCCGGCACAGCGGCGGTATGGTCAAGCAGCAGCTCGGTCTTCACCAGGACGTGGGCGATGCGATCGAGGATGTGCTGCAGATTGCGTTGCGCTTGCGCGCTGTCGGACGACCAGGCGTCGGTGACGAGCCGTGCGCCGATGCACAGACGCAGCGCAGCCTGCGGCACACCGTCCGGTTGCTCGAGCCGCACCGGCTGGCCGACGAGACACCGTTGTGCGACGACCTGCCGGTCGGCTGCGCTCCCGACAATGTCATCGTTCATGTCACGCGCCAGCGCGCGATGGACGGCGCTGGTGTCGGCGATGGACACCGGCTTGCCGTTACGTATCGGGATGAATGGAAAGATCGTAGGCTGCGCGAATTCCTCGTCATCCGCATCCGCCTTGTCGAAGGCTGCCGGTACGGCGCGCAGCGACGGCGACAGCGCGATCATGCTGTCGATGCCGGCCGCAAGCTCGGCCAGCGCCCTGGCGCGGAACGCCCCGGGCACGGCATAGTAGTTGCCGATCTCGGCCAGCGCTGCTTCCCAGCGCAACCATTGGCCGAAATTCGGACGGCGTTCGAAGCGCGAGCGCAGCGCCGTCCAATTCATCGGCCAGTCGCAGCGGCCGACATAGTCGAAGAAGCCCGGCGCAATTCCCTCGATCCGGTCGAGCGCGCGCGACAAACCCTTCGGCACCAGCAGTGCACCGCTGAAGGCAGGCCCGCCAAAGAACTTCGAACCGGTGATCAGCACCATGTAGCCGCGATCGAGATAAGACCGCAGTCGGCGGCGGCCGAGTCGCGCCTGACAGGCATCGACCACGACCTGAACCTTTCGCGGCCAGCGCCGCGCGATCTCATCGAGACAGGCGGCACTCGGCGCGCGCCAGCCGAGCTTTGACGAATCCATGGTGTGCAACAAAACGCGCCGGCCTTGCGCGAGGCTGTCCTCGATTGCACGCATGACCGCGGCATCCGCGTCGGTGCGCATCGCGGGGCCCGACGTGGCGTCGAGCAGCGGTATGGCGATGCTGTCGCCGGAGAGGCCCGCGATCGCAGCGTCCTTGCGCACCGCAGCGCCGCTCGCCGTCAACGCACTGAAGTGGTGCCCGCGCGCGGTATGCGCCGTGCCGCTGCCGGTCTGGTCGGCCCCGACCACGATGGACACCGGCGGTCCGCCGAGCGCCGCGCGCGCCAGGAACAGGGCATGGAGCTGGGAATCGGTACCCGATGGCGAGAACACGACATCGACGCGCGGGGGGAGCTGGAAGTGCCCACGCAATTCGTCGCGCATGTCCTCGCAGCGCCGGTCAAAGGCGATCTCGACTTCGTCGAACAGCGATTTGTGGACCAGCTCTTCGCGCGCCAGCGCGGCACGGTCATAGCCTGCCTGCGAGATCGTCGATGCGGTAGATGAAGCGAAATTCCAGATCTCGGGTTCGGGCGACGGCGCGCAGCCATAGGCATTGACGCGTTCCTTCGGGTCGAGCGCCAGCCGCTGGTCGCCGCCGGAGACGAGCAGCGTATCCAGCGGCGTGAAGAGATCACGCAGGCGATAGCGCGAGCCGCCCTCGAACGCTCGCTCGATCTCTGCGAGGTGGGATGTGCCGATGCTCATCCCGACAGGCTCACGCCGCGTCGGCCGCCGCCGCTGCGGGCGCGGCTGCGAATTGCGAGGCGATATCACCATGGAACACCGACGGACCGACGTGGTCGAGCGAGCTCTGGATGTCGGCCCAGATCTCGCCGCCAATATCGGTCCAGCGCTTGCAGAAGGCGAAGTCTTCCGAGAGATACGTGCCGGTCGCCGGATCGATCATGCATTCGAACAGCGCGAACCGGTTCTGGCTCGCGACCAGCGTGTCATGCGAATGCTCGCGGAAGAATTGCAGATTGGCGTAGTCCGGATGACGGCACATTGCCTCCAGCGCCTGGCGCCGGATCATCAGGAAGCCGGTGCCGGCATAGCGCACCCGGGTGAAGCCGTTGACCACCACGATGCGATCGGGATCCTCGATCTCGAGCACGTAGTCGAGCGAGGCCGCCGTGACGTCGGTCCGTCCCGCCTTGATTGCGCGGGTCGCCTTGTCCCAATTGACCCGCTTGATCGGATAGCACCCGGCGACAACGTCGGCGCCGGATTCGATCAGCCTGAACACCTGCTCCGGCCTGAAGCCGATATCGGCGTCGATGAACAGGAAATGCGTTGCGTCCGGATCGTCCAGGAACATCGCAACCAGATTGGCCCGCGCGCGCGTGATCAGCGCGTCGCCGTCGCGCAAGTGCACCTTGAGCCCGAGATTGGACATGCCGTGTACGGCGCGCTGGAGCGCGAAGATCGAGCTCGCGTAAATGCTCGACACCTGCCCGCCGAAGCAGGGCGTCGCTACCACCAGTTGCATCTTGTCCGACATCGACGGCTCCGCGCGCCCCAAATCCTCACCAAGAGGTAAAGAAGCATGGTTAACGGCGCCTTAATGCGCCCTTACAGGAACTTGACCAGCGAGAGCTGCGCGAGGTTCGCGGTCGTCTGGTAGGACGCCTGGAGCGCGTTCTGGAGCGACAGGATTTCGCTCGCGACCTGGTCGGGCGAGGCCGACTCCGCCTGATCGACGATGCTCTGGAGCTGCGCCTTGGCCTGGGTCTGGCGCGTGCTCGCGTCCTTCATGGTGTTCTGGGCCATCGCAATGTCGGTCTGGATGTCCTCGATCTTCTGCTGCCCGGCCTGCGGAGTCAGCGCCTGCGTCGTGCGCAGGCTCAGCGCTGCGACTTGCGCGCCCGAATATTGCCCGGTCGGCGAGGTCGAGAACGTGCCGTACACGGCGATCGCCTGCAACTGCTTGCGGATCGCGTCCTCGTCGGCCTGCGCGCCATATTGCACCGTGACGGAATCGTCGACCCGCGCCACCGCGGTCGAGCGCGCCGAGCCCGGACCGTCATTGCCGGTGTACCATTTCACTGTCGTGGCCGAGCCGTTGACAAGCGTCGTCGCCGAGCTTGCCGGCGACGAGCCGACCCGCAGCGGCGGCTGCGTGGCGGTGATCGGCGTTGAACTGAAGCCGAGCGCGCCGAGCGCGGCGGTCGCGCCCGGGGTCGAGCCCGAGATGCTCAGGCTCGCGGCATCGTCGGTGTTGATCGTGATCGAGCCGCCATGGATCGTCGACGGCCGCGAGGTGCCCGTGATGGCGTCGATCTTGCTCATCAGGGTCTGGATGCTGTCGGTGACGTTGAGCTGGTTGCCGGTCGCGCCCGCGGCGACGAAGCTCAGCGTGGTGCCGTTGACGGTGATGCTGTCGCCGGCGGAGAAGCCCGGCGCAATCGAGTTCGAGGGCGAGGTGCCTGACAGCGCGGTGGTGCCGCTGATCGGTGCCGCCGCCTGGCTGGTCTTGGCAGCGCCGATCGCCGAGCTGTCGGTGTTGAAGAAATTGTCGCCGGCGGTGACGGCCGATGCCGCCACCAGCGAGGTGTTGGCGAGCTTCGTGATCGCGGTGTTCAGGGCCGCATTGAAGTTCGTCGCCGTAGTAACTGGGTTGGGTGCAACGGGCGGAACGGCAGTGGGATTGCCAGTGTCGATCGCAAAGCTGCCGACCGGCACCGGTGTCGCAGTGCTCGCGGTCAGGTCGACCTGTTCAGTCGAGCCGTCCGGCAGCGAGAACTGAACACTGATCTTGTCGCCGTTATTGGGGGGCGTGGCGCCGAAACTGACCGAGAACGACACCGGCGAGCCGCTCGGACCGGTGACCGTCGCGCCCGTCAGGGTCGACGAAACCGCGGATATCTTCAGCCCGAATGGCGATGCCGGGCTGTCTTCCGCGACCTGCACCGAGGTCGTGCTCGGCTGCGACTGCACCAGCCGCCCCATGCCGTTGGCGCCGAGGTCGGCGGCCTGGCGCTCCGCCATGACGGCCTTCAGGCCCGCCTGCGTCGTGGTGCCGTTGATGATGTCACTGGCATTGGCGACCGACTGCGTGTTGTAGGCGGTCCCGGAGAACAGATAGCGGTTGCCCGACTGCGTGTTGAGGACGCCGACCATCGAGCCGAACTGCGCGGCGGCGGTGTTCTGCGCCACCGTCTGACCGTTGACGTTGAGATCCTGCGACGAAGTGGACGAGCCAGTCTGCACCGTGTTGCGGATCGTGGTCAGCGACTGCAGCGCGGTGTTGGCGAGGTTGATGTTGACGTTGACGTTGGTGATGGTGTCGGTATAGGCGGCGATGTTCGAAAGCTGCGCGCGCGAGGCGATCGCAAAACCTTCGTTGGTCCCCATGCCGGAATAATTCTGCGACAGCTTGCCGGTCGAGAGCTGCGTCGACAGGTCGGTGAGCTGCTGATTGATGTTGCGAATCTGCGCGCCGAGGACCGATGAACCGTAATTGATGCTGCTGATCGACATGTTTCAGAGCCCTACTGATTACCCTTGAGCCTGGATCAACGTGTTCATCATGCTCTGCACCACCGACATCACGTGGGCGTTGGCGGCATAGGCATTCTGAAGCTGGATCAGGTTCGACATCTCCGAGTCCAGATTGACGCTGGAGGTCGAGTTGAACTTGGCTTGCAGCGTCGAGACCACGACGCTCTGGCCCTGCTGGAGCGCGGTCGCCTGGGTCGAGGCGTTGGCCTGCACGCTCAGGAATTGCTGCAGATAGTTCGAGACGCTGCCGCTAAACGGCTGGCTCGCCGAACCGAGACCGGTCTGCGGCGAATAGGAAAACACCGTGTTGGTGAGCTGCGAATAGAGATAGTCCGAGCGCGTGGTATCGCCGGTGGGCGTCACCGGCGAGGTGCTGTAGACCGACAGCTTGGTCGGATCGGTGACCAGTGACGGGTTGACCGAAATGCGTCCGGCAAGGCCGGTCATCTGCGAACCCGACGCGGTGATCGCACCGGTGTAGAGCGCCGTGCTGCCGTCGGTGAACAGCGGCAGTTGCGGGCTGCCCGAGGTCAGCGACGAGACCGTCTTGGTGCTCGATGCCGAAGTGATCTTGGCGAGGCCGCTGTTGTCATCCGTGACGCGCAGCGTCGTCGCGGTCGCAGGCGACGGAGCCGCGGAAAAGGTCAGGTGCGAGCCCGGCAGCGCGCCGTTGAGCGCCGCCGCGATCGCGCCCATGCCGCCCGAAAAATTGACGCCGACCTGCATCGGATTGGAGTTGGTGGCGTTCTGCAGCGGCAGCGCCGCCGGATCGGTCACGTTCACCAGCGTGATCTGGCGCTGGGTGTTGGTGGAGTCCGTATAGGCGATGTTGACAGTGTTGCCCGGCTGCGCGCCAGCGAGATCGACGTCGAAGCCGGCAGGCGGACCGGACACGGTGGCGCCCGCCGTGGTCTTGTCCGACAGCGCGCTCGACATCGTCGCGGCGAGCTGGTCGACCTGGTTCTGCGCCTGCACCAGCGTCTGGTCGCGCAGCTTCAGGTCGGCCGCGATCTGGCCGGAGGAGACGACATTGTTGGCGGCGACATCGATGGACGAGCCGTTCGGCAGCTTGATGGTGAGCGCACCGACCCCGGACTTTGCCGGATCGATGTTGTAGAGCGACGTCGCCCCCAGCGTCCCGGCAGATGTGAAGGAGAATTGCGAGGCAAGCCCCGCGCCGACCAGCTGGATGCCTGTGGTGGTGTAGATGTTGGTCTGGTTCGATCCGTCGGTGGTGACGCGGACGTCGACATATTTCGAGAGCGTGTTGATGGCCTGATCGCGCTGGTCCATCAGGGTCGCCGCGGACGGATCGGTCGGCGCCAGGCCCTGGAGCTTGGTGTTGATGTCGGCGATCTGGCTCATCGCCGCGTTAGCGGCTTGCGACGAGGTGCTGAGATCCTGCTCGACGTTCGAGCGCAGCGACTGGATGCCCTTGGTGGTGACGTTGAGCTGCGTCGCCAGCGACTGCGCGGCGCCGAGCGCGACCGTCTGCGCCGACGACGAGCCTGCGTTGGTCGAGAGCGCCTGGAGCGAAGAGGTGAAATTGTTCAGCGCTGTTTCGAGCGTGCCGCTGTTGCCGGGCGTGCCATAGACATTCTGAAGCTGCTTCAGAATGTTGGCCATCTGGTCGGCATAGCCGCTGCCGCCGGTCTCGGTGCGCAGCTGGTTCAGCACATAGCTGTCGATGTCGCGGCTGACGCCGGTCGTCTTCGCCGTCGAGCCGAAATCACCGGTGGTGACTTCGATCTGGTTCGCCGTCTGGGCAACGTAACCCGGCGTCTGCGAGTTTGCGACGTTCGACGAGACGATCGACAGCGCGGCCTGGTTGGCACGCAGACCGCTCATCGCACTGGCAAGGGCTGAACTCAAACCCATCTTACTTGCCGCCTTTGGTTACGTTACGCGCCAATCAGCGCAACACGTTCAGGAGGTCCTGGACCATCGAGTTCGCCGTCGTGATCACCTTGGTGTTGGCCGAATAGGCCTGCTGGGTCACGATCAGCTTGGTGAACTCGTCGGCGATGTCGGTGTTGGATCCCTCCAGCGACGAGCCGCTGATGGTGCCCGAGGCGCCGGCGATCGCCGGACCCGATTGGTCGGTGACGGCATAGGCGCCACCATCCATCGCCTTGAGGTAGTTGGTGCCGTTGAAGTGCGACAGCGTCACCTGCGCGAGGTCGAGATTCTGGCCGTTGGAGAATGTGCCGACCACCAGACCGTTGTTGCTGACGGAGACCGAACGGAGCTGGCCAGCGGCGTAGCCGTTCTGCGTGATTGTGTTGATGGTGACCGCGCCGCTGGTGCTCGCGTATTGCGTCAGGCCACCCGAGGAGATGTTGAGAGCAACCGAGCCGAGCGATTGCCCGCTGACGGTGACGTTGCTGAGCGTGATGCCCGAACCGGCCGGTGAGGAGAGCGAACCGTCAGCCGCGAAAGTGAACGACTGTCCCGCGTTCACCCAGCCGACCGTCGTGCCGGTCGCATTCGGGTCGGTCTGGTAAAACAGGTTCCAGCTATCGGTATGGCCGGCGCCCAGCGATGCGCTGTCCGTCTTGGCCCAGCGCAATTGCAGATTCACCGGCGTGCCCGCCGCGTTGTATGCGGTCACCGCGCCACCGCTGATCGATTCCTTGGTGAAGGTCGCAATGTCGTTGCCGACCACGGTGCCCGTGCCGGCGGTACCGCCGCCGCCGCGGCTCTTGGTGATGGTCGACGTGAAGCCGAGCGCGGCGAATGCGCTGGCGTTGGAGCTGGTCACCGACAGGTCTTTGACTGTACCGGTGTTCAGCGTGATCACGCCGTTTGAGATCGAGGAGCCTGTAGCGCCGGTGAGTCCGTCGATCTTGAGGAGCAAGTTCGAGATATTGTCGGTGGTGCTGATCTGGTTGGCGCCGGAAGGGGTCGCGGGCGGGGCAACGAAGGTCAAAGTCTGGCCGTTGATGGTGATGGTATCGTTGTTGGCGAAGGCCGACGAGAGGACCTCCGTACCGCCGGCCGTCGCGGCGCCACTCAGCACGGTTGAGCCGGTGATCGCAGGCGTGGACAGCACATTGCCGCCGCGTGTCACGGAGCTGATGCCGAGCGTGGTGGCCGCGGCGCCGCTGATCGCCACATCGACGCTGGTGCCGCTTGATATCTGGATGTTGCCACTGGCGGTCAGCGTAGCGTTGACGCCAGTGCCACCGGCGTTCTTGATTGCGGTCAGGATGCTGTTAACGGTCGTGCCGGAGCTCGCCGCCATACCGATCGTGGTGACCGCGGGGGGGCCCGCCACGTTCGTCACGCCTGAGGCGCTGCTGTCGAACGCGATCTTGGTGCCGTTGATAGTCATGAATGTGCCGTCAAGCGCAGTGAGCATGGCCTGATTGAGGTGCGAACCCTGTGTACTGTCGAGGGACGTACCCGTGCCTGCCGCTGCCGAGGCATTGTCCTGCAGCGCAACTGAGCCCGTCGCAATCGTCGACGTATAGGCCGAGCGCGTGTTGCCGGTGGCGGCAGCGCCGGAAGCCGCTGCACTTGTATAGGGTGCGGGCGGAGTGCCCACCGTCAGCGGGTTCGAGGCATAATCGGACGGATTGAGTCCACCAGCAGCCAGCAGCGTTCCGCTCGGCGCTGTCGAGCTCGCCACCGTGTTCGGCTGGGACGGCAGGTTCGCCGCGTACTGGATCGAGGTCGTCGCCTGCGCCGGGACGAAGTTGTTCTGGAATTGCAGCACGGTCGGCACGCTGCCGGTCGGGTTGCCGGTCTTCGGGTCGACCGCGACGCCCATCAGATAATAGCCGGCGCCGTTGACCAGGTTGCCGTTGGCGTTGACCTGGAAGTCGCCGCGACGCGTGTAGTAGTTGACGCCGTCGAACACCGGCACGTTGTCGACGACGCCGCTTGCCTTCTGCACCGAGAAGAAGCCGTCGCCGGTGATCGCCATGTTGGTGGCGACGCTGGAGGACGAGATCGTGCCCTGGGTGGTAATGGTCGCCTGCGCGTGCGCAGTGACGCCGCCGGCGACCTGCTTGCTCGGCACCGAGGCGTCCGGGATCAGATCCTGGAAGCTGGTCCCGATGCCCTTGTAACCGGTGGTGGATGAGTTCGCGATGTTGCCCGAGATGTTCTGAAGCGCGTAGGACTGCGCCTGCAGGCCACCCACCGAGGTGTTCATTGCATCGAAGATACCCATAACTTTGTCTCCAAATCCGATCTCGGCGGCCGGCAGACCAAGGGCCGCAGTCGGAGGAGACGTCGCAAGGCCTATGCCAATGCGGGTACTCGCAGGAAATCAATGGCTTAAATAGAAAGGCCCCGGTCGGATGACCGGGGCACAATTGCCGGGCCGGCAACAATTGCCGGGATGCCATGGCGTTTTCGAGCGAAGTGGCTACCGGTTCGCGTGAAGAAAACGCGTCAAACTAAAGAACCTCAGGTAGCCGAGGCCGACGCCGGGTGGAAGACCAGCCCGAAACCGTCGATGCAATAGCGCAATCCGGTCGGCTTCGGACCGTCGTCGAAGACGTGGCCGAGATGACCGCCGCAGCGCCGGCAGTGCACCTCGGTGCGCACCATGCCGAAGGTGCGGTCCTCGGTCTTGCCGACATTGCCCTCGATCGGCTGGTAGAAGCTCGGCCATCCCGTGCCGCTCTCGAACTTGGTCTCCGAAGCGAACACCGGCAGGTCGCAGCCGGCGCAGGCGAAGACGCCTTTGCGATGCTCCTTCAGCAACGGGCTGGTGCCCGGCCGTTCGGTCCCCTCCTTGCGCAGGATCTCATATTGCTGCGGCGTGAGCTGGGCGCGCCATTCTGCGTCGGTCTTCTCGATCTCGAACTTCTCGGCCGCCTGGGCAGGCGTTGCTCTCAGCCAGCGGTAGGCCGAAAGGCCAAACAGGCCGGCGACGGTCGTCAACAGGATGCGGCGGTCAAACATGTCTTTCTCCGTGCGCAGGAAGTCCACGCCCTGAGATACGGGTTCTAACGGCGGACGTTACACGTCCAGGCGGGAATTTTCTCAACTTATTGCGAGACGCCCTACTCCTGGGCGGCGGGTTCCGCCTCCTCTGTCGCAGGCGGCTGCGGCGCCGGAGCCACCCGCGGCCGAACCCCGGGCGGCGGACGGCGCGGACCGGTGCCGGCGGCCCGGTTGGCCTCGGCCAGCCGCGCTTCCCGTTCCCCGTCCTTCACCCGTGCCCGCTCGCGGTAGCGGGCCAGCGAGCCCGCGGCGGCGGAACTCGCCCTGCCCCAGATGCCGACCAATTGGCCCGCGACCCGCCCGGTGGGGCCGCCGGCCCAAACCAGCTCGAACGGCGAGAACAGCCTCCAGCGCTCGTCGCCCCACAGGATGCTGCGCGCGATCAGCTGCCCGGCCATGGCGGAGGTATTCATGCCCTGGCGGCCGAACCCGCTCGCCACCCACAGGCCTTTGCGCAGTTGGCCGATCTGCGGCATGCCATGCACGGTCTGGCCGGTGGCACCGCCGAACGTCTCGGTGATCTCGACATTGCCGAGCTGCGGGAAGATCGTGCGGATCCGACGCCCGACGCGACCTGCAAAGCGCTGCGGCCGCGCCGCCCACGTGGTCTCGGGGCTCTCCCACATCAGGCGATCACCATCGACGATGCGGAAATGATCGACGCCATCGGAATCCATCACCGATCCCTTGAAGCCGATGACCTCGTGCACCCGCCCGCCAAGCGGCGCGGTGATACCGGCGTAGCGCCAGACCGGCAGCAGCGTCTCCGACAGCCGCCGCAAGGGCGCGCCGAGATGGATGTTGCCGGCGAGCACGATGTGCGTCGCACGCAGCCGCGCCGACGGCGTGACGATACGCTTGCGAATGCCGGAATGGTCGATGCTGACGACCGGCGTATCCTCGAAGATGCGGGCACCGGCCCGCCGCGCCAGCGCGGCCAGGCCATGCACATATTTGCGACCATCGACCTGGAACGCCTTGGGATAGTAGACGCCGTGGAAGTAACGATCGGTCTTGAGCGCCTCGCGGACGCGATCGACCTGCCAGCCCTCGGCCTCGGTGTCGAAATCCTCGTTCAGCATCTGAAGCCGGCTGATCAGGCGGTCGCCGGCATCGACATTGGAGACCTCCAGCACGCCGTCGGTAAGGCCGATGCCCGGCATGTTCTCTTCGGTGGCGTTGGCCCGGACGAACTCGGCGCCCTCCTTCGAGAGCGTCCACAATTCGCTGGCGTCCTCGAAGCCGATGCGCTCGATCAGCTCGGTGAGCGGCAGCGCGAAGCCCGGCGTCACGGCGCCAAGCTGGTTGCCCGAGGCGTTCCAGCCGATATGACGGCCCTCGAGCACCGCGACGCTGGCCCCGAGCCGGGCCGCCTCCAGCGCAATGGAGAGGCCGGCAAGCCCCGCTCCGATCACGCAAATGTCGGCGTCGAGATCGAACGACAGCCGCGCACGTTCACGAAAGCCGGCTTCTTCCTGGGACACGCTTGTGAAAGTCTCGCTCATGTCGTTTTGTCAACGGAGCAATCTTCTTAAAGGACCAATCGGGCGCTTGTCACCTTGTCCTCAACCGGCGCCTGTAGATTATTCTGGACGTGGAACGATTCGAGAATGCCATGCGCCGTTTGATGCTGCTGCGTCACGCCAAGACCGAGACTGACGCGCCGAGCGGCCGCGACCAGGACCGCCGGCTCGACGACCGGGGCCAGCGGGATGCTGCCGAGATGGGCGACTGGATCGTCGCCCATCCGCCCGCGCCCGAACTGGTGCTGGTGTCGCACGCTGCCCGCGCCCGGCAGACCTGGGACATTGCCTGGCAGGCGATGAAGGACCGCGCCGCGGCGCCGCAGGTCGAGGTCCTGCCGGAACTCTACGGCGCCGATCCCGCGCAGATCCTCGAAACCATTCGCACTGCAACCGTCGCGACCAATCCCAGGCAATTGCTGCTGGTCGGGCACAATCCGGGCATGCACGAGGCCGGCCTGATGCTGATGGGCAGCGGCGATCCGGCCGGTGCCAAGGCGCTTGCCGACAATCTTCCGACCGCGGGGCTTGCGATCCTCGACTTTGACGTCAAGGATTGGGGGCACGTGGCCTACCGCCGCGGCAAACTGGTGCTGTTCGTCAGCCCCAAGTTGCTTCGACTGCGATGAGACGCGCGGGCGCTGTCTCGACCGGTTGATCCAGCTTGGTCATTAGGGAGGCGCAGATGTTCAAGTCCATTCTCGTGCCCATCGACCTCGCCGACACCGATCTGGCGAAGCCTGCGATCGCAACCGCGACGACGCTGTCCCAGAACTGGAGCGGGTCAGTCCGGCTGCTCAACGTTCTGCCGATGACGCCGGTGATGCTGGCCGAATACGTCCCGGCCGACTTCGACGAACAGCAGCGCCAGACCTCGGAAGAGGCGCTCGCCATCGTCGCGCGCGAATCCGGGATCGAGGCCTCCCACATCTCCAGCGTCGTGCGCCAGGGCGGCATCTATCACGAGATCCTGGAGGAAGCCGCGCACATGAAGGCCGATCTGATCGTGATGACCTCGCACCGGCCTGCGATGCGCACCTATTTTCTCGGCTCGAACGCCGGGCATGTGGTGCGCTATGCGAAGTGCTCGGTGCTGGTGGTGAGGCACTGAGCTCTCGCCACGAACTCCGTCATTGCGAGGAGCTCATGCGACGAAGCAGTATGGTCAAACACTCACCTCGGAGCAATGTCGTGAAGCAATGGTGGCGGAGATGGACCTACGAGGTCCCGCTCGCAATCGGCGATGCGCTGTGGGAGGTGCTGGTCGTGCAATTCGCCGCGCTGCTGGACAGGCTGACGGTGCGGAAGGTCATCGCCTTCATCCCCATCGTCATCCTCATCGGCGCCTACTATCACAGCATCCCGATTCCGCCCGAGCTGATGCTGATCGGCGACTTCCTCGCCTATATCGACATCTTCTCGGTGCTGTTCCTGGTCGGCGTCCTGAGCCGCATCACGACGATTTTGTTCGTCGTCAAGCAAGCAGCGGCGCGCATCGCATCGCTCGCCGGCAGCGTCGTCGCGCACTTGCAGCGTCTCGATGTCCGGCATCGGCGCCAGCGCGGCGCTCCGACGCGGCCGCGCCGCAAGCCCGACCAGTCCGAGGACGATCGCGCTTATGGCGGCATGTGGGGCCAGGTCGCGTTGGCTTGATCGCGATCCGGACTCTGATCTCGTGCCCCGGACGCAGCGCAGACCTACTTCAGCGGTGCGCTGCAGAGCCGGGGCCCATGCATCAGCATATCCTGTGGCTTCAGCGCGTCCGGGACACAGGCGATGGCGCTCACAGATACCGCGTCAGCTCGGCTTTGAACTGCCCGTAGACGGCGTCCTCGATCTGGCTGCGGCTGATCCCGATGTCGCGCAAAGCGCGCTCGTCGAGCTCGTTGAGCGTCTTGACGGCGGAGCGGCGCTCCAGGCGGTCGAACAGGGCATAGGCGGCGTTGACGAGCGTGGCAAAAAATCCGCTCGACGAGGATGGGCGTAAACTCCGCCCGGCAGTTTGCGAGATCGTGGTCATGTTTCTTCTCCGGCCGATTGTCCCGCGCGGCGAAGCAGATGCCGTTGGCGCAAACGCTGCGAGCGTCTGCACCTCATTTGCCATCGGAATGCTCTCGCTATCCTCGGCTCAATCGCGGGCCTTGATGGAACTTAAATGCTCCAGTACATTTCTCGGAGCAAGAAAAACATTGCTCTCGGTGCAATAATGTCCAAGTTCGAGTACGTGAAGCTTGCGGATGCCATTGCCGCAGATATCTCTAAAGGCACGTTAAGACCCGGCGACAGGCTGCCGCCGCAGCGCAATTTTGCCTATGACCGTGGCATTGCGGTCTCGACCGCGAGCCGTGTTTATACGGAGCTGCTGCGCCGCGGGCTCGTGGTCGGCGAGGTCGGCCGTGGCACCTTCATCTCGGGCGACATCAGACGCGAGGTCGAGACCATCACCGAGCCGCGCGATGCGCGCATCGATTTCGAGGTCAACTATCCGCTGCTGCCGCAGCAATGGGCGATGATCGCCAAGAGCCTCGCCGGACTCGAGCGCGTCGATGCGCTGGAAGCCGTCCTGCGCTCGTCGACCAGCACCGGCACCAAGAGCGCACGCAACGCGGCCGCCGCCTATCTCGCGCGGAAAGACTTCACGCCGCAGGCCGAGCAGATCCTGTTCACCGCCAACGGCAAGCAATCGCTCGCGGCCGCGCTCGCGGCGCTGGTGCCGACCGGCGGCCGTTGCGGCGTCGAGGCGCTCACCTATCCCTACGTCAAGAGCATCGCCGCGCGGCTCGGCATCACGCTGGTGCCGATCCCGATGGACGAATATGGCGCGCGGCCGGACGCGATCCAGAAGGCGCATCGCGAAGCGCATCTGTCGGCGCTGTATCTGCAGCCCATCATCCAGAATCCGCTCGGCGTCACCATGAACGCGACGCGGCGCGCCGACATCATGCGCGTCGCCGAGAAGCTCGACCTCACCATCATCGAGGATGCCGTCTACGGCTTCCTCGCCGACGATACGCCGCTGGCGGCGCTCGGGCCGGAGCGCTGCATCGTGCTCGACAGCCTGTCAAAGAAAGTCGCACCGGGTCTTGCGCTCGGCATCCTCGTCGCGCCCCCACATTTGCGCGAGAGCGTGATGAGCGCGGTCCGCACCGGTGGCTGGATCGCCTCGGGCCATGCGCTCGCGTCCGGTCAGCGATTGATGGCCGACGGCACCGTCGCCGAGCTGACACGGCTCAAACGGATCGACGCCGCACGCCGCCAGCAAACCGCGGCACGACTGCTCGCCGGTTACCAGATCGCCGCGGATGCGCGCTCCTATCATCTCTGGCTGACGCTGCCGCCGCACTGGCGCTCGCAGACATTCGTTGCTGCGGCGGCCCGGCGCGGCATCGCGCTGACGCCGTCCTCGACATTCGCGGTCGCGCACGGCCATGCCCCGAACGCGGTGCGGCTGGCGCTCGCCCCACCCTCGTTCGAGCAGCTCGATTCCGGCCTGCGCACGATCGTCTCGCTGCTCGGCACCAAGGAAGAGGATTTCGACTCGACGGAGTAGCCCCTCGCCGGTCAGTGCTCCGGCCATTCCGCGATGAAACCCCTCGCCCTGTACGGCGCGATCTTGTCCCATTCGTGCAGCACGCGGCGACGGAATTCGGCGTCGGTATGCCAAAGCATGCGCGGCGTCGCAAAACTGTCGACGGTGAGCAGCAGCTTCGTCACCTCGGGCCAGTGCCGGTGCAATGTCATCGGATAACGCCGCGCGGTCCAGGTGTTGCCGAGGCAGATCACGCTGCGGATATTGTGCAGTCCCAGCGCCGCATCGATGACCGGCAGCGACAACATCACGTTCTCGCCGGTGTTCATCGCCGAATGCTCCTCGAGGATCCGGTCCGCCGGAATGCCCGCCTCGACCATCGCCGCCTTGATGATCGTGCATTCGGATTGCTCCGAGCCGGGCGTCACGCCGCCGCTGACAATCGACCAGCGGAAAAAGCCCTCACGCCAGAGCCGCGCGGCGGTCTCCGCGCGGAGCGCAACGTCCTCACGGGTGCCGAACAGAAACAGCAAGTCGGCCGGCCGAAGCGGCGTATCGATCAGATGGGTGCGATTGATCTCGGCGATCTCGTCCGCCGTCGGCAGGCGCGCGCTGCGATCCGTGATTGTCATCGTGGCACGATGCGGGACCGGCGCGCAGCGGCGAAGTCAATTTTGATTGCGGCCGATTGCAACCACTAAAGCGCGATGAGATTAGGATGAATCGTCACCGCGCTTTAGGTTGTTGTTTGAGCATGATCTTTTCGGAAAACCGCTGCGCACTTTTCCGGATCATGCTTCAGGGCAGCAAGCCGGCCGGCAGCCGATCGAAACTGTAGCTGCGCGGCTGGTTGCGCCGGACGAAGCCGCCGACCTGCCAGGCGAACAGTGCGGCGAAACCGAGGATGAACAGGACGCCGGCGAACTCGCCGATCATCAGCGCGCGGATCAACAACCCGGCCATCGCCACGGCCAGCACCGCGAGGAACGCCAGCACCGCCGCATAGGTCTTGCGACCAAGGCCGGCGGTCAGCTCGGCGCGGCTACCGGCCTTCGCCATGCGCGCGTGCAGCTCGCGGAGAAAATCGCGAAAGCCTCTGTCCTGCGGCGCCATCAACGCAGCAGTCTGCCAGCTCGTCGACAGGATCGCGATGCGACCGCCACTGGCACGGCTGACATCGGCGCGAAAGCGATGCTGCTGCATCGAGACCGGGCGGAACGACAGCCGGATCGCACTGATCTCGTCGTAGCGCCAGACGCCCGAGCGGCCGGCGATGTGCCAGGACAATCCCTCATCGGTCAGCTCGAAGCGATGCGCCGAGCCGATCAGCGACGCCTTGTAGGCATAGCTCGTGACCGACCGGCCCTGCCCGTCCGAAACCTGCATCTGTCAATCCCGTTCGCGATCGGCTTGCGCGATCGCCCTCCCCCATCCTACAAGCGAGGCATGGCTGAGACGATCTATTTTCCGCGCCACCTGATTCTCGGGGCCGCCATGATCTCGGGCGTGCTGCTCGCGCTCGCGGTGCACATGCTTGGCGCGCGCTACGGGCTCGACCTCGGCGGCCTCTGGCGCTCGGACACGCATGAGTTCATGCCGACGGGCGCGGCGGTCGCCTGGTGGCTGATTGCGACCGTCGGATTCTCCGGCGGTTATTTCACGGCGACGTTGATGCAAAGCGCCGTCTCCGGCCAGATCCCGCAACGGATGCGCCAATTCCTGATCGCGGTCGGCGTGCTCCTGCTCGCTGGCGCCGGACAAGCGGCCTCGGCGCCGAGCCCGATCCCGACCATTTCCGGCGTGCTCGCCGGCCTCGCGGCGCTGTGCCTCGGCGCCGTGATGGCGTTTTGCGGCGCGCATTTCGCGCTGCGCCGCGGCTAAGCGTTTTCAGGCCGAGGCAAGCAGCCGCGGGCGTTCCAGCATCATCGCGACCTCGGAAGCGGGCCGCGGCATGCTGAACAGATAGCCCTGCGCCTGGGTGCAGCCTTCGCGCCTGAGCAGCTCGAGCTGCGCGTCGTTTTCGACGCCCTCCGCCGTGGTGATGATGCCGAGGCTGCGGCCGAGGCCGGTGACGGCGCGGATGATCGCCACCGAATCTTCGCGCGTGGCGAGCTCGGACACGAACGAACGGTCGATCTTGATCTTGTCGAAGGGGAAGCTGCGCAAGTAGCTCAGCGAGGAATAGCCGGTGCCGAAATCGTCGAGCGAGATGCGCACGCCCATGGCGCGCAACTCGTGCAGCGTGGTCAGCGTCGCCTCGCTGTTCTGAAGCAACACGGATTCGGTGATCTCGAGCTCGAGGCGACGCGCCGCGAGCCCGGATTTCTCCAGCGCCTCGGTCACGGATGCAATCAGGTTCGGATTCTTGAACTGCACCGGCGACAAATTGACGGCCACGCCAATGTTGTCGGGCCAGGTCGCGGCATCCGCGCAGGCTCTGTGCAACACGAGCTCACCGAGCTGGATGATGAGGCCGGTCTCCTCAGCTAGCGGAATGAAGTTGATGGGCGAGATCAGGCCGCGCTGCGGATGGTTCCAGCGCAGCAGCGCCTCGAAGGCAACCACGCGATCGCTCGCGACGTCGCGGATGGGCTGGTAGTACGGCTGGAATTCGTCGCGCTGGAGCGCCGCCCGCATATCCATTTCCAGCAGGCGCCGGGCCTGCGCCCGCGCATCCATGCCGGTCTCGAAGAAGCGGTAGGTGCCGCGGCCGTCGGCCTTGGCGCGGTACAGCGCGAGGTCGGCGTTCTTCAGCAGCTCGTCGGGATTGCTGCCGTCCTGCGGCGACAGGGAGATGCCGATCGAGACGCCGATCACGATCTGATGGTCGTCGATCTCGTAAGGCGCGGAGATCACCTCGACGAGGCGGCCGGCGAGCGCTCGCGCGGCAGCCTCTTCCGAGCGGCCGATCTGGACCACGGCAAACTCGTCGCCGCCGAGGCGGGCCACGGTGTCGTGCTCGCCGACGGTGGCCTTCAGCCTGCGGCCGACTTCTTTCAGAAGGGCATCGCCAATGGGATGGCCGAGGGAGTCGTTGATGTCCTTGAAATGGTCGAGGTCGAGGCAGAGCACCGCGAGTTGGTCGTTCGCACCCGCCCGGCGCAGCCCCTGTTCGAGCTGCTCGTGGAACAGTACGCGGTTCGGCAGATTGGTCAGTGCGTCATGGCGCGCCATGTGCGAGATCTTGGCCTGCGCCTCCAGCCATTCGGTGATGTCCTCGAAGGTGGCGACCCAGCCGCCGCCATGCATCGGCTGATTGACGACGCGGATCGAGCGGTCGAACCGGGTCACGACCTGGCTGGTCGTGCGGCCCTCGCGCGCGTCGGCGACGAGGCGCGCGAAGAATTCGCTTGCATCGCCTTGCCACTGGCCCCTGGCCTGCTCTTCCCGCAGCACGTCGACGAGCAGTCGGCCGGTGAGCGGAATGTCGGTGCGGCCGAGCATCGCGGCGTAGCGCTCGTTGAACAGTTGGATCTTGCCGTCCGCATCGAACATGCACAGCCCCTGAGACATGTTCTCGAGCGCGGTATCCAGCACGACCTGCTGCCGTCCCAGTTCGCCCTTGGCGCGGCGGTCGAGCAGCGCCGCAACCAGCGCGATCGCGATGATTGCGACCGCGGCACTGGCGGTGAGGAAGGACATCGAGGCCGGCGGAATCGACAGCCCGCTGATCGCGAGCATCGGGTCCGGCGTCAGCAGCACCGCGCCCATCGCGGTGAAATGATGCGCGACGATGGCGAGCGTCAGCAGGCCGGTCGCAGCCAGCGCATGGGAGCGGTCGTCGCGTCGCGCCGCGACGAGCAGCGCGAGCGCCGCAAAGACAATACCGAACAGGACAGAGGCGATGACCGTGCCTTCGACCCAGCTCACGCGCGCGGGAATCTCCAGCGCCGCCATGCCGGTGTAATGCATCGCCGCCACGCCGCCGCCGACGATGGCACCGCCGAGGACGACCCACAACGTCCGCAAGGACGATACCGCGATGCTCAGTCCGACAAAGGTGACCGAGATCGCGAAGATCAACGACAGGATCGTCACCGGAATGTTGTAGGCACCACCGTTGCCCGGCCCGTAGGCCAGCATCGCGATGAAGTGTGTCGCCCAGATGCCGCAGCCGCTGACGACGGCATCCAGCGAGATCCAGACCAGTCGCCCGGGTCCTTGCGTCGCACGCGCCCGGTGAAACAGGCTGATTACCGCCGCGCTAGCGAGCAGACACACCGCCCCACCGAGTGCGACCAGACGCCAATCATGCTGATCCGTGAGACAAAACAGAACTTGATACATTGCCGGCCCCTATTCCATCAGGCACTAAAACCGGCAGAAATGGACAGTCGGTAACCGGCTATGCGCCGATTGCCGGAATGGTGAACAGGGAATGCGTGCGGTTACTCATATTGTTCGCCCGCCCGCCTTTGCACCGAGGCCGATCAGGCCGGCGGCCAGCAGCAGCACGGCCGCCGATATGATGAGCGACTGGTGAAGGCCAGTCATGAACGCGCTGTCGGACGCCACCAGCGCCCCGAACAGCGCAACGCCAAGGACGCTGCCGGTCTGCCGCGTCGCGTTGAGCACACCCGCAGCGATACCGGAGCGCGCCTTCTCGACGCTCCCGAGCAAGGTCGAGGTGAGAGGCGGCACCAGGAGCCCAAGTCCACCGCTGATCGCGATCATCTGCGCAAAGATCGCCCAATAGCTCGTCCCCACCTCGATCCCGACCAGACCAAGACAGCCAAGCGCCGAGATGCAGGCGCCGACGACGATGGTCGGGCACGCGCCGATACGCTCGGCAATGCGCGGCGCCAGCAGATTGACCGGCAACACCGCGCCCATCATCGGTACGAAGGCGAGCCCCGTCCACCAGGCTGACAGGCCGTTGATCCGCTGGAAGTAGAGGCTGAGCACGAAGATCAGGCCATAGATCGCGATGTTGACGAGGAGGCCGACGACCGTGGTCAGGGTAAACAGCCGGTGACTGAACAAAGACAGCGGAAGCATCGGCTGCGCCGTGCGGCTCTCGCGCCAGACGAACAGCGCGGCCAGGACCGCGGCCGCCGCGAAGGCCGAAAGCACGAGCGGATGCTGCCAGCCAAGCCCGCCGCCCTCGATGATCGCGCCCGCGAGGGCTCCGAGCGCGCCGATCGCCGCGAGCTGGCCGGGCAGATCGATCTCGCGCGAGCGCGCCCGCGTGGTCTCGGTCGCATAGCGCCGGCTCAGCCACAGACCGGCGAGGCCGATCGGCAGATTGACGAGGAAGATCGCACGCCAGCCGACCAGCGTGATCAGCGCACCGCCGACGAAGGGACCGGCGGTCAGCGCCAGGCTGGCGCCCGCGGCCCAGACCGCGACGGCACGGCCGCGCGCGCGGTCGTCCGTATAGGCATGATTGAGCAGCGCCAGCGAATTCGGCACCAGGATCGCCGCTGCCAGCCCCTGGACCAGCCGCGCGCCGATCAGCACGATGGCGTTGGGAGACAGCGCGCACGCCAGCGAGGCTGCGGTAAAGATTGCGAACCCTGCTATGAAGATGCGCTTGGCACCGATCCGGTCGCCGAGTGCGCCGGCCGTCAGGATGAAGGCGGCAAAGGCGATGGTGTAGGCGCTCACCACCCATTGCAGCTCGGCAACGCCGCCGCCGAGCGTTTTTCCCATGGCGTCGAGCGCGGTATTGACGATGGTGACGTCGAGCTGCACCACGCCATAGCCGAGGCTCATCGCTGCCAGCGTGAGCGAGGTCGCAAGGCGCGATGCGGTGCGCGGGGCGCCATTGGCGCCGACAGTTTCATATTTGATGGTGTTGGCTCGCATGCTGCCACCTCGATTGCAGCCCCATGCGACATATACGCTCCAGACCCTCCATCATGCTTCGACAATGACCGAAGGATGAGTGTCGCTGATAACGAAACGCCGCGCGTCGACCGCGCGGCGTTTCGCTTTTTGGCCTGCGCTAGCTCGCAGCGCGCAGATTGATCTTGCTCTCGGCAAGCGAGGTCAGCTTCTTGTCGGTCGCCTTTTCTTCCTCGAGAGTCTTGGCTAGCACGGCGGCACAGTCGCTGCGGCCGAGCTGCTTGGCCCAGGCGATCAGGCTGCCGTAGCGTACGATCTCGTAATGTTCCGCCGCCTGCGCCGCGTTGATCAGAGCAGCGTCAAGCACCGCCTTGTCCGCGACTTCGCCCGCGGTCTCGTCGGCCTCCTCGATGATGCCGTCGATCGCCGGGCAGTCGACCGCCTTCACCTGGGCACCGTGCATCTTGAACACTTCCTCGAGCCGCGTGACGTGCTGCTTGGTTTCCTCGAGGTGCGTCAAAAAGCCCTGCTTCAGCTGCGGGTCGGTCGCCTTATCCGCCATTTTCGGCAGCGCCTTGGTGAGCTGCTGCTCGGCGTAATAGACGTCCTGTAGCTGATGCACGAACAGGTCGTTCATGGTCTTGATGTCTTTTGTGAACAGTCCCATCGTTCCGATCCTCGAGGTTTCGGGAACACGACGGCACCGGCTCGTACGAAAGCCGCTTGTTTCGCCGTGTTCGATTGCTGATGGGGCGCTAACCTGCCCACGGCGCCGTCGTTCCAAACAAAGCCCGCAGCGTTTGCTCGGGAACAACGCTTACGGGCGCAGGATCTGAAATCATCTGAACGGAGGGACGCACGATAAAGGCCCGGGTCTCGACTCGTATGCTTAACGCGCGCGCCATGTGAACCACTTATGACAAAACAGCCGGTCCGGTGCAGAACCTGTCGTTGTCAAGGGCTGCACAAGTCGCTGTTTTTGCCTTAAATGAGCTACATCATGCCTAGCGATCGACGCCCATTTCGGGCAGTGATCGCAACCGACCGGCCAATGTCTGGCCTGGTTGGTCTTGCCCCCCGCCGGGAGGATGAATGCACGGATTGCTGCCCGCGCTGAAACGCGGTTTCAAGAGATGGATCGGCTGGCGACGGCTCGGTGTTGCCGCGAGCGTGATGATCATCGCCTTCGCGGTTACCTCGCTGCTGCGGACCCTCAAGGGTATCGATACCGGCGTCATCCTGACCGCATTGACCGATATTCCCCGCGGGCATATCGGCTTGGCCGCGATCTGCGTGTGCCTCGCGTTCTGTACGCTGACCTTCTACGACTTTTTTGCACTGCGAACGATCGGCAAAAAGCACGTGCCTTATCGCATCGCAGCGCTGTCGAGCTTCACGTCCTATTCGATCGGACACAACATCGGCGCCACCGTGTTCACGGGCGGTGCGATCCGTTTCCGAATTTACTCGGACTACGGGCTGAATGCGATCGATGTCGCCAAGATCTGTTTCCTCTCCGGCCTGACCTTCTGGCTCGGTAACATCTTCGTGCTCTCGATCGGCATGTCCATCCATCCGGATGCGGCCTCGTACATGGATCAGCTGCCGTCGTCGATCAACCGGCTGATCGCGTTCGGCGGGCTTGCCTCAATCGGCGCCTATCTTGTCTGGCTCTGCATGGGCGAGAAGCGCCGCGAGCTCGGCCAGAAGGGCTGGAAGGTCGTGCTGCCGTCGGCGCCGCTGACGCTGGTGCAGATCCTGATCGGGGTGGTCGATCTCGGCTTCTGCGCGCTGGCGATGTACCTGCTGATGCCCGCCAATCCGCCGATCGACTTCCTGTCGCTCGCCGTAGTGTTCATCCTGGCAACGCTGCTGGGCTTCGCCAGCCATGCCCCGGGCTCGCTCGGCGTGTTCGACGCCGCCATGCTGGTGGCGCTGCCCGAATTCGGACGCGAGCAGCTGGTGGCGACCCTGCTGGTCTTCCGCATCCTCTATTTCGTGATCCCGTTCGGCCTCGCCATCTCCATCATGGGCACCCGCGAGCTCTGGATGAACGTGGTTCGGCCTTGGCAGGAGCGGCGGCGGCTGGCGGAAGCCTGCGCGCAGGCCAACCTGCCCAAGGAGGTGACGCCGATGGAGCGCGAGCGGCTGGTGCGCCAGGCCAGCAAGCGATAAGGCCAGCAAGCGGTCACGCCGGCAGCCGCAAAGGCGGCAGACAAAGGTTGCGGGGCGGAGAGCTATGCCCTCTTATTTCCGCCTCAACTTTGCCGTTGAAGACGCGGGCCATGATCCCTGTTTCCCTTTGCCGTTCTCTCTCGGGCGCCCTGCTGCTGGCCGGGCTCCTTGCCGTTTTGCCGCTTCAGCGCGCCGTCGCGCAGGATGCCGGCGCCATGCAGATCAATTGGGAGGTCCGCAACCGCTTCCGCCTGTTCCGCGAGGAACGCGACTTCCTGCTGCATGTCGAGAATGCGCGTAACCGCAGCATCCTCGCCGCCGAGCAGTCGCTGGAGCTGCAGAGCGAGGGTCGCGGCTGGGCCCGCAACATGGTCAACCGGCTCTGCATCGATCTCCAGGGCCGGGTCAACCAGCCCTGCACGCGCGACAACGTCAAAGAGAACTACATCACGCCGATCGACCACCCCATCACCGTGCGCCTGACCGGCGCGGTGCCGGTAGGCGCCACCTGCGCCTGGTCGTTCGACGACGGCGACGGACCGCAGAGCTCGACATTCGACTGCGCCGAGCCGGTCAATCTGCGGGTCCGCTACGGCAAGCAGACGGTCGCGAGTGTCGACGTCTCCTCCGGCTCCGATCCGAGCCAGCGCATCCAGACTGAGATCCAGGTCCGAGACATCTTCATCGCCGGCCTTGGCGACAGCATCGCCTCCGGCGAAGGCAATCCGGACCGGCCGCTGGCGCTGTCGGACGAAGGCTTTTGCTTCCGCTCCTATCTCGGCACCGCCGGCGGACAGTATTACCGACCGAGCCGCGCTGGCTTCAAGGGCGGTCGCGCCTGCGAGGCACCGGATACGCTCGCCAACTGGCAGCGCTACAGCGCGCTCTGGTTCAACTCGCCCTGCCACCGCTCGCTCTACAGCTACCAGGCCCGCACGGCGCTCGCGCTCGCAGTACGCTACAGCCATATCGCCGTCACCTATCTGCCGCTCGCCTGCACCGGCGCCAGCATCAGCGACGGGCTGCTCGGCTCGCAGCGCGCCCGCGAATGTCCGCCCGGCAAGAGCGGCGTCTGCAACACCAGCGTGAATGCCCAGGTCGCAGAGTTGCGCGAGGCGCTTGCCGCGGCCAAGAAACGCCAGCCGGATCGCAATCTCGATCTCGTGCTGCTCTCGATCGGCGCCAACGACGTCTACTTCTCCGGCCTCGTCGCCGACGTCATCGTCGAAACCGCAACCGAACGTGCACTGTTCCGCCGTTCCGGCGTGATGGCGAGCGTCGACGATTCCCGCGATGCGCTCCAGCGCGAACTGCCGCAGAACTTCGTCAAGCTGCGCGAGGCGCTGAAGCCGCTGGTCGGCGGCGATCTCTCGCACGTGGTCTATGTCTCCTACGCCAACCCGGCGCTGGCCGACGGCGGCGTACCCTGTCGTGGCGGCCGCGCCGGCTTCGACATCCATCCCGCCTTCAATGCCGATCCTCAGCGCCTCGCCCGCGTCTCGACCTTCGTCGACACCGAGTTCCTGCCGCAGTTGAAGGGACTTGCCACGTGCACCCACGGCGCGCTGTGCCGCGATCCCGAAAGTGACAGCATGACCTTCGTCGACACGCATCAGGCGGCGTTCGCCGATCACGGTTTTTGCGCTCATTCCGGCAATGATCCCGAATTCGATCGCACCTGCTTCGCCGAGAACGGCCAGAGCTTCAATCCGGATATCGTCAGTGCGGCCAGCCAGCCGATGCTGTGCGGCCGCGGCGCCTCGGAATACCGTGCCTACCTGCCGCGCGCGCGCTGGATCCGCGATGCCAATGACAGTTATTTTGCGGCGATGACCTATCCGCAAGGGTTGCCGGCGGCGAGTCAGCCAAACGACATCCACGACGCGACCTGGGGCGTGCTTTCAGCCGTCTATGGCGGCGCCGTGCATCCGAGCGCCGAAGGCCACGCGGCTATGGCGGACGCCACACTGCCGGCCGCAAGCGCGGTGCTCGGCCTGGATGCCGCGCCGCCAGGCGTCACGCGCGGACTGTTGGCTCCGTTGCTGCCAGGCGCCCAGCGGTAGTACACGCTGCCACCACGTCATTGCGAACGCAGCTAAGCAATCCAGGGTCCCATCGCGGAAAGATTCTGGATTGCTTGGCTGCACTCGCAAAGAAGAGTTTGCGGTCACGTTCCCGCGACTTGCCGTTCCATCAATTCAAAAACGGCATCAATCGATACTCCCTTGAACTTGGACACTTTCCCGCGTGCGCCTCTAGGAGTCGCATTGAGGAAACAATTCGAGTTCTAAGGAGGCGCCCGATGAGCGCAGTGGTGTCCGCAACAGACGTGAGGAGGTCTCGCGTCAGGCTGTTCATCGTGACCATGCTGTTCCTGGTCACCACCGTGAATTACGCCGACCGCGCCACGCTCTCGATCGCGGGCGCCGCGCTCTCCAAGGAGCTTCATCTCGATCCCGTCGCCATGGGCTGGATCTTCTCGGCCTTCGGCTGGTCCTATGTCGTAGCCCAGGTGCCGGGCGGCTGGCTGCTCGACCGCTATGGCTCGCGCCTCGTCTACGCCTTCAGCATCATCGTCTGGTCGCTGTTCACGATGATGCAGGGCTGGGTCGGCTTCTTCAGCGCCGGCGCCGCCGTCACTGTGCTGTTCGCGCTTCGCCTTCTGGTCGGCGTCGCGGAAGCGCCGTCCTTCCCAGCCAATGCACGCATCGTCGCCGCCTGGTTTCCCGGCAATGAGCGCGGCACCGCATCGGCCTTCTTCAATTCCGGCCAGTACTTCGCCACCGTGATCTTCGCACCCCTGATGGGCTGGATCGCCCATGATTACGGCTGGCGCTACGTGTTCTTCGTGATGGGCGGGCTCGGCGTCATCATGGGCCTCGCCTGGATCAAGACCGTCTATGGGCCGAAGGAGCATCCCGGCATCAACGAGGCCGAGTTCGACTACATCCAAGAGGGTGGCGCACTGGTCGATCTCGATGCGCCCAAGGACGAGCGCGCGCCGGACTCCGGTCCGAAATGGGACCATATCCGCCAGTTGCTCTCCAACCGCATGATGCTCGGCGTCTATCTCGGCCAGTACTGCATCAACACGCTGACCTATTTCTTCCTGACCTGGTTCCCGGTGTACCTGGTCAAGGAGCGCGGCCTCTCGATCCTGCAGGCCGGCTTCGTCGCGACGCTGCCCGCGCTGTGCGGC
This sequence comes from Bradyrhizobium monzae, assembly GCF_021458635.1. Classification (GTDB taxonomy): domain Bacteria; phylum Pseudomonadota; class Alphaproteobacteria; order Rhizobiales; family Xanthobacteraceae; genus Bradyrhizobium. The sequence goes on from NZ_JAIRDQ010000001.1 coordinate 659,855, forward strand.
TTCATCGGCGGCGTGCTCGGCGGCGTCATCTCCGACGCCATTCTGCGCAAGACCGGATCGCTGACCATGGCGCGCAAGATCCCGATCGTCGGAGGCATGCTGCTGTCGATGTCGATCATCGCCTGCAACTACGTCGACGGCCAGGCGCTGGTGGTCGGCTTCATGGCGCTCGCCTTCTTCGGCAAGGGCATCGGCGCGCTCGGCTGGGCGGTCGTCTCCGACACTTCCCCCAAGGAGGCCGGCGGCGTCTCCGGAGGCCTGTTCAACTCCTTCGGCAACCTCTCCTCGATCACCACGCCGATCGTGATCGGCTACATCGTGGCCGCGACCGGCTCCTTCAATGGTGCCTTGGTGTTCGTCGGCATCAATGCGCTGGTGGCCGCGGTCGCCTACCTCGTCGTGGTCGGCAAGATCGAGCGGGTGGTGCTCAAACGTTCCTCCTGAGCGCTCCGAGTGATCGGAGCGGGACAGGCAACTCAACGGCGGCCCTCAAAAGCCGCCGTCTTTGTTTTGGGGATGATCGATGCTAGAAGTGCCGGGGAAACGCCTTATTCATCTAAGGCATGTATCGATGTTCGACCTCAACCAGCTCCGCTGTTTCGTCACGGTGGCCGAAGAACTGCACTTCGGCCGTGCCGCGGCGCGGCTCAACATGACCCAGCCGCCGCTGTCCCGGCAGATCCAGGTGCTGGAGCACATCATCGACGCGCCGCTGCTGGAGCGCACCAGCCGCTCGGTGCGCCTGACGCCGGCCGGGCGCAGCTTCCTGCCCGAGGCCAGACGCATCCTGAAGCTCGCAGAAAGCGCCTCGCAGGTCGCCCGCCGTATCGCGCTCGGCAAGACCGGCTCGCTGAAGATCGGCTTTACGGCAGCTGCCGCCTACGGCTTCCTGCCCGAGCTGGTCGCGGCCTGCCGCGCCAAGCTGCCGGAGGTCGATTTCTCGCTGAAGGAGATGGTCTCGGGCGACCAGTTCGAGGCGCTGACCTCGGGCCAGATCGATGCCGGCCTGCTGCGGCCGCCGATCGCGCGGCCTGAGCTGGCCAGCCGCCGCGTCGTCGCCGAGCCCCTGCTCGCCGCGATCCCGAAGAAGCATCCGCTGGCGAATGCGGAAAATATCACCATCAAAGACTTCGACAACCAGCCCTTCGTGATGTATTCGCCCTATGAGAGCCGCTACTTCCACGATCTGCTGGTGGCGCTGTTCACTCGCGCCGATATCCTGCCGCGCTATGTCCAGCATCTCAGCCAGATCCACTCGATCCTCGCGATGGTGCGCGCTGGCCTTGGCCTCGCCATCGTGCCGGCCGCAGCTGCCGGCCTGAAAATCTCCGACGTCCGCCTGCGTCCTCTGAAACTGCGCACACGCGTTCCCGTCGAGCTGTTCATGGTCTGGCGCCGCGACAACGAAGATCCGCTGCTGGCGGCGCTGGTCAAAATCGCAGGTGAATTGTCCTCAGCCGAGCTGGTGGAAGATTGATGCTCAATCCGCATCGGTCGATATAGGCTTTGGCTTGGACGCGCATCGAACGGTTGCCTAAACAACCGCGCATGGACGCGCGGCCTTGTTGCGTCCTCCACAACACGAGAAACAGGGAGCAGCGCCCATGAGCAAGATGACCCCGCAGGAAATGGCCCAGAAGATCGGATCTGGCCTCCTGTCCTTCCCCGTCACGCCGTTCAAGGCGGACTATTCCTTCGACGAGACGACCTACCGCGCCAACATGGATTGGCTGTGCGGTTATGATGTCGCAGGTCTGTTCGCCGCCGGCGGCACCGGCGAGTTCTTCTCGCTGACCCCGACCGAAGTTCCGCAGGTGGTCAAGGTTGCCGTCGAGGAGACCAAGGGCCGCGTGCCCGTGCTCGCCGGCACCGGCTATGGCACCGCCACCGCCCGCGAGATCGCGATCGGCGCCGAGAAGGCCGGCGCTGACGGCCTGCTGCTGCTGCCGCCCTATCTCACCCATTCCGAGCAGGAAGGCCTTGCCGCCCACGTCGAAGCCGTCTGCGCTGCCGTGAAGATCGGCGTCATCGTCTATAACCGCGACAACGCCATCCTCCAGCCCGACACGGTCGCCCGCCTCGCCGAGCGCTGCCCGAACCTCGTCGGCTACAAGGACGGCATCGGCGATATCGAGCTGATGACCCGCGTCTACACCAAGCTTGGTGATCGCTTGACTTATGTCGGCGGCCTGCCGACCGCCGAGACGTTTGCGCTGCCCTATCTCGACATGGGCGTGACGACCTACTCGTCGGCTGTGTTCAACTTCGTGCCGGAATTCGCCACCAATTTCTACGCCGCGGTGCGCAAGCGCGACCATGCGACCATCCACGCCGGCCTGAAGGATTTCATCCTGCCGTTGATCGCGATCCGCAACCGCAAGAAGGGCTATGCGGTCTCGATCATCAAGGCCGGCATGAAGGTGATCGGCCGCGATTCCGGCCCGGTCCGCCCGCCGCTGACCGATCTCACCGAGCAGGAGATTGCGGAACTGACCGCGCTGGTGAAGAATCTGCCCGCCGCAGGATCGACACAACAGGCGGCAGAATAAAGCAAGACAACAGGGAGGAGCGTGCGATGGCCCAGACTGACATCTCCGGCGCGTCAGTCGCCGGCGCACCGGTCGTCACAACGATGCAGGTGATCCCGGTCGCGGGCCGCGACAGCATGCTCCTCAATCTGAGCGGCGCGCACGCGCCGTTCTTCACCCGCAACATCGTCATCCTCACCGACAATGCCGGTCACACCGGCGTCGGCGAGGTGCCGGGCGGACAAAAGATCTGGCAGACGCTCCAGGATGCCCGCGATCTCGTGATCGGCAAGACCGTCGGCGCGATGAACAACATCCTCGCAGATGTTCGCACGGCCTTCGCCGACCGCGACGCCGGTGGCCGCGGCAAGCAGACGTTTGACCTTCGCGTCATGATCCACGCGGTCACCGCGATCGAATCCGCGCTGCTCGACTTGCTCGGCCAGCACCTCAATCTTCCCGTCGCGGCGCTGCTCGGCGAAGGCCAGCAGCGCAAGAGCGTCGAGACACTCGGCTACCTCTTCTTCGTTGGCGACCGGCGCAAATCCAAGCTCGACTACGTCAAGGGCGAGACCGGCAAGCCCGACTGGTTCAACCTGCGCCATCAGGAGGCGATGACGCCTGACACCGTCGTGCGGCTGGCGGAAGCGACGCAGGACCATTACGGCTTCGCCGACTTCAAGCTCAAGGGCGGCGTGCTCCGCGGCGAGCAGGAGATCGAGGCCGTCACGGCCATCGCGAAACGCTTTCCCGATGCGCGCGTCACGCTCGACCCAAACGGCGCCTGGTCGCTCGACGAGGCCATCAGCCTGTGCAAGGACATGCACGGCATCCTCGCTTATGCCGAAGACCCATGCGGCGCCGAAGCCGGCTTTTCCGGCCGCGAGATCATGGCCGAGTTCCGCCGCGCCACGGGCTTGCCGACCGCAACCAATATGATTGCGACCGATTGGCGCCAGCTTAGCCACGCGCTGCGCCTGGGCGCGGTGGACATTCCGCTGGCCGATCCCCATTTCTGGACCATGCAAGGCTCGGTGCGCGTCGCCCAGACTTGCCGTGACAACGGCCTGACCTGGGGCTCGCACTCCAACAACCATTTTGACATTTCGCTCGCCATGTTCACCCATGTCGGCGCCGCGGCTCCCGGCAAGGTCACCGCGATCGACACGCACTGGATCTGGCAGGATGGCCAGGCGCTCACCAAGGAGCCGCTCCAGATCAAGGTCGGCAAGATCGCGGTCCCGGATCGTCCGGGCCTCGGCATCGAGATTGACCGTGCGGCCATCGAGGCCGCACATGAACTCTACAAACAGCATGGACTCGGCGCCCGCGATGACGCTACTGCCATGCAGGACCTGATCCCCGGCTGGACCTTCGACGACAAGCGTCCCTGCCTCGTGCGCTAAGAAACTCTGGAGGACTCTATGACTGCGATCCTGAAAAACTTCATCGGCGGCGACTGGGTCGATGGCTCCGGCGTCACCAAGAACATCAACCCCTCCAACACCAACGATCTCGTCGGCGAATACGCCAAGGCCGACAAGGCGCAGACCGAGAAGGCGATTGCCGCCGCAAAGGCCGCCTTCCCCGCCTGGGCGCAGTCGACGCCGCAGGTGCGCTACGATGCGCTGAACAAGATTTCTCTTGAAATCATCGCCCGCAAGGAAGAGCTCGGCCGCCTACTCGCCCGCGAGGAAGGCAAGACGCTGCCCGAGGGCATCGGCGAGGTCGCCCGCGCAGGCCAGATCTTTGCGTTTTTCGCCGGCGAAGCGCTGCGCCTGATCGGCGAGAAGGGCGCCTCCGTCCGTCCCGGCCTCGACGTCGAGCTCACCCGCGAGCCGGTCGGCGTCATCGGCATGATCACGCCCTGGAACTTCCCGATCGCGATCCCGGCCTGGAAGATCGCGCCCGCGCTTTGCTACGGCAACACCGTCGTGTTCAAGCCGGCCGAGCTGGTGCCGGGCTCCGGACATGCGTTGTCCGAGATCATCGCCCGTTCCGGCATTCCGGCTGGCGTGTTCAACCTCGTGGTCGGCTCCGGCTCCGTGGTCGGCCAGACGCTGCTTGAGCACCCCGACGTTGCCGCGATCTCCTTCACCGGTTCGGTGCAGACCGGCCGCAAGATCGCGCAGGCCTGCGTGCTCTCGAATCCGATGAAGAAGTTCCAACTCGAGATGGGCGGCAAGAATCCGCTGGTCGTTCTCGACGACGCCGACCTCAAGACCGCCGTCGAGGTCGCCGTCAACGGTGCCTATTTCTCGACCGGCCAGCGCTGCACGGCGTCTTCCCGCCTGATCGTCACCGAGGGCATCCACGACCGCTTCGTCGCGGCGGTGGCCGAGCGCCTGAACGGCCTGTCGGTCGACGACGCACTCAAGGCCGGCGTCCATATCGGCCCGGTAGTCGATCAGAGCCAGCTCGACCAGGATCTGCGCTACATCAAGATCGGCCAGGACGAAGGCGCCAAGCTCGCCTTCGGCGGCGAGCTGCTCAAGCGCGAGACGCCCGGCCACTATCTCCAGCCGGCGCTGTTCACCGAGGCCAACAACAACATGCGCATCGCGCGCGAGGAGATCTTCGGGCCGGTCGCGGCCGTCATCCGCGCCAAGAACTACGAGGAAGCGCTGGCGATCTCCAACGACACCGAGTTCGGTCTCGCTTCGGGCATCTGCACCACCAGCCTGAAATACGCCTCGCACTACAAGCGCAACAGCGAGTCCGGCATGGTGATGGTCAATCTGCCGACCGCCGGCGTCGACTATCACGTGCCATTCGGCGGCCGGAAGGGCTCGAGCTACGGCGCCCGCGAGCAGGGCTCCTATGCGCGCGAGTTCTATACGACGGTGAAGACGGCCTATACCTTCCCCGGCTAACCACGGGGAAGATATCGTAGGGTGGGCAAAGCGAAGCGTGCCCACCGCTTACGTTCGGTATGAAGCATGGTGGGCACGGCGCGTAGCGCCTTTGCCCACCCTACGGCTTCGGAGGCAAGCGCAGATGGACCAGGACGTCGCAGCGAAAGAGCAGCCCCGTTACATCAAGCTCAACGAACGCGACAATGTCGCGATCGTGGTCAATGATTTCGGGCTTCCCGCCGGCTCCCGCTTTGCCTGCGGACTGACGCTGCGCGCCTTCGTGCCGCAAGGACACAAGACGGCGCTGGTCGACATCGCACATGAGCAGCCGATCATCCGCTACGGCGAGGTGATCGGCTACGCGCTGGCGCCGATCCTGGCTGGTGAGTGGGTGGATGAGGCGCGCATCCGGATGCCGGAGGCCCCTGCCCTCGACAAGCTCGAAATCTCCACCGCCGTGCCTGCGCCGCTGCCGCCGCTCGAAGGTTTTACCTTCGAAGGCTTTCGTAATCCCGACGGCTCGGTCGGCACCAAGAACATTCTCGGCATCTCCTCCTCCGTGCAATGCGTCAAGGGCACGATGGAATACGCGGTCAAGCGCATCCGCGCCGAGCTCTTGCCGAAATACCCGAACGTCGACGATGTCGTGCCGCTGACGCATGCCTATGGCTGCGGCGTGGCGATCACCGCGCCGGATGCCGTGGTGCCGATCCGCACGCTGCAAAACCTCGCGCTCAACCCGAATTTCGGCGGCGAGATCCTTGTCATCAGCCTCGGCTGCGAGAAGCTTGCGCCCGAGCGGCTGGTGCCCGAAGGCATCAGCAACGCCATCGTGCGGATGCAGGACGAAGCCTTCGACGGCTTTGGCGCGATCGTCGACGCGATCATGACCCAGGCCGAGGCCCGCCTGAAAATCCTCAACAAGCGCACCCGCGAGACCTGCCCGGCTGCCGATCTCGTGATCGGTCTGCAATGCGGCGGCAGCGACGCCTTCTCCGGCGTCACCGCCAATCCCGCCCTCGGCTTCGCCGCCGACCTTCTGGTGCGCGCCGGCGCCACCGTGATGTTCTCCGAAGTCACCGAGGTGCGCGACGCCATCCAGCTCCTCACCCGCCGCGCCATCAACGAGGACGTCGGCCGCGCGCTGGTGCGCGAGATGGCCTGGTACGATTCCTATCTGGCCCGCGGCGGTGCCGATCGCAGCGCCAACACCACCCCCGGCAACAAGAAGGGCGGCCTCGCCAATATCGTCGAGAAGTCGCTTGGCTCGATCGTCAAGTCCGGCTCGAGCGCCATCACCGGCGTGCTCTCGCCCGGCCAGAAGGCGACGCAGAAGGGCATGCTGTTCGCGGCGACGCCGGCGTCCGACTTCATCTGCGGCACACTCCAGCTTGCCTCCGGCATGACCTTGCAGGTGTTCACCACCGGCCGCGGCACGCCTTACGGCCTCGCGGCCGCCCCCGTGATCAAGGTCGCGACCCGCACCGAGCTGGCGCGCCGCTGGAAAGACCTGATCGATTTCGACGCAGGCGGCATTGCCACCGGCGAGAAGACCATCGAGGAAACCGGCTGGGACCTGTTCCGCCTGATCCTCGACGTCGCCTCCGGCCGTACCAAGCCGTGGTCGGATCGCTGGGGTATCCACAACGACCTCACGCTGTTCAATCCGGCGCCGGTGACCTGAGGCCGAGCGGCTTCACTGACTGTCGATCAGGTGCATGTCGCCCAGCGTGACCGGCAGGCTTCGCGTGATGAGATCGGTGATCGCCGCACGCAGCCGTTCGCTCGACGCCGGACCTTCGAACGTCTCATCGACCGCCCCGCTCGGCCCGGCCAGCCGCAGGGTCCCGGTATTGTCGAGCGGCGCGGCGGCCCGCTTCTCGATCACGTCAAACGACTTGCCTTCGATCAAGCGGACTTCGTAGAGCGCGTGGATCAGGCCGTAGTCTGCAAGCAGCGTGCGATATTGGGCGAGCCCGACACCCTCGACCATGCGGCCGTTGCCGAGCTTCGACTTCGCGCGGGTGATGACAACGTAAGCGTCCAGCCCCTGCGGGGCAACATCGCTGCGAACCAGTTCCTTGAACGGATCGCTGCGGAGCAGATTGACGGGCGCAACCGCCGAATCCCTGATCGCGGCGAACGCGCCGCGCCTGTAGGTCACCGGCTGGACGCGAAACCGTCCGCTCAAGAGCTTTGTCGCTTGCTGGACGATCATCTCGTCCAGCCCCCACGCACTGATCGATACGCTTTGTCCCGTGGCGCCCAGCGCCGTCAAGCCGGCTTGCGTCAGGCTCATCTCCTCGCCGATGGCCGAGACGATCCCGACGGTCTTGATCGCCTGCACCCGCGTCGCGCGTGTCTCGAACGCCGCGGCGGCACCGAGAGCAACGGATGCGACCGCGAGGCCGAGCCATAGAATGACAATGCGGCGCATGGCGACCTATCGGATCCTGAAGTCGAACGAATAGGACGCGCCGAGGCCGATCGTCGTCTGGTTCGACGAGCCCCGCAACTTGATCAGCGGGCTGTCGGCGGCATCGCCGAGCAGCTTCTGGTACTCGACATAGGCATGGACCTCCCATTGCGGATTGACGCGATAGGAGATCTGGCTGCCGAAGCCGACCGAATGCGCGCCGCCCCTGGCATCGTACATCGGTAAGCCCGACGCCAGCGCCTGCGCGGCGTCGACGCCGAAATATGGTTCTGTCGCTTTGGTGCTTTTCCAGGTGAAGCGCGGGCCGGCCGAGATCGTGAGCCTTTGGATCAGCGGCACGATGACGTCGGCGGAGACATCGGCGACCGTCCCGGTATAACCGCCCACGCCCTGGCGTAATTCGCTGCGCAGGCGCAGCCAGTCGACCGGAAAATATTCAACGAAACCGCCGAGTTCGTATGCGGCCTTGACGTCGCCAAGACCGGTCAACTCGACATATTTGTCGCTCTTGCGCGAGGCGACGTATTTGAACGCAGGCCCGGCGCGAAAATTACCGACGTCGAGCACCGCAATGCTGGCGCTGTCGCGGGGCCCGCGAAACTGGTCGATCGATCCGGCGCGGCGGATGGTGAAGATCGGGATCGGGACGAACTTGCCGTTCTTCGAACCGACGAAATCCGGCGTGTACTCTCCGCCGATACCGACCATGACGGTCCAGTTGCCGGAGGGCGAAGGCAGCATCGGCACGTCGAACGGCGGGGCCGGCAGCGTAAACGCGGTCTGCGCCGATGCCGGCTGAGAGATCGCCATGACCGCGCCGAGTGCGGCAAGGAATGCGATCAGCAAGGTCTGCTGCGCGCTCGCCGCGGGATCGAGGGCGGCTTCGTCAAAATGCTTCATTACAGGGCCCCGGACCGGCCTTGCTGGCCTGGTCGACTCGTGTTGGTTAGGAGCCCAGCATGTGGTCCGGCAAAATTGCCCCAAGATTGCAAGACGAAAATCGCTGCTCAATCCATTCCCGGGTGGGGTGCGCCAGATGCCCCGCCGGATCAACATTGCCCGAACATTGCCGCGCCGTGGGCACGCCCCCGAACTTTGGCTGCCGAGGCCGCTCAGCGCTCTCGTTCCTGCCTTTTATTCGCCAAGCTCGCTGCCTTAATGGGAACCCTGCGCCGGAGCCGACTTCGGCCAGGGAGCGTCACGCTCAGGGTTTTGTTTTTGTTGCCCCAGCAGAGTCAAGGACGTCCCGCGTGCGCTCCCTCGTGATCGAAGACGAACCGCAGATCGGCGCCTATGTCAGCCGCCTGCTCGGGCAGTTGCACGGCATCGTCGACCTCGTCGGCTCGATTGCCGATGCCCGTCAGGCGCTGGACAATTTCAAATATGATCTCGCGATCGTCGACCGGATGCTGCCCGACGGCGATGCGCTCCAGGTGGTCACGGCGCTGAGCCAATCGCAGGAGCGCCCCGCGATCATCATGCTGACGTCCAAGGATGCCAAGGAGGACGTGGTCGATGGCCTCAATGCCGGCGCCGACGATTATCTCGGCAAGCCGTTCGAGCCGCAGGAGCTGATTGCGCGGGTGCGCGCCGTGTTGCGGCGGCCCCGGCTGCTCGCACCCGCGGTGCTGTCGCTCGGCAATGTCGAGCTGCATCTCGGCAGCAACGAGGCCGTGGTCGCCGACACCAAGATCCTGCTGCGGCGGCGCGAGGCGCTGATCCTCGCGGCACTGTTGATGCGGCGTGACCGCGTCATCACCCGCGCCGCCCTGATCGAGGAAATCTACGGCTTCGACGACGAGATCGAGTCCAACACGTTGGAAGCACAGGTCTCGCGCCTGAGAAAGAAGCTGACCGCACTCGGCGGCGACGTCGAGATCCGCAGCATGCGAGGCATCGGCTACATCCTGCGGCTGGCAACGTCACGATGACCTCGATCGCCCGGACCTTTGCGCTGTCGCTCGGCATCGCCGCGACCACGATCTTCCTGATCATGCTCGGCCTCTTCATCTGGCGCTATCCGGTGGAGGAGCGCGAATTCAGGGCTTGCCGGGTCGTGGTAGCCGTTCTTGGTCGCGCCACCGTGGTCGAAGGCCAAAACCTGACGGTTCGCCCGACCCCCGCCCTCGAGGAGCTCAAGGCGGACAGCCCGAACCTCTGGTACGTCGTGTCCGCAGGCGACATGGTCAGCGAGTACGGCAGCGAACGCCGGCCGGCCCTCCCTTTCGCGTTTCCCTATCACGGACCCGTCGGCTCATCGGTCTTCAGCACGCTCGACCAGAAGAGCACCTTCTGCCTCGCCGTCATGCAAAGGGGTTCGTTGCAGCTCGCGATGATGGTCGGCGAGCCCCAAGTCCGTTTCGGCCGGATGGCAAGAAACTTTCTCATCCGCAGTGTCTTTTCGATTACGCTGTTGGCGTTGGCCTTTGCCGCGACCGTTGCCGTCGGCGCGGCGCTGGCCGCACGTTTCGTCTCACGGGGTATCGAACGGGTGGCGCTTCGCGCGCTTGCGATCGACCCATCGGCCCCACAGGGCCTGATCTCCCTGTCCGAAGTTCCTCGGGAGCTGAAGCCATTGGTAGAGGCGCTGAACCGCGCCTTCGGCGAGATCGACGCCTATATCAAGATGCAGCGCCGCTTCCTCGGCAATGCCGCCCATCAGCTCCGCACGCCGCTGACTCTGCTGCGCGCGAAGATCGAGGATGTGCCCGAGCCGGCACTGAAGGTCGAGCTGGTGCGCGACGTCCGCCGCCTCACCTCGCTGGTTTCCGCCATGCTCGACCTCGCGCGGCTGCAAAACCACGCGATCGAGAAGCGGCCGATCGATCTTGCCCAGATAACGCTGGACGTGCTGGCCGATTTCGGCCCCTCGGCGCTCGACGGCGGCATCGAGCTTGCACTGGAGCGCGAAGGGGAAGGTCCGCTCCTGGTGCAAGGCGTGGACGCCGCCGTTCGCAGCGCGCTCGCCAATCTCGTCGGCAACGCACTCGTCCACGCCCATGGCGCGCGGCGCATCGTCGCCACGCTCGGTCGCGGCAGCGTCTCGATCGACGACGACGGCGCGGGCTTGCCCGACAGCGCGGAGCAGAAGCTGCTCGAGCCGTTCCAGACCGGCAACAGCGCGGGCGACGGCGCGGGTCTGGGCCTCTCGATCGTGCGCGAGATCATGGCCGCCCACGGCGGCGAGCTGGTCATTTCCTCGGCGCCCGGCCGCGGCACGACGATGAGCCTGCGCTTTTCCGAGGCCGGCGCGGCGGTCAGACTTGCGCAGCTCGATCTGCAAACAGGTTGACGAGCCGCTACGTCATGCTGCCCGGCATGAAGCACCGCACCCGCGGGTGGCCGTCGATATAGTGCTTCCACACCATGGTGCGGCCGATCTTGTTCGGCTCGTTGATCACCGCGCCGTCGGGCACGACGACCCATTCGTCGTCGAGATGCACGCGGTAGTGTCCCTTGTCGGACTCCCAGTCGACATCGGCGACGACATAGCCGTCGGCATCCGAGCAGCACTGTCCGTATTCGCTGCGCAGACTCTCGAACCAGGGTTTGAGTGGCGAGTTGGCATAGCGTCCGTCGTCGCGGGCCATCACCGATGTCGCCAGCGGCAGCATCAGTCCCGCCAGCGTCGCTGCACGCAGTCTTGCAAGTCTCATAGCGTCATCTCACGGGTCGAAGTCAGCACCGCGAGGAACAGGCGACATCGCTCACGCCCTTGATCAGGCGTGGCAGCGGCGACTCATTCCTCCGGCAGATTTGCCGACAGCTATGCAAATCCAGCGCCAGCGCGCATTCCGGGGAACTACTGGCGCGGCAGCCTTGCTCGATCTGCCTTGACGTCTTGCATGTGTGATGTGCCGACGGTCCGCCGCCCCTCGCTTCGGAGGCTTTCCTTGTCGTGTCAGGACGTGTACGAAGCTCGCGCGGATGCGACCGCTATCCGCTTAACCGACTGTTTCGAATGGAAGAATTGGGTATCGGCGTGACAGGCTTTGGACCGTCAGCGCTATGAGTGACTCCAGGGACCTGCTTCCCGGTCAAGAGGACCCGACCGAGTTGCCCGCAAACCAGGTGCAGTTTGCGCTGGTGATTTCACGCATGCTCGAGACGGTGAAAGACGATGCCGAGGCCCGGCGGCAGATGGTCTACGATCTCGCCCGTTACAAGCTCCAGGAACAGTTCACCTACGCCGACGCGAAAAACATCGACAAGATGAAGCAGGCCCTTGAGGTCGCGATCGACGAGGTCGAGAAGTTTTCGCGCGAACAGGCACCGCTGGAGCGCTTGCCGTCGCAACAACTCACCCCATCCAAGGTGACCGAAGCAGGCACTCTTCTGGTGTCCAGCGATACAACGGTTTTGCCTTCGGGGATCAAGTCCCGCAGCAAGCTGCCAGCGGTCTCTGGTCCGCTCTGGCCGGTGATCAAGCGTACGGCGGCCATCCTGCTTGTCGTTGGCGCAACCATCGTGATCGTCTCGCAGCGAGACAGGATCGCCGGGCTGCGCCGACTGATATCGTCACAGGCCCCGGAGATCGCGCAGGTCGCGCCCAAGCCGGAGACGACGATCGCGGTCGCCAAGCCGGAAATGGTCCCCTCTGCTCCGCCTCCACCGGCGCGCGTGCTTCCAAGCGATTACGGCATCTATGCCTTGATCGACGACAAGTCGCTGGCTGAGCTGAACGCGGCCAGTGTGATGGCGCCGGACATGCGCATTGCGATTTCACCGGAGTTCAAGAAACCCGATCGGCCGCATCTGCCGAATGGCCACGTCAAGTTCATCGTGTTCCGTCGGGACATTGCTAACGTGATCCCCGAGCGCGTCGAGGTCCGTATTGTCGCGAAGGTCAAAGAGTTCTCGACCGATGCTGCAGGCAAGACGGCGAGTGGCGGAGACGACGTCGGCGTGATCCGCAACTTCTCCTATCCGTTCCGGATCTCGCCGATTCCGGGGAAAGCCGAAATGTACGAGCTTCACGCCAGCGATGCCGAGCTCGAGCTTCCGCCGGGACAGTACGTCCTGAGCCTCGGATCGCAGGCCTATTATTTTCAGGTCGACGGCGAGATCACCGATCCCCGACAGTGCCTCGAGCGCGTCGTTGCCGGCAACGGCACGTTCTACGCGCCTTGCAAGAAGGCGCGTACGTATTGACGTCGGTCGCCCGGGCGGCGTGAAAGCAGCCTACTTCTTCGCTGCCGGCGCCATCATCATCGCGCCGCCTTTCTTGGCCGCGGGCGCTGCCTTCGGCGCGGTCGCGGCGGCTTGTGCGGGGAGATATTTGGCGATGATCGCGGGATCGACCTCGGCCATGTTGGCATCCGGCAGGCGCTGCCAGGTCTCGTCCTTGCCGAACAGGGAAATGCCGAGGAACCCGCGCATGGTCAGGACCTGACCATCCGGGCTCACCGTCATCTTGGCCTTCCAGATGTTGCCGTCGCGCGGATTGACGACGTTGCCGCCCTCATACTTCAACCCGTCGCGCTTCATGTCGCGGATAAAGGAGAGCCCGAGCACCGGCTGGTTCTTGCGATCGTCCGTGCATTTCGTGCAGGCCTCGTTTGGGTCGTCACCAGCGCGCGGGAAAGTCTTGGCGATGACGCCTTCGAAGATGCCGTTGTGGTCGATGAAGAGGAACCAGCCCACCGTCTTGCCGTCCTCGACCTTCTGCCAGAGGCCCGCAGCGGTTGGCTGCTGCGCTTGCGCCGCAGCCGGGCTCACCGCATTGAGCGACAGCGCGAGCGCGAGGAACGGGAGCAGCCGAAAGCTGGACAAGAGTTTCCGCATCATGATCACCTTGCTAAGCCGCCACTGCAATGGCCGCAGACTACGGCGATTTCGCGAACGATTCCAGCACCAGAAACATGGGGCATCGCCCGTCCGCTTCCGTCGCGATCAGTTGACACCGAGCTTCTTTTGCAGGCTGGAGGACGAGGTCGTGTACTGGAACACGAGCCGCTTCTCCGGATAGACGTAGCGGTGGGCTTTTTGCGACATCAGTGCGCCCTCGTGGAAGCCGCACAGGATCAGCTTGATCTTGCCGGGATAGGTGTTGATGTCGCCGATGGCGAAGATGCCTGATACGTTGGTCTCGAACGCTGAGGTCTCGACCGGCACCAGATTGTTCTCCAGCGCAATGCCCCAGTTCGCGACCGGACCGAGCTTCATGGTCAGACCGAAGAACGGCAGCATGGTGTCGCAGGCAACATCGCTGACATTGTTGTCGTTGCCCTTGACGGTGGCGCCGGTCAGTTGGCCATCGGCGCCTGAGAGCGCGGTGACCTGGCCGAGCCGCAGATCCATCTTGCCGTCGGCCACCAGCGCGCGCATCTGCTCGACGCTGTGGGGCGCGGCACGAAAATCGTCGCGCCGGTGCAGCAACGTGATGCGCTTGGCCAACGGATGCAGATTGAGCGTCCAGTCGAGCGCGGAATCGCCGCCGCCGACGATCAGAACGTTCTTGTCACGGAACGTCTCCATCTTGCGCACGGCGTAGTGTACCGAGGTGCCTTCATAGGCCTCAATGCCCGGCACCGGCGGGCGCTTCGGCTGGAACGAGCCGCCGCCGGCCGCAATCACCAGCACCTTGCATTCGAACACCTTGCCGGCATCGGTGGTGCAGCGGAACGCAGGATCGCCGATCTTCTCCACGGTCTCGATCATCTCGCCGAGGTGGAAGGTCGGGTGGAACGGTTTGATCTGCTCCATCAGCGCGTCGGTGAGTCCCTGCCCCGACACGTGCGGAATGCCGGGAATGTCGTAGATCGGCTTTTCCGGATAGAGCTCGGCGCACTGGCCGCCGACCTTGTCGAGGATGTCGACGAAATGCGCCTTCATGTCGAGAAGGCCAAGCTCGAAGGCGGCGAACAGACCGCAGGGGCCCGCGCCAATAATCAGCACATCGGTTTTGATCACGTCGCTCATGTCGTCTCTTTATCGATCGTTATCGGTTGGACGGCGCCCGGAGGGCAGAGGTGACCCTGCCTGTCTAGCCAACGGGGATGGATCAGGGAAGGCATAAAAGCGGGAGCGCCCCGCAGCCGCGCCCACTTGCCGGGTCAAAATAACTGGGCTGTAACGAGGTTGGATATGACGGAGATCAATCGGTGAACGCACCAAGCCGCCTCGATACGACGCCGCGCCTGGAGGACTTCCCTTTTCGCCTCGGCGACAACGTCCGCTTCGGCGATCTCGACCCGAACCAGCACGTCAACAACGCGGTCTACGCCACCTATTTCGAGACCGGCCGCGTCACGCTGATGAAGAGCCCGGAATACGGGCTGACACCGCCGGGGCTCGCCTGGATCATGGTGCGGCTCGACATCCATTTCCGCGCCGAGCTGCACTGGCCGAACACGATCGAGCTCGGCCTCGGCGTGGTGAAGCTCGGGCGAACGTCAGTGACCTTCGAGCAGGTCGTGTTTTCGAACGGGAGGTGCATCGCGTCGGCGACGTCCGTGGGCGTCATGCTCGACGAGGCGACGCGCCGGCCAGCACCACTGACCGCAGAGGTGATCGAGAAATTCAGACCCTGGCACAAGCGCGGCATCGAGGTCGCGCCGCCGAGCACCTAGGCGAGAAGTGTTTAGGCCTGACGTTCCGGCGTCGACACCACGAGCCCGTCGAGCTCGTCGGCGACCTTGATCTGGCAGGACAGGCGCGAGTTCGGGCGCACGTCGAAGCCGAAGTCGAGCATGTCCTCTTCCATCGGCGTCGGGCTGCCGACCTTCTCGCGCCAGGCTTCATCGACATAGACATGGCAGGTCGCGCAGGCGCAGGCGCCGCCGCACTCGGCTTCGATGCCGGGAATGCTGTTGCGGATGGCGGCTTCCATCACGGTCGCGCCGTTCTCGACGTCCACCGTGCGGGTTTCGCCCTTGTGATCGACAAAGTGAATTTTGGCCATGTGTGCTCGTGCTGTCGCGATCTGGGGAAAAGGAGGGTCCGGGCTGTCCTATAACGGGTCGATCCGGACCGCGCCATAGCGTTTTCAAGCGAAATGGATACCGGTTCGCGGGAAGAAAACGCGTCAAAACAATGCGCAAGCCCCGACTTCCGCGGTGCGCCGGCCTAGTGCTTGAGGATCGCCGCAATGGCCACGCGAACCTCGGCGACCGCCTCTTTCAGCGCGGCGAAGGCGTGGGGCTGGTTGTGGCCAATCCGGATCGCGGTTTCCAGGCTGGCGGCGGCATCCGCGACCGCAAACGCGCCGATCCCGCGCGCCGAGCCTTTAAGTTTGTGCGCGAGCGCAGCGGTCTCGGCCGGCAGCGCCGTCATCGCCGCGATCAGCCGAACCGCCTGCTCGGCGAACATCGCAAGCACTTCCTGCTCCAGCTCGGAATCGCCGAGCGTCATGCGCGAGAGGTGGTCGAGGTCGAGTGGGTGGTCGATGGGCGCAAGCGGGGGCGAGGGCATCCAGTCCATCCGTTGCAGTTCAGGCATCATGGCGCTGGCCCCGGCATCGCGCGACGGTCCGCCGGTCCGGCGGTTCGCCCCACCGAAGCATGGAAATGGTTAACGAAGTGTTTGGGTCGTTTTACGTAAATCCGCCCGTTTATTGACGAAAAGTTGCCGCAATTGGCCGGGTTCGGCGGAGAAATTCATGTAGAGCTAAGGCGTTACGGCGTGTTCCTGTTAACGATGATTAAGATTGTCTTAATCGCAGCCATTTCATTCGCGACGCTCTGCCAATAGGATGTTTCGGAAATTGGCGGACAAGCCGTCCGGGTGGGGACGGCTCGGAGATCCGCGCAAGCGGCATGATCCGGTCTGTGGGCTTGCGTAGCGCGCAGGGCTCGCGGGGGGACGCGTACAAGTAACGAGGGCTCGACTGAACATGGCCAACACTCCCAAAAAGGTCAAAGATCCCACAGAAGTTGCGCTTTCTGCGATCCAGGAAGCCCTCAACATCAGCGACACGGCTGCCGATACCAGCCGCAACGCATCGATGCGCAACGAAACGGCGCCCCAAGTGGCGCCTCCCGTGTTCGACGAGCCGACATTCGAGCCGCGCCCTGCCGCCAACGAGCGCGCCGTGTTCGATCCGATCGAGGAACCGCGCACCTCGCGCCGCGCCGCCAATGACGATCGCGAGACCATCGGCCAGCTGCTCCAGTCGCTGCAGACGGGCCGCCCTGCCCGCAATATCTACACTGGTGCGACCATCTTCACCGTGGTCTGGCTCGCCGCCTGCGCCGCATTGACGGTCGGCTTCCTGCCCTCGATCCGGGCCGCCATGGGCGAGAGCGGCGGCGTGCTGGCGATCGCCGGCCTAGCCACGATGTTCTTCGCGCCGATCATGCTGTTCTACTTCCTCGCGAGCCTGGTCTGGCGCGGTCAGCAGATGAGCCAGGTCGCGCAGGCGATGGCGCAGGTCGCGATCCGCTTCTCCGAGCCGGAAGGCTCAGCGTCCGATTCCATGGTCACCGTCGGCCAGGCCATCCGCCGCGAGGTCGCGGCGATGGGCGACGGCATCGAGCGCGCCATCGCGCGCGCCGGCGAACTCGAGACGCTGGTCGCCAACGAGGTCGCAGCACTCGAGCGCGCCTATTCCGACAACGAAGTGCGCATCCGCGCCCTGCTCCAGGACATCGCGCATCAGCGCGACAATTTGGTCGGCCAGGCCGAGCAGGTGCGCAGCGCCATTTCCGGCGTGCAGATCGACCTCCGCCACGACATCGCGCTGATCTCGGACGCGATCGCCTCGCGCGTCGACGAGGTCGCGAAATCCATCACCGGCGCGCTGGAAGAGCGCGGCGCCCACATCACCGGCGCGCTGAGCCACGCCGGCGACAACATGATCCTGGCGCTCGGCGAGCGCGGCGGCGACCTGCTCGACCGCCTCGAGGAAGCCAGCGCCGAGACCACCCGCGCGGTGCTCGACGCCAGCGAGCGGCTCACCACCAGCCTCAACTTCAAGACCGGCCACGTCCACGACGAGTTCGTCGACCTCGCCGACCGCGTCCACGAGATGCTGAATGAGCGCATCGACCGCATCACCGGCGAGTTCGAGCAACGCTCTTCGGCGATCGTCGACGGCATCTCCGACCGCACCGAGCAGGTGCATGACAGCCTGAAGAACTCGTCGGACTCGCTGTTGCTCGAGCTCGAGCTGCGCTCCAACGACCTCTCCGCCAAGATCGACGACGCCGGCAACCGCCTCGCCGGCCAGATCATGACCTCCGGCGACAAGGCGAGCGAAGCGCTCGACGCTACGGTCAACACCCTCGTCGCCAAGGTCGTCAGCCAGACCGAGACCGCGCACGACTCGCTGTCGCTGCAGATGAGCGCGTTCGACGAGCTGGTGAAGAACCAGGGTTCCGAGCTGGTCGAGAAGTTCGCCCGCGATTCCGGCACCCTGGGTGCCCTGATCACGCGCCACATCTCCGAGTTCGACCGCACCGTGAAGACCTTCGGCGGCGAGATCGTCGAGCGCATGGGCCAGCGCACCCACGACATCCATGAGTCGCTGAAGACCTATGTCGACAATTTCGACACCCGCTTCACCTCCAACGGCGGCGCGATCACGGCCGTGCTCGACCAGCGGCTGGTGCAGTTCGAGACCACGATCGGCGAACGCGTCACCAACTTCGACGCCTCGCTGAACGGCAAGATCGCGAACCTCGACGACACGATCGAAGGCCACATCAAGACCTTCGACGAGCGGCTCGTCGGCCGCGTCGCCGCGCTGGAAGAGTCGTTCGACACCCGCGCCAAGTCGGTCACCGAAACCATCGACGGGCGTCTCAATACGCTCGCGATGTCGCTGACCGATGGTGCCGCTCAGGCGATCCAGTCGGTCGACACGCGCCTGACGCACCTCACGACGACGCTGACCGACGGCGCCTCGCAGACGATCCAGGCGATCGATACGCGGCTGACGCATCTCACGACGACGTTCAACAGCGGCGCATCGCAAGCGCTGGAGTCCGTCGACAGCCGCTTCACCTATCTGACGACCGCTTTGACCAACGGCGCCTCGCAGGCCGTTCAGTCGATCGACACCCGCCTCACCCTGCTGACATCGACGCTCACGGACGGCACGGCTCAGGCGATCGAGGCGGTCGACCGCCGCATCACCGGCGTCGCCGACCTCATCGACGGCCGCAGCACGCACCTGACCGACACGGTCACGGCGCGCTTCCAGGACATCCACCAGGCGATCGAGACCAAGGTCGGTTCGGTTGCCAACGACATCGACGTGCGCGTGGCGCAGTTCGAAGACCTGCTCGGCTCGCGTGTCGAGGCCGTCGCCGGCCGCATCGAAAGCAGCGGCCGCCAGGCCAGCGAGGACATGATGTCCCGCGCCGAGATGATCTCGACCGCGATCCGCTCGCATGTCGAGGACGCCGAGCGCTCGCTCACCAACCTCGTCGTCAACACCAGCGAGACGATCCAGACCGGTGCGCGCACTGCGCAGCAGTCGCTGATGACGGTCTCCTCCGACGTCAACGCCCAGCTCAAGATGACCTCCGCCGAGGTCGAGCGCGCACTGACCGCTGTCGGCACCGGTGCTGCCAACTCCATCCTGACCAGCGCCCGCGAGGCGCAGTCCTCCCTGGTCGCGGCCTCGGGCGACGCCTCCAACCAGATCAAGGGGCTCGCAGCCGACGTCGAACGCACGCTGTCCGCAGCCGGTTCGGCCACGGCGGCCTCGATCCTGGCCGGCGCCCGCGAGGTCCAGACCACGCTCGTCACCGCCTCGTCGGACGCGGCCAACCACGTCAAGACGCTCACCGCCGACGTGCAGCGCTCGCTGTCGCTCGCCGGCACCAGCACGGCGGAATCGATCACCGCCGGCGCCCGCGATGCGCAGGGCACGCTGATCGCGGCCTCGACCGAGACCGCCAACCAGATCAAGGCGCTGTCCTCCGACGTCCAGCGCTCGCTCTCGATGGCGGGCACCTCGACGGCCGAGACCATCATGACCGGCGCGCGCGAGGCCCAGAGCACGCTGGTCAACGCGTCCTCGGATGCGGCGAGCCAGGTCAAGTCGCTCGCGTCCGAAGTGCATCGCTCGCTTTCGCAGGTCGGCCAGTCCACCGCCGAGACGATCACGGCGAGCGCCCGCGACGCCCAGAGCACCCTGCTCGCGGTTTCTGCCGAGCAGACCGGCCAGGTCCGCTCGCTCGCAGCCGAGATGCAGCGCGCGCTGGCGACCGCCGGCGGCGCCACCATCGAGGCGCTCACCAGCGGCGTGCGCGAGGCCCAGGGCACGCTGATATCAGCCTCGACCGATGCGGCCAGCCAGATCAAGTCGCTGACGACCGACATCGAGCGCACGCTGACCGCTGTCGGCGCCGACACCGCCTCGACCATCCTCAACAGCGCACGCGAGGCGCAGACCTCGCTGACCTCGACCTCGGCGGACGCCGCGAGCCAGATCCGCACGATCTCGACCGAGATCGAGCGCGCGCTGAGCACGGCGACCGCGAACGCGACCAACGACATCCAGACCAGCGCGCTCAACGCCCAGAATGCGCTGATCAACGCCTCCAACGAGGCGAGCTCGCGGGTCAAGTCGAGCTCGGCCGACGTCGAGCGCTCGGTGCTCTCCGCCTCGAGCAGCTTCGGCCAGGCCATGACCGGCAAGACCGACGAGATCGTCACCTATGTGCAGCAGCAGGCCGACCGCCTGTCGAACATGATCGATGCCAAGCGCGGCTCGCTCGTGGACGCAATCGGCTCGAAGGCCAGCCAGCTCACGCTCGACATCGACCGCGTCACCTCCGACGCGCTGAAGTCGATCGAGACCCGCGGCACGGCCTTCTCGCAGACCATGATGGGCAACGGCAACGATGTCGCCCGCACCATCAACGCGGCGAGCGAAGTCGCGACCAGCGCGGTCGGCAAGTCACTCAAGGACCTCGAGACCGCCTCGCGCGCGGCGATCGACCAGTCGCGCCAGGTCTCGATCGCGGCCGTCACCGAGATGCAGGAGACCAGCAAGATCCTGCGCACCGACACGGTCGCCCTGTTCGAGCGTCTGCGTGAAGGCAACATCCTCCTCCAGGAGGTGCTGACCGGTGCGCACGACAACCTGAACTCGCTCGAGCGGGCGCTGGTGACGCGCGTCGCCGACTTCGTCTCGGCGATGAACGACGTCACCTCGCGCAACGGCACTGCGACGCAAAACCTGGAAGACCAGCTCAACGTCTTCAACACGAAGACCACGCGGGCGCTGCAGGATCTCGGCGAGCTGTCGACGCAGTTCGACGCACATGGCAAGGCGCTGGTCGATGCCGCGCAGGTCGTCGAACAGAGCAACAAGAACACCACCGCCTCGCTCGCCGAGCGCAAGCAGGCGCTGGAATCGCTCGTCACTACCATCGACCTGCGTACCGCCGATCTCGACCAGCGCCTGTCGCGCTTCACCGGGCTGCTCGATGAGTCGCTCGCTGCAGCCGAAGAGCGTGCCCGCGACATCGCTCGCGTGGTCGCGGAGACTGCCGGCGCAGGCTCGGCCGCGATCACCCGCCAGTTCGAGGCGGTGCGCGCGGCGTCCGAGGAAGAGCATCGCCAGACCGTCGAGTCCATGCACGACATCTATCGCCAGACCACCGACGAGGCCGATGCGATGTTCAAGCAGTCGACCGAGAAGTTCGGCAACCTCGTCTCCAGCATGAAGCAGATGGCGTTCGAGATGCACAACGAGCTCGAAGCCACCCGCAACGAGCTGCGCCGTGGCGTGCTCGAGATGCCGCAAGAGGCCGCCGAGAGCACTGCACAGATGCGCAAGGTGATCGTCGACCAGATCGAAGCGCTCGCCGAGCTCAACCGCATCGTGGCCCAGCACGGCCGCGGCCTCGACGTCACCACGACGGGCCGTGCTTCTGTCGCCGCCCAGCGCCAGGAAGAGCCGATGATGGCGGCCGTCGGTGGTCGCAGCAGCGAAACGCGCATCCGCGAAAGCGCCAGCGCCTCGACCCTGCCGCCGCCGGATCTCGGCGTGCCCGCCTCGCGTCGCACCGAGGCACCGCCGGTTGCCCCCGGCGGCAACGACCAGGGTCGCGACGGCTGGCTCTCGGATCTGTTGAACCGCACGGACGCCAACCAGGCTGCTCCCACGGGACGTGAAGCTCCGCGTGGCCGCCAGGCTGCACCCGCTCCGCAGCCGCAGGCTCCGCAGAGCAACGGCAATCCGCTGGAATCGCTGTCGCTGGACATCGGCCGGCTGATGGACCGCAACCTCGCCACCGAGATGTGGGACCGCTACCAGCGCGGCGAGAACAAGGCCTTCACCAAGCGCCTGTACACGCCCGCCGGTCAGAAGGCCTTCGATGAGGTCGCCCGCAAGTATCGCGCCGACCGCAACTTCAAGGGCACGGTCGACCGCTATATCGGCGAGTTCGAACGCCTGCTCGACGAAGTCGCCCGCGACGGCCGCGGCCCGCAGGAGCTGCGCAGCCACCTGACCTCGGAGACGGGCCTGGTCTACACCCTGCTCGCTCACGCGGCCGGTCGGCTGGGGTAAGTTGAGGCCCGCGAATAGCGAATAAAAAAACGGAGCCCTCGCGGGCTCCGTTTTATTTTGGACCGATGCGGCGAGCAGAACCTATTCGCTATTCGCCACTCACCATTCGCCCGTTCACTGCCGCTTGCGCTCGCTGGCCGGTGCCGGCTTAGGCGCCTCGGCCGGCGGAGCAGCTGCCGGCGCGTTGTTGCTGGCGCCGAACAGCACGCGGGTCGGGTTGCGGTCAAAGTTGTTCACCGCGCGGCTGATGTCGCCGAGCGTGCGGCGGCCGTCGGTCATCAAGGCACCGGAGCGCTTGTCGAAATCCTCGGCGAGTTCGCGGATCGATTTCACCGTCAGGAACAGCTCGCCGCCGTCCTTGCCGCCGGCCAGCGTGTTGAGGCCGAGCATGAGGCTGTCGGCCTTGAGCATCACGCCGTCGACCTTGGCCATCACGCCGTCGATCTTCTCGGAGTTGCGGGCGAGCGAGTTGGTGAAGGTCTCGAGGTTCTTCAGCGAGTTCTTGACCGACTCCTGGTTGTCGGCGACGATCTTGTTGATGTTCTGCAGCGTGCCGCGGATCGCCTCGGTGACGTCCTGGAGCTTGTTCGGATCGGCCGTCAGCGTCGGGATGCCGTCTTCGTCGAGCGGCGGCGGTGGCGCTGCCTCCTCGCCGCCCTTGAGCGAGATCGCGGCCACACCTGTCAGGCCCTGGAATTCGAGGCCGACCAGGGTGTCCTTGCGGAGCGGCGTGTTGTTCTCGATCATGGCGAGTGCGACAACCCGCCGCGGGTTGTCGAGCTTCACCGAGACCACTTCACCCACCCGGATACCGTTGAAGTTGACGCTGCCGCCGTTGCGCAGGCCCGCGGCCGGGCCCTCGAACACGACGCGAAAGGGGCTGCGCTGCTTGGTGGTGTGCAGCGACTGGAACCACAGCACGAAGCCGATCGCAGCCGCGAGCACCGCCAGCGTGAAGGATCCGATCAGTACGTAGTTCGCCCGCGTTTCCATCAGCTGCTCCGGCTACTCAAGTCACGACCGCGCGGGCGCGCTTGCCATGGAAATACTGCCTCAGCCAGGGATGCTGCGAGGCCTGCATGTCGGCGATCGACCCTGCCGCAATGATCTTACCGTTTCCTAAAACGGCGATCCGATCACAGGCGGTGTAAAGGCTGTCGAGGTCGTGGGTTACCATGAAAACGGTCAGCCCCAAAGTCCGCTGCAGCGTCCTGACCAGATCGTCGAAGTCGCCGGCACCGATCGGATCGAGGCCGGAGGTCGGCTCGTCCAGGAAGACCAGATCGGGATCGAGCGACAGCGCGCGCGCCAGCGCGACGCGCTTGATCATGCCGCCGGATAGTTCCGAGGGGAAACGCTCGGCCACTTCCGGCTTGAGGCCGACCATGGCGAGCTTGGCCATGGTGATCTCGTCCATCAGCCGCTGCGAGACGCGCAAGTATTCGCGCATCGGAAACTGGATGTTCTGCCGCACCGTGAGCGAGGAGAACAGCGCGCCCTGCTGGAACAGCACGCCCCAGCGCCGCTCGACGTTGCGGCGCTGCGACGTGTTGGAGGAATCCAGGTCGACGCCGAACACCTCGATGGAGCCTGCGACCTTCGGCACGAGACCGATGATGGTCCGTGTCAGCACCGATTTGCCCGCGCCCGACGGGCCGACAAATCCCAAAATCTCGCCGCGCTTGACGTCGAGGTTGAGACCGTCGAGCACGCGCGTCGCGCCGAACTGCACGGTGATGTCGCGGACGCGGATGATAGGGTCTTGAATCGCGTTTTGGATATCTTGCGCCATCGTCACATTCCGATCGAGGCGAAGAAGATGGCGAACACGCCGTCCATCACGATGACGAAGAAGATGCCCTTCACCACCGACGCGGTCGTGTGCTGTCCGAGTGATTCCGCGCTCCCCTGCACCGCGAGCCCCTCGACGCAGGCGACGATGCCGATCACCGCGGCCATGACGGGCGCTTTCACGATGCCGACGATGAAATGATCGATCGAGATGGCGTCGCGCAGGCGCAGCAGAAACGCCTCGGGATCGACGCCGCCATAGAGCCAGGCGACGAGGCCGCCGCCATAGAGCGCGGCCATGGCGCCGAGGAAGGCGAGGATCGGCAGCGCCAGCACCAGCGCCAGCATGCGCGGCAGCACCAGCACCTCTATCGGGTCGAACCCCATGGTGCGGAGCGCGTCGATCTCCTCGCGCATCTTCATCGACCCGAGCTCGGCGGTGTAGGCGCTGCCCGAGCGGCCAGCGACCATGATCGCGACCAGCAGCACGCCGATCTCGCGCAGCACCAGCACGCCGAGCATGTCGACGACGAAGATGTCGGCGCCGAAGCGGCGGAAATGGAAGATGCCTTGCTGGGCGATGATGCAACCGATCAGGAAGGTGATCAGCACGATGATCGGCACCGCGCGCCAGCAGACCTGCTCCAGATGATGCACGGTCGAGGTCAGGCGGAGCGAGCGCGGATGGATCAGCACGCGCCCGCCCGCCGCGAGCACAGCGCCAAGCATGTCGATCAGGCCCGCAACCGTGCCGCCGAGGCCGGCGACAGTGCGGCCAATTTGCTCCAGCATGCCGGTGATGGTGATCGTGCTGCTGTCGATCACCGGGGTCGCGCGGACCCGGCGCACCTCGTCCACGAGGCTCGAATAATTGGCGGACAGTCCGGCGATCTGCGCCTCGACGGCGCCTTGAGTGAGGCTGCGGCGCAGCCGTTCGATTAGCCAGGCCCCAAACGTGTCGAGCTTGGCGACCTCGGAGACGTCGATGAAAATGCTTTGGGGACCGCCGGCGAGCTTCTCGGCGTCGGCCACCATCCGCTCCAGCACCGGCGCGAAGCTCGCGGTCCAGGTTCCGGTGGCGCAGAGGGCAAGCGCGTTGCCTTTGGCTATCCGCTCCAGCTTCGGATCGCCGTTCAAGATGTCCGCTCCCGTGCCGGGGCGGAGGAAATCAGATAGTTGCGCACGCGCCCTTACCCAGAAAAGGTATCCCCAACTGGTTAATGTTAGTTGCTAGAGGTAACCAGCAGGTTCAGATTTCGCCAGAGTTCAAAATGACTTCCAGCAAAGTTCCAGCCCTTGCCGCGCGAATCGAGCGGTTTCCCATCGCCGGCAGTTTCACGATCAGCCGGGGCGCCAAGACGGAAGCCGTGACCGTTGTGGCCGAGATGAGCCAAAACGGCCTGATCGGCCGCGGCGAATGCGTGCCCTATCCCCGCTATGGAGAGACCCCCGAGGCAACGCTGGCCGCGATCGAGGCCATGCAGGCGATCGTGGCGGGCGGGCTGACACGGCAAGCCCTGCAGGCCGCCATGCCGCCAGGAGCAGCCCGCAATGCGCTGGATTGCGCCCTGATCGACCTTGAGGCCAAGGCGGCGGGCCTGCGGGCCTGGAACCTGCTGGACCGCCCGATCCCGGGCGAGCGCACCACCGCCTACACAATCTCGCTGGGCACGCCTGAGGCCATGGCGGCGGCAACCGCGAAAGCGGCGCACCGGCCGCTGCTCAAGATCAAGCTCGGCGGCGACGGGGATCCGGAGCGGATCGCAGCCGTGCGCAAGGCGGCCCCGGAGTCCGAGCTGATCGTCGACGCCAACGAGGCCTGGACCGAGGCCAATCTGGAGGACAACCTCGCCGCCTGCGCCGCCGTCGGCGTCACCCTGGTCGAGCAGCCGCTGCCAGCCGGCAAGGACGAAGTGCTGGCGCGGGTCAAGCGGCCGCTCGCGGTCTGCGCCGACGAGAGCGTGCATGATCGCAACTCGCTGGCGCCCTTGCGCGCGCGCTACGACGCCGTGAACATCAAGCTCGACAAGACCGGTGGTCTCACCGAAGCGCTTGCGATGGCGGATGCCGCGCAGGCGCTCGGCTTCGAGATCATGATCGGCTGCATGGTCGCGACCTCGCTGTCGATGGCGCCTGCCATCCTGGTGAGCCCGCAGGCGCGCTTCGTCGATCTCGACGGCCCCTTGTTGCTGGCGCGCGATCGCGATCACGGACTGCGTTATGATGAGAGCCTGGTTTATCCGCCTGACGCTTCGCTCTGGGGCTGAGCCATGAGCCGATGCCGCGCCGACCAGATGACAATCGCGCCGGCCGCCGCCATCGCCGCCATGACGTAATAGAGGCTGTCGCCGATGCGGGCGTAGATCGCGCCTGAGGCGATCGAGGTCACCGCGCCCAACAATCCGCTGCACGCTGCGAGGTAGCCCTGCCCGCGCGCGATTTGATGCGACGGCACGCGCTGCACCAGCAGATTCATGGTGCCGACAACAGTCATCCCGAAGGAGAGGCCGTGACCGAGCTGCGCGATCGCGAGCAGCGCCAGCGACGGCTCCTGCGCCGTGACGATCCAGCGCAGCACCGCGCTGACGCCGCCTATCGCCATCAGCGACGACGGATGCAACGAGAAGCGCGGCGACAGTGCGAAGACGATGATCTCGGCGATCACACCCAGCGTCCACAGCCCCGCGATGGTCAGCCCGCTCAGACCCTGGATCTGCCAGTTGATGGCGGAGAATATGTAGTAGGCGGCGTGACTGCCCTGGATCAGCGCAGCCGAGGCGATCACGGCCCAGAAGCCGCCATCGCGCAACAAGGCCTTGCCGGCCGGCGTCTCCGTCGTCTTGCGCCTGGCATCGTCGAGCGGCTGAAGCAGCATGCTGGCAAGCACCGCAACCACCGCCCATGCGACGATGATCCAGATCAGGTTGCGCGCTGCGATGCTGTCCACGAGGTAGCCGCAGGCCAGCGAGCCGGCGGCGAAGGCCGCCGAGCCCCACAGCCGCAAGGGTCCGTAATCGAGCCCGTAACGCGCGACGCCGCGCAGTGCATAGGCGTCGGTGAGCGGCGTCGTCGGCGTCCACATCACGCAGGTGAGAGCGTAGATCAGGAACAGCGCCAGCGGCTGTTGCTGCAAGCCGAGGGCCGCAAGGCCGATCGCGGTGGCCAGCACCGAGATCATGATGCCGGCGCGAATCGCGTGTCGCTTTTCGGCAAAGGCGGTGATCTGCGGCAGCGTGGTGAAGCGCATGAGCGACGGCAGCGCGTTGATGATCCCGATCCAGGCCGCATCGACGCCGACCGCCTTGAGCCAGACCGGGAAGAACGGCAGATGCGTGCCCGACACCGCGAACACGGCCGAGTAAAACAGCGCGAGACGCACGGCGAATCGCCGCTTGACTGATGTCGCGATGGGGATTTGTGATTCGCCTGCCATCAAACCAATTGCGATTCGGTCGATATCGTGGTGATCGTTACAGTAACGCGCGGTGATTTGCGCGACGAGATTGTCATGGCCAACGAAGCATTCGCCCTCTCGCCCATGTCTGCCCGCGCGGCCGAGCCGAACGAGCAGGATTACGACGCGATCCGCGAAGCCTTCATGGAGACCGCGCGCGGCCGCTGGTTCCTCGGCGAATACGCCAAACGCAACCGCAATGCCGACACGCGCATGGTGCTCGACGCGGTCGCCAAAATCGAAGAAACCCTTGCAGCACAGCGACAATCCGTCGTCGAGGACCGCCTTCCCGAAGCGCTGGTCGCGATCCGCCGCGCCGTCGAGGACGCAGAAAGCGCCGCCGGCAAGACGTTCGATCCGGCCGCGCTCGAGGCGAGCCTCGCGCCGATCCCGCGCGGCGTGCGCATCATCAAGGAGATCTCCTGGCGCTGGCGCGAGATCGGCGCCGACGGGCGAATCTGCGACCTGATTGATTCGCAGCTCGCCTCGATCGAAGCGGCCTGCACCCAAATTTCGACCATCGACCCGCGCGGCGACCTCAAGGCCGCCTTCGATCTGCTCAGGGACCGGGTCGAGCAAACGAACGCTGACGGCGTCGCAGCGCCGCAGGACACGGTTCGGCCGGCGTCTGCGCAAGCCACGCCGCCAGCGGCGGAAGCGCCGGTTACTGATGCGCCCGCCGCGATGGCGAGCGAAGCATCCGCGGCTTTTGCGCAGACACCGCAGGACATCGCGCCCGAGGCGACCGCTGACGCGAGCGGCATTGCCGAGGGAGCGGTGATGGACGTCGCGATCGAGTCCGAGGTCGCCGAAGTCCACGCCGCCGGCGAAGAAAGTTTTGCTGCGGTCGAGGACAGCCTCGCCGATCCCGCATCCATCGCCGAGATCACCGACGACTTCTCGCTCGATGCCGCTGCGGAGGCCGAAGACGACGCCGTGCTCGCGCGGATCGCGATGGAGATGGCCGCGCCCGATCCGGAGTTCGACGAGATCGTCGAGCCCATGGAGATCGAAGCGGCTATTCCCGAGCCGATGCCGGAACCCATAGTCGCGGAGCCGGTGGCGGCGGAGGCGCCAATCGCGCCACATGTCGAAGAGCCGTTTGTTGAGATGCCGGCGGTTGTCGAAGCCCCGATCGCAATGGAATCGCTGGCACACCTCACCGACGCCATTGCGGAGGCCGCCGCCGAAGTGATGGAACAGCCGGCCCACGCCATGGTCGCCGCGGCGAGTTTCGGTGCGGCACCGGCCGCGACATTGCCGATGCCGTCGCCCCTGCCCGAGCCCTCGCTCGGCGCGACCATTCTCGCCAGCGGCATCGTGCAAAAGCCCCGCACTGCGGCCAACGACGCCCTCGCCCCGATCCGCCGCATGACCCAGGCCGAGAAGATCGCGTTCTTCTCGTAAAGGCGGCTTGGTTCCCGTGCGCAATAATTTCGCAGCAGTCGTAGCGCTGGCCGTGCTTCGCGACGACCGGACCACCTCAGGATTACAAGTTTCGCTCGAATATTGCCGAATTGCCTCTACGCTCTCTGCGTGATTTGGATCACACACCGCGCCAAGGTGATCGCGATCACGGACGCCAGGGCTCGAACGCGGTCAAGCTTCCTCGCAACCAATCTCGCATCGAGATGAGTGCCAAAGGAGCACGCCATGTTCCGCCTGAAATCCGCCCTGATGACTGCCGGCCTGCTGGGAAGCCTGTTCGGCTTCGCCTGCGGCCCGGTTGCCGCGCAAGTCGCCCCTGTCGAACCCGCCCCGACTGCACTGCAAGGCCCGGAGCAGCGGGTGGCGCTGGTGATCGGCAATTCGAACTACCGGAACGCACCGCAACTCGCGAACCCCGACAACGACGCGCAGTCGATGGCGCAATTCCTCAACTCGGCCGGCTTCGAGGTGATCTCGGCGACCGACCTCGGCCAGAATGACATGCTGCGCGTGGTGCAGGACTTTTCGGCAAAAGTGTCCGCGCGCGGCCCGAACACGGTGGCGATGGTCTATTACGCCGGACACGGCGTGCAGCTCGCCGGCGAGAACTATCTCGTCCCTGTTGACGCGAAGGTGTCGAACCAGAGCGAGCTCGTCAACGACTCGGTCCGCCTGGTCGACGTGATGTCGACGCTGGAGACGATCCCGAGCCGGATGCGCATCGTCATCCTCGACGCCTGCCGCAACAACCCGTTCCCCAACGTCAATGACGCCGGCCGCGGCCTCGCCATCGTCGATGCGCCGAACGGCTCGATCGTCGGCTATTCGACCGCGCCGGGCGCCGAAGCGCTGGACGGCAATGGCGGCCACAGCCCCTATACGCAGGCCTTCCTGAACGTCGCGCGCGAGCCCAACGTGCCGATCGAGCAGCTGTTCAAGCGCGTGCGTCTCCAAGTCAACCAGACCACCAGCGGCGCGCAGATTCCGTGGGAGAGTTCATCGCTGACGAGCGACTTCACCTTCTTCGGCGACACGGCGGTGGCTGCCAACCGCGCGCCGGTGAACGCACCTGTGGTGCAGATGGCCGCGAACCTCCCGAGCCGTTCGACGCGCCAGGCCTATGACTACGTCGTGTCCGAGGGACGGCCGGAGTACTATCAGGAGTTCATCCAGATGTATCCGCACGACCCGCTGTGCGATCACATCCGCTGGCTGCTGTCGAACCTTCTGCTCACGCAGGCCTGGCACCAGGCGGTGCTGGCGAACTCGCCGATCGGCTACCAGACCTTCTACAACAGCTACGGCAACAGCCCCTACGCGCAGATGGCGCACAAGCTCGAGACGCAGCCGAAGCTGATCCCCCTGATGCAGGCGACGAAGTTCCTGGCTCCGCAGAACATCGCCCCGACGCTGAAGATCGGCGGTCTCGGCCAGCCCAAATACATGCCGCTGATCCAGCAGGGCAATGGCTCGCAGATGAACGCCAATTTGCCGGTGGCGCAGAAGCCGGGCGAGGGCAACGTCATCGGCAAGCTCGGCAATGGCGGCCAGATCACCAACCTGCCGGCAGGCAATCCGCAGTCCGGCACGTCGTCGCAGACCCCGGGCAAGATCGTCACCCTGCCCGCACCAACCAACACGACGACGAACAATGGTGGCAACGGCAAGATCGTGACGCTGCCGGTGACCACCACCACGCAGACCACCGGCAACAACAATGCCGGCCCGGCGGGCAAGGTCGTGAGCATGCCGGTGACTATCGGCAAGGGCGTCGACGTCAAGACCACCGACGTGAAGACGACGAATGTTCAGACCCAGAACCAGCCGATCCGCATCAACAACGGCGTGAAGCTCAACAACAATCCAGTGAACAAGATCCAGGTGCAAAACAACCGCCCGCAGTTCAATGCGATGGGCAATGGCGGCGGCAACAACTTCCGTCAGTCGATGAACCAGTCGTTCTCGATGGGTGGCGGCGGCGGTCACCACGGCGGCTTCATGCACTGATCGCGGCAAGCGTACACGACAAAGGGGCAGAGCGAAAACGCTCTGCCCCTTCATCATGTCAGAAGCTCAAAAACTCAAGCCACCAGCTCGGCGAACAGATCCGCATCGACGTTGCCGCCAGAGAGCACGATGACCACGTTCTTGCCGGCGACGTCGAGACGGCCAGCGAGCAGCGCGGCAAGGCCGACCGCGCCGCCGGGCTCAACCACGAGCTTCAGCTCGCGATAGGCAAAGGCAACAGCCGCGCCGACTTCCTTGTCCGACGCAGTCACGCCGCGCGCGAGCAGCTTGCTGTTGATCGCAAAGGTCATCTCGCCGGGGATCAGGGCCATCAGCGCATCGCAGATGGTGCGGCCCGCCGGCGGATGCGGCTCGCGATGGCCTGCGGTCAGCGACAGGCCGTGATCGTCGAAGGCCTCGGGCTCGGCCACCACGATCTGGGCTTGCGGATAGCGCGCCTTCACGGCCGTCGCGACGCCCGCGATCAGGCCGCCGCCGGAGGCCGGTGCGACCACGATGTCGGGTGAGAGGCCGAGCGTTGCCATGTCCTCCGCAATCTCGCGGCCGGCCGTGCCCTGCCCCGCGATCACGAAAGGATCATCATAAGGCCGAACCAGCGTCGCACCGCGCTTCTCGGCGATGCCGCGCGAAATCGCCTCGCGATCGTCGCGGTCGCGATCATAGAGCACGACCTCGGCGCCATAGGATTTGGTGCGCTCGCGCTTCGACAGCGGTGCGTCCGCCGGCATCACGATGGTCGCCTGCATGTCGAGGATCTTGGCCGCCGCCGCCACGCCCTGGGCGTGATTGCCGGAGGAGAACGCGACGACGCCGCCGGCGCGCTTGTCCTGCGGGATCGAGAACACTTTGTTGAAAGCGCCGCGGAACTTGAAGGAGCCGGTGCGCTGGAGCATCTCCGGCTTCAGGAACACTTTTGCGCCAACGCGCTCGTTGAGCACGGGAAAGGACAGCAAGGGCGTGCGGACGGCGAAGGGCGCGAGCACGCGCGCTGCGGCATCGATATCGGCAGGGCCGATCGGAAGGGGCTGTTCGGACATGGGACGATGTTATCGCGTCGGATGAGGCGCGAGCAAGACACCTCCGCGCGAGGGTTTGGGTACCGGTTCGCGCGAAGAAAACGCGTCAAAACAAGAAACTAGGCGACGAAGCGCGGCTGTTCCGCCCCAGTCCGGCCGGGCAGCACCGCGCCGACCGCCCGGATACTGTCCACAAAAGCCCTCGCCGAGGCTTCCCAGGTGTAATTGGAGGCGAATTGGACGCAGGCCTGCCTGGAGATATCGAGCGCGGCGAAGCAGGCGTTGCGCAGGTCATGATCCAGCGCGCCGACCGGCGCATCGCCGAGGACGTCGCGGGGCCCCTTCACCGGGAAGGCCGCGACCGGCAGGCCGCTCGCCAGTGCCTCGAGCAGGACCAGGCCGAACGTATCGGTCTTGCTCGGAAACACGAAGACATCCGCCGCCGCATAGATATCGGCCAGCTCCTCACCGTGCTTCTCGCCCAGAAAAATCGCGTCATGATAGGTCTCTTCCAGCGCGTTGCGCGCCGGGCCGTCGCCGACGATCACCTTGGTGCCGGGCAGATCGAGGTCGAGAAACGCCTCGAGATTCTTCTCCACCGCGACGCGGCCGACCGAGAGGAAGACCGGGGCCGGCAGGCAGAGGTCGATGGCGCGAGGATGGAACAAATGGGTGTCGACGCCGCGCGGCCACAACACGACATTGTCGAAACCGCGCTCGCCGAGCTCCCGGGCCAGCGCGGGCGTCGCCGCCATCACGGCGCGGCTTGCGCTGTGGAAACGCCGCAGCGCCCGCCAGATCAGGGATTCCGGAACCGGCACACGAGCGCGGACATATTCGGGAAAGCGGGTGTGGAAGCTGGTCGTGAACGGCAGCTTGCGCTGCCGGCAATAGCGGCGGACCATCAGGCCGATCGGCCCTTCCGTTGCGATATGGACGCTGTCGGGCCGCGCTTCCTCGATCAGCTTCGCGATCCGCGCCGGGCGCGGCATCGCGAGCCGCACGTCGCGATAGCTCGGCATCGCGAAGGTACGGAACGATTGCGGCGTCAGGAATGTAAACTCGACGCCAAGACCTTCGACGCGAAGCGTCTTGGCCGCGTCAGCGAGCTTGGTCAGCGTCCGAACCACACCGTTGACTTGCGGGTGCCAGGCGTCGGTCGCGACCAGGATGCGCATCAGGCCGCCCTTGCTGCCACCTGCGGTACGGCTGCAGGCTTTTGCGCATGATCCGCCCAGGTGATGATCTCGAAACGACCGTCATCGTGCTCGACGAGCGCAGTGCAGCTCTCGACCCAGTCGCCGCAATTCATGTAGCGGATGCCGTTCTCGTCGCGGATCACGGCGTAGTGGATGTGGCCGCAGATCACGCCGTCGGCGTCATGGCGTCGTGCTTCGGCGGAGAGCGCCTGCTCGAACGCGCCGATATAGTTGACCGCGTTCTTGACCTTCTGCTTGGCCCATTGCGACAGCGACCAATAAGGCACCTTGAACATGCGCCGGAAGAAGTTGACGAAGCGAT
Organism: Bradyrhizobium monzae; assembly: GCF_021458635.1. Classification (GTDB taxonomy): domain Bacteria; phylum Pseudomonadota; class Alphaproteobacteria; order Rhizobiales; family Xanthobacteraceae; genus Bradyrhizobium. Next base: position 693,383 of record NZ_JAIRDQ010000001.1, read on the forward strand.
TCATCTGGATCGCGAAGTCGTAGGCCTTGTCGCCGAGATGGGCGAGCCAGCGCGCGTTCTGCACCACGAGGTCGAAGATGTCGCCGTGGATGACGAGATAACGCTTGCCGTCGGCGCCGGTGTGGACGGTGTTCTCGACAACGTCGATGCCGCCGAAATGCGTGCCGTAATAGTTGCGCAGGAACTCGTCGTGATTGCCGGGCACGTAGATGATCTTGGCGCCCTTGCGCGCCTTGCGCAGCAGCTTCTGCACCAGATCGTTATGCGATTGCGGCCAGTGCCAGCTGGATTTCAGCGCCCAGCCGTCCACGATGTCGCCGACGAGATAGATGGTGTCGGCATCGTGGTAGCGCAGGAAGTCCAGCAAAAGGTCGGCTTGCGAGCCGCGGGCTCCGAGATGAACATCGGAGATGAACAAGGTGCGAAAGCGCCTTTCAGGGCTCTCGTCACTCATATCGTAACTTCCCATGCGACAGCCTGTAACAATGTCCCGTGACAGGGGGATGACCAATTGAACCTTTGAGGCACCCTCAGATACGAATCAAACCTCGCCTCGCCCTCCCCGCGAATATCAGTCGCATGCGACAATCAGGCGACATGAGGCGGCATTGGTCGTCCGCAAAAGCGGGGAACACCAGGGTCTCACCGGTTAACGGCGGTGAGCTGCACGCAGCTCGAAGCCCGCGTCAGTAAAACCTGTGGAAATGATGGATCGGTCCGTGGCCGTGACCGACGCTGAAGCGGTCGGCTGCCGCGATCGCCGCGCTGATCCAGCTCTTGGCGTTGCGCACGGCCGTCTCGAGATCCTCGCCCTTGGCGAGGCCCGCCGCAACCGCCGAGGACAGCGAGCAGCCGGTGCCGTGGGTGTTGCGGGTGACGACACGCGACGCGGCAAGCGCGATCGTTTTGTCGGCGCTGACGAGATAGTCGATGCTCTCACGGCCTTCGCCGTGGCCGCCCTTGATCAGCACCGCGCGGCAGCCGAGCCCGAGCAGACGACGCCCCTGGCTTTCGATCTCGGCCTCGCTTCGCGCGATCGGCTCGTCCAGCAGCGCAGCCGCCTCCGGCAGGTTGGGCGTGATCACCGACGCGAGGCGCATCAGCTTGGTGCGCAACGCCTCGACAGCTTCCGCGGCCAGCAGGCGATCCCCCGAGGTTGCGACCATCACGGGATCGAGCACGATATGACGAGGCTTCCAGCGCGCCAGCGCCGAGCCGATCGCATCGATGCTCTCGGCTTGCGCCACCATGCCGATCTTCACCGCGCCGACATCGAGATCGGAGAACACCGCATCAATCTGCGCAGTGACGAACGCGGCGGGTACGGCATGAATACCGGTGACGCCCTTGGTGTTCTGCGCCGTCAACGCCGTGATTGCGGATGCGCCATAGACGCCAAGCGCGGCAAAGGTCTTCAGGTCGGCCTGAATGCCGGCGCCGCCGCTCGAATCCGAGCCGGCAATGGTGAGCGCCACCGGTGTCGTCATCGCGGGATACACTTGCTTGAAGAAATCTTCGCCATAGCCTGTCCTAGCGCGCCCCCGGAGCCCCAGCAAGCTGGCCCTGCCGCCGTGGCGCTGATTCGCGACACCGCCGGGCGCGCAGCGGCGAATCACGGTTGCGCCGCCGCATGGCATTGTCGTCCCGAAAGCGTGCACATCCCCGAAAAATACAACCACGGCATAGCCCGGCCTTGGCGCCCGTGCGTGCGAGTGACACGTTAGCTGGTGGATTCGTCCAGCGACGCCAAATTGCGGGCCCTTCTCGGCCCGCAACCCTCTCGGGAAGAAATCATGTGGGCCTTTTTTGAACGTCTCCTCGATTCGTCGATGCTTTCGCCGCACGGCATCTGCCTGTTGTGGGAGCCCGAGCTGATCTGGCTCCACGTCGCCTCCGACGCCATCATCGCCGCGGCCTATTTCTCGATCCCGTTCGCTCTCACCATTCTGGTCACCAAGCGGCGCGACCTTCAATTCGGTTGGGTCTACTGGGCGTTCGCGGTCTTCATCATGGCCTGCGGCCTGACCCACCTGCTGTCGATCTACACGCTCTGGGTCCCGATCTACGGCATCGAGGGCATCGTCAAGGCGGTCACGGCTGCGGCCTCCATTTTCACCGCCGGTGCACTTTGGCCCCTGCTGCCGAAGATCCTGACGATTCCCTCCCCGTTCGAGTTGCAGAAGGTTCAGGCCGCGCTGGAAGAGGAGGAGATCAAGAGCCGGGATGCGACGCTGTTGCTCAAACAAGTCGGCGACGCCCAGCGCGCGATGCGCGAGAGCATGACGCGCCTCACCGCCGTGGTCGAGACAGCGGTGGACGGCGTCATCCTGTTCGATGCGCAAGCCCGCATTCTGCTGTTCAACCCCGCCTGCGAACGGTTGTTCGGCTATCGCGCCGACGAGGTCATGAATATCGACATCGGTATGCTGATGGCCGACGAGAAGAAGCTCCCATCCACCGGTCATGCGCGGCGTTTCGCAACCGGGGAAGCCGCCGGCCTGCGCAAGGACGGATCGACCTTCCCGATGAACCTTTCGGTAGGCCAGGCCTGGCAGGATGGCGAGCTGATCTACGTCGGTATCGTTCACGACCTGACCAGGCGCAAGCTGACCGAGCAGCAGCTCCAGCAGGCGCAGAAGATGGAGACGGTCGGCCAGCTCTCCGGCGGCATCGCCCATGACTTCAACAATCTCCTCACTGTCATCATCGGCAACGCCGAGCTTCTCAGCGAACAGCTCAAGGCGCAGCCCAATTTGCGACAATTTGCCGACGACATCTGCGAGTCCGGCGAACGCGGCGCGGAGCTGACGCAGCGACTTCTGGCATTCAGCCGCCGCCAATTGCTCCAGCCAAAGGCGATCGATTGCCGCGAGCTGCTGGCGTCCATGCTCAAGTTGCTCAAGCGCACGTTGCGCGAAAATATCGAGATCAAGACTGCGTTCGGCCCTGGCACCATCGAGGCCTTTGCCGACCGCGCCCAGCTCGAATCCGCCGTGCTGAACCTTGCGCTCAACGCGCAGGACGCGATGCCATCCGGCGGCCATCTGACGCTGAGCACCGAGTTCGCCGCAATCGACGAGGACTATCGCGCCCTGCATCCGGAAGTGGCATCCGGCACCTACGCGCTGATTTCCGTCACCGACGATGGCGAAGGCATGACGCCCGAGGTCATCGAGCACGCCTTCGAGCCGTTCTTTACCACCAAGGAGGTCGGCAAGGGGTCAGGGCTCGGACTGAGCATGGTCTATGGCTTCGCAAAACAATCCGACGGCCATGTCTCGATCTACAGCGAACAGGGCCTGGGGACGACGGTCCGGATCTACCTGCCGCGCGTCGGCGGCGGACAATCGCCGGCCGACGTGCTGGACAGCGATGACACCGCGCCGCGCGGCCACGAGACCATCCTGATTGCCGAAGACGATCCGTTCGTGCGCTCCTCGGTGATCCTCCGGGTGGAAGCGCTCGGCTATCGCGTCGTCGCCGCCGTGAATGGACAGGAGGCCCTGCAGCGGTTGCGCGCCGATCCCGGCATTGACATGCTGTTCACCGATATCGTCATGCCCGGCGGGATGAGCGGCTGGGAGCTCGCGGACCAGGCGCGGCGGATTCGGCCGGGCCTGCCGGTCCTGTTCACCTCGGGCTATGCGCTGGAGACCCTGGTCGAGCAGGGCCGTGCGCAGGCGAAAGCAGTGGTCCTGACCAAACCCTATCGCAAGGCCGAGCTGGCCCAGCGCCTCAGGGACGCCTTCGCCGCAGCGACGGCGATTTCGTAGGGCAAAACCGGCATTTGCCCGCGGGCGGCTTATCCCCGGAGACAGCAAGTCCGCTTGCTAAATCCGGTCGGTTTTGGCCTATTAGCCGGCAAGATATGCTTTCGGAGTGACTGCAATGGTTCCTTTCTTCGTCCAGATCAAATGCAAGCTTGGCCAGTCCTATACGGTCGCCAATGCGCTTGCCGAAGCCGAGATCGCCTCCGAGATCTACTCCACGGCCGGCCATTACGATTTGCTGGTGAAGTTCTATGTCGATAACGACACCGACATCGGCCACTTCATCAACGAGAAGGTGCAGGTGCTGCCCGGCATCCAGGACACGCTCACCATCATCACCTTCAAGGCGTTTGGCGCCAAATAGCAGGCGCGATTGGCGCAAGCCGCGATGTTGCGCAGTTGGCCTGATTCAGCCGCCACCTTCCTTGCGTTTGGGCGGCGTCGGGCCGTCGATCGGCGGCAGCGACTTCAGATAGGCGGCCATCGCGGCGCGATCCTCTGGCGTCAACTGCGCGAGGTTCTTGATCACCGGCCGCATCGAGCCCGACGCGCTGTCGCCTTCGGGCATGTCGCCGGTCTCCAGGAAGTCGGCAATATCCTTCTCACTCCAGCCGCCAAGACCCTTCTGCGTGATGTTCGGCACCCAGCCCTCGCCTTCGGGATTGGGACCGCCGGCGAAGCGCTCGCCCCGGTTGATCCCACCGAGGGCGTTGCGCGGACTGTGGCATTCGGCGCAATGGCCAAAGCCGTTCACGAGATAGGCGCCGCGATTCCATTGCGCGGAACGCGTTGCATCCGGCATCAACGGCCTGACATTCATGAACAGCAATTTCCAGATGCCGACATTGCGGCGGATGTTGAACGGAAACGGCACATCGTGGTCGCGCACCCGGCCCGACACCGGCGGCAGCGTTTTCAGATATGCAAAGAGATCGCGGACGTCGTCGACTTTCGCAATGTGATAGGACGTGTAGGGAAACGCCGGGAAGTAGTGCGCGCCTTCGGGCGAGATGCCGCGCATCACGGCGTTGACGAAATCGGCCTCGCTCCAGCGGCCGATGCCGTAGGTCGGGTCGGGGGAAATGTTCGGGACATAGAACGTGCCGAACGGCGACCCCAGCGCCAGGCCGCCGCCGAGCCGCAGGCGGTCGGGCTGGTTGGGCACCGCATGGCAGGACGAGCAGCCGCCGGCGTTGAACAGCTCCTGCCCGTTGGCGAGATCAGGCCCGCGCGTCGGCGCCGGCAAGGCCAGAGCGGTCGGCGCGCTCAGCCACCAGTAGACGGCAAAGGCTGCGACGGCAGCAATCAAAATGACATAAATTGTTCGTCGCAGCATTGAGGATCCCATGGGGCTTTCGCGAATTTACGGATCATCCCGCAGCCGCTCCAGCCACGAATAATTTAGATGGTTTGATCGGAATCCGGGAATAAAGTCGGAACCGCACTGTTTGCAAGTTGACAGCAATCAGGCGTCAACAGGGAGAGACCCATGAACAAAGCGCTTTTTGCCACGCTGGCGCTCGGAGCCGCCGTCGCATTCGCCGGCTCGGCCAGCGCGGAGAAACTGAAGGCGACGCTGGACGGCAAGTCAGAGGTGCCCGCTAACGCCAGCAGCGGCACCGGCACGGCGGATCTCGACTATGACGCCGCCACCAAGAAGCTATCCTGGAAGCTGACCTATTCCGGCCTCTCCGGCCCCGCCACTGCCGCTCATTTCCATGGCCCCGCCGAGACCGGCAAGAATGCCGGTGTCGCGGTGCCGATCCCGGGTGCTGCCAACAGCCCGGCTGAGGGCTCGGCGACGTTGACCGACGCGCAGGCCGCCGATCTCCTCGCCGGCAAGCTCTATGTCAACATTCACACCGCGGCCAACCCGGGTGGCGAAATCCGCGGCCAGGTGACCAAGTAAGTTTTATAGCAATTTTTTCCGCGAAGGCCGGGCGCAGGAGCGTCCGGCCTTTTTGATTCCGGGCAGCGCGCGTCAGGCGGGACGCTTGCGCACCGCGATCTGGTGGCTCCCGAGGATCACCTCGGCATCGTCGTGCGAGGCGAGAAATGTGTCGACAGCGGGCGTCACGCGCTCCGCGTCGGGATTGTCCGGCTTCCAGGTGTCGTCGTCCATCAGCATCACGCCGCCCTCGCGCAGCACGCGCCAGGCACCGAGACAGTCGATCATCACGTCGTCGCGCTGATGGCTACCGTCGATCTGACGCTCTATGATCGTCTCCAGAGCAACGAGGCGCAACATGACCACTCCCAACGCGAATGATCCCGCCTTCTCCGATAAACTATCGCGCCAAGGCGCCCGCCGGAAGCCTGCTCGCACATCATGGCATGGTCTGGCCGGTGTCTTCGTTGCCGCAACGATTATTGCATTCTCCGGACCGGTCGTCGCGCAGACCGACATGGAAAGGCAGGCTCAATGCGAGCTGTCGGCGATCCGCGACACGAGATCGCCGCTTGCAGTCCAGTATATCCGCTCGGCCTGCAATTGGCTTGCGGTCAATGGCGACTCCCTGCTGAACGCCTCCAGCAAGGGCTATTATATCTGCCTCGTGCGGCAGCTCTCGGGTGCACAAAGCAACGAGGCAGCCGCGGCTATCATGTCGGCATGCCGCACATCCAATCCGCTTTGAGGTGCGCTCAGGCCGCGCTCAGCGCATGCTCGAGGTCCGCGATCAGGTCCGACGGGTGTTCGATGCCGATCGACAGCCGGATCGTGCAATCGAGCACACCGATCTTGCGACGGATGTCGGCGGGGACGCCGGAATGCGTCATCGTCGCCGGCAGGCTCGCCAGCGACTCCGTTCCGCCAAGGCTGACCGCGAGCTTGAAGATCTGCAGGCCGTTGAGGAATTTCTCCGCCGCCGCCTGGCCGCCGACGATGTCGAACGAGAACGTCGATCCTGCGCCGAGACATTGCCGTGCGAACACGCGCCCCGCAGGCGAGGTCTCCTCGTGGTGACCGAGATAGTGGACCTTCGCCACCTTGGCATGGTCGCGCAGATAATCCGCGACGAGGCGCGCGTTGCTGTTGGCCTTCTCCATGCGCAAGCTCAAGGTCTCGAGCGAGCGGTTGATCATCCAGCAGGAATGCGGATCGAGCTGGGTGCCGATGGCGCCCCGCAGTGCCTTCACGCCCTTCATCACCGCCTTTGTGCCGAGGGCTGCGCCCGCGATCAGGTCGGAATGACCGCCGACATATTTGGTCAGCGAGTACAGCGAGAGGTCCGCGCCGTGCTCGATCGGCCGCTGAAACACCGGTCCGAGCAGCGTGTTGTCGCACGCGATGATTGGCGTGTGACCCTGGGCCTTGCCAATGGTGTCGGCGACGCGGCGCATCAGCGCGATGTCGACGAGGCCGTTGGTCGGGTTGGCCGGGGTCTCGATCAGGATCATCGAAACCCGGCCCTTGCGCATCGCCTCCTCGGCGGTCTGGCTGACCGCCGTTTCGTCGATGCCGTCCGCAAAGCCGACCGCGCCGATCGAGAAACGCGCCAGCGTGTTGGTCAGCAGCGTTTCCGTGCCGCCATAGAGCGGCTGCGAGTGCAAGATGACGTCGCCGGGTCGGACAAAGGCCAAAATCGTCGTCGAAATCGCCGCCATGCCGGACGAGAACAGCGCACAGCTCTCGGTGCGCTCGTAGATGGCGAGCCTGTCCTCGACGATCTCGCTGTTGGGATGGTTGAAGCGCGAATAGACCAGGCCCGCGCCCATGCCTTCCGGCGGTTCGCGACGGCCCGCGACGAAATCGAAGAAGTCCTGCCCGTCCTCGGCCGTTTTGAAGACGAAGGTCGAGGTCAAGAACACCGGCGGCTTGATGGCACCTTCCGACAGCTGCGGATCATAGCCATAGGTCAGCATCAGCGTTTCCGGATGCAGCATATGGTTGCCGATATGGGTTTTCGACGGAAACGGTTTTGCCATGGCCTGTCTCGCTGTTCACTGAGATCGTCGCCGCGCGTCGCAACTCCGGACGTCGCGACGTATCAACGTCGCGACGGCGCCAGCAAACATAACCACTCTGACGGCGATCCGTCAGGCCATGGAACGAGAAATTGGTGCCGTGCTGCGCGACTCGGAGACTGGTCACGCGTCAAGCATACCAGCTGCAACGTCTACTTCAGCTTCAACCGATACGTCTCGTGGCAGTCGGTGCAGCGGTCGTTGACCGCCGTGTAGGCGGCCTTGAGGCTCGCCACATTGGTGATCTTGCCCTTGACGTCCGCGATCGCCTTTTGCACCGGCGGAATCTTGGAGTCGAAATCGGCCTTGTTCTGCCAGACCTTCGGCGACGCCCCGTAGGTTGCGTTGACCACGTCCTGCTTGGGATTGACCTCGAACGTCTTCGCGATCTTGGCGACGTCGGTCTCGAGACTGGCGATCGCCTCGTCGACCGCCTTCTGGTTGTAGGGGATGTCGCCCTTCGTCATCTTCAGGATGACGGTGTAGAGGCTCTTGGCCTGCGAGCGCATCAGATTGTCCTGCTGGACGGCAACCTCCTGCTGCGCCATCACGGCGCCCGCCCCCAGAACTAGGGTGCCCGCGACCATCAAAATTCGTTTCATCGGCGTGTTTCTCCGGCTCGCAAGTCGGTTTGGGGGAAGGTCAGTCATGGTTAGAACCCGGCGGCGGGCGATTATTCCCGCCGCGGGCGCTACGCCTTACAGGCTATGGCGGCGGTGGTGCTCGCTGATCGCGATCCAAACACGTTCTGGTGTCGCCGGCATGTCGATGTGGTCGATCTTGTATTCGCGCCAGAGCCCGTCGACAATGGCATTGACGACGGCCGGACAGGAGCCGATCGCGCCGGCCTCGCCCGCGCCCTTCACGCCCATCGGATTGGTCGTGCAGGGAATGTTGTTGGTCTCGAACACGAAGGACGGGCCATCGGCTGCGCGCGGCAGCGCGTAGTCCATGAAGGTCGCGGTGATGAGCTGACCGTCGCCCGCGCCATAAACCACCTGTTCCATCAGCGCCTGGCCGATGCCCTGCATGGCGCCGCCATGCACCTGGCCTGCCAAAAGCAGCGGATTGAGTGTCTTGCCGAAATCGTCGACGATCACATAGTTGACGACTCTGATGATGCCGGTCGCCGGATCGATCTCGACTTCCGCGACATGCGTGCCGTTGGGATAAGTGCCGTCGGCGCTGGCAAACGTCGCGCTCGCATTCAGCTTCGACGGATCGGCACCCGGTCGCTTGGCGAGATCGGCAAACGAAATCGAACGGTCGGTACCGGCGATGCGCACGATGCCGTCAGCGATCTCGAGGTCACCGGCGCTGGCTTCGAGCGCCTGTGCCGCGATCTCCTTGAGCTTTTGGCCGAGCTCGCGCGTGGCGCGCTCGACGCTGACGCCGCCTGAGGGGATCGAGGCCGAGCCGCCGGTGCCGAGGCCCGTGGCGATCATGGCGGTGTCGCCCTGGTGGACGTGCACACGCTCCGGCGCGACGCCGAACTGCTCGGCGACGATCTGCGCATAGGCGGTCTGGTGCCCCTGCCCGCTCGACTGCGTGCCGATCAGAACGGTGATGTCACCATTGGGGTCCATCCGCACTTGGGCGGTCTCCTCGCCCATGGTGCCGCAGACCTCGACATAGCTGGCAAGCCCGATGCCGCGGATCAGGCCGTTCTTCTTGGCCGCCTTGGCGCGCTTGGAAAACTCCTTCCAGTCACCGATCTCCATCGCGCGCTTGAGATGCGCGGCGAAGTCGCCGGAATCGTAGACCTTGCCGGTCGCCGTCTTGTAAGGCAGCGCCTTCGGCTGGATGAAGTTCTTGCGGCGGATCGCGTCCGGCGTCATATCGAGTTTTCGCGCGCAGGCGTCGACCAGGCGCTCGATGACGTAGGCCGCTTCGGGCCGACCCGCGCCACGATAGGCATCGACCGGCACGCTGTTGGTGAAGATGGTGCGCACCCGGCAATGGAACGCCTGGATGTCGTAGAGGCCCGGCAGCATGCCGGCGCCGCCATGCGGAATGTAGGGCCCGAAGGTCGACAGGTACGCGCCCATGTCGCCCATCAGGTCACAATCCATCGCAAGGAATTTACCGTCCTCGGCCATCGCCATTTTGGCAGTGGTGACGTTGTCGCGGCCCTGCGCATCGCCCATGAAATGTTCCGCGCGATCGGCCGCCCATTTCACCGCTTTCTTCAGCTTGCGCGCTGCGACCGCCACCAGGGCGTATTCACGATAGGGAAACAGCTTCGTGCCAAAGCCGCCGCCGACATCGGGGCAGATCACCCGCATCTTCTCGGTCGGGATGTTCAGCACGTTCTGGCAGAGGATGTCGCGCAGCCGGTGGCTGCCCTGGCTGCCGATTGTCAGCGTGAGATGATCGTTCTTGGCGTCGTATTCGCAGACCGCCGCGCGCGTCTCCATGAAGCTCGCGACCACGCGCGGATTGACGATGGAGATCTCGGCCACCGCATGCGCCTTGGCAAACGCAGCTTCAGTCGCGGCCTTGTCGCCGATCGAGACATCGAACAGCACGTTGCCGGGCTTGTCCGGCCAGACCTGCGGTGCGCCCTTTTTGACGGCGTTGACGAGGCCGGTCACCGACGGCAGCGGCGCCCATTTGACCTCGATCGCCTCGATCGCATCGCGGGCCTGGTCGATGGTCTCGGCGACGACGAAGGCGATGGAATCACCGACATGGCGCACCTCGTCCTTGGCGAGGATCGGGTAAGGCGGGCCGGTGAACGGGTCTGTCTCGAGATTGAACAGGCAGGGCAGATTGCCGAGATCCCCAACCTCGGCGGCAGTCAGGATCAGCGCCACCCCGGGAAGGGTGCGGGCGCGGCTGGCATCGATGGTGAATTTGGCATGCGCATGCGGCGAGCGCAGCATCAGGCAGCGCAAGGCGGCCTGCGGCGCGTAATCGTCGGTATAGCGGCCCTTGCCGCGGATGAGCGCGTCATCCTCCTTGCGCAGCACGCTTTGGCCAACGCCGAACTTGATGGGAGCCGCCATTTTCTTATCCCGTCCTATGGTTGTTTTGCCGGCATATTGCCGTGGAACGAAGGGGAGCGCAAATGGCTTTAGCAATTGCCTGCGCGGGCTTTCCACGCCCAGCGTCCGTTCAATCAGGTCCCCAAAATCGCCATGAGGCCTTCCGGCACTGCGACGGGGCCTTGGTTTGCCGCGAAAGTCACTCGTTAACGCACCTCAGTTAACGTGGGGCGTTTTCTCGCAGGATAGGCCCATGAGATCGGAGATGAGTTCGGAGATCGGAGACGTTTCCCGCCACGCGCGCGTCAGCCCGCATGACCGCGAACGGCCGGCCCCGATGCCTTGGCTGCTGATCGGCGCAGTGTTTGGGTTCGCAATCCTGATGCGGACGTTGGTTCCGCTGAATACCGACGTGAGCTGGCTGCTCGTGGTCGGCGAACGCATGCTGGATGGCCAGCATCTCTACGGCGATATCATCGAGATCAATCCGCCGATGGCGGCGTTTGCCTATCTGCCCGGCGTTGCGCTCAGCCGCCTGCTCGGCATCGATCCGCGACACGTCATCGATGCTCAGCTTCTGTTGCTGGCAATGGCTTCGCTCTATGCCGTATCGCGGATCGTGCGGCTGTCGCCGGCATGGGCGCGGGCGAACTGGGGACCGTTCGCGATCTGGGCCGCGGCCGTCGTGACCATCTTGCCGATGCACGTGTTCGGCCAGCGCGAACATATTGCAACGCTGACCTTCCTGCCCGCGATCGCGGTTTATGCGCTGCGCAGCGATCGCCTTTCGGTTCCGCTCTGGGCGATCCTGATTGCCGGCCTGGGGGCCGGGATCACGCTCGCCTTCAAGCCGTTCTTCGCCGTGCCGGTGGCGTTGTGCATGCTGGCCAGCGCCGTTCGCGCGCGCTCATGGCTTGTGTTGTTTGCGCCGGAAAACATCATCGCGGGCGTGCTGGTAGCCACCGTCAGTATCGGCACCTACGTTCTCTATCCCGAATACTTCACGGTGACCTATCCTCTGGTGCGCGACACGTATCTGTCCTGGTCGATGCCGCTCTCCGTCATCTTCCTGAATGCCGCCTCGCTGCTGTTTGCCGTCGCGATGCTGTCGGTGCTGTTGACGACGTGGGGACGAACGCCCGACTCGCTGCTGCTCGCGGCCGTTTGTTCCGCGAGCGGATTTGCGATCTCGTTTTTCCTGCAGCGGCGCGGCTGGGCCTATCATTCCTATCCGATGGTGGCGGTCGCCCTGCTCGCGATGGGATACGCGTTGCTGGTCGAGGGCGACGCGCCGTCGCGCCGCCGCTTTGGCCTGGCGGCGCCGCTGGTCCTGGCCGCAACCTTTTTGTTCGGCGCGCAATGGTTCAACGTCACCGTCTATGTCGGCCCGGTAAGGCAAGCGATCGAGGGCCTCATGCCGCATCCGCGGATCCTCGTGCTGAGCGGCGAGGCCGCCATTGGTCACCCGCTGGTGCGGGATGTCGGCGGCGTCTGGGTTTCTCGTCAGGAGAATCTTTGGCTTAGGGTATTCGGGCGGCTGACGCGCGAAAAGACCTCGGTCGACGCCGCGACGGCCGCCCGGCTGAACGACTATCTGGCGCTCGAGCGCAAATGGCTGATCGAAGATTTCAGGAAGTTGCCGCCCGACATCGTCCTGGTTGACAATTTGCGCGACGGATGGGGCGACTGGGTGCGCGCCGATGCCGAACTGTCGCAACTTCTCAAACCGTATTCGCTGGTACGAACCGTCGAGGGGATCGACATCCTGCGGCGGGCTGAATGATCCGTGTTAGCCGGCGCGCCGGCCGCTATTTCTGAGCGACGCCGATGGCGAACGTATAGGGCAGGCGCGACAAGTCTTCTCGGATGGCGAGTTTCACCCTGGCAAACGCGTTGCCGAGCACCCTGGAGTAGCCGTCCTGATCGCGGATAAACTCACCGCGGTCGTTGTCGAGCAGCCATTTCGCGATCGGCGACTGGCCTTCGCGATAGCAGGGATCGGTCGTAAACAGGACGCCATCGTCTCTCAGGACGTCGCGGATGTTGGCGAGCGTGGACCTCAGATCTTCGTCGCCGATATGGTGCAGGACGCCGTTCATCATGACGAGGTCTGCGCCGGCGAATTCCCGGGCGGCGGCCGCATCGAAATAACGGCAATGAAAGGTGCCGAGATGGCCGAACGATCGCCTCGCATAGGCGATGTAGGTTTCGTCGATGTCGAAGCCGTTATAGTTGGTGCCTTCGGGCAGATATTGCAGGATATGACCCGGTCCGCACCCGATGTCGATCACCCGCATGCCCGGCCGCACGGTCAGGTAATCCGCGATCGCCTTGATCCGGGCGCCGAAGAAGCCGCCGGCAGCCTGATAGGCCTGATAGAGGGCGGGATTTCTTAGGATCATCGCCTTCATCAGGAGGCCTCATATATTTCGCTGCGCCGGTTCGATTGCGACTGGGCCAGCAACGTCAACGGCGCCGTTTCCTGATCGTCCCGGCCGTCGGTCGCGCTGTGCGGCAGCCGTCCTCGCCGGTGAATGTGCGAGATCAGGAACAGCGGACGGTTCTTCGATTGAATGTAGATGCGGCCGACATATTCGCCGATAAGCCCGAGCACGAGAAGCTGGACCGAGGAGATCATCACGACCAGCAGCGTCAGGCTGGTCCATCCCGGCACGGTGCCTGAAAAGATCCAGCTGATGACGGCGCCGATACCGACAAAGCTGAGGACGGTGGTCAGGAGCGCGCCGACATAGGTCGCAATCCGCAGCGGCACCATCGAGAAACTGACCAGTGCGTCCGCCGCAAAGCCGATCATCTTCGCCAGCGGGTATTTGGTGCTGCCGGCATAACGCGGATTGCGGTCGTATTCGTAGGCGACCTGCTTGTAGCCGAGCCAGGCCACCATCCCGCGGATGAAACGATCATGCTCCGGCATCTGCACGAGCTGGTCGGAGATACGGCGGCTCATCAGGCGGAAGTCGCCGGTATCTACGGGGATGTGGACCCGGGTGATCCGGGCGAGGAGACGATAGAAGGCCTCGGCCGATCTCCTCTTGAAGCGAGTTTCGCCGGCGCGACTGCGTCGCAGGCCGTAGACGACGTCGGCGCTTTCCCGCGCCATCATCTCGTACATCGGCGTCAGCAGTTCCGGCGGGTCCTGCAGGTCGGCGTCGATGACAAGCACGAGGTCCCCGCGCACCGTGGAAAGCCCCGCCGTCAACGCCAGTTGATGCCCGTGGTTGCGGGAGAGCCTTACCGCGACGACGTTGCGGTCTTCCGCCGAGAGTTGGTTGATCAGCTTCCAGGTGTTGTCGGTCGAGCCGTCATCGACCAGGATCAGCTCGAACCGTTGACCGCACAGCGCGCGTGCCGCGGCCGTCATCTGATGGTGGAATTCGCGCAAGCCTTCCTCTTCGTTGTAGCAGGGTACAACGATGGACAGAAACATCCTGCCGGAGCGTGGCGTCCCGTCCTGAATTTCCATGGGTTTGGCAGCCTGTCCGGCAATGAATCGGTGCGAAGTGCTGCCTGCGATAATCAACGAGGCCCGGTTAATTGTTCATCAATTTTTAAAGCCGCAGAGGTTCGATTCGTCGAAGCCGCCGCAGCTAAATTAATCAAATGTTTAAGCGCTGTCTAAACGTTGCGTCACGATGCACCCCCCGTTCGCAGCCATCGGGCAGGCCGGCGTCGTTCGGAAAACCTCAATCGCCGACAGGGACACGGCCGAATTCGGCGTTGCGGCCACCGGCGAGGGCCCGGCACGGACCGCGAAGACGCGCCTGAGAACAAGCCGCCGCCCTTACTGACCGCCGCTTGCTTTCAGAGCATGTCCACTCTCGCAGGTGATCATTTACATCCCGCCGCGGCTCAAGAGATACCTCGTGTTGTCTCTCAGCGTGTCGATCGCCCGCTGAGGCGTAAGATAGTCGATCTCACTGCGCGTCAGGCCGATATCCAGCAATTCCCTGTCACTCAGGTCCTGCAAGCTGAGCTGTGGGTTCTGGCGCCGTTCTTGAAACGCCCGCCAACATCGCTTGAGCAAGCCCAGGATGCTTCGCGTCGAAACGGCCGGAGCAGCCTCCTTTTCCGACAAAGCGTTGTCCAGCGCTGCAGCGGAGGCCTTGAGGCGTGCTGCCAAGGCCTGGTCGACCGCGCTCTTCGCCGACACGATGGAGAGGTTGAAGCCGCGCCTTGCGGCATCGCCCTCAATCCCGGGTGAGATGTTCGTCAGTTGGGGTGGCATCGTATGCTCCTGCTGCTGTGCCGGCAGGGAGCGTGGCCAAACAAAAGGCCCCGTCCGATGCCGGCGAGGCCTGGTGGAAAAGATGTCGTCGACGTATTCCTAGCGCGCGACTCCTTCCACGGCCCAGCCGAAGCGGGTCATGTGGTTGAAGTTGATTTTGCGCGACGATCTAATCATGAGCCGCTGATACCACGGCAATCGCACAAAATCAAGAGATGTGCAGAGTTTGGCTACACCCTGCAGGCGAGCCCTTCGCTCCATCTAGCCACGCACCAGCGAGACCAGCCAGTTGCGGCCGAACAGGACGAGGATCGCGAGCGCGTACACGATCGCGCCCCCGACGGCCAACAAGACCAGCGTCAGTTCGTCCCGGAAGTGCATCGCGCCCAGCGAAGAAGCGCTGATGCGCGCGATCAACCAGAAGGCGGCGGCGAGGATCGATCCAGTCAGCAGGAATTTGGCGAGCGAGTGCAGCCAGGCGCGGTCGAGCATGAGAAAACCTCGCCGTACAGCGAAGAACAGCACCAGCAGCAGATTGGTCCAGACACCGACGGCGGTTGCCAGCGCCAGGCCGATCTGGGCGAACGATCCCATCAGGGCGAGTTTCAGCGCAACATTGACCGCGATGCCCGACAGCGAGGCCCGAACCGGCGTCGCCGTATCCTTGCGCGCATAGAAAGTCGCGACCGCGCTGCGGATCAGCACGAAGGGGATCAGGCCGATGGCATAGGCTGCGAGCGTGCTGCCTGCGGCAACCGCATCGGCCTTGGAGAACGCACCGCGGGCGAACAGCGCGCGCATGATCTCGTTGGGCACGGTGAGGAAGGCCGCAACGAACGGTACAGAAAACAGCAACGTGAAGTCAAAGGCGCGGCGCTGCGCCTTCATGGCGCCGTCGTGGTCGTTGGCGGTGATCCGCCGCGACATCTCCGGCAGCAGCACCGTGCCGATCGCGATGCCGATCACGCCGATCGGCAGCTGGTTGAGGCGATCGGCGTAATAGAGCGCCGACAGCGCGCCTGCCGGCAGGAAGGTCGCGATGATGGTGTCGGCGAACAGCGCGACCTGCGTGCCCATCGAGCCCAGCGTCGCAGGGCCCAACGCCTTGAAGAAGCCGCGGACATCTTCATCGAGCTTGAGCGGCGCAAAGCGCGGCAGGCCGCCATGGCGCGCGAGATCGCCCGCAAGCAGGAAATATTGCAGGAAGCCGGAGATCAGGACGCCCCAGGCCGCGGCGTGGCCCGCAGTCGGAAACCAGGCAGCGAGCGCCAGCGTCATCATCATCGCGACGTTGAGGAAGATCGACGCGGCGGCGGCGCTGGCAAATCGCTGCATCACGTTGAGCATGCCGCCATAGAGCGTCACCAGCGTGATCAGCAGGAGATAAGGAAAGGTGATCCGGGTCAGCTCGATCGCGAGCTTGCGCTGCTCGGCGTCCTCGCTGAAGCCGGGCGCCAGGATGCTCATGGCCTGCGGCATGAACAGCCAGGCGACGATCAGCAGCACGACCTGCGAGGCCAGCAGCAGCGTGAAGATGCGGTCGGCGAACAGCCGTGCCGCCCCCTCCCCGCGCTCGCCATGGACATGGGCATAGGCCGGCACCCAGGCGGCGTTGAAGGCGCCCTCGGCAAAGATCGCGCGGAAATGATTGGGCAGCCGCAGCGCCACAAAAAAGGCGTCGGCCACCGGGCCGGCGCCGAGGATCGCCGCGAGCATGATGTCGCGGGCAAATCCCGTCAGCCGCGAGAGCAGCGTGTAACCACCGACCGTGAAGATGCGTCCGAGCATGCGTCCCTTCTAGAGGAAGAGACGGCTCGCTGCAAAATCAGGGCAGATCAGGCCGATAGCGCGCCGCGCACGGCGGCGATGATTCGCTCCTGGTCGGCTTCGGTCAGATAGGCATGCATCGGCAGGCTGATCACGTCCTGCGACAGGCTCTCGCAGCCCGGCAGGCCGCCATCGGCGACCGGATACTGCCTGTAGGCGGTCTGCTGATGCATCGACTTGCCGTAATAGATCGCGGTCGGTACGCCCTGGGCTTTCAGCGCGGCAGCGAAGCCATCCCGGTCGGTCCCCTCAGGGAGACGGATCGTGTACTGCGCCCAGACCGAGGTATTGCCGGGGCTGAGACGCGGCACGGTCACGACGTTGGACAGGCCTCGCGCGTAGCGCTCGGCGACCTTGTTGCGGGCGGCGATCTCGTCGTCAAAGATCTTCAGCTTCTCGATCAGGATCGCGGCCTGCATGGTGTCGATCCGGCCGGTCAGGCCGAGGCGAACATTGTCGTATTTGTCGACGCCCTGCCCGTGCACGCGGATGCTGCGCAGCGTGGCCGCGAGCTCGTCGTCATCGGTGAGGATCGCGCCGCCGTCGCCGAAGCAGCCGAGCGGCTTGGCCGGGAAAAAGCTGGTCGTGGTGGCGAGCCCGAAGGTACCGAGCTTGCGACCCTTGTAGCTTGCGCCAAAACCTTGCGCGGCGTCATCGATCACGAACAGGCCTTCGGCCTTTGCGATCTCGGCGATGGCATCGTGGTCGGCAGGCTGTCCGAACAGATCGACCGGAATGACCGCAACGGGATTCAGGCCCGCCTCGCGCGCGGCCGCAATGCCGCGCTTGAGCGATTCCGGGCTCATGTTGAAGGTCGCTTCATCCACATCGACATAGACCGGCGTCGCACCCATCCGCGCCGCGGGCGACGCGGTCGCGATGAAGGTGAACGACGGGCACAGGACGGCATCGCCGGGACCGACGTTCTTCGCCATCAACACCATGAGAAGCGCATCGGTACCGCTGGCGCAGCCGATGACGTGCTTGGCGCCGCAATAGGCCGCAAGCTGCTTTTCGAGCTCGGCGACCTCGGGTCCGTTGACGAACTGGCAATGGTCGAGCACGCGCTTGACCGCGGCATCGAGCTGGTCGCCGAGCCGGCGGCGCTGCGAGGCCACGTCGATGAAGGGAATGGGTTCGGAACGCAGATGCTGGTTCATGGCCTGGATCTTGGCGCCTTGCGGGTCTTGAGCGGTCGACATGGAAAGGGTTTTAGCCGGCGACGCGACGCGGGCCCTTGCGGGCGGGCGACGTGGCGGCGGGCCGCGATGGCGTCTCGAGGCACTGCGTCGCGATCTCGAGGCTGGCGACGCCCTCATCGCCCGTGACCGCCGGCGTCTCGCCGTGACGTACGGCCTTGAGGAAGGCGATCAGCTCGGCGCGGAGCGGCTCGTCATGGCCGACCGGCAGATGCCGCATCGAGTAGCTGCCGTCAGGCTTGAAGCCGAAGCATTCGGTGACCTGGCGGGTCAAGAGGTCGCCCATCACGTATTTGCCGCGGGTCGCGACCGTGACGCTGCGCGCCTTGAACGGCGTCAGCCAGTTGGTGTTGATGTGCGCGAGCACGCCGTTGGCGGTGCGGAACTGGAGGAGCGCGATGTCCTCGCGCTCGGCGACCGCGCTCGACAGCTGCGGCTGCACCTCGACGATGTCGGATTCGGTGAACCAGCGGATCAGATCGATGTCGTGCACGGCGAGGTCAATGACGACGCCGACATTGGACATGCGCGGCGGGAACGGACCGACGCGTGTGATCGCGATGGAAAGAATGTCCTCGCCCGCGATGGCTTGCTTGACGGCCGCGACCGCCGGATTGAAGCGCTCGACATGGCCGACCATCAGCGTGACGCCGGCCTTTTGCGCGGCGGTGACGATCTCGCGGCCCTCTTGCACCGTGGATGCGATCGGCTTCTCGACCAGCACATGGATGTTCTTGGCGATGCAGGCGAGCGCGACCTCGTGATGCAGATGGGTCGGTGCCGCGATGGTGACGGCATCGACGCCTTCGGCGAAGAGTTGGTCGAGCGTCTCGAAGCTCGCGCAATTGGCGAGCTCGGTCGCGCGCGCCCGATGCGCCGGCGAAGGATCGACCACGCCGATCAGGCTGACGCCGGGCAGACCGCTCAGCACACGTGCATGGTTGCTGCCCATCACGCCCGCGCCGATGACGCCGACGCGCAAGCCGGCCGTTACCGGTTGTGACCCTTTGGAACTCATCTGATCAAACCCCGATTCAACGCAAATCCCCGGGCCGCTTCTAGCACGGGTGCCACATTTGTGGCGAATGCCGGCAAAACTGCCCGGACACGATTTGATTCAAAAAGTTACACGTTCTCCGGGCCTTAAGCCGCTTAAAGCGGGCTTTTCAGGCCCGGATCCCGTGATTCGGAGTCTGCTGGTTACGACCTTTGATAGTCGTCTTCAATCCGGATGATGTCGTCTTCCCCGAGATAGGAGCCGGTCTGGACCTCGATCAGTTCCAGCATGATTTTGCCGGGATTCTCCATCCGGTGGACCGCGCCCATCGGGATGTAGATCGACTCGTTCTCGTGCACCGTCTTCACGGTCTCGTTCACGGTGACGCGGGCGGCGCCGCGGACCACGATCCAGTGCTCAGCGCGGTGATGATGCTTCTGCAGCGACAGACGTCCGCCCGGCTTGACCACGATGCGCTTGACCTGATGGCGCTCGCCATTGTCGACCGATTGGTAGCTGCCCCAGGGCCGATGCACCTTGAGATGCTCCTCGGTCACCTTCGGCGCGACCGCCTTGAGCTTGGTCACGAGGCGCTTCAGGCCGTTGGCATCCTGCTGGCGCGAGACGAGAACGGCGTCCGCGGTTGCCACGACGACGAGATCGTCGACACCTTCGAGCGCGACGAGTGCATGATCGGTCGTGACGTTGCAGTTACGCGAATCCTCGAACACGGCGGTGCCATGCGCCGCATTGCCTTGCGTGTCCTTGTCAGACAGCTCCCACACCGCGCGCCACGAGCCGACGTCGGACCAGCCGCAGGACACCGGCACAACGGCTGCGCGCGAGGTCTTCTCCATCACCGCATAGTCGATCGAGATCGCGTTCGCCGCGCCGAACGCCTGCGGCTCAAGCGTCACGAAACCGAGATCGCGCCCCGCATTGGCAACCGCGTTGGATACCGCCTCCACGCTCGCCGCATCGACCTTGCGATATTCGTCGAGCAGCAGGGCCGCGGGAAACATGAAGTTGCCGCTGTTCCACAGATAGCCCGAATTGACGTAGTCGGCGGCTTTCACGGCATCCGGTTTCTCGACGAAGCGCGCGACCGCGTGCACCTCGCCGGTGATCACCTCGCCCGGGCTGATATAGCCGTATTCGGTCGCCGGCCGCTCCGGCTTGACGCCGAAGGTGACGATGCGCCCGGTGCTCGCGGCAGCGAGGCCCTCGCGGCACGCCGCGACGAAGGCGGCATTGTCCTGCACCACGTGGTCGGCGGCGAGCGCGAGCACGATGGCTTCACTCGTACGGTTCTGCGCGAACACCGCGCCGGCGGCGATCGCGGGACCGGAGTCGCGCCGCATCGGCTCGAGGATCACGTCGGCCTCGATGCCGATCTCGGCGAGCTGCTCCAGCACCATGAAGCGATAGGATGCATTGGTGATGACGATCGGCCGGTCGAACAGCGATGCATCTGAAACACGCAGCAACGTGTCCTGGAAGGTCGAGCGCGCGCCAAACAGCGGCAAAAACTGCTTCGGGCGCACCTCGCGCGACGCCGGCCACAGCCGGGTGCCGGCGCCGCCGCACATGATCAGGGGGATAACGCGTTTGTCCATCGTCATTTCAAACCTTGTAGCGGTCGCGATATCAGGTGACAAAATTGTGGATGACCGCCGCCCGACCCAGCTGCCGCTCCAGAAGTCCGACGAAATGCATCAGCTCTTCGGGGCGTTGATTTCCGACATTGTAGACCCGAGACGGCGCATCTGCGGCAGCCGGATTGTCCGCAGGCACGAGATCGATCAGCTTGGATACTACACGGGTCACGTCGTCAATATAGGTGAAGTCGCGGCGCATTTTGCCATGGTTAAAGAGCCGGATCGGCTGGCCCGCCATGATGGCGTTTACAAACAGAAACGTGGCCATATCAGGCCGTGGCGAGATCGGCCTGGACAAAGGAGAAACGGCACTCGTTGCCGAGCAGCGAAAGGCCCGATCCGCCATCCTGTTCCCAAGCGATCCCCAAAGCCAGCCCGCGGCGCCTCTTTAGCCGATATCGAGCGGGGCGCGATAGGCTGCCGCCCACCACGACAACTTCCATGACAGCTATTGCAAGATCGGCGCCAAAACCATACCAAAGCGGCCTAATTCGACGCCTCGCGTCGGGTTGTCACGAATCTTCGCAAACCCCTTCAAGCGGACGAGATGCGCCGAATCCTGCTGTCGACGGCCAAAATCCTGATCTCCGCGGCGCTGCTCTATCTGGCACTGCGCAAGGTCGATCTGACCGAGCTGTTCTCGCGCTTCAACGCGACCAGCCTGTTCTGGATCGGCATGGCGATCGCGGTGACGTTCCTGCAGATCTTCGTCGGCGTGCTGCGCTGGCGCGAGGTCAGCGCCGCATGCGGTGCGCCGCTCGAGGTTGGCCGCGCGATGCGCTACAACGTGATCGGCTCCTTCTTCAATCAGACCCTTCCGTCCGCGATTGGCGGCGATGCGGTCCGGCTATGGCTGGTGGCGCGCGCCGGCGCCGGATGGCGTGCGGCGACCTATTCGATCTTCGTCGACCGCGCGATCGGCCTCGTTGCGCTCGCCATCGTCATCGTCGCGAGCCTGCCCTGGAGCTACACACTCATCACCGATCCGCACGGCCGTTCGGCGCTGCTGCTGGTCGACTTTGCAGCACTTGCCGGCGGCATCGGCTTCCTGATCTTCGGCGCGCTGAAATGGTCGTGGCTGAAGACCTGGTGGGCCACCCACCACCTCCACGCCTGCGCCGTGATCGCCAACCGCGTGATCTTCAACCGCGCGCGCGGACCTGTTATCGCGATCCTGTCGCTGCTGGTTCACGTGCTTGCCGTCGTCATCGCCTGGTGCGTGGTGCAGTCGATCGCAGCACCGGTCAGCTTCGCGCAGGTCTTCCTGCTGGTACCGCCGGTGATGCTGATCACACTGATGCCGATCTCGATCGCCGGCTGGGGCGTCCGCGAGGCGAGCATGGGGCTGGCGTTCGGCTTCGCCGGGCTGGCAGCCAATGAGGGCGTCAACGTCTCGCTGCTGTTCGGCGCGGTCTCCTTCATCGTCGGCGCATTCGGCGGCCTGGTCTGGATCCTCAGCGCGGAGAAAGCCGCGCAGGACTCGGAGCCGATCGGGGTGCCGGAGTGAACGTGGCCATGGTGGTGCCGTCGCTGCTTGCGGTCGCGATCGCCGCGCTGATGTCGGCGCTCATCACCTGGATCAGCCGCCCCCTACTCCAGCGCTACGCACTGGCACGACCGAATGCGCGCTCCTCGCATCGTATCCCCACCCCGCAAGGCGCCGGTATCGCGGTGATAGCAGCGACACTCGTCGTCGCATCGGCGTGGGCGGCCTGGGTGAACGTGGCGATTCCGCCGGCGCTGGTCATTGCAACGGTCGTGATCGCGCTGGTCGGGTTCGCCGACGACGTCGTGTCGCTCCCAGTACTCGTGCGGCTCGTGCTGCAAGCAGCCTGCGTTGGCGCCGTGGTGGTTACTGCGCCCGACGACGCGCGCATCGTGCCGACCTTGCCGCTGGTGCTCGAGCGCGGTTTGATCGTCCTGGCCGGGATCTGGTACGTGAACCTCGTCAACTTCATGGATGGGCTCGACCTGATGACGGCTGCGGAGGTGGTGCCGGTCACCGCGGCGCTGCTGCTGTTCGGCCTCCTCGGCGAATTATCCTGGCCGGCGATGTTGATCGCTACCGCGCTGTGCGGCGCGATGCTCGGCTTTGCGCCGTTCAACAAGCCGGTCGCAAAAGTGTTCTTGGGGGACGTCGGCAGCCTGCCGATCGGCCTTCTGCTCGGCTGGTGCCTGCTCGAGCTGGCCTGGCGCGGACAGCCAGCCGCGGCGCTGCTGCTACCGGCCTACTATCTCGCAGATTCGACCATCACGCTGTTCCGCCGCATCGCAAGGCGCGAACCATTCTGGTCGGCGCACCGCTCGCATTTCTACCAAGGCGCCACTGACAACGGGTTCACGGTTCCGCGCGTCGTCGGTGAAGTGTTCGCGCTCAATTTCTTGCTGGGATTGCTTGCCCTTGGCATCATCAGCGCTGGATCGGCGGCGGCCACGTCCCTTGCATTGCTCGCCGGCGCGATCGCGATCGGTTTTATCCTGTGGAGATTCTCCCGCCATCAAGGCTTTTGAGCCAACAGCGCGAGCCGCAAGCCCTCGTCCAACGAGACCTGCGGCTGCCAGCCGGTACCGATCGCCTTGGAGATGTCGAGTTCGAGCGAGCCGAGCAGACTGTCACAAGTTTCCTGCCGTCCAATCAGGCTGAGAAGCGAGCTGAGCAATCTTGGCGGCACGCGGAAGAGCCTGGGACGCGTGCCCGATGCTTTGGCAAGATGCGAGATAAATTCTGGAGTCGAGATCTGCTCTTTGTCAGCGACCAGGAAGGTCTCGAAATTGTTGATGGTATCTGGGTAAGTAAGTCGATGAAGAATAAAAGAGGAGAGATTCTGTACAGCGATAAACGAACGCTGATTGTGAATTGCGGCTAAAGGCAGTGGAAGGCCTAAGCTGACCGCACGTGTCAGCAACGCAAAGTTGCCTTTTGCCCCAGCACCGTAGACCAGTGGCGGTCTGATCGTCGAGATTTGCATGTCGGTCTCGGACGCCAACGCCTTCAGCCCCGCCTCGGCCTCAGCCTTCGACACGCCATAGACACCATGGGGCGTCAGAATATCCTCCTCGCGGAACGGCGCGCGACCTCCATTGCTGCGCCCATGGACAAGAACTGTGCTGATGAAGATAAACTGGCGCACACCAGCCTCCGCCGCACTGCGCGCCAGTTGCAGCGTGCCGGCGCAATTTATTGTCTTATAAAGGTCAGCCGCGTGCTCTTCACGCTTATGATGTACGCGCGCGGCAAGGTGGACGACGGCATCGACATCGGCAAGCGCCGTCCGCCAGACGGTTTCAGGCCCAATCGACGGGATGACAACCTCCCCGTCGAGACCGTCCGGTATGCGAACCGCACGGCGGACGGACCATCCCTCGCGCACTAACATCGGAATTATATGGCTGCCGACGAAGCCGCTCGCTCCCGTTACCAGCACGATCGGCTTCCGCTCGATCATCGTTACTCCGAAAGGTTAGGGTGGTGCAACAATTCTCCGATCAGGGCCGCATAGGCGTTCATAGCTGCTGCGCGATCGAACCGTGACGCCACCGTCACTGCCCGATACGCTAGGCCGGCTGCGTCCGAATTGGAGGCCGCCCGGATGGCGCCTGCGAGCTGGTCGGCACGGCCCGGCGTTACCACCCAGCCAAGTCCGTTCTCCACCACCGTCGAAGCAGCCTCAGCCTCGGGCTCCGAGACAAGCACAACCGGCCGACCGACCGCCAGCAGATTATAGAAGCGGCTCGGCACCGATACCCCGGCCACGTTCTTGCGGTACGGGATGATCCAAAGGTTGGCCGCGGCCAGGAACGCCTCGAGCTCGGCATCCTCGACCCGCGCCACGAAGGAGACATTGGCGAGGTTCGTCTCGGCCTGCAACTGCTTCAGTCGCTCGAAACCGATGCCCCAGCCGGAGAGCAGGAAGTGAATGTCTGGCTCGTCCTCGAGCAAGCGCGCCGCCTCGAACACAATCTCCGGATCGTGGGTGAAACCGAGATTGCCTGATAGCCCGACGACGAAGCGGGCCGCCAGCTTCTTGCGGAACGGATTGTCCGATGTCACCGGCCTCACCGCCGGCACGAGCGTCGCCCAGTTCGGGATGAAGCGGATTTTGTTCCGCGTCATCCCGGAATAGCCCAGCAGCGGCCGCTCCGCGTCGCGGCCGATGGTGATGACAGCATTGAGCGCGCGGAACATCAGGCTGTTGGCGGCGCGCATCGCGCCCGCCACGATCGAGCGTGGCTTCAACAGGCCTGCCATCACCAGCACGTCGGGAAACAGGTCGTGCATGACCAGCGCCGAGCGCGCGCCCTTGAGCCACGCCGCCGCCGCGACCGCGTAAGGCAGCATAAATGGCGCGGTGACAGTGAGCACGACGTCGCCGCGCCGCAACTGCCGCAACAGCATCACCAAGATGCGCAACACGAATAGCAGCTCGGACAGGCCGCGCCGAACCAGCGCCGCCTTTCCTGCCATCCGGTTCCTGACGGCGACGACGCGCGGCTTGCCCGCGCCGGTCTGCGCAGCCGACAGCGCGCCCGATGAGCCCGACAGCACCACGACCTCGTGCTCCCCGGCGAGACGGCAGGCGATCTCGGCCATGATCGCCGCGGTCGTGCTCGGATCCGGGGGATAGTGCTGGCTCGCAACGACGATCTTGCCTTGAGGTTGCATGGTCAGGCCGCGGTCGACCCGAACTCAGGGACCGCATCCTTCAGGATGGTCCTGATGGTCGCCCGATCGTCGCGTGCGATCGCCTGATCGAGCGCCGCGATCCATTTGCGCAGGGTATGCATTGGCGGCTCGTTCGGCTGCGCGGCCGTGATGCCGGCGACGCCGATCTCGCGGGTCGGCTCCTCGGAGGCGAACAGGATTTCGTGCAGGCGCTCGCCGGGGCGCATCCCCGTGAATACGATCTCGATGTCGTAGCCAGGTTGCAGGCCGGAAAGACGGATCATGCGTTCGGCGAGATCGACGATCTTAACCGGCTGGCCCATGTTGAGCACGTAGACTGAGACGTCAGGCCGCTGCGTTCCAAGCGCGTGCGCCGCCGCCGTGATCACGAGGTCGCAGGCCTCGCGGATGGTCATGAAATAACGGACCATATCGGGATGCGTCACGGTGACCGGACCGCCGGCCTCGATCTGCGCCTTGAACTTCGGCACGACCGACCCGTTCGAAGCCAGCACATTGCCGAACCGGACCGAGATGAAGCGCATCGCAGACTTGCTGCCGCCGGCCTGCGACACGAGGTCATGGTCGAGCGCCTGGCAATACATCTCCGCGAAACGCTTGGTCAGGCCGAGCATCGAGACCGGCTCGATCGCCTTGTCGGTCGAGATCATCACCATGGCCTCGGCGCCCGCTGCAAGCGCGGCGTCGGCCACGTTGATCGACCCGAAGATATTGGTCTTGACGCCCTCGCTCCAGTCCCGCTCCAGGATCGGAACGTGCTTGAGCGCGGCGGCATGGAACACGATGTCCGGCTTGAACTCCGCCATCAGGCGCGTGATGCGCTCGCGGTCGCGGATATCGGCGATCCGGCCTTCGATCTCGGCGCCGGAATCGCGCGCGGCGAGCACCTCGGTGACCGCATAAAGGGCCGGCTCCGAATTTTCGACGATCAGCAGGCGCGCCGCGCCGAACGCAACCACGCGCTCGCAGATCTCCGAGCCGATCGAGCCGCCACCGCCGGTGACGATGACGCTCTTGCCGTTGATCAGGGCTTCGAGACGCGCGTAGTCGATCGTCTCGCTCGGCCGCAGCAGCAGGTCCTCGACCGCAACCGAGGTGAGCCGCGGCACATCCCCCTGCTCGAGCGACGGCAGGCGGCTGACCATCACGCCAAGCCGCCGCGACCGCATCAGCACGGATTCGGGATGCGAATCCGGCTCGAAGGCGGACGGCGTCATCACCACCCTGGCGATCGATTTGTTGCGCTTGGCAAAACTGCCGATGACATCCTCGATGTCGTCGATCGCGCCCAAGACCGGCACGTTGCGGATGAGCTGGCCGAGATCGGCCCGGGACGGCGACAGCACCCCGACCGGGCGGAGGTGCTTGATGGCACCGCTCTCGACGCCGCGCAGCACGACCTCGGCATCGGCGGCGCGCCCGATCAGGAGCGTCGGCGCGGCATTTTCGGTTCTGACGTGATGCATCACGCGGGTATAGCGGAAATAGCGATAGGTCAGCCGCAGCGCGCTCAGCGCGGAGATCTCGAGGAACCAGTAGAGGACGATGGTGATCTTGCCGAGAAAGAAGGCGCCGTGCACGTTCGGCGCGACGAAGATGTAGTCGAGCACGAGAAGCGCGACGGTGAGCACCGAGGCGACGCGGATGATGTTCAGCGCATCAGGCAGCGAGATGAAGCGCCACTTCGTTGTCGTCAGGTTGAAGACGTAGAAGACGACCACGCTGAAGGCGAGGAAATAGGGCAGGATCTGCAGCAGCAGCGGCAAGCGGGCCGCGAAACCCGCGCCACCCTCGAAGCGCAGATAGAACGCAACAAACAGGGCCACGGCCGTCGCCACCACGTCGTGCAGCGCGATCAGGAAATTACGCAAGGTAAGATGCGAAAGACGCGTCATCTGCCGGCCGACTATATCCAGTTCTTCAACACAACCTGATCGCGCTGATAACCCATCTGTCCGCGACTTGCCAGCGCTCCGAAGCTCAGCTGCGAGCTTCTCCCGGGCTCGGGCCGTTCCGGCGCGAATTGAGCACCATGCCGCCGGCCACGCCGACACCGAGAACGTACATCCACCCTTCATGGAAGTCGAAAAGATGGGAATTGAACAGCGAGGTGAATACGTTTTGGACAACGACCAAAAGTCCTATCCAGTTGGCGAGATCGTCACCGCGGAACAGGAGGAGATGCACCGCCCACATCGCATACAGGATGATGATGCCGACAACGCCCCATTGCACGGCCACGTTCAGGGTCTGGTTATGGGGATTACCAATGACCTCGCTTGAGGCCTTGTAGGGGCCGCCGGTCGCAGCCTGCTCGAACAAGCCGCGGGTCGAGCCGGTTCCATGACCGACGAGCGGCGCCTCGGCAAAGAAACCCAGCGATTTGCGCCAGAACTCGAGCCGAAGTCCGATCGATGTCGGGATGCCCTTGTCCTTGTACAGTTCGTACTGCACGGAGAATGTCTCAATCGTCGTGTGCAGCTTCGACGAGGTCTGCCATGCCAGCGCGGCGAGGGCCGCGAGCGCCGCGAAGATGATCAGGACGCTGCGCCATTTCAAATGCAGCAGCCCGAACACCGCCAGCATGATCGGTACGGTCACGAGTGCGGTGCGCGAGATCACCACAACGGCCATGTTGACGAAGAAGCTGAGCGCGATCGCCCCAAGCAGCGCGGCCAGCCAGACCCTCCTCTGCTGCAGCAGCTTCACGATCGGGAACGCGAGCGCGACCGCGCACAGCGTGAACTCCTGGCTCTGGTCGATATAATTCTTGACGAAGATGCCGCGCGAGTTGGGTTCGTCAGGCTTCAGCGTGAGAGCAGGATGGAAAAAGACCAGCCAGGACATCACCGACAGCAGCGCGCACGACACGAGAAACGCGATAAACACGAGGTGCCCGCGCGACGAGCGTTCGAAATGATAGATCAGGATCGGGAGCACGAGCAGCTTCGCCGTCGGGTTCACGGCGTAGAACCGCGCACCCCAGGACGCCCCCGACCACAGCGTGCCGACCAGCGCGAGCAGGAATAGCGCGATCGGCAGTGCGCAGATCGGCCGCTTCAGCGACTGCAGAAAGTCCCTGACGTCGAGAAACGGCACCATGCAAACCAGCATCAAGACATTGAAGATCGCCGCCAGCGACGTCGACCACGGCAGCGAGGCCGCCGTCAGGATGGCAAACAGATCAACCGTCTCGGACCATGCCGCCGGACTGCGCAGGCGCCGGAGCGTCGTCCCCCACATGGACTCGCGCGTGAGCTCCGTCACTTCGTCTCTCCGCGCGCGCGATGAACCAGCGCGGTCGTGCTGAAACCTTGGAGAATGTCGATCAGCACGACCGTTCCGCCGGCGGCCTCGACGACCTCGTGGCCGACCACCTGCTCGCGGGTGTAATCGCCGCCCTTCACCAGCACGCTCGGGGTGATACGCGTGATCAGGTCGACCGGCGTGTCCTGCTCGAAGATCACGACGAGATCGACGGCTTCGAGCGCAGCCAGCACCTCGGCACGCGCCCGCTCGTCCTGGACCGGGCGATCCGCGCCCTTCAGCCGCCGCACCGAGGCGTCGCTGTTGAGGCCAACGATCAAGCGGTCGCAGGCGGCGCGCGCCGCGGTCAGCACCTTGACGTGGCCGGGATGCAGGATGTCGAAGCAACCATTGGTGAAGCCGACGCGCAGCCCCTGCCCCTTCCATTCCGCGAGCCGGGCCTCGAGCGTATCAGGCGCGCTCACGACCTTCTCCTCGGCCGCGAGAGTGGCATGCGGCAGGATCTTTCGCCGCAGCTCGTCGGCGCTCACGCTGGCGGTACCCTGCTTGCCGACCGCGACCGCGGCGGCCGCACTCGCCATCCGCAGCGCCGTGTCCCAATCCGCCCCCGCCGCGATCGAGACCGCGAGCGCGGCCGCCACGGTATCGCCGGCGCCGGAGACGTCGCGCACCTTCACCGGGAAAGCCGGAACATGGACGGCCTCGCCATTGCGCGGCACCAGCGTCATGCCGTGCTCGCCCTGGGTGACCAGGATCGCCTCGCAATCGGCCAGCCGCATCACGTCCTCGCTGGCATCGATGATGCTCTGCGGCGTGTCGGCGCGGCTGCGGGTTGCTTCCGAAAATTCCTTGCGGTTCGGCGTGAGCAGCGTGGCGCCGCGATAGACCGCCCAGTTCAGGCTCTTGGGATCGACGATCACGGGCTTGCCGAGTTTTCGCGCCGCGTCGATGGTGTGGCGGATCACCCGCGCGGTCAGCACGCCCTTGGCATAGTCGGACAGCAGCACAATATCGGCGCGCGCGATCTGCGGCACGATCGCCTCGATCAACTTCGCCTCGATTTCATCGGAGGCAGGCACCGCCTGCTCCCAATCCGCACGTAGCATGTGCGTGGAAAAATGCTCGGAGACGAAGCGGACTTTTCGCGTGGTGGGCCGCGACGGGTCGCATACCAGCACGCTCTCGATGCCGGCATGGTTCGCCAGCGCGGCCTTGAGCCGCGCCCCCGCCTCGTCCTCACCGACGAGACCGACGAAGACGCAGCGAGCACCGAGCGAAGCGATATTGCGTGCGACGTTGCCGGCGCCGCCGATATGGATCTCGCTGCGCTGGGCCGCGATGACGGGGGTCGGTGCTTCCGGCGAAATCCGCGACACCTCGCCGTAGACGAACTCGTCCAGCATGATGTCGCCGATGCAGAGCACCGTGCGGCCGGAGATGGCTTGCGCGAGGGCATCGAAATCGAGAATGGGCGTCGGCATGGTCATTGGGCCTCAGATCCTTGGGGCCTTAACGGAAGCGGTCGGGCCGGTCGAGATAGTCGGCGACATAGGCCTTCACCGCGTCCTCGAGCGTCGTGAAGCCGCCGTTATAACCGGCGCGGTGGAGACGATCGACCTTGCTCTCGGTGAAATACTGATAGCTGCCGCGGATCTGCTCGGGCATGTCGACATAGTCGATGTTGGGCCTGGTGCCGAGCGCGGCATAGGCAGCCAGCATCAGCTCCCGGAAGCTGCGCGCCTTGCCGGTGCCGACATTGAACAGCCCCGACACCGCAGGCGTCGCCAGCAGCCACAGGATCACGCGCACGACGTCGTCGACATAGATGAAATCGCGTCGCTGGTCGCCGTCGGCGATGCCGTCGCGATGCGACTTGAACAGCTGCACGACGCGGCCCGCCTTGACGTCGTCGAAGCGGCGCGCCAGCACGCTCATCATCGTGCCCTTGTGGTATTCGTTCGGGCCGAACACGTTGAAGAACTTCAGGCCCGCCCATTGCGGTGGGAGCCGATCGCCGTTCGCTGCGCGCCCGGCGACGGCAAGATCGAACAGCTGCTTGCTCCAGCCGTAGAGATTCATCGGCCGCAGTTTCTTCAGCGCCGGCAGCGAGGCATCGTCGTCAAAGCCTTCCGCGCCGTCGCCATAGGTCGCAGCCGAGGAGGCATAGATCAGCGGCACCGCATTGGCCGTGCACCAGTCGAGCAGGCGCATCGAGAAGCGGAAATTGGTCTCGATCACGAGATCGCCGTCGGACGCGGTGGTCTCGGAAATCGCCCCGAGATGGATCACGGCGTCGAGCTTGCGGCCCTTCAGCCAGTCGGGCAGCTCGGCCGGGGGGACGACATCCGCAAGCTGCCGCTTGGCGAGGTTGCGCCATTTGCCGTCGCTGCCGAGGAGATCGCAGGCCGCGACGTCGCTACGGCCGGCGTCGTTCAGCGCCGCGACGACATTCGATCCGATAAAACCGGCCCCGCCGGTCACCAGCAACATTCCAACCACCCTGCCCGATTTTCGAGCCCCGCTACCTGCCCTAGCGCATCATCTGCCAAAGTGTAAGCATTTTGGGCCTGACGCTTCTGGACCCGCGCTTCTGCCGGCTTTACCTGCCGGCCGGGAGCGGCTAACCGAACCGCCACATCAGAGCGCCCGCGGCACAATTAACGAATGAACACCGATTCGCAATTTGTCGGAAATGAGGATCGGAGCGACACCCGCCCGATCCTGATCGTCCCCTATATGTGGATCGGCGATTTCGTCCGGAATCACACCGTTGTCCGGGTGCTGAAGGAGCGATGGCCGAATCGGCCGGTCGATCTCCTGACCACGTCCCTTTGCGCCCCACTGCTCGACTACATGCCCGGCGTTCGCGCTGGGCTCGTCTGGGACCTGCCCCGCGGCCGCCTCGCCGTGGGCCGCCAGCTCGGCCTGGCGCGGCTCCTGCGCGAGCGGAATTACGGCACCGCCCTGGTGCTGCCGCGGACCTGGAAGGCCGCCATTGCGCCGGCGCTGGCCGGCATCCCCGAGCGGGTCGGCTTCGTCGGCGAATTCCGGTTCGGCCTGCTCAACCGCTGGCGCTGGGGCGAGAAGAAGCTGCCGCGCTTCATCGACAAGAACGCCGCGCTGGCCCAGCCCGACGGCGCGCCCCTGCCCCCGGAATGGCCGGTACCGCAATTGCGGGTGTCGGCCGAGGAGATCGTCCGCTGGCGACAGGCCAATGGTCTCAGCGCCGGGGCCGCCGTTGCGCTCGCCCCCGGCTCGGTCGGGGCGTCAAAACGCTGGACCTATTATCCGGAGGCCGCCCGTCTGCTCGCGGAGCGCGGGCTCGAGGTCTGGGTCGTCGGCGGCCCCGCGGAAAAGGGCCTCGCCCAGGAGATCGTCGCCGCCGGTGGCCCGCGGGTGCGGGATCTCACCGGCAATGACTTGCGCAACGGCGTCCTCGCCATGGCCGCAGCCGGCGTCGCGATCTCGAACGATTCGGGGCTGATGCACATCGCGGCCGCGCTCGATACGCCCACCATGGGCATCTTCGGCCCGACCAACCCCTATCTCTGGGCCCCCCTCAACGGCCTTGCCGCGACCGTGGTCCAGACCAGGAGCGTGCTCGCCTGCCAGCCCTGCCAGAGCACAATTTGCAAGATGAACGACCACCGCTGCATGCGTGACATCGCGGCGCAGGACGTGGTCGAGATCGCACGAGAAGTGCTGGCCAGGACGCAGGGACTTGCAAATGTCTGACGGCCGCGCGGCGAAGCCCGCAGCATTCCTCGATCGCGACGGCGTCATCAATCACGACGATGGCTATATCGGCACGCCAGACCGCATCCGCTGGATGCCCAACGTCGCCAGGGCGATCCGACGCCTCAACGAGGCCGGCTATTTTGTGTTCATCTTCACCAACCAGTCCGGCGTGGCGCGCGGCCTCTTCACCGAAGCGGATGTGAACGGGCTGCACGGCTGGATGCGCGACGAGCTCGCCCGCGACGGCGCAGGGATCGATGACATCCGCTTCTGTCCCCATCATCCGCAAGGGACGGTCGCCGGCTACATCGGGGAGCATGACTGGCGCAAGCCTGCGCCCGGCATGTTGCGCGATCTCGTCCAGCACTGGCCCGTGCAGCTCGACGGCAGTTTTGTGATCGGGGATCAGGCCAGGGACATCGAGGCCGGCCAGGCGCTCGGACTGCCGGGCTTTCTCTTCTCCGGCGGCGACCTCGACGCGTTCGTGAGCGGGGTGATTGCGAAGATCAGGCGGGGGTAGAGAGCTGCGATCCGGCCGAAAACGCGAAAACAACCCCATGCACAGTAGCCCGCAGCAGCGAAATCAACGACTTACCGTCGCACGCGACGCACTCGCTCAAATCAGCGGACGATAGACCTCGCCGATCCGCGCCGCCTCGGCATCGAGGCTGAACTTTTCGAGCACGCGCTCGCGACCGCGCTCGCCCATCGTGGTCGCTTTGGTCACATCGCGCATCAGCGGCTCGAGCGCCGCCGTCAGCGCCTCCGCATCACCGGTCGGGATCAGCACGCCGCTCACGCCATCCTCGAGCACGAGCTCGGCCGCACCGGCGCGCGCAGCAACCAGCGCGCTGCCGGCCGCCATCGCCTCGATCAGCGTCAGGCCAAAACCTTCGTTGCGCGAGGTGAAGGCGTAGATGGTCAGCCGCTGATACCAGCGCTGCACCTGTTCGATCGGCAATTCGCCGGTGATGACGATACGCGATTGCAAGTTGGCTGCTTCGATGCGCTTCTTCAGATCGTTCGCAAATGGCGTCTGCTCGGCCGTGACTTGTCCGACGATAACCGCAGTAAAATCCGGGTAGCGCGGCAGCAAGCGGCACATCGCATCGACGAACACATCGGTCCCCTTCTGCGCGCGCACGCGACCGAAGCAGCCGATGGCGTAACGGCCCGGCAAGCCGCTTTCCGCGAACGCCGCGGCGCGATCGACCGGCGGCGCATAGACATCGGTGTCGACGCCGTGCGGAATCACGGTCGATTGCACTTTGAGGAACGAGGCCGAGATGTCCGATGTCGCGATGATCGCGTCCATCTGCCGGATCAGCCAGCGCGTGATCCAGCTGTGATGCCGCTGCGCCGCCGAGGTGAACACCAGCTTGAGCGGCCAGCCGAGCGCGCGCAGCACGACACCTGCGATCATCTCGTTGTTGCGGCGCGCGTGCCAGATCAGAGGCGACTTGCGGCGCCATAATTTCAGGACATCAGCGCCGCTCAGCCGCGAAATCCCCTCCGGCGCATCCGATCCGAACCATGCGGCGCGATAGAGTTTTGCCAGCCGCGGTGCGACCATCCGGTTGGTCGCGGTGACTCCGGAATAGCGCCTGTGCAGATTTGGCACGATCACTTGCAGATCGCCCGGGAAATTCGCCACGTCATGCTCCGTTTCGCAAAGTCCTATACGCAACATTAAGCATAGTGACCAGTTCAGCCGAGCCGAAACCCCCTCTTCACCGCGCAAACGTTAACTTGGTGCGTTGATCGAAGACGGGTGAGATCATGACTGTGCTAGTCACCGGCGGCGCCGGCTATATCGGAAGTCACACGGTCCTGGCGCTGGCGGAAGCCGGCGAGGACGTCGTCGTGATCGACGATCTCTCGACCGGTTTCTCCGCCTATTTGCCGGAAGGCGTGCCGCTGTTCATTGGCGATGCCGGCGACGAGAACCTGCTCGAAGGCGTGATCGCCCAGCACAACATCGAGAGCATCATCCATTTCGCAGGGTCCGTGGTCGTGCCGGAGTCGATGCGCGATCCGCTCGGCTACTACCGCAACAATTTCATGACCGCGCGCAACCTGCTCAACGTCGCAGTCAAGCGCGGCATCAACCGCTTCATCTTCTCCTCGACCGCCGCCGTCTACGGCAATCCGGACCAGGTGCCGGTGCCCGAGCACGCGCCGACGCGGCCGCTGTCGCCCTACGGCTCGTCGAAGCTGATGACCGAGATCATGCTGCACGACGTCGCCGCCGCCTACGGCATGCAGTACGTGACGCTGCGTTATTTCAACGTCGCCGGTGCCGATCCGCAGGCGCGCATTGGCCTTGCCACCGTCGGCGCCACGCATCTGCTCAAGATCGCGGTTGAGGCCGCGACCGGCCAGCGCGCCAAGATCGACGTGTTCGGCACCGACTACCCGACCCAGGACGGCAGCTGCATCCGCGACTTCATCCACGTCACCGACCTCTCGCAGGCGCATCGCTCGGCGCTGGGCTACCTGCGCAATGGCGGCGCCTCGACGACGCTGAACTGCGGCTATGGCCGCGGCTATTCGGTGCTCGAGACCATCGACGCCGTGCGGCGGGTGTCGGGCCGCAGCTTCGCCGTGCAATACGCCCCGCGCCGGCCCGGCGACATCATGACCATGGTCGCCGACACCAGCCGCATTCGCGGCCTGCTCGACTGGAAGCCGCAATATGAGGACCTCGAGACCATCGCGGCGCACGCGCTGGCCTGGGAGGACAAGCTGTTCCGCGAGCGCCACGGCGAGCTCCACCACGCCGTCTCGGCCTAGATTCCATCCCGGCGCAAGCCCTTAATTGGGCTTGAAAACCTCAGCTTTAGCGGGCACAGAGGCCTTTCGATCCCTGACGCGCGGGCAGGCTTTTCGCCTTGGCCGTCAATGGACTACGGATGGCCCAGTTTCCAAAGAAAATCACCGACGATCCCTATGCGGCAATGGTCCTCATTCGCCGCCTGGTCATGGAACAGGGCGTCGTCTACTGGCGGCGCTACCTCGTTGCCTTTGCGCTGATGGCGGCGGCCGCCAGTGCGACCGCCGGCGCGACCTACGTGCTCGGCCAGGTCATCAACCAGGCCTATGTCGACAAGAACATCCCGGGCATCGCGATGTTCTCGGGCATCACCGTGATCCTGCTGTTCATCAAGGGCGTGGCGACTTACGGCCACATGGTGATCCTGACCAAGATCAGTAACGCCATCCTCGCCACCAACCAGCGCCAGCTGTTCGCCAAGCTGATGCGCGAGAGCGTCGGGTTCTTCTCGGAGCGGCATTCGTCCGAATTTCTGGCCCGGCTGACGGCCGGCGCCAAGTCGATCACCGACGTGCTCAACATGCTCGTCAACGCCGTCGGGCGCGACCTCATGATGCTGCTCGCCATGATCGGCGTGATGGTGTGGCAGGATCCGCTGATGTCGCTGATCGGCCTCGTCGCGGTGCCGCCGGCGATGCTGGTGCTGCGCAAGCTGGTCAAGCGCATCAAGGGCCTCGCCTACAACCAGTTCACCGGCACCGCCGACATCCTGGAGACCATGCAGGAATCGCTGCAGGGCATCCGCACGGTGAAGGCGTTCACGCTCGAAGACACCATGCAGAGCCGCATCGACGAGAACATCGCGATCGTCGAGCGCAACGCCAACAAGATGGCCCGCGTCGCCAACCGTTCCAACCCGCTGATGGAGATGCTCGGCGGCTTCGCGGTTGCCGGCTGCTTGCTTTACGGCGGCTACAGCGTGGTCGCGCTCAACGCCACGCCCGGCGCGTTCTTCTCCTTCATGACCGCGTTCCTGATGGCGACCGAGCCGGCCAAGCGGCTGGCGCGGCTCAACATCGACCTCAACAGCCAGCTCGTCGGCGCGCGCATGCTGCTCGAAGTCGTCGACAGCCCGGCGAGCGAACATTCCGACGACGACAAGCCGGCGCTCAAGCTCTCCGATGCACGGATCGAGTTGCGCGACGTCAGCTTCTCCTATCGCGCCAACGAGACCGTGCTCAACCGGATGAGTTTTGTCGCCGAGCCCGGCAGGGTCACCGCGCTGGTCGGCCCGTCCGGCGGCGGCAAGTCGACTGTGCTGGCGCTGCTGTTGCGCTTCTACGAGGTGACGCAAGGCGACATCGTGATCGACGGCCAGTCGATCGGCGCGGTGTCGCGCAAATCGCTGCGGGCGCAGACCGCCTATGTCGGCCAGGACGTCTATCTGTTCCGCGACACCATCCGCAACAACATCGCCTTCGGCAGACCTGGCGCGAGCGAGAACGAGATCATCGAAGCGGCGAAAGCGGCCTGCGCGCATGATTTCATCATGGGCTTCCCGCTCGGCTACGACACGCCGGTCGGCGAGCACGGCACGCAATTGTCGGGTGGCCAGCGCCAGCGTATCGCGGTGGCGCGCGCGCTGATCAAGAACGCGCCGATCATCCTGCTGGACGAAGCCACCGCCGCGCTCGATTCCGAGTCGGAGCGGCAGGTGCAGGAGGCGATCGAGCATCTCTGCCAGAACCGCACCACCATCGTGATCGCGCACCGCCTGCACACCATCATGTACGCGGACGCGATCCTGGTGGTCGAGGGCGGCGAGATCGTCGAGCAGGGCCGGCACGACGAGCTGCTTCGCCGCTCGGGCCGCTACGCCTCGTTCTTCCGCCTGCAACATCGCGACGCCGGCGCTCTGGCGCCGATCAGCGCAACCGCATAGAGTTCCTTCACCCACCAAGAGCAGCGAGATCGCTTCATGAACGCCGCCTCCTATGTCATTCCGCTTCCGCCCCAGGCTTCGCTTCCCGTCGTCGGCGAGGCCGGCCGCTATCCGGTGCGCCGCATCTGGTGCGTCGGCCGCAACTATCTCGAGCACATCCGCGAGATGGGCAATGACGAGCGTGCGCCGCCGTTCTTCTTCGCCAAGCATGCCGACATGCTGGTGCCCGATGGCGCCACGATTCCCTATCCGCCGCTGACCAAGGATCTGCATCACGAGGTCGAGCTGATCGTCGCGCTCAAGAGCGGCGGTCTCAACATCCCCGCCGACAAGGCGCTCGACCACGTCTACGGCTACGCCGTCGGCATCGACCTCACCCGCCGCGACCTCCAGATCGCCTCGCGCAAGAAGGAGCGTCCGTGGGAGATCGGCAAGTCGTTCGACGGCTCGGCGCCCGCCTCCGCGGTGCAGCCGGCCTCGAAGATCGGCCATCCATCCAAGGGCAAGATCTGGCTCACGGTCAACGGCAAGGAAGCCCAGACCGGCGACCTGGAGCAGATGATCTGGAACGTGCCGGAGACGATCTGGCAGCTGTCCCAGCAGGTGAAGCTCGCCGCCGGCGACATCATCATGACGGGCACGCCGGCCGGCGTGTCGCAACTCCAGCCCGGCGACAAGCTCGAATGCGGCGTCGACGGCATCGGCACGCTGAAGGTAAGCATCGGTCAGCCGGAATAGGCGCAAAGCGTAAGGTGCGGATTAGCGTGGCGTAGTAATCCGCCCTACGCGGCGGCCTCACGCCCGCGAACCGTGCGCATCCGCGGCATTGATGTCTTTGCCGGTGTAGTCGGTCATCAGCGCGGTCGCGACCAGCGTGATGACCGAGCACACCGCGATGTAGGCCGCGATGGCCGTCGCCGAGTGGAACGTGCCGAACAACCAGGCTGCAATCAACGGCGCGGGGCCACCCGCGATCACGGATGCAAACTGATAGCCGAGCGAGGCGCCGCTGTAGCGCAGGCGTCCGGTAAAGCTCTCGGCAATCAGGGCAGCTTGCGGACCGTACATCATGTCGTGCGGGATCAGCGACAGGACGATCGCGAGGAAGATGACTGTCTCCAATCCGGTATTGAGCATCGCGTAATAGACGAAGCCGAAGATGCCGGTGACGAGCGCGCCGGCCATGTACATATTCTTGCGGCCGATCAAATCGGACAGATGACCGCAAACCGGAATCGTCACGAATGACAGCACCGAGGCCGACAACACCGCGGTCAGCAGGAAGTCACGCGAGAGGTGCAGCGTGCCGATGCCGTAGGAGAAGACGAACGCG
Organism: Bradyrhizobium monzae; assembly: GCF_021458635.1. GTDB lineage: Bacteria > Pseudomonadota > Alphaproteobacteria > Rhizobiales > Xanthobacteraceae > Bradyrhizobium. The sequence continues at coordinate 731,770 of NZ_JAIRDQ010000001.1, forward strand.
GTGAAGATGTAGAACGGTGCCTGCTCGGCCATGCGCGCGAAGGCTGAGAGCAGGATTTCCTTCGGATGTTGCCTGATCACCGTCAGCATCGGTGTGCGGTCGATCCGGCGCTCCGCCAGCAATTTGGAGAACACCGGCGTTTCGAGAATGCCGAGCCGGATGTAGAGACCGACGCCGACCAGGATGAGACTGAGCGCGAACGGTATGCGCCAGCCCCAGGCCAGGAAACGGTCGCCCGCCATCTGGCTGAAGGCCAGCACGGCGAGGTTGGCAAGGAACAAGCCGCAGGGCACACCGAATTGTGGCCAGGACGCGATCAATCCGCGCGAGCGGTCATTGCGCGCCCATTCCATCGACATCAGCACCGAGCCGCCCCATTCGCCGCCGACGCCAACGCCCTGAATGAAGCGGAGCACGGTCAGGATCACCGCGCCCCAGATGCCGATGCTCGAATAGGTCGGCACCACGGCCACCGCGGCGGTCGCCAGGCCCATCAGCAGCAACGTTGCAATCAGCGTCGATTTGCGGCCGATCCGATCGCCATAGTGCCCGAAGATCGCAGCACCGATCGGACGCGCGATGAAGCCGACCGCATAGATGGCAAATGCTTCCAGCGTGCCAACCCAGGGGTCGGAATGCGGGAAGAACAGTTTTGCGAAGACCAGCCCCGTCACGGTGCTGTAGAGGAAGAAATCATACCATTCGATCGCAGTCCCCACGGTGGAGGCGATGATGGCACGGCGGAGCTGGAGTTGATGTTCGGATGGAGTCAGTTGGGCGGCGTCGAGGCCGAGCGTTGTCATGGGAGCGTCTCCTTCTGACGCGCCCCCCCGATGGTCGTTTGAGCACCAACTTTCTTGCGCGCCCAAGGGTTCCTGCAACCGTATAGAACTATCGTAGGGCGGATGAGCGATTTGTCCGCCCCAAGCCTACCAGGCCTTCACCGATCGGCTGGCGTGAGACGCCTGGGGGATGCCGCGGTTGAGCGACATGTGGGAGTGAACGCACAGCCAACTGCCGGCAGTCTTCGCGAACACCATCGTTGCCCGGCCCGGTCGCGGAAACGAACTGCCATCACTATGGTACCCGGTGCTCGTCCACGGCGCGATCACGGTCGCCATCGTGCCATCGGGAGACGCCAGAACCGAGGTCTGGTCGAGCACGAAGCGGAAGTCGGTCGTCTTGGGCCAGACGTTGTCCCATTGTGTCGTGACCCACTGATCGAGACCCGGGATGACATCGTTATGCGTGCCGAAGGCCAGTACATCAGGGTGGAAGAGTGGCCGCGCCGAGGCGTAGTCGACCTCGCGGACATAGCTCGCAAAGGTATCCAGCCAAGCGCGGAAGAATTGCACGGTCTCGGTGTTCGCAAGTGGCAACGGGGCCATTTCCTGCTCCATGTTCGGCCGCTAAATCGCGGTAACCTTGTTGCCGCGGATGTCGAACACGATTGCGGAGCTCGAGAGGCTGCTGATCCGCCCTACGCGCCTCGGCCTTATCGCAGCGCCGAAAATACGATCAGGCCAACAACCACCGCCGTCATCGAATACTTCAGCGTGTAATACACGTTGCGATTCCACTCCTTGACCTTGCGGCTGCCGAGATGGATCTCGTAGAGCTTGCCGAACACCTTGTTGAGCACACCCACGCTCTCGCCGTCGACGTTCTGGGTTGCCGACGCCTTGACGATGTGATGGCTGACCCAGCGATTGATCGCGGTCATGAAGCCGTACCTCATCGGACGCTCGACATCGCAGAACAGGATGATGCGATTGACGTCGGTCGCGTTCTCCGCGCTGTGGATGAAAGTTTCGTCGAACATGAAGGCATCGCCGTCACGCCAGACGCATTCGACGCCGTCGACCAGAATTCGGCACTTGTTCGAGTTCGGCGTGACCAGGCCGAGATGATAGCGCAGCGAGCCCGCGAAGGGATCGCGGTGCGCGCCGAGCTTGCCGCCCGGCGGCAGCATCGCGAACATCGCGCCGTGCACGCTCGGGATCGACTTGAGCAGCTCCACCGTCTTCGGGCACAGCGTGTTCGCAGACGGCAGGAAGTCATCATACCATTTCAGGTAAAAGCGTTTCCAGCCGCTCTTGAAGAACGAGTAGAAGCCCCAATCATTGTTCTTCGCTGCCGCGCGGATAAAACCTTCGTCGAACAGGCGGACGGCCTCGTCGCGAATGGTCTCCCAGTTCTCGCTGAGCGGCTTCAGCTCCGGAAATTGCTCGACGGAGATGACAGGCTTGTTCGGCACGGCCGAGCCGGCATACATCAGCACATTGTAGGGGGCGAGGTAGGTTGAGTGATCACCGAGCTGGCGCGCGAAGCGCAGCCGTTGCTTGCCGCGGAAGTGAACGTAAATCGTCGAGGCCGCAAGCACATACAAAATGACAAGTTGCGGTGCAAAAAGCTGCTTCAGCATTTCCCCAAGTCCCGAGTGACCCAGCCGGGGACGTGATCTAACGCGACCCAGCCCGAGCGGCAAGATATTCACCGCTGGGTTGCAGTCACGCTGGGGAAAGCGCGGGACTACAGATTGGGCCGAAACGGGCCGAAACCAGCCGACTCACGCCCGCGACAGCGCCTGAAGGCCCTTGAAGGTCAGGCGCTTGGGGTCGGTGACGCCGGCGAGATAGAGCCGGCGAATAAAGGCGATGACGGCGTCGCGGTCGCAATCGGTCAGCGCGACGACGGCGTCGACCGCGATCTTCTGGGCTTCCATTGGGCTCACCTCGGCCTTGCGAGTAACCCCGGCCGACACAGGCTAGGACTCAACCGTTAATCCGGCGTTAACCGTTCGGAACCATCGCCGATTCAACCCAGCGGCCGTATACGCAAAACAACGCATTGGCCGTAGAACCGGCGGCGTGATCAGGAATATCGCATCACGCCGTCGTCGATCCGGCCGAAGCGCAGGGTCACGATGTCGAGGGCGTAGTTCTGGTACAGCCGCCACGGCTGCTTCGAGCCTTGCTTCGGCATCTTGGCGACCGAGCGCTGCACGTAGCCCGAGGTGAAATCGAGCGACGGCTGCGCGGTGATCTCGGGGTCGTCATTGTGCGGCATCGCCTGCCGGAAATTATGCCGGTCCATGTAGTTGATCAGACGGCAGACATATTCGCAGGTGAGATCGCATTTCAGCGTCCAGGACGCGTTGGTGTAGCCGAAGGCCGACGCCATGTTGGGCACGTCGGCATACATCATGCCCTTGTAGGTCAGCGTGCTGGCGAAATCGACGGCGCGACCGTCGACGCTGATCTCGAGGCCGCCGACGACCTGGAGCACCAGACCCGTCGCCGTCACGATGATGTCGGCGGCAAGCTCGCTGCCATCCTTCAGACGGATGCCATCGCGCGTAAAGGTGTCGATCTCGTTGGTGACCACTGCGGCGCGCTTTTCGCGGATCGCCTTGAAGAGGTCGCCGTCGGGCACGAGGCAGAGCCGCTGGTCCCAGGGATTGTAGCGCGGCGTGAAATGGGTGGCGATGTCGTAGTCCGGCCCGAGCGCCATACGCACGCCGCCGAGGATCAGGTTCTTCACCTTGTCCGGCCGCCGCCGGCTGAGCTGGAAGAAGAACATCCCCCACATCACGTTGCGCCAGCGGATGACATGATAGGCAAGGCGCGTCGGCAGATTGCGGCGCAACTTGTTAGCGACTGGGTCGTGCGCCGGGCGTGACACCACGTAGGTCGGCGAGCGCTGCAGCATGGTGACCTGGGCTGCGGTCTTGGCGAGCTCCGGCACCAGCGTCACCGCGGTCGCGCCCGAGCCGATCACGACGACACGTTTGCCTGAATAGTCGATGTCCTCGGTCCATTTCTGCGGATGCACGATGCGGCCGGCAAAATCCGCAACGCCGTTGAACTCTGGCGTATAGCCCGCCTCGTATTTGTAATAGCCCGCGCACATGAACAGGAAATTGCAGGTGATGCGCACGACCTCGGTCGCGCCCTCGCCCGCGATGCGCTCGACCTCGACGGTCCAGCGCGCCTCCGGCGTCGACCACGCCGCACGCTTGACGCGATGGCGGAAGCGAATGTGCTTCTCGATGTCATTCTCGGCCGCGGTCTCGCGCACATAGTTCAGGATCTGCGGCCCGTCCGCGATCGCCTTCGGATCGGTCCACGGCTTGAAGGAATAGCCGAGCGTGAACATATCGCTGTCGGAACGGATGCCGGGATAGCGAAACAGGTCCCAGGTGCCGCCGATGCAGTCGCGCCCCTCCAGGATGACGTAACTCTTGCCCGGACACTTGTTCTGCAAGTGATAGCCCGCGCCGATGCCTGATAGCCCGGCACCGACGATCAGCACGTCGAAATGTTCTTGTTGCATGGTTTCCTCCGCCACCGAGGATTGTCGGCCCGTCGCTGCTGGCCGTCAATTGGCAAACAGCCGTGGAGCAACTGCAAAGCGAGTTGAATTCCATGCGTCGAAACTACAAAGCCCCGGATCGCTCCGGGGCTTTGCGTCGATGATCTCTGTGATCAGCGTCTCAGTAGCGGTAGTGGTCGCTCTTGTACGGGCCTTCCTGCTTCACGCCGATATAGTCGGCCTGGTCCTTGCGAAGCTCGGTGAGCTTGACGCCGATCTTGGCGAGATGCAGACGCGCGACCTTCTCGTCGAGCGTCTTCGGCAGCACGTAGACTTCCTTCTTGTACTTGCCGTCCTTGTTGTTGGCGAACAGCTCGATCTGCGCCAGCGTCTGGTTGGTGAAGGACGCCGACATCACGAAGGACGGGTGGCCCATCGCGTTGCCGAGGTTCACGAGGCGGCCTTCCGACAGCATGATGATGCGGTGCTTGTCGGGGAACTCGATCTCGTCGACCTGCGGCTTGATGTTGGTCCACTTCAGATTGCGCAAGGACGCGATCTGGATCTCGTTGTCGAAGTGACCGATGTTGCAGACGATGGCGCGATCCTTCATCGCGCGCATGTGCTCGATGGTGATGATGTCCTTGTTGCCGGTCGCGGTGACGAAGATGTCGGCGCGGGGCGCGGCGTCTTCCATGGTGGTGACTTCATAACCCTCCATCGACGCCTGCAGCGCGCAGATCGGATCGACTTCGGAGACCATGACGCGGCAGCCGGCCTGGCGCAGCGAGGCCGCCGAGCCCTTGCCGACGTCGCCGAAACCCGCGACCATCGCGACCTTGCCCGACATCATCACGTCGGTGCCGCGGCGAATGCCGTCGACCAGCGATTCACGGCAGCCGTAGAGGTTGTCGAACTTCGACTTGGTGACGCTGTCGTTGACGTTGATGGCGGGCCACAGCAGCGTGCCGGCCTTCTGCATGTCATAGAGGCGATGCACGCCCGTGGTGGTCTCTTCGGAAACACCCTTGATGCTCTTGGCGATCTCGGCGAAGTAGCCCTTCGGCTTTTCCTTGAGCTGCTTCTTCAGAAGCGCGAAGAAGACTTCCTCTTCTTCCGAAGCCGGCTTGTCCAGGAACGCGGTGTCGCCGTTCTCGGCGCGCAGGCCGAGATGGACGTACATGGTGGCGTCGCCGCCGTCGTCGAGGATCATGTTCGGGTGACCGCCACCGTGCCAGTCGAACAGTTTTGCGGTGTAGTCCCAATATTCGGTCAGCGTCTCACCCTTGACCGCGAACACCGGAATGCCGGCGGCGGCGATCGCAGCCGCGGCGTGGTCCTGCGTCGAATAGATGTTGCAGGAGACCCAGCGAATGTCGGCGCCGAGAGCTGCCAGCGTCTCGATCAGCACGCCGGTCTGAATCGTCATGTGCAGGGAGCCGGCGATACGCGCGCCCTTCAGCGGCTGCTTCGGGCCGTACTCTTCGCGGGTGGCCATCAGGCCGGGCATCTCGGTCTCGGCCAGCGAGAGTTCCTTGCGGCCGAAATCGGCGAGCGAGATGTCCTTGACGATGTAATCGGTGAAGCCGGGCTTCGCGTTCATTGCGAGTGTCCTATTGTTGAACGGGCATTTTCGGGACGCCTCCAAGAGGGGCCCCGGAATCGCGACGTGAGGGTGAAGGATTCCGGGTCCGCGTACGAACCCGGAATGACGCACAAAAATCAGACCGCGCGCTTGAGCGCCTCGACGAGATCGGTCTTCTCCCAGGAAAAGCCGCCCTCGTTGTCGGGCGTGCGGCCGAAATGGCCGTAGGCCGACGTGCGCGCGTAGATCGGGCGGTTGAGATCGAGATGGCTGCGGATGCCGCGCGGGGTGAGATCCATCGCCTTGGCGGCAGCCTTCTCGAGCTGGTCCTCCGACACCTTACCGGTGCCGTGAGTGTCGATGTAGATCGACAGCGGACGCGCCACGCCGATGGCGTAGGCGAGCTGCAGCGTGCAGCGGTCGGCGAGACCGGCAGCGACGATGTTCTTGGCGACGTAGCGCGCAGCGTAAGCCGCGGAGCGGTCGACCTTGGTCGGATCCTTGCCGGAGAACGCGCCGCCGCCATGGGGCGCCGCACCGCCGTAGGTGTCGACGATGATCTTGCGGCCGGTCAGGCCGGAGTCACCATCGGGACCGCCGATGAAGAATTTGCCGGTCGGATTGATGTGCCAGATGGTCTTCGGCGTGATCCAGTCCTTCGGCAGCGCCTCGCGCACATAGGGCTCGACAATGTCGCGGATCTGCTTGGACGAGATGTCCTCGACCAGATGCTGGTGCGACACCACGATCTCGCGCACGCCGACCGGCTTGCCGTTCTCGTATTGCACGGTGACCTGGCTCTTGGAGTCCGGACCGAGCACCTTCTCCTTGCCGGAGTGACGGGCTTCGGAGATGAGACGCAGGATCTTGTGGGCGTAGAAGATCGGCGCCGGCATCAGGTCGGGCGTCTCGTTGGTGGCGTAACCGAACATGATGCCCTGGTCGCCCGCGCCCTCTTCCTTGACTTCGCCCGGCTGCAGCGCGTCGACGCCCTGCGCGATGTCGGCCGACTGCGGATGCAGCAGGATCTCGATGTCGGCCTTCTGCCAGTGGAAGCCGTCCTGCTCGTAACCGATGTCCTTGATCGCCTCGCGCACGACACTTTCGATCTGCTCGTTGGTGACCGACTTCGGACCGCGGGTCTCGCCGGCGATCACCACCTTGTTGGTGGTCGCCAGCGTCTCGCAGGCCGCGCGGATCTGCCAGGGATCGATGCCGGCCTTCGGCCCTTCCCGGTAGAACAGATCGACGATTTCATCGGAAATCCGGTCACAGACCTTGTCCGGATGGCCTTCGGACACGGACTCGCTGGTGAAAAGATAGGACGCGCGCATCAGTAACCCCTTGTTCCGCCGCTTCAGGCGGAGTTTGCGATGTTTACCCTTGGATGATGTCAATCACGCCGGCGCGAGATGACGTAGGATTCGTCGAGAAACCAGAGCCCGTTGTACTTTCGCAGCACATCCCTGGCGGCATCCAGAGTGCGGCCGTTTTGAGTCATGTCTGTCAACCGGTCGTCCTCAATCTGAGCGACATACACCGCCGCATTCCAGGCTGCAAAGGCCGTCGAGGTTCCGATGGTACCCGTCACCTCGTTGGGCAGCGCTTCCATATCATACCTGAAGATCGAACGGTTATCCGCGTATGCATTAAAATTTAAGTCGCGGCCCAACGACCCGAGCTCGTACTTAACGGCGCGCAATAGCTCATGACGGCTCACCGAGAAAGGATTTTCTCCGGGCCAGATCGCCTGGATCATTTCCATGCCGGGATCGTGACCGTGGGAGTGAATACCGATCAGGCGACCGCCCGGGCGCAACGCCCGCGCCAGCGGTGCAATGATCCGCTTGGCCCGGAAATTGACCGAGGACAGCGCCCGGTATGGCTGGGATGCGATAACGAGGTCGAAATTGGCCTCGGTCTGGCCCGGCCGCGGAATGGTCGAATCCAGCAGGAACCGGTGGTCCTCGCGGTAGAGCACCAGCACGACCGGCCGCTCATACAGCGGCATGGCCGTGCGCGGGCTGATCGCGGCGCGCCAGTTCTGCTCCAGGAACGGCCGCAGCTCGGCGATCTGCTGCTCGAATTCGCCTGATGAGGCGCCCCGCAGCGGAACCTCGTGCCAGACGGTGGCAGCGGCGGCCGCAGGCGATGCCGGCGTCAGCCAGGGCGCCTCCGAATAGAACATGTTGGTGAAGACGAAAACCGATGCCGGGTGCTCGAAAATGCGGTCCGGGACCTTCTCAAGCGTCAGGCGCAAATCCTCGAGGCTGAGCTCCTTGCCGGCGACATAGAACGGCATGTGCGGGTAGCGCTGGTGGGTGGCCCGCAGCACCCGCGCCAGCACCGTGCCGTCGCCGACACCGGCGTCGAAGATGCGCAGGGCGGGCGGCCTCGGATGGATGCTGGCGAGTTCCAGCGCGACGCGCTCCGCAACCACCCGCTTCTCGCTGCAGGTGTGGACAAACAGCAGGTACTTCTGGCGGTTCTCGAAGAAGCGGAAATTGCCGCGCGGATCGCGCTTTTCCGGAGGCACCTGTAGCCCCCGCAGCGGCGGCAGGCCGCCCGTCGTGGACGCGGCGATATAGGCCTGGATCCGATCCAGCGTGTCGATGGTGATGCGCTTGCCCTCGCGCAGCCGGTGCACGAGCTTCCCATCGTTCACAGCACGCCGGCCAAACGTCGATTCCGCCATGTCCGCCTTGCGGCAGAACTCGGTGATTTGGCTCAGGATTTCGTCGTTTTTCATGAGTGGGACAGCGGTGGGCAGGAAAGTTGGGACCCGTCTCCTAGCAAATTCTGCCCACTCAGGGAATACCTGAGTCGAGCTCCGAACCAGCCATGTCGCGATAACGGGAGCGATGAACCCCGGCGCACCGCCAGACAACAAACAAGCGCCTCCCCTCAAGTCCGGGACCATCGCTATGCGCCGCCTGTTCTTGGCATTCTGCCTGCTCGCCGCCGCGCTATGGTCGGCGCCTTGCTCTGCCCAATCGCGCCGCCAGCTCGGGCCGCTCTGCACCACCGAGACCACGCCGGCGGACCAGATGGTCGACGCCTGCAGCAAGATCATCGCGCTCAAGGTTTTCAAGGGCGAGCAGCTCGCGACCGTTTATTTCTGGCGCGCGGTGGGCTGGAACAAGAAAGGCGACTACGGCCGTGTCATTGCCGACGCCACCGAAGCGATCCGGTTGCAGCCGAGCCAGGCGGTCTACAACATGCGGGGCTCGGCCTATTACGACAAGGGCGACTACGACATCGCGATCGCGGATTTCGACGATGCGCTGAAGCTCGGGCCGCCGAGCGGCATCATCTTCCACAACCGCGGCAATGCCTGGCGCGGCAAGGGCAACTACGCCAAGGCGATCGCCGATTACGACATGTCGATCAAGGCCGATCCGAGATCGGCGTTCTCGTTCCAGAACCGCGGCATTGCGAAGGAGGCGCTCGGCGATCTCGATGGCGCGCTCGCCGACATCAACCAGGCGATCCGGCTCGATCCGACGCTGCCGCAGCCGCTGATCAACCGCACCGCGATCTGGCGCGCGAAGAACGATCTCGATCGCGCTATTGCCGACGGCTCCGAGGCGATCCGGCTTGCCAAGGACAAGCCGCCGGTCAACATCATGACGCCGCCGAACAGCGTCCTGATCTCCGCCTACACCCATCGCGCGCTGGCCTATGAGGCCAAGGGTGACTACGCGCGCGCGAAGGACGACTACAACGCCACGCTCGCGATCGTGGCCTCGGACGCCGGCAGCAAGGCCAATCAGGCCACCGCAAAAGTGCGGCTGTCGCTGGTGGCGGACGCCGCCGCGCCGATCCCGCGCGATGCACCCGCCCCGTCAGGACAACAGCAGACCACGTCCACGCAGCAGCAGGCTAACGCCGCGCCTGCGCCCTCACCTGCCCCCGCAACGCCCGGCAAGCGCATGGCGCTCGTCATCGGCAACGGCGCCTATGCCCATGTGAAGGCACTGCCCAACCCGCCCAACGATGCGCGCGCCATCGCCAAGAGCTTGCGTGACATCGGCTTCATCGTGTCGGAGGGCGTCGATCTCGACCGGGCCGCAATGCAGAAGATGACGCGCGAGTTTTTGCGTGATGCAGCACGGGCGCAGGTAGCACTCGTCTACTATGCCGGTCACGGCGTGCAGGTCGACGGCCGCAACTACCTCATTCCCGTCGATGTCGAGCTCAAGCCGGGCACTAGCATGACCGAGGCCATGATCGACATGGATACGATCATGGCCGGCCTCGACGACCAGGTCCGCACCAACATCCTGATCTTCGATGCCTGCCGCAACAATCCGATGGCGCAGCAGGTCGCAAGCGCCGGCAGCAGTCGCGGCATTGAGGGCGCGTCAGGCCTCGCAGCGCCAACGAGCCTCGGCTCCGGCGCGACACTAGGGGCCGGCACGCTGATCGCATTCGCGACCGCACCGGGCCAGGTGGCGCTCGATGGCGAGGGCGCCAATTCACCGTTCTCGGCCGCACTGTCCCGCCATCTCGGTACGCCGGGGCTGGAGGTGCAGCAGATGCTGACGCGGGTGCGGGCCGAGGTGGTCTCGGGCACGAAGAACAAGCAGGTGCCGTGGTCGAATTCGTCGCTGCTGGGCGAGGTCTATCTGGCGGAGAAGTGAGGCGCGTTTGCGCGCTGCTTATGAGCGCCGTGCCACTTGCCCAACACTCAGCTGTCATCGCCCAGCTCGACCGGGCGATCCAGTATTCCGAGAGGTCTGTGGGTCATCGAGAAGCCGCGGCGTACTGGATTCCCCGCTTTTCGCGGGGAATGACGGCGAGCTAGCGGGGGCTCAATTGCCCCACACTTCCTTCGCGATCTCGACCGCAAGGGCCAGCTTCGCCCACTGCTCTTCCTCGGAGAGGATGTTGCCCTCCTCGGTCGAGGCAAAGCCGCACTGCGGCGAGAGAGCGAGCTGCTCCAGCGGGGCAAACTTGGAGGCTTCTTCCAGGCGACGCTTGATGTCGTCCTTCTTCTCGAGCTCGCCGAACTTCGAGGTGATGACGCCGACCACGACCACCTTGTTGCCCTTGGGCAGGAAGCGCAGCGGCTCGAAGCCGCCGGCGCGGTCGCTGTCGTATTCCAGGAAGTAGCCGTCGTAATTGGTGCCGGCCAGCATGGTCTCCGCCACCGGCTCGTAGCCGCCCGAAGAAATCCAGGTCGAGCGGAAATTGCCGCGGCAGACGTGTGTCGTCACCACCATGTCGGCGGGCTTCTCGGCCAGCGCGTAGTTGATGACACGCGCATAGATCTGCTGGAGACCGTCCGGAGTGTCGCCCCGCTCGCGCGCCTTCTGAAGCTCGTCCGGCGAGCAGAGATAGGCCCACACGGTATCGTCGAACTGGAGATAGCGGCAACCGGCGTCGTAAAACGCCTTCACGGCCTTGCGGTAGGTCTTGCCGAGATCCTCGTAGAAGGCCTCGAGATCGGGATAGACGTCCTTGGAGATCGCCTTGCGACCGCCGCGGAAGTGCAGCACGGCCGGCGAGGGGATCGTCATCTTGGCGGTGACGTGGGCTTGATCAGCGTTCTTCTTGAGGAAGCGGAAGTGGTCCAGCATCGGGTGGTCGTCGGGGAAGTCGAGCTTGCCGATCACACGCACCGCGTCGTGACGGGTCTGCACGCCCGCGAACTGGATGCCGGCATCGGGGTGGAACAGCTCGCAGCCGGTGAGCTTGGCCAGGAAGTCGAAATGCCACCAGGAGCGGCGGAATTCCCCGTCGGTCGCGAGCTTCAGGCCGACTGAGGCCTGCTTGTGCACGACCTTCTCGATCTCCATGTCCTCGATCTTGCGCAGATCGTCGGCCGAGATCTCACCCTTCTCGAGTCGGCTGCGGGCTTCCTTGATCTTGGCGGGGCGCAGGAGGCTGCCGACCTCGTCGGCGCGGAAGGGGGCTTTGGTTCGCTGCATTCTTGAACTCCCGAGAATTTATGAGTGGGCCGCCGCCCCTGCGACGCCGAGATAGCGCTCCAGAACCGACGGGTCGGCCTTCAGCGCGGCGCTCGGGGCGTCGTGGACGATCGTTCCGCGCTCCAATATCACAACACGGTCGGCGAGCCCCAGAATCTTTTGCGCGTTCTGCTCGACGATGATCGAGCAGATGCCGCCCGCCCGGGTAATGGTCCCGATCGCCTTCAGAAGCTCCTCGACGATGATGGGGGCCAGGCCCTCGGTCGGCTCGTCCAGCAACAGAACCTTTGGGTTGAGGGTCAGCGCACGGCCGATCGCCAGCATCTGCTGCTCGCCGCCGGAGAGCTGGTTGCCGAAATTGCTCCGCCGCTCCTTCAACCGCGGGAACATCTCGTAGACCTTCTCGACGGTCCAGGGACCGGGCTGCGCCACCGCGGTCATGTTCTCCTCCACCGTCAGCGAGCGGAAGATGTTGCGCTCCTGCGGCACCCAGCCGATGCCGGCGCGCGCCCGCCGGTCCGGCCGCATGGTCGTGACGTCGGTGCCGCCGAGGATGACATTACCGGCGAAACGGCGGGTGACGCCGACGATGGAATTGATCAGCGTGGTCTTGCCGGTGCCGTTACGCCCGAGCAGCGCCAGCACCTGCCCCTCGGCAAGACGCAGGGACATGTTGGGCAGCACCACGGCCTCGCCATAACCGGCGCGAAGTGAGTCGATTGCGAGCAGGTCAGACATTGACCGCCTCCTCGCCGAGATAGACCGCCTTCACCTGCGGATCGCGCGCGACCCGGTCGGGCGGGCCTTCGGTCAGTAGCGCGCCGGAGACCAGCACCGAGATGCGGTCGGCAAAGGAGAACACGAGATCCATGTCGTGCTCGATCAGGAGCACGGTCACGTCGCGTGGCAGGCTACCTACGACGGCGAGAATGTCATGACGCTCGCTTTCCGGCACGCCGGCGGCGGGCTCGTCGAGCAGCAGCACGCGCGGCTTGGCAGCGATCGCGACCGCGATCTCGAGCAGGCGCTGCTTGCCGTAAGGCAGCGTCACCGTCTCTTCGTTCATGACGTCGAGCAGATGGAAACGCGTCAGGAGATCGGCGATCTCGTCATTGACATCGTTCCGCGTGCCCATTCGCCGCCACCAGTCGCCGCCATGGCCGAGGCGCTCGGAGACGGCAAGGCCGATGGTCTCCAAGGGCGTGAGATCAGGATAGAGCTGGTTGATCTGGAAGGTGCGCGACAGGCCGCGCAGCACGCGCTTGTGCACGGGCAGATCGGTGATGTCCTCGCCTTCGAGCAGGATACGGCCCGAGTTCGGCTTGAGCACGCCGGTGAGCTGGTTGATCACAGTGGTCTTGCCGGCACCGTTCGGGCCGATCAGTGCATGGCGAGCGCCCTGCTCGATCTTCAGCGACAGGTCGCGGGTGACGCGCAGGCCACCAAACGTCTTTTCGAGATTTTGCGTTTCGAGCGCGATGGTCATGCGTCGCTCTCCGGCACAGCGACGACGGCCTTGCGTCCGGCGACCTGCTTGATGACCAGATTCGGGACGTACAGCACCCAGCGATGCAGGCGCTGGCGGCCGACCAGCACGATCACGACCAGCACGAGGCCGATCCAGAACTGCCAATATTGCGGGGTGATGGTGGAGAACACTTCCTGGAGGATACGGAAGATCACCGCGCCGATCAGCCCGCCATAGAGATAGCCGGCGCCGCCGATGACGAGCACCAGCATCAGATCGGCGGAGCGGTCGAAGGCGAACACATCGAGTGAGGCGATCGCCGTGGTCTGGGTGAACAGCGCGCCTGCGATGCCTGCGTAGAGCGCCGCGAGCGTATAGATCGCGATCAGGCGGCGGTTGACCGGGATGCCGATGGCAGCGGCGCGGAGCGGATTGTTCTTGATCGCACGCAGCGACAGGCCGAACGGCGAATGCACGATGCGGCGGGCCAGAAGGAACAACACGAACAGCACGGCCAGCGAATAGAAGAAGCCGGCCTTGCCGAACATGTCGAACGGAATCTCGCCGAGGATCGGCTGCATCTCGATGCCCTGCAGGCCGTCGGTGCCGCCGGTGATGTTGGAGAAGCGCTCGGCGAGTGCCTCCAGCAGCAGCGCAATGCCGAGCGTCACCATCAGCCGGGTCAGGTCGACGCCGCGGATCACCAGGAAGCTGGTGGCGAAGCCGAGCACCATCGCGGCGAGGCCTGCGGCAATCAGCGCCAGCACCGGCTCGTTGATGATGCCGTGCAGCGCGAGCAACCCTGCGGCGTAGGCGCCGACGCCGAAGAAGGCAGCGTGGCCGAGCGAGACGATGCCGGCATAGCCGAGGATGAGATCGAGCGACATCGCAAACAGCGCCAGCCGCAGGATGTCGGTCATGATCAGATAGCGCGTGGGAAACACAAAGCCGCAGGCGAGCACGGCGAGCCAGAAGGCGGCCTCGCCATAGTGCCAGCGCGCCTGCCGCTGGGCGTAATGACCGACGTCGGAAGAGGCGTTCATCGGCAAACTCAGCGTGCGGCCGTGCGGCCGAACAGGCCGTTCGGGCGCCAGATCAGGATCACGATCATCATGGTGTAGATCACGAAGGGTCCCATCTTCGGCACGTAATATTTGCCGGCGACGTCGCCGATGCCGAGCAGGAGCGATGCCAAGAACGGGCCGGTGATCGAGGACGAGCCGCCGACGGTGACCACGATCAGGAAGTAGATCATGAACTTCAGCGGGAAATACGGATCGAGGCCGAGGATCTCGGCGCTCAGCGCGCCGCCGAGACCGGCGAGGCCACATCCAAACGCGAAGGTAAAGGCAAACACCTGCGGCACGTTGATGCCGAGGCCGCTCGCGGCGCGCGGGTCATCGACGGCGGCGCGAAGGCGGCTACCGAAGCGGGTCCTGGCCAGCACCATTTGCAGACCGATGGTGAGCAGGCCGCAGATCACGATGATCATCAGCCGGTAGCGGCCGATGCCGACGCCGAACACGTCGAACTGGCCCTGCAGCGCGGCCGGCAGATTGATGAAGACGCGCGACGAGCCCTGGATGTAGTCGACGGCCGCGACCGACATGAACGTCAGCCCGATCGTGAACAGCACCTGGTCGAGATGACTGCGCGCGTAGAGATGGCGATAGAGCGTACGCTCGAGCACGATGCCGATCGCGGCTGCGGAGACGAAGGCGAGCGGCAGCGCGGCGAAGAACGGCCACCCCATCCTGTTGACCAGCACCATGCAGACATAGCCGCCGGCCATGGCGAAGGCGCCATGGGCGAGGTTGACGAAGTTCATCAGGCCGAGCGTAACCGCGAGCCCGCAGGCGAGCACGAACAGCAGCATGCCGTAGGCAACGCCATCGAACAGGTTGGTGAGGATTGAGGTCATCGTCTCAGCTTGGAGTTAGGTCGTCATGGCCGGGCTCGTCCCGGCCATCCACGTTCTTGTCTGGGCTTTCGCGTGGATGCCCGGGACAAGCCCGGGCATGACGCTAAGCGGCTGGCGAGATCCCCGATGCGCGCTAAGCGCGCTCGGGGATGACGCGCTTTCGCGCGTCACTTCTTGGTCTTGCCGAGATCTTTGACGGCCTCGAAGGTCGCGAACTCGACGTTGTAGAGCTCGCCGTCGACCTTATCGACCTTGCGGATGTAGACATTCTGGATGATGTCGCGCGTCTCCGGATCGATCGAGATCGGGCCGCGCGGGCTCTCCCATTTCTGCCCCTTCATGGCTTCGACCAGCTTGGTGCCGTCCGTGTCGCCATTGGTCTTCTTGAGCGCCTCGTAGATCAGGTGGATGCCGTCATAGCCGCTCACCGCCATGAAGCCGGGACGCGTGCCGTATGCCTTCTTGTAGGCGGCGACGAAGTCCTTGTTCATCTGCGAGGGGTGCGCGGCCGAGTAGATGTGCGCGGTCACCGTCCCGAGCACGGCGTCGCCCATGTTGTTGAGCAGGTCGTCGTCGGTGACGTCGCCCGGTCCGATCACCTTGATGCCGGCCTTGTCGAGGCCGCGCTCGGCATATTGCTTCATGAAGTTGCCGCCCTGGCCTGCCGGCACGAACACGAAGATCGCGTCGGGCTTGGCATCCTTCATGCGCTGCAGGAACGGCGCGAAGTCGGGGTTGGCGAGCGGTGTCTTGACCTCTTCGACCACCTCGCCGCCGCCCGCGGTGAAGTGCTCCTTGAAGAAGTTGAGCGCGTCATTGCCCGGCGCGTAGTCCGAGGTTAGCGTCGCCACTTTCTTGATGCCGTTCTTCACCGCCCAGTCGCCGATGATGGTCGAGGACTGCGCCAGCGTGAAGCTGGTGCGCACGATATAGGGCGAGCGCTCGGTGATGATGGAGGTGCCGGCCGCCATCACGACTTCCGGGATCTTGGCTTGCGTCGCCAGCGGCGCGGCCGCGAGCGCCGCCGGCGTCACGCCGAAGCCGCCGATGAAATTGACCTTGTCGTTGACGATCAGCTCCTGCGCGGCGGTCTTGGTCTTGTCCGGGATCGCCGCGTCGTCCTTGACGATGATCTCGATCTTCTTGCCGGCGACGGTGTCGCCCTTCTGCTGCATGTAGAGCTTGATCGCGTTTTCGATCTGCTTGCCGGTCGAAGCCTGCCCGCCGGTCATCGGCAGGATCAGGCCAACCTTGACGGTGTCTTCCGCCTTGGCCGGTGCGACGGCGGCAAGGCCCGCGACGGCAGCAAGCGCGGCCGCCCAAGAGACCGTTTGCGTAAACTGTTTGCGTTCGAACATCAGATGTCCCTCCCCTTCATTCCTGACCTCTTGTGCGCCGGACCGAGTGCCCGGTCCTTGCCTCACTTTAACCCACACACGAGCGATGTCGCGCGTCACAAGGCGTCTTTCGCGCCCTCATTGTCAATCGGACGTTCGGCGACCATTCGGCGCAAGCCGCGCGTCCCGATGACCAAGCGCAGAGCGCGATGTTGCGGTTACGCCGGGGTAACCCGAGCACCTTGGTCCCGGTCGCGCCCATTTGTACGATTGTACAAATAAAATGGACCTGTCAACGAAAAAGCCCGGTCTCCGACCAAGCCAGATTGTCGCGAGCCGGTGGCCGCAGTCTAGAAATGCGACCTGGCGGGTGGATGGAGGATTTCGTCTTTCATTTGCAGAATTTGAACATTAGCGAACAAGGCACCCATCCAGTTCGGTATTGTGATACCCACCTCGAATAAGCCAATTTTACCTTGTTGAAGGCTATCGTTGCTGACCCGCTGGTTATCCGGCGTCCGATCATCCCCGCTCCGAACCCGGCGCCCGCACGATGTCCATGCGTTACCATTCTCTCCTGCTTCTCGTCGGGCTTTCCGCGGGGCTGACCGGCTGCGGCACCGTCAACGAGAAGCTGTCGGCCGGCATGGGCGACTATGTCCCGCAATGGGCCGGCGGCCTGCCCGCCGACGCCCCACCGCGACCAAGCACGCCACAATACGACGCGTGGATGAAGGAACGGGAGCAGAAGCGGCTGATGCCGGCGGTCGATCGCGCGAAGGAAGAACAGGCGCAGAAGGGCGCGACCGGATCGACGTCCGGCGACGCGGTGCGCTAGGCCGGTGCGTTACCTCTCCCAGCAAGAGAGGACAGTTAGAGCAACTCAATCCACAAACACCACGGTCTTGCGGCCGTTGAGGATGACGCGGTCGTCGAGGTGATAGCGGATGGCGCGCGCCAGCACGCGGCGCTCGATGTCGCGGCCCTTGCGGACGAGATCTTCCGGCGTGTCGCGATGGCTGATGCGCTCGACGTCCTGGTCGATGATCGGACCTTCGTCGAGGTCGCGCGTAACGTAATGGGCGGTGGCGCCGATCAACTTCACGCCGCGCTCATGGGCCTGGTGATAGGGCTTTGCGCCCTTGAAGCCCGGCAGGAACGAGTGATGGATGTTGATGCAGCGCCCTGACAAGTTTACCGAGAGATCGTCGGACAGGATCTGCATATAGCGGGCGAGCACCACGAGATCGGTTTCGGTCTTGCCGACGAGGTCGAGGATCTGCGCCTCCTGCTCGCGCTTGGTCTCCTTGGTGACCGGCAGATAGTGGAACGGGATGCTGCCGAAATCGAGCCCGGCATAGACCTCGCGCGGATGGTTGGAGACGATCGCGGCCAGGGTCATCGGCAGCTCGCCGGTGCGCCAGCGATAGAGGATATCGACCAGGCAGTGGTCGGACTTCGACACTAGCAGCATCACCTTGCGATGCGCGGCGCGGTCGCGCATCTGCCACTCCATGCCAAAACGCTCGGCGATCGCGGCAAAGCCGGTCTGGAGCGCGGCCAGTTCCACGGCGAGATCGGCCGCGGTGAACACCACGCGCATGAAAAATTTCTTGGTCTCGACGTCGTCGAACTGCTGGGCGTCGAGAATGTTCTGTCCGTTATGGGCCAGGAAGGTCGACACCGCCGAGACGATACCTGGACGATCCGGACAGGACAGCGTCAGAACGTATTGATGATCGGGCATCGCTCTTGATGACGGTTGGTGCAAAGGCCGCGGAATGATCCGCGATTTGCGTCCTGCTCTAGCACCGACGCGGCCCTTGCGCCAATCCCTACGACGGTGTCAAGATGAGCGGACGATTGCGATTTTTGCTCACTGGAGCACGCCCATGGCCGACCGTTTGACCGGCACCCGCATCCTGATCCTGGAAACCCGCGAGGAGGCGCAATTCTCAAAACTCCTGGCCGAGCAAGGCGCCGAGGTCGTGCAGTGCCCGATGTTCACCATTCAGGATGCGCCGGACCCTGCTCCGGTCGAGGCCTGGATCCGCCGCGCCATCGACAAACCCCTTGACGACCTCGTACTGATGACCGGTGAAGGCCTGCGGCGGATCATGAAACTCGCGCGCGCGCGCCAGATCGACCAGGCCTTCGTCGCAGCGCTGGTCAAATCGCGAAAGTTCGCCCGCGGCCCGAAGCCCGGCAAGGCGCTGCGCGAAGTCTCGCTCGAGGCGCAGCAGACCACGGAGAAGCCGACCACCGAGGGCGTGATCGAGATGCTGGGCAAGCTCGACCTCAGGGGACGGCGCCTCGGTCTTCAGCTTTATCCGGACAAGGATCACAGCACGCTGACCGGTGCATTGGCCGCGCAAGGTGCCGAGGTCGATACCGTTTTGCCTTACGTCTACGATTCCAAGGCGGCGGACGCCAACATCGTCACCGCCATCGACGACATGGCGGAGGGACGGATCGATGCCATCGCGTTGACCAATCTCGGCCAGGTCCGCCGGCTGATCGAGGCCGCCAAGGCCCACGGCAGCGAGGCGAAGTTGCGCGCGGGATTCGAGCGCACGTTGATTGCCTCGGTGGGACCGGCAGTCTCAGGCGAGCTTGCCGCGCACGGCCTGCGCACCGACATCTCGCCAGCCGACGACGCCTATTTCATGCGTCCACTGATCCGGGCGATGGCTGCGGCGCTCGCAGAGGGGAAGCCGGGAGCAGCAGTGAGATAAGAGCCGAACGCAGGGGCGGCCCGCAAGGGCTGCGATTGACACGCGGATCGCCGGCGCTACGTTGCCGAACAAGAAGAAACAACAAGGGCAGGAATCGCCGTGACACGAGTCATCGCGTTGTGAGCACGACTACGCGGCGTTCGGCGCTCGCACCATTCCGCATCCGCAACTATCGTTTCCAGTGGCCGTCCGACCTGCTCACCTCCTGGGCGTTCGAGATCGAGACACTCGTGCTCGGCTGGTACATCCTGGTCGAGACCGGCTCCGTGCTGCTGCTGACCATTCTCGCCTCGCTGCAATATGTCGGAACGCTGGTCGCACCGGTGCTCGGAATGGTCGGCGATCGTATCGGTCACCGCGACCTGCTGGTGATGCTGCGTCTCACCTACACAGTGCTTGCTTCGACCATCATGGTGTTGGCGCTGACCGGCCATCTGGCGCCGCTCAACGTCATGGTCATCGTGACGATCATGGGTTTGATCCGATCGTCGGATCTCGGCCTTCGCAGCGCCTTGCTCGCCGATATCATGCCGGCCGAGCAGCTCGTAGGGGCGATCAGTCTTTCGCGCACGACCCAGGACAGCGCGCGCATTGCCGGGGCACTGACCGGAGCCGGGCTGTTCGTGACCTTTGGCATCGGCAAGGTCTATATGGTGATCGCCTGCCTCTATTTCGTGGCCGCGATTCTGATGTTCTGCTTGACCCGACCCGCGAAGTCCGCGGAACATCGCCTGGTGGAAAGCCATTCCGGCTCGCGGCTGCTGCGCGATCTCAAGGAAGGCATCGTGTATTCCTGGAGCGGGCCGGCAATGGGAGCCGCGCTTTGCGTCGCATTCCTGGCCAATCTCACCGCGTTTCCGCTGACGAATGGATTGCTACCCTATATCGCACGCGACATCTTTCATACCGACCAGACCGGCCTCGGTTATCTCTCTGCGAGCTTTGCCCTGGGCTCGTTGACCGGCTCCATCACGCTCAGTCTCGTCAGTGGGCTGCGCATTGCCCGGCTTCTGATCGGCGCCACACTGGCCTGGTACACGCTGCTGCTGGTGTTCGTAGAAATCAGAACCATGCCCGTGGCGATGGCCTGCCTCGTGCTCGCCGGAATCGCCCAGAGCATGTCGATGATATCGGCAGCCGTGATCCTGATGCGGACGGCGAGCGCACATCTGCGCGGCCGCGTCATGGGCGTGCGCATGATGGTCATCTATGGCTTGCCGATCGGACTGCTCGCGGCCGGCAGCCTCATCGACATCATCGGCTATCCCGCGACGGGCTCGCTCTATGCAGCTGGGGGCTTCGTCGCGATGCTGGCGATCGCGTTTCGCTGGCGCGCCGACCTCTGGCCGGCGCACGCGCCCGCCAATGCACGCTAATCCCCGTATCCGCGCAGCCGCTCAACATTGAGAATGGTGACGCCGCCGTACTCCAGCCGCAGCAGTC
The DNA here is from genome assembly GCF_021458635.1 of Bradyrhizobium monzae. Taxonomy (GTDB): domain Bacteria; phylum Pseudomonadota; class Alphaproteobacteria; order Rhizobiales; family Xanthobacteraceae; genus Bradyrhizobium. The sequence continues at coordinate 752,506 of NZ_JAIRDQ010000001.1, forward strand.
CCTCCTTCTCCAGCCGGTTCAGCGCGCGGTTGGCGTTCTGCCTGGACATGCCCGAGAGCGCACCGATCTCCTCCTGGGTGATCTCCAGATGTGCGGTCGATTCCGGATAGAGGATCGGGTTGAACAGCGAGGCAATGCTCCGGGCAAGCCGAGAGGTCGCATCGAGCGTGCGGTTGACCTCGAGCATGCCGATGAACTGGCCGAGCCGCTCGTTGAGCTGACGCACCAGGAAGCGGTTGAAGCCGACGCTGTTCTCGAACAGCCACATGAAGGCCGAGCGTTCCATCAACGCAACGCGGCTGTCGCGCAGCGCGACCACGTCGTAGCGGCGCGGCTCGTTCTTGAGCACGCTGCCCTCGCCGAACCAGGCGCCCGCCGTGAGCCCCGCAAGGCTCGTCTCCTTGCCGTCGCGCGAAACCCCGCCCATGCGGGCAAGGCCGCTCACCATGCCGGCCCAATAATCGAATTTGTCGCCGCGCATGAACACGGTCTCACCGGTGCCGTAGGACCGCTCCGTAATCCCGGCGCGGGCCACCTCGATCTCCGCTGGCGTGAGCTCGCGCGCCCAGGCGGCGACGCGCTTCAGTTGATCCTCTGAAATCATGACCCCGAAGCCAGTCGCACCGTTTCTTCACCCCGTCCTTCTGTTGCACTGCAACACGATCATTCCGGCCACCATCCGACGAAAGGTGTAGGGCCACGGCCGCCCGAAAAACTTTGTCGCAGAATTGTCAGGCCGAAGACATTTCAAAATAGCGCTTTCCCCTATTGAGAGCCACCTCGGGTGATGCGGCTTTTGATCCCAAACGGGTACGAAAGTGGCGCGGCTCCTGACGAGACCATGTGCTGCATGGCCTCACAGTCATGACCGTACTAGGATTGCCCGAGAGGAACAGACGAAGAGCGCCACTCAATGCGCCATCACCGGGAGGGATTTGTTTGGTGGCTACCAGTCTCGAAGTGCGCGGCGTGTCCTTGCGGTTCGGCGGCGTTCGCGCGCTGACCGACGTCAGCTTCGCCATCAACGAGGGCGAGCTGTTCTCGATCATCGGCCCTAACGGGGCCGGCAAGACCTCGATCGTGAATTGCATTTCCGGGCGCTACAAGCCGACCGAAGGCCACCTGTTCTACCAGGGCCGCGACATCACCGGCCTGACGCCGAATGCACGTCCCAAGCTCGGCATCGGCCGCACCTTCCAGAACCTCGCTTTGTTCCACCACATGAGCGTGCTCGACAACATCATGGTCGGCCGCCATCACCTCCTGAACAATAATTTCCTCACGGGCTCTTTGTACTGGCTCACCGGTGCGCGCAAGGAAGAGCTGGAGCATCGCCGCAAGGTCGAGGAGATCATCGACTTCCTCGATCTCCAATCGGTGCGAAAAGCGCAAGCCGGCACCCTCTCCTACGGCCTGCGCAAGCGCGTCGAGCTCGCCCGCGCCATGGCGCTGGAGCCGCGCCTCATCCTCCTGGACGAGCCGATGGCCGGCATGAACTTCGAGGAGAAGGAGGACATGGCCCGCTACATCGTCGACCTCAACGAGGAGTTCGGGATGACGGTGGTGATGATCGAGCACGACATGGGCGTGGTGATGGACATCTCCCATCGCGTCATGGTGCTGGATTTCGGCCGCAAGATCGCCGAGGGCGATCCCGCCGCCGTGCTCGCCGATCCCCACGTCAGGCGCGCCTATCTCGGTGAGGAGGACGAGGTGCTGGTCGATCCCGACGACGCGCCGCCGGCGCAGGAGAGCGCGGCATGATGGATTACGCAGGCCGCGTTGCGCAGGCCGACACCTATCCAAAGATGCTCCGGCTCAATGCGAGGGAGCATGGCAACGAGATCGCGCTGCGCGAAAAGGATCTCGGCCTCTGGCGCCCTTTTACCTGGAACGACTACCAGGCCCGCGTGCGCGATTTCGCGCTCGGGCTGGTCGAACTTGGCCTTTGCCGCGGCGATGTCATCGGCATCATCGGCGACAACCGGCCGGACTGGGTTGCGGCGGAAGTAGCCGCCCACGCGATCGGCGGGTTGAGCCTCGGGCTCTATCGCGACGTGCTCGATGAAGAGGCTTCATATCTGCTCAATTACGGCGAGGCCCAGCTCGTCTTCGCCGAAGATGAGGAGCAGGTCGACAAGCTGCTGGCGCTGGCCGAGCGCGTGCCGCGACTGAAGCACATCATCTATTCCGATCCGCGCGGCATGCGGAAATACGACGACCCCAGGCTGATGTCGGCGGAAAGATTCGCCGGACTTGGCCGAACGCGTGCCACACGCGAGCCGGAGCTTTACGACCGGCTCGTCGACGCCACCGAGGGCGAAGACGTCGCGATTCTCTGCACAACCTCAGGCACCACATCTCAGCCAAAGCTCGCGATGCTCGCCGCCGGCCGCGTGCTCAGCCACTGCGCGACCTATCTCGCTTTCGACCCCAAAGGCCCCGACGATGAATACGTCTCGGTTCTGCCGCTGCCGTGGATCATGGAGCAGGTCTATGTGCTCGGCAAAGGCCTGCTCTGCCGGATGAAGATCAACTTCGTCGAAGAGCCGGACACCATGATGAACGATCTGCGCGAGATTGCGCCGACGTTCGTGCTGTTCGCGCCGCGCGTCTGGGAATCGATCGCTGCCGACGTCCGCGCCAAGGTGATGGACGCAACGCCGTTCAAGCAGCGGCTGTTCGATATCGGCATGAGGTCGGGCCTCGCAGCGCTCGAGCAGGGCAAACGCTCGGGCTTTGCCGATGCGATCCTGTTCCGCGCCCTGCGCGACCGGCTCGGCTTCACGCGGCTGCGCTCGGCCGCCACCGGCGGCGCGGCACTCGGGCCCGATACCTTCAAGTTCTTCCAGGCCATGGGCGTGCCGCTGCGCACGCTCTATGGGCAAACCGAACTGCTGGGAGCCTACACGCTGCATCCCGCGGGCAAGGTCGATCCTGACACGACCGGCGTGCCGATGGCCGACAGCGTCCAGATCCGCATCGACAATGCCGATATCCACGGCGTCGGCGAGATCGTGGTGAGACATCCCAACATGTTCCTCGGCTATTACAAGAACCCGGAAGCGAGTATCGCCGACATCCGGGACGGCTGGATGCTGTCGGGTGACGCTGGCTACTTCAACAACAATCAGCAGCTTGTCGTCATCGACCGCATCAAGGATCTCGCCGAGACCTCGCGCGGCGAGCGCTTCTCGCCACAGTTCATCGAGAACAAGCTGAAATTCTCGCCTTACATCGCCGAGGCGGTGGTGCTGGGCGCCGGCCGCGACGCGCTCGCGGCGATGATCTGCATCCGCTACTCCATCATCTCGAAATGGGCGGAGAAGAACCGCCTCTCCTTCACCACCTACAGCGACCTCGCCTCGCGGCCCGAGGTCTATGCGCTGCTCCGCAAGGAAGTCGAGACCGTCAATTCCACGCTGCCGCCGGCGCAACGCATCTCGCGCTTCCTGCTGCTCTACAAGGAGCTGGATGCCGACGACGGCGAGCTCACCCGCACGCGAAAGGTGCGCCGCGGCGTCATCAACGAGAAATACGAAGGCATCATCGACGCAATCTATCGCGGCACCGCCGACATCCCCGTCGACACCGTGATCCGCTTCCAGGACGGCACCACGCAGAGGGTGCGAACTACGTTACGGGTGGTGGATCTCGGCGGATATGGCCCCATGGCGGAGGCCGCGGAGTGAAATCGCTTCCAGTCCAGCACGCGCTGCCAGTCGATGCGCCCTCTCCCCTTGTGGGCGAGGGCATCTCCGCCGTCAGCCTCACCCTCACTCGGGTGAGGGGTGCTCTCTCCGCACCGTCACCCCTCACCCGTCTTCGCTTCGCGAAGCCACCCTCTCCCACAAGGGGAGCGGGTGCACCGTCATCGCTTCTGCATCCTGCGCGGACATCGACATGAACACCGCCTTCCTCATTCAGCTCCTGGTCAACGGCCTCGTGGTCGGCACGCTCTATGGCGTGGTCGCGATGTCGTTCGTGCTGATCTACAAGGCAACGCAGGTCGTCAATTTCGCGCAAGGTGAATTGCTGCTGGTCGGCGCCTGGGTATGCTGGACGCTGCTCGCCAAATACCAGGTGCCGTTCTGGATCGGTATGCCGATGACGCTGGTGTTCATGTTCGTGTTCGGCATCGCGATCCAGGTGCTGATCCTAAGGCCGATGATCGGCGAACCCATCATCGCCGTGATCATGGTGACGATCGGCCTCTCCACCGTGCTGCAGGCGGCGCTGAAATGGATGTTCGGCGTCAACCCGCAGCCGTTCCCGCGCGTATTCGAGAGCCAGTCGGTCGGCCTGTTCGGCCTCCAGATCCAGACCGTCTATGTCATGAGCCTGGTGGTGTCGGTCGCCATGATGATCGGCATGGCCTGGTTTTTCCGCGCCTCGAAATACGGCCTTGCGATGCGCGCCACTGCGTTCAACCAGCAGGTGGCGCAGTCGCTCGGCATCTCCGTGAAGAGCGTGTTTGCGATGGCCTGGGCGATCTCGGCCACCGTCTCCGCGGTCGCGGGCGTCGTCGTCGCCGTGGTGAACGGCGTATCCTCGGGCCTGGCCGCCTACGGCATCAAGGTGTTTCCGGCGGCAATCCTCGGCGGGCTCGACTCGGTCGGCGGCGCTGTGCTCGGCGGCATCATCATCGGGCTGCTCGAGAACATCGCGCAATATGTCGACAGCGAATATTTGCACTGGGGCAATCTCTACGAGATCGCGCCGTTCTACGTCCTCATCATCGTGCTGATGATCAAGCCCTATGGCCTGTTCGGCACCCACGACATCGAGCGGATCTGATCCATGGCCGGCCCTGCCCTCATCCCTGCTGGTGATTTCCGCACCTCTTACGCGGCCGACACCACGATCTTCCCGACCACGACCAGCCGCAACTTTGCGATTGTCGGCGTGCTGCTGCTCTGCCTCGTGCCGCAAGTCCTCGGCGGCTACTGGCTCAGCATCATGATCCAGATCGGCATCTTCTCGATTGCGGCGCTGGGGCTGAACATCCTGGTCGGCTTCACCGGTCAGATCTCGATCGGGCACGCCGCCTTCTTCCTGCTCGGCGCCTTCACCTCGGCCTACATCTCCAACAACGCGCCGATCCCGGTGTTCTTCGCGATCCCGCTTGCGGGTGTCGTCACCGCACTGGTCGGGCTGATCTTCGGCATTCCGGCGGCGCGGCTGAAGGGTCTTTACCTCGTCATCGCGACGCTGGCCGCCCAATATATCCTGCTCGACTTCTTCTCCCGCGCCGAATGGTTTTCCGGCGGCTCCGTGCCGGCGAGCGCCGAGCCGTTCTCGATCTTCGGCTATACGCTTCGCGGCGACCGGCAATATTTCTACGTCGTGCTGGCCTATGTGCTTGCGAGCTACATCCTCGTCACTAATCTGATGCGCACGCGCGACGGCCGCGCGCTGGTGGCGATCCGCGACCATTATCTCTCCGCCGAGATCATGGGCATCAACCTCACCAAATACCGCACCCTGTCGTTCGGCCTTGCCGCCTTCTTCGCCGGCATCGCCGGCGCGCTCTATGCGCACTATCAGAACGTGGTCTCGCAGGAAGGTTTCGGCATCGAGCGCTCGATCCTGTTCCTCGCCATGATCATCATTGGCGGCACCGGCTCGATCATGGGCACGCTGATGGGCACGGCCTTCGTGGTGCTGCTGCCGGAATCGATGGAATTGCTCAGCCTGTACCTGAAGGGCGGCGCGATCGACAAGGCCCTGTCGCTCAACAACAACATCACCTTCCTGCGCGAGATCGCGATCGGGGTCATCATCATCGCGTTCTTGATGTTCGAGCCTGACGGGCTCGCCCATCGCTGGCGGCAGATCAAGGCGTACTGGAAGCTCTACCCGTTCTCGCATTGAGCGCGGAAACTTCATTTAAACAATAAACCGGAGGAACCGACCCATGAAGATGAAGGCCCTTTTGAGCACCGCATCGCTCGCGATCGCGATTGCCGCATTCTCGGCCACCGCGCAGGCGCAGATCGCCATCGGCCATCTTGCCGATTATTCCGGCGGCACCTCCGATGTCGGCACGCCTTACGGCCAGGCTGTCGCCGACACATTTGCCTGGGTCAACAAGAACGGCGGTGTTGGCGGCAAGCAGCTCAACGTCGACACCAACGACTACGGCTACCAGGTGCCGAAGGCGATCGCGCTCTACAAGAAGTGGTCGGCGCCCGACAGCAAGGTCGCGGCCATCATGGGCTGGGGTACCGCCGACACCGAAGCGCTGACCGGCTTCCTCGCCCAGGACAAGATCCCCGACCTCTCCGGCTCCTACGCCGCAGCCCTGACCGATCCCGAAGGCACCAGCGGCAAGGCGAAACCCGCTCCCTACAATTTCTTCTACGGCCCGAGCTATTCGGATTCGCTCCGCGCGATGCTGATCTGGGCGGCGGAAGACTGGAAGGCCAAGGGTAAGCCCGGCAAGCCGAAATTCGTCCACATGGGCGCCAACCATCCCTATCCGAACGCGCCGAAGGCCGCCGGCGAAGCCATGGCGCAGGAGCTCGGCTTCGAGGTGCTGCCGCCGCTGGTGTTCGCGCTCGCGCCGGGTGACTACAGCGCGCAGTGCCTGAGCCTGAAATCGTCCGGCGCCAACTACGCCTATCTCGGCAACACCGCGGCCTCCAACATCTCGGTGATGAAGGCCTGCAAGACCGCCGGCGTCGACATTCAGTTCATGGGTAATGTCTGGGGCATGGACGAGAACGCCGCCAAGACCGCGGGCGACGCCGCCGACGGCGTCATCTTCCCGCTGCGCACCGCGGTGAGCTGGGGCGGCGATGCGCCCGGCATGAAGACGGTGATGGAGATCTCCAAGATGTCCGATCCCACCGGCAAGGTTTATCGTCCCGTGCACTACGTCGCGGCCGTCTGCTCGGCGCTGTACATGAAGGAAGCGCTCGACTGGGCCACCAAGAACGGCGGCGCCACCGGCGACAACGTCGTGAAGGGTTTCTATCAGAAGAAGGACTGGGTGCCGGCCGGCATGGAAGGCGTCTGCGCGCCCTCGACCTGGACCGACAAAGACCATCGCGGCACGCTGAAGGTCGAGCTCTATCGCACCAAGATCTCGGGCGCGACCGACGGCGATCTCAACGACCTCATGGCCAAGGGCACCATCAAGCTCGAGAAGGTCAAGACCGTCGAGCTGCCGCGCAAGCCGGAACTGCTGGGCTGGTAATGTAATCAGTGTCATGGCCGGGCAAAAGCGCGAACCGCGTCTTCGCGAAGATGTCCCGGCCGTCCACGCCTGACCACTCGGCACGAAGTACGTGGAGGCCCGGGACAGGGCCGGGCATGACCAGCGGAGCAATTGGCAGTACACGAATGACCGACATCCTCGAAGCACCTCACGCCAAGCCAACCGCCGTGGCCCCCGCGCCCCTCCTCGCCGTGCGCAACATCGAGGTCGTCTACGACGACGTCATCCTGGTGCTCCGTGGCCTCAGCCTCGACGTCCCCAAGGGCGCGATCGTGGCGCTGTTGGGCGCGAACGGTGCCGGCAAGTCGACGACGCTGAAGGCGATCTCGGGGCTGCTCAAAACCGAAGACGGCGAGGTCACGCGCGGCGAGATCCTGTTCGAGGGCGAGCCTATCGCTGGCATCGATCCCGACAAGATCGTCCGCCGCGGCATCTTCCAGGTCATGGAGGGCCGACGCATCGTCGCCGACATGACGTCGCTGGAAAACCTCAAGCTTGGCGCCTTCACCCGCAGGGATCGCGGGGTCGACGCCGACCTCGAGATGGTCTTCGACTATTTCCCGCGCCTGAAGGAGCGCACGGGACTGGCCGGCTATCTCTCCGGTGGCGAGCAGCAGATGCTCGCGATCGGCCGCGCGCTGATGGCGCGCCCGAAGATGATCTTGATGGACGAGCCGTCGATGGGCCTGTCGCCGCTGCTGGTGAAGGAGGTGTTCTCGATCATCCAGAAGATCAACCGCGACCTCGGCGTCACCATCCTGCTGGTGGAGCAGAACGCGCGCGCCGCGTTGTCGGTGGCAAGCCACGGCTACATCATGGAGCAAGGCAAGGTCGTGCTCGACGGCACCGCCGACGAGCTGCGTGACAACGAGGACGTCAAGGAGTTCTACCTCGGCGGCGCCGGCGACCAGCGCAAGAGCTTCAAGAACCTGAAGAGCTTCAAGCGCCGCAAGCGCTGGCTTTGACAGAGCGTTTTCAAGCGAAGTGGGAACCGGTTCGCGTGAAGAAAACGCGTCAAAATAAAAGAGTCCTATTCCAAAACCTGCTCCGCTTCCGTGACTGCGCAGAGAACATGATAGAACGACGACGCAGGAATGGTGTCGATCAGCGATTTGCCGTCGCTGTCGAACTGGTCATACCAGCCGCCCCGCACGGGATGGCTGAGGTAATGCCGTTCGAGCCGCACCAGGGCCGCGCGCGCCTCATCCGCCGCGCCCGCCTCGCCGGACTCGGCCTGCGCAATCCACGCTTTCGCGATCTCGGTCTGCGGCCACAGCCGGCGCGTCGAGCGACGGATGTTGCCGGTGTCGTCGCCCTCGTCGACGAGGCAGCCGGTCGCCGTGTCGCGATAGCGCAGCGCGGTCGCGAGCAGCTCGGCGCGCCGCTGTCCGGTCGGGCAGCCTGTGATGCGTTCAAATCCCTTCAGCAACCAGACCCATTCCGCCTGGTGACCAGCCTCGACGCTGACCGGCTCGATCTTCGACCAGTCCTCCTCGAAATATTCACCGAGCGCACACTTCCGCTTGTCGTAGAGATTGGCGAGGAACAGCGCGAAGAATTCGCCGGCGCGATTCTGGAACGACAGATCATGGGTCGCGTCGAAGCACGCGATCATCGCCTCGAGCAGGTGCATATGCGGATTCTGCCGCCGCGGCAGCGACACCGGCAGGCTCTCATGCACGCCGCCATGCGGCGAGCGCAAATGGCCATCGAGGAAGGCGAGCAGCGCGTCGATCTCGGCGCGCACTTGCGCGTCCTTGTCGAGCGCATAAACGGTCGCCAGCGCAAACAGGATGAACGCGTGGTCGTAGGCGTCGCGCCGCGAATCCAGCACCGCGCCATCCGGCGTCAGCCGGTGCACGTAGCCGGGCCGTCCATCGGGCGCCTTGGCCTTGGCCAGCAGGTGCTCGAGCCCCTTCAGAGCGATGGCGCGCCCCTCGGGATACCAGCCCATCTGCGCCGCCTTGGCGTAGCAATAGATCTGGCGGGCCTGCACGAACACACGCCGCGGCGCGGCCGTATCCGCCGTGCCGTCGCGGTGCAGCCGGTCGATGAAGCCGCCCGTTTCTTGGTCCCAGCCGACGGTCGACCACAGCGGGATCGCGTCCTCGATCATGCGGCGCTTCAGGCGCGCGACGACGTCGGCCGCCTCTTCCGCCGGAATGATGCTCTCGTCCGCCATTGCGTCCTCTCCACGCCCCGCCAATGGCCGTCTGATACCCATGCGAGCGGCGGCGTGCAACGGATGCCAACCCGGAAAGACCTGTCATGACCGCCCATTACGACGCCCTCGAGACGCGCGAGCCAGCGGCGCGCGAGGCCGAGCTGTTCGCCCGCCTGCCAGGCGTCCTGCGCAGCGCGATGAGCGCGCCCGCCTATGCCGAGCGGCTGAAGGGCATCGACCCCGCCTCGGTGACCTCCAGGACGGCGCTGGCGGCCCTTCCCGTGCTGCGCAAGTCCGAACTGCCCGCCCTGCACAAGGCCTCCCAGCCCTTCGGTGGCTTCGTGGCGGCGGCGCCGGGGTCGTTCGCCCGCCTCTTTACCTCTCCCGGCCCGATCTTCGAGCCGGAGGGGCGGCAGGCCGATCCCTGGCGCGGCGCGCGAGCGCTGTTCGCGGCCGGGTTCCGCCCCGAGGACGTCGTGCTCAACACCTTCAGCTACCACCTCACCCCCGGCGGCTTCATTTTCGACGCCTCCGCGCGCGCACTGGGCTGCGCGGTGATCCCCGCTGGCCCCGGCAATACCGAGCAGCAGTTCGAGCTGATCGAGGCCTACCGTCCCGTCGGCTACAGTGGCACCCCGGACTTCCTGAAGATCCTGCTCGATGCCGCAGCGACCGCGGGCCGCGATGTCTCCTCGATCAAGCGCGCGCTGGTCTCCGGCGCGGCATTCCCGCCCTCGCTCCAGGCCGAGATCAAGGCGCGCGGCATCGACGCCTACCAGGCCTTCGGCACCGCCGATCTCGGCCTCATCGCCTTTGAGACCGGGGCGCACGACGGCATGGTCGTGAATGAGGATCTGATCATGGAGATCGTCAAGCCCGGCACCGGCGATCCCGTGACGCCCGGCGATGTCGGCGAGATCGTGGTGACCTCGCTCGATCCGCACCACCCCTGGATCAGGCTGGCGCTCGGCGACCTCACCGCGGCGTTGCCGGGCTCGAGCAAATGCGGCCGCACCAACATGCGCATCAAGGGTTGGATGGGCCGCGCCGACCAGACCACCAAGGTCAAGGGCATGTTCGTGCGCCCCGAACAGGTCGCCGAGATTGGCAAACGCCATCCCGCGCTCGGACGGCTGCGCCTCGTCGTCACCCGCCAGGGCGAGGCCGATGCGATGACGCTGAAGGCCGAGGCGGACACGTCAGGCGATGCACTGCGTGAGGAGATCGCAGGCACCCTGCGGGCTGTGACCAAGCTCGGCGGCGCAGTCGAACTGGTCAGCCCCGGCGCGCTGCCGAACGACGGCAAGGTGATCGCGGACGAGCGGTAGAGCTCAAGATTTTATCCCCTGGGCAACAGGGAATTTACAGGGAAAACACAGCGCTCGAGTCGGCGATCAGCGTGAACCACCGCGAGGAAGTGCCATCGAAATAAGCCATTTTGGATACTGAAGCGACAAAGCTGGATCAGGGAAGTCTTGGGGGCGATCAGGGAAGGGGCGCGCTCCGATCAAGGAATGCGGTATCGACAAGGCGGTGCTTGGGATCTTCCTCTGGCAAACAGCCGCCGCGAGCCGCTCTAGAAGCGTCGACACTAACCCTGACCCCCGCGGCAACGGCGCGACAATCGCATGGAGCTCTTGGCTTGGCCGACTCGAGCCGTTCGGAAGGAGCAAATCACCGTCACCTCGCGTTTAACGACATAATCTTCAAGCTGTCATCACCGATCAAATGGGCCGTCTCGCCGATCATCAAATTGAAAGGCTGTAGACAAGCGCAGCGAACCGTCGGCTGGGCCGCATCTTTCCCCTGCCATCATTCTCACGCGGTACTATTGGACCAAGGAACGGCAAGGGGATCAGCGGGGGAGTCGCCGCAAATCTGCGCGAGCCCTTTCTGCAAGGGGATCGTCACTGTGACGCGTAATGAACAACTCAAGCGCCGCCGCCGTACCCGTGCGACGAGCCAGTTCGTACTCCTCGGCGACTGCTGCGGAAGGGTCGCGGGCCGGTGGAACCGAGGGCGCGCGCAACGCCTTGCTGCTGTCGTCCGCGTTGGCTTTTTCGACCATAGCAGGCCATCCTCCTGGGGACAGGTGATTTAGCCAGAAAAACGCAACCAGAGCGCCGAGAAGGCCAGCTGGGAGCAGGTGTGGTTTCATAGGTTCCCTCGCGGATCACGACGGGACTTGAGGACCCGGCATGGTCATCCCTGTCCGTATGTCTACTTTATAAGATCTTTAACAAGACATTGCGGACCAGATCGGGCCGTGCCGCCAAACTTAAACCAAACCTATAGGTCTCAAGCTAGAATCACCTGTCCTCACCCCGAATCGGCTGGGGACCGCTGTCTCGGAGATTTCATTGGCTACCTCTGCCAACGTTAGTGCAACCAACAACGCGGACATAGATGGCCTGCTGGCGGGCACCAAATGGTCCGGCACGATCAGCTATAGCTTTCCCACGTCGTCCAGCACCTATGCCAATCCCTACTCCGGCGGCGACGGCGAACCGACGACATCGGGGTTTTCGGCAGCGCCGACCCAGATGCAGGCCGCGATCAACTACGCCATCGCGCTGATCAAAAGCTACACCAACGCCAGCATCACTTATAGCGGCACGGGCTCCGCCGACATCATGGTCGCGCAGTCGCCGGCCGCCAATCCGACGTCCTACGCTTATTATCCCGGCAATTACGCGGCCGGCGGCGACGTCTGGTTTGGCACGCAGTACGACTACACACAGGCACAGCTCGGCAATTATTATTTCACGACAGCGCTGCACGAGCTCGGGCATGCTCTGGGCCTCAAGCATAGCCAGGAGACCGGCGGCGTCGCCAATGTCGCGGTGCCGAGTGCGCATGACGACAGCGAATACACCGTCATGAGCTATCGCAGCTATGTCGGTGGGCCGCTGACCGGCTACACCAATGAAGCCTACGGATATCCGCAGACCTATATGGCCAACGATATCCTGGCGCTCCAGACGCTGTATGGCGCGAACTACACAACACAGAGCGGCAACACGGTCTACACGTGGAGCCCGACCACTGGGCAGGAGTTCATCAACGGTGTCGCACAGCTCGCGCCGGGGGGCGGCGTCGGCGGCTCCGCCAACCGCATCTACGAGACGATCTGGGACGGCGGAGGTGTCGATACCTACGATCTGTCCAACTACACGACGAACCTGAGCATCAATCTCAATCCCGGCGCGTCGTCTGTGTACTCCTCTACGCAGCTAGCCTATCTCGGCAACGGCCACTACGCCTCTGGCAACGTCTACAACTCCTATCTCTACAACAACGACTCCCGTTCCTACATCGATAACGCCATCGGCGGATCCGGCAATGATGTAATCGTCGGCAACGCCATCGCGAACGTGCTGAATGGCGGCTCGGGCAACGACACGATCACCGGTGGCGGCGGCAACGACACTATCATCGGCGGTGCCGGCACCGACACCGCGGTGTATTACGGTAGCGAGGCAAACTACCTTTTCGCCTACAATGCGAGCACGCAGACCTTCACCATCACGGATCAGCGCTCGGGCTCGCCAGATGGTACCGATACCCTCACGGGCGTGGAGAATTTCCAGTTCGCCGATGGCACGATGACAAGCTCTTTGGTGGTGAGCCTGCTCACACCCGTTGTCGTTGAGGCGTCCGGTGCGACCAGCCTCGTACAGGCTGGGACCAACTATTATCTTGAGACGGCGGTCGGGAGCATCGGCGGACCGGAGCTGAAGTTTGGGGGAGCGGCGCTCACGGCCGGTCAGTTTGGCAGCTCTTGGAGCATCCTCGGTGCAGAGGCTGTCAGCGGCGGCTACGACGTTGCCTGGAAGAATACTGCCACTGGTCTCTACAACATCTGGAGCGCCGACAGCAGCGGCAACTATGTCACAGATCTCCTCTCGAGCGCCTCGCCAAACAGCGGATCGCTGGAGTCATTCGAGACGATCTTCCATCAGGACCTCAACGGCGACGGGACGATCGGCCCTGTCGTGGCAACGATCGAGGCACTTGGTGCGACCAGCCTGGTACAGGTTGGAGCCAACTATTATCTCGAGCCGGTCGGGAGCAACAGCGGACCGGTGCTGACGTTTGGCGGGGCGACGCTTACGGCCGGTCAGTTTGGCAGCTATTGGAGCATCCTCGGTGCAGAGGCCGTCAGCGGCGGCTACGACGTTGCCTGGAAGAATACTGCCACCGGCCTCTACAACATCTGGAGCACCGATAGCAGCGGCAACTATGTCACAGATCTCCTCTCGAGCGCCTCGCCAAACAGTGGATCGCTGGAGTCATTCGAGACGATCTTCCATCAGGACCTCAACGGTGACGGTGCGATCGGCCTCGTCGGGACGACGATCGAGGCCCTTGGCGCGACCAGCCTGGTGCAGGTTGGGACCAACTATTATCTCGAGCTGGTCGGGAGCAACAGCGGATCGGTGCTGAAGTTTGGGGGGGCGGCGCTCACGGCCGGTCAGTTTGGCAGCTCTTGGAGCATCCTCGGTGCAGAGGCCGTCAGCGGCGGCTACGACGTTGCCTGGAAGAATACTGCCACTGGTCTCTACAACATCTGGAGCGCCGACAGCAGCGGCAACTATGTCACAGATCTCCTCTCGAGCGCCTCGCCAAACAGCGGATCGCTGGAGTCATTCGAGACGATCTTCCATCAGGACCTCAACGGTGACGGTACGATCGGCCTCGTCGGGACGACAATCGAGGCCCTTGGCGCGACCAGCCTGGTACAGGTTGGGACCAACTATTATCTTGAGCCGGTCGGGAGCAACAGCGGATCGGTGCTGAAGTTTGGGGGGCCAGCGCTCACTGCCGGTCAGTTTGGCAGCTCTTGGAGCATCCTCGGTGCAGAGGCTGTCAGCGGCGGCTACGACGTTGCCTGGAAGAATACTGCCACTGGTCTCTACAACATCTGGAGCACCGATAGCAGCGGCAACTATGTCACAGATCTCCTCGCGAGCGCCTCGCCAAACAGCGGATCGCTGGAGTCATTCGAGACGATCTTCCATCAGGACCTCAACGGCGATGGTACGATCGGCCCTACTTCTACCTCGAGCGCCGCGGATGCGCTTTCCCAATTGCTGGATCAGAATTTCCGGAATGATTTCCGTTTTGTCGACGACCTGAACGCTGGGGCGCTCGCAGCAAGTCCGCACAGCAAAAGCGAGAGCTCACCATTCTATCGTGTTGCGCACGACAGTTTCGTGTTCACGCCGACACTTGACCAAAGCGGCCTGCATCTCGAAGATTCGAGGAATGCACTTCAATTCGATAAAGGTGCCGATCCAAGATCCTTGTTGGCCATCAATCACGATGATGCGTCGGTCAAAGGCGCTCCTGGTGACGCCATCACCCTCCAGCATTTTGCAATTGCGCAGTCGCTGGTGCATCAAGGCGATTTTCATTTGGTCTAGGGACACTCGGCAACACTCAAAGGCAAGCGCCCGCATAGGAGGTGGAACGACCGAGGTCAATAACAACCTCGCCTCGCATCCCAAATTCCGTCCACGAACGGGTCTGGACGGCGCGAGCCGCGCCGGTCCTTTTGACTGCCGCTTTCAACTGGATTTCCGCGTCCATCAGGTACCATCTTCGTGACGAGCACTGCAACACCACACCATTTCTGATGTTCCCCTCGCCGGCACGAGGGCCAGGCCGTCGGCGACTTCCTTCGGCTCCGGACGCGACGACAAGCCATCGCACCAGCAATGAGCGCGGAGCGCCATACCGCCGCACATTGACGCGACTTGGTACCGCGCCTTTAAGGTCTCCAGGACGATCTTTAGCTTCTCATGCCCGGACCAGAGCCTCCGCCGGTCCGTACCCACCACCTCAGCCGTTCGACTTTGGGCACTCCGCCTATCACTGTTCATAAGGACAATTCTCGAGCAAAACGCCTCATTCCCAAGGCGGCCTTCGCCTGACGGATACACATTTGCTCGGGATAGGACGGAACGAGGCTACAAGCCGAGGGGGGCCGTAAGCGAAGACAAAGATCCCACGCTGCGCCCTAGCGCAGAAACGCCAGTTGCGCCATCGCGAACGCGAGATCGTCAGAGGGATTCCCGAGCAGGTGTTTGAACGGTACCTAGGGTAGATGGCCGATCACACACAAGACCGCCAATCCACGAGCGAATAGACTCGCTGTTACCCATCACACAAAGCGCCCGGCCGCAATTCACCGGATTGTAACTAGAGGCTCGTGAATGCAATCGGTTCAGAATTGTGTGACACTACGACGTAGCATGCCCGTAACTTTGCTGCCTCAGCCGGCGGGTATATGCGATGCGCAGCTGGCAGTTGCCTTTCTGTGCCAATCGGTGCTGGACTCATCATTTGAGCTGACGGGAGGCTCCTCGGCCTTCCGTTTCCTCCAAGCCCTTTGATTCTACCGGGCGGTCGCTGAATAAGGTCCTGTCCACTCCGAGAGAATTGACTATTGTCCCCTCAACCTCGACCACACTTGGTCGGATCATGTAGACACGAACAGGCGCACGGCCTTGTAAGGGAACTTAGGAAATGCAATTTATGCGTCGTTTGATTGCGCGCTCCTCAACGGAAGAGGCGCCCCCCGCAAAGCCAAACCTTGAGCATTTCGCTTGGCTTCTCAACGGCGCCCCGTCCGCACCACCGGCGCCTCTTGTTTATTCACCCTCCGCAGACCCTGCGGACGATCTTCCTTTAGTGGCGCGCGTGATGGAATCCTATAAACAGTCATTTGGTCGGCATCGTCCGGCGTCAGATTCCATGTGGGAGCGCGATCTTACGATCATTAAGAAAGAAATTCATGACGCGCTCAGTGGATCGGATATTCAAAAAGCGGCAAGGCTTCTGCGCAATCCTGCCGAGACCACATTCTTTTGGGGCTTTGACGCTATAGCAAAGGCGCCACCTGGCTCGGTGGAGCCACATGAGAACGTAATCAAGCAGCTGAACAAATCAGAAGATTGGAAGTCTCTCTATTCGCTTTGGCTAATGAACGGATTAACATCTGTTGCAGAAGCACTTGGAACGCGCCGCGTTCCCTACCTCGAAACCGATCCGCAGCAGGTAGGCCTGCACGAGAAGGCAGCACAATCGACGGATCAGGTTCTTGATCAGATCGAGGCGGCCCTCGGCGTCAATCTAGAGTTCCCGAACCCATTTCCTGGAGAACTCGGCTTACCGTCGAGCCGGGGCATAGTTGGCTTCCGTTCGGTTCACGCCATCTATCAGGCATGGCGGATCGCGCAGATTGCGAAACAACGCTCAGGCTTTAGGGTTTTGGAAATTGGCGCCGGCCTCGGGCGGACGGCTTATTTCGCAAACCTGCTTGGTGTTAAAGACTACACGATTGTCGACATTCCCTTGACTAATGCAGCTCAGGCCTACTTCCTAGGGCGCGTGCTTGGGCCCAATTTTATTCGGCTCAGTGGCGAACAAGAAAGTGCGCACATCAAGATCATGTCTGCATGCGATATCGGACCAAGCGCTGGCCACTTTGACCTGATCGTCAACATTGATTCGTGGACTGAAATGTCCCGCGACACCGCGGAGGCATATTGGGATTTCGCGCGGTCGGCGACGAACGCTGTCCTTTCCATCAACCACGAACACAATGGTTTTACGGTCCGCGATCTATACTCAAAAGACGCGGCGGTAACTGCCACTCGTTTCCCATATTGGACGCGACGCGGCTACGTCGAAGAGTACTTGACCTGGTAGCTCGGAATGGCGCTTCTTCGTCGGGACCGCCGCGGAGCGGGGCTGGAGGATTTGGCGCCAATTCCGCGCGGTATGCCACTATCGGAGGCTTGGTCCCGAATATTAAAGCGGCAGAGCCGCTACGGCGCCGCCAGCTAAACGTGACGGCCCTACGTTGCGTATCAAGCTCGTAGCCTTGATCGTGATTCCACCACTTGCGTTCGGCGTGGAACCGCTTGACCGATTGGGCCACCGTATTCAGTTACGTGTTGAACAGGTCGGCAGCGGCGGCCGCCGCCTCCAGACGTTTGACAAAGGCGCATTCTTGTGCACGTTCATCCGGTCTCTCTTGGAACACTGAAGCTTCCCAACCTCAGCCTCCTCGGTTCAGACGTATCCGTCCGGTGAAGGCCGCCTTGCCGAATGAGGCGTGTTGTTGAGAACTGTCCTTATGGACAGTGATGGGCGCAGTGCCCAAGTCGAACGGCTTGAGGTGGTGGACACGGGTCGGCGACGGCGCTGGTCCGAGGGCGAGAAGCTCAAGATCGTCCTGGAGAGCTTACAGGCGCCGCGCCAGGTTGCGGCAACAGCGCGGCGGTATGGCGTTTCGCGCTCATTGCTGCTGCGATGGCGACGCTCGTTTCGGCCCGAGCCGAAGGATGCCGCCGATCAACCTGGCTTCGTACCGGCGATGGTGGTCGCGGAGTCAGTGCCGACGCCTTGTCCAGTCGCGCCGGCCAGCAGCGGCGGGGCGATCGAGATCGAGTTTGCGACCGGAGCTCGGATGCGGATCACGGGTGCGGTCGACGCGGCGACGCTGAAGGCCGCCGTGGCGGCGCTGGCAGATGGGCGCCTACGGTGATCCCCATTGCGTCGTGCGTGCGGGTGTGGATTGCGACCGGCCACACCGATATGCGTCGCGGCATGAACTCGCTGGGCTTGCTGGTGCAGGAAGCCTTCAAGCGAGACCCGCACGGCGGCGACCTCTATGTGTTCCGTGGCAAAAGCGGAAAGCTGATCAAAATCCTCTGGCACGATGGGCTCGGCATGTCGCTCTACGCCAAGCGGCTGGAGCGGGGCCGCTTCCTGTGG
Source organism: Bradyrhizobium monzae (assembly GCF_021458635.1). GTDB lineage: Bacteria > Pseudomonadota > Alphaproteobacteria > Rhizobiales > Xanthobacteraceae > Bradyrhizobium. The sequence goes on from NZ_JAIRDQ010000001.1 coordinate 770,679, forward strand.
CCGTCGTCGGCTGATGGCGTAGTGACGATCACACCAACCCAGCTTGGCTACCTGCTTGAGGGCATCGACTGGCGGATGCCGCAACAAACCTGGCGACCGCAGGCGGCTGGCTGATCGCTGGGATTTGAATCGGTAGCAGGATCAGCGGTTCGGACAGAGACCGCGTCTTGTTGGCCGCGGAAGCCGAGGCCCAGGCGGGGAGCTTGCTGATCGAGAAGCTCAAGTTCACGATCAAGAAGCTGCGGCACGAGCAGTTCGGACAGTCCTCCGAGCGCGGCGCATTGCTGGACCAGCTCGAGCTGCAGCTCGCTGACCTGGAGGAGAACGCGGCGCAAGCTGAGACCGCGGCGCAGATGGCAGCCGAGAAGACTGCGGTGCCATCGTTCGAGCGTCGCAAGCCAGCCCGCCGGCCGCTGCCGGAGCATTTGCCGCGGGAGCGCATTGTTTATCCGGTGCCTGCCATCTGCCCATGCTGCGGCGATAGCCGATTGCGCAAGATTGGCGAGGACGTGACCGAGACGCTGGAGCTCGTTCCGCGCCAGTGGAAGGTCCAGCACGTGCGCGAGAAGCTCGTCTGCCGGGCCTGCGAAGCGATCACCCAGCCGCCGGCTCCCTCGCATCCGATTGCGCGCGGTCGTGCAGGGCCCAAGCTGCTGGCCCATGTCCTGTTCGCCAAGTACGGCCTGCACCTGCCGCTTCATCGTCAGAGCGGCGTCTACCAGCGTGAAGGCATCGATCTCGATGTATCGACGCTCGCGGACTGGGTAGGTGCCTCCGCGGCAACCCTGATGCCTTTGGTCGATGTGATCCGGAGCCACGTCTTCGCAGCCGAGCGCAACCACGCGGATGACACCACGGTGCCAGTCCTGGCTAAGGGCAAGACCCGGACCGGCCGGCTCTGGACCTACGTGCGCGACGACCGTCCGTTTGCTGGCCCAGATCCGCCGGCGGCCGTCTTCTTCTATTCGCCCGACCGTGGCGGCGCGCATCCGGAGCACCATCTGGCGGGCTATGCCGGACTGATGCAGGCCGACGCCTACGCCGGCTTTGGCAGGCTCTACGAGGCCAATCGTAAGGGCGGCCCCATTATCGAAGCTGCGTGCTGGGCGCACGGCAGGCGCAAGTTCTTTGATCTCGCGCGGCTCAGCAAGGCGCCGATCGCGGCCGAGGCAGTCAAGCGCATCGATGTCCTGTTCGCCATCGAGCGCGAGATCAACGGTCCTACTGCGCAGGAGCGTTTGCGTGTGCGCCAGGAGCGTAGCCGTCCCCTGATCGCCGACCTGGCGGCGTGGTTACGCGAGCAGCGCGCCAAGCTCTCCAGGAACAACGACACGACCAAAGCGATCAACTACTGCCTCAGCCGCTGGGATGCATTTAGCCGCTTCCTTGATGACGGACGGCTTTGCATGTCGAACAATGCTGCCGAGCGTGAGCTACGGGCGGTCGCCGTGGGGCGAAAAAATTGGACCTTCGCGGGTCCGACGAGGGTGGCCGGCGTGCGGCTGCCATATACAGCCTCATCGCCACCGCCAAGCTCAATGACATCGATCCACAGGCTTGGCTCGCCGACCTGCTGGCGCGCCTACCAGATCACCCTGCCAAGCGCATTGACGAACTGCTGCCTAGGAATTGGCAGCCTCAGAGCGTCGCTCACGCCGCTTAAGCGCGATCAGCCTTCCACCACAAAGCGGCCTATCTAGGGGCCTTCGCCGGATGCGTACGTTCAGACCAGATGGACTGAGACACCACACATGCATTCCGTGGCGCGGGCTCCGCCCCCTCCCGCATCCTAGGGCCGTCTTTGATCGACTCGGTTCCCCGCCTGATCTCCGTAAACTCTTTTTCCTAGAGCTTTCGGACACACATAAGGTGTAGTACTAGCGGCGTTCGGGCATCGGCTAGGTCGCACGTGCGGGATATGCTCGGCAGCACAACTCAAGTTCGCTAAAACCTCATTTCCAGTGTCCGAACTCGTGATTGATCGGGGGCCACGATATCGGCCAAAACGTTCTACCGCTTAATCTTGAGTTCCGCGAAAACCTCGGAGCAAACGCAATAATTTCGCAATACGCTATTCGGCATTAAGCGACACACGCATGAGCGCGCTGGGAAATCTAGCTGAGGCTGACACCGTTAAAGGTTATGATGACAGATTCCAGGCTTTCGTTGAAGAAGGCGAACATGTCAATTGGGGTTATTTATCTGGCTCGGTACGCTGAGGGGCCGGAACCGATGCTGCGGTTTGTTGAATCGTACGAACGATACCCAGCGGGGATCGATCACGACCTGATCATCGTTTACAAGGGCTTCCCGCGCTGGTCTCCTAGCTTCAGAGGTATATTCCGGCGGATTAAGCATCGCGCGCTCGCAATGGCTGACGAGAGTTTCGACATTGGTGCCTATCGCCTCGCCTCAGAACAGATTTCACATCAACTGATCTGCTGCTTCAACACCTTCACCGAGATCGAGTCCGGTGATTGGCTAAGAAAACTTCATGCAGCTTTGGCGGAGCCGAGCATCGGCATCGCCGGAGCTACAGCCTCATACGAGAGCTTCCGTGAGAGCGTTAGGGCTATATCGAAAGCAGTCTGGTTTGCTATCCATGGCACTCCATTCGATGCCGAGGTAGCTGAGCTTTGGGGGCACGAAATCATAAAGCACGCTCCAAACCCGGACTCTCCGATCTATGGAGCTGATGCCGTCACGATCGAAGCAGAATTTGAACGTGCATGGAATCTGACCAACCCTGCGGTTTTGACTATGCCCGGCTATCCAAATCCGAACATTCGTTCAAACGGGTTTATGATGGCTCGAAACGACTTCCTCAACTTCACACCGAAGATCATCACGACTAAAGAGCATACATATGGAATCGAGAGCGGGCACAATAGTTTGACTGCCAGGATCGTTTCGCGCGGACAGCGCGCTGTAGTCGTTGGCGCCAATGGCCTGATCTATGATCAACAAGACTGGCCCAACAGCGATACGTTCCGCAGAAACAGACAGCGTAACAAGCTATTCTCCGACAACCAAACCCGTGACTACGACAAAATGAGTCCAGCACGAAAACGGCTTATGGAACAATGGACCTGGGGAGAACAGTTCGTCGAGGTCAAACATATTACCCGCCTGCCTAATTGGTGGGAGCCTCTCCCGTTCTCCCCTGGATGGTTTGTATAGCGCTGCCCCTAATTGTAGCGAGGCCGAGCCTTGGACACCTAAAACTAGAATTTTGCGCCTCTTATAATACTTCGCCGCGACCTACCATTGGAAGAAATACGAGGTTGCACGTCGCGCACGCCGGTCTTCGGATATCAGCACCAAACGAGTGGCACACGCGCGCAAGCCTCTGATCTTTCGCTCCAGAACTCCCATGAACTTGCGACCTGATAGTCCATCGCTAAAGGGCGGCCGCTGGCAAATCATTCAGTTTTGAAGGCGCCCCCCAGAATGCTAACGGCTCGTAGTCAGGATAGGCGTAGTAACCCCGCTGTAGTTCGATATCGCTGGCTCGCGCTTGGCAACGCTGCAAAACCAGATCCAGAACCGAGATCGGCTTCCCGCTACAACAATTAATGACACCGTTGCAGGCTTCCGAGTTCTCGAGCGCGAGGACAAAATTGGCAGCCACCTCCTCGACTGGCAAGTAGTCCCGCAACTGATCGCCAGCCGACATTCTAAACAATGGCGCCCGTTCGTCGATCGCGCGATCAAGCTGCGCCAACAGGCTCTTTGGGCTTTGTCCCTCGCCATACATGTAGAACAGCCGCATCCATTGCAGGATGAATGGCTTTTTCTGCTGTAAGAACTGCAGAGATTTCCGGAGAGAGTCCTTGGCAAAGCCGTACGTCGTGATCGGCGCGGTTGCGGCCCGTTCGGTCAGTGGCCCGTACTGCATTCCATATTCAAGACAGGTGCCCGCCACCATGATTTGCGACACGCCCGCATCCACGGCGGCTTCCAGAAAAGCCAAGTCAGCAGGGAGATTTCGGCCGAGGTGAAAGAAGTCGCGATAGTTTGGTAGACCGGGCCAAGCCAGATGGATCAACGCAGCGGGTCGAAGATCCTCAGAAAGTAGTGGTCGGAAGTCGCCGTGAAGGTCGCAAGAGACAAAGTGGACCCGCGTAAACCACGGCATCGATCGTGCTTTGTCAGCATTGCGGGCGACAGCGGTGACGGAATGACCTTTGGCGAGCAGCGCGCTGACGACATGCCGCCCGACAAATCCCGTTGCGCCTGTCACCAAAACCTTCACGGCAGAACCTTCAGTTCCGGAACGGCGATGACGAATTTGGTGCCAGAACCCAAAACCTGCTTCTGCTGCTGGACCACCTCATCGGCGATATTCCAGGGAAAGATGACAACCCAATCGGGCTTGAACTTTGCAAGTTCGAACGGCGGCAGGATGGCGAGATGATTGCCCGGCATATAGTTGCCTTGTTTTGAGATCGCGGCATCGCAGACGAAACTCACGAGGTCGTGCTTGACCCCCGCATAGTTCATCAGCGTATTCCCCTTCGCCGCAGCACCATACGCCGCGACCGATTTACCTGCGCGCTTTTGAGCAATCAGGAATTCAACAAAATCGTCTTTGACCTTGTCCGCCTTCTGCTGAAATCCATTGTAAATGGCTAGGTCACGCAAGCCATAAGCATTCTCTTTCTCCAGCGCATCCATCACGACAGACCGCGTCTTCCGCGGGTCGCTTTCGTGGCATCCGTAGATGCGCAGGCTACCGCCGTGGGTCGGTAGTTCCTCCAGGTCGAAGATACGCAGTCCTGCCTTTGCAAATATGCCAACGACGGCGGTCAAGGAAAGATACGAAAAATGCTCATGATAGACCGTATCGAATTGATTGAACCTGATCAGGTTCATCAGATGGGGAAACTCGAGGTTGATCGTACCGCCCTGTTTGAGTGCGATCCGAAGGCCATCCGTGAAGTCGTTGATATCAGGCACGTGCGCGTAGACGTTGTTACCGCATATCAGGTCGGCGCGTTTGCCCGCTTCCGCTAGCTCCATCGCCGTCGCCACGCCGAAGAACTTACGCAGCACCGGAACGCCAATTTTTTCCGCTGCGTCGGCGGTGCTGGTGGGCTCAACACCGAGGCATGGGATCCCGGCCGCGACGAAATTCTTCAGCAGATAGCCGTCATTGGAGGCGACCTCGATCACGAAACTGTCGCGGTTCAGCTTTAGGATTTCAGTGATCTTCTCCACATAACGCGCCGCGTGCTGCAACCAACTGAGCGAGGTCGAGGAGAAATACGCATAATCGCGAGAAAACAATTCATCCGCCGCCGTGTAGTCCTCCGTCTGGACCAACCAGCAATTGTCGCAGACGTAGAGCCGCAGCGGGAACGTCGTCTCTGGCGCTCGCAACTGGCTCGCCGAGAGATAAGCGTTCGATGGAGGAGCGTGACCGAGATCGAGAAAGACGTGTTCGAGTTCATGATGGCAATGACGACATTTCATACCGCTATTCCTTCGAAATTGTTGTCGAGAAGCGGATGATGGAGGTCCCTCTCGGACAGGTCGGTCGGTGTCAGTGGCCAATCCACGCCAATCAACGGATCATCGAAACGAACTCCGCCTTCTGCTTTAGGGGCATAAAACGCGGTATGCAGATAAAGCAGTTCGGAATCCGGCTCTAGCACCTGGAAGCCATGGGCACATCCTTCGGGGATAACCAGAGCCCGGCTATTTTCTGGCGTGAGCTCAAGCGACATCCACTTTCGAAACGTTGCCGACCCCTTGCGCAAATCGACAGCCACGTCGAACACACGCCCCCTAAGGCAGCGCACAATCTTCATTTCCGCATGTGGAGGCACTTGGTAATGCAGCCCCCTGAGCGCGCCCACGCTTCGGGTGATGGAGTGATTTATCTGAACGATCAATCGCGATCCGATGATGTCTTGTTGCTCGCGCGAGCAGAACAGTCTGGAAAACCTTCCGCGCTGGTCTTGATTGGCAATACTCTCTGCAACCCAGACACCTTCGATGCCGGTCCGCTCGAGCTTCATGAGGCCTCCCCCTCGGCCCACGCCAGCTCCCGGGCGTTAGCGCGTGCCACATAGCGCTCGAGTTGCGCGCGGCTGACGACGTCGCCTCGTTCGAGCCAGGCTTGATACCATTCGGCAGTGGCACTTACACCTTCGTCGAAGGTCCACACCGGCTGCCATTGCATTCGCTGACGGGCCTTGTCGCTGTCGACCTGAAGCAGATGCGCTTCGTGCGCGTGAGCCTGGCCAGGGGCATACCATTCCGCGGCCGACCATTGCCGCTTGATCGTGTCGAGGACCTGCCGAACTTGGCGATTGCCTTCCCGATCGGGCCCGAAATTCCAGGCCTCGGCAAACGTGGAATCGCGTCCGATTAATTTCTGTCCGAGCATGAGATAACCCGATAGGCACTCGAGCACATGCTGCCAGGGTCGCGTTGCCGTTGGCGATCTGATCTCCACAGGCCTACCGTGCTGGATCGCACGCACCAAGTCCGGGATCAGACGATCTTCCGACCAGTCGCCCCCCCCGATCACATTGCCAGCGCGCGCCGTGGCCAGCAGTGGCGCGTCAGGCGAGTTGAAGAATGATTTCCGGTAGCTCGCGGCAACCAGTTCGCACCCAGCCTTTGACGCGCTGTAGGGATCATACCCTCCTAGACGATCGGTCTCTCGATAACCCCATACCCACTCGTTGTTCTCGTAACACTTATCGGTAGTCACCACGATGATCGCGGTGAGGCGCCTAGCCTCACGACATGCCTCGAGCACGTTTGCGGTCCCCATGACATTGGTGGCCCAAGTCTCAAGGGGCGCGCGATAGGAGCGGCGCACCAGTGGCTGAGCGGCCATGTGGAACACGACCTCCGGATCAGACTCCCGTATCTGATCACGTAGCGGTCTCTGATCGCGAATATCAATGAAGTGCGACTCGATATCGAGATTTAGTTGGCCGAAGTGGTTGGGATCGGTCTCCGGCGGAAGTGCGATTCCCGTGACCTTTGCGCCTAGCTCCTTGAGCCACAGGGTCAGCCAGCTTCCCTTGAAGCCGGTATGTCCAGTAACCACCACATGGCGGCCGTTGTAGATATCGCCGAACATCATCACCAAATCTTCCAGGGCGCCCTTCCTGACGACCACAATTCCTCAAGATGATTTTTGTCGCGAAGCGTGTCCATTGCCTGCCAGAAGCCGCTGTGTCGATAGGCGGTCAATTGGCCCTCGGCAGCCAGCCGCTGCAGGGGTTGTTGTTCCCATACAGTGTTGTCACCGTCGAGATAGGAAAGCACACCAGGCTCAAGTACAAAAAATCCGCCGTTGATCCAGGCGCCGTCGCCAGCCGGCTTTTCTTGAAAATGATGAACCGTCTCGTTTTCGATGTGGAGCGCGCCGTAGCGGCCGGGCGGCTGGATCGCAGTCACCGTCGCCAGTCGCCCAGCCTCACGATGCTTGGCGATGAGCGCTGAAATATTTATATCCGCCACACCATCGCCGTAGGTAAAGCAGAACGATTCGTTGTCGAGATACGGGGCGACCCGCTTCAATCGGCCACCGGTCATCGTGAGTTCGCCGGTATCAACCAGCGTCACACGCCAAGGCTCGGCGAACTTTTGATGAATCTCCATGCTATTTTCGCGCATGCTAAACGTAACGTCGGACGTGTGCAGGAAGTAATTGGAGAAATACTCCTTGATGAGGTAGCCCTTGTAACCAAGGCAAATCACGAAATCATCAATTCCGTGTCCCGAATACATCTTCATGATGTGCCAAAGAATTGGCTTACCGCCGATTTCAATCATCGGCTTCGGCTTGAGATGGGACTCTTCGCTGATGCGGGTTCCCAATCCACCGGCAAGAATAATCGCTTTCATTCTCTCTCTCTTCAATTCCCGACGGAATTGGCCGCTTCGGGTCCGCCGCTCGAGAGCGGCGCGTCCTTATGCACAAATCCAAGCACCGCCCTTATTGGGAAAGTACTCAAAAGCCATCCTAGCATGCTCGGTTGAAATCAGGAAAACCGCTATCTATCCGTGCATCAGGAACGCTCGTCTCACCTGCTATCGCTGCAACCGAGAGTTATCCCATATCTAACTAACGCTTGGCTTTTGTTCCGGAAAGCGGCGGCTAAGAGACGAGCGTTGCCTGTGTCGTTTAGCGACGCGATCCCACTCCGCGCCCGCACAAGGGGCGAGAACGCAGTACTCCAACCTCCCCCCGCCAACCGAAGACATATGTCGGACACTGGCAAATTTCCATCTAATTCGAGCGGCCAAAGGCCGACCCGCTTCAATGACGCGACCCGAAAAAACGCTAGCAAATCACCGGTTGTGGTCACCGTCTGAGGTTTCAGGCCCAATGCATACGGGCCTGACCAGGCCACGCTTCGGCCCAGCCACGGCGATTCCAGCGAACCGGCACGGTTGACCATGCTGCATCCATCCACCACGCAGTCGTCTGGCCCAACTACGACGCCGCCTACGGCACCGACCGTAGGATGTAGCTCGAATAGGCGAACGGCTTCTGTGATAGTCTGCTGGGATTGAACGATGACGCCCGCTGCGGCGAACACTAAGATTGCGTCGGAATTAATCGTCTCAACGCTAGTGACGTCGCCTATCCAAATCAGTTGCGGCAAGTGATCCGCCTTGCGCGCAATGTACAGCTCACGCGCACCGCGATATTCCGGCCAGTCCGCAACGCAGAACCGGTGGGACTCGGCCATTCGGGCGATCTGGCGCTCGAGGACATGCCTGACCGATTCGATCGAACGCTCATCTCCTTCAGGTCTGTTTGTCGTGGAAGCAGCATGTTGTCGCCAGTGATAAAGCACTTCCCCTATGTGCTCGATTCGGCCGCCAGCACTGGCTACCCGCATCACGCTATCCCAGTCGTGACACCATGTGGCGCCGGGGTCAGTATAAAGGCCAAGCGTTAAGGCCGTCTGCCGCTTGATGGCGCACAAATGCCAGATATACGAACTGTCAAGATTGAGGATCGGATCGAACGTAGCCCGCAGGTAGGGCGACGTTGGCGTGCCTTCGACAAGCGTGTCCTCATCGGAAAAGATCAGATCCGGCTGCTCCAATCGGGATATTGAACTCGCCAGAACCTGCAGGGCATCCGAGGCAAGCACGTCATCCGCGTCCACCGGCACTATGTAATCGCCTTGAGCGAGATTTAGCCCGCGATACATTGCGCCTATGATGCCAAGCGGCGCCGGTTCGACTATCACCCTTGCGTTCCAACGATCGGCGCCGTGGTGCACCAGGTGAGCTAATGCGTCCGGGGCGATCGGGCCGTGCGCCACAATGACCCATTCCGCCGGCCTCATGCTTTGTCCTGCGATTGATGTCGCCAACTCATCGAGCAACTCGATGCTCGTGCCTTCATACACCGTTGTGATGATGGTGATGGGGACAGACCCGGCTGGAAGCGGATAGCGCGATTGCCGCGCGGCAATATGCATGTCGAGCCACTCGGGGTATTTTAGAAGGCTTGCGCGTAGACGCATGACGTGCCCGCGATTGGCGTCCGGATGCACTTCCCGATAGGCAGATTCGCGCTCAAGGCCCAGTCTTGGGGAATAGACCCGCTGGTCTGGAATCAGCGACCAAAAGCGCGATAACCAACGTGTGAGGTCCGGGGGAGCAATCTCCGTCGCCCGTTCAACGTGGGCTCGCATGAAAGGCGAATAGACAACGCGCCTTCCCGCCTCCGCGGCCATCGCGCCAAGCCAGGGGCCAAGCATCTCGATTGCAATTTTTTCGCGCCGCAGTTCACTCAGGCACTGCTTGAGAAAGGACGTCTTGATGACGCAGTGCGCCGTTGGGACCGCCGAAGCCGTATGCGGCTTCCACATTCGGGCCCCATAGCCCGGGTCCGAAAGCGCACGCCCCTGATCCGGACAGCCGCAGCCATCGCCGAAGCCGAACACGCGTGGACCATCAACGATCACGGATCTGTCGTGCAGCATGCCACCGACCATTACCGCATCTGCAAACAATTCAAGGAGCGCCATGGCCTCCCAGCGCCACTCATCATCGAGCGGCAAAATGCCCCGCTGTTGCAAATGAATGAGATCACTGTCGATACTGTCAACGGCATCGGCGAACTCGACGACATTTCCGTGCCTCAGCACGATCGTCGTCGGGTCTGCTACCGCCTCCACGGCTTCATCGGCTGCGCCAAACAGAATCGTCCGGATCGATTGCTCATTCGATCGCTTTCGCCGAAACCACCAATCTACATTGTACTGAAACAGCGGACTGTTCACGAGCTCGATGTTCGCTGCACCGGAGCGATCCAGAAAGCTCTGCAGCGTCCGACGGTGCGACTCGGTAATGTACGACTTCGATTCGATGTTTCCGGATGTCGATGCACCGTGCATCCGCCAACTGTAGAGTACTTCCGGAACATGCTTCGGCTTCTTACCCGCTAGCATAAAACGGATGAAGCTGTCCCAGTCGTGACACCCTTCGGCAGAAGTATCGCTGTACAAGCCAAGCTGAATTGCCAATCCGCGGTCAATGGCGCAAAGATGCGCGATATAACACGAGTGCAGAAACAGCACGGGATCCCAGTCTGGCTTGAGATACGGCGAATGAAACCGCCCCGTGTCCACCTTGTCTTCGTCTGTAAAAAGCAGTTCAGGATAATCATTGTCCTCAATGAAACGGGTGAGGACGTGGACGCAATCAGGCTCGATCAGATCGTCGGAATCTAGCGGTAGAATATAGCGCCCCGACGCTCGTTCGAGGCAGTACCGCATTCCCCCGATAATGCCCAGATTGCTCTCGACGCGTTCAAGCCGCACACCAGCATGCCTTGCAAGCCTCGCGAGGGCGCGACGGGTACCCTCCTCCGAGGAGCCGTTGTCAAGGATCAGCCACTCGAAATGCATTCCGCCGTCCTGAAGAAAAACGCTGTTGCCAAGCTCTTCGAGAAACAGAGGATCGGTATTATAGACGGTGGTTATAAACGAAAGCAGGCCAGGCGTCTGGCGGTACATTCCATCTCGGCGACGACGGGCAAGGCTTATTTTGCGATAAGTCTCGTAGTCACTCTTCGCCACGTAGGGCATGCCAGGCACAGCCGATTGCGCCATTTCGCGCTCGCGCATCTCTCCCAAGCGCGCAAGCAAATCCGTAACGATTCTGTTGAGGCTCTGATCCCAGTCCGTCGGCAATGCGATTGTGCCGGAGGAATCGTAGCTCGGTAATCCACAGTTGATCCGTCCGGCGGCTCTCTCGATAGCCTGCCCGACGCTTTCGGCATTCGGCTCAGCAACAATAATATTGGGCGAGAACGCCCGCATGCGTTCCGCCGTCTTAACGGCGAAGCTGTTGGTGACAACCAACTTGCCCGACGCAGCCATCTCTAACGGCGGATAGCTCGGATGCGGTGACAGCATGAGCGACAGCATCAGATCTGCGGTGCGCACGCGTCTGGCATATTCGTCGAAGCTCATCCATGGCAAAGGATTGAGCATGACGCCGCCGCCAAGCGCGATTGGCGGAATCTTTTCGCCCATCGCCCAGACTTCCCAGTTGCCCTTGTCGATTGCACCGGAGGCGACGGCGCGACGCAGCGCGACTAAGCCAATTTCGAACAAGTTGCGGCGGGCAACGCTAGGGCGAGCGTAGAACAGCAGCACCTTCTTGCCGGATGGCCCGCTGGCCGCAGGAAAATAATGGGTGCGATCGAAAGCTGGATTGAACCATAGCGCATCGGCCGCGAATGCTGGGTCTGCAAAGCGCCCAACGCCTTCCCTCACCAAATGGTCGAGCAGCAGTTGGGTATTGATCACTGGGATATGTGGCAGCCCGTAAGTTTCAAGCGCGCGGGCCTGAAAAGTGGAGCCCTCGTGTAGAATCGCCTCGAAATCCTGAATCAGGTAGATAAAATTCTTGTGAGCAGTATTGGCGACGGCGTATTTCGCAATCTGGGCAGTCCACCAGGCAGTTGCGAAAAAGACGTCGCGAATGCCGATCGAGATTGGTCTGGTGCGGTCGAAACCATCGACGATTTCAATGCGGTCCCTGGCTACGGGCCGATTTAATAGCCGCTCCATGTAAGGAAACAGCGCCTTTTCTTCACCTTCCAGCGACACATCGCAGGCGATCAGCCGAATATGCTCACCGTGCTCAGCTAGCATCGACGCAAGTAGCAGGGCGGTGTTGGGACCGCCGGACATGTGCTTGAGCCGAAGGCTTGGCAAAAGCACGTTGACACAGGGGCGAACGGCGAGATCGGCCGCTACCTGGAAATTCAGTGGAGGGCATAGATGATATCCTGGCACCGGCGAAAGGAGCTCAGCGTCCAACGCGTGGGTGGGTTGGGAAGCAGCTATGGGGGTGCCATGCGGGAGCAAACTCGTATAGACCTCGAAGGAGCTGATCAGCCCGCGATCACGAATATACTGCCCGATAGAACGCCCCAGCTGGGTCTGCCTCATGTGCTGTTGATAAAACGCGAAACCGCGCCGCAGAACGAACTTACGAAGACGTTCGACTGTCCCCGAATTGTCATTTAAAAAGGAGCGCCTTAGCGACTTCACGCGAGCGCCGAGTATCGGACGAAGACTAGAGATCCGGAAGGCCTCGAACTCCAGATTTCGCACGCCACTTAGAAGGCGCCGTGGCACTGCCATTATGCGCCAACTGGTCGATCCTAGAATATCATCCAGCCGATTACTTAGCTGTTCGCTTCTCTGCTCAAGATCCGCGATTACCTCGGCCGACGTGGCGAGATCGCGCTTAAGATCCGCGATGATGTCGGATGACGCAGTAAGCTCGCGCACCACCTCAGAGAGATCGGGCGAAGAAGATAGATTGCTCCAGATATTCTGGGTCTGATCGAAGGACGGATCCATTTTGTACGGAGCGCCGTTCCATTCCTTATTGGCAGGAAGAACCAGCGCCGAGCGGCCGGAAATAACGCGCAGACCTAAGCTGTTCTTTGCAGCGGCCGCCTTCCTCACGATGCACATCGAGTTGATGAATTCGACCGAATGGACCAGCGCTAACGTTTCTTCATCCAGCCCGCACCCGTATTCCTTAAATATGCCGCGCAGAACTTCGCCGCGGGCCTCGGGCACTCCCCAGTGCTCATGGTTGATGACATCGGCAAGGCGTTTGAAAAAATGGATCGAGGAGAAAGGATGGTGGAGTCCGCCTTCGAAGCGATCCCAGTAGCTGCAATGCAAATCCTCGGCGATGAAGAGCCCCCCCTCCGAAAGATTCGGAAAATAGAGCGCGAAGGTCTTGACGATATCGGTGGACAGGTGTGAGCCGTCGTCGATCACGATGTCGAACTGTCCCGACCGCTGGAGAATCGACTGGTGCGTCTGCGGATCGTTCACGTCGCCGATGACGACGCCGATGCGTGGATCATCATACGCCAGTATCTTGCAATCCTGATTGATGTCACAGCCGACGATCACCTCTGCATTCGGAAAGAACTGAGACCAGATCTCGAGCGAACCGCCGTTCTGGACGCCGATCTCAAGGATGCGAACGGGACGATCCCGTAGGGATGAGAATAGGCGATCATATTCATCGAGATAGAGCGACCACTTGTCGGAAGTCTTTCCGGTGTGGTTGGCGTAGAGCTCGTGGAGCGTCCGTTTAATCATTCTTAACCTGCAACTCGACTCGTTCGAACGGAATGCCGACAAGTCCGTAACGAACCTTGCTAGAAGCGACGTTGACGATCAGCGCGTCATGCATCCAATGATGCTGGATGTTGTCATGGCGATCCCCGTCTGCGAGGGACGCCATGACGGCATATTGCCCGTTTGGGAGCATCGGTAAACGGAACTCAAACACGGCTTCAAATATCGTGTCCGACTTGATGCCTACCGGTATCCGGTCGGTGAACGGAAAGGTATTCTCTCCGAATAGATCCTGCCCCAAACGGTCGCGCATCAAAAATCCAATGACCGGCTTGTCGAGCGGACCATGTGCTTTGGCGCGGACAGTCATGCGAACAGGCTCGCCGCCCTCGTAGACCCCCTCGGGACCGCCAGACAATTTTGTCAAAGAGACCGACTGAATTTCGGCGCGGCCGGTCTTCCAGCCGGTAGCTGCTTTGGTGTTGTCCTGTACGCTGGCGACCGCGCCATAATCCACGATTGGGACTGGGTGGGGGTCCACTATCGATGTATGAGTCCCCGGGCCTCTCGCCGGTTGGTCTGACGCAACGGACATTAACTTGGCTTCTTCGCCGTAGACCTCCTGGAGCGTGAACTGGAGGTAGCTTTCGGAAACCTCTCTGGACTTGCCGGTCATCTGGACCCGGCCATGCGATAACCAGATTGCCGATTCACACAGGTTCTGTACGGCAGCCGTATCGTGGCTGACGAACAGCAAGGTGCCACGCTTTTGAAATTCCCTGATGAACCGCATGCATTTTTGGGTGAACACCGCATCACCGACTGCGAGCGCTTCGTCGACCAAGAGAATGTCGGCGTCGACATGTGCAATGACTGCAAACGCCAGACGGACATACATGCCGCTTGAATAGGTCTTGACCGGCTGCTCGATGAAGTCACCAATATCGGCAAATGTAGCAATCTGCTCGAAACGGCTGCTGATCTCGGCCTGGGTTAGACCGTAGAGCGTCGCGGCCATATAGACATTCTCGCGCCCAGTGAATTCCGGATGGAAACCGGCCCCCAATTCCAACAGAGCAGCTACGCGACCGTTGACCTTAATCGAGCCACCGCTAGGATTCACGGTTCCGCAGATCATCTGCAGCAGGGTGGATTTTCCGCTGCCGTTGCGCCCGATAATACCGACGGTTTCGCCCTTCTTGACCTCAAAGGAAACGTCTCTTAGAGCCCAGAACTCACGAAAATACTGTTGCGGCGGCCTGCCGGTCATCGTTCGCAGCCGCGGAAACAAGGACTGCTTCAAACGATCGTGCGGCTTGTCGTAGATCTGGTAGCATTTGCTGAGGCCCTCAACCTTAATCGCAGTTTCGCTAGAGAACATCGGCGAATCCTCGACGAGTCTTCTGAAACCACACAAAACCACACCACGCGACAAGGGCGCCGCCCAAAAGATAGATCAGATACATCGACGAGTCTGGCGCCTTGCCCCAGAACAACACGTCCCGCGCCTGCTCGATCGCGGGCGTCATAGGATTGAGGAACAGAAAACTGCGATAGCTCGCCGGAAACGCATTCACCGGATAGAAGATTGGCGACAGAAACATCAGAACCGTAGTGACCATGCTCATGAATTGCGCCACGTCGCGCAGATAGACGCCCAGTGAAGCAAGAAACCAACTCACTCCAAGGGTAAAAAGCAACAGCGGCAGCAAGACGAGTGGTATCAGCACAACGGTGAGGTGCGGGACCCCAAACAAGATCAAATACGCAATCAACCAGACGCACATGCTCACCGCAGCATGAAAGATTGCCGAGCCGAGCGCAACGCAAGGCAGTATCTCCAGTGGGAAAATCACCTTCTTCACGTAGTTCGCGTTGCTCAGGATTAGGCTGGGCGCGCGGTTGAGGCACTCCGAGAACAGCGTGAACACGACTAGTCCCGGAAACAACACCATCGCAAACTCAGTCTTCGAGTCGCTCGCAACATTCCAGCGCATCTTGAAAACCACGCTGAAGACGAAGGTGTAGATGACGAGCATCAGGATCGGATTGAAGAATGACCAGAAGAGGCCGAGCACGGATCCGCGATAACGTCCAACTACCTCCCGGTGCACCAAGGCGGCTATTAAGCCGCGCCTGCGCCAAAGGCTTGTCAGCATGTTCAGTGGAACAATTGAAAAATCTTGCATCAGTCAAGAACCACTGCAGCATCCGCTCGCGGCTTTTAGGCCCTTTTGCTGCGCAGGCTGACTGAGCCGCCGAAGACGCCGCGGCGCTGCATCGAGCCGGCCGCGGCCCGCGACGCCGCGATTAGCGGAGCCCGATCCCAGGGCCGCCCCATCGGCGGGAAGTGACAGCAATTGCGCATGACAGAGCTTCGCGCGAACGACGTACATTCATGTCTCCAGGAAACTGCGAATATCGCTTCCAGATCGATTAAGCTACTGGAATGCCAACTGGAACCCACCCAGGCAGATCAAGCGGGGTTGTTTACCAACATGCGCTACGCAGTACAATCAACCGGGCGCGGATTGTTGGTAGTATAGTACCTATGATTGAGGGGTCTCTTGCACTCCGGAACCCGCCATTTGACGGCTTCTGCCGTCACCCCAAGTCATTGTCGTGAACGCGCGCTTCTCGGCCGCACTCATGTTCTGGAATGCGCGGGTCTGATTGTCTTTGACGAGAAGATTGTGCTGGTCTCCAAGGCGAAATGTACCACTATCGCCCCATTCCTCCATCGCGTACACACGCCCGTTAGCCCCCACCACCACCACTTTCAACCCGCGCAGAAGAATTTGCTGTGTCAGCCCGTCGGGACCGCTCTCAAACAAGTAAGAATCGTTTTTGGTTTCGAGCGAATCGGGCAGCACATTGAGAAAGAGCTTTCGTTCAATCATGAAAGCATTCGTTCTGATGTGTGGGTTTGGAAACACCTTCATGTCCTTCAGGCGCGCCAGCGCGCCGCCGGGTCCGATCTGATTAGCCCAGTAGGCCTCGAATCTGTCGTCCAGCGCTTGGTCGCAATTGGCGCGCGACGAGCGTGCCGAGAAATAGGAAACCACGAGAGACACCAATTTGGTTGCCAACCATTTTGGTAAGCGCCTTCTGATGGCCTGCAGCAATCGCAGCGCGCCGGCTGGATTTGGAATCCCCTTGCTCTGAAGCAGCCACCACCCCTTCTGAACGTGCTTCATGCTGCTGAGAGGGCTTTCATAGGAACCGGTAGCTCCGGCGATTCCGACCTCCGTATCGGCAAATGCCGAATCAAGCTTGCGCAGCCAGCCGTCCGCCGCGATTTCCGAAAATGTGTTAAGGAAAACCACGCGACGATGTGGAAGCTGGGCCGCAGCGTCAGCATAGGCAGCGATATCGAATCCGTCATCAGACAATGACACGGAATGGGGAAATGCACGCGCCAAGCTTTGGTCGAGCGCGGTTTTCCCAGAGGGGAAACCTTTTCGGATAACCACACGATCATGCGCAATCCCAGGCGAACGACGCTCGAGGGACTCGATGAAGTTCATGACCGGTCTTGTTCCTTCAAGATAGCGCGCCAGATAGATGACAGCTAAATCGCTGACAAATGCCGAGCCCTCTCGAGGAACGACGCCGTCCTTGCCGGTAAATCTGCGAAACATCATGAGAGTTACGGTACGATAAGAGAGGCCTCACCGGGCCCTCGGCGAGGTCAAGACGTATCGCCGATAAACGCTCTTTCCCACGCCGCGCCAAGACGCCCAGCTGGATCTCTATCTGCAAAGCCCCGCGGAATCCAGAGTTGTTTCCAGTTTGCTGCTGACAGCTTTGCCCCGACGTGAACACCTCACCTAGGCGAGCCCGCCCGACTCGATAGAGGGCCACATCCAGGATAGCGTCGCCCGAGGTGACGGAACGTACCAGACAGATGGGTTACACTTTCCGCCTTTGTTCTGCGGGCGGTGTGGATGCTGTGGAACGCCAGTTTTGCGATGGAAGAGCGCCTGCGCTTTTGTCGCCAGGCTTCTGGATGTCGAAGCACAACGGAGGTATGCGAGACGTTCGGCGCTCCAAAGCGTCCGGATGGAGCGCGGACAAGGGACGTTCGGGCGATATCAAGGCAGTGCTCGCCGCCTATACCGAGGATGTACAGGCGGTCGCGCAAGCGCTATATCCGTCCGAAAAGGGCACCGACATACATCACGATTGTCTCAGTCACGTTCTGTCGATACACGCCCGAACGCCACAACAGCTTTATCCGATCGGCCAATTTGCTTCGTCGTGCGAGCGAAAAGTCGTCGAGCGTCGCCAAAGCCGACGGTGTGAACAAGCCCCTGATTGATCCAAGAGCCGTGAGGCTTACGTCATTCCAGCCTCTCCAGCGTCCACTTCCAAAGGCCATCGTCCGAGTCAAACGCGGACGTATGCCCCTGTTCGATCCGATTAGATTTTGCGAGTGCTGACGATATCTTACCGACGGTAAAGGATCATAGAACGCGCTTCCACCGGCAGCCGTCACCAGTTGGTAGGTCCACCAGTCGTGCGCGATGAGGATTACGGTCTTGGGTGTCTGTGCAAGCAAAGCTCTCGCTGGCCTATTCATAACCATCGTATTCCCGCCCCCGATATTCTGCACGAGGGCGTTTTGAAAACTCGTCTGGCGGGAGAACAACGCCGAAAAACCAATCGGGCTTCCAGCCTCATCAATCAACTGTGTCCTTGCGAAGTAGAGGGCCGGCCTCTCTTGCCCGGCCTTCTCGAACCAATTGGTGGCCCGTTCAAGCTTTTCAGGCAACCAAACGTCGTCCTGATCGCAATATGCAAAGAGGTCACCCTGTGCTTGCCCTGCCTCGCTTACAAGCCCAAGGAAGTTCTTCCAAAAACCTTGCTGCGGTCCTTTGATTATGGTGACCTTCTGGGATATTGCTTGCGCAAAAAGTTGAACGATCTCGCGGGTCCGATCCTCGGAACCATCATCCGAAACAATCAGCTCCCAGTTTGCGTAGGTCTGCGAGGCCAACGACTGTAGCTGCTCTTCGATATGCTCCGATCCGTTGTACGTCGCCATCAGAATGATAATTTTGGGGCCCTGAGACTTCATTTCATCCGAAACTCACGTTCCCAAACATCAACACCGCAAGTCACATTGAGTTTTTAGGTCGACAACCTAATCAGAGCAAGTGTTCGGGGCCCCAATGCAAACTCATCCTACGATTGAACCCCCACTCGCTCGCAGGATGCCACAGTTCGGCAAGACTGAAAAGCGGCTCACGATATTGGTCGCTCTTCACATTGCAATCTGCTGCATCTCATTGATTGTAATCGCAACCGCAACCCCCAAGACCCTTATAGATGCTGATGTCTTCCACATTCATTTCCGACTTGATGCACTGTGGATTGCATTGCCGACCGTCGCGCTGTTTTCAGTCGTCGTGGGCTGCCTATTCATCTTCTATCCTTTCTCCATCGGCTATTTCGTCGGCTTTTACTTTTTCAGCATGACGTCGTGCTTTCTGTGGCTGACCTGTTTCAGTGGGTTTCCGTACGATCATTTGCGCGCTGGTTGGTCGGCTGCGATCTCCTGCGTTGCATTTCTGCTTCCTGCGCTCCTACTGGGCAGGTCGTCGAAACTTTCGCTGGAGGTCTCGATCACGACCTTTGATCTCATCGTCTCTCTTGCCATCTGCTTGGCCGCGATCGCTATTGCATCAGGAGCCTACCATAATTTTTCTATCCCTCTCACGGGAGGACTCGCCGATGCGCGCGAGACCATTCTTGTTCCAAGACCGATCGGGTATCTGATCTGGATTAGCTCTAGCGCACTCCTACCATTTGCCTTTGCCTATTCTCTAGCGCGCCGTTGGTACAAACGCCTTGCAATCGTAATCTTGCTGCAGCTTCTGCTTTTCCCGGTCACCTTAACTAAGACCGCTCTCTTTGCTCCGCTTTGGCTCACGTTTCTTCATTTACTAACAACAAGAACATCGTCGAGATACGCAGTTGTACTCTCGTTGCTTTTACCGATGAGCCTCGGCCTTCTTCTTTTGCCTTTTGGATTCCCCACTGCTGGTCAACCATTCTCGATAATAAACTTTCGTATGGTTGCGATCCCCGCACTGGCGATGGACATTTATAACGATTTTTTTTCGCACAACGAGCTCACGCATTTCTGTCATGTCTCCCTCCTAAAGACCGTGCTGACTTGTCCCTACAGCGACCAGCTTTCGATCATCATGCATCATGAGTACCGCCTGGGCTACTTCAATGCGTCCTTGTTCGCGACAGAGGGAATTGCGTCAGTTGGCGTGTGGCTCGCCCCGGTTTCAGCATTCGTTTGCGGCATAGTCATCGCGTTTGCAAATCGAGTTTCAGCCGGCTTGCCAAACGCCTTTATCTTGGTTTCGGGCGGCATGCTTCCGCAAGTCTTGCTCAACGTCCCCCTCTCCGTGGCCATCGCTACTCATGGCGCAGCCCTCTTATGTCTGCTTTGGTATTTAACACCACGGCAACTGTTCATATTCGCGGCACCACCCAAAAGCCTGAGTTCAACACAGCCAACCCCATGATTGAATAGGTCCCCAAGATTGCCATCTAGGATGAACCGCTTGCGGGCTCCTCAAACCCTGTCGTTCGCAGCGAACTCCACATGAAGTTTCCTTTTCGGCACGTCCTCGTTCGAATTCCCCGACCGTTCAACGTTCCTCCAGAAAATCTCGACGAGCAGCTAAAGGACATCGCGAAGCCCAAGCCCCGTCCGAGCTCAAATTCAGGTCGGAACCAGCACCACTACGAACGAGGCTCCATTTGCGCGCATTCACATTCGATACTCGCGAAGGCATCGCAATCGTCAAATAGGCTCTATAATTAGTCCATCGCAGGCGAGACAAAGGGCTCCTAAGGAAATGCGCATCGTTATTCTGAATGCGGACTATCCGCGCTTTCTTTCTTGGATGTATCGGCGAGAGCCCAACTTGAAGACTGCCTCCTATGCGGTTCAGATGGCCGGTCGCAATGCGAGCCTGTTTGGGGTTGCGGATTTCTATTCGCGCAACTTTGCTGCACTCGGCCATACGGCGATCGATATCCACGTCAATAATCCGTGGATGCAATCCACTTGGGCACGCGAGCATGGCCTTAACTTTGAAGTGCCGGCTCCAGACGATATTGTTGCACGAGACGCTTTTCCGGGTTGGCTGCAACGTGCCATCGCGCCGTTCAAGCCCGCGCTGCGGCCGCTGGCGCGCAAGATCGGATTGAGCCCGCGTCTTGATGCGCAATCGGAGCAGATTCTCCTGGCGCAGATCGAGGACTTCAAGCCGGATCTCGTGCTTAACCAGGACCTGTTTCACGTCGACACGCGCTTGGCGCGCCGGATCAAGCAAATCTGCCGCCCCACCATGGTCGGCCAGGTCGGAATCGTGCCCTCTCGAGGTGAAGACTGGTCGGTTTATGATCTCCTGATCTCGCAAATCGCCGCGGTGGTGGATTTCTTTCGCCAGCAAGGCGCCCGCTCAGAGGTCAACCATCTCGGTTTCGAGCCCGCGATCCTCGACGTTCTTCCTCCCGCACCGTCGCGCAGCATCGACGTCTCGTTCGTGGGCGCCGTATCGGCCGATCATCAGCGGCGAGTCGCGCAGTTGGAAGCCGTCTCGCGGCGCCACGATCTGAAACTGTTCGGCAGCGGTCTGCACACATTGCCCGCCTCGTCGCCCCTTCATCGCTGTCACCAGGGCGAGGTTTGGGGCGTTGAGATGTATCAGGCGCTACGCGCATCGCGCGTGACGCTCAACTCGCATATCGACATGGCCGGCCCCGAAGCCGGCAATGCGCGCCTGTTCGAAGCAACCGGTATCGGCGCCTTCCTGCTCACGGACTTCAAGGACAATCTCCACACGCTGTTCGAGCCTGGCCGCGAGGTCGCGACCTGGCGTTCGGCCGACGACTGCATCGCGCTGATCGATCGCTATCTCAAGGATGAGCCCGCGCGCCAGGCGATCGCTGTGGCCGGGCAGGCACGCACGCTCTCGACCCACACGTTCCGCCAACGCGTGGAGACTATCCTGCGGCTCGCCGAGCGGACCTAGCAGCGCTCCCCCCATTCGCTTGATCTTGACGGTCCCCGCCAAAATGGCCAAAGTGCTCCTGCGTGACGCTATGTCACTATAATTGCAGCGCTTTTGTCGAGGCTCAGATGGAACACGTCGAACATGTTCGATTCGGCGACCAGCTCTATGCGATCATTGTGCGCGCCTCGTTCCGCGAGCCGGGTATCCACTTCTTTTCGTCGCCTGAACTATCGCAGCAGCTCGCCTATATGAGCCATCCGAAGGGCAAGAGCATCGAGCCGCATCGCCACAACAAGGTGACGCGGGAGGTGCACTACACCCAGGAGGTGCTCCTGATCCAGAAGGGCAAGCTCCAGGTCGATTTCTACACGGTCGAGGAAAAATATCTGGAAAGTCGCGTGCTCGGTGCCGGCGACATCATCCTATTGTGCAGCGGCGCGCACGGCTTCCACGTGCTCGAGCCGGTCGAGATGTTCGAGATCAAGCAGGGCCCCTACTCCGGCGAGAACGACAAGACCCGCTTTGCCGAGGTCGCGCAGTCGGAAATCCGGATCAAGGGTCTGAATCCGTGACGTCGCCGTTCATTCCCGTCAACACGCCGCTGCTCGACGGCAACGAGGCCGACTATCTCGCCGAGTGCATCCGCACCGGCTGGATCTCGTCGGAGGGACCGTTCATCAAGCGCTTCGAGCAGGCGATGGCGGAGGCCGCCGGACGGCGCCACGGCGTCGCGGTGAGCAACGGCTCGGTCGCGCTCGACATCGCGGTCCATGTGCTCGGCCTCGAGGCAGGCTCCGAAGTCATCATCCCGACCTTCACGATCATCAGCTGCGCTTCAGCCATCGTGCGCGCCGGCCTTGTCCCGATCGGGGTCGACTGCGATGCCGCAACCTGGAACATGACGGTCGAGGGCGTCGAGGCCGCGATCACGTCGCGCACGCGCGCGATCATGCTGGTGCACATCTACGGCCTGCCGGTCGATCTCGAACCGATCATGGCGCTTGCGCGCAGGCATGATCTGAAAGTGATCGAGGACGCCGCCGAGATGCACGGGCAGACCTATCGTGGCGCGCCCTGCGGCAGTTTCGGTGACGTCTCGACCTTTAGCTTCTATCCCAACAAGCATGTCACCACCGGCGAAGGCGGCATGATCCTCATCGACGACGACGCGCTCGCCGAGCGTCTCGCGGGCTATCGCAATCTCTGCTTCCAGCCGCAGCAACGCTTCGTCCACGAGGAGTTCGGCTGGAACGCGCGCATGACCAACCTGCAGGCCGCGCTCGGCGTCGCCCAGGTCGAGCGGCTGCCGCGCACGGTCGAGCTCAAGCGCCGGATCGGCCGGCTCTATGACGACCATCTCGCCGGCGTCGACCGCATCCGCCGCCCGGTCGCCCGCACCAACTATGCCGACAATATCTACTGGGTCTACGGCGTCGTGCTGGACGACAGCGTGCCGTTCGACGCCAAGGAGGCGATGCGCCGCCTCGGCGAAAAGGGCATCGGCACGCGGCCGTTCTTCTGGTGCATGCACGAGCAGCCGGTGCTGCGCCGGATGGGCCTGATGCGCGATGAATCCCATCCCAACGCGGAATACATTGCCCGTCGCGGCTTTTACCTGCCGAGCGGACTTGCCTTGACCGACGACGAGATCGCGCGCGCCGCCCAGGCGCTCAAGGAGATTCTGGCGTGACGGTGTTCGCCGACTACGCGCCCTGGTATGACCTGCTTTATCGGGACAAGGATTACGCGGCCGAGACATCGTTCGTCGAAGCACGCTTGCGCGACCATGGCGTTTCCTCCGGAAAACTGCTCGATCTCGGCTGCGGCACCGGCCTGCACGCGCTGGCGTTCGCGCGTCAGGGCTGGAACGTTGCCGGCATCGATCTCAGCCATGAGATGATCGCGAGCGCCAAGGCGCGCGCCACGCAGGCCGGGCTCTCGATTCCGTTCCGACAGGGCGATGTCTGCGAGACAGGCCCGGAACGGGACTACGACGCGGTGGTGTCGCTGTTCCACGTCGCCAGCTATCAGACCGGCCGCGATGCGCTGGCGGCGATGTTCCGCACGGCGCATGCCGCGCTGAAGCCGGGCGGCATCTTCCTTTTCGACTACTGGTATGGCGGCGCCGTGCTGGCGCAAGGCGTCGAGACGCGCGTCAAGGTGATCGAGCAGAAGCCGCTGCGTCTGACCCGGATTGCGCAATCCGACCATGACGAACAGGCGGCGACCGTCACGGTGAACTACACGCTGTTCTGCGAGGACACGGATCGCGCTACGATCCGTCGCGTCGATGAAGCGCACCACATGCGCTACTGGTTTCCGTTCGAGATCGACGCAGCGCTCGCAGCGAGCGGCTTTGAGCCCGCCACACATGCCGCATGGCTGACGCAGGCCCCCCCGCACTCGAAGAGCTGGGCGGCCTACACGGTCGCCAGAAAGAGCGGCAGGCCGTGAGACCGCTGCGGCTCGCCGTGATGCTGGAGCAGGCGCTGGAGGTCGGCGGCGGTTTCCAGCAGCCGCTTAATGATTTGCTCTGGCTGCGCGACTGGGCAGGCAAGTCCGGCAACGAGATCGTGGTGTACTCCCCCTATCCGAAGACGCTGGATATCCTGAAGGAGTTTCGCGTCACGGCACGTCTGCTCAAGTTCGGCGTGCTCGACTATCTCTTCCTGTTCCTGAAATATTGCGGGCCGTTCGATCTGGTCCAGATCGCGCTGAAGCGGAAATCGCCGTTCGAGCGCGCGCTGATCCGCGACGGCATCGACGTCGTGCATTTCACCTCGACCTCGAAGCGGCACCTGCTGCTCTACGAGCTGCCCTTCATCATCACGATATTCGACGGCTGCCATCGCGATGCGCCGGAATTTCCGGAGGTCCGCACCTTCGGCGAATTCGAGCGCCGCGAGACCCTGTTCGGCCTTGCGAGCACCAAGGCGGCAGTAGTGATCGTGAATGCCCCCGAGCTGATCGACGATCTCTCTCGCCGCTACGCCATGGAGCGGGATCGCGCGGTCTGCATACCGTTCTCTCCCTCGGCCTATGTCAGCCAGTCCGCGCCTGCCGCCGTCGATGATGCGGAGGTGCTGGCAAAGTACCGGCTCGAACCTGGCTATCTGTTCTATCCGGCGCAGTTCTGGCCGCACAAGAACCACATGACGCTGCTCGCAGCGCTGGCAGGCCTGCGCGAGCGGGGCATCACCGAACGGCTGGTGCTGTGCGGCTCGGATCGTGGCGGTCGCGACAAGATCGATGCGGCGATCCGCACCTATGGCCTGTCGGACCAGATCTCCATCATCGGCTTCGTCGAGTCAGCCGAGCTCGGTGCACTCTATCGCGGCGCCGCTGCACTGGTGATGCCAAGCTATTTCGGTCCGACCAATCTGCCCCCGCTGGAGGCCTGGGCGGTCGGCACGCCCGTCATCTATCCCGAAGCCTTCAAGGCCCAGGCCGGCGACGCCGCGCTCCTGTTCGACTATGACGATCCGCGCTCGCTGGCAGATGCGATCGTCACCCTTCGCGCCGAGGGCACACGCGAGCGCCTGAACAATGCCGGCCATCTTCGGCTCGCGCAGTTTGCCGAGGAGACCAAGGCTGGCCACCAGGAATTCGCCCGTCATTTGGAACGGCTGAAGCACCGGCTGGCGCTGACTGCACGCTGAGATCATCAGCTACGCTGGAATCAGCGCCCGCAACCGCTCGCGCAGCGCCGTGTTCAATAGCGGGCTTGCGAGCCCGCCGACCACCGCCATCCAGATCGCGCACTCCAGGACGAAATGCACGAGCCCGCTCCCCGGCAGGAGTGTTGTGATCGCGAGCCCGATCAGCCAGCCTGGTGCCACGATCCCCGCGGCCGTGAGCATCAGGAACGCGACGTGCCTGAGCGGGTGGCGCAGGGTCTGCCATATGATCACCAGCGTGATCAGCCCGAACTGAACGAGAATATCGCTCGCGACCACCGCAAGCGCCGCGCCGAGCGGTCCGAGCCTCGGTATCAACACGAAGGCCAGCAGCAGGAATACGACGAACTGAAGCCCTTTGGTCCGGATCAGCAGCGGACCGCGATCGCTGTGATTGGCAAAGACCAGCGCCATCAGCGAGGGCGCGCCCGCGGCCGAGCCGAGCAGCAGCGTCACCGCAAGCAGCCCGTCATAGGGGATGCTGCCATGGGTCCACAATGCGAAGAAATCCGGCCAGAACGGCAGAAAGCCCGCGACGGTCAGGCACGCGAGCCCGGTGACGAACACCGATCCATAAGCGTAAAGATGGCGGAGCCGCTCCTTGTCGCCGATGGCATGATCGTGCCCGAGTTCGGCACCGAGCGGCAAGGCGGTCTGGAGACATAGCCCGCGCACCAGGCTCGCGATCACGCGCGTCAATCCCCATTGCACCACCGCGACGCGATCGGACACGAGCGCGGAGACGAGCAGGACCGGAACGTTGACGAGCGCTAGCTCGGTGATGTTGGCGATCGCGAAGGGCAGCGCGCGGCCGAACTGGCCGATGCTCCAGCGCCAGGATGGCGAGACCAACGGCGGCCTTGCGGCACGGCGCAGGAACGGAAAGCGGCGCGGCGCGTCGAAGCCGACGATGAACATCGCAAAGAGGAGCTGCGTCGACACGAAGGCGATCGCCACCGCAAGCAGGCTTCCGAACATGGCGAGCGCGACAAGCTGCGCGATCTGGCCGAGCAGCAGTGCGGCGTTTTGCAGCCACACGGCTCGGCCATACAAGCCGCGGACGCGATAGAGGCCGGAGCAGAGGTTGGCGGGCAAACTCAGGAGCGTTCCCAGCATCATCACCAGCATCGCCGCGTCCAATGTCGGCATCCCGTGAAAACCGAGCACGGCCGACGGCGGCGCGAGATACTCGGCCGCGCAGAGCAGGACGCCGAGCCCGGCGACGATGGCAAGATAGATCCGCAGCATCCCGTGGTAGACGCTCGCCGTGCGCCCGTCGCAATCGACACAGGACTTGAAGGCGAGAAACCGATTGATGGCGCGAAACTGCAATCCCGCGTCCGCCACGATGACGAGACTTCCGGCGGCATAGATCGCAAGCCACGCCGCGAGCACATCGCCGTTCCAGACGTGCAGGAAGGCGGGGATCAGCAGCAACTGCTGGGTCAGCCCCAGCACCATCTGGACCAGATTCGCCGACCAGCCGCGAACGAGCCGGCGGGCTCGCCCGGCACCGCCGGGTCCGCCCGCACCCTCGGCCTTGCCGGGCGCGTCAGTCTGCGTGTCGGTCAAACCGCATCCTTCCCGGCAGCTCAGAGCCCGTCCGGTTGGCCGTTCTTGGGCGTGGACCGCGGCACGAAAGGCGCGAACGACGGGCCGCCCGGGGTCGGCATCGTCAGTTGGCCAGCACCACCGGCGGAAGCGGCTGCCATCCCGGGCGCGCTTGCAGGAGCGGACGCGGGTTCCGGCCGCTGGAGCGCCAGCACCTCGCTGCGATCGCCGTGCTTGAGCGTCACCTCGCGCGGCTGGACCGCGGTTAGCGACCAGCCGTCCAGCGATTCGCCCTGGCGCAGCCGAATGATCTTCTGGTCGGTGCGGTTGACGAGGATCGCGATCGCATCACCCTCGCCCACCACGGCCCCGACCAGCATCAGCGGTGGCGACGCCTCGACCGGCTTCGGTGGCGGCGGCGTTTGGGCCTCTTCGGCCGGAGCGGCTGCAACCGCGCGTGGCGGCGGCCGCCGCGTCGCCGAGAAAATCGGGCGCTCCTGGGTCCCGGTCAGCGCCGACAGCGGCACCGACCAGAGCGGATTGCCGCGAGGCGCAGGCTTGCTCGTCGCCGGCGTGGGCCGGGCAATCGGTCTGACCGCACCGACATCGACGCTCTCGGCAGGACCGCTGGCGGCATCGTCAGACAGGATGTCCATGCGCGACGAGGTGGCGGCCACGCATTCGGTGATGCCGAGGACCGCGCACAACACGGCCAATCCGACCGATCTCAGCCACCCGGACATCGAACTCCCCTGCGATCGGCCAGCGCGCGGCAAGCCAGAGGCCGCAAACTAGTTCTGATAGGCCTCACGATCAACCCGCGTGCAACCTGTTCTACCGGATTGGAGAAACTGGGCTTTCAGCGCTGTTGCCAAACGGCCACGATCGCCGAAATTGCAAGCGAAACAGTCTGGAACTCAACGCAAATGGACTTCCGTTCATTGCAGGACGCCGCGACGCTATGGATTATGGCATCGGCATGCGGCTTCACCACACGCAAGTTGCTGATTTTCTTTGTCGATTTGAGAAGACCTAGGGCTGGACCGACAATGGCGCGTGCAAGGATCGATAACCGACTGCGCTCTGTCGTCCGCCACTCCCTGGCGACCCTGCTCGCGACCACGGCGCTCGGCGTCGTCGCCGCGCACGCCGTGGACGCCACTTGGAACGGCGTCAGTACCGACTGGACCGATCCCGCCAACTGGAACCCGGGCGTACCGGACGTGACCGCGACGTTTGCCAACACTGGCACCACATCGATCGACAATCTCAACGGCATCGTCACCATCGGTACGCTGCAGTTCACCAACACCGCGCAAGCCTACGCGGTCACGCTGTTCAACCCGTTCATCATCAACGCAACGGGCATCATCAACGATTCGGGCAACACGCAGACGTTCGAGGTCACGTCCGGCAACAATCTGGTCTTCCAGAACAGCAGCACCGCGAGCGGCGGCACCGGAGCCGTGACCATCACGAACGATGCCGGCGGCACCGTCAACTTCATCCAGAACAGCACGGCTGGCACCGCAACCCTCATCAACAACAGCTTCGTCACGTTCGAGGATTCCAGCTCGGCCGGCAGCGCCCACATCACCAGCAACCTCCACGGCCAGATCGATTTCTTCACCAGTGCCTCGGCTGGCACCGCGACGATCAGCAATGCCGCGGGAGCGTCGCTCTTCTTCCACAACAACACCACCGCCGCCAGCGCGGCCATCACCAACGACGGCACGGTGACCTTCGACGGCTCCGCTACCGCCGGCAATGCCACGATCACCACCGACAACGGCGCAACCACGAACTTTAACGACACGTCGACCGGCGGCAGCGCGAAGTTCGTCACCAATGCCGGCGGCACCGTCGACATCTCGGGCCTCACCAGTGGCGGGATGACGACCGGGTCGATCGAAGGCGCGGGCAGTTACGTTCTCGGCGCCAACACGCTCACCACTGGCAGCCTCAACACCTCGACCCAGGTCGACGGCGTGATCTCCGGCACCGGCGGCGGACTGACCAAGGTCGGCACCGGCAAGCTGACGCTGACGGGCTTCAACACCTACACCGGGGCGACGACGGTCTCGGCCGGAACACTGGCGCTCTCCGGCTTCGGCAGCATTCTCTCATCCAGCGTCGTCACGGTGAATGGGACGCTCGATACGACAGCGGCCTCGTCGTACACCGGGATCACGACGCTGGCCGGCAACGGCGTCGTGCAGATGGGATCAACCTACGGGCTGTTCATTTCCAACGGCTCGACCGAGTTCGCAGGCAGCATCAGGACCACAGGGAATGCCGGCCTCGAGATTGGCGGCGGCGTGCAGACGCTCTCGGGCGTGAACACCTACACCAATGCAACCCAGATCGATCCCGGCGCGACGCTGGCGCTCAAGGGCAACGGATCAATCGCGAATTCTCTGTACGTCGCGTTCGGCGGGGCAGGCGCCACGCTCGATATCTCCCAGACCAACTCCGGCGCTTCGGTGGGCGCGCTGTTCTCCTTCGGCAACACTGACGTCGTCGCGCTGGGATCTAAGACGCTGACGATCACCTTGGCCAGCGGCACTTTCTTCGGCGGCGTGATCCAGGACGGCGGCATCGGCGGCGGCACTGGTGGCAGCGTCGTGATCGCGAGCGGCGTCGGGCAGATATTATACGGCACCAACACCTACACCGGCACGACGACCATCGCGAGCGGCGGCGAGCTCGATCTCGGCAACGGCTTAGGCCACGACGGCAGCATCGCGACCTCGAGCAACGTCATCGCCAACGGCTTCTTTGACATTACGGGCCTGACCAACGGTGGCACCTCGATCAAATCGCTGTCGGGCTCCGGCAATGTCAATCTTGGTGCCAACACGCTGACGATCACCAACGGCAACGGCACCTTCGCCGGTGTCATTGACGATGGCGGCGCCGGCGGCGGCCTCACCATGGCCGGCGGCACGGAGACGCTGACCGGCGCCAACACCTATACCGGTGCCACCACTGTGAACGGGGGCAAGCTTGTCGTCGACGGCTCGATCGTCAGCGCGTCCACCGTCAATGCCGGCGGCACGCTGGCTGGCACCGGCAACGTCAGCAGCGTCGCGGTCAACGGCGGCACGCTTGCACCGGGCAACGCGGCGAACCCGACCGGGACGCTGACGATCAACGGCTCGCTGAGCTTCACCGCGGCCTCGACCTATCTGGTCCAGGTCTCCTCCACCAACGCCAGCCTCGCCAATGTCACGGGCGCAGCCACCCTCGGCGGCGCGACGGTGAGCGCGATCTTCGGCTCCGGCACCGTCAAGAAGCAGTACACGATCCTGACCACGGCCACGGGCTTCGGCGGCACCCGCTTCAATTCCGCGGTCGTCTCCAACATGCCGTCGATCAACGCGACGCTGAGCTACGACTTCAACAACGTGTTCCTCAATATCGGCGTCAACTTCACGCCGAGCGGCGGCGGCCTCACGGTCAACCAGCAGAACGTCGCCAACACGCTGACCAATTTCTTCAATTCGACCGGGGGCATTCCCGCCGCCTTCGCCGCGCTGGCGCCTGCGGGGCTGACAACGGCCTCGGGCGAGCTCGGCACCGGCATCATCCAGTCCGCGATCAACGCCGACGGCCAGTTCCTCAGCCTGATGCTCGATCCAACCGTCGTCGGACGCTCGAGCGGCTTCACGAAGGCCGGTAGCATCGCGCAATTCGCCGATAGTGACGACGCTCCCGCCTATGCGTCGATGCGCCCGGCAACGACGCGCGAACGCGAGGCCTATGCCATGGCGACCAAGGCGCCGCTGCTCTCGTCGCAGCCGATCAACCGCTGGAGCGTCTGGGCGGCCGGTTATGGCGGCTCGGCGCAGGTCGGCGGCAACGCCGCGGTCGGCTCGCAGGACCTCACTGCGCGGGTCTGGGGCGGCGCGGCCGGCGCCGACTACAGGATTTCGCTGGACACGCTCGTCGGCTTCTCGCTCGGCGGCGGCGGGCTGAACTACTCGCTTGCCAACGCGATGGGCGCGGGCTCCGCCGATCTGTTCCAGGCCGGCGTCTACGGCCGACACAATTTCGGCCCGGCCTATATCGCCGCCGCACTGGCCTATGGCTGGCACGACGTCACCACCACCCGCACTGTCGCACTGGCCGGCGCCGACCAGCTCCAGGGCCGCTTCAGGGCCGACACCTTCTCGGCCCGCTTCGAGGGCGGCTATCGCTTCGCGACGCCGCTGATCGGCATCACGCCCTATGCGGCCGCGCAGGTGACGAATTTCAACCTGCCGAACTACTCCGAAGTCAGCCTCAATGGCGGTGGCCTGTTCGCGCTGAACTATGCCTCGCAGTCGCTGACCGACACCCGCTCCGAGCTCGGCCTGCGCACCGACAAATCCTACGCGATGCAGAACGGTGTCCTGACTTTGCGCGGCCGCGCGGCCTGGGCACATGACTACAATCCGAGCCGCGCCGTCACCGCGCTGTTCCAGACCCTGCCCGGCTCGAACTTCGTCGTGAACGGCGCCAGGGCCGACGCCGATTCCGCCCTTGTCAGCGCCAGCGCCGAGATGAAATGGCTGAACGGCTTCTCCGTCGCCGGCACCTTCGACGGCGAATTTTCCGGCAACGTCACCAGCTATTCCGGCAAGGGCGTGTTCAAATACAGCTGGTGAGCTCGAGCATGATCCGGAAAAGTGTGCAGCGGTTTTCCGAAAAGATCATGCTCAAACAACAACGCCCTACTTCCCCGCCTGCCACTGGCCGGAAACACCCAAAATCACCCTGACGCGGCCGGTACTGGCCTCGTTCAGCGACGTGGCCTGCGGTACCTGTACGTCGAGCTGGTCGATGAACAGGAACGGCATGCCGGCCTCGAGATCGTAGAGCAGCTTCTGTAGCGCGGGCTGCTCCAGCTCACAGCTGACAACGAGGCCGACGAAACCGTCCTTCACTTGCGCGCCCGAGACATCGACCTGCGAAGACTGCACCGAGCCGCCGACATTGCCGACCGCGGCCGCAACCCGCTGCAGCAAATTGGCGCCTGCGACCGTCACCGTCGGTCCTTCCAAGAACGGCGTGCCGGGATGTTCGGCCGAGATGGCCGCGGCATTCTTGGCGGCGCCCTTGCGGCCGCGCAGCTGGTCGAGCAGGTCGGAGGTCTGGGCCAGTGCCTGGCGATGGGCGATGACGTCGGCGATCGACAGGCCCGCCGTCAGCAGCAGCCCTGCCGTCACTGCGAGGTAGAGGGTGACCGCGATCAGCGGCGAGCCGCTCAACCACCGCGCGACCGTGTTTCCGCTCGCCATCGCGCTGCTGTTCATGCCGCTTGTCATGGGGCGTTCCTCGGTTCGATCTGCGCCTCGATGTGAAAGCGCTCGCCGGGATCGCTAGAGCTGCGCGTGGTCGGAGCGTAGAAGGTCGCGCGGGTGAAGTGCTGGGACTGCTCGATCAGCGGGATCAGCGAGGGCGCATCGCGGGTGATGCCGACGATCTGGAGCTTGTTGCCGACCATATGCATCTCGGTGACATAGGTGTGGTCGGGCAGCAGGCGGCTCAGCGATTCCAGCACGATCACGCTCGCCGGCGTGTCGTATTTGCGCCGCTCCAGCAGCGCCAACGGCGATCGCTCGCCGCCGTCGGCACCACGGATCGCGGCGCGGCGCTGGGTGATCTGTTGCTCGAGCTCGCTCTCCTGCGTGCTCAAACTGTCGGCGAGATAGCCCGCGCCGATCGAACCGAGTACGGCGGCGATCGCCGCGATGGCCAGCACCGCCTGCAGCGTCCGGCTCAACCGCACCGGGTCGATCGCGCCGCGCGACTTCTGCTCGAAAACCTTGATGCGCCCGCCCTCCGCTGGCTCGGTCAGAACCGCGATCGCCGACGGGTGAAATCCGGACACCGCCTCGACATAACCCATCGCCAGCCGGCGTGGCGCGGCCGCGATCATCGTGGTGATGCCCTCTGCGCCTTGCGCCACCGGCGCGCTGCAACCGAACACGGCATCGCCCGCGCTCCACGGCGTCAGCCGATCGATCTGCGCCCGCACGATGCCGTCGAGGAAATCGGCCGCACGCGCCGGCAGCTCCAGCGGACGGAACAGGAAGCGCGCCGGCCGCAGCACGATCTCGACCCGGCAGCCGCGGACGATGGGCGCGAGATTGGCACCGGTGAACTTGCCGTCCTCGAACGCGATCTCCTTCGCCGCGTTTTCCGGCTTCGCAACCTCCAGCGCGAACGCGCCGGTCTCGCCCTCGATCAGCCGCACTAGGCGCGGCGAGACCATTCGCTCCAGTCCGGCCACGGCAGCACTGGCCACCGTGCCGGTCCAGGCATCGAAGATCGCGCGAAGGGAATAGAGAGAACTCATCTCACAGAGGCTTTCCAGCAGAACCGTCGAAGGCGTTGTGCCACGACAATACACGATAGGGCTCATCGCCGCTTTCGAGAAGCAGGATGACGATCTCGGCCGAGCTCTGCCGGTGCGACGGCGCCTCGGCGACGACCGTCACACGGTAGGCCTTCGAGCCCTCGATCGTCGCGCTGGCGCTGCCGGCGAGCCCGATCAGGGACCGCGGGTCCACGTTGGGATCGGCACGGTCGCGCAGCAGGCGTTGCAGGGTCTCCGGCGTCACATTCGGCAGCGCCGCCACCACCTGCGGCGCAGCATCCAGCACGTTCACGGTGCGCATGTTGCTGAACACGGTGACGAAGGGCAGCACGCGCTCGATCACCGCTGACGGGATGCCCCGCACCAGCCACAGCTCGTCGCTATGCGGAAACGGCGCGTGGCGTGGCAGATAGGGCGCGCCGAGCGTGCGGTAGTAGGAATCTTCCGGATTGTCCTGACCTGTCTCCGTCGACGACCGCCACGCCAGGATCCGGTCGGCGTAGTCAGGCGCATCCGACGCGGGGACGCCGAGCCCGGTCATCAGGCCGGCGAGGACGGCTTTCGGCGCCATGTTGAGATCGATGCGCGCGGCCTCCGAGCGGAACGTCACGACCACCCTTCCCGCCCCGACCCGGGCATTGAAGGTGCCGCTGGTCGGGCGTGTCGCCTCGCTCTGTGCGGTCAGCCGATAGGCCGCGAGCTCGAGGCCCGCATTCATCAATGCGTCGGCCTGCAAGCGGTCGGTGTTGACGGCGACCGTAACCGCGGTGTTGGTGACATAGGTCAGATAGATCAGCGCGAGCGTGGCGAGCGCAGCCAGCATCCAGAGCACCACGATGACGATGAAGCCGCGGTCATCGCCGAGTGTTTTTTGGCCGAGTGTTCCTTGGCCGAGTGTTCCTTGGCCAAGTGCTCCCTGACAAAGCGCGTCCCGATCATGCGCCGTGCCGCTCACAGCTGCTGCTCCTCTTTTTTCTCCGCCTGTTGCGGCGCTGTGCCCCCGGTGACGCAGGTCGTTGGATTCTTGGCACGCGCGCATTCGGCCGGCGCCGTAATGTGCGGCAACACCGCGGCCGAAACAGCCAGCACCTGACCGGTGGCGCCGTCACGCACCGTGATGCGGATGCGATCCGGCAGTTGCGATTGACCGTGCCAGATCGGCTGCCACTGCCTGTCGGGCCCGGCATAGGCGAAGCTGACGCGGAATGGCGCGCGGATCAGGACCACCTGATCGACGAAGCGGATCTGCCCGTCGGTCGGCATCGGCTGGAACGGCGCGCGCTCGCGCACCAGCGCCAGCCCCTGCGCGTCAGCCTTCTCGATCAGGCGGATGAATTCCAGGCCCGGACGCGCGCTCGGGCCGAGCGCGGTGCGCAGGAAGGTCACCGACAATTCGGCGCCGTCGAACAGCGGCACTCGGGCGTCGCCGTTCACGGTCATCTGCTCGGCCACGGAGAGATCGGCGACGATGCGGTCGAGCCCGGTGGCGAGGCGCTCCGCACGCTGCACCCGCGCAATGCCGCGATTCCAGTTCGGCAGCCACTGTGCCGTCACAGTCGCGAGCGCGGCCAGGATCACGGTCATCAGCAGCGTCGCCAGCAGCACTTCGAGCAGGGTGAAGCCCGCCTCGGAAGCGAGCGCACGGCGCAGGGGTTTCATGACGCGTTTCATGACGCCGGTCATTGCGTCGACCTCGGCACCAGCTTCACCGTCGTGACCTGGATCGCGCTGCCGTCGGCGCGCTGGAGGCGCAAATTGACCGCCAGTGGCACGAAGCGATCGGTGGCGGGATTGCCGCCGGCAACATTCATCGGCGCAATATCGACGCGCCAGCGGCTGCCGGCGAGCTGCCCGCTCTGCCGGCCGGGTTTCAGCAGTCCGCGCGCCGGCAAATCCGCTAGCAAGGTCTCGGCCGTGCTGGCCAGCGCAAGGTGCTGGTCGATCGAGCGCGTGCCCCTGGTCGTGACTGATATGACCGAGCCGATGGTTCCGAGCACGATGGCGATGATCGCAAGCGCAACCAGTGCCTCGATCAGCGTGAAGCCGGCGGCGCCGTCAGAGCAGCTTCTGCGGGACAATCTCGACGCCTCCGGTCAACCAGTTGACGCGCACCTCGTAACCCATGCCGGGCCGCGCCAGCGCGATCGTCCCGCCGCACGACATGCCTGACGGAAAGAAATCGATCGACCGCCCCGTGGCGCGATCGGCGCAGCGCGACGCCAACGTCGCCTGCACGATCACGTCGCGCGGCAGGCGGATGGTCTGTCCGGTGACGCCGGATCGGATCGCGCGTGCCTCCGCATCGACCTGGGTTGCGACCCTGACCTGGCGGCGCAGCGCGCTGTTGCGATCGGATTTCAACAGTGCCGCGGTTTCAACCGCGTAGCTCTCGAGCTTTGCCCGCGTCGTCGAGCGCGGAATCGCCGGCAGGATGATGGCGGCGAGCAGGCCGATGATCGCAAGCACGCACAGGATCTCGATCAGAGCGAAGCCTTGTGCATCCAAGGCTTGCGCATCGAAGCCTTTCGCACCACGAGCTGGCTCAGCGCGCGCCGCTGACAATGTCGGCTGCCGTTCCACTGCCGCCTTCCTGACCGTCCGATCCGAGCGAGATGATGTCGTAGGGAGCGCTCGCTCCCGGCGACCGATAGACATAGACGTGGCCCCAGGGATCGGTCGGCACCACGCCACCGCGCAGATACGGCCCGTTCCAGCCGGCCTGGTTGTTGCTGCGCGCCAGCCCGGTGAGACCCTCATTCGACGTCGGATAGCGGCCGAGATCGAGATAGTAGAGATCAAGCGCGCTGGAGAAACTCTCGATCTGGATCTTTGCCGCCTTGGCCTTGGACTCGCTGAGATAGTTCAGCACCCGGGGACCGACCAGCGCCATGATCATCCCGATGATGGTGATGACGACGAGCATCTCGACCAGGGTGAAGCCGGCCTCCCCTCGGTCTGCGCGCCGCCGGCTGCGCCTTGACGATGCATGTTTGGTCACTCGAACCCCTCCCCTACTTTACCCTAACCGACAATCTGGCTCACCGACATCAGCGCCGTCATCACCGACGTAATCAAGCCGCCGACGACGAGCGAGATCGCGATGATCGCCGCAGGCCCCGCAATGCCGACGGCGCGGTCGAGCGTACGCTGCAGCTTGACCTCATAGAACTCGGCGACCCGGCCGGACAGCATCGGCAACTGCCCCGTCTCGTCGCCGAGTCTCAGCATGCGCACCGCCATCGCCGGCAGCGCGTCCGTTTCGGCAAGCGCATCGGAAAGCTTTGAACCATGGCGGACGCGGTCCGCAGCATCGCTCCAGACCGCGGACGGGCCCGTCGTTGCCATCATATCGATCAGGATCCGCAGCGTGGTGGTGAGGTTGACGCCGCTACCAAGCAGCAGACCGAGATTGCGGCAGAACAGCGCCGTGCGGTACGAGCGCATCACGTTGCGGATCGCCGGCAGCCGCGTGATCGCATTGGTCATGCCGCTGCGGACGCGCTCCTGACGCAACAGCAACCACGCGGCGGCGATCGTGGCAGCAAGCCCGGCCAGCACTGCGTCGGAATTGCCCCGCAGGAAAGTCGAGATGTTCAGGAACACGCCGACGATCGGATCGACCTTGGCGCCGAAATCCTGCAACACGCTGGCAAACTGCGGCAGCACGAAAGTGAGGAAGAACAGCAGCACACAGCCGGCCGCGCCCAGCACGAAGAGGGGATAGCGGATCGCATCCGTCAGCCGGCGCTTCAGCGCCTCGCCGCGCGCGCGCTCACCGGCCAGCACCTCGAGCACCTGATCCAGCGATCCCGACGCCTCGCCAACCCGCACCAGCGCGATATACATCGGCGGGAACAGCCCCTCATGCCGTACCAGCGCCTCGGCAAAACTCTCGCCGGAGACAACGCGCGCGCGGATGTCGGCGACGACCGGCCGCAACCTTCCGAAATCGGGATCGGCGGCGAGCAGCTCCAGCCCGTCATTGATGCGGGCGCCGGCCCGCAACAGCAGCGCGAGGTCACGGGTGAAGATGGTGACGTCTTCGGCCTTCGGCCTGTTGAAGAGGCTGAGCGCACTGCGCGCCGCGCCGCCCTCTTCCGGCGTGACGTTGTCGACCAGCACCAGGCCGAGCCGCTCGATCCGCTGCGCCACGTCGCCGGGCGCAGACGCGGCGATGGCCCCGGAGACCAGTTCGCCGTTGGCATTGAGCGCGCGGTAGCGATAGTTCGGCATGGTTAGCGCAGCATGAGCTTGAGTTGAATCGATTGACCGCGGGGTCGGTGCACCTCTCCCGCTTGCGGGAGAGGTCGCGCCGGAGGCGCGGGTGAGGGTTCTCTCCCCTTGGGGGTTCTCGATTGCGGAGATACCCTCTCCCCAACCCTCCCCCGCAAGCGGGGGAGGGAGAGCACCTCCCTCGTTGCAGCTTTTGAACCTAATCTCATCATGTTCTACCGCACCGTCGTGACGCGGAAGACCTCGGGCACCGTCGTCAACCCGGCCCGGCATTTGGCGACAGCATCCTCGAGCATCGTCGTCATGCCGCCCCGCATCGCAGCGGCGTCGATGGAGTGAGAGTCGGTCTGCGGCCCGATCAGCGTACGGACCTCGTCGGACATTTCGAGGATCTCGAACACGCCGTTGCGGCCACGATAACCGGTACCGCCGCAGCGTTCGCAGCCGCCGGCTTCGTGCACGACCTCGCCGCATTTGAAGCCGATCACGGCAAAGCGCGGGTCCTTGGCGAGATCGGCCTCGGTCAGCGCGTGCGGCACCTTGCAACGGTCGCACAGCATACGAACCAGCCGCTGCGCCACCACCGCACGCAGCGTCGACTTGAGCAGGAAACCCTCGATGCCGAGATCGATCAGGCGCGGCACGGCAGCAGCCGCGGTCTCGGTATGCAGCGTCGTCAGCACGAGATGGCCGGTGAGCGCGGCATGGATCGCGATATGCGCGGTCTCGGCGTCGCGGACCTCGCCAACCATGATCACGTCGGGGTCCTGGCGCACGAAAGAGCGCATGGCGGAAGCGAAGGTCAGGCCGATCGACGGCTTGACCTGAGACTGGTTGATGCCGGGGATCTCGTACTCGACGGGATCCTCGATGGTGAGGATCTTGCGCGTCGGCTCGTTGAGAATCGACAGCATGGTGGCAAGCGTCGTGGTCTTGCCGCTGCCGGTCGGTCCCGTGACCACGATCATGCCGTGCGGCATCGCGAGCAGCCGCGTCATCACGGCCTCATCGCGCGCGCCGAGCCCGAGCTTGCTCATCTCGAGCAGGCCGCGGTCTCGGGGCAGCAGGCGGATCACCGCGCTCTCGCCATGCTGCGTTGGCATGGTGGCGACACGGACGTCGAGCTCGCTGCGTCCGACGCGGACACGTGCCGCGCCGTCCTGCGGCAAGCGCCGTTCAGCGATATTGAGGCTGGCGAGAATCTTGATGCGGGAGATCAGCGCCTGCGGCGGGATGCCGTGCGGCGACGGTAGCGGGCGCAGCAAGCCGTCGACGCGCATGCGCACTACGAGACCAGCGCGGAACGGCTCGACATGAATGTCGCTGGCACGCAGATCGACCGCGCGCTCCAGCAGATCGTTGAGCGCACGCACCACCGGCGCACCGCTGGCGAGATCGCGCAGGCTCTCGATGTCGTCGTCGGATTGCCCCGCGCGGCCGGTGCTATGGTCTGCATTCGCATCGTCGGCATCGGTTCGCTGATCCAAGACCGTCGTAATGTCCTCATATGACGCTACGACGACATCGACCGGCGTTCCGAACACGATTTCGGCGGCACGAATGGCCGCGGTGTCGGAGGGATCGGCAACAGCCAGGCGAAATCCGCCATCCGGCGCGCCAAAGGGAAAGATGGTGGATTCTCGCAGAAATCGCCGCGAAAACCCCTCGAGACGGGGCGTGGTCGTGAGCAGCTGCGGAAGGCTCATCCGCGGCAGAGCAAAATAATCGGACAGCTCGTCGGCGAATTCCGCCGCCGACAGATCGGTGGCCTCCCAGAATTCGCGCAGTGGACGCGTCAGCGCCGTATTGGCTGACCGTTCGACACGGACATGCGCCCGCGGCGGCAGTGAATATTTTTCCAGGAGATGCTGCCTGAAGCTATCGGCGGAGCGGTCGCGCATCGCATTCACGGCGTTGACCTTGTTACTTGAATACAACAGCTTCGATGGAGCACGGAAGGTCCTTTGCCCTTGACTTATTTCTTAGCAAAAACATAATCGTGCCGCAAATAATTGCGCGTCCGAGCCAAGGGGGATCGGATGCTTTTTTCTCACAGCGTTGGTAGGCGTATCTTGTTTGAAGTGGTCCAGCCGCTTTTGCGCCTGCGCTCAGCATTGACTGGAACGCTCGTTCTTTTGTCGTCCGCGTTCCTGCTCACCGCCTGCATCGTCACGGCCGACCAATCGGTCGAAGCTGACCCCAAGGATCCGCGCGCCCAGGATCTCGTCGACAAGATCCGTTCCCTCGACCTCCAGCCCCGGCAACCTGCGGATGCAGGGGCAAGCGGCGTGGGTCAAGCGAAATCATCCAAGCCCGCGATCTATCTCAGCGATGGTGCAACGCCGCAGGGCGGCGCGCTTGCCGAGCGCGACGATGGCGGCGGCAGCGGCTACGACCTCAACTTCGAGAACGCCCCCGTGGCGACGGTCGCAAAGGTCATCCTTGGTGACGTACTCAACGTTGGCTACACCATCGATCCCCGCGTGCAGGGAACCGTGACGCTGGCCTCAGTGCGTCCGGTGCCCAAGGCGGACGCGATCTATGTGCTCGAGAATGCGCTGCGCATGTCAGGCGTGGCGCTGGTGCGCGACCGTACCGGCTATCGCCTGCTGCCGGCGCCGGAAGCCGGCCCCGGCGGCATCGACCGTTCGGCAAGCACGGAAGCCGGCCAAGGCATCACCGTCGTGCCGCTGCGCTATACGTCGGCGCAGAACATCTTCAAGCTGCTCGATGCTTTTGGCGTGAAAGCCTCGACCATGCGCCCCGACAATTCCCGCAACACGCTGATCGTCAGCGGCAGCGGAACGGACCGGGCAAGCGCAGTCGACACAATTCTGTCGTTCGACGCCGACTGGATGCGTGGACAATCGGTCGGCATCTTCCCGGTGCGCAATTCCTCGCCCGAGCCTGTCATCGCCGAGATCGAGAAGATCATGGATTCCGGCGATGGCGGCATGGGCCAGAACGTCATCAAGCTGCAGCCGATCGCCCGGCTCAACTCGATCCTCGTGGTGAGCCAGAAGCCGGAATATCTGAAGCGCGCGCAGACCTGGATTGCGCGGCTCGACCGCTCCGATACCGATGGCGTGAACCTGAAATCCTATCCGTTGCGCTACGGCAATTCCAAGCTGGTCGTGTCGATGCTCAACGAGATGCTGTTCAACCAGAGCGCGGCGAGCAACACGACGCTCGACAGCGCGTCGAGCCAGGTCGCGCCCGGCGCGGGAATTTCGTCGTCGACCTCACCTAATCCTGTCGCCTCGCTGAGCGCATTGCCGACAGCTGCGTCCGGCGCCGCGACCCCGGTCACCGGAGCGCCCGGATCATCATTCGGCGCCCGCCCCGCGCCTGCGGCGTCCGCCACGCCGGCGCAAGACAACAACAGCTTCGGTGCTCCCAACGGCAATGGCTCGAAGTCCATCAACGGCATTCTCCAGAACGTGCGTATCACCGCCGACGTCACCAACAATGCCGTTCTCGTCTATGCCAACCAGGACGCGCAGCGCGTCGTCGAGCAGACCATCCGCCAGATCGACCGGCCGCAGCGCCAGATCGCCATCGAGGCGACGATCGCCGAGGTGACGCTGAACGATCAGTTGAACTATGGCGTGCAGTTCTTCCTGGCGAGCCAGAAGGGTTCGATCTCCAACACCATCTCCGGCGTCAGCAATGCCGCGACTGTTGGCAGCGGTGCCGTCGAAGCGGCATCCAACGCGGTCAACGCCGCGTCCGGTGCGCTGCTCGGACGCGTCTTGCCGGGCTTCAACTTCCTGATCGGCTCGGAGAACTCGCCGCGTGTCATTCTCGACGCGCTGCATGGTGTCACCAACGTCAAGGTGCTGTCGAACCCGTCGCTGGTGGTGCTCGACAACCAGCCGGCGACCTTGCAGGTCGGCGATCAGGTGCCGTTCTCGACCGGCACCGCGACGGTGCTGACCGCCAACAACACCGTCGTCAACACCATCGACTACAAGAACACCGGCATCATCCTGCGCGTGCTGCCGCGCGCCAATGCGAACGGCAATGTCGTGCTTGATATCGAGCAGGAGATCTCGAGCGTGGCCGCCGGCAGCGCCAACTCGCTGACGCCGACGATCTCGCAGCGCCGGGTCAAGAGCTCGATCGCGGTGACGAGCGGACAAACCGTGCTGCTCGCCGGCCTGATCAGCGAGACCGAGAACAAGCAGCGCCAGGGCGTGCCGATCCTGGACTCGCTTCCGGGCGTAGGCGACGCCTTCTCGCACCAGACCACCGCACGCGGCCGCACCGAGCTGATCCTGTTCATCCGCCCGACCGTCATCAAGGACGGCGTCGATGCCCATGTCATCGCCGAGGAGATGCGCAGCAAGATGAACAGCCGCCTGGTCGGGACCAGCAATCCCGTGGTCACCGTCAGCCCGCCCAGGGCCGCGCGCTGACGGCGTGACCGGGGAAGATGCGCATGACGGGATCCGCGCTCCGCTCGTCCTCAGCCTCGTGCTGCTCGTCACCGTGCTCGCAAGCCTCGTCATGGCACCCGCCGCGGAAGGCCTGTATGGCGCGTTCCTGGCCGCTCTCATGCTCGCCATCGCCGCGAACGATGCCAGCCATTATCTGATCCCGAACGAGCTGACCGGGGCCGCCTTCGCGCTCGCCCTGCTCCGCGCCGCCGCTCTTGTGCCCGACATCGGTGCCGAGGCGCTGCTCTGGCCGGTCGCACGCGCCGTCGCGGTGGCGCTTCCACTGCTGCTGCTGATGCTGGCCTACCGGTACTGGCGCGGCCGCGACGGCCTCGGGCTCGGCGACGTCAAGCTCGCGGCGGTGGCCGGAGCCTGGCTCGATCTTGCGACGGTGGTTGCGGTGATCGAGGCGGCGGCTCTCGCCGCGATTGCCGTCTACATCGCAAATGCTGCGTTGCAGAGGAAACCGCTGCGCGGGACCGCGTTCCTGCCGTTCGGGCTGTTTTTGGCGCCGTCGATCTGGATCGGCTGGCTGGGCGAGACCTGGTATCTGAACTGGCTCGGCGGCTGGCCCGGCTAAAGCCCGACGCGCTCAGGGTGAAATCTCATCGCCGCACAACTTTCCCGCCCCGACCTCGTACCGTGCACGGTGTTGTTTTCGGGTTTTTTGTCGAAGGGCCGCTGACGCCGATCGGCCCCAGCGAGCCAATGGGCGTCAGCGCTCGCGGCTCGGCGCCCATTCCAGCGCCCGCAGGCGGGCCTGGGCGATCTCGCCACGCGTCATCTTCGTGGTGACGGCGTCGCGGATCCGGGCCCTCGCCTCGCGCACCCGCGGCGGCGATGCCGCGGCCGACAGGTTCAGCCATTTGGAGGCTTCGACGATGTCCTGCGGCACGCCAAAGCCGCGGTCGTAGAGCAGCCCCAGCGAATATTGCGCCCGGGGATCGCCCTGCTCCGCCGCTCGCCGGTACCACATCGCAGCTTCCGTGTAGTTCTGCGGCACGCCGCGGCCGGTCTCGAACAGGAAGCCCAGATAGGACTGCGCCGCCACGTTGCCGCGCTCGGCAAGCGGAATGAAGCTGCGCGACGCCGTCACATAGTCCTGCCGCTGAAAGGCGGAGATGCCTTGGCCGAAGGATTGGGCGTGGGCGGGGATTGCGGGCAGGAGCAGGAGCGCGACGGCAGCAAGGGCCCATCCGGCCCGTCGCAAAAAGCCGGCTTGGCGCCGGCATCCAACATCGCATCCGTCGAGAGACTTCATGCCGCCCATTCTCCGCATGCGCGCAAGACTAGTCTGACGGCGCGAGGGAATCCAGAGCAGCCATAAGCCAATCGTGGCGCTGCCATTGCCGAACGCCGTCGTCCTGATGTTCCATGAAGTCAGCCGTGACACGCAATTTGTGACTATTGAAATCGATCGAGCTTTTGCGCAATTGTGCACTTTCACACAATCGGTCCGACGGAGTTCTATCGGCACAGCTGCGCGGCTCGTGACAAGGTATCGCACAATTTCGAGGCTGCGAAGGAAACCATGAAGATATTTCGACTGTCAGCCTGTACTCTCGGTGCGCTGTACGCCCTCGCCAGCTTTGGAGGATCGCCCGCTATGCATTCCAAAGCGAATGCGGCTGAAAGCGCCCGCGAGAAGCGCTCGCCGACGGTTCCACCCGCTCGGGACCCTTCTGTCGCCGTGGCGGAGGAGTACGACACCGCCCGCCGCAAAAACACAGTGGAAGCCTACAAGCTTTTCATTGCGCGCCATGGTGACGACCCGCTTGCCGCGAAGGCGCGCGCCGACCTCTGGCGTCTATCGCGCTAGGCGGCATCGCTCGTGCGACGTCGCCGGCGCCGGGTTCTCAAAGACCCATGCCGGCAGATTTTTGGTCCCCCGCGCATGGCTGGCTATCCCAGCCGACGCTTGCCGCATGACCTTTCGGCACTATGGTAGGCCCGCAATCTGTTCCCGGAGCCACCCACGATGCCCTTTACTCACGCCTCCGAAGCCCTGTCGCGCTTCACGGTGCTCGATCTGACCCGCGTCCGCTCCGGACCCACCTGCGTGCGGCAGCTTGCGGATTGGGGCGCCACGGTGATCAAGGTCGACGCGCTCACGGAAGATGCCGGCGGCGAGCAGCCGGGCGGGCCGCGGCGCGGGTCCGACTTCCAGAATTTGCACCGCAACAAGCGGGCGATGACGCTGAACCTGAAGGACGAGCGCGGGCTTGCCGTCTTCAAGCGCCTTGCGGCCAAGGCCGACGTCGTGGTCGAGAATTTCCGGCCCGACGTGAAGAAGAAGCTCGGCATCGACTATGAGAGCCTGCGCGATATCAACCCGCGCATCGTCTATGGCAGCATCTCCGGCTTCGGCCAGGACGGCCCCTATCACA
The DNA here is from genome assembly GCF_021458635.1 of Bradyrhizobium monzae. Taxonomy (GTDB): domain Bacteria; phylum Pseudomonadota; class Alphaproteobacteria; order Rhizobiales; family Xanthobacteraceae; genus Bradyrhizobium. The sequence goes on from NZ_JAIRDQ010000001.1 coordinate 814,988, forward strand.
AGCGGCCGGGTTTCGATCAGATCGCACAGGGCATGGGCGGGCTGATGTCGATCACGGGTGCGCCAGGCGAAGGCCCGATGCGGGTCGGCATTCCCGTCGCCGACCTCACCGCGGGCCTGTTCTGCGCCATGGGCATCCTCACCGCGCTGCTCGAGCGCGAGGTTTCGGGCAAGGGCCAGTGGGTGCAGACCTCGCTGCTCCAGGCGCAGATCTTCATGCTCGACTTCCAGGCCGCGCGCTGGCTGATGGAAAAGGAAGTAGCCAAGCAGGCCGGCAACAATCATCCGACCAGTATCCCGACCGGCGTGTTCAAAACCTCGGACGGCTACATCAACATCGCCACGACGGGCGGGCGGATCTGGGAGCGTTGCGCGCAGGCGATCGGCGCGCCTGAGCTCTATAGCCATCCCGATTATGCGACCGCCCCTACCCGTTCCAAGAACCGCGATGCGCTCAACGCCGAGATCGAGAAGCGCACAGTGACGAAGTCGACCGAGACCTGGGTCCGCGAATTCAACGAGGCGGGCGTGCCCTGCGGGCCGATCTACACCATCGACCAGATGTTTGAGGACGCCCAGGTCAGGCATCTCGGCATCGCCCAGGAAGTGCCGAACGAAGAAGACCGCCATATCCGCCTAATCGGCCAGCCCTTCACGCTATCGCGTACGCCCAGCAAGATGGTGGCACGGCCGCCCGAATTCGGCGAGCAGACTGACGAGGTGCTCACCGAGTTCGGTTTCAATGCCGAGGAGATCGCGAAGCTAAGGCAAGCCAAGGTGGTCTAAGCGATTGACCTGAGGCCATCGTCCTGCCGTTTCAACCCGAGGCGGCTTTGGTCCGCCCCGTCAAAGCAAGACGTCCGAGAAGTGCATCGATTAGCGGCCAGAACAGCAGCACGATCGCCAGCGTCGCAATCGAGCCGACCAGTCCGTTCGACCAGAATACCTTGAGGTCACCGCCGGAGCCGATCATCGACAAGCGGAAGGCGTCCTCGGCGCGGTTGCCGAGCACGAGCGCCAGCGTGAACGGCGCCAGCGGGATGCCGATCTTCTTGAAGACGTAGCCGACGACACCGAAGCCGAGCATCAGCCAGATGTCGAACATCGCATTCTGGATCGCGTAGGCGCCGATCGCACAGGACACCACGATCATCGGCGCGACGGCCGCGAACGGCACGCGCAGGATCGAGGCGAAGATCGGCACCGTGGTCAGCACCAGCACGAGGCCGACGACGTTGCCGAGATACATCGAGGCGATCAGGCCCCAGACGAAATCCTTGTGCTCGACGAACAGCAGCGGTCCGGGATTGAGCCCCCACACCATCAAGCCGCCGAGCAGGATCGCAGCCGTGCCGGAGCCGGGAATGCCGAGCGCCAGCATCGGCAGCAGCGCCGAGGTGCCGGAGGCATGCGCGGCCGTCTCCGGTGCGAACACGCCCTCGATGCGGCCCTTGCCGAAGCTCTCGGGATCCTTGGCGAAACGCTTGGCGAGATTATAGCCCATGAAGGACGCGGCGATCGCGCCGCCCGGGGTAATGCCGAGCCAGCAGCCGATGAAGGACGAGCGCAACAGCGTCACCCAGTATTTCGGCAGATCCTTCCACACGCTCAGCACCACGCGCAGCGAGATGCTCGCCGCGTGGCCGCGCAGCGCCAGCCGCTCCTCCATCGTCAGCAGGATCTCGCTGATGCCGAACAGGCCGATGACGGCGACGAGGAAGTTGATGCCGCGCAACAGCTCGGACGAACCGAAGGTCATGCGCAGCTGGCCCGACACCGTGTCCATGCCGACGCCGGCGAGCAGAAGCCCCAGCGACATCGAGATGACGGTCTTGTGCTTGGCCTCGCGCCCGAGGCCGACGAAGGAGCAGAAGGTCAAAAGATAGACCGCGAAGAACTCGGGCGGGCCGAACTTCAGCGCAAAGGACGAGATCATCGGCGCGAGGAAGGTGATGAGCAGCACCGCGACCAGCGAGCCGATGAAGGAGGACGTGAACGCCGCCGTCAGCGCCTCCGCCGCCCTGCCCTGCTGCGCCATCGGATAACCGTCGAAGGTGGTCGCGACCGACCAGGCTTCACCGGGGATGTTGAACAGGATCGAGGTGATCGCACCGCCGAACAGCGCACCCCAATAGATGCAGGACAGCATCACGATCGCCGAGGTCGGATCCATCGTGAAGGTGAGCGGCAGCAGGATCGCGACGCCGTTGGGGCCGCCGAGGCCGGGGAGCACACCAACGAAGATGCCGAGCACGAGCCCGACCATCATCAGCACGAGCGTCTTCCAGGTCAGCAGGACGGCGAAGCCGTGAAGCAGGAGACCGAAAGCTTCCATCGCGGGTCCGCCTAGTAACCGAAGGCCGCTTCGAGCGGTCCCTTCGGCATGATGACGTCGAAGGCGATGTCGAAGGTGACGAACATGATCGCCGTGAACAGGAAGGCGGTGAGCAGCGACTTCCACAGCGCGATCTTGCCGACCGCCCGCATGAAGCCCGCGATCAGCAGGAAGCTCGCGACATAGAGGCCGAGGAACTGCGTCACCAGGCAGAACAGCAGCGTCGGCACGAACACCGCCATCACCCGGCGCGCCTGCGCGCGCGTGACGAAGGTGTCGGCAGCCCCGCGACGCGCGATGAGCGCGGCGATCAAGCCGTAGACGCTGCTACCGCCGAGGATGATGGAGAGATAGAACGGGAAATAGCCGGGCTCGGGCCCGGTCGAATCCCAGGATGCCCCGGTGCGCCAATTGTCGTAGCCGAGGATCGCGGCCAGCGCGAGCAGCAGCAGGCAGACGATGATTTCGACCGTGCCGGAGCTGGTGACCGAGGGAGAGTTTTCCTCAGGCGCAGTCGGATCGTCGACGACGATTTCAAGATCGGTTTGAGACATGCTCTGTCAGGGACGGAGTGCGGTCAATTCTCCCTCGCCCCGCTTGCGGGGAGAGGAAGGAGGGAAGAGCATTTACTTCGCGACGAATCCGGCTTCCGTCATCAGCGACCTGTTGGTGGCGTCGTCCTCCTCGAGGAATTGCACCATGTCCTTGCCGGTGAGGAAGATCGGCTTCAAGGCCTGCTTCTCCATGTAGTCCTTGTATTCGGCGGTCTGCGTCACCTTGTGGAACAGCTCGACATAGAACGCCTGCTGCTCCGGCGTCACCTTGCCGGGCAGGAACATCGCGCGCAGCATCAGATACTGGACGTCGACGCCCTCCTCCTTGCAGGTCGGGATGTCCGCCCAGGACTGCGTGTCGGTCACCTTGCTGGTGTAGGCGATGCGCTCCTTGTCGAACACGCAGAGCGGACGCACCTGGCCGGCGCGCCAGACTTCGAGATTTTCAGACGGGTTGTTGACGTTGGATTCGGTGTGGTTGCCGACGAGCTGGGTCGCGGCCTCGCCGCCGGACTTGTAGGGCAGATAGGAGAATTTCGCGCCGGTCTTCTGCTCGAGGAAGACGGTCAGCACGTGATCCTCGCGCTTGGAGCCGGTGCCGCCCATCTTGAACGGGGCGCTCGCAGCCTTCGCGGCGTCGACGAACTCCTTCACCGTCTTGGGGCCGGCGCTGTTGTCCCACAGCACGAACTGGTCGAGCGCGATCACCGAGACCGGGGTCAGCTCGCGCCAGTTGAACGGGATCTTGGCCGACAACGGCAGCATGTAGATCAGCGAATAGGCGATCAGCACCTTGTTCGGATCGCCCTCGCTGGACTTCATGTACATCAGCGCTTCCGCACCCGACGCGCCGCCCTTGAGCGAGACCACCATCGGCTGCTTCATCAGATTGTTCTTCTGGATCGCGGCCTGCATCATCCGCGCCATCTGGTCGGAGGCGCCGCCCGCGCCGGCGGCTACCACGATCTCGACGGGCTTGGTGGGCTCCCAGCCGGCAAAGGCTGGCGCGCTCAACAACAAGGCCGCCGCAGCTCCAACGGCTTTCACTGAAATTCGCACGAGTTTCGTCCCCTGGTTCTTATTGGCTTTGTGACGCCGGGAAATTGATCGATGCATTGTGCGGACTAAAGATCGCGAGTTCAAGCAGGCGGACATTCCGCCGCATATGACTTTCGGCTGACGAAGCGCGCTACTTGCCCTTCCAGTTCGGCGTGCGCTTGTTCAGGAAGGCATCCATGCCCTCGCGGAAATCTTCGCTCATATAGGCCTTGAGGATCAGGTCCTCGCCCTGTTCGCGCGACAGCGTGGGGCGGATGCGGCGCACCGCTTCCTTCGTCGTTTCGAGCGTCAGCGGCGCGTGGCTCGCGACCAGCTTTGCGGTTTCGTCGGCGCGGCGCTCGAGTGTCTCGACATCAGGGACGATTTCGGTGAGCAGGCCGAGCGACAGCGCTTCCTGCGCCTCGACCAGACGCGCCCTGAAGATCAGGTCCTTGGTGCGGGCCGGACCCACCAGGGAAACGACGCGGCTGATGTTCGACATCGACAGGCAGTTGCCGAGCGTGCGCGCGATCGGAAAACCCATGCGCGTCGTCTCGGTGCCGATCCGGAGATCGCAGCAGGCGGCGATGCCGGCGCCGCCACCGGTGCAGGCGCCCGCGATGGCCGCGATCACCGGCACGCGGCACTGCTCGAGCGTGCCGAGCACGCGATCGATCCGCGCCTCGTAGTCGAGCGCATCCTGCGCCGTCTTGAACGCGCGAAATTGCGAGATGTCGGTGCCGGAGGCGAACGCCTTGTCGCCGGCGCCGGTCAGGATCAGCGCCTTGATCGAACGGTCGGCATTGATCTCCAGGCAGATCTCCGCCATGCGGTCATACATGGCGAAGGTCATGGCGTTGCGCGCCTGCGGGCGGTTGAAGGTGATCCGCGCGATGCCGTCCGTGACGGAGTAGAGCAGGTCTTCGTTGGTCGTCGTCGGTGCGTTCATCGCGCGCTCACTTTCCAGATCAGTTCAAGCCACCCGAGCCTTTAAGCGACCTGGGCTTTGGCCATCGGCACCGCGTCACGCCCCTTCAGGACGTCCATCGCCGCCAGCACGCCGCCGCTCCGGTGCGGAATCTTTGCAAGATCCAGGCCCATCTCGACGCCGGCGAGCGTGCCCATCAGCATCAGATCGTTGAAATGACCGATATGGCCGATGCGGAACACCTTGCCCTTCACCTTGTTCAGGCCGGTGCCGAGCGACATGTCGAAGTTTTCCAGCACCACCTTGCGGAAGGCATCGGCGTCGTGGCCGTCAGGCACGCGCACGCCGGTCAGCGCCGGCGAATGCGCGGCCGGATCGACGCACTGCGTCTCGAGGCCCCAAACCTTGGCCGCCGCGCGGGTCGCGGCGCTGTGGCGCTTATGGCGGGACCAGACGTTCTCGAGACCTTCTTCCTCGAGCATCTTGACCGCTTCGCGCAGGCCGTAGAGCAGATTGGTCGCGGGCGTATAGGGGAAGGTGCCGAGCTTGTTGAAGCTGATCACTTCCTGCCAGTCCCAATAGGAGCGCATGCCCGGATTGGTCTTGGCAACGGCGAGCGCCTTCTCCGAGACGGCATTGAAGCTGAGACCCGGCGGCAGCATCAGGCCCTTCTGGGAGCCGGCGACCGAGACGTCGATGCCCCAGGCGTCGTGCTCGTATTCCATCGAGCCGAGGCCGGAGATGGTGTCGACCATCAGCAGCGCCGGATGTTTGACGCGGTCGAGCAGCTTGCGCACGTCGAGCGGCGGCGTCACGCAGCCGGTCGAGGTCTCGTTGTGGACGACGCAGACCGCCTTGATCGCGTGCTGCTTGTCGGCGCCAAGGCGCTTCTCGATCTCGGCGAGGTCGGCACCATGACGCCAGTCGCTCGGGATGAAGTCGACGTCGATCTTGAATTTTTCGGCGATGCCGCGCCACAGCACGGCGAACTGGCCGGTCTCGCACATCAAGACCTTGTCGCCGGGGGCGAACACGTTGACCATGGCCGCTTCCCAGGCGCCGGTACCGGACGAGGGGAAGATGATCACCGGCTGCTTGGTGCGGAACACCCGCTGCATCGAGGCCAGGACCGCGAAACCGAGCTCAGCGAACTCCGGACCGCGATGGTCCAGCGTCGGCATGTCCATCGCCCGCAGCACGCGGTCGGGCACGTTGGTCGGTCCTGGAATCTGGAGAAAATGCCTTCCAGTATGCACGGTCATAGGCGTCCTTCCCGGTCTAGCCTTGTTTTGATGGCCGCCGAATAGCACCATTTGACCGGCTTGTCCCCTCTCCAAAGGGCTGCTCCCATGCATAGGGACCCTCCGCCGCCCTACTCCGCGGCCACCACCGTGCCGGACGGCACCCTCCCCTCGGCCTCCGTAAACGGGCGTTCGGGGTGCATCAGGAAGGCCGAGAGGCCGCCGAGCAGCAGCAGTCCCATCGACATCAGGAACGGCAGGTACCAGTTTCCGGTCGCATCGATCACGAAGCCTGCGACCAGCGGGGAGACGATGGCGGCAAAGGCCGAGCCTGTGTTCATGAGTCCCGACGCGGTCCCGGAATATTTCGGGGCAATGTCCATCGGGATCGACCACATCGGCCCGATCACCAGCTCTGCACAGAAGAAGCCGGCCGACAGGCACAGCGCGACGATCGTGATGTCGTGGACGAACAGGATCGGGAACAACGAGAGCAGCGCCCCCGCAAATCCCGCAACGGTGACGCTGAGCCGCGCCAGGCGGACATTGCCGGTGCGGTCGAGGATCCTGTCCGAGATCACGCCACCAACGCTGTCGCCGATCACACCCGCGAAGAACACGCCGGAGGCGAACAGCGCCGAGTTCTTGATGTCGAGATTGTAGTTGTTCTTGAAGAACAGCGGCAGCCAGTTGAGATAGAGCCACAGGCACCAGCCGTAGCAGAAATAGGTCAGCGTCACCGGCCACATCCGGCCGAACAGAGGGCCCCAGGGCACGCGCGGCCGCTCGCCGGTCGGGCGCGGCGGCAGCGCCGCAAGCTCGGCTTCCGTGATGGCGGCGTGCTCTTTCGGCTCGTTGCGGAAGTACCAGACCCAGATCACGCCCCAGATCAAGCTGACGAAGCCGAGCACGACGAAGGCGCCGCGCCAGGTCAGCCAGAGGATCAACAGCGCCACCACCGGCGGCGTCACGGCATTGCCGAGCCGGGCGAAGGAATGGGTCAAGCCTTGCGCAAAACCGCGGCGGTTTGCCGGCGTCCAATATTGCATCGCGCGCGTCGCGGTCGGAAACGTCGCGCCCTCGCCGAAGCCGAGGGCGAAGCGCGCGACGAATAGCGCGGTGAGACCATTGACGAAGCCGGTCGAGATGGTCGCGGCCGCCCAGATCATGCCGCACCAGAACAGCGTCTTGCGCGGCCCGAAGCGATCGCCGACCCAGCCGCCGATCACCTGGAACAAGAGATAGGGATAGGCGAAGGCGGAGAAGACCAGGCCGAGCTGCGTGTTCGAGAGAGCGAGCTCCTTCTGGATCTCGCTCGCCGCCGTGCCGATGTTCACCCGGTCGACATAGGTGATGAAATACATCGCACAGAGCATCGCCAGCACGACATGCGTGGCCTTGAACCGAATTCCCATCTCCACCCCTCCTGATCGCTTCTTATGGTTGGCCCTGCGTGTCCCTGCGCAATTTTAAGTGCCGACCACTTTCAGATGCGGCGATGCGTTGCCCTGCGGACGCTGCTCCAGCAGCTTCATCGCGACATCGACGCCGCCGGAGCGGTGCGGCACGCCGGCAACCGACAGGCCCATCTCCACGCCGGTGAGCGCGCCCAGCAGCGTCAGCGCATTGCATTCGCCGAGATGGCCGATGCGGAAGACCTTTCCGGCAACCTTCGACAGGCCCGAGCCCAGAGACATGTTGTAATTCTCGAGCACCACCTTCCGGAACTGATCGGCGTCATGTCCCGGCGGCATCAACACCGCGGTCAGCACCGGCGAGAATTCCGACGGCTCCTGGCAGAGCACTTCGAGCCCCCAATGATCGACGGCAGCACGTGTTGCGGCCGCCAGCCGCTGATGCCGTGCGAACACGTTGTCGAGCCCCTCCTCCAGCAGCATCGCGATCGCCTCGCGCAGGCCGTAGAGCAAATTGGTCGCCGGCGTGTAGGGGAAGAAGCCGTTGGCGTTGGGCTTGAGCATCTCCTCCCAGTCGAAATAGGAGCGCGGCATCTTGTTGGTCTTCGCCGCCGCGCGCGCCTTCTCCGAGATCGCGTTGAAGCCGAGACCGGGCGGCAGCATAAAACCCTTCTGCGAGCAGCCGACGCTGACATCGACCTTCCACGCGTCGTGGCGGTAGTCGACCGAGCCGAGCGAGGAGATGGTGTCGACCATCAACAACGCCGGATGCGCGGCGCGGTCGATCGCGGCGCGAATCTCGGCGATGCGGCTGGTCGCGCCGGTCGAGGTCTCGTTGTGCACGACCATCACGGCCTTGATCGCGCGCGCCGTGTCCTGGGTGAGTTTTGCTTCGACCATGGCCGGGTCGGCGCCGCGGCGCCAGTCGCCGGGCACGAAATCGACCTCGATGCCGAAGCGGCCCGCCATCTGCCGCCACAGCGTGGCGAAATGGCCGGTCTCGACCATCAGCACCTTGTCGCCCGGCGACAGCGTGTTGACGATCGCGGCCTCCCAGGCCCCGGTCCCCGAGGAGGGGAAGATGATGACCGGACCCTTGGTCTGGAAAATTGTTTGGCTGCCTTCGAGCACGGTACGGCCGAGCTCGCCGAATTCCGGGCTCCGGTGGTCGATGACCGGCATGTCCATGGCGCGCAGGACGCGCTCGGGCACCGGGCTCGGGCCCGGAATCTGAAGGAAATGGCGTCCCTGATGCATGAAAACCTCCCTGGCGGCGGACTCTGGCCGGCTTCAGGAGTAATTTTGCATTCATTTTTTGTACTTTCAATCGAAATCTGGTATTCGATTGTGGACATCGACGCGGTTAATCGAGCAAACTATTGTGCTGCAAATGAAATCCACGATTCCCGACACCGGGGTTCCGATCGCCCCACCCGCCACAAATGGCGGCGACCGCGAGGCAGCCTCGCTCCATGGCGAGATCCTGCTGCGGCTGCGCGACTACGTCGTGGAAGGCCACATTCCCGACGGCGGCCGCGTCCCCGAGCGCCAGCTCTGCGAGATGTTCGGCATCTCCCGCACGCCGCTGCGTGAGGCGCTGAAGGTGCTCGCGGCCGAGGGCCTGATCGAGTTGCTGCCCAATCGCGGCGCCCGCATCCGCCAGCTCAGCCAGCGCGACCTGGAAGAGCTGTTCGACGTCATGGCCGGACTGGAGAGTCTCGCCGGGCGCCTGGCCTGCGAGGCCATTACGGATGAGGAGATCACCGCGATCGAGCAACTGCATTACGAGATGTACGGCCACTATTTGCATCGCGACATGCACGGATACTTCCAGGCCAATCAGCGCATCCACGAGAGCATCGTCGCGGCGGCGCGCAACGAGACGCTGAAGACAGCCTACGCCAACTTCGCCGGCCGGATCCGCCGTGTCCGCTACTCCGCCAACTTCGCCCGCAAGCGGCAGCGCTGGGCGGAAGCGATGCGCGAGCACGAGGCGATCCTGGACGCGCTGCGCCGCCGCGCCGCGAGCGAGCTCAGCGACATCCTGTTCCAGCACCTGCGCAACAAGCGGACGGCTGCGATCGAGCATCTGGCCGAGCCCGAACAGGATGCCCCGGCGGCGCCCTAAGAAGCAGCCGGCTTGCTCATTTTGAATTCATAATATACTCGGTCTGATAAAAGAATGAATACTCCAGCTAGGCCGTACTGCCGCGTTGGATCAATCCGGGACCAGGGATGACAAACGCCTCCTCGCTCGAACGGCGCCTGCGCGCGGACGTGACCGGCGACGTCCTGTTCGATCGTTTCAGCCGCGGCCGCTACGCCACCGATGCCTCGTTCTACCAGATCGTGCCATCAGGCGTCGTGGTCCCCAAGACCGTGGACGAGGCGCTCAGAGCCCTGGCGATCGCCCGCGACGAAGGCGTGAAGGTCACCCCGCGCGGCGGCGGCACCTCGCAATGCGGCCAGACCGTCAACGACGGTCTCGTCGTCGACCTCTCAAAGCACCTCAACCGCATCCTCTCGCTCGACGTCGCGGGCCGCACCTGCGTGGTCGAGCCCGGCATCGTGCTCGACGACCTCAACCGCCAGCTCAAAAAGCACGGCCTCTGGTTTCCGGTCGACGTCTCCACGGCCTCGCGGGCTACCATCGGCGGCATGGCCGGCAACAATTCCTGCGGCGGCCGCTCGCTTCGCTACGGCACCATGCGCGACAACACGCTGTCGCTGGAGGCCTCGCTCGCCGACGGCACACTGAGCCGTTTTGGCGAGGTCTCGCGCGATCTCTCCGATCTCGACGCCGGCGACGGCATGCGCGCGCTGTTCCGGGACATGCTCGACCTCGGCTCCCGCGAGGCCGACGAGATCGCGGCGCGATTCCCAAAAGTGCAGCGCCGCGTCGGCGGCTACAATCTCGATGCGCTGACGCCGCGCAATGCGCGCAACAACATGGCGCACCTGCTGGTCGGCTCCGAAGGCACCCTCGCCTTCACCACCAAGGTCGAGCTGAAGCTGTGGCCGGTGATCCGCAACAAGGCGCTCGGCGTTTGCCATTTCGGCAGCTTCTACGAGGCCATGGATGCGGCCCAGCATCTTGTCAAGCTGAAGCCGATCGCGGTCGAGCTGGTCGACCGCACCATGCTCGCACTCGGCCGCGACATCGCGATGTTCAAGCCGATCATCAGTGCGGCGATCAAGGGCGATCCGGACGCCGTGCTGGTGGTCGAGTTCGCGGAGGAAGATCAGGCCGACAATCTCTTGCGCCTCAAGCAGCTCGGCGAGTTGATGGGCGATCTCGGCTTCGGCTGGAACAACGACACGCGCAAATGGGGCGGCGTGGTTGAGATCACCGAGCCCGCGCTTCAGGCCGGCATCGCCGATTTCCGCGCCGCCGGCCTCAACGTCATGATGTCGATGAAGCAGGAGGGCAAGCCGGTCTCCTTCGTCGAGGACTGCGCCGTGCCGCTGCCGCATCTCGCCGACTACACTCAGCGGCTGAACGAGGTGTTTGCCAAACACGGCACCAGCGGCACGATGTACGCGCATGCCTCCGAAGGCTGCCTGCATGTGCGCCCCGTGCTGAATTTGAAGCTGGAGAAGGACGTCAAGGCGATGCGCGCCATCGCCGAGGAAGCGTTTGCGTTGGTGCGCGAGTACAAGGGCTCCCATTCCGGCGAGCATGGCGACGGGCTGGTGCGCTCCGAATTCCACGAGACCATGTTCGGCGAACGCCTCGTCGCCGACTTCAGGGAAGTGAAGCACCGCTTCGATCCCGACGGCGTGCTCAATCCCGGCAAGATCGTCGACGCGCCCAGGATGGACGACCGCTCGCTGTTCCGCTTCAAGCCCGGCTATCGCGTCGCAGACCTCAAGACAAAACTCGACTGGTCCGCCTGGCCCGGCGCCGGCGGCGGTTTTCAGGGCGCGGTCGAGATGTGCAACAACAACGGCGCCTGCCGCAAGCTCGAGGGCGGCGTGATGTGCCCGTCCTATCGCGCCACGCGCAACGAGAAGGACGTCACGCGAGGGCGCGCCAACACGCTGCGGCTCGCGATCTCCGGCCAGCTCGGCCCCGATGCACTTGCATCCGACGAGATGATGGAGACCCTGAAACTCTGCGTCTCCTGCAAGGCCTGTCGCCACGAATGCCCGACCGGCGTCGACATGGCCAAGATGAAGATCGAGGTGCTGGCCGCGCGCGCAACCTCCCACGGCCTGACGCTGCGCGATCGCCTGGTCGGCTATCTTCCGCGTTATGCCGGCCTTGCATCGCGCTTCGCACCGCTGGTGAATTTGCGCAACCACAGCCCCCTGCTGCGAAAGCTGTTCGAGCGTTTTGCAGGCATTAGCGCGCGCCGGGCGCTACCCGCCTTCCGCAACGACGTCTTTGTGCCGCCCGCGGAAACGGTTGGCCCGGAGACCGGCCGCGAGGTCGTTCTCTTCGCCGACACTTTTAATCGCATCTACGAGCGCGAAAATCTCGAAGCCGCATTACGCGTGCTGACGGCTGGCGGTTATCGCGTGCACATGCCCAAGCCCGCGAGCGGCGGCCGCCCGCTCTGCTGCGGCCGCACCTTCCTCTCAGCCGGCCTCGTCGGCGAAGCCAAATCCGAGCTCGACCGGCTCGTCGCCGCCTTCGCGCCCTTCGCCGCGCGCGGCGTACCGATCGTCGGCCTCGAGCCGAGCTGCCTCCTGACGCTCCGCGACGAGCTTGCCTCGTTGCGCAAGGACGATGACGCCAAGGCCGTCGGTGCCCATGCCCTGACCTTCGAGGAATTTCTGGTGCGCGAGGCCGAGACCGGCCGGCTGCAATTGCCGCTCGGCAGCGTCGCCGACAAGGCAGTGGTCCACGGCCATTGCCATCAAAAATCCTTCGGCGCCTTCAAGCCGGTCGAGCAGGTGCTGCGGCTCGTCCCCGGCCTCGAGGTCACAACCATCGAGTCGAGCTGTTGCGGGATGGCGGGTGCTTTTGGTTATGGTGCCGACACCTACGATGCCTCGATCGAGATGGCCGAGCTGTCATTGCTGCCGGCGGTGCGGAACACCGATCAGGCGACGCTGGTCGTCGCCGACGGCACCTCCTGCCGCCACCAGATCCACGACGGCGCGCAACGCGAAGCGCTTCACGTCGCCCGCGTGCTGGCGATGAGCCTCGATCGCGCCGAGACCAATTCCACTTCAACCGCTGTAAAGGAACCCAGCCATGGCTGACCTCACGCTCGACACCGCCCGAAAAATCCTGGACGCCGCATTCGCGAAGGCGACTGAGCTGAAGCTCAAGCCGCTCGTCATCACCGTCCTCGACGCCCGCGGCGTGCTCAAGGTCGCGGCCGCCCAGGACGGCACCAGTCTGATGCGCGCCGAGATCGCCCACGGCAAGGCCTATGGCGCGCTCGCCATGGGTCTGGGCTCGCGCGCGTTATTTCAGCGGGCGCAGGAGCAGCCCTATTTCATCGACGCCATGAACACGATCGCAAAAGGCGCGCTGGTGCCGGTCCCCGGCGGCGTGCTGATCATGGACGGCACGACGTTGCTCGGCGCGGTGGGTATCTCCGGCGACACGTCCGACAATGATGAAGCCTGCGCGGTGGCCGGCATCCAGGCGGCCGGGCTGAAGGCCAACGCGGGATAGCGCTCGTCCAAGCTAACGGAGCGGCTGCGCTCGCGAAGATGTTAAGGATTGTGCCGCCGGGGGCATTTATGGGGGGGTCGAGTCGCTAGACCGCTACAGCCCGACTCCCACTATTTCGGAGGCCCTGTTTTCCTATCGAAGGGCAGCCTAACTCGCGAAGTGAGCCCGTGGTAGTTCGTCAAGAGCCGCCGTTCGTACGCAATTTCTCGCCGGCGAGAAATGGAGCACAAGCAGGTTCAAATCCTGGACATGCAACCATCTCAAATTGCTATTTCAAGCCGTAGCCTGATCGGGAAGGCATTAGGCAAAGCCGTTCACCGCACATAGCGTCCCGAACGCAGTGAAGATCTTCTAAGTTATTGATTTTTCTTGACACAGCATACATTTTCATCCCGTTTTGTTCACGGTCGTTTCACCCAATTCGTTGCGATTTCATTGCGGAGTTTTTGAGAGAGAACGGTCGCCACTGTTGCTTGCCGCATCTCCTGTATGGTGGCGCTCTGTCTATGCCGGAGGATCCAACCGGAAAGTTGGACAATTAGTGCTCGAGACCTGTCCGATCATGGATCAGCGAAACCGCGTCCGGGCAAATGCTCAATGCCGAACCGGCGATAGCTCGCGTCCGATTATCCGGCAGGCGCGGATGAGGTCGCTCAACCTCGCAGAAGGCAATGGTGGCCGACAGCCGCGCAGGCCTTGAACCCGCTACCCTATTGCGACGATCCGTTTCGACGCGGCCCCGTGCACAGTGGCAGGGCAGTCGCCGTCACGCGATGCTTAGGACGTTCGGTAGGCGGGCAAATCAGCAGCGCCTATCACTGCCGTACCCATGATCAACCTTCGAGAATGCCAACGCCGTTGCTGAGAGCGCGGCGCATCTGCTGTGCTCAAGTTGCGGGATCGTGGATTCGGCGGTTTCCTCCCGCGCAGGTCTCCTCGCAAAATGGGATCGGATGACGTGGGACCGTGCCGGAGATCACTGTTTTCCGGCACAACCTTCCTTCTCGAATGCTTCCCGAGTGGTGTAGCGCGGCTTCGGATGGTACTCGCCCAGAACAGCCTCCTCCTGATGGAGCGCCGTTGTCGCAAAGATGCTCCTGGGCCGGAATTGCTCGGAAGGCATCATATGGCGCCAGCCTAGGAAGCCGCCATGTGGATTGCCGATGCCGTCTCCGATACCCCATGGGAGCCAAGCCACCCCGCATTCGGATCGCGCGTTGGCCGGCCGGTCCTCGGGCTTGGACATAACGATGGTCACGACTCCAGACGGATCACGCGGCACCTGTTCGTCATAAAGACAGCTGTCAACGGCAGTATCGGCGAGCGAACGGTACTTGCAGATAGACCAGTAGCGGAGATCGGCCGCCTCCATCTCGGTCGCGCCCATATAAGTTCGCGGCGTGGTCGGTACCCGGCCGCGCATGACAAGCACGTTTCCGAGGCGATTGTCGACGTACATGGACATGTAGGTGTTGTCGATCGTGCTGTAGAATCCGCCGGTACGGGTCTTGTCCTGCTGATCGCGCATCGGTTCGAATTCTGTACCGATGAGCAGGCGGCTTGCCGACAGAGGGGGATTGAAGAACGCATCCCACTTCGGCTCTGCCTGCGCGGGTTGGGCAAGTGAGCGTCCAGGCAATGCAAACATCTCGCTCAAGATGTTCGCCGGCACCTTGACGTCGCGAACGGCGCCGCCCTCCTTGACGATCTCGCGGCACAGCTCTTCACCCTTCATGACGCCCCCATTATCCCGAATCAGAAGCGGCTCCGGGAGCGCGACCCCGCCCCTGGCATCGCGGCCTTTATCGGCGACATAGATGCGATACCAAAGCTGCACGACCCCGCCTTCGTCCGTAACAAACAACGTATTCGGCGTGCGCGTTCGATCGTCGATGCGCGTGTCCGCCTTCACATCGCGCGGCACAATGCTGATCGTGTAGCGCCGATGCGGACTGTTCCGAGCAGCACCTGCCAAAAACGGATTGGGGGCTCCCTCCTCCGGTTTGATCAACGCATCGTTGATCCGATCGACCGGCTGTCCGTTGCCGTCGTAGGCGTTGAACGACATATGGCGGGCATGCGGAAACTCCTCCTTGGCCATGTCGGACTTCTTCAGATGCTCGATCAGTTGCGCCGACGAATCGCCCTTGGCTTCCCGCACCGCCTCCAGAATGCGAGGCTTGGTGACTCGACCGAGATAGTTGTCGATGGTCGGTCTCCATCCGGCCTGAACCATGTCGAGTCCGGCAGCGCGCGCCAGCACGTTGGCCTGGTCGAGACGCGTGCGGACGCCGTGGGCTGAGACGCGACCCTGATTGTAACGATTGGCCGGCTCATGGACCGCGTTGACCGCAAAGGACGCACAGTGGGCGAATAGCGATGCCTGTGCATCACCGTCGAGAGCCGTCAGCGCATCCCAGAGATCGTTCTCGCCCTTCGGCAACCGTGCCTTCCAGGCCTCGTGCCGCACCTCGACGGCCTTAGCCGAGACGCTTTCCCTGAGCCCCGGTGCTTGAGCCGGAAAGGTGGGCGTGCGAAGCCCGATCTCAAGGCAGCTCGCGGACGACGCGAACCGATAAAAGGCCGTCAGCACGAAGTTGTGCAGCACCGCCTGGAACGCGACCGCAGGATTTTCCGCCAGCGCATCCCGCAATGCCAACGTACGGTGCGCCGTCAGTTCGATGATGAGCCGATCCGGCAAGGGCCTTGCCGGGTCTTCATCATCCTCCTCCTGTTCGTTCGATGCTCCGGCGACCGAGATCGCCGCGCGCTGTACGGAAGCACCAGCCTCCGGCCCCTCAGTCGATGACACATCGGCGCCCGGATCGACGTCGAAATCGGCCGCAGGCACCTCATCCTCAGGTCTAACATAGCCCCGATCGACGCAAAGGCGTCCTTCGGAATCGATGCTGACGAAGACGCCGGCCCCTGCAATCTCGGCCGGATCGTAAGTTTCCGGCCTGTCTTCGAGCGCCAGCAGCGCCGCCTCGATCGCGCCGAGACGCTGGTCGACCTCTTCGGGCAGCTCATCCGCATCCTGATATTCGGTTTCGAGCTTCGCCTGCTCGGCGTTGAGAGCGTCGATGGTGGCCTGCTCCTCGGAGGTGAGATCGACAGGCTGGCCTTCCAGCTCGCGCAGGCGTGTCGTGTGGCCGTAGGGGAAGTCAACGGCGACTGAGATCCATTTCCATCCCTCCGCACCAATTGCTTCCGCCTCGGCTTTAAGCTTCTCCGTGACAAGACGGTCGAGCAGAGCGACGTCTTGAAGCCAGCCGCCATCATCGTGCTCGAACAGGTCGCGCACAACGCCGCCACCTGCCTGCTCGTAAACATCGAGCCCGATGAACTGCACACGGCGATCGGACGCCCGCACGGTATTTTCGGTCAGCATCCGCCGGATTTGATAGGGTTCATCGTAGCCTGAGCGGCTGACATTCTCCCAGACCTGTTCCTGCCGCGCATGATCCGCCGTGACCGAGAAGGCCATGAGCTGCTCGAGCGTCATGCCGTCTTCGGCATAGACATCGTGCAGCTTTGGCGAGATGGACGCCAGCCGGAGGCGTTGCTTCACGACGGCCGGAGCCACGAAGTGCCGGGCCGCGATCTCCTCCTCGGACATGCCAGCGCCGCTCAAAGTCTGGAAAGCCCGGAACTGATCGAGCGGATGAAGCCCCATCCGCTCGTCGTTCTCTGCAAGCGAATCGTCTTCGGCAATGCCCCCCTCGCGCACGACACAAGGAACGGCCTGCGTCTTCGCCATGCGCTTCTGCTTGACGAGAAGTTCCAGCGCGCGATAGCGCCGGCCACCGGCCGGCACCTCGAACATGCCAGTCTCATTACCTTCCGCATCCGTGACCGCCCGTACGTTGAGACTTTGCAGGAGCGTACGCTGGGCGATGCTTTCGGCGAGCTGCTCGATCGAAACGCCCGCTTTCACGCGCCGAACGTTCGACTGGCTGAGCACCAGCTTGTTGAACGGAATGTCCCGCGAGGGCGACAGGGTGATCTTTTGGACAGCCTTCGTCATGTCGGTTCTCCACGACGGGCGGCCGGGAGCCTCTCTCTCGGCCTCCAACCCGTCGCGAAAACCGCATCTCCCCTCTCACTCTCGTTTCAAAAGCGGCTGGCGAGATCTTCACGCTGCCTCCTGCTCCCCTCTGTCGGTCGTGACGTCAACAACTGACCCCAGCAGAAAAGCCAAGCAGATAATCCGCAACCTTGCTGGCTTGTGAGGCAGCTCGCACGATCGCGCGATTGTCCTCGCGCAGCACCTCGAGCCGAGACCCGATATAGTCGGCATGTCGCACCGTCGGTACGATACCGAGCGACGTGCAACTAAACGCAGCCGATATCTCCGCGATCAACTCTTCAAAAGCATGCTTCTTGGTGCCGTAGCCGCCTGACAAGTCGCGGTTGAGACGTGACTGATGGCCGCTGGCATGCGCCAGCTCGTGCAAGGCCGTTCGATGCCAATTGATCGACTCAAAATAGGCTTGCGGTGGAGGCACCTGCACATAGTCTTCTGCCGATGCATAAAAGGCACGGTTGCCGCCGATGCGGAAGTTGATGCCGGTCGCCTTGATGAGCTTTTCGACACGCGGCTCGATCAGGCCTGGCGGCGGAGGCGGCGCCGTCGTCGTGATCTTCGAAGGCAGATCGTCGCATTGATCGGTATTAAAGACCGTGAAGCGCTTGAGGAATGGGATGGCCTGCGCTTCGTCGCCCGTTTCGCTCGCGCGCCGCTTTTCGTCAACCGGTACAAAGCGATCGGCATAGACCACGGTCGTCCCGCGCTCGCCCTTGCGGACGTGCCCCCCGAGCGACAGAGCCTGGCGGAGGGTAAGCCAGCTCTGACCCGTGAATGCTCGCTCGGTGGCGGCCCCCCAGAGGATCAGAATATTGATGCCACTGTATTGGCGGCCGGTCGCGGCGCTTTTCGGCATGGCCAAAGACGCCTTCGCCGCGGTGCCCCAAGGCTGCACCCAGGGTAGTCGGCCGGCCTCAAGTTCGCCGATGATCTTGTTGGTGATTTCGTCATAAAGGCTTGCTCGGTTCTCACCGGTACGCGCCCGAGAATAGTGTCTGGACATCGCGGGTCTCCGCGACGGGCGCCGCGAGCCTCTCTCGCAGCCTGTAACCCGTCACGGCAAAACCCGGCCGGCACTCTTACTCTCCGGCTCTGTCCGCGAGGAAACGTCGCCGTGTGATTAACGAGGCCGTTGGCCCTCGCCGCACGCACGACGGTGAGGACGAAGAATCTGCGAAACGAGCCGCCTCCGCTCATTTCTTCATGGGATATGGCCTTGATTGCCTGGGGCCGAAGGCCCTGATCAGGCGTGCGCCACTTGCGCATCGCCCGACTGAAATGGCACCCGGAGAGCGTGAGCATAGCGACCCGAAGGGGCACGCGGGTCCGAGTGCAGCGACGAGACCGGTTAACAGCGGCACCCGGGAACGGGGCAGTGATAGCGATCGCCGAAGGCGAGCCCCTTTCCCGAGTGCCCCCGGCGAGGAGCTCCGCTAGTCTCTGCGCGAGGGATCGAAGCCGGATGGCCGAGACGCAAGGCGGCTCGGTTCACGAGAGCCCGGTGCGGCGAAGCCGCACGTGCGCCAGCAGAAGGAGCAGCTCAGATTCGACTCTGATGATCTAGATTTTTCTCGCGCGCTTGCGCCTGCGCGTCATCGATCCTGATCTGAAGCATGGAAAACGCTTCTTGAGATCCTCTCTACCTGCCCTGGCGCCGTCTCTGGTTGCAAGTTCGGCTTTGAGTCGTCCATCCATCTCAAGTGGGCAACCAACGGCCACTGATGCCTGCAACCATTCCGGCTTCTCTGTGCAGTAAGATGCTCAGGACCGATCATCGCGGTCGAAAAGAGACTAACCGAGCAGTGGTCGAATTGGACCTACATGGATAAGAGTTGTTCTGATGCAGCCTTCACCTTCAAATTCCGACACCAAAAGCTGTCCCGATATATTCAATGCAGGTTCACCGGCGACCTTGTCGGAAAGACCATTGATGATGCATTTAAAGCAGTTGACTGCCTGCTAGCGGTCCACCGACGTCTCGCACGAAGAAACGAAACCATCTCACGCAGGGGGATCTCAAATTGGTCTGCTCGAGAGCTGCTCGCCAAGGCCTCCTTTTCGCGCGCAAAGTCGACCGATCACCGCCAAACCGCGCTGCGCAGTGGAGACGAAAACTACTTCAGCGTAAGAGTTCTCTATGACCCAGTCCGGCTCTAGCTCTACCGACTACAAGCCGAGGGCGATCTAGAGCTCCGAGACTGGACGTCGTCCTTCTGCCAATTCAGCGCTTGTTACACTTAAGCGGTCACGCATCAGTGAGACCAGAAAGTCCATCTCCGGCACGCGCTGCGCTGCCTGCTCGCTACCCACCTGCTGGTACGTGGCCCGCGATGATGAGAGCGGACATGGCAGCGGCGTACCTGGACTTTGAAAATACACGCGATCTCGCGCGCGCGATCCACCGAGGAGATGCACCGCCACCGGTGTGCTATCGCGGAAACGGACGGCTGCGGCAGCCGATCTGGTCGAAAGCGACCCTGGACCACTTTGCGGCACCTATTGGAACAAGAGATGCCAGGGAACCGGAAGACCTCTTATGCCTAGTATGATATCGCTTGATACCGCACCAAGACTTCCTCGCTATTGTCGGCAAAAGCTGTTGGCGACCAATCAGATGGCTTATTATTTTACACCGCCAACCTGGGCTCGTCGACAAGGCTGCGACTTAGGACCGGAAGCGTTAGGAACCGATTGCGCCGCCGCTGTCGAGCGGGTGGAGAAAGTCCTCTTGCCGGCCTTCGATAGTTGGCGCTCGCAAGGCCTCAGTGACATAGTGCAGGCCTCTCCCGAAACCGGCACCTTCGACTGGCTAGTCCACGTCTTCCAAGCCCACCAGAAATGGAACGAAATCGACAGCAACACTCAGCGGCAGTACAGGAAGAGCCTTGCCCTCTTCGCCAATCATGAGTTGAAGGATGGAAGTCGCGTCGGTTCGAAGCAATTGTCCGATTTCACGAAGGCGTTCGTCGACGCAATCTATGGAAAGCTGTTAGTAGTAACGAAAGTCGGTAGCAACGGAGAGGTAACCGTCCGCGAGCGCCGGCGCTATGCAAATGTGGCCATGGCGAGCTGCCGGCGCGCTTGGTTTGTTGGTCATCGCGCTCAAGAAAAATTGGTACCAGCGAGCAATCCGTTTTCACGGATGGGGTTAAAATCACGTGCGCCAGGTCGGCCGATACGGGCTACGCCAACGGCAACTTGGGACGAACTCGTTGCGTTCAGAGATGCGGCGAAGAGGCTCGACTATCACTCGATCGCAACAGCTGCTCTGTTGTCTTGGGAATGGTTGCAACGAGAGCAGCACGTGTTCGGTGCCTTCGACATTTCACACTATCGCCCTAGCGAGCGGCCAAATAGTGTCAGGATTGTGCATCCAAAGAACGGAGAGGAAGCCTGGTGGCCGCTGTCAGACGAAACAGGCGCTCCTCTCTTTCCTGAACTTATGGATGAGCTAGACGAGATTAAAAAAACGTCGCTCCCGGGCTTGGTATTCAGGCGCGACCATGCTCATCGTCGGTCGGCGACCCCGCTTCCTTGGATTACACCACGCAAGGATCTGCGCTATCTGCGCAGCGTGGTAAAAAAGATTATCGCCGAGGCCAGCCTTCGCCCGGAACTTTCCTTTACTTCCTTCCGACACGGAGGATTTACCGAAGGCGCCGACAGCGATCTTACGGATGCAGAATTGCGCGCCGCCGGCCGCCATAGATCGAGCCGCCAACTGCCGACCTACGCCAAGCGCACCGGCAAGCAGCTGATTACAGCCGCAAAGAAGCGTCGGGAGGAGCGGACAAGATCACTCCTTATTCGGCTGAACGCCAATCGTCTCGCTGACTAGAGGTCCGTCGGCCGACCGCAGCATCGAACGTTCGCAGACTTGGCCGCCTATTTTCCCGTCCACAATGGCTTCCTCTTCTCGCTAAACGCCTTCAACCCCTCCTTGGCGTCCTCGGTCATGGCGAGCAGTGCGATCTGGCTTTCGGTGTAGGCAATGCTCTCGTCGAACGACATCGAGGCGATGGCGCGCATGGCGTATTTGCCGCGGCGGATCGCGGTCGGGGATTTGTCGACGATGCGGCCGATCAGCCAGTCCACCTTGGCGTCGAGTTCGGCCGTGGGCACGACGTAGTTGAGCAGGCCCGCATCCTTCGCAGCACTCGCGTCGAACGGCTCGCCGGTGAGCGCCCATTCGTTGACGAGCCGTGGCGGCGCGATCTCCTGCAACAGGCTCAGCACCTGCATCGGAAACACGCCGACCTTCACCTCCGGCAGGCCGAAGATGACATGATCGGCCGCAACCGCCATGTCGGTCATGCAAAGCAGCCCCATGCCGCCGGCCATGCAGACGCCGCCGACGCGCGCGATCGCGGGCTTGGTCGCATTCTGCGACAGGCGCAACAGATCGGCATAATCGACGTTTGGTCTGGAATGATCCATCGCGAAGGCCGCACCGGAGTTCTGCAGATCGGCGCCGGCGCAAAACGCCTTGTCGCCCGCACCGGTCAGCACGATGACGCGGACGTCCTTGTCGTCATGCGCGTCGCGATAGCCGCGTGTGATGCCCGCGATCACATCGCCGTTCAGCGCGTTGCGCTTCTCCGGCCGGTTGATCGTGATCCAGAACGCCTGCCCGCGCTTCTCGGTGATGACGCCTGTGGTGTCGGTCATGACGCTCTATCCTTGCTCCCGGTTTGCAGCCATTTGCGGCAGCTCAGGCGCGTGGTGCAAGGGCAATCTGTCAGATGGCGCGGCTTTAGCGCCTCGACGCAAAATTGCGCGCGATCAAGGTGCGAGCGCGGTTCAGGCAGCAGTCGCCTTCCTGATCCAGACCTTGTTGTCGTGGAACGCAGCGCCGCCGATCGGGGCAATCGTGTCCGCGCCTGTCAGCATGTTGATGCCGCGGCCACCGATATGGTTCCTGTTCGGATGCACGGACTCCGCGATCAGCACCCCGCGCCGCACCCCCTCGAACAGCGCGGCAATCAGCGTGGTCTCGCCACGGGTATTGCCGAGCGTCACAGCGTCGCCGTCGGCGATGTCGAGCGCAGCCGCATCCAGCGGATGGATCATCACGCTCGCCTTGCCCTCGCGCGCCTGCGAGGACGGGGTCTCGTTGAAGGTGGTGTTGAGGAAGCTGCGCGACGGGCTGGTCGCGAGCCGGAACGGATGGGCCCGATCAGTGTGCTCGATCACGGCCCAATGGTCCGGCAGCGACGGCATCTTGTCGAACTCGCCCATGGTCTGGCCGAACGGCGGATGCGTCCAATCCGCCTTGAAATGGAATTTTTTGTCGGGATGAGCAAAGCCATCGAGATAATGCGCAGTGCGGAAGTCCGGCTGCAGATCGCGCCAGATGTCGGCTTCGAGACCGGCGATGTCGCCGTGGTCGCTGAGCTTCAGCGTCGCGTCGATCAATTCGCGCGGCGTCATGTCGAAGCCCGGATGCTTGGCGCCAAGTCGCGGCGCCAGCGCCTGCAACACCTGGTGGTTGGAGCGGCATTCATCGGGCGGGTCGATCAGCTTGGGGCCGACCGAGATGTGCTGATGGCCGCCGCCGTAATAGAGATCGTCATGCTCCATGAACATGGTCGCGGGCAGCACGATGTCGGCCATCTGCGCCGTCTCGGTCATGAACTGCTCGTGCACCGCGACGAACAGATCCTCGCGCGCAAACCCCTGCCGCACCAGCGCCTGCTCTGGCGCGACCGTCATCGGGTTGGTGTTCTGGATCAGCATCGCCTTGACCGGGCTCTTGCCGAGCAGGGCCTCGGCATCGCCGGTGAGGATGCGGCCGATCTGCGACTGGTCGAGCGCGCGGACCGACTTGTCGAGCGCATCATGACCTTCGATGACGGCTTCGTTGAAATGCCACAGCGCGTAATTGTTGAAGAAGGCGCCGCCGCCCTCGTACTGCCAGGCGCCGGTCACCGCGGGAATGCAATTCGCCGCATGCATCTGCGTCGCGCCGTTGCGCGAGCGGGTAAAGCCGTAGCCGAGCCGAAAGAAGGTCCGCTTGGTCTCGCCGACAGCTTTGGCGAAGGCCTCGATCTCCGCCACCGGCACGCCGCAAATCGCAGAGGCCCATTCCGGCGTGCGCGTCTTCAGATGCGCCTCGAGCTCGGCGGGGCAGTCGGTGTACTTGTCCATATAAGCGCGGTCGGCATAGCCGTCGCGGAAGAGAACATGCATCACGCCGCAGGCAAACGCGCCGTCGGTGCCGGGCCGCAGCAGGATCTTGATATCCGCCTGCTTCATGGTCTCGTTGTCGTAGATATCGACCGCCGCGATCTTCGCACCGCGCTCCTTCCGCGCACGTGCGGCATGCGTCATCACGTTGACCTGCGTGTTGACGGGGTTGGTGCCCCAGATCACGACGAGGTCGGACAGCGCCATCTCGCGCGGATCGACGCCGGCGATCTTGCCGGTGCCGATCGCAAAGCCAATGCGCCCGACATTGGCGCAGATCGTCTGATAGAAGCGCGAATATTTTTTCACATGCGTGAGGCGGTTGAGACCGTCGCGCATCACCAGCCCCATCGTGCCGGCGTAGTAGTACGGCCAGATCGATTCCGCGCCGAACTCACGCTCGGCCTGGTTGAAGCGATCGGCGATCTCGTCGAGCGCCTCGTCCCAGGAGATCCGCGCGAACTGGCCGGAGCCCTTCGGTCCGGTCCGGCGCATCGGAAACGTAACCCGCTCCGGGTGATGGATGCGCTCGGCATAGCGAGCGACCTTGGCGCAGACCACGCCGGCCGTATAGGTCTGCTTCTTCGAACCCCGGACGCGGCCAATGCTGCGCCCCTCGACCACCTCGATATCGAGCGCACAGGCCGACGGGCAATCGTGCGGACAGGTGGAGTGGCGGATCTCGATCTTGGCGTGCTGGTTCATGACCAATTTGGTAACATCAAACGACCGGGCAGCCGAGGGCATTTATCCGGCAATGCCCATGCAAAATGCTCAAACCGTGCGCCTGGCCTGTTCCTCCCGCGACCGCGAAATGCCCCACGGCCACACCGAAAACGGCTCGATATTCCGGCCGAAATCGACTTTGTGAGGCGTCGACAGTCTGCGCCCGCTGCCGCTACAGTGCCGGCCAACAAAAACGAGTTCAGGGAGGTGGGTGTGACGGCCCGACGATTGATGCTGGCGCTGGCCGCCGGCCTGCTCACCGCTCTCTCCGCAACTCCGTCCCTGGCGCAAGGTTATCCCGCGCACGCGGTCCGGATCGTCGTGCCCTTCGGCGCCGGCGGCCCGGCCGATGTCGCGGCCCGGCTGATCGGCCAGGTGCTGCAGGAGCGCTTTGGCCAGCCCTTCGTGGTCGAGAACCGCACCGGCGCGGGCGGCGTCATCGGCACGGTCGAAGCGGCGAAGTCGCCGCCCGACGGCTACACGCTGCTGTTGATGTCCAACACCCAGACCGCGAATGAATCGCTGCTGACGCCGGAGCAGCGCAAATACGATCTGATGCGCGACCTCGCGCCGATCGCGCCGGTGAACTATTCCGATCTCGTCATCGTGGTGAACCCGCAAGTCCCAGTGAAGACGCTGCAGGAGTTCATCGCGCTCGCCAAGGCGCAGCCGGGCAAATTGAACTACGCCTCCTCCGGCCAGGGCACGCCCTACCACATGGCGGGCGAACTGTTCAAAGCGATGGCCGGCATCGATGTCGTCCACGTCCCCTACCGCAACAGCGGCGAGGCACGCAGCGGCGTGATCGGCGGCCAGGTACAGATGATGATCGATGCGGTGCCGGCTATGGCGTCGAACATCGGAGAGAGCCAGGTCCGCGCGCTCGCGACCACCGGCCAGCAGCGCTCCGCAGTGCTGCCCAATGTGCCGACTGCCGGCGAGGCCGGCGTTCCCGGCTACGAGGCGACGATCTGGCTCGGCCTGATGGCTCCAGTGGGCACGCCAAAGCCCGTCATCGAAAAGCTCAATTCGGCCGTGAACGCGATGGTGAAGCGGCCGGACATCGTCAAACTCTGGACCGAGCAGGGTGCGGTACCCATGTCGATGACACCGGAGGAGTTCGAGAAATTCCTGCACAGCGACATCGCGAAATGGGCCGATGTCGTCAAGAAGTTCGACAAATCCTGAGGCTTTAGCCGCCATGCCCACCATTCGATTCCAGCTCAACGGCGCGACGGTGGCGGTGGATGCCGATTCCGATCAAACGCTGCTCGATGTGCTGCGTGGCCGGCTCGGCACCACCAGTCCACATTTCGGCTGCGGGGCCGGTGAATGCGGCGCCTGTTACGTGCTGGTCGGCGACCGCGCGATGGCGTCCTGCGACATGCCGATGTGGTCGGTGGCAGACAAGCAAATCGTCACCCTGGAAGGCCTCGGCACCGCCGAGCAACCGCATCCGCTGCAACGCGCCTTCATCTCCGAACAGGCGATGCAATGCGGCTATTGCGTCTCGGGTATCCTGATCAGCGCGGCGGCGCTGCTCAAGCGCAATCCATCGCCGACGGAAGCCGAGGTCAGAGCGGCGCTCGATCGCAATCTGTGCCGCTGCGGATCGCACAACCGCATGGTCCGCGCCGTGCTCCTGGCAGCATCGGAGATAGCGACGTCATGAGTGCGCCGTCCCCTGCCCCGAAACTGCCGGTCAGCCTTGCAGCCAATCCAAAACTGTCGTCCTGGGTGAAGTTCATCGGCGAAGGCCGCGTGGCGGTCTCGCCCGGCAAGGTCGAAATCGGCCAAGGCATTGTGACTGCACTGGCGCAGATCGCGGCGGACGAGCTCGACGTCGAGATCGGCCGCATCGACATGATCCGCGCCTCGACGGCAGCGAGCCCGAATGAGGGTGTCACCTCCGGCAGCCTGTCGATCCAGCAGTCCGGCCGCGCACTGCGCCACGCCTGCGCCGAGGTACGCCAACGCTTCCTCGCGGCAGCATCCGAACGCCTCGGCGTCGATGCGTCGCTGCTCGGCGTCGAGGACGGCACAATCTCCGGGCCCGGCAATATCAGGACCAGCTATTGGGAGCTGTCGGATCACGTTTCGCTCGACCACGATGCCATTGCGGGTATTGTGGCGAAGTCCTCCGCCACACGTAGCGTGGCCGGGCATTCGGTCCAGCGCGTCGACATTCCCGACAAGGTGTTCGCGCGGTCGCGCTTCATCCATGACCGGGCGCTGCCGGGATTGGTGCACGGACGCGTGCTGCGGCCGGACGTCTCTGGCGCGAAGCTGATCGCGCTCGACGAAGGGCTCGCAGGCGCCGTTTCCGGGCTCGTCGCGATCGTCCGCGACGGCGGCTTTGCGGGCGTCGTCGCCGACAGCGAGGCCGCGGCGGAAGCCGCACTGAAAGCCTTGCGCAAGGGTGCGACATGGTCGGCCGGCGAGCCGCTGCCCGATGAAAACGGTCTGGCCGGCTTCCTGAGAAGCCAGCCGATCGAGACCACCGTCATCGACACCAAGGCCGCAGCGACGGCAAAAGCTACGCGCACGCTCCGCCGGCAATACACCCGCCCCTATATCGCGCATGCCTCGATTGCGCCGTCCTGTGCGATGGCGCGATGGGATCGCGACCAGGTCCATGTCTGGACGCACAGCCAGGGCGTCTATCTGCTCCGCGCCGATCTCGCGATCGTGCTCAAGGTGCCGCCCGCAAACATCATCGTCGAGCATATGGAGGGCGCGGGCTGCTACGGGCACAATGCGGCTGACGATGTCGCGCTCGATGCCGTGCTGCTGGCGAAAGCCGCCGGCGGCCGCCCGGTGCGGGTGCAGTGGTCGCGCCACGACGAGATGTCGCACGCGCCGTTTGGTGCCGCGATGGCCATCGAGATCGAGGCCGATCTCGACGCGGATAACGAGATCGTCGGCTGGCGCCACGCGATCTGGAGCAACGGCCATGCCGCGCGGCCAGGGCGCGCGACCCAACCTGCCCTGCTCGCCGCGACCGAGATCGAAAATCCCTATCCACGCATGATCTCGACGAATCCCCCGGCTGCCAATGGGGGCGGCGGAGACCGCAACTCCGTCCCGCTCTACGATCTTCCGGCATGGACGATCACGAGCCATCGCCTCCTGACCATGCCGGTGCGCACCTCGGCGCTGCGGACCCTCGGCGCGCAGGGCAATGTGTTTGCAATCGAATCCCTGCTCGACGAAATCGCAGCCCTGCGCGGCGAGGACCCGATCGCGTTTCGCCTGCGGCACCTCCGCGACGAGCGGGCACGCGAGGTTATCCGCGCAGCGGCGCGACGTGCGGCCTGGAAGCCCGAACGACGATCCGGCATCGGCCACGGCGTCGGCTTTGCTCGTTACAAGAACACCGGCGCCTATTGCGCCGCGATTGCTGAGATCGAAGGCACCGACGAGATTCGTGTGAGACGGCTGACGCTGGCGGTCGACGTGGGCGAGGCCATCAATCCGGACGGCGTCGTCAACCAGATCGAGGGCGGCGCGATCCAGGTGACGAGCTGGGTGTTGAAGGAGCGCGTCCGCTTCGACCAAACACGGATCACGTCCACCTCCTGGACGGACTATCCGATCCTGACCTTCAGCGAAGTGCCCGCGGTGGACGTCGAGATCATCCAGCGGCCGGAGATCGAGCCGGTCGGCGCAGGCGAAGCCGCGCACGGCCCGGTGACAGCCGCGATTGCGAATGCGATCCACGACTGCCTCGGCATACGCGTGCGCGACCTGCCGATCACACGCGACAAAATCATCGCAGCCATGGAGCTTGCATCGTGACCACAGTGAACATTTTGAGCGGCGGCGCGGCGCAAGGCCTGGTGCGCGGCCTCAGCGAGGACTTCAAGGCGAGGACCGGATTTGGCATTGACGGCGAATTCGGCGCGGTTGGCGTGATGGCGGACAAGCTGCGCACCAGCGCGCCGGCTGATCTCGTCATCCTGACGCAGGCCCTGCTTGCAAAGCTTGCCGCGGAGAAACTTGTCGTCCCCTCCTCGATCGCCGATGTCGGCCGGGTCGAGACCGCGCTGGCGGTCCGTGGCCGCGATCCCAAGGTGACCGTGAAGACGGAGGCTGATCTGCGCGAGGTCCTGCGCTCCGCGGACGCCATCTACGTTCCCGACACCAAGGCCTCGACCGCGGGCCAGCACGTCGCAAAAGTGCTGGATCAGCTCGGCATCGCCTATGAGGTCACCTCGCGCCTGAAGATTTTTCCGAACGGCGCGACAGCGATGCGCGAGCTGGCGTCGTCCACCGCGACGCGGCCGATCGGATGCACGCAGGCGACCGAGATCATCGCGACCGACGGCATCGCGCTATCGGGATCGCTGCCGCCGGGATGCGAGCTGATGACGATGTATGCGGCCGGCGTGACCACGCAAGCGGCGCATCCGAACGAAGCGGCTGGGCTGATTGCACTGCTGACCGGTGTAGATCACAGGGAGCTGCGCCAGCGCGTGGGCTTTGCCGGCTAGATGCGAACCTTATGTGTGCAGCTGGGTGAGACCGGTCGGCGGACCGTCGACCCCGGTCCAGCCGCCATCGACGAACAGCGTGCTGCCGCTGACATAGCTCGCGGCGTCCGAGGCGAGGTAGGCGACGGCCGTCGCGACCTCGTCGGCGCTGCTCCAGCGGTTGAACACGGTGTGGCCGGCGTAGAGATTGTAGATGTCGGGCCGCTGCTTGAACGGGCTGGTCAGCGCGGTCTCGGCGATGCTCGGCGCAATCGCGTTGACGCGCACGCCGGAGCGACCGACCTCGGAGGCAAAGCCCTTCACGAGGAGACCGATCGCCGCCTTGGTCGAGCCGTAGACGCCGAGGCCGGGCTCGATGGTCACAGCACGCACCGAGGAACAGGCGATGATGCTGCCGCCCTTCTGCTCGACCATGATGCGGCCGAAAGCCTGGAAGAACCAGACCGTGCCCTTGACGTTGAGGTTCAGGACGCGGTCGATATCCTCCTCGGTGTAGTCGAGGATGGTCTTACGGATGTTGAGCCCGGGCGTCGTCACCGCGATGTCGAGCCGCGAGAACTTCAGCATCACGGTTTTGGCGAGCGCGTTGACGTCGGCAGCGCTCGCGGCGTCGCACGCCGCCGCCTCGGCCCAGCCACCGTTGCCGCGGATGCCCGCAGCCGTCGCCTCTGCCGCCTCAAGCGCGCGATCGGCGCAGACGACGCGGGCGCCAAGCCCGGCCAGCGCCTCGGCCGACGATTTGCCGATGCCCGATGCGGCGCCGAGCACCACGGCCGTCTTGCCGGTGAGGTCGAAGAGCTTGCGATAGTCAGTCACGGACAGATTCTCCCTGTTGCTGTGACCCAAACTATCGCAGGCGCGGTTCGCCGGCCAATGCCGACGAACGCACGACAGCTATCCCTTGTATCCCATCAGCAGACGGGGCAGCCACAGCGAGAAGGCCGGGACGTAGGTCACGAACATCAGCGCCGCGATCAGGGCGGCGTAGAACGGCAGGATGGTGCGCATCACCGCGCCGACCGAGATGCCGCCAATGGCGCAGCCGACGAACTGCGTCGTCCCGACCGGCGGGGTGTTCAGCCCGAGCGCGCAGTTGATCAGCATCAGCATGCCGAACTGCACCGGATCCATGCCCGCCTTCATTGCGATCGGCAGGAAGATCGGCGTGCAGATCAGGATGGTTGCCGCCATGTCCATGAACGTGCCGAGCAGGAACAGGATGACGTTGATGAGCAGGAAGATCACCCAGGGATGTGTGGACACCCTGCTCATCAGGTCGCCCGCGAAGTCGGCGACCTCGTAGAGTCCCATCAGATACTGGAACATGGTGGAGACGCCAATCAGCAGCAGGACCACGCCCGTCGTCTTCACCGCCTTGGCGGCAGCATGCAGGAAGTTGTTCCAGGTCATGGTCCGGTAGATGAAGAACGTCAGCACGATCGTGTAGGTGACGGCAACGGCGGCAGATTCAGTCGCGGTGAAAACGCCGGACAGGATGCCCGTCAGGATGATGGCGACGATCAACAGGCCCGGCAGAGCCGCCGCGAACGAGCGGAACACTTCGGCCCAGCCCGGAAACTTGCCGGCGGGATATCCGCGCTTCACCGCGACCGCGTAGGCGGCGACCAGCATGCAAATCATCAGCACCAGCGCCGGCAGGAGGCCCGCGGCGATCAGCGCGCCGATCGAGACCTTGCCGCCGGCGGCGAGCGCATAGATGATCATGTTGTGGCTGGTCGGCATCAAGGCTCCCACCAACGAGGCGTGGGTGGTGACGTTGACGGCGTAGTCGGTGTCGAACCCTTCCTTTTTCATCATCGGGATCATCACCGCGCCCATCGCCGACACGTCGGCCACGGGCGAACCGGAGACGCCGCCGAACAGCGTGCAGGCCACCACGTTCGACATGCCGAGGCCGCCGCGGATGTGGCCGACGAGATTCTTGGCGAGCTGCACGATCTTGTCGGCGACGCCGCCATGCAGCATCAGCTCACCGCTGAAGACGAAGAACGGGATGGCCAGGAACGAGAAGATGTTCATCCCCGACATCATCTGCTGGAAGATGACGGCGACCGGCAGGCCTTCGTAGAGGATGGTGCAGATCGCCGAGAGGCCGATCGCGAAGGCGACCGGTACGCCGAGGACGAGGAAGCCGAAGAAGGTGGCGCCGAGAATAATCAGTTCCATGAGGGGACGACCTCTTCGCCACGCAGGAGAGCAATGATGTGCTCGATTGAAAAGGAGACGATCAGAACGCCCGAGACGATCAGCGGCACGTAGCGGACGACCTCGGGCAGGCCGAGATTGGGGATATGCACGGTTCCGACCGACGCGCCGAGGATCCAGCCGTTGTAGACCATCGCAACGCCGAAGATCGCCACCAGGACGTGGATCACGAGCTCGATCTTCTCGCGCACATGATCCGGAAGCATCACCAGCAAACTATCCATGCCGATATGTCCGGCATCGCGCACGCCAACGGCGGCGCCGATCAGCGTGACGTAGAGGATCAGCACCAGTGCAAGGTTCTCGGTCCAGGTCGGACTGGAATTGAGCACGTAACGTCCAAACACCTGGTAGAACACGATGGTGACGATGATGAGCAGGCCGGTCACGGACAGATACATGCCGAGGCGCGCGATGACGGCGTTGATCCGCGACAGCAAGCCGGTCGACGGTCGCCCGGCGACTTCCTGCTCGTGGTCTGCGACGTGAGGGTCTGTCATCATCGTCTCCTTGCAAGGGTCCGGTGCCGCCTCGCGGCGACGCCGGACCGGATGCGCTATGGTGCTACTTCGTGGCCTGGATGCGCTTGACGAGACTCGAGAGCTTCTCGTCGCCGGCGAACTTGGCGTAGACCGGCTTCATCGCGTCGACGAATTCCTGCTTGTTCGCGATGGTGACGACCTGAACGCCGGCTGCCTCGACGGTCTTGCGCGAAGCCAGCTCACGCTCGTCCCAGAGCTTGCGCATAACGGGCACCGAATCCTTGGCCGCCTTGCGGATCATCGCCTGATCCTCCTTGCTGAGCGTGTCCCAGACCTTCTTGGACATCACGAGGACTTCAGGCGCCAGCGAGTGCTCGGTGACGTTGTAGAACTTGGCGGCCTCGAAGTGGCGCGAGGATTCGTAGGAGGGCCAGTTGTTCTCGGCGGCGTCCACCAGACCGGTCTTCAGAGCGGTGTAGACCTCGCCATACGGCATCGGCGTCGGATTGGCGCCGAGGCTCTCGATCATGCCGACCCACAGGTCGGACTGCTGGACGCGGATCTTCAGGCCCTTGAGGTCGGCGAGCGACTTGATCGGGGCCTTGACGGTGTAGATCGACCGGGCGCCGCTGTCGTAATAGGCGAGGCCGATCAGGCCCGCAGGCTCCATGGCCGCGAGGATCTCATCGCCGATCGGCCCATCGAGAACCGTGCGCATGTGCTGGGTGTCGCGGAATACGAAGGGCAGGCACAAGGCGACGGTTTCCGGCACGAAATTGTTCAGCGGCGATGCGTTGATCCGCATCATGTCGAGCGCGCCGATCTTGAGCTGCTCGATGGTGTCCTTCTCCGAGCCCAAGGCTCCGTTGGGAAACACCTTCACGCCAAGCTTACCGCCGCTCGCTGTCGCGAGCTGTTTGCCCATGAACTTGACGGCCTCGACGGTCGGATAGTCGGCCGGGTGGACGTCGGCGGAGCGGAAATCGCGCGCCGTCGCGAACGGCGCCGAGACTGTCAGTGCAGCGGCTGCGATGATACCGATTAGTGTCTTCATCTGGGGTTTCCTCCTGAGTTGATTATGTCGTCGTTGGGCACGTGCTGCGGGCCACCTTGGGTCGCTCCACTTCAGGTGTGAAGTCAAGCGCTGCAACTGCACCACCTTCGTAGGATTGCGTGGCGGAGTCGAGGGGATTTGGCTGATTGGTAATGTCTGTCCGGGACAGTGCGACGATGATCGCGCCCGCTCCTGCGGGGGGACCTGTGCGGCAAGTGCCGGCTCCCCGGCAATCGGGCCGCGTCATCGGCCAATGCCGGATGCGCGGTAACGATGCTCATCGTATCCATGGACGTTTCTCTGGTGTTGTACTCGACCGCTATTGATTGCGGCTTGAGGTTCGGACGAGACGATCGTCTCATCCTGTACGAACGCGCCCCGTCGACGCGATATCGCCAGTGTCGTCCCTAGGGCGGGCGGCATTCTGAGTCCAAGCCAAATGCGGCATTGATCGATGCTGGAGTTGCATTGATCAACCACTCGGTGCCCATGGGGACGATCGGCGAAAACTTCTATCTTTCCGAATAATGCCGCGCAGGAGCGTTACTTGACGTCGCGGGCGGTGCCCCCTCAAGATGCATCGAAGCAAATGACCATCTTGAGGGAATGCCCATGCCGCGGAAGCTGATCGACATCTCCGTGCCGCTGCAGAACGATGTGCCCGCCGATCCACCGGGCAATCACCCGACGATTCATTACATCGATCACCAGCAAGGACTGCCGCGCATGCTGCAGTTTTTCGACGGCCTCAAGGCGGAGGACCTGCCGGATGGCCAGGGCTGGGCCGTTGAGCAGGTCTCGCTGTCCACGCATAACGGCACGCATCTCGACGCGCCCTGGCACTTTCATCCGACGATGAATCGCGGCGAGCGATCATGGACCATCGACGAGGTTCCGCTGGAGTGGTGCCTGCAGCCCGGCGTGAAGCTCGACTTCCGGCATCTGCCGGATGGCCATGTCGCGACCGCCGGCGACGTCGAGAAGGAGCTCAAGCGCATCGGCCACATGCTGTCGCCGCTGGAAATCGTCGTCGTCAACACCAGCGCCGGCGCGAAATTCGGCCAGCCGGATTATGTCAACTCCGGCTGCGGCATGGGCTATGACGCCACCATGTATCTGCTCGAGCGCGGTGTCCGGCTGACCGGCACCGACGGCTGGAGCTGGGATGCGCCGTTCGTCTTCACGGCAAAGAAATATGCCGAAACAAAAAATGCCGGCCTGATCTGGGAGGGCCACAAGGCTGGGCGGCACATCGGCTACTGCCATCTCGAGAAGCTGAACAATCTCGAGCAATTGCCCTCGACCGGATTCACCGTCTCATGTTTTCCGGTGAAGATCGAACGCGCCTCCGCGGGCTGGACCCGCGCGGTTGCGATCATCGACGGCTAGACCGGCAAGATCACTCGCCGTCGAGGCCGCTTTCGGCAAGCTCGCGCAGCGCATCGGTATCGAGCACGACGATCGCGCCGTGCTCGAGACGCACCCAGTTGCGTCCGGACCAGGCGCGCAATTGCTTGTTGATGCTCTCGCGCGTCATCCCCACCATCTCGCTGATCTCCTGCTGGGTGATCGCAAGCGTGCCGCTGCCGGAGTCGAATTTGCGCTCCTCGGTGAGGCCGAGCAGCGCGCTCGCCAACCGGCCCGGCAGATTCTGCAAGATCACCTGCTCGACCTGCTGACTGGTCCAGCGCAGCCGCGCGCAGAGCAGCTCGATGAATTTCATCGCAAGCGCCGGCTGACTCTTCACGAACGGAAGAAAATCGCGGCGGTCGATGATGTAGAGTTCGCAATTGGTGTTGGCGGTCGCGTCCGCCGACCGTGGTGCACCATCGAGCACCGCGATCTCGCCGAAGATTTCGCCGGGACCGATCAGATTGAGAATGGCGTTCCGGCCGTCGGGCGACGAGGAGGAAATTTTCACTGTTCCGGAGATCACCGCGAACAGATTATTGCCGGGGTCACCCTTGGCGGCGATCGTCGCACCGCGCTTGACCGTGGTGTGCTTGGCGTAGCGGCAGAGTTGATCGAGCGCATCCGGATCCAGATCTGCGAAGATCGGATGCTTCCGCAGAACCGACAGTTTATTACCCGACGGCTGCCGGGGGTCGCCGGTCTTGTCCTGAGGCACGCCGGGACTCCTAAGACTGCGAGGCACTGGGGTTCCTGCGTAGTCAGTGTTGTCGGGCTTTTCAACCGGAAAGCATGGATACAGTTTGAAGCAAATGTCGTTTAAGTGCCGTGGCCCGCGCTGGAAATCGCACCCGCAGGGTGCGCCGACGCGCTTCAGATCATGCAGAGTTGCAGGAGCGAGCATGCCACAGTTGGGTCTGCCAACCATGCCCCCACGGCAGTCACGTCAAAATGTGGCAATGATCTCAGGAACTTCGGCGCGGCGTGTCCGAGTCGAGCCGGTCTGCATTTGTTTATCGATCCGCCCAAGCCAACGCGGCTGCGAATGTGACAAAGATCGCTACGCCGGCAATGATCACCAGCAACGCGTCAATCGGCATCGCACCCTCCCCACCTTATTCCGGCCATTATTCGAGGTGCGCGACCGGCGTCATTGATCGGGATCAAAAAATAAGCGGCCGTTGGGCCGGGCCGAGAGTTAGGCCGCAGCCAGTGCCTCGACGCGTGCGGGATCGCGCAGGCTGATTCCGCCATGGAGTATCTCGATCGCTCCGTGCCGTTCCAGCTTGGTGAAGGTGCGACTGACGGTCTCGATGGTCAGGCCAAGATAGTCCGCAATGTCCTGCCGGCTCATCGGAAGTGGGACCGTGTTCGACAATCCCTCGAGCGAGAACAGCCGCTCGCGCCAGCCGAGTAGAAAGGTCGCGACCTTCTCATCCGCTGAGCGACGGCCGAGCAGAACCATGTGGTCGCGCGCCTGGCTCAGCTCACGAATCGTCATCTCGTTGATTCGCCTGAGCAGATGCGGCCGATCCTCGATGAAGCGACCGAACGGCGCCTTGGCGAACTGGCACACGGTCACCGCGCCGATGGCATCGCCCGAAAAATTGTGGCGGCCCGAAATATTCATCCCCAGGAAGTCTCCTGGCAGTGCAAAGCCCACGATCTGCCGCCTGCCGTCAGGCAGCAGCTTGTAGAGCCGCATGACGCCCTCGAGCAGATTGTAGAACGAGGTGGTGATGTCCTCCTCGGAGAACACGGTCTCTCCCGTGGCGAAATGGACGCGGCGCCCGAGATGCTCGAACGCCCTCAGCTCAGCCGCATCCAGCGACGAACAAACCGCGAAGCCGCGGACTGCACAATCGGTGCAAAAATAACCGTTGGGCTTGATCGTCACCACGGAAGTCCTCATCCATCGCTCCAAGCGTCGGCTGTTCTCCGTATCGGATCGAATCCACCGCGCGGGGTGCATTTTACTGCACTGTTCCAAAGCCGATTGACCCAGATCAATTTTGGCGGACATACCCGCCCTGTTCTGAAGTGCTCGAATGTCAGACCGCCTGCACCGTCCAGTCGATCAGCTCCTTGGCGATGCGGGCGAAGGCCGCGTCGAACGCCGCGACCGCTCCAGCCGGCTCGACTCTGTCGAGCTTCTCGCTGGTCTCGACGAGGCGTGATGCGATCACCTTGCCGGCCTTGTCGACGATCCGCGCCGACAGTCCGATTTCGACCCGCGTCTCACCCTCCGTGGCGATCCGGAAGCGCCTGATGTCGATCAGGAGCTGGTAGTCGGCTTGGCCCAGATCAGTCGTCCGCAGCGGGGCGTGGGCGATATCGTAATTCTCAAAGCTATCGATCAGCCTCGCCTGCACCAACTTTGGAATGCTGTCGGCCCACAGGAAATCGGCAAAGCCCTGGTTGTCTCCAACCGACGCGAACAGCATGCGCTGCGTCTGGAGCATCGCAACAGCAGTCGGCTCGGGAATGGCCAGCGACGCCGAGAGCGTCTTGCCGGCCGGCCCGAGGTTTTGCGGCGTGCGGAGGTCATAGGTGATCTTCTGCACAGGTGCGCCGCCGCCGGTCATCTTTTCCAGGCCTGCCAGAATGCCGTCAAGCTTGCCGGTGTTACGCGCAAGGCCATCGGAGAATGTCTTGAAATTCGCGATGGTGTCCTTGAGGGGACCGGAATTGTCCTCCAACACGGTGTCGACGCGCCGCAAAGCATCGCGCGCCGCCTGCGTCATGCTCTGGCCCGCGCCCGCCTCGGCGACTAGGGTCTGTGGCTCGCCGGACTTGGCGACGAGCATGCCACCCTCGAGCGTTACCACCGGCACGCCGGTCAACCCCTGGAAATCGAGCCTGACCTTAGTGTCGGTACGGACAGGCGTCGTCGAGGCAACCGAGATCGTCGCGTTGACGAAGCGCGGATTGTCAGGCGCAAGGCCGAGCTGGATCACCTCGCCGACACGGATGCCGTTGAACAGCACGCCAGCGCCGACCAGAAGGCCCGGCACCGGCCCCTGGAATTGCAAATGGTAATTCGTGCGCGGCCCGATTCCACCGGTGTTGTTCAGCCAATAGACGAAGCCGAACACCGCAAGGATCGCGGCCAGCACAAAGCTGCCGATCAACACGTAGGGAGCGCGGATTTCCATATCTCATCTCATCTGTGATTGCAGCATCTGCGAGCGCTTGCCGTGGAAATAGGCGCGCACCCAGGGATGCTCGGATTGCAGCAAATCGCGCATCGGGCCGATGGCCACGATCATGCCGTCGGCGAGCGCGGCGACGCGGTCACAGACCGTGGTGAGGCTGGCGAGGTCATGGGTGACCATGAAGACGGTGAGCCCCAGGGTCTTTTGCAGCGTCCGGATCAGCGCATCGAAATCGCCGGCGGCAATCGGATCGAGACCGGACGTCGGCTCGTCGAGGAAAAGAATCGGCGGATCGAGCGCGAGCGCGCGTGCCAGCGCCACGCGCTTGGTCATGCCGCCCGACAGTTCCGACGGATATTTATCGCCGTCCTGCGCCCGCAGCCCAACCATCTCCAGTTTGGCGATCGCGATCTCGTCCATCAGCTCCTGCGACAGCGTGAGATTTTCGCGAAGCGGAAATTGTACGTTCTGCCGGACTGTCAGAGAGGAGAACAGCGCGCCCTGCTGAAACAAAATGCCCCAAGTCGCTGCCCGGCTCCGGTCGTGCGTGCCCCCGATCGGTTGTCCCATGACTTCGATCGAGCCGCTGCGACGCCGGATGAGGCCGATGATGGTGCGCATCAGCACCGACTTGCCGCCCCCGGAGGCGCCCACCAGCCCGAGAATCTCGCCGCGGCGGACGTCGAGCGACAAATGATCGAGCACGGTCTGGCGACCGAAACCGACCACGAGGTCATGGATGCGGATCGCTAACTCGTCATGTAGCTCGGGCATTGTCACATCCCGATTGAGGCGAAGAAGATCGCGAACAGGCCGTCCAGCACGATCACCAGGAAGATCGACTTGACCACCGATGTTGTCGTCTGCCGTCCCAGCGACTCCGCACTGCCCTTGACGCGCAATCCCTCGCTGCAGGCGACGATGCCGATCACCAGCGCCATGAACGGCGCTTTCAGGATGCCGACCTCGAAATGCGTGACGGAGACGGCCTCATGCAGCCGGGCGACGTAGATCGCCGGCCCCATATCACCGTAGAACTGCGCAACCAGGCCGCCGCCATAGAGCGCGGCAATCGATCCGATGAAGGCGAGAATTGGCAGCGCGATGATGAGCGCGGCCACACGCGGCAAGATCAGAACTTCGACGGGATCGAGCCCCATGGTCGAGAGTGCGTCGATCTCCTCGCGCATTTTCATCGCGCCGAGCTCGGCAGTGTAGGCACTCCCCGAACGTCCCGCGACCATGATGGCGACGATCAGCACGCCGAGCTCGCGCAGGACGAGGATGCCGACCATATCGACGGTGTAGGACTCCGCTCCGAACCGGCGGAAATGGAAGAACCCCTGCTGCGCGATGATGGCGCCGATCAGGAATGTGATCAGCACGACGATGGGAATCGCCTGAAACCCGATCCGGTTGAGCTGATAGACCAGCGAAGTCAGCCGCAACGAGCGCGGCCGGCGTACGACGCCGATGACCACCATGAACAAAGCGCCCAGCATTTGCAGAAAGATCGTGATCTCTTCGCGGGCACCGATCGTGGCCTTGCCGAGATCATTCAGACTGAGCAGGACCGGATTGGGTACGGCCGCCGGCGCCGGCGTGTGCCGATTGACCCGCCGTACCTCCTCCAGCAGACCGCTGAGATGATCAGCTATCCCGACGATTTCGGCCCGCCTGCCGGATGAGGCTGCCTTGCGCGACAATTTCTCCAGGATCCAGGCACCAAGCGTATCGAGTGCGCTGATGCCCGACATGTCCAGCGTCACGGCTCTTGATCGATCGACATCCACTCCGACAGATCGAGTCAGAGATTCAAGCTTTGTCGCGTTCACCGCAATCCACGGTCCCTCGGGCCGCAATTCGAGCGCATCGCCCGACGAGGTTGCCAGCAGCAGGGGTTCCGAATTCACGCGCATATCCTCATGGGACGACCGGGCCGGATGAATATGTTCTAGGCGGGCATGGAGCGGCTCGATTGACTTGCGTCAAACAGACTTGCCTCAAACAGATTTGCCTCAAACACAGGTCCGCTCTCGCTCACTTGACCCAAATCAATGGCCGTCCGGCGCGCCGGCATAGGCTCTCGCCATGGAATGGAGAGCGCCAATGTTCGACACGGGCAGAATGAGCGACGAGCTGAAAGCGCTGAAGATCGACGTCACGCGTCTGCTGAGCACCGCTGGCGAGGAGATGTTCGAGACGTCCAAAAATCGTGCCGATGCCCTCGCCGATCAGATCAAGGCCGCGCTGACCGAACTCGGCGAAACTGTCAGCGAGGAGCAGGAGCAGCTGCATGAGTTTATCGCAGAGCGCCCCGTCACCTCGCTCGCATCCGCCTTTGCGCTCGGCGTGGTCGTCGGCTTCATGCTGAGGAGGCACTAGTTGAATACGGAGAATGTGGCCAAGCATCTGCGCGCCCTGTGGCGCACGGACAGGATCATCACGGATATCAGGCTCCGCCACCTGCTGATCGGACTCGGTCTGCGCGCCTTCGCGGCGCTGATCGCCGCATTCGGGCTGCTGATGCTCGAGCTGTCCGCCTATTTTTCTCTCGTCCAGATCTGGAGCGCGATCGCCGCAGCCGGCGTCTTGGGAGCGATCAATTTCGCCATCGCGACGGTCCTGTTCATCGTCGCCGGACGCCCGCCCTCGGGCCGCGACATCGAGCTCGCCAATGAAATCCACGGCACGTCAATCGAGGCCCTCCAGCTCGAAGCCCGGGCGTTACAGGCTCAATTGACCGGCGCGGTCCATCATCCGCTCAGCACGATCGTGCCGGTGCTGGTGCCGTTGATCGCAATCATCGTCAAGAACATGCGAAAGTCGGCCAGAGAGCCCGCAGCGGATACAGCGCCCGGAGCGCGCTCATAGCCGGCGCGCGTCAGAGCTTCAGCCGCACGTCACAGATATCAGGCTCGGTCGGGTCCGGCTTAATCTCGAAACCGAGCTGCCGGCACATTTCGAGCATCACGACATTCTCCTTGAGAACGTCACCCGAGATGGTCTTGAGCCCTTCGGACCTGGCGTAGTCGATGATCAGTTGCATCAGGGCCCATCCGAGCCCCCTGCCCTTGAGGTCGGACCGCAGCAGGATCGCGTACTCGCCGCTCTCGTAAATCGAGTCCGAGTGAAGCCGCACCACGCCGACCATCTCATTCTTCTCATCGAACGCAATGAACGCCATAGCGCGCGCGTAGTCGAGCTGGGTCAGGCGCGCGATGAACTCGTGGGTAAACTCCTTCATCGGCGCGAAGAAGCGCAGGCGAAGGTCGTGCGGCGTCACATGGCGCAGGAACTCGTGGATGGTCGGCTCGTCCTCCGGGCGCAACGGCCGCACGAAGATGCGCCAACCGTCCTTGAGCGCGAGCCGGCGCTCCCATTGCGAAGGATAGGCGCGGACGGCGAAATTGGCGGGGCCGGAGCCTACAAATTTCCGCTGCGGCGGCGCCACCGCGACGCGGGCGTCGACGGCGGTCACGCCAGTTTCGTCCGCCAGCAACGGATTGATTTCGAACTCGCGGATTTCGGGGATGTCCGTCGCCATCTGCGCCAACTTGACCAGCACCATGGCGACGGCGTCCTGCTTGACAGCCGGCACGTCCCGATACGCGGGCAACAATCGCGACACACGGGTGCGCTCGATCAGGTCACGGGCGAGCTGCAGATCGAGCGGCGGCAGCGCCAAGGCTTTATCGTTAATGATCTCGACCGCCGTCCCGCCGCGCCCAAACACGACGACGGTGCCAAAGGTGGGATCGTCAGCGAGGCCCAGGATCAGCTCGCGCGCCTTCGCCTTGACGACCATCGCCTGGACGATGACGCCGTCAATGCGGGCTTCAGGCCGGAGCTTCTTCGCCCGAGCGAGAATCTCGACAGCGGCCACGCGTACAGCATCCGGCGTGGTCAGATTGAGCACGACACCGCCGACGTCGGACTTGTGCACGATGTCGCGCGACATGATCTTGAGCACGACGGTCGCGCCTTGCGCGAATATCTCATCCGCATAGGCGACCGCCTGCTCGACATCTGCGGCCGCATAGGTCGGCACCATGGCGATGTCATAGCACCCAAGCAGATGCTTGATCTCGACGGGTTCGAGCCATTTGTGCCCGTCTGCGATGGCCGCGGTGACGATCTGCTTCGCAGCCGCGACATCCGGCACGAAGGTGTCCGGCATCGCCGGCGGAACCTGGCTCAGCTCATCGACCACCTCGCGATGCCGGACCATATGCATGAAGCCACGCACCGCATCGTCTTCGGTCGGATAGTTCGGAATGGCCGCGCCGGACAGCGTCGCGATGATCTCCTGGTCAGCCCCGACCCAGGCCGCAAGCACGGGCTTGGCCCAACTCCGGTGCTTCTCGCGATACTTGACGACGAGCTCCGTCACAGTCGCCGCGATCTCGGCGGCCGATGCAATCGCGGTCTGCACGTTGAGCACCAGAACCGCGTCATTGCCGGGATCGTCGAGCAGCACCTGCAGCGCCGCGCCGTAGCGCGACGCATCCGCGTCGCCGACGATGTCGATGGGGTTGGCGCCGGACCAGGTCGGTGGCAGCACCGCGTCGAGCTTTTCGCGCGTATCTGACGTCATGGGCGCAGGAATTCCGCCGAGGTCCGCCAGCCGGTCGACCGCCAGGACACCGATGCCGCCACCATTGGTCAGTATGGCGAGGCGCTTACCCGCCGGCGATCCGATCCGGCCGAGCGTCTCGGCGCAATCGAACAGCTCGCGCAGATCGGACACCCGGAGGACGCCGGCCCGGCGGAAGGCCGCATCATAGACCGCGTCCGCACCTGCAAGCGCACCCGTATGCGTGGCCGCCGCCTTCGCACCCTGCGCCATGCGGCCGGACTTCACCACAACGACGGGTTTCACGCGCGCCGCGGCGCGCGCGGCCGACATGAATTTCCGCGCGTCCTTGATGGCCTCGATATAGAGCAGGATCGCGCGGGTCTTGTGGTCCATTGCGAAATGATCGAGCAGGTCCGCGATGTCGACGTCGATCTGATCGCCGATCGTGACGATGCCCGAAAAGCCGACGCCGCGCTGCGCAGCCCAATCCACCATCCCGGCCGCGATCGCGCCCGACTGGGAGATCAGCGCGAGGTTTCCCGCCCCCGGCATGTGCGCGGCGAAACTCGCGTTGAGGCTTGCGCCGGGCATCATGATGCCAAGGCAGTTGGGGCCGATCAGCCGCATGCCGTATTTGCGCGCGGCAGCGGTAGCGGCTTCCTGAAGCGATCCGGGTCCGTGACCGAGTCCCGCCGAGACGATCAGGGCGCCGGCCGAGCCGCGACGGCCGGCCTGGTCGATGATTTCAGGGACATCACGCGCGGGCGCAGTAATGACGACTAACTCGGGCACGAAAGGCAGCTCGTCCAGGCTGCTCACCGCCGCGACGCCGCCGATCTCGGCATGGCGTGGATTTACGAGGCCGAACTGCCCCTTGAAATCCGCCTTGCGAATGTTCTCCAGGACCGCGCGCCCGACTGAGACCGGGCGGGAGCTGGCGCCGACCAGCGCGACCGATCGGGGCGACAGTAGGTTTTTCAGGCGGTAGGTCGACATGAGTGCAATCGTCCGATCGGGCGGCAGGTCCGACAGCTACGAAACTAACCCGGATGCGAGCCGAAACGCCCC
This sequence comes from Bradyrhizobium monzae, assembly GCF_021458635.1. Taxonomy (GTDB): domain Bacteria; phylum Pseudomonadota; class Alphaproteobacteria; order Rhizobiales; family Xanthobacteraceae; genus Bradyrhizobium. Next base: position 857,596 of record NZ_JAIRDQ010000001.1, read on the forward strand.
TAGTGCGACATCATCACCCAGCACGGTGGCTGGCCGATGACGGTCTTGGTCACGCCGCCCCAGACGATCTCGTTCAGGCGCGAATGATGGTAGGCTCCCATGACGATGGCGTCGATGGCGTGAGACTGCGCCCAGCTCCCCAGCACCTTGCCAATCGAGCTGCCGCTCCCCTTCACAGTCTCGAAGGATGCGTAGACCCCGTGTTCCCTCAGATGATCAACAAGGCTCGTTCCGGACTGCATGACCTCGTCGGTCCTGTCGTCCGTAGCGGTGACCACGCGCACCGCGTTGGCGGCCTGAAGCATCGGCAGCGCGTCGCCGACCGCACGTGCGGCGCGGGCCGAGGGCGCCCAGGCAATCATGACGTTCTCGATTTCCGGCCGTAGCAGCTCCACATGCTGCTCCGGACAGAGCAGCAGCGGCCGGCCGGATTCGAACAGGAAGGTCTCGACGATATTTTCCGCACGGCTGTCGTGCGACTTCACGGGCACCAGGATGAGGTCGCCGACGCGCGCATGTTCGGCCAGGGTCGATGCGATCCGATCCGCCGGCACCCTGCCCGATCGGCTTTGGGCGCGAACGCCGATGCGGGAGGCCGCATTGGTGAATGCGTTCAGGAGCTGCTGCATGTCACTCACCTCGCGCACAGCGGCGAGTCCAGTGGACTCCGTATCATCGGGGAACAGCACTTTCGGCCGGACGAAAGCGTCATCCTCCAGTGCAAGCCCGGTCACCCTGGCGCCGAGGCCGGCGGCAACGGCTACGCACTTCTCGATCGCAGCCAACGTGGCGGCACGCGGCTCGCCAAAGAGCGGCAGAAACACGTCCTTGATGGGCATCGGATTCTCCTTGCCGGTCAAAATAGGCCAGCTTTTGGTCCGGGCGCTTGATCCTCCTCAAGCCGGGAAAACTCCGTGTCGCCAACCGACGCCAGGCCTTGACCGAAGTCAAGGACTGGTCGCGGTCCCGCCTTAAGGGTTACCCTGATTTGCGGCCCGACCGCTTGGCGCCCTCATTTGCAATATGCCGGCAGGGATGACAGACAATTCTGCGACCCAGGAACGGATCTTCGCGGTACTGAGCGCACGTCCCGGCGTGAAGCGGATCGACACCCACGCGGCTTCGGTCTTCCTCGACGGGACGCGCGCGCTGAAGATCAAGCGGGCGGTCAAGTTTCCGTTTCTCGATTATTCGACACTCGAGAAGCGCAAGATGGCCTGCGAGGAGGAGGTCAGGATCAACCGGCCGCACGCGCCACAGATCTATCATCGCGTGGTGGCCATCACAGAAGAGCCGGACGGATCGGTGAAGGTCGACGGCCGCGGCCGCCCGGTCGAATATGCCGTCGACATGTCACGTTTCGACGAGAGCCGGACGCTGGACCATCTGGCGAAGGCCGGACAGTTCGATGCGGACTTTGCGTCGGCCATCGCCGACGCGATCGCGGCTTCGCATGCGGCGGCGACGCCCGCCGACGGCCAGTCATGGGTTGCCTCCATTCCCGCACTGATCGACGGCAACAGCTCTGGGTTGCGGAACGGGACTCATATCCCGGCCGCGGAAATCGAGCAGCTTGCACAGGCCTCGCACGCGGCATTCCTGCACGCCCGTCCCTTGCTTGAAGAACGCGGCCGCCGCGGCTTCGTCCGCCGTTGCCACGGCGATTTGCATCTCGCGAATATCGTGCTGATCGGGCAGCAGCCCGTGCTGTTCGACGCCATCGAGTTTGACGCGCAGATGGCGACTGTCGACGTATTCTATGACCTCGCCTTCACATTGATGGACCTGTTGCGCCACGATCAGCCGCTGGCAGCCAACACTGTTCTAAACCGGTACCTTGCCGCGACGCCGCTGGAAAACCTCGACGCACTCGGCGCGCTGCCGCTGTTGATGTCGATTCGCGCAGCGATCCGCGCGCAGGTAGCGCTCGCAAGGCTAAAGCCGCCACGTTCCGGCGATGCCGGTATTCTCGACGAGGCGAGGCGCTATTTTGACCTTGCCCGGGCGCTGATCCAGCCTCCCGCTCCCCGCCTCATCGCGGTAGGCGGACTGTCCGGCACCGGGAAGACGGTTTTGGCGCGCGCGCTCGCACCCATCGTTGCGCCGCAGCCGGGCGCCGTCGTGCTGCGCAGCGACGTCATTCGCAAGCAGATGTGCGGGGTCGCCGACACCGAGCGCCTGCCGCCATCCGCATACACGCCCGAGCTCGCAGAGCGCGTCTACGCGACGCTGGCCGAGCACGCCCGGCGTGTGCTGGCCCAGGGCCATTCGACGATCGTCGACGGGGTGTTCGCCCGCGATTTCGAGCGAGACGCCTTCGCCACATTGGCCGGGGATTGCAACGTGCCTCTCACCGGTCTCTTCCTGACCGCGGATCTGGCGACCCGGCAGTCCCGAATCGGAGGGCGCCGCGGCGACGCATCCGATGCGACGCAAGAGGTTGCCGCGTTGCAAGAGCACTATAATATCGGCCATATCGGTTGGACGATCATCGATGCATCCGGGACACAAGCGCAGACGCTCCAGAACTGCCAGGACGCGATCGCTGAGGGCAGGTAAGGCAATCTGATTGGCGCGAGCTAGGATGGCGCGACCCACCACGAGTTCGACGGCGACCACGCGCGCCAGGCCGGCGGCGAGCCGTAATACGCTGCCCGGGCGCCTCAGCCCCGGCATGGCCTGCGACACCGCCTTCCGGATCATCGCCCGCCGTCACCTCGCCGCCGTCCTCGCCCAGCATGACGGGACCTGTCGTGGCGATCCGGAGGCGCTGCATCAGATCCGAATCGCGCTGACCCATCTGCGGACCGCGATTCGCTTCTTTTCGCCCATGGTCGACGATGCGCTGCGCCCCAACGTCTGGGCCGAGTTGAAATGGCTGAACGGCCAGCTCGGCATGGTGCGGGACCTCGATGTCGCCATCGAACGCGTCTTGGCCGAGACCGGCGATGAGCTCGCGGTGATCGCCGAGCTCCAGCACTGGGACCAGAAGCGGGCCGAAAGCCATCGCCTGTTGGCCCGCGCACTGCAATCGGCGCGATATCGCCGCCTGGTCGAACAGGCCTCGATCTGGATCGAGAGCGGCCCCTGGTCGACCAGGCGCAGCAAGGAGGCCATCAGGCTGCGCCGCTGTCCGCTCGCCGACCACGCCACGTCGCAACTGACCGAATGGGAAAAGGCGTTGCTCAGGAAGGCCAAGAAGCTGCGCAAGCTCGACGTCGAGAAACGGCACAAGCTGCGAATTCTCAACAAGCGGCTGACCTATTCGATCGAGTCGCTGCAGGATTTGTTCGCCGACGAGTCGTTGACGAAGCAGAAGTCGATCCTCAAGCAATTGCGCAGGGCGCAAAAGTCGCTCGGACAGTTGAACGATGATGCGCGCGGTCAAACGCTGGCAGCGTCATTGAATGAGGCCGTTCCCGAGGCCGGCATTCGCTTTCTCGACCGGAAGCGAGAAAAGAAGCTGTTGCGAACGGCTTCGACGGCCTATCGCAAGCTGGACAAGGCAAAGCCCTTCCGCTCCTCCGACCTGACCCCGGATTCGGAGCCGGAGGATTAGCTCTCCGCCAGCGCTGCTTGACCTGAGTCAAATCAGGCCACCGCCGCTGATCTAAGCTCCGCACATTGATATTTGTGTGAACTTGCGGAGCCCCCCATGCGCGCCCATCAGATCATGACCCGGTCGGTTATCTCGGTCACGCCTGACACCAGCATCGTCGAAGCCGCGAATATCATGCTGAAGCGCCACGTCAGCGGCCTCACCGTCGTCGACGACAACGGTAGGCTGGTCGGCGTGGTCTCGGAAGGCGACTTCATCCGCCGCAGCGAAATCGGCACCGGGCGCACGCGCGGCCGCTGGCTGCGGTTCATTCTCGGACCCGGTACGACGGCCAGCGATTTCGTCCATGAGCACGGCCGCAGAGTGTCGGAGGTCATGACCGCCTCGCCCGTCACGATTAACGAAGATACGGCGCTTGCAGAGATTGTCGATGTGATGGAGCGAAACAACGTCAAGCGCCTGCCGGTGGTTCGCGGCAACAAGGTCGTCGGCATCGTGTCGCGCGCGAATCTCCTGCAGGCCGTGGCGGGCCTCGCTCGCGAAGTGCCAGACCCGACAGCCGACGATGATCACATCCGCGGGCGCATCATCGATGCCATGGAGAAAAACGACTGGTGTCCGTTCGGACTGAACGTCATCGTCCGCGATGGCATCGTTCACTTGAGCGGCGTCATCACCGAGGAGCGCGCGCGGCAGGCCGCGATCGTTGCCGCGGAGAATGTCGCGGGCGTCAAGAAGGTGCACGACCATCTGTGCTGGGTCGACACCATGTCCGGCGTCTATCTGAACTCGCCCGAGGACGATGATCTCGCCAAGGCAGGCTGAAACGGCAAGCTGAGGGCAGTTCAGCGAGAAATGACGGCGGTGGCCTCGATCTCGACGCGCGCCGCCTTCTCGACAAGGCGCACGACCTGGACCAGCGCCATCGCCGGATAGTGCGCACCGAAGATCGTGCGATAGATCTTGCCGAGCTCCTTCAGGTTCGCGAGGTACTCTTCCATGTCGACGACGTACCAGGTCAGGCGAACGAGATGCTCGGGCCGCGCACCGGCCTCGGCAAGGATTTCTGCGATGTTACTCAGGGTCTGGCGGACCTGCGCGACAAAGCCTTCCGCGAGACGCTCCTCGGCGTCCCAGCCGATCACGCCGCCGGTGACGACGATGCGCCCTTCGGCAGCTATGCCGTTGGCATAGCCCTTCGGCATCGGCCAGCCGGACGGTTGGAGCACCTGTACCTTAGGGCTGGCGTCGTCGTCGGCTGCACTTGGCAGCACCGCGAGCTGTGGGCCTTTCGGCGTCGTCACGGACAATTCCTGATCCTCATCTCATTCTGCCGCGACGCCCGAAGACGTCACTGCGGCCTGCGCCAATTGCCGCAAAGCAAAGCGCTTCAATTTTCCGGTCTCGGTCTTCGGCAATTGCGTTACGAACTCGATCGCGCGCGGGTATTTATACGGTGCGATCTCGCGTTTGACATGTTCCTGCAACTCGGCTGCGAGCTTTGCATCGGGCGTCACGCCGGGTGCGGCAATGACATAGGCCTTCACAATCATCCCGCGCGCTTCATCCGGCGCCCCGACGACTCCACACTCGGCAACCGACGGATGCGTCAGCAGCGCTGCTTCCACATCCGTGCCCGCGATATTGTACCCGGATGACACGATCATGTCGTCGGAGCGCGACTGGTACCAGAAGTAGCCGTCGCTATCCATCAGATAGGTGTCGCCGGTGATGTTCCAGCCGTTCTGGACATACTTCCGCTGCCGCTCGTCGGCGAGATAACGGCAGCCGGTCGGCCCGCGCACCGCAAGCTTCCCCATCGTGCCCGGCGGCAGATCGTTGCCGTCATCATCGACGATCTTCGCCTCATAGCCGGGCACGGGCTTGCCGGTCGCGCCAGGACGAATTTCGTCCTCGGTCGCGCTGATGAAGATGTGCAGCAGCTCAGTCGAGCCAATCCCGTCCATCAGCTTGATGCCGGTGGCCTTCAGCCAGGCATCGAATGTCGGCTTGGGCAACGTCTCGCCCGCAGACACGCACTTCCGCAGCGAGGAGATGTCACGACCCGGCAGTTTGCCGATCATGGCGCGATACGCGGTCGGCGCCGTAAAGCAGACTGTGGTCTTGTACTGCTCGATCGCCGTTAGCATGTCATCGGGCGTCGTCTTCTCGAGGACGACGAAAGAAGCGCCGATGTGCATCGGGAACAGCACGCCGCCGAAACCGAAGGTGAAGGCGAGCGGCGCGGAGCCGACAAAGCGGTCTTTCTGCTCGGCCCGCAAGATATTGCGCGCGTAGCCGTCGCACACCGCCAGCATGTCCCGGTGAAAATGCATGGTGCCCTTGGGATCGCCGGTCGTTCCCGACGTAAAGGCGATCAGGCAGATATCGTCAGAGGCGGTATCGATCGCGGCGAACTCGGCGCTCGCATCCGCGATCAGTGCTTCGAGCGAGTCGGGAGCACCGTTGCCCCAATAGACCACATGCCTGAGACCCGGTGCGGCCAGCTTCGCCTTCTCCATCTCATCGGAGAGTTTTCCGTCGCACAGCGCGAGCGTGATCTCCGCTTTCTGGATCGGATAAGACAGCTCCTTCGCGCGCAGCAACGGCATCGTCGCCACGCAAATGCCGCCGGCCTTGATCACCGCAAGATAGGTCGCGACCATCATTGGGCTGTTCGCGGAGCGCAGCAGCACGCGGCCGCCGGTCACGAGACCGAGCTTGCCGACCAGCACATTGGCGATACGGTTCACGAGCCCCTGCAGTTCGCGATAGGTGTAGCTCACGGCGGGACTGATGACGCAAGGCGCATCGCCCTGCCCCTGCTCGACCCAACGGTCGAGGAAATAGCTGACACAGTTCAAACGCTGCGGATAGCGCAGCTCCGGCCGCGTGAAGATGAACTCCGGCCACAGCTCTGACGGTGGCAGATGCTGCCGCGCAAACGTGTCGACGTGGGCGGTCGCAGCGTTTGCATCATGCGAGCCCGAGACTTGAACCTTGGCGGTGTTGGCCATCGCACGCTCCTTTGCGCATGGAAAGCACCCGGCAGCACTAACTTGGGAAACATTTTAGGCTTAAAACAATTCGGCGCAATAGCGGATTTTGGGCGTCCCTTGCATTTTCGTGCGGCAAATTGGGATTAGCGGGCGCGTCAGCCCGCGCTTAGGGCCGGCGACGCGCGGCCGATTTCTGCGCCGACGCCTTGGTCTTGGCCAGCAACCGCATCAACTCGCGCACGTCCTTTGGCGTCAGATCGGCGAAGAGATCGGCGATCCAGGTTTCGTGTTCCGAGGCCATTCTGCGAAACTCGGCACGGCCAAGCTTTGTGAGCCTGATCACCTGGACGCGGCGGTCAGTCTCCGAGGTGCGCCGGTCGAGATGGCCGGATTCCACCAGGCGCTCGACGAGGCCGGTGACGTTGCCGTTGGACACCATCATGCGCTTGGAGACGTCCGACAGCGTCATGCCGTCGGGCGCCTTGTCGAGCTGCGCCATCAGATCGAAACGGGGCAGCGTGACGTCGAAACGTTGCCGCAGCCGGCCGCGGACTTCTCCTTCGATCAAGGTCGTGCAGGTGAGCAGGCGCAACCACAGCCGAAGCTCTTCGGCATGGTCCTCCGGTGTTTCGACGGCCTTGGTCTCGGAATCGAGCATCTCGATGCAGTCACTCACGGCCGGCATTGGCGCCGGCACGGATTCCCCAATGTTTTGAGCTTCAAATAAATCAACGCCGGCCGCAAGCCCAAAGCTGCAACAATCGACCACACCCCAGTTTCTTTAGGCTTCAAATAATTGGCGCGCGGCTTGCATGCGCCGCTGCGCGCGAGATGGTGACGCCTTGAGCTTGGCTTGCCGCGGCGGCCATCATCGGCATAAGCTTGGATCAAGGTACGCGGCTTGCAGCACAAGCCCGATGTTGATGGGGGACAGATCATGAAGACGCAAATGACTTTGGCTGCGGCCGCCTTGCTGCTTGGCACCGCAATGAGCCCTGCCCTCGCTCAGGAGAAGATCAAGCTGGGCGTCATCGTGACGCTGTCGGGCCCCGGCGCCGCGCTCGGCCAGCAGGTTCGCGACGGCTTTGCCCTCGCGGTGAAGGATCTCGGTGGCAAGATGGGTGGCCGCGACGTCGAGGTCGTCGCGGTCGACGACGAGTTGAAACCTGATGTGGCCGTGACCAAGGTCAAGGGCCTGCTCGAGCGCGACAAGGTCGACTTCGTAGTCGGGCCGATCTTCTCCAACATCCTCCAGGCGATCCATCGGCCGGTCACGGAATCCAAGGTGTTTCTGATCAGCCCCAATGCCGGCCCGTCGACCTTTGCCGGCAAGGACTGCAACCCGTTCTTCTACGTGACGTCCTATCAGAACGACCAAGTCCACGAGATCCTCGGCAAGGTGGCGCAGGATCGCGGCTACAAGCGCATGTATCTGATGGTGCCGAACTATCAGGCCGGCAAGGACTCGGTCGCCGGCTTCAAGCTCGACTACAAGGGCGAGATCGTCGAAGAGTCCTACATGCCGCTCAATACGCTGGACTTCCAGCCGGAGCTTTCCAAGATTTCGTCGCAGAAGCCCGATGCTCTCTTCACGTTCATGCCGGGCGGCCTCGGCGTGAACCTCGTCAAGCAGTACAAGCAGGCCGGTCTCGCCGACAGCATTCCGGTGCTCTCGGCCTTTACGGTGGATGAATCGACCCTGCCGGCGCAGCAGGACGCGGCGGTCGGCATGTTCGGCGGCGCGAACTGGGCACCCAATCTCGACAATCCCCAGAACAAGAAGTTCGTCGCCGCCTATGAAGCCGCCTATAACGGCGTGCCCGGCACTTACGCCTTCCAGGCCTACGACGCTGCTATGCTGATCGACAGCGCGGTCAAGGGTGTGAAGGGCGACCTCTCCAACAAGGACGCCGTTGCGGCAGCCCTGAAGAAGGCGGACTTCACGTCGTTGCGTGGTTCGTTCAAGTTCAACACCAACGGCTATCCGATCCAGGATTTTTACCTGACCAAGGTCGCCAAGCGTCCGGACGGCAAATTCCAGACCGAGATCGTCCAGAAAGTTTTCGAGAATTACGGCGACCGATATGCCAAGGACTGCAAGGCGGCAAACTAAGGCCGCGCGTCGCGTTTAGGGAGGACTGCAATGAAGAGCGAAATCACCGGCATCACGCGGGCCAATGAGGGGATTCAGGGCATCTCCTGGAACATCCTCGGTCAGACCTATGTGCCGAAGAGCAACACCGAGAACAGCTTCTCCTGGCACGCAACCCTGCCGCCGGGCACGTTCGTGCCGCCGCACATCCATCCCGATCAGGACGAATATCTCTACATGCTGGAAGGCAAGCTCGATTTCATGCTCGGCAATTCGGAGGCGCAGGCAACACCCGGCGATCTGATCCGGCTCGGCATGGGCGTGCCGCACGGCATCTTCAACAAATCGGACCAGACCGCAAAAGTGCTGTTCTGGGTCTCGCCGACCAAAAAGCTGTTCGACCTGTTCTGGGGCCTTCACAACATGAAGGAGCAGAAGCCCGAGGACGTGGTGGCTATGGCCGCCGAGTTCAACATCCACTTCCTGCCGCCGCCGCCCGGCGCCGGCTAGCGACGCGGTTTAGGCGCGCACGGCCGCGAGTCCCGGGACCGCGGCGAAGCCCGCCTTGGTGGCATAGCCACGCACAATCGCCTCGCGCTGGGAATAGCTCAGCACGTTGTCGACATTGTCAAAGCCGTCGGGCGCAAGCTGCTCGACGGTGTCGATGACGCCCTCGGGGCCGCCGCGACGGTTGGAGCGGACGATGTCCGCCGTCATCGGCAGGCGCTTCTTCTCGTATTCCATCAAGGCCTGACGCGGATGCTCGGCGCGCACCAGCGCGTCGGCAAGGCAGCGCGCGTCGAGGATCGCCTGTGAGGCGCCATTGGAGCCAACCGGATACATCGGATGCGCGGCATCACCGAGCAGAGTGACGCGACCGGACGACCAATAGGGCAAGGGATCGCGGTCGCAGGTCGGATACTCGTAGAATTCCGGCGTCGCTGAAATCAGGCTCCTCACATCGATATAAGGCACCGAGAAGCGCGCGACATGCGGCATCAGCTCCTCGCGCCGGCCCGGCCGCGACCAGTCTTCCTTCCGCGGCGGCGGCGCGTTACCCTCGCCTACCTTCACCAGCACGGCCCAATTTGTCAGACGGCTCGCCGGGCTCGATCCCTCCGCTATCGGATAGATCACCACCTTGGCGTTGAGGCCACCGGCGACGATCATCGATTTGCCGGTGAGGAACAGCGGCCAGTCGCGCGCACCGCGCCACAGCATGAGGCCGTTCCAGCACGGCGGCCCTTCGTTCGGAAACAGCGTGTCGCGTACGCGTGAGTGGATGCCGTCGGCGCCAATCAGGATGTCGCCGCGCGCGGTGTGGATATGCGCGCCGGCACGATCGAAGAAATAGGCTGTGACACCGCCCTCGTCCTGCGTGAAGGCGCCAAGCCGGCAGCCGGTGTGGATCGACTCCGCTCCGAGCCGCTCTTCGACGGCGCGATGGATGACACCCTGGAGACGGCCTCGGTGGATCGAGAATTGCGGCACGTCGTGGCCGGCGTCCACGCCGCGGGCTTCGCGCCAGACCTCCTGGCCATGGCGGTTGAGGTAGTAGAGCTGGTCGGTACGGATCGCGACGTCGTCGAGCTTTTGCAGCAGGCCAAGACCGGCAAGCTCGCGCATGGCGTGCGGCAGCGTGTTGATGCCGACGCCGAGCTCGCGGATCGTATCCGACTGCTCGAAAATCTCGCAGCCGATGCCGCGGGCCCGCAGCATCAAAGCCGTGGTGAGACCACCGATACCACCGCCGACGATAATCGCCTTCATCGCCCTTAACTCCACTCAATACACAGGCAACGGGGTTAACGTCGCACGGGCGGTTACTCCGCCGCAAGCGGCTTTGTCGCCTCCGCCTTGAGCTCAGCCCGGGTCTTGGGCTTAGCCTTAATTCTCAGCTCCTCGAGATCCTGCCGATCTCGCACGCTATTGCGGAAAATCTGGTCCTTCCCGGGCAGATATTGCGGCGGGCAGAACGCGTCGTTTGCGCCGTACCAGGCGGCTGCTTTCAAGGTGAAGAAGGGGTCGACCAGATGTGGCCGCCCGAGCGCGACGAGGTCGGCCCGACCGGCGGCCAGAATGGTGTTGGCCTGGTCCGCGGTCGTGATGTTGCCGACGCACATGGTTGCCACGCGGGCCTCGTTGCGCACCTGGTCGGAGAATGGCGTCTGGAACATGCGTCCATAGATTGGCTGCGCATCGCGCACGGTCTGTCCGGTCGAGACATCGACGAGATCGACGCCGGCCTCGGCAAAGGCCCGCGCGATGGCCACCGCATCGTCACCCGTGATGCCGCCGTCAGCCCAGTCAGTCGCGGAGATCCGCACCGACATCGGCTTGTGCTTCGGCCAAACGGCCCGCAGCGCCTCAAAGATCTCGAGTGGGAAGCGCAGGCGTTTTTCGAGCGAGCCGCCATACTCGTCCGTACGGGTGTTCGTCAGCGGTGAGATGAAGCTTGCAAGAAGATAGCCATGAGCGCAGTGCAGCTCAAGCATATCGAAGCCGCAGCGCTCGCCGCGCTCGGCCGCCGCGACAAACGAATCTCTCACCGCGTTCATGCCGGCGTGGTCAAGTTCGCGCGGCACCTGGCTGTCGGCGAAATAGGGCAGCGGCGATGCCGAGACCACGTCCCAACCGCCTTCGTCCAGCGGACGGTCGATGCCGTCCCACATCAGTTTGGTCGCGCCCTTGCGGCCTGCGTGTCCGAGTTGCAGGCAGATTTTTGCGGCCGAGTTGCCGTGAACGAAATCCACGATGCGATGCCACGAGGCCTCCTGCTCGTCGTTCCACAGCCCCGCGCAGCCGGGTGTGATCCGGGCGTCGCGGCTGACGCAGGTCATCTCGGTGAAGATCATGCCGGCGCCGCCGATGGCGCGCGAGCCATAGTGCACGAGGTGGAAGTCACCGGGAACGCCCTCCTTCGCCGAGTACATGCACATCGGCGACATCACGGCGCGGTTGGCGACCTCCATCTCGCGCAGGCGGAATGGCTGGAACAGCGGCACCATCGGCTTGTCGGTGCTGACGTCGAAGCCGTTGCTGCGCACTTGCCTGGCGAACGACTTCTCAACTTCGGCGACGAAATCGGGCGCGCGGAGCTTCAGATTGTCATAAGTGATCGCCTTCGAGCGCGTCATCACGCCAAAGGCGAATTGCACGGGATCGAAATCCCAGAAGCGGTCGACATGCTCGAACCAGACCAGCGAAACGTCGGCCGCGTGCTGGGTCTTCTCGACCTCTTCGCGGCGGCCGTGCTCATAGACATCCAGTGCAACCTTGGTGTCGGGCGCCTTTGCCATCGCTTCGGCCAGTGCGATTGCATCTTCCATCGCGAGCTTGGTGCCCGAGCCGATCGAGAAATGCGCGGTCGCCTTGGCGTCGCCAAGCAAAACCATGTTGTCCTTGACCCAGCGTTTGCTCCGGATCATCGGGAAATTGCGCCACATCGACCGGTTGGTGAGCAGCTTGTGCCCGTCGAGGAACCAGCCGAAAATGTCGGCCATTCGCGCGGCCGATTGGCTCTCGTTCAGCCCATTCAGCCCTGCCCGCTCGAACGTCTCCGGGTCGGTCTCGAAAATCCAGGTCGAGTGGCCGGCTTCATATTGGTAGGCGTGGGCGATGAAAGGTCCCCACTCTGTCTCCTGGAAGATGAAGGTGAAGGCATCGAGCGGCCTGGTCGAGCCCATCCAGGCGAATTTGTTGGTGCGGAGGTCGACTTCCGGCTCGAAATGATCGACATGCTTCTCCCGGAATCGGCTGTTGATGCCGTCGGCGAGCAAGACGAGATCGGCATCGGCGAAGCGCGACTCGTCGTCAACATCCACTTCGAACTGGAGGTTGACACCGAGCTCGCGCGCTCGCTCCTGCAGAATCAATAACAATTTTTGCCGTGAGCAGCCGCAAAAGCCGTTACCCCCGACCCGATGCACCGTGCCGCGAAAATGCACGGCGATATCATCCCAATAGGCGAACTCCTGGGTGATGCGGCGGTAGCTCGGGAGGTCGTGTTTCTCGAAATTGTCGAGCGTGGCGTCCGAGAACACCACGCCGAAGCCGAACGTATCGTCAGCGCGGTTGCGCTCATAGACGGTGATATCGGCGCTGTGGCGCTGCTTCTTGAGCAGAATCGCTGCGTAGAGCCCCGCGGGTCCACCACCGATGATCGCGACTTTCATGGGAGCCTCGCCAATTCACCCGGCCATGAAAACTATTTTAAGCCTAAAATAATTTCTGGCAAGTCCCCGTTCCAGGCTCCCCCGCAGGAAATGGCGGGTCAGTCGCCCCTGAAGACCGGCTTGACCTTGTTGGCAAAAGCCTCAAAGGCGCGCTCGAAATCAGCCGTCGTCATGCACAGGGCTTGGGCAACGGCCTCCGCTTCGATCGCTTCCTCCACCGACATCGCCCATTCCATGGCCAGCATCCGCTTGGTCATGGTGTTGCCGAAGGTCGGTCCGTCCGCGACCTGCTTGGCCAGTAGCTGTGCCTGGGACAGCACCTGCTCCGGCGTGACGATGCGGCTGAAGAAGCCCCAGCGCTCGCCCTCCTCCGCGGTCATGAACCGGCCGGTGTACAGAAGCTCGGAGGCGCGGGACTGACCGATGATCCGCGGCAGGATCGCGCAAGCGCCCATGTCACAGCCGCCAAGACCCACCTTGTTGAACAGGAATGCCACCTTGGCTCCGCTAGCGGCGAGCCGCATGTCGGATGCCATGGCGATGATCGCGCCGGCACCGGCGCAGATGCCCTCGACCGCGGCCACAATCGGCTGCGGGCAGGCCCGCATCGCCTTGACCAGATCACCGGTCATCCGCGTGAACGCGGTCAGCCCCTTGGTGTCCATCTTGACAAGCGGGCCGATGATCTCGAACACGTCGCCGCCAGACGAGAAATTGCCGCCGGCGCCGGTGACGACGATCGACTTGACCGCGTCGTCGAACGCGCATGCACGGAAGAAATCCGTCAACTCGCGGTAGCTCTCGAACGTCAGCGGATTCTTTCGTTCCGGACGGTTGAGCGTCACCGTGGCAACACCGTCGACCGCGGCCAGCAGGAAGTGTTGTGGCGAATAGTCCGCCAGCGGCACGGTGACGGGATTGGCTGGTCTGCTCATGAGATTTCCTTCCTTGTTCCGTGCGGTTAGATCTCGCCACCGGCGACCGCAATCGCCTGGCCCGTGATCGCACCAGCGTTCTCGCTGCACAACCAAAGCACGGTATTGGCCACTTCCTGCGGCGTGATCAGGCGCCCCTGCGGGTTGTGCTTCGCGAGCTCGGCGATGGCCTGCTCGCGGGTGCGCCCGGTCTTCTTCACAATGTTGTCGATGCTGCCGGCAACCAGATCGGTGTCGGTGAAGCCGGGGCACACCGCATTCACGGTCACATTGCTGCCGGCCATCTCCAGCGCAACCGAACGCACGAGACCGACCACGGCGTGCTTCGCCGCAGCATACGCGCTCACGTAAGCATAACCCTTGAGCCCGGCCGTCGATGCAATCGCAACGATGCGCCCGTATGGGCGATCCTTCATCCCCGGCAACACTGCGCGGACGGCATGGACAACGCCCATGAAATTGACGTCCATCATGCGCGCAAAAAGGGCGCTGTCCGATTTCGCAAACGGCGCGGATTCGGCGCTGCCGGCGTTTGCGATCAGGATATCGATCGGCTTTCGCGCATCCGCCACGGCGATCGCTGCCTTGAGCGCGGCTTCGTCCGAGACGTCGGCAACGGCTGCATAATGCGCGGCGCCTGCGCTTACCGCCTCTTCGAGAGTAGCCGCGTTCCGACCGAGCACCGTCACGGTGGCACCAGCGTCGACAAGGGATGCTGCGATCGCGCGACCGATGCCGCGACCGCCACCGGTCACCAGCGCGTGCGGTGAATGCGGCAATGCGGACATGCGCGGGCTCCCTCGAGATCTGCTGATCGTTCCTCCGATATATTTTAACCTTCAAACTTTTGCAACGAAAGCGCGGATCGACGCCGCAAAAGCCCGCGCGCGAGGGAGCGGCCTGAAAATTGCTTTAAGTATAAAATTATCTCTTCCCATCCCCCGCAGGCCTGTTAGCATCGCCGGGCCAAGCAAAAGGATGTCGCGTGTCGCAGCCTGCGCCAATGATAACAAGGGGTGGACGCTTCGCCTATGAAGCTGCGGGCGATCCGGCCGCGATACCCCTGATTTTCCTGCATGGCATTGGCGGCGCGGCGCGGGCCTGGCGGCAGCAGCTTGCTACATTCGGCAACCGTTTCCGCGCGATCGCGTGGGACATGCCGGGCTATGGCGGCTCGGCGCCACTCGCCAGCGTCAGCATCGCGGCCCTGGCCGATGCGCTCCAGCAATTCATCGAGCAGATCGGGGCGACAAGCCCTATTCTGGTCGGCCATTCGATCGGCGGCATGATCGTCCAGAAATGGCTGGTGCAATCGCCGAAACTCGCGCGCGCGGTCGTCCTTGCGCAGACCAGTCCGGCCTTCGGCAAAGCCGACGGTGACTGGCAAAAATCGTTCATCGCGGCACGCCTGGGTCCGCTCGATCGCGGCGAGACCATGAAGTCGCTGGCGCCGTCTCTCGTGAAGGAGCTGGTCGGCGATGATCCAGATCCCAAGGGGATGGAGCTTGCACGCGAGTGCATGGCGAGTGTGCCCGAAGCGAGCTATCGCGCCATGATGCTGGCGCTGATCGGATTCGACCAACGCAGCACGCTCAAGGACATTTCGGTGCCGACGCTGCTGCTGTCTGGTTCCAAAGACAACAACGCGCCTGCGCCAATGATGGCGAAGACGGCAACCTACGTTCCCGCCGCGGAATATGTCGAACTCCCCGGCGTTGGCCATCTCGCCAACCTTGAGCGGCCTGATGCCTTCGCCAAGGCTATCGGCAGCTTCGTCGATTCCGTTGCTGCGAAACACGGGTGACTGCGCCATGACCATGCAAGTCAGCAAGACCATCGGCACGAGCGACAAGGTCGCGCTGGACGCGCCGATCTTCGATCCCGTGGCGTTTCGCTTGAGCGACGAACAAGCCGGGATCATCGCGCGGGCGCGCGAGATCGGCCAGAGCGTGTTCGCGGGTCGTGCCGCCACCTACGATCGCGAGGCGGTCTTTCCAACCGAGAATTATCGCGACCTGCACCGCGTCGGCCTGCTCGGCATCGCCGTGCCGAAGAAGCACGGCGGGCTGGGAGCCAACTACCAGACCTATGCCCTGGCCGCGGCGGAGATCGGCCGCTATTGCGGCGCGACCGCGCTGACCTGGAACATGCACGTCTGTTCGACACTGTGGTCGGGGCCTTTGGCTGATGATCTCGACATGGATGCGGAGACCCGCGCAGAGCACGAAAAGCGGCGTGCCGTCCACTACAAGCGCATCCTCGAGGACGGTGCGATTTATTCGCAGCCCTTCTCCGAAGGTGGCGCGGCGGCCGCGGGCGGCGTTGCCTTCGGCACTGAAGCAAAGCCTGTCGAAGGCGGCTGGATCGTCAACGGCAAGAAGATCTTTGCGTCGCTCTCCGGCCACGCCGACTATTACGGTGTGCTCTGCACCGAGATCGAGAAAGGTGAGAAAGCCTCGCGTCGCAATACGCTTTACCTTGCGATCTCCGCGAAATCACCGGGCGTTTCGGTTGTTGGCGATTGGGATCCGCTCGGCATGCGCGGAACGGTGTCGCGGACGCTGCTGTTCAAAGATGTCTTCGTGCCCGACGACTCCGCACTGATGCCCCGCGGCGTCTATTTCCAGGCCGCGATGCGCTGGCCACACATGTTCCTGACGCTGTCGCCGACCTATATGGGCCTCGCGCAAGCCGCCTATGACTTTACGGTGCGCTATCTGCGCGGAGAGGTGCCGGGCATGCCTCCGGTCAAGCGCCGGATGTATCCGACCAAGCAGATCGCGGTTGCGCAGATGCAGATCAAGCTCGAGCAGATCAAGGCAATCTGGTTCCAGGCTGTTACCGAAGCGCGCGCCAATCCGAGCAAGGAGCAGGTGCTGCGCGCCTATGCCGCGCAATATTCGGTGATGGAAGGCGCCAATGAGCTCGCCGCGCTTGCGATCCGCACCTGCGGGGGACAGGCGATGCTCCGCTCGCTGCCGCTTGAGCGCATCTATCGTGACAGCCGCTGCGGCTCGCTGATGCTGCCCTGGACGGCCGAGCTCTGCCTCGACCGGATCGGTCGCGAGGCGCTGTACGAGGCTGGCGAAACGGACGACTGACGGTGGACCTCTGCAGTCTGATCGATCGCAACGCGGCGTTTTCGCCAGACAAGACTGCCATCACCTTCGAGGGGGAGCGGCTGAGCTACGCGGCATTCGCCGATCGTATCGAACGGACGGCAACTGGCTTGAAGCAGGAATTCGGTGTCGGCCGGGGCGACCGCGTCGCGATCCTGAGCCTGAATCGGCCGGACTATTTGGTCCTACTCTATGCATGCGCGCGGCTCGGCGCGATGTTGGTGCCGCTGAACTGGCGGTTGGCTGTCGCCGAGCAGCTCTTCATCCTCACCGATGCCGGCGCCAAGGTGCTGGTGCTCGAACAGGCATTTGAGGGAGTCCTTCCCGAACTCGCGCCGGGAACCGCGATCATCGGCCTCGATTTTGCGCCACCGCACGGCATGACCTTCGGCAGCCTGCTGGCGCGTAAGGGAAGCAGCGGACGCAATCCGCACACCGATCTCTCCTGCCCACTGCTCATCGTCTACACGTCAGGAACGACCGGGCGGCCGAAGGGTGCTGTTCTGCGCCAGGAGGCGCTGTTCTGGAACGGCGTCATGAGCCAGCACATGCACAACATGACGTCCGACGATCATGTGCTGACGGTGTTGCCATTCTTCCACGTCGGCGGGCTCAACATCCAGACGACGGCGGCGCTCCAGCTTGGCGCGACCATCTCAATCCACGCTCGCTTCACCCCCGATACGGCGCTTGCGGCCATCGAACGGGAGCGTCCGACCCTGACGGTCATGGTACCGGCGATCATCCAGGCCGTCAGCGAGCACCCCGCCTGGGCCACGATCGATCTCTCGTCGCTGAAGGCCGTCGCCACCGGCTCGACCATCGTGCCACCACATCTTATCGATCGTTTCGTCGCGCGCGGCGTGCCGGTGCTGCAAGTCTACGGTTCGACGGAAACCTGCCCCATCGCCGTCTACACCCGCCTCGGCGGCGACCTGTCGCGCGCGGGATCGACCGGGCTTGCCGGCCTGTGCTGCGAAGCGAAGGTGATTGATCAGGCCGGCAACGAGGTGCCGGCAGGCGCGCCGGGCGAGATCGCGGTCCGCGGTCCCAACGTCTTCTTCGAATATTGGGGCAATGCGGACGCCACACGCGATGCGCTGCACGACGGCTGGTATCGCACCGGCGATGTTGGCCTGTGTGATCCGGACGGCTACTTCTGGGTCCGCGACCGCAAGAAGAACATGATCATTTCCGGTGGCGAGAACGTCTATCCGGCTGAGGTCGAACGGGTGCTGCTCGAACATCCTGACGTCAGCGAATGCGCCGTGATCGGCCGGCCGGATCCGCGCTGGGACGAAGTCCCCGTCGCCTATGTCATCCCGCGATCCGGCTGCCGTCTCGAAGCAGACGAGCTGAGAGCGCACGTTCAGGCGCAGCTCGCTCGCTACAAGGTTCCACGCGACATCGTCTTCGTCGCCGACATGCCGCGCACGGCGCTGGGCAAGGTCCAGCATTTCCTGCTGAAGCAGCTTGATGCGCAGTCACGTGCGCAAGGAGAAGCATCTTGAAGATTGCGGTTCTGGGTGGGGGGAACGGCTCTTTCGCAGCCGCGGGCGACTTCGCGCTATCCGGGCACGAGGTGCGACTCTGGCGCCGCGACACAGAGCAGGTCGAGGCACATCGTGCCGCTGGCTCCCGCATCCTGGTGAAGGACCATGCTGGCCAGCACGACGTGAAGTTGGCGCTGGTGACCAGCGACATCGCCGTAGCTATCAGCGATGCCGAGCTGATCTTGTGCCCCGCCCCCGCGTTCGCTCAGCCGGATATCGCCCGGCTCCTCGCCCCGCATCTGCAGGACGGCCAGGTCGTGTTTCTGCCGCCCGCGACATTCGGCTCAATGATCTTCGCGCAGGCCGCACGAGACGCCGGCAATCGCGCCAAAGCGAGCTTCGCTGAAACCGGCACGTTGCCATGGCTCACTCGCAAGCACGGGCCATTCCAGGTCGCGATCACCATCCGCGCAAAGCGGTTGCCGGTCGGCGTGTTCCCGCTCGACCAGGCGCCGCATGCGCTTGAAGTGATTGGACGCGCCTTCCCGGATGTGATCGAGCCGTGCGGTGACGCGCTCTCGGGCGCGCTGATGAATGCGGGCTGCATCATTCATCCGCCGCTGATCGCGATGAACGCGGGCCCGATCGAGCATTTCGAGCGGTGGGACATCCACAAGGAGGGAACGCAGGCTGCGATCAGACGGGTGACCGACGCACTCGACGCGGAGCGGATCGCCGTGCGCGAGGCGCTCGGCTATGGGGCACCGCATTTTCCGCTCGCGCACCATTACGCCAAAGAGGGGGAGATGTGGATGTATGGCCGCGGCTCACATGATCGCCTGACGGATTCCGGTGACTGGCGCGAGCGGATCGTGCTGACCGAGCATCGCTACATGCGCGAGGATCTGCGGCTCGGCTTGTCGCTGCTGGTGTCCGTCGCCGGGCTGGCGGGCGTGGCCACACCGCTCGCCAAGGCTTTCCTGGCCATGGGCGGCGCAATCTGCGGCGAGGATTTTGCGCAAGGCGGCCGGACGTTGGAGACGCTGGGGCTTGGCAAGCTTCACAAGGCCGAATTGCAGATGCTGCTTCGTGAGGGATTCTGACCGATGACCCGTCGCGCCAACATTGCCTGTCTCGGGGCCGGTCGCATGGGCCGCGGTATCGCCGTCGCGTTCGCCTATGCGGGGCACACGGTCACGATGATCGACATCAAGCCCCGTTCAGCGGGGGACTTTGCCAGGCTGGAGGGGGACGCGCTGGGCGAAGTCAGGAAGACCTTTGCCAGCCTGTCGAAGCTGGGGCTGCTGACCGAGACCGACGTTGATCCGCTGATCGCGCGGGTTTCGGTGGTGCCGGCCAGCCAAAGCGGCGCCGCGTTGTCCGAAGCCGGAATGGTGTTCGAGGGCGTTCCCGAGGTGGTCGAGCTCAAGCGCGAGGTGCTGGCGGCGGCTTCAAAGCAGGTCGGCGACGACACAATCATTGCATCGACCACGTCGACCATCCTCGTCGACGATCTCTCGGGCGCGATCGTAAACCCTCGCCGCTTCCTCAACGTACACTGGCTCAACCCAGCCTATCTGATCCCGCTGGTCGAGGTTTCGCCCGGCAAAGCCACCGATCCAGCCATCATCGACGAGGTCAAGGCGCTGCTCGAAGGCATCGGCAAGGTGCCTGTCGTCTGCGCGGCGACGCCCGGCTTCATCGTTCCGCGCATCCAGGCATTGGCGATGAACGAGGCCGCGCGCATGGTCGAGGAAGGCGTCGCCAGCGCGGAGGAGATCGACAAGGCGATCCGCTACGGGTTCGGCTTCCGGTATGCCGTGCTCGGGCTGTTGGAATTCATCGATTGGGGCGGCGGCGACATTCTGTACTACGCCAGCAAGTATCTGGAGGGAGCACTCGGTAGCGACCGCTACCGCGCACCGGAAGTGATTTCCCGTAATATGCATGAAGGTCGGATCGGCCTCCGCACCGGCGCCGGCTTTCTCGATTATTCAGGCATGGACGTCGACGCCTATCGGGTAAATCGCCTCCAAGCGATGGTTGACCTGCTGCGGCACTTCGACCTGGCCCGCCCGCCGGTCATCGATCGCAGTTAGCCGAAGACGTCCTGAAGCACGCCTTCCCGCACCACCGCAACGCCATCGAGCTCGATGGTCGTTCCCATCATTGGCAAGTCGAAATGGCCCGCAGTGTAGCGGCCGGCGAATTCGTTGGCGCCAGTTGAGAACAGGAAGTTGCCGGAGACGGCGCGGATCTCCGTGCCATTGGTATCTCGCTGATCGTACATCGACAGCGCTTCGTAGCGTGCGCCCGGGTTCATGCCGAAACCCACATGCGAGACGGCATAAGCCTCCCGATCGCCCCAGGCGGCAAGATAGGCACGCATCATTGCGGCATCCGTGCCCTCGCCTTCCAGCTCGACCACGTAGTCGTCTTTCAACGTCATCTTCACCGGCGACGTCAAGTATCGCTTGAACGTCAGATTGACGTCGCCCGGGGCCATCACCAGCGTGCCATTGATCGTCCCGCTCTTGGGAAAGCTGACCACGATGCCACCCGGCCAATGCGCCAGCGTGCCGGGCTTGTCGGTCCAGCCCCACACGCCGACCGTGGACGCACCGACCATGTCGACGTCCAGTGACGTGCCGGCCTTCGACGTGACCCGCATCCGCTTCGTCCCACGCAGCATCTTTGCGGCTGCGCGAACGCGCTTCTCCAGCACCGGATCCGGCACCATGCGCTCCAGCGCCTCAGGATGCTCGTTGGAGATCACCAGAATACGCGCGCCCGCTTTCAGGATTTCGGGCGTCTCCACCGCATGCATCAGGCCTTCTATGGTGCAGTCCACCACGAAGCCAGCTTGCTGAAGCGCAGTGATGACCGGCCCAAGCTTTTGGATTGCTTCGCTGGCGCCGGTTGAGCGGACGGGAACGATATTCCGATTGCGCGGCGTTGGAATAACCACATGAAAAGGCTTCGCTCCCATTCGCAGCAGGGCCAGCTCTGCCAGATGCACATTCAAGGCGCGCGACTGCGTCTCCGAGAGAATCGCCGCGGTATCGCCGGTCTTGACCGCACATCGCTCAAAAATCTCGCAAAATGCGTCGATCCATTTTGCCTCGATGCGATCAGCCAGCATGGTTCACTCCCGGTCCTCTGGTTTCTTATTCGTCAGCTCACGCTTCGGGGAAGCCCCGTAGAAGATACGATCGCACAGCGCCCAACAGGGCATTGAGGATCAACCCCAGCAGTGAAATCGTGATCAATGGTACGAACATGTCGACGGCCTGAAAGGTGCGGGCCGCGGTGACCAGCGCGTGCCCCAGGCCGTCCGTCGACGTGATCATCTCTGCCAGAAACACCACGATGCAGGAAATGACAAGACCGATCCGGCACCCGGTCAGGATCGATGGCATTGCCGCCGGCAAGACGACCTTGAACAGGATTTCATAGCGCCGCGTTCCCGCCGCCATAGCCGACCAGATAATCTTCTGCTCCACCGTCGAGGCGCCGTAATAGGTGGACAGCAGAATGGGAAAAAGCGCGTCCGCAGTCACCAGCGTGATCTTCGATCCGTGGCCGAAACCGAGCAACAGCAACAGCGCCGGATAGAGCGCTACCTTCGGCAGCGGCGCCAGCACCCGCACGATCGGCCGCACAATGGCATTGATCGCCGGACTGGCAGCAGCGGCGATGCCTATGCTCACGCCAAGCACGACCGCTATCGCGAAACCGGCGAATAGCCGGATCAGGGTCGCGGCAATTTCCTGCTGAAAAGTCCATGTCACGAGCTGCTGGAGCAGCCGGTTGAAGACGACGCCAGGCGGCGGCAGCAAAACTACGGGCGCGAAGCCGAATGACACCAGGCCTTGCCACAGCACGATCACCAAGGCGATCGGCGCGAGCCCCAAGATGACGTTTGGCGAGAGAGCACGTGACATCATGAGAAGCTCAAAGGCATGTCGAACTGCGGCTCGGACCAGCGCACCAATCTTGCGCGGACGCGCTCGAAGACCGCATCGAGACAGATGCCCATCGCGCCGACGATGATGATCATCGCATAGACCGTGTCGTATTGGCCCATGTCGAGCGCGTTGAACAGGATGTTCCCCGCTCCAGACTGGCGCGCGATCATCTCGCTGGTGATCATCGTGATCAGCGCCAGCACCAGGCCGGTGCGGCACCCGGTCAGGATCTCCGGAAGTGCGGCAGGCAACACGATCCGGACCAGACGCTGCAAGGGCGAAAGCCCCATCGCCGCGCCCGACCACAGCATCTTCTCCTCGACGGCCTTGGCACCCTCAAAGCTATGATAGATGACAGGCAGGCTGACGCCGAGGAAGATCACCAGCGTCTTGGTGATGTCACCGACGCCGAGCCACAGCATGACGATCGGCATCAACGCAGCCTTCGGCACCGGATAGATCACCATCAGCAGCGGATTGAAGAAGGCTGCAACGGCCCGGCTACGGCCCATCAAAAGGCCCAGCGGAATCGAAACCAGAACTGCTATGCCAAACCCGATCGTCATGCGGCGGAGCGAGGCCAGGATGTTGATCAGAGATTCCTTGTCGCCCAGGATATCCGGGATCGCGCGGATCGCTTCGATAGCCGTTGGAAAGCTGTCGTTCTTCAGCGCAAGCGACGCGACCTGCCATACCGCCAATAGTCCGATGCAAGCCAGCACCGGCGCAGCACGTTTCGTCACGGCGCTCGGCGACATCATGAGAGCGACCCGGCTTCGTCGCTTTCATCGAACATACGCTCGATGTCGACGACGTATTTCTGGTAGCGCGGATCGAGCAACAGCTCGTTGCGGCGCCGCGGCCGCGGCAGATCGATATCAATGACCTCCCGGATACGCCCCGGAGACTTCGACATCATCACGACCTTGTCCGAGAGGAAGACTGCTTCGTCGACCGAGTGGGTGACGAACAGCACCGTCTTGCGGTCACGCTCCCAGATATTCAGGAGATCGTTCTGGAGACGCGTCCGGGTATGAGCATCGAGCGCACCGAACGGCTCGTCCATCAACAGGACCTCGGGGTGATAGGCGAGCGTCCGGGCCAGCGCGACGCGCTGCTTCATGCCGCCCGACAACTCCTTGGGATAGAAGTTCTCATAGCCCTTGAGCCCGACCATCTCGATCAGAGCGCGGCTCTGCGCTTCTGCTTCGTTGGCTCGCACACCTTGCTGGCGCGGGCCATACATCACGTTGCCCAGCACAGTCTTCCACGGAAACAGCGCGAACTCCTGGAAGACAGGCCCGCGATCCGGCCCCGACCCGGTAATGGTTTGTCCCTTCATCCTCACCGCGCCACTGGTTGGACTGACGAAGCCACCGACAATGTAAAGCAGCGTCGACTTTCCGCAGCCCGACGGTCCGAGGATGGAGACGAACGCCCCCTCCTCGATCGTCAGGGAAATATCCGATAGCGCCAAATGTTCCCTGCGTGCCGAGGTCTGGAAGACCTGCGAGACGCGGTCGATCTCGATGATCGCAGAAGCTGGCTTTTGCGATGTCACCGGTCTCACCCATTCGCTCGATCTCGAAGGCACTACCTTCATCCCGTCTCTCGCTTCACTCACGGCGAACGTCACGCAGCCGGTTTGCCGAATGTCCTCCATAAGCGGCACGAGCTTAGCAAGAAACCTGCCAAACAGGCGCCAGTTTCGCACGCGCGCGACTTCTCACTCGAACCACGGCCATTCCGCCGGTCCCTCATGCGTGACTGCGCCACCCGGCGCCTGGCCGACCAGACGCGCATATTTCGCCAACGCACCTGCGCGATGACGCGGCGGGCGCCGCTTCCAATCGCGTCGGCGTGCGGCGAGTTCCTGCTCATCCACCAGCAAGTCCATGCGGCGTCGGGCGGCATCAATCCGGATCTTGTCGCCATCGCGGACAAGCGCCAGCGGTCCGCCAACGAACGCTTCCGGAGATACATAGCCGATACACATGCCGCGCGTGGCGCCGGAAAACCGCCCATCCGTGATCAGGGCCACTTTCTCGCCCATGCCCTGCCCGTAAATCAGCGCGGTGACGCCGAGCATCTCGCGCATACCAGGGCCGCCCACTGGCCCTTCATTGCGGATCACCAAAACCTCGCCAGCCTTGTAGCTGCGGTCACGAACAGCCGCGACACAAGCCTCCTCATCCTCGAAGACGCGCGCCACGCCCTCGAAGAACTGGCTCTTCAAGCCCGCGACTTTGATGACGGCGCCATCGGGACAGAGATTGCCCTTCAGAACCGCCACCCCGCCGTCTGGCATGATCGGCGCGCGGGTCGCGTAAACGACCTCGCCATCGGGCGCGTTGGCCGCGCCATGTTCTTCCGCGAGCGTGCGGCCCGTGATGGTCAGGCAGCTGCCATCGATATGCCCGCCTTGAATCAACTCGCGGATCACAACGGCCGCCCCGCCAATATCGAAAACATCCTTCGCCGTGTATTTGCCTCCAGGCCGCAGGTTTCCGATCAGCGGCGTTCTGGCAAAGACCTCACCGACGTCATCGATTGTGAACGCAATGCCGGCTTCGTTCGCGATCGCTGGCAGATGCAGCGCGGCATTGGTCGATCCGCCTGTGGCAGCAACGATCGCGGCTCCATTTTCCAGCGACTTCCGCGTCACGATGTCACGCGGAAGTGGCCCACCTCGTTCGAGCATCTCCATGATCAACCGCCCGGCGCGGCGGGAGATCTGAGCGCGCTCGGCATAGACGCCGGGCACCATCGACACGTTGGGTATCGTTAGACCCATCGCCTCCGACACCATTCCCATGGTGTTCGCGGTGAACTGACCGGCGCAAGCGCCAATGGTCGGCAGGCAGGCGCGCTCGATCCGCTCAAGCGTCGGGACGTCGATCTCTCCGGTCATGAAGCTGCCGACGGCCTCGTAGGAGTCGAGGACGGTCAGCGTGCGTCCATCAACGCGGCCCGGCAGCGAGCTGCCGCCATAGATGAAGATGGACGGCACGTTGCAACGAACCATGCCCATCATCACGCCCGGAAGCGTCTTGTCGCATCCGCCGTATCCGATCAGCGCGTCGTAGGCGAGACCATGGACGACGGCCTCGATGGAGTCGGCGATCAGCTCACGCGAGAACAAGGAGAACTTCATCCCCTCGTGATTCATGCTGATGCCGTCGGACACCGAGATGGTTGAGAATTCGCGCGGCGTGCCGCCGGCCTCCTCGACTCCGATCTTGGCAGCAGCCACCTGAAAATCGTGGGTCATGTTGCAGGGCGTCTGCTCGCCCTTCATGCTGACGATGCCTACCATCGGCTTGGCAATGGCCGCGTCGTCAAGCCCCATGGCGCGCATGAAGGCACGGTGCGGAGCCCGGTCGAGGCCGTCGGTCGTTATCCGTGATCGCAACTTCTTCATGCCTGCATCATCTTCATGCAATGTCCCGCACGCGGCGGGACATTTGCGACCTCATTGGTCCGGCGAACGGGTCGGATCGCCTATTGCAGCGGCGCGACGATCGTCGGGTGCTTGAATTGCGCGACATCCAGCTTCGGCAGCATTCCCGTTTCCGCATAGATGTCGAGCATCTTCTGGATCGCCGGGAAATTCGGTGCCGCACCGGGATCGCGACCGAAATCATTGTCCTTGAGCAGATAAGTCTCGAGCACCGGGATGGGCGCTTTCAAGACCTCATTGACCACCTTCAACGTCTCTTCACGGTTCGCCAGTGCCTTTTTCATGCCCGACGTGATATCGCGGACATAAGCCTTGACCAGCTCGGGGTTCTTGTCGACGAAATCAGCACGGCAGGCTTCCAGGATGTGCACGATGTTCGGCATGGCCTGCGACAGCGAGAACAGTTTTCTTGTGCCGCCCTTGGCCTCAGCTCGCGCCGCGAACGGCTGGTTCATGTTGACCGCATCGACCCGGCCCTGTCGCAGGGCATCCTCGGAGACGGCAAAACCGACCTCGACCAGCTTGATGTCCTTGGCCGGATCGACGCCGTTCTGCTTCAGCAGCAGATTGAACGGGCCTTGCGTGCCGCCGCCGATGACGGAAATGCCGACCGTCTTGCCCTTGAGATCTGCAATCGTCTTGATTGGCGAGTCATCCATGACCGCCCAGTAGACCGAGAAGCCACCAGGCTTCTCGAAGACGTGCTGCGCCACGATGTAGGCCTTGAGATTGCCGCCGACCACGCCATTGGCAAGTGAGAGCGGCGCTTGCGTTGCGCAATCCAATGCGCCGGCCGCCAAGGCCTGCGTCATCGGCGCTGTGCCCTGAAACTGGGTCCACTCGACGTTATAGGTCTTGCCGATATCGGGAAATTCGGCCGGCCTGCGCATCATCCAGTATTTGGATTCCTCGGCCGGAATCGTCCAGCCCACGCGGATCGTCTGCTGCGCCCATGAGGGGCTCGCGCCCGCGATCATGGCCGCCACAGCCCCCGCTGCCAGCATCCACCTCGAAACTGTCCGCATCGTGCCCACTCCGCTGCTCCGGCGCCGACCGACGCCACCCAACCCGACCAGCCCAAATGTTTCATGGTTCAAACAATCAGGCAAGCCATGCATGCCGACCGGTTTCACAGCTAGATGCGTTATGTATGGTGCGCAGCGGTCGCGCGGCGTTGCGCCGCGACACAAGGAGGCAACCTATGGCTGATGCGAGCAAGGCAAACCCGCAGGGCGTCGAGAAACTCGGCTATCTCGGCCTCGGACTGATGGGGACGCCAATGACCCGGCGCCTGCTCAAGGCCGGTTATCCCGTCAGCGTCTGGAACCGCTCGGAAGGCAAGGTCGCTCCGCTCGTGGAGGCTGGCGCCAAACGCGCGGGCACGCCACGTGACCTGTTGGCAAACTGCGACATCGTCTTCATGTGCGTCACGGATGCAGCAGCCGTCGAGGAGGTCATCTTCGGGCGGGAAGGTCTTGCGGTCGCTCCCGGCGCAGGCAAGCTCGTGGTCGATTTTTCATCCATCCATCCCGAAGCCGCGCGCGAACTGGCTGCCCGATTGAAGTCGGCGAACGGTGCAGGCTGGATCGACGCACCGGTGTCCGGCGGTACCAGGGGTGCCGAAGAAGCCACGCTTGCCATCATGGCCGGCGGAGAGGCCTCCGACATCGAGCGGGCACGGCCCTATGTGCTGACAATGGCGCGCAGGTTCACGCACATGGGTCCCACCGGCGCGGGCCAGACCACGAAGCTTTGCAACCAGGTGATCGTCGGATGCGCGATGGCCGTGCTCGCAGAGGCAACGCGCCTTGCCTCGAATGCTGGAATTGATGCAAGCCGGCTGCCCGAGGCGCTCGCCGGCGGCTTCGCGGATTCGATCCCGCTTCAGCTCTTCGTGCCGCGCATGGTTCAGGGCATCCACTCACCGCCGCTCGGCCACATCGCGACGATGTTGAAGGATCTCGACACGGTCGCCGATGTCGCCCAGTCAACGTCAACGCCGGTGCCGATGGCGACCCTCGCGGGCCAGATCTTCAGGCTGGCCAAGGCTGCACGCGGCGCAGACGCGGACGCTCTGGAAATCTACAAGCTCTCGGCCACAGACCGCTGAACCGAGCGGCGTCCCTCGATCAGTCTACGGCGACTTCTTGCGCTCGTCATCGGCCAGAAACCGGCCGTAGGTCCCCCGCGCAAACAGCAGCGGCTCTTTGGCGTTGTAGGCATAGGCCTCGACCGCACCGAGAAAGATCACGTGATCGCCGCCATAGTAGCGATTGACGGACCGGCACTGAAAATTGGCCACGCTGTCGGCAAGAACGGGCGCGTTGCCGAGGCCCGGCGTCCAGTCCACGCCAGCGAACTTGTCCTCGGACGATTTTGCGAATTTGTTTGCAAGCGCTTGCTGCGAGGTGCCTAGCACGTGCACAGTGAAATGGCTGGCGTTCTGAAACACGCTCAAGCTCGAGGAATAGACGCCGAGGCTCCAGAGAACGAGGGGAGGATTCAAGGAGACCGACGCAAACGAATTGCAGGTGATGCCATACGGCTTTCCATCAGCGGCCGTAGCTGTGATGATAGTTACGCCCGTTCCATACGCCCCGAGAGCGTTGCGAAAATCACGCGGATCAATCTGCGAGCTATCGCTCGCGAGCTCGTTGGCTGGATCGGGCGCGGCCGGCTGCTTTGGCTGGTCTTTCATCGGCCGGCTCACAAGGTGAGATTCTCGGACGGCAGGCCTAGCGCCACACGTCCATAATTGGTTCCGGCCGCATCGAAATTGAATGCGAGGTGCGAATTGATGGCGTGCGCATCGCGGAACTGCCGCTGCAATACCCCCGTCGTGAACAGGCCGCGCGCGCCGCTGGCCGCGAACAGCATCGAGACGGCATCCGTGCACAGATTGACCGAGAACGCCCCATCGCGCCGATACCTGGTCTTGATCGCCATGTCAGGCATGCGCTTGCTTCGCGCGTGCTCCATCGCCTCGATGCAGGCCGAGCGCATGACGAGGCGCGCAGCATCGATCTTGGCGGAGGCCTCCGCAATCTTGATTTGAGTGCTTTGGAAATCGCTCAGCTTGGCGCGATTGTACGTCGAAATGCGATGACGGGCGACCTCCGCATAATCGTCCAGACACGCTTGCGCATTCCCGAGCGCGACGCCGGAGAGAACATAAGGAAACAGCGAGAATACCGGCAGCGCGTACAGCGGATTGCGGTTCACGCCGCTTCCGGGCGTCACGCCTCCTGCCAAATCACCGACGGCGACCGACATGTACTCGGGCACAAAGGCGTCCTTGACTTCGACATCCGACGACCCGGTGCCGCGCAGTCCGGCGACGTTCCAGGTGTCGAGAATCCTGTAGTCGGCCTTGGGCAACAGAAAGATGCGGTATTCAATGCCATCAGCCTCGTCGTCAGACGACACGACGCTCGCGAGCATGTTCCACGCGCAGGAGCCAACACCCGACGAGAACGGCCAGCTTCCACGCAGCCGGTATCCGCCCTCGACCTTGCTGGCGCGGCCGGCCGGGAAAATGAAGGATGATGCGATCAGGACGTCCGGATCTCGGCCCCAGACCAGATCCTGCGCGCGCTGCTCGAACATGGCGAGCATCCAGTGGTGGCTTGCCAAATTGGCCAGATTCCAGGCCACTGACGCGTCGGCCCGCCCGAGCAGCTCGGCACAATCGATCAGGGCGACGTAGTCGAGTTCGGCACCGCCGATACGCTTCGGCTGAAGCATACGGAACAGGCCGGCATCGTGCAGGTCCCGCTCGGTCTCCGGCGGTAGATGCCGTAGCTCCTCCGTGCGAGCCGCGCGTTCCCGCAGTTGCGGCAACAGCGACCGGGCCTTTGCGATCATCGTCGCATAGGCTCGTCCGCCGGAGTCTGTCGCTACCGACAGCCCCATACTCGGCTCTTGACCAGGCACCATTCGTATCCCTCGCTCTCACATATTTATGCGGCGGGAACCCTGCCAAATCAAGCTGGCGCAGCCCTCAGTCCGAAGTCGTCGCCTTGGGCAGCCCAAAGACCCCTTTTTTCGCCAAAGCCGCAATCAGGTCTTGGTCGTAACCAAGCGTCTCGCGCATGACGCCCTCGGTATGCTCGCCCAGCAGTGGCGCGGCTACGGGATCAATTGCCGCCGTCAGGCTCATGTTGATCGGCGGCTCGATATTCGGCACCCACTCCGCCGTACGATGCGGGATTCGGCTCAAGCGCGCGCGTTCGCGTGCTTCGGGCGCATTGAATCCCTCCTCGACTGTCCGGAGATAACCCACCGGGATATTGGCCAGCTTCATCTTCGCCATCCAGTTCTCGAGCGTGTCGCTCGCGAAAACCTCCGCGATAGCCGTGCGTAGAAGCTCCTTGTTCTCGGACCTCGCCTTTCGCGTGGCGAACTGTGGCGCGTTGATGAGATCCGGGCGGTTCAGCACCTCGACAACGAGCCGCCGATACAACCGATCATTGGCGCAGGCCATGTAGAGCGGACCGTCGGATGCTTCGTAGACGCCGACGGTGGGAGAGCCACTAGGCGAATTTCCGAACCGCCCGGGATTCTCGCCGTTGATCAGATAGGCCATGCCGTAGAAGCCGGTCATTCCCATGGCGACGTCGAACAGGGCGACTTCGACATGCTGTCCGCGGCCGAGCCGATCCCGGGCCAATAGCGCCAGCAGGATGGCATTGCAGGCCGACATCCCCGTCGCCATGTCGACAATCGGCGGGCCGGTCCGAACCGCCGGACCATCGGCGAACCCGTTGAGCGACATGAACCCACTCTCGGCTTGCGTGATCGGATCGAAGCCGGGGCGCGAGGCGAACGGCCCGGTGCGTCCGTAGGCAGAGATCGAACAATAGACGAGGCGAGGGTTGAGCGGCGCGACCGCGTCATAGTCGAGGCCGAACTTCTTCATGACACCGCTGGAAAAATTTTCCACGACGACGTCCGCCTTGCGGATCAGATCCAGCGCGACCTCGCGCGCCTCCGGGACGGCGAAATCGAGCGCGATGCCGCTTTTGTTGCGATTCAGGCTGAGATAGGCCGCGCTTTCCCCTCCGATCTCGGCGTGCTCATAGGCACGCGTGTCGTCGCCACCATCGGGATTCTCGATCTTGATGACGCGCGCACCGAAATCGGCCAGCGTCTGTGTGCAGGCGGGCCCCGCGACCACACGCGTAAAGTCGACGACCAGCAGACCATCAAGTGCGGTTGGCCCTCCGGCCGCTCGCAACGGACGTTCCGGCAATTGAGGCTTGGTGAACATCCCTAGGGCTCCCTTACATCGGCTTGTGCTCGCCGAATTTTCTGCAAACGAACTTAAAGCCCGGCGAAGCCGACCGCGCAAGTGCTTCAGGGGCAACGCTTCAATACGCAAAAAGGACCCGGCAGCGATCAAGCTGCCGGGTCCTCAAGCATTTCAGGTGAACAAGGCGCCTACGTCGACGCGCGCCATTTGACGTTGCCGTAGGCACCTTCGGCATCACGTGAAACCCTCCTCAACGAAGCGATCTCCGCCAATGGAGCGTATGCGACCAGGCCCAGGGCATCTCGGGTTCGTAGAGCCGATAGCCTGCCCGGATGAAATTATTCGCGGAAAACCGATTGTCCGTCGTATCCGAAACGATACTCTCCCATCCGATGCGCCGGCCCCGCGCTTCGACGGCCCGCATCAGCCTGAGCTGGAGTCCCATTCCCCAATGTCGCTGCAAAACGCCGACTCTGGAAAAGTAGCCGCAGTTTCGCGCATAGGTGGACGGCACGGCGCCTGCGAAGGCGACATCATCGCCGCAACAAGCAAGCCACCATGCCCCGACATCGAAATCCGGGATGGCCGCGGCATCGAAGAACGTCAGCCGATGCAAATCAGCCAAGGTCTCGGCAATGTCATCATCGGACGCATCGACCATACGAATTTTGTACATTGCATGCCTCTCAGCAACGAAACGACCCTGACCGACCACGAGGCGACGTCACTATTAAGAGACAGTCACTTGCTCAGCACGACCTTCACGCCGAGCCAGACGGCCCCCATCAGGCCGGTCGCAAGCACCGTAATCACGGGCTTGAAAGTGTAGCTCTGCGCCTGCTCCACGCTCTTTCGCCACCGCCGCAGGTGCTGAAAATCTGCCCTCACCTCCTTCCGGTCGTCATCTTCGATTCCAAAGGAAGCCAGCACTGATGCCACCGCCTTCAGCACGGTCGCATCGACGCTGTCCTGCTGGAGCCTGTTCTGCTCCGCCAGCGTCGCGGCGACGAAGGCCCTGATTTCGTCGTCTGGCATCTTCACCGCTTGATGATCCTTGCAACATTCTCAAAGCCGCGCTTGGCGAAGTAGAAGGAGACGACGAGATTGGCGGTGATCGCCGCGAACCCCGCCAGGGGATCCGTCGATCCGAGGCCGAGGACCTTGTCCCAGACAAGGAGCTTGCCCGAGGTGTCAAGCGAACGAAGCCGCAAGGCGAGCGTTGACCGATCAGGCGGATCGGCCATGACACAAAAAACCATGACACAGAAAACCTCACGCAATCTGCCGGGACCCGTGCCGAAGGACAGCGAACGCGACACACGCGGGAAGCTGCGATCGAAGATGCGCCCGAGACCGAAGACAAGAACCGCGATCTCGTTCACGGCGACGGCGGCACCCTCGGCATTCCACGAAACCCGGCGATCTCTCGCGAGACGATTAGCGCCTCAGTACGCACATGCGCAAAAAGCCCGCGACGGATTTCTCCGCGCGGGCCGAACCAACTTTTCCGATGATGCCATTGTGCCGGTGTTTTGCCCGACGTGTCAATTCGAGAGAACGGCTCCGGCGCGGACGGGGGGCTCGGGCGCCGGAGCCGTCATTCCAGGCCGGTCGATCGGCGGCAAGACCGGCCACAGAACAAATTCGTGCTCGGAACCGAAAGTTCCTAACGCAGCCACCATAATTTGAAGGACGCGAAAGCCGCTCACGCCGCGCGCGAGACCTCCGCCGCGCGCTCTTCCCGTCCCTGCAACATGGCGATCGAGGCCCGCAGGTTGTCCCGGCGCGACCGCAAGGTCAGGGCCAGCATCGAATAGGTGGCACTGCCAGGGTCGGCATTCCCGGCCTTGCGCTCTTCCTCGGCAATGTCGCTGTCCAGCATCTGGATCCGCCAGCGCAGGTCGGAGATCAGAGCGTGGAGCGCGGTCGCTTCGAAACGGGACGTTGACTGCATGTGATCGCCTCAATCTGAAACGGCCCGATTGGCCGGGCCGGGATGACGACGTGATGCAGCAAGAGAGATGCCAGCTTTTGGGGGGAACCGGGGCAAGAGCCCCCTCACTCCTCCGCCAGTTTCCGCGCGATGTACGCGTCCACCGTCTCGGCGAACGAGCGCTGCACGCCGACCGACGTCACATGCAGCTCGAGCGCGTCTTGCTGGAGCACCCGCAGACCGCGGCTGCGTGCGCTGACCGGTGCCATCGCCAGATAGTCGTCGATGGCGCCCATCGCCAGCGGGATGCCTTTTGGATCTCCCCTGGCGATCAGCAAACGCAGAAAGCTCAGGCAATCGGCCAAACCCGGCATGGGTTCGCTTTCAGCCCTGCTACGATTTCGTCTTGGGCTTCCTGACGGGCTGGGTATGAGTCCCGAACAGTGCCAGCAGCAATGCGACTTCTTCCTTCGAACCGACCTGGATCATGGCTTTCTCCTTTTCGCTCCGTTGGTCGGGCCCAACGGCGAGCGAGTTCAGGAGGATCTGGTTTCAGGATTGTTTCAAAATTGTTTCGTCGTGCAAGCCGCAGCGCGCTGGACTGGCGGATGCTCAGCCATTCGGCTGCCAGCCGATGATCGCACCGGCGAAGCATAGCAGCGCGCCGAAAGCCGTGCCGCACATCTGCATCCAGTACCGGATCGGCATGGTGTCGCGACAAAATTCCTGCCGCGACCAGCGCGACCAGTCCAGCCAGTCGTCGCTGACGAACAGGATCTTTCGCTCGACATAGCCGTACCAGGCCTTGCGGGCGCAATAGATGCCGATCCCGATCGCAGCCAGGCGATAGAGGAGATCGAGAGCGGGGTTCATGCAAGCATCCGTTCGTCAAGCCTGGCTGCCGATGACCGCACCGCATTGCCGATCAGCCAGCACGGTCGCTCCAGCCATGGCAATACCTCTGCCTGTCTTGGTGTCGCCGGAGAGGATGCAGGTTCAATCTCGGCCGCGATCGGCTCGGGTGTTTTACCCGACACATCAAACTTTAATCGAATCCAGCAAAGAGGATTCGGCGGAACGAAATCTCTCCGCGCCATGCTGGCACATACGCGTTCCGAGGAGAGATGCGCGATGTACTACGTCGCCGCCGCATTGCTGGGACTGTCAGGACTTTTCTACTCCGCGAGCCATCACGAGCTCGGCCAGTTCGGCTCGAACGTGTGCAGCTATAGCAGCACCTTCTGCGAGAATCCGGTGGTCGTCTTCACGGGTGCCGCTCTCGCCGCCGCCTGGGGCATGTTCGTCAGCATCAAGTAGCACAAAAGCCCGGCGCCGGACCGGCTTACAGCGCCAGCTCCTTGCGGACGGCGGCAGCCGAATTGCCGACTTTGTCGACGGCCTGTTGCAGCTTTTCCCGGGAGACGCCGAGCGCGTGGGACCAATATTTGACCTCCCGGGCTTCGTGCATGTTGATCTTGCTGCGGTCCGGCTGCTCGCGTTTCGTCAAATGGTCCATGGCGACGTCCTCCTCACGCAAACAAACGCCATCGGACCTCTGCCGTTCCGAAACGGGTCGTCGGCGCGTTGCTTGCGCGCAAGATGCGCGGCAAGCGGAGCGACCTTGGTGGGCGTCTGGCAATGGCTCATGACGCTCCCTACAATCTCAACGTGCTTTTCGCAAGAGAAGCGCGCCGCGCCGCAAGCGGGATCACGACCTTGTCTTGAAGCGAAGCTAGACCGCGAAAAAGCCCGCGGGCACGGCATGTCGCTGGTCGGCCGCGGACCTTTCCGGTTACAATCGCGACCCAGCTCGGCAGCACGCTGATGGTGCCTGCCGCCCTGCTCGGCTCGGCTCGGCTCGTTCGCAATGGCTTAGAGCGGCGACAGCGCTACCGAAATCTGCGAAGCGATGACGAAGGCCGCGAACACGGCCGGCACGCTGATGAACCGCAAGAACTGGTCTACCGAAAGCATCATTGTCTCCCCAAAGACAAAAGCACCCTCGCGCGTGCGCGCTACTCCACCCCTTGCGCGACGTGCTGATCGGCTGTCAGAAACCGATCGGAAACGGCGGCTCCGCTGATCGTGAGGAGCGCCAGAACCGAAATCATGGCTAGAAACTGCATGCCTCCTTGATCGGTTCCGATTGTGGCCAAAATGTCTCGGCTCGGCGCAATTTCAGGACGAGCCAGAGAAAGATCACGATCCCCCAATTTCTACGGGTTTTCAGCGACAAGGCTGAAAATCGACGTCCGGCCAAGCGCTTGCAGGCTTCACGCCCGCCGGTCGTTAGCCTAACAATTGTGGCTGGGCTCGGGCTTGCGACCGGGACACAAAACCAACAACGCCCGGCCCGGCGACGGGGAGCGATATGACAAAATCATCAAAAGCAACAAGTCTCGAAATCCTCGCCTGCGACGCCGGCTGGAGAAACTACCACTTCGCCAAGGTGACGACGGAAGACGGCATCGTCGGCTGGAGCGAGTTCGACGAGGGGTTTGGCTCACCCGGGGTCGGCGCCGCAATTCAGCGCCTTTCCGGCCGCGTTATCGGCCAGAACGTCTACCAGCACGAGCGCATCTTCGCCGAATTGTTTGCGGCCACCCGCCCTGCGGCCGGCGGTGTCGTGGCGCAAGCGCTCGGCGCGATCGAGAATGCGTTGCTCGATGCCAAGGCAAAGTGCCTGGGCGTCCCTTGCTATGAGCTTCTCGGTGGCAAGATCCGCGACCGCGTCCGGGTCTACTGGTCGCATTGCGCGACCTGGCGGATCAATCATCCGTCCTGGTACAAGCCAGCAATCGAAGACCTCGACGGTGTCAAGGCGATAGGCCGCGAGGTGCGCGAGAAGAAGTTCACCGCGCTCAAGACCAACATCTTTTCCTATGACGACGGCAAACCGACTGGCTGGCGGCCCGGCTTCGGC
The DNA here is from genome assembly GCF_021458635.1 of Bradyrhizobium monzae. Taxonomy (GTDB): domain Bacteria; phylum Pseudomonadota; class Alphaproteobacteria; order Rhizobiales; family Xanthobacteraceae; genus Bradyrhizobium. The sequence goes on from NZ_JAIRDQ010000001.1 coordinate 893,503, forward strand.
TCGCCCTTTGCGCCCGAGATCAATGTCGACCGCAAGATCCTGCGCGACCTGCGCATGCATCTGGAAGCGATCCGCGACGGCGCGGGTCCCGACGTCGACATCCTGCTCGACTGCAATTTCAACGCCAAGACCGAAGGCTATTTGGAGATCCTTCGCACGATCGCCGACCTCGACATGTTTTGGATCGAGATCGACAGCTTCAACCCGCAAGCTCTCGGGTATATCCGCAGGCAGAGTCCACATCCGATCTCGTCCTGCGAGACACTATTGGGCCTGCGTGAGTTCCTGCCCTATTTCCACCAGCAGGCGATGGACATCGCGATCATCGACACACCCTGGAACGGCGTGTGGCAGTCGATGAAAATCGCCTCAGCCGCGGAAGCCTTCGAGGTCAACGTCGCGCCACACAATTTCTACGGCCATCTCTGCTCGATGATGAATGCCCATTTCTGCGCGGCGGTGCCGAACCTGCGCATCATGGAGATCGACATCGACCGCCTCGCCTGGGATCGCGAGCTGTTCACGCACGAGCCGGAGATCCAGAACGGCCATCTGATCATTCCGGACCGTCCGGGTTGGGGCACCGAGCCGAACGAGGAAGCCCTTCACGCCCATCCACCGAAGACCACAGGCGGGCTCCTCAGCTACGGCCGCAAGAGCTGACGCTTACGGCGTCACCGGATTGATGGTCGGAGACGTCTTGGGCCCCGGCCGCTCCGGCTCAACCGCCGACCTTGGTTCGGTGGGAAGCACCTTGGCGCCTGCTGCAGTGGCGGCTTCACCCGTGGTCGCATACATTGCGACATGTGCCGGTTGGGTCTTGGCACGGTTCCAGGGACCGTGATCAACGATCAACATCGCAGCAATCGTCACGCCGGCCACAATCAACGCAATCACGCCGGGATGGCGAAGCGCTGAGGACATGGAGTTTGCGAAGCGGTCAGTTGTCATCGAAAGACTCATCATTTTTCTCTCGCAGGTTAATTCAAATGCGGCCCGCGAGTTCCGCGTCTGACTTAAGCAAGTTCCGAGCCAATGACTGGGAACTCCACCATTCGCTTCGTTCACTTTACGTCGGGGCGCGCGTCGCCGACGAATCTGTCGCGGTTGGGCATTTTGATAGCCGCAAGCGATTTCGCATCGAGCGTCGCATCCGCTCCCACAAGCCCATTCAGATTCAACACATAAGCGGACACCGCGTAGACATCCCCGTCACTCAACGACTGAGGCGCGTTCTGCGGCATGGCACGGCGGATATAGTCGAACAACGTTGGCGCATAAGGCCAATAGCTTCCGACGGTGCGGATCGGCTTGGCGGTCCCGATCGTACCCTGCCCACCAGCGAGGCGATCGCCCAAACCGCCCTCGCCGCTGTCGCCATGACATGACGCACATTGCTCGGCGAACACCTCGCGTCCATGACTGACCGAACCGCTTCCCTTCGGTAGATTGCTGCCATCGCGCCCGACATCGATATTCCAGCCTGCGATCTCCGCCGCCGTCGCGGGACGCCCGATGTCATAGGGACTTTGCGCCTGCGCGCCGTTCGCTGAAGCGCAGAGCAAGACGACGAAGGTAATGCCGCAGATCTCACGCCAGCGCATTGGTCACCTCCCCGTCGTTGGCGATACGCCAGGGCCAGATCGCGTTGTTGTGGTAAAAATAATTCTCGCCGCGTACCGCGAGCAGGTCGGCGAGCGCCGGCTGCACATAGCCGGTTTCGTCGATCGCGCGGCTCTGGATCACCGCGGGCTTGCCGTCCCACTGCCAGGGCAGGCGAAAGCGCGTGAGGGCACGCGTCAGCACCGGCTCCTGCAATTGCGCATTCTGCCAGCTCTTACCATCATCGACGGACACCTCGACTCGCTTGATCTTGCCGTGGCCACTCCACGCGATGCCAGTGATTTCGTGGAAACCAGGCGCGTTGAGACGCTGGCCACCCGAGGGACGGGTGATGATCGACTTCGCTTCCATGTAGAAGGAGAACTCTCGTGCCGTGCCGTCCGGCAGCAGGTCGGTGTATTTCGAGGTCTCCTCGCGCGAGTAAGCGGGCTCGGCCGTCACGTGCAAACGCCGCAGCCACTTCACGTTCATATTGCCTTCGAAACCCGGCAGAAGCAGCCGCAACGGATAACCCTGCTGCGGACGAAGCCGCTCGCCGTTCTGGCTATAGACGAGCATGGCGTCCTCGAGGCATTTCTCGATGGGGATGCTTCGGGTCAGGGCGGCAGCGTCGGCGCCTTCAGCGATGATCCATTTGGCATCCGGCTTCAGCCCGGCCTCCTGAAGCACCAGCTTCAGGCTGACGCCCGTCCATTCGGCGCAGCTCAGCAGGCCGACGAGGTCCGACGCCGTCTTGCCATAGGGCTTGGTGTAACCGGGATTGCCGGAGCATTCGAGAAAGTGGATGCGCGACTCCGAAGGGAAGCGCCGCAGATCGTCCACGGTGAAGATCAGAGGCCGTTCGACGAGGCCGTGAAGCATCAGCCGGTGCTGTGCCGGAGCGATCGTCGGAACGCCGCCGTGATGGCGCTCGTAGAACAAGCCATTCGGCGTGATGATGCCGTCGAGCTCCTGCAACGGCGTCCGTCCGGACGCGGAGATGTACTGTTTGAGGTTCTTCGAGGTGTTCTTGACGACGCCCTTCTCGAACGGCGACGGCGCGCCATAGGGCTGGCTTCCGGTCGGATCGCCCGGCGCCTTCATCCAATCGGGAACGTTAGGCGGGAGGTTTTCCGTATCAGCGGCGGCCGATGCACCAGCGCCGAGAACGACGCCCCCGGCCACCGCAGTGCCGCTTTGCAGGAAGCGACGGCGCGTTGTTCGGGTGGATTTGTCTTCGGTGTCGATCGTGCTGCTCATTGCGGACCCTCGGCTCAAGCTCGGCCCGCATGAAACCTTCCGCGAAGGACATTTGCAATTCGTGTGCATTTCAAAAGCAGGCGATTTCGATCAGAACTGACCTAAATCCGCTATCAGCGACAGCAGTTCCATTCTTCGCGATGCACAAAAGGCTCGCTTGTCACTCACCCGGCGCGATCGCATTGCTGGGTGTCGGCCGATCCGTGATCTGCTGGCCGAACAGGCTGCCGATCAGTTCGACCGCGGTGCGTGCAGTGCGGCCGCGCTCGTCCAGGAACGGGTTGAGCTCGACGATGTCGACCGATCCCACCACACCGGAATCGTGCAGCAATTCCATGATCAGATGCGCCTCGCGATAGGTCGCCCCTCCCGGCACCGTGGTGCCGACACCCGGCGCAACGCAGGGATCGAGAAAATCGACATCGAAGCTGACATGCAGCACGCCGTTGCTCGCCTTGACGCGTTCGATGACGCGCCGGATCAGCACCGCGACTCCGAACTCGTCGATCTGGCGCATGTCGACAACCCTGATCCGGCGTGCACGCATCAGCTCCTTTTCGAGCTTGTCGATTGAACGCGCACCGAACAGGTCGAGCCTATCCGGATCAATCGAGGCGCGCGGATCATCGCCCAGGAGGCCATCGAGGCCGGCCTCGCCGCATAGGAACGCCGCCGACATGCCATGCATATTGGCTGTGATCGTCGTCTCCGGCGTATTGTAATCGGCATGGGCGTCGAGCCAGAGCACGAACAGCGCGCGTCCGCGCTCCTGCCAATGTCGGGCCATCGCATTGACCGAACCCATCGAGAGCGTGTGATCGCCCCCGAGGAAGATCGGCAGGGCACCGGTTTGCGCGATCTCATAGCCGCGGCCACTGAGCATGCGCGTCCAGCGTTGGATTTCGCGGTAGTGGTTGGCCTTCTCCGGCGGCCTGTCGACGAGATCCCTGACCTCGGCCACCGAGAGATCGCCGTAGTCGACGACTTCGAAATCCAGGCTTTCAAGCAGTGTTGCAAGACCGGCGGTCCGCAGCGCCGCCGGGCCCATCAAGGTGCCACGCTGTGAAGCACCCATATCGATGGGCGCGCCCAGCAACGCGATGCGCCGGGCTCGATCCGTGATGGCTTGATCGGTCACGGCAATCTCCTGAGATCAGCAAGGCTGCACCAGCGTAACAGAGATTCGCATCCATCGTTTCACGGGAATCCGGAACTAAATCCCGCGCGCCGCATTTTCCTGCAAGGCCGGTACCCGCCGTTTACAAACGGCGCCTGTCGCGGATAGCCAAAGGTCTTCGGACCCGCTGTTCAAAACGAGCGCTCGCGCGGATAGCCAAAGGTACCGGTCTCGGTTTCTTCATCTGGTTGGAGGCAACGAGGTTGAGCACGGACATACCGCAGCCAGATCCGCACCCTGGCATGGCAGAACGCGCCATCGATGCAGCGACCGATGTGTCCCACACCATTGGCGAGGTTGCCGGTGGCTTGCGTTCCGCCGTCGATCGCCTGACCTACGCGATTGATGAAGCGCGAAAGCCCGGACGGCCGCTCTCGACACTGGCGGCGATCACGCGCGAAGCGCCCTTGGCCAGCCTGTTTGTCGCTTTCCTCTTTGGCGTAGCGGTTGCGCGCCGGCGCTAGAACCAGAGCAGGCGCGCTTAGGCAGCGCTGACAGTTTCCAGCTCGCCCGTGAGAAATTGCCTCTCGAACGCGTCGGCAGGCATCGGACGGCCGAAGAAGTAGCCCTGCCCCTCCTCGCAGCCCATGCTGACCAGGAAGTCGGCGGTCGCGCGATTCTCGATGCCTTCGGCGACAACTGTGAGACCGAGCTGCTTGCTGAGGCCGATGGTCGAGCCCACGATCGCGGCGTCGTCGGAATCTGCGAGAAGATCGAGCACGAACGAACGGTCGATCTTGAGCCCGTCGAGCGGAAACTTCTTCAGGTAGCTCAGGCTTGCATAGCCCATTCCGAAATCGTCGAACAAGATGCGGACGCCGAGTTGCTGGATTCGCTTGAATATGTCGAGCACCCGGCCCTCGTCGTGCAACAGGATGTTCTCGGTGACTTCGATCTCGAGCAGCGATGGGGTCAGCCCTGTCGTTTTCAGCAAGTCCGAAACCGAATGCGCGAGATCGCCGGAGTCGAGCTGCGACGGCGAGAGGTTGATTGCGACGCGGACAGCGTTGCCCGACAATTCCCACGCACGCGCCTGGCGGCCGGCGGTCTCCATCACCCAGTTCGCGATCCGCTCGGACAGCGCCGAGGTGTTGACCACCGGCATGAACTCTCCGGGCGACACGTAGCCGCGCACCGGATGCCGCCAGCGGATCAGCGCTTCGGCCCCGACCAGGCCGCCATCGATCAGGCGGACCTGCGGCTGATAAAACAGCTCGAACTCGCCGCGATCTGCGGCAAGCGCCAGTTCACTCTCAAGCGTCAGCCGATTCTCCAGCTCCTGCCTGATCGCATTCTCGAAGATCACGTGGCCGCCACGCCGGGTCGCCTTGGCGCGGCTCAGCGACAGATGGCCGTTGCTCAGGAGATCATCCGCGCCTTGTCCGCCCTCCGGATAGACGGCGACGCCGATGCTGATCCTGACGCGGTGCTGGCGCGTGGCTGTCACAAGCGGCGCCTCGAATGCGCGCGCAATCCGATCCGCGAACACGGCGATCGGCTCGTCGCTCCCGGCGCAATCCAGCGCAATCGCAAACTCATCGCCGCTGAGCCGGGCGACCACCGCCTTGCCATCGACCTCGGTTCGCAGACGTTCGGCGACCGCCCGCAGCACGAGGTCGCCGGCCGAATGTCCAAGCATGTTATTGATCTGCTGAAAGCCGTCGAGCCCCAGCACGAGCAGTGCGATCTCGGAGGACCGCCGCTGCGCCACGGTGATCAGGCTGGCAAGCCTCGCGTGGAGCGTATTGCGGTTGGCAAGGCCCGTCAGCGCATCATACTCGGCGAGATATCTGACGCGTTCGGCCTCGCGCTTGCGGACGGAGATGTCGCGGAGGATCGCGCCGTATTGGAAGCCCTCCGTCCCCTGCCAGCCGGAGAAGCTCGCCTCGACTGGAAAGGTTTCGCCATTCTTGCGCCGGCCCTCGAACTCGACGACCACGGCACCGCCCGGGACCAGCAGCGCCTGGCGCGCAGCGTCACGCATGGCGAAGGTTTTCGCGCCGCCTTCTGTCGGTACCGCGCAAAGCGCTTCGAACGGGCGACCGATCATCTCGGTCGGCATATAGCCAAAGATCGCGCTCGCGCCTGGATTCCAGACTGTGATCCGGTGGTCTTCGTCGGTGCAGACCAGACCATCGCCGAGCGACATCGCGATGCGGTGAAAGCGGCTTTCGGCGATGCGACCCAGCAGGCCGCGAAAATCGATCTCGTCCAGCGCGATCGCCGTCAGATAGGCGACGATCGCGATGTGAAACAGCGATGTGTCGATGACGAGCGGCCAACGTTCCTGCACAAGGACCGCGGTCAGTTCGATCCCTGCTCCGGCCGCAATCAGAATAGCGACGCGGACACCCGGCGAAAGGCGGCGCCATGAATACACCATCACCAGGCAGATCACGGCGAGACCAGCGGCCATGCCGACACTGGACGTCCAGCGCAGCATGCGGTTCTGAAGAACCGATTCTGCCGCCAAGGCCTGGAGGACGGGCCCCGGGACGATACGGCCATTTGGGACGCTGAACCGGTCGCCCAGTTCGAGTGCTGTGGCACCAACGATGATCTTCTTGCCCCTCAATTTGTCGAGCGCCGCGGACTCGCCCCTCAGCACGTCAACATAGGAAACGCTGGGAATAGTTGCCGCCCGAATGCTGAAGTCGATCAGGAAGGGCGACCGCCGATTGGCGTCCTGTCCGGCCATCACGATCGCCATCGAGGGGATCTGGGCATCGCCAAGCTTCTCGCTGACCGGATAGCGGCGAACGAGCCCGTCGGATTCGACCGCGACATTGACGACGGCCGGCCACGACTGGTTGCTAAAGGGCTTCAGGGGACGATTGATGTGAGCCGCGCCGCCATTTGGCATGGGCTGCTTGAAGGACGGCAGGATCGTCGAGCCCCCGACCTCGCGAAGCGCCGTGACGAAGGCCTCGTCGGAGGCCGGATCAGACGGGGTGCTGAAATCGATGTCGAAGGCCACGTCCTGCGCGCCGGCAGCCTCGAGCCTATGCAGGAGGTCGGCATGCAGGCTGCGTGGCCAGGGCCACACGCCGATCTGGTCGATCGAGGGCGCGTCGATCGCCACCACGACGACGTTACCGCTGGCGGAACGCGACTCCCAGGCGAACCGGAGATCGGTGAGCGCGTTGCGAAGCGAGCCGTGCCATCCCGTGGATAGCACGACTGCCAAAGCGATCACGACAAGGATATGTGGCCGATAGCGTTTCAACTCGCTCCCCCCGCACTGACGACGCTCGCCGCCAAGTGCCCCCTTATGACGGCATGGTCCTAATGGTGCTTGTACCAACCGTAGTGGTTGCCATTATTGCCGTGGTTACCGTTGCCGCTATTACCATTGCCGCTGTTGCCGCTTCCGGTCGCGCCTGTCCCGCTGCTTCCGCTTCCGGAGCTGACACTGAGCGCATCACTGGTGGACCCGGCGGTGGTCGCAACGGTCGTCGTCGCACTCGATGAGGTCGATGTGGCACTGGAAGCAGATGCGCTGCTGCTCACGGTAACCGCCGTGGCGGTGGAGCTATTGGCGGCCGTGGTCGTCGTGCTCGACCTGCTATCGCTCCAGACCGTGTCGGTGCTGGTGCCGGTATTAGCTGCGTTGCGGCCCCGTCCCGGCGCGACTGCACCGTGAGCGAGACCGTTCGTGACCTTGTGGAAGTTCAGCTTGACCTCGCCGAGCGAACTCGAGATCCGCACGACGCCGGACTTGGGCGCGTGAATATCGCTCGCTTGATGCGATTGCGTCGGCGCACCGGCCGTCCTGGTGCCCTTGTCGATCGTACCAAGCGCATGGATCGCGTGACCGTTCGCCGTATTGCGCAGCACCGACAGGCCCGACTTCGGCACCGGCACACGCTCGATCGTCGACGCGCGCGGCTTGCCTTGCTCGATCGGATTGAACGTACCGGCACCGCTCAGGCTGAGACCGGGCTTGCCGTGCTCAAAGACGGTGGCCACTTGTCCCGGCATGACTTGGGCGATCTGGCCGGTCCTGAAATCGGAGACTTCAAGCTGGCCGCGGAGCACGCCAACCTTGGTGCTGCCTGCGCCCACCGTGACGCTGAAATGCGTGCCCTTGACCACAGCAGCGAGATACGGCGTCTCGACCTCGAAATGCTTGACGTTGCGCTTCTCGACCTCGAGCAGGATCGAACCGGCCTGCTGGACGATGGTGGTCGAAAGTCCCTCCTTCTTCTCGGCCGGCACACCAACCACCGAGTTGGGAGAGATCAACATCGTCTCTTCGCCACGAACGAGCAGCACGCGCCCGTTCCGCCCGGTGCGGATAGTATCGCCCGGCTTCAAAGTCTCTTGCTGATTCAACGAGACCTGCTGGGCGCCGCTGGTCGCGAGCCAGACCTCGCCCGATGACTTGCTGACCGACCAGATGCCGTCATCCGCGGCGGATGCGGCGGACGCCGTTCCCAGTACCAGCGCGACCATCAAGGCGCGCCGAAATTCAATTCTGCCTGGCATGACAATCCTCAGTCCGTTCAGCCGGAGCCTGAGGTGTATCCGAAACCACTCAACATCCCATTAGTCGGAACGGGCAAACCTAACGGCCCCATTAACCTTTCATTGACCATAAAAAACTAAGAAAAATCATGCGGCTAACGATTCCTTACGTGCTCCGGCGCACCTCTCCGTTGAACTACGGAGAATGCCCCTCGCGAGCCATGGCGGGACGGTATTTCGCGACAGCGCTCCTGCTTTTCGGAGCGACATTTACGGGAAACTCGCAAGCGCTCGCGCAGCAGGCGAACCAGCCGGGCTTCGATCCGCGCCAGCCCGAGAAGTATTTTGAAAACCAAGCCGATCAGGAAACGCTGAGCCGGCCTCCGGTAAAGCTGCCCTCGGTCGGTCAACCGAATACCGGCGGGGACACCAGGCCGCAATTCGTGCTGCGCGGGATCAACGTCAGCGGCGCCCAGGCCATTCCCCATGACCGCATCGCCGCGGTCTACCAGCCCTACCTCGACAAGAAGGTCTCGCAAGCCGACCTCGCCGCGATCGCCGGCGCGATCAGCGAACTCTACCGCGCCGACGGCTTCCATCTCAGCCGCGCCATCGTGCCGCCACAAGACATCGGCGACGGCCGCGTCCAGATCCGCGTGATAGAAGGCGCAATCGTGCAAGCCGATCTGAAGGGCGATGGCGCCGAGCAGTTCGGCGTGAGGCCGATGCTCGGATCGGTCCTGGCCGAGCAGCCGTCGCGCCTGGCAACGCTCGAACGCCAGCTCTTCCTGATCAACGGCCGGCCGGGGATTCGCATCACCGATACCGCGCTGGAGGAGATCGGTGGTGCGACTGGTCGCTTCCGCCTCACCGTCTATCTGAAGACCTGGCACGTCTTCACCTCGTTCGGCCTGGACAATCTTGGCTCGTCGTCGGTCGGACCCTGGCAGACCTACGCGACGGGCGCGTTCAACTCCTACCTCACGCCCGGCGACACGCTCGCCGTCAACCTGTCGACCATCGCCAGCGATCCGCGCGAGCTCGGCTTCGCGCGACTGTCCTATGACGCACCGGTCGGCGTCGACGGCGTACGCCTCGGCGCCTCCGTCCTCTACAGCGCAGTCCGGCCGGGCGACGCGCGCCGCCTCGACAGCGACATCACCACGACAGAGGCGTTCGAGGTGCGGGCGAGCTCCGTGCCATTCATGTCGCAATCGTCCGGACTGACGCTCACCATGGCCGGGACCTTCAGCAACGTGTCGGAGCACGATCTGCTCGGCCCGTACTACAACGACCACATCAGGACCGCGAGCCTCACCGCCGATTACCGCCTCCAGGATGGTTTCGGCGGCACCAACTATGCAACGCTGACCTTCCGCCAGGGCCTCGATATCTTCGGCGCCTCGCAACTCAACGACGATTTGCTGTCGCGCGACGGCGCCTCCTCGAACTTCTCCGTGCTGAACCTCTGGTTCACCCGCTACCAGACCCTCAACGACGCCTGGTCGCTCAAGCTCTCCGCGGCGAGCCAGACCGCGTCGCGGCCGCTGTTCACCTCGCAGCAGTTCTATCTCGGCGGCGCAGCCTTCGGCCGCGGATATGGTGCGGCCGAGATCAGCGGCGACAACGGTCTCGCCGGCTCGCTCGAGCTGCGCTTCGACCAGAAGCTCAATTTCCGTTACTGGAGCGGCTACCAGCTCTACACTTTCGGCGACGCCGGCGCAGTCTGGAACGACTGCTACCGGCTCAGCGACGGCCTGTCGCTCACGTCGGCCGGTGCCGGCGTGCGGTTCTTCCTGCCGGAGGATTTCCAGGCGGATCTCGGCGTGGCCGTGCCCTTGAGCTATCGGGCGCCGGACAATGAGCGCCGCAGCCCGCGCTTCCTGTTCACCCTGTCGAGCGCGTTCCGGCTTTGCCCCGAGCGAGGCCGAGGCGGCTGCCTCTAGCTGCGCGATCTTCGCCTCGATGCGGCCCTTTTGGGACCCTTCTCACAGACTTGCCTAAATTTAATCCCGTATCGTGCTCACGATCGCTCGATCGGAGCGTTTTCAATAGCCATGTTCAGTCAAAAGTGATTGAGACGGAACCATGAAAAGGGTGTTTGCAATCTTGGCCTTTCTCTGCGTCCTCGCGGCGGGGCAATATGTCGTTGTCAGCAAGTTCGCGATCCGTCACGAGATGCTGTCCTTGTTCGACGCTGCGCGACAGCGGCCGATCTTGGTCGACATTGCGGTGCGGCGCGACTACGAGACCAAGGCTAATCTCGGCCTCTGGAAGCTTCCGGTCGCCATCATCAGCAATGGCAACACGGTCAAGGCCACCGAGTATTCCTTCCTCGCCAACGTGCTTGCCGCACGCGGCTATCTCGTCGCCAGCATTCAGCAGGACCTGCCGAGCGATCCGCCGCTGATGACCCGTGTCGGCCAGCAATATGTCGGCCGGCGCGAGGTGTATATGCGCTGCGAAGCCAACATCCTCTACGTGCTGAACACGTTGAAGGGGCGGCAGGAGAACGCTGATTACGATCACATCACGCTGGTCGGTCATTCCAATGGCGGCGACGTCTCGATGTATGTCGCCCAGCAGCATCCCGAACTCGTGTCGAAGGTCATCACGCTCGACAATCTAAGGGTACCCTTCGTGCTCAACGACCGCATGAAGATCCTGTCGTTCCGCTCCAAGGATCCGCATTTCCAGACCGATCCCGGCGTGCTGCCGACGCCGGAGGAAGCCAAGGCGCGCGGCATCGACATCATCCATACCGGTGCGCAGCATACCGAGATGAGCGATCGCGGGCCCGACTCGGTCAAGGAGAAGATCCAGGCGACACTTGACCGCTTCCTGCGCGACAGCGCCAGCAGCGCGCTCGCGCCGGCCGATACGACCTCCCCGATGATCATGAATCCCGGCGACTACTAACCGGGATCCTTTGCGGCAGATCAATGCAGCTCGATGCCGGCTACGATAGAAGGGCGGTACAGCATGGGAGAGGCACGTGTCCCACCACATCGAAAGGCTTGATACGCCGAGCCTTGCTACAACGAGTCTTGGCCTGCCCCCGGCGCGGGTACCCGGGTTGGTACGCCATCTCTATCGCTCGGCACGCAGGCTGCTGCGGTCGATCATCGCCCGCATCGACCTCTCGCAATTTCCGGGATCGTGCTGCGGCTGAGCTTTGCGCCGGGCGCAAACAATCCCTCGAAATGCAAATCCCTGCCGGGTGAACCGACAGGGATCAGCAGAAAGGATGACGGACGGCGAATGAGGTTCATCCGGTGGCCCATCATGGACCTGCACGCCAATTGAAATGCGTAGCGCGTCACTGCGCAAGATCAATCTGTAGGCACGCGGCCGTGCTGAGGCAAACCAGAACTTTCCCTTGTCAGGATTTGCCCTTGCCCGGTTGCATGAAGTTGCCGGTCATCTGGCGCATGTGATCGCCGGCATTGGTGAACTGGCTTCGCAGGAACTCGGACTGGATTCGCATCGCTTCCTGAAGGTCGGTTGCGTGAACCAGCTTGCGAGCGTGTTCGAATGCCGCCTTCATGTTCTGCTCGGTGAAGGCGAGCGCCTGCTTGGACACGTCCGCGCTCGCTCCGGGAACGGACGACATCGATTTGGTGGCGGCATCGAAAAACATGCCGAATGCCTTCTCCGCCTGGTCGATGGTTTTCTCAGCCAGATCGCGCAGTTCGGCCGGAACTTCGAGCTTCGGTTCGATCATGGTCGCACTCCTCCCTCTTTTTCCTGACTGATTACCACATTTGTCGCACCGCCTTCCAGCAGCCAAGCACCGGCAACGGACCCCCACTTGGCGGTCCGCTTTCCGGTCTGAAAGGTGGACAAAGCGTAATGTCGGCCCGTTGCCGGGCTCAAGACAGCGGATGCTCGGGGATGGTTTCGTCGGTGACGAGGTCTTCGACAAGCTTGATGACCTCAAAGCGCTGCCGGGGAGCGAGCTTGAGGAAGGCGCGCAGCAGGCGGAGACTTTCGACGGTACTGTTCGCGGGTGCGCCGAGCTTAAGATGCAGTTCAGCCGCGAAATTGAGGTTTTTCATCTCGCACCTATGACAGGACTCGGCCCCCAAGGGGTCGGGCATCGGGAGCCCGATCGAGAACCGCACCGTTACCGAACACCATGCGACGGCGAACTCCAGGTCGGAACACCCCAGCAGATTGGCATGCTGAGCTGCAGATCTTGAGAGACTCGGCCCGACCCGATAAGTTGCAATTATGGCAAGGAACAACCCCTCGAGCAAGCCAAACCGTAAGTCTAGCGATGCTTCGCCGACATCATGCTACGGCAATTCCGGATAACAGGAATACGCGCTGCCGTCACCCACCTGCGTCAAGAAGCAGCAATCAATCACCACACGGCCCCGATTGCTGTCAATTCGACCAACGTTTCGCGTTGTTTCCGGTGTGATCGGAAATTGACAACCACGGACTGGCGCTTCTTCAGCGTATACAGGCAGTCGTTGAGCCCGATTTCGGCCGTTGCATCGTCCACGAAATGAACGTCGATCTCGCAGCCGGTCTCCAGCGTCCCGATATGGGCCCCGGCGAAGCCGAGCGAAGCAGCAAGGGCTTTGGCCGCCCCTCGCCGGGGTTCATCGCTCCTGATATTTCCAGCTCCGTGAACCGTTGTTCAAGATCGTACGACCAAGCGGTTGTGAAACAGCCACGCAGATCACGAGCGCCACGGCTGAGGGACTGTTTGATTCGGGCGCGCGTCAGCACCAAAGGACGACGGCATGCTTTCTCGCTGCGATCTCATCAAGGGCGCCGCGGTTGCGCTTCTTACACTCTCGGCACAGGGCGCACGGGCACAGGAGACCAAAATGAACCTCTTCAAGATCGTCACGATCAAGGACGAGATCATCATCGGACTGTCGCCCGAGGAGCTGCATGCGCTCGGCGGCAATGACGCAAGCACGGTCGCGCACGCACTGGCGCAAAAGGGCGACCTTACCGTTTGGCAGTACAATGTGCATCGCGGACAGAACGGTGAGATGCAGCAGGCGCCCACGGCCAAGATCGGGCTGCTGGCCAACGCCTCGCTCCGCGTCGAGCCCTACACCACGCCCTACCAGATCATGCCACATCCGTGACAGACGACAGAGGACGCGCCGACGGTGAAAGCCGCCGGCCCGCCTCATTCAACGGCGCCGCGCCCTTGCATCCGTCGCAAAGCCGTAGACCAGCGCCAGCCGGTCGAGGCACTCGCGAAAGCGCCGGGCGAAATAGTCGTTCCAACGCTGGGTGCGGACGGCGCGTCGCTGCCCGATCTGGTCCATGGTCAGGCCGAGCACCAGTACGTCATGCACCAGCGCGGCACCGTCGGTACCGAGCTCTTGTTCGACCCGATTCAGCCGCAACACAGCCTGACACTGGCTCTCGGTAATGGGCTCGCGGGAGCGCGTGCCGTCGACATATTCGCGGGTCGGATCCATGGCCTGGGGGCCCCGCTCCGCCCGCTCCCAGTCGTTCTGGTAGGCGCGGCCACCCCGATATTGCGCCTCGTCGATCTGGTGGTGCGCGTGCAGCCGGCCGAGCGGATCGTTGCGGATCGACCGCATCGCCACGATCTTCTCGTCCGAATCGAGCGCCAGGGGATTGTCGACCTCGATCTCCGCGAATTCTGCATTGAACGGCAGGTCACGCGATCGGCGGTCGTGAAGCCCGGTCAATTTGTAAGACATGTTGCGTCTGGCGCGTGCCACTCGAAAACTCCTTGCAAACTGAATTGAGAAAGGGTGCCGGTCAGGCGGCGGAGACCAGCCTCAGCACGACGGCAGCGGCGGTACGGCCGGACACCGCTCCGGGACCGCGGGTCAGATGCGCATGCGGCGCGCAATAGCTCGAGCCGGGCTGACGCGGGTGACCGCAGAAGCTGATCTGCTCTCCCTCCCCGTCACCGCCATAGGGATAGCGGCAATCGCCTCGCTCGAGTTCGAGCAGCGTGATCAATCGCGGCCGGACGCCGACGCAGCGCAATTTGACCGGATTGGCCGGCTTTAATGCCGATGGCGGCGGAAGATTCAGGCCGGGTATTGCAACCCGCGGCGGCGACAGCGGACCGGGCTCGCCCGGCAAGGACGGCACGATCGACGGACTCGTCATCCGGTCGGGCGCGGCGAGCCCGAGCCTCTTGGCGCGACCGACTACCGCATTGCGCGTGTAAGTCGTTCCAAACCTTGCGTTAATCTCCCTTCCGATCTCCGCATATGACAGTCCCTTGAAAAAATAGTCGCGAAGCGCGTCGGAATGCTCCGACGACCAATGGCCCGGTTCCATGCTGCTGTCCTGTGATGCGCCCCGATCGCACGATCTGGAGGCGGAACACACATTCCGTTATTCCGAATACAAAGTCAAGCACGAATTCTGATATTCATAATTGCATCAATTCCGAATTTCGGATTACAAGAGGCAGGGCCAATGGGCAATCGAGGGAATCACCATGTTGGACGTTGCGATGATCGAGCGGGGCTTGGAGAAGACGGGCAAGAGCAAGGGCGGGCTGGCCGCTGCCATGGGCGTTCGCCCGGGCGCGGTGTCGGAGATCCTCGGCGGCGAACGCCTGGTGAAGGCCTCGGAAATCATTCCGATCATGGAATATCTCGAGCTGAACCTCGCGCCGATCATGGGGCGCGTCGGTGCCGGCGCCGTGATCGAGCCGGATTTCGAGCAGGTCCCGCCCGAGGGGCTCGGCGATATCGCGCTGCCTTTCCCGATCATGGAAGAGACCGTCGCCTTCGAGATCGTCGGCGATTCGATGCTGCCCAAATACGAAAGCGGCGACGTGATCGTGGTCTACAAGGACCAGCGTCATCCGCTGTCGAGCTTCTATGGCGAAGAGGCCGTGGTCCGGCTCAAAACCGGTGAACGCTATTTGAAGACCATCGAACGCGGAAAAACTCCCTCCGTCGTCAATCTCAACAGCTTCAACGCCAAGCCGATCGTCGGCGTCAAGCTCGACTGGGTCGGAGAGATCTGCCTCTCCATGCCCAAGGGCCAGCTCGAGCGATTGCGCGCCAAGTCGGCCCGCCCCCGCAAGAAGGGCCGGTAAGCCCGCGATTTCCGATTTTTGGAAATCCAGCTTGACTTAATTCCGTTTTTCGGAAATACTCTGCCGCGCACCCAGCCTTGCGGGCGCGGCAGGATCGTTTCATGCAGTATTTCGTAGTGATGATCGACTACGGGCGGCGCGGTCGCGAGGCGATCGTCGACCCCGAGATCACAAGGCGCGAGGTCATTTCCCGCGTCACCTCCGGCGAGTACCAGAACATCTCGTTCATCCACGAAGTCGCAGAGAATTCGATCGAGGACGTGACCGAGGCCATCCTGGCCGAGGCCGCCCTTCCCCAGATCCCGCCTGAAGATATCGACCTCCAGGCGATTCAGCACGATCACGCTCGCGACCTGCGCAAGCACGAAAAGGCGTGACGCAGACTCAGGCAGCCTGCGTCACTAAATCTGAGATCACACCGTCAGAACGGTCGATCCCGTGGTTTTGCGCGCGGCAAGGTCGGCGTGCGCCTTGGCAGCGTCCTTCAGCGCATAGGTCTGGTGCACTTCGATCTTGACCGCACCGGACTTGACGACGTCGAACAGCTCGTTCGCCATCGCGACCAGGCTCTCGCGCTTGGCGGCGTAAGTGAACAGGGTCGGACGGGTGACGTAGAGCGAGCCCTTCTGGGCCAGCAGGCCGAGATTGAGCGGCTCGACCGCACCGGAGGACGCACCGAACAGCGCGGCAACGCCGAGCGGCGCGAGGCAGTCCAGCGACTTCAGGAACGTGTCCTTGCCGACGGAATCATAGACCACCGGCACCTTCTTGCCTCCAGTGATCTCGTCGACGCGCTTCACGAAATCCTCGCGCGTGTAGATGATGACATGGTCGCAACCATGCGCCTTGGCGAGTTTTGCCTTCTCGTCGCTGCTGACCGTGCCTATCACGGTCGCACCGAGATGTTTTGCCCACTGGCTCAGGATCAGGCCGACGCCGCCTGCCGCCGCATGCAGCAGAAGGGTGTCGCCAGCCTTCACGCGATAGGTCTGCCGGATCAGGTACTGCGTGGTCAGCCCCTTCAGCATCATTGCAGCCGCGGTCTTGTCGTCGACACCATCGGGCAGCTTCAACAGTCGGTCGGCCGGGATCAGCCGCGCCTCGGAATAGGCGCCGAGCGGTGATGCACCATAGGCGACGCGATCGCCCGGCTTCAGATCGGTGACGCCTGGCCCGACCTCCTCGACAACGCCCGCGGCCTCGCTGCCGAGCCCGCTCGGCAATGGCGCGGGATACACGCCCGCGCGGTTGTAGATGTCGACAAAGTTGAGACCGACGGCAGTGTGGCGGATGCGCGCCTCGCCCTGCCCCGGCTTGCCGACATTGACCTCCTCCCAGACCAGGACTTCCGGACCACCGGTCTTGTGAAAACGAATGGCATGAGTCATGGGCGTTGCTCCCTTATCGTTGCGTTGATGGTCCGAGAAAGACGGATCGGCCCGAGAAATAGGCATTTTGTCCGCCTGTTACAGTACAGAGACGTAACAAGAATGTCACAGCGAACAACAAACCCACGCCGTTCCGTCTCTGTTCGAAAGAGTTGATGACGGCATCGACGCAACCGGCAGTAGCCTTTGCGCGGGGTTTGGTGGTCGCCTGCGAAGGAGAACCAAGATGCCAGCTTATGTACAGCATCATCTGGATATCGAAATCGCGCCCGTGATTTGCCCGACATGCATGGGGTTCCTGCCAATGTATGTGCGCGAGGTCGAGCCGCACTGGAGCCTTGCCAAAATCGACTTCGTCTACGAATGCGCCGATTGCGGCGCCGAGGTCCGACAGACCATCCGCAAGCCGGAGCTGCTGCGGCACTGACCGCACCATAAGTCGCCCGCTAAGTATTTGCGCTGAACGGAAAAAGCAGCCGTCAGCGCGGATCAGGCCCGTCCCAAACGAGGCTTGTTCTTTGCCGGGAACGCAGGCAGAACAAGCCTCAAGCAAGACCTTTGGGAGCGCCCTTTCGTGGCTGAACAGAAGGCCTCGACCTCGATCGAGGCAGTGGAGAGCGGCCTCGCCGCGCAGGGCTATATCGCGAGCCGGCAGATCGCGACCGCCGTCTATTTGTCGCAACAGATCGAAAAGCCGATCCTGGTCGAGGGACCGGCAGGCGTCGGCAAGACCGAGCTTGCCAAGGCGATTGCCGCCTGGCGCGGCATGAAGATGATCCGCCTGCAGTGCTACGAAGGCCTCGACGAGGCCAAGGCGCTCTATGAGTGGAAATACGCCAAGCAGCTGCTCTACACGCAAATCCTCAAGGATAAGCTCGGCGAAGTCCTTGGCGGCGCGCAGACGCTGCACGCCGCGCTCGAACAGCTTCATGATTTCGGCGACGTGTTCTTCTCCAAGGAATTCGTCGAGCCGCGTCCCCTGCTCCAGGCGCTGGAGCAGCCAGGCGGCTGCGTGCTCCTGATCGACGAGATCGACAAGTCGGACGCCGAATTCGAATCGCTGCTGCTGGAAATCCTCTCGGACTTCCAAGTCACGATCCCCGAACTCGGCACCGTCTCGGCGATCACGCCGCCGACGGTGATCCTCACCTCCAACAGTGAGCGTGACCTCGGCGACGCCTTGAAGCGGCGCTGCCTGCATCTGCATATCGGCTTCCCCGAGCAGCGGCTGGAAGAGCGCATCGTCGAGAGCCGCGTGCCGAACATCTCTCAGACCCTGCGCCGGCAGATGGTTGGCTTCATCCACGAGATCCGCTCGCTGGATTTGAAGAAGCTGCCCTCGGTCAGCGAGACGATCGACTGGGCGCGCGTTCTGGTGCTGCTGCAGGCCGCCGAGCTCGACACCGAGATCGTCAAGGACACCCTCAACGTGCTTCTGAAATACGAGGCCGACATCGAGGCTGCTCACCCCCAGATCACGACTTTCATTGCCAAGGCAGCACGATCCAACGTCTTCGGTTGACGCCCGATGCGCGAGAACCTCCATCGTTTCTTTCGGGCGGCGCGTGGGGCCGGCGTCCATGTCTCGCCCGCCGAAAGCATCGATGCGATGCGCGCCGTCGCGCAGGTCGGTCTCACCGACCGTGCCATCCTGCGCGACGCCCTCCTCCTGACCCTCGCCAAGTCGCAGGACGAGAAGCTCGCCCTCGGTGACTGCTTTGATCTGTTCTTCAGCCAGCCCGAGCCGCGACAGGATCAACCCGAGGCCGACGACAGTGACGAGGCTTCGCAGGACCCGGATCAATCACCCTCTTCAAGCTCGGCCAGCGAAGCGGGCGAAGGGCAGCCTCCCGAAGGATTGGGTCCACTTGCACAAATGCTGATGTCGCAGGATCGCAACTCGATCGCAGCGGCGATTGCCAGCGCATCCGGTGCAGCTTCGCTCTCGGACATCCGCTACTCCACCCAACGCGGCATCTTCTCCAGCCGCATCCTCGACGCCATGGGCCTTCAACGCCTGCGCGACGATCTCGACGAACTGACATCAACCAATCCAGCGCTGGCCGAGCGCCTGCGGGCCGCGCTCGATGCCCTGCGTGAGGCGGTGCGTGATACAGTCTCACAAGGGCTTGCGCTCTATGCCCGCGAGGAGGCCGAAAACCTCCGCAACGAAATCCTGCGCAACGCGCCGCTGGCCCGTATCGAGCGGCGCCAGGTCGCCGAGATGCGGGCGCTCATCCGCCAGATCGCGCGCCGCCTGCGTGAGCGCTATTCGAAGCCGCGCAAGCGTCAGCGCCGCGGTCATCTCGACGTCCGCCGCACGCTGCGCCGCAACGCCGCCTGGGGCGGCGTGCCTTTCCTCACCGCGTGGAAACGCAAGCACCGCGACCGGCCAAAGATCGTGGCGATTTGCGACGTCTCCGGCTCGGTTGCGCAAGTCTCGGATTTCTTCCTGCTCCTCATCCACTCGCTGCATGAGGTTGTGGACGACGTCCGCTCCTTCGCATTCTCGTCGCATCTGATCGAGGTCAGCGAGATCCTGGAGAAGAAGTCGCCCGAAGAAGCAATGGCCGAGATCATGTCCAAGGTCGGCTTCGGCTCGTCCGACTACGGCTCTTCGCTGGTTGACTTCGAAAAAGACTTCATGAGTGCGCTGACGCCGCAGACCACGGTGATCGTGCTCGGCGATGCCCGCAGCAACAATCTCGACCCACGTGCAGACATCCTGCGCCGCGTCTCCGAACGCTCGAAACGACTGGTCTGGCTCAACCCCGAAGGACGGCTCGCCTGGGGCTTTGGCGACTCCGAGATGCCGCGTTACGCGACCTTTTGCAGCGTGGTGCGGCAATGCGCCACCGCGCAGCAGCTCGAACGCGCGGTCTCCGATATCGTTGCGACTTACCAGTAGATCCTCAGTTCGCGGCCAACGTCAGCTTCACGCAAGCTCCACGTGCGCGACGTTGCATTCACGAAAGTGGTAGACAATTTCGTCAAGGGCGCGCTGTTCCCATTCCTGGGCTTGCGCAAGCCAGAAAACCCGACGCTCAAAATCGAGCGACGCACGCTCACGGCACAGGGATTCCTGACTGCGAATTTCCACCAGCCTGTTCATGCACTCACACTCCTTGTCGTGTGAAGCCATTCCCTAAGAACCAGCGTAGCAGAATCGCCCAGCCAGCGTCTCACCATTTCTGTGCATATCGCGACGCAGAATGAGACAGCAGCGCTTCCCGTGCACTGCGGTCGTCGCAACGCAACATCAAGTGAAGATCATCAATTAGTGATCAGCAGTCAGGACGATAATCGTGTCCGAGCGATCTTAACCATTGTGAGGCAACAGACTGCGGCAATTCGTGAAGAGAAGTTCTAAACAGCTCACCGAATTCCCGACTCATTGTCGTCGCATGGTCTTCATGCAGCGTCGCTAACAGGGGCGCTCGAACGTGACTACCGCTTGAGGCAACATGAACGACGATTTCGAATTCGATCTTTCGCCGGATCAATGGGCAGCGCTGCGCACACTTCGTAACCCCGTAGCGAACAATCGCCTCTCGAAGGCTTATCTCATCGACAGCCTCGTCAAGCTCGGTCTCGTTGTCATTGAAGAGGGCGTGCCTGCGATGACTCCCATCGGACGCAAGGTGCTGGTGCGCGGATCGTGCCGATTGCTGGACCTCGCAGCCTAACCTACGCGTCAAAAGATCTGTGCGATCACGATCGCGTATGCGACGAACACGACCCCGAGTCCCCACACCATTGCCGGAATCTGCGGCCGCCGACCGACTGCCACTTCGAGAGCGATGTAGCTCAGCGTCCCCAGCGCCATTCCGTTGATGAGATTATTGGTCAGCACGGTGACCAGCAGTGTCAGCACGATCGGAACCGCGTTGGCGAGATCGGTCATGTCGATGCGGGCAAGTCCTTGCATCATGAGCACGCCGACGAGCACCAGCGCGGGCGCGGTCGCTTGCGGCGGGATGATGACAAAGATCGGCCAGAAGAACAGCGCAAGGAAGAAGAATCCCGCGACGGTCAACGAAGTCAGGCCAGTGCGACCGCCGGCCTGCACGCCGGTGATGGATTCGATATAGGCCGTGACGACGGAGGTTCCGAGCAGCGGCCCGACGATTGAGGCCGTCGCATCGGTCGCAAACGCCGCGGTGGCATTCGGGATAGAGCCGTCTGGCTTGCGTAAATTGGCGGCCCCGGTGACGCCGATCAGCGTGCCGAGAGTCGAGAAGAATTCGGCGCACAGGAAATAGAACAGCAGCGGCAGCGCGACGACGAAATGGCTGAAGAGATAGCCGATGTCGAGCGCCATGAAGGTGCTGGTCGGCCAGCGCGGCCACGCCATGATGGCTGATGGAACTGATGTCACCATCTTTCCGTTAGCGGCTGGAACGAAGAAGCCGATCAGCGTGAGCACCGCGATCGACAGGATCAGCGCCGCCGGCACCCGGCGCACCACCAACACCGGCGTGAGCAGGAGACCGAACAGCGTCAGCAGCACCGGCGGGCTGCGCAAGGAGCCCATGGCGATATAGGTTGACGGATTCTGGACCACGAATCCGGCGCCCCGCAGCGCAATGAAGACGATGAGGGTACCGACCGCCGCCTGGATGCCGATCTTCAGTGCTTCCGGCACGTCCTTCGCGACTTTCTCGCGCAGCTTCGACAGGCTCAGGATCAGGAACAGCACGCCTGTGAAGGCGACCATGGCGAGTGCGCCCTGCCAGGGCATGCCCATCTGCTTGACGATGACATAGGTGAAGATGACGTTCGAGCCCATCGCGGGCGCCACCGCAAGCGGCAGATTGGCCCACAGTCCCATCATCACCGAGCCGACGATCGCGGCGAGCGCCGTGGCGCTGACAAGATCGGCACGGTCCATCCCGGCGTTGGACATGATCGCGGGATTCACCGCGATGATATAGGCCATCGCCGCGAACGTCGTCGCGCCGGCCATCACCTCGCGGCCGACGCTGGTGCCACGCTCGGTGAGGCCGAAAGTGCGATCAAGCAGCCCCGAGGCTGTGGGTGATGCTGGCTCGGCGGGAGCGGCTTGCGGCTTCGTCATCTCGTCCATCCCAGTCCTCCCCCTACCAGACCACCGGATGCGCTTCGCCGGTCTGCACGTTGATGAATCCAAGCGGCGCTTGCTCGCACGGTGCCACCAGCACCCAGCTCCAGGGCGCACAGGTCAGCGTCGCAAACATGAGCCTCTCCGGGAATCCCGGATACCAGCGTGGCCGGAACGTCGGCTCGTACATCCAGTCGACCTTGCGACCTTCCGCATAAAGCGCCTGCATCTCGGCATCGAGGGCTTGCGCCGAACGACAGCTCATCAGCCCGCCGACCTCGAAACGTACGGTGGCAACGAGCTCGCCCTCGCGCACCAGCGCCCAGCCGCCCTGAAGCTCGATCAACGCGTTGACCGCCTTTGCCATCGCCGCGTCGGACGAGCCGACCACCCAGATGTTGTGCTTGTCGTGCGCCACCGAGCAGGCAACTGCCGTCTCCGGCGTGCGCGGGCCACAGCCGCGCCAAAACATCTTTGCGACACGCCCATCGCCGGAAAAGCGATCGACGATGGCGAATTTGGTGATGGCCTCGCTCTCGTCGCGCTGCACGGCACCGTCGCGCACCGGCAGCTCGAGGGTGTAGAATTCGGGATGCCAATGGAACGGACGGATCACCGCCGCCTTCATCGTGGTGCGGCCGGGCGCGGCCGACAGTTCGAAATCCTGAGGCTTGATCGAGCGCTGGATGTTGACCGTCTTGGTTGCCCAATCCGGCCACTGGATTTCAGGCACCTGACCAAGATAGCGCTTGCCTTCGGAGACCTGTGTGCCATCGGCCCACACTTCGGCAATCGTAAGCTTGGCGACGTCCGAGAGCAGCACGACATCGCCGAAACGCCCTGGAGCCAGACTCCCGACGAACGGCGTGATGCGCATGTGCCGCGCCGGGTTGATGGTGAGACACTGGATTGCGATTTCAGGCGCAAGACCGGCCTCGATCGCGACCCGCGCATTATGATCACTCGCGCCAAGCTCGAGCGTGTGGCTGGCACTGCGGTCATCGGTCGTGAAGGCGATCTGCGACCAGTCCTGCAGACCCTTCGCGAGCAGCCATTTCACGATCTCATCCATCGCGTAGACACGCAACTCGACGAACAGGCCGCGGGTGAGCTTGTCCCAGGTCTCCTCCGGCGTCTGCACTTCATGATCGGAGGCGAGCCCCGCCGCGGCAAACGCGTTGATGGAGGGCAGATCCCGCAGGCCGGAGGCGTGGCCTTCGACGACGCCGCGCGCTGCGAACGTCGCCTCGATCATGCCCCAGAGCCGCTTGTAGGAGGGATTGTCGGGATTCCACACCGCCGGCCAATCCATGACTTCGTCGAGACCGGTGACCATCAGGCTTTCGCCCATGAAGCGCGCCTGCTCGTCGTGGCCATACCAGCCGCCGCCCCATTCGTAGGCGGTCGGCGGCACCGCCGATCCCGGCTGCGGAAATATCTTGAGCGGCGAACCGCGGCGGCGTGCCTCGAACCAGAATTCGAGATTGCGCGCGCCGTTGACGTTGGAGAACTCGTGGCTCGCCTCGCAGGTCCAGGTATTGCCATGCGGCAGCACCAGCGCCGCCTCCCATTCCGGCGTCAGATGCGAGCTCTCGATGTGCTTGTGCACCTCGCCGAAGCCGGGGACGGCCGCAAGATCCGGCCGATGCACCCGCTCGCGGACCTCGCCGGGATAGCTACCGGCCGGCCCGACCCAGGCGATGCGTCGTCCTTTGAAGACGATCTCCTGGTCCTCGCTCCAGGTGCGGCTGTGCACATCGAGCAACCGGCCGACCCGCAACGAGCGATCCGCCGGGCGCCGTCCGAGCGCCGTCAGCACCAGGTCCTGCCGGATGCGGACTTCGTCGGGCGCGTTGATCAGGAGGTCGTCGGGGATCGCATTCATGGCTTGCCTCACTCTACGCCGGTGCTTTCGCGCGCAGTGGTTCGCTTCTGCGGCGATTTGCCAGCCTTGCCGCTACGCGCCGCAGCGGCGTCGCGCTGACGGACATCATTCAAAAGGGTCGTGAGCGCCCACTCGACCGTGTCGGCGATCTCGGCGCTGGACATGCCAAAGTCCTCACGCATCGCATTCCAGGCCAGCACGTTGTTGAGATAGGACGCGAGCGCCTCCGCCTGCCGGACCTGCTTTGCGGGGAGATGCCGCACCAGCGGCGCCATTGCCTTGCGATGCTGGTCAATCAGGTGCCGCCGGAAGCCGGCGCGCACCCGGCGGCCCGCTCGCGTCATCGCAATGGCACGCGCCAGATGCGGATGACGGTCGAACCGCTTGCACAGCTTGCGGAAAATATTCGGCAGCTCATCGGGCGACCTGAAGGGAATGTAGCCGAAGACGTTGTCCTCGATCCACTCGCCGGCCGCCGCAAACAGCTCAGCGCGGGTCTTGAAATGCCGATAGATGGTTCGCTCGGCCACCTTTGCGCGCTTGGCTACGGCGGCCATGGAAATGTCGTCGGCCGCCTCGTCCTCCAGCGTCTCGACAAAAGCCGCGACGATGCGCTGCCGCGTCATCTCGGCATATTCGTCGCGAAGGTTGGCGATATGTCGCTTTGCTGTACTCATGTCATAAGTCTGACATCCGGCAAATTGGAGGGTCAAGCCGAGAGTTGAGGCAGGCCGCGCCGCAACAATGGGCGTCCGTGTACTCTGGGGCCCGGCACCCAAGCGCGCACGACTGTTGCCTGCCGCCTGAAAAATGGACTTTTGCGCGTTGCCAAAATCGGGTTTGCTCCGCCGAGAACTGCGCGCAACGGCGTCGCGCGGACGGCAAGGGAGCCGACGGAGGGAGCTGATCATGAACGGGCTTGGCGGGCTGAACAAATCGCCTGAGGGCGTGGTCATCGGACTGGTTCAATTGCAGTTGCCGATCGTCGCGACCAAGGCCGATCTCGCCAGGCAGACCGAGCGTATCGTCTGGATGGTCGGCAAGGCGCGCCGCAATCTCTCCACCATGGACCTGGTGGTGTTCCCCGAATACTCGCTGCACGGCCTCTCGATGGACACCAATCCCGAGATCATGTGCCGGCTCGACGGGCCCGAGGTCGCGGCATTCAAGAAAGCCTGCATCGACAACAAGATCTGGGGCTGCTTCTCCATCATGGAGTTCAACCCGCACGGTAATCCCTACAACTCGGGCCTGATCATCGACGACCATGGAGAGATCAAGCTCTATTACCGCAAGCTTCACCCCTGGATTCCGGTCGAGCCGTGGGAGCCGGGCGACATCGGCATTCCCGTGATCGAGGGCCCGAACGGCGCGAAGATCGCGCTCATCATCTGCCATGACGGCATGTTCCCGGAGATGGCGAGGGAATGCGCCTACAAGGGCGCGGAGATCATGATCCGGACCGCCGGCTACACGGCGCCGATCCGTGACGCCTGGCGCTTCACCAACCAGGCCAATTCGTTCCAGAACCTGATGGTCACCGCGAATGTCTGCATGTGCGGCTCGGACGGCTCGTTCGATTCCATGGGCGAAGGCATGATCGTCAATTTCGACGGCAGCGTGCTGGCGCACGGCACTACCGGTCGCGCCGACGAGATCATCACCGCCGAGGTCCGGCCCGACCTCGTGCGCGAGGCCCGCATCAACTGGGGCGTCGAGAACAACATCTACCAGCTCTGGCACCGCGGCTACGTCGCGGTGAAGGGTGGCGCAATGGACTGCCCCTACACCTTCATGCAGGACATGGTCGCCGGCACCTACCGGCTGCCATGGGAAGACCAGATCAAGGTCACCGACGGCACCTCCTGCGGCTTCCCGGCACCAACACGGATGTTTGGGAGGACGGCAAAAGCAGCGGAATAGGCCGTTTTTGGCTCAAACCGCGACAATCTGGCACGGTAGTTGCTACTTTTGACGATCAAGGCGTCGTCAAAACGGGGGAGTTACCATGTCGACCATTGCCGCGGCCCCGGCCGCAGAGCGCAAGCCACTCTACGCCTCGCTGTTCGTCCAGGTCCTGGCGGCGCTGATCCTCGGCATCATCCTCGGCGTGGTCGCCCCGGACTTCGCCATCAGCCTCAAGATCCTCAGCGACGCCTTCCTGAAGCTGATCTCGATGATCGTGGCGCCGATCGTGTTCTGCGTCGTAGTGCACGGCATTGCCGGCGCCGGCGATCTCAAGAAGGTCGGACGCGTCGGCGTCAAGGCGCTGCTTTATTTCGAGACGATGACGACGGTGGCGCTCGTGGTCGGCCTCATCCTGGCTTACGCCTTCGGTCCTGGCCACGGCATGAACATCGATCCCTCGACGCTCGATGCCAAGGCGCTCAACACCTACGCCGACAACGCCCACAAGCTGCAGGGGGCCGGCATCGGCGCCTTCCTGCTCAACGTGATTCCGTCCACCTCCTTCGACGCGCTGTCGCGCAACGACGTGCTCCAGGTGCTGTTCTTCGCCGTGCTGTTCGGCGTCGGCCTCGCACTGGTCGGCGGCGAAAAAGGCGCGCTCGTCACCTCGATCATCGATGCGGCCTCCACCGTGCTGTTCCGTGTCATGGGACTTATTGTTCGGGTTGCTCCGCTCGGAGTACTCGGCGCGGTCGCCTACACCGTCGGCAAATATGGCGTCGGCTCGCTGAAGCAGCTCGTCTCGCTGGTCATGCTGTTCTATGTCTCCGTTGGCATCTTCGTGCTGGGCGTGCTCGGTAGCGTGATGGCGCTCGCTGGAATCAACATCCTCAAGTTCCTCTCCTACTTGCGCGAAGAGCTGACCATCGTGCTTGCGACCGCCTCGTCCGACGCGGTGCTTCCCCAGATCATGAAGAAGCTTGAGCGCATGGGTGTGAAGGATTCCGTCGTCGGACTGGTGATCCCGACCGGCTATTCCTTCAACCTCGACGCCTTCTCAATCTATCTGACGCTTGCCGTCGTCTTCATCGCTCAGGCCACCAACACGCCGCTGTCGTTCGGCGATCTCCTGCTGGTGCTGGGGGTCTCCCTGATCACGTCAAAGGGCGCGCACGGCGTACCGGGCTCGGCGATCGTGATCCTCGCCGCGACGCTGAACGCGGTGCCGAGCATTCCGGCGATCGGCCTCGTGCTGGTATTGTCGGTCGACTGGTTCATCGGCATGGCTCGCGCAGTCGGCAACCTCATCGGCAATTGCGTGGCGACAGTCGTCGTCGCCGCATGGGAAGGTGACCTCGACCGCGCCAAGGCGGCCAAGGTCCTCGAGGGCGGCGAGCTGGTGGATGTGACGGCGGGATAGCGCCGGGGTCAATCGTTCCACCGGAGGAGCGGCGTCCCATACGCCCTCCTCCAGACCGACAGGAAGCGCGGAAACCAGGAATGGGCCACCGCGCCTTTGTAGGCCCACGTGCGATATTTCAGGCCCTGCTCGGAGATCAGCTCCTGATAGCCGCCATGGACCTCGGTCGCGGTGCGAATGTCCTTCAATATTCCTTGCGCGCAGGCCCGGTAGGTATCGCTCCCCGCGGACTCGTCAAAGTCCAGCATGCGGTCCGCGAACTCGACGTTGAACGTCGGCCAGGACGAGCGCCCCTGATAGGCCGGCGCCGCGATCTTATGGATCATCTTGTTCCGCGGATTATCCGCCGACACCAGGAAGTGGAATGTGCTGGGGATGCGGAAGCGCGGCTCGGCAATGATCAAGTCCGTCGTGACCGCAAACAAGGCGCGCTCGCTCACATCGCTCATATCCCAGAAGCCGCGATGTACGCTGACGAAATCCAGCGCGACCAGGGACACCGGCGTGCCAGCCGGTCCATCCAGCGAGTGTCTGATATAGCCGTCCTTGCCAAACAGGCGGAGCAGGTCGCGCTTATACTGCCCGAGGTCGCGCCCAAGTAGCCGCTTCAGCTCGTTCTCGTCGACCACACCGAGCTGCACGCCCCACACGAAGGTTGTGTAGACGCAGGCATTGGTGACAAAACGCCGGCGCTCGGCGCGGGTGTCCGTTGCCGCAGAGCGAGGCCCGCCGGCATCGCACAGCAAATATCCGGCGCCGTCGGCCTCGAACGGCTCGAGCTCGCTTGCGAGTCTCAGGATTGCGCGCTTCAGATCGCCGCCATATTCGGCCAGCAACAAACGGCCGGCATGCGCGCATTGCGACATCGCCAGATGGGACGACGTACGCTCCTCGGCGGAGAGCATCTGCCGGAGGCCAGCGAGAATGCCGAGCAGCGTATCCGAAGGACGCGAGAAATAGTTCACGCCGAGATACCGGCCGCGCCCCGCAGGAACGATGGTCGTCGTGACGACATCGGCGCGAACCGCCTCCAGCAACAGGCGCACGCTCTTTTCGAGCAGGCGCGCCCGGCGCACGGCGTCCTGCGCATCCATAATGGTTTCGGGGTCGAGGACGTCGGGATAAAACCAGGCGAAGTCGCGCGGGTAATAGGCGGAGGCGTGCGGCGCGCCCGTGACGAGGAACGCCTCGGTCACCGAAAAGGCGCTGTCCATCGAATGCCGGTAAAGGTCCTCGATGGCCGACAGCGAATGATGCGACTGTCTCAGGAAACGATCACCGAGAAAATTGACCGCCTGAAGCGCATTCGCGACAAGGGTCGCGGCTGGGCCCTGGTAAAACCGGTTCTCTCGGTGCGTCGGAAGGGAAATATCGCTGTTCATCTGTATCGGTCGGCTGATGTCTGGTGATCCCGGTGCCGGGCAGTCGCTATTTTAGCCCTGCCAGATTCGTATCTCTAGCCGGTGACTTGCGGGACAGGCTTATCCCTCCCGCGGCCTGAAATTCTCGATCACCCGCAGCAGCACCCGCGCGCCGGCATCGGCGTCCGTGAGCTCCACATGCTCGTCCGGATGATGGCTGATGCCGCCGCGGCAGCGGACGAAGATCATGCCGACATCGGCAATATCGATCATCGCCATGCCGTCGTGCCCTGCTCCGCTCGGCAGCTCGAAGGCGGAAAAACCTTCGGAGGCGATTGCGTGCGCGATCTGATCCTTCAGCCAGGGCGCACAAGGTGCAGTGCGGTTCTCATGAGTGACGTCGAGCTGAAGCGCCAGTTGCCGGCGCTTTGCGATCGCTTCGATCTGGCGGACGACGTCGGCGACCGCGCGCTTGCGATGCATATCGGTCGGCGCGCGCATGTCGATGGTGAAGGATACTTCGCCCGGAATGACATTGGTCGCGCCCGGCCTCGCCTGGATATAGCCGACGGTGCCGACCAGGCCCCCCTCGTCGGTCCGGCAAAACTGCTCGATCGCGCCAATGCATTCGGCAGCACCGCTGAGCGCATCACGGCGCAGCGCCATCGGCACGGTGCCGGCGTGACCGGCCATGCCGGTGAGCCCCGCCGCCAGCCGCGTCGCGCCCGCAATCGCGGTGACGACACCGACGGGGAGATTATGCGCTTCGAGCACCGGCCCCTGCTCGATGTGCAATTCAAGATAGGCCAGTAATTCGCGCCGGGCCCGCGCAGCCGCACCGATATGATCGGGGTCCAGGCCAAATGTGACGAGCGCATCGCGCATCGACACGCCGTCGCGATCACGCGTGTTCAAAACGCTCTCGTCGAAAGTGCCCGCGACTGCGCGGCTGCCGAGCAGGGTCGAGGCAAAGCGCACGCCCTCCTCGTCGGCGAAGCCGACCACCTCGATCGCAAACGGCAGGCGCTTGCCGCGGCGGTTGAGCTCGGCGACGCAGGCAATCGCCGTGATCACGCCCAGCGGCCCATCCCATTTGCCGGCGTCACGCACCGTGTCGTAGTGCGAGCCGAGCATCAGGCAGGGTGCGCCCGGCCGCTCGCCTTCGTAACGGCCGCAGACATTGCCGATCGCATCGAGATGCGCGCTCATGCCGGCCTCGCGCATCCAGCCGAGGATGAGGTCCGACGCCGCCCGCAGCTCCTTCGTGAGATAGATACGGGTGAGCTTGCCGTCTTCTTCCGAGATCGCCGCGAGCTCGCTAATCCGACGCACGATCTCCTCGCCGAGCGATGCATGTTGAACGGCGGTCAGGGCAGCCATCTCGGTCAAGCTTTCCATCCTGGAGACCGCGCGGGCGGTCGCAATCCCAATCGATACAAGTTCGGTGCCAGCGAATTCAGGCGGCCGGCGCCACTTCGAGTCAGCGCGTGGTTAGCATGAATGCTGGTGGTCAGCCGACCGCCCCCGTCCCCTTCATGCACACGTGAGAGCCAGTTAAGACTGCTTAACTACATTGCATACAACGCGATAATATTGCTCATAATTTAATCTGCCGATTTTCTGATCAAGACTTCTTCGCCGGATATATCTGATATTTTCAATGCCTTATAAATGAATGCCTGCCGTACAGCCTCTGGCACGAAGCTTGCGACCTCCTATCCCGGGCTCCGCCAGACCGGCGCAGCCGCGAGATTAAGGCGGTCCAGCCGCCAAGGGGAGCAAGCAATGGATTTTGGCAGGATTTCACGACGTCATGTGTTGCAGGGCGGTGCCGCCCTCACCCTCGGCGCGGCGGCCGGCGTCCGCCCGGCCTTCGCAGCTGACACCACCATCGGCTTCATCTATGTCGGCTCGCGCGACGACTACGGCTACAACCAGGCACACGCGCAGGGCGCGGCGGCGCTGAAGAAGATTCCTGGACTGAAAATCGTCGAGGAAGAGAAGGTGCCGGAGACCGACGCGGTCGAGAAGACGATCGAGTCCATGATCAACCTCGACGGCGCCACCCTGCTCTTCCCGACCTCGTTCGGCTACTACAATCCGCACATGATCAAGATGGCCGCCAAGTACCCGAAGCTGCGCTTCGAGCACTGCGGTGGCCTCTGGTCGGACAAGGATCCGAAGAACGCCGGCAGCTACTTTGGTTATATCGACGAGGCGCAGTACATCTCGGGCATCGTCGCAGGCCTGACGTCGAAGAGCGGCAAGCTCGGCTTCGTCGCAGCCAAGCCAATTCCCCAAGTGCTGCGCAACATCAACGCCTTTGCGCTGGGCGCCAAATCCGTCAATCCGAAGGCCACCACGCAAGTGATCTTCACCGGTGACTGGTCGATGCCGGTCAAGGAGGCCGAGGCCACCAACAGCTTGATCGACCAGGGTGTGGACGTGCTGACCTGTCACGTCGACGGCCCCAAGACCATGGTCGAGAACGCCGCGCGCCGTGGTGCCTTCGTCTGCGGCTATCACACCAACCAGTCGGCGCTGGCGCCCAAGGCATATCTCACCGGCGCGGAGTGGAATTGGGAAGCGCTCTATCCGAAGTTCGTCAAGATGATCGCCGCCGGCGAAGGCATCCCGAATTTCTACCGCGGCGGTCTCAAGGAAGAGATCGTCAAGGTCTCGGCCTATGGCGAATCCGTCTCGGCCGAAGCGGGCAAGGCGGCAGACGAGGCCAAAGCCAAATTCCTGTCCGCGGACGGATTTGCCATCTTCAAGGGCGGCTTGGTCGACAACAAGGGCAAGACCGTCATCGCGGCCGGCACCGATCGCGGTCAGAAGGATCCCGAACTCGAGAAGATGGACTATCTCGTCGAGGGCGTGATCGGAGCGACTTCGTGACATCGGAAGCAGCGGATTCTGCCGAGGCGGTCGGGGCGGTTGCCCCGGCCGCCGACCCCGGCTTTCTCCAACGCCACGGCGGCACGATCGAATATGTCCTGATCCCGGGCGCGGCGCTCGCCGGCGCGCTCCTGGTCTTCGGCATCTTCGTCATGCTGTTCGGCAAGAACCCGCTGGACCTCTATTTCTACATGTACTACGGCGCCTTCGGCACCTGGTTCTCCTGGCAGAATACGCTGACGCGTGCCGCACCCCTCATCCTCACCGCACTTTGCACCGCACTGCCCGCGCAACTCGGCATGGTCGTCATCGGCGGCGAAGGCGCGCTGCTGATCGGTGCACTGTCGGCAACGAGCGCCGCACTGCTGCTTCAGGGCATGCCGCCGCTCGTCGTGCAGATTGCCATGGTCATCGCCGGCGTCATCGGCGGCGGATTGTGGATCATGCTGGCAGGCGCGCTTCGGCAGTATCGCGGCGTCAACGAGACGATCTCGAGCCTGTTGCTCGTCTACATCGCGCTCGCGATCCTCAATCATCTCGTCGAAGGCATGATGCGCGATCCGGCGAGCCTCAACAAGCCGTCGACCCGCGAGATCGGCGCCGCCAACATGATCGGCTCGATCCCCGGCACCGACGTGCATTGGGGCCTCGTCTTCGGCCTGATCGCCGCCATCGCCGCCTACATCCTGATCTATCACACCGTGTTCGGCTTCGCTGCGCGCGTCGCCGGCGGCAACATCCGCGCCGCGAAGATCGTCGGCCTCGGCGTCAGCAAACTCATTCTCACCATCTGCTTCCTCGCCGGCGGCGCCGCGGGTCTTGCGGGCATGGTCGAGGTTGCCGCCGTGCAGGGGCGCACCAACGCCAATCTCGCGGCCGGCTATGGCTTCACCGGCATCCTGGTTGCCTTCCTGGCGCGGCAAAATCCGCTTGCGATCATTCCTGTCGCGATCCTGCTCGGTGGCATCAGCGCCAGCGGCGGTCTGTTGCAACGCCGCCTCGGACTGCCTGACGCATCCGTGCTGGTGCTCCAGGGCATCATCTTCGTCTTCGTGCTCGCCAGCGATGCGCTTTACGGCCGCATCCGCTTTCTGAAGGGAAAACCCTGAGATGGCAGACGGATCGATCGGACTCTGGACCGTCCCGCTCGCCGTGCTCGGCGGCGCCATTCGCGTCTCCACGCCATTCCTGTTCGTGAGCCTCGGCGAATGCATCACCGAGCGCTCGGGGCGTATCAATCTCGGCCTGGAAGGCACGCTGGTGATGGGCGCGATGAGCGCCTACGGCATCTCCTATCTGACGGGATCGCCCTGGCTCGGCGTGTTCGCCGCCGGCATCACCGGCGCCCTGCTGGGCGCGCTACACGCCGGCATCTGCTCGCTGCCCCGTGTCAACGACGTCGCGGTCGGCATCGCCCTGATGCTGTTCGGCACCGGGCTTGCCTTCTACCTCGGCAAGCCGCTGATCGAGCCGACCGCGCCGCGGCTGCCCGCGATCGATTTCGGCTGGTGGAGCGACATCCCGCAGCTCCGCGCCGCGCTGCGCGTCAACGTGCTCTTCCTGATCGGCATCGCACTTGCACCGATCCTCTATTGGGCCTTCCGCACCACACGCTGGGGCTTGCTCATTCGCACCGCCGGCGAGAGCTCGGACGCCGCACGCGCGATGGGCCACTCCGTGCTCCTGATCCGCCTGCGCGCCACCATGGTCGGCGGCTTCCTTGCTGGCATCGGCGGCTCGTTCCTGTCGCTGTTCTATCCCGGAAGCTGGAACGAGGGCCTCTCCTCCGGCCAAGGAATCACGGCGGTGGCGCTCGTGATCTTCGCGCGCTGGGATCCTCTGCTCTGCCTGTGGGCCTCGCTCGCCTTCGGCGGCGCCGCGGCGCTCGGACCGGCGCTGCAATCCGTCGGCGTTACTTCCGGCTATCACCTCTTCAACGCCGCGCCCTACATCCTGACGCTGGCGATCATGATCATCACCTGCTCGCCGAAACGCACGTTGACCGGAGCCCCGGCCGAATTGTCGATCACCCGCTAGAGACCGAGATCATGCCCGAGCGCACTATCAAGTCCGAGCCCTACGCCTGGCCCTACAATGGCGACCTCCGCCCGCAAAACACCGCGCTCATCATCATCGACATGCAGACCGATTTCTGTGGGGTCGGCGGCTATGTCGACAAGATGGGCTACGACCTCTCGCTGACGCGAGCGCCGATCGAGCCGATCAAGAGACTGCTCGCCGCCATGCGAAGCCAAGGGTTTCACATCATCCATACCCGCGAAGGCCACCGCCCCGATCTCTCCGATCTTCCCGCCAACAAGCGCTGGCGCTCGCGCCAGATTGGCGCGGGCATCGGTGATCCCGGCCCGTGCGGCCGCATCCTGGTGCGCGGCGAGCCCGGCTGGGACATCATCGAGGAGCTGGCGCCGTTGCCAGGTGAACCGATTATCGACAAGCCCGGCAAGGGCTCGTTCTGCGCCACCGACCTCGAATTGATCCTGCGCGTGCGCGGGATCGAGAACATCGTCCTCACAGGCATCACCACCGACGTCTGCGTCCACACCACGATGCGCGAGGCCAACGACCGCGGTTTCGAATGCGTGCTGCTGCACGATTGCTGCGGAGCGACCGACAAGAGCAACCACGACCATGCGCTGAAGATGATCAAGATGCAGGGCGGCGTGTTCGGCGCCGTCTCGACGTCGGATGCCTTCATCGGAGCGATTTCGTGATCATCGGCGAACCGCCCCCGCCCTCCGGCGCCTTCGGCGTTGATGCCATCGCCATGACCATGCGCTTCGGCGATTTCCTGGCGCTGGACAATGTCGAGCTGAAGGTGCGGCCCGGCTCGTTCCATGCGTTGCTCGGCGAGAACGGCGCCGGCAAATCGACTCTCGTCAAATGCATCATGGGCTATTACCACGCGACCGAGGGCGACATCCTCGTCGGCGGCCGCGAGCAGGCGATCGCCAATCCGAAGGACGCGCATGCGCTCGGCCTCGGCATGGTCTACCAGCATTTTACGCTGGTGCCGGCCATGACAGTCGCCGAAAATCTCGTGCTGGCGCGCGACGACGTGCCGGCCGTGGTGAACTGGCCGAAGGAGATGAAGGAGCTCGACACGTTCCTCGCCCGCATGCCCTTCAAGGTGCCGCTCTCCGCAAAAGTCTCCGACATCTCGGCCGGCGAGCGGCAAAAATGCGAGATCCTGAAGCAGCTCTATCTGAAGCGTCGCTTCCTGATCCTTGATGAGCCGACCTCGGTGCTGACACCGGCCGAAGCCGACGAGGTGCTCGGCATGCTCCGCGACATGGTCGTCAAGGGCGAGCTGACCATCCTGATGATCACGCACAAGTTCCGCGAGGTCATGGCCTTCGCCGATGAGGTGACGATCCTGCGCCGTGGCAAGCTCGCCGGCGCCGGCAAGGTCGCCGAGCTGACACCGGACGCGATGGCGCGCACCATGATCGGCGCCGAGGAGTTGACCGTGCAGCCGCCGCGCACGGGCGAAGCCGGACAGGCGCGGTTGGAGCTCGCAAAGGTCCGCGCACTCGACGATGCTGGCTCCATCGCCGTGCATGACGTCTCCCTCACCGTGCGTGCCGGCGAGATCGTCGGCATCGCCGGCGTCTCCGGCAACGGCCAGCGCCAGCTGGTCGAAGTCCTGGCCGGCCAGCGCGAAGCGGAGGGCGGTGAAATCCGCGTCGCCGGCGATCCCTATCACGCCAGCCGCGAAGAGATGCGGCGCCACAAGATGTCGCTCCTGCCCGAGGAACCGCTGAAGAACGCCTGCGTCGGCGGCATGAGCGTCGCCGACAACATCGCCTTCCGCGAGTTCGATCGCGCCCCCTTCGCCGGTGGCGGCTGGTGGCTCAATCGCGGCGCCTTCCGCGACGACGCGAAGAAGAAGATCGGCCAGTACAGGATCAAGACCCGCACGCCGGATACCCCGATCTCGGCGCTATCTGGAGGCAATGTACAGCGCGCCGTGCTCGCCCGCGAGCTCGGCAGTGAGGTCGAGGTGCTGATAGCAGCCAACCCCTGCTTCGGCCTCGACTTCGCGGCCGTGGCGCAGATCCACGCCGAGATCATGGCCGCGCGCAATCGCGGCGCCGCGGTGCTGCTCGTCAGCGAGGATCTCGACGAATTGCTCGAACTGTCCGACAGGCTGGTGGTGATGTTCCACGGCGAATTCGTGTATGAAGCACGGACCAGCGAAGCCGATCTCACCGAGGTCGGCCGGCACATGGCGGGGCACTGACCGCGGAGGCGGGATGGACGGCGCAAGCGAACGCGACGAATACTTTTTGCGCTTGTCCCTCGCGGTCGCGCGCCGTTCCCTCACGCACGGCAATCATCCCTTCGGCTGCATCGTCGTCGATGCCGACGGCAAGGTGCTGATCGAGACCGAGAACGGCTATATGCCGGATCACGACGGCACCGCGCATGCCGAGCGTCTGGCCGCCACGGAAGCGTGCCGCACGCTCAGCCGCGAGGTGCTGGCGACGGCGACGCTCTATTCCTCGGCCGAGCCCTGCGCGATGTGCGCCGGCGCGATCTACTGGGCCGGCATCGGCCGCGTGGTCTACGGCCTCAGCGAGCACCGCCTGCGCGCCGTCACCGGCAATCATCCGGAGAACCCAACGCTCGACCTGCCCTGTCGTGAGGTGTTTGCGAGCGGCCAGCGGCCGACAGAGGTGCTTGGTCCGCTGCTCGAAGACGAAGCCGAAGCGCTGCACGACGGCGTGTGGACGAAGTAGGTATCCAGCAAACAGTACAAGGGTGGGCAAAGGCGCCCTTGCGCCGTGCCCACCATCTGACTTCAACATCAGTAGAAGTCGTGGGCACGCTTCGCTTTGCCCACCCTTGTATTAGCGCGATTCTCTCCCCAAACACGAATGGCGCTACGCATCGCTGCGCAGCGCCACTCGAGCCCTGTAACCGATCAGAACTTCACAGTGATACCACCGTACACCGTGGACTCGGTGCAGCTCTTGGTGCTCTGGCCGGTCGCGGCGATCGTGCAGACCCCGGGCATGGCGTTGTGGTCGAGGCCGAACTTGTTCTGCCAGTAGCGATAGGCAACCCAGAGATCGACGAAGTGCGAGTACTTGTCACCCCAGGCCGCCTTCGAAGCGTCGAAGGTCAGACGGATTGGTTCGCTGTTCAGCTCGGTCTTCGAGGCGGTCGAGAACCGGCCGATGCCCGAGAGCGCAGGAAGGCCATTCGAGTCGCCCTTCGGCCCGTACCAGCCGGCGCGGCCGCTGATCGACCAGAACTGCATGTTCGGCGGCAGGAAGCCGAGGTCCATGTAGTAGTTGATTTCGACGGCCCAGGTCGGGTTGTAGCTGACATTGCCATCGGAGTTACAGGTAACGCCCGCGACGCCCGCACCGAACAGACCGCACTGGGTGAAGGCGTTGTGGTTCTGGAATTCCCAGTACATCAACGGAGCGACGTTGACATAGCCCTTGTAGGGCAGATCGAAGGCGAACTGAAGACCGGCGACGACGTCACGCTTGGCGGGCGCGAGGAAGGTGTTCTCGGTGTTGGCGTCCATACCGACTTCGAACGAGATGTTGTGCAACGGACCCATCGTGAAGGTCTTGGTGTTGAACAACTCATTCCAGCCGAGGGTCGAGCGGAACAGGCCGTAAATCTCGGTCGCGCCGGCGCAGTCGGCGGCGGCGCCGGTGATCGTTACGCCCGGTGCGGTACAGGGCGAAGCAGGGTCGTTGTGCCCCGACTTGAACATCGAGATGGTGAAGAAGTTGGTGCCGTAGGCCCAGAGGTCGAAGTGGGTGAAGGAGTAGACCTGCTTGGCGGTGGTGCCGTTGATGCTGCCGTTGGGATTGACGCTCCACATGCCGGGATCGGTGCCCTTCGGCATCCAGGAGAACGACACGCGGTTGTCGATCACCAGGAAGAACGGGAGGTCAGGCGCCTTCTTGGCCGCCTTGACCTGCATATCCGCCGCGTGAGCCCAGCCACCGATGGCCAGCGTAGCAAGTGACAGCGCCGTTGCTGCAATTGCCTTGAAACGAAACGACATCCTGAATACCCCCAAGCTTGGACACGTGAAAATGAATGTCCCTTGGGTGCGACACTTGCGCCGAAGTCCTGAGGTGAGAAGCCTCAACTTTTTTCAAGGCATGCCGCTTGTTTCGGCAGCGCGCCGCGTTTCACTGCGGAATGTTGGAGAGTTTGATGCCGCACCATCAGCGGCCGGCAACAATGTCTTGCCGAACATTCCCGTTTGATTCTGTTTGCATTTTGCGTCGACGCGACAACCCAAGCGTGGCTGTCGACGACGGCCGTCGTGGTCACGACGAAATGCATACGAGCGATGGCGCGACTTTGCTCAACTTCACGTCAAGCCTGCATAGTGGGTTCCGATTTGGCTTGAACCGTCACAAATTTGCAACAGCCGCCGCGTGCAGCGCGCGGCCGCAGGAGCCATGCAAGCGCTGTTGGGAACGCCTGGCGCCTGGAAACGACCGCGACTCGCGTGACCGGCCTCCTGCCGCAGCGTTGAGCAAGGGATGACGCATTTTCACACCTTACGCGGCGGTTCAAACTAGCCCACTATTGAGGCACTTCATCCCACGCAAGCGTACCAGCGAATGTTAGATTCGACGCCTAACGACCTGCATTCCGGCGAGTCACCGTTGCTTCAAACGGTGGGGCTCACCAAACGCTATGGGGATTTCCTCGCCAACGATTCCATCGACATCGACATCTGGCCGAAGGAAATCCACGCCTTGCTCGGCGAGAACGGCGCCGGCAAGTCGACCTTGGTGAAGGCGATCTATGGGCTGATCCAGCCCTCTGCCGGCGAGCTCCGCTGGCAGGGCGATCGAATCGTGTTGTCCGGCCCCTCGGAAGCGCGCAGCCGCGGCATCGGCATGGTGTTCCAGCACTTCTCGCTATTCGACAATCTCACCGTGGCCGAGAATGTCGCCCTCGGTCTCGATGGCAAGGAATCCTTCAAGGACATGTCGGCGCGGCTGGAGCAGGTGTCGAAGACCTATGGCCTGCCGCTCGATCCCAAGCGCGAGGTCTGGCAACTGTCCGTCGGCGAACGCCAGCGCATCGAGATCGTCCGCGCGCTGATGCAAGACCCGAAATTCCTGATCCTGGACGAGCCGACTGCGGTGCTGACGCCACAGGAGGCCGACCAGCTCTTCATCGTGCTGGAGCGGCTCAAGGCCGAAGGCCGCGCCATCCTCTACATCAGCCACAAGCTCGAGGAGGTGAAGCGGCTCTGCGATACCGCCACCATCCTGCGCGGCGGCAAGAAGATCCAGACCTGCAATCCTCGGCTCGAGACCGCCGCCTCGCTCGCACGCATGATGGTCGGCGGCGAGATCAAGCAAGTGAAGGCGGCCGCAGGCCGGCAGACCACCATACCACGGCTGGTCGTCAACGATCTTTCGCTCGCCCCCGACGAGGCGCACGGCGTGCGGCTCGAGCACATCTCCTTCGAGCTGAAGGGCGGCGAAATCCTCGGCATCGCCGGCGTGGCCGGCAACGGCCAGGACGAGTTGTTCGCCGCGCTGTCCGGCGAGCGGCTGTCGAAGGACCCCGGCACGGTGGTGATCGAAGGCATCGCCGCTGGCCACCTCTCGATCACCAAGCGGCGCAAGCTCGGCGCCGCCTTCGTGCCGGAGGAGCGGCTCGGCCACGGTACCGCCCCGCGCATGAAGCTGTCGGAGAATGCCCTGCTCACCGGACACGCCGCCAGCGGCATGGTCAATCATGGATTCATCGACACCGCCGCCACGCTAAAGACCGTGGACAAGGCGACCGAGACTTTCGACGTACGCAAGGCCAAGCGCGATCCGGAAGCAGCATCCCTCTCGGGCGGCAATCTGCAGAAATTCATCGTCGGCCGCGAGATCCTGCGCAACCCGGCGGTGCTGGTGGTGAGCCAGCCGACCTGGGGCGTCGACGCGGGTGCTGCCGCCGTCATCCGCCAGGCGTTGCTTGATCTCGCAACCGCGGGCGCCGCAGTGCTGGTCACCAGCCAGGATCTCGACGAGCTCGCCGAAATCGCCGACCGTATCGCCGTGATGTTCCACGGTCGTCTGTCGGAGCCGCTCGCCACGCGCGACGCAACGCGCGAAAAGCTCGGCCTGTTGATGGGCGGCAGCAGCCTGGAGCCGAAGGAGGCCGCGCATGCAGTTGGTGCTTGAGAAGCGCGCCGAGCGCTCCAACACGATCGCCCTGGTCTCGCCGCTGATCGCGATTGGCCTCACGATCGTGACCATGACCATCCTGTTCGCGATCCTCGGCAAGAATCCGCTGCTCGCCCTGCAAGCCTATTTCATCGCGCCCCTGACTGACGGCTATTCGCTGCAGGAGATCGCGGTGAAGGCGACACCGCTGGTGATGATCGCGATCGGGCTGTCGCTCTGCTATCTCGCCAACGCCTGGAACATCGGCGCAGAGGGGCAATTCCTGATCGGCGCCGTCGCCGGAAGCTGGCTCGCGGTGAAAACGCAAGGCACCGACGCCGGCGCCTGGGTGCTGCCGGCGATGCTCGTGCTGGCCGCAGCCGCGGGCGCGCTCTATGCGCTGATCCCGGCGATCTGCAAGGTGAAGTTCGGCGCCAGTGAAATCCTCACCAGCCTGATGCTGGTCTATGTCGCCGACCTCCTGCTCGACTACCTCGTCCGCGGTCCCTGGCGCGACCCGAACGGCTTCAACTTCCCGACCACGGCGGAGTTCGATTCCGTCGCAACGGTGCCGCTGCTGCTCGAGGGCGGCCGGCTGCATCTCGGCTCGATCATCGCCCTGCTCGTCGTTGCGGCGGCTGCGATCCTGCTTGGGCGAACCATCAAGGGATTCGAGATTCGCGTCGTCGGTGCCGCGCCGCGCGCGGCACGGTTCGGCGGCTTCAACGCCAATCAGTTGATCATCCTGACCTTCGCGGTGTCGGGCGCACTGGCCGGCCTCGCCGGCATCATCGAGGTCGCGGGTCCCGTCGGGCATCTCCAGCCCGGCATCTCGCCCGGCTACGGTTTCACCGCGATCATCGTCGCGTTCCTCGGCCGGTTGAATCCGATTGGAATATTAATTGCAGGCCTTTTTCTCGCACTGACCTTTATCGGCGGCGAGCAGGCGCAGATCGCAATGAAGATCCCGTTGGACGTCACCAAGGTCTTCCAGGGCATCCTGCTGTTCTACGTGCTCGCCTGCGATTCCCTCATTCTCTACCGCTTCAAGCTGGTCTTCCCGAACCGTCAGGTGGCCCGTGGAGCTGGTTGAAGCCATCATCCTGTCGGTGCTCGCCGCCTCGACGCCGCTCCTGATCGCGGCGACCGGCGAGCTCGTCACCGAGCGCGCCGGTGTGCTCAACCTCGGTGTCGAGGGCATGATGATCGTCGGTGCGGCCTGCGGCTTTGGCGGCGCATGGCTGACCGGCTCGATTCTGATCGGCGCACTGTTCGGCATCATCGCGGGAACACTGATGTCGCTGGTCTTCGCGCTGATGGCGCTGGGCCTCGCCGTCAACCAGGTTGCAACCGGCTTGGCGCTGACTATCCTCGGCGTCGGCTTGTCTGGCCTGATCGGGGCCGGCTTCGTCGGCGAGCGCATCACGCCGGCGGCCCATCTCAACATTCCCGGCCTCACCGACATTCCGCTGGTCGGCCGCGTGCTGTTCGGCGAGGACGCCTTCGTCTATTTCTCCATCGCACTCATCATCGGCGTCTGGTGGTTCCTGTACCGTACGCGCGCGGGATTGATCCTGCGTGCCTGCGGCGACAACCATGTCTCCGCGCATGCGCTCGGCTATCCCGTGCTGCGCATTCGCACCCTCGCCGTGATGTTTGGCGGCGCCTGCGCTGGCCTCGCCGGCGCCTATCTGCCGCTCGCCTATACCCCGTTCTTCATTCCCGGCATGACTGCCGGCCGCGGCTGGATCGCGCTGGCGCTGGTCGTGTTCGCATCCTGGCGTCCGGGCCGGCTGGTGATCGGCGCCTATCTGTTCGGCGCAGTGACGATCCTGCAACTGCATGCGCAAGGCTGGGGTGTCGGCATTCCCTCGCAATTCATGTCGGCGCTGCCGTATCTCGCGACCGTCATCGTGCTGGTTCTGCTCTCCCGCGCGCGTACCGGCGGCTCGACCGCGCCGGCCGCGCTCGGCACCGTGTTCGTACCTGACCGCTAGTGTGTTGATTTCCGTGACGTGCGCGATGGGGCGCACACGTCGCGGATCGTGGCTTTCCCCTGATGTTTGGAGATTGATGATGAGGAAATCACTTCTTGCGCTGGCTGCCGGCCTTCTGCTTGCCGGGAGCGTCAGCGCAGCGTCCGCCGCCGACAAGCTGAAAGTTGGCTTCATCTACCTCGGCCCGATCGGCGATCTCGGTTGGACCTATCAGCACGAGCTGGCGCGCCAGGCGCTGGTGAAAGAACTCGGCGACAAGATCGAGACCACCTATCTCGAAAACGTGCCGGAGGGTCCCGACGCCGAGCGCGCCATCGAGCAGCTGGTGCGCGCCGGCAACAAGCTGATCTTCACGACGTCGTTCGGTTACATGGACCCGACGCTGAAGGTCGCCAAGAAATATCCGAACGTGCATTTCGAGCACGCCACCGGCTACAAGCGCGACAAGAACATGTCGACCTATTCGTCGAAATGGTATCAGGGCCGCTACATTCAAGGCCTGATCGCGGCCAAGATGTCGAAGTCCGGCGTGCTCGGCTATATCGGCTCGTTCCCGATTCCGGAGGTCGTCTCCGGCATCAACGCGACGATGATCGCGGCGCAGACCATCAACCCGAACATCAAGGTCAAGATCATCTGGGCCAACACCTGGTTCGATCCGGGCAAGGAGGCCGACGCCGCCAAGGCGCTGATCGACCAGGGCGCCGACGTCATCATGCAGCACACGGATTCGCCCGCGGCGATGCAGATCGCCAGCGAACGCGGCAAGCTCGCCTTCGGCCAGGACTCCGAGATGATCAAGTTCGGGCCCAAGACCCAGCTGACCTCGATCCTCGACACTTGGGGCCCCTACTACATCGAACGCGTCAAGGCCGAGCTCGACGGCACCTGGAAGTCCGAGGACAGCTGGGGCGGTCTCGACAGCCACATGTTCGCGATGGCGCCTTATACCAACATGCCTGACGACGTGAAGAAGATCGCCGAGGATGCCCAGGCGGCAATCACCGCGGGCAAGCTGCACCCGTTCAAATGCCCGGTGATTGGGCAGGACGGCAAGGAGATCGAGTGCAAGGGCGGCGCCAATCTCGCCGACGGCCAGATCCTCGGCATGAATTTCTACGTCAAGGGCATCGACGACAAGCTGCCGGGCAAGTAGCACGCTTCTTGCATTACCTAAATCACCTGCTCCTCCCGGAGGAGGTTCGGAGGGGGTGGCCAGAAGCACCCGGCACTTGTGGTCGCCCCCTCTTTCTATTTTACCCCGCGTGAATCGCCCGCGCTGCGGAACTGTGCCGGCGGATGAGGTCCGGAACGTCGAGTCCCGGGATCGCGCCGTCCACCACGGCCCAATTCCCCGCCACCATCACCCGATCAGCCCGATGCGCCCCGCACAGCACCAGCGCGGCCAGGGGATCGCCATGACCGGAGAAGCGCAGCTCGTCCAGCCTGAACAGCGCGAGGTCGGCGGCCTTGCCAACCGCGATCTCACCGAGCTCGGGACGGCCGACACACGCCGCCGAGCCCCTGGTGGCCCAGCGCAGCGCATCCTTGTGGCTGACCTTGGTCACGCCGTAGCGAGCCCGTTGCAGCAGGAACGCGGCACGCACCTCCTGCATCAGATTCGATCCATCGTTGGAGGCCGAGCCGTCGACGCCGAGCCCGATGCCAACGCCGGCCTCTTCCATCTCGCACACTGGACAGCAGCCCGAGGCCAGCAATTGATTGCTGCACGCACAATGACTGATGGTCGTCTTCGCCTTGCCGAGGCGCTTCATCTCGTCGGCATTGAAGAAGATGCCATGTGCGAGCCAAGTCCGCGCATTAAGCCAGCCGCATTGCTCGAGATAATCGAGCGGACGGCAGCCAAACATCTGCTGGCAGAATCTGTTCTCGTCCTCGGTCTCGGCGAGATGGGTGTGCAGGCGCACGTCGAGCTTGTCGGCGAGATCGGCGGTGGCGCGCATCAGCGACGTCGTCACCGAGAACGGCGAGCACGGCGCCAGCGCAATCTGCACCATCGCATCGGCACCGCGCTGGTGATGCTTTGCCACGCCGCGCGCGCTGTCGGCGAGGATGGTGTCCTCGTCCTGCACGACGCTGTCCGGCGGCAAGCCGCCATCGCGCTGCGACAGGTTCATCGAGCCGCGCGTCAGCAGCACGCGCATGCCGAGACGCCTTGCGACGCCGACCTCGATGTCGACGGACTCTTCGAGCCCCGCCGGGAAGACAT
The DNA here is from genome assembly GCF_021458635.1 of Bradyrhizobium monzae. Taxonomy (GTDB): domain Bacteria; phylum Pseudomonadota; class Alphaproteobacteria; order Rhizobiales; family Xanthobacteraceae; genus Bradyrhizobium. The sequence continues at coordinate 937,422 of NZ_JAIRDQ010000001.1, forward strand.
AATGATGATCGGTCGTGGTGGTGCAACCCGACAACAGCAGCTCGGACATCGCAACGGTGACGCCGAGCTCGAGCGCCTCCGGCGTCAGCCTCGCCCACACCGGATAGAGCGCCTGCAGCCAGGGAAACAGCTCGCGGTCCATCGCCGCGGGCAGCGCCCGCGTCAGCGTCTGATAGAAATGATGATGGGTGTTGATCAGGCCCGGCAGCACGGCGTGTGCGCTCGCATCGAACACCGTGACATCGGCGGTCGCCGGCGTGCGGCCGGCCGGCACGAGTTCAACGATACGGCCATCTTTAACGACAATGCCGCGCCCGGCACCGTCGGCGAGGATGGCCAGCGGATCCCTGATCCAGATCGGCTTTGCGTCGCTCATGATCCCGTTTCTCCTCGCCTTCGTTAACAAATGGCCTGCAAGGCAAGGGCCATCCCGAGAGCGTTATTGCTGCGACTTGTTGTTGCCACTTGGCGCTGGTCTTGCAAGACTTTCCCTTAGGCAAATTCACCCGGCGTAGGCGTTGTCGCAGCCATGGACTTGAATACCATCACAGCGGTCGCTCATCCGCAAACGCGCGCCCAATTGCTCGCTTGGACGCCAGGTGATGCTTGGCTCGCGGGCGGCACGTGGCTGTTCTCGGAGCCGCAAGTCCACCTTACGCGGCTGATCGATCTCACCGATCTGAAATGGCCGGCGCTGGCGATCACGGAGGGCCATCTCAGCATCGCCGCCACCTGCACGATCTCGCAACTCGATGCGCTCAGCTGCCCGGCCGACTGGCTCGCAGCACCGCTGATCGGCCAATGCTGCCGCGCCTTTCTCGCCTCCTTCAAGATCTGGAAGACGGCGACGGTGGGTGGCAATCTCTGCATGTCGCTGCCGGCAGGACCTATGATCTCGCTCACCGCAGCGCTCGACGGCATCTGCACGATCTGGAAAGCCGGCGGCGGCGAGCAGAGGATTCCCGTCGCCGAATTCGTCACGGGCAACCAGCGCAACCGACTGTCGCCGCGCGACCTGCTGCGGCAGATCGACATTCCACTTGCCGCGCTGAAGCGTCGCTCTGCGTTTCGCCAGATCTCGCTCGCGCCGGTCGGTCGCTCCGCCGCCCTCCTGATCGGAAGCCTTGACGACGCCGGCGGGCTGAAGCTGACCGTGACCGCATCGACCGTGCGCCCTATCCAATTGTCGTTTCCAAAGCCGCCCGACGCGAGCGCGCTTCGCACAGCCATCACCGAGGAGATCACCGACGATCTCTATCACACCGACATTCATGGCAAGCCGCTCTGGCGCAAGCACATGACGCTGCGGCTCGCAGAGGAGATCCGCGCCGAACTCCTGGGTGCAACGCCGCCATGAGCTTCGAGGTCAATGGCACGAACTTTCCGCAAACGCCGCGTGCCGGCCAGTGCCTGCGCACGTTCCTGCGCGAGCTTGGCCATTTCGGGGTGAAGAAGGGCTGCGACGCCGGCGACTGCGGCGCTTGCACCGTACTGCTCGACGGCGAGCCCGTGCATAGCTGCCTGATCCCCGCGTTTCGCGCGGAGGGGCACGCGATCACGACGATCGAAGGGCTCGGCGGCGAACATGGCGCGCACCCGATGCAGCAGGCCTTCCTGGACGCGCAGGGATTCCAGTGCGGCTTCTGCACGGCCGGCATGATCCTCACCTGCGCCTCGCTGAACCAGGCGCAGCGGACCGACCTCGGCGCCGCGCTGAAGGGCAATATCTGCCGCTGCACCGGCTATCGCGCGATCGAGGATGCGATCCACGGCAAGACCAATGTCGAGGCGACCGTCGAGGCCGGCGGCGCGTTCGGCCGCAGCCTGCCGGCGCCCGCGGGCCCGGACGTCGTCCGCGGCACGGCGCGCTATACGTTCGACACGGCAATCGACAATCTGCTGCATATCAAGCTGCTGCGCTCGCCGCATGCGCACGCAAGAATCGTCGCGATCGACCGATCGGCGGCGATGGCCGTGCCCGGCGTGCACGCGGTCCTGACGCATGAGGATGCGCCTTCGGTGCTGTTCTCGACGGCGCGGCACGAGAAGGACTGGATGGACCCTGAGGACACCCGCATCCTCGACGACGTCGTTCGATTCATCGGCCAGAAGGTCGCCGCCATCGTCGCCGAGAGCGAAGGCGCTGCCGAGGAGGCCTGCCGCCGGCTGAAGGTTGATTACGAGATTGTGCCCGCGCTGATCGATCCAGAGCAGGCCATGATGCCGGGCGCGCCGCTCGTGCATCCCGATCGGTCCAGCGCGAACCGCGTTGCCGACGCGCAGCGCAATCTCGTCGCGGAGACGCATGGTGAGTTTGGCGATGTCGCCTCCGCACTCGCCACATCGGCCGTCACCTTTGAAGCCACCTTTCACAGTCACCGGGTGCAGCACGCGGCGCTGGAGACCCATGGCGGCCTTGCCTGGCTCGACGATGCAGGCGTGCTCAACGTCCGCACCTCGACACAGGTGCCGTTCCTGACCCGGCGCGCGCTCGCGGACATCTTCCAGCTTCCCATGGACAAGGTCCGCGTGTTCTGCGAGCGCGTCGGCGGCGGCTTTGGCGGCAAGCAGGAAATGTTCGTCGAGGACATTCTGGCACTCGCCGCGCTGAAGACCGGCAGGCCGGTCAAGCTCGAGCTCACCCGTGAGGAACAGTTCATCGCGACCTCGACGCGGCACCCGATGCGGGTCCAGATCAAGGCCGGCGCCGATGCCGACGGCAGGCTCACCGCGCTGCAGCTCGACGTGCTCTCCAATACAGGCGCTTACGGCAATCACGGCGGCCCCGTGATGTTCCACGCACTTTCGGAGTCCATCGCGGTCTACAATTGCCCGAACAAGCGGGTCGACGGCTTCGTCGTCTACACAAATACGGTGCCGGCCGGCGCATTTCGCGGTTACGGCCTGCCGCAGACATTGATCGCGGTGGAGGCTGCGATCGACGAGCTCGCCAGGCAACTCGGCATCAGCCCTTACGAGATGCGCCGCCGCAATATCGTCAGGCTCGGCGATCCCATGCTGTCGCCGCCCGAATCCGACTATCACGACGTGCTCTACGGCTCCTACGGGCTCGACCAGTGCATCGACCTCGTCGAGCGCGCCATGCAAGCGGATACTCCCCAGCCTGCGCTGTCGCCGGAATGGCTGACCGGCGATGGCGTCGCGCTGACCATGATCGACACGGTGCCGCCCGCCGGCCACATCGCCGATGCCATGATCGCGCTCAACGATGACGGCGGCTTCGATCTCACCGTCGGCACCGCCGAGTTCGGCAACGGCACCAGCACCGTGCACCGGCAGATCGCTGCAACGGTGCTCGCAACCACCGTCGACAGAATCCGCCTGCGCCAATCCGACACGGCCCATGGCGGCCACGACACCGGCGCCTATGGCAGCACCGGCACGTTCGTGGCCGGCAAGGCGACGCAGGCCGCCGCCGTTCAGCTTGCGACCGAATTGAAGGCGGCCGCCGCCAACGCATGGCTTTGCGATGCCGGGACTTGCGCGATCGAGGGTGAATTCGTCGTCAGCGGCGTGCGGCGAATGTCCTTTACCGAGTTGGCGACGCTCGCGCGCGAGACGGGTCGTCCGCTCGTGGCGTACGGCAATTCCGAGGGCACGCCGAGATCCGTCGGCTTCAACGTGCAGGGCTTCCGCATTGCCGTGAACAAGGGAACCGGCGAGATCAGGATTCTCAGGAGCGTGCAGGCCGCCGATGCGGGCGTCGTCGCCAACCCCATGCAGTGCCGCGGCCAGATTGAGGGCGGCGTTGCGCAGGCCCTCGGTGCGGCGCTCTACGAGGAGATGGTGATCGATGCGAATGGCCGCGTCACCAATCCCAAATTCCGCGACTACCATCTGCCGTCCTTCGCGGACGTGCCGCGCACCGAGGTGCTGTTCGCCGAGACATCCGACACGATCGGACCGCTGGGTGCGAAGTCGATGAGCGAGAGCCCGTACAATCCAGTTGCTGCCGCACTCGGCAATGCAATCGCGGATGCCACCGGCATCCGCTTCACCGCACCACCCTTCAAGCCGGACCGGCTGTTTCCGGCGCTGCACGACAAGTTCGGCGATTAACTGCCGCGGTAGGTCGAATAGCTCCAGGGCGTCACCAGCAGCGGCACGTGATAGTGGCTCTCCGGTTCGCTGATCGCGAAGCGCAGCGGAATCTCGTCCAGGAACGGCGGATCGGGGAGTTGCACGTTGCGCTCGGAATAATATTTGGCGACGCTGAACCGGAGCTCGTAGCGGCCGATCGGCAGCGGGCGGCCACCGATCAGCGGTTGGTCGGTACGGCCGTCGGCGTTGGTGGCAGTGCGTGCGATGACGCGGTTCTCGCCGAGCACGGCGAGCTCGACCAGCTCCACCGCGATTCCCGCCGCGGGCTTACCGGCGTGATTGTCCAGCACATGGGTCGAGAGACGGCCGTGAACTTTCAGTTTATCCTCGGCGATCACCAGCTGATCGAGCCGCAGCGCCGAGATGCGACCGATCTCCTCGATCGCGCGACGCGTCTCGGTCTTGGCAATGTTGCGCAACCGCGTCTCGAAATCGCTTAGCACGGAATCCTTGGTGTGACGGCGCACGCAGACGATGTAGGGGATTCCGAACTTTTCGCGGTAGGCGCTGTTGACGCGTTCGAACGCCGAATATTCGGCCTCCGACAGCCGGTCAAGGCCGGCGCTGTTCTGCTCGTCGGTCGATTCCGCCGTCAGGCCCGCTGCGCGCTGGGTTTTGTTGGCAAGATCGGGATGCGCGCGGATCAGCGCCATCTGCACATCGGGTTCGGCAGCCTGTATCGCCGCCATCAGCGCAGCATGAAGCTGGTTGATGCCGGCAAACGGCCGCTGCACCGCGAGTTGCTCGGCGATCCAGGGCGAATATTCGACGACATTGGCGAGCGCGGCGACGAAGTCGGCCTGGCTTGCAGCGTTGAGAGCAGCGAGCGAGATTTGGGTCATCGTGGCTTCACCCGATCTCGAACGCATCGAGATTCGCGTGCCTGTCGTGCCAATGCTGCGCGATCTGCAGCCGCGTCGGCACCCAGACGCGCTCGTGCTTGCCGATATAGTCGAGGAAGCGGATCAGGCCCGCCGCGCGACCCGGCCGGCCGGCGAGACGGCAGTGCAGTCCCACCGACATCATCTTCGGCGCGGTCTCGCCCTCGGCATAGAGCACGTCGAACGCATCTTTCAGATAGGTGTAGAACTGCTCGCCCTCGGCAAAGCCCTGCGGATTGATGAAGCGCATGTCGTTGGCATCGAGCGTGTAGGGAATGACGAGCTGCTTGCCGTTCGCGCCCTTGACCCAATAAGGCAGATCGTCGGCATAGGAATCGCAGAGATAGAGGAAGCCCCCCTCCTCCATCAGCAGACGGTTGGTGTTGATCGAGGAGCGCCCGGTGTACCAGCCGAGCGGCCGCGAACCGGTGGCCTCGGTATGGACGCGGATCGATTCGGCAATCTCGGCGCGCTCCTGCGCTTCCGTCATGTCCTTGTGCTCGATCCATTTCAGGCTGTGGCTCGCGATGTCCCAGCCGGACTCCTTCATCGCAGCGACGATCTCAGGATTGCGCTTCAGCGCGGTGGCGACACCGAACACGGTGGTCGGCCACTTCCGCTCATCGAACATCCGCCACAGCCGCCAGAAGCCAGCGCGTGAGCCATATTCGAACATGGATTCGATATTGGCGTGACGCTGGCCGGGCCAGGGCTGCGCGCCCAGCACGTCGGACAGGAACGCCTCCGACGCGCGGTCGCCGTGCAAAATGTTGTTCTCGCCGCCTTCCTCGAAATTGACGACGAACTGCACCGCGACCCGCGCGTTACCGGGCCATTGCGGATGCGGCGGATTGCGGCCGTAACCGCGGAGATCGCGCGGGTAGCTGCTATCAGTCACTCAGACTTCCTCGAAGCGGATCGGCAGCGCGCCCTTCCACAGCACGCTCTTGCCCAGCGTCGCGAGATTCTCGAGGCCCGAGGTCACCGTGATGAAGTGATTGCCGGCGAGTTGGCCCATCTTGCTGGCGAAGTGCACGCCGCCGTAAGCCATCAGGATCTCGGTCTCGCTGATGCCGCCGGGATAGAGGATGATCTGCCCGGGCGCGGGATAGCTGGTATGGTTCTCGTAGCCGACGCCAAAGTCGAGATCGCCGAGCGGCATCCAGACGCCTTCGCCGCTCCAGCGCACATGGATGATGTGGCTCTCGAACGGCAGCGCCTTGCGGAATGCCGCGACGGTCTTGGGCGCCGCCTGCTCCTCGAAGCGGGCATCGAAAGTGAAATCGCCGGCGCGGATAACGAGTTTGCTCATCTCATCTCTCTGGATCGGGGGCCAAGGGATTGGTGGCCCCACGGGAACTTGCAAGCAAAGAGCATTCCAGCGGGCTTCGCGCAAGTGGCGCTGCCCCTCACCTGCGGTCGTAAGACCAGCCGAACAGGCCGCTCCGCCGCACCTCCGGCTCGGGCTCTGCGACGGCAGCCGGCGGTGGCGCCTCCTTCAGTTCCGCCTGCGGCGCGATCGGTGGCGGCGCCGGCAGGTTCTCGCATTTCATGGAATAGACCAGCTTGCCGTCCGCGGTGCGTCCGATCGGCGCGCAGGGGTCGGAATGCGCCCCCGAGGTTTTTGGAGCAGGCTTCACCTGCGCCACAGCCGGCGAGGCGATCAAAAGCAGGATCAGCAGATATTTCGACATCGTTGTCGCGCCCGAAACCTATTGGCCCTATTCAACCGGATTGCGAGGGGCAAGTCCATCGGGCCCGGCTGAGCGATTGCCGAATATTTAGCCGGCGATGGTGCACGGCCTCTCTCTCGTGTCCCGGACGCGCTACAACGCGCGGTGCCGGCGGGTGGCGAGCTGCTTCCTACCGTCATTGCGAGCGCAGCGAAGCAATCCAGAATCCCTCCGCGGAACGACTCTGGATTGCTTCGCTGCGCTCGCAATGACGGAGTATGAAGCGACGACTTCGCTCTTCCGGTTCGCATTTCGAATCTCAGACACGCCTTCGCATCCTCGCGGCTTCTTTCGCCCGAGCTTTGCTTGATCTTTCCACCCTCTTGTCCAAGAGGGCGCAGGGAAGACCGGGTGCTGACCTCGCACCCGCGGTCCGCTGCGCGAAATGTAGCGCAGGAAAACCGCACAGCAGCATACAGGTGGCGCCAATCACTCGGCCTTCCCTGCGCGATGGTTTGACGGCTTATGCCGTGCTCTCCCGGGAGCCGAGTTCCTTCTGGCCTCCCTCGCCTCGCAGATGAGCGATGCGGTTGACCCGGTTGGGCGCTCCACACCTCCGCGACAGGCTTGACCGTAGCGACGACGGTCGGGACCACACGGTTTTGCCGTACGCGCGTTCGTCTGATGCCACAGGGTCTCGCGGCAGTGTGCACGCGCCGCAAGAATGTTGGCGAGACGAACTTCACAGCGCCGCTCATCCGCACGCGGTTTCGGGCTCACAGGGACTACCCGCCCTGCCCGCACCCCTCGTGCCGACGCTGCCGCGTCCACCGCAAGCCCGGCTCTCGATCAGTGACGACGTACGATCGCCCTCCAGGTCGAGCCGGGATGAGCGACACATACGTCATTTCCGAATTTCGGTAAAGCGAAATATTTTTGCAGAGAGGGATTGACGGCCCGCCCCGGTGTTTTGCCCGTCGAGGCAACCCGTCAGTACGGATTGTAGTAGCGCGGTCCGCCGTAGTAGCCGTAGCCGGGACCATAATAGCGCGGGCCGCCGCCATAGTAGTAGTTGTCGTAATATTCCTGGCGCCGGCTCTCGGCGATCGCGCCGCCGATCAGACCGGCCGCAACGCCCATGAAGGCAAGGCCCGCAGCGCTCGGCCCACGCCGGTAGTAGTGACGACGCCGGGCGGAGCTGAAGTCGGTCGCATTGGATGAACCTTGCCCCGCCACCGCGGGCGCGGCATTGGTCGGTGTCGGCGACGCGGCGGCCGACGGCGATAGGGACGCCACGACCAGCGCGAGACTGGCGAACGCGGCCAGCGCGGCCAGCGCGGTGCTGCGGCCTACTCTCGAGTTCACGGAACTGTCACTCATCTCGTCGTCCTCTGCTGTCGCCCAAAAAACGAGATATGGAAACAAACATAATGCGCAAAGCACTGAAATGGTTTCGTGATCGCGGCAATCTGCCACGCTTTGCCGGAATCGACAGCGCGCGCGACCTCTAGGCCCGATAACTCCAGTACTTCCGGAGTGAATCACCTGCGGCCTGGAGGTCGAAGCGCTGGTCGGGCGCGAGTTGCTGCGCGATCAGGTTGAACATGTCGTTCAGGATCGAACGCTTCTCGCCGAAATAGGAGTGGTGCAGGCCGACCAGGCTGGTGTCGACCAGCGACGCATCGATCGTGTCGATGCCGTCGACGACCGTCAGGGCATCGCCGGCCTCACCCGCCCGTGGATAGCCATGCACGAATTTCGAGGCGAGCAGCGCAACATCGCGCGAGGAGGCATAGAGCGTGACGCGCGCAGCGCAGCCCTTGAATTTCGCGGCGAGCTGGACGAAGCGATCGCGGTCGATGTCGGGCGCAGCAAAGATGATCTGACCGAGCTTTGCGGCGCCGGCCGGCAACTGCCACGACGTGACGCGTTCGAGCGTGTTGATCACCGCGCGGTTGCCCATGCTGTGGGCGATGATGTGCACCTTGCCGGCCCCGACCTCGCCGAGCGCCAGCTGGAGGAACGCCTCGAAATGATCGCGCGACCAGTCGATCGTGCTCTCGTCCACGGTGTACTTCTTGGTGTCCGCCGCCGACGCCCAGCTATAGAGCAACGTCCGGCCGGCGAATTTCAGATCCACTGCAAGCTGCCCGGCCCGCCGCGCCGCATCCTCGAACGTCACGTTGTAGCCGTGCACGAAGATCAGGACGTCGTGCTCCCCCGCCGCGGCAAGCGAGTCCTTCAGGCTGGTGACAAAGGCGTCCCGGGCGAGCGCGCCGACGCTCTTGAGGATCACGTGCTTTTCCGGATTGGGCGAGAATTCGAGATGCCACCAGCTGGGACTGGTGAGCTCGCCAAGGTTGCGTCCGCGCGTGGGTACGCTGACCTCCGCGATCCCGAAGACAAGCTCTCCGCGCGCACCGCGAAAATAGTTCGCCGGTGTATCGTCGCCCCGGGCGCGATCGGTGCCGTAGAAGACAGGGATGGTGACAACACCGGTTGCCTCATCGGTGGTCGGCCTGACGGTATCAGGAACGACAGGCGCCGTGACTCGGCCGCGCCGTGTCACGGTCTCCCTGGCGGTAACGGGCGCCGCCATGTCTGCCACCACGCGCTCGACCAGGTCCATGGCCGGCGGCTCAGCGAGCAGGCGCACGACCAGCAGGTCGAGCGACTGGCGAAGCTTGTCCGGATCTTCGCCTTGGCCGGCGCGAGCGGCAAGCTCCTGCAATTCCTCGGCGTAAGGGGGCCATTTGTCGCCCAGCAGATCCTTCAACCGGGGCCCGAGTTCGAGCAAGGCAAGCAACAGGCGAAGCGTGTCCGACATCGCACGTCCCTCGTCGCTGAGTGCGGCCCGGACGCTCGCCCTGCCGTCTGCCCCTAGCCTAGAGGTTGTGGACGATCTGGCAAGTCCGCTCAGCGTGCCAGCGGCAACTTGCCCGGGTGCGCGTGCGGTTTACGACAGCGCCCCCAGCACGCCGCGCGTGGCCTTGTCGATCTCCTCGACATAGCGGCGGCGGGCAAAGTTCTCGGTCAGGAACCCGACCACCTTGCGGCTGTCGGTGGAATCAACCACCGCCAGCATCTCGGCCTCCGCTTCGTCGAACACCGCCATCGCGCTCTTCACGTTCATCTCCGGGATCAGCACGATCTCGGTCAGGCGCGCGAGCTCGATGATTTGGATCTCGTCGGCGATGGTGTCGAGGTCGCTGGCAAACAAATCGGGCAGCAGGACGAGGCCGACATATTCGTCAGTATTGTTGACGATGACGATGCCGGGCCGCGATCCCAACGCGAATTCCGCCCTCGTGGCAGCGATGGTGGTGGTCGACGGCACCTTGCCGACGTCGGAGCGCATCAGCCGCTCGACGGTGAGGTTGCGCAGCCAGCCGACGTCGTTGGCGCTGCGGATGGTCTCGCCGCGCAGATGCAGGCGCCAGGTCGAGAAGGAATGGCCGAACATGAAGCGGACGCAGATCGAGGTGACGATGCAGCCGGCCAGCACCACGGCGGTGACGTCGACATTGCGGGTCATCTCGAGCACGAGGAACGACATGGTCAGGGGACCGCCGACGATGGCGACGCCGAGCGTGGCCATGCCTGTCAGCATCGCCACCAGCGGATCGATCACGAAGTTCGGGCTGATCAAGAGCAGCACCGCGGAGAAGAACTTTCCGATCAGGCTGCCGACGAACAGCGAGGCGAAAAATAGTCCGCCGCGGAAGCCCGAGGCCAGCGAGATCAGGCAGGCCGTTACCTTCAGCGCGATGATGATCGCGATCAGGCCGATGGTCATGTCGTGGAAGAGATCGAGCACCATGGCGCCGTGCCCGGCCGCGAGCACTTGCGGCGTGACGATGGCGAAGCCGCCGACGATGAGGCCGCCGATCACCGGGCGCAGCCAGACCGGCAGCCATTTGAACAGCCGCTCGAACATCGAGGACGAACGCATCACGGCGATGCCGACGCCGCTGGTGATGAGCGCGAGCACGATCAATGCGAGATATTGCTCGACGCCGACCGCGCTCACCTTGGGGATTTCGATCGAGTAAGGCGCGCCGCCGAGCCATTGCGCCGTCAGCGCGCCGGCAAGCGAGGCCGCCAGGATCGGCGCGGCGCTGCCGACCGAATAGACGCCGACGATCAGCTCGCAGGCGTAGAACGCACCGGTGATCGGCGCGCCGAAAGCCGCCGCGATCGCCGCCGCCGCGCCGCAACCCACGATCAGGCGGAGGTCGTTGCGGCGGAGATTGAAGAACTTTCCGAACAGCGAGGCGATGCCCGACCCGATCTGGGTGTAGCCAGCCTCCAAGCCGACCGAGGCGCCGCAGCCGTTCGAGATCAGCGTCTGGCTCGATACCACCACGCTGTCGCGCATCGACAGATTGCCGCCGCGCAGCGCGTTGGCCTCGATCGGGTCGACCGCGCTGGAGATCTTCCACCGTCGCCGCCACCACTCCATGATGCCGAGCACCAGGCCGCCCAGCGCCGGCGCGATCATCGCCGCCCAGGGGTTGATATGGGTGTTGGCCGAGAGGCGCACGTCGATCGGAATGCCGTAGATCACGACATGGGCAATCTGCGCGATCTCGGCCATCAGTGTCACGATCGCGCCGGCCAGCGTGCCGATCACGAGCGACAGCGGGATCAGGTAGAACTCGTTGCTGCGCAGCAGCGCGCGCAGCCGAACCATGGTGCGGTTGGTGCCCTTGCCGTCGACGAAATATCTGATCCGCGCGAACACCGCTTGCGAGCCCTACCCTTCCGACAGGCCGTAGCCGGCCATGCGCTGGCGGACCCGTTCAATCTCGTCGCTCGAGAGCAGCGGCGGTTTGCCGATCTGGAGGCAGCCGTGATATTGCCGCGCCAGCGTCTCGACCTCGACGGCGAGCCACATCGCCTTGTCGAGCGTCTTGCCGACCGCGATCATGCCGTGATGGTCGAGCAGGCACGCGAGCCGGCCGACCAGCGCGCGCACCGCGTGCTCGGACAGCTCCGCCGTGCCGAAGGTGGCATAGGGCGCGCAGCGAATGCTGTCGCCGCCGGCGGCCGCGATCATGTAGTGCACGGGCGGGATCTCCATGCCCATGATCGCCAAAATGGTGCAATAGGTCGGATGGGCATGGACGACGGCGTCGACGTCGGCGCGCGCCTTCAGGATGTCCAGATGGAAGCGCCACTCGCTGGATGGCTTCTGCTCTGGGGCGTGCGAGCCGTCCATCGCCATGAACACGATCTGGTCCGGCGTCATGGCGTCATAGGGCAGGCTGGTGGGCGTGATCAGGAGCCCAGCCCCGTGCCGTACGCTGATATTGCCTGACGTGCCCTGGTTGATGCCGAGCGCGTTCATGCGGCGGCAGGCGTCGATGATGGCTTGTCGCTTTGCGAGCTCGTCCGCTGTCATCGACATCCCGATTTTGTCTCGACCTTCTTATCGATCTCGTTGGCGATGGGCGCTTGTTAGACCCGAAGTACGTCAAAGCAATATGGCAGTGCAAGCGAAAGCGGACCTGTTCAGGCGCCGTCGCACCGGCGGGCCCGCCACACCACGAATTGTATCGTAAAATCAATGGATTAACAGATCGTCACAGCCCGATAAAACTCTAGGACAGGCTGGCCCGGACGGCGGCAATCCCGTTGATCACGAACTGCACCGAATAGGCCGCGAGCAGCATGCCGAGCACGCGCGAGCACGGCATTTCCGGTCCGGCCCAGCGTCCGCGCGATCAGGTGCGCAGAGATGAAGCAGAACATGCAGATCAGGCAGACGGCGAGGACGACCGCGATGATGATCGCGAGCCTCGCCCCGTAGCCGGCGGCTCGCGGGAGCCTTCGCGAGGAACATTTGCTGATCCAGGCTCTTGATCGCGTGAGGATTGAGGAAGGGCATGCCTTCCCGTGTCGCCTCAAGAGGAGGACTTATGGCTAAGACAGCAAAGAAACGTGCGAACAAGAAAAAGGCCGCAGCGCGCCGCCCACGTCAGGCGCCCAAGATGCTGAGCGACCTGTTTCTGGAAACATTGAAGGACATCTATTTCGCCGAGAACAAGATCATCAAGACGCTCCCGAAGATGGCCAAGGCCGCGCATTCGAAGGACCTTGCCGCCGCCTTCAACAAGCATCTGCGCGAGACCCAGGGCCAGGTCAAACGGCTGGACCAGATCTTCAAGATGCTGGGCAAGCCTGCGCGCGGCAAGCCGTGCGAGGCGATCAACGGCATCACCGACGAGGGCGCCGAGATCATGAAGGACTTCAGGAACGCCCCTGCCCTCGACGCCGGCCTGCTCGCGGCAGCGCAGGCGGTCGAGCACTATGAGATCTCCCGTTACGGCACGTTGCGCACCTGGGCCGAGGAGCTCGGCATGCCTGACGCGGCAAGGCTGCTTCAGGCGACGCTGGACGAGGAAGAGGCAACGGACCACACGCTGACCGAGCTCGCCACTTCGGTCATCAACCTCGAAGCGGAACAAGGGTACCGCGAAGCCGCCTGATCCCAACCATCCCGCCCAATTGTTGCCTCCGGCGCCGCGGATCATCTCCGCGGCGTCGATGCGTCTGAGCGCAAGGGCCTCCCCTCCTTCGAGGGGCCAGGCATGCTCCAAGCGCGCGATGCTGGAATTTGCTGGAACCATCACCATATCCCCGTTTTCCAACCGCAGCGCCTTCCCCGAGTTTTGCCATGCAACCGAAAAATCCCTTCGACTGGATGCTGTCCGAAGCCCTGGACCAGCTGACCCGCGGCGAACGGCTGCGCCGGCAGTTCGGCCGTCAGGAAGCCTGCTGGGAGCCGCCGATCGACGTGCTCGAGACCGAGCATGAGCTTTTGATCCTGGTCGCGCTTCCCGGCGTCAACCCGGACAATGTCGAGACGGTGATCCAGGACGGCGTGCTCATCATCTCCGGCCAGCGCACGCTCCCGCCGGAGCTTCGCAACGCCCGCATCCACCGGCTCGAGCTGCCGCAGGGGCGCTTCGAGCGCCGCATTGCATTGCCCCTTGGCCGCTACGCCATCAGCCGCTTCGTGATGGACGGCTGCGTCGCACTGCGCCTCGCCAAATCCTGAGGTCGATCATGGCCACCGAACAGATGAATACCGCACAGACCAATCCTGACGTGAATATCCCCGAAGACGCGCTGATCATCATCCCCGTGCGCGAGATGGTGCTGTTTCCCGGCGCCATCGCGCCGATCGCGATCGCGCGGCCGAAGTCGGTCGCCGCCGCGCAGCAAGCGCTGCGCGAGCAGCGGCCGATCGGCATCGTCCTGCAGCGCAGCCCCGAGACCGAGGAGCCCGGCCCGGACGATCTCTATCGCGTTGCGACCATCGCCAACATCGTGCGCTACATCACCGCGCCCGACGGCACCCATCACATCGTCTGTCAGGGCGTGCAGCGCGCGCGCATCATCGACTTCCTGCCGGGGACGCCGTTCCCGGCCGCGCGCATCCAGCAGATCCCCGAGCCGACCACGTCCTCGCCCGAGATCGAGGCACGGGCGCTGAACCTGCAGCGGCAGGCGATCGAGGCGATCGAGCTGCTGCCGCAGGCCCCGCCCGAGCTGGTCGCGATGTTCCAGAGCACCACCGCGCCCGGCGCGCTGGCGGATCTGGCGACCTCGTTCATGGACATCAAGCCGCAGGACAAGCAGGAGGTGCTGGAGACCATCGACCTCGCTCTGCGCGTCGAGAAGGTGTCGAAGCATCTGGCCGAGCGGCTGGAGGTGCTGCGTATCTCCAACGAGATCGGCCAGAAGACCAAGGCCTCCTTCGACGAGCGGCAGCGCGAGGCGATCCTGCGCGAGCAGATGGCGACCATTCAACGCCAATTGGGCGAAGGCGACGGCAAGGCTGCCGAGGTCGCCGAGCTGACGGCTGCCATCGCCAAGGCCAACATGCCGCCGGAGGCGGATGCGCACGCGAAGAAGGAGCTGCGCCGCTACGAGCGCATGCCCGAGGCCGCCGGTGAATCCGGCATGGTCCGCACCTATCTCGACTGGCTGATCGAGCTGCCGTGGGCGCTGCCCGCGGAGAAGCCGATCGACATCAAGGAAGCGCGCCGCATCCTGGATGCCGATCATTTCGGGCTGGAGAAGATCAAGAGCCGGATCATCGAATATCTGGCGGTGCGCAAGCTGGCGCCGCAGGGCAAGGCGCCGATCCTGTGCTTCGTCGGCCCGCCCGGCGTCGGCAAGACCTCGCTCGGCCAATCCATCGCGCGTGCGATGGATCGCCCCTTCGTGCGCGTCAGCCTGGGCGGCGTGCATGACGAGGCCGAGATCCGCGGCCACCGGCGCACCTATATCGGCGCGCTGCCCGGCAACATCATCCAGGGCATCAAGAAGGCCGGCAGCCGCAACTGCGTCATGATGCTGGACGAGATCGACAAGATGGGCCGTGGCGTGCAGGGCGATCCCTCGGCCGCCATGCTGGAGGTGCTCGACCCCGAGCAGAACGGGACGTTCCGGGACAATTATCTGGGCGTGCCCTTCGACCTGTCGCGCGTGGTGTTCATCGCGACCGCCAACATGCTGGACCAGATTCCGGGTCCGCTGCTGGACCGGATGGAGCTGATCAGCCTCGCCGGCTACACCGAGGAGGAGAAGCTGGAGATCGCCAAGCGCTACCTGGTGCGACGGCAGCTCGAGGCCAACGGCCTGACTGCCGAGCAGGCCGAGATCGAGCCGGAGGCGCTGAAGCTGGTCGTCAAGGGTTACACCCGCGAGGCCGGCGTGCGTAACCTCGAGCGCGAGATCGGCAAGCTGTTCCGCCATGCCGCAGTGCAGGTCGCCGAAGGCACGGTTGCGAAGGTCGTGGTGACGCCGAGCGACATTGGCACCGTGCTGGGCCAGCCGCGCTTCGAAGGCGAGATCGCGCAGCGCACCAGCATTCCCGGCGTGGCCACCGGCCTTGCCTGGACGCCGGTCGGCGGCGACATCCTCTTCATCGAGGCCTCGCGCGTGCCCGGCCGCGGCGGGATGATCCTGACCGGCCAGCTCGGCGACGTCATGCGCGAGAGCGTGCAGGCAGCGATGACCCTGGTGAAGAGCAAAGCCACGCAGCTCGGCATCGATCCCCAGGTGTTCGAGAAGAGCGACATACACGTTCACGTGCCGGCGGGTGCAACCCCGAAGGACGGACCGAGCGCGGGTGTGGCGATGTTCACGGCGCTTACGTCACTGCTCACCAATCGCACGGTACGCAGCGACACGGCGATGACCGGCGAGATCTCTCTGCGCGGGCTGGTGCTGCCGGTCGGCGGCATCAAGGAGAAGGTGGTGGCTGCGGCCGCCGCCGGCCTCAAGCGGGTGATGCTGCCGGCGCGCAACAAGCGGGACTACGACGACATCCCGAAGAGCGCGCGGGACAAGCTTGAATTCATCTGGCTGGAGCGCGTCGACGAGGCCATCGCCGCAGCGCTCGAGCCGGCGGAAGCCAAGATCGAAGCGGCGGAGTGAATGCGATGAAGAAACTGCTGGAAGAAGCGAAGCGATCGCGGACAACGCAGAAAGTGCGCCAGCTGCTCGATCGTGCCATCGACCGGGTGCGCGATGCACTTGCAGGACCGGAGCCACGGCTTCAACCGATCCCGGTTCGGGCCAGGCGCCGCAAGGGCTGATCCCCTCCGTATCGGCCCCTGCAGTCACACAGTACAAAAGGCCCCCTCTCATCGAGGGGGCCTTTGCGTTATCAGGCCACAGCGTCCTTGGCAGCCTTGACCGGGCGGGCGCGGACGATCTTCCGGGCCGGCTTGGCCTTGAACATCATCTCTTCACCCGTGAACGGGTTGGTGCCCTTGCGCGCCTTGGTCGCGGGCTTCTTGATGACCACGAACTTGGCGAAGCCCGGCACCAGGAACAGGCCGTTCTTCTTGAGCTCCTTGTGACCGACGTCGGTCAGCGTCTCCATGACGCTCTTGACGTCACGCTTGGAAAGCTCGGTGGCGGTCGCAATCTTTTCGATCAACTGCGATTTCGACATTTGGGCTGGCATCGTGTCTCCTCTGATTCGTTGCCGGTTGCATATTAGACCAACCGGCGAAGGCCTATAGCCTTCTGCACAGTTTTGTCGCGGTTTTACGGGCTTTTTTGGCCCCCTGTGGCAAAAACCCCTGCATTTTAGCGGCTTCCGGAGCGGAAGGCACCTCTGGCAGCGGTTTTTGCCTTGTTTCAAAGGCCCGCAAGCAGCCTTGCTAAAGCTGATTCGATGCTTTCGACAAGCGACGACCGGCCTCTTTGCGGGAGACCGGTCACGATTCACCCTGAAAAATAAGGCTAGATGCGCTCGATGATGACCGCCGGAGCCATGCCTCCCGCGGCGCACATGGTGACGAGACCACGCTTGAGGTCGCGCCGTTCGAGCTCGTCGAGCACGGTGCCGATCAGGATCGAGCCGGTCGCGCCGATGGGATGGCCGAGCGCGATCGAGCCGCCATTGACGTTGACCTTGGCGCGGTCGAGCTTGAGATCGCGGATGTATTTTTCCGCGACGACCGCAAAGGCCTCGTTGATCTCGAACAGATCAATGTCGTCGATGGTGAGTCCGGCCTTCGCCAGCACCTTGCGCGTCGCCGGCACCGGCGCGTTCAGCATCAGCGTCGGCGAGTCCCCCATGTTGGCCATCGCGACCACGCGGGCGCGCGGCTTGAGACCATGCGCCTTGGCGTAAGTCGGCGAGGCCAGCAGGATCGCGGCGGCGCCATCGACCACGCCGGACGAGTTACCGGCGTGGTGCATGAAGTCGATATCGAGATCAGGATATTTCTGCAGGATCAGGCCGCGATAGGTCGTGCCCCTGTCGTCGAGCGCATAGTCGGCGATCGCGGGGAATGCGGGCTTCAGGCTGCTGAGCCCTTCCATCGTGGTCTGCGGCCGCGGATATTCTTCATGGTCGAGCGCGAGGCTGCCGTCCTCGCGGTGAACGGGCACGAGGCTCTTGTTGAAATGGCCGCCGGCAATCGCCTGTGCCGCCCGCTTCTGGCTTTCCAGCCCGAGCGCGTCGACGTCCCGGCGCGTGATGCCTTCCAGCGTCGCGATCGCATCGGCGCAGACGCCCTGATGCGACTGCGGGTGCCGTGCACGCAGGCGCAGATTGCCGTTATCCATCATCATCGGACCGCCGCCGCGACGTCCCTCCATTGACATCATCTCGCATCCGCCGGCGATGACGAGATCTTCCGCGCCAGCCATGATCGAGGAGGCCGCCATGTTGACGCTGGTGATGCCGGAGCCACAAAACCGATCGAGCGTCACCGCGCTCGCGCGCACGTCGTAGCCGGCATCGAGTGCCGACATCCGCCCGAGATCGCCGCCTTGGGTTGCGACCTGCGCGCTGCAGCCCCAGACGATATCGTCGACATCGGCGGTGTTGATGCCGGTGCGGTCGGCGAGCGCGCGCAGCACCGTTGCGCCAAGCTGCTGCGGATGAATGCCGGAAAGCGCTCCCTTGCCGGCCTTGCCGACGCCGCGCGGGGTGCGGCAGGCATCGATGATCAGCGCGTCGGTCATGGGCGTTGTCCTCTTGTTATGAGTGTTGAGGCGGTTTTGAATCAGAGGGAGAGCGGAGTCAATGTGCGAGGCTTACGCCCCTCGCCCGGATTTTCCGCTGCGCGTAAAATCCGGGATCACGCCCCCGCTGCGTTGTTCGCGACCACGCTGCGATAGAAGCTCGCGCTCAGTTTCGGCGTACGTACCTGGGTGTCGAAATTGACGTGGTACAGCCCAAAGCGCTTGTTGAGCCCGAACACCCATTCAAAATTGTCCATCAGGCTCCAGAGGAAATAGCCGCGCACCGGGACACCCTCGGTGGTGGCGCGCTGGAGCTGGGCGAGATAATTGCGCAGATACATGATGCGGTCGGTGTCGTAAATCTTGCCGTCCGGAGTCACCTGGTCGTCCCCGGATGTGCCGTTCTCGCTGATATAGATCGCAGTGGTCTTCCAGATTTTTGCAGCGAGCTTCGGCACCCAGTACATCGTCTCGGGTCCGACGCGCAGCCAATCCGAATTCATATGGGGAAAGGCCTTTGGAATCGGCAGCGGCATGAAGCCCGCGCCCTGGTCTGACGCGACGATGTAGTGCTGCGGTGCGTAGATGTTGAGGCCGAGGAAATCCACCGGCGAGGAGATGATCTTCAGTTCGGCGTCGGTGTATTTCGGCGCGTCGGCGCCGGCATATTTCAGAAACGCATCCGTGTACTGGCCGGTCATGATGACGTTGAGATAGCCCGCGTTCAGCTCGCGCAGCGCGATCTCGGTGGCGCGGACGTTCTCGGGCGTATCGATCGCGGGAATGCAGGCATCGATGTTCTCGGCGGGCCCGACGCGCGTGCCGCGGCGGCCATGGGCGCGCACCGCCTGCACGGCGAGCCCGTGCGCCAGCGCGCTGTTGTGCCGGATCTGGTTCACTTCGGCCTGCCGCAGGGTCAAGCCCGGCGCATCGATGCCGATGCCGTAACCGAAATAGACGAAGCGGCCGCTCTCGTTCAGCGTGAAAACGTTCTTGACGCGATCGGTCAGGTGTTCGGCGACATAGGCCGCATAATCGCCGAAGATCTTGCAGGTCTCGGTCGAGCGCCAGCCACCAAAACGGTCCTGCAGCGATTGCGGCAAATCCCAGTGATAGAGCGTCAGCCACGGCTCGATGCCGTTCTTCAGGAGTTCGTCGACCAGGCGATTGTAGAAATCGAGCCCTTTCGGGTTCGGCTTGCCGTCTCCATCCGGGAACACCCGCGGCCAGGCCACCGAAAAGCGATAGGCCTTGCAGCCGAGTTGCTTGATGAGCGCGATATCGTCCTTGTAGCGATGATAGTGCTCGTTGGCGCGGTCGCCGGTGGTGCCGTCCTCGATCTTGCCGGGGATGCGGACGAACTTGTCCCAGATCGAGGCCCCTCGCCCGTCCTCGTCGACCGCGCCCTCGACCTGATAGGACGAGGTCGCCGTGCCCCAGAGGAAATTCTGCGGAAAGCCCCGCGCGCTCCGTGACGCCGCTGCCGGCATGGCGTCGGCGAGATCCAGCGGGGCCGTCATTCCGGCCGCAGACAACCCCGCGATTTTCGCGAATTGGCGACGCGAGACCTTGTCCGACATTGATGCTGCCCCGAGATGATTGATGCGGCGGCACAATGACGGGGCGCAGGCGGTTTGAAAAGCGCCGGCACCGGAGTTTGAGGATGCAGAATGGCGCGCCCCCCGGGGGGCGCGACATGTCGATGCAGGCGAAGCGACGGGCCGGCGATGGCCTCTGCGATCAGCGCGAGCGTTTCGGCAGCTTTGGAAGCTTGTCGGGATTGAACGCCGGGACCTGTCCGGTGACCTGCCCGGTTCGTTCAGGTGCCGCCGCCGGCTGTTCCGTCAGAATGAGCGTACCCTGGAGGACGATTCCCCCCGCCTGTCCGGCCGTCGCCGTGTAGGTCGCGATCTTGCCGGGGCACGTGCCCTCGATGTCCAGCGTCAGTTCATCATAGACGCCGAACACGGTGATGCGTCCCTCGGTATGACGCTTCGTCGACACGGTCGCGGTGAAACGATCGCCATCGACCTCCAGGGAGCCGTGATACGTCATCAGGCTGTCGCGGCCCCAAATCTGGCCGTCCGCGACATGGACGATGCCGGTGCCCTGGTCGAGTGGCGTTTTGTACCAGGCCGCGTAGGTCCCGTCCTTCAGCATGGGGAGCAGTCTCCCTTGGTCTTTTCGCGGCAATCATCCGCACAGTTGGCACTAAGGAACGGTTAATCACGCGGCCCGTGTGAATCCGGCCCCACAAGGCGCGGACACTGGGCGGTGGCCACACCACCACCTCGCTTCAGAACGTCACCCGCATCCCCGCATAGAACGCGCGCGGACGCGCCGGGCTGAGTGAACGCGGATCGGTGAAGCTGTTTCCACCGTTGGTAAAGTTCGGCAACGCGCCGGTGTCGAAGAACTGCCCGTAGGTCGCGTAGCGGTTGTCGAAGATATTGTCGACCTTGCCGTAGAGCTGAACGGTCTTGGTCACCTGATAGGAGGCGTACAGGTTGAAGACCGTGTAGGACGGCAGCTTCGCATATTGGTTGGATTCGTCGCCGACCAGATACTGGCTGGAGACGAACAGTGCGTTGCCGCCAACCTTCCACTCGTCAGTGACGGCGTAATCGACACCGACCTTGACGCGGTGGCGCGGGATCGCGGGAATCTGGTCGCCGGGCAAGACCTGGATATTGCCGTCGGCATCGGCGAAGGGGCTGTTCGAGCCGAGCGTCAATGCGTCGAGGAAGCGGGCATCGACGAAGGTATAGCTCGCCTGGAACTGAAGCGTCGATGATTTGATGTTGACCTCGGCCTCCAGCCCCTGCCGCCGCGTCCTGCCGACGTTGGTGAAGTAGCCAAAGCCGGTCCGGCCGGGAACGGGGACGGCCAGGATGTCATCATAATTGGTGGCGCGGAAGCCGCCGATCTTCCACCCGAGCGTGCCGATGTTCAGCTCCTTGGTGCCGCGCAGGCCCGCTTCCACGGTCTTGGAGACGACCTGTTTCAACGGCGGGTCGGAGACCAGAAACGCCGCGATGAGGCAGGGATTGTTCGGATCGGCACAGCCGAGTTCGAGCGGTGTCGGCGCGCGGTTAGCCTCGGAATAGCCGGCATAGGCGGTCAGCTCCGGCGTGACCTTGTAGGTCCCGCCGATCACCGGGTTGAACCGGGTAAAGGTGTAGTCGCCGTTGAGGGCGGTGCCGAGCTGATCCTCCAGCGAGATGCGCGCCACGTTGAAGCGGCCTCCGCCGGTGATCGCGAAGGCATCCGTGACGTTAAACGTATCCATCGCGTACAGGCCGTTATATTGATTGACGGTTCGCAGCGAGACGGGACCGGCGAAGCCGGTATCGATCGTGCCGGACGGCCCCAGGAAGAGACCGCTGCCGCTCACGACATAGTTCTCGCCTATCGAACCGATCTCGGCGGTGGCATCGTAGCGCGTGACGCTGGCGTCATAGCTTGTGCCGATCACGAAGCGGTTGTCGTGTCCGAGTAGCTGGTCGGTGTTGGTGGCCTGCCCCGATACGCCAAAGGTGGTCGAGCGTATCGAGCTCCGGTCGATCTCGCCGAGGATCGTTCCCGGCGCAAAAGGATTGCCAAGCTGAAGGCCGTTCGCGCCATTCGCGGGCGTCGCACCGTCGCCGAAGCACAGCAGCGCCGCGTCTGCCGTGCACTCGCCGACGTCGGTCGGATTGCCGTCGACCATCTTCTGCTCGTACCTGCGCACATGCGCGGTGCCTTCGAGCGTCCAGGTCGGCGTCGCATCGGCCTTGGCGGTCAGGTTGAGATAACCGACGCGGTTGGAGCTGGTCTGCGGTGTGGTGTATGTGGCGCCCCAATAATTATTGAGGAGCTCGGCGGGAACGGTGGCGTTGGCGCCGAAATCGTTCTTGGCCACTCCCATATTGACGTGAAATTCGCTGTCGCCGGCCTTGTAGCCGACATCGCTGTAGAAGCGCCGCACGTCCGATTGGGAGAAGTTGCGGAAGCCGTTGTCGTGCAGACCTTCGAGCGCGGCATAGATGCCGTAGTTCTGGTCAACCTGCTTGCCCCATTGCGCCGAGCCCTGGATGCGACCGAACGAGCCGCCCATGACGTCAAGCTCTGCGCCTTGATAGGTGAAGCCATCCTTCATTTGCAGATTGATCGCGCCACCCAGCGCGTTGAGGCCGAACGCGGGATTGTTGGTCACCAGCGTCACAGACCTGATCGCGGCGGTCGGGATCAGGTCCCAATTGACGGCATCCGAGAAGGCTTCGTTGATGCGCACGCCGTTCTGATAAACCGTGAGTCCTTGCGGCGTGCCGGTCACGGGCGAGGCGACAAAACCGCGAAATTCGACGTTCGGCTGGAACGGGTTGCCGGTGACCTCGCTGATGCTGACGCCTGCGATGTTGTCGCGTAGCGCATCCGTGACGTTAAGCGAGCCGGTACGCTTGATCTGGTTGGCGTCAACGGCGTTGATCGCCGACGGAACCTTGTCGGCCTCGAGACCCCTGCCGGTGCCGGGTGAAGTTGGATAAACGTAGATCCTGCCAGCCGTGGGCTTGCCGACGCTTGCGGCCGTCCGCGCGACCGGCCGCGACGGCGCGCGCCGTGCAGTTGGCTGCGGCGCCACCACCTCGATCGCCGGCAGGTTCTGTACGTTGGTCTCTTCGTCCTGCGCCGCGCGGGCATTGGTCCCGAAACAGAGTCCGGACACCGGCCCGGCCAAGACCGAGGCCATCAGCAAACGTCGCGTGTGTCCCGGCCTGCGCATTCCCGTTGTCCCACCCGTAACCTTCGGCTGTTTTGGTTTTCGCCGTTCGGTTGAGACGAGTGTATTCGGCGGCGGATCATGCACCAGCCACAAAAGGTCTGGCACTCTCCGTACCCGTTTTCCCGACGAAATCGGGAATTTTTCCCGATCGCGAATTTTCTCCGATCGAACCGGGCGCGATCAGGCCGCCGCGGTCGGAACCAGCGCCTCCACGGTGACGCCGCCTTCGCCGGACGCCACGATGAGCGTGCCGCCCAGCGCCAGAATGCGCTCGCGCATGCCGACGAGGCCGAAGCCGAGTTTTTGGTCCGGCTCCATGCCGCGACCGTTATCGCTGACCCGTACACGGGCACAGAAGCGACCGTCGCGGCCCGGCTGCTCCGCCGGCTCGATCACGACATTGATCGCGGTCGCGTCGGCGTGGCGGAACGCGTTGGTGAGCGCCTCCTGCACGACGCGATAGATGGTGAGGTCGGCGGTCTCGCCGGTAACGCCCAGCGCCGGCGAGATCGTGGTCTCGATCGTCACGTCGGGGTGCGATTCCCGCCACAGCCGCGACAGCGATTCCAGCGCCTTGCCGAGGCCAAGCTCGGCAAGGCCGACGGGCCTCAAGCGCTCCAGCACGCGACGGGTGAACTGCTGCAGCGCGTTGATCTGTTCGAGAAGCGCACCGCCGTGTTTTCGCACGGCATCTGCACTCGGCGCACGTCCGTCGGCCAGCTTCGCCAGCGCGCTGGCATGCGCGCGCAGCGAGAACAGATACGGTCCGAATTCGTCGTGCAGCTCGCGCGCGATCTCCTTGCGCTCGACGTCCTGGAGCGACACCGCGCGCTCGGCAAGCCGCCGCTTGTCCTCGACCGCCTCGCCGAGCGTCGCCGCGAGATGATTGAGCTTGGTGCAGATCGCAGCGAGCTCGGGCGCGCCGCCGGGCGCCGCACGCGCGTCATAACGGCCGTCCTCGAGCTCGCCCATCGTCCGTGTCAGCGACTTGAGCGGCGCGAGCGCCCGGCCGACGACATTCATCATCACCAGGAACAGCACCAGAGCGATCACTGACCCGACCTCAAGCTGCGTGACGATGGCGTCCCAGATTTCGGCGATCTCGTCATTGGGATGCGAGGTGATCACCAGCGAGCCGGGCTTGCCATGCACCGAGACCGGCACGCTGACGGCGGTCTGCTCGGGGTGAACCAGGCTGACGAACCAGGCGGGCGGCCCGGGCGTGTCGTCATCGGTATCGGGCCGCGGCGGCGTCAGCGGGTTCCCGCCGGCGTCCCGGAGCGCAATGCTGACATGGCGGAGCCGATTGAGGTCGCGCGCGATCTGGTTCAGCCTCGCATCGGGATCCGGCGCCTCGTTGAGATCGGCAACGATCATCTCGATGAATTCGCGCGCCAGCCGGATCACGCTCTGGTCCTCGGCCTGCACGCGGGGACCGGCCTCCGCGACCTGGCGGGCGATGTTGACGGCGAGCCCGAGCGCAAGCAGCAGCGCCAACAGGAGGTTGATGCGCCCGCGCAAGGATAGATTTTGCCACATTGCTCTCGCCCGCCTCACGAAGGATCGCTCGCACCCGTCCGACAGCGTTGACAGGGACGAAGCGCCCGATATCTAATCGCAAGCGTACAGCAATCCCGGCCGGGTTGCATGACCCGACATGAGACGCGCGTCTCTCCTCGTTCGGCATCATGCAGCGCGAAAACAGGCAAATTCCAACAGGGGGGGCTCGCTGTCGCGGGGAACGCCTATGCGCATTCTGATCGTCGACGATCATCCCATTGTCGCCTCCGGCTGCCGCGCCGTGCTGGCCGACGAAGGCGAGATCGAGATTTTGGAGGCCGCCGACGCCGAGGACGGCGAATGCGTCTTCATCGTCGAACGCCCCGACCTCTGCGTGATCGACATCAACCTGCCAACCGTCTCCGGCTTCGAGCTTGCGCGCCGCATCCTCGAGCGCGCGGCGGATGCCCGCATCATCATGTTCAGCATGAACGACGACCCGGCCTTCGCCGCGCGTGCGATCGAATGCGGTGCCAAGGGCTACGTCTCCAAGACAGGCGACCCCGATGATCTCGTCGAGGCGATCCGCACTGTCGGCGGCGGCGGCACTTATCTTCCCAGCGCGATCGCACGCAGCATAGCCTTCGCAGGCCCCACGCTGGCGCAAAGCCCGCTGTCGAAGCTGAATCCGCGCGAGATGGAGATCTTGCGGCTGCTCAGCGCGGGAAAAAGCCTGTCCGAGATCGCCTGGCTTGTGCAATCGTCCTACAAGACGGTCGCCAACACCTCCTCGATCATGCGCCAGAAACTCGGGGTGAAGACCTCGGTCGAACTGGTGCGGCTGGCGATCGACAGCGGCGTAGCCTGAAAGCGCGCCACAAATTTCGGTCGTACAAGCATTGCAATCTTGATGTGGTGAGATGCCACGGAGCAAAACGGCATGACGATCCAGACTGTCTCGACCAATACCTCCTTTGGCGGCGTGCAAGGCGTGTATCGCCATGCGAGCCAGGTGACCGGCACCGACATGGTGTTCTCGGTCTATGTTCCGCCGCATGCCGAGGGCGCCAGGCTGCCCGTGGTCTGGTATCTCTCCGGCCTCACCTGCACCCATGCCAACGTCACCGAGAAGGGCGAATTCCGCAAAGCATGCGCCGAACTCGGCCTGATCTTCGTCGCCCCCGACACCAGCCCGCGCGGGCCCGACGTACCCGGCGATGCCAACAACGCCTATGATTTCGGCTTAGGGGCCGGTTTCTACGTCGATGCGACCGAAGCGCCGTTCGCGCGCAATTATCGCATGTGGAGCTATGTCACCGACGAGCTGCCCAAACTCGTGGCGGGAAATTTTCCCGTCGACGCCAAGCGGCAATCGGTGATGGGCCATTCCATGGGCGGCCATGGCGCCCTGACCGTGGCGCTGCGCAACCCGCACCGCTATCGTGCGGCGAGCGCCTTTGCCCCGATCGTGGCGCCGTCGCAGGTGCCCTGGGGCATCAAGGCGCTGACCGGATATCTCGGTCCGAACAAGGATGCCTGGCGTAGCCATGACACGGTTGCGCTGATCGAGGACGGCGCGAAATATTCAGGCTTCCTGGTCGACGTCGGCGAGGCCGACAATTTCCTCAAAGAGCAGCTCAAGCCGGAGCTGTTGCAAGCCGCCTGCACCAAGGCCAACATCCCGCTGACGCTGCGGCGTCAGCCGGGCTACGACCACAGCTATTATTTCATCTCGACATTCATGAGCGACCATCTGCACTGGCATGCGGAGCGGCTGAAGGGGTGAGCTTCCTTACACTTCCCTACTCCGGCTTGCCGTAGTTCGGCGCGAGCAGGCGGTTGCGGATCAGGTAGCTCATCGTGCGCGACCAAGATTCGTCGGTGTTGCCGCGCATGTCGGCGCTCGCCGCCGCGATCATGGTGCCGGTCTTCACGTCGCGCAGATAGATGTTCAGATTGATGATCAGGTTCGAGACCTTCTGCACCATGCCGGTGATCTCGAGGTCCGCTCCCAACTGTCCGGCAAGCTTGAGGTCGCAACCGCCGCAGGCCTGCAGATTGGCGTGACGGGCGGCATCCCTCACCGGCGCGATATCGAGCAGCTGGAACCGGCCTGAATCAGCCAGTTCCTTGCGCAGCTGGTCGCTGATATGCGCGAGCCGCGCCTCTTCCGGCCTGGAGCCATAGAACTCGCCGGGCAGACTGGTGTCGATCAACTCGAAATCGAACACGGCGAGCTTTGGCGGATCGGCGAACGCCTGCGATCCCATCAGCAGCAAAGTCGCGAAACATATCATCGCTCGCATGATCGTGATTCCGCCTGTCGTATCGCGACGACCAAATGCGGGGTTGCAAGCCCGGTCAAATCGGTCATGTTTCAAGAGAGACAATTCTTCACCGGCGGTCAAGCCGGGGAGGACGTCAGGAGGAAGCATGATCCGATGGTTGCTCGGCCCGATCGGCCTGTGTCTGGCAGCGGCGCAAGCGCTCGCGACCGACCCGGTCACGATTGGCGTCGGCTATCTCGGCGTCGCCGGCACCCGATCGACGCTGTCGCTGGTCGAGCAGCCCGCGGACAATGACGGCGTTGCCGGCGCGAAGCTCGCGATCGAGGACAACAACACCACCGGAAAATTCCTCAACCAGCGCTTCACGCTGGAAGAGCGTCGTATCAAGGAAGGCGAGGACGTGGTCCAGGCCGCGACCGCGCTCGCCGAGCACAACGGCTTCATCGTCACCGACCTGCCCGCCGATGCGCTGTTGAAGGTTGCCGACGCCTTGCGCGACCGCGGTACGCTGCTGTTCAACGCCGGCGCGATCGACGAGCGGCTGCGCGAAGCCGATTGCCGCGCCAATGTGATCCACAGCGCGCCGACGCGGTCGATGCTGGCAGATGCGCTCGGCCAGTATCTGGTGTGGAAGCGATGGCCGCGCTGGCTGCTGGTGGTCGGCTCGCACGACGAGGACAAGCTCTATGCCGATGCGCTCCGTCGCGCCGCCACGCGGTTCGGCGCCAAGATCGTGCAGGAGCGCACCTTTGAAGACACCGGCGGCGCGCGCCGCACGGACTCCGGCGTGACGCTGATCCAGCGGCAGATGCCGGTGTTCACGCAACAGGCGCCGGCCTACGACGTGCTGGTCGCCGCCGACGAGAGCGAGGTGTTCGCGGCCTATCTGCCCTACCGCACCTGGGATCCCCGCCCCGTCGCGGGCTCGGCCGGCCTGGTCCCGCGCAGCTGGGACGCCGCGCAGGACCAGTGGGGCGCGACGCAGATGCAGAACCGCTTCATGAAGCTGAATTCGCGACGCATGACCGCGCTCGACATGCAGGCCTGGACGGCAGTGCGCATGATTGGCGAGGCTACCTCGCGCACCAATTCCGGCGACGTCAAGAAGGTCTCGGACTTCATCAAGGGCCCCGATTTCTCCGTCGCCGCCTTCAAGGGCACCAAGCTGACGCTGCGCGACTGGAATCTCCAGCTCCGTCAACCGATCCTGCTGGTCGACGGCCGCATGGTTGTGTCCGTCTCGCCGCAGGAAGGATTTCTGCACCAGGTCTCCGAGCTCGACACGCTCGGCTATGATCGTCCGGAGAGCAAATGCAAGCTGAAATGAGGGCACAGATGTTGCGTGTGGGGTTGCTGTCCGGATTGGTGCTGGTCACAGCACCCGCCCATGCCTTCGTAGCCTATGTCTCGAACGAAAAGAGCAACACGGTGTCGGTGATCGACACCGACAGCTGGACCGTGACCAAGACCATCAAGGTCGGCCAGCGCCCGCGCGGCATCGAGTTCACCCGCGATGGAAAATTCGTGATGGTCGCGGTCGGCGACGACGACACCATCCAGGTGATCGATGCCAAGACGCAAGCAATTGTCGACACCCTGCCCTCCGGTCCCGACCCTGAATTGTTCACGCAGGATGCCGCCGGCAAGACCCTTTATGTCGCCAATGAGAACGACAACACGGTGACCGTGATCGATCTGGAGAAGCGCGCACGCCTCGGCGACATCCAGGTCGGGGTCGAACCCGAGGGCATGACCATCAGCCCGGACGGAAAGATCCTGATCAACACGTCCGAGACGACCAACATGGCGCATTTCATCGACACCGCGTCGCGCCAGATCGTCGCCAACGTGCTGGTCGATGCGCGCCCGCGCTTTGCCGAATTCAAGCACGACGCCTCCGAATTGTGGGTGTCCTCCGAGATCGGCGGGACCGTGTCGATCGTCGACCCCGGGAAGCACGAGGTCATCGGCAAGGTCAATTTCGAGATTCCCGGCTTGAGGAAAGAGGCGGTCCAGCCGGTCGGCATCGGCATGACCAAGGACGATAAAACAGCGTTCGTCGCGCTCGGCCCCGCCAATCGCGTTGCCGTGGTCGATGTCGCAACGCGCAAGGTGACGAAATATCTGCTGGTCGGCCAGCGCGTCTGGCACATGGCGTTCACGCCGGACGAAAAATATCTGCTTACCACCAATGGCGTGTCGAACGACGTTTCCGTCATCGACGTTGCCGCGCAAAAGGTGATCAAGACCATTCAGGTGGGCGAATTGCCCTGGGGCATCACGATCGCGCCATGACCAGCCCTGCTCCCATCGCCGAACCTCGCGAGACGCCACGGTCCGATCCCGCCGCGGTGCAGGCGCTGTCGATCGACGGCGTCAGCCATTCTTACGGCCCGCGCCGGGCGCTGATCGATGTCTCCTTCAACGTTCGGCCCGCGAGCTTCACCGCGCTGCTCGGCCTCAACGGCGCGGGCAAGAGCACGCTGTTCTCGCTGATCACGCGACTGTTCGGCATCCAGACCGGCCGCGTCGGCATTTTCGGCCATGATGTCAGCCGAACGCCCGGCGAGGCGCTGCGGCTGCTCGGCGTCGTGTTTCAGCCGCGCACGCTCGATCTCGATCTGTCGTTGACGCAGAACCTGCTCTATCACGCCGCGCTCCACGGCATCAGTCGCCGCGAGGCCGCTGCGCGCAGCGCCGAGCTGCTCGCGCGCATTGGCCTCTCCGACCGCGCCGCCAGCAAGGTGCGCGATCTCTCCGGCGGCCAGATGCGGCGGCTGGAGATCGCCCGTGCGCTGCTGCACCGACCGCGGCTGTTGCTGCTGGACGAGCCGACCGTCGGGCTCGACGTCAAGGCGCGCGCCGATATCATCAGCCATGTTCGCCAGCTCGTGACCGAGCAAGGCATCGGCGTGCTCTGGGCCACGCACCTGTTCGACGAGATCATGGCCGGCGACGACCTCGTGGTGCTGCACCAGGGCAAGGTCCTGGCGCAGGGGCCGATGAGCAGCGTCATCACTGAAGCCGGCGCACAGGACGTCAACACCGCCTTCATGCGACTCACCGGTGCGCAAACCATCCCGGGAGGCGGCGCATGAGCAGCATCACCACGCGCGACGCCCCGCGCGGCTTCTCGGCGTCCGAGTACATGACCTGCCTGACCGGCATCGTCTGGCGCGAGGGCTTGCGCTTCCTGCATCAGCGCGAGCGCTTCGTCTCGGCGCTGGTGCGACCACTGGTCTGGCTGTTCATCTTCGCCGCCGGCTTCCGTCAGGTGCTCGGCATCTCCATCATCCCGCCTTACGAGACCTACATCCTCTACGAGGTCTTCATCGCGCCGGGGCTGATGGCGATGATCCAGCTCTTCAACGGCATGCAATCCTCGCTCTCGATGGTCTATGACCGCGAGATGGGCAATATGCGCACGCTGCTGGTGAGCCCGTTGCCACGCGGCTTCCTGCTGTTCTGCAAGCTTCTTGCAGGCACCGCGGTGTCGCTGCTCCAGGTCTATGCGTTCCTGATCATCGCCTGGTTCTGGGACATCACGCCTCCGCCGATCGGCTATCTCACGGTGCTGCCGGCGCTGATCCTGTCCGGGCTGATGCTCGGCTCGCTCGGCATGCTGATCTCCTCCGGCATCAAGCAGCTCGAGAACTTTGCCGGTGTCATGAACTTCGTGATCTTCCCGATGTTCTTTGCCTCCTCCGCGCTCTACCCGCTCTGGCGGGTGCAGGAGGGCAGTCCTTATCTCTATTATGTCTGCCAGGCCAATCCGTTCACCCATGCGGTCGAGCTGATCCGTTTTGCGCTGTACGGACAGATCAACTGGGTCTCGCTGGCCGTGGTCGGAGCTTGCACAATCGTCTTCATGATCGCCGCGATCTATGCCTATGATCCCTCGCGCGGGCTGGCACGGCGCGGGCCTGCGGGAGGCGAAGGATGATGGTTCGGACACTTGCTCGGACATTTGCCATGGCAGCCCTTGCGTTCGCCGTCTCGACCGCCACCGCACGCGCAGCCGATCCGCGCTATCCCGACTGGCCCTGTTCGCAGGCCAAGGTTCCCGACATCTCGCTCGCCGCAGTTTGGGCCGGTCCCGCGCTCGACGACGCCGCGAGCAAGTGGAAGGACGACAGCAAGGTCAGCGCACTTGTCTCGAAGCTGGCCGCGCGCAAGACGCCGCTGGACGAGGCTGAAAAGTCGGTGAAGGAATTTTTGAGCGGTTCCTCGGCCGACAAGACCACCAATGCAAAGCTGCTGTTCGCCGGCCTGTTCGACACACTGAATGCCCAGCGCGCACAGGTCATGAGCGGGTTAGAGCGCGTCAGCCGCAAGCAGCGCGAGGCGGCCGACAAGATCCGCGAGGAGACCATCCAGCTCCAGGCGCTGCAGGACGCAACACCGCGCGACGACACCAAGGTCGAAGCCATGAGCAACCAGCTGATCTGGGAGACCCGCATCTTCGAGGATCGCCGCAAGGTGGTGCGCTTCGTCTGCGAGGTTCCGACCACGATCGACCAGCGCCTGTTCGCGCTCAGCCGCGTCATCCAGCAGGAAATGGAATAGCGTCAGTCCTTCTGACAGCTTTCATAAAAGTTCCCGCGATATCAACGCGATCATTCATGTTTGCCGCGCTATCTGCCGGAACCAAATCGATCTAGGATGGCTTGTCCTGTGAATCTCCAAATGCCGGGAGGCCCTCGATGGGAACAGCAAAATTCATCCGCGCAGGCGCTGCAGCCATCACCATGCTCGCATCCCCCGCCTTTGCTGACGACATGACCGGGATGGTCACCAGCATCAATCGGCTCAACAACACGATCTCGATCCAGCAGACGCAGAAGGGCACAGTCGGCGGCAGCGCCGGCGGTGCTGGTGCACTCCAGCAGTACAGGGCCAAGGACGCCGCGATGCTGGATGCCGTCCATGCCGGCGATCGCGTGACATACTCCGCGACCGACGCGGATGGCACGGGCACACTGACCAAGCTGCAGAAGCAGTAGGGCTCGATCGCCGCGCTTTGATCCCGTCGACGTCTGCGATGCTGCTTCCACGCCATCATTGCGAGGAGCCCTTGCGACGAAGCAATCCAGAGTCCCTCCGCGGGGAGATTCTGGATTGCTTCGCTGCGCTCGCAATGACGAGAGGAGGCAGCGAGATTCCAATCGAGGCACCTACTGCTCGGGCCGCGGCTCCGGCTGCGCTTCTTCCGTCGGCAACTTCGCGTGCTCCCAGCCGTCGGTGCCCTCGGGATACCAGGCGACGTTGGAATAGCCATAAGCGAGCGCGCGCTTGGCGGCGTTCCAGGACATCCAGCAATCGGCAAGGCAATAAAACACGAGCAGCGCGGCCTTGTCGCCGTGCGACGCTTGCATGAGACCGCGCTGAAGATAATCGTCCATCCCCGATGGCAGCGCGCCGTAGCCGGTGTCCGGCAGCCAGATGCTGCCGGGAATGTCTTTCCGGGGCGCATCTCGCCACACCGTGCCTGCGGGAAGGTTCTTGGGCTTCGGGGCGCGCGGCAGCACGTCGATGAAAGCACCGCTCTTCGCGCGCCAGATCGCCTCGGTCTCCGCGGTCGTCAGCACGCGCGCGCCTTCCAGCGTCGCCGGCACCGGCGCGCGGTAATTATCTGTGCGATAGCCCTCAGGTTCGAATGGCTCCTGCTGCTGCGCCAAAGCCGGCACCGCCAGCACGGCGGCGACGAGCGCAGCGGCAAGAGGCCGCCTCATGGCGCCTTCTTGGCCGTCTCCGCGCCGAGCGGCCGATCGTTTTCATCCAGCAACGGCACACCGAAATCGAGCAGGATCTTGTTGATCTCGCCCTGGTTCTCCTGAATCAGCTTGTTGAGCTGCCGCTTCCAGTTCTGGTCGGCGGCGCGCACGCCCATGCCGATGCGATAGACCAGTTTTGGACCAGTGGCTTCCTTCACCAGCGGCGTCACATGCAGCGAGCCGGCCTTCTTGGCGTAGTATCCCGCCATCGGTCCCCACAGCACACCGGCGTCGATCTTGCCGGCAGCGAGGTCGTCGATCATGGCCTGCGCCGAATTGTCGTAGCGGGTATCGATCATCAGGGGATAAGGCTTTGCATCGCCCATCAGCCCTGCGATTGCCATGTTGGTCGCCGGTGGCGTGCCGGCGACGATGCCGACATGCTTGCCTTTCAACTTCGGGTCTTCGAGCGTGTCGACGTCCTCCAGCCCGCTGCCCGCCTTCGCAACCAGCGCGTACGACGTGCGATAATACGGATTGGTGCCTTGCACGAGGTCGTCGCCTTGCGGGAACCCCATGATGACGTCGCAGCGATGCGCACCCAGCGTCATGCGCACGAAGCCCGTGGCCTGCGGGAAGAAGACGTAGTCGAGCTTCTTCTGCAGCTTGTCCGCGAACAGCTCGGCGAGCTTGTTCTCGATCCCCTCGCCCTTCTCGTTGGAGAACGGCAGATTGCGCGGGTCGGCGCAGACGCGCAGCACCTTCGGGTCGACCAGCTCGAACGAGAGGTCACCATTATCGGTCGTCTGCGCGCCGGCGACGTCGCCGATCGCGCAAGAGGCCGCTACCACACACAGTGAAAACAACCAGCGACGATGCCGTCCCGCCTCCATCCCGCTTCCTCCTCATTTCATTCGAATGCTATCCATGCAACGCAGGACGCACCATGTTTGCCAAACTTTGCGTTGGCTTGTCGTGCTGCGGTGCAATGCCGCAAGCCCTGAACTGAGGCGGAAAAGTGTCGCATCTCACGTCAAAGATTGCAGCCCTGTCCCTGCTGGGGCTCGCGACGCTAGCACGCGCCGGGGCGGCCGAATTGCCTGTGAGCGAAGTCGCACCGGGAATCTTCGTGCACTCCGGGACCATCGCCCTGATGACCCGCGAGAATGAGGGCGACATTGCCAATGTCGGCTTCATCGTCGGCGAGGACGCGGTGGCGGTGATCGATACCGGCGGAAGCGTTCGTGAAGGCGAGGCCCTGCTGGCCGCGGTGCGGGCCCGCACCAGCAAGCCGATCCGCTACGTCATCAACACCCACGGCCATCCCGACCATGTTTTCGGCAATGCGGCCTTTGTCGCGGACGGAACCAGCTTCGTCGGCCACAGCAAGCTGCCCCCGGCGCTGACCACGCGCGGGCCGTATTATCTCGATAATTTTCGGCGCCTCATGGGCGGCGAACTGATCGATCCCGTGAAGATCGTGCCACCCACTGTGCTGGTTAAGGACACGATGACGCTCGATCTCGGATCTCGCCGGCTGACCTTGCGGGCATGGCCGGCCGCGCACAGCGACAATGATCTGACGGTGTTCGACGAGACGACCAAGACGCTGTTCGCAGGCGATCTGGTCTTTCTCCGCCACATTCCGGTGGTGGATGGCAGCGTCCGCGGCTGGCCCGCATTGCTGAAGGAGCTGGAGGTCGTTCCGGCGGTTCGCGTCGTTCCCGGTCACGGCCCTGTGAGCAACTGGCCTGCCGCGATCGCCGACGAACGGCGTTATCTCTCCACGCTGCTGTCGGACGTCCGTGCCTCGAACAAGAAGGGCGAGCCGATCCGTACCGCGGCCGAGAAAGCAGCCGCCACCGAGCGGCCGCATTGGGAACTGTTCGACGACTACAATGCGCGCAACGCAACCGCAGCATTTTCGGAAATTGAATGGGAGTAGCGGACGCGCTACGTTAAGTCATTGCTTCGCCCGTGCGAGACCACGACCATGATGGGATGCACACGCCGCCTGCCCCTGATCGCCGCGCTGCTCGGCATCGCTTTCGCGCTGCCGGCGAGCGCCGAAGAGGCCTACGATCCCTGGCCTGGCCTGGTGCAGGATATCTTCAACAACCGTCCGATGAACGACGGCAACGACGTCATCGCCATCGACATGCCCTATCGCGCCGAGGACGCGGCTATCGTGCCGGTGACCCTGCGCAGCAAGCTGTCGCCGGCAGATAGCAGGCGCATCCGCTCAATCACGCTGGTGATCGACCGCAACCCGGCGCCGATGGCGGCGAGGTTCGAGCTCGGTGCGGATGCCAATGTCAGCGAGATCTCCACGCGCG
The DNA here is from genome assembly GCF_021458635.1 of Bradyrhizobium monzae. GTDB lineage: Bacteria > Pseudomonadota > Alphaproteobacteria > Rhizobiales > Xanthobacteraceae > Bradyrhizobium. The sequence continues at coordinate 972,200 of NZ_JAIRDQ010000001.1, forward strand.
TGCGTGTCAATAATTACACCGACGTTCATGCGGTGGCGGAGCTCAGCGACGGCCAGCTCTACGTCTCCAAGACCTATGTGAAGGCGTCAGGCGGCTGCTCGGCCCCGGCGGGGAAGAATGCGGAAGAGGCCCAGAACCACCTCGGCCAGATGCGCTACCGGCAATTCGCGCGCGAGGAGGCCCCGGCGAGCCGCATCCGCGAGGCCCAGATCATGATCGGCCATCCCAACAACTCCGGCCTGCAGATGGATCAGGTCACGCAGCTCTATATTCCCGCCTTCTTCGTCAACCAGCTGAAGCTGACGCAGGACGACAGCCCCGTGCTGTCGATGGAAGGCGGCATCTCGATCTCGGAAGATCCCAACCTGCGCTTCACCTATGTCTCCAACGGTGCGAAGCGATTTCGCGCGGAAGCCAAGGACACGGACGGACATGTGTTCCGGAACGAGTGGGACGTGGAGAAGCCGGGGACTTAAATCGCTCTGCCGTCATGGCCGGGCTTGTCCCGGCCATCCACGAACTTCTTGGCTGCCTCCAAGAACGTGGATGCCCGGGACACCTAGCGCGAAGACGCGCTTCTGCCCGGGCATGACGAATACTGTTGACGCGTTGCAAGCGTCAGAAACACCTCACCTCGGCCTCGGCCTGTGCCCGCCGCAAATCATTCACGGCTGAATTCGCCTGCTCTGATGTCCGGAACTGGGTGCCGAGATTGCCGCGGACCTGGGACATGCTCAGTGCGGTCTCGGCGGTGACATAGCGCTCGTAGTTGACAATCGAGGCGACGACGTCGATCGAGCAGGAACATTGCTCGATCGCCTGCCGCGTCTCGCCATTGGCCTTCATGCAGCCATAGACATATTCCGCGCGCGCCGACGTCGGATAATCATTGGCCTCCTCGGCCCGCACCGCGTAAGCCGTCGCCGCGAGCACGACCACAGCGGCGACAATCGGTCGTACCTGTCCCGCAAAACTCATGAGCGTCCTCCCGCTGGTTGCGATGGAAGCTATGCTATGCCTATTGTCCTGAAAAGCACTCTATCCGAGGAAACGGCTCACAAGGTGATGAGAGTTTTGGCACGAACATTGGCGCTCGCGATGATGCTGGCGCTGACGCTGGGCACGCCGGGTCATGCCGCCGACACCATCCGCCTGGCGGTGCAGAAGACCGGAACGTTCTCCTGGGAACTGGCAACCATTCGCGACGCCGGGCTCGACAAGGAGGCCAATCTGGCGCTGGAAGTCACCGAGCTTGCGAGCCCCGAGGCCGGCAAGATCGCGCTGCGGGCCGGCAATGCCGACATCATGCTCTCGGACTGGCTGTGGGTGTCGCGCGAGCGCGCGCTCGGCGCCAAGCTCACCTTCTATCCCTATTCCAGCGCCCTCGGCGCGGTGATGGTGCCCGCGGCCTCGCCGATCAAGACGCTCGCCGATCTGAAGGGCCGCAAGCTCGCCGTCGGCGGCGGTCCCATCGACAAGAGCTGGCTGCTGCTGCAGGCGCGGATGAAGCAGGACGGTATCGACCTGAAGTCGGCTGCGACGATCGTCTATGGCGCGCCGCCTCTGATCGCCGCCAAGACGCTCGACGGCGAGATGGATGCGAGCCTCAATTTCTGGAATTTCTGCGCCCAGCTCGAGGCCAAAGGCTTTCGACGCCTCGCCGGCATCGAGGAGATTTTGCCGAAACTCGGCGCCAAGGGCGCGGTGTCCGCCGTCGGCTACGTCTTCGACGAGAGCTGGGCCGCGAGCCATCGTGACGCCGTGGCGCGTTTCATCGCCATGACCCGCAAGGCCAAGCAGCTGCTGGTCACGTCGGATGCAGCCTGGGACAAGATCGCCCCGCTCACCGGCGCGAGCGATCCGGCCATGCTCAAGACGTACCGCGACCGCTATCGTGACGGCATTCCGCGCCGGAACATCAACGATGAGGAAGCGGATGCGCGCGTGCTCTATCGCGTGCTGGCCGAGATCGGCGGCCGCGACCTGGTCGGTCCGGCGGCCGAGCTCGATCCCGGCACGTTCTATCACGCCGTCCCCGGAGACTGAGGTGCTGCGCCTTCTCTCGTTCGTCCTGTTTCTCGCGATCTGGTGGACCGCCGCGCTGTTCGTCGGAGGCGCAAAGCTGCCCTCTCCGCCCGCCGTGCTCGACGTCATTATCGCGGAGGCGTCAAGCGGCGCACTGTTCCTGCATCTTGGTGCGACGCTCGCACGCGTCGCGCTGGCTTTCGTACTGGCGATGTCGCTCGGCAGCGCCATCGGCTATCTGATGGGCCGGGTCAAGCTCGCCGACCGGCTCGGCGATCCCTGGCTGATCCTGCTGTTGAACCTGCCGGCGTTGGTGGTGATCGTGCTGGCCTACATCTGGGCCGGGCTCACCGAGGCGGCTGCGATCGCCGCCATCGCCATCAACAAGCTGCCGACCGCAGTCGTCACCTTGCGCGAGGGCACGCGCGCGCTCGACCGTTCGCTGGACGAGATGGCGATGGTGTTCGCGATGCCGCGCTGGCGCGCCTTCCGCCATGTCGTGCTGCCGCAGCTCGCGCCTTATATCGCGGCCTCCGCCCGCTCCGGCCTGTCGCTGGTGTGGAAGATCGTGCTGGTCGCCGAGCTGCTGGGACGGCCGAATGGCGTCGGCTTCGAGATCGGCGTTGCCTTCCAGCTGTTCGATACGCCGCGGCTGCTCGCCTATTCCCTGACATTTGCCGCGGTCGTGCTTGTCATAGAGACGGCACTGGTGCAGCCGTTCGAGGCCCGCGCAACGCGGTGGCGGCCCCGTGCGGCTTGAGGTCGGGATCACAGGCAAGACGTTCAAAAGTGCCGCGGGCGGAACGCACGAGGTCCTGGCGCCCATGAAATTCTCGCTGCAGTCCGGCGAGGTCGGCGTGCTGATCGGCCCGTCCGGCTGCGGCAAGAGCACGATGCTGCGCATCATCCTCGGGCTCGACCGCGATTTCGAGGGCCATGTCGCGCGGCCTCCGGAGGCGCGGATCGGCATGGTGTTCCAGGAGCCGCGGCTGTTGCCGTGGCGCTCGGTCGAGCAGAACGTGCGGTTGGCAGCGCCTGACGTGACCGACGCCAAACTGTCGGAGCTGTTCAAAATCCTGGAGTTGGAGGCGCACCGCAGCCACTTCCCCGGCGAACTGTCGCTGGGCCTCGCCCGGCGCGTCGCGCTCGCCCGCGCCTTCGCAGTCGAGCCCGACCTGCTCGTGCTCGACGAGCCCCTCGCTTCGCTCGACGACGCGCTCGCCGGCCGCCTGCGCGACGAGATTGCCACGCTGGTGGCGAGCCGCTCCGTGATGACGCTGCTCGTCACCCACAGCCTCGACGACGCCATCCGTCTCGGCGACCGCCTGTTCTTCCTGTCGCCGCGCCCGGCGCACATCGTGCAGGCAGTGCCGATCTCGATTCCGCGCGCCGAGCGCAATGAGGCTGAGCTTGCCAGGATCAGGGCGGAGCTCGCAGCCTTGCAGCTTGAATCGAAATGAGAACTCGTGATCAACTGTATCAAACGAGACTGTCGAGGGAGGTCACCATGCGCCGTCAGCTGATTGCGATCGGCATCCTGCTGGTTGCAATGCCGGGCGCCACGCTCGCGCAGACCAAGGGCAAGGGAATCCGGCTCTGGAATTTGACGAGCGAGACGATCTCCGGCTTCCAGCTGGCGCCCGTTGGCAAGACCGACTGGGGCCCGAACCAATGCCTGAATGACAAGGACAAGGAGGTCGACCACGACGAGCGGCTGCGCATCACCGGCGTCGAGCCCGGCCGCTACGACGCCAAGGTCAGCTATCCCAATTCAAGGCAGTGCGTCGTCCGCGACATCGAGATCAAGGCCGACGCGGTGTTCTCGATCGCCGACAAGGATTTAAAGGACTGCACCAAGTAGCTCTCCTGCCCTCATCCTGAGGAGCCTGCGAAGCGGGCGTCTCGAAGGATGGCGACTGGGCGGGAGGTGGGCCTTCATGGTTCGAGACGCGCGTTCCGCGCTCCTCACCATGAGGAGCCAATGCCAGCGCGTCATGCCTTGTCGTTCGGGTGCGGATACTCGCAGCGCCAACGCACGGCCTGCCACTTCGGATGCTCGCCGACCCATTGCGCAATGTAGGGCGGCGCGGCCATGGAGCATTGCGCCGGCGAGCCGCCAAAATTGAACACGAGATGCTGCTCCTCGCAGGTCGCAGGCGAGAGCACCGCACATACAGTCACCACCAGGTCGATCGGATTCATGCCGGGATCCTCGCGCGGAAGCGATTAAGTCTAGCACAACGGGATACGTCCGGAGGAGCCGGAAGTTTCAATCCGGCGTGAGAAGCAGGAGGGGAACCCGCTCTGCTAGAAGTTGATCCCGAACACCAGCCGCGCCTGATGCCGCTCGAAATTGACGAGATCGAGATTGGCGCCCGATCCGGCCGGCCGGCCCCAGGCCTGCATGCTCCAGCTCAAAGTGAGCCGCGATTGCTCGGAGAGCTGGAAATAGGCGGTCGGTCCGACGAACAGGGCCTGGCCCGAGAACTCGCCGAGACCGATGCCTTCATACTGGCGGAAGTAGCGCATCTCTCCGCCGAGCAGCACGTTCGGGCTGACGCGCACCATGCCGGCGAAGGCGGCGCCGACGGTGGAGCTCTTCTCGGACAGCCCGCTCACCTCGAAGCGCGCCCATTCCGGCTGGTAGATCAAATTGATCGCGCCGATCGCAAAGTTCGGGATCAGTTCGCGATCGAAGGCGAGCGTGAAGTCAGTGCCGTACATCCGTCCCTTGGCGCCGCTGACCTCGTCGATGCGATCGCCATGGGCCTCGGCGGCGATCGTCATTCCGAACGGGGCGCTCTCGCGGTCGAGCAGGCGATAACGCAGGTCGAGCGAAAGGCCCTGGAAATTGAACTGGCGGCGGTCGCCGATATCAGGGACGCCGGTGATGTCGTGCAGCGTCGCGGTGCTGCCGACCTCGATGCGAAAATTCGGCAACGGCACGATTTCGATCTCGACCTCCTGGCCGAGGGCGCGATAGGTGCCGCCGCCCTTGCCGAAGCGTCCTGTCGTCTGGGTCTGGAATTCGCGCTCGCCGGGATTACCGACATCGCTGCCGATCATGAAGCCGAAGATATGCTCGGTGTCGAAGCCCTCTTCGGCCCTGGCGCACATTGGCACGAGCGTAAGTGTGCACGCGATCGCCGTCCAGATTGTGTGAGCTCCAATGCGCATTACGAACACTACCACGGCTTCGACGGTATTCGCCATCGAAGCCGCGGCAGGTCGTCAGTCTTACTTGCGCGCAGCGCAGGCGTACATGTTGATTTCCATGCCGACCGGCACTTCCACGATCTTCGGAGCTTTCCAGGCCATTCGGGTCTCCCCAAGGATTGAGCGCGACATCGCGCCGGGCAAAACCTAGGGCTGCCTCATGCGCCGCGCAAGCCTGGAATCGGACCACGAACACAGCGAACTGTCGCTCACACGCATGCAGTTCACTCTCGGGCAAACCGCCTTCGCTCCCAGTCAAGCGCGGCTGCTCTCAACGCAACAGCCGCAGCAATGCGCGACCCGCGCGCGCGTTCAGCTCCTTCGCATCCAGCGTTCCATCCTTGTCGGGATTCGCCGCGTTGAAGCGCTGCTCCACCACCGCAAGATATTCGTCGAGCGTCAGCGTCCCGTCGTGATCAGGATCGGCGGCTGCGAGTTCTTTCGCCGTTAACCGTCCGCGCAATTCACGCACGTCGAGTGTCCCGTCATGATCCGGGTCAAGCTTGGCGAACAGCGCGGCGGCCGCCTTCTTCACCTCGGCCAGATCGAGCGTGCCGTCATTGTCGGTGTCGAACATTTTGACCGCGCCGCCGGATGCCGACCAGGCCGGACCGGAGAGCACGGCGAACGTGAGCGCAAGCGCAATCGAGCGACGCGATATCATTTTGACCTCCCGACCGTGAGCCCCGATTCGCAGGGGCATAGCGACAACATAAGTCCGCAAGCCGACCTCGGTTCAAGCCGAATTGCGATGCTTCGCCCCGACGAACCGGCTCGCGCCAAAATTTCGCGCCGCGCCAATCTTCGCGCCGTGGAAATTGGTGCAGCGCATTCGCGCAAGACGAACAAAATTTCTCGAAGATTGCCGCATCAAGCCTGGCATCTGGCGTCCAAACTATCGGCAAGCCGCGTTCGACTTTCGTATTGACGGGTTTTGCATTCGAGCCGAGTGTTGCTCCCGCAGCGCCAAAAGGCGCGCATATTGGGAGGAACGGATGAAACGCTTTGCGATGGCCGCGAGCCTCGTCATATCCGCATGCTCGGTTGCGAGCGCACAGACGACCGATCAACTGGTCAAAGGCGCAACCGATACGTCGAACGTTCTCAATTACGGGATGGGCTACAATCTCCAGCGCTTCTCGACGCTGAACCAGGTCAACAAGGACAACGTCAAGAACCTCGTCCCGGTCTGGAACTACTCCTTCAACGACGATCGCAGCGAGGAATCGCAGCCGCTGGTGTACCAGGGCGTGATCTACGTGACCTCTCACAATGCGACCATGGCGGTCGACGCCAAGACCGGCAAGCAGATCTGGAAATCCAAGATCGAATATCCGGCCGAGACACCGCGCATCGTCTGCTGCGGCATCATCAACCGCGGCGCCGCTCTCTTTGACGGCAAACTGTTCCGCACCACGCTCGACGCCAACGTGATCGCGATCGACGCCAAGGACGGCAAGGAGCTGTGGCGGCAGAAGGCGGCCGACATCAAGGAAGGCTATTCGATGACGGTGGCGCCGCTGGTCGCTGACGGCGTCGTCATCACCGGCATCTCCGGCGCCGAATTCGGCACCCGCGGTTTCATCGACGGCTGGGATCCGGCAACGGGCAAGCATCTCTGGCGCACCCATTCGGTCCCCTCGCCGGACGAGCCCGGCGGCGACACCTGGAAGGGCGACACCTGGAAGCTCGGCGGCGGCTCGACCTGGATCACGGGCTCCTATGATCCCGAGCTGAACACGGTCTATTGGGGCATCGGCAATCCCGGCCCGTTCAACGCGGCCGTTCGCCCCGGCGACAATCTCTACACCTGTTCCGTGCTGGCGATGGATCCCAAGACCGGCAAGATCAAGTGGCACTACCAGTTCTCGCCGAACAATCCGTTCGACTATGACTCGGTGGCCGAGATGGTCCTCGCCGATATGAACGTCGAGGGCAAGCCGACCAAGGTGCTGATGGATGCCAACCGCAACGGCTTCTTCTACGTGCTCGACCGCACCAACGGAAAGTTGCTCGCGGCCAATCCTTACGTGAAAGTGAATTGGGCCACCGGCGTCGACCTGAAGACCGGCCGTCCGATCGAGACCGACGTCGTCAAGGATGCGCGCGAGGGCAAGAAGGTCACCGTCTATCCGTCGATCCTCGGCGGCAAGAACTGGGAGCCGATGTCGTTCAACCCGCAGACCGGCCTCGCCTACGCCAACACGCTCGCCTTCGGCGGCAGATACAAGTCGGAGCCGGCCACCTTCAAGCAGGGTGAATGGTATCTCGGCATGGACCTGACCGATCCCTGGGAATGGGGTGACGGCGCGCGCGGCCATCTGAAGGCGATCGATCCGATGACCGGCAAGGCGAAGTGGGAGGCGGCAAGCGACATCCCGCGCTTCTCCGGCGTGTTGTCGACCGCGGGCGGCGTGGTGTTCACGGGGGCGCTGACCGGCGAGTTCGAGGCCTTCGACGCCGACACCGGCAAGAAGCTCTGGCAGTTCCAGACCGGCTCCGGCATCGAGGGGCAGCCGGTGACCTGGCAGCAGGACGGCGTGCAGTACATCGCCGTCACGAGCGGCTATGGCGGCGTCTACTCGCTGTTCTCCGGCGACGAGCGACTGGCCAAGGTCCCGCCGGGCGGCTCGCTCTGGGTCTTTGCGGTGAAGCAGTAACGGCAAGACACGTTGAGAGACATAGCTCACAAGACGGTGGCGATCCTCGCCACCGTCGCGGTGCTGACGGTCGCGCTTGCGGCGACCGTTCGTGCCGCGGATGATCCGAACGGCAATCCGCTGCAGGCGCAAATCGACCACGGCAAGTCGACCTATGCCGAAAAATGCTCGCACTGCCACGGCCCCAACATGATGAATTCCGGCACGATCACGCCGGACCTGCGCGCCTTTCCCGACGACAGGACGCGCTTCGTCACCACCGTCAAGAACGGCAAGAACAACAAGATGCCGCCCTGGGGTGACATCCTCAACGATGACGAGATCGGCGATCTCTGGGCCTTCATCTCGAGCCGGAGAAAACCATGAGAGATCGGCTGGCAGCACTCGGCCTCGCGATCATGCTCGCAGCACCGGCGACCGCGACCTGGACGTCAGCTTGGGCGGCAGATCCGTTGAGCATCTGTCTCGACGAGGACCGCCCGCCGCTCTCGGCGCATCACCGGGGCAAGCCGGATTCGGGCTTCGACGTGCTGCTGGCACAGGCGATCGCGGACCGGATGGGGCGCCCTCTCAAAATCCAATGGTTCGAGAGCAAGCTGGACGAGGATTCGAGCCCGCAGCTCGAGGCCAATGCGCTGCTGTCGGACGGCCGTTGCTCACTGGTTGGCGGCTACGCGCTGACGACGGATTCCCTCGTCAAGCCCGGCCTGAAGACGGCGCGCTTGCCGGATTTCGCGGGCGCCACGCGCGATGACCGGCGCCGCCGCGTCGCGCTCGGCGAGCTCGCGCCGAGCGGGCCTTACGTTTATTCGCCGATGACGGTGGTCCTCGGGCCGAAGGCGCGCGATCGCAAGATCGGCGATATCGGCGACCTCGCGGGCCTGCGCCTCGCGATCGAAAGCGGATCGCTCGGCGACGCCATCCTGATGACCTTCGACAAGGGACGGCTGATCGACAACATCACCCATCTCGTGCCCACCCGCGACGACCTCATGGGCGCGCTCGATCGCGGCGATTATGACGCGACCCTGATTGATCTCGCGCGCTACGACGCGCACCGCGCCGCGCATCCCGACACGGCGATAGCAGCCTCCGGCTATTATTACCCGATCGGAGCCAATCGCGGCTATGTCGGGCTTGGCAGCGATCCTGCCTTGATCGAGGCCGTCAACAAGGCGCTGACGGATCTCGCGACCGAGGGCAAGATCGCCGAATTCGGCAAGCAAGCCGGCCTGACCTATCTGCCGCCGCGCGAGCCGGCGATCCTCGGGGACGTCTGGACGAAGATCATCCAGCGGTGAGGTGGGCTCCCGTGTCCCCGACGCGCCGGGGCACGAGGCGAAAATCTTCGCGCAAGGCTGCGTCAGCATCGTCATTGCGAGCGTAGCGAAGCAATCCAGAGTCCTTCCTGAGAGGGACCCTGGATTGCTTCGTCGCAAGAGCTCCTCGCAATGACGGAGTGCGGAGCAGCGGCATCAACTCGCCTGACGGCGCCTCAAACCGTATGATGCGCGCTTCATCCGTCCTTTCGGTGCCCCGTGAATTCCCCCACCGTCTCGCCCCCCTCAACAAGCCTGCGCGATGTCCTTGCCCGCGAAATCAAGCGCGGCGCGCTGATCGTCGTCGGCCCGTTCGTTGCCGCTCTCGCTATATCGTCGGCTTCGGCCTGCGCTGCTTCTTCATTGCGCTCGCTGCATCCTTTGCCGGCGGCGCCAGCGGCATAGCGGAGGAGCGCGTCGCCAATGTGATCACCGGTGGCGCGTTCGGTCTCATCGCGGTGGCACTGACCGACATCGTCTGGCAGCGCGTGATGCGAAAAGGTGGTTCGCCCCCTTCGCGTCCGACCAAAGCCTAGTGTCGCAAGCGCCATGGCCGGCTATGATCATGCGGTGCCGCCGGAAGCCCCTTGCGTTGCCCTCCCGAACGAGAAAGGCCGTTCGCATGAGACCCGATGCCGTCGCCGTGGCCGCCCTGGTCATCCTGCTTTTTCCGATGGGCTATTTCCTGCTGGCGTCGCCCGCTTTCCTGCTGGTGAGGCTCGACATCCCGCCCGTCACCCAGCTATTGCGCGGGATGTTCAACACCCAGTTCAGAATGGTGAGCGTCGCGGGCATCGTCGGGACGGCGGCTTTCATCTTCGCCGGACGACCGCTGTTCGCGGCAGGCATTGGTCTGATTGCAGTCCTCGCGATCCGAGGCCGCCCGTGGTTCATGCGACAGATCGACGACCAGCTCAGTGCCAGAGATGCAGGCGATGCGAACGCGGTGCGCCAGCTGCGTCGTTTGCATTGGAAAGCAATGCTGTGCAACGCGGTGCTGGTCGCCGCTCTCGTGGCCAGCATTCCCTACGTCGCCATATCAGCGTGAGCGGATCGGAAGTGCGACGAGCCGCAGCGTGAGGCCCGCTTAATTCTCGTCCACGGCAACAGCGCCCTGTTGCCCCTTGTGGATCGAGGACGGCACCACGCCGAAATATTTCCGGAACACGCGGCTGAAATGCGATGAGCTGGAGAAGCCCCACGAGAACGCGACGTCGGTGATGGTCTTGCCGCCGTGGGCCTCGAGCTCCTGGCGGCAGTTCTGCAGGCGAGCCTGCCAGATGTAATCGCTCACCGTGGTGCCGCGCTCCGAGAACAGCATGTGCAGATAGCGCTTGGAGCAGCCGAGCTCGGCGGAGATCTGGTCGATGCACAGATCGGGATCGCGCAGGTGCTCGCGGATGAAAAATTGAGCACGCACATACATCGCCTCGGGCCCGACCCGATCGAACATCGTGTCGGCTTCGCGCAGCGGCAGCAGCAACAGGTCGATCAGCGAATCGGCAACACCGACCGCGCTGTTGGCCGACAGCTTCGCCGCCTCGTCGAACGTGGCATGGACGAAATCATGGGCGATCCGTCCCGTCCCCGTCTTCGCCGACAGCTTGCAGGCCGGCATGCGTTGCGACGGGAAACCGCGATCGCGCAGCAACGCCTTCGGAACGATCACCACGTCGTGCCGCGTGAAGGCGGGACTGACGATCAGATGCGGGCATGAGACGTCATAGGCGATGATGTCGCCAGGGTTCAGCTCGATGTGGCGGCCTTCCTGCTCGAAGTAAGACACGCCGTATGTCTGGAAGTGAATTTTGATGTACGGGTGCTCATTCGCCTTGGCGCGCGCCAGCGTGTGCGCGATGCGATGCTGGCTGACCTCGATCTGACAGAGCTTGAGGCGCGACACGCTGGTGTAGTCGATGCGCCCTTCGAGCGAGGATGCTTCCAGCGGATCGACATCGAAGTGCCCGCACAGACTCGTCAGCCCGTCGATCCAACTCTGGATCTGTCGCTTCGGCGTCAGTCCGGTCGTCGAGAGCGTGTGAATTGTGTCGGACATTAATCCAGCCACTGGTGATACCCGGAGATTCGACGCGAATCGCGGCCAGCGCCCGCTGGAGCCCTCAGCCATGATTGCGTGACGTTTACCTCAAATTTGGCGGTCTTTTGAAACGAGCGCCATCGTTCCTTTGCCACCCTTGAACGTTAATCCTCCGCCTTAGTTGCACCGCCGTCAAGGGGAACCTGAGCGCTGCGCGCGGCACCGGGCCGCACGGAAGCCGCTGAATTCGCTACCGCAAAATCAAAAACTTTGCCGCCGTGCGCTGTCGAGCAAAGCGGGTTCACTCTTGGGCAAGTTTCCTGTTGGCGAAGTCGTTAGGGATTGCGGCAGGAACAAAAAGAACGGGCCGCTCCTGCACGTGGACCCGTAGCTCTCATCGGAGGAGGAAACAGCACGCATCGTTTCTGGTCCCCAACGTGACCGCCCTGCACGAGCAGACGCCGGACGAGAAGCCCGGTGATTGAGCAATGCTTCGGAAACAATAAACGAGACCAACGGAGGAATGACTATGCGCAAGGTACTACTGGCGACCTTTCTTGGCTCCGCGGCAGCTCTCGCCGTCGGCAGCGCGTCAGCCAACGACGAGCTGATCAAGATGTCGCAGAACCCGAAAGATTGGGTGATGCCGACCGGCGACTATGCCAACAGCCGCTATTCCAAGCTGAACCAGATCAACGCACAAAATGTCGGCAAGCTCCAGGTTGCCTGGACCTTCTCGACCGGCGTGCTGCGCGGACACGAAGGCGGTCCGCTGATCATCGGCAACATGATGTACGTTCATACGCCGTTCCCGAACAAGGTCTACGCCATTGACCTTTCCAACGAGAACAAGATCGTCTGGAAGTACGAACCGAAGCAGGATCCGAACGTCATCCCGGTGATGTGCTGCGATACGGTTAACCGCGGCCTTGCTTTCGGTGACGGCAAGATCTTCCTGCATCAGGCCGACACGACCCTCGTCGCGCTCGACGCCAAGACCGGTCAGGTTGCATGGACCGCCAAGAATGGCGATCCGAGCAAGGGTGAGACCGGCACCTCGGCACCGATGGTCATCAAGGACAAGGTGCTGATCGGCATCTCCGGCGGCGAGTTCGGTGTTCAGGCCCACATGAGCGCGTACGACATCAAGACCGGCAAGCTGGCCTGGCGCGGCTTCTCGGAAGGTCCGGATGATCAGCTCCTGGTCGACGACAAGACCACCGCACTCGGCAAGCCGATCGGCAAGGACTCCAGCCTGAAGACCTGGCAAGGCGATCAGTGGAAGATCGGCGGCGGCGCGACCTGGGGCTGGATCTCCTACGATCCCGAACTGAACCTCGTCTATTACGGATCGGGCAACCCCTCGACCTGGAATCCGAAGCAGCGTCCCGGAGACAACAAATGGTCGATGACGATCTGGGCACGTAACCCGGACACCGGTGTGGCCAAGTGGGTCTACCAGATGACGCCCCATGACGAATGGGACTATGACGGCGTCAACGAGATGATCCTCTCGGATCAGTCGATCAACGGCCAGCCGCGCAAGCTGCTGACGCATTTCGATCGTAACGGTCTCGGCTACACGCTCGATCGCACCAACGGCGAACTGCTGGTTGCCGAAAAGTACGATCCGAAGGTGAACTGGACCTCCGGCGTCGACATGGACAAGAACTCCGCCACCTATGGCCGTCCGAAGGTGCTCGACGCAGCTTCGACCGACAAGGCCGGCGAAGATCACAACGTGAAGGGCATCTGCCCGGCCGCGCTCGGCACCAAGGACGAGCAACCGGCAGCCTACTCGCCGGACACGCAGCTGTTCTACGTTCCGACCAACCACGTCTGCATGGACTACGAGCCGTTCAAGGTGAGCTACACCGCGGGCCAACCCTATGTGGGTGCGACGCTCTCGATGTATCCGCCGCAGGGCGATACCCATATGGGTAACTTCATCGCCTGGGACGGCAAGACCGGCAAGATCGTCTGGTCGAACAAGGAGCAGTTCTCGGTCTGGTCGGGCGCGCTCGCAACCGCCGGCGGCGTGGTGTTCTACGGCACGCTCGAAGGCTACCTGAAGGCAGTCGACGCCAAGACCGGCAAGGAGCTCTACAAGTTCAAGACTCCTTCCGGCATCATCGGCAACGTCACCACCTATGAGAACGGCGGCAAGCAGTATGTCGCAGTGCTCTCCGGCGTGGGCGGCTGGGCCGGCATTGGTCTGGCAGCTGGCCTGACCGATCCGACCGCAGGTCTCGGTGCAGTCGGCGGCTACGCCGCGCTCAGCAACTACACGGCACTCGGCGGCACGCTGACCGTGTTCTCGCTGCCCGCGAACTAGCCTCACCTTCGTATCGCTCCGGCGCGTGGATCAACTCCACGCGCCGGCTCGTCTCCACCGAACGCCTTCGAGGAACACCTCTTGCATAAAATTTGCTCTATCATTGCTGCGATGATCTTCGTTGCGTCCGGAGGAATTGCTGTCGCGGACGGCTCGGGTGACCCGACCGCCGTCAAGCAGAACGAAACTGGCGAATGGCTCGATAAGGACGGTAACCCGACTTACAAGATCAACGGCGACTCCGTCGACTGGTACACCTATTCCGGATACCGCCGCTATCACTCGGACTGCCATGTGTGTCATGGCCCGGATGGCATGGGCTCGACCTATGCGCCCGCGCTGAAGGATTCGCTCAAGACGATGAACTATGCCGACTTTCTCGGCGTCGTCGCCTCGGGCCGCAAGAACATCTCCACCGCCTCAGAGAACGTGATGCCGGCCTTCGGAGATAACCCGAATGTCGCCTGCTACATGGACGATCTCTACGTCTATCTGCGCGCCCGCTCCAACGAGGCCTGGGGCCGCGCCCGTCCCGGAAAGCATGAGGACAAGAACGACGCCTATACCAAGAACGAAGACTCGTGCATGGGCAAGAAGTGAACGTTTGCAGCCCGGCCGAGACTCACGTCTTGGCATCCTGCGAGAATTTGAGGAGTTACCGATGAAGACACGTGCCGCCGTCGCTTTCGAAGCCAAAAAGCCGCTCGAAATCGTCGAAGTCGATCTGGAAGGGCCGAAGGCCGGCGAAGTCCTGGTCGAGATCAAGGCGACGGGCATCTGCCATACCGATGCCTACACCCTCGACGGTCTCGACAGCGAGGGAATCTTCCCGTCGATCCTCGGCCATGAGGGCGCCGGCATCATCCGCGAGATCGGCGCGGGCGTGACCTCGGTGAAGCCGGGCGATCACGTCATTCCGCTCTACACGCCGGAATGCCGTCAGTGCAAAAGCTGTCTGAGCCAGAAGACCAATCTCTGCACCGCGATCCGCGCGACGCAAGGCAAGGGCGTGATGCCTGACGGCACCAGCCGCTTCTCCTACAAGGGCAAGCCGATCTACCACTATATGGGCTGCTCGACCTTCTCCAACTTCACGGTGCTGCCCGAGATCGCGGTGGCGAAGATCCGCGAGGACGCCCCCTTCGACAAGAGCTGCTATATCGGCTGCGGCGTCACCACCGGCGTCGGCGCCGTCGTCAACACTGCGAAGGTCGAGCCGGGCTCCAACGTCGTCGTGTTCGGCCTCGGCGGAATCGGGTTGAACGTGATCCAGGGCGCCAAGATGGCCGGCGCCGACAAGATCATCGGCGTCGACGTCAACGACTCCAAGGAGGAATGGGGCCGCCGGTTCGGCATGACCGACTTCGTCAATCCGAAGAAGATCACGGGCGACATCGTCCCGCATCTGGTGACCTTGACCGACGGCGGCGCCGACTACACCTTCGACTGCACCGGCAACACCACGGTGATGCGCCAGGCGCTGGAAGCCTGCCATCGCGGCTGGGGCACTTCGATCATCATCGGCGTCGCCGAAGCCGGCAAGGAGATCGCAACCCGTCCGTTCCAGCTCGTCACCGGCCGCAACTGGCGCGGCACCGCCTTCGGCGGCGCCCGTGGCCGCACTGACGTGCCGAAGATCGTCGATTGGTACATGAACGGAAAGATCCAGATCGACCCGATGATCACCCACACGCTCAAGCTCGAAGACATCAACAAGGGCTTCGAACTGATGCACGAAGGTAAATCAATTCGTTCAGTCGTCGTGTTCTAGCTCGCAAGCGTCACACCCAAGGAGGATCGACCCATGACTGCACTCCATCCCTCGATCGACAACGGTCTCAAACAAGGCACCGGCCATTTTGCCGGCGGTACACTCGCCTGCAAATGCAAGGACCATCAGGTCAAGGTCGGCATCAAGGGCGACGTGGCACACAACCACGCCTGCGGCTGCACCAAGTGCTGGAAACCGCAGGGCGCGAACTTCTCTGTGGTCGCCGTGGTGCCGCGCCAGAATCTCACCGTGCTCGAGAACGGCGACAAGCTCCAGATCGTCGACGCCTCGGCAGTGATCCAGCGCCACGCCTGCAAGGCCTGCGGCACGCACATGTATGGCCGCATCGAGAACAAGAACCATCCGTTCTACGGGCTCGACTTCGTCCATCCGGAGCTGTTCCAGGAGCAAGGCTCCCAGGCACCGCAGTTCGCCGCCTTCGTCTCCTCGGTGATCGAATCCGGCGTGAAGCCCGAGCAAATGGCCGGCATCCGGTCGCGGCTGAAGGAAATCGGGCTCGAGCCCTATGACTGCCTGTCACCGGCGTTGATGGATGCGATCGCGACCCACGTGGCGAAGGCCAAAGCCGCCTGACAAGGCCGCCTGAAATTGCCCGTTCCCTCGCCGATCGCCAGCGAGGGAACGGACAGCTCTCTAATGATTTGCGGCGAGTTTGCCGCTGTGCACTTTGCGTATGCGAGCGCGTTCCGCTCCCTCAGTCCTGGTCTCTGAATGACTGCGCAGTGCCGCCCTCTTCCTGCTTGAAGTCAGCGCGCCTTGCGATTCTCCCTCCCTCGACTGGGGAATACTGCTTCGTCCGCCCAGTCCCTCTGGCGGACGAAGCTTTTTTCACCGCCCCTCAGATCTGCAGTTGCCTCATCGCGCGAAGTGCTGCCGCGCCCTGCTTTTGACAAACCTTCGTTGCAATCTTTTCCCGTCGAGAACAGCTCGTTAAGAACACTTGGCTGTGAACGCCGACCCGGCGCGATTTCTGCTACGATCTCGCCGTGATGATGCCGCGCGACATTCAATCAATTAAGAACAAAACGGGAGGTATCGAACACATCCGCACATGACGATTCGCATTTCAGCTTCCCGCCGGGATTTGCCCGAAGAGGATAACAGGCGGAGATGCGGCGGCACGACGTACGGACCATTTCGCCGAGCGACATCGGCAAATCCTGAAATCATCGAGCTTATGAAGAGCGAGGGACGATCATGATCAAGGTGAAGATCAACGGCCAGGAACAGAGCTGGGACGGCGACCCGGATCTCCCGCTACTCTGGTTCCTGCGCGACGAAGCCGGGTTGACCGGCACCAAATTTGGCTGTGGCCAAGCCCTGTGCGGCGCCTGCACCGTCATCGTCGACAAGGAGGCGGTCCGCTCCTGCATTACCTCGATCAACGACGTGGCGGGGCGCGAAATCACCACGATCGAGGGGCTGCATCCTGACGGCGATCATCCCGTCCAGAAGGCCTGGCGACAGGTCAATGTTCCCCAATGCGGCTTCTGCCAGGCCGGCCAGATCATGCAGGCCGCAGCGCTGTTGATGGACAATCCAAAGCCGTCGCATGACCAGATCCGCGAGGCGATGTCCGGTAACATCTGCCGCTGCGGCTGCTACCAGCGCATCGAGAACGCCGTCCACCTCGCATCGACGGGAGTGTGACATGAATTTCATCGACAATCCGCGGAAGCTTCGTGGCTTCGAAAAGAATCTGAAGGTCGAGAAGGTCTCGCGCCGCAGCATCCTGAAGGGGCTCGGCGTCACCGGCGGCTTCGTGCTCGCCGCCCCCGTGATGTCGCGCCAGGCCTTTGCCTATGAGACCGGCGCCGGCAAAATGCCGCATGGCGTCGTGGTCGATCCGCGCGTGTTCGTCGCGGTCGCGTCCGACGGCACCGTCACGATCCTCGCCCACCGCGCCGAGATGGGCACCGGCGTGCGCACCAGCCTGCCGCTGATCGTGGCCGAGGAGATGGAGGCCGACTGGTCCAAGGTCAAGGTGGAGCAGGCCCATGGTGACGAGGTCAAGTTCGGCAACCAGGACACCGACGGCTCGCGCAGCACGCGACACTATTTGATTCCGATGCGCCAGATCGGCGCCTCCGCCCGCACCATGCTGGAACAGGCGGCGGCAAAACGCTGGGGCGTGCCGGCGACCGAGGTCAAGGCGGTCAATCACGAGGTCGTTCACAGCGCCAGCGGACGCAAGCTCGGCTTCGGCGAGCTCGCGGCCGACGCCGCCAAGGAATCGGTGCCAAGCATCGAAGGCCTCAAGCTGAAAGACCCGAAGGACTTCCGCTATCTCGGCAAGGGCCAGGTCAGCATCGTCGATCTCCACGACATCACCACCGGCAAGGCGCGCTATGGCGCCGACGTGCGACTGCCCGGGATGAAATATGCCGTGATCGCCCGCCCGCCGGTGACTGGCGGCAAGCTCACCTCGTTCGATCCGGACGCGGCCCTGAAGGTGCCCGGCGTCGAGAAGGTAATGCAGGTGCGCGGCTGGCCGTGGCCGTCGAAATTCCAACCGCTTGGCGGCGTCGCGGTGATCGCGCGCAACACGGGCGCTGCGATCAAGGGCCGCGACGCGCTGAAGCTCGTCTGGGACGACGGCGCCAACGGCAAATACGACTCGGTCGCCTTTCGCAAGGAGCTCGAGGAGGCCTCGCGCAAGCCGGGCCTCGTGGTGCGCCAGGAGGGCGACGCGGACGCCGCACTGAAGACCGCCGCCAAGGTCGTGATCGGCGAATATTACCTGCCGCACCTCGCTCATGTCAGCATGGAGCCGCCGGTCGCGGTCGCCGACGTCAAGGGTGACAAGGCGGAGATCTGGGCACCGGTGCAGAGCCCAGGCGGCACCCGCGAGGATGTCGCCAAGACACTCGGCATCCCCGAGGGCAACGTCACCGTCAATGTCACGCTGCTCGGCGGCGGTTTCGGCCGCAAGTCGAAATGCGACTTTGCGCTCGAGGCCGCGCTGCTGTCGAAGGAGCTCGGCGTCCCGGTGAAGGTGCAATGGACGCGTGAGGACGACCTCCATCACGACTTCCTGCACACCGTCTCGGCGGAGCGGATCGAGGCGGGTCTGGACAAGGACGGCAAGGTGATCGCCTGGCGCCACCGCAGCGTGGCGCCGACCATCGCCTCGACCTTCGCTGCCGGAGCCAAGCACGCGGCGTCGTTCGAGCTTGGCATGGGTCTCGTCGACATGCCGTTCGAGATCGCCAACATCTCCTGCGAGAACCCGGAGGCCGCCGCGTTCACCCGCATCGGCTGGTTCCGCTCGGTCTCGAACATCCCGCGCGCTTTCGCGGTGCAGTCGATGGTCGGCGAGATCGCGAACGCAACTGGCCGCGACCAGAAGGAGACCTTGCTCGCACTGATCGGCAGTCCCCGCATCGTCAAGCCCGCGGTCAAGGACCTCTGGAACTACGGCGAGCCCTATGACAGCTACCCGATCGACACCGCGCGTCTGCGCAAGGTGGTCGAGCTGGTCGCCGAGAAGGGCGAATGGGGCCGTCAGGTTCCGAAGGGCCACGGCCTCGGCATCGCCGTGCACCGCAGCTTCGTCAGCTACATCGCGACCATCGTCGAGGTGGCCGTCGACGACAAGGGCAAGCTGACGGTGCCACGGGTCGACACCGCGATCGACTGCGGCACCTATGTCAACCCCGAGCGCATCGCCTCGCAGATCGAGGGCGCCGCGATCATGGGCCTGAGCCTCGCCAAATATGGCGCGGTCACCTTCAAGGACGGCAAGGTGGAGCAGAAGAATTTTGACGACTTCCAGGTCGTCAGGATCGACGAGGCTCCGCTGGTGACCAATGTCTACATCGTCCCGCCGGCATCAGACACACCGCCGAGCGGCGTTGGCGAGCCCGGCGTGCCGCCGTTCGCACCTGCGCTGATGAATGCGATCTTCGCGGCCACCGGCAAGCGCATCCGCGCGCTTCCGATCGGCAAGCAATTGGAGGCTTGACGGAACAGACGCGGCCTCGCGCCGTTTCTCTTCGATCTGACAGGAGCAGATCGATGACCAACATTCAAAAGGCGCTCGCAGTCTCGCTGTCGAGCGCCTTTCTTTTGACCACTGCGGCCGCGTTCGCCCAGAGCAGCAACACGACGCCGCCGACCACGGCAACGCGCCCCACGACGCCGGAGCAGAATTCGCTTCCCAACGCCAGCGCCCCGCCCGCCTCGACCACGCAGACGACCGGGCAGAGCTCGACTGATCCGAAGGTTCAGGAGATGAATCAGGCGGAGAAAGACAAGGTGGATAGGCAGGGGAAGTAGTGGCGTTCGCGCACACGCAAGATGCGGCGGACGTTGCCGTCCGCCGCACTCGCCACCCCCCTGCTTGCTCCGCCTACTTCGATCCGCCGCGGAGCTTACTTCTTCAGCGCGAACACCCAGATCACGCCGCCTTGCGGCACATTGGACTCGATGCCGATGTTGTTGGTCGCGAGCGCGTCCTGGATGCGCTGCGCGTCCACGCCCCAGCCCGACTGGATCGCGATGTATTGCGTGCCGTCGATCTCATAGGACATCGGCATGCCCATGATGCCGGAGTTGGTCTTCTGCTCCCATAACACCTCGCCCGTCTTGGCGTTGAAGGCGCGGAAGTTGCGGTCGTTGGTGCCGCCGGCGAAGACGAGATCACCCGCGGTCGCCGTCACCGAGCCGAACAGCTGCGACTTCGGGAAGTTGTGTTGCCAGACCTTCTTGCCCGTGGCGGGATCCCAGGCCTGAAGCTCGCCGAAATGATCCGCGCCGGGCTTCGCCTTCAACCCGATGTCCTCCGGCTTGGTGCCGAGCCAGAGCTCGCCTGGCTTGAGCGCGATTTTCTCGCCGGTAAAGCCGCCGCAGAAGTTCTCGTTCGCGGGCACGTAAACGAGGCCGGTCTTCTGGCTATAGGCCGCCGACGGCCAATCCTTGCCGCCCCACAGTGACGGACAGAACTCGACGCGCTTGCCGACCACCGGCTTATGCGCGGGATCGAGGATCGGCTTGCCGTTCTCGTCGATGCCCTTCCAGACGTCGGTCGAGACGAACGGCCAGCCGGCGATGTAGTTGATCTTGGTCGGCGTGCGCTCGAGCACCCAGAAGATCGCGTCGCGGCCAGGATGGACCAGGCTCTTGATGCTGCGGCCATCACGCTGGAGGTCGATCAACATCGGCGCGTCGACCTCGTCCCAGTCCCATGAATCGTTCTGGTGGTACTGATGATAAGTCTTGATCTTGCCGTTGCCTGGATCGAGCGCGAGCACCGACGACGTGTAGAGATTGTCGCCGGGATGCATCTCACCGGGCCACGGAGCGGCATTGCCGACGCCCCAATAAACCGTCTTGGTATCCTTGTCGTAGGTCCCGGTCATCCAGGCCGAGCCTCCGCCGTTCTTCCAGTCGTCGCCCTGCCAGGTATCGTGACCGGGTTCGCCTTCGCCGGGAATGGTGAAGGTTCGCCACAGCTCCTTGCCGTCCTTGGCATCATAGGCGGCGACATAGCCGCGCACGCCGAACTCGCCGCCGGAGCCGCCGACGATGACCTTGCCGTCGACGATCAACGGCATCAGGGTCATGTACTGGCCCTTCTTGTAATCCTGCACCTTGGTGTCCCACACCACCTTGCCGGTCTTGGCGTCGAGCGCGACGACATGGTCGTCGGTGGTGGCGAGATAGAGCTTGTCCTCCCACAGGCCGACGCCGCGACTGGTCGGATGCAGCTGGAACAGATCGTCGGGGAGCTGCCGCTTGTAGCGCCAGTATTCATCGCCGGTTTTCGCGTTTAGCGCGATCACCTGCCCCATCGGTGTCGCCACAAACATCACGCCATTGTTGACGATCGGCGGCGCCTCGTGGCCTTCGACCACGCCGGTTGCAAACGTCCAGACCGGCGTGAGATCCTTGACGTTGGAGGTGTTGATCTGGTCGAGCGGGCTATAACCCTGCCCGTCATAGGTGCGCCGGTAGAGCATCCAGTTACCCGGTTCCGGATTCTCAAGGCGCTGCTGGGTGACTGGCGCATAGCTCTCGATTGGGCCGGCGATCGCGGCGGTCGATGCGACACACGTGAAGGCGACGAAGCCGGACAACAGTAATTGCTTCCTGGACGTACAGGTTTTCATGGACGTTCCCCTTTTTCATCCGTTTGAATTCTTTTTGAGTTCTTGTCGTTCGTCCCGACGTCCGCCCTTCGGCGGATGCGGCCTCTCGCGACGCGGGCACATACCGCACCGTCATCCCTGCTGCGCGCCACCTACCTTTCCGATGAATCCGCCTGCGACGCTGAGCGAACCGTCAGCGAGCGCCAGCGGCAGCGCGGCAAGGCGCCGCGGCGCCGGCCCAAACACCACCTGCGCGCCTTCGCGTGGATCGTATTCGGAGTTGTGGCACATGCACTTGAGCACCTCCTTGTCGCCGACGTCGCTCTTGACCCAGGCGGTGACAGGACAGCCGGCATGGGAGCAGATCGCCGAATAGGCCAGGATGCCGTCGACGGCACGCGCGCGCGTCTGCTCGTCGAGCTCGGCGGGATCGAGGTTGATGATCAGGATCTCGTTGAGCCGCGAGGCGCTACGCACGACCGATGTCTTGGGATCCTGCGGCCAGGCATGGACAGGCGGCCCGCCGCGCGGAAGATCAGCCGCTTTGATCAGCTTTCCTTCGCTGTCGCCTTCGGAGAAGACGAGAAGATCGCCCTTCTGCGGACGTTCGTCAGAGCCGCGCGGATCTTCGCCGGCACGCGCCTGCGCAGAACAGCCAAGGCAGGCAGTGGTGGCGAGCGCAGCGAGCAGCAGCGTTCGCCGCGTTTGCTCCGCGCCCGCGTCGGCTTGGGACTCCCCAATAATCTCGGAGAATGAAGACGGAGTGTTGAACGATGTGCGCGACATGCACGTTAGCAGGCGCTGCAAGTCAGCCGAAATGAAGGCGCAGATTTGGCGCCGCAGTGCACCAATATGACCTTACTCGCTTTGATTGAACACGATTGCGCGCATTCAAACGCTTTTTTGTGATTTCAACGTCATGCCGCGCGAGCCGCATGATGATTTTGCAGATCAGGCCGATGATGTCGGAATTGGTGCAACGCGCTATCGGCCGCGCAACGCAACCGCAAGGCGATTCAACTGCACGTTTTGCAAGCAGGCCTGTCGTGTTCAGGATCGCAGCACGTGACGCGGCGCGGCGATGCGGCCGGCAATGGTGGCCGACGCCATCTCAAAGCTGTCGGCGATGCGACGCGCCCTGTCGATAATGAGTGCGGCGGCCGGCGGCGGACAGACTTCGCGCGCCGTCTGTTCGAACAGATCGAGCCAACGGTCGAAATGATCGCCGACCAGGCTGAGCGGCATATGTGCCCGCATCGGCGAGCCGTGGTACCGCCCGCTCATCAGCACCACCGACGACCAGAAGCCCCTGAGCTTGGCGAGGTGCTCGTCCCAATCCTGCACGATCGCGAACACCGGTCCGAGCAGCGCATCCTCGCGGACGCGTCCGTAGAAACGGGTGACAAGTTCCCCGATCATCTCCTCGGTGATCCCGGTGCGCTCGATCGCATCCTGGGTCAGCAGGTTCCGCCGTTCGGCCGCAGCTTCCCGCTCGGCCTTCAGTCGATCAGACATATCCTTCGTTTTCCGTTCAATTGTTCCCGCGGAGCCGCCCGTTCGACATCGTCGGGCCAATTGCGCTCGGCGTCTTTGTCGCAGCGCAAATTGCGGGATCGAACGGCGGGTGTCGGAGCACCCGCCGCCCGCGCCGAGATCAGGCGCCGTATGTATAAAAGCCCTGCCCGGTCTTGCGGCCGAGATGGCCGGCATCGACCATTTCCTTGAGCAAGGGGGCCGGACGGTATTTGGGGTCGTTGAAGCCTTTATAAAAGACCTCCATCACCGAGAGCATGGTGTCGAGGCCGACCAGATCGGCCAGCGCCAGCGGCCCGATCGGATGGTTGCAGCCGAGCTTCATGCCGGCGTCGATTTCTTCCGCGGTCGCGATCCCCTCCTGGAGCGCGAAGATCGCCTCGTTGATCATCGGGCACAGGATGCGGTTGACGGCGAAGCCGGGGCTGTTCTTGGCGGTGATTGCCACCTTGCCGACGCGCTGGGCGAAATCGAGCGCCTTGGCGTGGGTGTCGTCCGAGGTCTGCAAGCCACGGATGAGCTCCAGCAGCGCCATCACCGGAACCGGGTTGAAGAAGTGCATGCCGATGAAGCGATCGGGACGATCGGTCGCCGCGGCAAGCTTGGTGATCGAGATCGACGAGGTGTTGGTGGCAAGCAGCGTGCGCGGCGATAGCGTGGCGCAGAGATCTTTCAGGATCTTGACCTTGAGCTCCTCGTTCTCGGTGGCGGCCTCGATGACGAGATCGCAATCGGCAAGCTTGGCACGGTCCGTTGTGCCGGTGATGCGCTTGAGCGTCGCCTCGCGATCGGCCGCCGACATCTTCTCCTTCTTGACCAGGCGCTCGAGGCTGCCGCCGACGGTCGAGATGCCGCGGTTCACCGCGGCATCGGAGATGTCGACCATCACAACCGAAAGCCCGGCTGCGGCGCAGATCTGGGCGATGCCGTTGCCCATGGTCCCTGCTCCGATGATGCCAACGATATTGATCATAGAATGACGTCCTTCTCGTTGAGCGAGCCCGGCCTCTGCGGCGACGCGCCCGGTTTGACCTGAATTTCGAGCCGCGGCGCCTGAGTGCTGCGCCGCATCCAGGCTCTTCCTTAAAGCATCCGTGGCGAGAATAAAGTCGCCTTTCCGCTCGCAATAGGCATGATTTCGCGGTCTCGCGACCTTTTCGGCCCGAGTCTTGCGGCTCGTTCCGCCCCCGGGAATGCCGAGGGCGCAGGGAAGGCCGGGCGCCGGCTGGCACCCGCGGTTCGCTGTGCGTGTGTAGCGCAAAAGGACGCTGCACAGCGACGTACAGGGCAGCCAGGACATCCCGACCTTCCCTGCGCGAGTGGTTTGACGGCTTATGCCGTGCCCTCCCCGGAGCCGAATTCCCTTGGCCTCCGTCGCCTTGCGAAAAGTTGACGGCGAGGGGCCGGTTGGCCCGCTGCCGCCTTCCGCAAGGCTTGACTGTAGCGACGACAGTCAGGACCACACGGTTTTGCCGTACGCAACGCGCGTCGTTCGTCACACGCAGCCAGGTGCTCACGAGGTTCGGCTCAATCCTCCGCTCGCCCTGCTCCCGACCCTTACGTGTCGACGCGCCCGCGTCCACCGCAACTCACCCACGTACCGGACGACTCGCGATCCGTCCCTCGTGCCGGGTGAGGTGACACGACACATACGCTAATTCCGAATTTCGGTAAAGCGAAATATTTTTGCGATATCGGATTGACAATCGAGTCCTCGCTGTCGGCAGACGTGTTTCGCCCGTCGTCGGACGAAATGCCGCATTTGCGGGAGGGCGGCCAGCTCGCAGCCGAATTGCTCGCCACACTTTGCGCCGGGGGCAATTCTCCACTGTTCGACGACTTTGCGATCGATAGGGAGGCTTGAGCCACCACGGCGTCCGCATTTGGAACTTCACGCCGCATTGCTCGGTTGTAGCGCACGGGTGGAGCTGAGGAATAGCAATGGACATGTCGGCGCTCGAGCCAAAGGCGCAAAAGCGCGGCGCTTTTCGCTTGCGGAATTTCTTTTCCACGCTCGGGCCGGGGCTGATCACCGGCGCTTCGGACGATGACCCTTCGGGGATCGGCACCTACAGTCAGGCCGGCGCGCAACTCGGCTTCGGCATCGGCTGGACGATGCTGCTCACCTATCCGCTCATGACGGCTATCCAGGAGATCTCGGCTCGGATCGGGCGCGTCACGGGCCACGGCATTGCCGGCAATGTCTGCCGCAATTTCGGCCCTGTCTATATCTGGAGCCTCGTCCTCCTGCTGTTCGTCGCCAACACCATCAATATCGCCGCCGACCTCGGCGCGATGGCGGATGCCCTCAAGCTCCTGATCGGCGGCCCTGGCATCGCCTATGTCGTGATTTTCGGTGGCGTCTCGGTGCTTGCCCAGATTTTCTTCAACTACGACCGCTACGTCGCCGTGCTGAAATGGCTGACACTCAGCCTGTTTGCCTATGTCATAGCGCTGGCCGTCGTGAGGGTCCCCTGGACCGAGGCACTGAAGGGCCTCCTCATTCCGCAAGTGAGCTGGAACGCCGCGTTCCTCACCACGCTCGTCGCCATTCTCGGCACAACGATCTCGCCATATCTCTTCATCTGGCAGTCCTCGCAGGAAGCCGAAGAACAGCGGATCGACGACGAGAAGGCTCCGCTGAAGAAGGACAGTTCGACGGCACGCGCGGAATTCCGCCGGATCCAGCTCGATACCCTGATCGGCATGGCGTTCTCAAACCTGATCGCAATCTCGATCATCATCACCACGGCCACCACCCTGCATGCGCAAGGAAAGACCGACATCCAAAGCTCGGCGCAGGCCGCGGAGGCGCTGAAGCCGATCGCCGGTCCCTTCGCCGAGCTCATTTTCGCGCTCGGCATCATCGGCACCGGTCTGCTCGCAATTCCCGTGCTCGCGGGCTCGACGGCCTACGCCATCGGCGAAGGCCGCCGCTGGAAGGTCGGCCTTTCGCGCAAGCCCAAGGAGGCGATCGCCTTCTATACGGTGCTTGGTCTCTCCGGCCTTTGCGGCATCGGATTGAATTTTACGCCGATCGATCCGATCAAGGCGCTATATTGGAGCGCGGTCGTCAATGGCGTGCTTGCAGCACCGGTCATGGTGATCCTGATGCTGCTGGTCCGGCGGCCGAAGGTGATGGGCAAACTCGTAGTCACCGGTCCGCTCTATTGGCTGGGCTGGGTCTCGACGATCGCCATGGCCTTCTGCATCGTCGGGATGGTCGCCACCATGTTCATGGGCGCGTCCTGAAACCTCAGCGTCGTTCGCAGCCCGAACACCGATGCATTCCCGAGCGCGTTGCCGGCGAGCGGACCGGACGGGGGCGTGAGACTTTCTTCTCACCTACTGCTTCTCGAAATAGGCGAGACTAACGATACGATCACCCGGAACCGGGTTGACACGCGGCCAACATTTCAATAATCGTTGAAATATGGAAAAGACAGATGCCGTCACGGCGCTTGCGGCGCTGGCGCAGGACAGTCGTCTCGACGTGTTCCGCCTGCTGGTGCAGGCAGGCCCCGAAGGCATGGCTGCAGGTGCGATCGCGGAAACGCTGGATCTCGCACCAAACACGCTGACGTTTCACTTCGACCGGCTACGGATGGCCGGTCTTGCCACGGTCCGACGCGAAGGCCGCTCGATGATCTATGCGGCGCGGTTCGAGACCATGAATGCGCTCGTCGGCTTCCTCACCGAAAACTGCTGTGCCGGCGTATCGTGCGCGCCCACCCCGTCTTCGAAACCTGCGCGAAAGCGCGGCAAAATTTTGGCCTGAAAGGACAGAGCATGAAACGCCTGCACGTTCACGTGTCCGTCGACGATCTCTCCCGCTCCATCGGATTCTATTCGGCCCTGTTCGCAAGCGAGCCTTCGGTGGTGAAATCCGACTACGCCAAATGGATGCTCGAAGACCCCCGCGTCAATTTCGCGATCTCGACGCGCGGACGCACGCCAGGCCTTGATCATCTCGGCATTCAGGTCGAGACCGGCGACGAGTTGCAAGAGGTCTACGCGCGACTGCGCCAGGCCGGCGGCGATATCATTGAACAGGGGCAGACAGCCTGCTGCTACGCCAAGTCGGAAAAGTCCTGGATCGACGATCCCGCCGGCATCGCCTGGGAGACCTTTCACACCACCGGCGAGAGCACCGATTACGGCGACGGCAGCGGCGAGAACCGCGCGCGGGTTGCGCATGAGCAGGCGTCCGCCTGCTGCGCGCCGCAGGCCGCGCCAAAACCGTCACAAGCCTGCTGCTGAAGATGTCGGCGATGGATGCGATCATCTACCACAATCCCGCCTGTGGCACCTCGCGCAACACGCTCGCCATGATCCGGCACGCCGGTATCGAGCCGCACGTGATCGAATATCTCAAGACGCCGCCGTCGCGGGCGTTGTTGCAGCAGCTTGCCGTACGCATGGGCCGTTCCGTGCGTGAGCTGCTGCGCGAGAAGGGCACGCCCTATGCCGAGCTTGGGCTCGACAACGCGGCCCAGACCGACGACCAGCTGCTGAACGCCATGATGGCGCATCCGATCCTGATCAACCGGCCGATCGTGGTCACGCCGAAGGGCGTAAAGCTCTGCCGGCCCTCCGAGCTGGTGCTGGACCTGCTGCCCGCGCAGCAGGGCGAGTTCGTCAAGGAAGACGGTGAGCACGTCCGGCTCGACCGCGGCGCCTGATGCCGAGCCTTGCACAGCGCGCATTTGCGGAATGCCTCGGAACGGCATTCCTGCTCGCCGCCGTGGTCGGCTCGGGGATCATGGCCGAAAGGCTCGCGGGCGGAAACGTCGCGCTTGCGCTCCTGTGCAACACGATCGCCACCGGCGCCATCCTCGTCGTGCTGATCCTGATGTTCGCTTCCGTATCGGGGGCCCATTTCAATCCGGCGGTAACGCTGGCCCTCGCGTCGCGCGGCGAGACGGCCTGGACCGATGCTGCGATCTACATCGCCATGCAGATTGCGGGCGCCATCATCGGCGTATGGATCGCACATCTGATGTTCGGGCTTCCCGTCCTCCAGATCTCGCTGACGGCGCGCAGCGGAGCGGGCCAATGGCTCGCCGAAGCGGTGGCGACCTTCGGCCTGCTGTTGACGATCTTTGGCGTCGCGTCGCGAGCCTCGGCAGCCGTTCCCTACGCGGTCGGCCTGTACATCACATCGGCCTATTGGTTCACGGCCTCGACGTCGTTTGCCAATCCCGCCGTCACCATAGCCCGATCCCTGTCCGACACCTTTGCAGGCATCGCCCCGCAGAACGTGCCGGCCTTCATTGCCGCGCAACTCGTCGGGGCGATCCTCGCCCTTCCGCTCGCGAGCTGGCTGTGGGGCGGAGCCCGCGGGAAGCGGGGTGCACAGCCAATTGCGTCCCAGCAGCCGGGCTGACGCAGACGCGGCAATTGCTCGCGAATGAATAGAGTTTCCAAACCGCTCGTCCCTTGTATTCTCTGGCTGTCAGCACGAGCGGCAGGGACCAGTGTGAAACAACTTCGCAGCGACGACATCGACTATTCCAGGACATGCGGCCCTGCAATGGGGCGCCGGGCCGGATGAACGACTTCGCGCGATCTGTCGTTGCTGCCTTCACGCTGATCGGCGAAGCCGATCCCGAGCTGATCGGCATCGTCGCCCTGTCCGTGCGCGTCAGCCTGACAGCCGGCATCGTGGCACTGCTGATCGGCGCGCCGTTCGGAGCCTTTCTCGCGATCACCCGTTTCCGCGGGCGGCAAGTGGTCATCGTGCTGACAAATGCGCTGCTTGGCCTGCCGCCGGTCGTGGTCGGGCTGGCGCTCTATCTTCTGCTGTCGCGCTCCGGCCCGCTCGGGATCGCCGGCCTGTTGTTCACGCCGGCGGCCATGGTGATCGCACAGACGCTGCTGGCGACCCCCATCGTGGTCGCGCTGGTGCACAGGCCGGCGAGCCTGCTGTGGGTGGAATATGGCGACCTCGCGCGGATCGACGGGCTATCGACGCTGCGCAGCATCGGGCTGCTGTTCGCGCTCGGCCGGACCTCGCTGCTGACGGCCTTTCTCGCGGCGTTCGGACGCGCCATCGCCGAGGTCGGCGCCATCATCATCGTCGGTGGCAACATTCGCGGCTTCACCCGCACGATGACCACCGCGATCGCGCTGGAGACCAGCAAGGGTGACCTGCCGCTGGCGCTCGGACTCGGGCTGATCCTGCTCGCGCTCAGCGTGGCGGTGTCGACCGTCGCCTTCCTGCTAATGGGACGCGTTGGGGAAAAATAGCTGCTCGCCGCCGACCTTGTAGCCGGCGATCGCGCCCTGCCCCCTGGGCGAGACCAGCCAGTCGACGAAGGCCTGCCCGTCCTTCGCCTTCACGTTCGGATGCTTTTCCGGATTGACCAGCATGACGCCGTACTGATTGAACAGACGCTTGTCGCCCTCGGTCAGGATCGCAAGCTCGCCCCGGTTGTTGAACGACAGCCAGGTACCGCGGTCTGACAGAAGGTAGGCGTTCGACGACGACGCCATGTTCAGCGCCGGTCCCATGCCCTGGCCGATCTCGCGATACCAGCTGTCCTTGGCCGTCGCGATGTCGATGCCGGCTTCTTTCCACAATCTCAGCTCGGCCGCATGCGTGCCGGACTTGTCGCCGCGTGAGATGAACGGCGCTTTGGCCGTCGCAATCTTGCGCAGGGCATCAGCGACGTCCTTGTCGCCGGCGATTTTCGCGGGGTCGCTTTTCGGGCCGACGATGATGAAATCATTGTACATCACGTCAAAACGCTTCACGCCCTGCCCTTCGGACATGAACTTGTCCTCGGCCGGCCTGTCATGGACAAACACCACGTCGGCGTCGCCGCGCCGTCCGATGTCCAGCGCCTGGCCGGTGCCGACGGCAACGACCTTCACCTCGATGCCTTCGGCCTTCGAGAACAGCGGCAGCAAATAGCCAAACAGGCCCGACTGCTCCGTCGACGTCGTCGAGGCCACGGTGATGCTGCGGTCCTGCGTGTAGGCGCATGTCGACCAGACCAGAACCGCTGCGATGGCGGCAAGCTTCTTCATTGCGTTTTTCTCACTCCCCAGACGGTTCAAATTAGGCGGGAAGGATAACGCAGGAAAGCCCGACGTGAGCCGATCAGAACGATCCTGTCTTCCGGGGGATCGGGTTCCCGGACCGGTTTGCGAAGCGAACGCCCTCACGCCTGCCTCACGGCCGTTGAACCTCGCGTGAATTGCCGCCCGATCGTGTGGCAGCGCGGAATATCGTCCGGTTCGCCTGATCCATTCGATAGAATGGTTTGGAGCGTCTCATGACCAAGACAAGCATCGTCGCCGCCTTGCGGATCATTTTGTCGCTTGCGATCGCCAGTCCGGCGCAGGCCTGGCCCGGACAGTCATCAAGCATCGACTGCGCGTGGGGCGGCGAACCCACGGCATGCGAAGCGCTCACCATGGCGTTGGTCCACAAGCACGCCGTCGCGCGTCCGCACGTCCGCAAAACCGAGCACGCGCTCATCCCGCATGCGCCAACGCAAGGGCCCGGTCGCGACGAAGATCCGCTCGCATCGATGCATTTCGAATGAACGCCGTGGCAGGCGGGGCTGTGCCGATGTTCTGCAATTGGTCCCGCCTAGATTGACAGGGGTGTGACGGCCGGGGCAGTTTTTCACATTGCTGGCGAATCAGCGATTGCCCTTACGGCCCGAGTACCTCTTGGACAACTCCCAGTGCTTTCGAGACTGATATCGTTGCTGAGCCGCATTCCTGCGGTGAAATGGGCGTTCAACCGGCTTCGGCCCCTGCCGCATAGCGGCAGTCTCGAGGTGGCGCCGATCGCTGCGGATGCAGCGCCCGCCGTCATCGCGGAAGCTGAGAGCGAGACGGTCGATGCGCCCGAACTCGTCAACAGCAACCCGCCTGCGGAACTCCTGACGGCTGTCGAACCCGACGTCATCGAACAGGTCCCGGTCTCGACCGTCGAAGTCGAAGCAGTCGATGCTCCTGAGCCCGTCATCAGCAGCGACGCAGCTCCGGAACATCCGGCCGATGTCGAGCCGGAAGTCGAGGAGTTGGTCTTCATCGCCCCTGTCGAGACGGAGACGGTTTCGGTCGAGCCCTCCGAGCTCGTCACCGAAGACGACCCCCCATCCGTCGCTTGCGTGGAGCTCGAACCGGTTGCCGCTACGGATATCGAGCCCGCGCCGGTGTCGCCCGCCCCGAAGACCGCCAGCGCGCCGAAGGCTCGTGCAAAGGCCGTGGAGCCCGCCGATCGGGTTGCGCTGATCCGGCAACGCTGGGCTGAGACCGGGATCAGGATGTGGAATCCACGGCTGCACGGCACCGGCGATGCCACGCTGAACATCCAGGGGCGCATCGGACTGCTGCCGCCCGAGCCCGGTGAGACGATGCCGCGCTACGACAAGCTCGAATTCAAGATGCTCGGCGGCCAGATCGTCTGCGAAGGCGTGATCGTCGAGGCACCCGTGCATGCGGGCCAGCGCAGCTTCACCCGGCTCGCCGAGCCGCGTGGCACCGATCGCGCGCGCGAGCCGGTACGGGAACGCCAGGCCGCCCTCGCCTGATCCTTTTCCTCTGCGATGACCCCCCATATGCTAAGCTGACGTCCTGGATATGGGAGATCGGATGTCCGCAAAACTGCAAAGCCTGATCGTGATCGTCGCCCTCTGCGTTTCGCAAGGCGCACTTGCCGCCTCCGGAAAACGGCCGCGCCACGTGCATGCGGCGCCGCCCGCCACCGATCCGACCGCGCCCTATAAGGCCAACCGGCTGTCCTCCTCGCGCGGCGAGACCATCCTCGACACGCCCGGCCAGACCACCGTGTTGACGCGGCAGGTGCTCGACGACATGAATGCGACGAGCCTGCGCGACGCCATGCGCTCGACCGCCGGAGTGACGATCGGGCGCTAGGCTGCGCTTCGCGCTCAAGGGATCGGATAACCCTTCCAGACCCACTCCAGCGCTGACGGCAGCGTTTGCGCGATCGTGGGACGATCGACGTGCTTGGCGTTGCGCACGAACAGGAACTGGTAGTGGTAGCCCTTCTCCGCCAGCACCTTTGCCGTCAGCGCGTTGGACAAGGTCCAGTCGTGCATGCCGTCGGGAATGGTCGGATTGGGATAGAACAAATCCTGGTCGCCGCCGAAGAACCAGAAGCGGATCGGCTTGGTCGGCGCGGCGACGATCAGCGGTACGCCGGGCGGCTCGGCCGGCGTCAGCACGCCCGCCTTGGAGATGAGATTGGGCGTGGCCGGTCCCGTCCATGCGCTGTGATATTCCCAGGCGCCGCCGCGCAATGACGGATCGTGCGGCCATTGCTGATTGACCATGGTCGGCGAGAACGCCAGCACGCGGTGATAGAGATCGGGATAAAACCACGCCATGGTGAAGGCTGCCACGCCGCTCGAGCTCAGCCCCATGGTCGCGCGTCCTTCGGGGTTCCTGGTGAGCTTGACGCCGGCGTTCTGCTCGACCAGCGGCAGCACCTCACGCTCGACGAACTGCGCATAGGCGCCCGACACCGCGTCATATTCACGGCCCCGTTGGCTGCCCTGCGCATCCTGCCCGCCATTGCCGATCTGGATCGCGATCATCGGCGGCACGCGGCGCTGCGCGATCAGATTGTCGAGCGTGGTCGGGAGATCCTTGTAGGCAGCGGAGCCGCCGTCGCCGATCACGACGAAGGGCGCCTCGGTGCCGGGTACGTATTGCGCCGGCACATAGACGTCGATCGTGCGCGACCAGATGCCGGGATGGCTGGTGGTGACGATCATGTTCGACTTGTCGTCCGGGGTGGTCACGGTCGTCATGATCGAGGAATTGGTGCAGCCGGCGACGTCGTCGCGGATCAGGCCGGGATTGTAGATCGTGCTCTCCTTCGACGACAGCGTGAACGATTTTGTCGTCCCGCGCGGAACGCCCTCCTTCGCAATGGTCTCGGGCGCAGGATTGTGGGTGGGACCGATGATGAAATTGCCTTCGGCTCCCGGCGGCGGCAAGGTGCCGTCAGGCAGCTCGGTCGCGCGCGGATAGTTCGGATTGGAGGGATCGCGCGTCGGCGGCGTGGTCTTGAAATCGAGGCCGGTGGTGTCGATGAAGAACGGCGCTGCCTTGTCGGTGGTGTTGGCGCCCGGTGGCACGGCCATGTTCTGGGTCACGCAGGCCGGCTGCGCGAAGGCGATCGAAGCGAAGGAGACGAGGGACATCAGCGCCCCTGCGAGGACGGACAATGATTTGGTCATTTCAGCTCCCGATGTTGACGGGTCTTTCTGGCCCGTCTTGACGCAAAGTATGGCGGCCGGCTCGTACGTGGTCAAACGCGGTGGGCGCAGTGCAGCAATCGCCGCCATGCTCAAACCGGACAGCGACCGTTATTCCGCGCATGACGCGGAATTTTTCGAGCATCAGGCCGTTGCTGCTTCACCGCGCAGCATCTAGCGTGCGCCCCGTCGACCAGCGGCCTCGGCCTGCGGTCGCAACGACAACAACAAATCGGGAGGACAATCCATGAGGAAGCTTGCAGCCACGCTATGTGCGCTGGCGCTCTTCGCACCTGTTGCGCAGGCGCAGACCATCAAGGACTTCCTGGCGGCGGTCATGGTGAAGTGGACCGCGCCGTTCGAGCCGTTCCAGCTCATCGACAACATCTACTATGTCGGCACCGACGGCATTGCCGTCTACATCATCAAGACGTCCCAGGGCCTGATCCTGATGGACACGGCGATGCCGCAGTCGACCGGCATGATCAAGGACAACATCGCCAAGCTCGGCTTCAAGGTCGCCGACATCAAATACATCCTCAACACCCACGCCCATCTCGACCACACCGGCGGTTTCGCCGAGATCAAGAAGGAAACCGGCGCACAGCTCGTCGCCGGCGAGCGCGACAAGGCGCTGCTCGAAGGCGGCTATTATCCGGGCGACGAGAAGAACGCGGACCTCGGCTTTCCCCCGGCGAAGGTCGATCGCGCGGTGAAGGAAGGCGACAAGGTCACGCTCGGCGACACCACGCTGACGGCGCATGCGACGCCCGGCCATTCGCCGGGCTGCACCAGCTGGGAAATGACGGTGAAGGACGGCGGCCAGGACCGCGAGGTGCTGTTCTTCTGCAGCGGCACCGTGGCGCTGAACCGGCTGGTCGGCCAACCGACATATCCCGGCATCGTCGACGACTATCGCGCAACCTTCGCCAAGGCCAAGGCGATGAAGATCGACGTGCTGCTCGGGCCCCACCCCGAGGTCTATGGCATGCAAGACAAGCGCGCGCAGCAGATCAAGAACGCCACGCCGAATCCATTCGTCAAGCCGGGCGAGCTTCCGACCTACGCCGCAGGCCTGTCGGAGGATTTCGACAAGGCGCTCGCCAAGCAGACAGCCGCGCTTCAACCGGCAAAGTGATGGCCGGCCAAGGTCGTGGCCCGAGGGCTCACACCGCGCAATAGCGCTCCTGGATGTCCTTGTCCGCGAGCAGTGCCGCGGCACTGCTTTCATGCACGACCTCGCCCTGATCGATGATCACGGCGCGGTCGGCCAGGCGTAAGGCCCACTCGACATTCTGCTCGACCAGCAGCAGCGTCTTGCCTGCGTCGCGCAGGCGGCGGAACAGCACGCCCATCTCCTCGACCAGAACAGGCATGATGCCTTCCGAGGGCTCGTCCAGCAGGATCATCTTGGGGTCGGCAATCAGCGCACGCGCGATCGCCAGCATCTGCTGCTCGCCGCCGGAAAGCGTCACGCCCTCCTGGTCGAGCCGCTCCTTCAGCCGCGGAAACGTCTCGGCGATCTCGTCGATCGCGGCGCGCTCCTCGATCCCGCGTCCGGCCGCGACGAGGCCGAGCCGCAGATTTTCGCGCACAGACAGGCCGGGAACGATGCGGCGCTCCTCGGGCACGTAGGCCAGGCCAAGATGAAAGCGTTGGTGGGCGCGCAGCGGCAAGAGCTCCTTGCCCGCAAAGCGGACGCGGCCCGTCGCCTTGGGCATCAGGCCCATCATCGCGCGCAAGGTCGTGGTCTTGCCGGCGCCGTTGCGACCGACGAGCGCGACCACCTCGCCCTCATTCACGTGCAGGGAGATGCCGTGGAGGATGTGACTCGCATCATACCAGGCATGAAGATCGTTGATTTCGAGCAGCGCAGTCTCAGCCATAGCCTTCACTCTGTCCGAGATAGACCCGGCGGACTTCCGGATTGCTCCTGATGTCGTCGGGCGCGCCGTCCGCCAGCAGCCGGCCGTGATGCAGCACCACGACGCGCTTGGACAGGCCGAGCACCATCTTCATCTTGTGCTCGACCAGCAGCACGGTGCGCTTGTCGGCCAGCCGCTCCAGTAGCGCGACCATGTCCTTGGTCTCTTCAGGACCCATGCCGGCGGTCGGCTCGTCCAGCAGCAGAAGCTCCGGCTCCGAGACCAGCGCAATCGCGATCTCCAGCGCGCGCTGCTGGCCGTGCGAGAGGAATTTGGCAAGCTCGCCAAGCTTGCCGAGCAGGCCGACGGCGTCGAGTGCGGCGTCGGCCTTGGCATTGAGCTCCGGCAACCGCGCGCGGTTGCGCCAGATGTCGTAACTCACCGTGAGCGCCTGCGCCGCCACGCGCACGTTCTCGTGCACGGTGAGGTCCGGGAAGATGTTGGTAATTTGGTACGAGCGCGAGATGCCCTGATGCACGAAACGGTGTTGCGGCAGGCCGTTCAGCTCGCGGCCCCGGAAGTGCAGCCTGCCGGAGCTCGGCCTCAGTGCGCCGGAGAGGATGTTGAAGAACGTGCTCTTGCCTGCGCCGTTCGGCCCGATGATCGAGGTCAACTGTCCCGCAGCAAAGGACACGGTGATGTCCTCGAGCGCGGTGAAGCCACCAAAGCGCTTGCCGATGCCGTCGGCGCGAAGCAGCTCGCCACTCATCGCCGCGCCTTTCCGATGCCAAGCGTGTCG
Source organism: Bradyrhizobium monzae (assembly GCF_021458635.1). GTDB lineage: Bacteria > Pseudomonadota > Alphaproteobacteria > Rhizobiales > Xanthobacteraceae > Bradyrhizobium. The sequence goes on from NZ_JAIRDQ010000001.1 coordinate 1,008,118, forward strand.
AGCAGCGTGCCCCAGATCCCCTTGGGCAGGAACAGCACGAACAGCACGAAGATCGCGCCGACAAAGATCTGCCAGTGCGGCGTCCAGACCGAGATGACGTCCTCCAGGATCAGGAACGTGGCGGCGCCGACGAAGGGCCCGAAGAAGCTGCGGGCGCCGCCAAGCAGTACCATCATCACGATCATGCCTGACGTCTGGTAGTGCAGAATATCCAGCGGCACGATCGACAGATGCAACGCCAGCATGCAGCCGCCGAGCGAGGAGATCGCGCCCGACAACATGAACACGATCAGCTTGCTACGCTCGACATTGTAGCCACAGGCCCGCGCCCGCTGCTCGTTCTCCCGGATCGCCTCGATCACCGCGCCGAACGGCGAGTTCAGGATTCGTGACTGGAACCACATGGCCAAAGCGGCGAGTGCCATCAGCACGTAATATTTGTTGACGGGATCGAGGAAGTTGACCGAGAGGCCGAACAGGCTGATGCGGTCGACGGTGAAGCCGCGCAGGCCGTTCTCGCCGCCGGTGAAGGACGAGGCCTGCAGCGCTACGTAATAGACGAGCTGCGCCAGCGCGAGCGTGACCATAGCGAAATAGATGCCACGGGTGCGCGTCGAGACGATTCCGATTGCGGCGGCAAGGCAAGTGCTGAGCAGCACCGCAATCGCGACCGCCAGGAACCAGGGCACGCCATAGCGGCCGATCGCGATCCCCGTGAAATAGGCACCGGCGCCGAAAAAAGCGGCCTGGCCGAACGACAACAGCCCCGTGTAGCCGAACAGCAGATTATAGCCCATCACCACGACGCCGTAGATCAGGACGTTCACAGCCAGCGCCTGCGACGGCAGCAGCCATGGCAGCACCGCCAGCACCGCGACCGACATCAGCACGCGCTGCTCGAGAAGCCAGCTGAGGCTGCCGGACGCAGGTTTGGCGACCGCCTCGCCGCTCGATGGTGAAGTCACGCGGTCCTCCCTCTCACGCCGAACAGGCCTTGCGGGCGGATCAGCAGAACCACGGCCATCAGAGCGAACATGACGATGGTCGCCATTTCCGGCGCGAACAGCGCGACCAGGCTGATGGAAACGCCCACCATGAGACCGGCGACGACGGCACCTACGATCGAGCCGAGGCCACCGATCACGGTCACCACAAAGGCCTCCGCCAGCACCAGCGAGCCCATTTCCGGATTGACGCTGCGCATGGGACCCGCGAGCACGCCGCCGAGCGCGGCGAGCCCGACGCCGAGGCCGAAGATCGCAAGCCAGACCCTGCCGATATCCACACCAAGCACCTGCATGATCACAGGATCGCGGGCGCCGGCGCGCACGATCAGCCCGATGCGGGTCTTCTCCAGCGTCAGCCACAGCACCAGCAGCACCACCGCCACCAGCGCGATGACGAACAGGCGGTAGCGCGGGAAGAAGCCGATGCCGAGATCGAGCACGCCGACCAGCTGCGGCGGGGTCGGAAACGGGATGCCGTCGCTGCCGAACACGATGCGCACGCCCTCGACCAGGATGTAGCTGAGGCCGAAGGTCAGCAGCAGCGGATCGTCGATCGAGCGCCCATAAAGCCTGCGGATCAGGACAAACTCGATCAGCATGCCGAAGACGCCGATCAGGATGGGTGCCAGCAGCAATCCCCACCAGAAGCTGCCGGTGAGGGAAGCCACATAAAGCCCCGCATAGGCCCCGATCATGAACAGCGCGCCGTGGGCGAAATTGACCACTCCGAGCATGCCGAACACGATCGTCAATCCAAGCGCAGTGATCACCAGGACCGCCCCAAGGGCGATCCCGGAAAGAAGCTGCATGATGATCAGCGACAGGTCCATCGTGACAGCGCTTTAAGTCGCGTGGCCGAGCTCGCTGCAGCTGCGCAGCATCTCGTCCGAGCCCGAATCGTTGGCGACGATCGCGAACAGATCGTTGTCGGTGGCCATGGCCGACTTCTTCTTAGACTCCAGCACCAGCACCGACTGCACCGATTGGTGGTCGCATTTGCGGAAATGCTGCGGACCCTTGGTCAAATCGTATTGCAGCTTCTCCAGGGCATCAACGACCTTGTCGGTCTCGGTGCCACCCGCGGTCTGCATCGCGGCCAGCAGCGATCCGACGCCGGAATACCCGTAGGCGCCGTAGTCGGTCGGGATCGCGCCACCATTGGCGGCCTTGAACGCCGCGTTGAAATCGGCGGCCGTCTTGTTCTGCGTCTCCAGACCCCAATAGTAGTTGGCGCCGCCGACCACGCCCTCGAACACGTCGGGGCCGACCGCGAGGCGCTGGTTATGCAGAATGACGGGCACGACGATCTTCATCTGCTGCTTCACGCCGAAATCGACCGCCTGCTTGATCGCATTGGCCTGGTCGCGGCCGAAATTGGAGATGCAGAGCACGTCCGGCCGCATCGACATCAGGCGCGGCATGAAGGTGGAGTAATCGGCCGCGCCGAACGGATGCAAGATCTCGCCGACATTGTCGGCGCCGATCGCAGCCTGCGCGCGCTTGAAGCCGCGCAGCATTTCGTGGCCGTAGGCATAATCCGCGACGAGGTGGGCGACCTTCATGCCCTTCTTCAGGGTCTGCCGCGCCACGGCTGATGTCGTCATGTGGGGGTTCAGCGCCTCATGGAAGGTGTATTTGCTGAAATCCTTGGCCTCGTTGATGGTGTCGGACTGGCTGATCGACACGTAGATCACGCCGCGGGCGCGGGTGACTTCGTTCACCGCGAGCTGCACGGCACTGGAGAGCGCGCCAACCACAGCATGAACCTTGTCCTTCTCGATCAGCTCCAAGGTGCGGGTCGCGGCTTCGCCGGCATTGAGCTTGTCGTCGCGCACCAGGAGCTCGACCTTGCGGCCACCGATGCCGCCCTTGTCGTTGACGAGCTTGACCGCGAGCTCGGCGCATTTGACCTGATCGCGCGCTTCCGCAGCGAATGGGCCAGTCAGCGGGGTCGGAAAGCCGATGCGGATCGTCTCATCCGCTGCGCGGCCGAGCCGCGGCATGGCGAGCATGGCCGCGCTGGCCGAGAGGCCGGCGAGTGCGGTGCGGCGGGTTAGTTTCGGGGTCGAACGGGATTTGGGCATGATTTCCTCCAACTGTCTTTTTTCTAGAAGCGCTTCAGAGCGGTCAGGACTTTTATGGGCGTGATCGGAATAGAACTGATCGTGGCATCGAACGGCGTGAGCGCATCGTTCACGGCGTTGAGCACGCAGGCGGACGCCGCTGCGGTACCAGCCTCGCCGACCCCCTTGGCGCCGAGTTCGGTGTCAGCGGTCGGCGTCTCGACATGCGCGATCATGATGTCCGGCATCTCCATCGGCATCGGCACGAGATAGTCGGCGAGCGAGCCGTTCATGAGCTGGCCGGTGTCGCTATAGCGGCATTCTTCGAACAGAGCCGCCCCGAGCCCCTGCACGATGCCGCCGCGAAGCTGCTCATCCACCAGCATCGGATTGATGACGCGGCCGCAATCCTCGACGATGAAATGCTTCAGCATCTTGATGAAGCCGGTCTCGACATCGACCTCCAGCGAGCAGCCCTGGATGCCGTTGGTGAAGGCGAAGGGATAGCCCTGCGGCGCGAAGTGGTGGCTGACCGTGAGCTGCGGCTGCGTCCCCGGGGGCAGCGTGTCCGACCGAAAATAGGCGATGCGTGCGATCTCGGAGATCGGCAGGCGGTGCTGCCGGGTCGCCGCGTCGACGACCTGGCCGTCGATGATGTCGAGCGCAGACGGCTGGGCCTGGAGGATGAGCGCGGCGATCTCAAGAATGTTGCGCTTGAGCACGCGGGTTGCCTGGAGCGCGGTCTCGCCGCCGATGCCGGCACCACGACAAGCCCAGGTGGCGCCGCCATGCGGCGTAACTTCGGTATCGCCAGTGATGACCTTCACTTGGTCTTGCGCAATACCGAGCTGGTCGGCCACGATCTGGCTGATGATCGCCTCGGTGCCCTGCCCCTGCTCGGTGACGGAGATCAGGCAACGCACCTCGCCCGAGGGCGTCAGGCTGAGAGTCGCGCCATCCTGCGAGGAGATGCGGGCTCCGCCGACGCCATAGAAGGCCGGGCCCGGATTGGTGATCTCGATGAAGGTCGCAATCCCGATGCCGCGATAGACACCGCGCTTGCGCAAGTCGGCCTGTTCGGCACGCAGCGCGTCGTAGTCCATCATCTCGTGCAGGCGCTTTAGGCAGGCTTGATGCGACAGCGCCTCGAAGCGGTAGCCCGTCGGCGAAGTCTGCGGATAGGAATCGTCGGCGATCACGTTCTGCGCGCGGATCGCGAAAGGATCGAGGCCGACCTTGGCAGCGGCCATGTCGACCAGCCGCTCGGTAACGGCGCAGGCGATGGGATGGCCAACGGCGCGGTATTGGCTGGTCTGCACCTTGTTCTGGAAAAGCACTTCCAGCGTGGCGCGATAGTTCTTGAAACGATATGGACCGCCCATCAGGCGAATGACCTGGTTGCCCTCGACCACGCTGGTGCGCGGATAGGTCGAGAATGCCCCGATCGCGGTCAGGTCCAGCACGTCCATCGCCAAAATCTCGCCCTTGGCATCGAGCGCCATGCGGGCGCGGACGCGATGGTCGCGGGCGTGGATGTCGGAGATAAAGGACTCGATGCGGTCGGCGACGTATTTGACCGGACGGCCGAGCAGGATCGAGAGGCCGACCACCGCCATGTCCTCGTGATAGACATGCAGCTTCATCCCGAAGGAGCCGCCGATGTCGGTTGCGATCACGCGAACGCGGGCCTCGGGGATGCCGTAGTGACGCGAATAGAGGTCCTGGAACTGATACGGCGTCTGCGTCGCATGATGCACGGTGAGCATGCCAGCGGACGGATCGTAATCGGCAACGATGGCGCGCGGCTCCAGCGTCACCGCGGTGTGGCGGCCGAAGGAGAATTCTTCCTCCACCACATGGGCGGCATTGGCGAACGCATCGTCGACAGTGCCGTTGTCGAGCTGGCTGCGGAAGCAGACGTTGCTGGCGCTGCCGGGATTGATCAGGGGACCGCCGGCTTGGCGCGCGGCATCGATGTCGACGATCAGCGGAAGATCTTCGTAGTCGATCGCGATCAGCTCCAGCGCATCCTCGGCAATCGCCCGGCTCTCCGCAACGACGGCAACCACCGCCTGCCCGGCCCAGACCACGCGGTCCAGCGGCAGCGGCCATTGCGGCGTGGAGGTCATGCCCTTGAAGTGATCGAGCGTCCCTATCCAGGGCGTGCAGATCTTTGCGAGATCGGCCCCGGTCGCCACGAGATGCACGCCTTCGAGGGCGCGCGCTTCCTCGGTGTTGATCGCAACGATCCTCGCATGCGCATGTGGGCTGCGCAGGAACGCGGCGTAGAGCATGCGCGGCAGCTTGAGGTCGCTGATATAGCGTCCACGTCCAGCCAGCAGGCGCTTGGCGTTGGGCCGCGGCACCGAGCGACCGACATAGGAGTTGGGACGATCGAGCGAGGTCAGTGGCGCGCTCATGTCGTGCCCCCGGCTTCACTGCGCGCCTTGGCAACGGCGTCGATCGCATCGACGATCGCCTCGTAGCCGGTGCAACGGCAGTAATTGCCTGACAGCGCGTCGCGGATGTCCTCGCGGCTCGGCCGCGCCACCTGCGAGAGCAGCTCCTGCGCGTTGACCAGCATGCCCGGCGTGCAGAAGCCACATTGCAGCGCGTTACGGCGGTGGAATTCGGCCTGAAGGTCGGCGATCACGCCGCTCTCCGTGAGGCCTTCGATGGTGTTGATCTCAGCGCCATCGGCTTGCACGGCGAACATCAGGCAAGAATGGACGGCGCGGCCGTCGAGCTGCACGAGGCAGGCGCCGCAGGCACCCATCTCGCAGCCGGCATGGGTGCCCGTCAGCTCCAACGCGTTACGGAGGCAATCGACCAGCGTCTCGCGCGGCGCGACCTCGCAGGCGACCCTGCGGCCGTTGACGACAAAGCGGACCCGCACGGTCTCGTCGGCCCCATCCAGCATGGACTCGTCGAAACCGCTCATACGCCCTCCTTCAGGCGTCCGAGCAGGCGACCCAGCAGCACGCGAGCGAGATGCAGCCGCATCGCCGGCGGCACCTCATCGCTGTCAGGCGGTGCGAGATCGCCATCGAGCGCGGCTTGGGCGGCGGCGATGCGCTCCGCATCGAGGTTCGATCCGATCAGGGTGGCTTCTGCGCCCTTCACCCGCGTTGGCGTGTTGCCGACCGAGAAGAAGGAGATGCGGATGTCGTCGATGCGCTCGCCGGTGCAAGTGGCAAGCATGCCGCAGCCGACCAGCGCGTAGTCGCCGCGCCGGCGCGTCAATTCGTCGAAAGCAAAGCGCTGGTCGGCCTTGAACAGCGGGACGTAAACCGCGGCGATCAGCTCACCCGGCTGCAGCGCCGTCTCGAACAGATCAAGAAAGAAGTCGTCGGCTTTGACGCGGCGAGTGCCAGTGGCGCCGGCGATCTCAATCTCCGCCTCGAGCGCCAGCGTCATCGCCGGAAACTCGGAGGCGGGATCGGCGAGCGCGACGCTGCCGCCAAAAGTGCCGCGATTGCGGATCGCGGGATGAGCGACGAAGGGAGCGGCCGCATGCAGCAGCGGCGCGAATTCGGCAATCAGCGGCTCGCTCAGCATCTCGCAATGGCGCGTCAGTGCGCCGATGCGCAAATAGCCGCCCTCACGCCTGACGCCGCGCAACTCGTCGATGTGGGTGATGTCGATCAGGAGCCGCGGCGCCTGCAGCCGCAGCGACAGCGCCGGCACGAGGCTCTGGCCGCCGGCGATGAAGCGCACGTCGTCACCAGCGCGCGCATGAGCATCCAGCGCCTGGTCAATCGTGGCAGCACGAAAATAGCTGAAAGCCCTCGCCTTCACCGCCGCTTCCTCGATATCCATCGGCTCATCAGCCGGGATGCCAGATTTGTAACCATCTGGTCTCAAAATCCTGACACGCCGCCAGGGAGCGGTCAACAGGAAATGACCATTTGGTCACAAATGCACCTTTAGGCTAAGAAGGCGGACGAGATCGCGATTCACGGTAAAATGGCGAAGAAGACGCAGAAGATTGCGAAACGACCGCGGCAGCGGACCGAGACGCGTGAGACGTCCGCGCCAAAGCGCCGCAACATGCGCGCGCCCGACCGCGAGCGCGCGATCCTCGACGAGGCGATCCGCTTCTTTGCCGAGCGCGGCTTCGAGGGCCAGACCCGCGAACTGGCAAAACGCATGGGCATCACCCATTCGGCGATCTATCGCCACTTCCCGAGCAAGGAAGCGCTGATCGAGCGGGTCTATCAGGAGGTCTATCTCAGCCGCTGGTCCCCCGATTGGGGTCCGCTGATCCGCGACCGCTCACTCTCGCTGGAGGCGCGGTTGACGCGCTTCTATCTCGACTATGTCGAACGCGTGTTCGAATACAATTGGGTGCGGATCTTCGTATCGTCCGGCATGAAATCGTTCGGCATCACCGGCCGCTATCTCGACATCGTGCGTCGCGAGATCATCGAGCCCGCGGCGGCCGAGTTACGCCACGACTTGAAGCTGCCAGACGCGAAGGCTCATCCGCTCGGCGAACGCGAGACCGAGCTGTTCTGGGGCCTGCACGGCCGCATCTTCTATCTCGCGATCCGCAAATTCATCTACGAGACGCCGATCCCGTCCGATCTCGACGCGATCGTGCGCGACGCCGTCCAGACTTTCATGGACGGCGCGAAGACGACGATGCCGAAGCTCCTGGTGCGCGGCTAGAGCCGTTTCCGTTCCGATGGAATCGGAACGGGGCTCTAGTTTCTTGTTTTGACGCGTTTTCTTTACGCGAACTGGTATCCACTTCGCTCGAAAACGCTCTAGCTACTTCGTCAGGCTCGGCAGATCGAGCCCCTTGTCGCGGGCACAGTCGATCGCGATGTCGTAGCCCGCATCCGCATGGCGCATGACGCCGGAGGCCGGATCGTTCCACAGCACACGCTCGATGCGCTTGGCGGCCTCCGGCGTGCCGTCGGCGACGATCACCATGCCCGCATGCTGCGAATAGCCGATGCCGACGCCGCCGCCGTGATGCAGCGACACCCAGGTCGCGCCGCTGGCACAATTGAGCAGCGCGTTGAGCAGGGGCCAGTCGGACACCGCGTCCGAACCGTCCTTCATCGCCTCGGTCTCACGGTTGGGGCTTGCCACCGAGCCGCTGTCGAGATGATCGCGGCCGATCACGATCGGCGCCTTCAACTCGCCGCGCGCCACCATCTCGTTGAAGGCGAGGCCGAGGCGATGGCGATCACCGAGACCGACCCAGCAGATCCGCGCCGGCAGGCCCTGGAACTTGATGCGCTCCTTCGCCATATCGAGCCAATTGTGCAGATGCTTGTCGTCGGGCATCAGCTCCTTGACCTTGGCATCGGTCTTGAAGATGTCCTCGGGATCGCCTGAGAGCGCGGCCCAGCGAAACGGCCCGACGCCGCGGCAGAACAGCGGACGAATATAGGCGGGAACGAAGCCCGGGAAATCGAAGGCATTCTTGAGGCCCATGTCCTGCGCCATCTGGCGGATGTTGTTGCCGTAATCGAGCGTCGGGATTCCCTGCGCGTGGAAATCCAGCATGGCCTGGACGTGCTCGACCATCGACGTCTTCGACGCACGTTCCACCGCCTTCGGATCGGATGCACGTTTGGCCTCCCAATCGGCCAGCGTCCAGCCCTTCGGCAAGTAACCGTTGATCGGATCATGCGCGCTGGTCTGGTCGGTGACGATGTCGGGCTTGACGCCACGACGCACCAGTTCGGGGAATATCTCCGCGGCATTGCCGAGCAGGCCGACCGAGACCGGCTTCTTGGTCTTCGCGGCTTCCGCCATGATCGCCAGCGCTTCGTCGAGCGTTGCGGCCTGGCGGTCGAGATAGCCGGTGCGCAGGCGCATCTCGATGCGGCTCGGCTGACACTCGACCGCGAGCATCGAAGCGCCGGCCATGGTCGCCGCCAGCGGCTGCGCGCCGCCCATGCCGCCGAGGCCGGCGGTAAGAATCCATTTGCCGGCAAGGCTGCCGCCATAATGACGACGGCCGACCTCGACGAAGGTCTCGTAGGTGCCCTGCACGATACCCTGGCTGCCGATATAGATCCAGGAGCCCGCGGTCATCTGGCCGTACATCATCAGGCCCAGGCGATCGAGCTCGTTGAAATGATCGAGCGTCGCCCAATGCGGCACGATGTTGGAGTTCGCGATCAGCACGCGCGGCGCGTCGGCATGGGTGCGGAACACGCCGACCGGCTTGCCGGACTGAACCAGCAGCGTCTGGTCGTTCTCGAGCTTGCGCAAGGCGGCCGTGATCCGGTCAAAGCTCTCCCAGTCGCGCGCGGCGCGGCCGATCCCACCATAAACGACGAGCTCGCTCGGGCGCTCCGCGACGTCGGGATCGAGATTGTTCATCAGCATGCGGAGCGGTGCTTCGGTCAGCCAGCTCTTCGCGCTGATGTCGCTGCCGCGGGGGGCGCGGATGGTGCGGTCATTGTCCAGTCGGCGGTTCATGCGGACCTCTTCAGACGAGTCTTGGAAATGGATCGGATGAGAGCGAAGTGAGCGCGACGGCCGGCAGTGCATCGGCTTCAATCAGCGCGGCAGCTTTGGCAAGATCGCCGGCCATGTAGCGGTCGGCGCCGAGCGCGGGAACATGCGTACGCAACGCCGCGATGGCAGCGACGAGCGGCGCGCTGGTTGCATGCGGCGCGCGCAGACTGATGCCTTGCGCGGCGACCAGAAGCTCGATGCCCAAAATCGCGGCGAGATTGTCGGCCATGTCCGCCAGCCGCCGCGCGGCATGCGCGGCCATCGAGACGTGGTCTTCCTGGTTGGCACTGGTCGGCGTCGAGTCGATCGAGCAGGCCGCCGCGCGCTGCTTGTTCTCGGCATAGAGCGCGGCCGCCGTCACCTCGGCGATCATGAAGCCGGAATTGATGCCGGGGTCCGGCGTCAGGAACGGCGGGAGACCAAAGTTGAGCGCGGGGTCGACCAGCGTCGCGATGCGTCGCTCGCTGATCGCACCGATCTCGGACAGCGCCAGCGCGATCGCATCGGCGGCAAAAGCGACCGGCTCCGCATGAAAATTGCCGCCGGAGACGATCTCGCCGGTGTCGACCAGCACCAGCGGATTGTCGGTGACAGCGTTAGCCTCGGTGATCAGCGTGCGCGCGGCCTGCGTGATCAGGTCGAGCGCGGCGCCCGCGACCTGGGGCTGGCAGCGCAGGCAATAGGGATCCTGCACGCGCTCGTCGCCCTCGAGATGCGAAAGCCTGATATCGCTGCCGTCGAGCAGCGCGGTCAGCGTCGCGGCCGCAGTGATCTGCCCGGAATGACCGCGCAGCGCCTGGATTTCCGGGCGGAACGGCGCGGTCGATGCCATCGCCGCATCGACCGACAGCGCGCCGGTGACGAGCGCGGCGCGAGCGAGACGAAATGCACGCAGCACGCCGGAGATGGCGTAAGCCGTGGAGAACTGCGTACCGTTAATCAGCGCGAGACCTTCCTTGGGCCCGAGCGTCAGCGGCGCAAGGCCGGCCGCGGCCAGCGCCTCGCTACCCGACACCGTCTTGCCGCCGACGATCGCCTGGCCCTCGCCGATCATCACCGCGGTCATGTGCGCAAGCGGGGCGAGATCACCGGAGGCACCGACCGAGCCCTGCTGCGGCACCAGCGGATAGACGCCACGTGCCAGCATGTCCTGTAGCTGCTCGATCACCACGCGCCGAACGCCGGAGGCGCCACGCCCGAGCGAGACGATTTTCAGCGCCATCATGAGACGCACGATCGGCTCCGGTGTCGCCGCGCCGACACCGCAGCAATGCGAGACGATGAGGTTGCGCTGGAGCAGCGCGGTCTGGTCCGGCGGAATCCGCTTCGACGCCAGCTTCCCGAAGCCGGTATTGATCCCATAGACCGGTGCTGCGGCCTGAGCCGCCTTCGCAACGATCTCCGCTGCCGCATCGACGCGCGGCCAGAACGAGGTATCGAGCATGACGGGCGTACCTGCCAGCACGCGCGCGAGATCGTCGAGGCTCACCGTTCCCGGTTTGACGACGATCGCTGCGCCCAGCTCGGTCACTGGCCCCTCCAGACACGGCGGTGCAGCGGATTGAAGCCGATGCGGTAGACGAGCTCCGCGGGGCGCTCGATGTCCCAGATCGCGAGATCGCACCATTTGCCGGCTTCCAGCGTGCCGGTCTCATCGAGCACGCCGAGTGCCCGGGCGCCTTCGCGGGTGATTCCGGCCAGGCATTCGGCGACATTCATCCGGAACAGCGTCGCACCCATGTTCATGGCGAGCAGGAGCGAGGTCAGCGGCGAGCTGCCCGGATTGCAGTCGGTCGCCAGCGCCATAGGAATGCCATGCTTGCGAAACGCGTCGACCGGCGGCTTCTGCGTCTCGCGAATGAAGTAGAACGCGCCGGGCAGCAACACGGCCACCGTTCCGGCCGTCGCCATCGCGGCAGCACCGGCTTCGTCGGTATGCTCCAAATGATCGGCAGAGAGCGCGGAGAACTTTGCCGCGAGCGCAGCGCCGCCAAGGTTCGAGAGCTGGTCGGCATGGAGCTTGACCGGCAGCCCAAGCACCGTCGCCGCCCCGAACACCCGCGCGGTCTGCTCCGCCGAGAACGCGATGCCCTCCATGAAGGCATCGACGGCATCGGCAAGGCCCGCCTTTGCGACAGCCGGCAGCATCTCGTTGCAGACGCGATCGAGATAGCGATCCTTGTCGCCGTCGGCCTCGATCGGCAGCGCGTGCGCGCCGAGGAACGAGGTGCGGATCGCGATCTTGCGCTGGCGACCGAGGCTGCGCGCAGCAGAGAGTTGCCGCATCTCGGTCTCGGTGTCGAGGCCATAGCCCGACTTGATCTCGATCGTCGTCGCACCCTCGCCGATCAGCGTATCGAGCCGGGGCAATGCGCTCGCGACGAGTTCAGCTTCGCTCGCCTTGCGCGTCGCAGCAACCGTTGAAACGATTCCACCGCCGGCGCGCGCGATCTCCTCGTAGCTCGCGCCCTTCAGGCGCAGCTCGAATTCGTGCGCGCGGTTGCTGCCATAGACGAGATGGGTGTGGCAGTCGACGAGGCCCGGCGTGATCCAGCGTCCTTCGCAATCGATCCGCTGGATCGCATCCGCATCCGCCGGGAAATCCGCCGCGGCACCGGCATAAAGGATGCGGCCGCCGCGCGTGGCGATCACGCCATGCTCGATCTCGCCGAGATCGGGACGATCGGCCCGCATCGTGGCGAGCCGGGCGTTATGCCAGATTCGGTCGAAGCGCTCTGCCATGCCACTGTCCCTTCGCGAAGTCCCTGCGCCCTGGGATGCTTGACTTATATGTCTAGACATATAATCGTAAGGCGGTTCTGTCCAGCCGGCGTTCATCATGTCCCGACTGCATTTCGCCTCCGCGCTCCTGCCCTCGGGCTGGGCCAATGACGTGCAGGTGGTGCTCACCGCCGGCGCGATCGCGGAAGTGACGCCGGGCGTCACGCCTTCTGCCGGCGACGAGCGCCACGCCATCGCGCTTCCGGGATTGGCGAGCCTGCACAGCCACGCCTTCCAGCGCGGCATGGCGGGACTTGCCGAACTGCGCGGCGATTCGACCGACACATTCTGGACCTGGCGCGAGACGATGTATCGCTTCGCGCTGGCGATGACGCCGGATGATGTCGCGGCCGTCGCGACACTGCTTTATGTCGAAATGCTCGAGCAGGGTTTTACCCGCGTCGGCGAATTCCATTATCTGCATCATGATCGCGACGGCTCGCACTACGCCGATCCCGCCGAGATGGCCGCGCGCGTTGCGCAGGCTGCCGAAGCCTCAAGCATCGGCCTGACGCTGCTGCCGAGTTTCTATGCGCACGGTTCCTTCGGCGGCGCCGCGCCGCATGACGGTCAACGCCGTTTCATCTGCTCGGTCGATCAGTTCGCCAAGCTGATGACTGCCTCGCACGAGGCCATCGCGGCGTTGCCAGACGCCAATATCGGCATCGCGCCGCATAGCCTGCGCGCGGTGGCGCCGGACGAGCTTGCGGCGATCATTCCGCTCGCCGAAGGCGGCCCGGTACACATTCATGCCGCCGAGCAGGTGAAGGAAGTCGAGGATTGCCTGGCCTGGTCGGGACGACGCCCGGTGCAATGGCTGCTCGAGCATGCGCCGGTCGATCAGCGCTGGTGCCTCATTCACGCGACCCACATGACGGATGAGGAAGTCGGCACATTCGCGAAGACCGGCGCGGTGGCAGGTCTCTGCCCCGTCACCGAAGCGAGCCTCGGCGACGGCATCTTTCCGGGACGGGAATTTGCCGATGCCGGCGGGCTGTTTGGTGTCGGCACCGATTCCAATGTCCTGGTCGGCGTCGCCGAAGAGCTGCGCCAGCTTGAATACGGCCAGCGGCTCAAGCATCGCGCGCGCAACGTGCTCTCATCCGGTGCCGGTCGCTCGACGGGGCGCACGCTGTTCGACACTGCTCTTGCGGGCGGAGCCCGGGCGCTGGCTCAGCCGATTGCGGGCCTCGCGCCGGGCGCGCGTGCCGACATCGTCACGCTCGACGTTGCGCATCCGTCGCTGGCGGGACGCGCGCGCGACGCCATCATCGACGGCTGGATCTTTGCGGCCGGCAACGGCGCGATCGATTGTGTCTGGGCCGGCGGCAATAAAGTCGTCGAGAGTGGCCGGCACAAATTGCGTCAAGCCGCGCGCGAGCGCTTCAACGCAGCGGTGCGGAGGCTCGTTGCATGAGCCTCGCCACCGACGCCGCCGACAAGCCGACGCTCTACAAGCGTATCCGCGCTGACATCGAAAAGCGTATCCTGACCGGCGAATGGCCGCCGGGCTACCGCATTCCATTCGAGCACGAGCTGGTCGCGCGCTACGGTTGCTCGCGCATGACGGTGAACAAGGCGCTGTCGGAGCTCGCGCAGGCCGACCTGATCGAGCGCCGGCGTCGCGCCGGTTCGTTCGTCCGCCGGCCGCAGCATCAGTCCGCGGTGCTCAAGATCGCCGACATGCGCGCCGAGATCACCGCGCTTGGCCGTACTTACGGCTACGAGCTGATCGGCCGCAAGCTGCGTGCGACGACCGCCGCCGATCGCGAGCGTCTAGGCGTCAAGAAGGCCGGCAAGGTGGTTGCGATCACCTGCCGCCACAGCGCCGACAATGTGCCGTTTGCGGTCGAGGACCGGCTGATCGACCTGTCATCTGTGCCCGACGCCGCGTCCGCGGATTTTTCGCGCGAGCCGCCGGGCTCGTGGCTGCTTCATCATGTCCCATGGACAGAGGCCGAGCATACGATCAGCGCCATTGTCGCGGATGATCGCACGGCGGAAGCGCTCGACATCGCCGTCGGCGCGCCATGCCTCGTGATCGAACGCTATACCTGGCGTAGCGCGCGCACGATCACCGCGGTGCGCCTGCTCTATCCCGGTGACTCTCACCGCCTTGTCGCCCGATTCAAGGGAGGCTGAGAGAACGATGTCGGCACAAATCGTGCAACGCTTCGGGCAACGGTCCCTGCGGACCGACAGAGATCAACAGGACGTCAAACCATCGATCGGCAAGAGGACGACAATCATGCGTAGTTCGACAGTTTTTGCGACAATCATTGCTCTCGCAGCCACCACTCCCGTGCTCGCCGACGACGTCAAGGTCGGCGTCGGCATCTCCGGATGGACGGGCTTCGCGCCGCTGACGCTGGCGAAGGAAGCCGGCATCTTCAAGAAGAACGGCCTCGACGTCACCATCAAGAAGATCCCGCAGAAGGACCGCCACCTCGCCATCGCCTCCGGCGACGTGCAGTGCGCGGCGACCACGGTCGAGACCTGGATCTCCTGGAACGCCAACGGCGTCGCGACCAAGCAGATCTTCCAGCTCGACAAGAGCTTCGGTGCCGACGGCATGGCCGTGCGCAACGACGTCACGTCGATCAAGGAGCTGAAGGGCAAGACGGTTGCGGCCTCCGCGCCCGGTACCTCGCCCTATTTCGCGCTGGCCTGGATGCTGAAGAAGAACGGCCTCTCGGTGAAGGACGTCACCGTCGTGAACCTCGAGCCGGCCGCGGCCGCGCAGGCCTTTGTGTCCGGCCAGAACGACGCCGCGATGACCTACGAACCGTATCTGTCGACCGTGCGCGCCGCCACCGACAAGGGCAAGATCATCGCGACGACGCTGGATTATCCGATCGTGATGGACACGTTCGGCTGCACGCCAAAATTCCTCAGCGAGAACCCGAAGGCGGCGCAGGCGCTGGCCGACAGCTATTTCGAATCGCTCGACATGATCGCCAAGGACCAGGCCAAGGCCTATGAGATCATGGGCGCCGACGTGAAGCAGACCGGCGAGGCGTTCGGCAACTCGGCCAAATACCTGCGCTGGCAGGACAAGGCCGCGAACCAGAAGTTTTTCGCGGGCGACTTCCTCGCCTTCAACAAGGATGCGGCCGACCTCCTGCTCGAGATCGGTATCATCAAGGCCGCGCCGAAGGTCGAGGACCTCTACGATGCGAGCTTTATCAAGTAAGCCTGGAAAAGCTGCTGGTCCCGCCGCCAGGCGGGGCCAGGGCATGATCGACCATTCGGATAGATAGTTGATGCGTCCCCTGGATTCCGTGACATCGAGGCAGCGCGTGGCCTATGGCCTCGCGTTCTTCGTGCTGTTCGTCGCCCTCTGGTCGTGGGCGACCTTCGGCGGCCATGTGTCGAAGACCTTCCTCGCCAATCCGCTGACCATGGTGCAGGAGGGCTATGATCTCCTGGCCAAGCAGGGCTTCCTGTTCGACATCGGCATGACGATCTGGCGCGTGGTCGGCGGCTTTGCGCTGGCCGCGATCATTGCGGTGCCGCTCGGCGTCCTCATGGGCGCCTACAAGCCGGTCGAGGCATTCCTCGAACCGTTCGTCTCCTTTGCGCGCTACTTGCCCGCTTCCGCTTTCATTCCGCTGTTGATCCTGTGGGCCGGCATCGGCGAGTTGCAGAAGCTGCTGGTCATCTTCATCGGCTCGGTGTTCCAGGTCATTCTGATGGTCGCCGTGACAGTCGGCGCGACGCGGCGCGATCTGGTGGAAGCCGCCTACACGCTCGGAGCCAGCGACCGCGGCATCATCCGCCGCGTGCTGCTGCCCTCCTCCGCACCGGAGATCGCGGAGATCCTGCGGCTGGTGCTGGGCTGGGCCTGGACCTATGTCATCGTCGCCGAGCTGATCGGCTCGTCCTCCGGCATCGGCCACATGATCACCGACAGCCAGGCGCTGCTCAATACCGGGCAGATCATCTTCGGCATCATCGTCATCGGGCTGATCGGCCTCCTCTCGGACTTCATGTTCAAGGCGTTCAACGCCTGGCTGTTTCCATGGAGGCTTGCATGACCACGCTGAAGATCGAGCAGGTCTCGCGAACCTTCCCCGCGCGCCATGGCAACGCGCCGACCAGGGCGCTGGAGCCGACCGACCTCACCATCGGCAACAACGATTTCGTCACCATCCTGGGCCCCTCCGGCTGCGGCAAGTCTACGCTGCTTCGCATCGTCGCCGGCCTCGACCGTCCAACCAGCGGGCGCGTCACGCTCGACGGGCGCGAGGTCACCGGCCCCGGCGCCGATCGCGGCATGGTGTTCCAATCCTACACGCTGTTTCCCTGGCTCACCGTGCGCGAGAACATCGCCTTCGGCCTGCGCGAGCGCGGCGTGCCCGAAGGCGAGCGCAACAAGGTCGCTGATGCCTTCATCCGCCAGGTCGGCCTGTCCGGCTTCGAGAACCACTGGCCAAAACAGCTCTCCGGCGGCATGCAGCAGCGCACGGCGATTGCGCGTGCGCTCGCCAACGATCCAAAGATCCTGCTGCTCGACGAACCCTTCGGCGCGCTGGACAACCAGACCCGTGCCTTGATGCAGGAAATGCTGCTGGGCATCTGGGAGCGCGACCAGAAGACCGTTCTGTTCGTGACCCACGACATCGAGGAGGCGATCTTCCTCGGCGGCCGCGTCATTGTCATGAGCGCGCGTCCCGGCCGGATCAAGGCCGAGATCAATGTGGACCTGCCGCATCCGCGCTCCTACAAGATCAAGACCACGCCTGAATTCGTCCGGTTGAAGGAACGGCTGGTCGAGGAGATTCGCACCGAGGCGCTGAAGGTTGCCGAACATGCCTGACACCAAGCCGCGCGCCAATGGCGAGCGCGTCCTCTCCGATCTCAATACGCTTCGTGCGCTCGGCGCCTACAAGACCGGCGTGCACAAGCCGACCTTCTCGGAGCCGCACAGGCAATCGCTGGACTGGTTGGTGCGGAATCTGCCCGACGCCGGCCTCACCGGCGCGATCGACGGCATCGGCAATGTCCTCGGCACCAGTAAAAAGCCCGGACCGAAACTGCTCGCCGGATCGCACCTCGAGAGCCAGAACTACGCCGGCTGGCTCGATGGGCCCCTCGGCATCGTCTATGCGCTCGAGGCGGCGCGCGTGCTCAACATAGATTCCTCGGTGAAAGGCGCGGTCGAAGTCGCTGCGTGGTGTGACGAGGAAGGTCATTTCGGCAGCTTCCTCGGCTCGCGCTCCTATGTCGGGCAGGTGACCGAAGCGGAAATCGATGCCGCGCGCGACCGTACAAATGGCCGCACCATGCGCGATGCGCTGGCCGACATGGGGCTTGCCGGACGGGCCCGTGTCGCCGCCGAGCCGGGACGGCACGTTGGCTATCTCGAGGCGCATATCGAGCAGGGCGACACGCTCGAGAGCGGCAAGCTTGCGATCGGCGTCGTGACTTCCATCGTCGGCATCTGGCAGTATCGCATCAGTTTTGCGGGTGAGCAGAACCACGCCGGCACCACGCGTATGGCCGTGCGCAAGGATGCCGGCCTCGCGCTGGCAAAATTCTGCGTGGCGGTCGACGAACGTTTCCCGGCGGCATGCGGACCGCGCACGGTCTGGACCACTGGCCGCATCACGCTCGATCCGGGCGCACCGAGCATCATTCCGGGCGGCGCGGAGATGCTATTCCAGATCCGTGACGACAACCCGGCCGTCATCACGCGGCTTGAAGAGCTGCTGCGAAAGATGGCGGACGAGGTCAACGCGAAGGGCCCCTGCACCGTCACAGTGGAGAAAATCCGCACCGGCGCGCCGGCGATGATGAACGCGAGCATTCAGGACGCCATCGAGGCCGCAAGCAAGACCCTGGCGGACGGACGATCGCTGCGCATGCCGAGTGGCGCCGGCCACGATGCGCAGATGCTCGCGACCATCATGCCGGCAGGCATGCTGTTCGTGCCCTCGATCGGCGGCATCAGCCATCACTGGACCGAAAACACAGCCGACACCGACATCGTCACCGGCGCGCAGGTCTTCGTCGATGCCTGCCGCCGGATTCTCGCGGGTTAGAACGATGTACCGCCGCCGAGCCTGAATTCGCCGTTCTCGTTGGTGCCCAAGGAGGTCGGCCTGAAGGGCGCGGTCTATGCCGATGCCGGCTCGCTCTGGGGTGCCGGCCTTGAAGTAGGAACGAACCGTCTCGGCCTCGACGCGGCGATTGCCTCGACCACGATCGCGTCCGTGGCTTGCGCCGCCGCTGCCGGCTGCGGCAACATCTTACAGGCCGAAGGATTACGGTGCGGCCATCTACCTTGCGGCCTTCAACCGATCTGCCATGCGCTCAGCGATCGCGACGGTGGTCAAATGGGTGTTGGCGCGCGGGACTTCCGGCATGATCGAGGCATCGATCACGCGCAATCCTGTGCATCCCATCACGCGGCATTCGTGATCGACGACCGAACGTGCGTCGTCCAGCGCGCCCATTCTGCAGGTGCCGCTGGCGTGCTGCGCGTCGCTGCACTCGGCGAACAGCCAATCATCCAGCTCTGTATCACTGAACGGCGCGTCCATGGAGCGTCCGCTGGCGCCATAGTCGACGCGGTGAGCGATATCGGCCACCGCAGGCTGCAGGCAGATATCGCGCAGGCGGCGGACGCCGTCGCGCATTCGCACGAGATCGCGAGGGTCGGACAGCATGCGCTCCTCGACCACCGGATCGACCTCGGGGTCGGTCGTCACGATGCGAACGTAGCCCTGGCTGAACGCCTGATAGACGGAAACGGCGATACGCCCCAGCGTAACATCGGCCATCGAATGCGACGAGCGCGCAAGATTGCCGGCGATCATGATCATGTCGTTGTCGCCGGCGTCTGCGAGGCCGGAGGCGTAGCGCAGGCAGCAATTGGTGTGTCGGTGCATCAGCGTGCTGACCTGGCTGCCTTCGCGCAAATGCAACAATGCGTTGACGATCGGATGATCCAGCAAATTCTCGCCCGCCGGCAAGTCCGCGCGGATGGGAATGCCGAGCCTCTCCAACAGGGAGGCGGGCCCAATGCCGGAGCGCTGCAGGATGGCCGGCGAATGGATCGCGCCGGCGCAGAGGATCACGTCGCGCGTCGCACGGGGCGTGTAGGATCGACCGTTCACGCGGACCCGGACGCCGTTGGCGTGCAGCCGGTTGCCTTCGAAGGTGACGGTATCGACCAGCGCGTGACCGACGATGTCGAGATTGGCGCGAGCGCGCGCCGGCTCCAGATAGCCGTCATTGGTTGAGATGCGCAGGCCACCCTCGCTATTGATGGCGTAGGGCGAGACGCCGGTGCCTGCAGGCGCGTTGTGATCCTCACACCAGCCATAGCCCAGGCCGAGCGCCGATGCGCGCAGCGCGCGGTCGACGTTGCCCCAATCCGGGATCGGGGCGCGATACACCGGGATCGGACCGCGATCGCCGTGATAGGGTGCGTCTGGGTAATTCTTGTCCGTTTCGAGCTTGCAGAAATAGGGCAGGAGCTCGTCCCACGACCAGCCCGTGCAGCCCGCGGCCGCCCAGCGGTCGATGTCGTCGGGAACGGCGCGGATCGCGATCTGGCCATTGATGGTCGAGCTGCCGCCCATGGCGCGGCCACGCCAGAGCAGAAGCGGTTGCTGCCGCTCGGTGCGTCGCGCCAACAGCTTCGGCCAGCGGAAGTCGTCGTCACCGATGGCGCGCATCGGGTTGGGGATGCGAATGTGTTCCGGCGTGGTCGCGGTGCGGAGATCCTGCCCCGCCTCGAGCAGCAGCACACGATGCGATGGATCTTCGCTGAGGCGCGCGGACAGCGTCGCTCCGGCCGAACCTCCGCCGATGATGATCGTATCGTATTCCTGTTCAATCACGTCCTGCGCGCTCCTACGACAGCCCAATGGGACGCGGCGATCATTCCTTCAGACCGGTTCCAGCCACGCCACGCACGAAATTTCGGCGCATCAGCGAGAAGAACAGTGCACTTGGAACGAGGGCAAGCGCAGCGGCCGCGCTGAGATGACCGATATCCACCGTGAAGCCGGTCTGAAACAACGCCAGCCCCACCTCGAGCGTATACGTATCCTTGTTGGTCGTCACGACGAGCGGCCATGCGAATGCGGTCCAGGCCTGGAAGAAAGCCAGCACGGCCAGCGCCCCCAGAGGCCCTCGCATCAGCGGCAGCACGATCCGCAGAAAGATCCACCCCTCGCCCGCCCCATCCACTCGCGCAGCCTCCAGAAGCTCGTCGGGGATCGACGTCGTCACATATTGCCGCACCAGGAAGATGCCGAAGCTCATCACGAGATAGCCGACCATGAGCCCGGGCAGTGTGTTCAACATCCCCGCAGCCTGAACATTCAGGTAGAGCGGGATCATGTAGACTTCGAAGGGAACGACCGATGTCGCGATGATGATGCCGAAGACGGCCGGGAACCATTTCAGGTCGAACTTGCCGAGCACATAGCCGGCGATGGCGGAGGTGGAGACGATACTGGCCGTCGAAAGCGCTGCAAAGACGAGCGTGTTGCCGATCCAGCGAAGCAGCGGCGTTTCGTGCAACACGCCGAGGATGTTCTCCAGCGTCGGTCGGTCCGGGATGATGGTGGGTGGCCACGCCAGCAATTCCGGCGGCGTCTTGAACGCGTTGCTGATCAGGAAGACGAGCGGCAACAGCATCATCAGGCCGACGGCAAAAAGAACGACGTCGATCGCGAGGCCGGCAGGCGTGTTCCGATCGATATCGCTGGACGGATGGTCTGGATCGCTCACGCCCGGCTCCGATCCCGAAACAGCCTGAACTGCGCGCCGGTCAGAACGAGCACGATCACGAGAAGGACCACGGCTTCGGCGGCGGCGTAGCCGACCCGGTAGTTTCGAAAGCTATTTTCGAGCATGTCGAGGACGAGGACGCGAACGAGATGTCCCGGCGCGCCCTGGACGTCCGAGGCCAGGACAAAGGCCTGCGCATAGATGTTATACGACGAGATCAACGTGATCACCGACACGTACAGCATCACCGGCTTCAACAGCGGTATTGCAACGTAGCGGAAGGCCTGAAACGGGGATGCGCCATCGAGGCGCGCCGCTTCATAGAGCGCCTCGGGAACGTTCTTCAACCCGACGAGAAAAATCAGCACGGCGTAGCCGATCGACTGCCAGGAGCACAGAACGATCAGGCACACGATCGACAGGACGGGGTCGAACAACCAGGACTGAGCCGGGATTCCGAACCATCCGATGAAGGCGTTGAGTGGCCCGAGCCTCGCATCGAAGATCCACTTCCAGGCCATCGCCGCCGGCACCAGCGAGACGACGTGCGGCAGGAAGATCGAGGTTTCGTAGAAGCCGCTGCGCCGCAGCCCCTGCCGACCGTTGATCAGCGCGGCGAGCGCGAGTCCGACCGGAATCGTGATCACCAGGACGCCGAAGGCGACGACGGTGGTATTGAAGATCGCTTCGAGAAACAGCGGATCGCTCATCAACTCGACGAAGTTGTCGAGTCCGACGAACGGCTTGCGCCGCGAGATGATGTTCCACTTGAACAGGCTGAGACGCAGTGTCTCGGCGATGGGGTAAACGCGCAGGCAAGCATAGAGGCCCAGAACCGGGACCAGCGCCAGAACCGGAAACAGCCATTTCGGCTTGGAACGCATGGAGTCTCCAGGAGCGGCCGCCGGCTAGCGCTGCAATTGTGTCGTCGTGACCATTGATTGCGAGCTTACTTGGCTAGCAGATCTTCCCGGGCAAGGATCTTGTCGCTCTCCTCGGCCGCGGATTTCAGGAAAGCGTCGATGGCTGCATCGTTTCCTGCCAGCGATTTGTCGGTGAATGCCTTCTCGAGCCGGGCCGCGAGCCGGGTCAGGATTTCGCTGGCCGGACTGATCGCAGGAACGGTGAAGAAGACGTGGTCGGCGGGGGTGTTCACGAACGCGCCGAGCTGGGGGATCTTGCCGAGGATCGCGGAGTAATCGAGCCCCTTGCGATTGGGCACCCACGCCGTGTTCTCGAGCAGCCACAGCAAATTCTCCGGCTCGTTCGCCTTCTGAACGAAATCCCAGGCAATCTGGCTCTTCGGTCCCTTGTTGGGGACGTAGAGGTCCACCGGGACCATCAACGTGCCCTTCGGCAACGGCGCCGTCGCGTATTTGAGGGTGGGCGCCTTCTTGGCGACGTCGCCGATCACCCAGGACTCCCGGATGAACATCGCGGTCTGGCCGAGCTCGAAGGCTTCAGCGTCCGCCTTCATCTCCGGCGACACCGTCCGATAGCTCACGACGTTGTCGAGATATTGCTTGAGCGCGTTGCGGCCGGCCTCGTTCGCATAGGCCGCGCGCCACTTCCCGCCCTTCTCCTCCAGCAAGGTCCCGCCGAAATTATAGAGGATCGTCCAGTACTTCTCGGCAATACCGGAGCCACCGCCGCTGAGACGCAAACTCCAGCCGCTGACGGTCGGCGCGCCGGACGCGTCACGCTGGACGAGCTTCTGCGCGTAGGCCGTATATTCCGCCATCGTCTTGGGAGGCGAATTAAGTCCGGCCTTGGCAAACATGTCGGTGTTGTAGAACAGCGCACCCTGCCCCTGGAACAACGGGACGCCGTAAATCTTGCCGTCATACGTCGCGGTCTTCACCCGCGTCATGTCGTAGTTGGCTTTGACGAAATCCACGATCGAAGCAGGTGGCTCCGGAATCAGGCCAGCCTCCAGATATCTGGCAGCCTCGACCTCCATCTCGATGACGTCTCCGGCCGCGCCGGATGGAAGCGACAGCGCCAGCCGCTTCTCATGCTCACGCAACGCGATTGCCTCGACGCTGATTTCGAGATCGGGATACTTCGCCTTCAGCTGGTCTCCGACGCGCTTGTAAAACGGGGCGAGGTCAGGCCAGCCGCTCCAGATCGTCAGCTTCTCCGCCGACGCCGGCGACGCCAGCATTGGCAGGGCGACAGCCACCGCCAGCCATCGCGCAGCCGATAGCAATGAAAGACGCTTCTTCCTGGGAGGAGTTGGATATCCGAACGTGCCGACGGATGTCGCGATGAAGGCCATGTCCCCGCTCCCAGAACTACATAAATCCCGATCAAAGGCTGTCATGCAACCGGTTGCGTGTCAATTGCGATCCATTGCCGCTTTCCGAGGCTGTTGACCAAATCGTCAGCGGCTTCTTCGTTTTGCGGGCGCCGGACCGGTGCTCGCACGAACGACGAGATGAGAGTTCAGCTTGTGACGAATCTCGCCCGACGCACCACCGTTCAACTGGCTGAGCAGGAGGCCAACGGCGACGTCGCCGGCATCGGCGCAACGCGCCGACACTGTCGTGAGCTGCGGGTAAGTGGTTTCGCCGAGGACATCGTCGCAGCCGACGACGCTGAACGATCTGGGCACCTCGACGCCGAGGGCGGCAAGCCCCGCCAGCAGACCCTGCGCAACCAGGTCGTCAAACGCGATCGCCGCAGTCACTCCGCTTGCAACGATCGGGGCGGCGGCCAATCGCCCGGTATCGTAAGATGGCGGACGGGCCGGAATGGCGATCACCTTGAGCCCGCGTTTCGCCGCCTCCTTGCGGACGGCGTTGCGCCGTTGCTGGTTCGACCATGACGTCGTGGGGCCGCTGACATAAGCGATGTGCCGATGCCCGAGTTCGGCAAGATGCGCGATCGCCGCTGCAACGCCCGGTGCCGTGTCGATCAAGACTCGCGTAATTCCCTCGATGTCGCGGTTGATCAGCACCAGCGGCCGGCGCGCCGCATAGATCCGGATTTGCGCCTCGTCCAGGCGGGATGAGGCGAGCACGAGCCCTTCCACTTGGCCGATGAAGCGACCGAGCAGCAATTCCTCACGGGCGGGATCCTCGTCCGAATTGCCCAGAAAGACGCATAGTCCCGCCCTGTCGGCATGAAGCTGGGCGGCTCTGATCAAAGGCGGGAAGAACGGGTTCGCAACGTCGGAGACGATGAGCGCGACATTGCCGTGCCGTCCGGTCGAAAGCGCGCGCGCGACCTGGTTGGGCACATATCCCAACTTGTCGGCGACCGCCTTGACGCGCCGGACGGTCTCCTCACTGAGCATTTCCGGTCGCGTGAAGGCACGCGATACGGTCGCGCGCGAGACGCCGGAGATCTTTGCGACCTGACTTATGGTCGGCGTAATCTCCGAGCGCCGCTCCCTGCCGTCGGAATCGCGTTTCACCGGGGGCGCCTCCTGTGCGGGATCTCGGCACTACTCATGCATTGATCGCCGCCGAGGCGCAAGCTTGACATGCAACCGATTGCATTACATCCTTGATGGCGCGGAGTGACAGGCCCCGACAAGAACCACGGATGAGATGATGGCTTCGGTCGCTCCAGACATCGCGACATCAGGGATCGCGATATCAGAGACGCGGGATGCGATGGGCCGGGCTGCGGCGTCTGACATCGCTGCCGCGCTGCGCAATCGCCTCGCGCGGCAAGACAGCGTGAGGATGGTGTTCGCCGCGGCTCCGAGTCAGGCAGAGATGTTGGACGCGCTGGCGGCAGAGCGCGATATCGATTGGCGACGCGTGACCGCCTTCCACATGGACGAATATCTCGGGCTTCCGGCGCAAGCGCCAGAGCGCTTCGGCGTGTGGCTGACCCGCAATTTCTTTTCGCGCGTTCCTCTGGGCGCCGTCCATTTGATCGGACAGGAATCAGATCCGGATCGCGAAGCGGCGCGTTACACCGCCCTTCTGGCCGAGGCCCCGATCGACATCGTGTGCCTCGGCATCGGCGTCAACGGACATCTGGCGTTCAACGATCCGCCCGTCGCGGATTTGCACGACACCAAACACGTCAAGATCGTCGAGCTCGACGCGATCTGCCGTCAGCAGCAGGTCGACGACAAGTGTTTTGCGACTCTCGGCGACGTCCCGACCCACGCGATCACCCTGACGATCCCCCGGTTGCTGGACGCTGATCGGCTTTTCTGCGTGGTGCCCGGCGCCGCCAAGCGCGCCGCCGTCGAGCAATCCCTGTACGGCCCGATTGGCGCTGCCTGCCCGGCGAGCGCATTGCGGACGCATCCGCGATGTACGCTGTATCTCGACCGCGATTCCGCACCATCCCAGCTCTCGCTGCAAGCGCCGGCACGCGCATGACCAACGAGACGACACATGTCTCGGGCCGCGATCCGGAGACCGGACAGCCTCATACGATCACGATCATCGATGGCCGCATCTCAGGCATCGCCCCCGGTGGTACCGACGACGGGCATTGGTTGTCGCTCGGGCTGTTCGATCTGCAATTGAACGGTTTTGGTGGCCATGACCTCAATGGTGGCACCGATCCTCAGACGGTTCGCGATCTCGCCCTTGCCGTCCATGGCAGTGGCGTTTCGCGTTTTGCTCCGACGCTGATCACGGCATCGCGCACCGCGCTCATCGATGCGTTGAAGGCGATCGCGCAAGCACGCGACAGCGATCCGCTGATCAGGCACGCAATCCCCTTCGTCCATGTCGAAGGGCCCCATATCGCACCGGAGGACGGTCCTCGCGGCGCGCACCCGGCCGAACACGTCAGACCACCGGATCTCGATGAGTTCGATGCCTGGCAAGCCGCCAGCGGAAACCTCGTCGGCCTGGTGACCTTGTCACCGCACTGGCCGGCGACGACCGACTATGTGCGAGGGCTTCGCTCGCGCGGCGTTCATGTTGCGCTCGGCCATACCAACGCCACGACGGATCAGATCGCCACCGCGGTCGAGGCTGGCGCCAATTTGTCAACGCACCTCGGCAACGGCATCGCGGCCGAACTGCCGCGGCATCCCAACCCGATCTGGGCGCAGTTGGCGGAGGACAGGCTCTGGGCGAGCTTCATCGCAGATGGCCACCACCTTCCGCCCGAGACCTTCAAAGCCATGCTCCGCGCAAAGGGCCTCGGACGTTCCATGCTGGTTTCGGACGCCGTCGCGCTCGCGGGCTGTCTACCCGCGATCTACGACATGCCAGTGGGCGGACGCGTCGAGCTGAAGGCAAATGGACGGCTGGAAGTCATCGGCACGCCGTTTCTGGCGGGAGCAGCGGCCAGCCTCGCATTCGGAATTGCGACGGCGAAACGCATGGCCGGATTGACGCTGGCCGAGGCATTGAGGCTGGCAACGATCAATCCTCGCGCACCATTCCGGCTTCCGGCTCTAACAGTCGGTTCACCTGCGGATCTGCTTCGATTTCGTGTCGGAGACGACGGGTCCATCATCCCCGAGACCGTTTATGTCGCTGGTCAGCCCTTTTCCAGCCAACCATTGAGGAACTGAGATGAGCCAACTTCGCATCGGGTTGGTCGGTCCAGGGGCGATCGGTGAAACGCACGCGCGAGCGATCAGGGCGCTCGACACGACCGTTTTGGCCGCTGTCGCCAGTGGCACCCCCGAGCAGATCGCCGCATGCATCGATGGCAAACCTGTTCCGACATTTGCAACCACGGACGCCATGCTGGCTGGCGCCGACATCGACGCCGTCGTGATCTGTACGCCGAGCGGCGCGCATCATGACGCTGCCCTTGCCGCCATCAGGTCCGGCCGGCATGTGCTTGTCGAGAAGCCGCTTTGCATCGATCCGGCCGAGGCCGCAGCCCTTGTGCGTGCGGCCGAGAGTTCGCAACTCACATGCGGCGTGGTCTCGCAGCGCCGGCTCGAGCCGCAGCACCAGGCAATCAAGACGCTGCTCGATGCGGGCCACCTCGGACAACCGCGCCTGATCGAGGCCGCGATCCATTGGTATCGCTCCGACGCATATTACGCGGAGAAGCCATGGCGCGCCGAAGCCGATCACGGCGGCGGCTCGCTCTTCAACCAGGGCGTCCACAATCTGGATCTGATGCTTTGGCTGTTCGGACCAGTCGCGAGCGTTCAAGGCCAGACGGCAACGCTCGGACACACGCACGCGATCGAGGACACGACGACGGCCCTGCTGTCCTTCACATCCGGCACTCTGGGCGTGATCGTGACGAGCACGGCACTGCCGCCGGGACGGCCGGCCATGCTGCGCCTGTTCACCGATCGCGGCAGTTGCGAGCTCGCGCACGACAGCATCGTTCGCTGGGATTTTCCCGGTGTGCCACAGCCTGTGAGCGCGACAGGACCAGGAAGTGCCGCGAACGATCCCAAGGCGATCGGCATCGAGGGGCATATCGCGCAATGGCGCGACTTCGTCGGGGCGGTCCGGGAGCGACGGCCCCCCGCCACTCCGTTCAGGGATGGGTTCGACGCGACGCGCGTGGTCACAGCAATCTATCGCTCGGCCGAGGAACGCCGGGCCGTCACTCCCAACGACGTCGCGCCGGAGATGGCCTTCGATGCCAGGTAATGCCCCTTCTGCGCTCGATATCGCCATCATCGGCGCGGCTCATCCGCACGTCGAATACGTGCTCTCGGAGGTCGCAGCCAGGACCGACGTCAGGATCGCGGCGGTCGCCGATCAAGACCCAGCGCGCCTCGCCGAGCTGGAACGACGCACGCAGGCTGTCGGCTATGCCGACCCGATCGCGTTGTTGGAAGCGCACAAGGTTCAGGCCGCGGCTGTTTTCACCGAGTTCGGTCTCAGAGCTCCGATCGTGGCCGAACTGCTGCACCGGAATATTTTTGCGATCGTCGACAAGCCGATGGCGGTGACGCTTCCGCAGCTCAGCCTGATTGAGGACGCCCTTGCCGGGCGCGACCTGTTGACGCTTCTGCTGGAGAAGCGCTTTTACCCGGTCACGCTCGCGCTCCGCGCGGTTCTCGAAAGCGGCGAGTTGGGAGACATCGTATCGATCAGCTCGACCGGGCCGCACAAGCTCGTGCCAAGTCGTCGTCCGGCATGGATGTTCGAGCCGTCCACCTATGGCGGCATTCTCGCCGATCTGACGGTCCACGACATCGATCTGGCACTTTGGCTGACGGGGCACACCAGCGGCACGATCAGCGGCTGGGTCACGCCGACGCCTGCTGCCGGCACGACGAGCTTCCCCGCTCTGGGACGCGCCATTCTCGCCTGCGACAACGGCCCGCAATTTTCAATCGAAGTGGACTGGATTCAGCCGGAAGCCTCTCCTCGCCACGGCGACTATGCCATGCGTATCTCGGGGACGCGCGGGCGCGCGGACGTGCTGTTCGCCGAGAACCGGCTTCTCGTGGAAACCGCAACACGAGCGAGACGTGAGGTCGACCTCCCTCCGGGTGGCTCGCCTGCCGGCTTCGTCTTCGATCATCTCGCCTGCGGCGAAGCCCTGCAAATCTCGGCAAAGGACGCCCTGCGCGCCACGCGCATCGCGATCCTTGCCGAGGAAAGTGCGAAGCAAGGCGGCAAACCGATACGTTGGTGTTAACGGGCAAAACCAGAGCTGCCGCTCCGATGCTCTAACTTACGGCAGATTGTCCCGCAGAAAAATGTCGATGCGGATGCGCTCCTGGTCCGGGCTGATCGGCTCGCCGGAACAATGCGCCAGCAGGACGCGCGCCGCTGACCGCGCCTCATGGCCGGGGTCCTGGTTGATGATGGCATCGAGCGTGCCGCGGACCAGGAAACGTCGCGTGTACTGGGTCAGCTCATGGGTGATCCAGACCACCTCGCGCGCGCGGCCGGATGCCTCGAGCGCATCGGCGATGCCACGGTTTCCGGCGCCGCAGCAATAGATGCCGCGGAGATCGGCATGGCGCGCGAGCAGCGCGGTAGTGAGCTCCCGCGTGCGCTCGCTGTCGTCGCGGCCCTCGATGACAGGTAGGGCACGCAGGTTTGGATATTCGCTGGACAGGATCTGGTGGAAGCCGAACTGGCGCTCGGTATGATCGCGCAGCGACAACGATCCCGCGATCACGGCGACTGTCCCCTCGCGCCCGGCAAGGAAGCGCCCCATCAGCGTCGATGCCGTCCGTCCCGCGGCCGGGTTGTCGATACCGACATAATGCAGGCGGCGCGAACTCGGCGCGTCCGACACGAGGGTCACCACGGTGACCCCGCGCGCGGTAAGCTCATCGATCGCGGCGCGCACCCTGGGATGGTCGAGCGCGATGACGGCGACGCCCTGATAGGCCGGCGACAGATTTTCCAGCGCGCCGGCCAGCACATCCGGATCGAACACGTCGACATGGAGGATATCGATGAAGCCGCGCTGGCCGGCGAGCCAGTCCGCGGTGCGCTGGACCTGCTCGGTCAGGTTGGTCATGAAGCTGTTGCTGCCGGACGGCAGCACGAAGGCGAAGCGAAAACTTTGTCCGCGTGCGAGCCGTGCGGCCGCCACGTCGGCGCGGTAACCGAGCTTGGCAACCGCCGCCTCGACACGCGCGACGGTCTTGGCGCGCACGCCCTCGCGCCGGTTGACGACGCGATCGACAGTGGCGAGCGAAACGCCTGCCGCACGCGCGACGTCCTCCAACGTGGCGCGAACGGCCGGCTGCGTCGCGCCAGCTGTCATTCGCGCGCTGCCCACAGCATGCCGCGGGTCATCAACGTCCGGATCTCCGGGACGTCGAGTTCGTAGGCACGGTGGCCGAGCGAGGAATAGAACACCCTGCCCGCGCCGTATCGCTTCTTCCAGACCACCGGCATCACCACGCCATCGATCCAGGATGCGTGCTCGCCGGTAAAAGTCGTCGTCGCCAACACCTCGTTGGCGGGGTCGACATGCATGTAATACTGCTCGGAACGATGCTCGAAACTCTTCAGGCCCTTCATGATGGGATCATCCGGCTTCGTCAAGTCGACCTTGTAGTCGATGATGTTGCCGGGATGGGCGACCCACTGCCCGCCGCACAGGAACTGGTAGTCGACCGACTCGCGGAACGCATCGCACATGCCGCCATGATGGCCGGCAAGCCCGACGCCGCTACGCACCGCCGCGCAGAGATTGAGCGCGTCCGCCTTCTCGATCTTCGACATGGTGTAGATCGGGATGATCAACGAGAGATCATGGATCGCCGGATCCCCGAATGCCTCCGTCGTGGTTTCGATCCGGACCTCGAAGCCTTCCGCCTTCAGCCAGCCGCGGATCATCGAGGCACAGAGATCGGGGTCGTGTCCCGGCCAGCCGCCCCATACAATCATTGCCCTGCGCATGTTTCTGCCCTCAGTCGATCTGTCCGGTTTCACGTCCGGCCGGCAGCATCGCCGGCCGCTCGACGCGGTTCTCGATCTTGACGCGCCGCCCGTCGTCGGCGGAGGTCTGGAACGCCTCCATCACCTCCAGCACGTGGAAGGCGAGCGCACCGCTGGCACGATGCGGCCGGTTGTTCAGGATGGCGGAAGCCATGTCGGCGACACCGATGGAACGGAACTCACCTTCGACGTGACCATGCGTCAATGGCACCGTCTCCCATTCGCCGCCGGTCTTCGCGACCTGCACCTCGCCGCCGAAGCGGTTCGGGTCCGGCACCAGCATGCTGCCCTTGTCGCCATAGATCTCGATCGGCGCGTGCCGGTGTTTCGGCACATCGAAGCTCATCGCGATCGAGACGACCGCCCCGCTCTCGAATTCGAGCGTACCCGCGACATGGGTCGAAACCTCGACCGGGATCAGGGTGCCGTTCATCGGCTGGCTGGTGACCAGACGCTCGGATTTCGGGCGCGCCGTCGAGCCCATCACGCTCGCGACCGGGCCGAGCAACTGCACGAGATCGGTGATGTAGTACGGACCCATGTCGAGCATCGGCCCGCCGCCCCGCAAATAATAGAACCCCGGCGCCGGATGCCAGCGCTCGTGGCCAGGGCAGCCGAAAAAGGCGCTGCCCGCCACCGGCGTGCCGATGGCGCCGTCGTCGATCAGCTTGCGCGCGGTCTGGTGGCCACCGCCGAGGAAGGTGTCGGGCGCGCAGCCGACGCGCAGGTTCTTCTGCGCGGCGAGATCCATCACCTTGCGGGCCTCCGCGACGTTGATGCCGAGCGGCTTCTCGGAGTGAACGTGCTTGCCGGCGTTCAGCACCGCGAGGCTGACATCGGTGTGGGCGAGCGGCACGGTGAGATTGATGACGATCTCGACGTCGTCACGCTTAAGCAACTGGTCGACCCGCATCGCCGGCAGCCCAAAGGCAGCACCCTGCCGCTCCGCGACATCGCTGCGCATGTCGGCCAATGCCCGCACCTCCATGACCGGAAAGCGCTGGGCTGCCTTGAGGTAAGCGGTGCTGATCACACCGCAGCCGATGATTCCGACGCCGACTTTTCTCATTGTGATCTCCGTGAAATTGCGTTCATCCCTTGACCGCGCCTGCAGTGAGGCCGGCGACGATGTGCTTCTGTGCCAGCAGGAACAGAATGATCGTCGGCAGGATGGTGAGCGTGATGAAGGCGAGGATCAGGTGCCATTCGGACGAATATTCGCCCTGGTAAATCATGATGCCGAGCGGCCAGGGATAGAGCGCATCGGTGTTGAGCATCACTAGCGGCAGAAGATAGGCATTCCAGCTGTTGACGAAGGTGATGGTGCCGACGGTCGCGAGGATCGGCCGCGACAACGGCAGCGTCACGTAGCGGAAGAACTTGATATAACTGCAGCCATCGACCAGCGCCGCTTCGAGCAGTTCATGGGGAATATCCCTGAAGAAGCGCCGCAGCAGCAGCACGCTCATGGCAAGGCTGAACGCGACCTGCGGCAGCGCAACGCCGAAATAAGTGTCGAGCAGCCCGAGATCGCGCACCTTGATGAACAACGGCAATACCGCGGTCGCTGCCGGAAACAGCAGGCCGAGCGTCAGGTAGCTCAGCAACATCGATGAGCCGTAAAACTTGACATGAGCGAAGGTGAACGCCGCCATCGAGGCTGTGATCAGGGTCAATGTCACCGTGAGCGTC
This sequence comes from Bradyrhizobium monzae, assembly GCF_021458635.1. Taxonomy (GTDB): domain Bacteria; phylum Pseudomonadota; class Alphaproteobacteria; order Rhizobiales; family Xanthobacteraceae; genus Bradyrhizobium. Next base: position 1,040,209 of record NZ_JAIRDQ010000001.1, read on the forward strand.
GAGATGATCAGCGAGTTGCGCAAGAGCTGCCAGTAACGCCCGGAGAACAGGATGTCGGCGTAATTCTGCCATTCCCAATGCGTGGGCCACCCGAACGGATTGACGCGCAATTCGCCGAGCGATTTGAAGCCGCCAAGCAAAGTCGCGAGCAAGGGCACCAGCACGAAGATGGCAACGACGGCGAGGAACGCCGCCTTGAACAGCACGACGGGATCGAACGGCGCGCGGGTGGTCTCGGCACTACTCATCGCGCATGAACCATCGCTTGTAGGTGAAGGCGAAGGTCACGCAGATCACGAACAGGATGACGCCGATGGCGCTGCCGTAACCGACCCGCATGCGCGAGATGCCGTTGTTGTAGAGGAAGCTCACCATCGTGTTGGAGGAATCCGCAGGCCCCCCGCGCGTCAGCGGCATGACGAGGTCGAACAGCTGCAGCGAGCCGACGATGGCGAAGAACACCGAGAGCCGGATCGTCGGATAGAGCAAGGGAATGACGACGTGGCGCAAGGCTTGCGAGCGCGTTGCGCCGTCGATCCGCGCCGCCTCGACCAGGCTCTTGTCGAGGCTCTGGAGCGCCGCAATGAACAGCATCATGTGGAAGCCAAAGTACTTCCAGACGATCACGATCAGCACTGCCAGCATCGCCGTGTCGGTCGAGGCCAGCAGATGCGGCGGCTCGGCGCCGAAGGTGCGCCAGATCGAGGCGACGAGGCCATAGTCGCCGTCATAGACGAAGGAGAAGATCAACCCGGTCGCGATCTCCGCCAGGATATAGGGCATGAAGAACAGCATGCGCAGCGCGACCGCCCCGCGAAAGCGCTCGGCGAGCATCAGAGCCAGCGTGAGCGCTAGCGGCAACTGGACCGCGAGCGAGACCGCGATAATCAGCCCGTTGTTGCGCAACGCGAGCCAGAACGCACGTGTCTCCAGCACGAAACGGTAGTTGTCGAAACCGATCCAGTTGGTCGGCCGGCCGAAACCGTTCCAGTTGAAGCCCGAGTACCAGGCGGCTTCGCCGATCGGCAGCACCACGAACAACGTGAACAGCAGGAGTGCCGGCGGCAGGAACAGGATCAGGACGGTGAAGCGGCCGTCCCAGCTCGGGCCGCGGACTGCGACCTGCGCGGTCGTCTCGCCCGCAACACCCATCGGCGACGCAATCGCGATCCGCCGCGCCACCGTCAATTGCCCTGCTTCCACGCCGCATCGATCGCTTTCGCGGCGTCCTGCGGGCTCATGCTGCCACCGGCGATCTCCGCGGCGACGTCGTTGACGACGCGGCCGACCGACGGGCCGAGGCTTTGGTCATAGAAATTCTGGTGGTAGTTCGACTTCGCGAGATTGGCCGCGATCACCTTCATGAAGGAATTGTTGAGGCCGGCGTCCGCGCCCTGCACCACGGGGATGATGTAGTTGCCCGCGGCAAGTCGCGTCTGCACGTCCTTGGAGATGAAGTACTTCAGGAAATCGACCGCTTCCTTTGGCGAGCCTTTGGTGACCAGCCACCCGGTGATGCCGCCGAGCGTATCCGTCGGCGCGCCCTTGCCGCCGGCAACGACGGGAAAATCGAACCAGCAGATCTTGTCTTCGCTCAATCCGACCTTGTCGGCGGCGAGTGCGCGCTGCAAATTATAGACTGTGGAGATCGCGAGCGTCATCGCGGCCTTGCCGTCGCCGAAATAGCCGACGGCCTGCGGGTTCTTGAAACCGAGGAAGCCGTTCTGGAAAGGCTGGAGATCGACGAGCTGCTTGAACAGCTCGCCGGACTTCCGGAAGGTCTCGCCGGCAAAGCCACCATTCTCGCCGCGCAATGCAGCGTCGAACGCTGCCTTGCCACCGACCCGCACCGCAAGGTGGGTCCAGTAGAAGTGCAGCGGCCATTTGTCGGCGCCGCCGACCACGATCGGCGTCACGCCCGCGGCCTTGAGCGTCTTCACCGCGGCGAGAAGATCGTCCCAGGTCTTGATCGCGGCGGGATCGACCTTCGCCTTGGCCATCAGTTCCTTGTTGCAGAGGAATCCGACCTGCGACAGCGCGACGGGCAAGCCATAGACGCGGCCGTTGCGTGTGAATGCAGCGAGCGCAGCCGGCGTCAGGCTGTCGCTATAGCCCTTCACTTGGTCGGTGATGTCGTCGAGCACGCCGGCTTCGATCTGCGTCTTCAGGACGCCGCCGGCCCAGCTATAGATGATGTTCGGCCGGTCCTTGGATTGCAGGATGGTCGGCAGCTTGGCCTTGTAGGCCTCGTTCTCGAGGAACTGCATCTCGACCTTGACGCCGGGATGCGACGCCTCATAGCTGCGTGCAACCTCCTCCCAGATCTTCACCTGAGCCGGGTTGACCTCGATGTGGAGCCATTTCACCGTGGTGTCGGCTGCGGCGACATTGGCGCCAAGCAGGCATGCGGCAGCGGCGAGTCCCAGCTTCCGGAGCAGTCTCATCACATCCTCCCAGGCTATTATTCTTTGGCCGCAATCCTGCCTTCAATTTTTGAGGTACGCAACTTAAAATCTGACCTATGCACCTCACGCAAGGAATGGCTAAGGTCCGGAAAAGAGTCGGGGCGGCCTGTCGCGTCGTCCGCAACAAACCCGGAGGTGCCCATGGCTGCCATCTATTCCGACCTCGCTGGCAAGGTCGTGCTCGTCACCGGAGGTGCGGCGGGAATTGGCGCTGCGATCGTGCGGCGCTTCGCGGAGCAGAAATCCAAAGTCGTGTTCTTCGACATCAAGGTCGACGAAGGCCAACGGCTGGCGCGCGAGCTGTCCGGTCAGGGACTGGCTGCGCATTTCCAGCACGTCGACCTGACCGACATCCCCGCGCTGCGCGCCGGTGTGGTGAAGGCACGCGAGACGCACGGCCCGATCAACATCCTGATCAACAACGCCGCGCACGACGAACGGCACAAGACCGAGGAGATGACGCCGGAATATTGGGACGACCGCGTCGCAGTGAATCTGAAGCACCAGTTCTTTGCGTCGCAAGCCGTGCTGCCGGACATGAAGGCCGCGAATGCCGGTGCCATCATCAATTTCGGCTCGGTATCTTGGATTGCAGGGCAAGGCGGCATGGCGGCCTACACCGCCAGCAAATCAGGCGTGATCGGCCTGACGCGCTCGCTGGCGCGCGACTACGGTCCCTACAACATCCGCGTCAACGCAATCGCGCCGGGCTGGATCATGACCGAGCGCCAGCTCGAGAAATGGATGACGCCGGCGGGCGAGGCCGAACTTCAGCAGCGACAGTGCCTGAAGCGCAGGCTGGTGCCGGACGAGGTCGCGAAATTCACCGTCTTCCTTACCTCCGACGAGGCCTCCGCCTGCACTTCTCAGCACTACATCGTCGATGGTGGCTGGGTGTGATGCTTTGGGGATGGCGGGCGCACCGGCTTCAGGCCGGGACGCGTCGATGACGTGTTGACTTGTCGGCGGATTCAACAGCTATTCCGACAAACGTCTCGACGTCCCGACAACGTCAAAAGGTGGCACCATGATCAAGCGCGTCCTGCCGTATGAAGGATTGCTCCACGAAGTTGTCGAGCACAACGGCGTGCTCTACATCGGCGGAATTGTTCCCGAGGACACAAGCCTGGATATGGCCGGCCAGGCAAACGATGTACTCGGCCAGTTGTCGCGCTTGCTGGAAACCCTGGGATCCGATCGGTCCCATGTCCTGCAAGTGACGATCTTCATTACCAAGCTCAGCGAGAAGGCCGCATTCAATACGGCCTGGAAAGCATGCTTCGCGGAAACTTCGCTACCGGCGCGCGCGGTCATCGGCGTCGCCGACCTCGGTCCTGGCGTCAAGCTCGAGATGACGGCCATTGCGGCTCGTCGAGCCTCGAGTTGAGGGCACCCATCTGATCCGAGACGAACCAACAGCGCGCCGCTGATCGACACGGCACGCAACGCGAAGCCCAGGCCGGCCGTTCGGCCATCGCCCGGCTCAGGGCGCGACCAGTTTCTTGCGAATTGCATAACGGACAAGCTCAGCGGTCGATGACATCCCGAGCTTGCGCATGGCTGCGGCACGATGGGTCTCGACGGTCTTTACGCTCAGCTTCAAGATGGCGCTGATTGATCTGTTCGTATGCCCCTCCGCGATGAGCTGAACCACGCTCTGCTCGCGCGAGGTGAGCAGCACGTCAGACTTGTTCTGCTTGTTGATTTGATAGTCGTGCAGCAGCTTCTCCAGAAGCACACTGGTGAAGTAGGGCCTGCCGTCAAGCAAGGCCTCGATTGCGAAGATCAAATGCTTCCGGGCGTCCGACTTGAACAGGAAGCCGCGGACACCGGCCATAATGGCTTCGGTCAACAGTTCCTCGCTTTCGTGCATCGTGAGGATCAATACTTCAGAACGCAGATGCATCAACTTGAGGCGGCGACTGACTTCGATCCCGTTCATGAGCGGCATTGAATAATCGACGATAACAATGTCAGGAAGCGTCTCCAACGCCAGAGCCACAGCCTGCTCCCCGTTGGTTGCCTCTCCGCTGACGATCCAATTGGAGCGCGTATCGACGATCGCGCGAAGCCCAGAACGCACGACTTCATGATCGTCGGCAATCACGATGCGCTTCACGGCGTCGTTCCCGTATGTCGGCCCCGAATCCATCGGGCAGTCAACAGACATGACCGGCAGCCCAGCGAGCCGATCATACCGGCCATTCTTCAAAGGGTTATCCTGCAAAACCCTGATGCGCCCGGGCGAATGTACTGACGTTCGCACACGTGATCACTCGTCAACCAGCCTTGCTCGAACTGCGTATCGAACCAGACCGGCGGTCGAGTTCACGTCGAGCTTTCGCATCGCAGCCGCGCGGTGAGCCTCTGTCGTCTTCACGCTCAGGTTCAGGATGGCGCTGATGCCCTTGTTGCTATAACCCTCGGCGACCAGCTTGACGACAAGCCGCTCGCGCGGTGTAAGTCCCTGGTACACGTTCTCGGCGTCAGCCGGTCCGTGATCGACTTCATTCGACCCGCTCCTGATACAGAATGGTCTGTGAAGCAGTAGCGAATCGACAGCCGCCAGCAGCAGCTTGTTCGCGTCAGACTTCACCAGGAATGCCCGCGCGCCGGCCTGATAGGCCTGCTGCGCCAGCAGACTGGAGTTGTGAACGGTAAAGATCAGAACCTCGGTCAAGAGCGGGTACTCCTTGATCCGCCTGGCGACCTCAACCCCTGTCATGCGCGGCATGGAGAAATCGACGATCGCGACATGCGGCTGGCTCTCGATCGCGGCGGCGACTGCCTTGCTGCCGTCACTCGCCTCAGCGACAACCTCCCAGTCGGCACGTTGCGCCAGCACCGCGCGGAGACCCGAACGAACTGCTTCGTGATCGTCGGCAATAAGAATTCGCTTCATGGCAGGAACTCCCGATCATCAACACCCTGCTCCGCCTTCGAGTGCCGGAAGCTGCCGGTCGGAATCCGCTCAGCGCCGGCGACCCGTGATCTCTCGACTGAGCGACCGCACGGCACTCACGATTGCAACGGCGATCGCCGCTTGCGCCGCTTCGCTTCAACGCGCTGCGGGAACACCGCGCACAACGTTGTGCCGGAGTGCAGCGTTTCTGGCCCGGACCGGATCTCTAGCGTCCCTCCAAGCTGCTTAAGTCTCGCCCTCATGGCCGGAATTCCGACGCCCATCGACATCGCGCCGCTACCGTCTGTCGCGCGGCGGGCCGGAAAGCCGCGCCCGTTGTCGCTGATCGTCAAGCGGAACTGCCCGTTCGTCGCGTCGACGACAATTTTGACTTCTGTCGCCTTCGCATGACGAAATATATTCGTGAGTCCTTCCTGGACGACCCGCAGCAACGAACGCTGGCTCGCGTAAGAGAGCAGATCAACGGAGGCGTCGATGCCGATGCCGACTCGTAACGACGTACGTTCAGCAAAGCCGTGGGCGTAGCATTCGATCGTCGCCTTAAGTCCCTGCGCCATCAGGTTCTGAGGATGCAGCAGATAGGTGAGCGAGCGGATCTCCCTGAGGGCTTGGTCGATCGAGGCGTCGACGTCATCACAGAGGCGCTCCAGCCCATCGACCGTGTCAAGGCGGGCACGGATACGCATCATGCCGAGACTCGCGGCGATCAAATGCTGACAGGTCGAATCATGAAGCTCAGACGCTATCCGCTGCTGGATATCTTCCTGAATGGATGCCAAGCCGACGCTGCTGCGAAGGTCCGCCGTCTCGTCGGTTCCGTCTTCGGGAAACTCCTCGAGGAGATTCCGGTGACGACCGATCAGTCGGACAATGACGCCGGCCACGGGATCGAGAATTGGAACAACAATTGTCTCGAAACTTCGCCGGAAGCCACCCAGTGTCAGACTGTGATGAATTCTAACCTCGGTTCCCTCGGCAAGGCACGCCTCAAGGGCCTCACAGACGGCCTCTGAATCTTCCATCCCCATACAATGGAAGATGTCCAGCCCGGACACTTCGCGCGAAGACATTCCCAGGGCTGCTTCGAAGGCCCGATTGATACCCTCGTACACGAAACGCCCGCGGTGCGACGGGCGCACTGCAAAAAGGAGGTCTTCACGGAGGCACCAGTCTGGCCGATCGCCAACCGCTTCCGAGACAATCCGTTCGTTCGTGACGCTGGCCCGCGTCAATGCGCTGGCAGGAAGACTGTTAGGCTTCACGGTACGCACCCGACTTTCGAGGCTGCTCCCGAATTGACTCAGCGGCCAATTTCGACAGCTACCCGCGCTACGGTCTGTCTCGGCGGAGCCGACCGGACCGCAAGCACGAACCCCTAAGGGAATGGCGCAGCATACACCCGCATTTTTCCTACAACCAGAGGGCTACATTCTATGGCGACTAAAACCGCGCATGACTGACATGAATTTCCGCATGTTAATGTGCAGTTTGTGCCTTCTCGTTGAGGGCCGGCGCTCAAAGGCGCTGCAATAACGATTAAAGCTTTCGTCAAGCAGCACTCCAACCGCTGCCCGCGCGCATAGAGCCGATAGGACAGGTCATTTGTCAGATAACCGTCCAGCCTGACGCTCACATCAGGCTCGTAGTAACGAGTTCCGACGACCGGCGGCGATCGCGGTCGAGCCGCGAGGGGCCCATGTCCCCCGGGGGTGTATGGGTCTCACCGCCAGAAACGTCTTCTGCCCATTGCTAGTAGTCCACGGCGTCGCGGATTATCGGGCAGGTCATGCAATGACCGCCGCCGCGACCTCGGCCGAGCTCGGCACCAACGATGGTGATCACCTCAATGCCTGCCTTGCGCAGCAGCGTATTTGTATAGGTGTTGCGATCGTAGGCGTACACGACGCCTGGTGACGCGCAAACGAGGTTGGCGCCACTGTCCCACTGTGTTCGCTCGCGCTGATAGTCGCTTCCGCCGGCCTTGACCACGCGAAGTTTCTTGAGACCCAGTGCCTCCTCGACGACACCGACAAACGGCTTCTCTTCCGCATGCAATTCGACGCCACTCGGCGCATTGCTCGGGCGATAGGAGTAGGTACGAGTCTGATTGATGAAATCGGGCGCGGTCAGCACGCAGTCGCGGTCGGCGAAGGTGAACACGGTGTCGAGATGCATGGCGGCGCGGATCTTGGGCATCGCCGCCACGATTACACGTTCCGCCGCCTTCTTCGCAAACAGCGTCGCCGCGAGTTGACTGATCGCCTGACGGGACGTGCGTTCGCTCATCCCGATCAGCACGACGCCCTTGCCGATCGGCATCACGTCGCCGCCCTCCAGCGTGGCCAGCCCATGGTCATGCGTGGGGTCGCCCCACCAGACGTTGACCTTGCCCGCAAAGTCAGGATGAAACTTGTAGATCGCCGTTGTGAGGATCGTTTCCTCCTGCCGCGCCGGCCAATAGAGCGAGTTGAGCGTCACACCGCCATAGATCCAGCAGGTCGTGTCGCGGGTGTATAGCGTGTTCGGCAGCGGCGGCAGCAGGTACTCGGTGACGCCCGCCGCCTCCTTGACTATCTTGATCGCTTCGCCTCCATGCGTCTCGGGAAAGTCGTGGGTCGAGAGGCCGCCGATCAAGGTTTCCGCAAGCGCGCGGTTGTCCAGGCCGGAGAGGTAGCTTCTCAGCTCGTCGATGAAGCCGAGGCCGACCTGATTTGGTACGACCTGGTGGTCGAGGATCCACTTCTTGCCTTCGGGTACTGCGACCGTTTCGGTCAGCAGGTTGTGCATTTCCACCACATCGACACCCCGGTCGCGCATCTTGGTGACGAAGTCGAAATGATCACGCTTGGCGTTCTCCACCCAGAGCACATCGTCGAACAGCAATTGATCGCAGTTCGACGGCGTCAGCCGTTGATGCGCGCGACCCGGCGAGCAGACCATCACCTTCCGAAGCTGACCGACCTCGGAATGAACGCCGAAGGCTGAGGAGTTCGCCATTGGTGGCTCCTTTCGTGCCGGGGCTAGATGCTGATATAGCCGGTCGCCAGTCCGTGTATTCCGACTGCAGCTGCGACGGCGACTGCGATGAAGATGCCCCACTCGACCGAGGTGAAGACCTTTGCCTTCTGTTCGAGACGAGCCCAGAAATACAGCACCGTGCCAGGCGCGTAGAGAATGGCAGCCAACAGCAGGTATTTCATTCCCGCCGCATAGATCAGAAACAAGGTGTAGATGACGGCGATGCACGTGAAGATCAGGTCGCGCCTGCGTTGGTCCGGATTCTTCTCGTAGGTCTCGCCGCGCCTGACCAGCAGGAGTCCGTAGGCGGCGACCAGGAAAAACGGAATGAGGTTCATGACGCTGGTCAGATTGAGCATCAGCGCAAAGGCGTCTCGCGACCAATAGGTGCTGATGACGAAAAGCTGAACGACCACATTCGTCAGCCACAACGCCGAAGCGGGCACCCTGTTCGCATTCTCGGTACCGAAAATAGCCGGCATGTCCTTGGTCCGGCCCGCCGCTGAAAGCACCTCGGCGCAGATCAGCGACCAGGCGAGATAAGCCCCGAGCACTGAAACCAGAAGCCCGATGCTGACGAAGACAGCGCCCCAGGGGCCGACTACCGCTTCAAGCACCGTCGCCATGGATGGTTGCCGCATGGCGGCGATTTCGGCACGGGGAAGCACAGCATAGGGCAGCATCGTGACGAGCACCATGAGACTGGTGACGATGACAAAGCCCATGATCGTCGCGGCGCCAACATGGGATCGCTCCCTTGCGTAGCGTGAGTACACGCTGGCACCCTCGATTCCGAGAAACACGAACACGGTGACCAACATGGTCGCGCGGACCTGGTCGAACAGTCCCTTTTCCGGCATGCCCTCGCCGCCCCAGAAATTGGCGCGGAACATGTCGGCTTTGAACGCAAAGATCAGAATGACGATGAAGATCACGATCGGTACAATTTTTGCGATTGTGACGATCGTGTTGATCGCAGCAGCCTGCTGCACACCGCGCAGGATCATGAAGTGGAACAGCCAGATTCCGACCGACGCGACGATGATCGCGATGACCGTATTGCCGTCACCAAACACAGGAAAAAAGGCGCCCAGCGTCGACTTGATCAGGACCCAATAGGATACGTTGCCTATGCAGCTTCCCGTCCAGTAGCCGAGCATGGACAGGAAACCGGGATAGTTGCCAAATCCCTCCTTCGCGTAGGCATAGACACCGGCATCGAGATCGGGCTTCCGTTGGGCCAGCAACTGGAAGACGCGGGCCATTGTGTACATGCCCCCACCGGCGATGCACCAAGCGAAGATCGCGCCAAACGGTCCGGTGGCGATGCCAAACGTTCTCGGCAGCGAGAAGATGCCCGAGCCCACCATTGAGCCGACCACCATCGCCGTCAAGGCGAACAGCGAGAGTTTCTGAGCGGATGGCGTCCCAGTCATGAGCGAACCTCAAGCCGCAACCAAGCGGCATTTGTCCTGGCCGGGTAGCATTCTTCGAGCGAAACCATGCGCTCCCGACAGGGGCCATGACATCGGGTGGATTACCGAGCCGGCCGTGAGGAATTCCCCCCATACTGAACCCAAGCAGGATGCAATTCCGAACGTATTGCGGGCGCTTGCCGCCCTGCCTTTCGCGGATCGGAAAATTCATCCCGTCGCCCCCGGGTTTTCTCCGATGCCGAGGGCGGAATCCGCGGGTTAGCGTCACGCTGGAGCGCGCCGTCAGCAGCGCCCGCCCGGCCGAAAACGCTCAAGGAGGTTTCGATGTCAGATCTCGTCGCGATCGTGTACCCGACCGAGGCAAAAGCCGAGGAAGTGCGTCAGCGGTTGATCAAATTGCAGAAGGAATACCTCATCACCATCGGCGACGCCGTGATCGCCGTCAAAACCGACACTGGCAGCATCAAGCTCAACCAGCTCGTCAACACGACGGCCGTGGGAGCGATGACCGGAAGTTTCTGGGGGCTGTTGATCGGCGTTTTATTTCTGAACCCGATCCTCGGCGTGGCCGTCGGTGCAGCGTCCGGGGCGCTTGGGGGTGCACTCTCCGATTTCGGCATCGATGATTCCTTCGTGAAGGAACTATCGGCATCGCTCCACCCCGGCAACGCAGCCCTCTTCGTCCTGATCAAGAACATGACGGCCGACAAGGTGCTCAACGATATCAAGTACGCCGGCGGGGTCGTGCTGAAAACATCCCTGGACGAAGGCAAGGAAAAGATCCTGCGCGATGCGCTCGCAAGCGCAGTGGAGCAACCCGCGACTGAGCCGCCTACCGCCGCCCGCCAAGCAGGCGCAGCAACATCATGAACAAATTGATGAAGTTGAGATAGAGCGACAGCGCCGCAATCACTGACTTGCGGCCTGTCGTGGTCTCGTCGTCTCCGTTGTCATACATCGCCTTGATCCGCTGCGTATCGTAGGCCGTCAGTCCCGCGAAGACACCAACGCCGACGATCGAGATCAGCCAATCCAGTCCTGTCGACCTCAGGAAGAGGTTGACCAGGCTTGCGACGATGACGCCGATCAGGCCCATGAACAGGAAGCTGCCGAGCCCGGACAGGTCGCGCCTGGTCGAATAGCCGAAAACGCTCAGTGCTCCGAACATCGCTGCCGCGATGAAGAAAACCCGCGTGATCGAGGCGCTGGTGTAGATGTGCAGCAAAATCGAAAGCGAGATGCCGACCAGCGCGGCATAGACAAAGAACAACAGCCGCGCTGTTCCCGCCGACAAGGTATTGATGCGCGACCCGATGAAAAATACCAATCCGATCGGTGCCAGGATGAAAACCCACATCAGCGGGCTCTCGAGCAATGCGGGGCCCGTGAGCTGATAGGTCAGCCCGGCCACAACGGCGGTCAGGCCGACGCCCGCGGCCATATAGTTGTAGATGCGCAGCATGTAGGCGCGCAATCCGGCGTCGATGGCGAGCGGGCTGCCAAGAGTGCCCGGGTTAGTCAGGTTCGGTTCATAGTTTGACATCGGTCGTCTCCGCGCGTCCGGTCGGACAAAGAGCCACGCTATCGATCCGGCTCCTGTGGGAACATCGGATGATCACCCGAGTGCAGGGGTGCACATCACCCTATTTCGCGGAACGCGCAGCTTATGCCGCGTGCCGAAAGGTAACTGGCGGGAGCCCTGAGTTTCTCATCCCTCTTGCCTGGATTCTTACACGCTTGTCACTGGAAGTCGACACCGCACCGGCCTACTCCGTCTGCATGCGCTACTTCTTTCATATCGTCGACAAATATGGTCTCTGTCAGGACGGGACGGGATATGAGTGCGCGGACCTGGAAGCTGCCGTCCTGCACGCCAGACGTCTCGCATCGGAACTCGCAAAGGCGGGCGAGTTGTTCCGTACGGGCTTCGTATTGATCGCCCCGCGCCGCCGCGCCCGGATCGGCAAGCCGGTCTAAGGCGCGTCGCACTGCCACTTTGACGTCAAGGAGAGCGCGACGGGACCTGGCCGATTTCCTGCCCTCCCCTCTACAGAGAAACCCTGATGTCCCGAGGGGAAAGTCGCCTCTAAGGTCGTGCCAAGGGCGGCCGGCTCGTCACGCTCGAATTCGACCGTCGCGCCCGCCTCATCTCCGATTGAAAGCCATCCTCGTCATGGCTCCTTCCTCGAACCAGCTCGACCAGAAGCTTTCGCGCAGCGCGCTCGTCGCGCTCGTGGTCGGGTCGATGGTTGGTTCCGGCATCTTCGCGCTACCCGCATCGTTCGGACGTGTTACCGGTGTGCTCGGCACCTTGATCGCGTGGCTCATCGCCGGCATCGGCATGCTCATGCTGGCCCTCGTCTTTCAGACGCTGTCTCGCCGCAGGCCAGACCTGGATGCGGGCATCTACGCATACGCCACGGCGGGGTTTGGCGAGTATATCGGCTTTGCTTCGGCGGCCGGCTATTGGATCGGATGTTGCCTCGCCGACGTGGCCTGTCTCATTCTGATCAAGGCGACGATCGGACAGTTTTTTCGTGTCTTCGGCGACGGCACGACGCCGACCGCCGTCGCATCGGCGTCCCTGCTGCTGTGGGGCGTTCATTTCCTGGTGCTGCGAGGCATCAAGGGCGCCGCCACCCTCAATACGATCGCGACTTACGCCAAGATCATTCCGATCCTGCTTTTCATCGGCGTTGCGTTCATCGTCCTCGATCCCGATCGGATCTCCCGGAATTTCTGGGGAACGGATCAACCCGGCGGGGCAGCCGTATCCTCGCAAGTCCGAAGCACCATGCTGTTGACCGTATTCGTTTTCGTCGGAATTGAGGGCGCGAGCGTATACTCGCGCTACGCAAGGGATCGCTCCGACATCGGGTTTGCGACCGTCGCCGGCTTCCTGTCCGTTCTTTGCCTTCTCGTTCTCGTGACGCTGTTGTCCTATGGCGTCCTGACACGACAGGAACTCGCAAACCTGCCGACACCGTCGATGGCCGGTGTGATGGAGGCGATGGTCGGTCGTTGGGGCGGACTCTTCATCAGCGTGGCGCTGCTGATCTCGATCCTGGGCAACTACCTGTCTTGGTCGCTGCTCGCGGCCGAGGTTCTGCACTCCGCGGCCGTCAACCGCACGATGCCTTCCTTCCTTGCGAGCGTTAACGCTCACCAGGTTCCCATCGGCGCGCTCTGGCTCACCAACTGCGTCATCCAGGCGTTTCTTCTCGTCACCTGGTTTGCCGAATATGCGTTCACGCTCGCCTTGAAGATGACGAGCGCGATGACGCTGATCCCGTATTTCCTGGTTGCCGCGTACGGCCTCAAGCTGGCGTATCTCGGCGACTCCTACCGTGCGGACGAACGCGCCCGGACCGTCGACGGCCTTCGCTCGACCATCGCAACCCTCTACGCTGTTAGCATGATCTATGCGGGCGGTCCGACGTTTCTCCTGCTGTCATCGATACTTTACGCGCCGGGAACGATTCTGTTTTTTTTGGCCAAGCGCGAGCGCAAGGAAACTGTCTTCAAACCGTTCGAGGCAGTCATCTTTGCCGTGCTCGCGCTCGCTGCTTGTACCGGCGTCTATGCACTGGCGGTCGGTGCGATCTCGATTTGAAGCCCTGTAGGTCGAATGGAGGCTAACATGAATGTCCGGACCGTTTGCGGCGTGCTGATCCTGGCGGGATCAATCGGGGCCATGCAGCCGTCCCTCTCTCAGGCACAGTCGATCGATCCGACCACATCCACGTCAAAGCCTGCTGCGGCCACGCCTAGCGCCGCGACACCGAATACCAATACGAACCCGACCAAACATCGCTACTGGCGCCATCGCGGCGGCTCGCATCCTCATTATGGCAGTCGGCGTATTCGTACCTAGGCTCGGATGCGATGGCTCCTCCTTGCAATCGCCGAGTTACCCGATGAGCGACGTGAGGACACGACAAGAGCAACTTCGCGGCCTGCTCGCAACGGGCCTTGCCCTGCTCGCCATATGCGTGGCCCTCTTCCTGGCCTGGCAGACGGTTTCGAGCCTTCTCATCATCTTCGCGGGCGTGCTGTTTGCGGCTCTTTTGGATGCCGTTGCAAGGGCGATGGCGCCTGTCGTCCGCCTCAGTCGTATCTGGCGGCTGACGTTCGTGCTTCTCCTGCTCGCTGCCGGGATCGGACTTGGCCTCGTCTGGGGGGCCGGCAAGCTCCCGGCGCAAACGCGTCTCCTGCTGAAGGTCATGGACAGCCAGTTCGACGTCCTGCAGCAGCATCTGCTGACCTACGGCGTCGACCTGCTTGGTCCGGAATGGGGCCGGGATTTTGCGCAATGGTTGTTGTCCGACCAAGGCCGGTTCTTCAGCCATGCCCAGTTCGTCCTTGGCGGGGCGTCGAGTTTTCTGACCGGCGCACTCGTGATCGTGTTTCTGGGCATCCTCTTTGCTTTTGATCCCAGCAGCCACCGCGAGAGCCTCGTCATTCTCGCGAAACCATCCTATCGCTCCCGAGTACGCGGAGTTATGGACGAGATGGGCGGCGTCATGCGGCTATGGTTCGTCGGACAGCTGATCCGCATCGTCCTGATGACGCTGTGCGTCTGGGTCGCACTCTATTTGATCGGGCTGCCCAGTCCCTTCGTGCTTGGCTTGCAGGCGGGCCTCTCGAACTTCGTCCCGTATCTCGGGCCGATCCTTGCCGCAATTCCAATCGCGCTCGTCGCGATGCCGCTTGGGGGATCGCTGCTGGTCTGGGCCGTCTTCGTCTACACCATCATTCAATCGATCGAGGGCTACGTGATCGGCCCGCTGATCCAGCGCCAGGCTGTGGAAATCCCTCCCGCCTGGACATTGGTCGCGATCGTGCTGCTGGGTGCGCTGTTCGGCGTCATGGGCATCGCGCTCACCATGCCGCTGGTCGCGGTCGGCAGAATCGCAATCCTCAGATTTTACGTCGAGGACTACCTCGGCAACGATCTCGAACCGATCGTCAACAAGGGATGATCGCAAAACGGGTGTCCCATGAGCGAAGCTGAAGCCGAACGAACCAGCAGCGCAGCGCAGTCTTCAAGGCATTCGGGGATGACCCGGCTTCTGTGGCAGCAGCTTCCCTACATCGTCGCACTGGTGCTCGCCATTGCGGGCGTCGCCTATACGAACGCTTCGCACCAACCCCTCGTTGGCTACTGGGAATTTCTTGCACTCGCCGTCGGTATGGTCTGTGTCCTCAACAAGTGGCCGGAGGTCGACGGCAAGGAAGCTCGCTGGCAGCTGATCTGGACTCAAGCGCTGCATTGGGTCGCCGTACTGGTCACGATGAATATCATGCTGGTCTCGGGAGTTCAGCAAATGCTGCCAACGCCGGCGACGAGTCTCGTTCTCCTCACATTGCTGACGCTCGGCACCTTCCTCGCGGGCGTTAGCCTTCTATCGCCGCAAATCGCCTTCCTCGGCATTGCCATGGGCATTGCGGTTCCGGCGATCTCCTGGTTGCAGCAATCCGTGATCTTCTTCCTGCTGAGCGCCATCCTGCTGATCGGCCTCGGCATCACGTTCTGGCTTCGCCGGGACCGCGACCCGGGCGAATCTCGCGCCAACACCAGCAGCCAAACGGAGGCTTGAATGCGAATGAACCTGCTTATAGCGAGCATCTGCGGATCCGCAGTGATGTGCGCCATTGCCTTGCCCGCGAGCGCCGAGAGGTTCAGGGTCGGCAGACTGATCTGCACCAGTTCACCACGCGTGGGGCTCGTGCTTGGCTCGGCGCAGGAACTCCGTTGCGTTTTCGTCGGGACAAGGCCGCCTCGGCAGTACACCTACGAGGGCCGGATCAGGCGCGTCGGTCTCGACCTTGGCGTAACCAGCGCGGGAAGTCTCTCGTGGGCCGTTCTCGCGAGGAACTCGCGCGTCGGACCAGGCACCTTGCGTGGGAGCTACGTGGGCGCGAGCGGCAATGTCGCAGTGGGCCCCGGTCTCGGCGCGAACGTGCTCATCGGAGGCTCGCGCAGGACAATTATGCTGCAGCCCATATCGATCGAGCGATCGATCGGATTGAACCTTGCAGCGGGGGTAACCAATCTGACGCTCGGGCCGCGCGGGCCGCGATAGATCGAACCTTGCGATCGGCATGCTTGATTAAACCGCGAGCATTCCCGCCGACATATTCAGGGTTTCATCGGATGTCGGCGTTGGTGGGCCGCGACTAGCATCGCCGGGGCACCAACCGAGTTGGTCGCCGGAATCCGGGAGGAAGGCGTGGCCAACTGCGACAGCAGCTCCCACGCAGGGACCTTGGCGCCTCCTTCGCGATGGGCATGCGCCCCTCTTGGCGTGGTGACGTAACTAGAAGAGGAGTTACGACAATGAACGCTCCAACCCGTCGAAATTTTCTTGGCTTCGCCCAGAACGCTGTTGCGGCCGTCGCGGTCGGTGCGATTGCGGTTCGCTTCATTGATGTCGCGGAGGCGATGCCGGTTGCGCCCGATTTAGGAGGTGCCGGACAGCGGTCCGACCTTGTGACAGAAGCGCAGTGGGGCCCCGGCCCCGGTTGGGGGGCACCGCCGCGCCCGCGCCGGCGTCGGCGCCGATGGGTTTGTTGGTGGCATCGGGGTCGCCGTGTCTGCGGCTGGCGATGGGTTTAGGTGGCCGCGCAAATGCCTTCCACCGCAGGCAGGTCTGCGGATGGCCGGCTCAAATTCTGGAGCAGACGATGCGCAACAAAAATCAGTGGCTCCTGATTGCAGCCCTCGCAGGACTCCTCATCATCGTATTCTGGTACTGCGTGTCAGTCTGGCGAGCCACACCGGCAATGCCGCTCTATGCCAATATCATTCTGGGCGTGGCTATGACTCTGGCGCTGGTTGCAGGTTGCGGCCTGACGGCCCTGATGTACCACAGCCGGCGTAAGGGATACGACGAACCTGCACGCCCTCAAACGAAGAAAGAAGACCAAGCCAGCCGATGATGAGCTCACGGCGCGATCGATGCGCATTCGAGGCCTCGGATCGCTATGCGAATGAGGGCTATACCGAGATCCGCGCGCGCTTGCGCCGTCCGCCCGGGACGCCAATGTGGAGCCATTCATCGCAGCGAGCGCCAGTATCGACCGACTGCCTCATGGCCGACGCGTCGGCAGCTACGTCATCCGAACCCATGCGCCATTGCATGTCGCGGACTTCACAGCAGCATCGATGAACTTCACGCCTGCCAGACCATTCTCAACGGTTGGGAAGATCACCTCGGGATCCGGCTTTTGGCCGGCCTCAACTGCGCGGATGGCGCGCGCTGCCTCGGCGTAGATGGTCGCGAAACCTTCAAGGTAACCTTCGGGGTGGCCGGAGGGGACGCGGGTAACGCGACCCGCCGCGCCCAGAACGCCGGCGCCGCCCCGGGTCAGGAGCTGCTTCGGCCGGCCGTAGGGCGTGAACCAGAGCTGGTTCGGATTCTCCTGCGACCATTCGAGGCCGCCTTTGCTACCGTAGACGCGTAACGTGAGGCCGTTCTCATTGCCGACGGCGACCTGACTCGCCCAGAGCATGCCCTTGGCGCCCCCTTTCCACCTGAGGAGGATCTGGACATCGTCATCGAGGCGCCGCCCCTCGACGAAGGTCGACAGTTGTGCGAGCAATTCGTCGAGCTCGAGTCCGGTGACAAAGCAGGCGAGATTGTAGGCGTGGGTGCCGATGTCGCCGATGCACCCGCCGGCGCCGGACCGGGCCGGATCGGTGCGCCACGCTGCCTGTTTGTGGTTGCTTGCCTCCAATCGCTCGGTCAGCCAATCCTGGAGATATTCGGCCTGCACCAGCCGGATCTCGCCGAGGTCGCCACTCGCGACCATGGCGCGGGCCTGCCGGACCATGGGATAGCCCGTGTAGTTGTGCGTCAGGACGAAGACCCTGCCCGCTTTCCTGACCAGCGCCACCAACTCCTCGGCGGCCGCGATGGTCGTCGTCAGCGGCTTGTCGCAGATGACATGGATGCCGGCTTCAAGGAAGGTCTTCGCAACCTGGCTGTGCATGTGGTTCGGAGTTACAATCGAGACCGCCGCGATGCCATCCGCTCGCGCGGCTTCGGCCTTCGCCATCTCCTCGAAGGAGCCATAAGCGCGATCGTCGGCAATGCCGAGCTGTTTCGCCGAGGCCTTGGCTCGAACCGGATCGGACGCGAGCGCGCCAGCAACCAGCTCGAACTGGTCGTCGATGCGAGCGGCAATGCGGTGGACCGCGCCGATGAAGGCCCCCTGTCCGCCGCCGACCATGCCGAGCCGGATACGCGCATGACGGCCCGTCTCGTTATTTGCTTTGATCGTCATTTGCTCCTCCCGCGCCGGGATTGGCCCGGCATCTTACGGTTCGCTGCATCGTCGGTGCCGGCGTTGGCGCCGCCGTAACCGGCCACTCGTTGAAGGAGGTCGAGGCGATTCTCGATGCGCACTACCTCGGCCGCGATATTGAGCTCGCAGAGGCGACGGTGCTGAAGCTCGAAGCGCGAACAAGACCGTAAAATGACCCGTAAAATAAGGCCACCTTGCCGCGTCACGCCTGATGCTAAGTGTTTGATTTATATGGTGGGCGCACCAGGGCTCGAACCTGGGACCCGCTGATTAAGAGTCAGCGCTGTCGGCTCCGCAACTAACCGCAGCTTCCCGCCTGTTCAGAACTAATTCATTAACCGGTTCAGTTACTTAGAGCCATAATGCTATGTTTTCCGGCGTGGTCGCCGGAGACTGGAAACGGCCGACCCAGCTTCGCTAATTCTTCGCTGGAGTTCCGATGCCGAAACTAAAAATGACCAAAGCCAATATCCGCGACCTCACTGTTTCGGAGGGACGTAGGCAGGAAGAATATTTTGACATCGTGATGCCGGGCCTCGTCCTGAAAGTGAACTACGGCGGCTCCCGCACTTGGTTCGCCATCCACTACGATGACCAAAAGAAAAACCGCTGGTTCAAGCTTGGCAGGTACGATGATCGCGGCGCCGACGAGTTACCTACTCCGGAAAGTGGCCAGGAATGGCCTCGCGACTTATCGCTCCAGGGGGCCCGGCAGGCCGCCCGGCTCTTCTTTCAAAACAAGGAACTGTATCTGAGAAGCCCGTTATCCTTGAATGCCCGTGTCTCCGCACAGTGGGTATTCGAGGCCGTGGTCGAAAAGTACATCGAACGACGAGCGGTCAAACTGCGGTCAAAGCGCGAGATTGAACGCACCTTGAACAAGTATGTCATTCCAGAATGGAAAGGTCGCAAGGTCGCAAGCATTGCCTGCGGTGACGGCAAGGAGCTTCATGAAAAGATCGCCGAGGCGCACGGGCCTCGTCAAGCCGATGCCGTGATTGCGAATGTGCGCGCCGTTTTGAAGTGGGTGGAAGATTTCGAGAGCTACTATGTTTGTCCCGTTCGTGCCCACCGCTCCGACAATGATGGCATGGAACGCGACGGACGCGAGCGCGCGTTGGGCGCGGATGAAATCCGCCTTGTTTGGTGCGCGGCATCGCAATTGGGAAGCTTTGGAGCGTTCGTCAAGCTGCTTCTACTTACTGCTCAGCGTCGCGAGAAGGTCGCGCGCATGAAGTGGTCAGAGATTAACGACAATCTTTGGACGATCCCGAAGGAGCTACGCGAGAAGGCTAACGCCGGGATATTGAAGCTGCCGAGACTTGCACTCGATATCATCGACGCTCAGCCACATATCGCTGGCAATCCATTCGTCTTTGCCGGACGGCTCGATGGCAAGCCGATCAACGGTTTCTCAAAGCCAAAATTGGAACTAGACGCTTTGCTTCCCGACGATTTCGAACATTGGACGCTGCATGACCTTCGGCGCACAGCACGGTCCGTCATGACGGACCTCGGCATCAGCGAACGTATTGCCGAGCAGGTGCTGGGTCACAAAATCAAGGGTGTCGAACGCATCTACAATCGATCTCAGTACATTGAACAAAAGGGCACCGCTCTTCTGGCTCTAGCAAATTATGTTTCGCAGGTCATCGCGCCCACGCCGAACGTCATCGCACTCGTCGAGCGGAGAGCGCCCGCCACGCTCGCATAGCGAACACGTCGAGCCTATCTGCGGACGTGCGGGAAGATTGCTAGCTCTTGCATCCTTGAACTGCTGGACGAGCTGCGCACACGGTTTGAGCTATATTGCCGCAGCTTTCCGCTTTTGCTAGCTTAACAGAGCCCCGAAAGGTGGCTCTGTTCGCACTGCCCGGTCTCCGGGTCCACTCATACGCAGCCGTAAGGCATAAGGCGGAGGTGGGTGCGGCTAGGGCCGATCAGAGACGGATGTGGACACCCCACTGCCCGGCTGATCCTTCTCAAAACACCGGCAGCGCATCAGCGTTGGCGGCAGAAGGATCTTGCCAATGGTGTCGCGCATCCGCTCTCGCGCTAAGCCAACAGCTCCCGTGAGGAATACTCGCGAGTACTACCTCGCCGAATTCAGGGAGTCGCACATCTATGACGATCGGCTGTTGCTCAGCCGCAAGTTGGTGATGCGGCTGCTCGACATCTCCTATGACACCATCGAGCGTCTGGAAGCAGCAGGTAAGCTGCCGCGAGTCCAATTTAGCACCGGCGGCTCACGGCCTGGCCGGACCACTAAAGTACTCTATCGGCGGGACGACGTGCTTCGGCTTATCGAAGCATCCACGATCGCTCGACCCGAGACATGACCGGGGCGCACCAAGGATGCGCCCCACCATCGCGCCGGCCGGCTAGCCAGCGCTCGCACACCGCTCCATGAAAGCGATGCTATGCCGAAGAATAAATCCAAGGGCGCCCGAAGCGCCACCCCACCGCTCGACGCGATTAGAAGCTCGTCAGCATCGGTCACCCGCTATCGGGCGGCCGATCCCCTGCCACCCCCCGGCACCGAGCTGGACGAGCGCCGCTTCTGCGGCATCCCCTATGTCGATTGCTACCACTATTTCGACAGCGCCTATTTTCTTTCCAAGACACTTCTGGGCGCCGAAGATCAATGGTGGCTGCAAGATCATTGCGAGGATTTCGATATCCTATGGGACGGCCAGCTCTTTTTCGACGAGCGCCGGAAGCGCTGGCGCGAAATACGCGTCTATCCTCCCTATCGCTTTCGCATCGAAGTCCACTTTCCCGACGACGAAGCGCGCGAGTTCTTGGTCCACCTTGCCCTCAACGGTGACCGCAAGCTTGTTGCCGCCCATCCCGCCCGCGACTTCACTTTCGATCACCGCCATTCGGCCAAGGGCGACATGCTCGAATTCGTCAATAAGCATTGGACCCAATCGCATCAGCCTAAAGGTCGCGCCTCGGCTCGCTTCGACAACGGTGCGCTAGACAATGGGGGCGGCTCGACCGGCCGCAGAGGCAGGGGGCACTATTTCACTCACTATGCTTCCGAACATTGCCGAATCGACGGCATCGTCGAGTGCTTTCATATCGAGGGGCGCTATCAGGGAAAGCAGGCTCTCACCAAGATCGGCATCAATTCGGCATTCGACCTGCTGAACTTCGATCACCTCAGGTATTGGCAAAAGGTCGACCGAGTCAGTCTCAAAGAAATCGATGTCCAGCGACTCGGCCAATATCACAGCAATCGCTTGCGCGGATCGCGCGAGCGGCCATCGGACAGGCACAGGCGCATCGGAAGCGTGCTGATCCGCAAGTATGGCCTCGATAAGTTCGGCAACATCTGTGTGCAGCAATTCATCCAACGATATGGACGCGGACCCTTCTTGAGAAATGTCCTTGAGAGGGAATGCTTTGATCAAAAAATCCAGACGAGCGGCATAGATATCAAGAAGGACGATGAACCATGAGCCGTGACGATGAAATCGACTATCGCGTCATGTACCCAATCGGGGGGCGCAATCGGAAGCGATATGCCGAGAACCCACGCAAGCCGAAGGAGCCGAAGAAGACCTATGGCCTCTTCAGCCGCTCCCCCACCGAGGATCGCCAAAAGAAAGCCCAGCTGACCCGGCGCCACCTCGGCAAGCGCTATGACGATGACGGCCGACCCCAACCGAGCATGGAAAAGATGATCCGGATGCGAGTGGCCAAAGACCTGAACCGCTCCGCGAAGAGCATAATTGCTGAACTCGACCGACTTGACTATGAAGCCGCTCCCGTGACCGTGTCGATGATCCGGCAAGAAATGATCGCCACTCTGCGCCTCTGCGAGAAGCACGGCAGCATCATTATTCCCGCGTGGGACGACTAGATCAGTCGCTGTCGCAGGCAGCGCATAACGGACCGCTATGAGCTATAGGGATCTGACAATGCAGGCAGCGCGGACGATCATCATCGCGCAGACGAAGCTCCGCGAGCCTTGCCTCTCGCTTCTGGCGTTCACGCTTGTTGGTGTCTTCGGACATTAGGGTGCTCCAATAGGGTTGCGAAATCCCAACCTATTGGGGGCAGTTCAGGCTCCATGAGCCCCACAGCGGACCTACCGCGCCCGGGAAGATAAACGAAGCGAGAAGAAATTGGAAGTATTCGCCCCGCCCTTTTTTTGAGCACTGAGAGACAAAGACGACGATCGAATATTTTTGCTCAGATGAGCGAGTGACGCGCATTCTCTGATTTTCGATCAGCAGCTCGCTGCGCAAAAACCGCCTTAGAATGTGCGATTAGCCAAAGAGGGTTGCAATTAGCGAACATATAGACCCAGCTTGCGCAAAATCTCCAAGCATCTGGAATGCAGATGGCTGCAAGCAAGCACATCACTCAGCGAAAGACTAAAGCACGATCGCGTGTCACGAATGGCAAAAGTCTATTTCCGAAAGAAGTGGACCAGCGCACTCTTTACTATCGAAGATTTCGCGATCTCATCGATTTGCTTTCGGCTGATCTTGGCGGCGTCGATTGTCTCAGCACGAGCGAGATGGCGCTTGTCAGGACGGCAAGCACGCACATGACCGCGCTGGAGCAACTGGAGATGAAGTTCGCTCTGGCCGAGGGCAAGGCTGGTAATGACGATTTGATGCTTTACCAGACGCTCTCGAATTCATTGCGGCGGCTGCTCAAAGAACTCGGCGTCAAGCGGAAGCCGCGCGATTTGACCCCGGCGAGCCCTCGCGATTATCTGCGCAGCCGCATGATCGACGATGATGATCCGCCTCGACTGAACGGCAGCCATCGAGTGAGGGCTGCATGATCCAGAGGTATCGGGCTTCCGCTGAACAAAGGAAGCCTGGACCTCGTCGCCGACCAAAGCAGGACGGCTCGATTATCGACTGCATCCATGACCCGCAGCTCTTCGCGTCTTGGTTCGAGGACGATTGGCAGAGCTGGCAGCCATGGCTCGCGTTCCTCTGTGCTCTCTTCGCCCTGCCGATGGATGCGGACAAGCTCGGCGTCTACCGCGAATGCACGTCCCGCAAGGATGCACCGAGTGATATCGCGAGGGAAGCTTGGCTTGTCTGCGGACGGCGTGCAGGCAAAAGCTTCATCCTCGCCCTCGTCGCCGTCTTCCTCGCCGCCTTCTTTGACTATCGGCCCTATTTGGCGCCGGGCGAGCGCGGCACGATCCTCGTCATCGCTGCCGACCGGAAGCAGAGCCGGGTCATCCTTCGTTACATCGCAGCGCTGCTCAAGGGCGTGCCGATGCTGACCCGGCTCATCACCCGAGAGACGGCGGAGGGCTTCGATCTCGCCAATTCAGTCTCAATCGAAGTCGCGACTTGCTCCTTCCGCTCGGTGCGCGGCTACACACTCGTCGCCGCCCTTCTGGATGAGGTCGCCTTCTGGCGCGCAGAGGACAGTGCTGAACCTGACTATGAAGTGCTGAATGCGCTGCGACCGGGGATGAGCACAATCCCCAATAGCATGCTGCTGTGTGCCAGCTCGCCCTATGCGCGGCGCGGCGTGCTCTTCGAGGCGCATCGGTCGCATTTCGGCCGCGAGCATGATCCGGTCCTCGTCTGGCAGGCTGCCACGCGCCGGATGAACCCGAGCGTGCCGCAGAGCTTCATCGACGCGGAGATGGAGCGTGACGCCGCATCCGCTCGCGCCGAGTATCTTGCGCAGTTCCGCGCAGACATCGAAGCTTTCATCACCCGCGAGGCCGTGGAAGCCTGCATCTCCAAGAATGTGTATGAGCGCGGTCGGATCGATGGGGTCCGATATTCGGCTTTCTGCGATCCGTCGGGCGGCTCCGCCGACTCGATGACGCTTGCGATTGCTTCCAAGCAGAATGGCGTCGCGACGCTCGACGCTTTGCGGGAGCGCAAGCCGCCTTTTTCTCCCGAACAAGTCGTCAGCGAGTTCGCCACGCTGCTTAAGTCCTATGGCATTACGAAGGTGCTCGGGGACCGCTATGCCGGCGAATGGGTCAAGGAGCCTTTCCGCGCGCATGGCATCACGTACGAGAGCGCGGCCAAGCCGAAGTCGGACCTCTATCGCGATTTCCTGCCGATCGTGAACTCCCGCAAGGCCGATCTGCTCGACCACCCGAAGCTCTTGCAGCAGCTCGTTGGTCTAGAGCGGCGCGTAGCTCGCTCCGGCAAAGACAGCATCGATCACAGCCCCGGCGCTCACGATGACATCGCCAATGCGGTTGCAGGCGCGCTGACGAACGTCGGCGTGCGCAAGTACTCCTATGACTCATCGCTCGCTTGGGTCGGCGGCGACGATCTCGACGAGAACGCAACTTTCCGAGCCGGGCGGATCACCCGGTATCTCTTCAGCGGAGGAATCATCAGATGAAGAGCGAAGTGTTCGACAAGGACGGCAAGCGGATCACGCTGGCCGGGAATGTGATCCCGGATGGTGCGACGATCCGGGTGCCGCGCATGCTCATGGACGCCGCGCCGCCGGCCATACTTCACCGGCCGGGATCGCTGCCGCTTGCGGATGCGGTGATGGATGCTCGGCAAGCAGCCTATGAAGACCGCAAGCGGAGCTTGTCGGATCAATGGCGGGCGCCGGCACCGGCTCAGCCCCTGGCCGATGCCAAAGCGGGCCAGACGACGCCGCCAGCGGCCGTCGGAGGCGCTTCTGACGCCGCTGCTCAATATGCCGACCGCTGCGCGGCTCTCGAACGCGCTTATCGGAGGGCCTGACATGCTGCAATTACCCACCCTGGCCCGTGTAAAGCTGGATCGGCTCGATAGCCGAGCCATAGAGCTGCATGACGCTGTCACTTCCATGGCCCGTCGAGCTTCCGAACTCTCCAGAGCGCGAAGCACGGCACCGGTCACGGAGCTGGCCGGCATGGATCTAGAGCTGGCGCGTCTGCAGGACAAGCTACCCGATCTGCAGGAGAAGCACCGCAATCTGGCTAACCTTGGCGCCAACATCAAGCATTGGGTCTCGGTCGCGACTGGGACCTACGAGATGGCCAAGCTGAGTCGCGCGATGCCGGCCGATGTGAAGACGACTCGAACGCCGGCCCATGCAGTGTCGAATGTGAGAGCGCAGATCAAAGTGCTCGCCGCCCAGCGTGTGCGCGTCTTGCAATCGGGCGTACCGGCCGCCGATCTCAAGGAGCAGGCATCGGCCTTTGTCCAGACACAGCGCGAGAACGGACGACCGAAGCTCGTCTTTGGCCACACGATAACATTCCAAGCTCAATTCAATGCGCTCGTCGATGGAGCGTGGACAACCAAGCAAGACATCGGCGCCGCGCTCGCTTGGCTGGACCCCGTCGCATTCGAAAAAAAATTGCACGACGAAATCGAGATGCTTCCGAAGCCGACGCTCGCGATGTCGTCAGATGAGCGCGCCGCCAAGCTGCTGGAGCTGGAGGTCGAACTGCTGAAATGCGAACGCGAAGAGGAAGCGCTGATCGAACTCAGCGAGGAGCAGGGAGCAGCCGTGCACCGCAGACTGGATGCCGATCCTCGCGCCGTGCTCGGCATCGTGATTGCGAGCGCCAAGAAGTCGAAGCCGGAGCGCATTAGAGCCGCCTAACGAATACCCTCCCGCTTGGTCTCGCGTCGGGAGGGGCAATGCCTGGATCGGCTGGGATGCCCGTCGCCGATCCGGGGGCGGACAAGTCGGTGAGTGTCCGACCTTCATGAAACAACCCCGACAGCCTGCGGCCCTCCTTCCGGGCGCGGCGGGCACAGCGAGCCGCCGCTCCCTGCCCGGTGTCCAGCGGCGGCTCGCTTCCTTCTAGCGTTGGCCTTGCCCGATATCTGCTTTAGCCTCGCGAGCAGACATGCCGATGTCGCGGACGCATGCCGGCTTTGGGCCAAAACTGGACATCAACAGGACAATGACAAAGCCATGGTCGCTTGTCGGCGGCCATAGCTCGATGCACTTTTATCTCTCTGTGAATTCGCGATGCCTCAAACCCGATTCGTGGTGCCGGCCATAACGCCAATGAACGATCCTGCCAGGAAAGAGGCACTAAGCATTATTAGATAGAGAACAAACTTGTCTTGACCAAAATGAAGTAAGATCCACCCAAGCAGCGTGCAAATTAGCCCGCAGCCTACCGGCCAAAGCGCACGCCGCCGTACTGCGAGCCGCTGGGCCGGGCCAAGCAGCTCAGAGTTCCGTGATAGATTCCAGGCTCGGCGAAACGATACCTCGTAACTCAAGGCTAATACGGCCAGACAGGCAGCGAAGAAGTAATAAGACATTATCGTTGTTGCCAACCGTTACCATCTTGAAGGACGCGAGACGATAGCGTGGATTGATTGCCTCGATCTTAAGGGGGATAGCGAACCAACAGTCGTATCGGAGCACTATTCGAAGCTCGTCAACGATGTCCGTTCAGGGTCATGAGCCCCCTCTGGGCTCGTTCAATTGCAGGTTCTGCTTACCCTCCCAAAGCGGATGAGCGCAGCCGGGGACTCGACATTTCGTTCTTGTTATGTTCTATTATCAGCATAGGCAAGGAGCGGATGGCGGGCTGGCGGATGTACTCAAGAAAGCAGATAGATCAGCTAACCGAACGCACTAAAGCCCAGCCGAAGGCGTCGGCGCCCGATCCAGCCCCGGCCGACCCGATCCCCGATGCCATGTGGCAATCGCTGCTAGACGACCCGCGCGCGGCCGGCAAGCCCAAGGTGTCGATCCAGCAATGCCGCCTCGCCGACATCCAGCACCACATGCTGCGCGTCGCGTGCTCGCGCTGCTCTCGCATCGTTGAGATGCAGAAAGCCGAGGCCATCCGCTATTTCGGAGCTGATGCGATCTGGAAGAATGTCGGCCAGCGCTTGCTCGATCAGACCTGCACCAATCGCACCGGCCGGCATGAGGAGGATGGCTGCTGGCCAAATTGGAACGCCTAACCCGGAAACGAAATTCAGGCTGACACCTTCTCACAACTCAGAATAGAGTAATGCAGGGCGAGGGTGAAATACTGAAGATGCCGAAAGAATTCGACTGGGAGCGGGGATTTGATCGTAACCGAGTGCTTGGTCAACTTAAAGGTATCCGAAAGAAGGACGGACGCTCTTTCGATGCGGCCGGTTATTCCTTCTGGTTTCCAGTGCTCAGTTCGGCCATCCGAGCGACCCGAATTGCAGCACCCATTAAAGCGAAATGCGTAGCGGCTTCTGTATCTGACCCATCATTGAGTCTGACCGATCCCGACGCATTTCTTGTTCGCTGCAATCAAGAATTTGAGAAATTGGCGCAGCGACCCAAATCAAAATTCGTTCTGTATACGACGATCACCTATGCCGGCCCTAAGCCAATTGATTGGATTGGTGACGATGGTGCACGCATTTATTGGCAACCCAGCCAGCGTGGCAAGTTTTTACGCGCGGCTAGAAAAGCTCAGGAGGAGCAAAATATTCGACGGGCAGCCAGCAATATCCCGACCGAGGACGGCACACTCTCGCCAGTTCTAGTGCACCTGTCAGCTCACGACCCTTTCGATGCCTTTGAAAGAGCTAGCGAGCATGTCGATCGCTTTCGAGGTATGCTAAATCTCCTTGTTAATTCTGGCAAATCGGTCAACCCTTTCGCCAGATTGACTGCTCCTCACGCAGTGAACAAATGTCGACGCGGCCCTTTCCATTCGATTCACTATCCGGATGGTTCGCTCGCCACCGAAACGTTTTGGTATGAACCGAGATGGGTACACGACACGCCATCCGTTGAATTTAAGGATCCTCGGGACTATCGAAAAAGCATCCAGCGCTGGTGGAGCACGCTGCAGCGAAACTCCATGAAAGATTTCATTTCCGACATCCTCATCCGCTATTGCCGTGCGCTCGACTCACATGAAGCGGACGCCGCGTTGCTCGGAATATGGCAGGTGTTAGAGAAATTGATGGGCACTGAAAAATACGATCTCCTTATCGATCGTCTCGTCCGGATTTTTCGAGATCATGCCGATGCTCGATTAATCGCAGGGCATATCGCCCCTCCGATCACACCGCGATCGAGTTCCTTGAATTCAATTCGCCAGAACTTTCCGCAATCTATTTCGGATGCCGAAGCTCGAAAGAAGATCGCGAAAGGATTACCAAGGCGGCGCGCGCCATCAACCCGGGCGCCAAGCTTCTCTTGGCTGTAAAGTCAGAAAGAGAGTTTGCGCTCGAGTTCGAACCAATCAACTAGACTGCGGCGGAAGCTCACTTTGGTAGGCCGCGATCCGTGCGATTAACACTGCCTCCCGATGGCGGACGTAAGCTTCATCGAAGCCCTTCCTACTATTCGACTGCGCTTTGGCCTCCCCGTCGAGAGTCGCTACGGTCGAAGCTTCCAATCGCTCAGCGAGCTCATTCGCTGTAGTTGCGAGCCCGCGTAGCGCGCGGTTTAGCTCGCCGACGATCTCTGGTACCAAACGTTCCCGCGTGTCGATGATCCGCTCAATTTTCTCTCGAACCGCGATCTTGCGAGAGACGGGTGTCGTTCTAAAGCGGGCGCCTCGCTTGGTGGCGATCAGCGTGCTCGCCTTCGGATATGCCAGGAATTTTCTGATTTGGTCGGCCAGATCATCGACTAGCTCCGTGCTTGCGGGCTGGTCCTCTGCAAAATCATTCTCAGTCCATTGATGGCCCGGTAGCTTGCGTTCTGTTTCCCGACACAATGCGCACTTCACCTCCGTCCGAATATCTTCGCTGCGCGGCAGAATGGTCTGACGTCCAGCGAGCGCCATCGCATCTTTGCGTTCCATCTTAGAATTGACGACCCCGTCTTCGATGGCGCGCTCCAAGTCTTCCCGCTTCAGTTTGCTTAGCTCATAGAGCGTTCCCCACGACGCCGGCAAATCGTTCACGTGTGCTCGATTTGCAATTATCGGATGCGACGCGATCCGCATGAGCTTCCTGGCCGTGCTTTCGGAGAACGGCAATTCATTGCGGACCATGATTTCAAATTCGCCGTGATTGAGCGTGCCCTTCGCGTCGATCAAGCGGCTCCCGGTCTCAATGATACTTTCGACGGCGCTCCGCCAAGCTTCGGCGATGCGAAGCACATGCTCTTGTCTCGCTGACGAGGGCAGGTCTTCGGAATTGGCCTGATGTTGCATGACGGCTCTCATCCCTTAGCGGAGCAGTGTTTCATACAAAGAAGCACCCCGCGGTAGCTTTGCGCTTTAGTCCTTTGCCGGACTGCGGAGGTCGTTCTTCCTCGCTCAAGGAGGAATTAGGCGCACCGACCAGATGACTGCAATGTTGCGAAACGAACGGGACGGCTCGCTAAATCCTTCGCTAAAGGACCTGAGCGATTGCCGAAACAAGGGCTAAGCTTTTGAAAAGCTTGGTGGGCGCACCAGGGCTCGAACCTGGGACCCGCTGATTAAGAGTCAGCTGCTCTACCAACTGAGCTATGCGCCCGAAAGGCGGTCAATGCCTTGCGAGGTCGGTCGTTTAGCAAAGCGATCCGGGTCTGGCAAGCGATGTGGCGCATGTTTTCCAAGGTTCTTCCACAGCCCCGGAAATGCGAAAAGCCGCTGGATTCCAGCGGCTTCTCAGAGGTCCATACCCGGGAAATGCCGGAGCGCTTACAAGCGCCCGTCCTGATCCGGACCGTCGTCGCGATCGTGGCCGCGGAAATGGTCCATGCCACGCTCCATCATGCGGTCCATGCCGCGCTCCATGAAGTGGCGGCGCGGGCCGTCCTCGCCGCCGCCGAATGGGCCGCGGTGGCGGGTCAAGACGGCAAGGCGGCGCTTCTGGCCGTCATCGAGGGTCTTGTAGAGCGGATCGGCGGCGTCGGCGATTTTCTTCAGCGCCGCCGAGGTCGCACCCATGTCGTCGGCGCGCTGGCGCAACCGGGCGACCGGATCCTCCGGCTTGTCGGCATCGCCCGGGCCCGCGTTCATCCGCGCATTGGCGCGATCGAGGCGCAGCTTGGCCAAGTCGCGCACGGCGGCCTCGACCGGCGGCCACAGTTTCTCCTGGTCGGCGTTGAGCTTCAGCCCGGCATGGACCGCGGCGATCCGCGCGTCGACGAAGGCGGCGCGGTCTTCCGGGTTCATGCGGATGTGGCGGAAGTGCTCCATCCACGGGCGATGATATTGGGCATAGACCGCGCCCGAGCCGGCGATGCTGAGCACGGCGATGGCGGCGATGGTGAACTTCCTCATACGGACCTCCTCTGGAAGGATGTCCTGAAGATGAGGGCCTGAAGGCTAAGACGCAACTTACAACTTGGACAGGGAGCGCGTTCTTTCGGAGATGTCATTCATTTGAATGTCCGTTCAGCGACCGGCGGACATCATCCGTAACAAAAAAGAGCTTCCGTGCAGCCCGCACGGAAGCCCCGCTTCATATTTCGTTTGGATTCGTTCGAACCGCGCTCAGTTCGTCGTGCTTTTTGCTGCCTTCAGGAACTCGTCGATCAGCGGCTGGCCGATGCGGCTTGCGGCGTCCTTGTAGACC
Source organism: Bradyrhizobium monzae (assembly GCF_021458635.1). Classification (GTDB taxonomy): domain Bacteria; phylum Pseudomonadota; class Alphaproteobacteria; order Rhizobiales; family Xanthobacteraceae; genus Bradyrhizobium. The sequence continues at coordinate 1,070,798 of NZ_JAIRDQ010000001.1, forward strand.
GGCTCCATCGCCTTGCGCATCGCTTCGTCCTGCTCCGGCGTGAGCTTGATGATCTCGCTCTTGCCGCTCTTCTTGATCTCGGCGAGAGCGTCGTCGTTTTCCTTCTGCGACTGCGCGTTGTTGAAGTCGGTCGCCTCCTTCATCGCCTTCGACAGCTGGTCGCGAATGTCGGCCGGCAGATCGTCCCAGAACTTCTTGTTCACGATCACGACGTAGCCGATGTAACCGTGATTGGTCTCGGTGATGTACTTCTGCACCTCGTGCATCTTCTGGGTATAGATGTTCGACCAGGTGTTCTCCTGGCCGTCGACCACGCCGGTCTGCAGCGCCTGGTAGACTTCCGAGAACGCCATCACCTGGGGCAGCGAACCGAGCGCCTTGAACTGCGCCTGCAGCACCCGCGAGGACTGGATGCGGAACTTGACGCCCTGATAATCGGCCGGTGCCACCAGCTTCTTGTTGGCGCTCATCTGCTTGAAGCCGTTGTCCCAATAGGCGAGGCCGGTGATGCCCTTCGGCTCGAGCAGCTTGAGCAGCCGCGTGCCGAGCGGACCTTCAGTTACCTTCCGCAGCGTCTTCAGATCGGGAAGGATGTAGGGCAGATCGAACACCTCGAATTCGCGGATGCCGAGCGGGCCGAACTTGGAGTTGGACGGCGCCAGCATCTGCACGCTGCCGAGCTGAAGCGCCTCGAGCTCTTCCTTGTCCTTGTACAGCGTCGAGTTCGGATAGACCTCGATCTTGACCTTGCCGCCGGTGTACTTCTCGGCGAGTTCCTTGAACTTCTCGGACGCCTTGCCCTTCGGCGTGTCGGTCGCGACGACATGACTGAACTTGATGATGATCGGGTCGGCGCTGGCGGGTCCGGCAAGGCTCAAGGCCAATGCCGCGACGGATGCCGCGATCGCGAAGGTGCGCATAATCTCTCCCTGTTGTTTTTGGGTCGCCCGGCGCGCGGGGGACCTATCCTCATGCCGGCAGCATCAATACAGGCCGGCGCACCTCGGTGCTATTGGCCGTTAGCAGGGCAGCTATTCGCAGTGAACGCCGCGAGCACTGCTGCGTCCCCTCTCCCGCTTGCGGGAGAGGGTTGGGGAGAGGGTGTCTCCGCATCGGGACACTCCCCGCATGGAGAGAACCCTCACGCCGCCCTTCGGGCGTCGGCCTCTCCCGCAAGCGGGAGAGGCGAAGCAAGCCTCAGCTCGCCGCAGCCGTCGTCACGGTGTCGCGCTGGCGCTTCATGACCATCTTGTTGAGCGCGCCGAGATAGGCCTTGGCCGACGCCACCAGCGTATCCGGATCCGCCGCGCGCGCCGTCATCGCACGTCCCTCATGCGACAGTCGCACAGACACTTCCGCCTGCGCGTCGGTACCTTCGGTCACTGCGTGGACCTGATACAGCTCGAGCTTGGCCTCGTGCGGCACCAGGCGCTTGATGCAGTTGAACACCGCATCCACCGGACCGTTACCCTCGGCTTCCTCGATCTTGATCTGGCCGTCGACGTCGAGTTTCATGGTCGCGCGCTGCGGGCCATGGGTGCCGGCGATCACGGTCAGCGAGGTCAGCTTGATGCGGTCGTGCGACGCCGCCATCTCCTCGTCGACCAGCGCCTCGATGTCCTCGTCGTAGATGTCCTTCTTGCGGTCGGCGAGCGCCTTCATCCGTGTGAACGCATCTTCCAGCTGGTTCGGACCGAGCTTGTAGCCCATCTCCTCCAGCTTGTGCACGAAGGCATGGCGTCCGGAATGCTTGCCGAGCACCAGCGAGGACTGCTTCAGGCCGACCATTTCGGGCCGCATGATCTCGTAGGTCGAAGCATCCTTCAGCACGCCGTCCTGGTGAATGCCGCTCTCATGCGCAAAGGCGTTCCGGCCGACGATGGCCTTGTTATACTGCACCGGGAACGAGGTCGCCGCCGACACCACCTTCGAAGCGCGGGTCAGCTGCGTGGTGTCGATCTTGTTCCAGAACGGGAATTTGTCGTTGCGCACGTTGATCGCCATCACGATCTCTTCGAGCGCAGCGTTGCCGGCGCGCTCGCCGATGCCGTTGATGGTACACTCGACCTGACGCGCACCGCCAACCACGCCGGCCAGCGAGTTCGCAACGGCCATGCCGAGGTCATTATGGCAGTGCACCGAGAACACCGCCTTGTCCGAGTTCGGCACGCGCTCGATCAGCGTCTTCATGAAGTGGGTGTATTCGTCGGGCGTGGTGTAGCCGACGGTGTCGGGTATGTTCACCGTCGTCGCACCGGCCTTGATGACGGCCTCGACGATGCGGCACAGATAATCCATCTCGCTGCGGGTGCCGTCCTCGGCCGACCATTCGACGTCGTCGATCTGGTTGCGGGCGCGCGCGACCATGGCAACCGAGGTCTCAAGCACCTGCTCCGGGGACTTGTTCAACTTCACCCGCATATGCAGCGGCGAGGTCGCGATCACGGTGTGGACGCGGCCGCGCTTGGCGAATTTCACGGCCTCGGCGCAGCGGTCGATATCGGCGGGATGCGCCCGCGACAGGCCGGCGATCACGGCGTTCTTGGAGCGGCGGGCGATCTCGCTCACCGCCTGGAAATCGCCTTCGGAGGTGATGGGGAAGCCGGCTTCGATGACGTCGACGCCCATATCGTCCAGCAGTTCCGCGACCTCGAGCTTCTCCTCGAAGGTCATGGTGGCGCCAGGGCACTGCTCGCCGTCGCGCAGGGTGGTGTCGAATATGATGACGCGGTCCTTATCGGACTTGTTCGCGGGGGCCATTGCAAAATTCCTTTTGAGCTTTTGCGCCGTCAGTCTGCTGGGCGCTTGAGGTGTCCGGTGATCTCGACCAACCCCTGAGCGCCCAGGCGCGTGGCGCCCAGCCGGCCCTCAGGGGCAAGTAAGAAGAAGGCCGCCAATAAGGAGGGTGGGCAGCAGCGCGGCCGGGATCGTGGCGGCGGCCAGAGCCACCTCCCCCGAAATCCCATCAATTTGGCCGCGAATCAGCATTGCCAGACCCTTTTGAGCCCCAAATCGTCGGTCAAAACCGTTGACGGTTGGTTGCCGGGAGGCCCAATGCGTCGTTTCTAGACGAGAAATAGCAGCAACTGCAACGCCAAAAGATGGTCAGGGGGGCTGACCTGACCCGGCCGCCGGTCTCCGTGTCCCGGACACGCTGCAGCGCGGACGCGTCGCCGCGTCCGGGGCACGGACTGAACTATGGCGTACGCTGCCTCCACAATCGTCATTGCGAGCGGAGCGAAGCAATCCAGAATCCCTCCGCGGAACGACTCTGGATTGCTTCGCTGCGCTCGCAATGACGGAGCAAGCGGTGGCATTGTGATCCTCCACTAGACATTTCATCTCGTAGACACACCCTCGCGTCCTCGCGGCGCGTTTCGCCCGAGTTTTGCTCTTCGTTTCATGCCCTCTTCAAACAAAGGGCGCAGGGAAGGCCGGGTGCCGGCTGGCACCCACGGTCCGCTGTGCGCATGTAGCGCAAAAGAACTGCACAGCGGCATACAGGTGAAGCCGAACACACGGCCTTCCCTGCGCGATGGTTGGACGGCTTATGCCGTGCTCTCCCGGGAGCCGAATTCCTTCTGGCCTCCCTCACCTCACGGAATTCGCCGGCACCGCGCCGGTTGGCGCCAATGCCGCATCCGCAAGACTTGACCGTAGCGACGACGGCCGGGACCACACGGTTTTGCCGTACGCGGACTTTCCGGCTTCGCCAAAAGGCTTCGCCGGACATCAAGCGCCGTTCGTACAACGCGGCTTGCGAGACGCTCACGGGGTTCGGCTCAATCCATCGCCCCGCCCTGCACTCGCATCCGCGACGGCGCTGCTCGCGTCCACCGCAACCCGATCCGCGGCTCGTGACGACGTACGACCGCCCCTTTTCGCCGGATCAGGATGGGCGATACATACGATAAAACCGAAATTCGGTAAAGTGGAATATTTGGCGTAGGGCGGTTGACCCAGCGGCTGGTGTTTCGCCCGACGGGTAGCGCAAGGGATTGTAGCCCCGCAGGGAGCGATGCTTACCGCAGTCGAGCCGTCATCCTGAGGTGCGAGCCCTGCGATGCATATGCATCGCAGGGTGAAGCCTCGAAGGATGAGCCACGCGCGCCTCCGGCCCATCCTCGAGGCGCGCAAGGGCGCGCACCTCAGGATGACGGCTGAGCTTGTGGCAAGGCAAAATCGTAACGTGGTCTGGAGGCCTACCCCGTGCGACGCGAACGGGCCCTGCTTTCCCAGCGGTCCAGCATCTGGCCGAGTTCACCAACGGCGGGGGACGGAGTTTCGTTGGTGTTGGCGGGAACGGTGGGACTGAGCCAGTCAGGCTGCGTGTAGCCGCCCGAGCGGCGAGCCTTGGCACGCCGTTTGCGGGACTGGAAATCGCGCGTGAAATAGCCGGCCGCATACGCGATCCCGAGCAACACGATCAATGTGATGATACCCTGCACCATTGGCTGCGGCCCTTTCTTCCAAGGTTTCTGCGCAGCAATAGGGGCAAGGTCAAGGCTTGACAGGGCCCAAACTGGGGCTCGGTCAATTGGCCAAGGGCGCGCGAATTGTCGGGTCACACCGTGCAGAACGGCCGTTCACATTTATTCCCGCATGAATCCGCAAATTGACGAATTCAACCATCTCTAAATTGCGCAGACGACGCGACGGCAGCCCTCGCAACTCATCGCGGACGGGACTAACCTTGGGTTGCTCGGCTGGATCAACCGGCTAGCTGAATATAACCAGGGAGGACGCGAATGACACGCCAACAGCAGCGTGAGCAGGATGCCGCGCTTTCACGACGGACGTTGGTCCAGGGACTTGCGCTCGGTGCCGCGGCCACGATGGCCGGAACGGGCGCCGCGCTGGCCCAGGCCGGACCTGCCGCCCCGCCGACGACGATCACCACACCGCCGCGCGACTTCGGCCCCCATGGCGCACCGACCACCTATTTCTGGGACCCCGATATCATCGCGGTCGATCCCTCCTTCAACGATCTGGCGCAGCCCAACACCGCGATCAAGCGGCTCTATACCGGCGTGCTCTGGGCCGAAGGTCCGGCATGGAGCGCCCAAGGCCGCTATCTGCTCTGGAGCGACATTCCCAACAACAGGCAGATGCGCTGGAGCGAGGATGACGGCCGCGTCAGCGTGTTCCGCACGCCCTCCAACAATTCCAACGGCAACTCGTTCGACTTCCAGGGCCGCCAGCTCTCCTGCGAGCATCTGACCCGGCGGGTGACGCGCTACGAGCACGACGGCACCGCCGCCGTGCTGTGCGACAATTACAACGGCAAGAAGCTGAACTCGCCGAACGACGTGGTCGCGCATCCCGACGGCAGTTACTGGTTCACCGATCCGCCCTATGGCGGCCAGCTTTATGAAGGTGAGCCCGACGCGGCGGGCGGACCGAGCAATGCAGGCGGCAAGCTCAATCCCCGGATCGGACAGCCAGCCGGCTTCACACCGGGCAAGCGCGAGCTGCCGACCAATTGCTATCGCATCGACCCAAGCGGCCGCGTCGATCTCGTCGTCACCGAGGAGCAGGTGCCCGATCCCAATGGCCTGTGCTTCTCGCCCGACTTCAAGAAGCTCTACGTCGTCTCGACCGGCAAGGGACCGGGCGACACCGGTCCGGGCGGCAAGGGCGAAATTTTCGTGTTCGATGTCGGCAGCGACAACAAGCTGTCCAATCTGAAGCGCTTCTCCGATTGCGTGATCGACGGCGTGAAGTGCGGGCCGGATGGCGTGCGCTGCGACGTCAACGGCAATGTCTGGGCTTCCAGCAATGCCGGTCGCGCGGTCGGCTATAACGGCGTGACCGTGTGGTCACCCGAAGGCAAATTGCTCGGCCGCATTCGCCTGCCGGAAGTCTGCGGCAACATCTGCTTCGGCGGGCCGAAGCGCAACCGCCTGTTCATGGCCGCGAGCCAGTCGCTCTACGCGGTGTTCACCGCGACGCAAGGTGCGGGGCCGGGCTGAAGCAGAGCGCAAGTCGAGCTGCGAGACGGCGCCGGCGTGCCTCGCCGGCGCCGAATTGTTTGGATGATCGGATCGATGCGCGAACATCGAGGCAGCACGTGACTTCCGGGCGGAGCGCGTGATAATTGAATCATGGCAGACAAAATTCGCGTCGTTGTTCTCTATGGCGGCAGGTCCGGTGAGCACGAGGTCTCGCTGAAATCGGCCGCCTCCGTGCTCCGGCATCTCGACCGCGCGCGTTTCGAGGTGATCCCGGTCTCCATCGACAAGACAGGTCGCTGGCAGTGGAACGATCCTGCCGGGATCGATCCGGCGCAGGCGGCCTTGCCGATTCTGCCCGATGCGCCCGAGATGCGGTTCGCCCGAGGCGCCGACGGATGTGGCGTTCTCATGCCGATCTCCGAAAGCGCGACAGACCCGATCGAGATCGACGTCGTGTTTCCGGTCATGCACGGCCCGCTTTGCGAGGACGGCACCCTGCAGGGCCTGCTGGAGCTGGCCGAGGTCGCCTATGTCGGCTCGGGCGTTCTCGCCTCCGCCGTCAGCATGGACAAGGATGTCGCCAAGCGGCTCGCGGAATTCGCCGGCGTTCCGGTCGCGCCCTATCGCGTGCTCACCCGCAAGGCCTTCACCGCCGACCGCGCCGCGTCACTCGCCAGGGCGGTCGAGGGTTTGAGCCTGCCGGTGTTCGTCAAGCCGTGCAACATGGGCTCCAGCGTCGGCATTCACAAGGTGAAGACCTTTGATGCGCTTGGCCCTGCGCTCGATGATGCGTTTCGCTATGACGTCAAGGTGCTGGTCGAACAGGGTATCGACGCGCGCGAAATCGAGGTCGCGGTGCTCGAGGGCGAGACGCTGTTTGCGAGCGTCGCCAGCGAACTCAATCCGAACGCCCAGCACGAATTCTATTCCTACGAGGCCAAATATCTCGATCCCGACGGCGCCCGCGTCGATCTTCCGGCCAGGCTCGACGCGACGCAGATGCAGCGCGTGCGCGCGCTCGCGGTGCAAGTGTTCGCGGCGCTCGAATGCAGCGACCTCGCGCGGGTCGATTTCTTCCTCGACCGGCAAACCGGCGAATTCTGTTTCAACGAGATCAACACCCTGCCCGGCTTCACGTCGATCAGCATGTATCCGAAGATGATGGAAGCCTCGGGCGTGCCATATGGGGAGCTGCTGACGCGCCTCGTCCATCTGGCGCTGGACCGCTACCAGCAGCGCCATGCCCTGGAACGCGGCTATTCGAGCTAGGTTGTCTCCGCGAACGTAGGCCGGATCGGGAAGCAAGCCATGCGCGTTGTGATCTGCGGCGGCGGCGTGATCGGGGCCTGCACCGCCTACTTCCTCCGCCGCCACGGCGTCGATGTCATCGTCGTCGAACGGACCGAAGTGGCGGCTGCGGCTTCCGGCAAGGCCGGCGGCTTTCTGGCGCGCGACTGGTGTGCGGGCACGCCGCTCGATGCGCTGGCGCGACGCAGTTTTGCGCTTCACGCGCAACTGCCGGGGGAGATCGCGGGCGATTGGGGTCACCGCCCGATGAGCGCCTATGGCGGCTATGTTGCACCTGATGGCGATCCGCGCCGGAATGCGCCATCCGCGCTCGACTGGCTCGGCGACGGCGTCGTCATCACGCAACGCATCGGCACCCCCGAGACGACCGCGATCGTTCATCCCCGAAAATTCACGTCGGCCGTGATGAACGCGGCGCTGGCGCGAGGCGCCGAGCTTCGCGTTGGCCGCATCACCGGCATCTTGCACGATTCCAATGGCACGGCGTCGAAGGGCGTGGAGATCGAAGGCAGCATCATCGAAGCGGATGCCATTGTGATCGCGATGGGACCATGGTCGCTGCTCGCGGCGCAATGGATGAGCCTCCCCGCTGTCTATGGCCAGCGCAGCCCGAGCATCGTCTACGACATCGGCCCCAACGTGCCGGCCGATGCGTTGTTCCTGGAATGCGAGACGGATGGCAGCGCCGTGTCGATCGAGGTCTTTCCGCGCGCCGACGGCAGCACGCATGTCACCGCGCTCTCCGACATCGCACCGCTGCCGCTCGACCCGGCGACGGTGACGCCGGACCGCGATGCGATCGCGCGCCTGCAAGCCATGTCCGAACGGTTATCGCCGCTGTTTCGTTCCGACAGGATCATCGCGCAGCAGGCCTGCTTCCGTCCCGTGACGGAGGACGGCCTGCCGTTGATCGGCCGGGTGCCGCAGAGCGACGGGCTCTATGTCGCGACCGGACACAATGTGTGGGGCATCCTGAATGCGCCCGCGACCGGCGAGGCCATGGCGCAACTCATCGCCGACGGCGCAGCGCACGAGGTGGATCTCGCGCCGTTCGATCCCGCGCGGCTCGCGCCGCTTGACCCGTCGCTGTTGCAAGCGCGCTGAGCGACCAGCATCGCCGCCGCCGCAACGTACGCGCATGGCCTTCGTCGAAATCTGCATGCCTGCGCGCGCTCGAACGCCTGCAATTTATGCAAGCGCTAGACTTTAGTCCCCATCGTACAATCCTGAATACAGTTTCACTTGCCGGGGATTCTCTCGTCGTTATAGTCCCGCCCCAATAGCTCAAAGAAGCTTTGGTTCAAGGGAGAGAACAACATGAATAAAGCACTCTCTGGTGCATTGCGAAGTGCGTTTGGTGCGGTCGCGACCGGCGCATTGTTGGCGGCTTCCAGCCCCGCCTTTGCGGCCGATCCGATCAGGATCGGCGTCATCGCGGAAGCGCAGGCGATTGCCGGCGCATCGATCCCGCAGGCGGCGCAGCTCGCCGCCGACGAGATCAACGCCGCCGGCGGCGTCGACGGCCGCAAGATCGAAATCATCGGCTACGACAACCACTCTTCCTCGGCGGACTCGGTGCGTGCCTTCCAGCGCGCGGTGAACGAGGACAAGGTCAACGCGGTCATCGCCAGCTACATCAGCGAGGTGGTGCTGGCGCTTGAGCCCTGGGCGTCGCGGCTGAAGACGCCGTTCGTCACGCCGGGTGCGGCCTCCAACGAGATCAGCAAGAGCGTTCACGCCGATTACGAGAAGAACAAGTACACCTTCCACGGCTACCTGACGTCAGCGGCGCTGGCGCTCTCGGTGTGCGACGGCGCCAAGGACCTGCTCGTCGACAAGATGCACATGAAGACGGCCGTCATCATGAGCGAGGACGCCGCCTGGACCAAGCCGCTCGACGTCGGCTACGAGGAATGCCTGCCCAAGATCGGGCTGAAAGTGCTCGACCACATCCGCTTCTCGCCCGACACCACCGACTTCACACCGATCTTCAACAAGATCGAGGGCTCGAAGCCCGACGTGATCATCACCGGCATCTCCCATGTCGGCGTGCAGCCGACGGTGCAGTGGAAGAACCAACAGGTGCCGATCCCGATGTTCGGCATCTCCTCGCAGGCGACCAACGAGACCTTCGGCAAGGACACCAACCAGGCGGCCGAAGGCGTGCTCTATCAGGGCGTCTCCGGCCCCGGCGTTGCGGTGACACCGAAGTCGGTGCCGTTCGCGGAAAACTTCAAGAAGAAGTTCGGCAACTACCCGTCCTACGCCGGCTACACCGCCTATGACGAGGTCTATTACATCGCCGACGCGGTGAAGCGCGCCGGCTCGACCGATGCCGACAAGCTGGTCGACGCGCTGGAGAAGACCGACTGGGAAGGCACGATCGGCCGCGTCCAGTTCTACGGCAAGGACGATCCGTTCACGCACTCGATCAAATACGGCAAGGGCCTGATCACCGGGCTGATGCTGCAATGGCAGGACGGCAAGCAGAGCGCAGTCTGGCCCAAGGACGTCGCCAAGGTCGATCTCAAGTTCCCGAGCTTCATCAAGCTCGGCAACTGATTGGACATGCTCCCGGGACCACCTCCCGGGAGCTTCCATTTGCGGCGCCCCGCAGCACCTTCCCTCCAGTGAGACTCTTGGCCAATCATAGATGCGAGCTTTCCAGATTCTGATTGATGGCTTTGCCATCAGCGCCCTCTACGCACTCGGTGCCACCGGCTTCACACTCATCTTCGGCGTCTCCGGCGTGCTCAACCTCTCCCACGGTGCCATCATGGTGGCGGCAGCGGTGGCGGCCTGGGCCGCCGCCAGCGTGCTCGGTGTCGGCACCTATGCCGGCGCACTGATCGGGGTCGGGGTCGCCCTCCTCACGGCTTTCCTCACTTATTTTGCGGTGGTGAAGCCGATCCAGGACTCCCGGCGCATTCCGACTGAGGAGAAGGAGATCTTCGTCCTCACGGGAACGCTGCTCTGGGGCATCATGATCCAGGAGCTGATCGCCTATTTCTTCACCAACAACGCCAAGACGGTGCTGCCGATCGTCGAGGGCGTCGTCGAGATCCTCGGCGTCCGCACGCCGAAGAACGAGATTTTTACCGCGATCGTGTGCTGCCTCGTCATCGCGCTGCTGTGGCTGCTGGTGAACCGCACCCGCACCGGCAAGGCGGTGCTGGCGGCTTCGATGAATCCGCGCGGCGTGACGCTGCTCGGGCTCGAGCTCACCAACATCTACATCGTGGTGTGGGGCATCTACGGCATCCTCGCCGGTATCGCGGGCGTGCTGCTCGGCATGTTCCTGGGCGTCAGCTCCTACAGCGTGGGCCCGCTGACCGCGAGCGCGTTCTCGATCGTGGTGCTCGGCGGCCTCGGCAGCGTCTCCGGTTCGCTGATCGCGGCCTTCGTGGTCGGCTATCTCGAAACGCTGACGGCCTATCTGGTCTCGCCGGCCTACCGCACCATTCCGGCGCTCTTGCTGCTCGTGTTCGTGATGTATATCCGGCCCCAGGGCCTTCTTGGGAGGCGCTGAGATGGCGAGCTTCTTTACCTCGCGCCTGTTCTTTGTCTCGCTGGCGCTCGTGATCATCGCGGCGACGTTGCCGCTCTATGTCTCCGGTTATGTGCTCGGCCTCCTCACCGTCGCGTTCTATTTCGGCGTGTTCGCGATGGCCTGGGACCTGCTGTTCGGTTTCGCGGGCGAAGTCAATTTCGGCCCCACCTTCCTGATCGGCGTCGGCGCCTACACCGCCGGCATCCTCAACGCCCAGTTCGGCTGGTCGGTCTATCTCTGCATCGTGCTCGGTGCGCTCGCCTCGGTCGTCGCCGGTCTCGTGCTGGCGCTGCCGGCGCTGCGGGTGCGCGGGCCGTATTTCGGCCTGACCACGCTGGTCGCGGTCTTGATGCTGCAGAATTTCATCGTGGTGTTCGCCGATCTCACCGGCGGCGAGATCGGCCTGACCATCCCCGACGTCATCACCATCAACGCCGGCGCCAATTACTGGATCGCGCTCGGCTTCATGACGATCTCGGCCGCGATCCTCTACGGCCTGTCGCAATCGCCGATCGGCCTCGTGCTGCAGGCCAGCGGTCAGGATCCGGTCCAGGCCGGCGCGCTCGGCTTCAACATCGTCAAGCACAAGCTCGCCGCCTTCATCGTCAGCGCGTTCTTCTCCGGGTTATCGGGCGCACTGCTGGTGTTCTACTTCGGCACCGCCTCGGTCGGCACCGTCGTCGACGTCGCGGTCGGCGTCAACGTCATCGTGTCGGCCGTGCTCGGCGGCCGCCGCACCGTGCTTGGGGCGGCGCTCGGCGCGATCTTCCTGATCGTCGCCGGCGAATTCCTGCGCCCGACCGGCGAGCTCGCCACCTTCATCGTCTCGGCGGTCGCGCTGCTCGTCGTCCTGTTCTTCCCCGGCGGCTTCCTCGGAGCGGCCCTCTCGCGCGAGGCTCGCTCGTAATGGACCAGAGGCTTTCAAACCGGCCCGTGCTCGAAGTCCGCGGCCTGACCAAACGCTTCGGCGGATTGACCGCGGTCAAAAACCTCGGCTTCGAGGTCAACAGCGGCGAGATCTTCGGCCTGATCGGGCCGAACGGCTCGGGCAAGTCCACCGCGATGAAGAGCGTGATGGGCATCGAGCGCCCGACCGCCGGCGAAGTCGTCTTCGAGGGCGAGAATGTCGCCGGCCTTCCCGCGCACAAGATCGCGCGAAAGGGCTTCGGCATGGTGTTCCAGCACTCGCGGCCGCTGAACCGGCAGACGGTGCTGGAGAACATCATGGTGGCGCTGCTGCCGGACAGCCTGTTCATGCTGTTTCCGGACAAGGCGCTGGTCGAACGCGCCAAATGGATCGCCGATCGCGTCGGGTTGGGTAGCGTGATGAACCGCCGCCCGCCGACGCTGCCCTTCGCTGATCTGCGAAGGCTCGAGCTCGCCAAGGCGATCGCGCGCGACCCGAAGGTCGTGCTGGTGGACGAACCCTTCGCCGGCCTGACCCGCGCCGAGGTCGACGTGTTCTCCGACCTGATCCGCAGCTTTCGTGATGAGGGCCGCGCGGTGATGCTGGTCGACCACAACGTCAAGAGCGTTGCGGCGCTGGTCGACCGCGTGCTCGCGATGTATCTCGGCGAGGAGATCGTCACCGGCAAGGCCGACGACGTCATGAAGAACGAGACCGTGCGCCGGGTCTATCTCGGCGGTGCGATCGAGACCCATGCGCGGCCCGAGACCAGCTTCAAGGACAAGGTGCCGTTGCTCCAGGTCGAGAATGTCAGCGTTCATTACGGCAAGGCGCAGGCGCTGGAGAACGTCTCGATCCACATCCACGAGGGCGAGTTCGTCTCCATCGTCGGTCTCAACGGCGCCGGCAAGACCACCCTGTTCAACACCATCTCCGGCTTCCTGCCCTACAGCGGCGAGATCATCCGTGGCGGCGAAAAGCTGCGCGGCACCAGCCCCGCAAAAATTGCGCGCAGTGGCCTCGTTCAATGTCCTGAATCGCGCGAGCTGTTCGGCGAGATGAGTGTGCGCGAAAACCTCGATCTCGGCGGGCAACATCTCGACGACGAGGCCCGCGCCAAGCAGCTCGCCTGGCTGTTCGAGCTGTTTCCGATCCTGAAGGAGCGGCAGGGGCAGATGGCGCAGACGCTCTCCGGCGGCGAGCAGCAGATGCTCGCAATCGGCCGCGCGCTGATGATGCAGCCGCAGATCCTGATCCTGGACGAGCCGACGCTAGGGCTTGCGCCCGTCATCCTCGAACTGTTGTCCAAGGCTCTGGAGCGGCTGCGTCAGACGACATCCATCACCGTGCTGCTCGGCGAGCAGAACGTGACCTTCGCATTGCCGCATGCCGACCGCGTCTATGTGCTGGAGCATGCACGGGTCGTCTGGGAAGGCGATCCCGGCCGCTTCGCCGCCGAGGCCGGCGCCGATTTTCTCTAGTTCGCGCCTATCAACAAGAAAACAACGAAAGGGAAACGACCATGCGATCATCGCGCATTTTAAGCTCTGGCCTCCTCACCTCCGCGCTGGCGCTGTGCCTCGCCGCCCCCGCCTATGCGCAGTCCAACGATCCGATCAAGATTGGAGTCATCGCCGAGGTGCAGTCGATCGCGGGCGCTGCGACGCCCGGTGGCGCGCAGATCGCCGCCGACGAGATCAACGCCAAGGGCGGAATCCTCGGCCGCAAAGTCGAGATCGTCACCTATGACAACAAGAGCTCCTCGGCCGACTCGGTGCGCGCCTTCCAGCGCGCGGTGAGCGAGGACAAGGTCTCCGCCGTGATCGCGAGCTATATCAGCGAGGTCGTGCTGGCGCTCGAGCCCTGGGCAGCTCGCCTGAAGATGCCGCTGATCACGCCCGGCGCCGCCTCGAACGAGATCACCAAGGCGATCCACAACGACTACGAGAAGAACAAGTACACCTTCCACGGCTATCTGACCTCGGCTGCGCAAGCCCAGATCGTCTGCGACGCGGCCAAGGATCTTCTGGTCGACAAGATGCACATGAAGACGGTCGCGATCATGAGCGAGGACGCCGCCTGGACCAAGCCGCTCGATGTCGGCTACGAGGCCTGCCTGCCCAAGGCCGGCTTGAAGGTCGTCGAGCATGTGCGCTTCTCGCCCGACACCACCGACTTCACGCCGATCTTCAACAACATGGAAGCCAAGAAGCCCGACGTGATCGTCACCGGCATCTCCCATGTCGGCGTGCAGCCGACGGTGCAGTGGAAGAACCAGCAGGTACCGATCCCGATGTTCGGCATCAGCGCGCAGGCGCTGAGCCCGACCTTCTGGAAGGACACCAATGGCGCCGCCGACGGCGTGCCGTCGCTGGCGGTTGCGACCCCCGACGTCGCCGTGACCTCGAAGACGAAGCCGTTCGCCGCCGCCTTCAAGGCCAAGTTCGGCACGCCGCCGGCCTATACCGGCTACACCGCCTATGACGAGGTCTACATCATTACCGACGCGATCAAGCGCGCCGGCTCGACCGACCCCGACAAGATGGTCGCCGAGATGGAGAAGACCGACTTCGAGGGCACGATCGGCCAGATCAAGTTCTACGGCAAGGACGACGAGTTCACCCACGGCATCAAGTCCGGCCCCGGCGCGGTCACCGGCCTCGTCTTCCAGTGGCAGGACCAGAAGCAGGTCGTGGTCTGGCCGGAGAAGATCGCGGAAGGCAAGTTGAAATTTCCGGACTTCGTGAAGCTGTCGCAGTAAGAAGCGGAAGAACGCCACCACAACGACGTGATGCCCGGGCAAAAGCGCGAAGCGCGTCTTCGCGCGAGATGTCCCGGGCATTTCGTTTTGCGGCGATGCGCCGTGAGCCGAGGCACTCTTGCAAATTTGGCAGGGTCGATCAAAGTAACGACAGCACGCAGGGATCCCAAGAATCTGCTCAAGAATCTGCCCAAGAATCTGCGGCTCATCAAGGAGGACGCATGCTCCCCTATGTCGCCCACGACCCTCGCTTCGACCGGCTGGTCTTCGGCCACGTCAATCTCGAGAAACTCACCAGCGGTTGCCGCTGGGCGGAAGGCCCCGCCTACTTTCCGGCCGGGCGCTACCTCGTCTGGTCCGACATTCCGAACAACCGGATGATGCGCTTCGACGAGACCGACGGCTCGGTGTCGGTATTCCGCGCGCCGAGCTTCAATTCCAACGGCAACACCACCGACAGCCAGGGGCGGCTCGTGACCTGCGAGCATTTCATGCGCCGCGTCACCCGGACCGAGCACGACGGCTCGATTACCGTGCTGGCGGATGCGTTCGAGGGCCGCCGGCTGAATTCGCCCAACGACGTCGTGGTCAAGTCCGACAACTCGATCTGGTTCTCCGATCCGACTTACGGCATCGACAGCGATTATGAAGGGCAGCAGAGCCCGTCAGAGATCGGCGCCTCCAACGTCTACCGGATCGACGGCAGCACCCGTGCCATCACGCGCGTCGTGTCCGACCGGGTGCAGCCCAACGGGCTGGCCTTCTCGCCCGACGAAACCCGGCTCTATGTCGCCGACACCGGCGCGACGCATGTCCGCGGGCTGCCGCCGACGATCTGGTCCTATCAGGTCAAGGGACAGACAGTTGGGGAAGCCTCGCTGTTTGCCACTTGCCCGGACGGACTCTATGACGGCTTCCGCTGCGACATCCATGGCAACATCTGGACGTCGGCGGGCCGCAGCGTGTTCTGCTACGCAGCCGACGGCACGCATCTCGGCACGATCCCGATTGGCGAGATCGTCGCCAATGTCTGCTTCGGCGGCCCGCGCCGCAACCGCCTCTACATCTGCGGACAGACCTCGCTGTATTCGATCTACCTCAACACGCGGGCGGCGGTGTAGGAAGAAAGCCAAAGCCTATGACGAGACGACGAGTTTTGATAGCCATAGCGCTCGTTGTAGCAACGATGCTGTCTGCCGTCGCGGCCGCCCCTTGGGTTCTTTACTGGAAGGGACTTAACGAGATTGAGGGCCGCCCCACGCCCGCAACACACACAGCCTCGATCGAGCAAATAGATGACTTGTTCCAGAAGCTACGGCTCACCCAACCCGCTCAAGTCCGTCCGATGTCACCATACTCCTATTTACTTCAGGGCGGTACCAACGATCCAAGCGCTCGCATCGCCTGGCTCGTTGCACGCTCCTATAACGTGAAACACTTGAGCAACCGCCGATATTGGCACTTGTCTGGCGCAGCTTTGACTGTTTGGCTCACGCGCAACTGGACTCCGACAGAGCTGATCGCCACAGCAGCTGATCTAACTAACTCGTGACACGTTCGCCGCGCCCGTAGACCAGCAGCATGAAGATGATGACGAGGCCGTAGATCACCTGGCGGCCGGCCTCGGGCATATCCATGATCGACAGCACGCTGTTGAGCAGCACGATCAGCACCACGCCGATCAGCGTCCCGAGATAGCGGCCGCGGCCGCCGAGGATGTTGGTGCCGCCGATCACGACCGCCGCGATCGACGGCAGCAGATAGGCATCCCCCATGCCCTGATAGGCCTTGGTGGAGTAGCCGGCGAGCAGAACGCCGGCGAGCGCGGCGGCGAGACCACAGAGGACGAAGCAGATCACGGTAATGCGGCGGGTATCGACGCCAGCGAGATACGCCGCCGCCTCCTTGTTGCCGATGGCATAGACGTAGCGGCCGAGCGTCGTGCGCTGCAGAACAATCGTGACGAGCACCGACACGGCGATCCAGACGAACAGGGCGTTGGGAATACCGAGCGTGCGGTCGCCGGCCAGCATCCGCATCAGGTCGGTGGCGCCGGTCTGCGGCGCGTACCCCCCGGTGTGCGCCACCATCAGGCCGCGCATCACCGCGTTGACGCCAAGGGTGAAGATCATCGATGGCACGCGCAGATAGGCGACCCCGATGCCGTTGACGAGACCGACCAGCAGCCCGACCCCGAGCCCGACCGGAATTGCGAGCGGCCCGCCGATCGATGTCGCCATCATGGCAGCCGCGGCAAGCGTCCACGGCACCGACAGGTCGATCTGGGCAATCAGGATCACCATCATCATCCCGGCGGCCACGATGCCGAGGAAGGCGCCGATCTGAAGCTGCTGCAGCAAATAGGTCGGTGACAACAGCGGCGCGCTGCCGAAGCGCGCAAACGTGTAGATCGTGCCCGCCACCAGGATGACGAGGATGAACAGCGCCGCGATCAGGATCGGGCGGTCATCGCGCGAGAGACTGAGTGAGGCCGAACTCATCGGAACAGCTCCAGCGTGTTCTTGACGCGCAGGACGCCGAGCGCGCCGATGCTGACCGCTGCCAGCAGGATCAGGCCCTCGAACAGCGGTTGCAACAGCGGCGCGATGTCGAAGATGCGGAAGAAGAACGAGATGACGCGCAGCACCATGGCGCCGAAGATCGAGCCGATCGCGCTGCCGGTCCCGCCAAGCAGCGACGTCCCGCCGATGACGACGGAGGCGATCGAGTTGAGCGTGTAGGCGCCGGCCTGCGGGATGTCGGCATTGCCCGAAGATGTCTGGATGGCGAGGAACAGGCCGCCACAGCCGGCAAAGAAGCCGGCGAGCGTGAAGGCGGCGATCTTGGCACGCTCGATCGGAAGGCCGGACATGTAGGCGGCGCCTTCGGCCGAGCCGACCGCATAGACGGCCCGGCCCAGCACGGAGCGGCGGAACGGCACCCAGACCAGGAGCGCAATCAGGACCAGCAGCACGAACGGCACCGGGATCCAGGCCACCGGCGCAAACCAGGGCGCTGCGCCGTCATCGAAAATGTGGACGGTCGCGGCGAAATCGCCGAGCGAATTTGTCAGCGCCCAGTTGAGATCCTCGTCGATCTTGCCGCCCGGCGTCGGCCGCAGGAACAGCGCGATGCCGATATAGACCGCGCCGGTCGCGAGCGTCGCGATGATCGGCTGGATACGTCCATAGACGACGACGCAGCCATTGACGAAGCCGGCCAGTGCGCCGATCGCGAGGCAGATGACAATCCCGAGCAGGATGCCGCTGACGCCGCCGGGAAAGGTGCCGAGGCCGAGATGAAGCCCGAAGATGTCGAGATGCAACGCCGTGCCGCCCGCCGCCCCCGTGAGCAGATAGCTTGCGAAACACCCCACCATGGTCATGACGGCGCCCACGGAGAGATCCAGCCCCGACGCCAGCACCGGCACGGTCTGGGCCATCGCCAGCATGGCGAGCGCAAAGATCTCGTCGCCGTTCTGCACCAGAACCGCCGACGAGAAGCCCTTGGGGTGGGCGAGGTTGTAGAGCAGATAAAGGATGGAGAACAACAGGACGGCGGTGACGATGCCGATGTTCTGGCGAATCCTGATGGCGACATCGTCAAGCATGGGCGGCTCCGGGCGTGTCCGGTGTCGCGGCGTCGATGTTCAGCGCGCTCGCGATGATGTTGGTCTCGTTGAGCTCGTCACCCCAAAGCTCGCGCACGATGCGCCCGTCATACATGATCGCCACCCGGTCGCAGCAGCCAATGAGCTCGTCATAATCGGTCGAGTAGAACAGGATGGCGGCGCCCTGGTCGGCGAGCTCGCGCATCAGCCGGTAAAGCTCCTGCTTGGTGCCGACGTCGATGCCGCGCGTGGGATCGTTGAGCAGGATGATGCGCGGATCGGTCATCAGCCATTTGGCGAGAACGACCTTCTGCTGGTTGCCGCCGGAGAGCGTGGCGACCGCGTCGCCGGGCGCGCCGATCTTGATCTGCAGCCGCGCGATGGCGCGCTTGATCGCATCGGTCTCGCGCGCACGGTCGACCAGGGGTCCGGTCGAGATCGCGTCGAGCGAGGCGATCACCAGATTGTCGGCGATCGACATCGGCAGCATCAGGCCTTCGGTCTTGCGATCCTCGGGCACCAGCGCGATGCCGACCGACTTCGCCGCCGCCGGAGATCCCGGACGCACCTCGCGACCTTCGACGGTGACCTGCCCAGAGACGCCGCGCAGCACCCCGAACAACGCCAGCAGCAGGGATTTCTGGCCTTGGCCGTCGAGCCCGCCGAGGCCTACGATCTCGCCGGCGCCGACGCTGAGCGAGATGCGATCCAGCCTCTTGTCCCAACTCAGATTATCGACAGCCAGCATCGGCTTCGGCGATCCACGCGCGGGCTTGGGGGGATATTGGGCGGCGATGTCGCGCCCGATCATGAGCTGAACGATATCGGCGGTCGAGCGCCGGCCCTGGTCGAAGGTCTCGATATGACGCCCGTTGCGGAACACCGAGGCACGGTCGGCCAGCGCCTCGACCTCGTGCATCCGGTGCGAGATGTAGAGAATGGCAACGCCCTCGGCCTTGAGCCGCGCCAGCATCGCATACACCTTCTCGACGTCGGCACTGGTGAGGGCCGATGTGGCTTCGTCGAGGATCAGGAGCTGCGGCTTCTTGCCGAGCGCCTTGGCAATCTCCACCACCTGCCGTCGCGACAGCGGCAGATCGCGCACGCGCATCAGGGGATTGACGTCCTCGCAACCGATCTCGGCCAGCAGCTCCTCGGCACGGCGGCGCTGCGCCCGCGCGTCGATGAGGCCGAAGCGGCGCGGCGGCGAGGCGATCGAGATATTGTCCGCGACCGAGAGGTCGGGCATCAGCGACAATTCCTGGAAGATGCAGACGACACCGGCCGCATTGGCGGCCGACGGCGTCGCGAAGGTCACTTCGCGTCCGCCGAGCCGCATGGTGCCGGTATCGGGCTGGACGACGCCGGCGATGATCTTGATCAGCGTCGACTTGCCGGCGCCGTTCTCGCCCAGCACCGCGTGGATCTTGCCGCGCTCGCAGGCGAAGTCGACGCCCTCGAGCGCCCGTACGCCGGCGTAGCGCTTGGAGATTCCGGACAGGGTGAGGAAGGCGGGGTGGCTCGAGGTGACGTCCGGCATGGCGGGCTCACGCAGCAGCGGCCCGGCCAAGGCCGGGCCGCAACCGGGACATCTCCAGTGTACTCACTGGGTGTTCTTCTCGCTCTGCGACATGATCTCCGGGGCCGTGAAATTGACGCCGCAGGGCGTGAACTGGTTCGGCGCGAAGAAGTTTGCATTGAGGTCCGGCCAGTAATTGGTGCCGGGCTTCAGATCCTTGTAGGTCGCAACCGGAATCGGGATCGAGATGAGCTGCGGCATCACATTGCCTTGCAGCGCGGAGATCGCCGCCTTGGTGGCGATGGCGACCAGCGCCGGCGACTGGCCGTAGGACATGCCCTTGAGCCCATCCTTGGCATGATCGGCGATCTGCTTGCGGTACTCGTTCTCCCCTTCGCCCGACATCGGGACGAAGGGATGCTTCGCCGACATCATCGCCTGCACGGTGCCGTCGGAGCCGCCTTGCGTGAACACGCCGTCGAAATGGCCGTGCACCGCGAGGGCGTCCGCCGTCACCTTCTGCGAGGTGCCGGTATCCCAATTGCCGACCACTTCTGTGATCTTGAAGCTGTTGCCCGGAGCTTCCATGACCTCGCGGAAGCCGAGATGGCGATCACGATCGACCGAATTGCCCGGCAGGCCGCGGACCTCGAGGATGTCGCCCGCCTTCTTGCCGCTCTCATCGATGAGCCACTTCGCCGACATGCGGCCCATTTCCTTCTGGTCCTCGTTGACCATCATCACCTTGTCGGTGTCGAGGACGTTGTCGAAGGGAACCACGACCACGTTGTTCTTTTCGGCAAGGCGGATAATGCGGTCGAAGCCGTCGGGCGCTACCGCGATGGTGACGATGGCGTCGAAGCCCTGATTGATGAAGTCCTCCATCGCGCCGAGTTGCGCTGCAACATCGGTGCCGGTCGAGACGACCTTGAACTCCTTGATGTTCTCCTTGATGCCCGGCTGCGCCGCGAAGGCCTTTGCGGTCTTCACCATCTGGATGCGCCAGGTGTTGCCGACGAAGCCGTTGACGAGCGCGATCTTGTAGGGACCGGGCTTCTTGTCCCACTGGAAGAACTTGGTTTGAGCAGACCAGGGCTTGAAGCATCCGGGATCGGCGCCCGGACCGGAGACGACCTTAGGCCCTGCCAGGGCGCTGACCGACGACAGCAACAGGCCAACGCAAGCGAGCCCCGTCAAACGAAGCGTCCACACCATATCACTTCTCCTGAGCTTTTGTGTTCCACCCTTAACGCGGCGCAATGGCCAAGCCGGGAATTGGGCTTCCCGTGCAATTTACCCGACTAGGATGGCACGCAACCTCCGATGCGCACAAGCCGAATGCCGGTCATAAGTCTTGTCCCACAACGAACGCGTAGAGCAAAAACCATCACATCTGCGGGAGACGATGTGGCCTCGGGCCGAAGCTGAAAACACACGCGCGACAAGCGGATGTTCGCGTTCGGCCTGATGGCGCGCAATCGGAATGATCGCCAACCAAAGGACAGCGCAGCGCAAAAAGAATGATGCTCAGCGAAAAATGATACTCAGGGAAAAATGCCCGACGCGATTCATGGTCGGCTGCGCGTCCGAATTGCCTAGTGCGGCGCATGTTGACTTTCGTGCACGCCCTCCAAATACTCGCCAAAAAACATAAGACCAGTCGCAAACGACGGTTCGGAGGGAGGGATAGGATGCCGACTTCACGCAGGCAGCTGCTGAAGGGTACGGCGGCTGCTGCCGCCACACTCAGCCTCGATTGGACCCGGGCCCAGGCGCAAGCCGAGAATTTGCGCATCGGCCTGATCTACGATCTCACCGGACCGTTCGCCGCGGGCGGCTCGGTCGCCTCCTCGGTCGGTGCGCAGATCGCCATCGATCTCGTCAACGAGAAGGGCGGCATTGGCGGCAAGACCAGGATCGTGCCCGTCCCCGCCGACTCCCAGAGCAAGGCCGACGTTGCCATCAACGAGGCCGAGCGCCTGATCAGCCAGGAAAAGATCGACATCATCAACGGCGTCTACTCCAGCGCGCATGCCGTGCCGATGGCGGCGAAGGTCGAGCAGCAGAAGAAGATCCTCTGGATCACGACCGCGGTGTCGACCGCCGTGTTCAAGGACAAGAACCTGCAATATGTGTTTCGCGCGCAGATCCACTCGGATCAGTACGGCCAGGCCTTTGCCGGCTTCATCGCCGAGCACGCGAAAGCGAAACTCGGCATGGACCCCAAGGAGGTCAAGGTCGCGCTGATCCATGAGGACGGCCCCTACGGCGTCGGTGTCGCCGCGGCCGACGAGGCCTATGCCAAGGAGGCCGGCATCCAGGTGGTGCTGCGCGAGGGCTATTCGGCCTCGGCGCCCGATCTCTCGGTGCTCGTCACCAAACTCAAGCGCGCCAAGGTCGATGTGATCTCGCACGCCGGCTACAATCCCGACATCACCCTGTTCCTGCGCCAGGCACGCGAGAGCGGATTGCGTTTCAAGATGCTGTTCGGAGCCGGCGCCGGCTACAGCCAACTCGACAAGCTGCGCACGACCTTCGGCGCCGACATCGACAATTTCTGCAACATCGATCCGGTGCCGGCACAACTGCTCGATCCGTCGAAGCTCGCGCCCGGCATGGGCGATCTGATCAAGACCATGGTCACGCGCTACCAGGCCAAGACCGGCGCCACCGACGTGCCGCCGCACTGTTCGATGGGCTTCAACCAGACCTGGGTGCTGCTCAACAACGTACTGCCGGTGGCGAAAGAGAAATACGGCAGCTTCGAGCCGGAGGCCATTCGCAAGGCCGCGCTCGACGTCGACATCCCCGCAGGCGGCACCATCCAGGGCTACGGCGTGAAGTTCTTCCCGCCGGGCACGCCGCTCTCCGGCCAGAACGAACGCTCGACGCCGGTGGTGATGCAGAACGCGGGCGAGCATATCTCTGTGGTGTGGCCGACCAACATCCGCACCCAGGATCCGGTGTTTCCGCTGCCGAAGGGCTCGACTTACGGGACGTAGCGATACAGTTCTCGGTGGATTGCTCCACCCTCCTCTGGAGGGGTAAGAGCGCGCGCCCACTACAACACCACCCGCCGCACTCACGCCGTTGTAGCCGGCGCTGTCTGCAGCCAGCGGTTATTGTTTTCGCGCTGTAGTTGGATTTTTGACCACGCAGCAGCGCGCCCAGGTTGTGAGACGAAGTCTTCTTGAAACAGAAGCCTGCTATGCTGGGACTTTAATAATTGGTCCCACGCTCATTTTTATATGCAAGACGATCAACCAATCACGTTCCAATTTCGGGTTGACGTATCGGCATAGCGGCTCGCATTCCGGAGCCATCCAGCGGGGAGCAGACATTCTCAGGAACTGAATTCCAGCGATGGGGGTGACAATGCCCGCCATATTCGAATTACTCTACAAGGAATATTGCCGCGCTCGCCTTGCCGAGATGCGCAAGCAGCTTCTGCTCACGGGCAAACATCCAAAACTCGTCCTGCCGGATCATGATCCCGCCGACCCGGATAGGGTGGATCCGCAACACGATGCCGAATCGAAGCGCGCGCGGGAATAATCGCGCCACGGCAACAGTATCTTGGAAGGCAGTCCATTTTCAGGAGGCCACATTGAATACGCCCGAATTCTATGCGGCGTCGATCGCCTGCTTCTCTTGCCTGACCATTGTCGTGATGATGGCCGTCGGAGCCTGGTAGGCGACGAGATGATAGCAGCGAACGCGCATCGTCCTACAACATCACCCGCCGCCCCTCTTCCGCCGCCCAATAGCCGGCATAGTTCACCTTGATCGTCTCGTAGGCCAGCGCGAGGTCCGACAGCGGCTGGCGTCCCGTGGCGGCGCATTCCATGAAATCCTGGATCTCCTGGAGATAGCCGCGCGTCCATTCCTCCTCGAGGCAGACATATTGCCAACCGGTTTTGCGGTCGACCTTCTCCGTGATGTAGACCGGGGCGAGCTTCTCCTCGGAGGTCTGGTAGCTCATCAGATGCGTGTTGGGGGTGATGTTGGCGAACAGCGAGCCGCCGCTGGTGTAGGTCTCGATCAGATTGCGCACGCCGCCCATGATCATGTCGCCGGAGAACACGGTGGCCTTGGTGCCGTCTGAGAAAGTCGCCGTCAGCGTGCCCCAATCCTCGACATCGACCGGGTTGGCCTTGATGTAGGTCCGCTCCTCCGGCTTGAGGCCGGCCGTGACGTTTCCGACATCGCCGGTGACGCTGGCGACCTTGATGGTCTCGCCGCGCGCCTTCGCCTCGACCTGCTTGAGATAGAGCACGGCTGAGAGCGGATGGCAGCCCATCCGGATCAGCGAGCCGCCGCCAGTCGTCGCCCATTGCGCGGCATGCGCCGCGTGCGAACCGGAATGACTCTCCTCGCCCTTCATGAACAGGATCTTGTCTTTCGTCGCCTTGAGGATCTCGGCCGTCTTGGTCACCGCCGGTGCGTAGATCCAGTCCTCGGCATACATGAAGAGCTTGCCGGTGCGCTCGATCGCGGCACGGGTGGCGTCCATCTCCTCCAGCACGCGTTCATACATCAGCGCCTTCGGCACGTGCTTGCCGATCGGCTCCCTGTCGCCGTTGCGGCCGAAATAGCCGGCAAACGGCTTTTCGCAGATGACGTGCTTGCCGGCCTGCATGCTGGCGACGATCATCTCGGCATGAAGATTTGGCGGCGTGCAGATGTCGATGACCTCGAGCGCGCGGTCGGCGATCAATTCCGCAAAACTGCGATAGACCCGCGGGATATTATGGCGGGCGGCAAATTCGACGACGTGATCGCCGCGCGCAGCGACCGCCGCTACCTCGACGTCGACGCCGTAGACGCGCCGGAACGCATACATATGCAGCTCCGACACGAAGCCGCAGCCGACGAGTCCGACCCTGATTCTGGCCATAACGCCCCTCCCCTTGCTTTGGGCGGCACTATAGCGCGCGGACGGAGCTATTCCACCGAGACCCGCACCACGCCGGCACTCATCATGCCGAGCGCGCGGGCGGCTGGCACGGAGAGATCGACGATGCGGCCGCGGATGAAGGGACCGCGATCATTGACGCGGCATTGGATGGAGCGTCCGCTGTAGGACACCTTGAGCACGCTGCCGAACGGACGCGTCCGGTGCGCGCAGGTCAGCTCGCCGCCTCTTCCGGCCTTCCCGTATCCATAATAAGAGGCAAGTCCGCTTTCGGCGTGGGCGATGGAAAATGCAGAAAGCGAGAAGGTGGTCAGGCACAATAATAGCGTCGGTTGCGCTCGCACGGCTCCGCTCCGGGTTAGCCCTGCCCCGCGCTGCAACGTCGCCCGGTTCCCGTTGGTTCCCGAAACACTGCCGGGCAACGCCCGGCAGTGCCATCACACATTGTTACTGTTTGTGAAAGACCAGCGTGCGCACCTCGATGCTCTCGCGCGGCGCGGTATCGGTCGGCGTGGTCGGATCGACGAAGGCGGTGTGCGGCCCGAAACGCGTACGGCCGTCGGTCGCCGAGTCATAGCATTTGAGCAGCAGCGCCTCGTCCGCCGTCATCTCGGGGAAATAGAACCAGCGGTGGTTCGGATTGTATTTCACCGAATAGGTCTCGCCGCGACGGTTGGGATAGATCAGGTCGGAGGCGACGAGATCGTCGGGTGACACCGTGGTGCCGTCGACCATCGCCAGCGGTGAATCGCGCAGGGGACCACGGATCGGCCGCCAGAGGTTGATCACCTGGACGCGGCCCTTGAGCAGCTCCTCGGCTTCATCAGGTACATGCTCGCGCACGCGGTTGGCGCCGGAGACGGCGGTCTGGTCGACATGCACACGCGTCGCAGGCTGGCGCGGACCGCCGTCGCGAATATCCGCGGCGCCCTCGACGCGCCTGCGCACGGTGTGGTCAAAGATGACGACGCGATCGGCTTTCAGCGTCGCCCGCAGGAAGGCCTCGACAGCGGGATAGTAGACGGCGCGGATTTCCTCTTCGTTGTAAAAGTCCTTGACCTGGTTCGGATGGCGCACCAGCGCAAAGCCCTCGCGATCGAGCGAGATATTGTTCGCGATCAGGCGCGCATCGAAGATCGGCACCTGATGCGGCTCAGGCAGTGACGTGCTTTTCGGCTCGCCCGGCGGCGGATCGAAGGCGTAGGTGCGTGGCTTGCCGGAAACCGGCGCGAGATAGTTGAGTTCAGCGGTGACGAAGGGAAGCGATTCGATTTTTGTTTCTTGCAGGCCCATGGCCGGTCTCCCGATGTGGTCGTCTTCATGATTTTTGATGGGTGGAGCGTGGCGCAAGAGTGGGGATGCAAATAGCAATGCGGGTGTTGCCGTCAGCATGAAATGCAGAAGGAACCTGTCGAGGAAGGCGACCGGGTTGGAATGCGTTCTATCCGGTTCACGGATGCTTGAGCTCCTTGTGAGGTCTCGTGCCCCGTGTCCGGGACACGGTTGCCGTGCGGATCATTCCGCCGCGATCCCTCGCTGCTGGTCGCGCGCGGCGATCAGCTTGCGCGTCAGCGGGATCAGCTCGCGACCGTAGTCGATGGCATCCGGAAGCGGATCGAAGCCGCGGATCAGGAAGTGGCTGACGCCGAGGTCGTAATAGTCGGCGAAGACCTCGGCGACCTGCTCGGGCGTGCCGACCAGCGCGGTGGTGTTGCTGTTGGCACCGGTGAGCTTTGCGATCTCGGTCCACAGCCGCTTGTCGATACGCGCGCCCTGGTCGGCCGCTGCCAGCAGCCGCTTGGCGCCCTCGGTCGCGTGATTGGGCCGGCGATAGCCGGTCTGATCCTGCAACTCGGTGGCACGCTCCAGGATCCCTTCGGCCTTCTGCCAGGCTTTTTCCTCGGTGTCGGCGAGGATCGGCCGCACCGACAGGCTGAAGCGCGGGCTCGGCCGCCCGTGCTTCGCGGCCGCCGCACGCACGCGTGCCGTGACGTCGCGCACCTGCGCGTAGGATTCGCCCCACAGCGCAAAGGTGTCGGCGTGCTTGCCCGAAACCTCGATCGCGGCGTCCGAACCGCCGCCGACGAAAGTATAGATGCCGCCCTTCTGGAGCGGCTTCACCTGCGAAAAGCCGTTCTCGACGGTGTAATACTTGCCGCTGTAGTTGAACGGCTTCTCGCTGGTCCATTCCAGCCGCACGACGTCGAGGAATTCGCTGGTGCGGGCGTAGCGTTCGTCCTTGTCGTCGAGCGTGTTGCCGTCCTGCCTGAGCTCGATCGCGTTGCCGCCGGTGATGACGTGCAGCGAGACGCGGCCGTCGTAGAGCTGGTCCAGCGTGGCCAACTGGCGCGCCAGCAGCGTCGGCGCGGTGAAGCCCGGCCGCTGCGCGATCATCACCTTGAGATTCCTGGTGATGGTCAGCACGTGCTGGGCGATTTGCAGCGCATCCGGCGTGGTCGAATGGAACGCCAGCAGCGCGCGGTCGAACCCGGCAAGCTCATGCGCTCTCGCCACCGTCTCGATATAGTGCGGATCGAGCAACCGGCCCCTGGCGCACGATGGTCTCGGAAGCGTTGCTGTTTGCGATGAAGCCGATGAACTCGACCGACATGATGGTCTCCCTGTTGTTGTCTGAAAGCTAGAGGCCCAATGCGGCGCGACCGAGGCTGGTGCGCGTCGCATCGTCCTGCGGCGTGTGCACGCGGCCGCACAGCACATCGCGATAATGCCGCTCCAGCGGATTGCTGCGGCTGAGGCCGTGATTGCCGGTCAGCGACAGGGCGTCCTCGACCACGGCGACGGCATTGTTGGTGACCGTCAGCTTGATGACGTTGGATTCGCCGGTGGAGAGATCGACACCATCGTCGAAATCGCGGGCAAACGTGTCGAGCAGCCGCGCATTGACTGCGAGCCTTGCCTCGATGGCACCGAGGATCTCCTGCGCGCGCGGCAAGGTTGCAAGCGGAGCGCCGAGACTGGCGGGAACGCGCTGCTTCAGGAACTGAACGAACCAGTCCCGTGCCGCACGGGCAATGCCGTCATAGATTGCAGCGACAAAGACGGTGTGCACCGTCGCCTGCGTCATGTCGCGCGCATTCCAATCCGCGGGCTTGCGGACATCGACTTCGGCATCGAGCGGGATCACGACATCGTCGAAGATGACGTCGTGGCTGCCGCTGGCGCGCAGGCCGTGATGATCCCAGGTCTCGACGATGCGCGTGCCCGGCAGGCCCGCGGGGACCAGGAACTGGCCGACGCGCGGTTCGGCCTCGTCGGTGCGCGCCCAGACCAGATACCATTTCAGGATCGGCGCGCCGGTCGAATAGATCTTGTGGCCGGAGAGGCGCCAGCCGGTCTCGGTACGGCGCGCGATCGTTGCCGGCAGGCCGCCACGCGCGGGCGAGCCGAGCTCGGGCTCGACACGCAAGGCGTTGACGAGCGCGATGCCTTCGACCGTTTCGCGCGCGAGCTTGCGCGACAGCCGCAACGGCCAGGTCGGGCTCCGCGCCATCACCAGATGGTTGATGTAGTGCATCGACAGCACCAGCGCGGTCGACGGATCGGCCCTGCCGATGATGCCGAGAACACGCGCGGTGTATCGCGCGCCCGCGCCGGCCCCGCCGAGCGCGGCCGGCACCGTCAGCGACAGCAGGCCGGCTTCAGAAAGCTCGCGAAAATTCTCGAAGGGAAAGCTGCCGGTGCGGTCATGCTCGGCCGCGCGCGCGGCGAAGCCTGGCGCAAGCGCCTCGGCGCACGCGATGTAATCGGGCTCGCTATGGGCCACCCTTCCCTGAACTGCAGAAGTCACCATGTCGCATCCAATCCCAGGAGGCCGAGAATCTGACGGCGCAGATCGGCCAGATACGGGTCGCCGCGATGACGCGGATAGGGCCGGTCGACGCGGATGTCGGCTTTCACGCGCGCGGGACGCTCGCTGAAGACGACGACGCGGTTGGCGAGCACCAGCGCCTCTTCGGCATCATGCGTGACGAGGAGCGTGGTGAAGCCCTTGCGCTGCCACAGCGACACCAGCTCGGCCTGCATGGTGATGCGGGTAAGCGAGTCGAGCTTGCCCAGCGGCTCGTCCAGGATCAGGATCTTGGGATCGTTGACCAGCGCACGGGCCAGCGCCACGCGTTGCGCCATGCCGCCGGAGAGCTGATGCGGATAAGCGGTGCGGAAGTCCGACAGCCCAACGAGATCCAGCGCGGCATCGACGCGATGCCGCTGGCTCGTCAAGATGCCCTGCGCCTCGAGCCCAAGCGCGACGTTGTCCCAGACCGTGCGCCAGGGAAACAGCGTCGGGTCCTGGAACACGACGACGCGCGACGGATGTGGCCGGGTGATGCGGATTTCGTCCTCGCGCAGGCTTCCCGACTGGGGCTTGTCGAGGCCGGCGACGAGCCGCAGCAAGGTCGACTTGCCGCAGCCGGACGGGCCGAGCAGTGCCACGAACTCGCCAGGCTCGACGGCAATGCTGACCTCGGTGAGCACCGGCAACTCGGCGCCGTCGATGTCGAAGGCATGGCTGACCTGCTCGATGTCGAGCGCGGCGCCTGCAGCCGAATGCCCGGGAACTTCGGCCAATGCGGCTGCTGCTACCATTTCACGGTCCCCTTCTGCCAGACCAGCAGGCGGTCGCGGATCGCGAACAGCAGCGTGATCGCGCCGGAGCAGAGCAGCGACATCACGATCAGCGCCGCATACATGTTGGCATAGGCCGCCCAGCCCTGCGCCCATTGCAGGTACCAGCCGAGTCCGGCCTTGACGCCGATCATCTCGGCGACGACGAGCACGGCAAAGGACGCGCCGAGCCCCATGAACAGGCCGACGAAGACATGCGGGAGTGCAGCGGGAATCGCGACCTTCAGCACCAGGAAGGACGGCTTTGCGCCAAGCGTTCGGGCGACGTCGTAATAGGCCGTGCTGACGCTCGCGACGCCCGACCAGGTCAGCACCGTGACGGGGAAGCCCGTTGCCAGCGCGATCAGGAAGGTCGAAGCACTCCAGCTCGACGGAAAGGTGAAGAAGGCGATCGGCAGCCAGGCGGTCGCCGGCAGCGGACCGATGAAGCGCAGCACCGGATGCACCCAATAGCCGACCGCACGCGACCAGCCGATCGAGACGCCGGTCAGGAAGCCGGCCGCGGCGCCGATGAGATAACCGCCGAGCTGAAGCCTGACCGAAGCGAACACGCTGTCGAGCAGTTTTGGCAGATCGTCCGTATAGACCTCGATGATCGATTGCGGCGGCGGGAAGAACGGCAGCGGCAGCCAGGCAAATTTGGCGGTCGCGACCTCCCACAAGGTCAGGAAAGCTCCGAGCGCAATGAGCCACGGCGCGCGCTGGCGCAAGGCCCGGCCGGCCGAGCCGAGATAGTCCGCGCTGACGGTCCCGAACAGGGCGACCGCGGCGATGACGAAGGCGGCAATGCCGAGCGAATGCGTACGCGACCAGTCACCGACATCCTCCCACCACAGGCAGGAGAGACCGAAGATCATCCAGGCGGCGCTCGCGAGGATGCCCGGGCCGGACTCGAGAAACCAATGCGCAAGCAGCGGCGCACGCGAGAGGCGCGGCGCGCCAGACGCGCGCCCGTCAGACAGAGAATACGTCGACATAGATGCGCTCCGCGAATTTGGTCGTATCAGTGCTCTGCTTGAACACCTGCACACTCTTGAGGTCGTCGGCATAGGCCTTGAGCTCACGCTTCAGCACCTCGCCCGTGGGGTGATGATGGTGCGTGTGGTAGCGCACCATGCCCTCGATATCGGCGAGCGTGGCGGATTTCGGCGCGTAGGGCTGGAACGATTTTGCCGCGACAGCCGGGTTCTGCGAGGTGAACATCGCGGCATCGAGCAGTCCTTGCGTGATCGCGCGCGCGACCTGCGGCTCCTCGCGCACGAGACTCCCGCGAAGACCGACGATGCAGCAGCTCTTGTCGCGGTAGTCGCCGTCGAGATTGGAGGCGATCTCCTTGTACTGGCTGTCCTTCAGCCAGAGATAGGCCAGCGGATCGGACGACAGGAAGGCCTGCACCTCGCCCTTCTCGACCGCGACGTTGAGCAAATTGCCGGGATAGGCGCGCCAGTCGACGTCCTTGTTCGGGTCGATGCCGAGCTTTGCCAACTGGATCGAGAAGAAATTCTTGTCGGGACCGGCGAGATCGCCGACCGCGACGATCTTGCCTTTGAGATCGGCGAGCCTGGTCACGCCGGAATCCGTGCGGCTCAGCACGCGCATGCAGCCGCCATGGGTGCCGGCGGCGATCTTGACGTCAAAGCCCTGCTCCAATGGCTTCAGCCAGCGCAGCGCCATGCCGAGACCGGCGTCGCTCTTTCCGGTGGCGATCGCCTCGAGCAGCTGGTCGGTCGAGCCTGAATAGTTGACGAGTTCGACGTCGAGATTCTGCTTCTGGAAGAAGCCGTGCTCGATCGCGACCGGCAGCGGCGCGAGACAGACCGCGCCGGCATTCCACGACAGTTTGAGTTTGCGTGGTGCGCCTGAAAGCACCGGACCAGCTGCAGCCGCGCGGCACAGCGGGAATTCCGAGAGGTCGACACCGGACGCGGGCGCCTGCGGAACAAACGCCTGCGCGCCCAACGCGCCGAACGGTGCGGCGAAGGCGGTCGCAAGCCCCGCCTGCAGCAGATGACGCCGATCGAGGCCCGATCCGCGCTTGTTATCGTTGTTCATCAGTCCCCGCTCCTGCGCTGACACGGCTCCGCCATGAGCGCAACGGTCCGCGTTGCGCCTATTCCTTGCGGAGCAGCGTCGAGATAAAATTGTTCCAGCGGCGCGTCATGCGCCACGGTGCGATGCGCAAATCATGCGGCGCGCTCGTCGCATCGTCAATGAAATGGAATTTCGAATGTGACGCGAGGCGAAGTCATTCTCTCCATCGGCACGCATGCAAACGATGAAAGGATTTTTGCCGATAGATCGGCTGGCACGACACGGCGCGACTCTGTCCACGTGCTTCGTTTCTGCTCATCCTCGACTGAGAGCGTCGCAAATTCTCGCAAGCAGCGCTTCGTTGAAATGCCATTGCTCGATGCATACGCAATACGGTTGGCCATTTCATTGACTGCGCATCGCGCGATCATAGACTTGATCGTCTCGACGCATCGTTCGTTCACACGTCGTGAACAAGGCCATAAGACGGATCAAATGAGCATCAACCCCGACAATCCATCCATCACTCGCCGGTTCGCCGCATCGTTGCTTGCCGCTGCAATCACGCTATCGACCGTCGCCGCATCGCTCGCGGCCGACACGGTCGTGCTGCGCGTCGGCGACCAGAAGGGTGGCAACCGCTCGCTGCTCGAAATCTCGGGTTACGCCAGGGACCTGCCCTACAAGATCGAATGGTCGGAATTCCCGGCCGCCGCGCCGATCCTGGAAGCGCTCAATGCCGGCGCGCTCGATGTCGGCTACACCGGCGATCTCTCCTTCCTGTCGGTCTATGCGGCCGGTGCGCCGATCAAGGCGATCGGCGGCACCAGGTCGGATGCGAAGACGCAAGCGATCCTGGTGCGCCAGGATTCGCCGATCAGGTCAGCCGCCGACCTCAAGGGAAAACGCCTCGCCGGCACGCGCGGCGGCTGGGGACAGTTCCTGATCGACGCGACGCTGGCGAAAGCCCAGATCAAGCTGGACGACGCGACCTTCGCGCCGCTCGGCCCGGTCGATGCCAAGGTCGCGCTGATGGCCGGCTCGATCGACGCATGGGCGGTGTGGGAGCCCTATGTCTCGTTCGCAACGCTGAAGGACAAGGCGCGCGTGATCGCCGACGGCGAAGGCCTGACGCCGACCATCACCTTCATCGTCGCCACCGACAGCGCCATCGCCACCAGGCGCGCGGCGGTGCAAGACCTCGTGCAGCGGCTGAACAAGGCGCGGCTGTGGTCGCTGGATCACATCAGCGAATACGCCAGGAGCACGGCCGAGCTGACCAAGCTGCCGGAGGACGTGCTGCTGTCGGCCTACACCGCACAGCGCACCAGCCCGATCGTCATCGACGAGAGCGTCGTGAAGGAAGTGCAGGAAGCATCGGACCGCTCGACGCGCTACGGCATCCTGCCGAAGACGCTCGATGTGAACAAGGCCGTCGACTGCAGCTTCACCGCGGCGGCTGCAGGGTCAAATTAGGCGTGATGACTTTCAGACGAGCCGCGGGCTCAATCAACCTCTCCCGCAAGCGGGAGAGGGAGCGCACCGTGGTCGCGGCGATAGGCAAACCCGGCAGAGCAAAAGGCAGCAAGATGCGCAGGCTTCGGCTCAAAGCCGGCCCGCTCCATCTCGCCGCAATCGTGCTCGGGCATCTCGCCTGCATGAGCCTGATCGTGTGGCTGTCGCTTTGACGCGCGCGATCGCCATTCAGGCGTTCGCGGTCACCAATAGTGCCGATAGTAGGGGCGATAATAGGCCCGCGGCCGATAGTAGCCGTAACTGTAATACGGACGCGGACGGTAATAAGGGCGATAGCCATAACCGTAGCCCGGACCATAGCCGTAACCGTAGTAAGCAGGGGCGTAACCATAGCCCGGGCCCGGGTATCCATAGCCCCCATAACCACCATAATACGGCCCACCGCCGTAATAGCCATAAGCCCCGCCGCTGGCGATCGCGCCGCCGATGATCGCGCCGGCTGCGAGGCCGCCGAGACCCCATCCAAAGCCACGGCCACGCCAATAGACCGGCGTGACGTCGTCACCGGCGGCGGCCTTCATGGTCGCGACATTGGTTGGTAGCGGGGCCGCTGTCACCGGCCCCACTTCGCCCGCCACGACCGCAGCCGTGAGCGAGCAGACAATTGTCATTTTCAAGATATTCATCGCCTTTCTCCCTGTCTGACGTTCCGTTTAGGAAAAGGATCGCAAGCCATGATTCAGGCATCCCGGCGTTAAGTCAAAGCCTCGAATTTGCGTGCAGCGCACAAGATGCCGCGCCTGCCTGAAATGTGATCGTCCGCCGCGCCGTTATGACGCCGGCACGACGGCGCTGGCGAGTTGAGACCGGCGGGAAAGCGTTAAGCTTCCCATGCGTTCGCAACCAACAAGCACCTTCCCGATTTACTATTCGTACCGTTACTATCGGTTCCAACGATGCGCGGCCGGAAGGCGTCTCGCGAAGGCCTTGGTATGCGCCTGAGTTCAGGGAGGACGACATGAGTGCCGCCGGAAATGAGCCGCTTGCCCGCCAGGCCCTGGCGTTCGTCCTGGCCGGCGGTCGCGGCAGCCGGCTGCTGGAATTGACCGACCGGCGCGCCAAGCCCGCGGTCTATTTCGGCGGCAAATCCCGCATCATCGATTTCGCGCTGTCGAACGCGGTGAACTCCGGCATCCGCCGCATCGCGGTTGCCACCCAGTACAAGGCACACAGCCTGATCCGGCATCTCCAGATGGGCTGGAACTTCTTCCGCCCCGAACGTAACGAGAGTTTTGACATCCTGCCTGCGAGCCAGCGTGTCTCGGAGAGCATGTGGTATGTCGGCACGGCGGATGCGATCTACCAGAACATCGACATCATCGAGTCCCACAACTGCCGCTTCATCGTCGTGCTCGCCGGCGACCATATCTATAAAATGGATTACGAGGTGATGCTGCGCCAGCATGTCGACAGCGGCGCCGACGTCACCGTGGGCTGCCTCGAAATGCCCCGCGCGGAATCTTCGGGCTTCGGCATCATGCATATCGACGAGAACGGCTGGATCCAGCAGTTCCTCGAAAAGCCCAAGGATCCGCCACCGATGCCGGGCAAGCCGGACGTCTCGCTCGCCAGCATGGGCATCTACGTGTTCGATGCAAAATTCCTGTACGACCAGCTCAAGCGTGACGCCGAAGATCCGCAATCCAACCACGATTTCGGCAAGGACATCATCCCTTACATCGTCAAGAACGGCCGCGCCATCGCGCACCAGTTCTCGAGCTCCTGCGTCCGCTCTGGCGACGACCCTCGCTCCTATTGGCGCGATGTCGGCACAGTCGACGCCTATTGGGCTGCCAATATCGACCTCACCGACGTGGTGCCGGAACTCGATTTGTTCGACCGAGCATGGCCGATCTGGTCTTATTCGGAGATCACCCCGCCCGCGAAATTCGTCCATGACGAGGAAAGCCGGCGCGGTTCGGCCGTGAGCTCGCTGGTCTCCGGCGGCTGCATCATTTCCGGCGCGGCGCTGCGTCGCTCGCTGCTGTTCACCGGCGTGCGCATCAACTCCTATTCCAATGTCGAAAACGCCGTGATCATGCCTTACGTGAATGTGGGACGCGGCGCGCGGCTGAAGAACGTGGTGATCGACCGCGGCGTCGAGATCCCCGAAGGTCTCGTCGTCGGCGAAGATCCCGAGCTCGATGCAAAGCGCTTTCGCACCACCGAGCAGGGCATCTCGCTGATCACCCAAACGATGATCGACAGGCTCAATACATGACGCCTGTTCGCGTCCTCGCGGTCGCTTCCGAAGTTTACCCCATCGTCAAGACCGGCGGCCTCGCGGATGTCGCCGGTGCGCTGCCGATCGCGCTGAGGGCGCATGGCGTCGAGATGCGCACCGTGATGCCGGGCTATCCGGATGTGATGCGGCTGCTCTCGGGTGCGGAGGAAATCCGGCGCTGGCCGGATTATTTCGGCGGCCCGGGCCGGCTGCTCGCCGGATCCCATGACGGGCTCGACCTGTTCGTGCTCGACGTGCCGCACCTCTACACACGGCCGGGCAATCCCTACGTCACCGCCGAGGGTCTCGACTGGCCGGACAACGGCGTGCGCTTCGCGGCGCTGTCGCGCATCGCGGCCGATATCGGCCACGGTCTCGTCGCGGCCTTCGTGCCTGACATCGTGCATGCCCATGACTGGCAGGCCGGGTTGGCGCCGGCCTATCTGCATTACGATGGCGGGGCGCGGCCCGGCACCGTCATGACCATCCACAACATGGCCTATCAAGGCAAGTTCGACCGCACGCTGGCGGCCGCGATCGGCTTGCCCCAGGACGCGTCGTTCGACGTCCATGGGCTCGAATATTTCGGCGGCATCAGCTTCCTGAAAGCCGGACTGCAGCTGGCCGATCGCATCACCACGGTGTCGCCGACCTATGCGCAGGAGATCCAGAGCGACGAGGGCGGCATGGGGCTCGGCGGCCTGCTGCGCGAGCGCGCAAGCGTGCTGAGCGGCATCCTCAACGGCATCGACACCGAGGTCTGGAATCCGCAAACCGATGCGCATATCGCCTATCGCTTCGGCGCGCAGGACCTCACGTTCAGAGCCGCGAACAAGGCGGTGCTTCAGCAGCAATTCAATCTCGATTCCTCCGACGAAGCGCCGCTACTCGGCGTCATCAGCCGGCTGTCCTGGCAAAAGGGGCTCGATCTGCTGCTCGAGGCGATCCCCACGATCCTGGAGCAGGGCATGCAGCTTGCGCTGCTCGGCAGCGGCGACCGCGATCTCCAGGACCGCTATCAAGCCGCCGCGCGCGCCAATCCCGGCCGGATCGGAGTCATGATCGGCTATGACGAGATACTGGCGCATCTGGTCCAGGCCGGCTCGGACGCGCTGCTCGTACCGTCGCGCTTCGAGCCGTGCGGGCTCACCCAGCTCTGTGCCCTGCGTTACGGCGCCGTCCCCATCGTCTCCCGCGTCGGCGGCCTCGAGGACACCATCGTCGACATTGGCGAGACCGACATGTCGGGCCGCGATGCCACCGGCTTCAAGTTCGGTCCCGTGACGGCAGATGCCCTCGCCGGCACGCTACGCAGGTCGAACGTCGCTTTCCACAACAAGGCGACCTGGCGACGACTGCAATTGAGCGGCCTCGCGACCGACGTATCCTGGCGCAACCGCGCCGGCGAATACGCCACGCTTTATCGCAGCCTGATGGCGTCCCGCCACACGTGAGACTGCCCCTCTCCCCTTGTGGGAGAGGGTGGCTCGCCGCGTAGCGGCGAGACGGGTGAGGGGTCTCTCTCCACGAGTCCAACTCTCATAAACAGTCGATGTCTGCTTTCTGAAGCAAAGAGGAAATGCGCCCAATGTACCGGAATTTCGCCTTTCTGGCCCTTAGCTGACCTCCAACGGCGCTCGGCCGACGTCCGCAAGTGACCCCACAACGGACTTGGCGGCTCCACGCCCGCTACACCGGGTTTTGCAGGAGATCCGCGCGGATGGGCGACCTCAGGGCTCACGCTAACTCATAGACCACCGATCGGGCGACCCGCCCCGCACCTCAGCGCGTGATATTCGCATCGCGTTCGGACGACAGCTGATCAGTGTGAGCTACTGCCCAGATCGAGCAACTGTACTAATGGGCAGAAATTGCTCGCCGGCCAGGATTTGACGGATATTGCAGGAGTAGATTAGGTCAACGCCAATGCCATGTGAAGCGTTTGAGGTTCGCGGGAGGATTCTGGCCGAAATCCGAATCTGCGGAGCACGCGGAGCATAGCTGCGTTTTCCGCGAGTACCTCCGCCGTCAACGCTGTCAATCCAGCCTCGCGTGCGATAGTGATGAGATGGCCTGTCAAGAGACAGCCAATGCCGCGCCCTTGCCAAGCGTCGATGACGACGAAAGCTACTTCGGCTCGTCCCGGCTCGAATATGACATAGCGGCCGCCGCCGATTATCATGCTGCGGTCCGCCACTTCCGTGCACGCAACCAGTGCCACGTGGTTTCTGAAATTGGGTTCCATGAAAAATGCGCGCTCCTGTTCGGAAAAATGACGTTTCGTCACAAAGAAGCGGCGTTGGAGCGATTGAGCGCTTGTCTCCTCGAGCGCAGCAAGCATGTCGGGCTCGTCCTCGGGACGAAGCGCCCGGATATCCACCAATCGTCCGTCGCGCAGCCTCTCCTGGCGGCTGTAATTTGCGGAATCCGGCACCTAAGCTCTCCTGCGGCTCGGTCGCGGCGTGGCCCCGCGGGGCGGTTGATCGTCCCCGATTGACGCGAACACCGTCGCAGACCGTTGACTTATATCAACGTCAGCCACCGCTAGCCTTCTTGAATGGCGTTGCGCGATGACGAGGTCGAACATGGCGATGGAAGACCTAAAGCTGCCTGGTGGCCCGATGTCGGGGCTGGTCGCCTCGGCGGTGGAATTCATGGTCGATGCGGGACAGCGCAGCGTCCTGTTTCTGGACATCATGCGGCAGCGCGGCGACCAGTACCGCGAGCACGTCGCCCAGACTGCACCGCATGTGCTGCAATATGCCGCCGAATTGATCACGGACGGCCGGAGGCTCGACGAGCCCGTCAACTACGCGCTGGTGCGCATTATTCCGCCCAGGGATGTCGAGATCGACATGAGCCGGCGGCCTTTCATCGTGGTCGATCCGCGCGCCGGCCATGGTCCGGGCATCGGCGGCTTCAAGGCCGATAGCGAGATCGGCGTCGCCATGAAGGCCGGGCATCCCTGCTACTTCATTGGCTTCCTTCCGGAGCCGATGCCCGGACAGACCATCGAACGCATTGCGCGCGCGGAAGCCATCTTTATCGAGACCGTCATCAGCCGTCATCCGGACGCCGATGGAAAGCCCTGCGTGATCGGCAATTGTCAGGCCGGTTGGGCCGTCATGATCCTGGCGTCACTGCGGCCGGAATTATTCGGGCCGCTGATCATCGCCGGTGCGCCGCTCGCTTATTGGGCCGGCGTGCACGGCCAATTTCCGATGCGCTATTCCGGCGGACTCCTGGGCGGAAGCTGGCTCACGGCGCTGACCAGCGATCTCGGCGCCGGCAAGTTCGACGGTGCCTGGCTGGTGCAGAATTTCGAGAACCAGAACCCGTCGAATACGCTCTGGACCAAGCAGTACAACGTCTACTCCAAGGTCGATACCGAGGCGGAGCGCTATCTCGACTTCGAGCGCTGGTGGGGCGGGCACGTCAACCTCAACGCGGAGGAGATACAATTCATCGTCGACGATCTGTTCATCGGCAACAAGCTCGCCTCCGGTCGGATTGAGATGTCCGATGGCCAGAAGGTCGATCTGCGCAACATTCGTTCGCCGATCGTGGTGTTCTGCTCCAAGGGCGACAACGTAACCCCACCGCAGCAGGCGTTGGGCTGGATCCTGGACTGCTACGCCGACGTCAACGAGATCAGAGCTTACGGACAGACCATCGTCTACACCGTTCACGAGAGCGTCGGTCATCTCGGCATCTTCGTATCCGGCGGCGTGGCGAAGAAGGAGCATGCTGAGTTCTCCAGCAACATCGACCTGATCGACGTGCTGCCGCCAGGACTCTACGAGGCCACGTTCGAGGCCCGTGGCAACGAGACGCTCAACGCGGATCTTGCGGCAGGCCAGTGGGTGATGCGCTGCGAGGCCCGCACGCTGGACGATATCCGCGCGATGGGCGGAAATTCGCCCGAGGACGAGCGGCGCTTCGCTACCGCCAAGCGTGTCTCTGAACTCAATCTCGCGGCCTATCAGAAGTTCTTGCGGCCGTGGGTGAAGGGCATGGTGACGCCCCAACTCGCGGAATGGGCCCGCAACATGCATCCACTGCGGCTGCAATACGAGGCGTTCAGTAGCCAGAATCCTTGGATGTCCATGGTCAAGTCGGCGGCCGATCATGTCGAGGACAACCGCAAGCCAGTCTCGAACGACAATCCGTTCCTGGCATTCCAGGAGCAGATGTCGAAGCAGATCGTCCATGCGCTCGATAGCTGGCGTGATGCGCAGGAGGCGTTGAGCGAGACCGTCTTCCTCAACGTTTATGGCTCGCCAGTGCTTCAGGCCGCCGTCGGCGTCGATCCTAATTCTGTGCCCTCGCGCCGCCGTGAGATGTCGGTTGAACATCGCGCGCTGCTCGAGAAGCGGGTCACCGAACTGAAATCCAGCATGGGAGAGGGCGGCCTTCGCGAAGCGGCCATCCGCGCGCTGCTCTATGTCGGCTCGGCGCGCGGCATGGTCGACGAGCGAAGCATCGAGGCCCTGCGCCAGGTCAGGCGCGATCATTCCGGTGCGCGGCTGACTCTGCACGAGTTCAAGATGCTGGTGCGCGAGCAATTCTTCATGCTGCTCCTGGATCGGGACGCAGCGCTCGCGGCCATTCCCAACATGCTGCCTAACGACCTCAAACAGAAGCGCGGTGCTTTTGTTGCGATGCGCGAGGTACTGTCGGCGAGCGAGGAAATAACGGGCGAGCGTGCCAACCGTCTGAAACGTGTCGCCGAGCTTTTCGGTCTGGACCCGGGGGAGTTGACGTCGAACGTCGCCCCTTTCGACCCCCAGGCAAGAGCGTCGTAGCGCGGATTGGCGGAAGCAGGAGTGACGTGATGTCGGCCGACACGACGCAGGCGCAATCCAGCAGCAAATATGACCGCCTGATCGCGGCGGCCCGGGCCGCGCCCCCGACGCCGACCGTCGTCGTGCACCCCTGCGACGAGACCTCGCTGCGCGGCGCCGTCGATAGCGCCGGCGCCGGCATCATCCGGCCGATCTTGGTTGGACCAGAGAGGAAAATCAGGGATACCGCCGCCAAATTCAATCTGGACGTCTCCGGCTTCGAGATCGTCGATGCCGCGCATAGCGACGGGGCCGCCGCCAAGGGCGTCGAGCTCATCCACTCCGCAAGAGGCGAACTTTTAATGAAGGGCAGCCTGCACACTGACGAGTTGATGCGGGCTGTCACGGCCAAGGCCGGTGGCCTGCGCACCGACCGCCGCATAAGCCACGTCTTCGTCATGGATGTACCGGCCTACGCCGAAACGATCTTCGTGACGGATGCAGCCATCAACATCTTCCCGGATCTCGATGCTAAGCGCGATATCATTCAGAACGCGATCGATCTCTACAATCAGGCCGGCTTTGGCCGAGCACCGCGGGTGGCGATCCTGTCGGCGGTCGAGACAGTCACGTCGAAGATTCCTTCCACCATCGAAGCGGCCGCTCTCTGCAAAATGGCCGACCGCGGCCAGATCACCGGTGGCGTGCTGGATGGACCGCTTGCCTTCGACAACGCGATCGACCCGGAAGCCGCGCGAATCAAGGGCATAACATCCGAGGTCGCCGGCCGCGCACAGATCCTGATGGTTCCGGACCTCGAGGCCGGCAACATGCTGGCCAAAAACCTCGCTTATTTCGCCAAGGCCGATGGCGCCGGCATCGTGCTCGGTGCGCGCGTGCCCGTCGTCCTGACCTCGCGCGCGGATTCGCCCCGTGCGCGGATGGCGTCCTGTGCGGTCGCCGCGCTCTATGCTCACGCCCGGCGCCAGAAGGCGCCGACGGTTGCCGCGTGATCGCCATGGATACGATCCTCGTCGTCAATGCCGGCTCGTCCAGTGTGAAGTTTCAGGTCTATGCGATCGATGGCGACGGCGCGCTTCGCCGTCAGATCAAGGGACAGATGGACGGAATCGGCAGCCGGCCGCGCCTGAGGGCAAGTGGCCCGAGCGGCGATCCGATGGCCGATCGGGCCTATCCGATCGAAGCTGTGCCTGATGTCCCGGCGGCGATGGCCGTTGCCGGCGACTGGCTACGAGACGAACTTCTCGTCACCCCGATCGCGGTCGGTCACCGGGTCGTGCATGGCGGGCCGGACTATTCGAAGCCAGTTCTGATCGACCACGGCGTTGTGTCCCGTCTCGAACGATTTGTGACCCTGGCGCCGCTGCATCAGCCCCACAATCTCGCGCCGATCCGTTCACTGCTGGCGAATTTCCCGACGCTGCCACAGGTTGCCTGCTTCGATACCGCATTTCACCGCACGCATGACGCCGTCGCCGACCACTATGCTATTCCGCATCAACTTCATGCCGAGGGTGTCAGGCGCTATGGCTTTCATGGGCTGTCCTACGAGTATATCGCCAGGACGCTGCAAAGTGTGGCGCCCGATATCGCGAAGCGGCGTGTCATCGTTGCCCATCTCGGCAGCGGCGCGTCGATGTGCGCGCTCAAGGACGGGCGCAGCGTCGAGAGCACCATGGGTTACACAGCGCTCGATGGCCTGCCGATGGGAACGCGCCCGGGCCAGATTGATCCCGGGGTGGTGATCTATCTTATCTTCGAGAAAGGGATGTCGGCCTCAAACGTGCAGAACCTCCTTTATCGCGACTGCGGATTGAAGGGGCTCTCCGGCGTCAGCAATGACATGCGCGAGTTGGAGGCGAGCGCCGACCCGAAGGCCAAGCTCGCGGTCGACTATTTCGTCTACCGTATCGGTCTCAGTGCCGGCATGCTCGCGGCAGCCTTGCAGGGCCTCGACGCCTTCGTCTTCACGGCCGGGATCGGCGAGAATTCGGCGAACATTCGCGCGCGCGTGGTCGAGCAACTTGGATGGCTTGGCGGCACGCTCGATGCCGTCGAGAACTCGCGTAATTCCAGGCTGATCTCGCGTTCCGACAGCCGCATCCCCGTCTACGTCGTGCCAACCGACGAGGAACTGATGATCGCACAGCATACGCTGTCGCTCTTGATGAACGGACAATCGACCAACCCAAGACAAGAGAGAGTGTCATGATCCCCGTGTTCCCGGATACAAAGGTTGCCCTGAAGGGCAAGAAGGGCCTCGTCGTCGGCATCGCGAACGACCAGTCCATTGCCTGGGGGTGCGCGAGGGCATTTCGTGCGCTTGGGGCCGATCTGGCCATCACCTACCTCAACGATCGCGCCAAGAAACACGTCGAACCGCTTGCGCAGGCGCTGGAAGCGCCGATCTTCATGCCGCTGGACGTGATGACGGAGGGGCAGACCGAGGCGGTGTTCGAGCGGATTACGAAGGAATGGGGACAGCTCGATTTCCTGCTGCATTCAATCGCCTTCTCGCCGAGGGAGGCGCTTCACGGCCGCGTGGTGGACGTCGGCCGCGATGGCTTCCTTAAGACGATGGACGTCTCTTGCTGGTCATTCCTGCGCATGGCGCATCTCGCCGAGCCGCTGATGAAGAACGGCGGCACGATGTTCACCATGACCTATTATGGCAGCCAGATGGTGGTGGAGAACTACAATATCATGGGCGTGGCGAAAGCGGCGCTTGAAGCGGCCGTCCGCTACGCGGCCGCCGAACTTGGCCCGAAGGGGATCCGCGTGCACGCGATCTCGCCCGGCCCGCTCGCCACGCGCGCGGCGTCAGGTATCCCAGAGTTCGACGAGCTCATGGACAAGGCGCAGTCAAAAGCGCCTGCGCGCAGCCTGGTCAGCATCGACGACGTCGGCAATGCCACCGCCTTCCTGGCGCTTGATGGCGCCAAGCTGATCACCGGGGGCGTTCTCTATATCGATGGCGGGTATCACATCATCGATTGAACGCACTCAGCGATAGTGCAAGGCGATCAGCTCGGCGACACAAGCGGGCTTCTTGCCGCCCTCGATCTCGATAACGAGATGATAGTTGACGCGCAAGCCATCCGGCGGCACGTCCTGGGTTTCAGCGACCGTGACGCGGCCGCGAAGCTTTGAGCCGGCCGGCACTGGCGCCAGATACCGTATGCGATCCGCGCCATAATTCAGCGTATTGCGCAGCCCTTTCAGACCCATCACCGATCGAATGAACAGTGGAGCAAGCGAGAGTGACAGCAGGCCGTGAGCGATGGTGGTGCCGCCGGGCGCTTCCTTCCTGGCGCGGTCCTGGTCGACATGGATCCATTGCTCGTCACAGGTTGCTTCGGCGAATTTATTGATCCTATCCTGGGTCACCTCGATCCAGTCGCTCGCGCCGATCTCGGTGCCGACCGCGGACTTGATCTCGTTGAAATCGCTGAATATCCGCACGATCGTGACCTCTCAGATCTTCATTTCCGGGATGTCGTCAGGAACGACCAATTCGGCCTCAGTCACCGCCATAACCTCGGCAACGCTGATACCCGGAGCGGTCTCGAGCAGCGTCGCCTTGCCGTCCGCAAAACCGATAACCGCCATGTCGGTCACGACCAGATGTACCGGGCGCGCGGAGGTCAGAGGCAAGTTGCATTTCTTGACAATCTTCGGCTTGCCTTTCGCGGCATGTTGCATTGCGACGATGACCCGCTTGGCGCCGCTGACGAGGTCCATCGCCCCGCCCATGCCCGGCACCATCTTGCCCGGGATCATCCAGTTGGCGAGGCGCCCATGCGCATCGACCTGGAGGCCGCCGAGCACGGTGACATCGACATGACCGCCGCGGAT
This sequence comes from Bradyrhizobium monzae, assembly GCF_021458635.1. Lineage (GTDB taxonomy): Bacteria > Pseudomonadota > Alphaproteobacteria > Rhizobiales > Xanthobacteraceae > Bradyrhizobium. The sequence continues at coordinate 1,114,417 of NZ_JAIRDQ010000001.1, forward strand.
CAGTCCGAACGACATAGCGCTGTCGAAGGTTGCCGCGCCCGGCAGCGCGCTGATCGGCCGGCCGCCTGCATCTGTGAGCAGCGGATGGGCCATGCCTTGCTCCGGAATGGGCCCGGTGCCGATCAAGCCGTTCTCCGACTGGAAGAACACCTTGAGATCGGCCGGTACGTAGTTCGCGACAAGGGTCGGAATGCCGATGCCGAGATTGACGAGATTGCCGCTCTTCAGTTCCTGGGCGACGCGCCGGGCGATGATGATCTGCGGATCCATGATCTCACCCGTTCGTGATGAGGTAATCGACCAGCGGTGCCGGAGTGATAACGTGATCCGGCGCGATGACGCCGACCGGAACGATATGTTCGGCAGTCACGATCACGGTGTCTGCCGCCATCGCCATGATCGGATTGAAATTGCGCGCGGTGAGCGCGTAGGTGAGGTTGCCGAGATAATCAGCGAGGAAGGCGTGAACCAGCGCAAACTGCGCGCGAATGGCAGTTTCCAGCAGGAATGGCTCGCCGTCGACCTCAATCAGGCGCTTGCCGTCCGCAACAAGTGTGCCGACCCCAGTCGGTGTGAGCACTCCGCCGAGCCCGCAGCCGCCGGCACGAATGCGCTCGACGAAGCTGCCCTGCGGCACAAGGTCGATATTGATCTGGTTTGCCAGCATCTGCTGCTGCGCCTTCGGATTGAGCCCGATATGCGTCGCGGTCAACCGTGACACCAGCGTTGCGTCAAACAGCTTGCCGACGCCTTTGCCGGGAGTGGCGGCGTCATTGCAGATCAGCGACAGGCCGGTCTTCTGCTGCCTCACCAGTTCGTCGAGCAACCGCTCCGGCGTTCCGACGCCCATGAACCCGCCCACCATGACGCTGGCGCCGGCCGGGATCATCGCAACGGCTTCTTCGACGGAAACGGCCCGCATCATTGGAACTCCGATCGGCGTGCGCAAGCAGCGACAGCGGACCGATGTTGGCGGGCATCCGCATGCCACCCTTGATCTGCGTCAAAGCTCCGGATCATTCGCGGGTATCGATGCCGATGCTTGTCAGCATCTCGTGCCAGTGTCCTTGAAATTGCAAAGCTCCAGGAATGGGGCAATTCGATCCGGTCTATCTCCAGCAGAGTCCGTCGCTCTGACGGAAGTCTACGGCTCGCCGACTTCCGGTTATGGTCCCCACGCGGACATGACCAAGTGCGCCTCGCATGTCCGCTTCCGACTGCAAAGCGGACCTCGCCGCTTCCGAAACGACAGGCTTATGAGTACACGCCCTAGCGGATCTGCTCCGGATTGGCCTCACCACCGATATTGGGTCGGCATCTATACCAGCCATCGCGACGCCCGTATCTGATCAGGCTGCCCAAGACCGAGGCCGGGCCACCGGCAAACTCCAAGAAGGTCTAGGATCGCTGCGCCCTGGGATCGGGCCGCACGGGCGCGCAGCGAAAAAATACTCGGAAACACCTGGAAAAGCCATTTCCCGACACTGGGCCGACACTGCCGACGTCTGTTTTGAGTTCATTGACCTTTTCCCCGTGGCGTATCCCACAAGGGGCGAAGGAAGAGGCATTCATCCGAACACGTACGACGCCATCGCCACGTTCGCGACCTCGTCGACGAAGACGCGCTTGCCGACGTCGCTGCCGGCGGCGCCGGCGGCGACCATCAGCGGCAGCAGATGATCCTCACGCGGATGGGCGAGACGCGCGCTCGGTGCGTTCTCCCAATCCACCAGCATCGCGTTGCGGCGCTTAGCATCCGGGTTGCCGATCGCCTCGTTCAGATAGGCTTCGAAATCGTAGGAGACGGGCTTCGATTCCGCGCGGCCAAAACCGCGCATGTTGTGGTAGGTGAGCCCGCTGCCGACGATCAGAACGCCCTCGTCGCGCAGCGCGGCAATCGCCTGGCCAACCCTGATGTGCTCGGCTGCGTCGTAGCTCGACTTCAGCGACAGCAGCACGATCGGCATGTCGGCATTCGGATACATCAGGCCGAGCGGCACGAAGGTGCCGTGATCAAAACCCTGATTGGGATCTTCTCGGCAATCGAGGCCCGCGTGCTTGAGCAGCGCCCTCACCTCTGCTGCCAGTTCGGGCTGGCCCGGCGCCGGATATGTGATGTGGTAGGTATGCTCGGGGAAACCGTAATAGTCGTACACCATCGGCGGATGCGCCGAGGTCGATACGGTGAAGGCGTCGGCCTCCCAATGGCCGGTGATGACGAGCACGGCCTTCGGGCGCTCGGGAAGAAGCTGCGGCAGCCGACCGAATTCCGCAGCAGTCTTCGCATATTGCACCCGCCGGTCCTCCATGAAGGGCCAGGGGCCGCCGCCGTGGGACAGGAACAGGGTTGGAAGTCGCGTCATTTGCGCCAGCTCGTCTCGTTGACAACATGCGCGTGTAGCAGTCGCGCAATCGGCGGCGAGCATAGGCAAACCGGTATGGTTAGCAAGTCGTTAACGATTTGCCGCCCACAATCCGGCGTGGCTGAAGGAATCGGTCAGAAGACATGCGAGACGTGAGATGAAGAAGTTTGCGCTGGGGGACGTCGTCAACAGTGACAAGGGCCGCCGCGGCGTCGTTCGCGCCGCCTACCGCTCGAAGGACGGCCAGCAGTTCTATGCCGTCGAGAAAGACGGCGCGATCGACTATCTGGAAGAAGACCGGCTGAGCCCGGCGCCGCGCGTCGAGCTCGCGGCCTAAATCCACCTCATTTTTTGCTCTCGCGCGCGAGCCGGTCCAGACGCTCCACCCAGGGGTCGTCGCCGCTCGCAATGCGATCGTTCGTGATCATCAGCAGATGATCGCGGTCTGCGGCCGCATCCCAATGCGGCAGCTCTGCGTCGTTGGGATCGCCGCTCCTGGCAAAGTTGATCCAGTAGGCCCGGATGCGGTTTGCGACCTCGCGATCCCGCCGCGAGAAGATGCCCGCACCGGGCACGCCCTCCGCGCCGAAGATGAACTGCAACTCCCGCCCATGGCCTTCGTCGGGATTGCCGCGCCGTGCTTCCGGCACATAGGCAAAGCGATAGCGGAAGGTCGGCGCGCCGGTCGCGGCATGAAGCTGGGCGAGCATTCGCACCGGCTCGGAGAAAACCTTGTCGGTGTAGAAGCTCGCCGCAACATCGGACGATCTCGTTGCATCGGGATAGAGCTTGCGCAGCGCATCGATGCTCTCGCCCGAAGCGGACAGCGTCTCCTTGACCTCCAGCTCGCTGTCGTAACGCGTCTCATCGTCGTTCGAGCCGATGATCAAGGGGATGCGGCTCTCATGTCCCGCGGCAAATCCTGTCGCGATGTCCTCCGTCACCAAATGTCCATCCATCGCCGGGCCGAAGCTGCGGAGCGATTTCTCCAGCAGACGCCTTTCAGCAGCAAGCAGACGCGCCGGTTCGACGGCGCGCAGATCCGTCTCTTGCCCGAGCGCGGCGGCAAACTGCCGGCCTGTGGCCTCCGCCTCCTGCAGCGAAGGCAGGCGCGCGCGGCCAGGTACCGATTGCAAAATGGCTTTCTGGAAGAGATCGCGGGATTGGGCGCACAGCATCAGCAGCGCGATCGATGTCGCGCCGGCGCCGTTGCCGAACAGGGTGACGTTGCTCGCATCGCCGCCGAAGGCTGCGATGTTGTCGTGCACCCAGCGCAGCGCCGTGACCTGGTCCATCAGGCCGAAATTGACCGAACCGTCGTCGGACAGCGCCGGGTGCGTCAGCCAGCCGAGCGCGCCGAGACGATAATTCACGGTCACGACGATGAGCCCGGCCTGCGCAAACCTTGAGCCGTCGAACATCGGGTCATTGGCGGTACCCGTAACGAATCCGCCGCCATGGATGAACACCATCACCGGCAGCGGCCCGTCGACGCCGAAGGGACGAAACACGTTGAGCGTGAGGCAATCCTCGCGCGCGGCCGGCAGCGATGACTGAAGACAGGGCGCGCCATAGTCGTAGGCCGTGCTCATCTCCGAACTCTCGGGCAATGCCTGCGGCGGACGCCAGCGCAGACTGCCCATCGGCGGCGCTGCATAGGCAAGCCCCTTGAACGACGCCACCTCGCCTTTGACGGCGCCGAGCATCTGGCCTTCGCGCGTCAACGCAAATGGAAACTGACCGACCGACTGCGCTAGGGCCGCGCCGGTCCAGAGCAATACAAGGGCTGCAATGAGCGCAAGCAGGGATCGCATCTTCGGGGGATCTCGATGCGCGGAAATGTGTCCCGGCAGGTTACGTCGGCAGCCAGCTGCGAGGCAAGCGCCGCGACCTCAGCTAGCCGCCCTTGGCAATAATCTCCGCCAGCGCACGTCGCGCGATGATGCCGAGCTCGCCAAGCGTGGAGTGGCCGGATTGCGCCGCTTCGATCAGGCGCTCGGCGATGAACCTGCGGCTGTCGTGATCGCCACCATGCGGCAATTGGCGGCAAGTCTCCTCCAGGACGACGTCCATGTTGGCTTTGGTTCGCTCACTCAGCTCTATCATGACGCCCGGTCGGTACGCGTGGCTTGTAGCCGCAAGCATACACAGGCGGATCGTCCATGATTAGCCCGGGTAATCACGGCCATTGTGCATCGCGATGCGTGCATTGAAGCATGGTTCGCGCCGCCACGATGACGCCGCAAACGACTACCGAAGATTGTACTTGCTCTGATGACAGGCCGGGCCTGCAGGACTAGCCTGCCGGCAAAACAAAATACACGGGAGGAATACCATGCCTGACGCAATGGTCGCCGCGCGTGAGTCCAAAGCGACGAGTGGAACAGCCCAACAGGTCGATGTTGCCGTGGTCGGCGCCGGATTCGCCGGCCTCTATCTCCTTCATCGCCTGCGCAAGGCCGGCCTCTCGGCCGTCGGCCTCGACGAAGCCGGCGACGTCGGCGGCACCTGGTACTGGAACCGCTATCCCGGTGCGCGCTGCGATATCCAAACCATCGACTACGGCTACACGTTCGATCCGGAACTCGACAAGGTCTGGACCTGGTCGGAGAAATACGCGGCCCAGCCCGAGATCCTGCGCTATCTCGGCTTCGTCGCAGACCGCTACGATCTGCGCCGCGACATCCGCTTCAAGACCAAGGTCACCGAAGCCAGATGGGATGAGAAGGCCGAGCGCTGGCAGCTCACCACCGACAACGGCGCGCCGGTCTCCTGCCGCCATTACATCATGGCCACCGGCTGCCTCTCCGCGCCAAAGCCGCCGGAGATCGACGGCGTCAAGGACTTCAAGGGCCAAGTCTACTTCACGGGACGCTGGCCGCATGACGGCGTCAACCTCGCCGGAAAACGCGTCGCCGTGATCGGCACCGGATCGTCGGCCATCCAGTCGATCCCGCTGATCGCCGAGCAGGCCGCGCACCTGACCGTGTTCCAGCGCACGCCGAATTTCGCGCTGCCCGCCCATAACGGGCCCTCGCCGGCCGATCGCAAGACCTTCTTTGAAAACGACCGCGCGGCCTATCGCGAGCAGGCACGTCAGTCGATGACCGGCGTGCCGTATCCGCAGCAGACGGTTGTGAGCTGGCAATTGAGCGATGCTGAGCGTCGCGAGCGCTTCGAACGCGCCTGGGCCGCCGGCGACCTCGTCCACATCCTGACCCAGCTCTGGGCCGACCAGGGCGTCGACTTCGACGGCAACGCGTTGATCGGCGAGCTGATCCGCGAGAAGATCTCGGCGGCCGTCAAGGATCCGGAGACGGCGGCAGCGCTGATGCCGCACGATCATCCGTTTGGCGCCAAGCGTCCGTGCCTCGATACCAATTACTACGCGACCTACAACCGGCCGAACGTCACGCTGGTCAATCTGCGGCAGGAGCCGATCAAGGCGATCACCGCCGGCAGCATCACCACCGGCAAGCGCAGCTTCGACGTCGACGTCATCGTGTTCGCGACCGGCTTCGACGCCATGACCGGCGCGATCCGCGCCGTGCATCCGATCACGGGACGCAACGGCAAGTCGCTCACCGACGTCTGGGCACAGGGACCGCAGAGCTATCTCGGTCTCACGGTCGAGGGCTTCCCGAACTTCTTCATGATCACGGGACCCGGCAGTCCGTCGGTGCTGTCGAACATGGCGGTGTCGATCGAGCAGCATGTCGACTGGGTCGTCGACCGCCTTGCAGCGCTGCACGACGCCGGCTTCACAACGATCGAGCCGACCGCGACGGCGCAGTCCGGCTGGGGCCGCCACATGGCCGACTGCTCGATGGTGACGCTGCACCGGCTCGCCAACACCTGGTATACGGGCGCCAACGTGCCCGGCAAAGTGCAGGGCCTGATGCCCTACACCGGCGGCGTCGGCCCCTATCGCAGCATCTGCGACGAGGTCACGAGCCGCGGCATGCTCGGCTTCAGGCTCACCGGCCCCAACGTCGCCGCGCAATGCAATGACGGCGAGGTGGTGCGGCTGCAGCCCGACGTACGGCTGGTGCTGAATTTGCTGGCGTCGCTCAACCTGCCGCCGATCGAGTCGATGGGCGCGATCGGCGCGCGCGCCTTCGTCGACGAGTTCAACAAGGGCCGGCCTGCGGGACGGCTGATCGGCGACATCGTCGACGGCACGCTGCCCGGCGCGGATGGCCCGCTGCCTTATCGCGTCTACAAGCCGGCCACGCCGGGCCCGCATCAGGTCGTGGTCTATTTCCACGGCGGCGGCTGGGTGCTCGGCGACGAGCAGTCGGACGAGCCGTTCTGCCGCGACATGGTGCGGCGAACCGGCATGACCTTCGTCAGCGTCGGCTATCGCCACGCGCCGGAGCATCGCTTCCCCGCGGCGGCCGAGGACGGCTATGCAGCGACGCGCTGGATCGCCGAGCATCTCGCCGAGCTCGGCGGCAAGCCGGGCCCGGTGCTGGTGGCGGGCTGGAGCGCCGGCGGCAATATCGCCGCCGTCACCTGCCAGCTCGCGCGCGACCGCGGCGGGCCCGAGATCGCCGGCCAGCTGCTGGTGTGTCCGGTGACCGACTGCAGCTTCGACCGGCCCTCCTACAACGACAATGCGACCGGCTACTTCCTGACAAGGTCGCTCATGTTCTGGTTCTGGGACCTCTACTGCTCGCCGGCCGACCGCACCGATCCGCGCGTCTCGCCGCTGCGCGGCAAGGTCGCCGGCCTGCCGCCGGCCTTCGTCGTGACCTCTGAGTTCGATCCGCTGCGCGACGAGGGCATCGCGTATGCGGAAGCGATGGCGGCCGCCGGCGTCCCGGTCGAGCAGTTGAAAGCCCACGGCCATTTCCACTCGTCCTTTGCGATGGTCGACGTGGTGATCACCGGCGTCCAGGGCCGGACGCAGATGGCCCAAGCCTTGCGGCGCTTCGCCGGGCTTCCGCCGGAGGTCAGCCGTGGCGACGACGCCGGCCACGGCCAGGCGAGCCCGGGGCACAGAATCGCTGCCGCCGCAAGTTGAGACGCCATCGGCCGGGAACTTTTTCCCGGCCACCGCGTTGCCGACGCGTGGCATTCAGATGCAGCGATGGGTATGGGCCCCGGCACGCGAATTTGTGTGCTGGGGTTCTTTTTGCGTGAGGCGGGGACGATGGGTGGCGTATCGGTTGATTCAAAGGTCGATTTCAGTGCGCGCGCGACGCTGCATAAATGGCCGTCACTTGGAAACCAGCGCCGGCCGGACCGCGCCTCCTACCAGGTGAGCGAGGGCACGCTCGACGAGTGTATCTCGGCCTTCATGGAGAAGCCCGCGCCGACCCGGCATCTCTATGACATCCACACCGCGCCGCAGCCGCCGCTGGTCACGGACATCCTCTCGCCCGAGCACATTGCGGAGCTGTCTCGGCTGCGGGAGTTTCTTTGATTGCGCGCTGACATTCCAACCTCGCGCACGCGACGAACGTCTTACTTGTTTCCGCTAATTTGAGCAGGAACCTTCTTCCGGTTTTTCCCGTTAACGGAGATCGGAAGCCAAGACCTGAGCAACTCACATGCTTGAAGCTGGCGTACCATCCCCGGTCGTGCCCTATGGCGCAGACCAGACCCTGTTCGTGGTGATCGATCGCCGCGACAAGGCGACTGAAATTCGCGTCGAGCGAAACGACCTCGAAGCCACGATCGGCGAGCTCGTGGCCGGTTGCTTCAACGATCCGATCAAGGTGATCTCTTTCAACACGCTCGAGCACTGGATGAAGGACATCTCGACCGAGATCGCCGGCGAAATTCGTGCGCGTTGCGACATCGAGGGCATCCGGCTTCCCGACTATCTCAGCGATTTCGTCGAGAGCCACAGCTAATCGCGTCCAGACGCTAAGCGCGCCGGCGGCCGGCGATCACTTCGATCTCGCGGCGGCGGTCGCCGGCGAAGGTCAGGAGCTTTTCGATCGTCAGCGTATCCGTGATCCGTTTGGCAAGTCGCTCGGCGCGCGCAGCCTGATCTTCGAGATGCTGGATCGTGGTCAAGCGCTGTCTCCCCCCAAGCCCCGGATTGCCGGGCACCCATGGTGCGTGAGAGCAGCTAACAGCCGGTTAAGCGCGGCGTGTCGATGCCGATGAATTGCAGCCTATCGCACGACGTCGAGCCGGACATTGGCGATGCCCTTGTCGACCATGCCGAGCGCCTCGGCTGCGGAGGGCGAGATGTCGACCACACGACCGTGAACAAACGGCCCGCGATCGTTGACCCGGACGGTCACGAAGCGGCCGGAGGAGACATCGGTCACGCGCAGCCTGGTGCCGAACGGCAGGCTCGGATGCGCGGCGGTCAACTCGTTCTTGTCGAACTTCTCGCCGCTCGCGGTCTCCGTGTCCGAATAGAAACTGGCCACACCATGCGATGCGGTTGTCTTGGCGCTCGCCAGGTCATGAGACCGATGCGGCCTGTAGATCGGACGCGGATGCAGCGCCGCCACCCTGTGCGGACGCTCGATCGCAGTTTGCCTCGTGGTCGTGGCAATATCTGCTTTCTGGCGCCCGACCGGCGATTGCGCGCACGCGGCGAGCGAGGCGGCGCCGACGATGGCGAACAGCAACCGGCTCGAGGTTGCCAGCGAAATCCGGGCAGTTTCGGCACGTGCAAAGCAAGACATGATGCGCCCTCCGAACAACCCTGAGTTTCGGTGGGCAATGAGGGCAGAACCTTGGCTGAACAAAAGCGGCCTTGCGGCCGCCGTGGTTTCGCGCCGGCTGTGACGAATCCACCACAGTACCTGTCCTGAATCGACACAGGCTCGCGAAAAATCAGCCCGATAGGACGCGCCAGCTGATCGGGCGCGTCTCCGATTGCGCCTCGCCACGCTCGACGTCGCCCCTGACGAGCCGCATCAGTTCACGCCGATAGAGCAGCCGCCAGCCGGTTTTGAGGCTGGCGAGAAAGTCGAGCTCCCGTTGCGTCAGCATGCACATCATGAACCCGGTCAGCTTGCGAGGGCCTCGCCGAATTCTCCGGGCCCGCGGCCGGCTACCTAATGTAATGTTACGTATCGTAGCGCTCGCGGCGGGCATGCGCAAGCCGCGATTGGTGCAATCGCGGCGACGTCCTGGCGCGCCGCGCTGCTAGAAATTCGGCCCGAGCGCGATCTTGGTGATCGTTCCGTTCCTGACGCCGATGCGCCATTCCGCCGAGCCGTTGGCGAACTGGGCGACATAGATGTCGCTGTCGAGCGCAGTGACGCCGCGGAACGAAACCGCGCGCAACGCACCGAGCCGCGCCACGATGGCCTGGTCGAACGGAAGCTGCTGACGCGTGATGTTGGCGACTTCGGTCGTCATGTGGTCGTAGTCGGGCTGCCCCTTGCCGATGCCCTCGATATATTGCCGCAGCATCGCCTCGCCATTGGCGATCGGGACAGCGCGACGCGACGCGCGCCCCGGCCGTGCCGCGACGTTCGAGGCCTCGACATTGTGGAAGCGCGTCTGCCGGCCCGGCACCAGGATCTCCATGCACTTCCCGGACTTGTCGGCGATGATCCATGGACTGTTCACGGTGGTCAGCGTGGCCCAGGTCATGTCCGACCTGACGACGCTCTGCGCCTTGTGCTGGCCGTTCGCGTCGAGATTAAAGACCTGAATGTCGCTGTCCGTTTCGTTGTAAATCATGATCCTGATCGGCGAGGTATCGGCGCGGCCGCGCACGCTCGCCTCCTGCGAACAGGAAACGATGCCGCCGAGCTCGTCGTTGCCGTCGGGCCGGAAGATGACGTCGCCGGCCTTGCCGTCGGGTTCGAGCAGCACACGGAATTCCGCGGTGCCGTTCTCGAACTTGGCACCATAGATGTCGTAGCCGCCGGGCCCGACGCCGCGGAAGAAGATCGACTCGACGGCACCGAGCGCCGCGAAGGTCGCACGCAATTCGTCGACCCGGCGGTGGATGCTGGCGGCGAGCGGCGCGCTCATCCGATCGTAGCTCGGCGTGCCGCGGCGCAGATCCTCGATCCCTTTGAGGACCACCTCCTTGCTGCCCGCAGCCGGGACCTGCTCCCTGAACCTGTCAGGCACTTCCGCGAGGCGGCGCGCGAAGTCGGTCTCGATCGCCTGGGCCTGCGCTGCATCGATCCGCTGCGCGAGGCGGGCGCCGGAGGTGGCGTTCTGGACCAGCACGCGGGAGACGCCGGCGGCATCATCGCGCAGGAAGATCAGGAGATGATCGCCATGGACGGAGAAGGCGTCAGTGCCCTCGGCGAGAACCGGCGCGCGGCCCTGCCCGGTCTCCTCCACTTGCAGACGATCGCCATCGCGCCGCACGGTGAGCACGCGGTTCGGCGCGATCTTGTACCAGCCGACATATTGATCGACCGACACCGGCTCAGTGGCCGGCGCCGGCATCTCGGCAACGCGAACGGCGCGCACGTCGCGGCCATTCATGCGCAACGTCAGCTCGGACGAGCGACGCTCCGCATCGACCTCGAACGTGATCTCACCGAACGATGCCGCATAGGACGCCGTGCCGTCGTTGGCGACGGTGATACGCAGCCTGCGTTGCCCGGTGAGCTGCCCGTAGATGTCGTCGCCCTCGCGGAAGACGGCGAACACCGAGGCGGGGCCCATGGCGTAGAAATTGACGAACGGACGGTAATGCTGCGCCGGTACATCACCGAGATCTGCGCCGGCGGCCACCGGATCCGGCGTGCGATAGGCGATCATTCCGGCCGACACGACCACGACAGGCACGATCGCCGCCGCGATCCACAGCCGCTTGCGCCAACCGACCGTTGCGGGCATGGCGGCGGCCGCGATGATGCGTTCGACCCGCGCGCGCACGGTCGACGCCTGCGCCATCGCAAGCTCCATCGGCCGCGGCTTCACGGAGGCCGCGACGTCGAGCAATATCTCGGCGTAGGACAGCCGGTCGTCGATCATCTCGATCGCCCGGGCGTCGCTGATGATCTCGGCAAGCTCGGCAAGCCGCGCGAGCTGCCACCAGGCAAACGGGCTGAACCAGAACACCACGCGGTTGAGCGAGGCGAGCAACAGGACGTAGAAATCGCGATTGGCGACATGGGCGCCCTCATGGGCGAGTACCGCGAGGCGCTTCTTCGCGTCCCAGCCGAAAAACTGCGGCGGCACCAGGATGGTCGAGCCGAAGGTGACGGGGCCGCCGACGTCGCGGCTGACGCGCACATCGGCATCGATCATCTCACGGCTCTTCACCGGCTTCGCCGCGCGCGCCAAACGCCAGGTCAGGCAGAGGCCGATGGCCAGCCGCAGCAGCAACAGGCCGGCGACGCAGGCATAGACGGTGGTGGCGACCATCCACCAGTCGATTGAGACACCCCGCTTCACCATCGGCGCGATGGCTGCAGCGGACGCGATCGGCAAGGACGGCTGCGGTCGCTCGAGCATCGCGAAGTCGGCCGGCCACGCTTCCTCCGGCACCGGCACGGACAAAGGCATCCGGTCGATGGTGAGCGTCGGCCAATGCATCACGAACGGCATCGCCAGCGATGCCAGCAGCACGACCACCCACGCCGTCATGTGGACGTGCGGATTGCGCACACGAAACAGGATGAGACCGATCCAGACGACGCCTCCCAGCGCGAAGGAGCGTAACGCCGCCTCAGCCAGAGCTGCGATCATTCTTTCTTCACTCCCCTCGCCTTCTTCGCCTTGGCCACCTGGTCGGCCAGCGCACGCAATTGCTGCTGGTCGAGCATCGCATTGTCCACCATGCCGACGAGGACCTCCTCCATCGAGCCGTTGCAGAACCAGTCGACGATGCGCTGCACCGCCTTGGCCGCAACGCGGGCCCGCTCTTCGGCGGCGTGGTAGACGTAGGTGCGTCCGTCCACGGTGTGGCGAGCATAGCCCTTTTCTTCCAGCCGGCGCAGCACCGTCCGCACCGTCGATTCCTTCAGGCGTCGCGATAGCCGCTCGCGCACGATCTCGGCCGTGACCGGCCCATGGGCCCATACCAATTGCATGACCTCGTGCTCGAGATCGCCCAGGTCGGGCAAACGATCGTCCATGGTGGCTTACCTAACATCTTGAGATTCTTGTAGCGCTACGGACCGTCGCACATAAGGCAACGGCAAACAACGGCGATTCCACCGGAAATGGTGGCGTGGGCTGACCTAACGAGGCGCGCTGCGACCCGCGAGGGCGGTGCGCTCCCTCTCCCGCTTGCGGGAGAGGGTTGGGGTGAGGGTGTCTCCGCAGTGGGACTCCCCAAGAGGATAGAGCCCTCACCCGGCGCAAGTGCGCCGACCTCTCCCGCAAGCGGGCGAGGTGACCGAACCTGCCGCCGGATCGAGTCAATCAAAAGTCATCAGGCGTCAGTACTTCGGTTCGTACATCTGCGACTGGACCAGGCCCTTGACGTCGTTGGGCGCAGGTCCGTCGGCGAGCCCGCGCTGATAGGCGACATCAGCGACGGCTGCCGCGATGCGGGCCGAGACCTCCCGGATGCGGGGCAGCGCGGGATAGAGGCTGCCCTGATCGAGATCCTCCTTGCCGACGCAATTGGCCAGCGTATGGGCCGCCGCCATGAACATCTCGTCGGTCACGAGCCGCGAGCGGCTGGCGATGACGCCGAGGCCGACGCCGGGGAAGATGTAGGAGTTGTTGCCCTGGCGCGGCACGAAGGTGCGGCCGTTGAGCTTGACCGGATCATAAGGACTGCCGCAGGCGAACAGCGCGCGGCCCTCGGTGTAGCGATAGGCATCCTCTGCCGAGCACTCGGCCTTCGAGGTCGGGTTGGACAGCGCGAACACGATCGGCTGCTCGTTGAGTTCGGCCATCGCCTTGAGCACCTCGGGCGTGAAGGCGCCACCGACCGCGGCAACGCCGATGATCGCCGTCGGCTTCAACGTCTTGATCGCGGTGAGGAAGTCGGCGATCGGCGCCTGATCCTTATGCGCATAACGGAGCTTGTGGCCGTGCAGGCCATCGCGGCCGCTGACGACGAGACCGCGGGAATCCACCAGCCACGCGCGTCGAAGCGCATCGGCTTCCGTTGCGCCCTCCGCCATCATCGCGGAGACGACGAGATCGGCGATTCCGGTCGCAGCCTCGCCGGCGCCGAGGAACAGGATGCGCTGATCCCGGAGCTTGCCCCCGCTCACCCGGAGCGCCGAAAACAGGCCGGCGAGCGCAACTGCTGCGGTGCCCTGAATGTCATCGTTGAAGACACAGGCTTCATCCCGGTATTTGTGCAGCAGCTTGAACGCCGAATGGTTGGCGAAATCCTCGAACTGGATCAGCACATCGGGAAACGTCTTTCGCGCGGCCGTCATGAACTCGTCGACGAAGCTGTCATAGGCCTCTCCGGTGAGCCGTCGCTCGCGCAGACCGAGATAATAGGGATCGTTCAGCAGCTCTTCGTTGTTGGTGCCGACGTCGAGCACGACCGGCAGGCACTGCTCGGGATGCACGCCGGCACAAGCCGAATAGAGCGAAAGCTTGCCGACGGGGATTCCCATTCCGTTGGCACCGAGATCGCCAAGTCCCAAAATGCGCTCGCCGTCGGTCACGACGATGAGTTTTGCGGGATTGGGCCAGTTCTTCAGGATGTCCGCGATCTGGCCGCGATCGCGCGAGGAGATGAACATGCCGCGCGGCCGCTGGTAGATCAGTCCGTATTTCTGGCAGGCGAGCCCGACCGTCGGCGTGTAGATGATCGGCTGGATCTCGTCGATATTATCGACGACGACGCGGAAGAACAGCGCCTCATTGCGGTCATGCAGTGCGTTCAGCGCGACGAATTTTTCGAGATCGGTCGGCAGCGTGCGCAGATTGGTCAGCACGCGCTCGACCTGGGTCTCGATCGTCAGCACACAAGGCGGCAGCAGGCCGCGCAGGCCGAGCGTATCGCGCTCCGCTTCCGTGAAGGCCGTGCCCCGGTTGAGCAAGGGATCGCGCAGCAAGGCCATGCCGTGTGCGGAATCGGACGATGTCGGATGGATGCTGACCGGAGCAGGTCTATTCACGAATTCCCCCAGGGAGTTTCTTATTGAAGGGCAGGCATTGTCGGCCAGCGTTCCATCGAGATCAAGGACGTTGCCCGTGGGGCCGCGATTGTGATCTCGCACCGCAGCGAGATTTTCTTTGCGCACGACGGAGCGTTAACTCTCACCCCTCATGGTGAGGAGGCGCGTCAGCGCCGTCTCGAACCATGAAGGCCCCCGATCTCGCCCGCGGCACATCCGTCGAGACGGCCGCTCCGCAACCTCCTCAGGATGAGGAGCAATGCTTGTGGCGCCGTTTAGCTATTCCGGCTTGATGTCCGCGGCCTTCACGATCGGCCACCATTTTTCGGTCTCGGCCTTCTGGAAGGCGCCGAGAGCTGCGGGCGATTGCTGGTCCGCCGGCGGAATCTCCTGGCCCAGTTCGGCAAAGCGCTGCTTGACGGAGGGATCGGCAAGCGCCGCGACGATGGCTGTGTTGAGCCTTGTGACGATCTCCTTCGGCGTGTTCTTCGGGGCCCAAATGCCGTGCCAGTAGGAGATGTACAGGCCCGGCAGCCCCGCCTCGTCGACGGTCGGAATGTCGGGCGCGGACGCGAGCCGCGTCGGCGACGTCACCGCGAACGCCTTGATCGCCCCGTTCTTGTATTGCGGCAGCGAGTTCGAGGCCTGGTCGAACATGATGTCGATCTGGCCGGCGACGAGATCGATCATGGCGGGCCCCGCGCCGCGATAGGGCACGAACTGGAAGTCGGTGCCGGTCTTCTCCTTGAAGAAGACGCCGGCGACATGCGCGCCGGTGCCGGCGCCGGCCGTCCCCGCGGTGGCCTTGCCGGGATTGGCCTTCAGCCACGCAATCATCTCTTTCAGATTGTTGGCCTCGAGCGACTTCCGGCCGACGATCAGCTGCGTGCCCATCGCGACCAGCGCGACCGGTTCGAAATCGGCAACCACGTCATAAGGCAGCTTGAAGATTCCGCCGTTGAGCACATGCGTGCCCCAATGGCCGATGGTGATGGTCGTGCCGTCAGGCGTTGCACGTGCGACGCGGGCGCCCGCGATGCTGCCGGACGCGCCAGCGACGTTCTCGACCACGACCGTCGCATGCAGCTCGGCTGCGATCCGCTCCGACAGGATCCGCGCCAGCGTGTCGGTCGGCCCGCCGGCCGCGAACGGGACCACCAGCGTGATGGGACGGGAGGGGAACGGCTGGGCGTCGCCGGGTGCGCTCCACGCGACACATCCGATCAACGCACACATGACGATTACATGACCGCGCAATCCGGCCCACAGCCCCCGCATCACCTGCTCCCAAGCTTCTTGTCGCCCGCATGTCATCAGCGGACTGGAGGGTGAGTGAACGCTGCCGCGTGGGCGGAGGCAAGCCGGAAATTTGCGGCGCCGCTATCCCGCAGCCCGCCGCGGCGTCAGGTTCGTGGCGACATCGGCCGGTGGCGCGACGTGCATCAAAATCGTTTGGGTCGCGGATGCGACCTCGATGCCGTCCTGCTGGAAACGCTGTTTCATGCGGCGGTTGAACTCGCGCTGGACCGGCCAGCGGCCGGCCTCGGTGCAGCGGATCTGCCCGACGATCGACACCATGGCACCGTCGACCTTGTCGATGCCCCAGAGATCGAGATCGCCGCGGATCAGCGGGCGGAATTCCGTCTCGCGGCGCATCTCATCGACGATATCCTTGAGAATCTGGCCGGCGCGGTCGGTGTCCTCCTTGTAGGCGACATTGACACTGACGGAAGCATTGCCCGCGCCACGGCTGGCATTGGTGATGGTCGTCACCGCGCTGAACGGTACGATGTGCACGGCCCCGTCGCCGGCACGCAGGCGTATCGTACGAATGGAAACGTTCTCGACCACGCCTGACAGGCCCGACACGCTGACGGCATCGCCGACCTGGACCGTGTTCTCCAAAAGCAGGAACAGGCCGGTGATGAGATCCTGCACCAGTTTTTGCGAGCCGAAGCCGATGGCAATGCCGACGATGCCGGCGCCCGCGAGCAGCGGCGCGACATTGACGCCGATTTCGCTCAGCGCCGTGAGCCCGACGACCGTGGCGATCAGGCACAGCAGCGCCGTGCGCAGCATCGGCTGGAAGGTGCGCAGGCGTGCCGCGCGGGCATAATGTCCGTCGCGCGACAGCGTATTGATCTGCCGGTCCAGCAGCGCATTGCTGGCCTCCCAGATCGCCGCGGCGATGGCGACGGCAACGCCGATCGTGGCGACCGCCGCGAGCAGCCGGCTGCCGATCTGGCCGCCGTAGAACCAGACGATGGCATCGACGCCCCAGACCTCGAGCACGGCCACGAAGCCGATGAAGGCAATCACGCCGGAGACGATCTTGCGCAGCAGCGGCAGATAGCGGTTGGCGCGGATCTCCAGTCCCGGAAAGCGCTGAAGGATTTCAGGCTGGATCCGGAAGCCGCGGTCGATCAGGCTCAGCGTCACCATGATCGCGACCCGCGTGATCAGCGCCACCGCGATGGTGCCGACGAAATATTGCAGCAGCAGGGAATAGCCGTTGCGGATGTTGAGCGCCCAGACCGCCCACAGCGCCAGATCGAGTGCAATGGCCAGATAATGCCAGCCGCCGGCGATGCGGTTGCGCAGGCGCGCCGCAAGCCCCAGCCGGTCCGCAGGCGCGCGGATGGCGTCGGCGACCTGGCGGCGGCATTGCAGGATGATGACGACGACGAAGAGATGCACGACCAGCATCACCATGCGAATGAGCGCGGCATAGCCGGCGCGATGCAGGCCGAGCAGCAGCGCCACGTTGGCGAACGCAATGCCGGTTACGCCGACGGCGACGATGCGGCGGGCCCAGATCTCGACATAGGCTGCCGTCTCTGCGCGCACCGGAAACAGGCCGAACGGGCCGGCCAGCGCACGGACGACGCAAATGAGCCCACGCGAGAGCGCGTAGGCATTGACGACCGCGAGGATCACGAGGCGGACTGTGGCGGGCTCGCCGATCTCCGTTCCAAGCAGTGCGGTTGCGATGCTGACGAAAACGATCACCGGAAGCAGTTCGAGCAACAGCCGCCCCAGCACGAAGGGTAGCCGCAGCAACAGCTGCCAGACGCGCGCGAGGCTATGCCGGCGCTTGTGCAAGTCCGGCGAACGGGTGACGTCGGCGACCGATGACGGCGGATCGGCAACGGGCAGCACCCCGACCGGCAGGTGCGCGGTCTGCGGCACACGTGCTTCGAGGAAGCCGACCGGACGCCGGATCAGGCGGACAATCACCCATTCGGCTGCAAGCGCGCAGCCGAACACCAGCGCCAGCTTCCAGGCAATCTCGATCAGGAGATTATAAGCGTCGGGATCATTCGCGGTCTGCACGATCCAGTAATAGAACGCCGGGAAATGCGTGAGCGTCCGCGCCATGTCGGCGACATCGCGCGAGATCTCGCCGATCTCCTCCGACACCGTCAGCAGAAGCTGCGCGCCTAGGCCGTCAGCCGACAGCGGGATCGGTGACTTCTGCTCGGGCGCGGGTGCCGGCTGCTGCGGACCGGACGCATTCGCGATCGCGCGCAGCGTATCGATCATCTGCGCGCGCTTCTTGTCGTCCTGAAGCGTCTCCAGCGCCCGCCTGGCCTCGTCAGGCGACAATGCGGCCGCGCCATTGGCGGCCGGCGCAGGCGGCTCTGCGTAAGCGGGGGAGAAAGACGAGATCGCGGCCAGGAAGAAGGCGGCGACAAGCGCCGAGACAAGCTTATGCGACACGCGGATTCCCCAAATAAATGAAAATGCGCCGGCGGAATCGGGACCGCGCGAAGCACTGCGTCATGCCGGATGGTGGCTATTCGCCCCGATCATGTGTCGGAAGTTTGCCGATCAGGCGACCATCTCTTGGCATTTCCTTTGGCATTTCCCGCAACGCAGATGTGATGGAACCGCGTCATGGCCAGTGTCGCCAAAGCATGCGAGATTGCGGGTGGGAATTCGGGGGCATCACATGACAGATTTCGATCGGCGCCGGCTCGTGCTTGCGGGAGCTGCGATTGTGCTCGGCACGCGATCTGCGGCCGCACAGAGCGGACCCCCCTTCACCTATCGCGGCATCTCGGTCGACACCAGCGCCGCGCGGGGCCAGCCTGATCTCAAGGAGATCGTCGCATCGCTCAAGCATCAGATCGACATCGTCGTCGAATGCGGCGCGAAGCCTGGGATCATGACCTTCTTCAAGAGCCAGCCGGTCTCGGTCAAGCCCGGACAGGGCGACGGCGGCGGGCATTTCACGTCCAAGGTCGAGGGCGTCACGGTTGACGCGGCGGTCGTTGCGCCGGAGAAGCCGGTGCTGTTGCACGAGCTGCTCCATGCCTATCATTTCCGCGTGCTGCCGGACGCGCTGCAGAATCCGGACCTCGTCCGCTTCTACGGCATAGCCAGGCAGAACGAGCTTTACCCGCCGGACTCCTACGTGCTGAAGAACGTCCAGGAGTTCTTCGCGGTGACCGGGAGCCTCTATCTCTGGGGCAATGTCGACCGCCCGCCCAACAACCGTGCCACGCTGCACGAGAAGCAGCCGGTGTATTATCAATGGCTCGGTGATCTCTTCGGCGTGCAAAAGAAGGCATAGTTGCGGTCAGCCCAAAACGCACAGCGCCGGGCAGGTAGGGGCTCTGCCTTGCTGATGCAGCCCACTAAACCTTGACCCGGCGTGCCGTTCGCGGTTTCTGCCGCTATGCGATAGTCCGAACGAGCTCCATCGCAATTAACGCGGCTGGATTTGCGGAGGTGGCGTCATAGACCTCCCCTTGCTCATGAAGTGGACGTTACGCGTCGCTTGTTTGCGACCACCTGCATGCTCCTCCCCCGACATAAAACTGTCAAGCGGGATCGATGGCCTTCAAATCACATTTGGCGACGCGTTCCCTGTTGTTCCCGCGACAGATTGCGCGCATGAGACAGCGGAATTAATCCCTCTCGGCAGCGTTGGTGTGAGCGCGCATATTCGCCTCTCCATTTTTGAAAGCGCCGCGAGATCCTCAACACGCCCATCACGGCACTGTCGCGATGGTGACATCATGCCCGTGTTTTGCCCGACGGGTCAAGCGAATTTCTTAAAATCCGAACATACATCGCGATCGCCAGCAAGCCATTGCTTCCATTAACGCGGGCGACTGTGCATGGGGTTGTTTTCAAGTTTTGCCGACGACGGCGGCCACGCGGGCTTTTTCCTCCCGTCACTTTCCCCGATTCTTGTCCCCCTTCCCTTCCTTCTCCAGCGCCTTGCGCACGTTGTCGAACTCCGCCGCCGAGGCTTTGTCGGCACGGGGAAAGCGCAGGTCCAGTTTCTCGAGCTCCGCGACAATGACGGAGCCGATCACCACGCGGGCAAACCATTTGTGGTCGGCGGGCACGACGTACCACGGCGCGTGCGGCGTGGCGGTGTGGCGCACGATGTCCTGATAGACCGCCTGGTAGCGCGGCCACAGCGCGCGCTCCTTGATGTCGTCCATCGAGAATTTCCACTGCTTGGCCGGCTCCTCCAGCCGGTCGAGAAAGCGCTGGCGCTGCTCTTCCTTGGAGAGATTGAGGAAGAATTTCAGCACCAGGGTGCCGTTGCGGCAGAGATGGCGCTCGAACGCGGAGATGTCCTCGAACCGCTCCTTCCAGATGCTCCGGCTGACGAGCTTTTGCGGCAGCTTCTCCTTGGCAAGGATCTCCGGGTGCACGCGCGTCACCAGGCATTCCTCGTAATGGGAGCGGTTGAAGATGCCGATATGGCCGCGCTCCGGCAACGCGATGACATGGCGCCAGAGGAAATCGTGATCGAGCTCCTTGCTGCTCGGTGCCTTGAACGAGGACACCTCGCAGCCCTGCGGATTGATGCCCTCGAAGATCGCCTTGATCGCGCTGTCCTTGCCGGCGGCATCCATGGCCTGGAACACGATCAGCACCGACCAGCGGTCTTGGGCATAGAGCTTCTCCTGGAACGCGACCAGCCGCTTCTTGTTGGCGTCGAGAATCTCCTGCGCCGTCTCCTTGTCCAGATCGCCCTTCTCGTTGGTCTTGTAGTTCTTCAGGTGAAACTTGCCGGACCCGTCGTGCCGGAACGGCGTGATGTAGCGGTCAAGTTCCTGGGCGAGCGGTTTGGACGGCTTTTTGCTCATGGGCGCGGGGCACCTTGCGTTGCGGCTTCAATCGGTCGAGCAGGCTACCAAGGATGCCCTTCGGAAGGAATATGATGAAAAGCACCAACAGCACGCCGTAGACGAGGTTGTCCCAGCCGACCGCCCTGGTGCCGAAGCCGATGCGCAGGGTTTCCGCGAGCAGGATGGTGATGACGGCGCCGACGGTCGGACCGAGCGAGACGAACAGACCGCCGACGATGGCGGCGAACACCATCTGCAGCGACACCGCGATGCCGGAGACGGTGTCGGGCGTGATGAACATCTGATACTGGCAATAGATCGCGCCCGCCAGCGCCGTCATCACGGCGCTGATCAAGGTGATCTTCAATTTCTCCGCGGTGACGTCGACGCCGGCGGCGGCAGCCGCGTCCTCGTCCTCCGAGATCGCCTCGAGCGCGTAGCGGCTCATGCTGCGATCGATCAGATGCCAGACGACGATGCCGCCGAGCCACACCGCAAGCGCGATCAGATACCAGGTGATCTTGTCGTCGAACTGCAGCGCGAGCAGCTTGTTGCCCGAGGCCCGGTTCGGCGTATAGCCGAGCGAGCCGCCGGTATAGTCGCGCGTCGCGGTGATGATCTGGAGCACGATGCCGGAGAGCGCGAGCGTCACCAGCACGAAGTAATGTCCGGTGATGCGGAAGCGGAAACAGGGATAACCGACGATCAGCGCCAGCGCGCCGGCCGCGACCATGCCAATGGGAATTCCGATCCATGGCGACAGGCCGAGATGATTCCACAACAGCGCGGTGACATAGGCCCCGATCCCCATGAAGCCGCCATGCCCGAGCGAGACCAGGCCGAACCGCCCCATCATCGACCACGACGTGTAGGCGAACGACCAGATCAGGATCAGTACCAGAATGTGCAGATGATAGGGATCGCGATAGACGAACGGCAGCGCGACCAGCGCGGTCAGTCCGATCCCCCAAGCTACGAGCCGGCCCTGCCCCATCATCGCCGCCTCGCGAGCAGGCCCGCGGGCCGGATGAACATCATGACGATGAAGAAGGCGAAGGCGAGCACGTAGCCCCATTCGAGATCGGAGAACAGGCCGCCGAGCGAGATGATCTCGGCAAACACGAAGGCCGCGATGAAGCCGCCGATGAAATTGCCCAGGCCTCCGAGCACGCAGATCAGGAAGGTGATCGGCCCGAAGGAGAGGCCGACGAAGGGATGCACGTCATACTGCAGCACCAGCAGGCAGGCGGCGAGCCCGGCCAGCCCGCCGCCGATCGCGGACGTGATCAGATAGATGCGCTTGGTATCGACGCCCATCAGCGCCATGATCTGGCGGTCCTGCGAGATGGCGCGGATGGCGGTGCCGGTAAAGGTCCGCGTCATGAACAGATAGACCGCGACCATGCCGACCAGCGCCGCCAGGAACGACAAGAGCCGCGCGTAACTGAAATGCATGTCGCCGAAGGCGAGCACCGGGAGGCGGATGCCGAGGTTGAGGAAGTCGATGCCGAAGGCGACGGTAGCAAAGCTCTGCAACACGAACAGCACACCACCGGTTGCAAGCAGCTGGTTGATCGGCGGCGCCGTCAACAGCGGCGCGATCACGAGATAATGCAGCAACGCGCCGAGGATCGCGACCAACAGGATGGTCAGTGGCGCCGCGATGAAATAGCTGACGCCGTAATACTGGACCATGAAATACATGGCGTACATGCCGATCATCACGAGCTCGGCGTAGCAGATCCAGGTCACGTCGATAACGCCGAAGATCAGGTTCAGCCCGAGCGCGAGCAGCGCCAGCACGCCGCCGAGCAGGATGCCGTTGATCACGGCTTCCAGCAGATAAATGTCGAAAATGTCCAGGAACGCCTGCATATGCCCCTCACACCCCGAGATACGCTTCCTTGACCGTGTCGCTCGCCAGCATCTCGGCCGATGTGCCTGAGGCGCGGATCGTCCCGGCCTCGATCAGATAGGCCCGGTCGACCACGCGCAGCACCTGCTGCACGTTCTGCTCGACGATCAGCACCGTCAGGCCGCGGCTGCGGATCCGTTTCACCAGCTCGAAGACCTGCTGCACCACGACCGGCGCCAGCCCCGCCGATGGTTCGTCGAGCAGCAGGAGTTTTGGATTTGACATCAGCGCGCGGCCGATCGCGCACATCTGTTGCTCGCCGCCGGACATGGTGCCCGCCATCTGATGGCGGCGCTCCTTCAGCCGCGGAAACAGGTCGAACACAACCTCCAGCCGCTCGGCGTATTGCCCGCGCGCCTCCTTCATGAAGGCGCCCATCTTGAGATTGTCGTCGACGGAGAGCTGCGGAAACAGCCGCCGGTTCTCCGGCACATGCGCAATCCCGAGACTGACGATCTTGTGAGGCGGCGTCGCCAGCACCTCGGCACCTTCCATCGCGATCGACCCGCGCGAGGGACGGATCAGGCCGGAGATGACGCGCATCAGCGTGGTCTTGCCGGCGCCGTTCGGACCGATCACGCCTACCGCTTCACCGGCCTTCACGTCGAGATTGACGTCGAACAGCGCCTGGAACGTGCCATAGCCGGCATTGACGCCGCGAAGCTCCAGCATCATTGGCCTCCCGCGCGGCGGCGCGCTTCAGCGGCCGCGGCCTGCGTGGTCTCGGCATCGGTGCCGAGATAGACCTCGATGACGCGCGGATCGCCAGCAACCGCACTCGGCAGGCCTTCCGAGATTTTTTCGCCGTGATCGAGCACCATCACGCGGTCGACGACGCGCATCAGCACGCCCATGATGTGCTCGACCCAGATGATGGTGATGCCGAGTTCGTCCCGGATGTTGCGCAGCATGTCGGCGGCCTGGCCCATCTCGGCCTCGTCGAGACCGCCGAGGCTTTCATCGGCAAGCAGAAGTTTTGGGGCGGTGGCGAGCGCTTTCGCGAGCTCGAGCTTCTTCAGCCCCGCCGCGCCGAGGCCGTCAACGCTGGCGTGACGATCGGTCGGCAAACCCACCATCGCGAGCGAGCGCTCGGCCGCCTCCTCGGCCTTGACGCGGCTGTGGCGGCCTTGGCCGTAGAAGCCGGCAAGCGCGACGTTCTCGAAGATGGAGAGGCGGCGAAACGGGCGCGGGATCTGGAAGGTGCGGCCGATGCCCCGGTTGATGATCCGGTGCGGCGCCAGCCCCGCGATCTCCGAGCCATCGAGCAGGATCGATCCGGCGCTCGGCGCCAGCGTGCCGGAGAGCATGTTGAAGATCGTGCTCTTGCCCGAGCCGTTGGGACCGATCAGGCCGAGGATCTCGCCCTGATCGACCTTGAACGACACGTTGTTGACAGCGGTGAAGCCGCCAAACCGCTTCACCAGCCCGCTGACCTCCAGCACCGCCCCGGCTCCGCCGCTACTGGTTGCTGTAGGTGGTGCCCTTCGGCAGCGGCAGCACGGCTTCGCGCTGCGCCTGGCTCTTGGGCCACACCACCGAGGACTTGTCGTCGATGTACTGGATCACGACCGGGAACGAGCGCTCGTTCTGGCCCGCCATCGGTGTGCCCTCGCCGTAGAACTTGACGCCGAAGCCGAGCATGGTGCCGCCCTCCGGAATGTCGGTATCGAGCGACGCCTTGCGCAGCGCCTCGGGATCGACCCCGCCATACTTCTTGATCGCGCGCGGCAGGACGTCGTCCATGAACACGTAGGTGTTGGATGCCCCGATACCGACATGGGCTGAGCGGATGGCAACGCCCGGCTTGATCTTGTCGAACTCCTCGCCGACCATCTTGATGACGGGCGCAAGCTTCGGGTTCATCGTCTTCTGGTTGGCGAGCCAGATCGAAATCGGATCGGTGTTGAAGATGTAGCTCGCGTCGGCGCCCATCCCTTCCTTCAGTTTCTCGTAGACGCCGTAGCCGGCGCCGTGGCCGACGAGGGCTGCAAACTTCAGGCCCTGCTCGCGCGCCTGCCGCAGCA
Source organism: Bradyrhizobium monzae (assembly GCF_021458635.1). Lineage (GTDB taxonomy): Bacteria > Pseudomonadota > Alphaproteobacteria > Rhizobiales > Xanthobacteraceae > Bradyrhizobium. Next base: position 1,138,801 of record NZ_JAIRDQ010000001.1, read on the forward strand.
ACAGCGTGATGTCAGGGTTGTAGCCAGTGTGGAAAATCACGTCGGGCTTGGCGCGCTTCAGCTTGGTCACCAGCGCGGAGAGATCCGGCGCGGTCGCCGAATAGCCCTCCTTCAGCACGACGTTGAAACCCGCCTTTTTCGCTCCGGCTTCGTTGCCCTTGGCGACATCGACGCCATAGGAGCCGTCTTCGTGGATGATGGCGACGCGGAGGTCTTTTGGCTCCTTGCCGAGCTTGCCTTGCGCGTTCTGCGCGATGAAATCCATCGTCATCGCACCGAATTGGTCGCCGCTCGCCTGTGGGCGGAAGACGTATTTGTAGTTCTTGTCGGCGAACACGGCAGACGAGATACAGGTCGTCATCCACATGAACTTCTTCAACTGCTCGACGCGGGCGGCAACCGGCACGCATTGCGCCGAGGAGAAGAAGCCGAGCACCATGTCGACCTTCTCCTGCTCGAGCAGGCGGACGGATTCGTTGATGGCGACGTCGGGCTTGCTCTGCGCGTCCGCGTAGACCGCTTCGACCTTGTAGCCCTCGACGCCTGTCTTGCTGAAATGATCGAGGATGATCTTGGTGCCCAGGTATTCGAGCTCGGAGCCGCCGCCCGCCAACGGGCCGGTCAGGTCGAAAATCACGCCGATCTTGATCTTCTTGTCTTGGGCCTGGACCGAAACGGTCAAGCCCATCGCGGCAATCGCGATCAACAGCCCACGTACCAAACGGGCAGCCATGCGCAGGCGCATCTAAACCTCCCTGGACGATTGTGCATTGCGTTTTTGTTTTTGCTTTTCGCCCATCACATGGGCTCGGCCGCGCGATGTCAAGCCTCGCGCGTCAGCGCGAGGCGAACTGCTGCGCAATGAAGGCCGTGACAAATCGCGGCATGGTAGGTGTGAGATCATCCATTCCGCGCACGAGATGGATGGCCGAAAGCTCCGGCTCATCCTGGCGAGCCAGATTGGCTTCAATCCGCGCGCGAGCAGCCTCGCCCGGCATATCCAGGTTGAGGATCTGTATCATTGCAAGTGCACTGCCGGTGACGACACAGTGCCAGTCCGCCTCCGCCGAATAATCAGCGGGGAGCAGGCCGGTCTCCTCCTCGAGCTCGCGAACGACACTGCCGGGAATGTCGAGCGTGCCGTCCCTGACATCGTCGAGATCGGGCGTGCCTGACGCAAAGTAGATGCGTCCCGCGTTGGCCGTGTGATGCGCCATCTCGCCCATCACGAAGGCGCCATCGGAGGTGCGCAGCGCGCCCATGCCGAACCCGTTGAACACGTTCGGATCGGGAAAGCCCCAATCGCGCCAGGCCAGGAAACTGGCGAAATCCGTCTCGAAATAGGTCGCAGCAAGATGACCGTCGGTGAAGACGGCATCCCGCCCGAGCAGAACACGGCCGTTCCAGATTTTCGGCCGCGCGCGTTGCTGCTCGGCGAAATGCGCCTCGATCTCGGCGCGCCGCGCTTCGGCGAACGGCCAGACGACGGGGTGCACGGCAAGATCAAGCGTCGAGACGCGATGAATGGTCAGTGACGTCATGACGCCTGATTACCAAGCCTTCGCGTCAGTTATTTGGCGCTCCCCGTGGTCTTCTTGGCCTGGTCGACAAACTTGTTGGTAAACGTCTTGCTGACGTCGATTTTGGCGTTGGCCACCTCGGGCGAACCGACGCTGAACACCGCCAGCACGGCGTCGGCGCCCTTCGGGTCCATCTTGCCGGTCTCGGAGAACATCGGGATCGTGTTCTTCAGCGCGGCGAGATAAAGGTCCTTGTTCTTGCCGACCATCTCGTCCGGCATCTTGGCCATGATCTCTTCGGGCGAATGCGAATGGATCCAGGCGATGGTGGCCAGCATTGCGTTGGTCAGCGCCTGCGTCTCCTTCTCGTGTCCATTGATCCAGGCCACCGTCGAGTACAGCGCGCCACCCGGATATTCGCCGCCAAAGGTCTCGAGCGTGTCTTTTTGCGTACGGGTGTCGCTGAGGATGCGCAAATCCTTGTGGCTGCCCTGGAGCACCGTGACGGAGGGATCGAGCATCACCGCGGCGTCGATCTGACCCTGCTCCATCGCAGCGACGGCCGTGGCGCCGAGGCCGACGCCGATCACGGCGGTGCCGGCGGGATCGAGCCCGTTCTTCTTGAGGAGGTATTTCAGGAAGAAGTCGGTGGAGGAGCCGGGCGCGCTGACACCGACCTTCTTGCCGGCCAGGTCCGTGACCGATTTGATGTCCCCGGTATGCGAGGGGGCGACGACCAGCACGAGCCCGGGATAGCGGTCATAGACCACGAAAGCCTGCAACTCCTGCTTCTTGGCCGCCAGGTTGACGCAATGGTCGAAATAGCCGGAAACCACGTCGGCGCTGCCTCCGAGCACGGCCTTGAGCGCGTCCGAGCCGCCCTTGAGGTCGACCAGATCGACATTGAGGCCCGCCTTCTCGTATTCGCCGAGCTGCTTGGCCAGCACCGTCGGCAGATAGCACAGGCAGGCGCCGCCACCGATCGCGATGGTCACCTTGCTTTGCGCTGCGGCAAGACCGGTGGTGAGCGTCAGCGCGAGCAACGCGCCGGCGAGCCTGGCAATCGTGTTCTTCATTGGTTTCCTCCGTTCGGCTGGCGGCACCATAGAGCAGCGGGATGGGCTTGAGAAGCACCGCTTAACTGGCACTGGCCATTGGCCTTTCGGCGCAATAGCATGCCCGAATAAGAACAATTCTTGATGGGGAGGATCATCCATGAATCGCCTTGCAATCGGGCTGTCGATCGCCACCGCTTTTGCCGCCGGATGCGGCGCAACCCACCTGCTCCGGCCGGCACTGGCCGCCGAGAGCATCGCCCCGCAGATCATTCATACCAGTGAGATGGAAGGCGACGCGCTGGGCCCTGCGAACAATGTCGGCTATCGGTCCAAGACTTTCATGGTTGCCGATGGTGCCACAGTGTCGATTCAGGTCGGCAATGTGCCCAAGCACATGCATCCCAACACCAACGAGATCCAGTACATTCTGGAGGGCACCGGTACGATCTGGTTCGGCGACAAGGAAGTCACGGTGAAGCCTGGCGACCTCGTCATCATCCCCAAGGGGACGGCGCATGGCGGCACCAAGCCGATCAGCGGGCAGGTCAAGGCGATCGCGATCAAGACGCCGCCGCAGGCGCCTGATGACGTCAAGCTGTTAGACTGAACGTTGAGTTCACATGCCTCGCGAGTCGCGCATCGCCTGCGCGACTTTCGTCGCTTGCGACACTCGTCCGATCTTTGCGCCGGTGACGATCTTTCTTCGACGTGTGCTCGCGTTCGGGACCATGCCTTCGTTCGCGGCAGCGCCGGCAGGAGGATAGGTCGTGAAGTTTGCGGCTCGATGCAGCGCAAGCGCCTTTCGAGCCGCTTCGATATTCGCGGTGCGGGCTGCCATATTGTGAAGACGGCCGAGTTCCTTGTTCAGCCGCTTCAGCGCCGCGGCGAAGACTTGCTTGCGCTCTGATGCACGCTCGACGGTTCCTGGAAAGCTTGCTCCGCGCGCCTCAGCCTTTCCGCGCCCTTCGCGTCGCCGTTGTCGGCCGAGCGTGCGTTCCTTATCGCGCATCTTGCGCAAGCGGGGACGCATGGCTTCGAGTTCAGCCACCTCGACGTCATAAATGGCAGGATGGTGCGTAAAGCGGATCGTCTCATACTCTTCGTGGCTGAGGAGACTGCGCTCGAGCTTGGAAGGGACCGGCATAGCATTCCTCCGTTTGATTTCCTCAGATGAAGGGAGCAGGACCCGTCCAGGTCCAGTGACCAAGTCTACCCGCGGAGGCGTGGGCCCGCCATTGGCCGAATCGAAGATGGTAAAAATCTACCGGCGAAGATGCCGTGCCGCTCGGTCCTAAGCGGCTGCACGCTCAACCGCGTCCATCCGACGTAGTCGGCCGCCACACCAGCAGCCTTCGCTCCGCGAGCGTGACGCCAAAGTCGATGAGGATGACGAAGGCCGACAGCACGAACATGCCGGCAAACACGCCGGCGACGTCGAACACACCTTCAGCCTGCTGGATCAGATATCCGAGCCCTGCGGCCGATCCCAGATATTCGCCGACGACGGCGCCGACCACGGCGAATCCGACCGAGGTGTGCAGCGAGGAGAACATCCAGGACAGCGCCGACGGCCAGTAGACGTGCCGCATCAGCTGCCCTTCGCTCATGCCGAGCATGCGGCCATTGTCGAGCACGGTGCGGCTGACCTCCTTGACGCCCTGGTAGACGTTGAAGAACACGATGAAGAACACCAGCGTCACGCCGAGCGCGACCTTGGACCAGATGCCAAGCCCCAGCCACAGCGCGAAGATCGGCGCCAGCACCACGCGCGGCAGCGCGTTGGCCATCTTGACGTAGGGATCGAATACCGCGGCAACCAGCGGCTGCCGCGCAAACCAGAAGCCGACCAGGACGCCGCTGAGCGAGCCGATCACGAAGGCGAGGATCGATTCCCAGAGCGTGATCGCGAGATGCTTCCAGATCACACCGGAAACGAACCATTTGACGATCTGCTCGAACACGTCGATCGGATTGGAGAAGAAGAACGGCGGCAGCAAAATCTTGCCAAACACCGGCACGGTCGATAACAGCTGCCACAACACGATGCAGACGATCGCGACCAGGACTTGCAGCGCAAGCAACGTCACCCGCGACATCAGACCGCCTCCGCCGCGTGGGTCGATTGCGCGTAGCCCTTCATCACCTCATCCTTGAGCACACCCCAGATTTCGCGATGCAGCGCATGGAAGTCCTTGTCCATCCGCACCTCGAAGATGTCGCGCGGGCGCGGCAACGTCACGCGCCAGTCGCCGATGATGCGCGAGGACGGCCCCGCCGACATGATCACGACACGGTCAGCGAGTGCGATCGCCTCCTCGAGATCGTGGGTGACGAACAGCACGGCCTTGCGGTCGGCGTTCCACAAGTCGAGCAGCAGATTGCCCATGACCTGGCGGGTCTGCGCATCGAGCGGCCCGAACGGCTCGTCCATCAGCAGGATCTTTGGGTCGCGGATCAGCACCTGCGCCAGTGCGACACGCTTGCGCTGGCCGCCGGAAAGCATGTGGGGATAGCGGTTGGCAAAGGCGACGAGACCTACGGAGGTGAGCCATTTCTGCGCATGCGGCAGCGCCTCGGCGCGCGGCGTGCCCTTGATCTCGAGTCCGATCGCGACATTGTCGAGCGCCGTCTTCCAGGGGAACAGCGCATCGGCCTGGAACAGATAGCCGGCATCCCGGTTCAGCCCGGCGAGCGGCCGATCAAAAATCTTGACGCTGCCCGCGGCGGGCTTCAGCAAACCGGCCGCGACATTGAGCAGCGTGGATTTTCCGCAACCGGTCGGGCCGACAATGGCAACGAACTCGCCCTGCGCGACCGCGAGATGGGCCTTCTCCACCGCCGTATAGACCCGCCCGTCCCCCAACCGGAACGCAACCTTGGCATCTTCCAGCGCCACCGCCGTGGGCGTTGTCATGTGTTTCCTCCGAACCCTGGCGATGCCTTAGCCTCTCGCGCGTCCAAGTTCAATCAACCGGCCAAGCGTGCTACGCATGGGGCTGGCCGCCCCCTTACCGTCCCTTGAGCCCACCCGCGATGCCCTCCAAGCTGGCAATCAGCTACCGAAACGTCACCAAGAGCTTCGGCCCCCTCCGGGCCGTCGACGACGTCTCACTCGACATCGCCGAGGGCGAGTTTCTGGCGATCGTCGGCGGCTCGGGCTCGGGCAAGACGACGCTGCTGCGGCTCGCCAACCGGTTGATCGAGGCCGACGGCGGCACCATCACGGTCGAGGGCGAGGACGTCCAGAACGTCGATCCGGTCGCGCTGCGGCGCCGGATCGGCTACGTCTTTCAGAGCGGGGGGCTGTTTCCGCACTTGAGCGTCGCCGACAATATCGGGATCACGCCAAAGCTGCTCGGCGCGCCCGCAGCAGAGATTGCCGCGCGCGTCGACGAGCTCATCGAGCTGGTGCAGCTCGACCGTGCCTCCCATCGCGACCGGCTGCCGGAGGCACTCTCGGGCGGGCAGCGCCAGCGCGTCGGCGTGGCGCGGGCGCTCGCGGCAAAGCCTCGCATCGTGCTGATGGACGAGCCGTTCGGCGCGCTCGATCCTCTCACCCGCGATGCGCTCGGCGAGGATTTTCGCGAGCTGCACCGCAAGCTCGGCCTGACCACCGTGATGATCACACACGACATGACGGAGGCGATTTTGCTCGCCGACCGCATCGCGGTCATGCGCGGCGGCAGGTTGCTCGCGCAGGGCACGCCGTCGGAGCTCTCGACCAGCAGCGACGCCTATGTGCTGGAGCTGCTGCGCACGCCACGGCGCCAGGTCGAGCGGCTGAACGCGCTGCTGCCACAGAGCGGTGCGCCATGAGCCTCCTCAATGATCCGCGCTGGGGCGAGGCACTGTCGCATTTGCCCGATTACCTCGGCAATCATGTGCGGGTGAGCCTCGCCGCGCTCGCGCTCGGCCTCGCCGTCAGCCTGCCGCTCGCGATCCTCACACGCAACCGCCCGGCGCCGCGCGCCATCCTGCTCGCGTTCGCCAGCATCGTGCAGACGGTGCCGGGGCTGGCGCTGCTCGCGCTGTTCTATCCGCTGCTGCTGCTCGCGGCGTCCGTGACGCTCAAATGGTTCGGCGTCTCGTTCTCCGCCTTCGGCTTCCTGCCGGCGATGCTGGCGCTCGCGCTCTATTCGATGCTGCCCGTGCTACGCAACGGCATCACCGGGCTCAACGGCATCGACCCCGCGCTGATTGAGGCCGCCAAAGGCGTCGGCATGACGGAGCGGCAGTCGCTGGTCATGGTCGAGCTTCCGCTGGCTCTGCCGGTGATGATGGCCGGCATCCGCACCGCTGCCGTATGGGTGATCGGCACAGCGACGCTGTCGACGCCGATCGGTCAGACCAGCCTCGGCAATTACATTTTCGCGGGACTGCAGACCCAGAACTGGGTATTCGTGCTGTTCGGCTGCTTTGCCTCAGCCCTGCTGGCGCTCGCCGTCGATCAGCTGCTCGGCCTGATCGAGAGCGGCCTGCGCAATCGCAGCCGCCTGGGTGCCGGGCTCGGCGCGATCGGCATCGCGGCGCTGGTCGCGGCGACACTGGTGCCGACGATGGGACGTACGTCGTCCGGCTATGTGGTCGGTGCAAAAACCTTCGCCGAGCAATACGTGCTCTCGGCCCTGCTGAGGGACCGCCTCCAGGCAGCCGGCCTCTCCGCCACGGCACGGTCCGGTCTCGGCTCGAGCGTGATCTTCGAGGCGCTGAAGGCCGGCGACATCGATCTCTATGTCGACTATTCCGGAACGCTCTGGGCCAACCAGCTGCACCGCACCGACATCAAGCCCCGCGCGGAGCTGGTGACAGATTTGAAGACGGCGCTCGCCAAGGACAACATCACCCTGCTCGGCGAGCTCGGCTTCGAAAATGCCTATGCGCTGGTGATGCCGAAGAAGCGCGCCGACGCGCTTGGCATCCGCACCATCGCCGATCTCGCCGCGCACGCTTCAACGATGTCGATCGCCGGCGACTACGAATTCTTCTCGCGGCCGGAATGGGCGGCACTGCAGAAAGCCTATGGCCTTCAGTTCCGCGCACAACGCCAGATGCAACCGGATTTCATGTATGCGGCGGTCGCCAGCGGCGAGGTCGACGTGATCGCCGGCTACACCAGCGACGGGCTGATCGCGAAGTATGATCTGGTGGCGCTCGACGATCCCAGGCAAGCGATCCCGCCTTACGACGCCATCCTGCTGCTCGCGCCGAAGCGTGCCGGTGACGAGCGGCTCAAGGCCGCGCTGAGTCCGCTCCTCGGCAAGATCGACATCACCACCATGCGCGAGGCTAATTTACGTGCGGCCGGCAACGACGCGACGTCGTCGCCGGATGCTGTGGCGACGTGGCTGTGGCAGAAGGTCGGCGGGCGCTAGGGCGTGCCTCCCTGCGCCGCCGCCCTTGCTACGCCTTCTCGGTCGCCCCTCCGGCATCGACCCAGTCCTTGAAGCCGCCGACGTTGTAGACGTGGCCGTAGCCCATGTCCTGAAGGAGTTTGCCCGCGAGCGCGGAACGACCGCCGGAGGCGCAATAGAGGATCACGGTCTTGTCCTTGGCGAGCGCCTTGTCGTGATAGGGCGAGTCCGGATCGGCCCGAAACTCCAGCATACCGCGGGAGATATTCACCGCCCCCGGAATCTTGCCGTTCTTCTCGATTTCAGGCGCATCGCGCACGTCGAGCACGAGCGCGCCCTTCCCGATCATCTCTTTCGCCTGGGCCGGCGATATCTTCGGCACGGCCGCGTTAGCAGCCTCGAGCATCTGCTTCACGGAAATTGGCAAATTACTTCTCCTGCGGTTCGCAATCTGTTGAGCGTCCCCATTAGCCGGCATCGTCCCCCACGGCGTCCCTCATTCGGAGGAGAGCACCGGGCCAAAATATCCACGGACGCAGTGGCGAATGAATGGCCGCGACGGAGACTACAGCCCGTGAATCATCCCTGCGTTAATCAGCAGCCGGTTCAGTCGCCGCGCCTCGGCGCCGTCCTTGCAGCCGTAGAAGATGCCCTTGCAGCGGAGCATGATCTCCTTCTGCTCCGCAAAGGACGGATCGAGCGGAATGCCGGCCGCCTCCTGGATCACCAGCGGCAGATAGGGACCGTCGACCGTGTCCATCACCGCGTCGCTTTTCACTGGCTCGAAATTGACGGCGTCGATCGCATAATAGGTCGCATAGAGGCGCGGATCATAGGCGTCGAGCTTCTTGCCGATCGCGCCTTCGTCGAGCCCGGGCTCGAGCAGATTGGGCGCGAATTCGGGCTGGTGATCGCCATAGCGCACGATCAGGAAAGGCTCGCCCGGAAAACTCTTCTTCAAGCCGGCAATGAAGGACTTGTATTGCTCGGCGCTCATCGCCTGACGGCGCAGATATTCGTCGATGGACGGTGCGTTGCCCGGCGCGCGCCAGTTCGGCACCAGATCAGGGCGGAAGCGCGTCTCCCATGGGAAATGATTGGCGCCGAGATAGATGAAGCTGAACAGCGGCTTGTTGGGCGTCCGCTCGCCCATCAGCCGTAGCGCCTTGTCGTAGAAGAAACTGTCGGGCTCGACGTCCTTCGCACCGAGATCCTTGGCATCGAGGAAACGCTCGATGCCGCTCGTCACCTGGAAGCTGCGCGCGCCCATGAAGCCGCCATAGGCGGGATAGAGCGACATGGTGTCGTAACCGCAACGGCGCAGCGCCAGCGGCAGGCCGCGCTCGACACGGCCCGACGCAATGCGCGTCACGAAATAGGCGAAGCGGCCGAACGAGCGCGAGGAGAGACCTGCAAGCACGTTGTATTCGGTGAACCAGCTCGGCCCGCCATTGCTCTCGGCCAGGAAAGTGCGCTCCTTGCCGTCCCAGGACTTGAAATGACTGCCGTACCCAGGCGGTACCTTGATGCCCTGTGCGGCACGGATGTCGAAACTCGATTCATCATGGATCATGATGATGTTGGGCCGCCGGCCAGCCGGATGGCAGGAATCGACCAGCGGCATGTTGAGCCGCTCATTGGTCGAGGCGTCCGACTCCATGAAGCCGTACTGCACGAAATCGGAGACCGCCGTGACGCCGGAGCGGAAGAACTTTGAGAGATAGCCGTCGTCGTAATAGCCGCGCCAGGCTTCATCAGGATGATAGACGGAGTAGCCGACCAGCCCGGCGAGACATGCAAGCATCGCCGCCAGCGCCGGCAGGCGGCGGATGCGGAACGGATCGAGCCACCACAGCGCATACATCAGCGGCAGCGTGACGAGGCCGGCCCCGATCACCGACCAGCGCAAATTCGGGAAGATCGTGAACAGGAACGCGACCGTGTCGCGGTCGATCATCATCAGGTCGATGAAATTGACCGTCATCTGTACGACGTCGTGCTTGAGCCGCGACAACAGCACCAGCACCACGACCATGGTCAGCGACAGCGCGCCCGACAGCGCCGGCCGGCGCAACAGCGTGATCCAGAAGAAGTTGAGGATGCCCCAGGCGAGCAGGAAGGAGAGGCGCGAGCCGAAATCGGTCTCGGTCTCGTACATCAGCGCCAGCGCTGCGAAATGCGGCGCGGCAACGGCGAGCAGCCGCCAGATGCCGAGCGCGGCGACGCTCGCCAGGACGGCGGTGGTGGCGGAAGGACCTGGATTGGGCGCGGACGCCATCGACGACACGCAACTTCTGGTCCGGCGCGGTGATGCCAAGCCGTCTGGCCGGCCTGCGGCGTTCGACGCAGCCGGAAAGCCTGCGCCACGTCATAAAACTGTAATGGAACGGTCACGGACAAGCAACGCGAGCCGCGATCCGACCTTCGCTTATTGTTAGCGGGTGGCGAAGGGCCGCACCTCTGGTGACGCTAGGACTTGCCGATCCCCGCGATGAACAGATCGATCACCCCCTCCGCCAGCCGCTCGACTTCCGCTTCCGCCACGCCCCAACGCGGAAAATGGCCGTCGAGGTTCATTCGGGCAAAACCGTAGATCAGAGCACGGCCGGCGATCAGGATGCGCTTGAGATCCGTCGATCGCAGCAGGCCCTGTTCGGCCGCCTCGGCCAGCATCCGCTCGGTGAGCGCGACCAGCTCGTCATTGTCGCGGGTCAGCTCGGCCGAGCTGCCATGGGCGAAATAGCGCCCCGTGGAGATGATCTCGAAATGGGCGGGGTAACGCATCGCCCAGCGCACATAGGCGATGCCGAAGGCGCGGAAGCGGGCCAGCGGGTCGGCCGACGGCGCTTCCGCGAGGGCGGCCTCGATCTCGGCGCGAAAGCGCCGCTGCGCTTCCTCGGCCACCGCCGCCATCAGCGCGTCGCGGTTGGGAAAGTGCCGGAACGGTGCCCCCGGCGACACCGCGGCCCGGCGCGCAGCCTCGCGCACGGACACCTCGGCGCCTTCGGCCGCCAGTTGCAGCGCAGCATCGATCAGCACGCGGCGGAGGTCGCCGTGGTGATAGGGCCGGGCTTCGGGTGTCTGGCGACGGGCGCGAGGTTTTGAGGTCTGAGGCTTCGAGATCTGAGGCTTGGACGTCTGACGGGCGGGCATGGCGCCTTCTAGCATCACCCGAACGTGAATGTAAGCAGCGATTACACCATTGACGATTCCGTCACCTCGAAATGTAATCGATGATTACATAATGGAGGGGAACACCATGTCGCAACGTCAAAGCTGGTTCGAAGGCTGGCGGCTGCTCGCCGTCCTCACGTTGAGCCTGATTGCCTTAAGCCTCTGGATCGCCTCGATGCGGCAGTTCGAGGCCGAGGGCGTTCGCATGGTGATCCGCTTCACCGCGCGCAGCTCGCTCCTGCTGTTCTGCCTGGCCTTCGGTGCCGCGGCGCTGGCGCGGCTCTGGCCGAACGCCTGGACGCGCTGGCAGCGTCGCAATCGCCGCTATCTGGGCTTAAGCTTTGCCGCCTCCCACGCCATCCACGCAGTCGCGATCATCGCGTTCGCCAAGATGGACCCGGCGGGCTTTATGGAGACGACGTCGCCGGCCTCCTACATCTTCGGCGGCATCGGCTATGCCGTGATCACTGCGATGAGTGCGACCTCGTTCGATCGTACGGCCGCGCTGATCGGGCCGCGCGCCTGGCGCGCGCTGCACCTTGTCGGCGGCTATTACCTCTGGTTCCAGTTCATGGTGTCGTTCGGCAAGCGCGTGCCGGCCATGCCTGGTTACACGGCGTTCCTAATTCCGCTGCTCGCCGTCATGGCGCTGCGCATGCTGGCGATGGCTTCACGCCCGACCCAACAGACCGCCAAAGCGTAATCACTCTAGCGGCCGAGGCCCTCAAGCTCGCGCGCGTGGACCTCGGTCATCCGGCGCAGGCACTCGCCGGCATCGACGCGGGCAATGGTGCCCTCGCCCATGCCGTAATAGAGGCAATTGGCGTCGCGGTACTGGATCCAGAGCCGCTGCGCGGCGCGAAGCTGGTCGCGCCGCCCGTCCGCGGCATTCTTCATCGCCTGCTGGTAGGCGATGGTCATGCGCTTGTCCCATTGCGCGGTCTGCGCCTTCAGGCACTCGACCATCTCCACGGTCGAGCCGTCGCAGGACCGCGGATCACCCTGGTCGCCGGCTTGCGCCGCGGTAGCGAGGGCGCAAAGGACGGCGATCAAAATGCTTCGCATGTTCTAGCCCTGCGGCAGCAGCCCGAGCCGCTTGGCAATGATGCGGTCGACCGCTCGTTTGGGCAGTGTGGCAGTTATGAAGTGCCGCATCCGATCGGGCGTGATCTGGTACCGAACCTTGGGCTTTGCAGCCGTGAGCGCCTCGAAGACGACTTCGGCGATCCGCTCAGCTGGTAGCCCGGTCTCACCGAGCTTCATCATGAACGCCATGACCTTGTTGAGCGCCGGGAGATAGGGCGAGTTCTGGTAGACCGACATATCGAACTGCTCGGCCTTGGCCCAGATCGGCGTCTTCACCGCACCGGGCGCGACGATGATGACGTCGATGCCGAACAGCATCAGCTCGCGGCGCAGGCTTTCCGACAGGCCCTCGATCGCATGCTTGGAGGCGCAATATGGGGCCGATAGCGGATTGCCATTCTTGCCCGCGACCGAGCTGATCATCACGATCCGCCCTTTCGGCCCCTTCAGCGACGGATCGGCGCCGAGCAGCGGACCGAACGCCTGCGTCGCGATCACAGGGCCGATGACGTTGATGTCCATCTGGCGGCGGAAATCATCCGCCGACAATTCGAGCACGGGGCCAGCGACGGCAACGCCGGCATTGTTGACGAGACCCGCTAGCGTCTCGCCGGCCAGCGCCTCGCGGACCTGGCGCGCGGCCGCCAGCACGGCGGCCTCGTCGGTAACGTCGAACAGCAGCGGCGTGAAGTTCGCACCGAACTCACCCTTCAGCCGGTCAGCGTCGGCCTGCTTGCGGACGCTGCCGAAGACGCGATAGCCGCGCCCAATGAGAAATTTCGCAATGGCCCAGCCAATGCCGGTGGATGCGCCGGTGATGACGACTGATCGCATGGTCCTTCCCCCCTTTGTGCCCCACGGTCAATGTAAGGGGAGGCCGCGCCAGCGCAATGCTGCCCGGTTCTCAAGCAGCGCACTGATGAACTTTTTCGAGAGCTCGACGCACGGCAAAGAAGGCGCAGCAGGTGTCGGTTCTTAAGATGAAGCGGTGTGCGAACGTCGAGAAATACGTTTGACCAACGATGAAAGCGCAGATGAAGAGCCGAATCTTAGACTCTGAGGACACGGCGCTTTTGGCGATTGCGAGTTCTGAAAAAGCGTTGAAGAACGACGCGAATTCAAGAATGTGGTTTAAGCGTCAGTTCTTGCTGCTCTGAGAGCACTTCAACTCGCGAAGAATTTGAATGAAGCAGCAATGCTTCGCGCGAGATGAAAAGAGCGAGACCGCTGTTCGCGATCTCGCTCAGATATAGTCGCGAAGATTTAAGATTTGGTTTGGCGAGCGAAGCTCTTTGTTTTCGCTCTCACGCCCCGAACGTAGCGCGTCACCGACGCGCCACGTCCAGAGATCGCCGCCTTAATTCTTCGACTTGTCGACCAGCGCGCCCTTCTTGATCCAGGGCATCATGTCGCGAAGCTTGGCGCCGACTTCCTCGATCGGGTGCTGGGCGAGCTTGGCGCGGGTCGCCTTGAACGAGGTCTGGTTGACCTTGTTCTCGAGCATCCAGTCGCGCGCGAACTTGCCGCCCTGGATGTCGGCGAGAACGCGCTTCATCTCGGCCTTGGTCTCGGCGGTGACGATGCGGGGACCCGTAACGTACTCGCCGTACTCCGCGGTGTTGGAGATCGAGTAGTTCATGTTGGCGATGCCGCCTTCATAGATCAGGTCGACGATCAGCTTCACTTCGTGCAGGCACTCGAAATAGGCCATCTCCGGCGCGTAGCCGGCTTCGACCAGGGTCTCGTAGCCGCCCTTGATCAGCTCGACCAAGCCGCCGCAGAGCACGACCTGCTCGCCGAACAGGTCGGTCTCGCACTCTTCCTTGAAGGTGGTCTCGATGATGCCGGCGCGGCCACCGCCGACAGCGGAGGCGTAGGACAGGCCGAGGTCATGGGCGTTGCCCGAGACGTCCTTGGCGATCGCGATCAGGCAGGGCACGCCGCCGCCGCGCTGATACTCCGAGCGCACGGTGTGGCCGGGGCCCTTCGGCGCGATCATCAGCACGTCGAGGTCGGCGCGCGGATCGAGCAGGTTGAAGTGGACGTTGAGGCCGTGCGCGAAGACGAGGGCGGCGCCCTTCTTCATGTTGTCGTGCAGGTGCTCGCGATAGATGTCGCCCTGGAGCTCATCCGGGGTCAGCATCATGACGAGGTCGGCCCATTTGGCGGCGTCGGCAACTTCCATCACCTTGAAGCCGGCGGCTTCCGCCTTCTTGACCGAGCCCGAGTCCTTGCGCAGCGCAATGGCGACTTCCTTGACACCGGAGTCCTTCAGGTTGAGCGCATGGGCGTGGCCCTGGCTGCCATAGCCGACGATGGCGACCTTCTTGCCCTTGATCAGGTTCAGGTCGGCGTCGCGATCGTAATAAACACGCATAGTCGTTTCCTCGTTCAGGGCCAGAATCGGCCGATAGTCAGTGTCCGAAGGGTGAAATTTGCGGATTTCGGGGGCTGTCTAGAGCATTTTCAGCCCTTAGGGAAACCCGTTTCTGCATGGAAATCCGCGACATCATGCATCCATGAAAACGGGGTAGAGGGAGGCGAGCAGCAGGAGCGCCATCAGGATATTGAAGGCGCGGACCAGCCGCTCCGAGGTCAGCACCGGTCGTAGTGCAGTGCCGAAGAAGGCCCAAACCACCGTCGAGATCGTGCCGACCAGCAGGCTGATCAGGGTCTGGATGGCGATGTTGATCGGGAACTGGGCAATGGCCGCGTAAGCCGTGATGGTGCCGATCACGATCACCCAGCCCTTGGCATTGATCCACTGGAACATGGCGGCGCCCCAGAAGGTCATCGGGCCGCGACCGTCTCCCTCGCCCGGCTTGGCCGGGCCGGACATGGCGATCACGGCAGCAAGGTAAATCAGGTAGGCGGCGCCGGCATATTTCAGGATGGTCTCGAGGATCGGATAGGCCAGAAACACCGTGCCGAGCCCGAGGCCGACGGTGGCGACCATGAAGGCAAAGCCGAGGACGACGCCGACGATGTGCGGAATGGTGCGACGGAAGCCGTAGGTCAGGCCGGAGGACAACAGCATGATGTTGTTCGGCCCGGGGGTGAAGTACATCACCACCATGAAGGCGAGGAAAGCATAGAACAGCGAGTAGGCCATATTCACCTCACGCGATTTTCGCAAGCGGTTCTTTGGGTAACGCCTTGGGCCGCCTGACCAGCACCATCACTGCGATGCCGCCGATGACCGTCACCATGCCGGCAAGGCGGAGCGGCCCGAACCGTTCGCCGAACACGATGCTGGACGCAGCCGAGCCGACGAACGGCACCAGCAGCGCGAACGGCACCACCTGTGCAGCAGGATAATCACGCAGCAGCCGCCCCCACAGCCAATAGGCGATGCTGGTCGAGATCGCTCCGATCACCAGCAGGCAGATCAGGCCGGTGAGCGACATATGGATCAGCGACTGGAAAGTCTGCGTCGGCCCGTTCACGACCAGCGCGAGTGCGAACAGCGGTACCGCGGCGACGAGGCACAGCCAGGCGAACAGATCGAACATCGGCGCGCCGCGGGCACCGCGCAGCAGGAGATTGCCGACGGCAAAGCAGATCGGCGCGATCATCAGCACCGCGAAGGCGCCGACGCTGAAATCATACCCGACGGTGCCGCAGATCATCAGCAGCCCGATCGCTGCGATGACGATGCCGAGCGTCTGCGCCGGCGCCGGGCGCTCGCCGAAGACGAGCGCCGCGAAGCCGATCGTGAACAGCGCCTGGCTCTGCACCACGACGCTGGTCAGGCCCACCGGAACGCCATGGGCTATGCCGTAAGCCTGGCTCAGGAACTGACCGAGGAACAGCGTAAAGCTGATGGCGATGAGGAGCGACCAGGCGACCTTCGGCTTGGGAATGAACAGGCACGGCACCGCGGCGATCGAAAAGCGCATCGCCGTCATCAGCTCCGGCGAAAACTCGTCGAGCGCGATCCGGCTCGCCACAAAGGCAAACCCCCAGATGATCGCCACCATGAGGGCGATGAGGATGTCGGCGGGCTTCATTGTTGTTTCCGGTTCTGCCCTGTCGTGCAGCCCTGCTTGTTCTTCTCGTCTAGCCTTGCTCGCCGGCTTTCGGTTTGCGCAGGAGATAAGTCCCGTGCATCGGTGCGTGATAGTCGGCCGAGACCAGCGTGAAGCCGACATCGGTCAGCATCCGCTCCATCACCCAGCCGAAGGTCGAATATTCGTCGCGCATATGCGTCACCACGCTCTCGCGCGAGAAATCATGGTTCTTGATATGGTAGTCGGCCCATTGCTCGACATCGCGCTCGACCGCGTCGGGCATCGAGGCGTAGACGATGTCGCGGAGATAGAAGGTCGCCCCCGGTTTCAGCGCGCGAAGAATCCGCGACATTGCGACTGCCTTCCAGAAATCCGGCAGATGATGCAGCGTGAACTCGCTGACGATCAGATCGTAGGATTCGGGCTGGTAAGCAAAACTGAGCAGGCCGGCCGATTGCGTGCGGACAGGCGCCTTGCGGTCGCGGGCATAGATCTCGGCCAGCGCCAGCATCGCCGGCGAGATGTCGATGGCATCGACTTGGGCACCCATCAACGCGGCTTCGGTGGCCAGCACGCCGTTGCCGCAGCCGATGTCGGCGATGCGCCAGCCGCGCTGGACTCCCAGCATTTTCAGCGCGGCGCGCGCCCGCAGATCGGCATCGTCGTGGGCGTCGTAGATCGACGCCACCGCGGGCTCGATGCCCATCCGGTTCCGCTCGTTGTAGTACCAGTCGCGCGCCAGCATGGTTCACATCCCTTCAGGCCCGCGGCCGATCGCGGCAACGCCGGTGCGCGACACCTCGACAAGGCCGAGCGGGCGCATCAGGTCGATAAACTGATTGATCTTGTCCGTATTGCCTGTGATTTCGAACACGAAGCTCTCGGTGGTGGCGTCGATGACGCGGGCGCGGAACGCATCCGCCAGCCGCAACGCCTCGACGCGATGCTCGCCCTGCCCGCGCACCTTCACCATCGCAAGCTCACGCTCGATCGAGCGCTTGGTCTGGGTCATGTCGACGACCTGGTAGACCGGGATCATGCGATCGAGCTGGTGCTTGATCTGCTGGATCACCATCGGTGTGCCCGTGGTGACGATGGTGATGCGCGAGAGATGCTTCTGCGCTTCAGTCTCCGAAACCGTGAGGCTCTCGATGTTGTAGCCGCGGCCCGAGAACAGGCCGATGACGCGGGCGAGCACGCCGGGCTCGTTCTGCACGAGCACCGCAAGCGTGTGCGTCTCGTTCGGATCGTGACGCTCTTCGATGAAGTAGGCGGATGCGGGCTGGTTCATTGTCGTCCCCTCTGGTCTCTGCCTCACGCCATCGCTGG
This sequence comes from Bradyrhizobium monzae, assembly GCF_021458635.1. Lineage (GTDB taxonomy): Bacteria > Pseudomonadota > Alphaproteobacteria > Rhizobiales > Xanthobacteraceae > Bradyrhizobium. The sequence goes on from NZ_JAIRDQ010000001.1 coordinate 1,156,329, forward strand.
CGCGTCCGTCCCGACCCAACGGCGGAACAGATCGAAATCGATATTGCCACCGGACAGCACGAGACCGACGCGCCTGCCCCTCAGCTTGCTCTTTTCTTGCAGCGCCGCGGCGAGCGCGGCGGCACCGGCACCCTCGGCGAGATTGTGCGTATCGGTCCAGTAGGCGCGGATCGCGGCGGCAACCTCGTCGTCGGTCACCTGGACGATGCGCGAGGCACCCTTGCGGATCAGCGCGAGCGCATCTGCATCCGGGATGCGCGTCGCCATGCCATCAGCGAGCGTGTTGGCGGTCTCAGTCGCCACGATCTTGCCCGCCGCGAACGACAGCGCATAGGACGGCGCTTCCGTCGACTGCACGCCGACGATCTCGGTCTTCAGGCCCAGGAGATCGCACGCCATGATGCAGCCGCAGATGCCGGAGCCCTGCCCGATCGGCACATAGAGAATGTCGAGGTCGGGTGCGGTCCGAAACAGCTCGAGCGCGTAGGTCGCAACGCCCAGCACCAGATCCGGGTGGAACGACGGCACCATGTGGAGCCCAGCGAACTGCGCGCGGCGCTCGGCCTCCTCGCGCGCGGCCTGAAAATCCTCGCCGTACTCGACCAGCTCCGCGCCGAAAGCCTTCATCGCGCGGTTCTTCTCGACCGAGTTGCCGCGCGGCACATAGATCACCGCGGGCAGGCCGTGACGGCTCGCGGCAAAGGCCAGGCTCTGGCCGTGATTGCCGCGCGTCGCCGAGATGATGCCGGGCGTGTTCGGACTCTCGTGCTTGAGACGGTCGAGATAGACGAGGCCTCCGCGCACCTTGAACGCGCCGATCGGCGTGTGGTTCTCGTGCTTGACCACGACTTCAGTGCCGAGCCGCGCAGCGAGCAAGGGCCAGCCGCGCGCCGGCGTCGCCGGGACCGCCCGCCCCACGATCGCATGTGCGCGCTCGAGCTCCGTCAGGTCGAACATGGGCTCACACCAGCGCCTTGCCGCCGGCGAACGCTTTGGCCGTGGCTTCGTCGTTGGCCTGCTCGGGCAACAGCATCTCGTTGTGCGCCTTGCCGGAGGGGATCATCGGGAAGCAGTTTTCCAGCGCCGCGACGCGGCAGTCGAACAGCACCGGGCGTTTGACCGAGATCATCTCCTTGATGGCACCTTCGAGATCGGCAGGCTTTGTGACCTGGAGACCGACCCCGCCATAGGCTTCCGCGAGCTTGACGAAATCCGGCAGCGCCTCCGAGTAGGAATGCGACAGCCGGTTGCCGTGGAGCAACTGCTGCCACTGCCGCACCATGCCCATGTACTGGTTGTTCAGGATGAAGATCTTGATCGGCAGCTCGTACTGAACCGCCGTCGACATCTCCTGCATCGTCATCTGCACCGAGGCGTCGCCCGCGATGTCGATGACGAGGCTGTCGGGATGGGCGACCTGCACGCCAATCGCGGCCGGCAGGCCGTAGCCCATGGTGCCGAGACCGCCCGACGTCATCCAGCGGTGCGGCTCCTCGAAGCCGTAGAACTGCGCCGCCCACATCTGATGCTGACCGACTTCGGTCGTGATGTAGGTGTCCTTGCCGCGCGTCAGCTCGAACAGGCTCTGGATCGCGTGCTGCGGCAGGATGACGTCGTTGCTCTTCTTGTAATAGAGCGAGTTGCGGGCGCGCCATTGCGCGATCTGCTGCCACCAGGTCTTGATGTCCGGCTTCTTCGCCTCGGCCTTGAACACCTGGAGGATGTCGCCGAGGATGTTGCCGCAATCGCCGATGATCGGCACGTCGACGCGGATGTTCTTGTTGATCGAGGACGGATCGATGTCGATGTGGATTTTCTTCGAGTTCGGCGAGAACGCATCGACACGGCCGGTGATGCGATCGTCGAAGCGCGCGCCGACGCACAGCATGACGTCGCAATCATGCATGGTCATGTTGGCTTCGTAGGTGCCGTGCATGCCGAGCATGCCGAGCCAGTTCTTGCCCGACGCCGGATAGGCACCCAGGCCCATCAGCGTCGAGGTGATCGGGAAGCCCGTAACCTCGACCAGCTCGCGCAGCAACTTCGTCGCCTCGGGGCCGGAATTGATGACGCCGCCGCCGCTGTAGATCACCGGGCGCTTGGCGCCGGCCAGCAGCGACACGGCCTTGCGGATCTGCGTCGCATCGCCCTTCACGCGTGGCGCGTAGGAGCGGTGCACGTCGGACTTGCGCGGCGGATGATAGGTGCCGGTCGCGAACTGGACGTCCTTGGGAACGTCGACGAGCACCGGGCCCGGACGGCCCGTGGTCGCCACGTAGAAGGCTTCGTGCAGGACTTTTGCGAGATCGTTGACGTCGCGCACCAGCCAATTGTGCTTGGTGCAGGGGCGCGTGATACCGACGGTATCGCATTCCTGGAACGCGTCGTTACCGATCAGGTGCGTCGGCACCTGACCGGAGATGCAGACCAGCGGGATCGAATCCATCAGAGCATCGGTCAGCGGCGTCACCATGTTGGTGGCGCCGGGACCGGAGGTCACCAGCGCGACGCCGGGCTTGCCGGTCGAACGCGCGTAGCCCTCGGCGGCGTGGCCCGCGCCCTGCTCGTGGCGGACCAGGATGTGCTGGACTTCGCTCTGCTGGAAGATCTCGTCATAGATCGGAAGCACAGCGCCGCCGGGATAGCCGAAAATGTCGGTCACGCCGTGATCGATCAGCGCGCGGACGATCATCGCGGCGCCGGTCATCTGGTTCGGATCGTGGCTCTTGTCGCTCATTGGCTTGCTCCGGATGCGCTGTTGTCAGCGGCTTCGTTCGTGTCGGGTTCGGGAAATAAAAAAGGCCCCGAAGAGGGACCCTGCACACCGCCTGTCATGTGGATGGCAGCTAGCCATCCCCGGCGGTGTGCCTGGGTACGACGGCGATAAGGATGCTGGTAATAATGTTACGCATGGCGGCGCTCGGCTTCCCAAAGGTTGCGCGAAACATAGCGACCAAAGCCCGGATGTCAAGGCAAAGCGGTCGTTCTCGCGCGATTTTGGCAATGTAACGATGTTCCCGGGGTTCGGCGAGGGGTAAATGCGGGAACCCGAGCACAAAACCACGTCAGCCGGGGTTTCGCGCAACGCGCTCCGCGGCCGCCAGCCATCCGCTCGCCTCCTCCGGCTTCACCCATTCGAACGCGGGCAACTGGTGCCGGAACCAGGTGAATTGACGCTTGGCGTAGTGGCGGGTGTCGGCCCGGCCGATCATAGCGGCCTCCTCCAGGCTGAGCTCACCGTGCAGATGGCGGATCAACGCCGGCACACCGTGGGCCTTCATGGCCGGCAGCAGCGGGTCGAGCCCGCGAGCGGCGAGCAGCTCGACCTCGGTCTGGGCACCAGCGCCCAGCATAACGTCGAACCGGGCGTCGATGCGGGCATAAAGCTCATCACGTCCGGGCGCGAGAAACACCGCGCGAAAACTGTCCTTCGGCAATAGCGGCGGCTGGCCCTCATGGTGCCAGTCGAGCAGCGAACGACCGGTCGCCTCGACCACCTCAAGCGCGCGCGCGATGCGTGTGCGGTCGCGGAGATTCAGTCGCTCGGCAGCGCGGGGATCGCGACGCGCGAGTTCCGCATGCAGGGCCTCGACGCCGTTGCGCTCCAGCCGGGCACGTACGTCCTCACGCATTTCCGCTGGGATCGGCGGCACGACCGAGAGACCCGCCGTCAGCGCCTTGAAATACAGCCCAGTGCCGCCAATGAAGATTGGCAGGCGGCCCTCGACCCGCGCTTCTTCGAGCGCCTTCGCGGCATCAGCCACCCAGGCGCCGGCCGAAAAGTTCACGGCCGCATCGACATGGCCATAGAGGCGATGCGGCACGCGCGCCTCCTCATCCTGCGTGGGACGCGCGGTGATGACGCGGAGGTCGCGATAGACCTGCATGGAATCGGCGTTGATCACGATTCCGCCCGCGTTCAGCGCAAGCTCCAGCGCCAGTGCCGACTTGCCGCTAGCGGTCGGGCCTGCGATAAGCACGGCCTTGCTCGAATGCCTCTCGCTCACGAAAACCTCAAATGTCCCTCGTCGCCACGCTGATCTGCAATCCCGCCAATCCCGCCCTCGACTCGACCATCGTCGACGGCGCCCGCGCCGTGCTGCCGCAAGCGGCACCCGCGCACTGGCTGTTCGACGGGGTTGCGGTCGACATCCCCTTCGGCGCCGACAGTAACCTCGAAGGCGACCGTCACGCCATCGAAGAGCGATTGCGCGAGCTTCGCGGCGATCTGCCCATCGACATCGTCGTGCAGCCTGCCGGCGTCCGGCGCAAGAAGCTTTTTCTCGCCGACATGGATTCCACCATGATCGGCCAGGAATGCATCGACGAACTCGCCGATCTCGTCGGGATGAAGGCGCACGTGGCGGCCATCACCGAACGCGCAATGCGCGGCGAGATCGAGTTCGAGCCGGCACTGCGCGAGCGCGTCGCGCTACTGAAGGATCTCCCGGCCAGCGTCGTCGACGAGGTGCTGGCCAAGCGCATCACGCTGACCCCGGGTGGCCGCGAATTGGTCGCGACCATGCGCGCCCACGGCGCCTATACCTGCCTCGTCTCCGGCGGCTTCACCCTGTTCACCAGCGCGGTCGCCGCCAAGATCGGCTTCCAGGAGAACCGCGCCAACGAGCTCGTCGTGCGCGACGGCAAGTTCACCGGTGAAGTGAAGGAGCCGATCCTGGGTCGCGCCGCCAAGCTCGCGACGCTGGTGGATTTGATGGAGTCGTTCGATCTCGACGACATCGACTCGGTCGTCGTCGGCGACGGCGCCAATGATCTGGCGATGATCCAGGCGGCAGGGCTGGGTGTGGCGTATCACGCCAAGCCTGCCGTCGCGGCCGCCGCGGCTGCGCGGATCGACCACGGCGATCTCACCGCGCTGCTCTATGCGCAGGGCTATAAGCGCGCCGAGTTCGTGGAATAGTTCCTTCGGTCGCTGCGACATCGCGCGCAGCCGTACGGTGGGCAAAGGCGCACTTTCGCCTTGCCCACCCACGACATTGTGCCGCGACTACTGCACGCTCAGCGCCACGAACCGCAGTTCGCCATCGCCGTTCGAGACCAGCAGCAGTGCGGACTTCTTGCCGTCCTTCTTGAGCTGGTCGATCCGCTTCTGGATGTCGGCGCCGCTCGCGACCGCTTCCTGCGCGACTTCGACGATGACGTCGCCGGCAGAGAGCCGCTTCTCGGCAGCATCCGAATTGGCATCGACATTGGTGACGACCACGCCCTTGACGCTGTCCTTGATCTTGTAGCGCGTGCGCAGATCCTTGTTCAGCACGGCGAGATCGAGGCCGAGCGCCTTCTGCGTCACCAGCTTCTCGGGCGGCGGCTCGTCGGTCTTCACCGCGGCCTGCACCTTGTCCGGGTCCTGCAGGCGGCCGAGCGTAACCTTCTTGGTCTGCTCCTCGCCCTTGCGGATGATGATGACGTCGACTTCCTTGCCGACTGTGGTGTCGGCGACGACACGGGACAGATCCTTCGGATCCTTGACGTCCTTGCCGTCGAACTTGACGACGACATCACCGGGTTCGATGCCGGCCGGCTTGGCCGGGCCCTTATCGTCGACGCCGGCCACCAGCGCGCCGCGCGCCGGCTTGATGTTGAGGCTCTCGGCGATCTCGTCGGTGACGCTCTGGATTCGTACGCCAAGCCAGCCGCGACGCAATTCGCCGAACTGACGGAGCTGATCGACGACGCCGGCGACCGTCTTCGACGGCACCGCGAAGCCGATGCCGATCGAGCCGCCGGAGGGCGATATGATCAGGGTGTTGACGCCGACGACGTCGCCATCGAGGTTGAACAGCGGGCCTCCGGAATTGCCGCGATTGATGGCGGCGTCGGTCTGGATGTAGCTGTCATAGGGCCCCGAGGAGATGTCGCGGTTCTTGGCCGAGACGATGCCCGCGGTCACTGTGCCGCCGAGGCTGAAGGGGTTGCCGATCGCGACCACCCAGTCGCCCAGGCGCAGCTTGTCGGAGTCGCCGAACTTCACCGAAACAAGCGGCTTCGGCGGCTTGAACTTCAAGACGGCAAGATCGGTCTTCTTGTCGACACCGACGAGCTCGGCCTTGATCTTGGTTCCGTCGTTGAGAATGACGTTGATCTCGTCGGCATCGGCGATGACGTGGTTGTTGGTCACGACGACGCCGGATGTGTCGATGATGAAGCCGCTTCCGAGCGAGTTGGCCTTGCGCGGCGGGCCGTTGCCGTTATCGCCGCCCTTGCTGCCGCCGCCGGGGCCTTTGCGGTTCTTGAAGAAGTCGTCGAAGAATTCCTCGAACGGCGAGCCGGGCGGCAGTTGCGGCATGGTGTTGCTGCCACCGCCCCCCTTGGCCTCGACCGTCTGCGAGGTCGAGATGTTGACGACGGCGTCGATGACTTTCTCAGCGACGTCGGCGATGCCTTCCGGTCCGCGTGCCTGCACCGGCGAGCCGAACACACTGAAAGCGCCGATGGCGAGCGCGGCCAGCCCACATCGCGCATGTTGGCGCAAGCGGGTCGGAACAATGGTGGCAGCGGTCATTGTGGTCTCCAGAGAATAAGGATTCGGCCTCAAGACTGCGCTCGAACAGGGGCACGGCGCAAGCGCGGAGCTTAATGGGCCTCAAGACCCACATAATACGGCGAAAACCCGCCCCTCGCCTTCACTTTGGCGTTGGCCGCGCGGCTAGATCGGACGTCGCATCACCCAGATCAGGATCAGGCCGGCTACGGCCGAGCCGATCCCGACCGCCCGCAGGATATTGTCCGGTGTAGCAATAGCGCTCTTCATGGCCTTGCGCATCCAGTTCGGGCTGGCCGCGAACATCAAGCCTTCGAGCACAAACAGGATGCCTAAGCCGATGAGGAAGTCGGCGAACGCAATGGACCTCATCGGATTGGAACCTCCCGTGGTGCTGTTCTTGTCTGGACGAAGGGCGGCCAAACCTGCCGCCCTTGTCTAGCTTACGGTTTCGCCGGCGTCCCGGTCGTCGGCTTGCCGGACGGGTTACCAAAATACCGGAAGAAATCCGAGTCCGGCCGCAGCAGGAAGCGGGTGTCGTCCTTCTTCAGCCCGTTCTCATAGGCCGTCATCGACCGGTAGAATGCGAAGAAGTCGGGATCCTTGCCGTAGGCCTCGGCGAACAGGCGGTTGCGCTCGGCGTCACCGACACCGCGCGTCTGCTCGGCCTGAGAGTTGGCTTCGGCGATGATCACGGTTGCCTCGCGATCGGCCTTGGAGCGGATCTCCTGGGCCTTCTGGCCGCCCTGCGCGCGGAACTCCGCTGCCTCGCGCTGACGCTCGGTCTGCATGCGCTGGTAGACCGCCTGGCTGTTCTGCTCCGGCAGATCGGCGCGACGGATCCGGACGTCGACGACTTCGATGCCGTAACCATCAGCCTCCCTGTCGAGCTGCTCGCGGATGCGACCCATCAGCTTCTCGCGCTCATCACGCACCACGGTGATGAAGTTGACCTCACCGAGCACGCGGCGCAGCGCCGCGTTCAACAGCGAGGTGAGCTGGAGGTTCGCCGCCTGGATCGAGCCGACGCTCTGGTAGAAGCGCAGCGCGTCCTTGATGCGGTAGCGCGCAAACGCGTCGACCACGAGCCGCTTCTGGTCGGAGGCAATGACCTCCTGCGAAGGGTTCTCGAGGTCGAGAATCCGCTTGTCGATGTTGATCACGGAATTCCAGGGCGCCTTGAAGTGCAGCCCGGGGTCGGTGACGACGTCCACGGGCTTGCCGAATTGCAGCACGATGGTCTGCTCGGTCTGCTGCACCGTGAACAGCGACATGTAGGCGACAATCGCGACCAGAAGCGCTGCGAGCAGCGCGACGATGCCAGTAACCGGAGACCTCATCGCGTGCCTCCGCTCGACTGCAGGCCCGTTGTCGTGGGCTTCTTGGCCGACAATTCATTGAGCGGCAGATAGGGCACGATGCCCTGGCCCGAGGAACCACCGTCATAAATCAGCTTGTCCGAGCCGCCGAGCACGCGCTCCATCGTCTCCAGATAGATCCGTTCACGCGTCACGTCGGGTGCCTTCTTATATTCCTCGTACACTTTCAGGAAGCGTGAACTCTGACCCTTTGCCTCGGCAACCGCCTGCTCCTTGTAGCCCTCGGCGGCCTGCAGGATCCGCGCCGCGTTTCCACGCGCTTCCGGCACGACCTTGTTGGCGTAGGTCTGCGCTTCGTTTTGCAGCTGCTCGAGATTGGCGCGCGCCGCCTGCACGTCGCGGAAGGCGTCGATCACCTGTGCCGGCGGATCGACCTTCTGCATCTGCACCTGGGTGATCTGGATGCCGGCGCCGTAGCTATCGAGCGTCTTCTGCATCAGGTCCTGCACCGTGGCTTCGGTTTGCGTCCGCGCGCCGGTCAGGATCGGCTGGATGTTGGAGCGGCCGATCACCTCGCGCATCGCGCTTTCGGCGACCGCCTTCACGGTGCCCTCGGGATTCTGGATGTTGAACAGGAAGTTGCCGACGCCGTTGGGCTTGATGCGCCACAGCACGGTGAAGTCGACGTCGACGATGTTCTCGTCGCCGGTCAGCATCAGGCTCTCTTCGGGCACGTCACGGATCGAGCGGCCGCGGCGGGCCGGGTCGTCGATCAGTGTCATGCCGATGGAAATGGTGGACACGCGCAGCGCCTTTGGCAGCAGCACGGTCTCGATCGGATAGGGCAAATGATAGTTCAGGCCCGGATCCACGGTGCGCACATGCTTGCCGAAGCGCAGCACGACGCCCTGCTCTTCGGACTGCACGCGGAAGAAGCCCGACAGCAGCCAGAGCGCGACGACGATGAGCAGGATCAGCGTGATGCCGATGCCGGAGAAATAGCCGCCAGGCATGATCTGCTGCAGCCGGTCCTGGCCGCGCCGCAGAAGGTCTTCCAGATCCGGCGGTCTCGGCCCGACCGGTTGCGGGCCTGAGCCCCACGGTCCCTTCGGACCAGAGCCCCACGGGCCACCGCCCTGATTCTTCCACGGCATTCGACGTTCTCCTCGGCAGACCGGGACTAGAGCTTAAGCCGGCCCGCATTGTCCGGCCCGGCTTTATAGGGGACCGAAAGGACCCTTACAACGCAAGCCTCGCCATCCTCCGAGCTAAGCTCGGGGGCAGAAAAGTCAATGTTAACATTGGCGAATGCGGTTAATGGGACCGCCGCCGACGATATGTCACATAGGAGTAGTCGGCGCTGTCGTCGGGGCCGGCGGGATGGCGGACGCGCGCCGTCTCCTCCCACTGCGCCTTGTCGATGTCGAAATGCGTGTCGCCGTCCGGCCGGGCGTGCACTTCGGTGATTTCCAGGCGGTCGGCGCGATCGAACCATTGCCGGTAGATTTCAGCGCCACCGATGACCGCGATTTCAGCGGCCGAACGCCGCAGGGCATCACCGCGCGCAACCGCGGCCGCATCCGCGGCCGATGTCGTGACGACAGCGCCAGCGGCGCGATAGGCCGCATCGCGCGTGATCACGATGTTGGTGCGGTTCGGAAGCGGTCGACGCCCGGGTAAGGATTCAAAGGTCTTGCGACCCATGATCACGGGCTTGCCGATGGTGAGCGCCTTGAAGCGCGCCATGTCCGATTTCAATCGCCACGGGATCGCGTTGCCGGCGCCGATAACGCCGTTCTCCGCAACCGCAACGACGAAGACGATCTCCATCAGGTCACGCTCCCTGCAAGCCGCGTCAGCGCAGGACCGGAGACGCGGCACAGCGTCCAGTCGTCCAGCATGACAGCGCCAAGCGATTTGTAGAACGCGATCGACGGCGCATTCCAGTCGAGCACCGACCATTGCAGGCGCGACCAGCCGTTGTCGACGCATTCCTTGGCCAGATAGACCAGCAGCGCCTTGCCGAAGCCTTTGCCCCGATGTGACGGCCGCACATAGAGATCTTCGAGATAGATGCCGTGGCGGCCGCTGAAGGTCGAGAAATTCAGGAACCACACCGCAAAGCCGACGGGCTCGCCGTTCCACTCGGCGACCGCACAAAACAGCCGCGGATCGCTGCCGAACAGCGCGTCCGCGATGTCAGCCTCGGTCGCCTCGACCTCATGCGACAGCTTTTCGTACGCGGCAAGCTCGCCGACGAAATCGAGGACGAGCCTGGCTTCGTCAGGACGTGCGCGGCGAATGCTGAGCGACATCGGCGCTAGACCGCAACTGCCGCCTTGATGTGCGGATGCGGATCGTAGCCGACGAGCTCGAAATCCTCGTAGCGGAAGGAGAAGATGCCCTTCACGTCAGGATTGATCCGCATCACCGGCAGCGCACGCGGCGCGCGGGTAAGTTGCAGCCGGGCCTGCTCCAGATGGTTGGAATAAAGATGGGTGTCGCCGAACGAATGCACGAAGTCGCCGGGCTTCAGGCCCGTGACCTGCGCCACCATCATGGTGAGCAGCGCATAGGAGGCGATGTTGAAGGGCACGCCGAGAAACACGTCGGCCGAGCGCTGATAAAGCTGGCACGACAGTTTGCCATTCGCGACGTAGAACTGGAACAGGCAGTGACAGGGCGGCAGCGCCATCTTGTCGACCTCGGCCGGATTCCACGCCGAGACGATCAGGCGGCGCGAGTCCGGATTGCGCTTGATCATGTCGACGACGTTGGCGATCTGGTCGATGCTGCGTCCGTCCGGCGCCGGCCAGGAGCGCCATTGATGGCCATAGACCGGACCGAGATCCCCATTGGCATCCGCCCACTCGTCCCAGATGGTGACGCCGTTGTCGCGCAGATATTTGATGTTGGTGTCGCCCTTCAGGAACCACAGCAGCTCATGCACGATCGCCTTCAGCGGCAGCCGCTTGGTGGTCAGCATCGGGAAGCCGGCGGACAAATTGAAGCGCATCTGATGGCCGAACACCGACAGCGTGCCGGTACCGGTCCGATCCGTCTTCTCGGCGCCGTCTGAAAGAATCCGCTCGAGCAGGTCCTGATACTGGTGCATGTGCGATAGAGCCTTTGGGGAGGCGGCGAACTTAACGGCGCCCCCGGCGCTGCGACAGCGGCGATTCGCTGCCTTCGCCGATTATACCCGGAAAAGTGAGTGCTCCGGGCGCAAACGACAAGGGGCGGAACTGGCGTCCCGCCCCTCTCCTATCGGCTTGATTGTGCTGACTAACTTGCCGGCTTGAGCACCGGGGTCCACTTCGCGATCTCGGATTTGACGAGCGCGGCGAGCGCCTCCGGCGTCCGTTCCACGGGACCCGGGATAACACTACCGAGTTCGAGCAGGCGCTTCTTCACGGTCTCGTCGTCGAGCGCCTTGGCAGCGGCGGCGTTCAGGCTCGCCAGAATCGTAGGCGAGGTTCCCTTCGGCGCGAACATGGCATTCCAGGCCTGGGCCTGGAATGTGGGCAGGCCCGCTTCCGCAGTCGTCGGCACGTTCGCCAGCGACGGATTGCGTTCCGGCGTTGCGATCGCGTAGGCCTTGATGGTGCCGGCGTTGATTTGCGGCACGGCGTTGACGATCTGGTCGCACATGTAGTCGACCTGTCCCGCCACCAGCGCGTTCATCGCGGGACCCGTGCCGTTGAAGGGCACGCCGACCGGCTTGACGTCGAGGATGGAGTGCAGCAGTTCGCAGGAGACGTGCGAGACCGAGCCGACACCGGCATGCGCGGCATTCACCTTCTCGGCGTTGGCTTTCACGTAGGCGACGAACTCCTTGAGGTCCTTCGGCGGGAAATCCTTGCGCGCCAGGATCAGGATCGGCGTGCCCGCGAGCAGCGCGATCGGCTCGAAGTCTTTCTCGGGATGATAGGCAAGCTTCGGATAGAGCGGCACGGAGGCTGCGTGCGTGCCCATATGCCCGGTGATCAGCGTATAGCCGTCATTGGTCGCACGCGCGGCGCGCGTGGTCGCGGTGGTGCCGCCGGCGCCGACCACGTTCTCGATGATGATGCTCTGCCCGAGCGTCTGTGCCATGTGCGAGGTGACGATGCGCGCGATGACGTCGGTGGGGCCGCCCGCGGCAAACGGCACGATCATGGTGATGCTGCGCGTCGGATAGGTCTGCGCTTCGCCCGGTGCGACAAAGCCGCACAGCGATGCCAGCACGGCCGCACATGCGCCGGTGAGCGCGCGAATGGAGGTCATCTCGATCTTCTCCGACATGAACAAAAATGCCGGCCACAAGGCCGGCATTTTCATTTCACGAAGCTGTCACGCAAGTCGATTGGACTTCCGAATGCGGCGCGCCGACGCAGTGCGCTGTGACGACGCAGGCGCGACGCCGACGTTGCGCGCGGCGAGATCAGTTCTCGGATTCGGTGAACACCTCGTCGCGCTTGGCGCGCAGCATGGGCAGGAACGTGAGAACCAGCAGGAAGGCCGCGATCGCGAGCAGCACGGCCGACAGCGGACGCGTCAGGAACACGCTCCAATCGCCGCGCGAGATCAGCAGCGCGCGGCGCAGGTTCTCTTCCATCAGCGGTCCGAGCACCATGCCGAGCAGCAGCGGCGCCGGCTCGAAATCGTGCTTGATCAGCCAGTAGCCGACCAGACCGAACACGCCTGCGAGGATGACGTCGACCGGCGCGTTGTTCACCGAGTAGATGCCGATCGCGCAGAAGATCACGATCGAGGGGAACATCAGCCGGTACGGCACACGCAGCAGCCGCACCCAGATGCCGACCAGCGGCAGGTTGATGATGATCAGCATCAGATTGCCAATCCACATCGACGCGATCATGCCCCAGACCAAATCAGGCTGCTTCTGCATCACCTGCGGCCCCGGAACGATGCCATGAATGGTCATCGCACCCACCATCAGCGCCATCACCGCGTTCGGCGGGATACCGAGGGTGAGCAGCGGGATGAAGGAGGTCTGCGCGGCTGCGTTGTTGGCGCTTTCCGGCGCCGCCACGCCCTCGATCGCGCCACGGCCGAACCGCCTCGGATCCTTCGCCAGCTTCTTCTCGAGCGTATAGGCCGCAAACGACGCGATCACCGCGCCGCCGCCGGGCAGGATGCCGAGGATCGAGCCGAGCGCGGTGCCGCGCAGGATCGCAGGCGCGGAGTCGATCAGGTCTTTCCTGGTCGGCATCAGGCCGGTGATCTTCTGCTGCACCAGATCGCGATTCATCTCGGCGCCGGCGTCGAGATTGCGGATGATCTCGGCGAAGCCGAATACGCCCATCGCCACCGTCGCGAAGCCGAGACCGTCGGCAAGCTCCGGAATGTTGAAGGCCATGCGCGAAGCGCCGGTTTCGATGTCCGAGCCGACCATCGACAACAGCAGGCCGAACACGATCATCGCGATCGCCTTCAGAACCGAGCCCTTGGCGAGCACGACGGCGAAGATCAGGCCGAGCACCATCAGCGAGAAATACTCCGCCGGACCGAATGCCAGCGCGAGTTTTGTGAGTGGCGCGCCGAGGACCGCGATCAAAATGGTCGCGACGCAGCCGGCGAAGAACGAGCCGATCGCGGCGATCGCCAGCGCCGGGCCGGCGCGGCCCTGCCTGGCCATCTGGTGGCCATCGATGGCGGTGACGACCGACGTCGCTTCGCCTGGAATGTTGACCAGAATCGAGGTGGTCGAGCCGCCATACTGGGCGCCATAATAAATGCCGGCGAGCATGATCAGCGCGCCGACCGGCGGCAGACCGAAGGTGATCGGCAGCAGCATCGCGACGGTCGCGATGGTGCCGATGCCGGGCAGCACGCCGACCAGCGTGCCGACCAGCGCGCCGATCAGGCACATCAAGAGGTTGATCGGAGAGAAGGCGACGGCAAAACCGTGAGCGAGGTTGGCAAAAAGCTCCATGACAGCCTCACTGAACCAGGAAACGCGGGAACATCGGCATCGGTAGCCCGAGCACGTAGGGGAATAGCAATGCGCAGCCGAGTGTCAGGCAGGCGCCGACAATGATCGCTTCGACCCAGCGGGTCTCATGCGTGCCCAACGCCGCGATCAGGAAACTCACGAACGCCGAAACAACCACCCCGAGCGGACGAATCGCCAGGGCAAAGAAGACGATCGAGGCCATCACGAACAGCGGCCCGCGCCAGGAATAATGCGCCATCGCCGGTCCGTCAGCCAAGAGACCGGTCAACGCGATGCCGGCGCCAAGCGCGACGAGAAGCCCGCCAAACATCCGCGGCGCCGTACCCGCGCCAAAGGAGAAGCCGCGCATCCCCTGCAAATCGCTCGAGGCCCACAGCGCAAACAGCGCGAGCGCCATCAGGACGATTCCGCCGACATAGTCCTGTGCCGATCTGATCGTCATGAAGATCGTGAGGATCGCCACCGCAAACAGCGGATAGGAATAGATCAGCGCCAGCAGCACGTCCGATGACGCCTTCTTGGTGTCACCGCCGGCCGCGGCGAGCAACGCAGCCGGAGCGCCCGCGACCAGCGCCGTCGCATGTGCGGCCACGACCTGCAGTGGACCCCGCCCGGCACCCCATCCGAAGATCGTCCCGATGGACCAGATCAATTCGAAAATCTGCGGCGCGACGGCCAGCAGGCAGAAACCGATCGCTACCGACGTGTTTCTCGTAGCTGTCGCCGAGTGGCCCATTGTGTCGGCCATGCATGTCTCCTCCGCGACCCGTAAGTCACGAGCACTGTTGTTCTAATCGGCTGGAAGGGATCCCCGGCCCGGATCATTGCCTAGCGATTTTCATCACACAATGCCAGCAAAACCCAACACGCCGCCCGCGAGCAGAAGCCACAACGGATTGATGCGCGCGACGGAGGCGATCACTGCAACCGTCGCGGTCAGAAGCAGCGCCGCAATATTGCGATCGGTCGACTGTGCCAGGATCAGGGCACTCGCCGCCATCAGTCCGATCGATAGCGGAACCAGTGCAGCCTGGATCAGACCGGGCCAGCGCGATTGGCTCGGCCGGTTCAGCAATCGGCTGACATAATAGGCAAGCAGCGCTGTCGGCAGGCACATCGCCAGCGTTGCGGCCAGCGCGCCGGGAATGCCCGCCACCGCATAGCCGATTAGCGTGACGATAAGCACGTTGGGACCTGGCGAGAGCTGCGCGATCGCATAGGCGTCGGCGAACTGCTTGTCGGTCATCCAATGATGCAAATCGACCGCGATGCGGTGCATCTCGGGCACCGCGGCCGCAGCGCCGCCGACGGCGAACAGGGACATTAGACCAAAGGTGGAGATCAGCGCCCAGATCGGGTTCTCGCTGCTCATGCTGCTACCTTCCGCCGCATCAAATAGGTGACGCCGATGCTGAGCGGGATCGCGACCAGCAGCACCGCCTGCAACGGCCAGCGAAGCACGCCGATGGCTGTGAACACGCCAAGCATCAGGATGATCACCACGACGTCCATTCGCTTGAGCAGCGGCGTCATCATGCGGAAGACCACCGCGATCAGCAGACCGACCGCGGCGCAGGAGATACCCGCTAGGATGCGGCGGAGCACCTCCACGTCCCCAAACCGGGCGTAGATGATCGCGAGCACGGTCATGATCAGGGTCGGCGGCAGCAACAGCCCGGTGAAGGCGGCAACACCGCCCGCGATGCCGCGCAGCCGCGACCCGAACACCATCGACAGATTGACGATGTTGGGCCCGGGCAGGAAATGGCAGAGCGCAAAGGTCTCGTTGAACTCCTCCGCCGTCATCCAGCGATGCTGGTCGACGATGGCGTGCCGGGCAAACACCAGGACGCCGCCGAAGCCGGCCAGCGACATCCGGGCAAAGGCCAGGAACAACGCTGCGAGGCCGGGTGGAGGGGCGTGAGGTGATGGAGGATCCGGCTCTTGGGCGGCCGGTGCTGAATCCGGGGACATGCCAACAGCTTAGAACGCGGTCCACCGCGGGGCCAAGATCAGACCGAAGGCCGCCCAAATCTATCCAAAGGGAACCTCGGCCCGTCCGCGCCAAACCCCTGTCTTTCTAAACCTTTGCCGCCTATATTGGGGGTGTCGGTTCGCCGGCTATGGAAATAAACGGTCGTCGCAATAAACCATTCGGACCCGGGGGCGGTACCCGGCGCCTCCACCAAAGCTCATCGTTCGGCGGGCTTGGCCCACTGACAAGTGAGCTTCGGCGGGGGCGAAATAGGATCGACGAGGGCGTAAAGGGCGAACTTTTTCCCGGTATTGTTCCGCCGTTATCGGGCTATGCAATAGTTGCCAACGACAACTTTGCTCCGGTTGCTCAGGCTGCGTAACGCAGTTTGAAAGACCATCTTAAAGTCCTAACGGGTTAAGCTCCGTTAGGCGGGGTTCGGAGGCACCTGGCAACAGAAGCCTCCACTTACCTCTGATTTCCTTCCCGGCGGGGACTCCTGCTGACCCGTCAGGCGCGGTACTATTGCGGCTTGGCGAGTCGGGCCGGCAGGGCCCGTCTCCTGGAATGCAACAGGACCACCATGGCGACCGATCATATCCGATACGATGTGCTGGCCCGCGACGCGCTGCGCGGCGTGCTGCGCAAGGTGCTGACCGACGCCGCCGCCCACGGCCTGCCGGGCGAGCATCATTTTTTCATCACCTTCGTCTCGAAGGCCGAGGGCGTGAAGATCTCGTCGCGGCTGCTGGCGCAATATCCGGAAGAGATGACGATCATCCTCCAGCACCAGTTCTGGGACCTGACCGTGCTCGAGGACCGTTTCGAGGTCGGCCTGTCCTTTGGCGGCATCCCGGAGCGGCTGATCGTGCCGTTCAGCGCCATCAAGAGCTTCCTCGATCCGTCCGTGAAGTTCGGCCTCCAGTTCGACACATCCGATGTTGCCGAGGTGGCGGGCGAGAACTTGCCGGCGACCCCGGCCCCTTCCGCTGTCGCGGCACCTGCGTCGGCTACTGAGACGGCAGAGACCGCGGAAGAACCGACCCCTCCGAACCAGGGCGGCGCCGAGGTCGTGCGGCTCGATCGTTTCCGCAAGAAATGATCTAGGTTGGCCGCGAAGCCGTCGCGCCCGGCCAAACTCCCTATATAGAAGAGCACATGAAGAGGGCCGCACGGCGTTTCGCGCGGCAGAATGGATGTGCTCATGGCCAAAGCTGCCCGCGCGAAGACCGACCGCCCCGCGACCCGCATCGAGACCGACAGTTTCGGTCCCATCGAGGTCCCCGCCGATCGCTATTGGGGGGCGCAGACCGAACGCTCGCGTCAGAATTTCCGCATCGGCATCGACCGCATGCCGATCTCGCTCGTGCATGCGCTCGGCATCGTCAAGCTTGCGGCTGCACAGTCCAACCTCGAGCTCGGCCTGCTCGACAAGCGCCGCGCCAATGCAATCATCCGCGCCGCGCACGAGGTGATCGAGGGCAAGCTCGACGATCATTTCCCGCTGGTCGTGTGGCAGACCGGTTCGGGCACCCAGAGCAACATGAACCTCAACGAGGTCATCGCCAACCGCGCCAACGAGCTGCTCGGAGGCGAGCTCGGCAGCAAGAAGCCGGTGCATCCCAACGACCACGTCAACATGAGCCAGTCGTCGAATGACTCTTTCCCGACCGCGATGCACATTGCGGCGGCAAGCCGCGTCACCGCCGATCTCGTCCCCGCCCTCGGCGAGCTGCACCGCGCGCTGCGCAAGAAGGAAAAGGAATTCGCCAAGATCGTGAAGATCGGCCGCACCCACACCCAGGATGCGACGCCGCTGACGCTCGGCCAGGAATTCTCGGGCTATGCCGCGCAGGTCGAGAGCGGCATCGCGCGGCTCAAGGTCGCGGTGAAGGACCTTTATCCCCTGGCGCAGGGGGGCACCGCCGTCGGCACCGGCCTCAACTCCAAGCCGCGCTTCGCAAAGCTGTTTGCAAAGCACGTCGCCGGGATCACGAAACTTCCCTTCACCAGCGCCGCCAACAAATTCGAGGCGCTGGCCTCGAACGACGCCTATGTGCTGGCGCACGGCGCCATCAATTCCGTCGCGACAGGCCTGTTCAAGATCGCCAACGACATCCGCCTGCTCGGATCGGGTCCGCGCTCGGGCCTCGGCGAATTGATCCTACCGGAGAACGAGCCGGGCTCGTCGATCATGCCCGGCAAGGTCAACCCGACGCAGTGCGAGGCCATGACCATGGTGTGCTGCCAGGTGTTCGGCAATCACACCGCGATCACGGTCGCCGGCAGCCAGGGCCATTTCGAGCTCAACGTCTACAAGCCCGTCCTCGCCTACAACATGCTGCACTCGATCCGCCTGATGGCGGACGCCGCGCGCTCATTCACGGAGCATTGCGTCAGCGGCATCCGCGCCGACCAAAAGCACATCAAGGAGTTGATGGAGCGCTCGCTGATGCTGGTGACCGCGCTCGCGCCGAAGATCGGCTACGACAACGCAGCCAAGGTGGCCAAGACCGCGCATGCCAACGGCACCACGCTGAAGGAAGAGGCGCTACGGCTCGGCTTCGTCTCGGCCGACGAATTCGACCGCCTGGTGCAGCCGGAGAAGATGACGAGGCCGGGGTGAATTCCGAATTCCGATAGTCATCCGTAATGATACGGAGCCTAAAGGCTCACAAATATGAGGCTAAACGGGCAGGATTTGATTACCGTCAATGTCGCAGTGAAGATCCATGTTACGCAAGCCTGCCTGCCCTTGACGGGGCGGAATTCATCGTTTGATGGCCCGAGCGGCCGATTGACGAGGACGAGCGAATGACGATCAAGTCTTGCGGGGCGCAACGCGGCGCCTTGTTTCTGGAAGTTTCATCCAGCCTGAAGAGGAGCGGATGATGGAGACGCGGCATGGGGAACGTCATCAACCTGAATCGTTTCAGGAAGCGCGCCGAGCGGGAAGCATCGGCGAAGCAGGCGGACGTCAACCGAACGAAGTTCGGCCGCACGAAGGCCGAGCGATCGGCGGAGGAGAAGCAGGCGGACCAGGCGAAGGCGCATCTGGACCAGCATCGGATCGATCGCGAGGAGCAGCCATGAAGTCGCCCGTCGTGAAGCGCTCGATCGTGGTTGCCGGCCACAAGACCAGCGTCAGCCTGGAAGAGGCGTTCTGGAACGGCATGAAGGAGATCTCGGGCCTGCGCAACATGACGCTGTCCGAGCTCGTCGGCGAAATCGACGGCGCCCGCCAGCAGGGCAATTTGTCCTCGGCGATCCGCCTGTTCGTGCTCGACTACTTCAAGACCCGCGCCATGGCCGCCATCCAGCCGGAAAAGGTCCCGGCGCAGTAGCGCCGGGGCGATCGGCCCACGGCTTCGTGATCTGCACTTTAAAATCACTCTAAGGTGCAGTTTCAGCGAGCGTGCGCGCTTGACCTCCCTGCCCTGCGTTGAAAATACAGGGCATGACCGATACCCATGATACGCGCCGCGAGATGCCGCTGGGCCTGGCCAAGCGCGGCTATACCGGCGTCATTCAGCACCTCTCCGCCAAGGACGCCAGCTCGGCACTCTCGGACATCGAGCTCGAGAGCCGGCTGATCGAGCTTGGCTTCGTCGAGGGCGCCCGGGTCGAGGTCCTGCACGAGGGGCTGGTCGGGCGCGACCCGATTGCCGTTCGTGTCGACAACATCACCATCGCGGTGCGCCGCCGCGAAGCCATGGCCATCATCGTCGCCTGAGATTGCGGCCGGACATCTGATTCCATGGAATTACCCCTTCTGCATCTCGCCCTGGTCGGCACGCCAAACAGCGGCAAGACCTCGCTGTTCAATGCCCTGACCGGCAGCCGGCAGAAGGTCGCGAACTATCCGGGCGTCACCGTCGAGCGCAAAGAAGGTTTTTTCGTCACCCCGCAGGGGCGCCAGGTCTCCGTCGTCGACCTGCCCGGCACCTATTCGCTGCGCGGCCGCAGCCCGGACGAGGAGATCACCCGCGACTTCGTGCTCGGCAAGGCGTCTGGCGAGACCGTGCCCGACCTCGTGCTGTGCGTGGCCGACTCGACCAATCTGCGCCTGACCATCCGCCTGCTGCTGGAGCTCAAGCGCACCGGACGGCCGATGATCCTGGTGCTCAACATGTTCGACATCGCAAGCCGCCG
This sequence comes from Bradyrhizobium monzae, assembly GCF_021458635.1. GTDB lineage: Bacteria > Pseudomonadota > Alphaproteobacteria > Rhizobiales > Xanthobacteraceae > Bradyrhizobium. Next base: position 1,176,236 of record NZ_JAIRDQ010000001.1, read on the forward strand.
CGGCATCTCGGTCGACGTCGAACGGCTCGCCAAGGAGCTCGGCGTGCCTGTCGTCACCTCGATCGCGGTGCGCAAGGGCGGCACCGCGGACCTGTTGGCGCTGACCGACGAGATCTCGGCCAGGCTCGCCGCCGAGCCTGGCGAGAACAGCTGGCGCGCGCTCAGCGTCGCCGAATTGCGCGCGACCCAGCGCGAGGCCGACCGCATCATCTCGGACTGCGTCAGCCTGCCGAGCCGGCCCGACACCTGGACCGCGCGCATCGACGCGATCGTGCTGCATCCGGTCGGCGGCCTCATCGTGCTCGCGCTCATCCTGTTCGTGATGTTCCAGGCGGTGTTCGCCTGGGCGCAGCCGCTGATGGAGCTGCTGCAATCGGGCTTCGACGCGCTCGGCGACTTCGTCCACGCCACCCTGCCAGAGGGCCTGCTGCAGAGCTTCCTGCAGAACGGCGTGATCTCGGGCGTCGGCAGCGTCATCGTGTTCCTGCCGCAGATCATCATCATCTTCCTGTTCATCCTGCTCTTGGAAGATTTCGGCTATATGGCGCGCGCCGCGTTCCTGATGGACCGCATCATGGGCGGCGCGGGGCTGCACGGCCGCGCCTTCATTCCGCTGCTGTCGAGCTTTGCCTGCGCCATTCCCGGCATCATGGCGACGCGCGTCATCGACAACAAGCGCGACCGGCTGACGACGATCCTGATCGCGCCGCTGATGACCTGCTCGGCGCGCATTCCGGTCTACACGCTGATCATCTCGGCCTTCATTCCGGCCAGGGACGTCTGGGGCTTCATCAACCTGCAAGGCCTCGTGATGTTCGGCCTCTATGCGGCCGGCATCACCAGCGCGCTTGTCGTCTCGTTCCTGATCAAATTCTTCATGCTGCGCGACTACGCGCCGGCGCCGTTCATGCTGGAGCTGCCGGACTACAAGATGCCGCGGCTGAAATCGATCGCGATCGGCATCTTCACCCGCGCAAAGATGTTCCTGCAGCGCGCCGGCACCACGATCTTCTCGATGATGGTGCTGATCTGGTTTCTGGCCTCGTTCCCGCAGCCGCCCGCGGGCGCGACCGAGCCCGCGATCGACTTCAGCCTTGCCGCGATGATCGGCAAGGCGCTGGCGCCGCTGCTCGCCCCCGTCGGCTTCAACTGGCAGATCGCAGTCGCGCTGATCCCGGGCATGGCGGCACGCGAGGTCGCGGTCGCGGCGCTGGGCACCGTCTATGCGATCGAAGGCGGCAAGGAAGCGGCCGAGCAGATCGGCCAGGTGCTGGCGACGAAATGGTCGCTCGCGACCGCGCTGTCGATGCTGGCCTGGTACATCTTCGCGCCGCAATGCGCTTCCACGCTCGCCGTGATCCGGCGCGAGACCGGAAGCTGGGGCTGGATGGCGGCGACCTTCGCCTACATGCTGGTGCTGGCCTATGCCGCGAGCCTCCTGACGTACAACGTCGCGGTCGCGCTGGGCGCCGGCTAGCCTCTTTCAAATCCCGACTTATGAAAACAACCCCATGCACAGTAGACGGGGGTTGCGAGATCAATGGCTTACGCGCGTTTAAAATCACCCGATCGTAGGCCCGTCCCGCCGAGCGCTGCGAAGTGATCGCACTCCGAATTCCCCGCAGGCCGGCGGTCACAATTACCTCGAAGCCGATGGAACTTTTTCGCTCGCGCATCGTTCTTTGGTTTTTCCGCGAAAGTTTCTTCAATGGGCAGGATGTCGGACGAGTTGGGGGATAAGGCCCGCAGAGCAGAGCGTCTCTCCAGCACCATCAGCAGCATCGAGGATGCGAAGAAGCTTCGCGACCTGTCGAAGCAGTTCGATGCAGAAGCCGATGCGCTGGACCGCAGCACCGGCGCGCGCGACGCTTGACCAAACCGTTCCTCTTTTCAGGCATGGAACTCGACGCCGCGCTTTGAATTCCTTTCCAACGTCCCTTTTCAACCAAGGCTTCGGCCTTGGGACTCAACACCGATGACGCCCTTTTCGGGGTAAAAGCGTCAGGAAGTTCGATGATCAGTAAAGCTGGCACCCCTCAAGACGGTGAGCCCAAAGATTTGCCGCGGGTCTCGACAGGCAGCGAAGGGCTCGATGACATCCTCGGAGGGGGCTTCGATGCCAACCGGATGTACCTGTACGAGGGCAGGCCCGGCACCGGCAAGACCACGATGGCGCTCCAGTTCCTGCTGAAAGGGGCCCGTGGTGGCGAACGCGTGCTCTACATTTCCCTGTCCGAAACCAAGCGCGAGCTGAATCTCGTGGCGAAACGGCACGGCTGGTCGCTCGAGGGCGTCGACATCTTCGAACTGGTGCCACCGGAGACGACGCTCGATCCGGACCGCGAGCTCACGGTCTTCCATCCAGCCGAAATGGAGTTGAGCGAAACGACCAATCTCGTGTTCAAGGAGGTCGAGCGCATCAATCCAACCCGCGTCGTACTCGACAGCCTGTCCGAACTGCGTCTCCTCGCCCAGAACCCGCTGCGTTACAGGCGCCAGGTTCTGGCGCTGAAACACTTCTTCACCAACCGCAAGTGCACTGTGGTGCTGCTCGACGATCTCTCCTCGTCCCAGGACGACCTGCAACTGCATTCGATTGCGCACGGCGTTGTGATGCTCGAACAGCTCGCCATCGACTACGGCGCGGAACGGCGCCGGCTTCGCGTGATCAAGATGCGCGGCATCAAGTTTCGCGGTGGCTTCCATGATTTTACGATCGAAGCGGGTGGCTTGCGCATCTTCCCCCGCCTGGTCGCGGCCGAACATCACAAGTCCTTTCCCGGTGAACTCACGCCCAGCGGCAACGCCGAGCTCGATCAGCTCCTGGGAGGCGGCCTCGAGCGCGGCACCAACGCACTTCTCATTGGGGCTGCCGGGGTCGGCAAGTCGTCCGTTGCGCTCACCTATGCAACATCAGCGGCCCAACGTGGCGAGCACGCCGCCTTCTTTGCGTTCGACGAAGGTCGCAGCACGGTCGAGGCGCGGGCCCGAACGCTCGGCCTGCCTCTGGAAAAATATGTCGAGTCCGGACTTATCCGGTTTCAACAGATCGATCCGGCCGAGCTGTCGCCAGGCGAATTCGCCGCAAACGTGCGGAGAAGCGTCGAGATCGACAATGCTCGCGTCGTCGTCATCGACAGTCTCAACGGCTACCTGGCTGCGATGCCGGACGAGCGGTTTCTCATCCTGCAAATGCATGAACTCCTGACCTATTTGGGGCAGCAAGGCGTACTGACGATTTTGGTTCTTGCGCAGCACGGGCTGGTCGGTCCCATGGATACGCCGCTCGACATCAGCTATCTGAGCGATGCCGTGGTCATGCTGCGCTACTTCGAATTGGCCGGAACTGTGCGGCGTGCTCTATCGGTCGTCAAGAAGCGCAGCGGCCATCATGAGCACACCATCCGCGAATTTCGCCTCGGCAGCGCCGGCATCAAGCTCGGCCCGCCGCTCCGGGAGTTCAGCGGCATCTTCTCCGGCAATCCCCAATATACCGGCAAGGCGACGCCGGAAGGGTCCGCCGGATGAGCGCAGACCGCGATCAACAGGTTCTCATATTCGCTCCGATCGGCCGCGACGGGCAGGCTTCCGCCGAGCTCTTCCGCAGCGCGAACCTTGCCGCGATCAACTGCCGAAATCTCTCTGATCTCGTCAACGAGATGACCGCCGGCGTCGGCGTCGTTTTTTTGGCCGAAGAGGGTCTGTTCGGGAAAGACACGTCCGAGCTTGCAAGATGGATCGCGAACCAGCCGCCGTGGTCCGACCTCCCTTTCGTCATCCTCACCAGCCATCGCGAGCAGCCTGCCGTCGTCGCCTGGCGCCGCAGCATCGTCGCGCTGCTCCGCAACGTCTCGCTGCTCGAGCGGCCGGTCCAGCCGATGACGCTGACCAGCGCCATTCAGTCGGCAATGCGCGCCCGGGGACGTCAATATGAAATCCGGGCCTTGCTCGAGGCGCGCGAGCAGACCGCTCAGCAGCTTGAAAAACTGGTGGTCGAGCGCACTCGTGCGCTGGAGGAGGCCAACGAGCAATTGCGCCTGGAGATGAACGAGCGCGCCCGGGTCGAGGAGACGCTCCGCCAGGCCCAGAAGATCGAAGCCCTCGGCCAGCTGACCGGCGGCGTTGCGCACGACTTCAATAATCTGCTGATGGTCATTTCCGGTGGCCTCGACATGCTCGACCGTCAGACGGATCCTGCCCGCCGTCGTCGCCTGATGGACGGAATGGTCCAGGCCGCGCAGCGCGGGGCCAGCCTGACCCGGCAACTTCTGGCGTTCTCGCGCCGGCAGACGCTCCGGCCGGAGCCCGTCGACGTCGCCTCGCAGATGGGCGGCATGCGCGAACTGCTCGATCGAAGCCTGAGAGGCGACGTGCATGTCGAATTCGACTTTCCCGACACGCTCTGGCCGGTGGAAGTCGATCCCGGCGAGCTCGAGCTCGTGATCCTCAACCTCGCCGTCAACGCCCGCGACGCCATGCCCAACGGCGGCACGATTGTCGTGCGCGGGGAAAACCTGCCCGACCTGAACGACGAGCAGATCGCCGGGGATTACGTGCGCCTGTCCGTCATCGATACTGGCGTCGGCATGGGGCCGGAGATCCTGTCGCGCGTTTTCGAGCCGTTCTTCACCACCAAGGAGATCGGCAAGGGGTCGGGGCTTGGGCTTGCCCAGGTCCATGGATTTGCGACGCAGTCGCGCGGAAACGTCCGCATTCGATCCGAAGTTGGTAAAGGCACCAGCATCGAGCTTTATCTACCGCGATCGCACAGCGTTCCTTCCAGAGAACGGCATCTCATCGATCTCAACATGGTGCGACCGACGAAGAGCAACCATGGCCGAGTCCTTCTGGTCGAGGACGATGACGAGGTTGCCGCACTGGTGAGCGAGATGCTCGGGCAACTCGGCTATGAGGTGACGCGCGCTGCGAGCGGCGCTGCCGCACTCGGTGCCCTGGCCGACGGCCGTGCCGTCGACTTCATCTTCTCCGATGTCATGATGCCCGGTGGCATGAACGGGGTCGAGCTTGCACGGGAGATCAAGAGAAGGCGAAGCGACCTGCCCGTCCTTCTCACCAGCGGATATTCCGAGGCCGCGGTTCACGAGGCCGAACTGGCGGGTATCCAGATTTTACCGAAACCCTATCATATCGACGAGCTGGCTGCGGCGCTCAGCGCAGCCAAGTTGGAGCACGGGCTCGACGTTGAATCAAAACGATCCAGCCGTTGCTGATACCGCAAGGCCTCGTACCACGAAACCGATCGACGATAGGGCACGAAAGCAGCTATCTGCCTCCATGGATCATTTCAGCACCGACAGGTTGACCGCCGAGCGATTGCGCGAGGACCATCTGGGCGTTGCGAACGAAGGACGGCGCCTTCGCCGGACGGGCGGGAATTCGGCACATCATCGTGGACAACGTGGACGAGATCGAAATTGCCTACACGTTCAAGCGCGATGTTTGGGGCCAGGGATTTGAGCGAGATCGCGACCGCGCTGACCGACATCGGGCTGTCACACCTGAAATTGCCCTCCCTCATCGGCCTCTCCTTCTTCGCGCACAGCGCATCGCGGCGCGTGCTGGAGAAGTCGAACTATGTGCTTGAAAGGAGTACGACGCATCACGGCGGGGACGTCGTGATCTACCGTATCAGACGGTGATACATGAGATGCCGGCAGCTCGCAGCTTCATGAGCGCCGCGACCAGCTGATCGGGGTGAAACGGCTTTTCGAGGAGCATGCTGTTGGGGACGCCTTGAGACCTCCACGATGCTGCACCGGCGCTGCCCGTGATGTACACGACCGGAAGGGTCGGATCCTTTTCTCGCATTCTCCGGGCGAGATCCCAGCCATTCAGCTTGCCGCCAAGATAGACATCGGTCACGAGCACCTTGTGATTCTTTCCGCGCGCGACGAACACCGTGATCGCCTCCTCGCCGGACGAAAGGATGTCGGCAGCAAAGCCTGCGTCCGCCAACACGTTCTCGAGCACACCCTGGAGCGGATATTCGTCCTCCACGATCAAAATCGACGGCGGTTCCGACATGTGAGCCTTTGATTGGCCGGCGATCCGACCCGACACGAGGTTCCAGTTCGAGCAAAGCGCAACATGCGTTTCTGGCTTTCTCACGATGGCGCGTGTGAAACCTGAACAGCCATTCAAGAAAGTTTCTCGCTGGTTCCTGCAACAGCCGACAGGGGGCAGAAGTTGACCCTCGGACGATGCAGAAGGAGGAACAGATGAAGAAGCTGACTTACGCTCTTGCGGCGGTCGCGACGCTCGCAATCGGTGCCCCTACCATCGCCAATGCGGCGGGCATCGGGATCTACGTCGGCGGCGACAGGGACTACTATGACGGCCCGCGCGCGCGCATCTACGAGCATAACCGTGGCTGGCATCATGGCTGGTACCACCACGATCGCGATTATGACCGCGGCGTCGTGATCCGTCGCCATTACTGGGACGACGATTAGTTCGTACCAGCACTGTGAAACAAGGAGGCCTCGCTTCGGCGAGGCCTTTTTGTATCTGGGAGAACGCGACGACAGCCCGCCCTGCAGACTCTTAGGGTTCCAGTGTGTAGGAGCGTCCGGGTTCAAGCACGTAGATGGTCAGGAAGCGGAGCGGATGGTCCGGGTCGCAATTACGAAAGTGCGTGTGCGGAAGATCCGCCCGGTCCTGCAGCGTCTCGCCGCGCGATATTGCCGCGGTTCGTCGCTGCCATAAGCGGACTCGGCAACGCCTTCGATGATGTAGATTGCACCGGCAACGGGATGGCGGTGAAGCGGAGCAACGCCGCTCGGCGGATAGGTGACCTCGACGACCATGAGGCCCTGATTGCCGGGCATTGGAAGACGTTCGAGAATCTTGCGGGTGACGCCGGCAAAGCCTGCCTGTTGCGCGCTTGCCTGACTCCGGGGACGTTCAACCATTGGGCACCCCTCTTCGTCGATCTAAGACTCCTCGACTTGTAACCCTCACCGGACCTCGCGGCCATGTTCGAAGCGAGCCGCAAAATAAATCCCACCCGAATTTGAATGGCGTTCCGGCAATCGACTGTCTATGGTCCAATCATGTCGCGCCTCTTGTGTTTATTTGTTGCTGCCATCCTGTCGCTGCTGCCGGTCGTTGCGCCTGCCGCGCCCGTTGCGAAGAAGCCCAAGCAAGCCTGGCACGGCTACGGCTTCCTGCCCGGCTATCGCCAGCCGCTGAGCAACAGCCAGCCGATCTACATGCAGAAGAACGGCTTTCGTCGCTACGCGCGCGAGAACCAGCGCCCCTGGTACATCGATCCCGTGCCGAGCTATTACCGCTTCATCGACGGCGAATGGCGCTATTTCGGCCGGCCCGGTTTTGGCGGGTCCCGCTACAATGGCGGCAGCTTCGGTCCGTGCTGGACCCGGACGCCGATCGGCGCGATCTGGAATTGCGGCTGAGCCGTCATTCGGAACAAAACGTTCCGAAGACGCGATCCCACATGCTGGTGACCACGCCGAAATTGCACGGCCGCTTGCCGTAGTGATGGCGGGTGTGGCGGCGCTTCAGGCGCCAGAGATAGCCGCCGCGCTTCACGGGGCGATGGTGGATGATGTGGTGAAGCGCGCCGAAATAGATGTAGCCCAGCATCAGTCCCGCCGTGACGGTGCAGGCGCTGCCAAACCCGACCAGCAGCCACACCGGCAGCAGCGATCCCAAACAGATCGATCCCAGGCTCAGCCACAGCGGCGAGCCGACCAGTGCGCGCGGGTCGGAATGGTGCATGTCGTGCAAGGCGGCCAGATAGGCAGGACCATGCAGCGCGAACCGGTGAATGACGTATTCGGCAAGGCTCCAGAGCAACAACCCGCTTGCGAAGCCGACCGCCGCTTCGTCCCAGCGCAGCGGCTCTTTCCGGAGCATCGCGACCGCGACCAGCGCGGCGCTCGCGAGGGGATAGAAGACGAAATCGGCAAAGTACAAAAAATTTTTCAGTCGCATGGGTTTGCGCATGCGCTGGTCTTGCTGGAACGCTCCATGGCCGCCCGTGCTTCGAAAATCTCCGGCAACTCCTGTGCGTTGGTGAACATCCCGACCACTGGCATGAGCACGCTGTGCGCCTGCGCATCCGTTCCGCTCGCTTGATACAGCCTGGCAAGCGAGAGCGCTGCGCGCAGCTCGTACGTCGCAGTGCGCTGCGCCCGTGCGGTCTCGATGGCCTGGATGAACGCCGCCTCCGCGGCGACGATATCGATGGGATCCTTGCGCAGCAGCAGCTCGCCGCGCCAACGCTGGATCTCCGGGGTGAACCATTCCTGTCCGGTCCGCTCCACCTCGACGAGCTGTTCGTCGAGGATCGCGAGCGCCTCGTCGAACTGCCCCTCGTCGGCCTTGGCTTCCGCGAGCAGCGTCCAGGTCAAGGGCACGTAGAGCCCGGTCGCCATCTTCCCGACCAGCGGCAGCGCGATGGAGTCCTCCATCTCCTGGAGCCCGGCCGCGCGTTCGCCGAGACGGCAGCGGATCCAGCCGTTCCAGAATTTTCCGGCCCGTGTGTAGAGCAGAAGTCCGTGTTCGCGGCTGAGCTCGATCACGGCATCGACATGGGGCCTCGCGCCTTCAGGGTTGCCGCGCACCGCCTCGAGCACGATCTTGTGGAAATGCGTGTAGACCATCGTCGCGACATGGCCGCTGTCGGCCGCACGGCGGATCGCTTCCTGCGCCAGTTGCTCGGCGCGATCGACTTCGCCGAGCGGCCACAGCACCAGCGCAAGATAGATCGCCGCCGCGATCCCGTAATCGTGGCCATACAGAAACGCGAGATTGCGATCGTGCTCATCGCGGTAGATCGTGAGCGCCTGCTCGAGATGCTGCTTGGCATCGGCGAAATTGCCTTCGAACCAGCGGGTCATGCCGCAGACGCGATGGGCGATCCCCGCCTCCGGCGCGTCGGGCCGGTCGGCGGTATCGTGCAGGAAGGCCTGCGCGAGCTCCTGCATCGATCCGAGCTCGCTGCGAACGAGGCTACCGACCCACAGGCCGTAGGTCGCGGCGAACCGTTCGGGCGCGCCCTTGAGCCCCGAGGCGAGCTCGCGCGCACGTGCGAATGCGACCGACGTCTCCGGCGCGCCATAGCCGCGTGTTGCGATCAGCGCATTGCCATAGGCGATCTGCAATTGCAGCCGCCGGCTCTGCCCCGCCGGGCTTTCGCTCAAGCCTTCGGCAAGACCGATGGCCTTGGTCAGATGCGCGATCGCCTCGGGATAGGCCGAGCTGCGCAAGGACCGGTCGCCCGCCTTGCCCCACCATTCGACGGCGTCCTCAACGAGACCAGCCTGCGTGAGATGATGCGCGGCAATTTCGGGCGCTGCTGCGGCGTCGTCCGGGAATTTCTCCTGGAGCACGGCTGCGATCCGCTCGTGCAATCGCCGCCGGCTGCTCCTGAGCAGGCTTTCATAGGCGGTGTCCTGCACCAGCGCATGCTTGAACGTATAGACGCTTTCGGGCGCAGCCCCGCTGCGGAAAATCAATTCGGCGGCCTCGAGCTGGGCCAGCCGGGTATCGAGCTCGGCATCGTCCTTGTCCGAGATCGCACGCAACAGCACGTCGGAGAATTCGCGGCCGATGACGGCGCACACTTGCGCGACCTCCTTTGCCGGCCCGAGCCGGTCGAGCCGCGCCATCAGCGAATCCTGGAGCGTTGTCGGGATCGACAGGCGCGGCAGGCTGCCGGCCATCCTGTAGCGTCCGCCCGCCCCCTTTTCGAGGACGCCCATCTCCAGCACCGTGCGCGTCAGCTCCTCGACGAACAGCGGGATGCCGTCGGTCCGCGTCGCGATCTGCGTGACCAGCTCGGACGGGACCGCGCGGCTTCCGATCACCTCGGCGATCATGTGCTGGACGTCGGTCTCCTTGAGCCGTCCGAGCTGCAGCGTCGTCAAATTCGCCGGGCCCATCCATGGCAGCGTGAATTCGTCGCGGAACGTCAGCACGAGCAGCAGGCGAAGCTGGTCGGCCAACCTGACCGCGAGCCCGAGCAGCTCGAGCGAGGTCGCATCGGCCCAATGCAAATCCTCGACGATACACACCACCGGCGCCTCGGCGCACAGGCGCTGCAAGCGCTGGATCAGCGCCGCAAGCGTGTTGCGCCGCAGCTGTTGCGGCGTCCAGTCGAGCGGCGGATAGCATCCGTCGGTGGCAATCGACAGCAGATCCGCAAACAGCGGCACCAGCGTCGGCGTCTTCAGATCGTTGCGCCCGAGCAGCGCTTCGAGCTTGCGCAGACGCTGGGCGTTGCCGCCGCCGGCGCCGAGCTTCGCCGCCCGCTGCAGCTGGGTGATGACGGGATAGAGCGCGCTGGCACGATGATGCGGCGAGCACTGATAGCGCAGCCGGATGTGCGGCTCCGCCGCGACCCGCTCATTGAGAAAATGCGCAGCTAACCGCGACTTGCCGATGCCGGGCTCGCCAGAAATCAGCACGACCTGGCCCTGGCCGCGCCAGGCCCGCTGCTTGCACTCGGCCAGCCGGTCGAGCTCGTGCTCGCGGCCGACGAAACCGGCGAGGCCTGCGGAGCGATAGGCTTCGAAGCGGCTCGCGAGCGGCGATGGACGCTCCACCGCCCAGACTTCGATCGGCTCGCTGAACCCCTTGATCGCGCGGGTGCCGAGCGCGCTCAGCTCGAACAGATTGCCGAGCAGCCGGCGCGTCGAGGACGCGATGATGACGGAGCCCGGTTCGGCGAAGGCCTGCATCCGCGCTGCGAGGTTGGGCGTCTCGCCGATCACCTCGAGCCGGCTCGAGGCGCCCATTGCGAAGAGATCGCCGACGACGACGAGCCCGGTCGCAATCCCGATCCGCACCTCCAGCCGCAGGCCCGGCTGGACGTCGATGGCCTGGACCGCGGCGGTGATCTCGAGCCCTGCGCGCACCGCGCGCTCGGCATCGTCCTCGTGAGCGGATGGATAGCCGAAATAGGACAGGATGCCGTCGCCCACCAATCGCGAGACGATGCCGTCATAGCTCGCGATGACCGCGGTCGCAGCCTCGCGATAGGCCTGCAGGATCTCGCGCATCTGCTCGGGATCGAACTGCTGCGATAGCGCCGTCGAACCGACCAGGTCGCAGAACATGATCGTGAGCTGTCGGCGCTCGGCACCCGCGTCGATCGTCGGTGCGAGCAGACGCGCCTTCGGAACGTCGAGTTCGGCAATCGAACGCAGCAGCCTGCGCCGGTGCCCAAGCACGACGCCCATGGTCGCGAGATCGCGATCCGTAATCTCGGAAAGGATGTCGAAATCAATGCCGTGGTCGGAAAAGGACTTCAGGTATTGAGGGAGGCCGACCTTCTCCAACCAGGCAGCAACCTGCCCAGTCATCGCGCGGGGTCCAGCATTATCTGTACTAAACCTAAAGTATATCCCCCCAAGGAATGAAGTCAATCGTGGCAGGCAAGCGTCGCCCTTGTTGACGCGTCAAGGGCGTTGGCTCATGCTTTATGGTGGAAGCGTTCCCCATTTTCGCGTGAAAGTATTCATCCGTGAAGCAGGATCCGTATCCGACAGCGGCAAGCCCGATCCACGCGGCCGTCGTAAAACTGTTTTATTCGCGCGCCGCGCGCCAGCTTTTCACCAACACCTGGTACTCCCTGCTGAGCAACCTCGACAGGGGGGCCGCGATCCGATTCCTCAACTACGGCTACGCCTCCCTGAACGGCGAGCAGGTCGCGCTGCAAGCCGTCGACGAGCCCGATCGCTATGCGATCCAGCTCTATCATCACGTGGCGTCGGGTTCTGAAATCGCGGGCAAGGATGTGCTCGAGGTCGGAAGCGGCCGCGGCGGCGGCGCGTCCTACATCGCGCGATATCTCCATCCGGAGAGCTACACCGGGCTCGACATCTGCAAGCCGGCGATCCGCTTCAGCAAGGCGCGCTACGCCGACCAGGACAATCTCGCATTCCGCGTCGGCAATGCGCTCAGCCTGCCGTTCGCGGACGAGAGTTTCGACGTCGTGGTCAACGTCGAGAGCGCGCAGCATTATGGCGACATGGGACGCTTTCTGGAGGAGGTCCACCGCGTGCTCAGGCCGGGCGGCGCTTTCCTGATGGCGTGCTTCGAAGACCGGTCGAAGGACGTGTATCCGCGCGAGTCCCTCGCCCGGTCGCGCTTGCGCCTCGTCCGGGAGGACGACATCACCGCCAATGTGGCGCGCGCGCTGGAGCTCGACGGCGCGCGACGAACGGCGCTGGCGGACGAGATCGTGCCGCGGGTGCTGCTCGGCGTCTCGCACGAGTTCGCCGGCATTCCAGGCACGCAGCTGCATGCGTCCTTCGCCGACGGTACTTGCCCCTATTATTGCTTCACCTGCTGCAAGGACTAAAGCGACCGCTCAGAGCGTCTTGAGATATTCGATCAGCGCCTTGCGGTCGCCCTCGGTCATATCCGTTCCGTAAACGTGCCCGGCATTCGAGTTGCCGCGCATGCTCGTGTCGAACAGGAACGCGCCCGGCATCTCCGCCTTCATGTCGTATCCCACGATGTCCGGATTGAACTCCCAATTGCCGACATAGAAGATCTTTGGCCGCTGCCCTGGCGGCAGCAGGAGATCATTGAGCGACGGCACCGAGCCGTTGTGCAGATAGGGCGCCATCGCCCAGATGCCGTTGAGCGGCCTTGCCCGGTACGCGAGCGGCGCCCGGTACTGGTTTGGACGGCCGCAATTGATCTCGGCGGCGCTGGCCGCGTTGTCCTTGGACCGACCGATCCACTGTGCAGCGATGTTTCCCGTGAGAACCTCGGCGGCCTTGTAGTTGGACATCGCGTCCGGGCCGCCGATCTTCGACAGCGCGATTCTGCGGCTGTTGAACGTCGTCGCCTGCTCGGGATCGGTGCCGATCTTGCGGAGATCGACCAGCGGGATCTGGATCTCGCCGCAGGCCCCGGAAGCCGCTTCGACAGGTGCAGCCTCGTGGCAATTCGCGCACGCGCTGGCATAGACAAGCTGACCGCGCAGCGCCCGCTTGTGGTCAAGTGCACCGAGCATGGCTTCGGGCCAGCGCGGAGAGCGCAGATCCATCAGCTTCCGCTGTCCCCACACGACATTCTCCATCTGGACCCCATGCAGCACGTCGGGCGTGATCATCGTCGCGTCATGCTTGATCGGCGCGAGCACACCGAGCGCCTCGACGATGTTGCGCGTCAGCGGCTGACGGATCGAGGCGTTGTAGAGCACCCAGTTGAAGCGCGGCGTGTCCCACAGCGCCGGGTATCGCACCGGCGCGGTCAAATGCGCATAATTGCTGGTCTCGCCGATGTCCGACGGGTCGGTCATCAGCCTGAACGGCCCGGCCAGCAGCTGGTTCAAGCCGGCGCCATGCGCGTCCAGCCTGCCCGCCCCGCCCGCCGTATCGCCGGAGTTTCCGCCGACGATCTGGTTGAACTTCGCGGCCGCCTGCAGGACGCCGCCGAAACATTGCAATCCCTTCCGCACGTCGGCAGGCGGTGCCTTCACCCGCGCCATGAAGCGCTGTCCGGCCCCGTCCTGATTCTGCAGGACAGCGGTTATGGACCCGACCAGCTGTCCCACGAATGAATCGATATCGATATGGGAAGGACCGCCCTCGATGCGGATCTGCTGGCCGCGATAGCTGACTTGCCCGGTATGACAGCCGGCGCAGCCGAGACCGAGCCAGTTGCCTTTCCAGCACGCGTGCCTGCCGTCGGGAAGGTCGACCGGCGTGCTGTAAAGACCGATCGCAAGACCGTCCGGATTGTTGGTCGGGTTGACGGGTTCGGGGAGGAAACCCAGACGCTGCAAATTCTCGGGCGCCTTGATCAATGCGGTTTGCCCGGAAGGCTGTCCCGGCTGCTCCAGCGCGACGAACCATTCATAGGGGATCAGCGCCGTTCCCTGCGAGATGAAATGCCAGCGATCGGCGGTCTCGTCGCTCCAGCCCTGCTGCAGATGGACGGGACTGCCCGACGCGGGCTTGTCTTCAGCCGATGCGGCCGTGAAAGCGGCAAGAAGGGATAGGAGGGCAATCAATGATACGCGCACATCAAATGTCATCATCGGCTCCAATCAGGGTGAAGCTCTCAATCATGACGGCGTGAATGCCGTCGCTACATCGCAATCAGCAATCGTGTGCCCCGATGGCGCTGCGCGCAGCACCGGAGGCCTTCAAGAAATTTTCGTGCAAATGACAATGCGCGGCGCTCGCGCGGGCGTTCCGAACCACCAACAAGGAAGACACGCCGCCCCATAGCGACCGCTCCGAACCCCATTGCCCGCGACCGCACTCTCGTGCGCCCGCAAGTGGAGGCTACATCATGTCGGATATAAACGCAAAGGTAGAGATGGATCGGATCAGATCTTACGTTCGTTACCGGAAATATCCCAGCACGAGATCGGTATCCGCGCTGGCGGCGACCGTGCCGTTCAGCTCGGCATCGATGACGCGGCGGCAGGCCTCGATCGCGGCGTGGTCGCCGAGATCGTTGGCGGCTTCCAGCACGAGCCATGCGGCGTCGACCGTGGCCTTCTCCGGAGCCGCTCCGCCGATGTCGGCGGTAGGGTTCGTGGCGAGGCTCTTGTTCTTGCGAACTGCGGTGCCGAATTGAGGCAACATTGCAAATACTCCCTCGATGTCCCGTTCAGTGAACCTGGAGCTCGGGCTGACGACCCGTCGCGGGATCGGTGCCGGCGCTGTTCTTGCGCGACTGGTAGAATTTCAGAATGCTGCGTGACGTCTCGATCTTGAGCCGGCCGAAATCGCGCTCGTTGTCGTGGAGCTCGCGCGCCGTGATCAGGTGATCCTTGGCGCCGAGGAACAACAGCGACATCGTCGTGTCCCAGGAGAAGTCGAGCGCCTTGCACAGCACTAGGATCATCTCCCGGTTGCGGTCCATCAGCGCGCGCTCGATCACGTCGACCGGCAGCGACGACAGCAGCGAGAGGCCGATCTGCACCTCGTCGAAGCGATGCTGGCGCGCATAGTTCGAGATCGAGACCTGGTTGAGATTGCCCTGCCGGTACTGCGTCGTCACCACGCGCTTGGCGACGAAATAGCTGCGCGAGGACGGGCCGAACTTCGATTGCAGATCGCCGGTGAGCTCGGTCACCGAGCTCTGGATCTGCGACATCATCTCGGGGCGCTCGGTCTCGAGCCGGCGACGGACGTCTTCGGACGCCTTGGAGATGAGCTGCTGGAAGATGTGGCGCGGCACGTCCTTGCGCAGGCCAAGTTGTTCAGCAAGAATCGAATCTCCCTCGGCGCGGCGGACCATGTGCAGCAGGCCCGAGCCGGAGAAGCGCGCGCCCTCGTTCCTGGCAACCGAGGTAACAACCTCCTGGTTACCACGCTTGACGAGCACGTCGGTCACGGCCTCGCCAATCGCATTACGCTGCGAGATCGCGAGCAGATGCGCCTGGCCCTTGGTCATGGCGCTCTCGACCAGCACCTTCTCGTCGATCCGGGTCGACTCGCGCAGCACGGGGCCGGCGACCTCGATCTCGTCATCCAGAGCGAGCTTCTCGATGACGTTGAGCGGAGCATGATCGCAGCCCGCCATCAATTCGGAGAGCTGCGCCCGCGCGGCGACCTCGATCTCGTCGGCAAGCCGGCCGATGACCTCGCCGAACATGCTGATCTCGTCATCGACGTAGCGACCGGTGATCAAAAGATCGGTCGCATGCCACAACGCCTTCGCCCGGCTTTCGTCGGTGCCGCGCGCGATCGCGTCGTCCAGATCCTGCAGAAGCGTTGGTGCCCCGTTCATCTCGATAACCCCAGTTCTTGGTAGCAATCCTGCTTGTGCGGGCAGGACGCCGAATTCCTCTGGACCAGAGCCTAGAGAACAAACGCGCAAATCCAGTAAAATCGGCAGTTCAGTTTTGCCGAGCAAAATTCATTCAAATGCGAGCGAATGTGTTTACGACCGCGCCGCGGCGGCAGCGAAAGAGCCACTTTTTCAGGGATTCGACGGCGTCAGGACCAGCGGCGGCTTCGGCCGGGGCTTTGCGGGCGGCGGGCCCGGGGCTGGGCGCACGTCGATCGGCGGCGGCAGGGGCGCGACCTGCTGGCTCGCAAGCGGCGGGCTCGGCACGGCGGGGGCAGCAAGCGGCGCCTTCGGCATCGGCGCGGCCTTGGGCTCAACTCTCACCTTCGGCGGCGCGCGGCGCGGATCGCGGCCGGGCATTGGCACATCGGTCAGCGACGGCTCCGGCGCGGGCTCGGGTGAGACCAGCGTCGGCAGCGCGGCGGTCGCCGGCGGCGGCTCGCCGCGCTCGATGGCATCGAGCCTTCGCGTCTCGCGATCGATCGTGCGCACCGCAAGCCACGACGACAACGGGGTGAGATCGACGGTGCGGCTGAGCTTGTCGGGTGGGCCGGCCGCGAACAGCTGGATCTCCGGCGGCGCGCCGGAGAGCCCGGTCATGATCGGCGTCAGGCTGGCGCGGATATCGGCCTGGTCGGCGGGAATATCGTAACCGCCGGAGACGATGGCACGTGCGTTCTTCGCCTCGAGCGGGGTTGCGCCGACGCGCAGGCGGCCGTCGCGGATCGTGAACGCAATCTGCGCCGAGGCGACAGTAATGGGAGCGGCCGACAACGCGGGCTCGACGAGCTGACGCAACCGGTTGTCGTCGCTCACCTGCCCGCCGTCGCTGGCGCGGATGGCGATCTCGAAGGCGCGCGGATTGAGCCCGCTGATCTCCGCCGCGTCCAGCGTCACCGTGCCATTGCCGGCGAGCGCGCCGGTCAGCGCCGAGACGCTGCGGCCCTGGCTCGTCAGCGTCATCTGCACCGAGGCGCGTCCCTTAGGGAGCGCGAGATCACGGTAACGCAGCGACGCCGCATCGACATTGGTGAGATCGAGATGCGCGTTCAGCGCGAGACCGTTGGCGCCGTTGCGCGCATCGAGGCTTGCGGTCATCTCGCCGCCACCGACGCCGCCCTTGAGTGCATCGAGCGCGAGCGACTGACCATCGCCTTTGACCGTTCCGCTGAACGGACGCATCTCGATTCCACCCGGCAAGCTGCCGCGCAATGCCTGGAACGCGATCCGGCCGCGCCAGCCGCTGACGAGACCGGCGCTCAGCGGCTCGCCGCTGTCACGCCCGGCCGCACCGACGGCAAGCGCGAGCGCGGGCATCAGATCGAGCGTGTCGAGCCCGAATTCGCCGTCAACGCGCTTCTCCTGATCGAACGTCATGGCGAGACGGCCGCGCAGATGCGAGCCGAAAGCGGTGCTGTCGAGATCGTCGAAGGTCAGGCGATTGCCTGATAGTCCGACGCGGGAGGACAGGCTCACATTCAATGCTGATTTGTCGGCCGGGCTGGTCCCGAACAGCGGCGCCAGATTGGCGTTGCGCACACGTAGATTCACGCTGGCCTTCGGCTCCGGCGCCGACAATTCGACGCTGCCTTGCGCATCCGCATCCAGCCCGCCGCCGCTGAGCCTAGCGTTCAGTTGCAACGGCCGGCGCCACGCGCCGCTCAGTTTGCCTTCGATCTGCGAGGCGCCCTCGCCTGCGGCGACCATGCGATCGAGGCCGAGCAGCGCCGTCAGCGAAGCGGCCTGCGACGATGACAGTTTCGACTCCAGCGTGAAGTCGCTGTTGCGCAATTTTTCGATGTCGATGCCGTTGACCGCCGCCACCGGCATCTGCGCGGCGAGCGTGGCGCTGGCCTTGAGCTGCGGCGCATCGAGGTCGAACACGGCGCGCGCGTCACTGCGATCGGCATGTTCGGCGTTCTGGTCGAGGCTGAGGTCGAGCTTCAGGCGTGTTGCGCCCGGCAACGGCGCGATCGCATCGAAGCGTGCGCGCAACGCGGGTGAGATCGGCTCCAGCAGGGCCGCGAGATCGCCCAACGAATTGGCGGAGGATTTCAGCGTGAGCTTGCCGGTGGCCCTGGTGCGATCAAAACTGCCGCTCGCCTCCGTGGTCACGCCGCTGGCCTGCCCGAAGCGCAACTGCTCGAGCGACAGCGAGGTCGGACCGTAGCCTAGCCTGGCCGCGAACGGCCGCAGCTCCTGTCCGGCCGAGATCGCGCGCCCGATATCGAGCGAGAGCTTGGCCTCCTCCGGCCATTCGCCCTGCGGTCCGGCGAGCGCGCGGACAAAACTCGCGGCCGCATCGAGATCGAGCCGGTCGGCCTTGAGCTCGGCGTCGATCCGCGAGCCTTTGCTGGCCCCGGTCTGCACGAAGGCAATGCGGCCCTCGACGGCGCCGCCTTCGATGTCGGCTTTCAATTTGTTGATGGCGAGATGGTTGGCGGCGATCGTCACGTCGCCGGCAAGGCGCAGCGGCCGCGTGCTGCGCCGGTTCACCTCATTGCGGCCCAGGAGCCAGGCTGCAAGCGTATCGGGATCGGAGGACTCGACGCTGAGCCGGCCGCTGAAACTGTCGGCGCCGGGCGTGGCGCCGTTGAGCGAAAGCTGTGTCATGCCAGGTGCGCGCAGCTCGAGCCGCTGGAAGGTCCAGGACCGGCCGTCGGTCTGCAACTCGGCCGTGATGTTCTGGAGCGGACGGCCACCCAGCATGATCTGGTCGGAGTTGAACTCGATCTGCGCCGGGATCGGCGCCTGCGGAATCGCAGCGAGACCTGCGCGCAACGCCGGCAAGATGCGCAGCGGCTCGGCATCGTCACGGCCGGAGAGCTTGTCGGCATCGACCTGCCGCGCCGACAGCACCGCGCGCAGCAGCGGCGAGGTGCCGAACCTGAGATCGCCGACGCCGCCGAGCTTCAGCGCGGTATCTTCCGGGCCAAAGCTCGCGTCGACCTGGTCGAACTTGGCGCCGGCCGGATCGGCCTTGAATTTTGCGGTGAGCTTCCAGGGCATCGGCCCCGCCTCGCCCGGCTTCTTTGCCGGCGGCACCGCCAGCGTCAGCGCGCCATCGAATTTCGGCTGGCGATTGTCGAAGGCGAGCATGCCTTCGAGATCGGCCAGCATGGCGCGCTCGCCGGGGTCGATGTTGAGGTGGAGACGGGTGGCGCTGCCGTCTGGGCTCGGACCGGAGGAGACGCGGAACGGGTAGCGTGTGCCTGCGGCCGTGAAATTGCCATCGCCGCGCACGGAGCCGGCGAGCGAGCGCACGTCGCCGGAGAAGACGATGTCGTTGAGCTCCAGCGTCGAGCGGCTGGCAGCGTCATGGAGGGCGATGCGGCCGGTGAGGTTCAGCCGTTCGATGGCGAGCGAAGCCAGATTAAAAGCGCCGCTCGCGGTGGACGGCAAATCGACCTTGCCCCTGGCGTCGAGGCCGAGATCCACCGCCATGCCCCCGACCGAAAGCTCGGTGGCGCGCCATTCGCCGCGCATCAGGGAGCTCAGGCTGAATTCGACGTCGAGCTTGTCGGCCCGCAGCCGGCCGAGATCGTTGTTGCCGCCGAAGGTGACCGAGCGCAGCCTCAACGTCGGCGCCGGCAAGAGCCGCGCATCGAGCTCGCCCGCCACGCGCACCGGCACGCCGATAATCCGGCTCGCCTCCGCCTCAAACTGGGGCCTGAACTGGTTCCAGTCGACGAAATGAGGCCCGATCAGCGCGGCCAGCAGCGCTAAGATAAAGGCAATTGCCAATCCGAGCAGCGTCGTCTGCACGGGTCTCCCCTCGGCCAAGCCGGCACCCGGGTCAAACCCAAGCCTTTCAAACCCAAGCCTACAACCAAGCTTCAGGCGCGCCGGAACTTCCCCTTATATAAGGGGAAGTGTGGCGAAGTCACAGCGACTGTTGCGCACGGAGGTTAACGCTAGCGCGAGACCCTCATGGTGAGGAGGCGCGCAAGCGCCGTCTCGAACCATAGAGGCCCCCGCCCGCGGCCATCCTTCGAGACGCCCGCCTTGGGCGGGCTCCTCAGGATGAGGAAGAGTACGCGCGGGACCAGCGCTGACGGCTATCACCAGCTCGCCGGCAGGTGCTTCAGCCCGCGCAGCACGAAGGTCGGCCGCCATGCCGGGTTTTCGACGTCGTCAATGCGCAGATCGGGCAGCCGGCGCAGCAGCGTCGCGATGGCGATCTCGGCCTCGATGCGCGCCAATTGGGCCCCCAGGCAGAAATGGATGCCGCCACCGAACGACAGCGGCCGGACGTTGGGCCGGGTGATGTCCAGCCTGTCAGGGTGATCGGGATAGACCGCCGGATCGTGATTGGCCGAACCGAGCAGGCAGAGCACGCTCTCGCCCTTGGGGATCCGCTTGCCGCCTAGATCGTCGATCTCCTCCAGCGTGACGCGGCCGGTCATCTGCACCGACGAGTCGTAGCGCAAAAACTCCTCGATCGCGTTGGTGATCAGGTCCGGCCGCGCCTTCAGCAGGGCGAGCTGGTCGGGATTGCGATGGAGCGCCAAAAGGCCGTTGCCGATCAGATTGACGGTGGTCTCGTGGCCGGCACCGAACAGCAGGATGATGTTGGCCGTCAGCTCCTCATTGGTGAGCTTGTTGCCGTCTTCCTCGGCCTGCACCAGCTGGGTGGTGAGATCGTCGGCGGGACTGCGGCGGCGCAATTCGAACAGCTGCTGGAAGTACATTTGCGCCATCGCGTTGGCGGCGTTGCCCTTCGCGATCTCCTCGGCCGTCATCGGCACGGGATCGAGCAGCCGCCCTCCGTCGCGCGAGCTCTTGTAGAAGACCTCGCGGTGATCCTCGGGGATGCCGAGCATGTCGCAGATGATGGTCACAGGCAGGCGGAAGGCGAAATCCTCGATCAGGTCCATGTGGCCGCGATCGATCACCGCATCGATGGTCTGGTCGACGATTTGCTGAATGCGCGGCCGCATGTCCTCGACGCGGCGGGCGGTGAAGGCCTTCACGACGAGGCCGCGCAGGCGGGTATGATCGGGCGGATCGGCCTGCAGCATCCAATTGCCCATGCTGCGGAACACCGGCTCCTTCATGATGTCGGGGCCATAGCGGCGCGTCGTACGCTCGACGAAATCCTTGCCGAAGCGCTTGTCGCGCATGACGAGGCTGACCTCGGCGTGACGGCTGGCGACGAACTGGCCGAACGGCGTCTCGTGGATCGGATCGATCGTGCGCAGCCGGTCGTAATGCGGATAGGGATTGCGGATGAAGTCCGGCGCCAGCGGATTGAACAGCGGATCGCCTGCGGGTTGCACTTGCTCGTTCATGGTGACCTCGACATCGGTTGCCGCATGACACGATACGCGAGGCAGCCCCACAAGCCTCAGCGTAACCATCCCTGTAAATCATCAACTCGATACATTGTTGTATCGAGTTGCATTCTGCCCTAAACTGGGGCGATGTCAAGGGTGAGGACCAGGCCGACCAGGGACGACACGCGCGACAAGCTGTTCGAGGCGGCCGCCCGCGTGTTCGAGCAAGACGGCATCGGCGGCGCCAGCATCGAGGCGATCGCGGCAGAGGCCGGCTTCACCCGCGGCGCGTTCTATTCGAACTTCAAAAGCAAGGACGAATTGATCTTCGCCATGCTCGAGGATCACGTCGAGCGATCGATCCGGCGCAACATGGAGATCCTCGCGCAACACAAGAGCCTCGACGACTTCATCGCCGCGCTGAAGGCAATGGATCGTGCCCGGCAGGATCCCCTCGCCCGCTCGCCGCTGCTGCATATCGAGATGATCCTGTTCGTCGCGCGCGCCGAGAAGCGCCGGCCCGAGCTCGCCAAGCGGCTGCGCGCGCGGCGCAAGCTGATCGCCGACATCGTCGAGGCGACATTGAAGGACAACGCCAGGGGCGAGACGCTGAACCCGCCCTGGATGGCCTCCGTCGTGCTGGCGCTGGAAGACGGATTTCGCCTGCACCGGCTGATCGATCCGGAGACGACGCCGGCCGACAGCTTCTTGCGCGCGATCACGGATTTGCGGCGCAGGACGGGATTGGCGTCGGACAGCAGCTCATAAACGAGAAAGAGGCCGCCCTGCGAGCGACATCTCCTGCGCTGGCGATATATCGCTTGTTGCGTTCAGCTCTCTTGAACGGCGGCCGCGGCCTTGCGGATCACGTCGATCACGATGTCGGGCTGCGAGAGCATCGGCACGTGGCTGCTGTTGATCTCAGTGACAACAGCACCCATGCGCTTGGAGACCCAGCGTTGCAGATCGGGATGCACGGTGTGGTCTTGCTTGGCCAGAATATACCAGCTCGGCTTCGACCTCCACGCAACCTTGTCGGAGGTGAGCTTCTGTTGCTGGAACAGATTAGCGACCGGCGCATAATGCGTCGCCCACACCAGCTTCTGCTCCGCCGCGGAAAGGTCGCCGCAGAAGAACTCGGTGCCGTTTGGAAGCAGCCAGGCCCGCCCATCCGCGACCTCGACGCGCGAGAAAATATCCGACGGATACTTCTCGAGCTGGTCCTGTACGGTTTCGCCGGCATCCGGCGCGACCGCAGCGATGTAGACAAGGCCGACCACGCGCTCATCGGTGCCCGCGCCCGTGATGGTGGCGCCGCCATAGGAATGACCGACGAGAAGGACCGGGCTGCCAACACGGTTGAGCGTGCGCTTCACCGTCGCAAGGTCCTCTTCGTAGGAGTCCAGACCATATTGAACGGCGATCACCTCGTGCCCGTCAGCCTGCAATGCCGGAATGACCCTGCTGAAGCACGAGCCGTCGGCCCAGATGCCGTGACAGAAAACGATGGTTGGTTTCGCGGGCATTTGCGCTCCTTTGCAATTGAAGAGCGCAGTATGGGCAGGGAGAATGTCACGTCTTTCGCGATGGCACGATTAAGCGCAGTCAAAAAAGCGACACTTGCTCCAGGTCCGTTGCAGACGACTTGACCGTCTCGGCGATCATTCGTAGCGTTACATGGTGTAACATCTGGCCAGTGGCGGGGCATGGCTGCAAGTCGAGGTCGCGAGAAACCATGAAGGTCTGGTTCTGGCTTGTTTTGGCGGTCGTGCTCGGCACGTCGCCCACGTTCGCCATCAGCGATAGCGATCTCAAGGCTGCGCTGTCGCTGCGTTTCACCGGCGATCGTACCGGCGCCTGCGTTGCCGCCGGCGTGATCGACAACGGGAGCGTCGCGACAGCTTACGTCTGCGCCGATCCCAAATCCGCGCGTCCCTATGACGACCACACGGCGTTCGAAATCGGCTCCGTCACCAAGACGATGACCGCGGCATTGCTCGCGGAGCTGATCGCAACGCACGACATCGCGCTCGACGATCCCATCGCGAAACTTTTGCCGCCGGGCACAAGCGTGCCGTCATTCAACGGCCACGAGATCACCCTCGGCGAAATCGTGACGCATACGTCGGGCATTCCCGCGAACCTTCCCGACTATCGCCCGCCGGACCCCAGTGATCCCTATGCCGGTGCAACCGAGCGCGACCTGCTCGATACTCTGGCCGCGATCAAGCTGACGCGCGAGCCAGGTTCGAAATGGGAATATTCGAATCCGGCGATAATCGTCCTGTCCTATGCGCTCGCCAAGCGCGCCGGCAAGGATTACGAGACGCTGCTTCGCGAACGCCTGCTCGGTCCACTCGGCATGAACGAGACCTATGTGGCCTCGCGCCCGCCGCAGGTGCATCTGGCGCAAGGCCATCATCCCAACGGCGTGGCGGCGCCGCCTTGGGATTTTCATCCAGACATGGCCGGCGTCGGCGGAGTGCGCGCAACGCTCGCGGACATGTTGCGCTACATGGAAGGTGAACTCGGCACCCGCGACAGCGCGATCACGCCGGCGCTCGCACTGACGCAGCAAGAGGTTACGCATGTCGACGGACACCGCATGGGCATGAACTGGAATCTGCTCATCATGAACGGACATGCCGTGGCCTCTCATGAAGGCGCGACCGGCGGCTACTCGTCCTTCGCAGGTTTCGATCGTGACGCGAAGCGCGCCGTGGTCGTGCTGAGCGATACGTCCCTGGTCACGCTCGGCGGCCTCGGACAATTGGGATTTCACCTGCTGGACACGTCACGCTCGGCCGGCGCACCGCGCATCGCGATGGACGCCGATGCCAAGCTGATCGACGCCCTGGTGGGCAAGTATCGCCTGCAGGGCGGCCTCGGCATCGAATTGCGGCACAAGAACAGCGGTCTGACCATCCAGGCCGACGGCCAGAGCGAATTCGAGATGGGTTACGACAGCGCGGGCGACTTCTATCCGCACGCGTTTGACGCAGTGTTGCGGCCAAAGCGCAAGGCGGACGGAAGCTATGGATTCACCTGGTTTCAGGATGGAGGCGCAGTCGAGGCCAAACGCATTGATCCGCTTCCGGCGACAGCGAGCAAGTGGACGCCGACCGACGCGCAACTCCCGGACTATGCCGGACTCTATCCGCTGACGCAAAAGTTCGGGCTACGTATTTTCGTCGCGGACGGACGGCTCAATGTGCAGGGGACCAACCAGCGACCACTCAAACTCGCGCCAGTCGAACAGGATATCTTCGTCGCGGAACAGGTCGGCGCAGAGATCGATTTTGCGCGCGATGGCGGCGGCAAGATCGTGGCATTGACGCTCAGACAGCACGGACAGGTCCTGAAGGGCGAGCGCCAGCAGGATACCACGACCGAACCGGCCAATCGCTGACGATCTATAGGGACGCAGCGAAGCCGCTGCGTCCGCTTGATTTACGGACCTGTCGTCAGCGCGATGCCGTGCTGAGGTTTTCTCCGAAGAACTTCCACGTCTTGCCGTCGAACTTCGCGAGCTTGAACGTGTCGTAAGTGGAATAGTCGGTCGGCGACACCGAGACCGTGATTCCGGGAAGGAGTAACGGCAGCGATACCTTGCTGATGTTCGTGGCCTGCTTCAGCACATTCTCGCGCGTCAGCACGTCGCCGCAGTTCTTGAGGATGATGGCCGTGAATTGCGCGGACATATAACCGATCTGGTTGCTGCCATCGATCGGATTTCCCTCCGGATACCACTGCTTCATGAACGCCAGATAGTCCTGCACGCCCTGATCAGAATCCCATGCGGGATCACCGACGACCTTTGTAGCGAGCGCCGTGATCAGACCGGTGGACGCCTCCAGCCCCGCAGGCTCGAGCACGCCGCCGATCGAGCTTGCGACCGACACGATGAAATGCGTCGGCTTCCAGCCGAGATCGGTCACCTTGCGGATCGCCTGCGCGCCGAATTTCGGCGTCGTGATCGTCATCAGGACATCGGCACCCGCACTCTTCAGATTGACGATCTGGGAATCGATCGTGGGATCGGTCACTTCATAGCTGAGCTCCTTGACGATGAGATCGGCTTTTTCGCTCAGCCCGTCCTTGAAGCCTTTGAGGTAGTCCTTGCCGAAATCATCGTTCTGATAAATCACGCCGATCTTCGCGTTGGGAAGCTCCTTGAGGATGTACTTTGCATAGATCTTCGCTTCCTGCGCATAGGGCGGATAGAAAGGCGTGGTCCACGGGAAGTTCTTCGCATCGTTCCACTTCGAGGCGCCGGTGGAAATGAGGATGTGAGGAATTTTCTTGCCATTCAGATATTTCTGGATGGCGGAATTCGTCGGCGTGCCGAGTGACCCGATGTTGGCGAGAATTTCGCCCTGCTCGACGAGCTTGCGCGTCTGTTCCACCGTCTTCGGCGGGCTGTAGCCGTCGTCCATGCTGAGCAACGTTATTTTCCGGCCGTTGATCCCGCCCTGGCTGTTGATCATCTTCCAGTAGGCGGCCTCGGCCCTGCCCTGCGTGCCATACCCGGACGCCGGGCCACTATAGGGCATCGTCTGTCCTATCTTGATTTCGGTATCGCTGGCGCCGGGATCGTACTGCTTGTCGGCGGCCCAGGAGGCCGCAGTCGAAAGAATGCCGAAGGTGGCGACAACCGCCACCGCGATGCAACAACGCATTGAGTTTCTCCCTGGTGCGTCGCTGTTTGCCGCGACGTCTACGAGGATAATGATCTTGGGTTTTTGGAATGTCGATCTTTAAGTCGTGGCCTGTCGTCGGGAATCGGGTGGGCCGGGAGCGGTGCCGTCGTCATAGCTACTCATGGCGGGCAACAAAGCACTCAACAGGAGAAACGATCGTGTCGATTGAAGAAGACAACAAAGTCATTGTTGGTCAGTGGTTCACGAATTTCTGGGGCAAGACTTGCGACCTCGGAATTGTCGATGAACTCGCTGCGCCGGACATGCTTCTGCAGTATTCGCTCCACGAACCTCGGCGTGGCCGTGAGGACATCAAGGCGTTCATGACGGACTTTCGGAAGGCGTTCCCCGATCTCAACTTCTGGGGCGCTGCGGATCTGATCGCGGAAGGCGACTACGTCGTCGGCCGATGGGAGGGCGGAGGAACGCATACCGGGCAGGCGTTCGGTGATTTCCTGGCGGGATCGCTGCCAGCCAACACCGGCCGCAAAATGAAATTCACCGGCACGACCGTATTGAAACTCAAGGACGGAAAGATCCTCGAGGAAATCGGTCTTGACGATGGGGTCACGGCCTTGCAGCAACTCGGCCTCATTCGCGCCGCGTGAATTGCACGCTGCCCTGAGCCGGCCGCAGAAACCTCGAGGTAGACACCGGCGCCGCTGCGGTCGCCGGTGTCATTTCGGAGTGCGCGCGCTATGCTGACCGCTTCACCGCGGCTGCGTCCGCCGGCCTGAGCTTGCCCAGCATCGCCTTCGCCTGCCCGGCGCAATGCTCGATCAGCCAGCGCTCGAACGCGACCGGCGTGAGCGCGGGGGCATAGAGGAAGCCCTGCACGACGTCGCAACCGAGCTCGGCCAGCATCTTGCGCTGGCCTTCGGTCTCGACGCCTTCGGCGACCACGGTCATGCCGAGGCCCTGGCCGACGCGGACCACGGCGGTGGCGATGGCGAGCGCGCCGGCGTCCTTCTCGATATCGCGCATAAAGCTGCGGTCGATCTTCAGCTCGCGGATCGGCAGATGCGCGAGGCGGCTGAGGCTCGAATAGCCGGTGCCGAAATCATCCACGGACAGGCCGATGCCGAGCGCGCGGATCGCCTGCATTGTTTCCAATGCGGCGGCACCGTCCTGCATGAAGGTGCCTTCGGTGATCTCCAGCATCAACGCGTCCGCCGGCAGCGCGTACTCGGCCAGGATATCGGCGAGCCGCGCTGCGAGCGCGACATGGCGGAAATTGATCGGCGACAAGTTCACCGAGACGCTGGGAATGTTGAGCCCGGCGCGGCGCCAGCTCGCCATTTGCCGGCAGGCTTCGCGCACAGACCACAGTCCGATCTGCTCGATCAGGCCGCATTCTTCGGCGAGCGGAATGAATTTCGCCGGCGAGACATCACCGAGCGCAGCGTCGTGCCAGCGCGCCAGCGCCTCGACGCCGTGGATGGCGCCGTCGCCACTGCGAATCTGCGGCTGATAGCTGAGGCTCAGTGCATTGTCGGCAATGGCGCGGCGGAGTGCTGCGATCATCGCCAGCCGCTGCTCGGCCAATCCGTTCATCTCGGCACTGAACATGCGATGGGTCGATCGGCCCGCCTGCTTGGCCATGTACATGGCGGCGTCGGCCTGCTGCATCAGCGTGTCGATGTCGGTGGCATGGTCGGGATAGAGGCTGATACCGATGCTGGCCGACATCGGCATCAGCTTCGATCCGAGCCGCAACGGTGCCGCCAGCGCCTGGGTAACGTCGGCCGCGACCCGCTCGGCGCTCTCGGCGTTGCGACCAGGCAGCAGGATGACGAACTCGTCCCCGCCGAGCCGGCCCAGCATGTCTTCGGGCCCGATCTGCTCGCGCAAACGCTGCGCGAGCTGAATCAGCAGCTCGTCGCCCGCGGCGTGACCGAGCGTGTCGTTGACGTCCTTGAAATGATCGACGTCGAGGAAGGCGAGCGCAACGTGGCTGCCGTTCGGACAGGCGGCGATCGCGGTGGTGATCAGGCGCCGCAATTGCGCGCGGTTGGGCAGGCCGGTGAGGATGTCGTGATAGGCGAGCCGCGCGATCTCGGCGCGCGCTTCCTTGCGCTCGATCGCGAAAGCGCCGAGGTTGACGCAGGCATCGACGATGCGCCGGTGCCAGCTGCTCGGCGCCCGCGGCTCACGGAAGTAGAACGCGAAGGTGGCGATGACGCGACCGTCCTTGGCCTTGATCGGCGTCGACCAGCAGGCGCGCAAGCCGATGTCGAGCGGCATGGCCTTATAGGGCTGCCGGCGCGCATCGGTGTCGAGATCTTCGGCCAGCACCGGCTCACCATAGAAGGCGGCGGTGCCGCAGGAGCCGACATTGGGGCCGATCGGGATGCCGTCCAGCGCGCGGGAATAGTCCTCGGGAAGGCTCGGACCGCCGAGCGGATGAATCAAGCCGGCGGAATCGATATGCAACAGCGAACAAACGACGTCGGGAGCGATTTGCTCGACGCGGCGGCATAGCCGGTCGGCGATCTCGGTGATCGGCACCTCGTCGGCCAGCGCGCCCATGATGAGTTGCTGGAGCGAGCGCAGCTGCCGGGATTCGGTGATGTCCTCGAGCAGCGCGAAGATGTGTTTGACGCGGCCCTTCTTGTCGCGGAAGGCGTCGACCCGGGCGCAGACCCAGATCTCCTCGCCGTCCTTGGTGTAGGCCAGCGTCTCGACCTCGCTGCGCCGGCCGCCATCGAGCAGCCGCTTGACCAGCTTCGCAATGGCGGTGCGATTGGTATGGCAGCCGGCGATGAGCTCGCCTGCACGCCGTCCCTCGGCCTCCTCGCTGGTGTAGCCGAACAGCGTCGTAAAGGACGAATTGACGTAGCGGATGTTCTGCTCGACGTCGGTGATGATTACCACGCGATTGGTCTGGTCCGAGACCGCGTTGAGCAGCCCGATCCTGACGCGACGTTCGGCGTCGGCCGTGACGTCACGCGCAAACACGATGTAATGGATTGCGCCGTCGATCGTCGCCGATGACAGCGCAATCGTCGTCTTGATCCGGCTGCCGTCGCGCCGCATCAGGCTGATCTCGTCGCGAAAATCCGCGACCGGATCGGCCTGAAGGCATTTGAGCGTGAGCACGGCGGCATCGCCGCCGAGCACGTCAGCGCGTGCGAGCTTCCACACCCGCTCCGCACCGGCGTTGAAATGCGTGATGCGATTCGCACCATCGACAATGACGATGCCGTCGTCGGCGCATTCGAGCGCCGCGCGCAGCACGTCCGGCATTTCGGTCACTGGGCAATCGGAGGCAGACATCGTTGGGCTCGGCAGCATCAGGAAAATGCGGCAATCCGCCCCAAGCTAACGCTCCGATGGTGTCCAAGACGTTTTTGCAACCGGCTTGCGCTCCGCCAAGCCGCAACATGCTTAACATTCCGCGAAAGATGCGGAGGCAATCCAGTGCAGACGGAACTTATTTTGCAGTCTGAAGCTTGTGCAGCCGCCCAGCCACGGCCCGCACCTTGCGGGGCGCGGCTTGCCAGATCGACAATGCCGAAAGGAGACTTACGACGATGGCGATGGCAAAGGCGAGCGTGTAGTCGCCGGCGCGATCGTAGAGCAGGCCGGTCACCCACGGGCCGGCCGCGCCACCCGCCAGGCCCGCGAGCATGATCACGCCAAAAATGCTGCCCTGGTGCCGCCCCTGAAAAATCTCGAACACGACCGCGCCCATGATCGAGGTGAGGCCATAACCGAGCGCGCCCTGTGTGAACACCATCAGCCAGACCAGCCAGAACGAGGCTTGGAACTTCAGCGCCATCAGCGCCGCAAAGCAGATCGCAAAGCCGGCGCAGCTGATGGCCCAGACCCATTCCCGCCCGATCCGGTCGGAGACATGGCCGAGGAAAATCTGGCCGGGAATGCCAAGCAGGCTGACCGCGCCGAGCGCCCAGACCGCAACACTCGGGCTGAAGCCAATGTCGAGCAGGAATTTCGTCTGGTGCACCTGCACCGCGTACCAGATGTACAGGCCGCAGAAATAGCCGAGCGCGATCCACCAGAAGCGTGCCGTCGCAACCGCGCGCCGCAGCGTCCAGTCGGTGGCGGCCCAGACGGGATCGACGACGTTGGAGACCGGCTTTGCGCTACCCGCAGCAGGCGCTGCGTCGCCATCCGGCTGGAGGCCGATGTCTTCGGGGCGCTTGCGCAGGAGCAGATTGATCGGCGCCAGCACGATCAGGATCATCAGGCCCATCGCGGTGCAGGCGGTACGCCAGCCGGTCTGCTCGATCATGTGCTGCACCCATGGCAGCAGCGTCATCGAACCGATGCCGACGCCGGCAAAGGCAATGCCGATGGCAAAGCCGCGCTTGCGGATGAACCAGTTCGGCAGGAACAACGATTGGCCGGAATAGCCCAGACACACCGAGCCGGCGCCGACCATGACGCCGATCGTCAGATAGAGGTGCCAGGGCTGGCTGGTGAGCGGCGCGAGCAGCAGCCCACCGGCCATCAGCAACACGCCGAGCTCCATCACCGCACGCGGCCCGGCACGATCCATCAGCCGTCCGATCAGTGGGCTGGCAACAGCGGACGCAACGAACCCGAAGGAGAAGGCGCCCGCGGTGACGCCGCGCTCCCAGCCAAATTCGGAGAGAATGGGCGGATAGAACAATGAAAAGGCGGTGCGCGCGTTGACCCCGATGGCCATGGTGACAAAGGTCACTGCGACCACGACCCAGCCGTAGAAGAACGGAAGCCGCATTTCTTGCATTTCATCCCTGGCCGATCCTTCGGACCATCTGGGAATGCCCGGGTCAAGCCATTTTCGCGAATGCCGCCTGAGCGGCACCGCCAAACGTGTTCCTGACGGTAATCCAGAAGGACGGATCGTTCAGGGCGATCGACCGGCTGTAGGGTAACTCACGGCCGCCGCGTCCAGCGGTCGGCGTTCACTGCACCTTGCGGGGCTTCGCCCTTGATGATGACGTCGACCTGCCGCACCGTTTCAAGCGACTGATATTCGATCGCCTGCGGCGTCAGCCCGCCGACATGCGGCGTCGCGACGACGTTTGCAAATTTTGCCAGCTCCGGCGTCGGCATCTGGTCGGGCGCGCGGCCGACATCCATCGCCGCACCGGCGATGCGGTTCTCCAGCAGCGACTTCGCGAGCGCGGCCTCGTCGACGAGGTTGCCGCGCGAGAGATTGATGAAGACGGCATGCTTCTGCATGCGCGCCAGTGCCGCCTCTCCGATCAGCTTCTCGGTCTGCTCGTTGGCGATTGCGAGGCAGACGACGTAGTCGGACGCCGCCAGGAGTTCGTCGAGGCCGACCTGCTTGATCGCACTGTCGCTGACATCCGCAAAGGGATCGGAGACGAGCACCTCCATGCGCATCACCCTGGCGATCTCGGCGAGGTAACGACCGATGCTGCCATAACCGATGATGCCGATCGTGCTGCCGGCGAGCTGACGGCCCATCCGCGCCTCCGGCTTGCGGCCGGCATGGTAGTCGGCGGTGGCCCGCGACACGCCGCGCGACAGATCGACCATGAAGCCGACCGCGAGCTCGGCGACCGCCTGCACGAAGCCGGGACCGGCGCGCGTCACCAGCACGCCGGCTCGCGAGGCGGCATCGACGTCGACGTTGCGGATGTCGACGGCGCAGCGGACGAAGGCTCGGAGATGCGGCAATTGCGCGAAGATCTCGCCGCGGCCCTCGGTCATGCGATCGGCGACGATGATGTCGGCGTCTTTTGCCGCATTCACGAGGCTTGCAGAATCGAGCGCCTGGTCACCTTCGTGCAGGATCACGTCCGCAATCGCCCGCAGGCCATTCAGGCTGCGATCGCCGTAATAATTGCGGCGCATCTCCGGCGTGTGGGCCAGCAGGACTTTCACGGCGGCACTCCTTCAGTAGCCGAATGCGCGCGGCAACGCGGTCGAGAGCCATGGCACGAAGGCGATGACCAGCAGGCAGAGGAACAACAGGCCGAGATAGCCCAGGATCGGCTTCACCGTCTGCTCGATCGGCACATTGCCGATCAGGCAGGCGCCGTAGAGCCCAAGCCCGAGCGGCGGCGCGAACAGGCCGACACCCATCGCGATCACCAGCACCACGCCGAAATGCAGGGGATCGATCCCGAGCTGCACCGCCACGGGAAGAAGCAGCGGCCCGAAGATGATGAGCGCGGCCGCGCCTTCCAGCACCGAGCCCATCACGATCAGCACGGCGATCGCGAGCAGGATGAACAGCCAGATGCCGCTCGTTTTGGACAGTCCCAGCATGAAGTCGCCGACTGCGTGCGGCACTTGTTGCAAGGTCAGCGTGAACGCCAGCGATTGCGCGGCGGCGACGATGAACAGAACCAGCCCCGCGCGCGTCGCAGCCTGAACGAAACTATGCGTCGCCGATTTGAAGCTGAGCTCGCGGAACACGACGCTGCCGACGATGAGCGCGTAGGCCACGGCGAAGGCGGAAATTTCCGTTGCCGTCGCAAAGCCGCTCTTGAAGCCGAAGAAGATCATGAAGATCAGACCGAACGAGGCGATCGCACCGCTCCAAAGACCCGAGACCGGCATCTGCGGCTCGACCTCCTCGGCGTCCGCCGGCGTCTTGCCGAAGATGATGGAGAAGGCGATCAGGACCGCCGCCATCAGCGCCGCCGGCAGCAGTCCTGCCATGAACAGGCCGCCGATCGACAGGTTCGCGACGAAACCCAGAATGATCAGGTTGATGCAGGGCGGAATCGTCTCCGCCATCACCGCGGACGCCGCGAGCAGCGCCACCGCGCTGCCCGGATTCTGCTTCGAGCGGCGCGCCGCCGGGATCAGCACCGAGCCGACGGCCGCGACGTCGGCCATCTTCGAACCCGAGATGCCGGAGAACAGCACCATCGAAGCCACCATCACGACGTTCAGGCCGCCGCGCATGCGGCCGACTCCGCGCTGCAGCAGTTCGATCAGGCGCACCGACATGCCGTTGGCTTCCATGAGGTAGCCAACGAGGATGAAGAACGGGATCGCGAGCAGCACGAAATTGTCGATGCCACGCGCCATCTGCTGGGCGAAGATCACGCCGGGCAGCGCGCCCTCGACCCAGATGAAGATCAGCGCGGCCAGCGCCAGCGCAAAACCGATCGGCAAGCCGCCGAACAGCGTGGCGAAGAAGCCGATCAGCATCAGCACGCCCGCCGACGGCACCGAGGACGGCGACAGATAATCCCAGGCAAGATAGAGGACAGTCACGACGGCGACTGCAACAAGGCCTCTGGCGATGTCAGGCAGCGGTCGCGCGCAGAGCTGGTCGATCGCGAACACCGTCATGAACAGCGCGCCGACGCCCATCGGATAGAAGGTCAATTCCAGTGGCAAGCCGGAGCCGGTGGTCTGCCCCGCCGTCAGCGAGCCCAGCTTGATGGCGTTATAGGCGACGTAGCCGGAGATCAGCACGACGAGCACGGCGCTGGCGGCGTCAACCAGCGTACGCAGCCGTAGCGCCAGCAGATCGCGGAAGAAGGACACGCCGACATTCTCGCCGCGGGCAAGCGCACTTGCTGCGCCGAAGAAAGCCGACCCGACCATCAAGCCGCGCGCGACGTCATCCGACCATTCGACCGGCGCGTTGAAGCAGAAACGCAGCAGCACGGATCCGCAGACAACCGCGAGATCGGCGGCCAGAAGAATCGCCGCGATCCCGTCACTCACGCGAAGCAGAAGGGCGATGCTCCCGTGCCGACCACCCGAGAGCGGCACGGCTTCCGTCATCGTCAACTCAGATTTGGCCATCTCAGGCTTGCGTCGAGCGAATGATGTCGATGACGGTCTTGGACTCCGGCCGCGCCTTGATGAAGTTCTCGATCTGCGGCGCTACGCGCTTCTTGAATGCCTCGCGGTCGCATTCGGCCACCGTCACACCCTTCTCGGTCAGGGCCGCCAGCGCTTCCTTCTCGACTGCGAGCCCATGGGCCCGCGTGTCGACCGCGGCCTTCTTCGCGGCGTCGAGAAAGCCCTCGCGCAGCTTCGGATCGATGCGGTTGAAGGTCATGTCGCTGAAATAGACCGCGAGCGGCGAGAAATTGTGCTGCGTCAGCGCATAGAACTTCGCCGTTTCGAAGAACTTGCTGGCGAGGATCGTCGGCGGATCGTGTTCGAGGCCATCGAGCACGCCGGCCTGCAGCGCCGTGTAGATTTCGCCGAACGCCAGCGGCGTCGCGGCCGCGCCCATCAGCCGCAGGCATTCCGTGATGACGGGATTGGGCAGCGTCCTGATCTTGAGACCGGCGAGATCCTCCGGTGTCTTCACCGGCTTCTTGGCAAAGACGCTGCGCGAGCCGAAATTATAGGCCCAGGCGATGATGCGGATGTTGCTGCCCTTGAGCAGCGCGTCCTCGATCGGCTTGGCGGCACCGGCGTCGAACGCCTTGGTCTGCTGCGGGAAGCTCGAGAACAGGAAGCCGAGATCGTAGGTGCCGACCAGCGGCACCAGATTGGCCGAGATCGACGAGCCCGACACCATGAGATCGATGACGCCGAGCTTCACCGAATTGATGACATCGATTTCCTGACCGAGCTGGTTGTCCGGGAAGAAGGCGACCTCGACCTGCTCGCCGAGCCCGTTGCCCTTCAAATTCTTGACGAGATTGTCGTAGTAGACGCGGCCATTGGCGAATTTGGGATCGTTCGGCAGCGAGGAGGAGCATTTCAGCTTCAGCGTCGCGGCTTCGGCGCGGCCGATGATGGCGGGAGAGAGCACGAGGCCGGCGGTCACTGCCGTCGACGACTTGATGAACGTGCGACGGCTGACGGGCACGATAGTCATGGTGTCTCTCCCCAATATTTTTTGTTCGCGGCCGCGGTCACAGCCACGGCCTATTGCGCGGACTGTATGGCCAAAGCGACGGGGCAGGCAAGGGTTGCGGCCAGCACAGCCGAGACGGGACGAGCGAGAGGCGCGCCGGCAGAGACTGCAGCGGAATGCCTATATTTGCCGATGTTTGCGAGCATGCGGCATCGCGACCGAACGGCGGGCTATGCAAGATTGACGCAGATCGATCCAATTCAGGTATGGATCAATGCCGAACGCAGATAGATGGCTTTGGCAGGTCGCCGCGCGTTGGCACGCAACAAAAAGCTGCGGGACCGTGATCCCGCAGCTCTCGCGTTTCAATGATGCGATGATGTCAGCGCGATGAGGCGACGCTCAAATGTCCGTTCGCCGCCTCGACATTACGCGAGGGCCGCAGCGCGAAGGCGCCATCGCCGAGCAGCGCCTGTGTGACCAGCGCGATCACCCAGAACGCGGGGTACTCCCAGCCGCCCTTCGGGTTGGTGAAGAAGAACCCGGCGGCGCCGTGGACGGTGAAGATCGCGCCGAGCAGGATCGGGATGCCAGCCAGCGCCGCATAACGGGTCCAAACCCCAAGGATCAGGGCAATGCCGCTGAGGACTTCGACAGTCATCACGAGGTAGGCGAACTCGGGCGGGAAGCCGAGGCTGCCGAAGAACTTTGCCGTGCCGGCCGGGGTGAAGACGAACAGTTTCAGACTGGCATGGGCCAGGAACAGCGCACCCAGCGTCACGCGCAGCACCAGCGCGGCGTAGGGAGCGGTACGGGAATCGATCATGGCGGTCTCCATTGTTGGGCACAGCTATGATCTATTCTCAGAAGGACGATAATTGGCTATTCTGGAAAAATACTTCACACCAGCAGAGTGAGATAGATGCTCGACCGGCTGACCAGCCTGGAAGTCTTTGCCAAGGTGGCGGCGAACGGCAGCCTGTCCGGTGCGGCCCGGGCGATGGGTCTGTCGCAGACCATGGTCACCAAGCACATAGCCTCGCTGGAGGCACGGCTCGGCATCAAGCTGTTCCACCGCACCACGCGGCGGCTGTCGATCACCGACGCCGGCCGCCTCTATCTGGAATCCTCCGAGCGGATCCTCGCCGACATGGAGACGGCCGATGCCGCAGTCGCGCGGGAGCGTGCCGAGCCACGCGGATTGTTGAAGGTCAACGTGCCCGTCGTGTTCGGCACACGCCAGATCGCGCCCCTCATTGCGGACTTCTCGGAACGCTACCCCGAGGTCACCATCGAGCTCGGCCTCAACGATCGCCTCGTCGACCTCGCCGAGGAAGGCTGGGACCTCGCGATCCGCATCGGCAAGCTGCGCGACTCCAGCATGGTGGCGCGAAAGCTCGCGCCGAACCGCCTGGTGGTCTGCGCCGCCCCCTCCTATCTGGCAAAGCACGGCACGCCGCGCACCGTCGCCGACCTTGCCGCGCATAATTGCCTCGGCTACACGCTGACGCAGCAGGGCAGCGCCGCGGAATGGCCGTTCGGCATCGACGGCGAGATCCGGATCCAGATCAGCGGCACCTTGCGCGCCAACAATGGCGATGCGCTGCGCGCCGCGACGCTGGCCGGCCTCGGCCTCGCCCGGCAGCCGACCTTCATCATCGCCGACGATCTGCGCGCCGGCACGCTTGTCGCGCTTCCGCTCGACCAGCCGGAAATACAGTCATCCGCGGTGCATGCGGTCTACCTGCCCGATCGAAGGCCGCCGGCGAAGGTGCGCGCCTTCATCGGTTTCCTGGCTGCGCGCTTTGCGCCAGACCCGCCCTGGGACCGTGGACTTTTTTTGACATCGGCATGACACCTCAGCTCCGGCAGAGCCTCTGCCCCTTTTTGCGGCACGCGCGTACGTGAGATAGGACACAGACAGAGTCGTGGCGGACGACTAAGAAAGGTGACATCCTCGCACCATTTCCAATGGAGGTGACACCATGCGCCGTCCAGCACTTTGCAATTTAGTTCTTGCCTTCGGCCTGCTTGCACTCAGCGAGTTGATGACACCGACACAGGCCGCGGCCGAAGCGCGGCTTGCGCTGGTGATCGGCCAATCCGCCTATCGCACGGTGCCGGCACTGCCGAACGCCTCCAACGACGCCAACGGTATGGCCGAACTACTCGGCAATGCCGGCTTCATGGTCACCGCGGCGCCGAATCTCTCGCAGAGCGAGATGCGCCAGGCGATCTCGGACTTCGCCGACAAGGTCAGCGCCAGCGGCGCCGACACGGTCGCGCTGGTGTTCTATGCCGGCCACGGCTTGCAGATCGACGGCGAAAACTATCTCGTGCCGGTCGATCTCGACCCCAAGCGCGAGGCCGATATTCCACTGCAGGGCGTGCGGCTGAACGATCTGCTCAACACGCTCGGCGCGCTGCCGACGCGGGCGCGCATCTTCATGCTCGATGCCTGCCGCAACAATCCGTTCCCGGCGCTGAGCGGCGCCGGCCACGGGCTCGCCATCGTCGACACCAAGGCGGGGGCGCCCGGCTCCTTCATCTCGTACTCGACTTCGCCCGGTGCTGAAGCCGAGGACGGCTCCGGTGCCGACAGTCCCTACACCACGGCGGCGCTGACCGTCGCAAAGCAACCGAACATTCCGATCGAGGAAGTGTTCAAACGCATTCGTATCTCCGTGGCGCAATCGACCGACGGGCGGCAGATTCCCTGGGAGAGTTCGTCGCTGACCACCGACTTCAAATTCTTTGGCGGTGATAGCAGCAGCGGTCAGCCCCCTGCTCCGGGCGCGAACGCGATGGCCCTCGCCAGTACTACGCGCAGCGTCGAGGACTGGCGCAAGGATTTGCAGGGCAAGGATGCCAAGGCCGCCTATCAGCTCGTGATCGCCGACGACACCGTGCCCGCCTACCAGGCTTACATCGAGCTCTACGCGCAGGACGCCCAAACGCCGCGCCTGCGCACGGTGCTGGAGCGCCGGCGCCAGATGCTGGCATGGGATCGTGCAGTAGCGATCAACACCCGCGCTTCGTACGAGGCTTATCTCGCGAACTGGGACAACAGCGATCTCGCCGCGACCGCGCGACGGCTGCTGCTCCGCGTGCAGAACCGCAACTATGTCTTGCCGGTTGTGGCCGCTGCGGTCCCCGTCGCCGTCGCCATGGCGCCGACCTGCCCGTGCTCGGCACCGACGCCGCCTTCGACGCCGGTCAATCCGACGGTTGCGCCCATCATCAAGAAGCGCGTCGACGACACGCCGCCAAAGCGCAAGGTCGTCGAGACGCCGCCGAAACCGCGCCGGCCGCCGCCTGACGAAGTGGTCGTCGAGCGCGCACCGCCTCCCGGTCCGCCGCCTGGCGCCGTGATGCAAGGCATCGGCATCGGGATTGGTCTCGGCATGGGCATGGGCATGGGCGGCGGAGGCCGCGGCGGTGGCGGCGAGATGGGACACGGCGACTACGGCCGCGGCACCAGATACTGAGGTTGCCGCACTGCGATAGACACGAATGTCCGCAAGCATCTCTTGCGGACATTTCTGTTGACGGGGCAGAGCCGCCGCCGTCTGCCGCCCCCCAACCCGGAAATGCGGTAGGCTGACCGACCGACACGCGTTTTCCGGGGATTCGACACCGATGCCAAACGACGCTCATGCCGAGACATCAGCCAAGGGATCATGGCCGGTATTCCGCTCGCTCGCCTCCTATTCCCTGCCCGGCGATCTCATCGCAGGGCTGACGCTCGCGGCGATCGCCATCCCCGAGCAGATGGCGACCGCGCGGCTCGGTGGCTTCGCGCCGCAGATCGGATTCTTCGCCTTCATGGCGGGCTCGCTCGGCTTTGCAATGCTCGGCGGCAACCGCTTCCTGTCCTGCGGCGCCGATTCCACGATCACGCCGATCTTCGCCGGTGGGCTTGCCGCACTCGCTGCGGCCGGCACAGCTGAATATGAGGGGCTCGCGATCGCGCTGGCACTGATGGTCGGCGCGATGATGCTGGCCGGCGGCGCGTTTCGGCTCGGTGGCATCGCCAACCTCCTGTCGATGCCAGTGATGGTCGGCTTCCTCGCCGGCATCTCCGTCCACATCATCGTGTCGCAATTGCCGGGCGTGCTGGGACTGGAATCGCCGAGCGGGCCGACACTCGATCGTATCGGCGTGCTCGCAACCGAGCTTGGCCGCACCAATCCCATCACGTTCTGCATCGGCTTCGGCGTGCTGGCTGTGGTCTTCATCTCCGAGAAGATCAGCGCCAAAATCCCCGGCGCGCTGATCGGGCTTGTCGCTGCGACACTGGTCACGATCGCACTCCGCCTCGAGAGCAAGGGCGTCAACGTCGTAGGCTCCGTGCCGGGCACGCTGCCGCGACCGACCTTCCCCGTGCTTGCGCCTGAGCTTTGGGTGCGGCTGGTGCCGCTCGCCTTCGTGGTCACCGTGGTCGTGATGGTGCAGACTGCGGCGACGACACGGTCGTTCCCGTCCGATCCCGACAAGCCCGCCGATGTCGACCGCGACTTCCTCGGCGCCGGCGCCGGCAGCGTGCTGTCAGGCCTGTTCGGCGCCTTCCCGGTCAATGCCAGCCCGCCACGGACCGGCATCGTCGCGGAGACCGGCGGACAATCGCAGCTCGCGGGTCTCGCGGCTGCAGTGATCGTACTGTTGTTGCTCGCGTTCGGAACGGGATTGCTGCAGCACATCCCGGATGCAGCGCTTGGCGGCATCCTGCTGTTCGTGGCGCTGCGGATCATCCGCACCAAGCAGATCGTGACGATCTATCGCCAGTCGTTCAGCGAATTTCTGCTGATCGTCGCCACCGCTGCGCTGATCATCGTTCTGCCGATCCAGCAGGGCGCGTTTCTCGGCATCGTGCTGTCGCTGCTGCACGGCATCTGGAGCACGACGCGCGCGAGACTCGTGGAGTTCGAGCGCGTGCCGGGAACCACGATCTGGTGGCCGGCGCATCCGCATATCACCGGCGAGCGCATCGCCGGTGTCGCCGTGATCGGGCTGCAGGCGCCGCTGTCCTTCCTCAATGCGCCCGGGTTCCGCAGCGACGTAACCAAAGTCCTCACGACAGCCACGCCGCAATTGCTGGTGCTGGAGGCAAGCGGTATGGTCGAGATCGACTTCACCGCCGCGCAGATCCTGCTCGACGTCTTCAAGGCCTGCAATGAACAAGGCGTCACAGTCGCGCTGGCGCGGCTGGAATCGGCGCGCGCACAGGACGCATTCGAGCGCTTCAAACTGTTCGACGTCCTGCCGAAGGAGCACGTCTTCCACAGTGTGGATGAGGCCGTGCGCAAACTAGCCAAATAACAGCTTAAGTCACACCGGACGAGCCGCGAACTCGGTGCACCTCTCCCGCTTGCGGGAGAGGTCGGCGCGCAGCGACGGGTGAGGGCTCTATCCTCTGGGAGATTGTCCCGTTGCGGAGAGACCCTCTCCCCAGCCCGCTCCCGCAAGCGGGAGAGGGAGCGCACCTGCTTCGTGGAAACAGCCGTCGTCTACTACTGCACCAGCGCCGGGTGATCCCGCTGCGCCGTTTCGCGGATCCAGCTGGCGTGGATGGCGCGAAACAGGATCTGCGCCGTCTTGATGTCGTTCGCGGTCATGCAGAGATTGACGATGCGATGCACCGCGTCGTCGCGCATCAGGCCGTCGGAGATATTCATCGCGATTTCCATCGCGACCTTTGCGGCGCGCTCATAACGTTCGGCTTCATGCTTGTTGTTGCGCCCGGAGCCTGCCGCGCACGCTGCAGCGGCCTCGCAGATCGCGCGGATGCGCTCGGCGGCTTCGATGTCGCCGAGCGGCCATTCGATCGCTTCGTCCCAGATATTCCCCGGTTTCTGCTTCGCGTACCACTTCATCGCCTCGCCACCCGTGGTCTTCCAGCCGCTGTATCGTCGCGCTCCAGCCGAGCCCAGCATAGAGAACCGTATCGAGGTCGGCGAGGCGGTTTTTCCGCCATACTCCGTGGCTCGCGACACGTTCAGGATGTCCGACGTGGCCCGATCGCCTCGAACTGCGCCTTCTGCTCGTCATTCAGCGTGGCGTAGAAATCCTCCAGCGCCGCGCGAACCGATTTGACGCCGCTCAGCATTGTTTCGAGCCGCTTGCGGATCGCGGTCATGCGCGCCGGCGGCGTCATCACGTCATCGGGCTGGCAGGCCGCCTTGAGCGATGCGCTGACTTTGGCGCTCGTATCCTGGAGCACCTGCAGCGCAGCGCGCTGGGTGTCGTCGGGATGAAGCCTCGCCTCGATGTCGGCGCCCGGCCAATCGAGTGCAGCAGATGCTCCGCAATTCCGGACCAGCGATCCACTGGTGGTGTTGGAAGCCGTCGCGCGGCGCTGATCCTCGGCCAGCGCATTGAAGCGCGCCTTCTGCTCGTCGGTGAGCGAGCCATAGAATTTGTCCAGGGCGGGCTGAACGAGATCGACGGCTTTCGCCATCGCCTCGATGCGCTGCTGCATTGCCATCAGCCGACCGGGCGCTGTCGCCGCAACTTGCGCCGGACAGGACGTGCGGATCATCTCCGCCGCCTGGATCGAGGCATTGCCGAGATCGTCGAGGCTTGCGCCTTGCGCGTCCGTCGGCTGCACCGCGGCTGCGATCTGGTCCACCGGCAGACCGACGATTTCGCGGCGGTCGCTGCCGCAAAGCTGCTCGAGTGCAACACCTCGCGCTTGCCGTCGTCCTCGCGGACGTTGCGGCAGATAGGCCGAGAGACCGTCATAGCCATAGGGGGCGAAGATGCCGGCATAGATGTCCGGATAGCCGTAGCCCCAGAAGCCGAGACCGTCGCCCCAGATCGTGTAGTCGTAGAGGTCGTTATAGGCGAACGGCCAGAACAGCGGTCCGACCCAGCCATAGCCGCCCCCCGCATGCTGCCACCACCCACTGCTTGCGCCGTGCCAGCCGGCGAGTGCGGCTCCGGCTACGATCTGGGCTCGCACCGCCGGATTGCCGATCAGCCGGCCGTTGCGGAAGGCGCTGGAATGCAGGTTGAGGGCATTGCGGAAATTCGCGGGACGGACGGCCGCATTGCGGATCTGACCAAAGTTCGCACCGCCGTGTCGGGCTCCTGTTGCGAACCGCATCCCCCCGTGATGCCCGCCACCGCCATGCGCGTGCCCAAAACCGTGACCGCCGAAATGGCCGTGGCCGCCGCCAAAATGACCACCGCCATGGCCGCCGCCGTGCCCACCGCCATGACCGCCACCACCGTGACCGCCACCGCCCTTCGCCAGAGCCGTGCCCGCCAGCATGCAGGCAAGCGCCATCACGGCAATTCCAATGACCGGTCGCAACATCGCATCCTCCCGCAGAGCCACGCCATTGAGGCATCGCAAGTTGACGAGAATGGAACCGGCCAGATGGCCGAACGTTCCGCGATCGCAACGCAACAGGCGCGCGCTACGCCTCCGGCACGATCTTGCCGGGATTGAAGATGTTTTGCGGATCGAGTGCCCTTTTTAGCGCACGCATCGCATCGATGGCTTCAGGGCCGAGTTCCGCCTTCAAATATTTCTGCTTGCCCTGGCCGATACCGTGCTCGCCGGTGCAGGTGCCGTCCATCGCCTGGGCGCGCTCGACCAGGCGATGCATGAATTCCTCGCCGCGCGCCATCTCGGCTGCGTCGTTGGTGTCACACACCAGCGAGCAGTGGAAATTGCCGTCGCCGACATGGCCGACGATCGGCGACAACAAATTGAGTCGCTCGAGATCTTCCTCGGTCTCGCTGACGCAATCGGCAAGCCGCGAGATCGGCACGCAGACGTCGGTTGCGACCACACCGATGCTGTCGCCGGGCCGCAGCGCCTTGACGGACCAATAGGCATCGTGCCGCGCCTGCCACAGTTTCGTGCGATCCTCCGGCTTGGTGGTCCAGGAGAAATCACCGCCGCCACAATCCTTTGCGATCTCGCCGAACGCCTTCGACTGCGCATCGACCTCGATCTCGCTGCCGTGGAATTCCATCAGCAGCAGCGGCGTCTCCGGCAGCGTCAGCTTCGAATAGGAATTGCAGGCCTTGACTTGCGCGGCATTGAGCAACTCGATGCGCGCCACGGGAATACCGGTCTGGATCGCCAGGATCACGGCCTGACATGCCCCGTGCACGGTCTCGAACGACACCGCGGCCGCCGCGATCGTCTCGGGAATGCCGCGGAGTCGAATGGTCAGTTCGGAGATGATGCCGAGCGTGCCTTCGGCGCCGACGAACAGATGTGTCAGGTCATAGCCGGCGGACGATTTTTTCGCGCGCGTGCCTGTCGTGATGATCTCACCGTCGCCGCGCACCACCTTGAGCGCCAGCACGCTGTCACGCATGGTGCCGTAGCGTACCGCGTTGGTGCCGGAGGCACGCGTCGAGGCCATGCCGCCGAGCGAGGCGTCCGCGCCGGGATCGATCGGGAAGAACAAGCCCTGGTCGCGCAGATGCTCGTTCAGCGCCTTGCGGGTGACGCCGGGCTGAATCACGCAGTCGAGATCCTCGGCATGCACCGCGAGCACCTTGTTCATGTCGCGCAAATCGATCGAGATGCCGCCGGCAGGCGCGTTGACCTGACCCTCGAGCGAGGTGCCGGTGCCGAACGGAATGACGGGCACGCCATTTTTGGCGCAGATCCGCACCACGTCCTGGATATCCGCCGTCTCCTGCGCCATCACCACGCCGTCGGGCGGCTGGTTGACGATCCATGTGGTGGTGTGGCCGTGCTGCTCGCGGACGGCCTGCGAGGTGATGAGCCGGTTGCCAAAGCGCGCGGCGAGCTGCTCCAGCGCGCTTGCGAGGGCTTTCGGCGCCGGCCGCGGCGGATTATTGGTGATGGTCGTACCCACGGATAGTCCTCCCGACACAGGAACCGTGGCAAAGGACATCTCACCGGTCAAGTCAAGCGACCGGACGCATAGCCAGGGAATGAGACATGCCGGAGAGCGCCGCCACAACCGAGAACGCCGAGCCGTTCCGTTCGTCTATCATGCAGATCGAGCCGCAATGGATCGACTATAACGGCCATCTCAACATGGCCTATTACAACGTGATGTTCGACCGGGCGATCGACCAGATGTGGCTGCAGCTCGGGATCGGGCCGGGATACATGAAGGAGCGCAACGGGTCGACCTTCACCGCCGAATGCCACGTGCGGTATCTGCGTGAGATCCACCTTGGCGATCCCGTGCAGGTCTCGGTCTGGTTGCTGGAAGCCGACGACAAGCGCCTGCACACATTCCAGGAGCTGCGGCACGCGACCGAGGGCTGGCTCTCGGCCACTTCCGAGAACATGTCGCTGCACATCGACATGGGCTCGCGGAAAGTGGCGGCCTTTCCGCCGGACATAAGCGAGCGCATCGCGGACGTGGTCGAGGCTCACCGCGCCGTGCCGCGGCCCGAGGGCATCGGCCGAAACGTGGCGATGCCCTCGAAGCGGTAGTGCATCATCCGGCGCGCTAGATCCTGCGGCCGCGGGCCAGGCCGACCACGGCCGAGACCAGGAACAGGACGATCGCCACGAAGAAGATGATCTTGGCGATTTCGATCGACGCGCCGGCGAGGCCGCCGAAGCCCAGAAGACCGGCGATCAGTGCGATAACGAGAAACGTCACAACCCAGCTCAGCATGGCCCTAACCTCCGTTTTGATGTCTGTCTGCGATCGGCGCGGCGAACGCGCCTCACTTGCACAAACAATCTCGAGCTCGGAACATTGGTTCCGGCCCGCCGAGGCCCGAAATTCATCGGGCTGGGAGGAACAAATCAGCCCGCCGCGCACGTGGAAAACCCGTCCCGGCCGCCCCATATAGGCAGCAATCCCTGTTATGAAGGCTCCCTTCCACCACCCCGCGGTGCCATCGTGGGGCCAATGATTCGCATGACCGAGCCAAGCAAAATCACCTCCCAGAACGTCCCCGACCACCAGCCCGTGGCCGGCGGCATCGCCGCGCGTGCGCGCGCTTCGGTCGGCCCGAAATATTTGACCGGGCTCAATCCCGAGCAGCGCGACGCCGTGGAGACGCTGGACGGACCGGTCCTGGTGCTGGCCGGTGCCGGCACCGGCAAGACCCGCGTGCTGACCACCCGCATCGCCCACATCCTGAGCCAGGGTCGCGCCCGCCCGGCCGAGATCCTGTCGGTGACCTTCACCAACAAGGCCGCGCGCGAGATGAAGCATCGGCTCGGCCAGATGCTGGGCCAGGCCGTCGAGGGCATGCCGTGGCTCGGCACCTTCCACTCCATCGGCGGCCGCATTTTGCGGACCCACGCCGAGCTCGCGCAGCTCAAGTCGAACTTCACCGTGCTCGACACCGATGACCAGGTGCGGCTGCTGAAGCAGCTGCTGCAAGCCGACAACAT
Organism: Bradyrhizobium monzae; assembly: GCF_021458635.1. Classification (GTDB taxonomy): domain Bacteria; phylum Pseudomonadota; class Alphaproteobacteria; order Rhizobiales; family Xanthobacteraceae; genus Bradyrhizobium. Next base: position 1,221,140 of record NZ_JAIRDQ010000001.1, read on the forward strand.
CGACGACAAGCGCTGGCCCGCGCGCATGCTGGCCGGGCTGATCGATGGCTGGAAGAACCGCGGCCTGACGCCGTCGCAAGTGCCGTCAGGCGAAGCCGCGGTCTTCGCCAACGGCAAGGGCGGCAAGCTCTATGCGAGCTACCAGGAGCGGCTGAAGATCCTGAACGCCGCCGATTTCGGCGATCTTCTGCTCGAAGACATCCGTATCTTCCGCGAGCACCCGGATATCCTGCGGCAGTACCAGCAGCGCTTCAAATTCATTCTGGTCGACGAATATCAGGACACCAACGTCGCGCAGTATCTCTGGCTGCGGCTGCTGTCGCAGGCGCCGTCTTCGACCAAAGCCGTCATTCCGGGGCGGCTCGAAGAGCCGAACCCGGAATCCAGCAGTGAGACCGATGATCGAGATTCCGGGCTCGATGCGACGCATCGCCCAGAAATGACCGAGCGCGCGGCGATCGCGGCTGCTCCTGCAGGCCCCACCAAGAACATCTGCTGCGTCGGCGACGACGACCAGTCGATCTATGGCTGGCGCGGCGCCGAGGTCGACAACATCCTGCGCTTCGACCACGATTTTCCCGGCGCGAAAGTCATCCGCCTCGAGCGCAATTACCGCTCCACCGGCCACATCCTCGCGGCCGCCTCGCACCTGATCGCGCATAACGAAGGCCGGCTCGGCAAGACGCTGCGCACCGAGGACCAGGACGGCGAGAAGGTCACCGTGACGGGCTCGTGGGACTCGGAAGAGGAAGCCCGCGGCATCGGTGAGGAGATCGAGCAGATCCAGCGCAAGGGCGAGAAGCTCAACGAGGTCGCCATTCTCGTGCGCGCGTCCTACCAGATGCGCGAGTTCGAAGACCGTTTTGTCACGCTCGGCCTGCCCTATCGCGTCATCGGCGGCCCACGCTTCTACGAGCGCGCGGAAATCCGCGATGCGCTGGCTTATCTGCGCGTCATCAACTCGCCGGCCGACGATCTCGCCTTCGAGCGCATCGTCAACGTGCCCAAGCGCGGGCTTGGCGATGCCACCGTGCAGATGCTGCACGACCACGCCCGCAAGCGCCGCATTCCGCTGTTCGAGGCGGCGCGCGCCGTGATCGAGACCGACGAGCTGAAGCCGAAGGCACGCGGGTCCTTGCGCGACGTCGTCGCCCAGTTCGACCGCTGGCGCGCCCAGCGCGAGGTTACCGCCCACACGGATCTCGCCCAGATCGTGCTCGACGAGAGCGGCTACACCGAGATGTGGCAGAAGGACCGTTCGGCGGACGCCGCAGGCCGGCTGGAGAACCTGAAAGAACTCGTGCGCTCGATGGAGGAGTTCGAGAACCTGCAGGGGTTTCTCGAGCACATCTCGCTGGTGATGGACCGCGACAACGGGGCTGACGAAGACGCGGTGTCCTTGATGACGCTGCACTCGGCCAAGGGTCTCGAATTCGACAACGTGTTCTTGCCCGGCTGGGAGGAAGGCCTGTTCCCGAGCCAGCGCACGCTGGACGAACAGGGCCGTGCGGGGCTGGAGGAAGAGCGCCGGCTTGGCCATGTCGGCCTCACGCGCGCGAGGCGGCGCGCGAAAATCTATTTCGCGACCAACCGGCGCATCCATGGCACCTGGTCGACCACGATCCCGTCGCGCTTCCTCGACGAATTGCCGGCGGTCAATGTCGAGATCACGGAATCCAAGGGTGGCTCGGCCTGGGGCGGCACCGGCGGCTACGGCGCCTCGCGCTTCGACGACATGGAGGCGTTCGGCTCGACCTATTCGACGCCGGGCTGGCAGCGTGCCCAAGCCAATCGCAACCGGAGCGGCGGTCGCAATAGCGGCGGCGGAAGTGGTGGCTTCGAGGAAGAGACCTCGAATTTCTCGTCGTCTTCGTCATCCGGCCCCGATTTCGGCAGCTTCTCCTCGCGCCGCCGCGGGCCGATGACGATCGAGGGCGAGCTGGTCGCCAAATCGACCGGCACGACATCCGAATTCTCGCTCTCCGACCGCGTCTTCCACCAGAAATTTGGCTACGGCCACGTCACCAAGATCGACGGCAACAAGCTCACGATCCATTTCGACAAGGCCGGCGAGAAGAAGGTCGTGGACAGCTTTGTCCAGCGGGCGTGAAGCCGACATGCCTCACTACGTTGCCATCATCGAAGACGCAGGCCCGGACGACGTCAGCCTGTGGTTTCCGGACCTGCCCGGCTGCATCTCCGGCGGCGACGACGTCGACGAGGCCCTGGAGAGTGCGCCCGAGGCGATCGCGTTCTACGCGCAGGAGCTGACCGAGGACGGACGCCAGCTTCCCCCGCCCAGGACATTGGACGAGCTCAAGGCCGATCCCGAATTTGCCGACGATATCCGGAACCACACGGCCGTCCTGATCGAATTTCCTCCCGCTGCCGAAGCCGAGGAGTGAGGACTGTTCGCCGCACTGGTCGAACTCTCGACAGTCCTGGGGCGAACAGCCCTTGACCATGGCAAACTTCCCCGTATCAGATGTAACCATGGTCCGGGGCTCCATCACACTGATCGTACTTGCATTGGGGATGCCGTCGCTCGCGACGGCGGAGACCATGAGCTTTGGCGATTCGATCGGGCTGCTGGCGAAAAGCTGCGGTGCGGAAATCGTCGCCAATTGCCGCGGTGTCAATCCGGACTCCACCCGACTGAAGGAGTGCCTCTCCCGTAACCGGGACGTGCTCTCCCAGCAGTGCCAAAGCGACTACCTCACCGCGTTCGACGCCATCCAGAAGCGCGTCGCCGCCCGTGTCACGGTGGCGAACGCCTGCCAGCGCGAAATCGTCAAGGTCTGCGGCGGCTCGACCAAGGAGACCAGCAAGTCGATCCCCTGCCTGGTCTCGACGCCCAAGGGCATCAGCAACAACTGCCTGAAGGCGGTCGGCGACGCGGGGTATCGATGATGCGCGCGGCCGGGCACATCACCGCCGGAATCGGGTTCGCGTTGGGTCTCGCTCTGCTCGCAGGTGCAGCCGGCGCACAGACGGCGCCGACCCGCGACGACATCGTCGGCAAGCTCGATCATTTCGAGGAGGCGGCCGAGGTCGACCTCCCCGCGCTCAAGCAGCAGGTGATGGAGCGGGCCAAGGCCAGGATCAAGAATGATCCGGGCCCGGTGAACCGGCCGCTGATCGCGCCCGATCTGGCCAAGCTGCCCGCCTTCAACGCCCAGATCCAGTTCGACGCCGACACGCCGATCATCCAGCCGGACTCCTACCAGACCGTTGGCCGGATCGCCGACGCGATGGTTCACGCCTCGCTGCTGCCCTACACGTTCCTGATCGTCGGCCATGTCGAATCCAATTCGAAGACGCGCGAGGCCAACGCGATCCTGAGCCAGCGCCGGGCTGACGCGATCCGTGACGTGCTGGTGAACACGTTCAAGATTTCGACCAAGCGGCTGCAGCCGATCGGCCTCGGCGAGGAGCAGTTCCTCGACCGTGCCAAGCCGACCTCGGCAGTCAACGGCCAGTTGCAAATCCTGACCTTTGCCAAAGTGCCCGAAGAAGCGCCTGCGCATCCCGCAGCAGCCCCTGCGCCTGCGGCGAAAAAGCCCACCAGGAAGCATTGAGCGCGCGGCCTTCGCGCCGTACGGAACCCGTTGAAGTCTTGACTATTTTGTGACCTGTCTCACAGCGCGACAGCATGGTTTTGCGCGACAATAGCGCCGGTTTGTGCACTGCCCTGTCCGGTGCTATAGGCTGTCTTCGCCCTTCCCCACCCCGTGCCGCACGAGACTGAGATGGCTGGCTATTTTCGACGCCAACTGGCCGATTATGTCGAATACCATCGCGATCCCTGGAATTGCGCGATGCATGTGGTCGGCATTCTCCTGCTCTTCACCGGCGCGACACTGCCGCTGACGCTGGTGCATTTTTCCGTGTTCGGGGTCGAGGTCAGCCTGGCGGTGATTTTGGCGCTGCCGGTCCTGGTATACTGGCTGATGCTGGATGCAGGCGTCGGGCTTGGCATCCTCGTGTCGATGATCGTGCTGCTTTCGGTCGCAACCGCGATCGGCAATCAGGTCTCGCTTGCCATGATGTGGTCGATTTTTGCGGTGCTGATCGTGCTCGGCGTCGCATCGCAGATCGTCGGCCACAGGGTGTTCGAGGAGCGGCAGCCGTCGATGGTCGACCACCCCACGCATTTTCTGCTTGGACCGATGTTTGTCATGGCAAAATTTTACATTGCACTGGGTTTTCGTCGCGACCTCGCCGCGATTCTCGCGCCTCTTCCGACCAAGTCCCTTTCAACCCGATAGCTTTCTCGAAGCGGAACAGCAAAACCTACTTCATGACTCTCGTACTGGTTACCGGTGGCAGCGGTTTCATCGGACAGCATCTCGTCGAAGCGCTCCGCGCCCGTGGGCAGCGGGTACGTGTTCTTGATGTGCGGCCGCCGGCCGCCGCGAACGCGGACGTTGAATATCTGCACGGCTCGGTGCTGGACGGCGGCGCGGTCGATGCTGCGGTTTCCGGCGTCGATCAGGTCTATCACCTCGCCGGCCTGCCCGGCATGTGGGTCGCCAACAAGCGCGACTTCCACGACGTCAATTTCCGCGGCACCGAGGTCGTGCTAGCGGCTGCGATGAGGCGCGGTGTCTCCCGCTTCCTGCACTGCTCGACGGAATCGATCCTGTTCCCCTACACCAGCCTCAACGGCGTTGCCGCCGAGGAGGCGCTGCAGCCGGCCGACGCGATGCCGGGCGCCTATACGCGGTCGAAGTCGCTCGCCGAGCACCACGCTGCCAAGGCCGCAGCCAGCGGCTTCCCGCTCGTGATCGGTACGCCGACCATGCCGATCGGCCCCGCCGACCACAATCTGACGCCGCCCACCGCGATGCTGTGGTACTTCCTGCAGAAGAAGGTGCAGCCGCATCTCGACTTCCCGGTCAACCTCGTCGACGTCCGCGACGTTGCGATGGGCCTGGTGCTGACGATGGAGCGCGGCCGCACCGGTCAGCGCTACATCCTCGGCGGCGACTGCGTCAGGCTCGGCCAGATCCTGCGGATGATGTCGGCGATGAGCAGACGGCGGCAATATCCGGTCGTCGTTCCGGGCAAGATTGCCGAGCTCTCCGCGATCATGCTTGAATCAATCTCCGATCGCATCACGCACCGTCCACCCAACGGCACCGCCGAGGGCGTGCGCATTGCGCTTGCCGCGAGCGACCTTTCCATCGGCAAGGCCCGTAACGAGCTCGGCTATGCGCCGCGCCCGATCGAGCCGGTGCTGCGCGAAACCATCACCCATCTGCTCGCCCGCGGCGGCCAGGCCGCGTCCAATGCCATCGAGCATCACGCGCTGTCGTCGCGCGCGAGCTGATCTGCTCCTCAACCCAAAGAACCTTTCCGCATGTCTTTCGATTTCAGCAAGCTTCTTTCCGTCGCCTGGGGCGGCTGGACCACGACTTGGCCGACCGAGCTCCTGGCCCTGATCTGGCTCGCCTTTCTCGCCAGCTGGGTGGGCGCCTCGTTCTGGCAGGGCCGGACGCAAAAGCAGGTGATGACGCTGGAGTCCGGCCGCTATCGCCTGCCGATCCTGGTCGGCGGCATCCTGTACACGCCGTGGATTGCGGAGATCCTGGGCTGGAAGCCGCTCTGGGTGCTCGGCAACACCGGCATCACCATCGCCGCGGTCCTCTCGGTCGCCGGCATCGCCTTCGCCTGGTGGGGCCGGCTGCATCTCGGAAAATTCTGGTCCAACACCATCACCCACAAGGAAGACCACCGCGTCATCGACACCGGCCCCTACGGCATCGTTCGTCACCCGATCTACACGGGACTGATCTTCGGCATGCTGGTCACCGGCATCGCGATCGGCACCGTCACGACGATCCTCGGCGCCATCCTGATCTCGCTCGGCATGTGGCAGAAGGGCCGGATGGAAGAGGTGTTTTTGTCGAAAGAGCTCGGCGAAGACGCCTACGGCGCCTATTGCCGCCGCGTGCCGATGATCATCCCGTTCCTGTCGCCGCGGTGATGTAGCAAACCGCTAATCCTCTCCAGTGTCGTCCTGGCGGTTTGCCATGACGACGACGTGATGGCTGCCATGCAAATTCGGCTTGCAGCCATTTGCGCCTTCAACGGCCCGATCCGAGCCCACACAGGTTGACCTTTTTACCGCCACCCAGTTGGATGCGCGCGCAAAACGGCATGACGACGTTCTATCGTGGATCTGGAGAGGTCGACGACCCGGTCTGAGCCCGCGCGGGGCTTTGGACGATCCGTCGTTGGACAGTGCCGCAGGGTTCGACAGGGGATTTTCATGACATTTTCCAGCATATTTGCGCAGTTTGTCGCGTTCGTGGGCGGCATCGCGCTGCAATGGCGAAAGCTGTCGGGCACCACGCCCGCGCCGGCCTGGGGTCAGGCGCCGGCCATTCCCGACGCAAAGCCGCAAGGCGCGCTGCCGACGCTGAAGATGCCGACCGCCCGCGGCTGGAGCGAGGGCCAGAAGCCGACGGTCGCGCCCGGGCTCAAGGTCAACGCGTTCGCGACCGGCCTCGACCATCCGCGCTGGATCGAGGTGCTGCCCAATGGCGACGTGCTGATCGCGGAGGCGACGCAGATCGCGGGCGCTCCCAGGTCGGTGTTTCACTACGCGATGCAGGCGACGATGCGGCGCGCCGCAGCGCTCGGCGAGTCCGCCAACCGCATCACGCTCTTGCGCGACAAGAACGGCGACGGCGTCGCTGAACATCGCGGCGCCTTCATGGAGAACCTCAGCCAGCCGTTCGGCATGGCCCTGGTCGGTGACACCTTCTATGTCGGTAACACCGACGGCGTGATGGCCTTCCCCTATGTCGCCAATGCCGATCGCATTACCGCGCCGGGCAAGCGGCTCACCACGTTCAAGCCGAGCGGCCACTGGACACGCAGCCTGCTCGCAAGCCCCGACGGCAAGAAGCTCTATGCCGGCGTCGGCTCGCTGAGCAACATCGCCGAGATGGGCATGGAGGTCGAGGAAGGCCGCGCCGCGGTCTACGAGCTCGATCTCGCCGCCGGCACGCATCGCATTTTTGGTGCAGGACTGCGCAACCCGGTTGGACTCGCGTGGGAGCCGAACACGAACGTGCTCTGGACCGTCGTCAACGAGCGCGACGGGCTCGGCGACGAGACGCCGCCGGACTATCTGACCTCGGTGCGCGACGGCGGCTTCTACGGCTGGCCCTATTGCTACTGGGGCAAGACGGTGGACGACCGCGTGCCGCAGGATGCAGCGATGGTCGCCAAGGCGCTCACGCCCGACTACGCGCTCGGTGGCCACACCGCTTCGCTGGGCCTGTGCTGGATGCCTGCTGGCACCCTGCCCGGCTTCCCTGACGGCATGGTGATCGGCCAGCACGGCTCGTGGAATCGCAGCACGCTGTCCGGCTACAAACTGGTGTTCATCCCGTTCGAGAACGGCAAGCCGTCAGGCCCCGGTCGCGACATTCTGTCGGGCTTCCTGTCCCCGGACGAGAAGGAATCCTACGGCCGCCCGGTTGGCGTCGTGATCGGCCCCGACAAGAAGTCGCTGCTGATGGCCGACGACGTCGGCAACGTGATCTGGCGCGTCACCGGCGCATAAAAGATTACGTTCCAACGCAAAGCGTGGCGCGTTGCTTCCGCAGCAGCGCGATCACGGACAGCGCGGTGATCATCCCGGTCTTGGGATTTTCGGACGGGATGTTCTCGATGCCCATCGAGAACCGCGCCGAATCCGCCTCGACCTCGATGCGATGAACATTGCGCGTCACGGTGGGGTCGGCCCAAACCTGCATCTGGGTACGATCGGGCCCGATGCCCGCCAGCGACAGCGCAACGGCGACATTGACGTTCGCCGGAAAGCCCTTCGCCGCGTCGCGCGCGCTGCCCTCGAACAGTTTCAGCGGCTCGCGCAGATTGTCGATGTCGATGTTGTTCTGAACGATGAACGGCGCGCCCTTCAGCCCGTCGACCGGCTTGCGCGTGACCATCTTCACCGAATGAATGGTGCCGACCGCGGCGGCATTGACCGCATCGAGCCCGATCAACGCACCGGTCGGCACCAGAATGCGACCGCCATTGGCCCGGGCGAGATCGACGAGATCGAAATTGTCGAGCAATCCGCCGACGCTGACCACGACCGCGGACCTGCCGCGCGTCACCGCCGGCTCGACGACCGCGCGCAGCTGGCTGCTCGGCGCACATTCGACCACGATGTCGGCAGCGTCGCCGAGCTGGTCGATCGGCAAAACTTTCGGCGGGTGGCGCAGGCTGCTCAGGAAGCTCTGGTGCTTCGCGGGATCGCGTACCGCCACGGCGGAGAGCGTCAGCCCCTCGATGCCGTGATCGAGCGCCGTCGCGATCTTGCTGCCGATCGAGCCAAGCCCCGCAATAGCAACCCGCAATTCGTTCGAAGCTTTCTGTTCAGTCATCGCAATCTACCTTCTCGCCAAACCCAAGTCATAGCCGCTCACGCTTCCCGCGCATAGCTGCGCAGGCGCGCCTCCAACACCGCCAGCATCGCATCTCGGGCCGGATCGCGCGACCCGCGCAACCAGGCCGCCGCAAGCGGCAGCCGCCCGACGGGGCCGCTCTGCTTCGGCCGGAGCGGCACGAAGCGCACGCCGGAGACTGCCATCCGCGTGGTCCAGCGCGGTACGATCGCAACGCCAAGCTTCGTTGCCACCAGATGGATGATGGTCTGCTTCTCGTCGGCGACCTGCACGATGCGCGGCGTCAAGCCGGCCTGCTCGAACAGCTTTATCGTGAGGTCGTGGCTGTGCGGCCGCGAGCGACGGTCCGGGACGAGCATGGCTTCGTCGGCGATGTCAGCCAGCGTGATCGACTTGCGCCCTGCGAGCGCGTGGCGCTGCGGAAAGGCCACGATCGCGGTCTCCTGAAGCAGGGGGCGGAGCTCCAGCCGCTTGTCCGGCCGGTCAGGCGGACGGACGAAGGCGAGATCGAGCGCGCCGGTCAGAATTTTCGGCAGCAGCCGGATTGTCTTGTCCTCCAGCAGCTGGACCGCGACCTGGGGATGTCCGGCGCGGAAGTCACGCAGCAGCGGCGGCAGCAACCCCGCCGCAGCGCTGTCGATGGCGCCGACCCGCAGCCGCCGCGCCGCGCCTGCCCGCGAGCGGTTGCGCAGGTTACTTTCCACGGCTTCGACCCGGGCGAGGATGGCGCGGGCATCGCGCAGCAGCGTCGTGCCGTCCTCGGTCAGCGAGACCGCGCGGGTCGTGCGTGCGAACAGCCGTGTCCCAAGGTCCTCTTCCAGCAGCCTGATCTGGCGGCCGAGCGCGGAGGGCAGCATCTGGAGATGCTGCGCGGCGCGGCCGAAATGCAGCTGCTCGGCCGCCGCCACGAAGCATCGCAACTGATGCAATTCCATTAAAAGCCCTCTCGTCGCCCCTCGGTCGTCATGCCCGGGCTTGTCCCGGGCATCCACGTTCTTCGCGCCGCAGGGAAAGGCGTGGATGGCCGGGACAAGCCCGGCCATGACGCCGCGGAAGCTTCGATGCGCTCAACGCTCACCCATGCGATTGCCCAACGATTATATCATTCTTTTGTATAAACCAGCGCCAATTGAGTCCACCTGCCGCCCGCGCCTAGGCTCGCTGCCACACAACAAACCGGAACCTGAGGGAGGCGAGAGTGGCGAGCGAGATTCAGACGCGCGTGCTGCGCAAGATCACCTGGCGCATCGTTCCCTTCATCATGCTGCTCTACTTCGTGGCCTTCATCGACCGCGTCAACATCGGCTTCGCCTCGCTGACGATGAACAAGGACATCGGCCTGTCGCCAACCGTCTACGGTTTTGGCGCCGGCATCTTCTTCTGGGGCTACTTTCTGTTCGAAGTGCCCTCCAACATCATCCTGCACAAGGTCGGCGCGCGGATCTGGATCGCGCGGGTGATGATCACCTGGGGCCTGGTCTCGGCGGCGATGGCGTTCGTGCAAGGTGCGACCAGCTTCTACATCCTGCGCTTCCTGCTCGGCGTGGCAGAGGCAGGCTTCTTTCCCGGCATCATCCTCTATCTCTCCTACTGGTTCCCGGCGCGCCAGCGCGCCGCGGTGACCGCATTGTTCATGGCGGCAGCACCACTCTCGACCGTGCTGGGATCGCCGGTCTCCGGCGCGCTGCTGGAGATGGACGGCCTGCTCGGCTTCAAGGGCTGGCAATGGCTGTTCGTTCTGGAGGCCGTGCCGGCCGTGCTGCTCGGCTTCGTCGTGCTGGCCTTCCTGACCGATCGCCCGGAGAAGGCAAAATGGCTCGCCGATGATGAGCGCCGCTGGCTGGTCGAGACCATGAACGAAGAAACCACAAGCAAGGCCGCAACCGCGAGCCACAGCATCTGGCGCGGGCTCGCCGATCCGCGCGTGCTGGCGCTGTCGCTGATCTATTTCGGCACTTCGGCCGGCCTCTATACGCTCGGCGTCTGGGCGCCGCAGATCATCAGGCAGTTCGGCCTGTCCACGCTCCAGGTCGGCTTCCTCAATGCGCTTCCGGCCACGGCCGCCGTCGTCGCCATGGTGCTGTGGGCACGGCATTCGGACCGCACCGGCGAGCGCACCTGGCACGTCGTACTCGCCTGCCTGATCGCAGCGGTCGGGCTTGCCTATGCCGGCCTTGCATCCGGCGTCGTCGCCGTCATCGTCGCGCTGACGCTCGTCAATATCGGTATCTCCTCAGCAAAGCCGCCGCTCTGGAGCATGCCGACGCTGTTCCTCTCCGGCCCTGCGGCTGCGGCCGGCATCGCCACCATCAATTCGATCGGCAATCTCGGCGGCTTCGTCGGCCCCGCCATGATCGGCTGGATCAAGGACCAGACCGGCAGTTTTGTCGGCGGACTCTATTTCGTCAGCGGCCTGCTCGTTCTCTCGGCGGTCCTGACCCTGCTATTGTCGCGCGCGCAGACCGCGCCCGTCGAACCTCTGCCGCAATCCCACTGACATCCCAACGGAGCATTCTCATGCGCACCCATTCGATCGCAGCCATTCCCGCCGACGGCATTGGCCCCGAGGTCATCTCGGCCGGAATCCGCGTGCTGGAGGCGCTAGCCAAGCGCAGCGGCGACATCGCCTTCAACGTCAAGACGTTCGACTGGGGCTCGGACTATTACAAGAAGCACGGCGTGATGATGCCGGCCGATGGTCTCGCCGAGCTGAAGAAGTTCGACGCGATCTATTTCGGCGCGGTCGGCGCGCCCGACGTGCCCGACCACATCACGCTGTGGGGCCTGCGGCTGCCGATCTGCCAGGGCTTTGACCAATACGCCAATGTGCGGCCGACCAGGATTTTGCCGGGCGTCGCCTCGCCGCTGCGCAATGTCGGCGTCGGCGATCTCGACTGGGTGATCGTGCGCGAGAATTCGGAAGGCGAATATGCCGGCATGGGCGGCCGCGCGCACAGGGGCCTGCCGGAAGAGGTCGGCACGGAAGTGGCGGTCTTCACCCGCGTCGGCGTGACGCGGATCATGCGCTACGCGTTCCAGCTCGCGCAATCGCGTCCGCGCAAATTCCTGACCGTCGTGACCAAGTCGAACGCGCAGCGCCATGGCATGGTGATGTGGGACGAGATCGCCGCCGAAGTCGCGACCGAATTCCCCGACGTCACCTGGGACAAGATGCTGGTCGACGCCATGACCGTGCGCATGACGCTGCATCCGAAGAGCCTCGACACCATCGTTGCGACCAACCTCCACGCCGACATTCTTTCCGACCTCGCCGGCGCGCTTGCGGGCAGCCTCGGCGTGGCGCCGACCGGCAACATCGATCCGCAGCGCCGCTTCCCCTCGATGTTCGAGCCGATCCACGGCTCGGCCTTCGACATCACCGGCAAGGGCGTTGCCAACCCGGTGGCAACGTTCTGGACCGGCGCGCAGATGCTCGAGCATCTCGGCGAGAAGGATGCCGCCGCGCGGCTGATGAAGGCCGTCGAGCAAGTCTGCGCCGCCGGCGTGCTGACGCCTGATGTCGGCGGCAAGGCGACGACGAAGGACGTGACGGATGCCGTGATCGACGCGATCCACGGCTCGAACGTTTGAGAGAAAGCTACTTCCGTCGCGATGGTGGTGCCGCCGCCGGCGGCACCACCATCGCGGCCGCGGCGTCCGGTGGTGTCAAATGCCGCGGGACAATGATGGACTGGCCCGGAGTGAGCGTTGCGTTCTCCGGCAGCGAGTTGCTCTGCGCGAGCGACCACAGCGGCACGCGGTTGGCGGCCGCAATGCTCTCCATGGTGTCGCCGCGGCGGACCGGCAGCCGCACGCCGCTGTCCCACAATTCGACCAGCGTGTCCCCGGGCACGAGATAGCGCAGCGGCACCGCATCGGCCTCGGTCTGCGCCGCCTGGATCCGCGGCAACTGCGTCACCATGTCGACGATCTGGCGGTGGATGTCATCCGACTTCTCGATGTTGATGTGCGAGACGCGGCTGTTCAGTTTCAGGTCGTAGCTTGCGTAATGGCCACGGAAGCCCGGCACTGCCACGACGTTGCCGCCGCCGAGCACACTGTCGGAGAGGAAGATGTTGATGAAGCGCTCGACATTGAGCGGCACGTCATCGGTCGCATGCGCGGGATCGATGGTGATGACGAGGCTGATCGGGATGTTCTCCTTGGCCGCCATCTCGGAGATGAGAACCGAACACAGGCCGCCCATGGAATGGCCCATCAGCACGATCGGCGCCGGGCTCTCCTTGTAGCTGGCGATGGCGCGATTGCCGATCAGCCGGCACAGAGTGAACTCGTAAACGTCGGCCGAGAAGCCGGCTGCAGTGAGCTTCTCGCTGAGCCGGTCCATGCCGGTCGAGAAGATCGGCCCCATCGCACCGCGGAACAGGTAAATCTTCGGCGGCGGAAGCGGCTCGGCGGGGGGCGCAGGAGGTGGCGCGACGGTCGGGGCCGCAAGCGGCTTCGACTTGGCGGGCGAGGCTCCGGTCGTGCCAGGGGTCAAGGCGAGCAGCGCGACCGCCGCCAACACCACAAATCGCCTTGGATTAATCATGAAGTCCCGCAGTCCCACCACTGGCGGCAGAGGCCTCCACCGCGGCGCTTAGTGATCCCTGATTGGGCGGTTTTTGGGGCACGGAACCGAGACCGGGGCGCCGGTCAGCGGGTGCGCTCACTCTGACCACATCGACATTCTCGCCCTCACTTGAGCGGAACCAATGATTCGGCTTCGCACGCCTCGGACAATACCGAACTCTGGATTCCCTTGTACTCGTCATTGTCGAAGAAAACCGGGCCGTCCGCCCACCGATGGGCCTGTCTGCCTCAGGCAGACCAAATACGATCCCGGCCCGTGGTCGGTGTGACGAACGGCGGACATCTCAAGGCTTCCGGTCAGCTTGGCCTCAGTGGCTACTTTCTTGACGCCCTCCTGCACCGCCTTGGCGCTCGGCGAACAGCATCGTGCAGTTATGGCCCTCGCGCGCTTTCACGTCGGCGAAATCCTCCTTGCAGCGAAAGTCAGTTCCTCGCCGGAGCCGTTGCAGCCGCCGAGTGCGCAGCCCGCGGCGCGCGGGGTTCGGCGACCGGTCCAGCCGGACCGCGCGAGCGGGCGATCGCGGCGTCGATCTCGGCGATCACGCGGCGCTGGATCGCCTCGTTCTTGTCGATGGTGATGTGGCCGACGCCGCTGCCGCGCACGTCGACATTGTCGAGCTTGCCGCGCAGGCCGTTCGCGGCACGCACCGGCTCACCCGGACCGTCGCCGATATAGATGTTGATGTAGCGCTCGGCGCCGGTCGACAGCTTGGTCTTGAACACGGAGTCGAGCCCGATCGCGAGCTTCACGGGCACGCCGAGCTGGTTGAGCTTGGCGATCATGTCGGGCAGCGCGGTCGCGCCCGAGGAATGTCCGACCAGCACGATGGTCTTGATGCGGCCGGCCCTGTAGGCCGTGGCGGCTTCATCGGCGAGCGACGACCAGGAGACGAAGTTCGCGACGGTCACCGGGATGCCCTGGGCCTGGAGGCGGGCGCCGATCGTGTCGAGACCGAGCGAGAAGATGTTGAGCACGCCACGGAGCAGGTAGACATGCGTGGTCTGGACCGCGGCCTGGCTCGGCGCGGCCTTGGCGGCGGTCGGGTTCATGGCAACAGCTGACAGCAGAAGCAGGCAGATCGCCCACATGCGGAGAGTGGACAACTGGCTGGCGCCGGCGGTGTGACGGCCGTTCGGTCTCATCGATCTTTTCCCTGGGGACATACGCTTCGCGATTGGCCGGAATCGTAGCCACGGCCTGCTCGCAGACGCAACAAAGAGCCGCGTGAACGGCGATCTTAGCCGCAATCCGTGACCATCGCGCAACACTTGCCTGAAACCTGCCACTTAACGGCCTGTTTTGAGACCATTTTTCTCCGGGCAATTGCGACCGCGCAAGGCCATTCCTATTTCAGGGCTCCGCCGGTCTTCCGCCCTCCAGGGTGCGGGTTCCGGCGCATCCCTCCCCACCCCCGACCGGCCCTCATGTCCTCCATCATTTCCGTCGCCAATCTGTCGAAGACCTATGGGTCCGGCTTCAAGGCGCTCAAGAACGTCAATCTCGACATCAAACGCGGCGAGATCTTTGCGCTGCTCGGCCCCAACGGCGCCGGCAAGACCACGCTGATCTCCATCATCTGCGGCATCGCCAACCCCAGCGAAGGCCGCGTCCTCGTCGGCGGCGAGGACATCCAGACCTCCTACCGCAAGGCCCGCTCGCTGATCGGCCTGGTGCCGCAGGAGCTGCACACCGACGCCTTCGAGAGCGTATGGGCGACGGTGAGCTTCTCTCGCGGCCTGTTCGGCAAGCAGAAGAATCCCGCTCATATCGAGAAGGTCCTGAAGGACCTGTCGCTATGGGACAAGAAGGACAACAAGATCATCACGCTCTCCGGCGGCATGAAGCGCCGCGTGATGATTGCGAAAGCGCTCTCGCACGAGCCGCAGATCCTGTTCCTCGACGAGCCGACCGCGGGCGTCGACGTCGAACTGCGCAAGGGCATGTGGGAAGTTGTGCGGACGCTTCAGCAATCCGGCGTCACCATCATCCTCACCACGCACTACATCGAGGAAGCCGAGGAGATGGCCGATCGCATCGGCGTAATCAACAAGGGCGAGATCGTTCTGGTCGAGGACAAGGCGACTTTGATGCAGAAGCTCGGCAAGAAGCGGCTGACGCTGCATTTGCAGGGCAAGGTCACGACGCTGCCGGAGAGTCTCGCCCATTACGCGCTCGACCTCTGCGACAACGGCGCGACGATGATCTACGACTACGACACCAAGGGCGAACGCACCGGCATCACCAGCCTGCTCAGTGACCTCCGTACCGCCGGCATCCGCTTCAACGATCTCGACACGACCCAATCGTCGCTCGAGGACATCTTCGTCGACCTCGTGAGGACGTCATGAACCATCGCGCCATCCGCGCCATCTATCTGTTCGAAATGGCGCGCACCTGGCGCACGGTGCTGCAAAGCATCGTCTCGCCTGTCGTTTCCACCTCGCTCTATTTCGTGGTGTTCGGCGCCGCGATCGGCTCGCGCATCAGCCAGGTCGAGGGCGTCAGCTACGGCACATTCATCGTACCGGGCTTGATCATGCTCTCCGTGCTGACGCAGAGCATCGCCAATGCTTCGTTCGGCATCTACTTCCCGAAATTCACGGGCACGATCTATGAGATTCTCTCTGCACCGATCTCCTATTTCGAGATCGTGCTGGGCTATGTCGGTGCTGCAGCGACCAAGTCGATCATTTTGGGCCTGATCATTCTGGCAACAGCCGGCCTGTTCGTGCCGCTGCACATCCATCATCCGGTCTGGATGCTGACCTTCCTGGTGCTGACGGCGGTGACGTTCAGCCTGTTCGGCTTCGTCATCGGCATCTGGGCCGACGGGTTCGAAAAGCTCCAGATGATCCCGATGCTGGTGGTGACGCCGCTGACCTTCCTCGGCGGCAGCTTCTATTCCATCGACATGCTGCCGCCGACCTGGCGCACGGTGGCGCTGCTCAATCCGGTCGTCTACCTGATCTCCGGCTTCCGCTGGAGCTTCTACGAGATCGCCGACGTCAGCGTCGTCGTCAGCATCGGCATGACGCTGACGTTCCTGGTGATCTGCCTCGCCGTGATCTGGTGGATTTTCCGGACCGGGTATCGGCTGAAGAACTGATCGTCATTCCAGGCGCGCTCCGCCCGCCCGGGATGACCGCCTGTTACCTGTAGCAGCGGAAGTGGTGATAACCGTCGTAGTACCCACGGCAATGGCGGTGGCCGTGATAGGGGATCCCCAAGATACCGTCGACGGCGCCAACCGCGCCACCGACACCGGCGCCAACGACACCACCGACAGCGCCGCCCACGGGACCGGCAATACGGTTACCCTCGTAAGAACCTTCTTGGGCGCCACGCACGATGCCCTGGGCGCGGCTGGCTTGCGGCAGGCAAGTCAGGGCAAGAACGACGGCGGTGCCCGCGAAGAGCAGGCGAACGGGTAGACCCGCCGGCAAATGCGCGGCGGCGATACGAGCTTTGTTCATCTTGAGTCCCCGGGAGTGGACGGCGGCGACAGCCGCCAATTGACAGGCCGTATTCAACGCCCCAAGCGTCCAAATGGTTGCGCCTTTGTGACGAATTGTCGGCATTGTGACAGCCGCTCCCGCTCGCGAAAATGTCAGCATCGCCAGAGCCGGCGCGGCACAAAGCGGCCTTGCTTACGCCCGGCATGACGTTAACGATGGGTGGCCAGGCCGGTGGAACGACAGCCGGATTGCAGGCATAGTGCACGCCGGGGGACGGAGAGCCGCGGCGCCTAGCTTGAACAGGCCGGAGGCCAGAATTCAAATGCGTTCGTTTTTCATTGCGTTTACTTCCCTGATGCTTTTGAACGCGGGCACCGCGCAGGCCAAGGTCGACATTACCGTCGACAAGGACAATCAGCAGATGACCGTCGTGGTCGACGGCGTCACGCGCTACCACTGGCCGGTGTCGACCGGCATCCCCTCGCGCGAGACGCCGGGCGGTTCGTTCCGCGCCTTCCGCATGGAAGAGGATCACTACTCCAAGGAATTCGACGACGCGCCGATGCCGCACTCGATCTTCTTCACGAAAGTCGGACACGCCATCCACGGCACCGACTCGATCGGACGATTGGGCACGCCCGCCTCACATGGCTGCGTGCGGCTGTCGCGCCAGAACGCTTCGACGCTCTACGCGCTGGTGCAGGAGCAGGGCGTGCTCAACACCACGGTGACGCTGACCGGCTCGGCGCAGGTGGCGCTGGCCCGCAACCCGCGCGGCCGGACCAACAATGCGGTGGCCCGCGCCCAGCAGCCGGCTGACGAGCAGTATGCCACCTCAGGCGATCCCGTGAATCTGGCGCCGCCGATGCAGCCGGCCCGCCGCTACGTGCCGCAGGATGACAACTACATTTATCCCGCCGACGGCAGCGACTCCGGCGCGCGCTATCCGGCGCCGCGCCCGATCGACCGCCCCAATGGCGCGCAGATCTACCAGCAACTGCCGCAACCGCAGCCGGGCTACAGCTACGACCCGGCGTATAGCCAGCAAGGCTACTACTATCAGCAGCAGCAACCCCGGCAGTATTATCAGCCGCGCGGCTACTACCAGAACTGACCTTATTATTTGAGCACGATCTCTTCGGAAAACCGCTCTACACTTTTCCGGATCATGCTCTATCTGAACGCGGCCTCGCCGCGTTCGACGATCTTCCGCACAGCGTCGAAACATCGAATGTTACCGAGACGCCCGACGCGAGCGCTCGCTCGAACGTACCGCGGGCCTTGGCGCCGACCACCATCACCGGCACCGAACATGGTGCGTCCTCCTGCGTCACGTTGTAGGCAAAGCGGTCATCTGCGGGATTGCCGATCATCAGCAGGATGGCGGCCCAGCGCCCTCCTTGCGTCGCCCTATTAATCTGCGCCAGCGGCGAATCAAAATCATTGCCGCGCCCGGCGGTGGCTGGCTTCGATACGGTCAGGGCCGCGGGCAAAAGGGCGGCGTACAAGCGGGCGCGGCTCATGCGAAAATCCGGTCCATGCGCGTCAAATTGCAATTTTCGCAGGATAAGGCGGCCGCGGCCCCTGTCGACCACGGGAAATCGCGCCAGCCTGTGCACGAAATGAGCATCCGGCGACGCAGGAAAGCAACAGTCCCCAACCTTCAACGCCGCGGCGTCTGGGCCAAATTGACAACCTTGAGGTCGGCCGTATTGTCGTTCCGATTGTTTCTGGGAAATAACATGACACACGAGCAGATTTCGGATTTTTGCGTTACGGCGCTGGCCAATATCCTGAGAATCTCAAAGGATCGCGTCGACACCGGCACAAAATTCAGCCGTCTCGGCCTCGATTCGGCGATGCTCGTCTATCTGATGATGGAACTCGAGGAGAAGCTCGACCTCGAACTGTCGACGGACGACTTCTACGACCACCCTACTGTTGAGGCGCTGTCGCGATTTCTCGCCGACAAGCGCGCGCTCCGCTCCGCCGCCTGAGGGCGGCCGAAGCCGGCACAATCCAGATGGACAACCTCCACTCGCTTGTCGCGCTACTGGCCCGGCGCGCGGCGGAGCAGGCCGACGATCGCGCCTATGTCTTCGTCTCCGATCGCGGGGTGGAGGAAGCAGCCCTCACCTTCCGTCAATTGCACGATGCCGCGCGCGCCCTCGCCGCGCGCCTGACCGCGTCCGCGCAGCCCGGCGATCGCGCGATCCTGGTGTTTCCGCCGGGCATCGAGTTCATGGTGGCGTTCTTCGGCTGCCTGATGGCCGGCGTGATCGCCGTACCGATGATGATGCCCCGGCGAAACAGCGCCCGCGATTCCAGCGCCGCGATCCTCGCCAATTGCACGCCGGCGCTCGCGCTGACGACCACTGCATTCGCAATGCGCGGTGACCTGCAGGCGCGTTTCGCGCAGGAGAATATCCGGTGGATCGAGGTCGACCTCACTGAAGCGAGTGGTGCGACGGTCGACTTGCAGGCGCCTGCGCCCGACGACGTCGCGTTCCTGCAATACACCTCCGGTTCGACCTCTGAACCGAAGGGCGTGATGGTCAGCCACGCCAATCTGCTCGCCAATCTCGAGATGATCCGGATCGCGCTCGGCAACACCAGGCAATCGACCTATGTCAATTGGGTGCCGCTCTATCATGACATGGGACTGATCCTGAACGCGCTGCAGGCACTCTATGTCGGGTCGACGTGCGTGTTGATGGCGCCGAACGCGTTCATGCAGCGGCCGCTAGGCTGGCTGCGCGCGATCTCGCATTATCGTGCGGAGGTCGCCTGCGGGCCCAATTTCGGCTTCGACCTCTGCGTCAGCCGCTATCGCGCCGATCAGATGGACGGCGTGGACCTGTCCTCGCTCAGGATCGCGCTCAACGGCGCAGAACCGGTGCGCGCCGATACCATCGCGCGCTTCATCGAAACATTTGCGCCGTACGGCTTCGATTCTCGCGCGATGTATCCCGCCTATGGCATGGCGGAAGCCACGCTCCTGATTTCCGGCGGCACGCGCGGCGGCGGCCACGTCACCCGCAGCGTCAGCCGCGCCGCGCTTCAGGCCCATGCCGCCGACGCGCCGGCCGATCCCGACGACGCCCAGCTCGTTGTCGGTTGCGGCCACGCGCTGACCGGCGAGCAGATTGCCATTGTCGACCCCGAGCGCCACGTGCGGCTCTCGGCCGACCGCGTCGGCGAAATCTGGGTCAGCGGCGCCAATGTGGCCCTCGCCTACTGGCGCAACGATGCGGCGACGCGCGAAGAACTCAATGCGGAGATCACGGGCGAGGATGGCCGATGGCTGCGCACCGGCGACCTCGGCTTTCTCGATCAGACGGGCGAATTGTTCGTCACCGGCCGGATCAAGGACCTCATCATCATCCGCGGCATCAACCACTATCCGCAGGACATCGAGCACACGGTGCAATCGCAGGACAGCGCCTTGCGCGAGAACTGCGGTGCGGCCTTTTCCGTGCCGGACGAAAATGGCGAGGAAAGTCTGGTCATCGTCCAGGAGGTCGAGCGCACCGCCCGCCACACGATCGACACCGCCGAGATCAAGGGCCAGATCCGCGAGGCCATCGCCGACGGCCACGAGCTCTCCGCGCGACACATCGCATTGATCCGTCCCGGCGCGCTGCCAAAAACCACCAGCGGCAAGATCCAGCGCAAGCTTGCGCGCAGGCTCTGGCTCGACGGCGGCTTCGACGAGGTCGGCTGACCCGGTTCAGAAATCGATCTTCGCGCTCTCGCCATCGCGCAGGCTGTCGATGATGCCTTGCTCGATCCGGCGCGCGAGTTTCGGGCGATAGTGGATGAAATCCGCAAAGTTGCCGCGATCGCGCGTCAGCTCGTTGTCGACACGATAATTGATGAAATTGCTGCGTGGGCGGCCCGCGATGACGGATTTCAGCGCGGCATCGCAAGCAACGCGCGCCAGCGCCATATCCGTGCCCGATTTCGGCACGGTGGGCGCGAGAGTCGGCGGCACGATGATGACGATGGGCACGTCGGCCGGCAGCTTCCGGACGATCTCTACCAGCGCAGCGATCTCGGGAAATGTCGCCCGCGTCGCGGCGGATGGAGCCGGCGCAGGATCCCGGGGCCAGCCAACCTCCCTGAATTGGCCGGGCGGCCAGATGTCCTCATAGCTGACGAAGCCGTCCGGATTCATCCGCTGCCGCCAGCCGAGCCCGATGCTGAGCCGCTGAAACGCCTGCTCGATCGCCTGCCAGGAGATCAGCCGCACCGCATAGGTGACGACACTGCTGTCGTAGAGCCAATAAGGGAACGGAGCGCCCTCCTCCTTCGGCTGCGCATGCACGCACCAGCCGGGATCGGCTGCGATCACCAGTGCGCCGACTCGGCCGTGATTGCGCAGGAAGAAGTCGAGCACCGCAAGCTGCTCGCGCGGAGCCGAGCCGGTGGTGTAAAGCTGCACGAAGCGCAGGCCCGTCGCGCGGGACAATTCCGCCGGCTCGATCATCTGCGCCGTCGAGTTGCCGAGGATGGCGGCATTGAAATTCGGGTCTCTGGCCCGGCTCGCGGCCGTGATCTGGGTGAGACGATTGTCGACGCCGTCGATGCCGAGCAGGCCGAGCTTGCCGCTGTCATAGGGATCGACGACCACCATCAACACCAGCACGAGCACGGCCGCGCCGATCAGCGCGCCCATGCAGGCGGTGATGCTCCTCCCCCAGCGGGGATCGGTCTCAGAACTTGAAGTAGACGAATTCATGGAGATCCCGACCACCCATGTGGAGCAGCAAAGCGAAAAGGCAGATCCCGAGCACACCCGCAAGCCAGGGACTCGGGCGGCGCGTGAAGAACGCGACGATGTCCTGGCTCGCGGGCAACAGGAAGGCGAACATCGGCGCCACAATCAGCGGCCAGAGGTGCTTCCCGCGCGCGAGCGGCAGCGGCTGGACGAGCCCGGTAAAGACATGCCAGGCGGCCTCGACCGAGCCGGCGCGAAAGATCACCCCGGTCGCCAGCACGAACAGCACGGTCAGAGCCCAGCCGAGCCATGACGGGATGCGTGGGCCATAGCGCCGCCACAACGAACAAACCACCTGAGCAACACCGTGCAGCACGCCCCAAAGGACAAAAGCCCAGCTCGCGCCATGCCACAAGCCGCACAGTGCCATGGTGATAAGCATCGCGCCGAAGAACTGCACCGGCAGAAAGCGCCGCGGCAGGACGCGCTGATTGACCAGCGGATAGAAGACATAGTCGCGCAGGAAAAACATCAGCGTGATGTGCCAGCGCTGCCAGAAATCCTGGATATTGGTCGAGCGCAGTGGCGCATTGAAATTGTAGGGCAGCTGCACGCCAAACAGCAGCCCGAGGCCGATCGCGATGTCGGAATAGCCGGAGAAGTCGAACAGGATCTGGAACGAAAAACAGAAGGCGAGCCAGGCGTCGCCGCTTGCAAGTGCTCCGGCCGCCGCCTGCCTGTAAATGGGATCGAGCAGGTGCGCGATGCTGTCGGCGATCACGACCTTCTGGAACAGGCCGAGCGCGATGAAGCAGATCGCGATGCAGAACTGTCGCTGCCAGCCCGGAACATAGACCTGCCTTCCGAACTGGTGCATCACCTCCGACCAGCGCGCCAGCGGACCTGCGATCGCCTGCGGGAAGAAGGCGATGTAGAGCGCATAGCGATCGAGCGCGTAGAGCGGCGCCTTGCCGCGCTTCAGATCGACCAGATACATGATGTGGTGGAAGGTGAAGAAGGAGATGCCGAGCGGCAGCCCGATGTCGAGCGTCGGCAGCGTTGCACCCAGCACATGTCCGAGATTGACCAGAATGAAGTTGGCGTATTTGAACAACGCCAGCACGCCGATATCGAGCACGATCACCAGCGTCAGCACCG
Organism: Bradyrhizobium monzae; assembly: GCF_021458635.1. Classification (GTDB taxonomy): domain Bacteria; phylum Pseudomonadota; class Alphaproteobacteria; order Rhizobiales; family Xanthobacteraceae; genus Bradyrhizobium. Next base: position 1,243,496 of record NZ_JAIRDQ010000001.1, read on the forward strand.
CCTTCCACTTCACGCGCCCATAGGCGATCGAGGCGAGCCAGTTGATGAGGATTGAGGCGATCAGGAGCAGGATGAAGGACGGACTGCCCCAGGCGTAGAACGCCAGCGACAGCGCCACCTGCACGCCAATGCGCAAATGCGGGTAGGGATCGACCAGGCGGTAGATCAGCAATGCCGCCGGCAGGAACACAAGGAGGAAGGGGTAGTCGTTGAACAGCATCGGTTCAGCGCTGCGCCGTCATCGCCGGACGCCGTTCACTAGTTCGTTTCCAGATCGGGCGCTGCATCACCCGGCTGCCGCAGCATGCGCCGCGCGATCTTCTCCTTGCTCGGCACCTTGACGTCCCAGGCGAGCCCGAGCGCCTCCAGCGCACGGATGAAGATGAAGCCGGGATCGAACTCGTACCAGCGCAGGCCGAAGGCCGCCGAATACGGGAAGGCGTGGTGGTTGTTGTGCCAGCCCTCGCCCCAGGCGAGCCACGCCATCACGCCGAGATTGCGGCTGTTGTCGTCACGGGTAACGAAGGGCTGCGCGCCAAATGTGTGCATGATGGAGTTGATGGCGGACATGGTCTGCTCGACCACGAACATGCGCACCACGCCGCCCCACAGCAGGCCCGTCAGCGCGCCCCACAGGCTCATGGTGGCGAGGCCGCCGATCGCGGCCGGCAGCGCCAGGCCGAGCACAACCCAGCTGTAGTAATAGCTGTTGATGGCGACCAGCCTGCGGTCGGCCATCAGATCCCGCACGTAATGGGCGACGTTGGGATAGTCGTGCGCGATCATCCAGGTCAGATGCGCATGCAGGAAGCCGCGCAGGCGCCCCAGCATGCCGTCCCCGTGCAGGTGCGGCGAATGCAGATCGCCATCGTGGTCGGATAATTCGTGGTGTCGGCGGTGCATGGCCGCCCAGGACAGCATCGGACCGCGCCCGGCCATCGATCCCATCACGATCAGGATCGCGCTCATCGCGGTCGAGGTGGCAAAGGCGCGATGGGTGAAGAGGCGGTGATAGCCGACGGTCAGCCCAAGGCCGGTAATCAGCCAGAAGCCGAAGAACAGGCTGAGCTCGGTCACCCCGATCGGACGGTAGAACAGCAGGCCCAGCGCAATCAGCACACCGACGAAGGGCAAAACGTCGAAAATGATGAAATGCCGCCGCTGCATCTTATGAAAATGCCGGCTGCGGATGATGCGGTGATCGCGTTTCTGTTGCAAGTTCGGGATTCCAAGACGGCGTCTATGAGTACATACCCGGCGGACGAGCGCAACCCAAGCGGCAGCCCCAGGTTTCAACAGGCGCAAAAGGCTATAAAGCAGACCGGACGCACCCTGCCGCGTTCAAACACTGCCGTTTCCCTTGCCCCCGGAACTGTGATGACGTCACGTACTGCGATATTTTTGACTGTGCTGTCCGTTCTCATTCCGGGAAAAGTCATGGCCTTCGATCTCGAGGCGCATCGCGGCGGGCGGGCGCTGATGCCGGAAAATACCCTGCCGGCCTTTGCCAATGCCCTCTCGATGGGCGTGGACACGCTGGAACTCGATGTCGGCGTGACCGCCGACGGCGAGGTGGTCGTGTCGCATGAGCGCGGGCTCAATCCCGATCTCGCGAGGGGCGCGAACGGCGCCTATATTGCTGCGCCCGGCACGCCTTTCGTGAAGCTGCGGTTCGTCGATGTCAGGACCTACGAGGTCGGACAAATCCGGCCCGACAGCGCCTATGCGAAGCAATTTCCCGATCAGCGCGCCGTGCCGGGGACCCGCATTCCCACGTTGAAGGAGCTGTTCGCGCTGGTGCGCAAATCCGGCAACGAACGCGTGCGCTTCAACATCGAGACCAAGATCGATCCGGACCATCCGGATGAATCGCTGGAGCCGCAGGCCTTCGTCGCAAAGCTGCTCGGGGTGATCGCGGACGAGAAATTTTCCGACCGCGTCATGATCCAGTCGTTCGACTGGCGGACCCTGCTGCTGGTCCAGCAGCAGGCCCCGACAATTCCGACCGCTTATCTGACGCTGCAGCGCGGCTCGGCACCGACCATCGCCCTCGACAAGGCCACCAGTTGGACGGCCGGTTACAGCCCGGCCGATCACGCCGGCTCGCTGCCACGCACGATCAAGGCCGCGGGCGGCGCGGTGTGGTCGCCCTATTTCGGCGACGTGACCGCGGCGCTTGTCGCTGAAGCCCATACGCAGGGATTGCGCGTGGTGGTCTGGACCGTCAACAAGCCCGACGACATGGCGCGGATGATCGAGATCGGCGTCGACGGCATCATCTCGGACCGGCCGGACCTGTTGCGGCAGATTGCCGATGACAAGGGAATTGCGCTGCCGCCGCGGACGCCGGTCGAGCCGTAAGGCTCGCGTTACTGCTCCCCGTACCGCAAACGCCGGTACAGCGCGCCCAGGATGTTGGAATAGTCGTCGGTCCAGACCCGCACCTTCTCGTCCGCGTCGGTCTCCTCCCATTGCTTGGAGGAAGCGAGCTTGCCGACGTCATCAGCCTCGCGCGCGGAGATGACGACGTCGGTCGAGAAGATGTAATCGGCGTCACGGCCGGAATCCTCGTCGTAGACCCAGCTCTTCAGATCGTTGGCATCGGCAATGCCGACCACGACGGGCTCGAGGTCGAGATGCCGGTTGGAGACGTGCATCACCACGGCGCCGTGCGGGGCGAGCTTGTCCTTGTAGATCTTCATCGCCTCTTCGGTCGCGAGATGAATCGGGATCGCATCCGACGAATAAGCGTCGACGATGATGAGGTCGTAGACGCCGTCGGGCTCCCTGGCGAAGGTGAGCCGCGCATCCCCGATCACCGGCTTCAGGTCCGGCAGGCAGCTCGAGATGTAGCGGAAGTTTTTCGGGTCACGCGCGGCATCCACCATCGACTGGTCGATCTCGAAGAATTTCCAGTGCTCGCCGGGCTCGGCGGCGCAGGCCAGCGTGCCGGAGCCAACGCCGATCGCCGCGACCTTCAACGGCGCGCCCTTGCGCTCGCGGATCGCACTGATGGCCTGACCAATGCCGCCGTCCTTGTGATAATAGGTGATCGGCTCGGGCCGGCCGGTGACTGGCGTGCCGTCATTGTTGAGGAAACGCTCGGCGCCGTGAATCGTGGTGCCGTGCATCAGCACGTGGAAATAGCCGCCAGGCGTCACCACGATCTTGTGCACCCCGAAGAAGCTGCGGACGGTGGTGACACGGCCCTCGTCGGCCGGATAAATCCGCGTCAAGGCCAGCGCCAGCGCCACAGTGGCAAATATCTTCCAGCGATCAGCGTTGACCACGAGCGCCAGCAGCGCCGCCAGCACGCCGATGGTCGCGGCGATCCAGACGCGGTGATCCTCGAACCAGGTCGAGAGTTCGCCGGTCGTGTAGGACGGCACAACAAGCGCCACCGCGAGCGCGGCCAGCACCAACCAATACCATCTCGCGATGCCCGCAAAACGCTCGTTCACCGAGGGCCGGCATAGCGCCGCGAGCGCGATCAGGATTGGATATTCGGCGATCCAGGAGAAGGTGAAGGGCGCAACCAGGCCCGCGAAGAGGCCGCCGACCATGCCGCCGAACGACAGCGCGACATAGAATCCCGTGAGATATTTCGCTGCGGGGCGCGTCCGCGCCAATTCGCCGTGGCAGGCCATGGCGATGACGAAGAAGCACAATTGATGGCCGCCGAGCGTCAGCAGCAAATTCTGCTCGCCGCCGAAGGCGAGCAGAAAGATGACGCCCGCGATCGCGACCGGCTGGAGCATCAGCATCCATTTGTGCGGCAACAGCGGCCGCGACTGGAACACCACGACCCAGGTCAGGAGGTACAGCGACAGCGGCAGCACCCACAGCAGCGGCGCCGCCGCGACGTCGGTCGAGATATGGGCAGTCACCGCGATGAGCAGTCCTGACGGCACTGCGGCGAGGAAGATCCAGCGCACCCGTGTCACGATGCTTGGCGGCGGCGCATTCACCTCCTCCGCCTGGACATCAGTCACTGCCAGCTTCGGCGAGCGCAGCAACAACACGCCGCAGGCGGCTATCAGCAGGATCAAAAGGCCATAGCCGCCGGTCCAGAGCCGGTTCTGCGTGTGCAGCGTGAAGATCGGCTCCAGCAGGAACGGATAGGACAACAGCGCGAGGAAGCTGCCGATGTTGGAGGAGGCATACAGGAAATAAGGATCGCGGCCATCAGGATGGCCGGTGCGGACGAACCAGGCCTGCAGCAGCGGATTGTTGGCGGCGAGCGCGAAGAACGGCAGGCCGATCGACATCACGAACAGGCCGAGCAACCAGAACGCATAGCCTGTGCTGGGCGGCTCGCCATAGGCGCTGGCAATGCCGAGCGGCAGTGTCACGAAAGCCGTGATCAGCAGCACCAGATGCACCACGACCGGGACCACGCGGTTCTTGATCTGCATCAGGAGATGCGCGTAGGCATAGCCCGCCAGCAGCAGCGACTGGAAGAACACCATCGCCACCGACCACACCGCCGGCGAGCCGCCGAGCCGCGGCAGCACCATTTTCGTGAACAGCGGCTGCACCGAGAACAGCAGAAGCGCACTGACGAAGATCGCGGCGGTGTAGACCGTCAGCAGCAGCCGGTTGCGCGACGAGGATGGCAGCTCCGTGGCGGCGGGTTGCACGATCGAATCCATGGGAGCTCCGGCTTATCTCCGGCGGGCGCCGGGCGCGCGCAATGGAGCACACCGCGGCTGAACGGGCAATAAATGCTCTCGTGATGTTGCAGGGAGGAATGCTTGATATACAGGTGTTACTTCGGATCAGGTCCGACGGACCATCCCCAATGGAACAGCTCGAGCTTTCATGACCGAAACCGACGTCGTCATCATCGGCGCTGGCCATAACGGCCTCACCTGCGCGGCTTATCTCGCGATGGCAGGCTTGCGCGTGCATGTGGTCGAGCGCCGCAAGGTGGTCGGCGGGGCGGCGGTCACGGAGGAGTTTCATCCGGGCTTCCGCAACTCGGTCGCGGCCTACACGGTGAGCCTGCTCAACCCGCAGGTCGTCCGTGATCTGGGCCTCGCCGAGCAGGGCCTGCGCGTGGTCGAGCGGCGCGCGCAGAACTTTCTGCCCGCACCCGAAGGCGACTATCTCCTCACCGGCGAGGGCCGGACCAAGGCCTCCGTCGCGCGGCTGAGCGCTCGCGACGCCGATGCGCTCGACGGGTTTTCGCGCGAGCTCGAGGACATCGCCGACGTGTTGCGGCAGTTCGTGCTGCGTGCGCCGCCGAACCTGCTCGGCAGTTTTGGCATCGGCGCCATCCGCGAGGCAGCGAACGCGTTGACGACGGCCAACATCCTGCGCGGCCTGACGCTGGAGCAGAGCCGCAACCTGCTCGATCTCTTCACCCGCTCGGCCGGCGAGATGTTGGACGAGCGATTCGAGCACGATCTGGTCAAGGCGCTGTTCGGCTTCGATGCCATCGTCGGCAATTATGCGAGCCCTTACGCCGCCGGCTCAGCCTACGTGATGCTGCATCACGCCTTCGGCGAGGTGAACGGCAAGAAGGGCGTCTGGGGCCACGCCATCGGCGGCATGGGCGCGATCACGCAGGCGATGGCGCGCGCTGCGCGCGGGCGCGGCGTCACGATCGACCTTGATGCCGGCGTGCGCGAAGTGATCGTCGAGCGCGATCGCGCCGTCGGCGTCGTGCTGGAGAACGGCGCGACCATTCGCGCCAAATATGTCGCGGCCAACGTCAATCCAAAGCTGCTCTATACGCGGTTGATTGCGGCCGATGCCCTGCCCACGGATTTCCTCACCCGCATCCGTCACTGGAAGAACGGCTCCGGCACCTTCCGCATGAACGTGGCGCTGGATCGCCTGCCCTCCTTCACGGCGTTGCCGGGCAACGGCGATCACCTCTCCTCCGGCATCATTCTGGCCCCGAGCCTCGGCTATATGGACCGCGCGTATCTCGATGCACGGGCGCAGGGCTGGAGCCGTCAGCCAATCGTCGAGATGCTGATCCCCTCGACGCTCGACGACACGCTCGCGCCCGCGGGACAACACGTCGCGAGCCTGTTCTGCCAGCACGTCGCGCCGGAGCTACCTGACGGCAAGTCTTGGGACGACCATCGCGACGAGGTCGCCGATCTCATGATCGCAACGGTGGACAGCTACGCGCCCGGCTTTTCGGCGAGCGTGGTCGGGCGCCAGATCCTTTCCCCGCTCGATCTCGAGCGGCAATTCGGGCTGCTCGGCGGCGACATTTTTCATGGCGCGCTGACCTTGAACCAGCTGTTCTCGGCGCGGCCGATGCTGGGCCATGCCGATTATCGGGGGCCGCTGAAGGGCCTCTACCATTGCGGCTCCGGCGCCCATCCCGGCGGCGGCGTCACCGGCGCCCCCGGCCATAACGCAGCGCAGGCGATCTTGCGGGACCACCGCTCCCCGTTCGCAAGCCGTGGATAGCTCTGTGGATGAGCTGTGGACAGGTCTGTTGGCAGAGTTGTGGAGAAGCCGTGGATGCCCAGCGCGACGGCTTGGTACAAGCCCGGGTCAAGCTGTGGAGAACCGACCGGATAAGTCGGGTATGACCGGGTGGATAGCCATCGCATCATGAGTGGATAGACTGTGGGGGGGGGGGGGCGCCCAACAATGAGCTTTCACTTGCCCCCAAACGACTTCGCCCGCCAGAGGGCAATTCCCCCAGCGGGCGCTGGTCAAATAAGCCGTCTATGAAGAAAGTGGCCCCCACTGGGAAATGGGAGGCAGAAATTACTTCAAGGAGCTGCTAATCGAACCGAACTTGTCGTTCAGCGTGGTGCCCAGGTTGTTCACCACGGTGATGATCGCCAGCGCGATACCGGCCGCGATGAGACCGTACTCGATCGCGGTTGCGCCAGACTCATCGGACCAGAACTTCGAAACCATGCGCTTCAAGACTCGCCTCCATTTCCATTCAAGGGTGTGTTGGCTGGATCCAACATCCGGGAAAGTACGGTCTGCAACCTACGGCCCGGTTAACTTGGGAATTGCAAGTTATACGGAAAATTGGGAACAAAAGTTCCAAAAATTGAACGCGACGGAACCTTAGAATGCAGCCTTTACCCACCCATCGCGCCAGTTTTTCGATCGGCAACGAGGCTGCCGCCAGGCGTGTCGTCGACGTCCTCACGGACGTCTTTTTCGAGGGCGATGCTGCGGTCGCCGCCTTCGAGCGGCCGGACGGCCAATGGGACGTCACGCTGCATTTTGCCGAGGCGCCGGATCAGGAATTGCTCCGCGAACTCGTTGCAACTTCAGCAGGAAATAACATCGCCGCCACGCTTGCCTTCGACACGATCGAGGCCAAGGACTGGGTCAAGGCGAGCCTGGAGGATCTCGTCCCGGTCCCGGCCGGGCGCTTCGTCGTCCATGGCAGCCACGATCGCGACCGCGTGGCGCAAAACAAGCTCGCCATCGAGATCGAGGCGGCGCTCGCCTTCGGAACCGGCCACCACGGCACCACGCGTGGCTGTTTACTTCTGCTTGACCATGTCCTGAAACAAGCGCGGCCGCAGCGCGTGCTCGACCTCGGCACCGGAACCGGCGTGCTGGGGATCGCGGCGGCCAAAGCGCTGCATCGCGCGGTGCTGGCCTCCGATATCGACCCGCCTTCCGTGCGGGTCGCGGCCGAGAACGCGACACTGAACGAAGCCGGTTATTATGTGCGAGTGATCCGGGCCACCGGCTTCGCTGCGCCGGACTTTGCCAAAAACGGCCCGTTCGACCTGGTGCTGGCCAACATCCTTGCCAATCCGTTACGCCAATTGGCAGGTCCGATGGTCCGGCATCTTGCGCCTGGCGCCCGCGTCATCCTCTCCGGCCTGTTGACCCATCAGGCTCCCGCCGTGATCGCCGCCTACCGCGCGCGCGGCCTCGTGCCGTTGCGGCACCTGCGGATCGAAGGGTGGAGCAGCCTGCTGCTGCGGAAGATGGCGTGAACGCGGCCGGCGGGCACGGCGCGTTGCGCCTTTGCCCATCCAGCATCAACGATGCCGCGTTACTCCGCGGGCTTGTCATCCCGGCGCGTCGGCCCCTCGTCTCGCAATGCCCGCCTCGCGCGACGCTCGGCGACGCGATCCATCATCTGGCTGATGAGGCCGCGCGGCTTCTCCGGTGTCGTTGCTGCGGGTGCGCCGCGCACCGGCGGCGAAATCTTTTCAAACGTGAACGCTGGCATCGTGTGTCCCCTCGCCGTTGAGATGAACCACTTGCTCGAATTTCCCTGTTATTCGGACGAAGCGCAACTGCTGCATCCTTTACTCCACTCAATTCGAATGGAATTGTTTCAAGCACAGTCCATGCCAGATGAGACGGCAAATGCGTCTACATTGCGGACCAGTCTCCATGATCCTAAACTGAGCCATGTTCGAAGCACACTTCCAGACATTCGAGGAGCCCGAGGCCGGCGTCGCATTGACGGCGCGGCTCGCCGCACTCCGTGAAGAACTCGCCCGCCGCAAGCTCACCGGCTTCGTCATTCCGCGTGCCGATCAGCAGCAGAATGAATATGTAGCCCCCTGCGAAGAACGGCTCGCCTGGCTGACCGGCTTTACCGGATCGGCCGGGCTCGCAGTCGTGCTGACCCAGGACGCTGCATTGTTCGTCGACGGCCGCTACACGATCCAGGCGGCCAAGCAGGTCGACGCCAAGGCGTGGACGGTGGAATCGCTGATCGATCCGCCGCCGGAGAGCTGGGTCTCGGCGCATCTCAAGTCTGGCGATCGCCTAGGATTTGATCCGTGGCTGCACACTTTTGCGGCAGCTGAGCGCCTCTCGGCCGCCTGCGCCAAGGCCGGTGCCGAACTGGTCGCGGTCGACAGCAATCCCATCGACGCGGTCTGGCAGGATCGGCCGCAGCCGCCGGTCGCGCCGGTCGCGATACATGGCCTGCAATATGCCGGTGTCGCCGAGGCCGAGAAGGTGGCCCAAATCAAGGGCGAGATCGAGAAATCAGGGGCCGACGCGCTGGTGCTGTCGGACAGCCACGCGGTCGCCTGGACTTTCAACATCCGCGGCGCCGACGTCGCACATACGCCGCTGCCGCTGTCCTACGCACTTGTGCCCAAGGTCGGCCGGCCGACTGTGTTCATCGACCACCGCAAGCTATCCAACCTGACGCGCGACCATCTCGAGCAATCGGCCGACGTCCGCGAGCCCGATGCGCTGACGCCGACGCTGATGGCGCTCGCCAAAAGCGGCGCAGCAATCGCGCTCGACAGCGCCACGGCGGCCGACGCGCTGAGCCGGTTGATCACGGGCGGCGGCGGCAAGCCGGTGCGCGGCAGCGATCCGATTGCGCTGCTCAAGGCCGTGAAGAACGCGACCGAGATCAAGGGGACGCAGACGGCGCACCGGCGCGATGCGATCGCACTGGCGCGTTTCCTCGCCTTCATCGATCGCGAGGCAGGAAGCGGCAAGCTCACCGAGATCGACGCGGTCGAAGCGCTGGAGACGTTCCGCCGCGACACCGGCGCGTTGAAGGACGTGTCGTTTCCGACCATCTCCGGCACCGGCCCGAACGGCGCCATCGTGCACTACCGCGTCACCCGCAAGAGCAACCGGCGGATTGCACGCGGCGATCTCTTGTTGATCGATTCCGGCGCGCAATATGAGGACGGCACCACCGACGTCACCCGCACCATGGCGGTGGGCGAGCCCACCGAGGAGATGCGCGACCGCTTCACCCGCGTGCTGCGCGGCCATATCGCGATCGCGCGCGCGATCTTCCCCGACGGCACCACCGGCGCGCAGCTCGACACGCTGGCGCGGCAATATCTCTGGGCCGCTGGTGTCGATTTCGAGCACGGCACCGGCCATGGCGTCGGTAGCTATCTCAGTGTGCACGAAGGCCCGGCGCGGATCTCGAAACTCGGCACCACGCCGCTGAAGCGCGGCATGATCCTCTCCAACGAGCCCGGCTATTACAAGACCGACGGTTTTGGCATCCGCATCGAGAACCTCGAGCTGGTGGTCGCCGCCGACATCAAGGGCGCCGAGAAATCGATGAATGAGTTCGAGACGCTGACGCTGGCGCCGATCGATCGCCGGCTCATCGACGCAGCAATGCTGAGCAAGGAAGAGCTCACCTGGCTCAATGCCTACCACGCGCGTGTCCGCGCCGAGGTTGGGCCAGCGCTGGACGAGGCAACGAAGGCGTGGCTAGAGCAGGCGACGGCGGATTTGACGTAGCGCGCATGGCGCTACGCGGTTCGCGCAAGGCTTGACCGCTTTCGCCCGCAACCATGACGGGCTTTGCACGCTCCTGACGTAGTTTGCCCGTAAAACAACGGCCTCCTGCACACTGTTATTATAACAGTCCCAGAATCGGTATAGCCGCATTCCGAAACGCCGATTTCCGTCTTGTGCAAGCGCGCTACAGTCCGATTCGAATTCGAAAGACGGACGCGCATGCACGGCATGATCAGCAGACCGCCGGGGACGGCGACGGCAAACATTGCGACCTCGCGCGTGGTGTTGCTGCTGCTGGTCGTGATGACCGGGATCGCGCCGATCTCGCTCTACATCCTGGTTCCGGCGCTGCCCGTGCTGGCGACGACGTTCGGCCGCGACATCTCGATCGCGCAGATGACGGTGTCGCTCTACATGGTCGGCATCGCGCTGTCGCAGCTGATCATGGGACCGCTGTCGGACAAATTCGGCCGGCGCCCGGTACTGCTTGGCGGCCTCGCGCTGATGGTGGCGGCGAGCGTCGCCTGCATCTTCGCCGAAACCCTGCCGCAGCTGATCGCAGCGCGCTTCTTCCAGGCGCTCGGCGGCGCCTCCGGCATGGTGGTCAGCCGCGCCATCATCCGCGACATCTACGAGCGCGACCGTGTCGCCTCCATGATCAGCCTCGTGGTCGCCGCCCTGATGATCGGCCAGATGGTGTCGCCGCTCACCGGCGGCCTGATCGAGACCGCGTTCGGCTGGCGCGCGATCTTCTACGCCGTCACGATCGCCGCGATTGCAGTTGCGGTCGGCATTGCGATTGCCCTGCCCGAGACGCGCCGTGACCGCGCGGTCGGAAGTGGCGGCTTTCGCAGCGACGTCGGCACCCTGATCAAGAGCCGCGCTTTCATCGGCTATGTGATGTGCCAGGTGCTGGCGTCCCAGATCATCTTCACGTTCGCCGGCGGCGGCCCCTATATCGTGGTGACGCAGATGGGCCGGACCAGCGCCGAATACGGCGCGTGGTTCGCGACGACGGGCTTTGCCTATCTGGTCGGCAACCTGCTCTGCGTGCGTTTCGCGCCGCGGCACTCGTTGGAAAAGCTGATCTGGTTCGGACTCGGCCTGCAACTCTGCGGCAGCGTGTTGAACCTGCTCTGGAGCTTTACCGGCTGGAACGAGGCGCCAGCCTGGCTGTTCGGCACGCAGATGATCGTGATGGTCGGCAATGCCTTCGTGATGGCGAATTCCGCCGCCGGCGCGATCAGCATCCGTCCCGAAGCCGCCGGCGCCGCATCAGGCGCGATGGGCTTTCTGCAGCAGGGGATCGGCGCGCTGATGTCGCAATTCGGCGCCTATCTCGGCGGCCACTCCGCCACAACGCTGCCGTTGACCTCGGCGGTGCTTGCGGTCTCGCTGCTTTGCGCCTCGACAATGCTCTTCATCGTCCCCCGTCGAGAACTGGTGGTGAGCGAGACATTGATCGAACAGGCGGAGGAGGAAGAGACGGGGATGATGTGAGGTGCGGCGCGCCCTCTCCACGTCATTGCTTCGCCGCTTCGCTCCTCGCAATGACAGGAGGAAACCTCACTCCCCGATCAGCGTCAGCCACTCGTCCTCGGTCAGCACCTTGACGCCGTGCTTGTTGGCCTCCGCGAGCTTCGAGCCCGCGCCGGGACCGGCGACCACGAGATCAGTCTTCTTCGACACCGAGCCCGACACTTTGGCGCCCAATCGCTCCGCGGTCGCCTTGGCTTCGTCGCGCGTCATCTTCTCCAGCGAGCCCGTGAACACCACCGTCTTGCCGGCAACCGCCGAGTTGCTCTTCGGCTTTTCGGCGTCGACAATCTCGACCTCCTTGGTCAACCGCTCGACGATGCCGCGATTGTGGCTCTCGCCGAAATAATCGGCGATGCTCTTGATCACGGTGTCGCCGATCTGGTCGAGCGCATCCATCTCAGCCATCGCCTCCTCGTCACCCTTGGCGACCTTGAGGCAGGCATCGTGAAAAGCATCCCAGGAGCCGTAGCCGCGCGCCAGCGCAAGCGCCGTGGTCTCGCCGACATGGCGCATGCCGAGCGCATAGACGAACCGCTCCAGCGCGATTTTGCGCCGGCTCTCGATGGCGCCGAACAGATTGCGCACCGAGGTCGCGCCGTAGCCTTCGATCTCCTCGAGCTTGAGCTTTGCGTTGCGCTTCTCCAGCGTGAAGATGTCGGAGGGCTCTTTCACCCATCCTTCGTCGAAGAAATACTGCAGCTGCTTCTCGCCGAGACCGTCGATGTCGAAGGCGCGCCGCGACACGAACAGTTTCAAGTGCTCGATCTTTTGATAGGGGCAGGCAAACTCGCCGGTGCAACGGGATCGCGACTCCTCCTCGCCCGCAGCCGTCTCGCCCCGCACGACGTCGGTATGCAGCGGGCACGGACACTTCGTCGGGAGATGAAACTCCTTGGCGCCCTTCGGCCGTTTGTCGATAACGACGTCGACCACCTGCGGGATCACATCGCCCGCGCGCTGGATCACGACGGTGTCGCCGATCCGGATATCGCGGCCCTCGCGCAGCACCTCGCCCTTGTTGCCGATGCCCTTGATGTAGTCCTCGTTGTGCAGCGTGACGTTCTGCACGATCACGCCGCCGACCCCGATCGGCTCGAGCTTGCCGACCGGCGTGAACGAGCCGGTGCGGCCGACCTGGATTTCGATGTCGCGGAGCACCGTCATGGCGCGCTCGGCCGGGAATTTGTGCGCGATAGCCCAGCGCGGTGTGCGCGAGACGAAGCCGAGCCGCTCCTGCCAGTCGATGCGGTCGACCTTGTAGACGACGCCGTCGATATCGTAGTCGAGCTTTGCGCGCTCTTCTTCAATCTTCTGATGGAACGCGATCAGCTCCTCGACTGAGTGACACAGCTTGGTCAGCGGATTGGTCCTGAAGCCGCAGCGCTCGAACCAGTGGATCATATCGCTCTGCGTATCCTCGGGCATCGCGCTCATCTCGCCCCAGGCATAGGCGAAGAAGCCGAGCGGACGCGAGGCGGTGATGGTCGGATCCTTCTGCCGCAACGAACCCGCGGCCGAATTGCGCGGATTGGCGAAGATGGTGTCGCCGGCCGCCTTCTGCCGCTCGTTCAGCGCGAGGAAGGCTTTCTTGGTCATGTAGACCTCGCCGCGCACCTCGCAGATATCGGGGACGTTGCGCCCCTTCAGCTTCTGCGGCACGTCTTCGAGCGTGCGGATATTGGCGGTGACGTCCTCGCCCTCCGCGCCGTCGCCGCGCGTCGCCGCGGTGACAAGCTCGCCGCCCTCGTAGCGCAGCGACATCGACAGGCCGTCGATCTTCGGCTCGGCGGAGAAATTGACCTTGTCGTCGTCGAGCTTCAGGAAACGCACGATGCGGCCGACGAAGTCGCGCACGTCCTCCTCGGCAAAGGCGTTGTCCAGCGACAGCATCGGAACGGAATGCCGCACCTTCCTGAAGCGCCCCGACGGCGCCGCACCGACTTTCTGCGAGGGTGAATCGCCGCTGACGAATTCCGGAAAGCGTTTTTCGATGGCATCGAAGCGCTGACGCAGGGCGTCGTATTCGGCGTCGGTCACCGTTGGCGCGTCGTCCTGATAGTAGCGTTCGTTGTGTCCCTCGATCTCGAGCGACAGCCGCATGTGCTCGACCTTGGCCTGTGCCTTGGTGAGATCGGCAACGTCACGAAGCGTTTTGGATTTTGCTGCTCTTGCCATGGTGCTTGGATACGACGGAGCGGGTAGGACGGTAAAGACGTGTGGAAATCTCGTGCCCCGGACGCGGCGCAGCGCCTCCTTGGCGGTGCGCTGCAGAGCCGGGGCCCATGGGGGCCGGCAGTCTGGGTCCCGGCTCGCGCTGCGCGCATCCGGGACCCGAAGCCTAACTCGCCGCCTTGAGCAGCCGTTCCGCAGCGGCCCTCGCCTCCGCAGTGATCTCGGCGCCGGCGAGCATGCGGGCGATTTCCTCGCGGCGGTGGTCGGCGGCAAGTGCGTTGACGCGGGTGGCGACGCGCTTGCCCTTGTCCAGCGCATCCTTGGAAATCAGCAGATGCTGGTCGGCCCGCGCGGCAACCTGCGGGGCGTGGGTCACGGCCATCACCTGGACCTTACCGGCCAACCGCGCCAGGCGCCCGCCGATGGCATCCGCCACCGCGCCGCCGACGCCGGTGTCGATTTCGTCGAAGACGAGCGTCGGCGCAGAGCCGCGGTCGGACAGCACAACCTTCAGCGCCAAGAGAAAGCGCGAAAGCTCGCCGCCCGAGGCGACCTTCATCATGGGTCCCGGCTTGGTGCCCGGATTGGTCTGCACCCAGAACTCGACGCGGTCGAAACCTTGCGGCCCCGGCGCGGCCTCGTCTGTCGTGACCTGGGTGATGAATTTCGCGCGTTCGAGCTTGAGCGGAGCAAGCTCGGCATTGACGGCCTTGTTGAGCTTCTCGGCCGATTTTTGCCGCGCTGCCGAGAGCTTTTTCGCAGCCGCCGCATAGCGCGCATCGGCCTCGATCGCGGCCTGCTCCAGTTTCTTCAAGCGCGAGGCGCCGGCATCGATCAGCACGACGTCGGCGGCGTATTTGGCGGCAAGTGCGGCCAGGCCATCAACTGGCGTCGAATATTTGCGCGAGGCGGCGCGTAAGCTGAACAACCGCTCCTCGATGCGTTCGAGCTCGGCCGGGTCGAAATCGGTCGCGGCCAGGGCCGCCTGGAGATGCTGGTCGGCCTCCTCCAGCGCATTGATCGCGATGTCGATCGCCTTCACCGCGGGCTCGACCAGCGCCGGCGAATTGACGCCGCGGCGTTCCAAGCGGCGCACCGCAGCCGACAGCGCCGCAACCGGCGAATTGTGGCCGCCGACGACCTCCTGCGCCTCGCGCAAATCGGAGGCGATCTTCTCGCCCTGCATCATGGTGGTGCGGCGCGAGGCGAGCGAGGTCTCCTCACCGTCCTTCGGCGCGAGCTGCTTCAGCTCGTCGGAGGCATGACGCAGATAGTCGGCCTCGCGCGCGGCGCGCTCCATGCCGGCGCGATGCTCTTCCAGCTCGGTGTTGGCGGTGCGGCGCGCGTCCCAGAGGGTCTCGACGGCCGCGACGTCCTTTTCGAGGCCGGCAAAGGCATCGAGCAGGCGGCGATGGGTGGCGGCATCGACCAGCGCGCGCTCGTCATGCTGGCCGTGAATCTCGACCAGCGCGGCACCGACCGCCTTCAGCGTCTGCACGCTGATCGCCTGGTCGTTGATGAAAGCGCGGGTGCGGCCGTCGGCGAGTTGAACGCGGCGGAGAATCATTTCGCCGGTATCGTCGAGCCCGTTCTCGGCCAGAATTTTCGTCGCAGGGTGATTCTTCGCGATATCGAAGACGGCAATGACCTGCCCCTGCTCCGCGCCATGGCGCACGAGGCCGGCGTCGCCGCGGCCACCGAGCGCCAGTGCAAAGGCATCGAGCAGGATGGATTTGCCCGCACCGGTCTCGCCGGTCAAAACCGCAAGTCCGGTGGCGAATTCGATATCGAGCCGTTCGATCAGGACGATGTCACGGATCGACAGACGCGCCAGCATGGAACCAGATTTCCTAGCCGAGACTAGAGGCCTATCCCCTTGAAGGTCCGGCTGATCCAGGACCCCTGATTCTCGCTCGGCTCGAGACCGCCGGATTTTACAAGATTATAGGCGTCCTTGTACCACCGGCTGTCGGGAAAATTATGCCCGAGCACGGCGGCGGCGGTCTGGGCCTCGCCGACGATGCCGATCGACATGTAGGCCTCCGTGAGGCGGTAGAGCGCCTCCTCGACGTGGCGCGTGGTCTGGTACTGCGTCACCACGGCCTTGTAGCGGTTGATCGCCGCCGTGTAGTCGCGCTTCCCCATGTAGTAGCGGCCGACATTCATTTCCTTGCCAGCAAGCTGGTCGCGCGCCCCCTCGATCTTGGCCTTGGCGGAGGTCGCATATTCGGACGTCGGATATTTGCGCACCACCTCTTCCAGCGAGGCGATCGCTTTCTCGGTACGGGCCTGGTCGCGGCTGATGTCCGGGATCTGGTCGTAATGCGAGGCGGCGATCAGATATTGCGCGTAAGCGGCGTCCGGGCTGCCGGGATGCAGGGTAACGTAGCGGGTGGCAGCGCCGATGCAGCTGTCATAGTCGCCGCCCTGGTAGGACGCGTAGGCCGACATCAGCAGCGATTTGCGCGCCCAGTCGGAATAGGGATGCTGGCGGTCAACCTCTTCGAACTTCTTGTTCGCCGCCTTCATGTCCTTCTTTTCGTTCATGAGGTACAAGCCCTCATTGTAGATCTTGTCGGCAGGCTCCTCGACGAAGGTATCGTCCTTGTTGGTGAACTTGTCCCAGAGCGCGCCGGTGCCGCAGCCGGCCAGCGGCAGCGCGAGCACGAAGAGCGTCGCGGCCTGAAGCAGCCCACGGGCTCGCGGTGAAACGAAAAGATATCCGCGCGTCATACGCTGTGCCGACATGAATTTGAGACCTGACGCCCTGTGATGCGGTACCCGCCAGCCCATGATCCCGTCACGGGCGCGAAATGTGACCGTGGTGCCTGCCCTGCGACCACGTCGGTGTAACCGAAAAACGATTGTTAACCCATCGGATAGGCAGGCATTCCGCCCGGATTAAGGCGAAATCGCCGCAATCCTAGTCGATCATGGTTACCAGGAGTTTCCCGGATAAAACGCCAGCCGCAGCAGGCTTCAGGACACGTCCGGCCCGTAGGCGGCAGCGATCCGGCCGCCAACGATGCCGCTGCCGACCTCGACCACGCCACGCGTTGTGCGTCGGGCCGCTTCGCCCTCGACCACCCGCCACGCGGTCCGGTCGGCAAGCAATGCGGTCAGGACGGCGTGGTTGAGCTTGTGACCGCCACGCACCGAACGATAGGCACCGAGCAGCGGCAGGCCGGCCAGCGCGAGATCTCCGATCACGTCCAGCACCTTGTGGCGGGCGCATTCGTCGGCGTAGCGCAGGCCCTCGGTGTTGAGCAGCCGCTCGTCGTCGAACACGACCGTGTTTTCGAAGGAGGCGCCGAGCGCATAGCCCGCGCTCCAGAGCCGGGCAACATCGCCCATCAGACCGAAGGTCCGGGCACGACCGACTTCACGACGGAAGCGTTCGGGACTCACGTCGAAGCCATAGCTCTGCTGGCCGATGACGGGATTGGTGAAGTCGATCTCGACCTCGGCGCGGAAGCCGTTGGCATAGGGCCGGATCTCGCCGAAGGAGTCGCCGATCTTGACTGAGATCGGCTTCAAAACCTGGATGAACCGGCGCTGCGCCGGCTGGTTGACGATGCCGGCTTGGTCAATCGCCGCGATAAAGGCCGCGGCGCTACCGTCCATGATCGGTACTTCCGGACCGTCGACCTCGATGGTGGCGTTATCGACGCCCATGCCCCGCAGCGCAGCCAGCACGTGCTCCGCGGTGGAAACCAGCGGACCGCTGCGATCGCCGAGGACGGTTGCGAAATCGGTCGCGATCACCTGCTCCGCGGTCGCCTGGATCTCGCGGTCACTTCCTTCGAGTCCAGTGCGGACAAAAATAAAACCTGCATCAACAGGTGCAGGTCCAAGCGTAAGGGTGACGGGAAGACCGGAATGAACGCCTACGCCGGCCACGGTGGCTTGCGCACGAAGCGTTGTTTGCCGGCTAAATTTCATCAGGAACCGCCCCACTACGACCCACTGCGACTTATACTAAACCCGACTGATCGATCGAGATCGACCGTCCGAATCTCCGTATCCCCAAGTCACGCCGAACCATAGTCACTGCCTCAAACAGCGCCAACTCACGCTTTTTTACCGATTGTTACCCCAAACCTGCCGTATTCGCGCCAAGGCTTAACCAAATTACGCCGGCGTTTGGGACTATTATCGGCAGCTTTACTGAAGCACCGAACAGGTAATTAATGATTTAAAATCAGTTGCTTGAACGCGTAATCAAGACATGCATAGGACAAAAGGAAAGGCCCCGGTAAGCTTCACGCCGGGGCCTTTTCTACGTCTGCCTTATTGTAACAATTCTCAGGTCGCCTGCCGCCGCAGGAAGGCCGGGATATCAAGATGGTCGTCTCCCTGTGGCGCCGGCGCAACAGGTGCCGGACGGCCATGGGCGTCGAGACCCTGCGGCGCGGGCCGCCGCGCATATTCCGACACCGGTTCGCTGGCGGCGATCTGCTGCTGCACCGTCCGCTGCGGCTTGCGCTCGGGCAGCGCCGGCATAGCGGGGCCGGCGGTGCGGGCGGCGATCGGAGCCTCGGTCTCCTCGTCGCGACGGCCAAGGCCGACATTGGCGAGGCGCTGGAGCAGCGACAGGCGGGTCTTTTGCGGAGTCTCCTCTTCCATCTCCCCACGGGCCTGACGCAGCTCGGCCTGGGCCGGCATCGGCAGCTCCTCGATGCGCGGCATCCGCGGCGCACGCACCGGCGCACGCTCGGCCTGCGGCGGGATGAAGGTTTCCGGCGTCATCGGCTCATGCATGGCCATCGGCGCCTGCTCGGGCTCCGGGAACAGCGTGGGCTTCTGGGCGATCGGGCGGACGGTGACGTCGCCATAGGTCTGCATCGGCGCCGGCGCCTGCGGAACTTCGGAAACGGCAGCCGCGATGGCGGCGAGCGCTGCGCGCTCGACATTGGGACGCGGCGCGACAGGCGCGGCCGGGATCTGCGCATCCAGCTTCTGGGCACGCTCGGCCAGACGCTGATTGTCAGCGCGGAGGCGTGCCGTCAGGTCGGCGAGACGGCTCTCGGCAGCAGCGGCCGGAGCCGCGGGCGCCTGCTGCGGCGCGGCGTTTGCGACCGGGGCGCTGGTGGCCTGGCTGTTGCGGGCGATCGCAGCCTGTTCGATGCCGGTGGCGACGACCGAGACGCGGATCAGGCCGTCGAGTGCTTCGTCGAAGGTGGCGCCGACAATGATGTTGGCGTCCTGGTCGACTTCCTCGCGGATGCGGGTCGCGGCTTCGTCGACCTCGAACAGGGTCAGGTCCTTGCCGCCGGTGATCGAGATCAGGAGGCCCTTGGCGCCCTTCATCGAGCTGTCGTCGATCAGCGGGTTGGCGATCGCTGCCTCAGCGGCGGTCAGCGCGCGCTTGTCGCCGGAGGCTTCGCCCGTGCCCATCATCGCCTTGCCCATCTCGCGCATGACCGCGCGG
Organism: Bradyrhizobium monzae; assembly: GCF_021458635.1. GTDB lineage: Bacteria > Pseudomonadota > Alphaproteobacteria > Rhizobiales > Xanthobacteraceae > Bradyrhizobium. Next base: position 1,262,835 of record NZ_JAIRDQ010000001.1, read on the forward strand.
ACGTCGGCGAAGTCGAGGTTGATCAGGCCTTCCTTGACCATCAGGTCGGTGATGCAGGCAACGCCGGAGTAGAGCACCTGGTCGGCCATTGCGAAGGCGTCGGCGAAGGTGGTCTTCTCGTTGGCGACCCGGAACAGGTTCTGGTTCGGGATGATCAGGAGGGTGTCGACCACCTTGTGAAGCTCGTTGATGCCGGCTTCGGCGGTGCGCATGCGGCGGCCGCCCTCGAAGTGGAACGGCTTGGTCACGACGCCGACCGTGAGGATGCCCATCTCGCGCGCGATCTTGGCGATGACGGGAGCTGCACCGGTGCCGGTGCCGCCGCCCATGCCGGCGGTGACGAACACCATGTTGGCGCCGGAGAGATGGTCACGGAGTTCGTCCATCACCTCTTCCGCCGCGGCCGCGCCGACGACCGGCTGCGAGCCGGCGCCGAGGCCTTGCGTGGCGGCCGTGCCCATCTGCACGATACGCTGCGCCTTCGACATCGTCAGCGCCTGCGCGTCGGTGTTGGCGACCACGAAATCGACGCCCTGAAGGCCCGCCGTGATCATGTTGTTGACGGCGTTGCCGCCAGCGCCGCCGACGCCGAACACGGTGATGCGGGGCTTCAACTCGTGAATATCAGGAACGTTGATGCTGATGGTCATGTTTGCCTCTCGATCACGCGCGCGTGGGTTCGCCCCGGCCGACGGCCGCGGGAGTTGGTGAAATTCGAAGATTGCGGAACCGGTTCATCAGAAGCCCTCGCGTAGCCATCGTCCGACCTTTCCAAAATAGCCGCCCGTCCCTGTCTTGACCTGCTGCCGCGTATGCCGCGGTTCGACATGTTCTTGGTGAACATATTGCGGGTAGACGAGAAGTCCGGCCGGCACCGCGAACGCGGCGTTCTTCGCCTCGTTGGGCAGCCGGCCAAAACCGAGCGGACGTCCGACCCGCACGGGCCGGCCGAGAATCTGGGTTCCGAGCTCGACGAGGCCGGTGAGCTGCGAGGCGCCGCCGGAGAGCACGACACGGCCCTTGGGCTCCGCCGCGAAGGGGGAATCCTTCAGCTTGTCCCGAACCATTTCGAAGACTTCCTCGGCACGATGCTTGACGATGTTGGCGATGGTGGCGCGCGAAACGATCTGCGGCAGATCCTGGTCGTCACCGGCTGTCGGTACAGACATCAGCTCACGCGAGTCCGATCCGCCGGTGATGACGGTGCCGTATAACGTCTTGATTCGCTCGGCGTCGGCAATGGTCGCCGAGAGTCCGCGCGCGAGATCCATCGTGATATGTTGCCCGCCGACCGCAAATCCGGCCGCGTGCACGAAGCGGCCGCCGGAATAGACCGCGATGGTGGTGGTGCCCGCCCCCATCTCGACCACGGCTGCGCCGAGGTCGGCCTCGTCGTCGGTCAGCACCGAAAGACCGGCCACATAGGGGCTCGCCGCCATGGCTTCGACATTGAGATGGCAGCGTTCTACCGCCAGCATCAGATTCCGCGCCACGGTGGCGTCACAGGTGACGACATTCATGTCGACGCCGAATTGATGCGCGACCATGCCGCGGGGATCGCGGATGCCCTTGACGCCGTCGAGCGTGTAGCCGACCGGCAGGGCATGCAGCACGGTGCGGCCCTCGCCGGTGGCGTGGCGCATGCCGGTGGAGGTGACACGGCTGACATCGGCCGGCGTCACCGCGCCGCCGCGGATATCGGCGGCGGCTTCGACCAGCTGGCCCGCGAGCCGACCGCCGGAGACCGACAGCAAAACGGACTCGACGCGCACCTTGGCCATTTTCTCGGCAAGCCCGACGGCCTGACGCACCGCCTGCTCGCATTCGGCGAGATCGACCACCGCGCCGGCCTTCATGCCGCGCGACTGGATCTGGCTGTAACCGATCAGTTCCACCGCATGGGTCCGGCCGCCCAGCGCTTCGCTCGGCGCCGACGGCTTCAGCCGCGCGATCATACAGGCGATCTTGCTGGTGCCGATGTCGAGGCAGGCGACGAGACCGCCGCGCTTGTGCGGCATCGGGCGCGTTTTCGGCGTCTGGGTGCGATCAAGACCGGTCATGCGGCGTCCCCGGCCTTCTTTTTCTTCTTGTCCTTGAACAGATCCTCGCGTGCCTTGGCGGCATCATCAGACAGCTGCACCACCAGGCGATCAGGCAGGCGCATGTCGATCGCGACGATATCCTTTGAGAATAGCCTGTCGTCCTTGTCGAGCTTGGAGAGCGCGGCGAGTGCGTTGCCGACATCCTGCTCCGGAAGACGGATGTCGAGCCCGTCCTTCAGCCTCAGGTTCCAGCGGCGCTCGCCGACATAGATTGCGGCTTTGGTCACCGAATTCACCTGCGGATAACGCGCCAGCAGTGCGAGGAAATCGCGGGCCTGCGTGTCGGCGCCCTTGCCGACCACGAGCGGCAGCGACAGGAACCGGCGCGAGACATAGGGTTCGAGCAGTGCGCCGTCGTCGGCGATGACGGAGAGCCGACCGGCCTCCTGCCACAGCGCGAACGCCTTGCGCTCGGTGATCTCGATCATGAGCTGGCCCGGATAGAGCTTCAGCACGGTCGCGTCCGCAATCCAGGGATTGGCCTTGAGCTTGTCGCGGACGTTGTCGGCATCGAGGAACAGCAGTGAGGAACGGCCGCTGACCCCGCCGATCGCGAGGATCTCGTCCTGGGTGAGCTGCTTGCGGCCATTGATCACGACCGAGGTGATGCGGAAGCCGGCCGAGTTGGCCATGGCGTTGCGCGCGTCGCTGACCGCGGTAATGAAGTCCTGGAGATGGCCGCCCTTGACGATGCCAAGGCCACCGCTGCCGATCAGCAGCAGCACGGTCATGCTGATCCCGACCCGGCGTGGCATATAGCGTTCGACCAGCGCGACCAGGCGCGGCGGCGGCTCGCGCTCGACGACAGCCTTGGCTTTGATCTTTTGCTTGGCGGCGACGCGCTGCTGCTCGCGCCGATCCTGCATCCACTCGCGCAGAAGCACGACCGCTCCGATAGCGGCCGCCTTCAGGTCAGCTTGGGGCCTCAGCGATCTCAGAAACGACCGGGTGAGGCTTCCTGCACCATCCATTGCACGAGCTCGTCAACAGTTTGCCCGCGACATCGCGCGGGTCCTGGCGAACATGACGTCTCGGACTTGCCGGGCCGGGTACTGGTCTTCGGCAGAAGAAACCGCTCCCCTTCAAAGCGTTCGCCGGTCGGAGACAATCCGAAACGGCTCACGCGCCGGCAGCCAAAACGCCATATGCGCCGCCAGCGTTAACCTTCGGATGTCCTGGTAAACAAAAGGTAAAGTTCGTTAACGAAGAATGCTTTTTGCCCAGCTCTGTGAGGCAGTTATGCCGCCATATCCGGCATTTTACCGGTTTTGGGCACCAAATCGGCCGTTTTCGCCCTCTCAGCCGTTAACCAATCCTAATTATTTCCGCACCCGCCGCCCGGCCAGCTCGATCAGGTCGCGGAGGAAGTCGGAGAATGCGATGCCCTCGGCTTTCAGCGCCTTGGGGTAGAGCGAGGATTTGGTCAGCCCGGGCAGCGTGTTGGTCTCGAGATAGACCAGTCCCTTCTCCGAGACGATGAAGTCGGAGCGGGAATAGCCGCTGCAGGACATCGCGCGATGCGCCAGCATCGCCTGGGTCTTGAGCGCCGCGGTGACCTCGGCGGTGAAGCGGCCCGGGCAGATCTCCTGGGTCGACTTCAAAAGATATTTTGCGGCGTAGTCGAAATTCCCCTCTCCTGGAATGATCTCGATCGGCGGCAATGAGATGATCGAGCCGTCGCTGCGCTCCAGCACGCCGCAGGTCGCCTCGACGCCGGCGATATAGGGTTCGATCACATACTCTTCGTGCTTGGCCGCATTGCGGACGGCGACGAGATCCTGCCTGGCGTTGACGAAGATCAGGCCATAGCTCGATCCATCACGCGCCGGCTTAGCGATCAGCCTTCCATATTCGGCGAAGGCCTCATCGATATTCTCGAGCGCAATGCCCTCGGGCGGCGTCACGCCACCGAGCGCGGCAAAGCGCTTGGCTGCGATCTTGTCGAAGGCGAGATGCGAGGAGGCCGAGCCGGAGCCGGTGAACGGCACGCCGCGCACTTCGCACATCAGCTGCAATTCGCCATTCTCGGCGCTGCCGCCATGCAGACTGAGCACGAGGACGCGGTCTTCAGTCTTGGCCTTGTCGAGCGCCTGCGCCAGCGGAATGCCACGCGTACCAGGCTTGAACTCGTCCTCGAAGGGCCGGGAATGTTCGAGTAGTTGCCTGGACTGCACGACGTGCACCTTGTCCTCGACGTCCCACCACCAGAGATCGGCCTCGGGCAGCGCCTGATGCAGCGCCTGAGCTGAAGCGACCGAAACCAGACGCTCGCGGTTGGATCCGCCGAAGAGGATGGTGATGCGCATATTCGTAGCCCGTAATCTCTCTAGTTCGTCATTCCGGGGCGCGACGAAGTCGCGAGCCCCGGAATGACACTCACGCGGGAATTCCAATCCGCTTGATTTCCCAGTGCAGTTCAATTCCGGAATTCGCCTTCACCCGCTCGCGCACGGTCTCGCCCAGCGTCTCGATGTCGTGCGCGGTGGCCTCGCCCGTGTTGATCAGGAAATTGCAATGCATCTCGGAGACCTGCGCGCCGCCGACGCGCAGGCCGCGGCAGCCGGCGGCATCGACCAACTTCCAGGCGGAATGACCGGGCGGATTCTTGAAGGTCGACCCGCCGGTCTTTTCGCGGATCGGCTGCGCTGTCTCGCGATGGTTTTGCACCTCGGCCATGCGCGTGCGGATCGCATCAGCGTCCCTGATCTCGCCGCGAAAGCGCGCGGAGGTGAAGATGATGGAGGGGTCGACGCCGCTGCTGCGGTAGACGAATTTCATGCCGGCATTGGAGAAGATTAGCTTCGTGCCGTCCCGCCCGACGCCGCGCGCCTCGATCAGCACGTCCCTGGTCTCGCCGCCATTGGCGCCCGCATTCATGCGCAGCGCGCCGCCGATCGTGCCGGGAATGCCGAAGTAGAATTCGAGCCCGCCGATATTTGCGCCAGCCGCGACCTCCGCGACGCGCTTGTCGAGCGCGGCCGCACCCGCGGTGACGACGTCGCCGTTCGCAGTGGCCTCGCCGAAAGCGCGCGGCGCCAGCCGGATCACCACGCCGGCAATGCCGCCATCGCGAACGATGAGGTTGGAGCCGACACCGACGACATAGACTGGAATGTCACTGGCGAGATGCGCGAGGAAATAAGCGAGATCATCCTCGTCCGCCGGCGTGAACAGCACCTGCGCCGGCCCGCCGACCCGAAACCAGGTCAGCTCGGCCAACGACTGGTTGGCAAGCAGCCGCCCGCGAAGATCCGGCATCGCGGCTTTGAGCTTGGTTGTGATGTCGGGGAAGCTCATGCAGCTTCCTCGCGTGAGGAAGGCACACTCTCCCCGTTCCCTCCCCCCTTGTGGGGGAGGGTCAGGGAGAGGGGTAGCCCCAAGCGAGATCGGAGTGTGTGGCTACCCCTCTCCCCCACCCTCCCCCACAAGGGGGGAGGGAGCGCAGTTTGTCGTTTGGCTGACTGCGAGCCTCTCATCAGCATCCTCACCCCAGCGCCTTCAATTCGCCCGGCAGCGCATACGCCCATTGCGTAATGTTGCCGGCGCCGAGACACACGACGAGATCGCCCGACTTGGCGAGCCCCTTGACGATGCCCGCGAGCTCGGAGGCTGCCGGCAGCGGCACCACCTCGCGGTGGCCGTGGGCGCGCAGGCCCGCGACGAAATGATCGCGATCGATGCCGTCGATCGGCGTCTCGCCGGCAGCATAAACGTCGGCGACGACCACCGCATCGGAGTCGTTGAAGCAGGTGCAAAATTCCTCGAACAGCGATTGCAGACGGGTGTAGCGATGCGGCTGCACCACGGCGATGATCTTGCCGTTGCTGGATTCCCGCGCCGCCTTCAGCACCGCGGCGATCTCGACGGGGTGATGGCCGTAATCGTCGATCACGGTGACGCCGTTCCACTCCCCGGTCTTGGTGAAGCGGCGCTTGACGCCGCCGAAGCCGGCGATCGCCTTGCGGATATCTTCATCGGATACGCCGAGTTCGCGCGCCACCGCGATCGCAGCCGTCGCATTGGAGGCATTGTGGCGCCCCGGCATCGGCAGCATGAGATCGGCTATCTCGTGCACGGCGCCGGTCTTGCGATCGCGGAACGCGACCTTGAACTTCGAGCCGCCGCCCATCGGCGTGAGGTCGACGAACCGAACATCGGCCTGCGGATTCTCGCCATAGGTGATGATGCGACGATCCTCGATCTTGCCGACCAGGGTCTGCACGACGGGATGATCGATGCACATCACGGCAAAGCCGTAGAACGGCAGGTTCTCGACGAAATGCCGGAACGCATCCTGCACGGCCTCGAAGGTCTTGAAGTGATCGAGATGCTCAGGATCGACATTGGTGACGATCGCGACATCGGTCGGCAGCTTCAGGAACGTGCCGTCGCTCTCGTCGGCCTCCACCACCATCCAGTCGCCGGCACCGAGACGCGCGTTGGAGCCGTAGGCGTTGATAATGCCGCCGTTGATCACGGTCGGATCGAGCCCGCCAGCATCCAGCAGGGTTGCGACCATCGTGGTCGTCGTGGTCTTGCCATGCGTGCCGGCAATCGCAACACAGCTCTTCAGCCGCATCAATTCGGCCAGCATTTCGGCACGGCGCACTACGGGAATGCGCCGCTCGCGCGCCGCCATCAGTTCCGGATTGTCGCGCTTGATCGCGGTGGACACGACGACGACCTCGGCCCCGTCGACATTCTCGGCCTTGTGGCCGACCGAGACTTTTGCGCCCTTTTTGCGCAGACGATCGAGATTGTAGTTGTCGGAGGCGTCCGAGCCCTGCACGGCATAGCCGAGATTGACCAGCACCTCGGCGATGCCGCTCATGCCGATCCCGCCGATCCCGACGAAGTGGATGGGTCCGATCTCGCGCGGCAGTCTCATGCTCTATCCTATGGTTCCGTCGTCATGCCCGGGCTTGTCCCGGGCATCCACGAATCCTAGCGTCTTTCTTGCAAGACGTGGATGGCCGGGACAAGCCCGGCCATGACGGTAAAACTATGGAAATTCCCCGTTTCGCGTCAGATTCCGGCGACTTTGACCACCAGATCGGCCAGCCGCTCCGCGGCATCGAGCCGGCCTGCCCCTTTCGCCGCGGCCGCCATGGCGCCAAGGCGCGCCGGCTCGGCTGCGAAGCCGGAGACCTCTGCGGCGAGACGATCCGGGGTGAACTCGGTCTGCGGGATGCGGATGGCGCCGTCGACCTTGGCCAGCACGCCGGCATTGGCGAACTGGTCCTGGTCGATCGCGCCCGGCAGCGGCACCAGGATCGACGGCCGGCCGATCGCGGCGAGCTCGGCGACCGTGCCGGCGCCGGAGCGCGACACCACCAGATGGTTGGAGGCAAGCCGCGCCGGCAAATCCGTGAAGAACGGCGCGAGCTCGGCATTGATCTTGAGCTTGTCGTAGACCGCGCGCACGCGGGCCATGTCCTCGTCGCGGACCTGCTGGGTAACGATGAGCCGGCCCCACAACGCCGGCTCGAGCCGCTCGATCGCGCCCGGCACGATGTCGGCCATGATGCGCGCGCCCTGGCTGCCGCCGACGATGAGGAGGCGCAGCGGGCCATTCACTTCGGGTGCGACATAAGGCACGGCCGCCGCAGCGAGGACCGCCGGCCGCATCGGCGTGCCGACCGTCGTGGTCTTGGCCGCCAGGGCGGGATCGCGATCGAGCACGCCCGGCAACGACGTCGCGATGGCGCGGACACGGCTCGACAGAAAGCGGTTGGCGCGACCGAGCACCGCGTTGGCGTCGTGGATGATGCCGGGTACGCCGGCGAATTTTGCCGCAACCAGTGGCGGCAATGTGGGATAGCCGCCGAAGCCGACGACGGCGACGGGCTTCAACCGCTTGATCAGGCGGTACGCAGAGAGCGTGCCGGTCGCCAGTGTGAGGCCGGCATAAGTGAGCTGGATCGGATTGCGGCCGCGCGCGGTCTCGCTCGCGACGACGTCGATCATGTCCTTGGTGAACAGCCCGCTATAGCGCAGCGCACGCTCATCGGTGACCAGGCGCACGCGAAAGCCGCGCCGGATCAGCTCGACGCCGACTGCCTCGGCCGGAAACAGATGACCGCCGGTGCCGCCCGCGGCGAGAAGAATCAAGGGGGAGTTGGTCATGGAGAGGGTTTTTACAATGTCTCCCCCGTCATTGCGAGCGACGCGAAGCAATCCTACGCGTAACTCCGCATCGCCTCGGCGTGGCCGCTGGCTTCGACCTCGGTGCGTGGGCGCAGCCGCGTCAGCGCCAGCATCATGCCGACGCCATAGGACAGCGACACGATCGAGGAACCCCCGTACGAAATGAACGGCAGCGTCATGCCCTTGGCCGGGATGAGCTGGAGGTTGACCGACATGTTGATCGCGGCCTGCACGCCGAACAGGATCGCCAACCCCGAGGCCGCAAAGCGCGAGAACATGTCCTCATTGGCATAGGCGCGCGACAGCGTACGAATGACGACGAAGGTAAACAGCGCCAGCATCGCCAGGCACAGGATGATGCCGAACTCTTCGGCGGCAACCGCGAACACGAAGTCGGTGTGGCTGTCCGGCAGGCTGCGTTTTGCGATGCCCTCGCCCGGTCCGAGGCCAAACCAGCCACCGTTGTAGAAGGCCTCCATCGCGGTATCGACCTGGAAAGTGTCGCCGGAAGCCGGATTCATGAAGCGCTTGATGCGTCCGGCAACGTGGGGAACAAAAAGATAGGCGCTGAACAGGCCCGCCGCGCCGATGCCAGCGAGGCCAAATACCCAGATCATGCGCATGCCCGCGATGAAGAACAGCGAGCCCCACACCATCAGGATCAGCATGGTCTGGCCGAAATCCGGCTCCATCACCAGCAGCGATACCAGCATCATCAGCAGAACCAGCGCCATCGAGGTCGCCGGCATCTCAGGCCGCTTGGTCGATTCCGCGAACAGCCACGCCGCGATGACGACGAACGAGGGCTTTGCGATTTCGGAGGCCTGGATGTTGACGCCGAGCAGCGTGATCCAGCGCCGCGAGCCCTTCACCTCGGGGCCGATGGCGAGCGTCACCACGATCAGGATGATGCTGACCGTGAAGATGATCAGCGCGCTTCGCCGGATCGAGCGCGGCGACAGGAAGGAGACGCCGACCAGCACCATGAAGGACGGCGCCAGGAACATCACGTGGCGGCTGAAGAAGTGGAAGGGATCGAGCCCGATGCGGGTCGCGACCGGCGGGCTCGCGGCCAGCGACAGGATGACGCCGGTCAGCATCAGCACCAGGATCGCGCCGAGCAGCGGCTTGTCGACGGTCCACCACCACTCGGTAAAGGGGGTGCGTTCTTCACGGGAGAGCATGGGCGGCCGCTTTCGGACAGAGGTCCGTCCATTGGTCGCCGAGGTTGGTTACCGCAGGGTTAAGGAAATGGATATCTTTGTCGATAGAGCCACCCGCGGCCCTATTCGTAGTTGATCGTGATATCCCCCGCGCGCTGATCGCGCTTGTAGATCTGGCCCGCCTCCGGAATGAAGCCGATCCTGACGGCCCGCTCGCTGCTCCAGGCGACGACCACATCAGGATGCCCGCCGACGCTGACAAAGGTCGGCGTGCTCTCAGGCGAGAAGGTCCGGCCACGCGCCACGATGCTGGCTTGCGTGCTGTCGGGCACGTTCGCTCCGCACGACTTCCAGATCACGACAACCAGCCTGTTGCCGCTCGGGGAGGCGAATAATTTCTGGCGGACGACACGACATGCGCCGAATTCGTGCATGACGGTGTCAGCGAGGAAGACACAGAGGAAGCCGATGGGAATAGCAAGCGCAACGACGACAAGTCCGATCCAGCGTCGCCGCGACATTCGTCAGACCACCGGCTTCACACCTGGCAGCGCCTGCACCAGCTCACGGAACCTGGTGCCGCGGATCTCGAAGTTGCGGTACTGGTCGAACGAGGCGCAGGCCGGCGACAGCAGCACGACCGCGTCGGTAAGGCCCGACGCTTCCGCGTCGCGCGCGGCGTGCTCCACCGCGACGTCGAGCGTCTGGCTGATCTCGTGCCCGACTGGGCCAAGCGTGCCGGAAAATTCCTGCGCGGCCTCGCCGATCAGATAGGCCTTGCGGATGCGCGGGAAGAAGGAGGTCAGGCTGGTGATACCGCCCGCTTTCGGCTTGCCGCCCGCGATCCAGAAAATGTCGGCAAAGGACGATAGCGCATGCGCGGTGGCATCCGCGTTGGTGCCTTTGGAGTCGTTGACGAACAGCACGTTGCCGCGGCGGCCGACCTGCTCCATGCGGTGCGCGAGGCCCGGAAAGCTGCGCAGGCCGTTCTGCAGCACATCAAGGCCGATGCCCATTGCAAGCGCGGCAGCGGCCGCGCACGCCGCGTTCTGCGCATTGTGCAGGCCGCGCAGCGAGCCGATGCCGCCGAGCCTTGCGACCTCGCTGCGGGCCCCCCCCGAGGTCCGCACGATGGTGCCGTGCTCGACATGAATGCCGCTCGCCAGCGGATTCCTGACGGAGATGCGCACCACGTTCTTGCCGGCGCGGTCGAGCCGGTCGGCGATGTCGCGGCAATAGCCGTCATCGACCCCGACGATCGATGTGCCGCCAGGCTGCACGCCTGCAACCAGGCGCTCTTTCACCGCAGCGTAATGTTCGATGGTGCCGTGACGATCGATGTGATCCTCACTGACATTGAGCAGAATGCCGACGGAAGGATCGAGCGAGGGCGTGAGGTCGATCTGGTAGGACGACATCTCGATGACGTGGACGCGGCCCGTGCGCGGCGGCTCCAGCGACAGGATCGCGGTGCCGATATTGCCGCCCATCTGGGTGTCGTAGCCCGCAACCTTCGTGAGATGCGCGATCAGCGCCGTCGTGGTCGACTTGCCGTTGGTACCGGTGATCGCAATGAACGGCGCGTTCGGAGCGTGGCGTCGGCGCTCGCGGCAGAACAGCTCGATGTCGCCGATCACCTCGCAGCCCACCTCGCGCGCCTTCAGCACGCTCCAGTGCGGCACGGGATGGGTCAGCGGCACGCCGGGGGCGAGCACGAGCGCGGCGAAATTCGACCAGGAGACGTTGCGCAGATCCGCGGTGATGAATCCAGCCTGCGCCGCCTTGGCGACATTCTCGGCATTGTCGTCGGCGGCGATCACATCGGCGCCGCCGGCCTTCAGCGCGTGGCAGCAGGCGAGGCCCGAGCCGCCGAGGCCGAACACCGCGACCGTCTTGCCGGCGAAGGATGTGACCGGGATCATCGTGGTACCGTCAGCGCAGCTTCAGCGTGGAGAGGCCGGCAAGCGCCAGCATCACCGAGATGATCCAGAAGCGGATCACGATCTGGGGCTCGGTCCAGCCGAGCTGCTCGAAATGGTGGTGGATCGGCGCCATGCGGAAGATGCGCTTGCCCGTGAGCTTGAACGACACCACCTGCACGATGACGGAGACCGCTTCCAGCACGAACAGGCCGCCGATCACCGCGAGCACGATCTCGTGCTTCACCGCGACCGCGATCGCCCCCAGCATGCCGCCGAGCGCGAGCGAGCCGGTGTCGCCCATGAAGATCGAGGCCGGCGGCGCGTTGAACCAGAGGAAGCCGAGGCCGGCGCCCAAGAGCGCGCCGCAGAGCACCGCAAGCTCGCCGGTGCCCGCAACATATTTGATCTGGAGATAGTCGGCGAACACCGCGTTGCCGGCGAGATAGGCGATCATCGCAAAGCTCGCGGTCGCGATCATCACGGGCACGATGGCGAGGCCATCGAGGCCGTCGGTGAGGTTCACCGCATTGCCTGCACCGACGATGACGAAGGCGCCGAACACGACGAAGAACCAGCCGAAATGCAGCACGGTGTCCTTCAGGAACGGAATCGTCAGCGCGGTCGAGGCTGGGTCGCGGTTCAGCCGCACCAGCGCATAGCAGGCGACCAGGGCGATGACCGCCTCGATCAGCAGGCGCAGCTTGCCGCCGAACCCGCTCGTGGTCTGCTTGGTCACCTTGAGATAATCGTCATAGAAACCGACGAAGCCGAAGCCGAGCGTCACCGCCAGCACGATCCAGACATAGGGATTGAGCGGATTGCACCACAGCACCGTGCCGACCGTGAGGCCGGACAGGATCATCAGCCCGCCCATGGTCGGCGTGCCCTTCTTGGCCAGATGCGATTGCGGGCCGTCGGTGCGGATCGGCTGGCCCTTGCCCTGCCGGATGCGCAGATGATCGATGATCCAGGGCCCGAACAGGAACACGAACAGCGCGCCGGTGACGACGGCGCCGCCGGTGCGGAACGTGATGTAGCGAAAGACGTTCAAAACGGTGCGCACAGCACCGAAGCCCGGAAATGTATTGGAAAGCTCGATCAGCCAGTAAAACATTCAGACAGTCCTATGGCGCCTTTCGCACGCAGGCCTTTTAGACGCGGATTTCGCCTCACGCGCATTCATTGGTTTTCATCATCGGTCGGGCGACCTTCAAGAAACCTGCCGGCAAGAAACCTGCAGGCTTGGTACCGTAAAACGATGAGATTCGGGAACAGCGCCTTCCAAGCAGTTTACGCCTTTGCCTGCAAGGCGGCCACTAGGCCCGGCACAAACTTGTTGACCCAGAACATCTTCTTGCTGCCCTTGACAACCACGACATCGCCTGCCTTCAGCAGGCCCGCGACCTCGCCCGGCTTCAGCGTGGCGGGATCGTCGTGCCAGCCGAGGCCTTTGCCGGCGGGAAGCGCGTCATAAAGGTGCCGCATCAGCGGCCCGACGCAATAGATGCCGTCGATGCCGTCGAGATGCGTGGTCAGCGCGGTGTGGTAGCTTGGTGCATCGTCGCCCAGTTCCAGCATGTCGCCGAGCACCGCAATGCGGCGGCCGCCGGTCATGTTGCGCGCCTGCAGACTTTGCAGCGCAGCAGCAACACTCGCGGGATTGCCGTTAAAGCTGTCGTCGATCACGGTGACGCCGCCGACCGCCTGCTCCACGCCGCGGCCGGTCATGATGCCGACGCGGTCGAGCTTGATCGCGAGCGTCGCGGCATCGAGATGCGCGGCATGAACAGAAGCAAGCGCGGCAAGCGCATTCTGCACGCGGTGCGGCGCGCCCGGCGTCAGGCTGAAGGCGATTTCCTTCTTGCCGATCCTGGCCACGACCTGCCAGCTCTCGCCATGCGGCGCGTGCGCAACCTCATGAACCTCGGCCTTCTCGCCAAAGCGCACCACCTTGCCCCTCCATTCGGACGCCTTGATCCCGGCCGGCAGCACCAGCACGCCGTCCTCGGGCAGGCCGAGCGCGATCGACACCTTCTCGCGGCGGATGGCTTCGAGCGAGCCGAGCTTCTCCAGATGCACCGGTTGGACGTTGACGACGAGCGCGACGGTCGGCCGCGTCAATTCGCTGAGTTGGGCGATCTCACCCGTCTGATTCATGCCCATCTCGACGACCCAGAGGCTGGCATCGGGCCGGGCGTTGCACAGCGTCAGCGGCACGCCCCAGAAATTGTTGAAGCTCGCCGGGCTCGCATAGGCATTGGGATAGGCCGCAAGATATTCCTTGGTGCTGGTCTTGCCGGCACTACCGGTCAACCCGATCACCGGCCCGTTGAAACGCGCGCGTGCGGCGCGGGCGAGGCCCCAGAGGCCGTCGATCAGCGTGTCCTTCACGACGATCTGCGGAATACGAACGCCCGCGATCTCGTGCGGCACGATCATCGCGACCGCGCCTGACGCTTCCGCCTTGTCCGCGAACTCCCAGCCGTCGCGCGCACTGGCGAAGGCCGAGATGAAGCCGCCGCTCGGCGTACCGCTCAACGCCACGAACAGGCTGCCCGGCTTCACCAGGCGGCTGTCCTGGGTAACGAAGTCGATGGCCGTGTCCGGGAATGATCCTGTCGCGCCAAGCGCACGCGCCACCTCGGCAACCGTCCATATTGGCGCGCTCATGCAACCCTCGATGCTAATGCGGCGGCGACCGCCTCGTGATCACTGAACGGCAGGACCTCGCCACCGACGATCTGCCCGGTCTCGTGGCCCTTGCCGGCGACGAGCAGCGCATCGCCATCTTCCAGTTCATCGATCGCGGCACGGATCGCGGTCGCGCGGTCGCCGATTTCGCGCGCGCCCTTGGCGGTGGCGAGGATCGCGGCGCGAATGGCTTCCGGCCTCTCGCTACGCGGATTGTCATCGGTGATGATGACGCGATCGGCATTCTCGGCCGCGATCTGGCCCATGATCGGCCGCTTGCCGGCGTCGCGATCACCGCCAGCGCCGAACACGACGATCAGCCTGCGCTTCGCGTAAGGCCGCAGCGCCTGCAACGCTTTCGCCAGCGCATCGGGCTTGTGCGCATAGTCGACGAAGATCGGCGCGCCGTTGCGCTCGCCGACGCGCTCGAGTCGGCCCTTGGCGCCTTCGAGATGCTCGAGGCTCGCAAAGACACTGGCCGCATCGCTGCCGGTGCCGATCGCGAGGCCGGCCGAGACCAGCGCATTCTCGATCTGGAATTCGCCGACCAGCGGCAGCCGAACCGCATAGCGCTTGCCGCGATGCTCGAGCGCAAGCTTTTGCGAGAAAGCTTCGACCACGGCTTCGATGAGGCGAATGCCTTCGCCCGCCCCGTCGCCGTGACGGCCCACCGCCATCACGCGCAGGCCGCGCGACTTGGCGGCGTCGATCGCTTCCGCCGAGCACTCATGATCGGCCGAGATCACCGCGGCGCCCCCGGGCGGAACGAGCTCGCGGAACAGCCTGAGTTTTGCGGCGAGGTAGTGCGCGACAGTCGGATGGTAATCCATGTGGTCGCGCGAGAGATTGGTGAAACCGCCAGCAGAGAGGCGCACGCCGTCGAGGCGATATTGATCGAGCCCGTGCGACGACGCTTCGAAGGCGAGATGCGTCACACCCTCGTGCGCGATCTCATCGAGCTGTCGATGCAACGCAATCGGATCCGGCGTCGTCAATGAGCCGTAGACTGTGCGTTTCGGCGAGACGAGGCCGATGGTGCCGATGCTGGCCGAGGCGTGACCGAGCCGCTCCCAGATCTGGCGCGTGAACGCGGCAACCGAGGTCTTGCCGCTGGTTCCGGTCACCGCCGCAATCGTCGCAGGCTGGGCCTGGAACAATCTTGCTGCAGCCAACGCCAGTGCGCGGCGCGGATTGGCAACAGCAATGAACGGCACCCTGCAGGCACCAGGCGCATGATCGCCGACCACAGCCACCGCGCCGGCCGCAATGGCAGCATCGACGAAGCGCGCGCCGTCGGTCTTGCTGCCTGCGAGCGCAAAGAAGAGATCGCCCGGCTTCACCACGCGGCTGTCGAGGGCGACACCGCTCACATCGAGCGCCGCGACAGCAGGCTCGATCGTGGCGTCATTGCCTAGGAGGTCACGCAGCTTCATGGTCTTCCAGTCGCCATGCCGGAAAGCCGAATGCAAGGGATAATCCCCCGACTCAGCCGCGGCTACGGCCTACCCGATTGATTACTGGGTTGTCCTGGATGCTGCAAGAATAAGGCGGTCGGACGGCGGCAGATCGAAGCGGGGCTCGATTCCAAGCAGCGGAGCGATACGGGCGATGACCTTGCCCCCCGTCGGCACAGCATTGAAGCCCGACGTGATGAAGCCATACGTCTCCTGCAGCGGCTGTGGCTCGTCCAGCATGATGAGAATCTGATATTTCGGATTGTCGGAGGGCATGATCGCGGTGAAGGAGTTGAGCACCCGCTTCTTGGCATAGCGGCCGTTGATGACCTTCTCGGACGTGCCGGTCTTGCCGCCGATATAATAGCCAGGAACATCGGCCTTCTTGGCGGTGCCGATCTCGGCGTTGAGCCGCATCAGATAGCGCATCTTGTCGGAAGTCTCGGGCTTGATCACGCGCTTGGCCATCGCCGCGGCTTCTTCTTCGCTGCGCTTGAGGAACGTCGGAGGAATCAGATAGCCGCCGTTCATCAGGGCGTTGATGCCCATCACCGCCTGTAGAGGTGCCACGGATAGGCCCTGACCGAACGCGATGGTGACCGTGTTCAGCTCGCCCCAACGGCGCGGCACCAGCGGAGCCGCGCTCTCCGGCAACTCAGTGCGCAGCCGTGTCAACTGGCCCATTTTGGCCAGGAACGCCTTGTGCGCCTCGACGCCCTGACCGAGTGCGATCCGCGCAGCGCCGATATTGGACGAGTACGTGAACACTTCCTTGGTGTTGATGAAACGTCCGAGCGAATGGCTGTCGTGAATAGTGAACTTGCCATAGTGCAGGTTTCCGCGCGCGTCCCACGACGAGTTCAGATTGATCTTGCCGGAATCCAGCGCCATTGCCAGCGTGAACGCCTTGAAGGTCGAGCCCATTTCGTAGACGCCGGTGGTCAGACGATTGATGCGGTCAGGATCGTGGGCTTCTTTCGGACTGTTGGGATCGAAATCCGGGAGAGAGACCATCGCGACGATTTCGCCGGTCTTGACGTTAGAGATAATGCCGGAGGCCGCCTTGGCGTGGAACTTGTCCTTGGCCTTCAGCAGCTCGTCGCGCAGTGCGTGCTCGACGCGCAAATCGACCGACAGCTCGATCGGCTTCTGCAGGCGGTCGGTGGCAAAGCCTGCACGATGGAGGTCGGCGAGGCCCTGATTATCGAGCCACTTCTCCATGCCGGCGATGCCCTGGTTGTCGATGTTGACCAGACCGATGAGGTGGGCGACCTCGTTGCCGGTCGGATAGACGCGCTTGTTCTCGCGGAGGAAGCCGATGCCGGGAATGCCGAGCTTGTGGATGTCCTGCTGCTGCTTTGCCGTGATCTCGCGCTTCAGCCAGACGAAGCCCTTGCGCGACGACAGGCGATCGCGCACCTCGGCTTCGTCGAGGTCGGGCACGGTTGCGGTGAGAAGCTCGATTGCCTCGTCCTTGTCGATGATGCGGCGCGGCTCGCCGAACATGCTGGCCGCCTTGACGTCGGTCGCAAGGATCGCGCCGTTGCGGTCGACGATGTCGGGCCGCGCGGTTGCGACCACTTCCTGCGAGGCCGCGCGCCGCGCACTGTGGGCGTCGGCGCCGATTGCGAACATCACGAGCCGACCGCCGATCAGGGCGTAGACCGAGGCAAAGGCCAGCATCGCCAGGCCGACGCGCGCACGCGCCTTCGCGGCGCGATCGACATTGCGCCCGTAAAGCAGGCTGCGGATCAGCCGCTGCCGCCAGGGCTCGGTCGGACGCTGATTGGGTTTAGCCGGAACAGTGCTCATTGCTTGTCCTCGGGCTGAGGCACGGAGCCCGTCACGGTATCGGGGTCGCTCGCGGCTTCGATGGTGTTGAGCATGGCGCCGATCGGGTCAGGCTCGCCCGGCCTGAACATCCGCGGCGGACGCTCCGGCAGGTTCTTCAGCGAGTCATATTGCGTGCCGTTGACCGGCTTGAGCGGCAGATGGCGGTCGGACAGACCCTGCAGCCGCAAGGGCGCATCAAGCTTGGCCCATTCGGAGCGCAGCGATGCGATCGCATCGCGCTGCTCGCGGATTTCCGCGTGCAGCCGCAGCACCTTCTCGGTGCGCGCGGTGGAATCCATCTTGATCCGGTAGACATAGGCGGCGGCAAAAATCAGCGCGCCGATGACGAGAAGGTGGATGAAGCGCATGTGCTAGCCGCCCCTCATCACGTCGGAGAGTTTTGGCCAGGACGATGGCTCGGCATCGTCATGCGCCGGCGCCGCGGTGCGCTCGGCGGCGCGAAGCTTTGCGGATCGCGCGCGCGGATTATGCGCAACCTCCGCCTCGCCGGCGGTCACGGGCCGCCGCGTCAAAAGCTGGAAGCTCGGCGCACCCTGCGCCACCTCCGGCAGATGGCGCGAACCGCCGCCGGTCTTGGAGCGCTCGGAGAGGAAGTTCTTGACGATACGGTCTTCAAGCGAGTGGAACGAGACCACGACCAGACGGCCGCCGGGCTTGAGCATGCGCTCGGCCGCCGCAAGCGCGGTCTGGAGCTCCTCGAGCTCCTCGTTGACGAAGATGCGCAGCGCCTGGAACGTTCGGGTCGCCGGATGAATATCGCCCGGCTTGGAGCGCACCACCCTGCCGACGAGATCGGCGAGCGCGCGCGTGGTGGTGAACGGCGTCTCCTTCCGATCGGCCACGATGGCGCGGGCAACGCGGCGCGAATGCCGCTCCTCGCCGAAGAGATAGATGATGTCGGCGAGATCGCTTTCCGAAGCGCGCGCAACGACGTCAGCGGCCGTCGGCCCAGCTTGCCCCATCCGCATGTCGAGCGGACCGTCGAGACGAAACGAGAAGCCGCGACCGGCCTGGTCGAGCTGCATCGAGGACACCCCGACATCCATCACGACGCCGTCGACCGCATCGACGCCTTGCGCGGCGCAGACCTCGGCGAGATTCGAGAAGCGGTCTTCGACCAGCGCCAGCCGACCCGCGGCGCGCGTGACCAGCTCCGCGCCGCCGGCAATCGCCGTTTGGTCGCGATCAATCGCGATGACGCGAGTTCCCGTCACATCCAGGATGGCGCGGCTGTAGCCGCCGGCCCCGAAGGTGGCATCGACATAGATGCCGCCCTCGCGCGGCGCGAGATGCTCGATCGCCTCGCGGCCAAGCACGGGAATGTGCGGCGCGTCGCTCATGCGTCGCGCCTGCCGAGTGCGCAGGCCAACGACCAAGTGAAATCGGGAGCGAAGCAGCCCATCACGCCTCGAATAATTCCGCGTCGCGGCGGTTCCACGACCCAACCCCTTTCCAGCATGCTTGCCAGCATGCGTGCCGAGCCCGGTCGTCCCAGGCGGCAGGCCCGGTGTTCCCAGTGGAATATGTCGGGCAGCCATGGGATTTCGAGCCAAAATCGCTTCTGGCCGCCTCCGGACGCGGGTCGGCTCTTCACCCCTCAGTAACGGCCCTTAGCGTTAAGAAAGCGTTGATCGGCTCGTTACAAGTCGAAAAGGCGGCCTGGCGGTGATGCGTCATCCACACACATGCGCCAAAATGCACCCGTTAACCGCACCGCGCGATTGCGCGGACCGGACAGTAAAGAAATAGTAAAGAGAAGGGCTTGGCCCATTCTCCTGTCCGACCTGAGCTGTTTATGTCGTCCGGTTCGTCCACGCCGCCTGGAACTGATTCGAAGCGCCAGCGCGTTCTCCCGGTTCCCAAGGCCGCGGCGAACATGCGGACGTTCGAACCGGATTCGTCGATCGTCTCCGACATCATCCCCTCGCCCAATCATGGCGAGCGCAACAAGGGCCGGCAACCCGACATGATCGTGCTGCACTACACCGGCATGCCCGACGTCGAGGGCGCGCTGGCGCGGCTGTGCACGGCAGGCACCGAAGTATCGGCGCATTATGTTGTTCTCGAAGACGGCCGCATCGTGCAATGCGTCCCCGAAGCGCGGCGTGCCTGGCACGCCGGCGTCTCGTCCTGGGCCGGCGAAGACGACATCAACTCCTGCTCGATCGGAATCGAGATCATCAATCGCGGCCACGATTGGGGTTATCCGGAATATCCGCTGCGCCAGATCGCCGCCGTGATCGCGCTGTGCCGAGGCATCATGCTTCGCCGCAAGGTCACGCCGCAACGGGTGCTCGGTCACTCCGACGTCGCGCCCGCGCGCAAGAAAGATCCCGGCGAAAAATTTCCCTGGCATTCGCTGGCCAATTCCGGCGTTGGCCACTGGGTGACGCCGGCGCCGGTCGTGCGCGGCGAAACCTTGATGCTCGGTACCATCAGCGACGAGGTGCTGAGCCTGCAGCAGGCGCTTGCGCGCTACGGCTATGGCGTGCCGCTGACCGGCAAATACGACGCAGCGACGATGGAAGTCATCACGGCATTCCAGCGCCACTTCCGTCCGGCGCGGCTGGACGGCGTTGCCGATCACTCGACACTGTCGACCTTGCAGGCGCTGCTCGCGAGCCTGCCCGCCGATGGGGCGACGACGCTCGCCGCAAAGTAAGACGCATTCCTTCGCGACAAGACACCTTCCGCTGTTCGCTTGAATGTGATCACGCAATCGTCGCTGCGATGGCGCGCGCCCGGCTATTGTTCGACGATCGGACGCGCGCGGAACGAGCAAAACGATGCAGATCGATCATAAGCCGCTGACTGAGCGCCTCGCAGCCTTTCCGCGCCTGGGGCTGGCCGATCTGCCCACGCCACTCGAACCGATGAAACGGCTGACGGCTCACCTCGGCGGGCCGCGGCTATGGGTCAAACGCGACGACGCAACCGGGCTCGGCTTCGGCGGCAACAAGTTGCGCAAGCTCGACTACGTCCTCCACGATGCAGTCCTGGAGGGCGCCGATACGATCGTCTCGGGTGGTGTCGTGCAATCGAACAGCCAGCGGCAGGTCGCGGCGGTTGCGGCAAAGCTCGGCCTCGCCTGTCATCTGGCCGTCTATCACGGCCGGCTCGCACCACCGACGCCGGAGTACGAGACCTCGGGCAACGCCTTTCTCAATCGGCTGTTCGGCGCGCACCTGCATGACGTGCCCTGGACCGGCGACCGCAACACAGCCATCCGCACGCTCGTCGACGATCTCCGGGCGGAGGGGCGCAGGCCGTATTTCGTGCCCTACGGCGTCTCGAATGCGCTGGGCGCGGTCGCCTATGCCAGCACGATCTGCGAAATCGAGCAGCAGGCGGCGCGGTCGGGCTTCAGGCCGGCCGCGATCGTACATTGCACCGGAAGCGCCGGCACGCAGGCCGGTCTCGTGGTCGGCGCGGCGGCGGCAATGCCGGGGACGAAAATCGTCGGGATCGATATCGATGCGGAGCCTGCGCGGGTGCGCTCCGATGTGATGGCCCTTGCACGGCAAGCAGCCGATCTGCTCGGCGTTGGCTTCGACGTGTCCGCGGTCGAAGTGGTCGCCGGTCATGCCGGACCGGCCTATGGGGTACCGCACGAGGCCACGATCGAAGCGATCCGGCTAGCAGGACAAACGGAAGCGCTTGTGCTCGACCCCGTCTATTCCGGCAAGGGGCTCGCCGGCCTGATCGCAATGATCCGCCAAGGGCGTTGGCGCAGCGACGAGGATGTCATCTTCCTGCACACCGGCGGCGCCCCCGCCCTCTTTGCCTATCAAAGCGCGCTCGGCATCTAGTCGAGCTCCCGCACCCGCCGCGCATACAGCCGCCGTACCGGGTCGAGCTGCGTCGCCTCCGTCGCCACACGATAGGCCTCGCGGGCTTCGTCCTTGCGGCCGAGCCGCCGCAACAGATCGGCACGCACCGCCGGCAACATCTCATAGCCGTCCAGCCCGCCGCGCGCGGTGATCGCGTCGACGAGATCGAGCGCACGCGCCGGACCGTCGACCATCGAGACCGCGGCAGCGTGGTTGAGCTCGATCACCGGCGATGGGCTGATGCGCAGCAGCACCTGGTAGAGCCCGGCGATCTGCGGCCAATCCGTCTCTTCAAAGCTCGGTGCGCGGGCATGCAGCGCGGCGATCGCCGCCTGCACCGCGTAAGGCTGCGGCCGACCCGGCACGCGCAGCGCGTCATCGACGAGACGCAGGCCTGCCTCGATCTGCGCGCGATCCCAGAGCGAGCGGTCCTGCTCTTCCAGCAGAACGATGTCGCCGGCCGCGGTCTCGCGACCGGCACGGCGCGCATCATGGAGTAGCATCAGCGCCAGCAACCCCTTGATGCCCGCGCGGTCGGGCATCAGCCGGTCGAGCAAGCGGCCGAGCCTGATCGCCTCGACCGCAAGATCGGGCCGCATCAGGTCCGCGCCCGAGGTTGCGACATAGCCTTCGGTGAAGACGAGATAGATGACGGCGAGTACGCCGTCGAGCCGCGGCGCCAGCGCGGCGCGTTCCGGCACTTCATAGGGAATGCCGGCGAGCCTGATCTTCTGCTTGGCGCGAACCAGGCGCTGCGCCATCGCGTCCTCACCGACAAGGAAAGCGCGCGCGACCTGCGCGATGGAGAGGCCGCAGACCGTGCGCAGCGTCAGCGCGACCTGGACCTCGGGCGCGAACGCCGGATGGCAGCAGGTGAATATCAGCCGCAGCATGTCGTCGTCGAGCATTGCCGGCGGTTCGGCCGGCGTATCTGCGTTAAGCTCGAGCTCCTGCAGAAGCGCCTGCTGCTTGCCGCGAAAAGCGGCCTGGCGACGCACACGGTCGATCGCCTTGTTGCGACCGACATTGACCAGCCAGGCACGCGGGTTGTCGGGCAGTTCGCCCGCCGCCCAGCGCTCCAGCGCCGCCGCGAACGCATCCTGGAGCGCATCCTCGGCCAGATCGAAATCCCCGACGAGGCGGATCAGGGTGGCCAGCGCCCGCCCCGCCTCGTCGCGGAAGATCCTGTCGATGTCGGTCGCGGCGATCACTTGTAGATCATGACCGGCCTGACCTCGATCGAACCTTCGCGGGCTTCTGGAATACGAGCAGCCAGTGCAATGGCGGTGTCGAGATCCTTGGCCTCGACGAGATAGTAGCCGCCGAGCTGCTCGCGGGTCTCCGCGAAAGGACCGTCGGTCGCCAATGTCTTGCCCTCGCGAACGCGAACGGTGGTCGCGGTCGAGGTTGGCTGAAGCCCGTCGCCGGCCTTGAAGTTGCCGCTCTGGATGATGGACTGCGTATAGGCACCGTACTCCGCGGCCACCGCCTGACGGTCGGCGGGGGTCATGTTGATCAGCTTCTGTTCGTTCCGATAGATCAGCAGCAGATACTGCATCGCTTAACTCCTGTTGTTCAGCTGGATTGCCGACACCAGTCGAACGGGCCGGCACCAAACGACATCATCGCGAGATTATTTTCGAGATCATTTGTAGATCATGACCGGCCGAACTTCGATCGATCCGGCCCGGGCGCCGGGAATCCGCGCAGCCAGTTCGATTGCCGCGTCGAGATCTCTGGCTTCGACGAGATAATAGCCGCCGAGCTGCTCGCGGGTCTCCGCGAAGGGCCCATCGGTCGCAAGCGTCTTGCCATCGCGGACGCGCACGGTGGTCGCAGTCTTGGCCGGCTGCAGTCCGTCGCCCGCCTTGAAATGACCACTCTGGACGATCGACTGGGTGTAGGCGGAATACTCCGCCAGCAGCTTCTGGTAATCCGCGGGCGCCATCTGGCCCTGTTGCGCTTCGTTGCGGTAGATCAGCAGCAGATACTGCATTGCTCAACTCCTGTTGCTGGCGGGATCGCCGGCACCCAGTCGAACGGGGGCCGCGCCCAACGACACGTTCAGGATAAATTATTTACGCCGCCGCGTGCGCGACGATCTCCGCTTGACGAAACCGTCACAATTGCTCAATGCCTAGGCCGTCAGTCGGCCGGACGGCCGCTCCGGCAAGTGCCGAAAGGCCGCCGGGGAGGAAAGTCCGGGCTCCCTTGACATACGGTGCCGGATAACGTCCGGCGGGGGCAACCCCAGGGAAAGTGCCACAGAGAACGAACCGCCCGCCTCCGCCCCTTCGGGGCTTTGGCGCGGCAAGCCCTCGGGCCTGCCGTGCCGTAGCAGCGCAAGCTGCGAAGGCAGGTAAGGGTGAAAAGGTGCGGTAAGAGCGCACCGCGGGTCCGGCAACGGAGCCGGCATGGTAAACCCCACCGGGAGCAAAACCGAATAGGGACGGCGTAGCGGGCTGTTCGCGCAAGCGATAACGCCGCGGGGCGATGTCAGGCCCGCCGTCCGGGTAGGTTGCTCGAGGCCATGTGCAAACATGGTCCCAGAGGAATGGCCGTCACGTATCGTCTGCGCAAGCAGGCGGTGCCTTACAGAACCCGGCTTACAGGCCGGCTGATATTCTAAAACGCTTTCGAGCGAAGTGGCGTTCCGGTTCGCGTGAAGAAAGCGCGTCTTGACTAGGAAGCAACGAGGGGTTCGATGCCAACGCATCGGACCCCTCACCATTTTCCGGGCCGAGCGCCCAGCCATTCAAATGGTGTCATTCCGGGGCTCGCGAAGCGAGAGCCCGGAATCCATCGGACCGCAGGGTTGGTGGAGAAGTGGATTCCGGGTTCGTGCTGCGCACGCCCCGGAATGACGAGCATGAATTACGCTACGATCTCGAGCAGCGTCTTCATCAACGCCTCCGGCGCCGTGACATTCGGCGCGTGACTGGCGTCGAGCTCGACATAGCGCCAGCCCTCTTCGCTCTTCGTGCGTTTTGCGAATTGCCCGAACACATCGCCCGGCGGAATGCGCTTGCAGTAGATGTAACTGCGCGGCATTGCCGGCTCGCCGTGCTGAAGCTTCAGCTTCGTCTCAAAACATTTGATCGGCATGTTGATGCGGCGCGCGTTGAGCCAGTCGAGATCGGCCTGCGGGGTGTCCGGCGGCGGCGGGTTCGGCGGGATGCGATAGCCGTCGGCGGAGGCTGCCGCCTTGCGCATTGGTTCGCGGCCCCCTTCGTTGAGATCAAACAGCGACTGGCCGTCACGCGGCACGAATGCATCGAGATAGATCAATTGCGTCACGCGCTCACGCGCGCGATCGGCGACGCCGGTGGCGACCATGCCGCCATAGCTGTGGCCGAGCAGCACGATGTCGCTGAGATCCTCGAACGTGATGACGTTGAGGATGTCCTTTATATGCGTGTCGAGATCGACCGCGGGGCTGGCGAGATGCGATCGCTCGCCGAGCCCGGTGTAGGTTGGCGCGACCAGCCGGTGGCCGGCCTGCGCCATCAGCGGATGCATCTTCTTCCACGACCACCCGCCGGACCATGCGCCATGACAAAGCAGGAAGGTTCTTGCGCGTGCGGTCATCGGCGTTTCCATCGTTCTTGTTTTGATGCGATGGAGTTTAGCGGGCAGAAGCGCGATGTAAACGCCGCCGGGCCTCAGGCCGCGCGCGGCGCCTTCACCAGCGCGGGCGCAAGCTGACCCGCTTCCCGCCGCAGCTTGCTCGCCTCAAAGCCGTGCATGCCGATCTGCCATTGCAGCCCGACGATGGCGCCCTTGGTCGGTTGCAGCAGCGCGAGCGAAGCAAACAGCGTCACCGGGAGCCAAACCGACAGTTGCAGCCAGACCGGCGGCGCATAAGCGGTCTCGACCGCAAGGATCGCCGGCACCACGAGATGGCCGACCACGACCATCACCAGATAGGCCGGGAAGTCATCGGCGCGCTGGTGAAACAGCTCCTCGCCGCAATGGTCGCAGCTGTCCGCCACCTTCAGGAAGCGACCGAACAGATGCCCTTCGCCGCAGTTCGGGCACTTGCCGCGAAAACCGCGCCACATCGCCTTTGCCAGAGAAACCGAACCGGTCGCCATGACGACACCTCTTCCGTTTTGTTGATCCATACAATACTATCTTGCATCCATACATTCAAAGGATTTGGGCTTAAATTGCATGGATTGGACTCCTACAATCTCGGAGCTGAGCGGGCCGCGCTACCAGCGCATCGTCGAGGCCATGGAGGCCGACATCGCTGCCGGCCGGCTGGTGCGCGGACAGCAATTGCCGACGCAGCGCGCGCTCGCCAAGGCACTCGGCATCGACCTCACCACGGTGACGCGTGCCTACACCGAGGCGCGGCGCCGCGGCATCATGGAGGCCCGCGTCGGACAGGGATCGTTCGTATCGGAGACCAGCGCGCGCCGCGCGATCGACCTGCCGCATCCGGTGGCGATCGACCTCTCGATGAACGTGCCGCCGCAACCGCTCGAAGCGCAGCTCGACGAGCGTATCATCGCCGGCCTCGAAGCCATTCGCGCGCAGTCGGGCCTGACCGCATTCCTGAACTACCAGCCACCCGGCGGCAGCGCGCATGAGCGCGAGGTCGCCGCGCGCTGGATGCGCACGCGCGTTCCGCACGCGCATGCCGACAAGCTCGTGATCTTTCCCGGCGCGCAGACGATCCTGTTCAACTTGCTCGCCCATCTCGCGCGGCCGGGCGACGTCATACTGACTGAGGCCCTCACCTTCCCCGGCATCAAGGCCGCAGCAGCACAGCTCGGCGTCAAGCTCGTCGGCGTCGCCATGGATGACGGCGGCGTTTTGCCCGATGCGCTGGCGAAGGCCTGCCGCACGCACAGGCCGAAGGCCGTCTATCTCATTCCGACGCTGCACAATCCGACCACAGCGACATTGTCTGCGGAGCGGCGCAGCGCGATCGCCAAGATCGTCCGTGATGCAGATACGATGCTGATCGAGGACGACGCCTACGGGCTGCTCGATCGCGCGGCATCACCGATCGCAAACCTCATCCCGGAGCGGACCTATCTCGCGACCACGCTGTCAAAATGCATCGCGCCAGCGCTGCGCGTCGCTTATCTGCTAACGCCCGACAGCGGCGCGCAGCTTCAGATGCGCGGCCATCTCCAGGCCACCGTACAGATGCCGGCACCGCTGATGGTCGCGCTGGTGACGCACTGGCTCGAGACCGGCGTCGCCGACCGTATCATCACCGCAATCCGCAGCGAGGCCGTCGGCCGCCAGCAATTGGCGCAACGCGCATTGAAGGGGTTTCAGTTCCAGGCGAGGCCCACCGCACATCATTTGTGGCTGCACCTGCCGGAAGGACGACCGGACGTCGCCGCGCATCTGCTGCGCAACGGGCTCGCGATCGTTGCCGGCGACGCCTTCACCGTCGACGGAACCTCGCCGCACGCGGCGCGTGTTTCACTCGGCGCGGCACGCAACAGATCGGAATTGACCGAGGCACTGCGCATCCTCGTTGGCGCGCTTCACAAGCCCGCCGATACGCGGCAGATCGTCTAGCAAACTTCTCTGAAATTGACCTCCCGCGCCGCATCTGTGCTATGCGCCATGAGGCGATTGCCGCTTCAGAATCGCCCACAACGGCAGGAAATAATTGGTGGAAACGCTCACTTACGTGCTGCTCCTGTTCGGCGCGCTGGCCGGCGGCTTCGTCTCGGGGCTGGCAGGATTCGGCACGGCGCTGATGGCGCTCGGCATCTGGCTCTACGTGCTGCCGCCCTCGCTCGCGGTGCCCCTGGTGCTGATCTGTTCGGTGATCGCGCAGACCTCGACGCTGCCCTCGATGTGGAAGAGCTTTGACCTGTCGCTGGTGTGGCCGTTCCTGATCGGCGGGCTGATTGGCGTGCCTCTCGGGACCATGCTGGTCGCCTCCGCCGATCCAAAAGTGTTCAAGCTCAGCGTCGGCGTGCTGCTGCTGATGTTCTCGAGCGCGCTGTATCTCAACAAGAAGCAGTTCGCCGTCACCTTCGGCGGCCGCATCGCCGACGGTGCGATCGGCTTCGCCGGTGGCATTCTGGGCGGGCTCGCCGGACTGTCGGGGCCGCTGCCGATCCTGTGGGCCAACATCCGCGGCTGGAACAAGCACGAGCGGCGTGGCATCTTCCAGCTCTTTAATTTCACCATCCTGGCGGCGGCATTGGTGTTGCAGACGGCCTCCGGCCTGGTCGAGCTGAAAGTGGTCTGGCTCGCGATGGTCGCATTCCCGGGCACGCTGATCGGGGCATGGCTAGGGGCGCGCGTCTATCATGCGCTGAGCGACAAGCATTTCGGCGATGTCGTGCTCGGCCTGCTGTTCTTGTCCGGCCTGACCCTCGTCTGGAACAGCATCGGCGCGTTCTAGCTCCCTGTCTTTGGCTTCTTCGCCAGCGCCATGCCGCCGGCGACACCGACGCCGAGCACATAGATCCAGCCCGGCGCAAAATCGAACAGATGGCTGTTGAGCAGCGAGGACAGCATGTTCTGCATCACGACCAGCAGGCCTATCCAGCAGGCCAGCCCCTCGCCGCGGAACATCAGCAAATGCGCAAACCACAGCGCATAGAGGACCAGGACGCCCGCCACGCCCCACTGCACGGCAACGCTCAAGGTCTGATTGTGCGGATTGCTGACGATCTGACCGCGCAGCGGATCGACTTCTTGATCTGCGGCCACGCCCGCAAACAGTCCCCGGATCGAGCCGGTACCGTGACCGATCAGCGGCGCTTCCGCGATGAACCCCAGCGATTTCCGCCAATATTCCAGACGCGAGCCCATGCCGCTAACCTTGTTGTCCTGCGCACTCATCTCATAGTCGCCCTGGAATTTCGCCACGGTCGCGCGCAGACGCGGCGAGACCGACCAGAGAGCGACCGCAACCAGCGCCATCCCGCTCGCGGCGAGCAGAGCCGTGCGCCAGCGCAGATGCAGCAGCGCGAACACCACGACCAGGATCGGCAGCGTCACCAGCGCCGTGCGCGAGACCACGACAAAAATCATGTTGAGAAGAAAGCCGAGCAACAGCACAGCAAGGAGCATCGCGATGCAGGCGCGGCTTTCACGAAACCGCGTCAGGATCGGATAGACCAGCGCGATCGCGCAGAGTCCGAACTCCTGGCTCTGGTCGATATAGTTGCGTACCGCGACCCCGCTCTCGACCTTGTAAGGTCCGCGCGACAGATAGAGTTTCAGAGACAGGTCAGGGTTGATCGCGACGGCGAAGGAATAAAACATCAGCAACGCGCAAGACGCCACGAATGCGGCAAACACCCAATTGCCGTAGGGCCATCGCTCGAACTGGTAGATCAAAAGCGGGATCACCAGGAGCTTCAACGCCGGTCCGACTGCGTGCAACCGGTCCGGCCAGGGTGCATCCGACCAGAGCGTCCCGACAACTGCGAGAACCACCAGCGCGATCGGCAGCAGGCAAACCGGACGGAGCAGCGAACGCGGCAACTCGCGCAAATCGACGAAAGCGAAGGCGATCAGCCAGGGGATCAGCGCAAAGGTCACGCCGGTCGTCGTCCACGGCAGCAACAACGCGACCAGCGCGACGAAACGGGCCGGCGTGCGGTAGCGCGCGGCCCAGATCGCAGAGAGCATGGACGCCGAATGCTGCTCGTTCACCCCCTCGGCCATCCATATCCCTTGCACCATTCCGGCAAACTAGCCGGAGCCGCGGGTCGGCGACAAGCGTAGCATCCTCGCTACGCCGGCTCGCGCAGCGAAGGCGCAACCGGCTTAGGCGTCGCCTGTTGCGGAGCATCCTGCTGCCGGCGGGTCACCAGCCGCGTCCTGAACTCGCGGCGAAGCAACCACAGGCTCTGGACCGCCTGCAGCGTCGTTGCCGCGTTCGACAGATACCAGACATACTCGATCCGAAAGCCCGGCCGTGTCGAGAGCCAGATCGCCGGCAGGGAATAGGTGATGACGCGCGTCGCCGAGCTCCACAACACCGGCTTGGTGTTGCCGAGGCCCTGGAACATGCTGGAGCAGGTGAAGATCAATCCCTGCGCGACCATGTTCAACGAGATCATCTTCAGAAACAGCAACGCCACGCTCATCGTCTCCGGATCATTCGAGAAGCCGGCGAGCAGCAATCCGGGCGCGAGCTGCGCGAGAACCGTCAGCGCGATCATCACGACGGTCGCGATCAGCGCCGCCTTGACGAAGGTCTCCCGCACCCGCTCGTAATTGCCTGCACCGAAATTCTGGCCGACAATGGGCCCTGCCGCGAGGGAGACGGCAAGGGCCGGCATCTGGATCAAGCCCACGACACGCGTCCCGATACCAAAGCCCGCCTGGGCCGCCGGGCCGAGATCGCGCAGCACGTAATAGATCGCTGCCATGAAGATGAAGATCATCACGAACTCGCCGCCCGCGGGCAGACCGACATTGAGGATTCTTCTCCACTGCCGCAGTTGCGGACGCCACTGCGCAGGATGGAAGGCGACGTAGCGCTCCAGCCTGCGAAAATAGCTGAGCAGCATCAGCACGCCGATGAAAACGGCGATCGTGCTGGCCAGCCCCGCTCCGGCGACACCGAGCGCGTATCCGGTGCCCCAGCCCGTGATCAGCACCGGCGCCAGCGCGATGTTGATGACCACGGCAAGCACCTGCACCAGCATGCTCGGCCGCACGATGCCGGTGGCCCGCAGCGCGGCCGCCATCACCTGCGTGACGAATTGCAGCGCAAGCGCCGGCATGAACCAGAGAAAATAGGTGGTGCCGGCATTGATGGTGGCCTCATCGGCGGCAATCGCGCGCATATAAGGGCGCGCCAGCACAAAGCCAGCGAGCAGCGTCAACAGCCCGAACAGCACCGACAGCACGACCGCCTGGTTGAATACGAGATTGGCGTCGTCGCGATCCTTGCGGCCCACCGCATGCGCGACCAGCGCCACCGTGCCGACGCCGAGCATCTGCATCAGCGCATTGACGAGGAATCCTGCGTTGCCAGCCGCAGCGACGCCGGCAACTGCGGCATCGCCGAGCCCGGACACGAAGTACAGGTCGACCAGCTGGCAGATCATGATCGTGATCATGCCGACCACGATCGGTGGTGCCATGCTCAGGATGTGGCTCACGATGGAGCCGCGCGTCAGGTCCTTCATCTCATTCCATCCTTGACGACGTGACGGCAGGGCTTTCGACCTGCCGCCGCGCGCCTCATTCCGCTGCTGCGATATGCCCGAGCTCCACCACCTGGCGCTCGAACAGACTGCGATAGATTCCGCCAGGCTTGCCCGCGAGCATGGCATGCGTGCCTTGCTCGACGATCTCGCCGCGGTCGAACACCAGGATGCGATCGAGGCTGCGCACCGTCGACAGCCGGTGCGCGATCACGATCGAGGTGCGGCCTTTCATCAGCCGCTCCATCGCCTGCTGGATCAGCGCCTCCGATTCCGAATCGAGGCTCGAGGTCGCCTCGTCCAGGATCAGCACCGGCGCATCGGCCAGGAAGGCGCGCGCCAGCGCCACGCGCTGCCGCTCGCCGCCGGACAGTTTCACGCCGCGCTCGCCGACCAGCGTGCCGTAGCCCTTCGGCAGGCGCAGGATGAAGTCGTGCGCATTCGCCAACCGCGCCGCCTGCTCGATCGCCTCGAGGCTGGCACCGGGCCGGCCATAGGCGATGTTCTCTGCGAGCGAGCGGTGAAACAGGATCGGGTCCTGCTGCACGATCGCGATCTGGCTGCGCAGCGATTGCTGCGTGGCCTTCGCGATGTCCTGCCCGTCGATCAGCACGCGACCGTCGGTGACGTCGTAGAGCCGCTGCACCAGCTTGACGAACGTCGTCTTGCCGGAGCCGGAGCGACCGACGAGGCCGACACGCTCGCCGGCGCGGACCTTGACCGACAATCCGTCGTACAGCGGCGCGCGATGGCCGCCATAGTGGAACGTGACGTCGTCGAACACGATCTCGCCGCCTTCGATCGCGATCGGACGCGCATCGGCAGCATCGGCGATGCCGATCGGCTCGTCGTGGATCGCCACCAGCTCCTCCATGTCGTTGACGGAGCGCTGCAGGTTGTTGATGTGCATGCCGACGTCACGCAGATAGGCGTGGATGACGTAGTAGCTCGTCAGCACATAGGTGACGTCGCCGGGCGAGGCATGCCCGTACATCCACAGCAGCACCGCACCACCGATCACGGACCCCCGCAGGCACAGCAGCAGCGAGAACTGCACCATGGCAGTGTAGTTGTAGCGCAACCAGGTCCGCCGCACGCGCGCACCCCAGCGCTTGATGACGCGGGCGAGCCGCGCATCCTCGCGCTCCTCGGCGCCAAACGACTTCACCACCGCATTGCATGTCAGCGCATCCGCCAGCGTGCCGCCGACCCTGGTGTCCCAGGCATTGGAGACGCGTGCCGCCGGCGCGATGTAGCGCGTCGAGAACAGCACCGTCATGACGACGTAGCCCAGCGCGCCGAGCGCGATCACCACGCCGAGCGAGGCCCAGTGTGCGCCAAGCAGGATCATCGATCCGATCAGCACGATCAGCGACGGCAGCAGCGCCAGCAGGATAGTGTCGTTCAACAGATCGAGCGCCCACATTCCCCGCGTGATCTTGCGCACCGTGGAGCCGGCGAAGGAGTTCGCGTGCCAGTCGGTCGAGAAACGCTGCACGCGCAAGAAGGCATCCTGCGCGACGTCCGACATGATCTTCAGCGTGAACGGCACGATCACCTGGAGGCCGGTCAGGCGCAACACGATCGAGGCCGCGCCCAACACCACGATGCCGCCAAACGCCACCAATGCGGCGTCGCGCGCATCGGGATCGGCCGGACCGCGCGTCAGCGCATCGATCAAATGTCCTGAAAACACCGGCATGAACAGGTCTGCGGCGGTCGCACCCAACAGGCTGCCGGCGATGGCGATCGTGCGCCCTGGCTGCTTCAGCCAGTGCCGGAACACGAAGGGCAGGACCACGCGGATAGCCGCGGGCTTTTTTGACAAAGCGGTCATGGCATCATCCGGCCGCTTTGGCGCGGGCCGGCTCCATCGATGGACGCAGGCCGGCCGCGCGGGCCGAGACGGCGTCACTTGAAACTGATTTTGACTTGGGAAGCGGAGCGATCGGGGCGTTTGGTCGAAACCCTGGCCCAATCGAAGCTGGCGGAAGTGGCCTCTAACAGGCCGAGAACGTACCGAGCCAGACCATCATCGAGCGCGGAAACGCGATCTGCGAATGCGACGAAATCATGCAAATCTCTCCCCGGTTCGATTGAATGAGGTGCGCTTTATAGATGTGTGATTCGCGATTTGCAACGGGCCCCGCGCGAGATCACGCACGAGTGTTGCATTTTGGTGCGCAGCCGCCCGGCCGGGCCGGGCGACGGCACGCGTGTGTGACCGCTAATGCGCGTCGCCGCCGGCGCCGAACGGCGAGGCCGGCCTGTTCAACAGCATGACCAGGAGGCTGAGGCTCAGATAGAACAAGGTCAGAATGAAGAACGCGTCGCCAAAGCTCATCACCACGGCCTGGCGGTGCAGGATCTGGCTGAGCTGCTTCATCGCCATCAGCGTGGAATCACCGAGCCCCTGAAACTTCTGCTGGAGCATGGTCAGGGTTTCGGTCGCGGTGGCATTGCCCCAGGTCACGCGCTCCTGCAAACGCGTGATGTGCAGGTCGGCGCGCTGGTTGAGCACGGTGTTGATGACGGCGAGCCCGACCGCACCGCCGAGATTGCGCATCAGGTTGAACAGGCCGCTCGCGTTCTTCACCTTGTCGGGCGGCAGCGTGCCGAGCGCGATGTTGTTGGTCGGCACCATCGCGAACATCATGCCGATGCCGCGCAGGATCTGCGGCACGAGCAGCTCGTAGAAATCGTACTCGCGCGTGATCCAGGTCATCTGGTAGGAGCCGATCGCGAACACGATCAGGCCGAACGCGATCATGTAGCGCATGTCGAGGCTCGCCATCAGCCGGCCGACCAGCGGCGCGACCAGGAACATGGTGATGCCCGAGACGAACATGGTCTCGCCGATCATCAGCGCGCTGTAGCCGCGCACCTCGGCGAGATAGCGCGGATAGATGTAGGTCAGGCCGTAGAGGCCGATGCCGATGCAGAATTGCAGCGTGGAACCGACGGCGAAATTTCGATTGGTAAAGGTACGCAGATTGACGATCGGCTCGGCCGCCGTGAAGACGCGCACGAAGAAGGCAATCGCCGAGACGAGGCCGATCCAGGCGCAGATCGCCACGGTCGTGTCCTGCAGCCATTCATATTGCGGACCTTCCTCAAGGACGTATTCGAGCGTGCCGAGGAAGCCGGCCATGAAGATCAGGCCCCACCAGTCGAAACGGTCGAGCAGCTCGAAATGCGGCTCGTCGAAATCGACCAGCGCAAGCACGCCCAAGGTGATGCCGATGCCGGGAACGACGTTGATGAAGAACAGCCAGTTCCACGACATCAAATCGGTGATGTAGCCGCCGACCGTCGGGCCGATCGTGGGAGCCAGGGTCGCAACAAGCCCGATGATGGGACCGACGATGTGGAATTTCGTGCGCGGGAACACGGTGTAGGCCGAGGCGAACACCGTCGGGATCATGCCGGCGCCGAGAAAGCCCTGGAGCGCGCGCCAGAGGATCATCTCCTCGATGGTCGTGGCGAAGCCGCAGAGCAGGCTCGAAATCGTGAAGCCGGCCGCCGAGATCGCAAACAGCAGCCGCGTGCCGAAGGCGCGCGACAGGAATCCCGACAGCGGGATCGCGATCACTTCGGCGATCAGATAGGCGGTCTGGACCCAGGAGACCTCGCTCGAGCTCGCCGACAAGCCGGCCTGGATTTCGCTCAGGGACGCCGAGACGATCTGGATGTCCAGGATCGACATGAACATCCCGAACACCATGATGATGAAGGCAAACAGCCGCTTCGGCGCGATGCGCTCCGAATCGGCGGCCGCCATCATGGCAGGTGAAGCAGTCGTGGCGTTCGCCATGGTCTGACCTCGCAGCGCCAGGTCGCGCGCTTACTGCGGATGGCTCATGGTGGGATCGTCGAGATCGATCTCGCTGTCGGCGTCGGCGGCACCCTTGTTGGTGTCGACCGTCGCGTAGACCGACATGCCGGCGCGGAGCAGGTTCTGCCTCGCAACCGCCTTCGGGACGCGGATGCGGACCGGCACGCGCTGCACGATCTTGGTGAAGTTGCCGGTGGCATTGTCCGGCGGCAGCAGCGTGAACACCGAGCCGGAGCCCGCGGCGATGCTGTCGACGACGCCCGAGAACTTGCGCATGCCGTAGGCATCGACCTTGATCGTCACCGGCTGGCCGGGACGAATGCGCTTGAGCTGGGTTTCCTTGAAATTGGCGTCGATGTAGACGTCGTCGAGCGGCACGACATTGCCGAGACGCTGACCGACGGCCACGAAGTCGCCGGCGCTGACGAGGCGGTTGGAGAAGATGCCGTCGACCGGCGCGCGCACCGCCGTGAAGGCAAGATCGCGCTCGGCCTTGGCGAGCGTGGTCTTGAGCTCGGCGAGCTGCGCCTGGGCTTCGGCCTGCTGCGCCTTGGCGACATCGACATTGCTCACTGCGACGTCGTAGGCGGCCTGCGCGGCCTTGACCGCGGCGGCGCCCTGGTCGCGACCGGCTTCCGAGGTTTCGAAGGTGGCGCGCGAGGCAAAGCCCTTGTTGCTCAACGCCTGCTGGCGCTCATAGTCGAGATCGGCGCGCTTGAGGCCCGCCTCGGCGGAGACGAGCTGCGCCTTGGCCTGCGCGACCTGGCTGTCGAGCGCTGCGATCTGGCGGCCGATGCGATCGATCGTCGCCTGCTGGGTCGCGATCCGGGTCGCGGCCGCGTCGACTGCGATCTTGTAGTCGCCGTCGTCGATGCGCAGCACGGTGTCGCCGGCATGCACCAGCGTGTTGTCTCGGGCGAGGATCGAGGAGATGTGGCCGGCCACGCGCGCGCCCAGCATGGTGTTGTTGGCGCGGACGTAAGCGTCATCGGTGGACACGTAGAAGCGGCCCACCAGCGTGTAGTAGCCGGCATAGCTTGCCGCCGCGAGCGCCAGCACGAGGCCGATGCCCATCATGACGAATTTGCGCTTGCCGGATTTCGGCGCGGCAGCGGCGGTCGGGGCCGGCTGGTCGGTCACGGGCGTCTCCGGCGCCTCGCTGGTGCGCCGCTTGGTTTCTTCGGCCACTTGAGAGCGCAGCTGCTCGGCGACAACTGCGGGTGTCCCGGTCGCAGCTTCACCGTTCGCCGTCGTTGTCTCCACCGCTTCCTGGCGAAGGACGCGCGCAGCCTGGTCTCTCGATGTGGCCACTAAGGCCTCCCCAATAAAACGCGCTACGGGCAGCCGTCGCACGGCCGCTGTCCCGCTTGCCCATCTCAAATATCATTGACCGAACGGTTCGGTCAATATACTTGATGTTCCCGGGCGGACCGTACTGGCCCGAATCCTTTATTTGCGTTTCATGGTCCAAGCCCCGGTCCAAAACCTTCCGAGACCCTAAACCAATGGTTGCACCGAACCGCGAACAATTGAACGCCCTCCCGGACGAGGACAGCTCGAAGCGCCGCCAGATCCTCGCAGGCGCCCGTAAAGTGTTCATGGATTTGGGTTTTGACGGCGCCAGCATGGGCGAGATCGCGCGAGCGGCCGGCGTCTCCAAGGGCACGCTCTACGTTTACTTCGCCGACAAATCCGCGCTGTTCGAAGCCATCCTCGAGGAAGAAGCGCTCCAGCACGGCCAGGTCGTGTTCAATTTCGACCCCGCGCGCGATGCCGAGACCACGCTGAGGGATTTCGGCGCGGTCTATCTCCATCTGCTCTGCCGGCCCGGTGGCGGATCCGCGATCCGCACCGTGATGGCGATTGCCGAGCGCATGCCCGACGTCGGCCGACGCTATTATTTCTGCGTGCTGGACAAAACGATCAGCCGGCTGTCCGAATATCTCAAAGCCCATGTCGCCCCCGGCGATCTCGCGATCGACGATTGCGACCTTGCCGCCTCGCAGTTCATGGAACTGTGCAAGGCCTCGCTCTTCCTGCCTTTCGTGTTCCAGGCCGCGCCGGCCCCATCGGAAGAGCGCATGATGGAAGTGATCGACAGCGCGACGCGGATGTTCCTGGCCGCGTACAAGGCGAAGTAACGGAGGCAGGCCACGCGTTGCGCATGCGGTTCGCGCCGCATTATATTGAGCGCCATGTCCTGTGATCTTCGCCCGCCGGTCGATATCCTCCATTACGAGATCGTCCAGGAACAGGCCTCAGCGCTTGGACGGATGGGCCGCGCGCTCGAACAGGCGCTCGCGCAATTGCGCGATTTCGACGCCGCGCACGCGCGCCCGGAGATTCCGGCCGCGCTGCAGCCGGCAAGGCGCAAGCTGGTGATGGCCGCCGGCCAGGCGCTCTGGATGTTCGTGGTGCAACGTGAAGCGACCGGCCTGCGCGACAGCCGCCACATCATGCGGACCTACAACGTCCCGGCCGAAGTGCAGCTGTGCATGGGGATGGCTCCGGCGCCGTCGAAGCGGATCTTGAAATGACTTTGGGCGCTAGTCGGTGATCTGCTTCCTCAACGCGGCGAGATCGTTGACGACCATTTTGGTCGGGCCGGTCGAGATGATGCCGTCATCCTGCAAGCGACTGAGGATAAGGCTGATCGACTGCCGCGTCGCTCCGATCATGCGCGCGAGATTCGCTTGCGTGATGCGACCGAGCGAAATCGGGCCGCTCTCGTCCTGAGCGGCGTTTTCGCACAGCTTCACGAGCAGCAGCACCAGCCGTTCCGCCGCCTTCTGCCCTGCCAGCGTCTGCGCCAGCATCGAATAGGTCTCGCCCTTGAAGCCGAGGCACTCGATCAGCGCGACCGCGAACGAGGGCGACTGTGCGATCAGCGTGCGGATTGCAGTCTGGTCGAGATGCAGCGCCTCGACCCGCCCCAGCGCGCGCGCCGACCAGCTATGGCGGTGATCGCCGAGAATGTAGGGTGCGCCGACGAAGTCGCCGGCCTCCCAGGTCGCCAGCATCAGTTCGCGGCCCTGCGTGCCGGCATGGGTGCTTTCGACGATCCCGTTCAGGATGATGTGGATGCCGTTCGCGGGCTCACCCTCCCGAAGCAGATAGTCGCGGTTCTGGTAGGCCACTAACCGCCCGGTCCGCATCACCAGGTCGAGATCGGCTTTGTCGAGCGCTTTCAGCACATAACGTCCGGTCCCCGCCCTTTGCACCTCGGCGCACGGCTTACCGGGATCGGCCACCTCATGCGCATGACTGCGCCCCACAATCGATCTCCCTTCGAGTGACGGCTCGAAGGCTAGGAGGTCTCCGCTCGGATTGCAACGCGACGCAGATTTCTAGGGCTGGGCTACCGCTCCCGTGAATGCGCAAGCGAGGTCGGTGAGCAGTCGCTCCCGGCCTGCCGGCGCGAGAAACGTAACGCCATAGGGCACGCCGGCCCCGGTCACCGCATTCGGAACCGCGATCGCGGCGAGCCCGAGCGGATTGGCGTAGTTAGTGTAGTAGCCATTGTTGAAATTGGCCGTCAGCGGATCCCGCGCGACGTCATCGATGGCAAGAACGGTTCCGACCGTCGGCACGACCAGCGCGTCGTGGGTTTGCCAGAAGTCGCGGAGCACGCGCTGGACCTCCTTGACCTCATAGAGCGCGCGATAGGTGTCGGCCGCGGTAAATTTCCGGCTCCCGATGACGAGATCGCGCACGATTTTGACGCCGGCATCCGGATTAGCATCGAGAAATGCCCCGACCGAAACGTCCCGCTCGGCGAGGAACGGCCCAAAGAACATCAGATCATTGATCGAAATGAACGGCGAGAAATCGGCAGCAGCGATCGACATGTCGAGCTGCCGCAATTTGCGAAGCCCGCTGCCGAACAGCTTCTCAGTCTCCGCGTTGCCGAAGAACTTGAGCTGGTCGGGACGAGGCGTTGCGATCCGAAGCGGCCGCACGGGCGATGCCTGCTCGGTCCAGCCGGCAAAATCGACCGGCGAAAAGCAGTCCTCGGGATCGCGTCGCGCCAGCGCGCGATAGACACCGTAGCCGTCGCCTGGTGTCCGCGTGTAGAGCGATATCGTGTCAAAGCTTCGGCAGGCATAGACCATGCCGCGCTGGCTGAAGGCGCCGGGCGCCGGCTTGAAGCCGGTGACGCCGCAATACGACGCCGGCACCCTACCCGATCCACCGGTATCGGTGCCAAACGCAAAGGACGACGTCCCGGTCGCGACCGACACCGCAGCACCAGAGCTGGAGCCGCCGGGAATGTAGTCCGGGTTGTGCGGGTTGCGCGCGATGCCATAGGGCGAGCGCACACCGACAAGGCCGGTCGCAAACTGGTCCATATTGGTCTTGCCGATGTAGACCGCCCCGGCGGCGATGGCGTCGGCGACAACCGGACTCGTGTCTTTTGCGATATAGGCGAATTCCGGGCAGGCCGAGGTGGTCCGCTCGCCCGCGACGTCGATACAGTCCTTCACCGAGAAGATCAGCCCATAGAGCGGCAGCTCGTCGATCTCATCGACGCGCGCATCGAGCGCTCGCGCAGCGGCCACGACATTTTCGGGTTTTGCTTTCGATATCCAGACGCCGCTCTGGTCGGCATCCGCCAGACGCGACAGCACGTGCGCGGCGACATCGGACGGCTTGAGCGCGCCGCTGTGATAGGCGGCGCGAAGATGGCTGGGCGAGATATCCATGCCGCTCACATACCTGCAGGGATGGGAATGTGCCGGCGAGACGAGCCCGCCGGCATAGGCCGCCTTAGCGGCCCACGACCTTCTCGAGATAGGCCGGCTGTATGAAGGTTTCGAAGTCGGCGCGCGGGAGCAGCTTCGGCAAGCGTTCCTGCTTCACCAGGAAGTCAGCGGTCGATACCAGCGTATCGACGAACTTGCCCTTCTTCGCCGACGTGCCGAGATAATCCTCGGTGAGCTGCTTGTTGCAGGGGACCATTCCCGTACCCGTCATCATGCGCGTCGCATCATCGAGCGGCAGCGACAGCTCCTCCGCGATGATCTCGGCCGTCTTCTCCGGGTTCTTCAGCCAGAAATCGATGCCCTCGCACTCGGCCTTGACGAACTTCTCGACATAGGAGGGATATTTCTCCGCGAAGGCGTTCATGACGACGCCGATGTCCCAAGTCGGATAGCCGCGCTTGGCCATCTCGCCCGAGGTGATGAGGATCTTGCCGCCGTTCTTCACGGCCTTGTCGAGATTCGGCTCCCAGAACCAGGCGGCATCGATGTCGCCGCGAAGCCAGGCGGCCGCGATATCTGACGGCGCGAGGTCCAAAATCTTCATCGAGGTGGGATCGACACCCTCATCCTTCAACGCCTGGAGCAACAGGTAATGCGTGGTCGAGCCGAACGGCGCCGCCACCGTCTTGCCCTTGAGGTCTTTGAGGGAGGTGATGTTCTTGTCGGTGCGGACCACCATCGCCTCGACATAGTCGAGCATGTTGATGACGAGGATGCCCTTGATCGGCAGGGCGCGCGTTGCGCCGATCGCGGTCGGCGGATTGCCGAGGCCGCCAAAATCGACGTCGTTGCCGGCGATTGCGCGCAGCATGTCACCGCCGCCGCCGACCTTGACGTATTTGATGTCGACGCCCGGCATCTCCCTGGCGAGCAGGCCGAGATGTTTCGTCACGAGCTGCGCGTTCACCAGGTTCAGATAGCCGACGGTCACTTTCGCCGGCTTGTCTTCTGCACGTGCCATGGCTGTGAGCGCCAGGGTGGCAAGTGCGAGCGTGGCAACAAGTCTCTTCATCATATCGATCTCCCCTCGATCAGGATTGGATTCAGGCCCACGGCATCAACAGTTTGGCTATGCCGCGCATCATGAGGTCGAGCACGACGCCCGTGAGGCCGAGCACGATCAGGCCCATGATCACGACGTCAGACAGCAGAAACTTTGCAGCATCCCAGATCATCCAACCGATACCGGCGGAGGCCGCGACGATCTCGGCGGCGACCAGAACGGTGTAGGTGAAGCCGAGCGAGATACGCATACCCGCAAGGATCAGGGGTCCCGCAGCCGGCAGATAGACGTGAAACAGGAGATGACGCCGGGTCGCACCGAGCGATTGCGCGGCCCGCACATAGACGGGATCGACGCTGGTGACGGCCTGGATCGTCGAGATCACGATGCCCGGCAGGCCGGCGAGGAACAGCAGCGAGAGCTTCGAGCTCTCGCCGATGCCGAGCCACATCACCAGCAGCGTGTAGAGGCCGAGCGGCGGCAGCGGCCGGTAGAACTCGATCAGCGGATTGAGCAGAGCGCGCGCATTGCGCGACACGCCCATGAGAACGCCGAGCGGAATGCCGATCAGGCAGGCCAGTGCGAAAGCGGTGAGGATACGATAGAGGCTGGCACCGAGGTGCTGAAGCAGCGTCGCGCCCTGATATCCCCTGGTCATCGTCTTGATGAACGCGGCCCACACGGCCTGCGGCTTCGGCAAAAAGAGCTCGTTGGCCCAACCCATCTCCGTGACGATGGTCCATGTCGCCAGCAGCACGGCGATGGTGAGCGACGAGAGCAGAACGGACCGCGAGACCTTCGGGAGCCTAAGTCGCAGAGTGCTCCGCCGCGTGCGATCGGCCGATATCGGAATGGCCATGGGGCTAGCCTCGACGCTCATGTGCGAACTCCCAGGATCTGCATGATGGTCAGCGCATAGATGCGCGTCGCCATCACCGACTTGGTGATCGAGATGTTCTCGTTGTCGACGGCCCAGCCATCCTCGCCGGGACCGAAAGTCACCGCGTTGATACCGGCCTCACGGAAACGAATGGTGTCGTTGAACGCGTTCTTGCGGTTGACGCCGGGCTCGCGGCCCATCAGCCGCCGATAAACCGCACGCAGCGAACGGCAAGGCTCCTCCTCGACCGGCACCGGTTCGGTCGCGTTGACGAACAGCGAGCCGGCCACCTGGCGCACCGCGACCTTGACGTCGTTGACGCCCGCGAACGTTTGCTGCCCAACGCGCTCGATGTCGGACATCACGCTATCGAGCGTCATGCCCGGCACGATGCCGACCACCGCGAGCGTGATGATGCAGGCATCCGGCGAAAACTGCATCTCGCCGGGCAGGCCGCCGCGGATGCGCACCACCGAGCAGCACGGCGGCGTGTGCCCCATGAACTTGCTGGGCACATGCGTGAACGCCATCTCCTTCAGCTTCGGCAGCAGCTTTGCCGCCTCCATGATGGCATTGACGCTGATGTCAGGCCGCCAGATATGCGACTTGATGCCCTGGACCGCGACCTCGACCAGGCAATGACCGGAATTGGCGACAGAGAGGTTCATGCCCCAATCCCTGGACACGTCGCCCCACGCGGTCGGCTCCGCCGTGATCTCGTAGTCGGCGGTCAGGCCGACCTTGTTCAGCATGTAGATGGAGCCCTCGGTACCGTTGCGCTCCTCGTCGACGGTATAGCAGCACATCAGGGTGCCATCGAACGTCACGCCTTCTTCGATCAGTGCCTGCACCGCGAGCAGTGATGCGGCGAGATTGCCGCGCGTGTCGGAGGTGCCGCGGGCATAGAGCAGATCGCCGTGCCGCGTCGCCTTGAACGGATCGAAATCCG
This sequence comes from Bradyrhizobium monzae, assembly GCF_021458635.1. Classification (GTDB taxonomy): domain Bacteria; phylum Pseudomonadota; class Alphaproteobacteria; order Rhizobiales; family Xanthobacteraceae; genus Bradyrhizobium. The sequence goes on from NZ_JAIRDQ010000001.1 coordinate 1,304,580, forward strand.
TCATGTGCCATTTTTCGGGCTCGACCACCGGATAGGTGTCGAGGTGATCGTTGAGGATCAGCGACGGTGCGCCGTCGCGTCCCTTCAACACGCCGAGCACGTTCGGCCGGTGCGGCTGCGCACTGTGTTTTGTCACTTCCATGCCGAGAGCTTCGAGCTTACCGGCGACCAACATCGAGATCGCCTCTTCCTCTGCCGGCGGCAGGTCGGGATCGAGCGGATTGCCGGAGCGCGGCTGGCCGGTGCGGATCAGCTCCGATGCCAGCTCGAGCCAGCGCTCCTCCGTAATGCGCGACAGCACGCGCTGCTCGAGATCAGAGGAAGGCAGGGTGACAGACATCTGCATGACGGGTTCCGTTGGCTCACAGCGCCGGCCGCGCCGCTTCGTTGCAGCCCCCTCATTGCAGCGACTGTGCCAACCGGCGGAAGGGCCCGTCAGAGCACGATTAATGATTTCAATTCAATGATTTGGACGGAAATCTCGACCGCGCAAATTTTTGCGCCCGAGATGCGGTTTGCCGAAGACGCACCGTGGGCTGAGCAGACTGGTCTCAGCGTGAGGATGGCTGGACCGGATCGTTCATCCGGCGCCAGCCATGCAGGACCTGCCGTCCCTCCCGCGCGAAGGCGAAGACGTGGCCGCCGCCGGCGGGCTGGTCGTGAACGCGATCGATGGGACGGCCGGCAATGTGGCAGAACAGCAGCGTGCCGACGGCGCCGTGGCCGACGAAGAGAACGTCACCCGGCCGATTGCGCGTCAGCACCGCTTCGGCTTCACCGACGATGCGCGCCTGTGCGTCGATCGCGCGCTCCCAGCCGCGGACGCCGAGATGCGGCTCTGCAAAGAACCGATTGGCGACGTCCTCGAATTCGGCCGGCTGCAGAAAGCCGGTCGCCGAGCGGTCGTTCTCGTGCATGGCCTCGCGGATCTCGATCACGAGGCCGAGCCTGTCGGCGATGATCTCCGCGGTCTCGATCGCCTTGCGTTCGCCGCTGCAGATGATCTGCGTGGTGCGCGCAAGCCAGGGCGCGTTCGCGATTGCCTCGGTGCGCGCGCGCCCGACCGGGCTCAGGCTCCATTGCGGCACCGGCACGGCGGGATCGATTTGCACCTGCGGGTGCGTGAGATAGCGGACAATATCGACGGTCATTTCGAGTCGTGTCCGGCTAATCGTCCGAGAACTCGTCTTCCTCGTTGACCTTCTCGCGCTTGCTCTTGTGCGCGCCGAGCGAGCCGGTGACGGAGGGATCGCGCGAGCTCGCGTAAGGACTGCGCCGCTGCGCGCGCGCGGCGACTTCGTCGCCGGAGACCGCAGCCGGCTGGCAGATCAGGCGGCGACTGGCGCGACGCATCAGGTCGACGTGGATGTGATCGTAATGATAGACGTTCGAGCCCGGCGCGAGCACGGTGGTGAAATGCGCGCACGCGCCGGATTGCACGTCGCGCAAAAACCCCTGTTCTTCCGGCATGCCGTGCCAGCCGTCCTTCACGGTGATGCGACGGCCGTCGGCGAGCACGAAGGCGGCGACGTCGAGCGCATTGCCGAAGGCATGCTCGGAGATATGGGCGTTGGAGTTGCCGTTCATGCCGCGGCAGGAATAGGCGGAGATCTGCTTGATCTCGACCACGCGGGCGCCGAACCAGCGCATCGCGGACGGCTGCACGCTGTCGGCGAACCAGCGGTCGAGCTCGGAGACGATCGGACAGGCGAGCGTCGCCGTCGGCTTCACTGCGACGGGACCGACAGCGGTGACGGGATTGCCCTGCGCAGGGCCCAGCCGCGGCGGCGGCTGTTGCGCGGGGGCCTGCGAATAAGGCGCCGGACCGGGCTGCCGGGCCGGATAGCTCGGCGCATTCATGTAGCGCGCCGCACCCGCGGCATCGGTGCCCTCGGGCGGCAGATCGATCTCGTCTTCCTGCGGCGCCACGCCGGGTGCGCTAAGCGACACAGGACCGGAGGACGCGCCATAGCCGGAGGGCTGGCGCACCGCGCTCTCGGGATAGTTCGACCGTTGCGGATAGCCGGACGTCGGATAATTGGGTTGCGGCTGCTTCACCGGCCAGCGCGGCTGGTTGCCAATGCTGCCGGGCGGGCGCAGCTCCTCGTCGGCGAAACCGTAGCTGCTCGAGCCCTCGCCGATGGCGGCGACCTTGAGCGGGAACTCGGCGCCGCACATGCCGGGGCCGGAGATCGGCTCGATCCGGACGATGTCCGGGCTCTCCTTCACGGCGCCCGATTTCAGGCACGCCGCTTCGGCCTCGGCCCGCCACGGTTCACGTTCGGCCTGGAACAAGCCGCGTCCGCAACCCGCGAGCGAAACGAGGACGATGGAGCCGACGAGATACAAACGAACTCCGCGCGTCATGCGCGCACGTTCGGTGAATTTACTTAAAGACTCTTCAACGTGTCGATTTCAGCTTTCCTTTACCATGACGCGACCGCAGACGAACGACAACGAGGCTTACTTTTAAAGCGGTGAGTTTCTGTTAACCATGAGAATCGCGCAAAGCAGCGCGCAGAGGGAGCGATCCCAAGCGCGATCTCAGGGAGCAACGTCATGACGTTCGTCGGGAGACTGAGCGTTGTCACCGCGTGCCTTGCAATGGCCTTTGTCGGCGCCATCGTGCTCGGCATGATCTAGCAGCGTCCACCGACCTCATCGCAGGGTTCGCCCGGCCCACTCGCGCTTCACGCGATCGACCCACGAGCGAGCTACGCTCGTCGCGGACCCCTCCAGGGAGGGTAAGAGCAGCGCGCGTTGCTTACGACCGCGCGCATCACTACCGCGAGGTCGTCGTCAGCTTCTCCTGCCCCTCCTCCACCCGAATCCAGTCATTGCCCGAGCACCAGAAGTGGCCGAACGCGCAGGCTTCGACGCGGAGCGTGCCGGAGTTCTTCAACGTCATCGAACCATAATAGGTGCTGCCACTGGAGCGGCTGTAGACGTTGCCGGTCCAGACGTCGTGCGCTTTCTGCTTCATGTTGACCAGCACGTTCTCGCCCCGGGTCGACGCCTCGGTCAGCGCGTAACCGCATAGCGCGGCGCCGCAGCGTTCAATGCGGACCGTGTTCTTGGCGCCGTCGCTCTCCCATTCACCGAACGGCAGGTAGGCCGGCTCATCGTCGCTGCGCGGTGCGATCCCCACGGTCTGTTTGGTCTCGGGCTGCGGCGGGACAAGCGGTGTATCTGCGCGCGACAGATCAACGCGTGGCGGGTTGGGGCTCAGAGCTTCGAATTTTGGTGGCTCGAGTTTTGGTGCCGGTGGCGACACGACGGGCCGCGAACTCGTCCCGGCAAGAACCGGGGCCGGCGGTGTCGGAGGCGGCGCGACTACAGTCGCTTGGGGCGGGCGAACTGGAGTGGCCAGATTGGCGGGCTGCGGCGCCTGGACCACCGGCGCGGGCGGTGGAGCCGGCGGCATATCGGAATCCTCGGACGGCCGGAGGTTTCGATCGGTGGAGATCGAAACGCAGGACGTCGATCGGCAATTGCGCGGCGCCTCGACACGGAACCGGTGGCCATCGATCGTAAAATTGTAGGAACCGGCCTGCGCCGCGGGCGCGATCGCAGTCAGCACGATCAAGATATTCAGCAAAGTCGCAGCAAGCCGCTTCATCGACACCTCCCACACTGTCACGCCGATGTTAGGCAGATGACCGGCCACTGAATGTGCGTCGGCTCACCCAGGCCGCGGCATCGCTGTTGTGAGGTCCATCACAGAAGGCCCGACAGCCCCGGCATAGGGTCGAACCACATCCGATCCACCACCGACTTCTGGCCATATCGGACCCACGCATTTTCGGAGATTGTCATGAACAAGCTCGCCGTCGCCGCCACTGCCTTCTTTCTCGCTTCGACTGCCGTCGCACATGCCGGCAATGCGATCTCGTTCCAGATCGACGGCCAGCGCGTCCGCATTGAGAGGCCGCGCAACTGCGTTGCTCTCGATTGCCTCAACATCGCGACGCAGGACCTGTCGAACAAGCCGGCCAGGCCGACCACGACACAGCCCGCGCCGGCTCCGGCACAGCAGCAGCCCATGCAGCAGCCGGCACCGGTGCAAGCCGCCGCTCCGGCAGCCCCTGCCACTCCCGCCGCTCCGACCACCGTTGCGGCCGCGCCGTCCGTCGACATGACCACGCAGTCCGTGCCTGCCGCACCTCCCGCGCCTATCGCAGCTGCGCCCACTCCGGTCCCGGTGGCCGCAGCGCCCGCGCAGGCCGCGAGCACGCCGATCGGCGTGTGGGCCACCGAGGAGAACAAAGGCAACGTGCGCGTCGAACAGTGCGGCACCAATCTCTGCGGCTATGCCGAGAAGACCAATGATCAGATCCTGATCAACATGAAGCCCGACGGTGCCAAGTGGAGCGGCCGCATCCACGATCCCAATTCCGGCCGCAACTACGACTCGACGATCGCGATGAAGAGCCCGAATGCGATGCGTGTGCAGGGCTGCGCCTTCGGCGGCATGTTCTGCGGCGGCCAGACCTGGAAGCGGGTGAGCTGACACCGACGCATTGTCACGAACTATCGTCATCCCGGGGCGATGTGAGCCATCGACCCGGGATTTCCTGCGACAACCACACTCTATCCCCTCACCCTGAGGAGCCTGCGAAGCAGGCGTCTCGAAGGGCGAGGCCCGGGCCGAGAGCCGGGCCTGCATGGTTCGAGACGCGCGCAAGGGCGCGCTCCTCACCATGAGGGGAGAGAGCTCTGTTTGAACGTCCGCCCGTCCCGTGCGACAGACGTTCATTCGGCGTTCAGCCAGCTCCGGCTGATATCGGCGGATCTCGCCTCGTGTTCTCACCGGGACCTCATTCGTGGCTTTGATGGTGGCTTGGCGCCGCGTCGTATTTGCTTTGCCGCTGCTGGCGTTGCTGCTGGCCGGCGCGGACAGGGCGTGCGCGTCCGATGCAATCGAGCTCGCGCAAGCCCAGACCCGGGCGCAGCCGCAGGCCCGACCGACGGCCGCCCCCTCCCCTGCGCCATCGGCTTCGCCTGCGCCCGTCGCCGATGCGCAGCCGGCCGCCGTGGAGCCGATCGGCAACGTCGCGACCGTGACGGGGATCGCGACCGTGATCCGCGACAAGAACTCCTACCCGCTGAAAGTGCGTGACGACATCTATCTCAACGACGTCGTGCAGACGTCCTCGAACTCGTCGCTCGGCATCACCTTCATCGACGCCACCACGTTCAATCTCTCCGCCAGCTCCAAGATCACCATCGACAATTACGTCTATGAGGACGGCGGCAAGCAGAACTCGGGGATATTCGACATCGGCAAGGGCACGGTCGCGTTCGTCGCGGCGGCGGTGGCGAAGACCGGCGACATGAAGATCGCAACACCGACCGCAACGCTCGGCATTCGCGGCACCACCGGCGTCGTCGACGTGCCCGAGAACGCGACCGCGAACACCACCAACAACGTCAACATCAAACTCTATCCCGATGCCGACGGCCGGGTCGGCCATATCGACGTCAACGACCGCGCCAGCGGCACGCGGCTTGGCGCGCTGACGCAAGCCTCGAGCGGCTTTGCGATCCGGCCTGGTGCGGCCGGCCCCGGCGGCATGCGCTTTGCCGCGGTGCCGATCACGATCCCAGCGCAGCAGATTGCGCGCGACCGCGGCTTCGTCAGCCAGGTGCATGCGGCGCAGACCACCGGCCGCCAGATCGTCACCGAGCAGCGCGACTTCCGCCGCGCCAATCCGGCCGCGATCAGCCGCATTCCGCGACCGGCGCAGCCGCCGCAGCAACAGCAATTGCGTCCGAACACGGCGCCGAACCAGCAGCCGCAGCGGCCGAATGGCCCGCCCGGCCAGCCGGGTCAGAACAACCGTCCGGGTCAGCAGACGCCGGCCGCGCCGAACCGCCAGGGTACTCAACCAGGTACGCAGACGCCGCAGCGCCAGGGACAAGGCGGCGCCGCGCAACCGGGCACGCCGCGCGCGGGCCAGGCTAAGCAGCAACCTGGCCAGCCGCAGGGCACGGGTCAGCCGCGCACCGGACAAGGCACCCAGCCCGGCGGCGCAGCGCCGACGCAGCCACAGCGCAGCGGACAGACTCCGCAAGCGCCCGGAAGCGTCACGCCGACGCAACCGGTCACGCCCCCGCAAACGCCGCGCACCGGATTACAGCCCGGCACACAGCCGCAACAAGGCGCCGCACCACGCCAGCCTGGCCTGCAGCAGCGCCTGCCCGCCGCGCAACGCCCAGCCGCGCCGCGCAGGCCTGCGCCGGCTCCGGCGCCGAAGGAAAAGAAGAGGCGATAGAATGGAGATGCCTCTCCGTCATTGCGAAGCAATCCAGAGTCCCTCAACGGTGACAGTATCGTAGGGTGGGCAAAGGCGCGTGAGCGCCGTGCCCACGTCATCGATATCGTGGGCACGCGTTGCTTTGCCCACCCTACGATTCCGGACTCGCGGAGAGAGGGTGCAGGGTCGCGCGGCACTAAAATTCTTTCAGACCGTCTACGCCTCGCCGCGCAACCACGCCCGCACTTTCTGCAGCAGGCCGTGCTGCAGCTCGTCGTCAGAGTCAGCCTCGCCGGGTGTCAGCGTCTGCAAGGCTGCGTCGATGTCGTCGGCCGCGAGCGTCGGCGTCGGCTCAGCCGCGGGTGACGGTACAAGGCCTGTCGCAGCGATCGCGATCGGGCCGACCTGGGTGAGGAAGGCGCGCTCATATTCGCGCGACAGACGCGCGAGCGCTTCCTCCAGCGGCACCCAGTCGACTGCCTTGATGTCATTCATCAGCTTACGGACCTGGCGGCCCTCGGCTTCCATGCGCCAAAAATGCACGACCTTGGATCGGCCACCCGACTGATAGACGAGCGAGCCCAGAAATTCATGGATGGCGACCTCGTGGCCAGTCTCCTCCAGCACCTCGCGGTGCGCGGCCTGTTTCGGCGTTTCGCCGTCGTCGAGCTTGCCCTTGGGCAAGACCCATTCATTGCGCTTGCGCTGACGCACGATGGCAATCAGCGGCGTGTCGCCACGCCGCAGCACAATACCACCCGCCGCCATCACCGGCGCCCGCGCCATCACCAAATCCGTATCGTCGAACCGTCCCCGCCGACGATATAGGCGGCGGGGACGGCGGTTTGAAGGCTACCTTCTTCGCAGCAGCGGCTGACCTGCGCGGATGCGCGTCCCCTCGGCGATGCCATCGCCGAACGAGAAATCGCCGGGCGCCAGGATGATGATGGTCGAGCCATGCTCGAACCAGCCGAGCTCCTCGCCCTTGGTCACGTTGACATCACAGGGGAAATTGACCGGCCCCTTGGTCTGCGCGTTCAGCACCATGTCGAGGAAGTGCAACCGGATGCTGGCGACCAGGATCGCTGCGACCGGCACCAGCGTCACGGCCTCGCCGGTCGACAAATGCGTGCGGATCACCGCACGCTCGTTCTTGCAGAACAGACGCTCGACCCGCTTCAGCGCGATCGGGTTGACATTCCAGACGTCGCCATGGATCAGCGTGACGCGCTCGACATGCGCATCAAACGGTGCGTGGAAGCGGTGATACATGCTCGAGGTCAGCCGCAACGTCACGAAGCTTCCGTTGCGGTGCTGCTCGACCAGCGCCGGATCGCCAAGCAGGTCGAGCAGCGAATAGGGTGCGCCCTTGACCTGGAACAACTCGGTGTCGGCAATCCGGCCATGGGCGCCGACGATGCCGTCGGAGGGACTGGCGACAACCGAAGGGTCCGGATCAAACGGACGCAAGCCCGGCTTGAGCTCCCGGGTGAAGCAGTCGTGCAGGCTCTTGAAATGATCCTTCCTGGCCTCCGACAAATCGAGGTCGGAGAACAGCTTCCACAGCGCGATGGAGCCGTCTCGCACCAACGGGTTGTCGATCTTGGAGAACCAGCCCATGAAGCGGGTCAGCGCCGCGCGGGGGATACGATTGGTCAACAGGAAGTTGAGGTCTTCCTGCTGGGTGAAAGAGGCGATGAGGGCTTTGACTGTCATGAATCTGTCAGCTCGCAGTATTAGCGCTTGTTGTCATGGAAACGACACTCCCGATTCTCTCATTTTCCGTGGCCGCCGCAGCGTCTGCTGCCGCCGTCCTTCCGAAGCTCAAGGCGCGGGTCGAGCTGTCCCGCGCCAAGCACCGTTCGCTCGCCGGGCACTCCAAGATGTCGCGCCGGGTGGCAAAGCTGCTCCCGTTCTATGAGTTCGAGGGCGACAAGTATTTCGGTTGCGACGGCGCGCCTGACAACGTGGTGAAGCAGCGCAAGGACGCCTTCTTCCGTCTCGCGGCCATCTACGCCGAACGCTACCCCAAGGGTCGCGCGATGACGAAGGAGGCGGCGGAGACGATCTCCGACCTCAACTTCACCGAAACCTACCGCGTGCCGTTCCAGTTCTCGCGTCTCGTCCGCGAGCATCTGGGCACCTCGACCTTCATGGAATCCTCGAGCGGCGTCACCGTCACCGATGTCGACGGCAACACCTCCTACGACCTCACAGGGTCCTACGGCGTCAACATCTTCGGCAACGACTTCTACAAGGAGTGCATCGAGGGCTCCGAGAAGCGCGCGCATGCGCTCGGTCCTGTGCTCGGACCCTACCATCCCGTCATCCTCGAGAACGTGCAGCGGCTCTGCCAGATCTCGGGCCTCGACGAGGTCTCGTTCCACATGTCCGGCACCGAAGCCGTGATGCAGGCAGTGCGGCTCGCGCGCTACCACACCAAGCGCACGCATCTGGTTCGTTTCGCCGGCGCCTATCACGGCTGGTGGGGCGACGTGCAGCCCGGCGTCGGCAATCCGCTTCCCGCGCACGAGACCTACACGCTCTCCGAGATGTCGGAGAAGACGCTGCATGTGCTCCGCACGCGCAAGGACATCGCCTGCGTGCTGGTCAATCCGCTGCAAGGGCTGCATCCGAACGGCAATGCGCCCGGCGATTCCTCGCTGGTCGACTCGTCGCGCGGCGGTCATTTCGATCGCGCGGCCTACACCGAGTGGCTCACGAAGCTGCGCGAAGTCTGCACCGAGCGCGGCATCGTGCTGATCTTCGACGAGGTCTTTGTCGGTTTCCGTCTCGCCGCCGGCGGCGCCCAGGAATACTTTGGCGTCAAGGCCGACATGGTGACCTACGGCAAGAGCCTTGCCGGAGGTCTTCCGGTCGGCGTCGTCTGCGGCAAGAAGGAACTTATGCGCCGCTTCCGCGACGATCGTCCCGCCGACATCTGCTTCGCCCGCGGCACCTTCAACTCGCATCCCTACGTCATGACGGCGATGGACGAATTTTTGAGCCGGCTCGCCAGCCCGAACTTCCGCGCCATCTATGACGGCCTGGACGCGACCTGGAACGGCCGCGCGCAAAAGCTCAACCAGATGATGACCGATGCAGACCTGCCGGTGCAGTTCGCCAATTTCTCGTCGATCTGGACGGTGAAATACACCACCCCGTCCCGCTACAACTGGATGCTGCAATACTATCTGCGCGCCGAAGGCCTGTCGCTGAGCTGGGTCGGCACCGGACGGCTGATCTTCAGCCTCAACTACACCGACGCCGACTTCAGCGAAGTCGCCGACCGCTTCGTCCGCGCCGCCGAGAAGATGAAGGCCGACGGCTTCTGGTGGCACGACGGCGTGCTCACCAACAAGAACATCAAGCGGCAGATCCTGAAAGAGATGGTGGCCAAGCGCCTGGGGCGCTGAGGCCAGCTCCTCCAAGACGTGGATGCCCGGGACAAGCCCGGGCATGACGTAAACCATGGACATTCGCGATCTGGGCAACAGCCGTATCAGGCGTGCTGCTCTTCGAGCGTGGGCTCGTCGATGAAGCCCAGCGTGTGCTCGGGGTTGAGGTGCAGGCCGGGATCCATCAGCTCGCCACGGATCAGCGCCAGCGGCGCATTGCGATAGAGCATCAGATCGTGGAAAGGGTCGGTCAGGATCTTGGTCATCCAGACCAGGCCGGTCTCGACGTCGCGGATGAAGAACAAGTGCACGGTGCGGAACAGGAGACCGCCGCCGCCGATCACGAGCCAGATCTTGGCGACCTGCCGCATGAAATCGGTCGCGCTGGCCCAGGGCGTGAACAGGCCGAACAGCGTCGGATCGGCGAACAGCACCAGCGGCGACAGCGCCCAGATCGCCATCAGCACCACCTTGCGCTGAAGGTTGTAGCCGACCTTGATGTCTTCCTTGTACTCGTGCGTCGCCTGGTTGATGTGGTCGTAATCATGCGGCTCGAAGAAGAAGTGACCGGCCTGGCGCGAGGTCATCGAGACCAGCCAGCCGACCAGCGCCGAGATCATGGGATCGACGAACAGCCAGAGATAGGCGAAGAGAAAGCTCAGCGCGCTGACGAAGTGCAGGCTCTGATTGATGCGGCTGTGGTGATAGTAGCGATGGTCGTCCCAGCGCTGGATCCGCAGCTGCTCGAGATAATTCTTGATCATGCTATTCCCCAAATGCTTTCGGGTAAGGGATTTACAGAGATTCGATGTACGCCGTGTGACATCATCATTTTGTCATGTGACGACGTGCAGTGACGCGATGACGCACGCGAACGCGCAAGCGGCGGATCGAACCGCCGCTCTGACGCAGCCTTGCTCAGGCTGCCTTGGCGACGTCGACCTTGCGGAAACGCACCAGGGAGAAATGGCCGAGCGGCGGAATCAAACGACGCTCGGCGAGCTCGATTCCCTTGGCGCCGGCAAGCCACTTGGCGTAGCGCGACCAGGCGAACTCGGCGGTGCGGAAGCCGAGCGGACGCACCACCGGCTGGAGCTTCTGCTCGATGAAGCGGCGCATGCCGGTGTCGGCGCTGACGCGGGTGAGGATGATCAGCTCGCCGCCGGGACGGAGCACGCGGGCGAATTCGTCGAGCGCCACTTCAGGATTCGGCACCGCGGTGACGACATATTGCGCCATCACGACGTCGAAAGAGTTGTCGGGGAATTCGAGCTTCTCGGCGTCCATCACCGCGAGGCCCTCGACGTTCTTGAGGTTGCCGTCGGTGACGCGCTGGCGCGCCTTGTCGAGCATGGCTTCCGATATGTCGGTGCCGAAGATGCGCAAGTTCGGGGCATAGAGCGGCAGCGAGATGCCGGTGCCGACGCCGACCTCGAGCACGCGCCCGCCGATCTTGTTGGTGGCTGCGATCGCGGCCTGCCGGCCCTTGGCGAACACACCGCCGAACACGAGATCGTAGACCGGCGCCCAGCGATCATAGGCCTGCTCGACCGTACCGCGGGTGAGGTCGAGCTGCTGGGTGCCGTCAAGGTTCATGATCTTAGACATCGATGAGGTTCTCGCTGTGGGTCAAAGTATGGATCAGCCGCGCACCGGCCGCCGCGCCATGACCGGCGAGGCGCGCAAGGCACGGCTGGGCTGAAGAGACGCGAGGTTTCCGACAAACTGGCGCGCGCTGTTTTCCCAGGAGCGCTCCAGCGCAAAGTTGCGGCAGGTCTCGCGCGACATGGTGAGTGCGCGCAGGCAAGCGGCGCGCAGATCGTTGTCGATCGCGCCGATCGGATGATCGGCGATGACGTCCTTCGGTCCCGTCACCGGAAACGCCGCAACCGGCGTGCCGCAGGCGAGCGCTTCGAGTTGCACCACGCCGAAGGTGTCGGTGCGGCTCGGAAACACGAAGACGTCGGCGGCGGCGAGGTGCGCGGTCAGATCCGCGCCCTTCTTCTCGCCGAGGAAGACGGCATCCGGATATTTCTTCTCGAGCGCGGCCTTCTGCGGGCCATCGCCGATGACGACCTTGGTGCCGGGCAGATCGAGCGACAGGAACGCCTCGAGATTTTTCTCCACCGCGACGCGGCCCATCGTCATGAAGATCGGGCCCGGCAGATCGAGCCTGGCCGGAGCCTCCGGATGGAACAGCTCGGTGTTGACGCCGCGCCCCCAGAAACCGAGCCGCTTGAAGCCGCGCCCGGCCAGTTCCTGCCGCAGCGACGGCGTCGCCACCATGGTCATGGCGGCGGCATCGTGGAAGTGGCGCAGCACGGCATAACCGACGGCATCGGGGATGCCGGTCCGCACCGAGACGTATTCCGGAAAGCGCGTCGTGTAGGAGGTGGTGAAGGCGAGGCCGTTGCGGCGGCAATAGGCCCGCGCGGCCCAGCCGATCGGGCCTTCGGTTGCGATATGCAGAGCTTCCGGTGCCGCCTTCTCGATCCGCCGCGCGATCTCCTTACCCGTCGGCAGCGCGATGCGCAGGCCCGGATAGGTCGGCAGCGGCCAAGACCTGAAGCCATCGGGCGTCAGGAAGTCGATCTCGACATCGAGGGCCTTGGCGGCGGCGGCCAGCGAGGTCAGCGTCCGGACCACACCGTTGACCTGCGGATGCCAGGCGTCAGTCGCGATTAATACCCGCATGGGAAAATCCCGAGAGTTTGATGATTCTCGGCTTAGGACCATCAACCACGGATATTTCAGGCGTGTGACGTCACATAAATGTCGGCGCGCTGTTTTGTTTGTTAACGGGCGCGCCCGGCCACGAAACTGTCATGAAACAATCCTTGCCGCGACGAAACCGTTTTCGGTTTTCCGTGCAAACGTCCCGAAACTTATTGCCGTTAGTGATTTAGGCAACGGAGCACCGAAACGGTGCCGGGGTGACCAAGAAACACCACGCAAACAGGGGCGACCAATGTTCAATCTGGACACGTTCAAGACGTTTTCGCGCGCCTTTGCCGTCAGTGCAGTGGCCGTGACCGCAATCGCATTTGCCGGCCCGGCCAAGGCCGCGCCGGTGCAGCTGTTTCCGTTCTTCCAGCCGCTGCCGACGATGACTGCGCCGCAGCCTTACCAGCCCTATCAGGCGCCGACCTATCAGACTGCGCCGTCCGAGGATCAGGACGCGGTCGAGACGCCGGCCCGCTTCCGCCGCCAGACCGTCAGCTACGCAACACGTGAAGCTCCGGGCACCATCATCATCGATACGCCCAACACCTATCTCTATTACGTGCTGGGGAACGGCCAGGCGATCCGCTACGGCATCGGCGTCGGCCGCGATGGCTTCACCTGGTCCGGCACGCAGTCGGTGACCAAGAAGGCCGAGTGGCCGGACTGGACCCCGCCCCCGGAAATGATTCAGCGCCAGCCTTATCTGCCGCGCCACATGGCCGGCGGCCCCGGCAACCCGCTCGGCGCCCGCGCGATGTATCTCGGCGGCACGGTTTACCGCATCCACGGCACCAACGCCCCCGACACGATCGGCAAGCACGTCTCCTCCGGCTGCATCCGCCTGACCAACGACGACGTCTCCGACCTCTACTCCCGCGTCAACGTCGGCACCAAGGTGATCGTGCTGCCGATGACCGAGCGCCGCGCCGAGCTTCGGTAACGCGAGGCGCGAACGAGATTGCGCTGCGAACGGCCCCGGCGATGTCGGGGCTGTTTTCGTTTGGCCTGGTCGCCCGACTCTCAGCGGCGCATTCCACGCCGTCCCGGGATCAGTCGCAGCCACGCGGCCGAGTGAAACGCGCTCATCAGCAGATACATCGGCACCATCCCGCCCGGCGACAGCCCGTGTCCGGCGGAGCAGAGCATGCCCGCCGGACCGCCGCCGGTCATGGCCGTCAGCACGGCCATGACCGCGAAGGTCGGCGTGGCCGCAAGACCCAGCCATCGGGCGAGGTGAGATGCGGCCTCGCTGCCGTCACGGCTGGCGCCGGCGGGATGGGCGTCGCTCACTGCGCGCCCGGCGTGCGGAGCGCGATCTCGCCGGCGTCCGACACCTCGACCCACTTCTTGTCGGGTGCCGCACCCACCTCGTAGCTGTCGTTCCAGTTCCACCATTTGTAGGTCGGCGTCTGCGGATAGCCGGCCGGCGAATCCTCCCATGGCTCCTGGCGGCCGAGCGGGGTGATGTCGAGATAGTTCCAGGTGCCGCCCATCTGCTCGTCGCCGCGGCTCTTGATCAGATAGGTGCGGAAGATGCGCGTGCCGTCGCGGTAGAACACGTTGGTGCCGTGCCACTCGCCGACGCCGAAATCGGCATCGAAACTGTCGGTGATAGTGACCCACGGGATGTTCCAGCCCATCCGCGTCTTCAGCCGCGCGATGTCCGCCTGCGGCGCCCGCGAGGCGAACACCAGCGTGGTGTCGCGGGCGTTCAAATGGGAGACATGGGCGACCTGGTCGGCCACCATGGAGCAGCCGCGGCAGGCATGGTCGGGCCAGCCGAACACGCCTGGCTCGAAGAACGCCCGGTAGAGGATGAGCTGCTTTCGGCCCTGGAACAGATCGAGCAGACTGGCCTTGCCCGAGGGCGCCTCGAATGCGTAGGTTTTGTCCACTTCCATCCACGGCATGCGCCGGCGTTCGGCGGCGAGTGCGTCACGGGCGCGGGTATGCGCCTTTTCCTTCACGAGCAGTTGCTGACGGGCTGCCTCCCAGTCCTGCGGCGACACCACCGGCGGTGTCTGCATGGCGGTCTGTCCGTTAGTCCCTGCTTTGTCTGCTGACGTCATCATGGCTCTCCAAATCTGTCGCTCACCGCACCTTGTCGGCCGTCAACGATTTCTGGCACCAAGCGGTTGCGTGGTGGGAGTAACAAGTGTGGCGGGATTTTCATGGAGTCGCTGATCACGGCCGCCGCGCGCGCGTTAGCGGCCGGCGATCCCCTCGGCGCGCTGAACCGTGTCGCGCTGCGCAACGATGCCCCCTCGCTGGCGCTGCGCGGCATCGCGATGGCGCAGCTCGGCGATCTCGCGAAAGCGAAGACGCTGCTGCGGAGCGCTGCGCGCGCGTTCGGGCCGAGAGAGGCGGTCGCGCGTGCCAGATGCGTGGTGGCCGAGGCCGAGATCGCGCTCGTCTCACGCGATCTGAGCTGGCCGGCGCACACGCTCGCAAGCGCACGCGCGACGCTCGCAAGCCATGGCGATCTCGCCAACGCCGCCCATGCCGGCCATATCGAGGCCCGCCGCCTGCTCCTGCTCGGACGCATCGAAGAGGCCGAGCGCACGCTGGCCGAGATCAGCGTCTCCCCGCTCCCGCCCGCATCTCTCGTCGTTCGCGAGCTGGTGGTCGCCGGCATCGCCATCAGGCGATTGAAAACAAGAGATGCGCGCGCAGCGCTCGATCTCGCGGCGAAGGCAGCGCGGCTGGCGAGAATCCCGGCGCTCGTCGCCGAGGTCGACGCTGCGTGCCTGATCCTGAACACACCGGCCGCGCGCCTGATCGTGCGCGGCAGCGAGCACCCGCTGCTGCTCGGCGAAGTCGAGAGACTGGCGACCTCGACAGCGCTCGTCGTCGACACCTTCCATCATGTCGTGCGCAGGCAAGGGACGGCCGTGTCGCTGGGAACGCGACCGGTGCTGTTCGCGCTCGCCCGCCTGCTGGCGCAGGCATGGCCCGCGGATGTCTCGCGCGAGGCGCTGATATCGGGCGCGTTCCAGGCCAGGCACGTCGACGAGTCCCACCGCGCGCGATTGCGGGTCGAGATCGGGCGGCTCCGCACCCAGCTCAAGCCGCTGGCCGAGATCAGCGCGACCAAGCAGGGTTTCGAGCTGGCGCCGCGGAAAACGCGCGACGTCATCGTGCTGGCGCGGCCGGTCGAGGAGAAGCACGCCGCGGTCCTCGCCATTCTCGCCGATGGCGAGCCGTGGTCGAGCTCGGCGCTCGCGCTCGCGCTTGGCATGAGCGCGCGCACGGTGCAGCGGGCGCTCGAAGAGCTGGCGCGATCGAACAAGGTGCAGTCGTTCGGACACGGAAGGGCGCGTCGCTGGATGACCCCGCCCGTCCCCGGATTCCCGACAGGCTTGTTACTCCCGGGACCGTTGTTAAAGGCGTAGATTGGTCGCAGCACAGGGATCGAGCAGATGAAGCGTTCCGCCGCAGAGATTATCAGGGAGTACGGGCCTTTTCCGGGCGTCGAGGCCGTGCATGGCGTCAGCTATGACGGCACCCATGTCTGGTTCGCGTCGGGCGACAAATTGAATGGCCTCGATCCGGCCAAAGGCGAGATCGCGCGCACGCTCGATGTCGCCGCACATGCGGGCACGGCGTTCGACGGCCGCCATTTGTTCCAGATCGCGGAGGATCGCATCCAGAAGATCGACGCTGCGACGGGCAAGGTGCTCACCACGATCCCCGCCCCCGGTGGCGGCGGCGATTCCGGATTGGCCTGGGCCGAAGGCTCGCTGTGGGTCGGGCAATATCGCGAGCGCAAGATCCATCAGGTCGATCCGGACACGGGCACCGTGCTGCGCACCATCGAGAGCAAGCGCTTCGTGACCGGCGTCACCTGGGTCGACGGCGACCTCTGGCATGGCACCTGGGAAGGCGACGACAGTGACATCAGGCGGATCGATCCTGACACCGGCAAGGTGCTCGAGCAGCTCGACCTGCCGGCCGGGACGATGGTTTCAGGGCTGGAATCCGACGGCGGCGATCGCCTGTTCTGCGGCGGCGGTGACAGCGGGCGTGTGAGAGCGGTCCGCCGTCCCAGGCGCGGTTAGCTGCGCGGCTGGCAGCCTGAACGGACGGACACGGCACGGTCGCAGCCGTTAACACATTTGCCGCAATTCCACCCCATCGGTGCGCTCTAGCGCCCTCCTCGCCCGCCCTGTAAAATACCCGTCGGGGCGGCTTGGGGGATCGATGCGTCTGACGTTGAACTTGAAGACTGTCCTGATCGCCGTTGCGGTGCTCGCGGCGTCGTTTTTCATCAGCCTGAAGGCAATGGATTTGCTGTCGCCGCGCGCGACCAATTCGGCGCCGCCGGTCGCCCAGTTGCCGCCGCTGCCGCCGGTCTCGAAAAGCTCGATCGTGGTGGCGCCGGTGGCGATCGCGCTGTCGGCGATCCGGGAGCAGGCCGAGAAGGCCTCGCCGCGCAATTTCGCCGGCAAGGCCGAGAACCCGATCTCGCAGATCCTGCAGGACGCCGATATTGGCTGGACCGCCGCCCGCGGACCGATGTCAGCGACCGGTGACAAGGACGTGCTGACGCTGTCGACGCCGATCAGCGGCAAGCTGAACGTGACGGGGTCGCTGTCGGCGAAAGCCACCGGCGCGCTCGGCGATGCGCTCGGCAGCGTGCTCGGCGGCGACGCGGCGAAACGGATCGGCGCGGTCAACATCAAGAATTTGAACGCCAGCGCCGAGATCAAGGGCAACGTCGTCGTCACCTCGCGCCCAAAACTCGCGGCCGCCTGGCATATCGAGCCGAATTTGGGCGCGCAAGTCAATCTCGGCGACACCAACCTCAACGTCGCCGGCGCCAAGGTCAACGTTCCCGCGCAGGTGAAGCCGCTGATCGACAAGACGGTCGGCGACCAGCTCAACGTCGTCTCGGAGCGCATCCGCAACGACCCCAGCCTGCGCGAGAACGCGAAGGTGCAATGGGCCAAGGCCTGCCGCTCGATCCCGCTGCAGGGCAGCGGTTCCTCCGCCGCGCTGCCGCCGCTCTGGCTCGAGATGAAGCCGACCCGCGCGATCGCAGCGCAGCCGCGCGTCGACGCGCAGAACGTGACGCTGCTGCTCGGCCTCGAGGCCGAGACGCGCGTGACGTCGACCCAGACCAAACCGGACTGCCCGTTCCCCGACAAGATCTCGATCGTGCCCCCGACGGGCACCGGCGTGAACATCGGCGTTCCCATCGACGTGCCCTTCACCGAGATCAACAAGCTGATCGCGGCGCAGATGGTCGGCCACACCTATCCCGAGGACGGCTCCGGTCCGGTCGAGGTCACGGTGAAGAGCGTCAACGTCGTCCCCTCCGGCGAGCGGCTTCTGATCTCGCTGCTGGTGCGTGCCAAGGAGAAGAAGAGCTGGCTCGGGCTCGGCGCCGAGGCGACCGTGCACATCTGGGGCCGGCCGATGCTCGACCAGGCGCAGCAGACGCTGCGGCTCGCCGACATCCAGCTCGCGGTGGAGTCCGAGGCGGCCTTCGGCCTGCTCGGTGCAGCGGCCCGCGCGGTGGTGCCGCAGATGCAGCAGGCGCTGGTGCAGAAGGCGACGCTCGACCTGAAGCCGATCGCCGCCAACGCGCGCGAGAAGATTGCAGACGTCATTGCCGACTTCCAGAAGAGCGAGGACGGCGTCAAGGTCGAGGCCGATATCAGCAGCCTCACGCTGGCCGACATCGCCTTCGATTCCAAGACGCTGCGCGTGGTCGCGGAAGCCGGCGGCACACTCAACGTGTACGTGACGAAGCTGTCGGGGATGTAGCGTGCTTTCCCGTCGCTTGCGCCGCTGGCATTATCGTCGGAGGGTGCTAAGCTGCTCGTCGCAACCTCGGACGAGGTGCTGACAGCGGCAGTTGAGTGGGGCGCGAAGACGATATGGAAGCCGGCATGGTTACGCCCGCACTGGTGCGGTTTTCCGGCATTCAGAAGAGCTATGATGGCGAGCACCTCGTGGTGAAGAACCTCGATCTCGACATCAGGAAGGGCGAGTTCATCACCCTGCTCGGACCGTCAGGCTCGGGCAAGACGACCACGCTGATGATGCTGGCGGGCTTCGAGGTTCCGACCCAGGGCGAGATCTACCTGGCGGAACGGCCGATCAAGAACATGCCGCCGCACAAGCGCGACATCGGCATGGTGTTCCAGAACTATGCCCTGTTTCCGCACCTGACGATCGAGGAGAACGTCGCGTTTCCGCTGTCCGTACGCAAGGTTAGCAAGGCGGAAACCCAGGCGCGCGTCAAAGCGGCGCTGCGCATGATCAAGATGGAAGCCCTGGCGCAGCGTCGGCCCGGGCAATTGTCCGGCGGCCAGCAACAGCGCGTGGCGCTGGCCCGCGCGCTGGTCTTCAACCCGCAGCTCGTGCTGATGGACGAGCCCCTGGGCGCCCTGGACAAGCGCCTGCGCGAGCAGATGCAGCTGGAGATCAAGCAACTGCACGAGACGATGGGCATCACCGTCGTCTACGTCACCCACGACCAGAGCGAAGCGCTCACCATGTCGGACCGCATCGCCGTGTTCAACGACGGCATCGTGCAGCAGATCGACAGGCCCGACGCGCTGTATGAGCATCCGGTCAACAGCTTCGTCGCCAACTTCGTCGGCGAGAACAATGTGATCGCCGGCACCGTGGAGACGATCGAGAAGGACTATTGCCGCGTCGCGCTGGCGGCCGGCGGCTCCGTCATGGCCCGCGCGGTCAACGTCTCAGGTGCGGGCGCATCGACCTCCTTGTCGGTGCGGCCGGAGCGGATCGCCATTATCCCTGATGGCGCCTCCGGCGACGGACCGAACCGGCTTCCGGCCAAAGTGCAGAACACCATCTATCTCGGCGACCACGCGCTGGCCGTGCTCGAGGTCGCGGGGAATGCCGAGTTCATGGTCAAGCTTCAGCCGGGGGCGCACGATAATCTGCGACACGGCGACAACGTGGTCATCAGCTTCCGCCCCGAGGACTGCCTCGCCCTCGATCCCGTCTGATCCAACAAACGCACCGCAATCGATCGACCTCAACACAACGCAGATGAAGAAGGAACAAGGACCATGCTGAAGCGCAAGATTGGCAAGATTGCTCTGGGTTTCGCCGCGGCGTTCAGCGCCAGCGCTGCTCTGGCCACGGTCGCGCAGGCGCGTGACCTCACCGTCGTGTCGTGGGGCGGCGCCTATCAGGATGCCCAGAAGAAGGTCTATTTCGAGCCGTTCAAGAAGGCGGCCGGCATTCCCATGAACGACGAATCCTGGGACGGCGGCGTCGGCGTGTTGCGCGCCAAGGTCCAGGGTGGTGCTGCCACCTGGGACCTCGTCCAGGTCGAGAGCGACGAACTCGCGGTCGGCTGCGAGGAGGGCCTGTTCGAGAAGCTCGACTATGCCAAAATCGGCGGCGAGGCCGCCTACATCCAGCCGTCGGTCAATCCCTGCGGCGTCGGCGCCATTCTCTATGATTTCGTGCTCGGCTACGACAAGGACAAGCTGAAGGAAGCCCCCAAAGGCTGGGCCGACTTCTTCGACACCAAGAAGATTCCGGGCAAGCGCGCCCTGCGTCAGGGCCCGAAGACCACGCTCGAGATCGCCCTCATGGCCGACGGCGTCGCGCCGAAGGATGTCTACAAGGTGCTGGCGACCGACGAAGGCGTCGATCGCGCATTCAAGAAGCTCGACACCATCAAGGGCGACCTCGTCTGGTGGAAGGCCGGCGCCCAGCCGCCGCAATTGCTCGCCTCCGGCGAGGTGGCAATGACCTCGGTCTACAACGGCCGCATCGACACCGCGAACAAGAACGAGAAGAAGAACTTCGGCATGGTGTGGGACGGCGCGCTCTTCACCCTCGACAGCTGGGTCATCCTGAAGGGCAGCCCGAACAAGGACGCGGCCTACAAGTTCCTGGACTTCGCCGGCAAGGCGGAGAACCAGTCGAAACTGTCGGAGAACATTGCCTACGGCACCTCGAACAAGGATGCCGCCGCCCTGATCCAGCCGGCCGTCCTGAAGGATCTGCCGACCGCGCCTGACAACATCAAGAACGCGGTCGAGATCAACGTTGCCTTCTGGCTCGAGAACATCGACCGCCTGACCGAACGCTTCAACAAATGGGCCGCGAAGTAGCGCGCCCCACAGGGCTCGTCTCATGACGGATGCGCTCTTGACCGGCGCCAATGCGTCGACCGAGGTGCCGCTCAAGCGCCGATTGAGGCGTGCGGAGCGGACACGCCAGGTCAAGGCATTGGCGCTGGTGCTGCCGCTTCTGGTCTTCCTGCTCTTCACTTTCGCAGGTCCAATCGCCGGCATGCTGTGGCGCGCCGTCGATGACCGCGAGGTGCGTCAGGCTCTGCCTCAAACCGTCGCTGCTCTCGCCAGTTGGGACGGCAAGGACCTGCCGAATGAGGCGGCCTACGCGGCGCTGGCGAGCGACATCCAGGTCGCGCGCGCCTCCGGCACCATTGCCATCGCGGCCAAGCGGCTCAACTACGCCCTGAACGGCTTTCGCACGATCCTGACCAGCACCGCGCGCAATCTGAAAGCGGTGCCGGAACCAGGCACGGCGAAGGAGACGCTTGGCAAGATCAACCCGGCCTGGCGCGAGCGCACCACCTGGACGACGATCAGGGATGCCGGTGGCCCGGTCACCGGCTTCTACCTTCTGGCCGCACTCGACCTGACGCGAAACGTGGACGGCGCGATCATCGCGGCCCCGCCGGATCAGGCCATCTACCGCGATGTTTTCGGCCGCACCTTCCTCATCAGCCTCGGTGTCACCGCACTCTGCTTGATCCTTGGCTTTCCGGTGGCCTATTTGCTGGCGACGCTGCCGCCGGGCCGGTCGAACCTGCTGATGATCTTCGTGCTGCTGCCGTTCTGGACCTCGCTTCTGGTGCGCACCTGCGCCTGGATCGTGCTGCTGCAGAGCAAGGGCGTCGTGAACGACAGCCTGCACTGGCTCGGCATCATCGACGAGCCGCTCCGCCTGATCTACAACCGCTTCGGTGTCTGCGTGGCCATGACCCACGTGCTGCTGCCGTTCATGATCCTGCCGCTGTACAGCAGCATGAAGGCGATCTCGCCGGCTTACATGCGTGCCGCCGCCTCGCTCGGCGCGCCACCCCTCACCGCCTTCCTGCGGATCTACCTGCCGCAAACCCTGCCCGGCATCGGCGCCGGAAGCCTGCTCGTCTTCATCCTGGCGCTCGGCTACTACATCACGCCTGCGCTGGTCGGCGGCGCCGCCGATCAGATGATCAGCTACTTCATCGCGCTCTACACGACCGAGACCGCCAATTGGGGCCTTGCTTCGGCGTTGGGTGCGGTGCTGCTGCTGGCCACCATTCTGCTCGCTCTCGTCTACGGCAAGCTGGTGCAGGGCCAGCAGGTCACGGGAGGGATGAAGAATTGAGCGACAGCGCTTCCCTCCGCACGCCCAGCCAGCGCATCGCGTGGACCGTGACCATCGTCGTCTCGACGCTGGTGTTCATCTTCCTGATCGCGCCAATCCTCGCGATCATGCCGCTGTCCTTCAGCTCGGGCTCATACCTCACCTATCCGCTGCCGGGCCTCTCCTTGCGCTGGTACGACGACTTCATCAATTCGCCGCGCTGGATGAATTCGCTGAAGAACAGCATGATCATCGGCGTCGCATCGACCGTGCTGTCGATGATTTTGGGCACGCTGGCCGCACTGGGGCTCGCGCAGTGGAAGAGCCGGTTCAAGCCGCTGGTGCTGGCTTTCGTGCTGTCGCCGGTCGTCGTGCCCGGTGTCATCACCGCGGTCGGTCTGTATTTCTTCTTCGCGCCGATTGGACTGACCGGCAGCTATCTCGGCCTGATCCTGGCTCACACCGCGCTGGCGACGCCCTTTGTGGTGATCACGGTCGGCGCGACACTGCAAAGCTTCGACACCAATCTCGCGCGCGCCGCCGCCTCCCTCGGCGCATCGCCGCTTCAAGCGTTCCGCCGCGTGATCCTGCCACTGATCCTGCCGGGGCTCGCGTCGGGCGCACTGTTCGCCTTCGCGACCAGTTTCGACGAGGTGGTGATCGTGCTGTTCATGGCGGGGCCAGAGCAGCGCACCCTGCCACGCGAAATGTTCAGCGGCATCCGCGAGAACATCAGCCCGACCATCACCGCAGCCGCGGTGATCCTGACGACGGTCTCGGTGATCCTTCTCGCTACGCTCGAAGGCCTGCGCCGCCGCAACGAACGGCTCAAGGGCAGCAGCGGTTGAGCAAGCGCCTCGTCCTTCGAGACGACCGCGTTGCGGTCTCCTCAGGATGAGGCTTAGCTGCATCGGTGGTCGCTGAAACTGCTGCCACGTACTCCGCCCTCATCCTGAGGGCCCGCCAAAGGCGGGCGTCTCGAAGGATGCGCCACGGGGTAGCTGCTCCCAAATACGATCGTCCTGCCGCGAGCGGGGAGAGGCGAAGGAAACACCGCCCCCCCTACTTATTTCCCACTTCTCCTCATGCCTCCCCGGCTTTGCTCCCGCGACGGTTTGTCGCTAGAACAGTCCCCGCAACAAAGCCCCAAACAACAAAACTGAGGGAGAAAACGATATGCATAAACTCATCGCCGCCGTCGCGGCCGGCTTCGCCGTTGCCGCAACCTGCGGCACGGCGCAGGCGCAGATTTCCGACAACGTCGTCAAGCTCGGCGTGCTCACGGACATGTCGAGCCTTTATGCCGACGCGACCGGCAAGGGCTCGCTGGCCGCGGTCGAGATGGCCGTCGCCGATTACGGCGGCAAGGTCGCAGGCGTACCGATCCAGATCGTGTCCGCCGACCATCAGAACAAGCCCGACGTCGGCGTCAACATCGCCCGCAACTGGTACGACAACGAGAAGGTGGACGCGATCCTCGACGTGCCGACCTCATCGGTCGCACTCCCGATCTCCGCGCTGACGCGCGAGAAAAACAAGATCAACCTCAATTCCGGCGGCGGCTCCTCCGACATCACAGGTGCCTCCTGTTCGCCCAACACGGTGCACTGGACCTACGACACCTACGCGCTGTCGAACGTCGCCGGCAAGGCGATGGTCAAGCGCGGCGAGGACACCTGGTTCTTCGTCACCGCCGACTACGCCTTCGGCATGGCGCTCGAGCGTGATGCCGCCAACGTCGTCAAGGAGAGCGGCGGCAAGGTGCTGGGCGACGTCCGCCATCCGCTCAATTCCTCGGACTTCTCCTCCTTCCTGCTGCAGGCCCAGGCGTCCAAGGCCAAGGTGGTCGCGCTGGCGAACGCCGGCGGCGACACCACCAACGCGCTGAAGCAGGCCGCCGAGTTCGGCATCACGCAGGGCGGCCAGAAGATGATCGCGTTGCTGCAGGAGATCACCGACACGCATTCGCTCGGCATCAAGGCCACCCAAGGCCTGATCGTCACCGACGCGTTCTACTGGGACATGAACGACGAGACCCGCGCCTTCTCCAAGCGTTTCAACGAGAAGGTCGGCCACATGCCGACCATGATCCAGGCCGGCCTCTATTCGGCGACCATGCACTATCTGAAGGCGATCGAAGCCATCAAGACCGACGAAGCGCCAAAGGTGATGGAGCAGATGCGCAAGACGCCGGTGAACGACTTCTTCGCCAAGAACGGCAAGATCCGCATCGACGGCCGCATGGTTCACGACATGTATCTGTTCGAGGTGAAGAAGCCGGAAGAGTCCAAGGGCGAATGGGACCTCTACAAGCTGATCGCCACCGTGCCCGGCGACGAAGCCTTCCGTCCGCTCGACAAGGGCGGCTGCCCGCTGGTGAAGGGGAATTGAGTTCTCCGTCATTGCGAGCGCAGCGAAGCAATCCAGAAATGCGTCCGCAGTAACAGTCTGGATTGCTTCGTCGCAAGGGCTCCTCGCAATGACGGGAGTCCTAAAGACACGACAGCGCGCCCAGTGAAAACCGGGCGCGCTTCGTTTAGGTCATTAGCCGACCCGCGTTACTC
Organism: Bradyrhizobium monzae; assembly: GCF_021458635.1. Classification (GTDB taxonomy): domain Bacteria; phylum Pseudomonadota; class Alphaproteobacteria; order Rhizobiales; family Xanthobacteraceae; genus Bradyrhizobium. Next base: position 1,328,895 of record NZ_JAIRDQ010000001.1, read on the forward strand.
CGAGTACTTGAACTCGGGCATGTTCTTCAGCTCGTCCTTGGTCGCATTGAACACGGCGTGGTCCGGATACCACTTCGAACCCGACGATGCCGTCGGGGTCGTCGCAGTCTTCTCGGTGCCGGTCGCAGCACCTGTGGTCGTGGTCGCAGCCGGCGGCCTGGTGCCCGGGGCCGTGCCGGTGCCGGCGCCGCTATAGGCCACAGCCTCATTGACGAATTTCAGCTTCTCATACGGCACGGCGACGAGATGCTCGCCCATGCCTAGGAAACCGCCGACGCCGATCACTGCGATCTTGACGGCGCCGCTCTTGTCCATCAGCAGGTCGTTGATCGAGCCGATGTTCTCGTTGGCGTCGTTATAGATCTTCAGGCCGGCCATTTTCGACGCGCGCCACTCGCCCGAAGCGGTCGTGGTGGTCGTCGTCGCGGTGGTGGCCGCGGTTGGCGACTTGTCGGTGGTGGCCGTCGGGTTTTGCGCAAACGCAACGGTCGCAAGCAAAGCGGTGCCGGCAAGGCCGGCGGCGATCGATTTCATCAACATTGTTGTCCTCTCCTTCAGCAGAAACTGATGCGGAGAGAACCGCCACGATCAACAGCAGTTCCTGAGCTGCGGCAATTTCGTCGCGTGATTGTGGCGCTGCGTTGCGAGGAAAAGTTCCTGCCGAGGAACGTGCGAGACGCACAGTTCCCCGCCGGCGATCGTGCGCCCTGGGTGAAGCACGATCGCGCCGAGGAACGCACCAACCGGCGTCGCGCGGGTCAGCTCTGGTAGTCGATCAGCAATGCCGAAAAATCCGAACTGCTCGACGCGCCCGTCGAGCTGCCATTGGCACTGTAGGACGAGCTCGCGGACTGCGACTGCTGCAGCGCCTGGAGAAAATGCTCGCGGATTTTGGCCGTGCTGGACTCCGTCGAGCTGCTGCTCGTCGAATCCGCGGACGACGAATCCGACGAGCCGTCATCCGACGGCGGCGGACCGCCTGCACCATGCGCGCCGCCGGGACCACCGGGCCCTTTGCCGAAGGCGGACTGAAACACGCCCTTCAGCTCGTCGGCCTGGTCCGACGTCAGCGTCCCATTCGAGACCTCGCCTGCGATGAGATCGTCGATCTTCGACTTCAGGCCGTCCTTGGACGGCTTGGTGCCGCTGGACTGATCGCTGGACTTGCTCTGCTGAAGCGACGTGTCGATGTCCTGCAGGGCGGTTGTGAGTGCGGACTGGTCCGACGACGAGATCGTGCCGTCGGACACTTCCGATTGCAATTCCTGCTGCAGTTTCTGCAGCGGCGACTGGTAATGACCGGCGGAGGCCGCCGAAATCGAGGTCATGAATGGCACCGTGGTTTGCGGGGTTTCGAACGCAACGGCGCCACGTTATGGTTAGCGGGCTTAACGAGACCTTGCCGTACGACGACGCGGTCGTTGCGGGGTGTTGCGGAAACATATCCAGAAACAAACTGTAACAAAAATCTTCGCCTTTTGGCCCGAATCTTGGACAAACAAAGCTCATGGCCAATCCTTCTCCCAACATCCTGGTCGTCGAAGACGACCGCGAAACCCGGACGTTGATTGCGAAATATCTCCGCAGCAATTCCTGCAATGTTACCGCTGTGAGCGACGGCCGCGAGATGTCGCGTGCCATGGCCGACCACCGCGTTGATCTCATCATCCTCGACGTCATGCTGCCGGGCGAGGACGGTCTCAGCCTGTGCCGCAAGGTGCGTGCCGAAGCACAGACGCCGATCATCATGCTGACCGCGCGCGGCGAGGACGTCGACCGCATCGTCGGCCTCGAGATGGGCGCGGACGACTATCTGCCGAAGCCCTTCAACCCGCGCGAGCTGCTCGCCCGCATCAACGCGGTGCTGCGGCGCCAGGCCTCCGCGCAGGCCGCGAGCTCGATCGAGGGTGCCTCCACGCTCGCCTTCGAAGGCTGGCGCATCGATTTGCGGCTGCGCGAACTGCGCAATCCGGAAGGCGCGCGCGTCGCAGTGACCAGCGCCGAGTTCGACCTGCTGCGGACGTTCTGCGAGCGTCCCGGCCGCGTGCTGTCGCGCGACAGCCTGCTCGACCTCACGCAGGGCCGCAACACCGGCTCGTTCGAACGCTCGATCGACGTGCTGGTCAGCCGCATCCGCCGCAAGATCGAGCCCAATCCGGCCGATCCCACCATCATCAAGACGGTGCGCTCCGGCGGTTATTTGTTTACGCCCAGAACGGAAGCGGTTACGACGCCCCTGAGCAACTGACGGGGCGTCAAGACGATGAGGCCGTTCGGGTTCTTCCACCTCAAGGGCATCGGCGGCCAGATCGCCGCGCTGGTGCTGGCCTCGACCGTCGCGCTGCATCTCGTCGTCACCACCGCGTTCCTGATCGGCCGGCCCGACCGCCCGAACCAGCCGCCGGATGGCGCACCCCAATTGATGGATGCCGCGCTGCTGCTCGGCTCGGCCAAGCCGGACGACCGGCCGCGCCTCGCCGCAGACATCGCGCGCGCCTTCCCGAAGCTCAACCTCGAGACGCACCCGCCGGGCACGGCGATTGTGGTCGAGGACAGCGAGAGCCAGCACCTGCACGGGCTGCGCCGCCATCTCGGCCGCGGCTACAAGGTGGTGCAGCTCGCGCCCGAGGGCGGCGCTCATCGCATCGGCGTGGAACTGCCAGACGGCACCATAATCGCGGGTCACGTCGAGAACGGCCCGCGTCCGTGGTTCTGGGGCGCGCCGTGGCTGGTGACGCTGATGACCGCCTTCATCTGCATCTCCGTGCTCGGCCTGTGGGCGGCGCGCGCGCTGGCCACGCCGCTCTCCGCGTTTGCCAAGGCGGCCGAGAATTTCAGCCTGGACGGCGAGGCCGATCCGCTGCCCGAGCGCGGCCCGGAGGAGATCCGCTCGGCGGCCCGCGCGCTCAACCGCATGCACGAGCGGATCGCGCGGCTGATGTCGGATCGCACCCGGATGCTCGCGGCGATCAGCCACGATCTGCGCACCCCGATCACGCGGCTGCGCCTGCGCGCCGAGTTCATCGAGGACGAAGGCAACCGCAAGCGCATGCTGATCGACCTCGACCAGATGCGCTCGATGCTGGAAAGCGTGCTGTCGCTGCTGCGTAACGACCGCAAGGTCGAGGCGATCACGCTCGTGGACATCGCCAGCACGCTGCAGCTGATCGCCGACCAGTTCGGCGACACGGGTCATGTCGTACACTATGATGGTCCATCGTCGGCGACCGCCGCGGCGCGTCCCGACGATCTGCATCGCGGCGTCACCAACCTGGTCGAGAACGCGGTGCGCTACGGCGCCGAGGTGACGATCCGCCTCGATGTCGCCGGCACGAAGCTCGTCATCGACGTCGAGGATGACGGTCCCGGCATTTCGGATGCGCGCAAGCAGGAGATGCTGGAGCCGTTCGTGCGCGGCGACGACGCTCGCACCATGGACGATTCCACCGGCTTCGGCCTCGGCCTGTCGATTGCGCGCGCGATCGCGATCGCCCACGGCGGCGAGCTGTCGCTGCACGACCGCCAGCCGCACGGGCTGATCGTGCGGATGCAATTGCCGGTGTGGCAGCAGCCGCCGCTGGCGGCGCAGGTCGCCGCTTAAACGTCGCCGCTTAAGCCGCGAGCGGTGGATACTCTACAGCTGGCTCGTGGAAGATCGCGATCGCCTCGAACTGATAGCCGCAGGCGTGGCAATTCCAGAGATAGGAGACCCGTCCCTCGCCCGGCTCGATCCAGTCGGGCTGCGCGATCGGCGCGCCGCACTGGGCACAGGGGTTCTGTCTTGGAATAGAGTGTCCCGGAATCTCGCCGGTGTTGGTCTTGACCATGGTTGTTTTTGTCATGGCACCTCTCCCGATTCGCAGGCGCTTCATACTCGCTTTCGAGGGCCCGCGCGAATAGACAGGCCTGCTGTCGCGACGCGGGCCTCCGCCTGAGGGAACTCCAGCGCCGGCATTGAGCCGCAACCACGGCTCTGCGCCGCAAAATCGTCAGCGGCGGCGTTTGGTCACATCATCGCCGCGTTCAGGAGGCCTAACGGCAGCCGGGCGCAGGTGCTCAGGACATCTGGGATATCTGATGAAAATTTTACGCGTCGCCGCATTCATCGCGGCCGGACTGATGTCGCCGCAGGCCGCATTCGCGGGCCAGGCCGAATATGCCGAGATGGTCGCGATGCATGCCCGCGCCAACGGCGTGCCGGAGGCGCTGGTGCATCGGGTCATCATGCGCGAGAGCCGCTATCAGCCGGGTCTGGTCGGCCGTGGCGGCGCGATCGGGATGATGCAGATCAAGCTCGCGACCGCCCGTGGGCTGGGCTACACCGGCGATGCCGCCGGTCTGCGCGATCCCAACACCAATCTCACCTATGCCGTCAAATACCTCGCCGGCGCCTATCACGCCGCCAATGGCGACCACGACCGTGCCGTGCGTTATTTCGCGGGCGGGTATTACTACGTTGCAAAGCATCAGCGCCAGCAGGCCGTGCAACAGGCGAGCTTCGAGGCGCGTGAGCAGGCCTGGCTCGAGCCGAACGGCAATCCGCAACCGATGTTCGGCGCCGCGCCGCATCGGAAACTCGCCCAGCATGTCCGCAATGCGCGGGCGCAGGTTCCCGGGAACATGCGTTGACCACCCCGCCCCACTAGCCTACATTAGAGCCGTTCCGAGGGGTGCTCCGAGGAGGAGCTGAGATACCGCTAAATGGGCAAAGTCTGCAAATCAGCAGGCCTTCCCAAGACCGCGGTGACCCTTTGAACCTGATCCGGGTCATGCCGGCGAAGGGACAGGGATGTTGCAGACGACCAAGCGACCGGAGTCTCCGGTATCCATCATCGGTGCAGGCATAGCAGGAGCCTGGCAAGCGCTGTTGTTCGCGCAGGCCGGCCATGCCGTCACGCTACACGAGCGCAGTGACGCCGGCATGACCGACGCCACCAGCCATTGGGCCGGCGGCATGCTCGCGCCTTACTGCGAGGCGGAGGTCGCCGAACCCATCATCTCCAGGCTCGGCTTGCGCTCGCTCGACATCTGGCGGCGCGAATTGCCCGATACGCCCTTCAACGGCTCGCTCGTGGTCGCCCATCCGCGCGAGCGCAACGACTTTGAGCGCTTTGCGCGGATGACCGAGGGCCACCGCCGGCTCGATGCAGCGGGCCTCGCCGCGCTCGAGCCGTCGCTGGAGGGCCGTTTCCGCGATGCGCTGTTCTTCCCCACCGAGGGCCATGTCGAGCCGCGCCGCGTGCTGCCGAAACTGCACGCGCGCATCAAAGCTGCCGGCGGCACCATCAGGTTCGGCAGCGATGTCACCGCGGCCGAACTTGCAAACCTTGATCCAAAAGGCATCGTGATCGACTGCCGCGGCCTGTCCGCACGCGACGAGCAGCCCGGCTTGCGCGGCGTCAAGGGCGAGATGATTTTGATCGAGACCCCTGAGGTGCAGCTTTCGCGCCCGGTGCGGCTGATCCATCCGCGCTGGCCGCTCTACGTGATCCCGCGCGAGGACAATCTGTTCATGCTGGGCGCCACCTCGGTCGAGGCCGAGGACACCGGCGTCAGCGTCCGTTCGGCGCTGGAGCTGCTGGGCGCGGCCTATGCCGTGCATCCGGCCTTCGGCGAAGCCCGCATCGTCGAGTTCGGCTCCGGCCTTCGCCCCGCTTATCCCGACAATCTGCCGCGCATCGGCGTGCGCGGCGGCAAGATCAGCGTCAACGGGCTCTACCGCCACGGCTTCCTGCTCGCGCCGGCACTCGCCGAGCTGACGCTTTCCTATGTCGAGCGCGGCCAGATCGACAATGAGGTGATGCAATGCGCGTGATCGTCAACGGCGAGCAGCGCGAAATCAATGCGGCCAGCGTCGACGCGCTGCTCTCCGAGCTCGACTACGAGGGCACGCATTTCGCCATCGCGCTCAATTACGACGTCGTGCCGAAGAGCCGCTGGGCCGAGACGGCGCTGAAAGCGGGCGACGAGATCGAGATCATCACGCCGAGGCAGGGAGGGTGAGGACATGGTGACCTTCTACGGCAAAACCTTCGCTTCCCGCCTGCTGATCGGCAGCGCGCTCTATCCCTCGCCCGCGATCATGCAGGACGCGATCCGGGCCTCCGGCTCCAACATCGTCACGGTGTCGCTGCGGCGCGAATCCGCCGGCGGCAAGACCGGCGATGCGTTCTGGAAGCTGATCCGCGAGCTCGACGTCACCGTGCTGCCGAACACCGCCGGCTGCCGCAGCGTGCGCGAAGCCGTGACCACGGCAAAGCTCGCCCGCGAATTGTTTGCGACCTCCTGGATCAAGCTCGAAGTCATCGCCGACAACGACACGCTGCAGCCCGATGTCGTCGGCCTCGTCGAAGCCGCGACCATCCTGATCAAGGACGGCTTTGAGGTGTTCCCCTATTGCACCGAGGATCTTTCGGTTGCGAACCGGCTGGTCGATGCCGGCTGCAAGGTGGTGATGCCGTGGGCCGCGCCGATCGGCAGCGCGAAGGGCATCATCAACCGCGACGCGCTGAAGCTGATGCGCGAGCGGCTGCCCGACATCACGCTGGTGGTCGACGCCGGCATCGGTGCGCCCTCGCACGCAGCTGAAGCACTCGAGCTCGGCTATGACGCCGTGCTGCTCAACACGGCAATCGCAAAGGCTGCCGATCCCGTGGCCATGGCCAACGCCTTCCGCCTCGGCTGTGATGCCGGCCGCACCGCATACGAGGCCGGGCTGATGAACGCCCGCGACTTCGCCTCCCCCTCCACCCCTGTCGTTGGGACCCCGTTCTGGCATGCCGTATCCTGATCGATTTTACCCCGTCGTCGACAGCCTCAAATGGGTCGAGCGCCTGACCAAGCTCGGCGTCGGCACGATTCAATTGCGCGCGAAAGACCTCAACGACGCCGACGCATTGCAGATCGTGGCCGATGCGCTGGCGATCACCAAGGGCACGCAAGCCAAGCTGGTCGTGAACGACTATTGGCGCGCCGCGATCGTTGCCGGCGCAAAATATCTGCATCTCGGCCAGGAGGATCTGGCGGACGCCGACCTCAAGGCCATCCGCGAGGCCGGCCTGTCGCTCGGAATCTCCACCCACGACGACGCCGAGCTTGAAGCCGCGCTCGCGGCAGAGCCCGATTACGTCGCGCTCGGCCCGATCTTCTTCACCACGCTGAAGTCGATGCGCTTCGAACCGCAGGGCATTGCAAAAATCACGGAATGGAAGCAGCGCATCGGCACCATTCCGCTGGTCGCGATCGGTGGCATCAAGTTCGAGCACGCCGCGGAGATTTTTGCGGCGGGCGCGGATTCAATCGCGGTGGTGTCCGACGTCACCCAGAATGCCGACCCGGATGCACGGGTGCGGCAATGGCTCGGCCAGGCGAAGGAGGCAGCGTAATGCGCATGCTCTCTCCCCTCGTCATTGCGAGGAGCCCTTGCGACGAAGCAATCCAGACTGCTTCCGCGGAAGCATTTCTGGATTGCTTCGCTGCGCTCGCAATGACGGAGCAAGAAGTCAGCAGCGTCGCCCCGACGCACACACATACGAATTAAACCGGAGGATCCCATGAACATCCGCTCCAACCCTGAAAAAACCGTCCCCGCCGTCACCACCGGCCCGCTGCCGTCGTCGCGAAAGATCTTCGCCTCGCCTGACGCCGCACCGGATATCCGCGTGCCGCTGCGCGAGATCATCCTGTCCGAAGGCGCCGGCGAGCCGAACCTGCCGGTGTACGACACCTCGGGCCCCTACACCGATCCGTCCGTCACCATCGACGTCAACGCCGGTCTCGCCCGTGGCCGCAAGGCGTGGGTGCTGGAGCGCGGCGGCGTCGAGGAATATCAGGGCCGGCAGATCAAGCCGGAGGACAATGGCAGCGTCTCCACCGACAAGGCCGCGCGCGCCTTCTCCGCCTATCACCAGCCGCTGCGCGGCCTTGACGGCCACAAGATCACCCAGCTCGAATTCGCCCGGGCCGGCATCATCACCAAGGAGATGATCTACGTCGCCGCCCGAGAAAATCTCGGCCGCAAGCAGCAGCTCGATCGCGCCGAAGCGGCCCTCGCCGACGGCGAAAGCTTTGGCGCCGAAGTCCCCGCCTTCATCACCCCGGAGTTCGTGCGCAGCGAGATCGCGCGCGGCCGCGCCATCATCCCCTCCAACATCAACCACTCAGAACTCGAGCCGATGATCATCGGCCGCAACTTCCTCACCAAGATCAACGCCAATATCGGCAACTCGGCGGTGACCTCGTCGGTCGAGGAAGAGGTCGAGAAGATGGTGTGGGCGATTCGCTGGGGCGCCGACACCGTGATGGACCTCTCGACCGGCCGCAACATCCACACCACCCGCGAATGGATCCTGCGCAACGCGCCGGTGCCGATCGGCACGGTGCCGATCTATCAGGCACTGGAGAAGTGCAACGGCGATCCGGTCGCGCTGACCTGGGAGCTCTACAAGGACACGCTGATCGAGCAGTGCGAGCAGGGCGTCGACTATTTCACCATCCACGCCGGCGTGCGCCTGCAATACATCCATCTCACCGCCAACCGCGTCACAGGCATCGTCTCGCGCGGCGGCTCGATCATGGCGAAGTGGTGCCTGGCGCATCACAAGGAGAGTTTTCTTTACACCCACTTCGATGAAATTTGCGACTTGATGCGCAAATACGATGTCTCCTTCTCGTTGGGCGATGGATTGCGTCCCGGCTCGATCGCAGACGCCAACGACCGCGCGCAATTTGCCGAACTCGAAACCCTCGGCGAATTGACAAAAATCGCGTGGGACAAGGGCTGCCAGGTCATGATCGAAGGCCCCGGCCACGTGCCGATGCACAAGATCAAGATCAACATGGACAAGCAGCTCAAAGAATGCGGCGAAGCGCCGTTCTACACCCTCGGGCCCCTGACCACCGACATCGCGCCGGGCTATGACCACATCACCTCGGGCATCGGTGCCGCCATGATCGGCTGGTTCGGCTGCGCCATGCTCTGCTACGTCACGCCGAAGGAGCATCTCGGGCTCCCTGACCGTAACGACGTCAAGGTCGGCGTCATCACCTACAAGATCGCGGCCCACGCCTCCGATCTCGCCAAGGGTCACCCGGCCGCCCAGCTCCGCGACGACGCGCTGTCACGTGCTCGTTTCGACTTCCGCTGGAGCGACCAGTTCAACCTCGGCCTCGATCCCGACACCGCGAAGAACTTCCACGACGAGACCCTGCCGAAGGAAGCCCACAAGGTCGCGCATTTCTGCTCGATGTGCGGCCCAAAATTCTGCTCGATGAAGATCACGCAGGACGTGCGGGATTATGCCGCGACGCTGAACGATCCGAACAGCATCGGCATGTCGATCAGCGGGACGGCCGAGGATGGCATGGCCAAAATGAGTGCGAAGTTCAAGGAGATGGGCTCGAGCGTTTATCTGGATGCGGAGAAGGTGAAGGAGAGTAATCGGGTGTTGTGAGGGATTGGTTTCGATCCACGAAGAGCGGGTTGATCTCAGTCAACCCGCTCTTTTCTTGGGCTAAGATGCTCCTCACTAGGATCTCACAAAGCAACGCCCGTTAGTCGGAGGGGATCGTTGGACAGGAACATGGACCAAATACTCGGCTCCCTACTGATCTCGTTTCTGTTGATAGGCACTATTGTTGGCGCTTGGGTTTGGATTTTGGTCCTGTTCAAGAAGGGAATTATGGGCCTGATCGGTTATGATCGAATCAGCGTTCGCCAATTCGAGAGCATCCTCGTTTACAAAAGCGGCGACTTTGAACGAACATTGTCGCAGGGTAGCCACTGGATACGAGCAAAGAATCTCCAATTCGTTCGGATCGATACACGCCCCGAAGTACATCGAATCAGTCAGAGCGCAATTTCGTTCGATCATTTTTCTCTCAACCTCCTCTATGTCGCCCGGACACAAATCATCGACGCAAAAGCCTCATTCGAGAGCACGCAAAATCTCCGGGACGATGTTTTCGTCCAACTGCAATCGACCGTGAAGAACGTTTGCCGACTTAAGCCGCGCGTTGAAATTCAGTTGGACCAAGAAACTTTTGGCGCCAGTGTAAAAGACGCCGCCAATTTGGCGTTGCGCAACTTCGGCTGTGCATGCTTGACATTTGAACTACTGCAAACCGACTCTGCAGGCCCGGTTGCAGACCTGAGCGACAAGCGGATGGGATTTGGGCCGCACTAACGTGCCCGCATGAGCTGTAGGCCTTGCGCCGTCGCGTGTTGAATGACCGCACTTGTGAGCGGCTAACCCACCCTGAGCCGCTCAGCTCAACTACGCGAACTCCCGCGCAAGATTGTCGCGGGCCCGCCGATCATATTTCGCGGTGAAGCCGGCGTCGGGATAGCTCGTAGGATGGTAGAGCGCAGCGAAACCTATCAACTTGCTACGGGACGAGCGATGGGTTTCGCTTACGCTCTACCCATCCTACGTGCCCGCCAGGAAGCACCTGCGCGAGACCGACACAGCCTCAGCTCAGCGAAGCCAACTCCCGTGCGAGATTGTCGCGAGCACGCTGATCATATGTCGCGGCGAAGCCGGCGTCGGGATAGATGACCGGACGGGCGGCGAACCTGCGAAGCACCGCAGCGCGGCCCGCGCGAAAGTCTGCATCGCTGACATGGATGAACTCCTGCCGGACGGCTGCAGCATATGCGTCATACCGCGCCGGCTCCGCGCCCAGGATGCTGAGGTCGATCGAGATCAGGATGGCGCCAGGGCGATCATCCGACTTGACATCGTGCGTCCGCGTCAGACGGATCAGGCGACCGACCTCGACGCGAAGATCGGCACGCACATGCTGTTCGGCCAGTTGCGCACTGAGCTCCTCGTTGTCCGGTCGGGACGGAACATAAATGATGTCATGCCACCAGATCGCTTCCGACGGAAGCTCGCACTCGTGAGCCGAGAGCCCTTCCAGCCGCGTGAGCGCAGCGAGGCAGTCCTCGATATGCGCGAGGTTGTGATAGTGTCGGCCGGGCGCCGCGTAGGCGGCAGCCAATTCTTCACGGTTCATTGTCAGACCATTTCGCAAGACGTCAAGAGACTGTCCTCTTCAACAGCGGCTGATCCCGCCTGACGTCGAGCGAGCAGTCCGCCTCCCACGGAAAATGACGATCAGCATCTTGCCAGACGACCTGGAGACAGGGGAATGAGAGCCGCGATTTCCTGTAGAACCAGATCGCGGTGCCGAGATAATCGGGATAAGCTCCGAACGGCACCTGCCAGAAACCGAGCTTGTAGCCGTTCTCCAGCAGTTCATCGGAGATATCGCCGTCGGCGAATTTGTGTCCCGCAGCAGCACGATCGCGGATAAGGTTGATGATGGCCTGCGCGTTTTGGGCGCTCTGGCCGAAGATGATGAGTTCGGAGTGGCCGTAGTTCAGATACAGACCGATTGAAAATGCAAACGGTGGATTGGCATCGGGTATGCCCGTGACATGGCAGCCATGGTTGCGGACGTTGCGCAAAATGACCTTGTCGGCATCGTGCTCGGGCTCGGGCCACTCAAACCGGTCTTGCATTCTTCCCCCAACCGGCCCGAGGCGCGCGGCGCTCACACGACCCTGACAATACCGACGGCAAACTCGGGGAAGAAGCAAGCCAATAGTCGCATCGAAGATGTCCAACACCTTCCACCGCCTCCCCGACCAACTCCGCCCCAACCTCCGCCTCGTCTTCGTCGGCACCGCCGCCTCGACGCGCTCGGCCGAGCTCGGGCACTATTACGCCCATCCCGGCAACCGCTTCTGGCGCGCGATCCATGAAGCCGGCATCACGCCGCGGCGCTATCAGCCGGGCGAGTTTGCGGCGCTGATCGAGCTCGGGATCGGCTTCACCGATCTCTCCAAGTCGGGCGCCTCGACAAATTGGTCCTCCGCGCCTATTCTGGTTGCATGAACATCATTCGCCGCACGCTGGATATCGACACCCACACCGACGCGCGTTTGCGCGAGATGGCCGACGAGCGCGGGCAGGATGTCGCAGCCGTGCTCGCGGAAGCCGTGGCGCTCCTCGATTCCGTGGTCGATATCGCCGGCCCCGACATCGCTGAGGATCGCCGGCGGCTGGATGATTTCAAGAAGACTCGCGCAGCTGTTCCGCTCGACGAGGTGAAGGACTGGGTCGCGAGCTGGGGTACGGCGAAGGAGCTGCCGCGCCCGGCGGCGCGCAGGATCGGATGATCCTGCTTTCGCCCGACGCCGTCGAGGACGTCGAGCGATTGCGTTCGTTTCTAGATCAACATAGCCCGGTTGCTGCGCAGCGCGCGCTCGCGTCGATATGGCGCGTGATAGATAGGTTGCAGGAGTTTCCCAACCTGGGAGCGCCAACTGGCGATGCCGAGCTTCGCCAGATCGTGGTCCGCTTTGGCGCCTCCGGCTACATCGTGCGGTATACCGTGCTGGCGGAGAAACGAGACATCCTGATCACGCGGATATGGCATGGCCGCGAAGCCCGCAAGTCGGACGATTGAGCGTAGCCACGGACGATTGACTTGCCTCAAGCCCACCGCCTCCCCGACCAACTGCGCCCCAACCTCCGCCTCGTCTTCGTCGGCACCGCCGCCTCGACGCGCTCGGCCGAACTCGGGCACTACTACGCCCATCCCGGCAACCGCTTCTGGCGCGCGATCTATGAGGCCGGCCTCACGCCGCGGCGCTATCAGCCGGGCGAGTTTGCGTCGCTGATCGAGCTCGGGATCGGCTTCACCGATCTCTCCAAGGCGGGCGCGGGGATGGATCACCAGATCGCGGCAGAGACGATCGACGTGCCGGGGTTCAGGGCGAAGATCGAGAAGTATCAGCCAAGAACGATTGCGTTCACGAGCAAGAAAGCGGCGAGCTTGTTTTACGGCAGGCCGTCGAGCGGGATTTTGCTGGGGCGGCAGAAGCGCGACGAGAGCTTGCCGGAGGTGTTTGTGTTGCCGTCGCCGTCCGGTGCGGCGTCCGGGCATTGGACGCTGGAGCCGTGGCGAGAATTGGCGGAGTGGATCGCCTGCACGCCTTAAGCCGCTCACTAACGGGCCCCCTCCGCTCTCGTGTCCCGGGCAAGCGCAGCGCAGACCCGGGACCCAGAAGCTCCGGCACGGATGCGGCATGGGCCCCGGCTCTGCAGCGCATCACGCCGCAAGTGGCGGCGCGCTGCACTGCGTCCGGGGCACGCCACCATCCGTATCCCGCATACCCCCTTGTCGGATTCGCGATCTCGATTTTCGCATATCCATCATCGCCAGCATGTCGCAGTTTGCCCTACGTACCACGACATTTAGATAGCCTGTCGGAATCCACCCCACTCGTTCGTCCTCTGCACGCCGAACCCGATCACGCCGGAGACCCCGCATGCCCCCGACCATCACCGCCTTCGCAAACTCGCCCGACCGCGGCAGGGGACAGGCGCGCGACATGCGGGTGCGCTGGGCGTTCGAGGAGGCGGGGCAGCGCTATGACGTTCGGCTGGTGTCGTTCGAGGCCATGAAGCAGCCGGGGCATCTTGCGCTGCATCCGTTCGGGCAGATCCCGACTTTCGAGGACGGCGATCTCGCACTGTTCGAGTCCGGCGCAATCGTGCTCCATATCGCCGAGCGTCATGACGGCTTGCTGCCGGCCGAGCCGAACGCCAGGGCGCGCGCTATCGCGTGGATGTTTGCTGCGCTCAACACCGTCGAGCCGTCGATCGTCGATCTCGGCATGGCGACGCTGCTCGAACGTGACGAGAGCTGGTATGACGAGCGCTTGCCCATTCTGAGGGATCGCGTTGTTGCCCGGCTCGACGAATTGTCCCGCCACCTCGGCGGGGCCGACTGGCTCGACGGCACGTTCAGCGCCGGCGATCTCCTGATGGTGACGGTGCTGCGCAGGCTGAATGCATCGCGCATCCTCGGCGGCTATCCGACCCTCTCATCCTACGTTGCCCGCGGCGAAGCGCGCCCCGCCTTTCGCCGCGCGTTCGATGCGCAGCTGGCGGTTTTCACGGCGGCGTCAGCTGGCTGACGATGTCGTTCGTAGGATGGGTAGAGCGCAGCGAAACCCATCAACTGGGCCGAAGCAACAGGTGCGCCCGTTCGACTGCGCCACAGGCTTGCTAGACCGCAGACCGGGCGATGGGTTTCGCTTCGCTCTACCCATCCTACAAGAACACGCGCGCCTACAAATCGAAATTGGTCGGCAGCATGACCACGTCGCGGATGGTCATGCCGCGCGGCCGCGTCAGCATGAACAACACGACATCAACGACTTCGCTGGCCTCCAGCAAGCTTCCCGAGTCTCTGGCTTCCTTCAGCTTCTCGGGCGGCCAGTCCGCGAGCAATGCGGTGACGACCGGGCCGGGCGAGATCGAGCCGACGCGAATGCCGTGCTTGAAGACCTGGCGCCGCACCGTCTGGACGAAGCAGTTGATCGCCCATTTGGATGACGCATAGACCGGCTCCCACGGCGTCGGAAAATGCGCCGCCAGCGAACTCGTGACGATGATATCGCCTGTCCGGCGCGCGATCATGTGCGGCAGCACGTCGTGCACGTTCTTCATCACGACGTTGACGTTCAGGTTCAGCATCCGGTCGATCGCCATGTTGTCGGCGTCGATGAGGTCGCCACCGACATAGGTGCCCGCGTTGGCATGCAGGATGTCGAGCTGCCCTGCCGTCTCCAGAACGCGCGGCAGCAGCGTGGCGCAGTCGTCGGGATCCAGCAGGTCGACGGCCAGCGGGATCACCGCGTTGCCATGCTTGTTGCCGAGCGCCTTCAGCGCGGCCTCGTCGCGATCGACCATCACCACGCGTGCGCCCGCGGCCAGCATTGCCTCGGCACTCGCCAATCCGATGCCCGACGCGGCCCCGGTTACGGCCGCAACCTTGCCTTCCAATTCGTTTGCCATGAGGTCACCATTCGGCTGATGGTGGGCAGTATAGCGATCCTGGCCGAATTGGCGAAGCGGGTCGCTTCGTAGAGCAAGTTAGCGATAGCGCCACTCGCTCAGCCGTCGTCCTGGCGAAAGCCAGGACCCATTACCCCAGGGCAAAGTTTGGCGACGACTCGTGGTCCGGTACACGACCGACCGTAACCGATAGATTCCGCGGTATGGGTCCTGGCTTTCCGCCAGGACGACACCGTGGATTTGGTTACGCGGCCGCAGCACCGTCACCGCCTCACCCGGCATACGCCTTGTCCAATTCCGCGATCACGATCTTCCGCATCCCCATCATCGCCTGCATGACGCGATTGGCCTTGGTCCGATCGGAGTCGCCGAGATAGCGGCCGAGCGCCGTCGGCACCACCTGCCAGGAGAGCCCGAACTTGTCCTTGAGCCAGCCGCACCTCGATTCCTCGCCGCCGTCGGCGGTGAGGCGGCCCCAAAAATAGTCGACCTCGTCCTGCGTCTCGACGCTGATGAAGAACGACACCGCCTCGTTGAAGCGGTGTTGCGGCCCGCCGTTGAGTGCGTTGAAGCGCTGTCCCTCGAGCTCGAACACCGCCATGAAGTCGCTGACGTTCTCGACCTTCGCGTTGGGGAATACCGATTTGTAGAAGGCGACGGCTTCCGGAACGTTGTTGTCGAACCAGAGAAACGGCGTGATGGAGGTCATATTCGGATATCCTTTCGCGACGAATCCGGACGCGCACACACGCGCGCCGTCATTCGAAGGACGAACGCGCAGGCGATAATCCGACAGGCGGAATAGCACTCTTTCCGTTTCCGAGGCGCGACCTCCGCCAAACGGCTGACGCCGTACCTCCTCCGATCGATCGACGTCGCATGCGGACTATTGCAAGGGCGCGATGGCGGCGATACGACTTGGGGGAAGAACGTGGGACGGAACAGCCGAGCCTCAACCGGCGCACGTCATGTCGAGGAAGCCGCCGCCATGAGCGACGATCTCTCCGGTGTCTGGGACGGCACTTACATTCAACCCGGCACGGGAATGGTCACGTTCACGGCGACGCTGGTCGAGGCCGGCGGCGCGATCAGCGGCCGCGTCACCGAACCCTGCTCGAATCCGCGCTGTCCCCGGCGAACCCACAGCGCCTCGATCACGGGCCATCGCTCAGGCAGCGTCGTGTCGTTCGTCAAACGCTACGAGCCGCCGGGTTACGGCTTCGACATCGTCCACTACGACGGCATCATGAATGGAGAGGCGACCGAGATCGACGGGCGCTGGCAGCTGCCGGGCACATCCGGCTCGTTCCTGATGATCCGCTCCGGCAAACGCGCACAGGCGAGCACCACTGACGATCAGACCAGGCAACCGGCACGCTGACAACGCGATGAGATTTGCTGACTCGATGCTGGCCCAGAACTCGGCCCACGATTTGTATCCATCACGGAAGAATGGTGGACGCGGCGCCTGCGCGCCTTTGCCCACCCTTGCGGCACCGTCTCCTACCGCATCGTGATCGCGAGACCGCTCAGATCCGCATTCGCCATCAGGCCGGTCTGGTAGCCCGACAGCTCCAGCACCGCGCCCTTCTGGTTGGTGAGCACGATGGCGCGGGCGCCGCGGCCGACCGCGAGGCCGGCACCGGCGGCGCCATAGACGCCGGCGACATCGGAGGGACGGTTGATGTTGGAGACGCGGCCGCGCAGCACGGTCTTGGAGCCGCCGAAGACGAGGCCGTAATCGAGCCCGCCGGTCGAGAGCGAATAGGAGCGGCCGCGGAAGTTCAAAACGCCCGAGCCGCCCGAACCGCCGATGATCCAGCCCGCCTTGTAGATCGTCAGCACCACGGTGCCGCCGTCGGCCAGCGCCGCGGTCGAGAGGCCGGCAAGTGCTGCAATGGCGACGAACGCGGCACGCAAGGTGGAAGCAATCTTCATGGGGCGTCTCCGGGAGCTATTTTTCAAGGGGAAAGCGAATCAGATGCAGCAATCTATCCGATCGATCGCGGCGGCAACATGATCGGGGATGGTCTCCTCATTCTCCGTCATTGCGAGCGAAGCGAAGCAATCCAGAATCTTTCCGCGGAGACAGTCTGGATTGCTTCGCTGCGCTCGCAATGACGGGGGATGGATTGCGGCCTTCCCGCCAGCGGGTCGCACGCGGGGAAAGCCTCCGCGAACACCACTCCCATCATGCCATGATGCCAGTGTTTTGCCCGACGGGTCAATCAAAATTTCTGTATTTCAGAAATTTAATTCCACCGATGATTTCTACTGTGCATGGGGTTGTTTTCGCGTTTTTGGTTGGAGCAGGCCCGGCATGCCGCTACGCTCATGCTGAAACCATCACCCCGAGGTCCCCATGCCGATCCAGCATTTCGCTGCCCCACCGCACGTCAAGGCGCCGCCGCTCTCCTTCGCGACCCGCGTCGGCGACCTCTTGTTCGTCTCAGGCATTCCCGGCTTCGACGCCCATGGCGCGCTGCCTGACGGCTTCGAGGCGCAATTCGCCAATGTCGTCGTCAACATCAAGCGCGTGCTGGACGAGGCCGGCGCCACGATGCGCGATCTCGCCAAGGTCAACGTGCTCTTGACCCGCGCCTCGGACGTCGCCGCGATGAATGCGCTCTATGCCGGCGCATTCGGCCCGCCGCCTTTCCCTGCACGCACCACCTGCGTGGTGCAGGCACTGCCCGATCCGAAGATGCTGATCGAGATCGAGGCGGTGGCGTCGCTGGCCAAGGGATAGTCAGAGGGATAGTCAACGGGGAGCTGCCTGACATATCCGTGATCGGCCACGGTGCGGCTTGCAAGCTGTGCAGTTTTGCCGCACCAGTCTCCGGCCACGTTCCCATCAGGAGATCTTTCATGCGTCGCGTTCTCGCCCTTTGTGCCGTTGCCGGCATCGCCTCTTCCGTGTTCGCCGTGCCGGCCTCGGCGAAGACCGGCTATTACGTGATCCGCTGGGACAACACCGGCGTCTGCCAGGTCTGGAACGAGGATCTCCGCTACAAGCCGTTCCAGTGGGGCGTGTCGACCTACAAGGTCGTCAGCAAGCCGCTCCCGACTTTCACGCAGGCCTCCGAGCTCCAGATCAAGATGCGCGCCGAGCGCCGCTGTACGCTCTGAGCCGATCGGCTGATCCAATGCGAGGGCGGGTTGCGCAGGCAGCCCGCCCTCTTCTTTTGGCCAGCGAATTCCGCCATTTCCGGCACGCGCGCTTTGAACCTGATCCGCACACGGAACTACTCACATCTTGTCCGGGGCGCAGGCTGAGAGCGCCCCGCACCCCCTCCCCGTCATTGTCGGGAGGCGCATCACATCTTTCATTTTTGAGGAGCTGATCCATGCGTCGTATCTCCATGCTGTGCGCTGCCGCCGGTCTCGCTGCGGCCGCCTTCGTCGCCGCGAGCCCGGCCGAAGCCGGCTATCATCTGATCCGCTGGCAGGACAGCGGCGTGTGCCAGATCTGGGACGAGAGCATCCCGACCACGCCGTGGCCGGCCGGTTACCATCGTGCCAGCACGTCCGTGCCGACCTTCCTCGACGCGCTCGCGCTGAAGGATAATGCATTGAAGGCCGGTCACTGCAGCTGGTAGAGTTCGGCAGCTGCTAAGAATTCGGTCGGCGGACGACAAGGGCCGGGCAAGGATGCAATGCTAGCATCCTTGCCCGGTCGTTTTTTCACCTCGCGGATTGGAGCAGGTCGATGCGCGCACGGACGACGACGCTGGCTGCTTTCTCCGCTTTGCTCCTGCTCGCCGCGGCAGCGCAGGCGCAGGCTCCGCAATCCTTCCGCGTGATCTCGCCAATTTTCAGTCAGCTCGTCAGCTTTGCGATGCCGTCGAATTTCGCAGCCGTGTTCGAGAACACCAAGGGCGGCCACTACATCCGCGAAGCCGTGCTCAAGGGCGAGACGCCCGAGATCTGGACGCAGATGATCACGGTCACCGGCGAGAAGGGCATGACGTTGACGCCAGGCGCATCGCCGCAGATTTTCGCAGGCACGATCGCAGGCGGGTTCAAGACGGCATGTCCCGACAGCTTTGCGGCCAGGCCTTTGGGCGAGACGAGATTCGGCCGTTTCGAGGGCTTTGTCGCGGTGATCGGTTGCGGCCGCATCGACAGCGGCCCGACCCGGCACGCCGAAACCGCGCTGCTGATCACGCTCAAGGGCGCCACCGACTATTACACCATCCAATGGGCCGAGCGCGGCCCCGAAAGCGACGAGCCGCCAGTCAACGACAACCGCTGGGAAGCCCGCCTGCGCGATCTGAGCCCGATCGATCTCTGCCCGATCATGCCGGGTGAAGCCGCGCCTTTTCCGAGCTGCGTGAACAAGAGCTGAGCGCTCTCACGCGTCCTTATGCGCGCCTGGGTGAATGAGAATATCACGCGCGGAGCTGAGGTCGATAAAGGCCTGCGCGCTGCCGCCCTGGTCGGGATGCATGCCCTTGGCGGCGCGGCGATAGGCCTGGTTGATGTCGTCGCAGGTGAGCTGCACCGCGAGCGGCAGGCCCAGCATCTTGCGCGCGCGATCCTCGCTCGACAATTTCTTCGGCGCGGCGTTGCGACGGCCGAAGCGCGGCGCGGTCAGATCATGGACGACCTCGAGGATCACGCCGACACGGCGCCGGGCCGCCAGCGTGACGCCGCGATCGTCATTGTCCGCGGCCTGGCGCAGCACGGGCAGCGCCTGCTCGGCGGCCTGCCGCAGCGTGGCATCGGTGCTCATCCGCACGATCTCGGCCACCAGCCGCCCTGCTTCGGCCCAGTCGGCGAAGTCCGCCGAGCGCAGGCGCTCGAGCGCCAATTTCCAGGATTCAAGTCGTTCCATCATGCGCGCAACGTTTAGCAATGAAGGCGAGTATGCCAAGCCGGCCGTTTCCGACCCCTTAATTTCGAGTTAGCCTTTCATGAAACTTAGAAACGAAATCGGGAGGAAAATGTCATGGCATTGCTCGCAAACCACATCGCTGTCGTCACGGGCGCCGGTTCCGGCATCGGCCGGGCGATCGCCGCCGGCTACGCCCGCGAGGGGGCGCAAATCGTGCTGCTCGACGTCAATGCCGACACGGTCGCCGAGGCCGCCCAGGAGATCCGCAAGGCCGGTGGCAAGGCCGAGAGCTTTGCGCTGGATGTGACCAAGCGTGACGATTGCTTTGCGCTGGCGAAGACCGTCGCCGACAAGATCGGGCAGGTCTCGATCCTCGTCAACAATGCCGGCATCACCCGCCGCAATGCCTTCACCGCGGAGACCGAGACGGTCGCGAAGGATTGGAACGACATCATCTCGCTCAACCTCAACGGCGTCTTCAACACGACGCAGGCCTTCCTCGCGCCGTTGCGCGCAGCCAAGGGCCGCATCGTCAATATCGCCTCGATCCAGTCTTTCGTGCATCTGCGCACGCCGAGCTCGGCGGCCTACACCACGTCCAAACACGGCGTGCTCGGCTTCACCAAGGCGCTCGCGGTCGAGCTCGGCAAGGAAGGCGTGCGCGTTAACGCGATCGGGCCAGGCTTCATCGAGACCAACATCAACGCCAAGGTACGCGCCACCAATCCCGCGCTGGTTCAGGCCTTCGTCGACCACACCCCGCTTGCGCGCACCGGCAAGCCCGAAGACATCGTCGGCCCCGCGATCTTCCTCGCCTCGGACCTGTCGTCCTACGTCACGGGCACGATCGTGATGGTGGATGGCGGGTATCGCACGGTGTGAGACCCGAAATCGGTCCGCATCGCTATGCATCTCGTGCCAATCGCGGCGGCGCGGCGGCATTCCCAAGGTCAATTCGTGCGATCGCGCGCAATTAACCTTTCATTAACCAAACCCGCCCACCGTAGATCTACGGCTTAGGATTTACGGCTTGGGGGTCGTTTGTTCTCGATTCGCTTCCAACGATGGAAGCGGGCGTTGATCGGGGAGTGTGTTGATGACCACTGTTCATGTCGCGGCGCCCGAGCGGGGCGCGCAATTTCTTGCACCCAACGAGATCGTTCCACTGTTGATCGGCGCGACCGTCGGCGAGGTCGAGCGTGAGCTCGTGCTTCAGACGCTCGCACGCTGCGACGGCAATCGCACGCGTGCCTCGCGCGTGCTCGGCCTGTCGGTGCGCACGCTGCGCAACAAGATCAGGATCTATGCGGCGTCCGGCATCAAGGTGCCGGCCTATCATGACTAGCGCGTGACGCCCGCCGATTGATGTGATCAAGCCCGGCACGATATGCGGGCGGAATTGCTGCCGTCGTCAAACGCCGCTAAGTAGCTTCCTTGCACAGAGGGAGTAGCGGCGTGGCAGACGATCAAGGACGGCAGGGACCGCGCGGGCGGCAGGGCGAGCCGGGACGGCCGGGGCCGCAGGGTCATCCGGGCAAGCGGGGCCCCGACGGCGCACGCGGCAAGCCGGGACCGCAGGGCAAGCCTGGGCCGGCCGGAAAGGCCGGAGCGCAGGGCAAGGCCGGTCTGCCGGGCAAGGCGGGCGAAGCCGGCGCGCGGGGCGCAGCTGGACCGCAGGGCGCCGTGGGTCCGCAAGGGCCCGCCGGTCCTCAAGGCCCGCGCGGCGAAGCCGGTCCGCCCGGCCAATTGCCGTCGATCGAGCAGGTGCTGCCGTGGCTGGAGCAGCTGTTCGACGCCTGGGACGAGCGCCGCCGCCAGCGCGAGCAGGAGGCCGCCGAACGCGCTGCGTTAGAGGCCGCCGTGCAGGAAGCTGAAGACGCGTCCTCCGACGACGACGCCGAGAGCGACGATGTCGAGGGCGACGAGCACAAGAAAAAGAAGAAAAAGAAGAAGCACGGCCACAAGGACTAGAGCATGATCCGGAAAAGTGCGCAGCGGTTTTCCGAACAGATCATGCTCAGAGAATAACCCAAAAGCGCGCCTACTTCACCTGATCCTCACGCCGCGGCAGCATGCCCATGCGCTCGAATTGCCAGCGCATGGCGCGGTACCAGAGATAACCGACCACAGCGCCGCAAACGGCCAGGATCACCATGCTCGCGCTCGAGAACGAGCCGCTCCACCACATCATCCACGCCGTCCACAACAGCGTGAAAATGATGGCACCTGCTTTCAGGGGAAGAAGGGGGCGGTTCATGATCGTGCTCCGGGTTGTCAAAACCCCGGCGAACATCATCGCGCGTGAGGGCCATCGCTTCCGTGAGCCAGATCACGGTCGAACCTCTAACCGAACCGCAACCGCGAACGCTCCTTCGCCTTCTCCGCCTCGACCTCGCGGTCGCGCGTCGGTGCATGGGTGTGCAGCGATGTTAGCAGTTTTCGCGCGGCCTCCGAGACCTCAGCGACCGCGCGGTCGAATGCCGCCTCATTGGTCTGCGACGGCCTGCTGAAGCCGGAGAGTTTTCGCACGAATTGGAGCGCGCTGGCATGGATCTCGTCCTCCGTCGCCGGCGGCTCGAAGTTGAACAGCGTCTTGATGTTGCGGCACATGCGGTGTCTCCCGATGATTTCCTCATAAGACGATCGGCGGAACCGAAATCCTACATCCTTCCGGACACTTCTGCTAAGGTCCGTCCCAACGCGGCCACGAGCCATGAGCCGCACATGGGGAGACCAACATGAAAGCTTCTTGCGCGGCGCTGTCGGCCGTTCTGCTGTCCATCTCGACATCGGTCTTCGCCGCCGACTATCCGGCGCCGAAACAGGGCGATTGGGTCGCCAAGGATTTCAAGTTCCACACCGGCGAGGTCATGCCGGAACTGAAGCTGCATTACACCACGGTCGGTGAACCGACCGGACAACCGGTGCTGGTGCTGCACGGCACCGGCGGCTCGGGCGCGAGCATGCTGACACCCGCCTTCGCCGGCGAGATGTTCGGAGCCGGACAGCCGCTCGACGCGTCCAAATATTACATCATCATTCCCGACGCGATCGGCCACGGCAAATCGTCGAAGCCGTCCGACGGCATGAAGACGAGCTTCCCGAAATACAATTACGACGACATGGTCGAGGCGCAGCATCGCCTCGTGGCCGAAGGCCTCGGCGTCAAGCATCTGCGGCTCGTGATCGGCAATTCCATGGGCGGCATGCAGACCTGGCTGTGGGGCGAGGCATATCCCAAAGACATGGACGCGCTGGTGCCGATGGCCTCGCAGCCGACCGATATGGCGTCGCGCAACTGGATGATGCGGCGGATCATGCTCGACACCATCCGCAACGATCCCGATTACAATGGCGGCAATTACACCAGCCAGCCGCGCATGATGAAGTACGCCATCACGGCCTACGGCATCGCCAGCATCGGCGGCACGCTCGCCTATCAACAACAGGCACCGACCGCAGCGAAGGCCGACAAGATCGTCGACGAACGGCTGGCGACGCCGATTACCGCGGATGCCAACGACTTCGTCTACCAGTGGGAGTCCTCGCACGACTACAATGCCGCCGAGAAGCTGGAGGGAATCGAGGCATCGTTGCTGCTGATCAACTCCGCCGACGACGAGCGCAATCCGCCCGAGACCGGCGTGACGGACGCCGCGATGAAGCGGGTCAAGAACGGCAAGCTGTATCTCATCCCCGCAAGCACAGAGACGCGCGGCCACGGCACCACCAGCAACGCAAAATTCTACAGCGAGCAGGTTCGGCAATTGCTGCAAACCGCACCGCAGCGCACGATGTAGCATCGTCAGAGCTGCCCCCATATCGCAACGCGCCGCATATTATTTGAGCATGCAATGAGCCGGCGGCTCGGGCTTAATCGCGTCAACGATACGAATCGACACGCGATGAGGAGAATCCCATGCACAGGCTTGCGCTGTGCGTCTGGCTCGCCGCGATGACGAGCGCCGCGTTCGCGTTCGACAACGGTCAATACGACAACGTTCCGCCCGACATTCGCGCCTGGTTCAAGAGCGTGATCGCGCCGAACGGCGTACCTTGCTGCGACATCTCCGATGGCCATCGCACCGACTACGACGTGCGCAAGGGCACGTATTGGGTGCCGATCGAGGGGCAATGGATGGAGGTACCCGAGCGCGCCATCATCCGCGATCGTGGCAATCCGGTCGGTCAAGCCGTGGTGTGGTACGTCCACCACCGCGGCGCCATCATCATCAGCTGCTTCGTGCCCGCCGACGCAGTGTAGCGAGTCTTGATGGATTCCATTGGCCGGAGACGGTTCGATCGGGTAGTTTGACGCCAAGTTGATGCGGAGGCACACAATTGACCGACCTTTGCGCCGAAGACCTCGCCACCATCTATGCGGAGCCGACCCCGCGCGTGATCGCAAAGGCGCGTCCCGCGATCGACGTGCATGCGAGGAAGTTCATCGAAATGTCGCCGTTCTGCGTGCTTGCGACTTCGGGCATCGACGGCAGCGTCGATGCCTCACCCCGCGGCGGCGGCGTCGGCTTCGTCCATGTCGCCGGCCCCAATCAACTGCTGCTGCCCGACCGCGCCGGCAACAACCGCATCGACAGTTTCCGCAACGTCGTCGAAGGCTCTGGCTTTGTGCATCTGCTGTTCTTCGTGCCGGGCATCGACGAGACGCTGCGCGTCGGCGGGCGCGGCACGCTGTCGGCCGATCCGGTTCTGCTCGCCTCGATGGTCGAGTTCGGCAAGCCGCCGCGTGCGGTGCTGAGCGTCGCTGTCAGCGAAGTCTATTTCCACTGCGGCAAGGCGCTGATGCGCTCGAAACTGTGGACACCGGAGAAGGTGCAGCGCTCGGTGATGCCCAGTGTCGCCCAGGTGATCCACGACCAGACCGGACTCGGCGAGCCGGAGAGCCAGGAGATCGTGGAAGAGCGCTACAGGACGCAGCTGTAACTGCGCCCGAACAAAAATGCCGTCCCGGCCTACACCGGGACGACATGGAATTCCGCGGGCTGGCGCCGGGGCTTAGTGGCCCTCGCCCTCGAGCCCGCCGACGTGCTTCTGGGTGTAGAGTTCGAGGCCGA
Organism: Bradyrhizobium monzae; assembly: GCF_021458635.1. Classification (GTDB taxonomy): domain Bacteria; phylum Pseudomonadota; class Alphaproteobacteria; order Rhizobiales; family Xanthobacteraceae; genus Bradyrhizobium. The sequence goes on from NZ_JAIRDQ010000001.1 coordinate 1,353,680, forward strand.
TGCGGCCGATCAGGTCGAGCTGCGTCTCGAGGAAGTCGATGTGGTGCTCCTCGTCGCTCATGAGCTTCTCGAACAAGTCACGCGTGACGTAGTCCTTGGCGCTGTTGCAATAGCCAGCCGCCTCCTGGTAGAGCGCCCGCGCACTCATCTCGGCGGCGAGATCGCACTCGATGATCTCCTTGACGTTCTGGCCGATGCGCAGGGGATCGAGCACCTGCATGTTCGGGAAGCCGTCGAAGAACAGGATCCGCTCGGTGAGCTTGTCGGCGTGCTCCATCTCCTCGATGGACTCCTTGCGCCAGACCTTGGCCATGTCGCGGAGACCCCAATTGTCGAGGAAGCGGTAGTGCAGCCAGTACTGGTTGATCGCAGTCAGCTCGTGACGCAGCGCTTTGTTGAGATAGTCGATAACCTTTGCGTCGCCCTGCATGGTTCACTCCAGCTCTTGCAGTCCAAATCGGTCCTAACCAAATTTAGAATGCTTCTAAATGAGTTTAAGGACGAGAGCAACCGGCTACGGGACGCAGCCGGGGAAAAGCTCAGCCGAACTTGCGGAAGTTTTTAGCAGGCCGCGAGGGCGAACTCGGCGGGCTGGGCGGTCTCGTCGTTGGCGGCGACGGTGTGGCTGTGCGGGCAGCCGGAACAGCAGGACTTGGCACAGGGGCCGAGCGCTTCATCGATGATGGTCTTGATTGTGCGGGCGCAGCGGCCGCATTCGGCACTGCAGCCGAGGCAACCGTAGATCTGCTTGGCGTGACGCACAGCATCGTCGGACTCGGCGACGGCGGCGCGGATGTCGTCATCGCTCAGCACGTTACAGGAACAAACGATCATGGAAGCGGTAGGCCCTTCGGTGATGCAGCACCATCATCGATATTTAACGAGCCGTCCGGATGCAAAAGGAAAAAGCGGTATTTCAAGCTATTCCAAACTGGCGCGGAAACAGCCTAGAACGGCTCTAAAATAGGGAGTTGCGCTCGATCAAGATGATGCCTGATCGGGTCTAGTCGCTGCTCCCGCCTCCCCCAGCATCGCCCCCTCCGCAATCTCCACCCCCGCCGCTATCGCCCGTGGAGCAGCTGCCGCTGTCGGTTGAGCTTCCGGAACTGTCGCTGGAGAACCAGCTTCCGAGCGAGAAGCCCTCGTTCGTGGTATCCGAATAGCTGTCGCTTCCGCCGTCGCCGCCTGCCCTGGCGCGCGGGCGCGGGGTGCGGCTCTGTAAATGGCTCATCAGGGCATAGCCGACCACGCCAACGGCCGCGACCGCGATCAGGGCATTGGTCAGGATGTTCATCCTCGCCTCCCAGGCTTGAAATCAGCCATTTCTACCAATTGGTCGCGCCCGGCCAATGCGCCGTTCATTGATCGTTCAAACGAAGTATGGAACTTTGGCCGCAAGAGTTCCGCGTTCGCTGTGAAAGGTCGTCCCAATGAAGAAGTCGCTTATGGCGGTCGTTGCCGCCGCCACCCTGGTTTTGGCTGCGGGTACGCCGGCCCATGCGCAGCGCGGTGTCGCTGCCGGCGTCGCCGCGGGGATCATCGGGGGCGCCATCGTCGGAGGCGCGCTGGCCTCCCCGTATTATTACGGACCAGGACCGGGTTACGCGTATGGCCCGGGTTACGGCCCCGGCTACTATCCGCCCCGCTACTACGCGCCGGGTCCCGGCTACGTCGCCGACGACTATTATGGCGATGGCTGTGTCTGGCAGAAGCAGCGTTTCTGGGACGGCTACGCGTGGCGCATTCGCCGCGTCAGAGTCTGTGGCTGAGGCGCTGGACCGGTTCGCTCGGATCGATTCTGTTTGAGCCGGTTCACTACGGATGCGCCGTTCATCTCCGGGCCTGAAAAAGACCGCTTTTTCTCGTCACAGCTCCGTGCGCGTTTACCGCGGGTTGACCATTTGCGCGCTTCCTAGCTGCAAGGCCAATTCCATCAGAGTCTGCGTGAACCTTTGAACCCCGGGTGCTTCTAACTAGAGCATCCATCTCTCAGGAGAGCCAAGCGTATGAAGAAGACTTTAGTTGCCGCCCTCACGGTTGCGACGATCGCCGGTTCGCTGGTGACCGCTACGCCGTCCGCCCAGGCCCATGACGGCGTCGGTGTCGGCATCGCGGCTGGCCTGCTCGGCGGCGCGATCATCGGCGGCGCCATTGCGTCGAGCCGTCCCGCTTACGGCGGACCGGTGTATGTGGCCGAGCCCGGCCCGCCGCCCCCGCCTTGCTACTGGCAGCGCCAGCGCTATTGGGACGGTTACGGCTGGGTCATTCGCCCGGTTCGCGTTTGCTACTGATCTGATCGCACGGCGCTGATTGAGCGCGATCGAAGCCCGGCCGAATTGAGCGGCCGGGCTTTTTCTTTTTGGCGGTTGCGTCAGCGCGCCGCCTGGATCGAACGCAGCACCTCTTCGCTCGGCCAGCAATCGACCTTGAGCCCGGCCGACTTCTGATAAGCGCCAAGCGCAGCACGTGTCTGCATGCCAGCCTTGCCGTCGATCTTGTCTTTGTAGAGCCCGGCGCGCGTCAGCCCGCGCTGCATCGTCTCGACGTCCTTCGTGCGCAATTGCTTCGACGCGGACCACGGCGTCGCGAACGGCAGCGGGCTCGTCATGCGGTCGCTGAGATGACCGACGAACAGCACGTAGAGGTCGGAGAAATTGTATTCCTTGATGACGAAGTAGTTCTTCGTGGTCAGGAACGCCGGACCATAGACGCCCTCCGGCTGCAGCAGTGAGGCCGGCTGCGCCTGCTCGGCCGCGCTGAGCCTCTCACCGCGCACCGGTACAAAGCCGTCACGCAGCCACTGGCCGATCGGCTTCGTCACCTCTGGCACGCCGGTGGTGCAGTCAACCTTTGCCGGCGCCTTCACCTCGTAGGCCCAGCGCACGCCGCTCTGCCAGCCCTTGTTGACGAGCTGCTGCGCAGCCGAGGCCAGCGCATCCGGCACCGAGTGCCAGATGTCGATGCGGCCGTCGCCGTCGAAATCGACGCCATGCTTGTAATATTCGGACGGCAGGAACTGCGTGAGCCCGGTGGCGCCGGCCCAGGACGACCGCATGTCCTTGCGCGTCACCACGCCCTCGCCGAGAATCTTCAGCGACAGGATGAACTCGTTGCGATAGGTGTCCTTGCGTCGACCGACATAGGCCTGCGTCGCCAGCACGCGGACGAGGTCGTAAGGCAGCGTGTAGCGGCCGTAATCGGTCTCACGGCCCCAGATCGCAAGCATCACGGTGGCAGGCACGCCGGAGCTCTTCTCGATCTTGGTCAGCGCGGCATTGTATTTCTGCAGCAACCGCTGCCCCTCACCCGCGAGGTTGGCAATCGAGCCTTCCCTAACATAATCCGCAGGCACCTGCACGAATTCGGCCTGCGACGGCGCGCCGGTCGCGGGCCGCCCAGGGAGGATCAGGTCAGGCAGCTTGTAGTCCGGCTCGAGCCCGCGCGTCTGTTGATCGAACGTCGCGCGCGAGACGCCGGCCTCTTGCGCTTCCGGCCAGAGCGAGGCGATGAACTGCGTGAAGGCCGCGTCTGCGGCGTGGGCGGACGACCAGCCGCAGGTGATCACAATCACCGCAGCGATGAGCGTCCGCCGCGTCATCACGCCATCACCGCGTCAGCTTCTTGTACTTCACGCGGTGCGGAATGACACTGTCCTGGCCGAGCCGGCGCATCTTGTCCTTCTCGTAATCCTGGAAGTTGCCTTCGAACCATTCGACATGGCTGTCGCCTTCGAAGGCCAGGATGTGGGTCGCGATGCGGTCGAGGAACCAGCGATCATGGCTGATGATGACGGCGCAGCCGGCGAAATCTTCCAGCGCCTCTTCGAGCGCGCGCAGCGTATCGACGTCGAGGTCGTTGGTCGGTTCGTCGAGCAGCAGCACGTTGGCGCCGGACTTCAGCATCTTGGCGAGATGGACGCGGTTGCGTTCACCGCCCGAGAGCGCACCGACCTTCTTCTGCTGGTCGGCACCCTTGAAGTTGAAGGACGAGCAATAGCCGCGCGAGTTCACTTCCTTCTTGCCGAGCAGGATCAGCTCGTTGCCGCCTGAAATCTCCTCCCACACGTTCTTGCTGCCGTCGAGCGCGTCACGCGACTGGTCGACATAACCGAGATGCACGGTCTCGCCGACCGTGATGGTGCCCTTGTCCGGCGTTTCCTGCTTTGTGATCATCTTGAACAGCGTGGTCTTGCCGGCGCCGTTGGCGCCGATCACGCCGACGATGCCGCCGGGCGGCAGCTTGAAGGTGAGATCGTCGATCAGAAGGCGATCGCCATAGCCTTTGCTGAGCGTTTCGAAATCGACCACGTTAGCGCCAAGCCGCTCGGCGACGGGAATGATGATCTGCGCGGTCTGGCTCTGCTTGTCGCTCGCCTGCTTGAGCAGCTCCTCGTAGCGCTGGTAACGCGCCTTGGATTTGGCCTGGCGCGCCTTCGGTGAGGACGCGACCCATTCCTGCTCGCGTGCAATCGTCTTCTGGTGCGCGGCGTCCTCGCGGCCTTCCTGCTCGAGCCGCTTCTGCTTCTGCACCAGCCAGGACGAATAGTTGCCCTCGTAGGGAATGCCCTTGCCGCGATCGAGCTCGAGAATCCAGCTCGTGACGTTGTCGAGGAAGTAGCGATCGTGGGTGACGATCAGGATCGCGCCGGGATAGTTGCGCAGATGGCCTTCCAGCCACGACACCGACTCGGCGTCGAGATGGTTGGTCGGTTCGTCCAGCAGCAAAAGCTCGGGTTGGTCGAGCAGCAAGCGGCACAAAGCAACGCGGCGGCGTTCACCGCCCGAGAGCTTCGTCACATCGGCATCGTCGGGCGGGCAGCGCAGCGCGTCCATGGCCTGGTCGACCTTGCTGTCGAGATCCCAGAGGCCCTGGGCCTCGATCTCGTCTTGCAGCTTGGTCATCTCGTCGGCGGTCTCCTCGGAGTAATTCATCGCCAGCTCATTGTAGCGATCGAGGATGGCCTTCTGCTTGGCGACGCCCAGCATGACGTTCTCGCGCACGGACAGCGCAGGGTCCAGATGCGGCTCCTGCTCGAGATAGCCGACGCGCGCGCCCTCGGCGACCCAGGCCTCGCCGGTGTACTCCTTGTCGAGGCCCGCCATGATCTTGAGCAGGGTCGACTTACCCGAGCCGTTGACGCCGAGAACGCCGATCTTGGCGTCCGGGTAAAAGCTGAGGCGGATGTTGTCGAGCACCTTGCGGGTCGGGTAGCTCTTGGTCAGGCCGTCCATGAAGTAGACAAATTGGCGCGCCATCGGTCCCGTGAAACCTTCAATTTGAGGATATTTGCTTGCTGCCGATGTAGCGATCCCGCCCCCAAAGGGCAATGTTTTCCCTCCGTTCACCACGGATGAATACTGGGTGGACACCATCCGGACCCATTCCGGACAATTGAAACCATCTTTTAATAAATCAGGCCAAAGCTCGGTTTCGCGCGGAAACAGCGCCGCCCGCTCAGAATGAACGGGGAGCACAGCGAGGCCCATCATGGCTCTGATCGAGACCCACTCCATCGCCGTTCCGGTAGAAGCCGGGAACGCGTCCGGACTCGTGTCCGAGATCAAGGGCTTCTGGAAGCGCTTCTTCGCCACGGCCTTCAACCCCTACCGGCCCGAACTGTACTACATGCGCGGTCCCGGCCCGGCCTGGCGCGCCAAGCACGGCATGGAAGCGCCGATCCGGCTGAAGCCCCGCGACCTCTGAGCGCCGTTCCCTCTCGGATTTTGCCTACGGGTTTTTGAAGACCCAGACTGCTTGCGCGCAGGCGTGATTGCGCGCAACCATGGCCCGGTTCCGACGACGGCGCCCCTCCGCCTGGCGCCCCCACCTCTCGCCGTCAACTCTGGCCTTGGACGAACGCTGATGACGCGGCTGCGCTGTGCAATTCTCGACGACTATTTCAACCTCGCCCTCGACGTCGCCGACTGGTCGAAACTGTCCGACCGCGTCGACGCCACCGCGTTCAGCCATCCCTTTGCTTCGGAGCAGGCCGCGGCCAGCGCGCTGGCCGATTTCGACATCATCTGCGCGATGCGCGAGCGCACCGCGTTCCCCAGGAGCCTGTTCGACAAGCTGCCGAAGCTGAAGCTGCTGCTCACATCAGGCATGCGCAACGCCGCGATCGACATGGAGGCCGCGAAGGCACGCGGCGTCGTCCTCGGCGGCACGCAATATTCCCGCGATCCGACCGCGCCCCTCACCATGGGCCTGATCCTGGAACTGACCCGCGGCATCGGCCATGAGAATGCGCGCATGCATGCCGGCGAGCCCTGGCAAACCTTTGCCGGCGTCGAGATCGAGGGTCTCACGCTCGGCGTTGTCGGCCTCGGCAAGCTCGGCACCAAGATGGCCGGCATCGCCAAGGCCTTCGGCATGAACGTGATCGCCTGGAGCCCGAACCTGACGCCGGAAAAGTGCGCGGCAGCCGGCGTCGGCTATGCCACCAAGGAGGAGCTGTTCGCCAAGGCCGATATCGTCACCATCCATGTGGTGCTGAGCGATCGTTCACGCGGGCTCGTCAGCCGCGCAGATCTCGCGCGGATGAAGCCGACCGCCTTCCTCGTCAACACCGCGCGCGGGCCCATTGTCGACGAAACGGCGCTGCTGGAAGCCTTGCAGCAGCGGAAGATCGCCGGCGCCGGCATCGACGTCTTCTCGGTCGAGCCGCTGCCGGTCGATCATCCCTTCCGCAAGCTCGACAATCTCGTGCTGACGCCGCATCTCGGCTACGCGACCGAGGACGGCTTGCGCATCCATTACGGTCAGATGGTCGAGGCGATCGACGCCTTCACCAAGGGCAGCGAGCTGCCGCGCAAGCTCGCCTGAAGCGACTCAGACCTGAAAAAGCGAAGGGCGTGCCATTGGCACGCCCTTCTGCAATCTGAATTGTCGCGACGCGCTTAGCGCTAGCGCACGGTGACCGGCGCGGGCAGCGGCGGCACCACCGTCGGCTGCGTGCCCGGAACCGGACCGGCCGGGGCCGCGCCCGGCGCAGGCGCAGCCGATGCGGTCGCCGTTCCCGGCGGCGTACCGCCCGGCATCACCACGACGCGGGTGCCGACCTTGGCACGGTCGAACAGATCCGACACGTCTTCGTTCAGCATGCCGATACAGCCGGAGGAGACGAACTTGCCGATCGTCGAGGGCTGGTTGGTGCCGTGGATGCGGTAGACGGTGGAGCCGAGATACATGGCGCGAGCGCCGAGCGGGTTGCCAGGGCCGCCGGCCATGAAGCGCGGCAGATAGGGCTGGCGCTCGATCATTTCCGTCGGCGGATGCCAATCCGGCCACTCGGCCTTGCGGGTGATCTTCTGCACGCCGGTCCAGGTGAAGCCGTCGCGGCCGACGCGGACGCCGTAGCGGATCGCGCGGCCATTGCCGAGGACATAATAGAGATAGGTGTTCGGGGTATCGACGATGATCGTACCAGCCGGCTCCTTGGTCGCCAGCGACACTTCCTGACGGCGCAGGTTCGGCGCCAACTGCGCAGGAGCGGCGTCGGGCTGCTCCTCGGGCGGCAGCGAGGCGACCGACATCGGCCGGCCATCGGCACCGACGGCGGGCTGTTGCGAGACTGCGCCGGTCGCGGCCGGGCCACCGACGGCTTCCGGCGGACGCATGCCATCATTGGCGGGCGCCTGGCCCGAACGATCGCCATAGATCACCGGGGGCGGACCGGCGGGGCGGCCGTAGCGGGGATCGTCGGGAGACATCACCGGGCCCTGTGGCGGGGCAGCGGAATAGACGGGCGGAGCGCCCGCCGGGCGGCCATAACGCGGATCATCCGGCGACATCACCGGGCCCTGCGGCGGGGCGGCCGAATAGACCGGGGGAGCGCCGGCCGGGCGGCCGTAGCGCGGATCGTCAGCGGGACCCGGCGGCGGCAGCGAGGCCTGCGGCATCGCGTCGTCGTCATCTTCCAGCGCGTCGAAATTCGGGGTGCGGTCGCCGGGCCGGTATTCGGCCGGAGCGCCGGAACTCGGCGCCTGCTGAACTGGATAGCTCTGGGCCTGTGCGAGCGAGGTTCCCGCCGCAGCGACTGTTGCGGCAGCGCATATCGTCAGAAAATGTTTGATCATCATCGCTCTTGTAGTGTCCCCCGGCCCCGTCCGAGCCGTTAACGGCCAGATGACCGAAGATAGCGGCACATTCAAGACATAACAGGCTGATTTGTGCCTGACTTAGCGATTTGTGATGCAATCGCACATAGTTGCCCCGTTGCATCACGGGGATGGAAATCGCATCACGCCGTAGATTGCCGGAGTCTTCCGCCCCGATTTTTACGGAACGGCGCGGAGACGTTGCGATATGGTCGAATCAGCCTGATTCGTCACCGATTTGAGCTCGGATCCAGCGTGGCGAACGCGGCAATCAGTACCGTCACCGCGTTCAAATGGCTCATGGGCCCTGGCTACCACCCGCCGGGGCGGAAATTCACAATCCATCAATGCTTCCCGGCTTTCGCTTCCTGCTTGCCGCGATCCTGCTGTCTGCCTCCATCCTGGTGTTCGGATTGGGAGCCGCCTCGCTGCTGCGGGCGAGCCACGAGCAGTATGTCAGCAACCCGTCCTGGCGGAACGGCCCGCAGGAGCAGGTGTTCGCGCAAGCCTCCGAGCCGGTGCTCGCCGCGCTCCGCGTGGAGCCGGTCGCCAACGAGACGGCGCCGGCGATGCAGGAGCAGGTCCCCGGCAACCAGGTCCCGAGCATTGGCCTGCCCGCGGTCGAAACCGCGCCCGAGCAGATGGCCGCAGTGGCGCTCGAGGCCAGGATTCAGCCTGAGCCCCAACCCGAGCCCCAGGTCGTCGCCGCCATCGCGCCGCCCGCGGAGGCGGCTCCGCCCGCCTCCGCGGTGCCGGCCCCTGAGCCGGCCCAGATCCAGGCTGCGGTACCGGCGCCCACCGACACACTCACCCTGGCCGACACGACCGTTTCCATCGCCACAACGACGCCCGCACCAGCCGCTACTGGCACCACCGACGTGCCGCGAACCGCAACACCGGCGCTGGCATCGCGCGTGAGCGACATTGCAGCAGCCAGGGTGGCTGCGCTGAATGACCTCGCGCCGGCGAAGATCAAGGCCAACTCCGCGGCGCCCGACAGCAAGCCCCGCGCGCACAAGCCGAAGAAGCGTCACCGCATCGTGCGGCGCCCGCCGCCTCAGCAGCTGCAGCAATCGTTCGATCCGTTCGGCCAGCAACAGCAGACGCTCGCCACGACGGCCACGCGCACGCGCTGAGCTTACGCCGGCCCGGTCGCGACAGGCGGGCCTTTTTCCTGGCCCCATTCCGACCATGAGCCGTCATAGAGCGCGGTGTCGGTAACGCCTAAGCGATAGAGCGCGAGCGTCAGCACGCCGGCCGAGACGCCGGAGCCGCAGCTCGTCACGATCGGTGCATCGAGCTTCACGCCCGCACCCGTGAAGGCGGCGCGGAGATCGTCGAGCGGCTTCATCGTGCCGGTCGCGGCATCGAACAGCTGATTGTAAGGCACGTTGCGCGCGCCTGGAATGTGACCGGAGCGGATGCCCGCGCGCGGCTCGGGCGCGCGACCTTCAAAGCGATCGGCGGCGCGTGCGTCGATCACCTGCTCGGCGCGGCTTGCGACGTTGGCGATCAGCTGCTGCATGCTGCGCACGCGCTTCGGGTCGTAGCTCGCCTTGAACGTCGCAGCCTTCGGCTTGACCTCGCCACTCTCGACGGCACGGCCCTCGGCGCGCCACTTCTTCAGGCCGCCATTGAGGATGCGCACATTGCCGTGGCCGAAAGCCAGGAACATCCACCACGCGCGAGGTGCGGCGACCCAACCACCTGCATCGTAGAGCACGACGGTGTCGCCATTGGAGATGCCGAGACTGCCGATATCGCGGCCGAACTGCTCGGCGCTCGGATACATGTGCGGCAGCGGATTGGAATGGTCCGACACCGCATCGACATCGAAGAACGCGGCGCCCGGCAGATGCGCGGCGAGGTAGTCGTCCTTCGGCAGCGGCAGCACGCCCGGCAGCTTGAAGCTGGCGTCGAGCACCTTGACGTTGGAATCGTTGATGTGGGCGGCGAGCCATTCGGTGGAGACGAGGGGATCGGTTGGAGTAGTCATTGGTATGCTCCTGCAATTGCCTCAGTCGTCATGGCCAGGCTTGTCCCGGCCATCCACGTTCTTGTTCGCGGCGAAGACGTGGATGCCCGGGACAAGCCCGGGCATGACGCGTGGTGAGTAGCTTGCGTCCAAATCAAGACTTCTTCTTCGGCTCCCACTGCTCCGTCGGACCGCCGGCATCGCGCCAGGCGGCATAGCCGCCGGCGATGTGGGCGACGGGCTTCAGGCCCATGTCCTTCGCGGTCTTGGCCGCGAGCGCGGAGCGCAGGCCGCCGGCGCAATGGAAGACGAACTTCTTGTCTTCCTGGAAGACCGGCTTTGCGTAGGGGCTCTGCGGATCGATCCAGAATTCGAGCATGCCTCGCGTGCAGGCGAACGCGCCAGGGATGCGGCCGTCGCGCTCGATCTCGCGGGGGTCGCGGATGTCGACGATGACGACGTCGCCGTTCTTGGAGATCTCGATCGCGTCCTTGGCGGTGAGCGTCTCGATCTCTGCATTGGCCTCGTCGATCAGCGCCTTGATGCCGCGGGTGATGTTTTGGGGCATATGGTTCTCCCTCTTGTCGTCGATCCGGGGCGCGCGTGCTAGTGCGTCAGTTCCTTCATCGCCCCCTCAAGTCCCTCGATCGTGATCGGGTACATGCGGTTCGCGAAGATGCGTTTGATGATGGTGGTGGATTCCGAATAGTCCCAGTGCTTCTGCGCGACCGGATTGAGCCACACCGTATGCGGATAGGTGCGGATGATGCGGTCGAGCCAGACCGAGCCGGGCTCCTCGTTGACGTGCTCGACCGAGCCGCCGGGCACCATGATCTCGTAAGGGCTCATCGACGCATCGCCGACGAACACGACCTTGTAGTCGTGCGGATATTTGTGCAGCACGTCCCAGGTCGGCGTGCGATCGGTGAAGCGGCGCTTGTTCTGCTTCCACACGCCTTCATAGAGGCAGTTGTGGAAGTAGAAATACTCCATGTGCTTGAACTCGCTCTTCGCCGCCGAGAACAGCTCCTCGACCTGCTCGATATGCGAATCCATGGAGCCGCCGATGTCGAAGAACACCAGCAGCTTCACCGCATTGCGCCGCTCGGGACGCATGTGAACGTCGAGATAACCGTGATTGGCGGTCTCGCGAATGGTGGTGTCGAGATCGAGCTCATCCGGCGCACCGGTGCGCGCGAACTTGCGCAGGCGGCGCAACGCCACCTTGATGTTGCGGATGCCGAGCTCGACATTGCCGTCGAGATCCCGAAACTCGCGCTTGTCCCACACCTTCACGGCGCGGTTGTTGCGGTTCTTCTCCTGGCCGATACGAACGCCTTCGGGATTGTAACCGTGCGCGCCGAACGGCGAGGTGCCGGCCGTGCCGATCCATTTCGAGCCGCCCTGGTGCCGGCCCTTCTGCTCCTCGAGCCGCTTCTTCAGGGTCTCCATGAGCTTGTCCCAGCCCATGGCCTCGATCTGCTTCTTCTCTTCCTCGCTGAGGTATTTCTCGGCGAGCTTCTTCAGCCATTCCTCGGGGATCTCCGCCGTCTCCATGGCGTCGAGCAGGCTTTCCAGCCCCTTGAACACCGTGCCGAAGACGCGATCGAACTTGTCGAGGTTGCGCTCGTCCTTCACCAGCGAAGTGCGCGACAGATAGTAGAAATTCTCGACCGAATAGTCCGACAGGTCAGCGTCGAGCGCCTCCATCAGCGTGAGGTATTCGCGCAGCGTCACGGGGACCTGCGCATCGCGCAGAGACGTAAAGAATTGCAGGAACATGGGTGACAGATTGCCCGTCGGGTGGCGAACGTCAAGGGGCGGAGCCCGGCGCTGCACGCTGGACCGGCGGGCTTTTTGCTCTAGAATTGACCGCCTCACAGGGTTGTTTGGGGGGACGTTTGCAATGGGTATTCTCGCAGCGCTGATCATTGGTGCCATCGCCGGCTGGCTTGCCGGCAAGATTGTCCACGGGGCGGGATTTGGGCTGATCGGCAACATGGTCGTCGGCATCATCGGCGCGCTGGTGGCAGGCTGGGTGCTGCCGCAGCTCGGCATCGCGCTCGCCACGGGCACGCTGGGCACCATCATTGACGCCACGGTTGGCGCAGTGATTGTGCTCGTCATCCTTTCGCTGATAAAACGGGTCTGAAAGCCTGACCGAACCAGGAACGGCCGCCATGAGCGGCCGTTCCCATGTCGTGACCACGGCAATGCAATTGGCAATTCCGGGGACGACGACCAACAAGGACGCGCAATGAAATTTACCGGCACCAAGGACTATGTTGCGACCGACGATCTCAAGGTCGCCGTCAATGCCTCGATCGTGCTGGAGCGCCCGCTGCTGATCAAGGGCGAGCCCGGCACCGGCAAGACGGTGCTGGCGGAGGAAGTGGCGAAGGCGCTGAACGCACCGCTTCTGACCTGGCACATCAAGTCCACCACCAAGGCGCAGCAGGGCCTCTACGAATACGACGCGGTGTCGCGCCTGCGCGACAGCCAGCTCGGCGATGCGCGCGTCTCCGACATCAAGAACTACATCAAGCGCGGCAAGCTGTGGGAGGCCTTCAGCGCCGAGCAGCGCCCGGTGCTCTTGATCGACGAGATCGACAAGGCCGACATCGAATTCCCGAACGATCTCCTGCTCGAGCTCGACCGCATGGAATTCCATGTCTACGAGACCGGCGAGACGATCAAGGCGAAGCAGCGCCCGATCATGATGATCACCTCCAACAACGAGAAGGAGCTGCCGGACGCTTTCCTCCGCCGCTGCTTCTTCCACTACATCAAATTCCCAGACGCCGACACGATGGGCCGCATCGTCGACGTCCACTTCCCCGGCATCAAGAAGCGCCTGGTCGAGGAAGCGCTGCGCATCTTCTTCGAGGTGCGCGACGTGCCCGGCCTGAAGAAGAAGCCGTCAACGTCGGAGCTGCTCGACTGGCTCAAGCTGCTGCTCAACGAAGACATGAGCGTCGAGCAGCTGCGCGAACGCGACCCGCGAAAACTGATCCCGCCGCTACACGGTGCGCTGCTCAAGAACGAGCAGGACGTGCACCTGTTCGAGCGGCTGGCGTTCTTGAGCCGGCGGGAAGTTTAAAGGCACGCTGCCAGCTCCGTCATCCTGAGGTGCGAATGGCGCGATGCGCGGGAGCCTCGAAGGATGAACGGCCAAGATGCAGCCGGGCCGTCGCCCTTCGAGGGCCGCTGAAGAAGCGGCCACCTCAGGGTGACGGTGATAGAATTGGGCGCGCACTCTCCACACCCGTCATTGCAAGCGCAGCGAAGCAATCCAGAATCCCTCCGCGGAACGACTCTGGATTGCTTCGCTGCGCTCGCAATGACGGAGTATGAGGCAGCAGCCTCGCTCTTGCAGTTCGCATTTTGAATCGCAGACACACCTTCGCATCCTCGCGGCTCATCTCGCCCGAGCTTTGCTTCGATCTCGCCCCCTCCAAAAGCAGAGGGCGCAGGGAAGGCCGGGTGCCGGCCGGCACCCACGGTCCGCTGTGCGCATGTAGCGCAATGAGAAATGCACAGCGGCATACAGGTGAAGCCGAACACACGGCCTTCCCTGCGCAGTGGGTTGACGGCTTATGCCGTGCTCTCCCGGGAGCCGAATTCCTTCTGGCCTCCCTCGCCCCGCAGATTGACGATGTGGTTGACCCGGTTGGGCGCTCCACACCTCCGCAAATAGGCTTGACCGTAGCGACGACGGCCGGGACCACACGGTTTTGCCGTACGCGCGTTCATCTGACGCCACAGGGTCCTCCGGCAGTGTGCACACGCGCCGAAGGAATGCTGGCGAGACGAACTTGACAGCGCCGCTCGTTCACACGCAGGTCTCGAGCTCACAGGGACTACCCGCCCTGCCCGTCCCATCTCGTGCCGACGCTGCCGCGTCTACCGCAACCCGGCCCGCGCTTCGAACGACTCGCGAACCGCCCCTCTTCGTGGGCCGGGCTGTTTCGATATATGCCGCAATTCCGAATTTCGGTAAAGTGGAATATTTTTGCGCGAAGGGATTGACGGGATGGTCGGTGTTTTGCCCGACGGAACCATGGGCCCGTGTCCCGAACGCGCTGCAGCGTGTCACGCTGCTGTGCAGAGCCGGGGCACGAGACCGGACCTTCACGCCACCGCGGCGTCCGGGATGCGCGCGGCTTCCATCGGCCCCTTTCCACGGATCAGGTCCGAGGCACGGTCGGCGATCATCATCGTGGACGCATTCAAATTCGCCGAGATCATGCGCGGCATCACCGAGGCGTCGATGACGCGCAGGCCTTCGAGGCCGTGGACGCGGAGCTGGTCGTCGACCACCGCCCAACTCGAATCCGCCGGGCCCATGCGGCAGGTGCAGCCGGGGTGGAAGGTGGTGGTGCCGCGCTCGGTGGCGGCGGCGAGGAATTCGTCGTCGGTGTTGATGTTGGGGCCCGGGAAATCCTCATAGGCGTAATAGGGCGACAGCGGCGCGGACTTCAGCAGGCGTCGCGCGAGCTTCATGCCGCCGACGATGACGCGGCGGTCGAGCTCGGCGTCGAGATAGTTGGTCTGGATGATCGGAGCCGCGAACGGATCGTTGGAGCGGATGCGGACATAGCCGCGGCTCTCGGGACGCTGCTGCCATGACGCGACCGTCATGCCGGGTTCATCCTCGAGCTGGCCCTGCACGCCTTCCTTGTAGCTTGCCGGCGTGAAGGTGAGCTGCAGGTCGGACGAGTCAGCGCTCTCGCCGGAGTGCCAGAAGCAATAGACCATGGTCGGCGACAACGAGAGCAGGCCTTTGCGCGCGGTCGCCCATTTCAGCGCCTCGATCCAGAGCGAGAAACCACGACGAAGCTCGTTGATGGTCTTGATGTCTTTGACGCGCGCCACGGTGCGGGGGGCATAATGGTCCTGCAGGCCCTCGCCGACCGGCAGCGCGTGGCGCACCTGAATGCCGTGGGCATTGAGCAAATCGGGCGAACCGATGCCGGACAGTTGCAACAGCTGCGGCGAATTATAGGTACCGCCGGAGAGGATCACTTCCTTGTTGGCGCGCACTTCCACCGGCGTGCCGCCGCGCCCGCCCTTGGTGTAGCGCACGCCGACGGCGCGCTTGCCTTCAAAGATGATCTCGGTCGCGTGCGCATGGGTATGCACATGCACATTCGGCCGCTTCATCGCGGGCTTGAGGAACGCGGTCGAGCCGGAGACGCGCAAGCCCTTGTCGATGGTGCGCTGGCAATAGGAGACGCCCTCCTGCTTCGCGCCGTTGTAGTCGGGGTTGCGGGGAATGCCGAGCGAGACCGCGCCTTCCATGAAGGCCTCGCAGAGTGGATCGCGCCATTCCATGGTGGTGACAGTGAGCTTGCCGTCGCGGCCACGGAAATTGTTGTCGCCCTCGCCGACCCGCTTCTCCAACCGCTTGAAGTAAGGCAGCACATCGGCATAGCCCCAGCCGCGATTGCCCATCTGCGCCCAGGTGTCGAAATCCATCCGCTGGCCGCGGTTGTAGATGTGGCCGTTGATCGAGGACGAGCCGCCGAGCGTCTTGCCGCGCGGCGCGTAGATGCTGCGCCCGCCGGTCCAGGGTCCGACCTCCTGCTGGTAGGCCCAGTTGATGCTCTTCATGTGGAAGGTCTTGATGAAACCCGCCGGCAGATGAATGTAGGGGTGCCAGTCGCTCGGACCAGCCTCCAGCACGCAGACGCTGGTGTTGGGATCTTCGCTGAGCCGGCTGGTGAGGACGCAACCGGCGGAGCCCGCGCCGATGATCACATAGTCAAATCTATCCATGGTGCCTCGGCCGCCTTTAGCGCGGCTTGTCGTTGAGTTGATATTCGAGATGCGCCTTCACCGTCGGCCACTCCGCCGCGGTGATGCTGTACACGACAGTGTCGCGCAGCGTGCCGTTCGGCGCGACCTGGTGGCTGCGCAGAATGCCGTCCTGCTTGGCGCCCAGGCGCTCGATGGCGCGGCGGCTCTGGTGGTTGAAGAAATGCGTGCGGAATTCGACCGCGATGCAGTTCAGCGCTTCGAAAGCGTGGGTCAGCAGCAGCAGCTTGCACTGCGTGTTCAGGGGCCCGCGCTGCGCGCTCTTGCCATACCAGGTCGAGCCGATCTCGACGCGGCGGTTGGTGGCATCGATGTTCATGTAAGTCGTCTGACCGACGATCTTGCCGCCGGCGTCGAACACCGTGAACGGCAGCATCGAGCCCGCGGCCTGCAGGCCCAAGCGGCGGTCGATCTCCTTGGCCACGTTCTCCGGCGTCGGGATCGCGGTGTACCAGATCGTGTAGAGCTCGCCGTCCTTCACGGCCTCCACCAGCCCCTCGCGGTGCTCCTTCGACAGCGGCTCGAGACGGGCGTGCTGTCCACGCAGGGTGACGGGATCAGGCCAGGGCATTTGGGACTCTCTCTTTTGTCATTGCGAGGAGCGAAGCGACGAGGCAATCCAGGCTGTCACCGCGGCGGCATTCCTGGATTGCTTCGCTCCGCTCGCAATGACGGTAACTAGCACCGTTTATTTGTTTAGGAAATTGAGGGGCAAACCGCCGCGCGGCCAGTCCATGGCGACGAGTTCGCCCTTGCCTGACAGCGTGATGTAAGCGGTCTTGAGCTCGGGGCCGCCGAAGGCGATGTTGGTGGTGACGCGGTCGCCGGTCGGGACCTGCTCGACCAGGGTGCCGTCGGGCGCGATCACCGAGATGCAGCCGGAGACGAGCGTGGCGACGCAGACATTGCCATTCGCTTCCACAGCCAGCGAGTCGAACATCTGGTAGCCGCCGAGGCCGCAGATCGGCTTGCCACGCTCGCCACGATAGATCGCGTCGCGCGGCTTCAGCGCGCCGGGCGCGGAGAGCTCATAGGCCCAGAGCCGGCCGGTCGGCGTCTCCGCGATGTAGACGGTGTTCTCGTCCGGCGACAGCCCGATGCCGTTGGCCGGCAACACACCGTGCACGACCTCGACGATCTCCTTCATGCCGGGCTTGAGGTAGTACATGCCGCCGACATCCATCTCGCGCGCGCGGCGCTTGCCGAGATCGGAGAACCACAGGCCGCCGTGCTTGTCGAACACGAGATCGTTCGGCCCGCGCAGATCGTGCTCGCCGCATTTGGTGACGATCGTCTCGATCTTGCCGGATTGCAGGTCGACGCGCTGGATCGAGCCGCCGAGATAATCCTCGGGCTGCGGGCCCGGCATGATCATGTTGCGGGTCGGAATCCAGGAGAAGCCGCCATTGTTGCAGATGTAGATCTTGCCGTCGGGGCCGAGCGCCGCGCCATTCGGGCCGCCCGGCACTTTCGCCACGATCTCCTTGCGGCCATCGGGATAAACGCGGGTCAGGCGCTGGCCGCGGATTTCCACCAGCACCACCGAACCGTCAGGCATCACGACCGGCCCTTCTGGAAATTCGAGGTCGGTGGCGAGAACACGGACGTTGGACATCGAGGGACCCTCCCGGCTGCTTGTTATGGCTTGCTCGGGATGTCCGGCACGGCCCCGCTGGCAAGTTTTGCCAGCGGTTATGACAAAGTAGGTCCCCCTTGCCAAGCAAGCGGGATGGTATGCCAGCGTTGCAGCGTTACTCCCTGACCGGTATCCAAATCTCGAAGCCGCCATTGCCGGTCATGGGATCGAACTTCTCGTCATAGCGCTCGAAGTTCGGCGCGTCGGCGGCCTTCAGCCCGGAGGCCGGCAGCCATTGATTCCAGATCGTGTTGACGGTGCGACGGATCGAGGCGACGTGGTCGGTGTGGGTGAACACCGCATAGCGCTGCTCGGGGATGCGGATGCGGCCGAGCCCGCGCGGCAGATCGGAGAAGTCGGCAACCTCGACGCCGGCGATGTAATCGAAATTCCCGGAATCATCGCCGTTGCAACACACGCCGTAAGCGACGTTACCGATACGCGCTGGGATGCCGGCGACCTCCTGATGGAAACGCTGCCACAGGCCGGGGATGGCGGCGCCGTTGTCGCAAGAGATGCGCTCGGCGGGGCCGGCGACGAGGAAGGCCTTTGCGGTTTCGAAACGCGGGGCTTTGAGATTGTCGAGCATGGTGGACTCCATGAGGATCGGCTCCTGAAGTGTGAGTTGGCCGATGCACGTCGCCGCCCTTACCGCTTCGGGCGTGGTGCCGAACTGGTCGCGGAACGCGCGGGTGAATGCTTCGTGCGAGCCGTAATCCGCCTCCAGCGCCAGCGACAGAATGTCTGGCGCGCCCTTGGCAAGACTGCGCGCCGCCTCGCTCAGCCGCCGTGCGCGCACGTAACGCATCACCGGCAGACCGGTGGCTGCGGCAAACGCACGCACCATGTGGAACCGTGACACGCCACCGATCGCAGCGATCTCGTCGAGCATCATCGGCTCGGCCAGATGGCTCTCGATATACCAGAGCGCGCGCTGGGCTGGGTTCATGGGGTGCGACTCTCGTTCGAAGCGGGGCGATGATGCGCCGCGCCGCCACGCCACGCTTGATCAGGATTGCTCTCGTGCCGCGGCACGGGTGTCGTAGGGTGGGCAAAGGCGCATTTGCGCCGTGCCCACCATCTCCCCATGAATTGAGAAAGTTGGTGGGCACGCTTCCGCTTTGCCCACCCTACGGCACCTTACTTCGCATCCTTCGCTGGCGGGGCATCCTGCTTCTTCTTCATATCCTCCGCCGTCTTCGCCTGCGCGGCCTGGAGATCGCCGATGTTCTTCTGGAGGCCTACGAGCGTCACCTTCAGCGCGTCGATCTGACGGTTGGCGGCGTCGATCTTCTGCTGGTGATCGAGATTGAGCTTGGTGATGGTCTTCTGGAGAAAGTCGACATTGCTCTGGAGACAGCTGGTGCGCCGCTCCATGGTCTTCTCGACCGTGCAGATCTCGATGCCGGGGACGTCCTGTGCCAGCGCCGGCGTATGCGCGACGAGCGGTAATATGGCGAAACAAGCGGCGGCGAGCGTGCGCGGCATCCAGGTTCCTCGTCAAATTAATCACGGCAATGTGCGCCGATCGAGCGCGCCTTCCCGAAGCTACCACACTCGTACCGCATTCTCGCGTTGAGCTTGGGTTGTTCCCTCGGACGGGGAACGTTGAACCGCACGCGGAAGAACTGGGCGCTCTTTCCGCGGCTTTGATTAGGGGAGATTTTTGGAATGGCAACGCGCGATAGACGTCTGGCGGAATTCGATGGCGCCGGCGAGCCGCCACCCGGCCTGCCAGTCGAAGTGCTGTGTGAGGACCACAGCGGGACATATCAACTGCCGTTCGCCTGCCGCTATGTCGAGGGCCGCTGGCAGAACGACGCGGCCGGCGTCCCGGTGGAGGCCACCGTCATCGGCTGGCGCGTACCGCGCATGAAGCATTCGGGCGTGGCCTGACCGCGCGCGTCTGTCCCAAAATGCGACGGGGCCGCGCTCTGCCTTAACGAACGGAACGCGGCCCGAACGAATCACGTCCGAATCGGCCGTTTGGCGCTGTACGCGGCTGTTCACGGCTAGATGTCGACGAGGGCCTTCCTGGACGCACAATATCTGCGCAGGGCAGGTGCTGCCCCTCGTTGATTGGCAGCACCAAAAGTTAATGATGGCAAAGACATAGAGGTCGGGGAGGACGCGGGCCGCCGTCGCCCCCGAAACAGGCAGGGCAGTACGCCGCCTGCCTAATATTCGACCTCGAGCTCCTCGATCTCGGCCGGCTCTTCCTTCGCCGCTGCGATCCATTCCTGCATTTCGGGCATCGCCATGATGGCGTCGGCATAGGCCTTGAGAGGTGGCTCGAGCTTGACGTCATAGGTGACGAAGCGCGTCACCACCGGGGCGTACATCGCATCCGCCATGGTGCGCGTCTCGCCGAACAGGAACGGGCCGCCGGATTTCGCCAGGCAGTCGCGCCAGATCAACCAGACCCGGTCGATGTCGGCCTGCGCGCGCGACCAGATCTTGAAGCCGGGAAAATGCCCCTTCAGATTGACCGGCAGCGAGGCCCGCAACGTGGTGAAGCCGGAATGGATTTCGCCGCAGATCGAGCGGCAATGCGCGCGCTGGACGCGATCAGCCGGCAGCAGTCCTGCGTCCGGCCTCACCTCATTGAGATATTCGGCAATCGCGAGCGTGTCCCAGACGGTGGCGCCGTCGTGGCGCAGACAGGGCACCAGGATCGAGGACGACAGCAGCAGGATTTCGGCACGCGCCGACGCGTCATCCGGGGCGGTGACGATCTCCTCGAAATCGAGCCCGGAAAACTTCGTCAGCAGCCAGCCACGCAGCGACCAGGACGAGTAGTTCTTGCTGCTGATGGTCAGTGTCGCCTTCGCCATAGGGCTCTTCCCTCACGTTTCCGGCCAAACGAGCAGCAAGCGACGTGCCAATTCCAGGAGCCCTTTGCTTGGCGTCGATATTGCATGGCAGCACGGGAGAGGTGGGCGCTCCAGTATGATGTCGATGTATTATCAGGCGTTTCAGAACCAGATGGACCTGACGGCGCCGTGGCGGGCGGGCGCCACGTCCGCGCTCAAATTCCTCAATCTGGTGCCGCAGGGCCTGTCCGACCAGGTCGTCGGCCGGCTCTCGGCGGCGCTGGAGCTGATCTCGCGCTCCACCCTCACCTACCACCGCCCGGCCTACGGCATCGACAGCGTGATGGTGGGCGATCGCGAGATCGGGATCACCGAGGAGATCGCCTACGCCACGCCGTTCGGCTCGCTGCTGCATTTCAAGAAGGACAACGGGATCGAGCAGCCGCGCATGCTGCTGGTGGCGCCGATGTCCGGCCATTTCGCCACGCTGCTGCGCGGCACCGTGAAGACGCTGCTGCAGGACCACGACGTCTACATCACCGACTGGCACAACCCGCGCGACATCCCGCGCAGCGAGGGCCGCTTCGGGCTCGACGACTACACCGAGCATCTCATCGACTTCCTCGGCCAGCTCGGCCCGCGCCCGCATATGGTGGCGATCTGCCAGCCGTCGGTCTCGGCGCTCGCGGCCGCCGCGATCATGTGCGAGGGCAATCATCCATCGCGGCCGGCGACGCTGACGCTGATGGCGGGGCCGATCGACACACGGATCCAGCCGACCAAGGTCAACGACTTCGCCAAGAGCAAGCCGATCGAATGGTTCGAGCAGAACCTGATCAATTACGTCCCGGTGCAGTGCCGCGGTGCATTCCGGAAAGTCTATCCCGGCTTCGTGCAGCTCACCGCCTTCGTCTCGATGAATCTCGAGCGTCACATCAAGCAGCACATGGATCTCGCCAACCACATCGCCAAGGGCGAGAAGGAGAAGGCGGCCAGCATCAAGACCTTCTACGACGAATACTTTGCGGTCATGGACCTGCCGGCCGAGTTCTACATCGAGACGGTGCGCGACGTGTTCCAGGAACACCTGCTGCCGCAGGGCAGGCTGATGCATCGCGGCCGTCCCGTGGATACCAGGGCGGTCAGCCGCATGGGGCTGATGACGGTCGAGGGCGAGAAGGACGACATCTGCTCGATCGGCCAGACGCTCGCCGCGCAAGACCTCTGCACCGGCGTGCGCGCCTATCGCCGGGTGCATCACATGCAGGCCGGCGTCGGCCATTACGGCGTGTTCTCCGGCAAGCGCTGGAACAACGAGATCTATCCGCTGCTGCGGGATTTCGTGCACGTCAATTCGTGACCGTCATCGCCTGCCCACAGATGGCCCGCTAGAGAAGCGGCACACCTCTACTGCTCTTGCGCGAGCAGCTCTTTCGCTTCCATGACTTCGGGAAGATTTCGCTCGGAATCGAATTCGGCGAGCATGGGAGCGAGCACGTCGGAGGCCGCGCCCGCTCGGCCGATCGTCTTGTACAGGCGAGCAAGTCCGAGGGCGCTGCGCAGCTCGAAGGTCTTCGCCTGCTGGCACCGTGCGATGTCCAGCGCTCGCTTCAGGGCAGTTTCGGCACCGGATGCGTCTGGAGGGTCGTGACGCAACAAGAGCTCGCCATGGACGCGGTGCAGTTCGGCATCAAGCCAGTGCTGACCGGATTGTCCGGTCCATGCGATCAGCTCGCTCAGGATCTCCAGCCCGGTCCCGAGCTGGCCCATCGCTGCGTCCGCCATGGCGACATGCATTCCCCAAAACGGTTCACAGAGATAGCAGTCATTCTCGTGCAGCAAGGTCCAGCCGCGACGCATTTCCGTCAGCCCGGCCATGCGATCGCCGGCACGCCACTTGGCCAGGCCGTCGAGGTAGGTGCCGGCGGCCACATACAGCGGCATCGTGTGGTCGCGCGCGAGACCGAGCGCCAAGATCGTCTCCGTCTGCTGCAACATGCCCCCGCATAGTCCGTCGAACACGGCGCGATGAACCAGCGCATTGGCCTCGGACAGCGCCCGTTTTTCTCCGGAAGCACTCACGGCTTCGGCGGCCAGCTGACGTGCGCGCGCAATCCTGCCGAGCGGCCAAAGCACCAGGGCCAGGAATCTCATGATCACGAACGGGAGATCCAGCGCGGACGCCCGGAACGTCGCCGGATCCGGCTCAGCACCATAAATCTCCAGTGCTTGCTCGAGATGCGCCCTCGCGTTCAGGTAATCGCCTCCGAACCAGCAGGTAACGCCGCCCGTCCAACGTGCAACGACGGCGGCCACCGGTGAGTCCGGTCGTCGATCAGCGGCGCTCGCGATGGCATCCGCCAGCTCCCGCATCGGAGCGAGTTCGCCGTGCGTCAGGCAGGCATTGAAAAGGCCCGAATGGATCGGCGCAAGTTCGACGGGATCATCGATGTCGGCTGCGAACTGTCGGGCGCGCGTCCATGCGGCGACCGTTTCGGGCGCGCTGTGACCGAGGCTGCCCCGCAATGCGCGGCCATATGCAATCTGGAGATGCAGCCTGCCCATCATGCGGCGGGGCTCATCGGGCAACTCATCGGCGATCGCAATCGCCTTGCCGAGATGTGCGATCGCCTCGGAATAGGCCGAGCGTTTCAGCGCCTGCTGGCCCGCCTTGCGCCACCACACGATGGCGTCCTCGCTCAGCCCCGCCTCGGTGAAGTGATGCGCCAGAACTTCCGGCTCTGTCTCGGCGATGACCGGAAACTTCTCGCGCAGGACATCGCCGATGCGCTTGTGAAGCACCTGCCGCTTGCTCTTGAGCAGGCCCTCGTAGGCCGCTTCCTGTACGAGGGCATGCCTGAAACTATAGTTCGCTTCGGGCAGAGCCCCGCGACGCACCAGCAATTCAGCCTCTTCGAGTTGCCCGAGTGCGGCGCTCAGCATCAGATCATCGCGTCCCGCCACAGATCTCAGCAGCGCGTACGAGAAATCGCGGCCGATGGCGGCACCAATCTGGGCGACCTCCTTGACTGGTGCCAGCCGATCGAGACGCGCCATCAGCGAATCCTGCAGCGTCGCCGGAATGGCGAGCGGCGGCAGTGGACTGTCGAGGCGATAGCGCCCGGAATCTTCGACGAGCAATCCGGACTCCAGCACCATCTTGGTCAATTCCTCGACGAATAGCGGGATGCCATCCGTCTTGTCGACGATCTGTTCCATCATCTCGCGCGGCAGCTTCCGGCCCACGGTCACCTGCTCGACCAGTGCACGCGTGTCCTGCCGGTCGAGCCGGTCGAGCCGCAACAGACTGACATTCGCAAGGCCCGACCAGGAGGGCTCGAACTCCGGCCGGGATGTCATGAGCACGAGTATCGGCAGTCCCCTGATCCGGTCGACACCGAGATCGAACAGTTCAAGTGTCGTGGCATCCGCCCAATGCATGTCCTCGCAGATGATCAGCAGGGGTTGCTCCCGCGCCAACCCCTCGAGCTGATCGAGAAGGGCGGCAAATGTCTGTCGCCGCTGCTGCACCGGGCTCAAACCGAGCGGCGGATAATGATCGCCGGTGGGAATCGAAAGGAGAGCCGCAATGAGCGGCGTCGCCTGGGCAACCTGCTGCGTTCCAAGCGCCAGCATCGCCTCGAGCTTGTCGAGCTTTTGCCCGGGCGTATCGTGCGCCTGGATGCCGGCGGCGCGCTCGAGCTGCGCGACGAAGGGATGAAGTGCACTGTTGGTATGGTAGGGCGAACACTGATATCGCACCCGGCGGTGCGCCCCCAATGAGGGACTTTCGGACAGCGTTGCGACAATGCGCGACTTGCCGATGCCCGCTTCGCCAGAAATCAGCGCCATCTGGCCCTGCCCCTGCCATGCCCGCCGCTGGCGCGAGAGAATGAATTCGATCTCGTCCTTGCGGCCGACAAAGCCGATTGAGCGCGCCGCGCGGACCGCCTCGAAGCGGCTCTCGGATGCGATCGCTCCCTCCACTGCCCAGACTGCGATGGGTTCGGTTATTCCCTTGACCTCGCGGCGGCCGAGATTGCGAAACGTGAAGAGATCACCAAGCAGCCGGCGCGTCGACGAGGCAACGACGACCGCCCCCGGCTCCGCCAGGCTCTGGAGCCGAGCAGCGAGGTTTGGTGTATCGCCGATGGTTGCGTGCTCCTCTGACGCATCGCCGCTGATGAGGTCGCCGACCACCACAAGCCCGGTCGCAATTGCGATCCGCAGTTCAACCCGCTCGTCGGTGCCTGTTTTGAGTTGCCCTGTCGCAGAGATGGCGTCGAGGCCAGCTCGCACGGCCCGCTCGGCATCATCCTCGTGGGCGCGGGGATAGCCGAAATAGACGAGTATTCCGTCACCGACGAACCTGGCGATCCAGCCGTCATAGGCAGCAACGACGCTCGCGCAGGCGGCGCGGTAGGCTCGGATCACTTCCCACATGTCCTCGGGATCGAGACGCGCAGACAGCGCAGTCGAGCCGACCAGATCGCAAAACATGACGGTGAGGTGACGCCGCTCGGCGTCATGAGGAGGCGCCGGCGATGCAATCAACGCGGCGGGATCGAGGTCGGCAATGGCACGCAGCATTTTACGGCGATGACCGAGCAGGACGCCGAGCTTATCGAAGTCCTCGCCCATCAGCTCGGGAAGGACGCTCATGTCGATCCCGTTTTGGACAAAACGCTCGGCGTATTGCCCAAGCCCCATCGTATCGAGCCATTCCGCAATCTGCATCGGCTCCACCGATCGTGTGGTTGGCGGTTCGCAGAATCTTGGACCTCGGCGCGGGGACAGTATCCCAACGCCGCCATGATGGCACGTCTTGTTTGTTTGCGCGATAACGTAGGTTGCTCAGTACCGATACCGCTTCGCGGCAGGGACGTTGCTCGACGCGCAAGGCAGCGCTACTCAAAATCGTCTGCATGCCGTGGTGGACGACAAAGGTTGCGATGAGCCGTCAGCGCCTTTCACACCCGAAGCCGTGTGCGGCATTGGACTTGTGCCCACGTCACGACGCCGAGCAGACGTTTCTCGTGAGCACAATCGTTTTTCATTCCTTGTCCATCGGCACTTCGGAGTTGCGTGCCATCGTTCCCGCCGCGACCTGAAGCGAAGACCCAACCACCCAACAGCCCGCAACAAAGCCGATCAGGCCATTGGGAAGGTTTTGATCAAGGACAAGGATGCTGACGGACAGAGTTGCTGCTATCGCCGCGCCGAACGTTCCGGCCGCACTCATGATCTCGGCCGCCTCGGATCCGTTGTATTCTTCCGAGGTGCTCGCAATCGTCTTCCGCGCGACACTGCGCGACAAATCAATTCCAACATAATAGCTGAGAGCTCCGTAGAGCATCGTCAGCAGCACGATCCAGCCGCTTTCGAAAAGTCCGCCTTTCTGGCGTAACAGGGTCGCACCCACATAGAGGCCGCATGAGGCACCAACGGCTGCGAGCCCGATTCTTTCAAGAAGATGGGCCGACTTGATCAGACTGGAACGCGCGATCCGAAGACCGCTGACGTACCTTGCGAGGGAAAATGCGCTCGAAATTGCACTGCTGATCTTCATTGGGGGCTCCTTCTGAGTAATTGGCAGCCTACTGGCCCGACCCCGAATAGAAGCTGCCGGGACGCGGTTCTCGATGCCCTAGATTCCAATTTCAGAAAGATCTGTGCTGAGTGATGGGGCTGGCTCGCTCGTGAGTAAGACGAGAGCCAATCCAAATCTGCGCGCACGCGGCTGCGCAGTCATCTCACCCGTGCCTGTCGGTTAGCGTCCGGGTGCGACAATTTCTTGCGAGAGTGATAGCTCGAAACGAGAGTAACGGACTATGAGGCGCTTCACATACCGCAGTTCCATGTCGCTCCATCCGGTCACGATTTCAGGAGCGCAAATCTGCACCGCGCAGTCGCGCGTCACACCGACCACTCCTCGCCACAGACCTGCACCACATGCCCGGGCGAGACTTCGCGATATTGCCGCAGCGGGGGCTGATAGCCGGGCGCGCGCACCGGGCTTCTGATCTCGTCGTTCGACGCCTCGCGCCTGGCGCCGCGGCGTGCTGGATCGGGCACCGGCACGGCGGCCATCAGCTTCTTCGTATAGGGATGCTGAGGATGACCGAACACAGCTGCGCGCGGGCCGATCTCGACGATCTCGCCGAGATACATGACCGCGACGCGATGGCTCATGCGCTCGACCACCGCGATGTCGTGGGAAATGAAGAGATAGGCAAGGCCCATACTGGCCTGAAGGTCGAGCATGAGATTGACGACCTGCGCCTTGACCGAGACGTCGAGCGCGGAGACCGCCTCGTCCGCGACGATCAGCTTCGGCCCGAGCGCAAGCGCCCGCGCGATGCAGATGCGCTGGCGCTGGCCGCCGGAAAATTCGTGCGGGAAGCGCGCGGCCATGTCGGCGGTGAGACCGACGCGCACGAGGAGATCGGCGACCTTGTCGCGCGCCTGTGACGCCGTCGCCAGGCCGTTAGCGAGAAGTGGAGCTGCGATCGCGGTTCCCACCGACATGCGCGGATTGAGGCTCGCGAACGGATCCTGAAACACGATCTGCATGTGCTTGCGGAAATCGCGCAAGGTGCGGCCGGTCATGGCGAGCACGTCCTGGCCGTCGATCAGCACGGTGCCGGCGTCGGGCTCGGTCAGCTTGAGGATCGAGCGGCCCGTGGTCGACTTGCCGCAGCCGGATTCGCCGACCAGCGCCAGCGTCTCGCCGGCGCGCAAGGTGAAGGAGATGTTTTCGACGGCGTGGACACGGCCCGAGACTTTTCCGAACAGGCCGGAGCGGATCGGAAAGCGCGTGGTGAGGTTCGAGACCTCGAGCAGCGGGCGTTCGGCAATCGAGACTGTATCCGGCGTTTCCGTCGGCTCGTCCGAGGTGCCCGTCACCTTGTCGACGATCGGAAACCGCATCGGCCGCGTCCGGCCGTCCATCGAGCCAAGCCGCGGCACGGCGGCGAGCAGCGCACGCGTATAGGGATGCGAGGGTGCGGCGAAGATGCGCGACGTCGCGTCGGTCTCCACCGCCTGCCCGCCATACATCACGACAGTGCGGTCGGCGATCTCGGCGACCACGCCCATGTCGTGGGTGATGAAGACGATCGACATCCCCTCCTCCTGCTGAAGCTCCTTCAAGAGCTCCAGGATCTGCGCCTGGATGGTGACGTCGAGTGCGGTGGTCGGCTCGTCCGCGATCAGGAGTTTCGGCTTGCAGGCCAGCGCCATCGCGATCATCACGCGCTGGCGCATGCCGCCGGAGAAACGATGCGGATGCTCGTGGAAGCGCGACCTTGCCGCCGGGATACGGACACGGTCGAGCAGCCGGATGGTCTCGGCCTCGGCCGCCGCGCGTGACAGGCCGCGATGCTGGATCAGCGCCTCCGCGATCTGGAAGCCGATCGTGAGCACCGGGTTGAGGCTCGTCATCGGCTCCTGGAAGATCATCGCGACCTCGTTGCCGCGGATGTCCTTCATGCTCGTTTCCGGCAGCGTCAACAGATCGCGGCCGGACAACATGATGCAGCCTTCACTGCGGCCGCTCTCTCCGGGAATGAGCCGCATGATCGAGAGCGCGGTGACGCTCTTGCCCGAACCGGATTCGCCCACGATCGCCACGGTTTCGCGGGGCGCGATATCGAAAGAGACGTTGCGAACCACCGGGATCCATTGCCGCTCGCGCAGGAAGGACGTGGTGAGGCCCGAGACCGACAGCACGGGCGCCTGTGCTTCGGCGGCGATTTGGTCAGGTCTGGTTGCGCCGATGCACATGCGATTACCCTAGTAACCGCGGCTGCGGTTAACCAGCCCCGGCAGCTCCTCGCCGCGGCGGTGACGTGCGATGACATCGAGCACGAAATCGACGGCCGTGTCCGGGCTCGTCATGCTGGCATTGTGCGGCGTCAGCAGAATGCGTGGATGGCTCCAGAACCGATGGCCTGCCGGCAGCGGCTCGGGATCGGTGACATCCAGCACGGCACCCGACAGCGCGCCGCTGTCGAGTGCGGCAAGGAAATCAGCCTCAATGAGATGCGGGCCGCGCCCGACATTGACGAGCGCCGCCCCGCGCGGCAGCCGGGCGAACAGATCAGCGTTGAGGATGCCGCGGGTCTCGTCCGTCAGCGGCAACAGGCAGACGAGGATGTCGGACTGCGCGAGGAATTTTGGCAACGCGTCCGCGCCGGCGTAACAGGTGACGCCCTCGATCTCGCGCGGCGAACGGTTCCAGCCCGATAGCGGAAAGCCGAACGCCCTGAGGCGTTCGAGCACGGCCTGACCGAGCTGGCCGAGCCCCATGACGCCGACACGACGACGTTTGGCCGGCGTGATCCGGATCTCGCGCCAGACCTGCTCCCTCTGCTGATTGATGAAATGCAGGAGATCGCGATGCAGGCCGAGCACCGCCATGGTGACGTATTCCACCATGGTCTCGGCGATGCCGGGCTCCAGCATGCGCACCAGCGGGATGTGCGCCGGAACTTTCGTTGCGTCGAACTGGTCGACGCCGGCGCCGACCGAAAAGACCAGCTCGATGTTGGGAAAGGTCGCCGCGATATCGTCCGGCGGCACCCACGCCACGAGATAGCGTACCGCGGCGGGATCACCGATATCGGGCCAGAGCCGGAACGGCACGTCGGGCGCGCGCTCTGCGAAGAAGGCCGCCCACTCCGCACCGCGCACCATGTTGGCCTTGTAGAGAACCGTCATGCGGCCCTCAGAACGGGCTGACCGGCGCGAGCCGCCGGCCGTCGATCATGCGCTTGTGGCTGTAGGCGGCGGGATCGACCAGCGGCGTCGCCCCGGTCACGATGTCGGCGGCGAGCTTGCCGGCCGCAGGGCCGATGCCGAATCCATGGCCGGAGAAGCCGGTCGCAAGGAAGAAGCCGGGCAGCGCGTCGACCGGCGAGATCACCGGGATCGTATCCGGCGTGCAGTCGATGGTGCCACCCCAGGCTTCCGCGATCTCGATGTCTTTCAGTTCAGGGTTCGCCTTGATCAGCGAGGCCAGCGCCGCATTGACCAGCGACATGTCGGGCGCTGGATCGCGCACGCGCTCGGCCTCGAACGGTGACGGTTTGTCAAAGCTCCAGCCTGTACCGCGCATAACTTGGTCGAAGAACGATTTGCCGAACGACATCTTCAGGCCATTGCGACGATGCAGATAGGTCGGCCAGAACGTGCGCGCGTAGCGGAACAGGTCCGGCGACAGCTCGACCGTGCCACGATTGCGCAGCGCCAGCGTGAAACCACCATCGAGACGGCGGCGGATGCAATAGAGATCGGTGCCGAGCGCACCGGAGGTGATCTCGGGTGCCGGCGTGGTCCGGCACGCCGTGGCGTTGACGAGACCGATCGGCAGCTCGATGCCGTGACGGCGGCAAAACAGCGACGACCATGCGCCACCCGACAGCAGCACGGCTTGCGTGCGCATGGTGCCTTTCTCGGTGACGACGGCGCTGACCCGGCCGCCGGTCGTCTCCAGCCCGCGCGCGGCGCAGCCCTGATGGATGGTGACGCCGTGTTTTCGCGCAGCCGTTGCCAGCGCGGGCACGGCCATCGACGGTTCGGCGCGGCCGTCGCTCGGCGTATGAAGGCCCCCGACCCATTTGTCGGTATTGCCCGGCATGCGCTCGGCGACCTCGGCCGGCGTCAGCACGGTCGAATGGACCTGCATCTCGCGTGCCGTTGCGGCCCAGCGCTCCCAACTGGCGAGCTCGTCCTTGCTCTTGGTCAGGAACAGCACGCCGGTGCGGCGGAAGCCGGCATCGACACCGGCTTCGTTCTGCATGTCCTCCCACAGCCGCAGCGCTTCGCGCGCCAGCGGAATTTCCTCGCGCGCACGGCCCTGCTGACGGCACCAGCCCCAATTGCGGCTCGACTGCTCGCCGCCGACATGACCCTTCTCGACCAGCGCGACGGAGAGGCCCTTCTTTGCGAGATGATAGGCCGCGGACACACCGATGACGCCGCCGCCGATGACGACGACGTCCACCTGCGTCGGCAGGCGTTCGTCGCTGTTTATACGATTGAGCGGCGGCGACATGATGCACTCCTGGAGGCCAGTTCGATCGAGATCTTGCTCGTCATGGGATGTTCATTCGCGGATCGAGCGCGTCGCGCAGGCCGTCACCGAGGAAGTTAAAGCTCGTCACGGCCAGCGTGATGGCGACGCCCGGTGCGATCGCGAGCCACGGCGCGCTGGTGAGATAGATCTGCGCGTTGTTGAGCATGTTGCCCAAGCTCGCGGCCGGCGGCTGGATGCCGTAGCCGAGATAGCTGAGATAGGATTCCAGCAGGATCGCCTTGGCGACGTTGAGCGTCGCCGCAACCATGATCGGCGCGACCGCATTGGGCACGAGCTCGCGAAACATGATCCGCAGGTTCGACGAGCCGAAGGCGAGCGCAGCCACCGCAAATTCGCGCTCCCGCAGCGAGCGCACCTGGGCTTCGACGACCCGCGCCACCCACATCCAGGCAGTCGCCGCGATCAGCACGGTGGTGGTGACGAGGCCGGGCTCGGTGAGCGCCGCCAGCGCCAGCAGCAGGAAGATGGTTGGAAAGCACAGCACGGCGTCGACCAGCCGCATCAGCACGGCGCCGACCACGCCGCCATAGAAGCCGGCGAAGGCACCGACGACGATGCCGACCACCATCGCCATCACCATCGCGACAATGCCGATCGACAACGAGACACGCGCACCCATCATCAGCCGCGCCAGCACGTCACGGCCGAGTTCGTCGGTGCCGAGGATATGTGCGCCCGAGAACGGCGGCGCGAACCGCTTCATGATGTCGATATAGGTGTCGTCGAACGGCAGCAGATAGGGACCGATCGCCGAGCCGAGGACGAGGACCACGATGATCACCGCACCCGCAAGCGCCAGCCGATGCCGGCAGAAGCGCCGCCACGCGGCCTGGCCAGGGGCGGGTTGAGCGGTGGAGAGAGCAGCAGTCGCCATCGCCTAGCCCACCCGGATCCGCGGATCGACGACGGCATAGAGAATGTCAGCAATCAGCGAGCCGATCAGCACCATGGTCGCCGAGAACATCAGGATGCCCATCACCACGGGATAGTCGCGGTAACCGATGGAATCCAGGAACAGCCGGCCCATGCCGGGCCAGGTGAACACGGTCTCGGCGACCAGCGCGCCGCCGAGCAGCGTCGGAAACTGCAGGCCCGCGACCGTGATCATCGGCAGCAGCGCGTTGCGCAACGCATGTACGGTGAGGATGCGCCATTCCGGCATGCCCTTGGCGCGCGCGGTGCGGATGTAATCCTGGTTGATCACCTCGAGCATCGAAGAGCGCATGAAGCGGCCCCACATGGCGGTCTCGACCAGCGCCAGCACCATCGCCGGCGCAATCAGGTGATGCGCCAGATCGAGGAAGGAGCCGTCGCCGACGGTTTCGCGGTTTCCCGCCGGCAGCCAGCCGAGAGTCACCGAGAACACGTAGATGGTGACGAGGCCGAACCAGAAGGTCGGGATCGACAGCGCGATCATGGCGCCGACGGTGGCGAGCGAGTCGAACAGCGAATATCGCCGGAGCGCACCGAGTATACCGATCCAGCAGCCGAGCAGCACCGCGATGATGGTCGCCGTCGTCATCAGTTCCAGCGTGGCGCCGAGATGCGAGGAGATCACCGACAGTACCGCCTCGCCGTCGCGATAGGACTTGCCCCAATCGCCCCTTAGCATGCGGCCGAACCAGTCGAGATACTGGATCGGCAGCGGGCGATCGAGGCCGAGTTGCCTGGTGACGCGATCGAGATCCTCCTGCGTCATCTGTGCGGAGGCCGCGAATTGCGAGAGCGGACCGCCGGGCGCCAGATGCAGGAGGGCGAAGCCGATCGCGGAGACGATCACCAGCAGCATGACCGCCTGCGCCAGGCGATTGGCGACGTAACGAGCCATCTCAGGCGATCTCGCGAATGGAGCGCATCACGCCCAGTACCATTCGCGGATATTCCAGCAATTGCTCGAGGTGTTGATGTTGGGACGGAAGCCTTGCAGCCCCTCCTTCACGCCCTCGGCAATGAAGCCCTGGAACAACGGCAGGATCGCGAGGTCGTTCCGGATCAGCTTTTGAAGATCGCCATAGGTGGCCTTGCGCTGGGCGAGATCGAATTGCTGGGCGCCTTGCGCGAGCAGCCGATCGGCCTCCGCGCTTTTGTACTGATAGGTGTTGTAGCCGCGGCCACCTTTGGCAGGGGTCGCGCCGGAGCCGAACCGCGGCGTCACGTCGGGGTCGCTGCCGAGCATGAAGTTCACGCCCACGATCACCGAATTGAACTTCGACTGCTGCCAGAAATCGCCCCAGATCACGGCGGCCGGCATGTTGTTGACGCGCATGGTCGCGCCGATCGCGCGCCAGTCCTGGATCAGGAGCTGCTGGGTCTGCTCGCGCACCGCGTTGCCCGAGGTCGTCGAGTTGGTGAATTCGAGCTTCACGCCACCCTTCTCGCGGACGCCGCCGGCGCCGCGCACCCAGCCGGCCGCATCGAGCAGCGCGTTGGCCTTGGTCGGATCGTATTTGTGCTGCGGCAGGCCGTGCTGGAACGACCATGCTTCCTTCGGCACGAAACTCTCGGTCTGCATCGGCAGGCCGTAGTTCAGCGCATCGATGATCGCCTGCTTGTTGATGGCGAGATACAGCGCCTCGCGCACCGTGCGATCGGCGAAGGCGCCGAACTCGAGATTCGGCGCGATATGCTCCACCGACGCCGTTGACGAGACGAAGATCTTGCGCGCCTTCAGTGTCTTCGCTTCCTGCACGAAGTTCGGCAGGATGCCCTGCAGGCCGGTGTAGTCGACCTGTCCAGTGCGGAACTGGGTGTAGAGGACGGTGAGATCGGGAATGTACTTGAAGACGACGCGTTCGACGTAAGGCCCCTTGCCGTGATAGCCGGCATAGGCATTTACCTGAGTGTGGTCGCCGGGCACACGCTCGCCCCAGCGGAACGGCCCGGTGCCGACGGGTGCGTTGTGGAACGGCGACGAATTCGGGTCGGACACCTTCTCCAGGATGTGTTTCGGCACGATGAAGGTGAGGGACAGGATCGACAGGTAGGGCGAATAGGGAGCTTCCATTCGCCAGTGGATCTCGTCGGGCGCGACGATCGTGATGTCCTTGACCAGGCTATGGCCGACGCGGTTGCGGACGCGGAAATCGGGATTGTTGATCAAGTCGAGCGAGAACTTGACGTCGTCGGCCGTGAACGCCGTGCCGTCGTGCCATTTCACATCGCTGCGCAGCTTGATCTTCCAGGTCAGGCCATCGGCCGACAGGCCGCCATTCTCGACCGTCGGAACTTCGCGCGCGAGGTCGGGAACGAACTTGCCGTCGGGATCGATGAACCAGAGCGGCGAGAACACCTGCCACCAGACCCCCTGGTCGACTTCGATGCCGGGCATCAGGGGATGAAAGACGGTCGGCTCCTGCGACAGCGCCGCGATCACCTGTCCGCGCGGCTTGTCCGGCGGATTGCCCGGACGTTCGGTCTGCGCAAAGGCGCTGCCTGAAAACGTCCATCCTGCCGCGGCGCCTGCGCCGAGCTGAAAGAATTGTCGGCGATTTGGAATGCCGAGATGATGCAATCCGCCAACGCCGAACTTGCCGGTGCTGTCTGCCATGACCAGTCTCCGTTCCCGCACGCGGCACCTCTCCCGCGCCCCGAGACCCCGGCAAAGGGACAGGAGTGGGCTTTAGTGCTTCTAAATTTTTCGATCAAAAGTTCACCATGACTAAATACAGCTGTCAATCGGATTGCTAGGATGCGCGACCTTTTCACACCGCCGGCCATTCCGGCGGTGAGGTCATGCACGGGAGAGCGACATGGATGGTCGCGGCAACACGAACGGTCCGAAGGAGGCCTCGACGACCGAGGCCGACGATGCGGTCGACCAGCGGCTCGGCGAGACTGTGCGGCTGCTGCGCCAGCGCGCCGGCCTCTCGATCCAGGACGTCGCCAACAAGACCGGCCTCTCCAACGGCATGATCAGCCAGCTCGAACGGGCGCGCGCCATGCCGTCGATCCGCACGCTCCGCCTGCTCAGCATCGCGCTCGACGTCCCCATCTCCTATTTCTTCGAGACCAGTGATTCCGCGGCCGCCGATGTGCAGCGCTACATCGTGCGCAAGAACAACCGGCGCCTGCTGCGCCTCACCGCGAGCGGCGTCGTCAAGGAAGCGCTGACGCCGGAAGGCACGGGCCAGCTCGAGCTCTACGAGCTCACGCTCAATCCCGGCGCCTCGTCCGGTACCGACTTCCTGCAGCACAACGGCGAGAAGGCCGGCTACATCCTCTCCGGCAGCCTGCGGCTGTGGCTCGACAACCAGGCCCATGTGCTCGAGGCTGGCGACAGTTTTCGTTTTCCGAGCATCGTGCCGCACATGTTCGACAACCCGACCCAGCAGGCGGCGCGTGTGATCTGGGTCACGACGCTGCGCCAGACCGATTCGCCAGCGAGTTGAACCCAAAGCACGCCTCGCCCCGATACCTCCGGAAATTGCCCTCGACGACGCCGCAGGGAGTCTGTAGCTCACAGGGAGCCGGACTCATTTGACAGGGCGGACGCGAGGGTCCGCGGCGGACGTCGCTGGTGTGAGAGCATGAAACTCAGGGGGCTTCTGACACTCGCGATGGCCGCGCAGGTCGTCGTGACCGCCGCGGCTCTCCTCGTCTCGTATGCCGTGACCGGACCCGGGTTCGGCGCTTCGGAGATCATTGCGCTGCTCGCAAGCGGCGCCGTCGCAGTGCTGATCGCGCGGCTCTGCACGCGTACGATCGAGACGGCGCAGGACAAGCGCATCGCCGCGCAACTGGCCGAGCAGGCGAAGTCGAGCGCCCGGATGACCCAGGCCGTCATCAAGACCGCGCTGGATGCTTTCGTGCAGACCGACGCGAACGGGATCATCCTGGAGTGGAGCGTTCAGGCCGAGGCGCTGACCGGATGGACGCGCAAGGAGGCGCTTGGCGCCGACGTCGTCAACCTTCTCATCGCCGAGCCGCTCCGCGACGGTTTCAGGCAACGCATGATGCGCCTTCTGCCGGAGCTTTCGCATACCCCGATCGGCATCCGGTTTGAGGCGACCCTGCTGCACCGGGAAGGCGACGAGATCCTGATCGAGGCATCGAGCACCACGCTCCAGCTCGGCGGGCAAACCGTCATCAACAATTTCGTCAAGGACGTCACCCAGAAGCGCGCCGCCGCGGAGCAACTGATCCAGGCGCAGAAGATGGAAGCGGTCGGCCAGCTCACCGGCGGCATCGCGCATGAATTCAACAACATGCTCACGGTAATCACGGGCACGATCGATATCCTCGCCGACGCCGTGAAGGACAACCCGCCGCTCGCCACCATCACCAAGCTGATCAGCGAGGCCGCCGATCGTGGCGCCTCGCTGACCTCGAGCCTGCTGTCCTTTGCGCGCAAGCAGGCGCTGCAGCCGGCCGATATCGACGTCAACGACCTGCTCGAAGAGCTCGCAAAGCTGCTGCTGGCGACCTTCGACAAGAAGATCGAGATCGTGAAGAGGCTCGACGACGCCATCTGGCTCGCTTTCGCCGACCGCGGGCAGCTCTCCTCGGCGCTGCTCAACCTCGCGATCAACGCTCGCGACGCGATGCCTCAAGGCGGCAGACTGACGCTGACAACGCGCAACGTGGTGTTCGGCGTGCGCGAGGCCGTCGCGGTCGGCGCGGGCTATGCCGGCGACTATGTCGAGATCCAGATTGCCGACACCGGCACGGGCATTCCGCAGGCGATCCTCGAACGCATCTTCGATCCGTTCTTCTCGACCAAGGAAGTCGGCAAGGGCACGGGCCTCGGGCTCAGCATGGTGTTCGGCTTCGTCAAGCAGTCGGGCGGCGGCATCAAGGTCAGATCGGAAGAAGGCCGCGGCACGACATTCACGATCTACCTGCCGAAGGCCGAGACCAGCGTGCTTCGCCCGACCGGCTATGACGAACGCAAGATCGTGGGCGGGACGGAAACCATCCTTTGCGTCGAGGACGACCGCGATGTCCGTCACTACGTCACGGTCCAGCTCGAGAGCCTCGGCTACAAGGTCATCCCGGCCACCAACGCGAGCGACGCGCTCGCCATCGCGGCCCGAGGCACGCCGTTCGATCTGCTCTTCACCGATATCGTGATGCCCGGCGCCTTGAATGGACGGGAGCTCGCCGACGAGTTAGTGGCTGCGCGGCCCTCCTTACGGGTGCTGTTCACGTCGGGATATGCCCACGACGCCCCGCATGGGCTGGGACAGGCCACCATGGGTGCGCCACTTCTGACAAAGCCCTACCGCAAGGCCGAGCTCGCACGCATGCTGCGCCGCTCGCTCGACACCGCCGTCGATGCGGCAGGTGATCCGATCCCGACACCCTATTCGGTGCAGGCCGAGGTCGAGAGCTTCTTGCGCAAGCAGGAGACCGACGAGGACACGACGCGATCGCGAAAATGATCGTTTCGGGCGCCTCTCGCTAACTCATCCGCCGCCGCAACGTTGCCGACGGCGTCTCGCCGAATTTTTCGCGGTAAGCGCCGGCCATGCGACTGAGATGGGTGAAGCCGAGATCGAAAGCGATGTCGGTGATGGAGACATCCGGCGAAGACTGCGCGAGCCTGGCATGGAGACCAGCGAGGCGCATATCGAGCAACATCTCCGAGATCGACACGCCGAAGTGACGGCGGAAGCCGAGCTGGAGCGCGCGAATGCCGATGCCGGACGCGCCCGCGAGCTGCGCGAGATCGAGCGGCTCACCGGCATTTTCCGCAAGATGGTCCCGCGCGGCCCGGAGCGCACGCGGCAGACGTTCGGCTTGCCCTGAGAACGTCCTGATCGCATCCGACAAGCCGTGCCGCTGACCATTGAGGAGACAATCGAGCAGCGCCTCGCGCCAGTCAGCCGTCGCGGCCGGTGAAAGCCGGCCGGACGGCCCGAGCCGTTCGGCGAGCCTCGTCAGCTCGGCAAGGCTGGCTTGCAGGTGGTGGCCGCACGGCGCATTCAGGTCGATCGCGGGATCGAACTCGACCGCGCCGGCCGCCCTGCCCGACAGCGCCGCGGCACGCTGCTCGACCATGCGACGGTCGAGCAGCAAGATGGCTTGCGCACAGTCGCGCCACATCATCCGGGTCGGGACCGTCGGCGACAGCAGCGACGCCGTTCGGTCCGGCACGGCATCGAACCCCCCGGCGCCCGCACGAATGTGGGCGGTGCCCGTGAGCGGGATCTGGACGAGGAAGAAGCGGTCGAGGCAGCCCGGATCGATGCTGACGGTCCGACCATAGGCAACATAGTTGATGGAAAAGCCGTCGAACGCTGCGCAATTGTGCCGGGCCGAAAATCCGGAAGCACGCGCCTGCGCCGGCTTGAGATCGTGAGGACAGAAAATGCGTCCGATCTGCTCGGCCGCCTCGTCGACGTCATCGGTGGTGACGCGAGCGAACTCCGCAAGCCTTTCGGCCTGGGACCACCGTGTGCTCATTTCCTGCACGGCTGCGGACATCGTCGACCACGCTTCGCATCACGGAATTACTTCAAGCATATAATAGTTCCGCGGACGCGCAAAGGGCCGTGTCGCAAAATCGTCGTGCTGCATGGCAACAGCCGCCTTTGGATTCGTTTAGCGGATAGACACCGGCTCGCACGTGGCCGAAGCTCGGTACCCGCCGGAGTTCATATGGAGGCGAGCATGACTGCACTCGAAAAGGGCATTACCGCAAATGGCACGGGCTATGGCGGCAAGACCTGGAACATCCTGGGTCAGGTCTATTTCCCCAAGGCCGTCACCGAATCCACCTTCGCGTTCGAGACCAACAGCGATCCCGGCCAGTTCGTGCCGGTGCACATCCATCCGACCCAGGACGAGTTCATCCTGGTGCAGGAAGGGACCCTCGACCTCAAACTCGACGGCAAATGGGTCAAGGCCCATGCCGGCGACCTCGTGCGTTTGCCGCGCGGCATCCCGCACGGCTATTTCAACAAATCCGACAAACCAGCACGCGCGCTGTTCTGGGTCTCGCCGATGCAGAAGCTGGAGGCGCTGTTCAATCAGCTCCACAATCTGACCGACCCTGCCGAAGTCGTGCGCATCTCGGCGCTGCATGAGGTCGACTTCCTGCCGCCCGAGGCCAACGACTAGGCCAGACAACCAGGCAAGCCGCCCTCTCGTTCACCTTCACTGCTTGCGTGTCCGCCGGCCGCCCCTCGCGGCCGAACGAGGCCGCTTGCGCGCGAAACACATTGATTGCGAGCCACCCATGGTCAGCCCAAAGCATGTCTGCGTGATCGGCGCCGGCGTCTCCGGCCTCGCCACCGCAAAAGCGTTCTCCGCCCGCGGCCACCGCGTCACCATCGTCGAGCGCAGCGCCGATCTCGGCGGCGTCTGGGAGCCGGCGCGATCGTATCCGGAGGTGCAGACGCAAAGCCCCAAGGATCTCTACCGCTACACGGATCGCGCCATGCCGGATTCCTATCCGGAGTGGCCGACCGGGCCGCAGGTCCATGCCTATCTCACAGACTACGCCAAGAGCTTCGGCCTCGACCGCATGCTGCGCCTCGACACCGCGGTCGCCGGCATGGCGCGACGCGCCGACGGCCGACCGGGCTGGACGCTCGCGCTATCGGGCAAGGACGGTACGATCACGAACGAGGATTTCGATTTCGTCGCGGTATGCACCGGGCAGTTCAACGAGCCGCGCGAGCTGCATTGCCCGGGCGAGGACGGTTTCGCGGCGCAGGGCGGACAGATCCTGCACTCGTCGAAATACAGCGATCCCACGCTGGCAGAAGGACGCCGCGTCGCCGTGCTCGGCGGCTCGAAGTCCGCGACCGACATCGCCGTGAACGCGGTGAAATCAGGCGCGCGTGAGGTCACCATCGTGATGCGCGAGCCGGTCTGGCGCATCCCCTATTTCATCGGCGGGCTCGTGAACTTCAAGCGCATCCTCTACGTCCGCGCGCAGGAGGAGATGTTTCCGGGCTGGGGCATCGGCGCGGCGTCGCGACTGGCGTACCGCGTCGCCGCGCCCCTGATCTGGGCGAACTGGCGCGGGCTCGAGAGCCTGCTGAAGGCGCAGCTCAAGCTCAATAAATGCAAGATGGTGCCGAAAGAGCGGATCGAGGACGGCGTCAACTGCTCGGTCCCGATCGCAACGCCGGGCTTCTACGCGATGGTCGCCGATGGCCGGATCAAGGCCGTGTTCGGCAGCTTCGACCACTACGAAGGCGACACCATCGTGATGAGCGGCGGCGAGCGCGTCAGCGCCGACATCGCCGTGCTCGCGATCGGCTACAAGCTCGGTGTGCCCTTCCTGCCGGACGCCTATCAGCAAAAGCTGGTCGATGCAGACGGGCAGTACCGGCTCTACCGGCTGATCGCGAACCCGGACCTGCCCGACCTCGGCTTCGTCGGCTTCAACTCGTCGTTCTGCACCGTGCTCTGCGCCGACCTCGCCGCAAACTGGCTGGTGCGCTATACAGACGGGCAACTCGCCAACCAGCCGACGGCGCAGCAGATGCGCGACAACATCGAGATGATGCTGCACTTCAAGCGCGTGGAGCGGCCGGCCGCGGGCGTCTATGGCGGCTTGTGCGTCGCGCCCTATCACTATCGGCATTTCGACGAGCTGATGGCCGACATCGGTGCCAAGACTCGGAAGCGCGGCGGGCTCGCCGGACACTTCCTGCCGCCCGACGCCGATGCCTATGCAAAATTTCTGACCTCCGCGCCGGAGTACCGGGCGGCGGGATGAGATTGGAGAACCCGATTTGCGGCTCGCCAGGCCGCGGATTTGATGCTTACGATCCCATGGCCAACGAATCTCCGGGACATGGGAACTCGCCATGGGACGACGATGTCACGCCGCTGCGGCGGTGGCGGCGCTTGGGCTGATCCTCTCGACGCCCGCCGCGAGCCGGGCGCAAACGCTCACGGCAACGCAATCGGACGCGCAGGCCGCCTACGATCGCGCGCTCGGCGACTTCAAATCGGTCCTTGCGGAGCGTCGCCGCCAGATCGAGGCGAAGCAACCGCTGCCCAATTTGCCGGGCCAGGCCTTGTATCTCGCGCGCGTCGCGGTGATCAGCACGTACAAGGATCTCACCGACGCCGTACCGTCGCGGATCGGCAAGCCGAACAAGTTCGAAATACCCCCGGCCTATTTCGATGCCGCGATCGAGCCGCTGGTCGACGAATATGCTGACCTGTTCGAGATCATGGAGGCGCCGCCGGCGAGCGCGCAGAATTCGGCGACGCCATTCAATGATGTCGTCGATCTCGCCGCAGCGATTGCGCGCGCCAGGGGCCTTGCACCGGTTCACGCCGAAGCTGCCGGCCGCATCAGTCTCGGACTGTTCTACGCCGAGACCAACGGCAAGCAGAACGTCCGCAATGCGCGCTCGAACACCTATATGGGCAGCCTGCAGACCGGCCCGTCCGAGGACCGCAACGGCCAGCGCAAATGGGAGGCCATCAAGGCTGCGATTGCGGCTACCGATCCTGCGCTGAACGCGCGTGACGACAAGGAAGAGGCACGATCCCGCGGCACCGATCGCCGTTTCAATCACTGGACCAATGTGCGCGACGGTCTGATGAACGCGCATGCGGAGCTGTTTGCCGAAATCCCCGCGATCGTGAAGACCCTGCCCGATCCGATCGACCAGATGAAGCTGTTCGAGCTGATCCAGATCGTCCCGACGCCGACGCGCTCGGCACTGAAGTCGGGCGACCTGCTGAACTACCGGGTGTCCGATCCGACCATCATGAAGCACCTGCGCAACAACAGCATCTTCGCCTTCGGCAAGGCCGACCGGGCGCGAAGCTCGGCCAGCTTCCGTGAGATTCTCGGCGCGATGTGGCTGTTCAAGCGGAAGTTCCAGAAGGCGATGGTGAAATACGCGGAGATCAAGCCGCGCTAGGGTCACGCCGCACCGGACCCGCCTAGTTCTCCGCCTTGTAGCCGTCCGTCAGCGTCTTCAGGAAGGCGATGATGTCGGCCTCGTCCTGGTCGGTCATCGCCGGCTTGTCGCCGGGATGACGATCGAACGGGGGATCGGTGACGTCGACATTGGCGTGATATTTTTCAGGCAGGTCGTCGTATTTCCCCACCGTGCCATCGGCTGCGCGTGGAAACACCTTTTCCGGATTGGTGTCGCGGACATTGTAGAACTCGAGCACCTGCTCGAGGGTCTTGAAGACGCCGTTGTGGAAGAAGGCGTGACGCGTCGCGGTATTGCGCAGCGTCGGCGTCAGGAACATGCCGCAATATTGCGTCTGCTCGGAAATGTCGGTCCGATGCGGACCGCAGACGCCGAGATCGAAATAGCCGGGATCGTTGTTGCCGGCGAGCGCGGCATTCCGCGGCGCGCCGAGCGCTTCATATTGGTGGTCGGTAAACATCGGCGGCAAGCCGTCGCGGGTCGGCGCCGAGATATGGCAGCCGGCGCAGTTCGCGTTGTCGGGATCGTTGAACAACTGCAGGCCGCGCATTTCGCTTTCGGACAGCCGTGCCTTGCCCTCGAGCCAATAATCGTACTTGCTGCTGTAGGGATGGAAGCTCGGCTCTTCGACCTGGTAGCGCGCGACCGCGAACATCGCTTCCGCAATCAGCAGCCGCTGGTTTCTCAGCACGCCGGCGCCGAACAGCTCGACGAAGCGCTGGACGTAAGGCGCACGACGCAGCTTGTCGGCGACGATTTCCGCGCTGCCGCCATCCATCTCGTTGGCGTCGAGCAGCGGAAACAGCGCCTGGTCCTGCAACGTGTCGGCACGGCCGTCCCAGAACAGGCCGCCCTGGGGAACGATATTCGCGGATGCGCCGGAGCCACCAGCCGTCTTGGTCGTGCGCACGGCCTGCTGGCCGAGCGCAGCCATCTGCGCCAGGTCGATGATGTTGTCGTCGTCGCCCTTGTCGGGGCCGATGCTGAAATTCGGCTGGCGATCGAGATAGGTCAGCGACGGCACTGCGCGTGCGCCTTGCCGCGACAGATTGGCGCCGCCAAGCATCACCGGGCCGTCGTTGGGCGGGCCGTAGGCATGATCCGGGCTGTGACAGGATGCGCAAGACAGCGAACCGGACGACGACAGCGAAGCGTCGTAGAAAATCTCCCTCCCGAGCTGCGCCATCGCGGACAACGGGGCGACGGGCGGACGCATGAGACGAACCGGGTTCGGGTTCGTGCCCACTGTATTCGCCTCCGCAAGTCCTTGCGTCTCGGCTGCAAAGACGGCGCCGGCCAGAGCGAGCAGGCCGGCGCCGAGGAGCCACAAGGTGCGGCTGTCCATTATTATGACGTCCCGTTGGACTAGCGGTGGTGGTGCTCGTCCGGCGGGCTGACCATCACCGTGCCCGTGGTCGGATCAAGGAACAGCGCGTCGGTGCGGAAGTCGTGGCTATGATCATGGTCGAAGTCAAACAGGTCCATGATCGAACCGGAGCTGGCATCGAACGAGCCGCCGCCGAGACGCTGGCCGTGCAGCCAGTTGTCCTCGATGAAGCGGACCACCGAAGCCTGGGTCGTATAGGCGTGGCTGACATAGTTGGTCTTGGCGTAGGGCGAGACCACGATCAGGGGAACGCGGGTGCCCGGACCGCAGCGGCCGTTGACCGGCTTGCCGATGAGGCCCTTCGGCGCCGGCTGCTTGGTCGGGCCGAGGCCGCACAGGCCGGGGCCGTTGACCTGGTCGGCGGTCGCGTCATACGAGGCGTTCTTCGGCGCGACGTACTGGTGATCGTACCAGCCGTCGGAGTCGTCATAGGTGATGATGACGGCGGTCTCGCGCCACTCCGGCTGCTTCTGGAGGAAGTTGATCAGCTCGACATTGCCGGCCTGCTCGTCGAGCGGGTCGGAGTTGCCGGCGTGACCATCCTGGAAGGCAGGCATCTTGACATAGGAGACGGCCGGGAAATTGCCGGCCTTGATCGCGGCATAGAGGTCTTCGAGGTCGTAGTTGTGGTTGGCGGGATCGACCTTGCCATTGAAGTCGTGGGTATGGCCGATCGCGTGCACCGAGCTCGGCCGCGCATGGGTCGGGTTGGCCGTGGACGCGTGATACTGGAAGAAGGCGTGGTGCGGGATGTAGTCGACGATGGTGCCGTTGACGTTGGTCGAGAACGTGCTGCGGCCGCAACCGGTGGTGCCGTTGGCGTTCTTGAGCGTCAGGTCGAAGCCACCCATGAAGCTGCCCCAGCTGATGCGCTCGTCGGTGAGAAGGTTGCCGATGTTCTTGCCACCCATCAGCATGGTGCTGGTCGCGCTCGAGCAGGCGTCGTTGCCGGGATCGGTGTCGCCGGTCAGCGTCAGGCCGCCCTGGCCGTCTGCGATCGACGCCGTGGTGCCGATGACCGGCTGCACGCCGTTGGTCTGGCCGCCGACGACTTCAAGCACGCCCGGCGTCGACGGACCGAAGGTGTCGGTCCAATTGTTGTCGCTCATGGCGAAGTGCTGGGCATAGTTCCACAAGCCCGTGACGGTGTTGCCGTCGAAATAGCCCATCACCTGGCCGTTGGTGCCGAACGCACCGGCGCCGCCGGCGGTGCCGCGGCCAGTGAATTTCGGAAACAGGTCATCCTTGCCGTTGTCGACGGCCTGCTGCTCGGGCGTATAGGAGTGGTTCTGCGAGCGCGTATTGGCCTGGGTGCGGTCGAGCCGGAACGGGTCCGTTGCGCCGGTGCCATTGGCCGGACTGTTGTTCGGGTTGTTCACCAGCAAATTGGCGCTGGCGAGGTTGTTGACCCCAGGCGTATGCGGCTTCGGCACGAAGGGGATCGAGCCCGAGGGATTGGCCGCGTTCGGATAGGTCGCGAAATAATGGTCGAACGAGCGGTTCTCGTTGAAGATGATCACGAGATGCTTGATCGGCGTTTCCGTATGAATGTCATGCGGATGGCGATGATGCTCGTCGCGGTTACCGCCGCGGTCGTGGTCACGACCGAAATCGTC
Source organism: Bradyrhizobium monzae (assembly GCF_021458635.1). Lineage (GTDB taxonomy): Bacteria > Pseudomonadota > Alphaproteobacteria > Rhizobiales > Xanthobacteraceae > Bradyrhizobium. Next base: position 1,397,981 of record NZ_JAIRDQ010000001.1, read on the forward strand.
TGCGAGCACCGGAATGCTGCACGCAAGGGTCGTCGCGGCCGCGAAAATCGCCGCCGTCGTCAAAAATCTGGATTTCATTTTTGTTTGCCCTGAAGGAATGACGGGGCAACCCTAGCGATCGCATTTGACAGAGCTGTGTCAGTTTGACGCAAGAGACACTTTGCGCCGTTGTTGGGATAAAAAATTCACAGGCCCGCGCCATCGGCAATTATTCCACGCCTGAAATAAAAAATCGCGGCTCCGGAATCGTTGCGAGATCGCTCTGGTTGGCGCTGGTCGCGAAGCGGAGCGAAGGCACGGTCTCGGTCTTCACGATCAACGGCAATGCATTGACGCCGGCTGGCAAGATCCAGCTCGGGGACGCGAAATCGGGTCCAAGCCACGCTGTCTTCTCGCATGACGGCACGACCGCACTGGTCACCCGCGACGGCGACAGCCGGACCTCGCTGCTATCAGTGGACGGCAACAAGGTCGAGTACGCCAACCGCGACCTGTTTTCCGGCGTGCGCCCCTACGACATCGATCTCACCGGCACCGCCGCCGCAATCATCGGCAGTGTCGGTGCCAGCGGCGGCGACGCCGATACGATCAGCGTGATCGACATGAATGCGAAGCCGATCCGCGTCGTCACCACGGTCAGTGTGGGGCAGACGCCCGAGGGCGTGAAGATTTCTCCGGACGGCAACTACGTCGCCGTCACCGTCATGAACGGCTCGAACAAGCCTTCCGCCTCGCCCTTCTTCAACGATTTTGGCCTGCTGAAAGTCTACAAGATCTCCGGCACCGAGCTCGCGCCGGTGGCGGAGGCAAAGATCGGCCTTTGGTGCCAGGGCATGGATTGGTCGAAGGACTCCAAATATGTCGTGGCCCAGTGCATGGTCGAGAGTGAGCTAATCGCCTTCTCGTTCGACGGCAAGGCGCTGACCAGGACATCGACGCTCAAGATGCAGGTGAGTCCTGCCGGCATCCGCACTGCCGAGCCGTAACGACTCATCGATCGAGTGACGTGAGATACTGGTCGGCGGCCGCACGCCAGCGCTCGGGATAGAGCCGCAGCAAATGGCCGTCACCGGGAACGCCGTGCAGCAGCTCGAAGCGCGCGTTGCCGCCGGCGGCGGCGAACGCCTGCTGATATTCGCGGATCAGATCTTCCTTGTAGAGGCGGTCGTTGTCGGCATAGAGCCAGAGCTGCTTGACGTTGGCGCCTGCGCCACGGCCGGCATTCGCGTAATATGGCGTGGTCACCGGTCCGTACGGATACCAGCCGCCGCAGAAGTTCACCACGCCCATCACCTCGCCCGGCTTGAGGCCGGCATAGTGCATGGCGAGGAAGCCGCCGCGCGACTGGCCGGCGAGCAGCACCTTGCCCGGCTTGACGCCAGGCAGCGTGCGACCATAGGCGATCGCGGAGGCGAGATCGTCGACGGCCTCGGCGACACCTGCCGAGACATCGATCAGGCTGCCATCGTGATCGCGTCCAAACGTTTCTTCACCGTTGATGCCCTCGGAGCTGCCGCGCCCGCGGCGCATCAGAACCAGCACCGCAAATCCGTTGTCGCGCAGCCAATGCGCCTCGGTCGAGAACGACCACGACCTGAGCTGATTCCGGCCGACGTCGGATCCATGGGTGAAGATCGCGAGCGGTGCCGGCCCCGGTCCCGACGGCGGGTAGAACGTGCCTTCGAGCGTGATCGGCCGCGTGCCGTCAGGCGTGCGAACCGTGAGATGCGGAATCCGGACGCGCTCACCGGGCCACGGCCAGTCGTTCGGCCGATCGCCTGCAGCAAGACGCGCCGGATCGGTGCGGACCAGCGCTCCGGAGGTGACGGCACCATTCTTGAGCGTCGCCGTCATGTACAATCGGTCGGGGCCATCAAAGGCATAACGGAAGAGGCGAAACCCCGTCATGGTCAGCACGCCGTCCACGACTGTCGCCTGGTCCCGCCACCATTCGCGATTCAGGCCGTTGAAGGCCGAGTCCGACCGGGCGAAGACGAGGTCTGCATGCCCGTCGACCCTGACGCGCTCGACCACGAGGATGAGCCTGTCGTCTTGCCAGGTCCCGATCCATGCGCCCTGGAAGCGCGCGATCTCGGGCGGCACATCGGACGCCGGCGGCCCCATGTCGAACCGTGGCGGCAACGGAACGATGGACTCGGGATCGACCGTCAACGGTTGGGCCTGAACGTTCTGCATGATCAAGACCAGCAGCAATGTCGCGACTGCAGCCAAACGTCCAAGCATGTGCTCTCAGCCCAAGGACTATCTACTCGGTACGGATCGGCGTGTCCTTCAGGCCGTTACTATCATAGGCCTTGCGCAGGGTCCCGTTCGTCACGGCCTCGTTCATGAATTTTGTGACGAAGGCAAGCGACTGCTGACGGGCGAGCGGGACCGCGACGGCGGTGACGGTCTTCTTGAAAGTCTCGTCGAGCACTTTCGTGCCGGGGATCTTCAACGCCATCTTGTTGAGTTGGTCGCGCGAGAGCCCGAAGGCATCGACCTCGCCGGACTTCAGAAGGCCGAAGATCTCGTCGTAGGTCTGGTAGCCCGTGACTTTCGCATTCTTCAGATGCGCAACGGCGCCGCGCATCGTGGTCGTGGCGTCGACGGCCGCGACCTTGATGCCGGGTTGGTCGAGCGTGGCGAAATTGGTGACGGTCGATCCCGCCTTGACGATATAGGTGGCGTCAGCGACCTCGTAGATCGGGCCGAACATCATTTTAGTCTCGCGCTCCGGATCTTTCGGCAACCAGGTAACGTCCCAGCTGCCCTTGCCGGCCGCATCGGTAATCTGCCCGGAATTCTGGTACACGACATACTCGACGGGGATGCCGATTTGCGCCGCCATGTCCTTGCCGAGATCGACGGGTACGCCGGCATAGCCGGCTTCGGTCTTGGTCGACCAGAATGCGCCGCCCGCCGGGCTGATCGCGATCGCGACCCGAAGCCTGCCGGTCGGCGCGATCTCGTCTTTCAGACCATCGGCTGGCGCGGGCATGACGACCACGGCGGCGAGAGCGAGGCCGGCGCAGGCCGACCAGAACGGCGTTGGCATGTCATTTGTCTCCTCACGTTTCTTCTTGTGCGTCCGCTCTTCTTGTGTGTCCGCTTCATTTCGCCGGCCTCGCGCCTGTCGCGCGGCTTTTGACACAATTCTGGCCGATCGTCCGCTCCTTGAAAAGCCGCATCTCATGACAAACTTCAAGTCCGTTTGCAGTGCAAGGGCTGTGACCACCATGGCTATGGTGGTTTCACGGCCGAGCATTTGTTGGTAGCCTGCCGCACCGACAGACAGCCATCGGGGACCACCGAATGACGCGCGCGACTCTCGCTTCTCCCGCACGAGCCGACGGGCCATGGCGGCGTATCGGCCTTCTATCTGTCGCGATCGCGGCTACAGTCGCGCTCGCCGGCTGCGAGGACAAGAACACTTTCGTGGCGCCGCCGCCACCGAAGGTGGATGTCGCCACGCCGATCCAACGTGCCGTCACACGCTACGTCGAGGCCACCGGCAACACCGCGCCGATCCAGAGCGTCGATCTCGTGGCCCGCGTGCAAGGCTTCCTGCAATCGATCGACTACACCGACGGCACCTTCGTCAAGCAGGGCACCCAGCTGTTCACGATCGAACCCGAAACCTACAAGCTGAAGCTCGACCAGGCGCGGGCGGCCGAGGCCGGCGCGCAGGCTTCGCTCAAGCAGGCTGAAGCCGATTTCAAGCGGCAAGTCGATCTTGTTCAGCGCCAGGCGGTTTCGCAGGCCACGCTCGACACTTCGACCTCGACCCGAGACAACGCCCAGGCCAGCCTCCAGCAGGCCGAGGCCAACACCAGGATCGCCGAGCTCAACTACAGTTACACCAAGGTGAGCGCGCCGTTCGACGGCATCGTCAGCGCGCATATGGTCTCGATCGGCGAGCTCGTCGGTGTCTCATCGCCGACCCAGCTCGCGACCATCGTCGCGATGGACCCGATCTGGGTGAACTTCACCGTCAACGAGCTGGACGTGCTGCGCATCCGCGCCGAAGCGCAACGCCGCGGCCTGACCGCCGCCAATCTCAGGCAATTCCCGATCCAGATCGGTCTCCAGACCGAGACCGGCTATCCGCATGAGGGCAAGCTCGACTACGTCGCGCCGACGATCAACCAGTCGACCGGTACACTCGCGGTGCGTGGCGTCGTGCCCAACGACGACCGGGTGCTGCTGCCCGGCTATTTTGTCCGCGTCCGCGTACCCTTCACCCAGGAGAAAGACGCCGTCCTTGTTCCCGACACCGCGCTCGGCAGCGACCAGGGCGGCCGCTATCTGCTCGTGGTCGGCAAGGACAACACGGTCGAGCAGCGCAGGGTCCAGGTTGGTCCAGCGGACAACGGCCTCCGCGTGATCGAAGACGGCTTGAAGCCGGACGACCGGGTCGTCATCGCAGGGCTGCTGCGGGTGATTCCGGGCCAGAAGGTCGACCCGCAAGTGACGAAGATCGACCAGCCGCAGGCGTCGGCCAAGTAGGAGCTGCCGGCCATGATCTCAAAGTTCTTCATCGAGCGGCCGGTCCTCTCGAACGTCATCGCACTCCTGATGGTCCTGATCGGCGCCGTCGCGCTGTTCAACCTCGCGATCGCACAATATCCGGACGTGGTGCCGCCAACGGTGCAGGTCACCACGCGCTATCCCGGCGCCAGCGCCAAGACCGTGATCGACACCGTGGCACTGCCGATCGAGCAGCAGGTCAACGGCGTCGAAGACATGCTCTATATGCAGTCCTACAGCGGCTCCGACGGCACCTATACGCTGACCGTGACCTTCAAGATCGGCACCGACCTCAACTTCGCTCAGGTGCTGGTGCAGAACCGCGTCTCCAGCGCACTCTCGCAACTACCGTCGTCCGTGCAGAACCAGGGCGTCACCGTGCAGAAACGGTCGACCTCGATCCTGCTGTTCGTGACGCTGACCTCGCCCGATGCGAAGTATGACAGTCTCTATCTGAGCAACTACGCCACCATCAACATCCGCGACGTGCTTTCGCGCGTGCCCGGCGTCGGCAACGTCACGGTATTCGGCGCCGGCGAGTACTCGATGCGGGTATGGCTCGATCCGAACAAGCTCCAGGTCCGCGATCTGGTGCCGCAGGACGTCATCACGGCGATCCAGCAGCAGAGCCAGCAGGTCTCGGCCGGCCAGGTCGGCGCGCCGCCGACGCCGCCGGGACAGGCGTTCCAGTACACGCTCAACGTCAACGGTCGGCTCGACGACCCCAGCGAGTTCGAGAACATCATCGTCAAGACCGGCACGAGCGGCGACGTCACGCGGGTGCGCGACGTCGGCTGGGTCGAGCTCGGTGCCCAGACCTACAGCCAGATCTTCTCGCTCAACAACCAGCCTGCCACCGGCATCGGCGTATTCCAGTCCCCCGGCGCCAACGCGCTCCAGGTCGAGCAGGCCGTCGAGAAGAAGATGGCGGAGCTTGCGAAGGCCTTCCCGCAAGGCGTCAAATACGACACGCCGTTCGACACCACCAAATTCGTGCAGGCATCAGTACACGAAGTCTACATGACCCTGATCGAGGCCGGCCTGCTCGTGCTGGCGGTGATCCTGGTGTTCCTGCAGGACTGGCGCGCGATGCTGGTGCCGGCGACCACGGTGCCGGTGACCATCATCGGCGCGTTTGCCGCAATGGCGGCGCTCGGATTCACCATCAACATGTCGACGCTGTTTGCGATCGTGCTCGCGATCGGCATCGTCGTCGACGACGCGATCGTCGTCGTGGAAGGCGCTGCCCATAACATCGAGCAAGGCATGAACGGCCACGACGCCGCCATCAAGGCCATGGATCAGCTGTTTGCGCCAATCATCGGCATCACGCTGGTGCTGATCTCGGTGTTCCTGCCGGCCTCCTTCCTCGCGGGTCTCACCGGCCGCATGTACTCGCAATTCGCGCTGGTGATCGCCGCAACCGCGCTGCTGAGCGCCGTCAATGCGGCGACGCTGAAGCCGACTCAGTGCGCGCTTTGGCTGCGACCGGCGGTGCCGCCGGAACAACGCAACTTCTTCTACCGTGGCTTCAACGCCGTCTATAACCGCGTCGAGCGCGGCTATGCGCGGCTGATCGGCGCGCTCGTCAGGCACAGTACGGTCTCGGTCGCGGTTGCCCTGGTCCTGATTGGAATCGGCGGCTACGGCCTGTCGCGTGTGCCGACGGGATTCCTTCCGATCGAGGACCAGGGCTATCTGCTCGCCGTCGTTCAGCTCCCCGACGGCGCCTCGCTCGAGCGGACACAGAAGGTGCTCGAAAAGGCCACCGACCTCATCACCAAGACGCCAGGCGTCGCCCAGGTCACCAGCATCGCCGGCGTCTCCGCCCTCGACAACAGCGCGAGCCTCGCAAATGCCGGCGTCGCCTACATCACCCTGAAGGACTGGGATTCGCGCGGCAAGGGCGAGGATCTGCGCTCGCTGGTCTACGGATTGAACGACAAGCTCGCGACACTCGTGGAGGCGCGCGCACAGGTGCTGCCGCCGCCTGCGATCCAGGGCATCGGCAACGCGGCCGGCTTCACGATGCAACTCGAACTGCGTGACGGCAACAGCGATTTCGCCAAGCTCCAGGCGATCACGACCGCGATGGTCAGCAACGCCGAGAGCCAGAGCGCGCTACAGCGCGTCTCGTCCTCGTTCCGTTCGGCGGTGCCGCAATTCAACGTCGAGATCGACCGCATCAAGACCCAGACGCTGCACGTGACGACCGACCAGGTCTTCGCCGCCCTCTCCACCTACCTCGGCTCGTCCTATGTCAACCAGTTCAACAAGTTCGGCCGCGTGTTCCAGGTCTATACCCAGGCCGACGCGACGTTCCGCGTCACCGAGCGCGACATCGCCAACATGATGGTGCGCAACCAGAACGGCGACATGATCCCGATCGGCACCGTCGCCAAGATCACGCCGACCACGGGACCGTCGCTGATCAGCCTGTACAATCTTTATCCGTCGTCGAGCATTGTGGGCCTGCCGGCGCAGGGCTACTCGTCCGGCCAGTCGCTGAAACTGATGGAGGAGGTCGCGGACAAGACGCTGCCGCCGGGCACCGGCTATGAATGGACCGCGATGTCCTATCAGGAGAAGGCGGTCACCAACCAGATCTACTGGGTGTTCGGGCTCGCCATGCTGCTGGTCTACATGGTACTGGCCGGCCAGTATGAAAGCTGGTACGCGCCGATCTCGGTGATCCTCGCAGTGCCCTTGTCGCTGATCGGACCGACCCTGGTTCTCAACGGCCTGGGGATCGACAACAATCTCTATGTTCAGATCGGCCTGATCCTGCTGATCGCGCTGTCGGCCAAGAACGCCATCCTGATCGTCGAGGTCGGGCTCGAGCTGCACGTCCGCGACGGCAAACCGCTGATCGAGTCGGCGATCGAAGCGGCCCGCGCCCGCTTCCGTCCGATCCTGATGACGTCGTTTGCCTTCATCCTCGGCATGGTGCCGCTGGTGATCGCGACCGGCGCCGGCGCCAGCGCGCGCAAGTCGATCGGCATCACCGTGTTCTCGGGCATGCTGGCCTCGACCTGCCTCGCGGTGCTGTTCGTGCCGGCCTTCTTCGTGGTGGTGCAGCGCTTCGAGAACTGGCGCGCGTCGAAGAAAACGCCGAAGGCGCAGCCGGCCGCGGAGGTGAAGTCCTAGGCCTTCTCGCCGGGTACCTGCCGCGTCTCGCCGCTGGATACGAGCAGTACCGACACTTTCGACTGCCTGAGCACGGCGTCCGCGACGCCGCCGAAGGAGAGATGGTCGCCCTGGATGCGGTCTACGCCCATGACGACGAGATCGGCATCGGTGGTGTCGATCTCGCGCAGGATCGCCAGCTCAGGTGCCCGGTTCACGCGCAGCGTCGTGGTGATATCGACATCGTAGCGGGCAGCGAGATCACTGGCGTCCTTGAGGATACCGGCCTCCTGGCCGAGCCCACGCGAGGCACCGCGCTGCGCGCCCTTGTCCCGCGTCGTCGCCACATAGATCACGCGCAGCGAACCTGATCCGGCCTGCGTCAACGCGACCGCGACCTCCGCGCCGCGCTTGGAGACGCCGCTGCCGGAGACGGGAACGAGGATATTGAGTGCATCGGGCATCGGCTGCTTCAGATGCCTGCCCTTGGCTGCGACGATCGCGAGCGGTCCGTCGAACTTTGCGGCAATGTCCTCGATCTTGCGGTCGAAACGATCCTTGGTCGCGGCGACCTTGTCGACGCCGACGACGAGGAGATCAAAGCCCTTGCGCGCTTCATCGGCGATGGTCTCGCCGAGCTCCGCGCGCCTGGCACGGGTGAGGACATCGACGCTGCCGGTGTCGCCGTCGCTATTAGCGGACACGGTCTCCGCCGCCTTCTTCACCACGGCTTCGTGGCTCTCTTCCTCAGCCTGCTCTTTCGCACGCTTGCCGATATGCAGCACCGTGATCGGCAGGCCGCGCATGCCGGCGATCACGCCCGCGATGTGCGCGGCAAAGGTGGCGTTGACGCTCTCGTCGACTGCCAGCAAGGGGCGTTCGAGGTTGGCGACAAAGCCGCGCTTCTCGAACTCCTCCCGCTCCAGCCGTTCCTTCTCCTCCTTGTTCATCGGCAGCCTTGCCAGCGCCGCGCGCAGCATCGGGGGCATCGCCATCGTGGTCACGATCGCCATGGTCACGATCATCGTGAACAGGTTCTGGCTGAGCACGCCGATCGACAGGCCGATGGTCGCAATGATGACCTCGGTCGAGCCGCGTGCGTTCATTCCGCTCGCGAGCGCTAGCGACTCCCGCGTGCTCAGGCCGCCCAATGTACCGCCGACAAAGGCGCCGCCGAACTTGCCGACGCTGGCGATCACGACCAGCAGGCCGGTGAGCATCAAGAGGCTGGGATCGCGCAGCACCGAGAGGTCGGCGCTCAGACCCGCAAGGCCGAAGAACACCGGCATGAAGAAGCTCGAGATCAGCCCGCGCAGGCGCTCGTCGATCTGCCGCGTCAGGATCGGCGACTCCCCGACCAGGATGCCGGCGACGAAAGCGCCGAGCACTGTGTGGACACCGATCAGGTGCGTGATCAGCGCCATCACGCCCATCAACAGCAGGATCACGGTGACGACCGCCGCCGTGCTGACGAGATTGTCGTTGGCCCAGCGGATGAGCTGAGACACCAGCCGGCGGCCGATGGTGAAGCTGACGGCGAGGAAGGCGAGCGTGCCCAGCACGGCCTTCGCCACCGATGCGACGTCCAGCGTCCCTTGCGAGGCGAGACTGAAGATCACGGCAATGATGATCCAGCCGATGGTGTCGTCGATGACGGCGGTCGCGACGATGATCTGGCCGACATTGCGGCGCATGAAGTTCATCTCGCGGACGACCACCGCGACGATCTTCACCGAGGAGATCGACAGCGCGGTGCCCATGAACAGCGAGGCCACCAGCCGCTGCTCCGGCTTCGGCAGCAGCGCATCGGGCAGGAACTCGCCGAGCGCGAAGCCGCAGGCGAAGGGCACCAAAATGCCGGCGATCGAGATCGCGATCGCGGCCTTGCCGACTTTCCTGACCAGCTTGAGGTCGGTCTCCATGCCCGTGAGCAGCAGCAACAGCAAAATGCCGAACTGGGCGATGCCGTCGATCATCGCCTTCTGCTCGGGCGTCTTGGGAAAGATCGCGTGCTGCGCCTCCGGCCAGATCCAGCCGAACAGTGATGGCCCCAGGATGATGCCGGCGAGCAATTCGCCGATCACCGAGGGCTGGCCGATCCGCTGCATGATCTCGCCGAGGCCGCGGCCGACCGCGACCAGCAGCACGATCTGCGCCACCAGCAGGAATTCGGACGGACCGGCCGATTTGCCGCCCTCGGCGCTGGCCGCAATGGTGGTGAGGACAAGCGCCGCGGGGACAAGGCCGACCGGTCGGAGCAGGCTCCACTGCATGCAGGTGTCTTTCCCCCTACCTGCCCCGGCAGATGCCGAGGCCACGGGGATAGAACCCGCGGCAGGTGGAGCGGGTTCCCGCCTCTTGCGGCCGGATCGAGGAGCGAAAATCGAAAACAACCCCATGCACAGTAGAGACGGGATCGAAAAGGCTTGAAATATTTCGGTCTTGCCGAAATCATTTGCTCCGTCGGGCAAAACACCGGCATAGTGGCATCGTGGGTGGTGTGCGTGACAATTGAACGAGTTGCGCAAGTGAACGAGTTGCGCAAGGCCCCGCCTCATCCCCCGTCATTGCGAGCGCAGCGAAGCAATCCAGAGTCCCTCCGCGGGAAGATTCTGGATTGCTTCGCTGCGCTCGCAATGACGAGTGGAGAGAGCTCCCGCCTCAGGCCGCCGCCGGCGTCCGGATCTCCCGCGGCAGGATGATCGCCGCCGCAATCGCGAGCAGGCAGAGCGCGGCGAAGGCGTGCAGCATGGTGACGAAGCCGCCCTGCTCGTAGAGCCATGCGACCAGGCCGACCGACGCGCCGGCCGCGGTGAAGCCGATGAAATAGCGCACGGCGTAGGCGCGCGAGCGCCACTCTTCGGACGTGTATTTGCCGACCATGGCGTCGTTCACCGTGACCTGCCCGAACGCGCCCATGACGATGCCGATCGAAACCAAAATCAGCGGCAGGTTGGACAGGCTCGCCGCGAGATACAAAAACGGCGCCAGCATGAAGGACAGCGGCAAGGCCACCGTCTTCAACGAATAGCGGTCGAGCAGACGGCCGATCGTGTACTGCGTCATTGCGCCGAACACGTAGACACAGGCCGCGATGACACCGAGCAGCGCCGGGCTCTTGGTGAGGTCCGCGAGCCTCTCCGCGAACAGCTTGGGCAGCGCGACGGTGACGGCATTGAAGGTGGTGGAGATCGCAATCACGACGATCAGCAGCGACAGCACCACGCGCCACATGTCCTGCTTGGCGACGCGCGCTTGGGCCGCCGCCTGCTTCGAGCCCTTGCGGTCCTCATGCACGACCATCATCGCAAACGCGATGCCGATCAGGATGGTGACGATGCCGGGGACGATGAAGGCAAAACGCCAGCCGAGATATTGGCCGATCACGCCGGTGACGAGCGCGGACGAGGCGACGCCGAGATTGCCCCAGACGCCGTTGAGGCCCATCTCGCGGCCGAGCCGGTCGGCATAGGACACGATCATCGCGGTGCCGACGGGATGGTAGATCGAGGCGAACACGCCGATCGCAAACAGCGCCGCGCCGAGCTGCGCCGGCGTCTGAGCGAAGCCGACCGAGATCATGGCAAGCCCGATGCCGACGAAGAAGATCAGCATCATGTGGCGGCGGCTCCAGCGATCCCCCAGCCAGCCGGTGAGCAGCGAGCCGGCGCCGAATGCAATGAAACCGGGGGTCGCGTAGGGCAGCAGTTCCGAATAGGCCATGCCGAGCGCCGGCCCCATGATGATCACGGCGGCGGCAAAGATCAGCATCGCATAATGATCGATGAAATGGCCTGCGTTGACGAAACTGATGACCCGGCTGGGACTGTTCATTCGGAATCCTCTCCTGCTCCGAAATGAGTTATAGGTCGAGTGGATTACGGGATGCTGCCAATGACTGTCTTGGAAACGCCAATCTTGGAAACGCCAATCCTCAGGGCGGTCCGGGGCAACCACCGCTCCACCGCGGGCGTGCACCTGGTCGCGCGCGATTATCCCAAGGGCCTGCGGCTCGACCCGCACATGCACCGCGAGGCCCAGCTGGTCTATGCCGCGAAAGGCACCATGCAGGTGAACACACCGGGGGGACGCTGGCTGGTGCCGCCGGACCGCGCGGTCTGGGTCCCAGCCGGGCTCGAACATGCCATCGACGTGCTCGCCGACATCGAGATGCGGACGCTGTATTTCGACCTCGCCTGGCTGAAGCGCGAGAAGCGCTATGAGGGATTGACCAGGGAATTCGTGGTGCGGGTGTCGCCGCTGCTCAACCAGGCGATCCTTGCGCTGTTCGACGCGCGCAACACCGAGGAGCGCACCGGGCTGCTGGTGCGTCTGGCGATGCTGGAGCTGCACCAGGCGGAGGATTCCGCGACCTTCGTGCCGCTGCCGCACGAGCCGCGCTGCCGGCGCGCCGCGATGATCGTGCTCGACGATCCGACCGGCCTGCACGACATCGACACGCTGGCGCGCGAGGTCGGAACGTCGGCGCGCACGCTGTCGCGGCTGTTCTCCATGGAGACGCAACTGAGCTTCAAGAGCTGGTGCCAGCGCGCCAGGATTGCGGCGGCGATCCAGCGGATGTCGACCGATGCAAGCGTCTCGGTCAAGCAGCTCGCGACGCAACTCGGTTATGCCAGCGTGCCGGCCTTTTCCGCGGCGTTCCGCCAGGTGACGGGGCGGACGCCGACGGAGTTCGCGGGAAAGGTGTGAGGCGAACGCGCTCTCCCGGCCTCGTCATTGCGAGCGCTTCTCCCTCCACGTCATTGCGAGGAGCTCGCGACAAAATTGCAAAGCAATTTTGCGCTGAAGCGACGAAGCAATCCAGAGTCCGTCCGCGGCGAGACTCTGGATTGCTTCGTCGCAAGAGCTCCTCGCAATGACGGCGTATGGGGAGGCGTCTCGTTTGCCAAAAATGCCGCTGCCGGGCATGGCGGCATTCTTGGAATGCACGGCCCAGCTAAAGTTGCCCAGATCCTCCGCTTGATTGTGATCGGCTTCCACCTAAATCCCGTGTAAGCTTCCGCACCGCACAAACCCGGTTTCGAAAGGCCCAGATGGCTAACGCCTTCTTCTCCGACCTGCTTGCCACCATCTCCGAGCGCGGCCGAACGCTGCTGCGCCGCGATTCTGCCGAGACCAAACAGGATGCCGACGGCCTGATCGCGCTTTGCGGCGCGCTGCTGTCGGGCCGGGGCGAAGCCTCCGGCACCGCCATGGCGCGTGAGGTGCTCGACATCTACCAGGAGTTGGATGCGGCAGGACGCCGCGCCTTCTTCGAGGGACTGGTGCGCGATTTCGGCCCGGACCGGGAACGGCTGGCACAGGCGATCGAGACATGGCGCGCGAAGCCGGCCGACGAGGACGCGAGCGCGCTGCATTTCGCCTCCGAACCGCGGCGGCAGGAGCTGATCCGCCGGCTCAACCGCGCGCCGGGCGGCACGGGCGATCTCGTCGCCATGCGTGCCGACCTGCTCGGCATGATGAACGGACACACCGATCTCGCCGCGCTCGACCGCGACGTCTCGCATCTTCTCTCTTCGTGGTTCAACAGGGGGTTTCTCGTGCTGCGCCGGATTGACTGGTCGACCCCGGCCAACATCCTCGAAAAGATCATCCGCTATGAAGCCGTGCACGAGATCAGCGACTGGGACGATCTGCGCCGCCGCATCGATCCGGTCGACCGCCGCTGCTACGCCTTCTTCCATCCCGCGATGGTGGACGAGCCCCTGATCTTCGTCGAGGTCGCGCTGACCGAGACCATTCCCGGTGCGATCGCGCCGCTGCTGACCGTCGATCGCCAGTACCTTCCGATCGAGAAGGCGCGCACCGCCGTGTTCTACTCGATCTCCAACACCCAGCGCGGGCTCGGCGGCATCTCCTTCGGCAGCTTCCTGATCAAGCAGGTGGTCGAGGAGCTGCGCCGCGAAACGCCGAAGCTCGACACCTTCGTGACGTTGTCGCCGGTGCCGGGCTTCATGCCGTGGCTGAAGCAGGACAAGGACCTGCCGCTGTCGGACGAGGACCGCGAGATCATCAAGCGCCTCGACGATCCCAAATGGTATGAGAATCCCGAGACCACCGCGCAGCTCCGCGGCGTGATCGAGCCGCTCGCCGCCCACTACTTCCTGAAGGCCCGCACGTCGAAGGGCCGCCTGATCGATTCCGTCGCCCGCTTCCACCTCGGCAACGGCGCGCGGCTGGAGCGTATCAACTGGCTCGGCGACCTCTCGCCGAAGGGCATGCGCGAGTCCGCCGGCGTCATGGTCAACTACCTGTACCGCCTCGACGACATCGAGAAGAACCACGAAGCCTACGCCAACGACGGCGAGGTCGTGGCGTCCAGCGCGGTGAAGAAGCTGCTCAAGGGCGAAGGGCGAAGGCTGCTGGATATGCGGCTGTCGTAGCGGGCCCGGCTCCCACTCCCGTCATTGCGAGGAGCCCTTGCGACGAAGCAATCCAGACTGCCGCCGCGGAAAGATTCTGGATTGCTTCGCTGCGCTCGCAATGACGGAGTATGTGGCAACGCCTTGCCCCATCGCGCGTCGCCGAGCGACAATGGAATTCCTCCATGACGTCCGATAGCGCCGCAGTGCCCAGGCCGACGCCGTCCGCGGAGCGGATCGACGCGATCGACGTGCTGCGGGGCATTGCCCTGTTCGGGGTCATGGCGATCAACGTCGTCATGGAATTTCGCGTTTCGATCTTCGACCAGTTTCTTGGTCCGAGGATGTTGGCGTCGCCAATCGATCGCGCCATCGAGGCGATCCTGACAACGGCCGTCGAGCTCAAGGCATTCGCGCTGTTTTCGCTGCTGTTCGGCACGGGCCTTGCCATTCAGTTCGACCGGCTCGCGACCAGCGCGCGCCGCACCGCGCTGCTCGTGCGCCGGCTCGCCGTGCTGCTGGTGTTTGGCGTCGTTCATTTGTGCCTGATCTGGAACGGCGACATCCTCACTGAATATGCGCTGGCCGGATTCATCGTGCTGCCGTTGCTGTTCGGTCCGCGCTGGCTGCTGATGCTTGCCGCGCTGGCGTTCCTGGCGTTGTATCTGGCCATGCAGGCCTTTCCGCCGGCGGGATTGTTTCCGAGCCGCGCCGCGATCTGGCAGGATGTCATGGACGCCAATCGCATCTACGCGACGAGCGGCTTCCTGGACGTGCTGGCGTTTCGGCTGCGCGAAATTCCCCTCATCGCCTCCCTGCACGCTTTCGTTTTCCTGCGCACGATCGGGCTGTTTCTCGTCGGCGCGCTCGCCTGGCGCAGCGGCATTGTGCAGAATCCGCGCGGCCTGTTCGCCATCGCGCTCCCCGCGATCGGCCTCGGCGCAGGCCTGCTTTATCGCGGCATCGAGCCGCTCGGCACGATCCTGCTGGCGCTGGGCTATGGCGCCGCCATCCTCGGCATCGCCCATTTCGCGCGCGGCAAGAAGCTGCTCGGCTGGGCCGCGCCGTTGGGACGGATGGCCTTCACCAACTACGTCGCACAATCCGTCATCTTCGGCTGGATCTTTTACGGCTACGGCCTTGGCCTGTTCGGCCGGCTCGGCATCACCCCGGCCCTCGCCATCGGCGTCATCGTCTACGCCGGCCAGGTGCGCTTCAGCACATGGTGGCTGCGCCACTACCGCTACGGCCCGCTCGAATGGCTGTGGCGGTCGTTGATGTATGGGGTGCGGCAGCCGATGGTGGTGGCACGGGTGGCGGCGGCGGTGGGGTGACGCGACTCTCTCCACCGTCATTGCGAGGAGCACTTGCGACGAAGCCAGGCTGTTGCCGAGGAAAGATTCTGGATTGCTTCGCTGCGCTCGCAATGACGGAGTATTTGGCGGCGCGTTGCGCAATACCACACCACCATGCGTCGCGGACCAAGACGCCCGCACACGGCCCCGCTCTCTCCCACCGTCATTGCGAGGAGCACTTGCGACGAAGCAATCCAGACTGTTGCCGAGGAACGATTCAGACTGCCTCCACGGAACGATTCTGGATTGCTTCGCTGCGCTCGCAATGACGGAGAATGAGGCGACGCCTTGCGTCTCGCTGTTACCGCCTGAGAGCGATCAGATCAGCGTCCCGTACAAATCCGTCCAGTCCGGGTTGATGCTCTCGATGAGCGCAAGCTTCTTTGCCCGGCTACCCCCCTTGAGCTGCTTCTCGCGCGTGATCGCGTCGGTCATGGTCGCATGCAGCTCGTACCAGACGAGAAGCTTGCAGCCGTACTTCGAGGAGAAGCCTTGACCAACCCCTCGTGATGCTCGAACGCGCGGCGCGGTGGATTCGAGGTGACGCCGGCGTAGATCGACCCGTTGCGGCGATTGGCGAACATGTAGACGCAGGGCTGCTTCATGATTGCGCTCGGCTGAGAACAGCTTTCACGATATCACAACCAGAAGATGATTACGAGACTTTCACCGCATCGTCATTGCGAGGAGCACTTGCGACGAAGCAATCCAGACTGTTGCTGCAGATAGATTCTGGATTGCTTCGCTGCGCTCGCAATGACGGAGTGTGCGAGGCGCGGCCGTCGCGCCTCGCTCCCTACTCCGCCAGCGCCTTCATCTCCTTGTAGAGATCTGACTTGCCTTCGAACCCGATGCCGGGGAGATCAGGCATGGTGATGTGGCCGTTCTCGACGCGCACACCATCCGGGAAACCGCCATAGGGTTGGAATAGATCCGGATAGCTTTCGTTGCCGCCGAGGCCCAAGCCGGCGGCGATGTTGAGCGACATCTGATGGCCGCCATGCGGGATGCAGCGGCTGGGGGACCAGCCATAAGTCTTCAGCACTTCGAGGGTACGCTGGTATTCGCACAGGCCGTAGGACAGCGCGCAGTCGAATTGCAGCCAGTCACGGTCGGGGCGCATGCCGCCGTAGCAGATCAGGTTGCGGGCGTCCTGGTGGCTGAAGAGATTCTCGCCTGTTGCCATCGGGCCGGGATAGAACTCTGCAAGCGCGGCCTGCAGCGCGTAGTCGAGGGGATCGCCGACCTCCTCGTACCAGAAGAGCGGATAGTCGCGCAGCATTTTTGCGTAGGCGATGCCGGTCTCCAGATTGAAGCGGCCATTGGCGTCGACGGCGAGCTGCGCGTCCTTGCCGATCTCCTTCAGCACCGCCTCGATGCGGGTGCGGTCTTCTTCAATCGACGCGCCACCGATCTTCATCTTCACGACGTTGTAGCCGCGATCGAGATAGCCGCGCATCTCGCCGCGCAACGCCGACAGGTCCTTGCCGGGATAGTAATAGCCGCCGGCGGCATAGACGAAGACGCGCGGATTGGCTGTCAGGCCGTGCCGTTCGGCAAGCAGACGAAACAGCGGCTTTCCCGCGATCTTCGCCACCGCGTCCCACACCGCCATGTCGAGGGTGCCGACCGCGACCGAGCGCTCGCCATGGCCGCCCGGCTTCTCGTTGGTCATCATCGCGGCCCAGATTTTGTCGGGGTCGAGATTGTCACCGGCAGCGTTGAGCAGCGACTTCGGATCGGCCTCCGTGATGCGCGAGGCGAAACGCTCGCGGATCAGGCCGCCCTGCCCGTAACGGCCGTTGGAGTTGAAGCCGTAGCCGACGACACGCTTGCCGTCGCGCATCACGTCGGTGACGACGGCAACGAGGCTCGTCGTCATCTTGGTGAAGTCGATATAGGCGTTGCGGATCGGGGAAGAGATCGGCTTTGTGATTTCGCGGACGTCGACGATGCGGACGGACATGAGGGTGGCCTTTGGTGGCTGTCGTCGTCATTGCGAGGAGCGAAGCGACGAAGCAATCCAGACTGCCTCGCCAGTAAGACTCTGGATTGCTTCGCTTCGCTCGCAATGACGGGGGGAGAAGAGTGCGCTCCTCGCAATGACGAGGAGAGAACGCGCGTCCAGATTACTTCTTCTCCCTGAAATACGGCTCCACAGGCCCATGCACCTTGATGGTCAGCTGATTGCCGTAGCGGTCCTTGGCGTTGCCGGCGGCGACGCGGACCCAGCCTTCGCTGATGCAGTATTCCTCGACATTGGTCTTCTCGACACCCTTGAAGCGGATGCCGACGTCGCGCGACAGGATGTCGGCGTTGTAATAGGGGCTGTTGGGGTCGACCGACAGGCGGTCCGGAAATTCGTCGCTCATGATTGTCTCGCTCATAACAGGGTCTCGATCTTCTGCCGCAATCCTTCCGGCCGCGCAGTCGGCGCGTAGCGCGCGATCACGTGGCCGGCACGGTCCACCAGGAATTTGGTGAAATTCCATTTGATGGAGGCGCCCAGCAGGCCGGATTGCTGGCGTTTCAGGTACTCGTACAAGGGGTGCGCGTGAGCGCCGTTGACGTCGACCTTTTCGAACAAGGGAAAGGTGACGTCGTAATTGGTCGAGCAGAACGCCTGGATCTCGGCGGCCTGCCCCGGCTCCTGCGCGCCGAACTGGTTGCAGGGAAAGCCGAGCACCGAGAAGCCGCGCGGCGAGAGATCGCGATGCAGATCCTCCAGCCCGCGATATTGCGGCGTGAAGCCGCATTTGCTCGCGGTGTTGACGATCAGCAGCACCTGCCCCTCGAAATGGCGCAAGGCGACCTCTTCGCCGGCAAGCGAATTGGCCTTGAAGTCGTAGATCGCGGACATCGCTAACCCACGGGGTCGATCGGCGAGGGCGGCACGCCACCCGCCTCGATCGCTTCGCCGGCGAGAAGACACAGATCCTCGCGATAACGGCCGGAGACGATGTGCACGCCGACCGGCGTCTTGCCGACAAGGCCGGTCGAGACCACGAGGCCCGGCAGCCCCATGAAGGGCGTCGCGATCTGCGGAAGCTGCGCTTCCCAGACGCGCTCGAAGGAGGCGGCGTCCTTGCGGTCGAGATGATCGGGGAACGGCAGCTCGCCGGACACCGGCGTCAGCACAACGGCATATTTTTCGAAGAACAGCATCCAGTCGCGGGTCAGCGTGGCGCGGCGGGTCAGCGCCTGCGCGTAGTTGGCCTGGTCCATTGGCGTGACCTTGGCGCGGTTGCCGTGCAGGCACGCCAGGGCACCGGGATCGCCCTCGCGCTCGGCCATCTCCAGCTGCGCCTCGTAACCGTCGCCGAGCCAGAGCTTGCGCTGCCACTCGACGGCTTCGCGCATCGGCGGGGTGTTCTCGATCACATCGACGGTCCAGCCCGCGCGCTCGAGGCGCTTGCCGGCGTCGGTCACGGCCGCCTTCACTTCAGACGTGGTCGCAAGGCCGTCCGGGTTGAGGCAGAGCGCGGCGCGCTTCTCGCGCACCTCGCCTTCCAGCGGCGCCGGCACGAACCAGGGATCGCGCACATCGCGCGCCGACATCGCCGCGAGCGAAATGCGCAGGTCGCTGATGGTACGCGCCAGCGGGCCGGACACGGCCATGATCTGCGGCCCGATCGGACGCTCCGGCAGCGCCGGATTGAAAGCCGGGATACGGCCGAGCGTCGGGCGCAGGCCGTGCACGCCGCAGGCATAGGCGGGATAGCGGATCGAGCCGGCGATGTCGGTGCCGTGGGCGATGTGGCCGATGCCGGCCGCGACCGCCGAGCCGGCGCCGCCGGACGAGCCGCCCGGCGTCAGCGCGGCGTCGCGCGGGTTCTTGGTGTCGCCATGGACCAAATTGGTGGTGAACCAGCGATAGGAGAAGGCCGGGCAATTGGTGCGGCCGAGCAGGACGGCGCCCGACTTGCGGAAATTGGCGACCACCGGGTTGTCCTCGCGCGCGATCAAATCGCGCTGGAGTTTCAGGCCGTTGGTGGTGGCAAAACCCTGCTGGTCGACATTGGCCTTGATGGTGACGGGCACGCCGGCCAACACGCCGGGGTCCTCGCCCCTGGCAATGGCGGCATCCACCGCGTCAGCCTGCTTGAGCACGTCCTCGGGCCGGTGATCGATCACGGCGTTGAGCTTGGGATTGACGGCGTCCAGGCGGGCGAGGCCAGCCTTGGCCGCCTCCCGGGCGGACACCTTTTTGGATCTGACGAGGGTAGCGAGGTCGGCGGCCGACAGGCGCCAGAGATCTTGCATGGCATGCTCCGTGTGACCGGCGTCTTTTAGCGCCGGGAACGCGGCAAAGCCATGCGGATTTCGCAGGGATACCACCGTCATTGCGAGCGGAGCGAAGCAATCCAGAGTCCCTCCGGAGAGGCAGTCTGGATTGCTTCGTCGCAAGAGCTCCTCGCAATGACGGGGAGAGAGCTGGGGTCAGTGCCGGGTCGCGGACTGGTCCGGCATGTCCAGCAGCGCCTCGGTGAAGGGGAATTCCAGCACGATCTCGCCTTCGACGTCGGTGACCTCGATCACCGCCTCCATGAGCGCCGGCTGGGCGCCCTCGGATTTCAGCACCTCCAGGATCATCTGGCGGGCGACCTCCCAGGCACGATCAGGGTTGCGCAGATCCTCGCCTTCGGGATCCACGATCAATTCATCGCCGATACGGGTGTTGAAGAAATATTTGGGCATCACGAGATCCAGCTAGAACCGCCTGTATCGGATTGAAAGCTGCACTGCACTCACAACTGGTTTATCAGGACAGCGTTCGCTACCGAATGCGCCCGGCGCAAGGCAGTGTCACCAGAAGTGGTGTTCCGGTACGAATTTTCGCGGCGCAACATGACTTTCTCGGGAAAATTTCACTGGCGAACTTTTGCGCCCGCAGTAACTTAGCCTTCGGGCGTAAACGTCCTAAATCGCGAATGGAGAGCCAAAATGGCCTGGAAAGCCCCCAAGATCGTCGAAGTGCCGTGCGGCATGGAAATCAACATGTATGTGAGCGCCACCCGCAAATAAGCGGTTGGTGAGTACGCGTTTTGCGCAGGTGGGTCTGCCGGTCACGATCGGTTTCCGGATGATGGAAACTGTGTTGGCCCAAGGATCCACCTGGCGACGTTGCTTCCAGGAGACGGATTATGCTTCGCGTCGTCGTCCTGGGCGCCGGGGCCGGCGGCGGAGTCCCGCAATGGAATTGCGGTTGCGAGGGCTGCCGGGCAGCCCGTCACCACGGCCATGAGCTTTATCGAACCCAGGCCTCGGTTGCCTTCAGCGGTGACGGAGAGCACTGGTTCCTGATCAACGCCTCCCCTGATCTCCGCCAGCAATTGAATGCCACGCCGCAGCTGCATCCCAGGGAAGGCAGCCTGCGCCATACCCCGATCGCAGGCGTGATCCTGACCAACAGCGAAGTGGACGCAGTCGCTGGTCTTCTGTCGATGCGCGAGGGCTCGCCCTTCACGGTCTATGCGCATGAGAAGGTGCTGGCGATCCTGGCCAGCAACAGCATCTTCAACGTGCTGAACGAAAAGAACGTCAAGCGCCAGCCGATCGGGATCAGCGAGCCCTTTGAGCCGCGCCTCACCGATGGTGCGCGCTCAGGCCTCGAAGTGCGGGCCTTCGCCGTGCCCGGCAAATCGGCCTGGTATCTCGAAGGCAAGGCGCATCCCGTCGGCGCGAGCGGCGA
Source organism: Bradyrhizobium monzae (assembly GCF_021458635.1). Classification (GTDB taxonomy): domain Bacteria; phylum Pseudomonadota; class Alphaproteobacteria; order Rhizobiales; family Xanthobacteraceae; genus Bradyrhizobium. The sequence goes on from NZ_JAIRDQ010000001.1 coordinate 1,419,067, forward strand.
CGGCGATACGCTGGGGCTGAAGATCACCGACAAGTCCACCGGCAAGTGCTTCTACTTCATCGCCGCCTGCGCCGAGGTCACCGATGCGCTGAAGGCCGAGATCGACGGCGCCGCGCTGGTGTTCTTCGACGGCACGGTCTGGCAGGATGACGAGATGATCAAGGCCGGGCTCGGCCACAAGACCGGCAAGAGCATGGGCCATGTCGCGATGTCGGGTCACGATGGCGCGATCGCGCGGCTGGCCGACCTCACTATCGACAGGAAGATGTTCCTGCATATCAATAACTCGAACCCGGCGCTGCTGCCTGATACGCCCGAGCGCAAGGCCATCGAAGAAGCGGGATGGCAGATACCCGCCGACGGAACGGAGATCGTGCTGTGAATGCCGCGTCCATGACTGGAATGACTGCGCTGTCGGTCGGCAAGGACATCAAGCTCACTAGCGCCGATGAGCTGGAAGCGACGCTCCGCCACATCGGCGCCACGCGCTATCACAGCCTGCATCCGTTCCATAAGCTGCTGCACGGCGGCAAGCTCAACAAGGGCCAGGTGCAGGCCTGGGCGCTGAACCGCTACTATTACCAGAGCACGATCCCGATCAAGGACGCGGTGGTGATCTCGCGCTTCCGCGACCGCGCCACACGGCTGGAATGGCGCCACCGCATCGAGGACCATGACGGCGACATCGGTACCGAGGGCGGCATCGAGCGCTGGCTGAAGCTGACCGAAGGTCTCGGGCTCGACACGGCGTATGTGGAATCGACCGAAGGCATCTTGCCGGCGACGCGCTTCGCGGTGGAGGCCTACGTCCACTACTGCCGCGAAAAAAGCCCACTCGAGGCGATCGCCTCCTCGCTCACCGAATTGTTCGCGCCGAACCTGCACGAAGAGCGCATCTCCGGCATGCTGGAGCATTACGACTTCGTCAATCCTGACATCATGAGCTATTTCAAGCGCCGCCTCGCGCAGGCCCCGCGCGATGCCGGCTTTGCGCTCGACTACGTCAAGGCGCACGCCACCACGCCGGAACAGCGCGCGCAGGTGTGCAATGCGCTGATCTTCAAGACCAACGTGCTATGGGTGCAACTGGACGCGCTCCAGCACGCCTATGTCGAAGGCAACATTCCGCCGGGCGCGTTCGTGCCCAAAACGAGTTGAGGGACAAGAGCAATGGCCGGGCCGCGGAACATCAGCGTCAGCGAGGCAAGCCGCCCCGTGCTGCCGCGGCACGCCAAGCTGAAATATGACGAGACGCGACAGGTCTGGGTGATCCTGGCGCCGGAGCGCGTGCTGGCGCCTGATGAGATCGCGGTCGAGGTCTTGCAGCTCTGCGACGGCAAGCGCAATGTGGGCGAATTGTCCGACCAGCTGGCGGCGAAATACGCCGCGCCGCGCGAGGCGATCCTGGCCGACGTCATCGTCATGCTGCAGGATCTCGCCGACAAGGGCTTTCTGACCGAGGCCCGGGAGAAGACGCCATGAGCGACGTGCTCCCGACCATCCCGCCTGACGCCAGCGACAGCCTCGCGGTGCTGGAGAAGACCCGCTCGACGGCGGAGACATTCGGCATTCCGCTCGCCGTGCTGCTCGAGATCACCCATCGCTGCCCGCTGCAATGTCCGTACTGTTCCAACCCGGTCGAGCTCGACCGGTCGGCTAAGGAGCTGACCACCGAGGAATGGAAGAAGGTGCTGAGCGAGCTCGCCGAGATCGGCGTGCTCCAGGTGCATTTCTCCGGCGGCGAGCCGACCGCGCGGAAAGATCTGGTCGAGCTGGTCAAGCATGCCAGCGACGTCGGCCTCTACACCAACCTCATCACCTCGGCCGTGCTGCTGACGCGCGAGCGGCTGAGCGAGCTTGCCGATGCCGGGCTCTGCCATGTGCAGATCTCCTTCCAGGGCATCGAAGAAGGCCTCGCCGATCGCGTCGCCGGCTACAAAGGCGGCCACCGCAAGAAGCTCGAAGTGGCAAAATGGACCCGCGAGCTTGACCTTCCGCTCACCGTGAATGCGGTGATGCACCGGCAGAACCTGCATCAGCTCCCCGACATCATCCAGATGTCGATCGATCTCGACGCCGACCGGCTCGAGGTCGCCAACGTTCAGTACTACGGCTGGGCGCTGAAGAACCGCGCCGCGCTGATGCCGACGGTCGCACAGCTCGACGAATGCACAGGCATCGTCGAGGAGGCGCGCGAACGGCTGAAGGGGACGCTGGCGATCGACTACGTCGTGCCGGATTATTACGCGCTGCGGCCGAAGAAATGCATGGGCGGCTGGGGCCGCCAGTTCTTCAACATCTCGCCCGCCGGCAAGGTGCTGCCTTGCCACGCCGCCGAGAGCATCACCGGGCTCGATTTCGAGTCGGTGCGCTCCAACCATTCGATCGCCTGGATCTGGCAGAACTCGGACGCCTTCAACCGCTATCGCGGCACCGGCTGGATGAAGGAGCCGTGCAAGTCCTGCGAATTCCGCGAGATCGATTTCGGCGGCTGTCGCTGCCAGGCCTTTGCGCTGACCGGCGATGCCGCCAACACCGATCCCGCCTGCGCGCTGTCGCCGCTGCACGAGACCATCTTCAAGCAGGCCGAACGCGAGGCCGAGGGCGATACCAACCGCTTCCTCTATCGCAACTTCGCCGGCGGCACTCTGGAATCCGGGAATGACGCCTGACGCCGACGCGGCCGCATCGGCCCGACGTGCCGATCCCTTTGCACCGCTGACCTCCGACATGCTGGACGTCGGCGACGGCCACGAGCTCTATGTCGAGAGCGTCGGTCGCGCGGACGGCATTCCCGCAATCTATCTGCATGGCGGGCCGGGCTCCGGCTGCCAGCCGGACCATCGCCGGCTGTTCGATCCCGAGCGAATGCATGCCGTACTGTTCGACCAGCGCGGCTGTGGCCGCAGCCGGCCGAAGGGATCGCGCGAGCACAACACGACGGCGCACCTGATCGCGGACATGGAGAAGATCCGCGAAAAGTTCGGCTTCGACCGCTGGATGGTGGTCGGCGGCTCCTGGGGCGCGACGCTGGCGCTGGCCTATGCGCAGGCCCATCCCGAGCGCGTCTCCGGCATTGCGCTGCGCGCGACCTTCCTGGGCACACAGGCTGAGGTCGAGACGGCCTTCACCTCTCGGCTGGCGCAATTCTATCCGGCGCTGCACGAGGATTTTCTGAGCGTGCTGCCACCGGAGGAACGTGCGCAGCCGGTGGCAGCCTATTATCGCCACATCCTCGATACCGATCCGGCCGTGCACGGACCTGCCTCGCGCGCCTGGCACGACACCGAGCGCGCGCTGTCGGAGCACAAGCCGGCAAAGACGCGGATCGACCTGGCGTCGCTGAATGTCTGGCGCACGTTGCCGGCAACACCGTTCATGGAAGCGCATTACTTCATCAACGACAGCTTCATGACCGAGAACCAGCTGCTGCGAAACGCGACCCGGCTGACCGGCATTCCCGGCATCATCGTGCAGGGCCGCTACGACCTGTTGTGTCCTCCCGAGACATCCGCGCAGCTCGCGAAAGTTTGGCCGGGTTCCGAGATTCGGATCGTGGAAGAAGCCGGACATTCGCTCTATGATGCCGGCGTGCGGGACGCGGTCATGAAGTCGATCGCCGACCTCGCGTCGAAGGCCGCGCGTTAATGCGCGAAACAAGGACAACAAGAAAATGCCGCTCGCCGGGACAGGCATGCTGCTGACGTCGATGAACATCGACGTTTCAGACGAAGCCGATTTCAATCGCTGGTACGATCGCGAGCATCTGGAAGAGCGCGTCGCGATCGAGGGCTTTCTGGAAGCGCGGCGCTATGTCGCGCACGCGGCAAACCCCAAATATCTGTCGCTGTATTCGACCGCGACGCTAGAGGTGCTCGACAGTCCCGCCTACCGGGCGCGGCTCGCCAACCAGACCGAATGGTCGCGGCGGACCATGGCGCATTTCAAGAACATGCTGCGCGTGGTCGCGCGCACCACCATCAGCAAGGGCACCGGCCGCGGCGCGGCACTCGGCCTGGTCCGGCTGCGCCCTACAGCCGACAACGCGGCGGCATGGCGTGATGCACTGCAAGAAAAGCTGGCGCATGGAGATCGCGAAGGCATCATCTCGATGCATCTGCTGGAGAGCGAACCGGAATTGTCGGGCGCAACGGCGGACATTCCGGCGGTGCGCAACGAAGGCGCGCGCGATTGGTTCGTGCTGATCGACGGCACGCATGTCGGCGCGGTCTCCGCCGTCATCGCCGAACGCTTCACCGGCCCTGCTGCGGCGCCCTTCCCGCTGCCGGTCTCCGTCGGCACTTACAGCCTGATGTGGGATCTTGCGAAGAGCGATATCGCGCGGAGCTAAAATAGCCATTCGCAACGCAACATATTGCACCGCCGCATTGCAGCGCGCGGCCGTTAATGCTGTGCGCGCGCAGCTCCCATGAAAGCAGGTGATCACCCAAATTTGCCGTTGTACTTGGGAACGGTTCTAATAAGCTAACCCAATGACGTCATTCAGAAACCAGATCGCGGCGCGTTAAGCGTTCGACAAGCTCAAGAAAAGGCCGCCGGGTCCTTGAGCCTGTGCGGACAGGGTAGGAATGAAACCGACCGATATCGCGGCCCCCGACTACTTTCACAAAGTGGTCGATTGCCAGTGGGCCTGTCCTGCGCACACCCCGGTTCCCGAATACATCCGATTGATCGCACAAGGCCGCTACAGCGACGCCTACATGATCAATTGGAAATCGAACGTGTTTCCCGGAATTCTGGGACGCACCTGCGATCGTCCGTGCGAGCCGGCATGCCGCCGCGGACGCGTCGAGGAAACACCGGTCGCAATCTGCCGCCTCAAGCGCGTCGCCGCCGACTTCAAGGACGACATCAGGCAGCGCCTGCCGCACCCGACTACAAAGAACGGCAAGCGCGTCGCGTTCGTCGGCGGTGGCCCGGCGTCGCTGACGGTGGCGCGCGATCTCGCGCCGCTCGGCTATCACTGCACCGTGTTCGACGGCGATCCCGAAGCCGGCGGCATGATGCGGACCCAGATCCCGAAATTCCGTCTGCCCAATTCGGTGATCGACGAGGAGACCGGCTACATCCTCGACCTCGGCGTCGACTTCAAGGGCGGTCATCGCATCGAGAGCATGAAGGCACTTCTCGCGGAGAAGTACGACGCGATCTTCGTCGGCTCCGGCGCGCCGCGCGGCCGCGAGCTCGACATTCCCGGCCGGAAGGAAGCAGCTGCCCACGTCCATATCGGCATCGACTGGCTCTCTTCGGTGTCGTTCGGCCACACCGACAAGATCGGCAAGCGCGTGATCGTGCTCGGCGGCGGCAACACCGCGATGGATTGCTGCCGCACCGCGCGCCGCCTCGGCGGCGAAGACGTGAAGGTGGTCGTGCGCTCCGGCTTCGAGGAAATGAAGGCCTCGCCCTGGGAGAAGGAAGACGCGATCCACGAGGACATTCCGATCCTCAACTTCCTCGTCCCCGTCGCCTTCATCCATGACAATGGCAAGCTCACCGGCATCACCTTCCAGAAGGTGAAAGCGGAATACGATGCCAAGGGCCGCCGCAACCTCGTTCCCTCCGGCGAGCCCGACCAGACCCTCGAATGCGACGACGTGCTGGTCGCGGTCGGCCAGGAAAACGCCTTCCCCTGGATCGAGCAGGATTGCGGCATCGAGTTCGACAAATGGCACATGCCCAAGGTCGATCCGAAGACCTTCGTCTCGACCAACCCAAAAGTGTTCTTCGGCGGCGACGCCGCGTTCGGACCGAAGAACATCATCTGGGCGGTGGCGCAGGGCCACGACGCCGCGCTGTCGATCCACAAGCTGCTGTCGGGCGAGGACATCACCGAGCGGCCGCTGCCGGAAGTGCACGTCTCCTCGCAGAAGATGGGCATCCACGAATGGAGCTATGACAACGACATCTCCAACGACAAGCGCTTCAAGGTGCCGCATCGCGACAAGGTGATTGCGCTGAAGGACATCCACACCGAGGTCGAGCTCGGCTACGACGTCAAGCTTGCGCTCGGCGAAGCAGAGCGCTGCCTGAACTGCGACGTCCAGACCGTGTTCTCGACCTCGCTCTGCATCGAATGCGACGCCTGCGTCGACATCTGCCCGATGGACTGCATCACCTTCACGCAGAACGGCGAGGAAGACGATATGCGCCATCGCCTGAAGGCGCCCTCGCCGCATCCGGACCAGGACCTCTACGTGTCCTCCGATCTCAAGACCGGGCGGGTGATGGTCAAGGACGAGGACGTCTGCCTGCATTGCGGGCTGTGCGCCGAGCGTTGTCCCACCGGGGCCTGGGACATGCAGAAATATTTCATCGAGATGACTCACGCAGGTTCGACATGTCCGACAAAAAGCCGATCAGCAGCGTAAACGACTTCGTCGTCCGTTTCGCCAACGTCAACGGCTCGGGTTCGGCCAGCGCCAACGAGATGTTCGCGCGCGCAATCCTGCGCCATGGCGTACCGGTGTCCCCGCGCAACATCTTCCCCTCCAACATCCAGGGCCTGCCGACCTGGTATGAGGTGCGGGTGACGGAAGACGGCCATCTCGGCGCCCGCGGCGGCGTCGACATGATGGTGGCGATGAACCCGCAGACCTGGGACAAGGACGTCGCCGGCATCGAGCCCGGCGGCTATCTGTTCTACGATTCCACCAAGCCGATGCCGTCGACCAAATTCCGCGACGACATCACCGTGATCGGCGTGCCGCTGACCGCGATCACCAACTCGACCTACACCGACCCGCGCCAGCGCCAGCTGTTCAAGAACATCATCTACCTAGGCAGCCTCTCGGCGCTGCTCGACATGGACCCGAAGCTGATCGAGCAGCTGATCGGCGAGCAGTACAAGGGCAAGGAGAAGCTGCTCTCCTCCAACGTCCATGCGCTGCATTTGGGCCGCGACTGGGCGCTGCAAAACCTGAAATGCCCGCTCGGACTGCGTATCAAGAAGTCCGACAAGGTCGGCGACCGCATCTTCATCGAGGGCAACAGCGCCGCCGCGCTCGGCGCCGTCTATGGCGGCGCGACCGTCTGCGCCTGGTATCCGATCACGCCGTCCTCGTCGGTGGCGGAGGCTTTCACCGCCCACTGCAAGAAGTACCGGCACGATCCCGAGACCGGCAAGGCGAAATACGCCATCGTGCAGGGCGAGGACGAGCTGGCTTCCATCGGCATCGTGATCGGCGCGTCCTGGAACGGCGCGCGCGCCTTCACAGCGACCTCCGGCCCCGGCATCTCCCTGATGACCGAGTTCATCGGCCTTTCATACTTCGCCGAGATTCCGGCCGTGATCATGAACATCCAGCGCGCCGGCCCCTCCACGGGCATGCCGACCCGCACCCAGCAATGCGACATCATCGCCTGCGCCTATGCTTCGCATGGCGACACCAAGCATGTGCTGCTTTTCCCGGAAGATCCGGCCGAAGCGTTCGAGTTCGCAGCTGCCGCCTTCGATCTCGCCGAGCGGCTGCAGACCACGATTTTCCTGATGCTCGATCTCGACATCGGCATGAACCACCGGCTCTGCCGCCCGCTGAAGTGGGACGATTCCAAGCAATATGACCGCGGCAAGGTGATGACTGCCGAGATGCTCGAAGAAGGCCGCGACTTCGGCCGCTACCTCGATGTCGACGGCGACGGCATCCCCTACCGCACCTATCCCGGCACGCACCCGACCAAGGGCTCCTATTTCACCCGCGGCACCTCACGTGACCGTTATGCGCGCTATTCCGAGGAAGGTTCGGTCTATGCCGACAACATGCAACGTCTCGTGCGCAAGTTCGAGACGGCGCAGGACCTGGTGCCGCGGCCGCTGCAGGCCAACGCGGAACGGCCGACCAAATACGGCGTGATCTATTTCGGCTCGACCTCGCCTGCCATGGACGAGGCGATCGGACTGTTGGAAGCGCGCGGGCATCAGCTCGACCGTCTGCGCATCCGCGCCTTCCCGTTCCACTCCAGCGTGGCGAGCTTCCTCGCCGAGCACGACTTCGTCTATGTCGTCGAGCAGAACCGCGACAGCCAGCTCCGTCAGCTCATCGTCAACGAGAACGGCATCGATCCCGTCCGCCTCGTCCCGATCGTGCATTATGACGGCACCCCGATCACCGCCCGCTATATCGCAAAAGCCATTGGCGACCACCAGGATCACCTCAAGGTGACCCCGCTCCGCAAGGCCGTGTCATGACACACACCTTGCTCTCTCCGTCATGCCCGGGCATAGCCGTCCGAAGGACGGCGTCGCTTCCGCTCGCCTATGCCCGGGCATCCACGCCCTTCTCCCCTGCCGCCAAGACGTGGATGGCCGGGACAAGCCCGGCCATGACGGGCTTGGGATCGCAGGTGCTCTCATGACCTACATCGCAAAGCCGAAATTCCATCATCCCGGCCTGAAGAAGAACGAGCTCGGCTACACCCATCGCGACTACGAAGGAAAAATCTCGACGCTGTGCGCCGGCTGCGGCCATGACTCGATCACGGCCTCGATCATCGAGGCCTGCTACGAGCTCTCGATCGAGCCGCACCGCGTGGCGAAGATTTCCGGCATCGGCTGCTCGTCGAAGACGCCGGACTATTTCCTCGGCAATTCGCACGGCTTCAATTCCGTGCACGGCCGCATGCCGAGCGTGCTGACAGGCGCCAATCTCGCCAACCGCGATCTGATCTATCTCGGCGTCTCCGGTGACGGCGATTCCGCCTCGATCGGCTTCGGCCAGTTCGCGCATTCGATCCGGCGCGGCGTCAACATGACCTATATCGTCGAGAACAACGGCGTCTACGGCCTGACCAAGGGCCAGTTCTCGGCCACCGCCGACCGCGGCTCGAAGAGCAAGAAGGGCGTCACTAACACCGACAATGCCATCGACCTCGTCGCAATCGCGCTGCAGCTGGGTGCCACCTTCGTGGCGCGCTCGTTCTCCGGCGACAAGAGCCAGCTGGTGCCACTGATCGCGGCCGCGATCGGCCACAAGGGCGCGTCCTTCATCGACGTCATCAGCCCCTGCATCGCGTTCAACAACCACGCCGGTTCGACCAAGAGCTTTGACTATGTCCGCGAGCACAACGACGCCGTGAACCGGCTCGACGTGCTGGTCGGCCGCGATCCCATCGCCGTCGATTACGCGCCGGGCACGGTGCAGGTGGTCGAGCAGCATGACGGCAGCAAGATCGCGCTGCGCAAGATCGACGCCGATTACGATCCGCATGACCGGCTCGGCGCCCAGACCTTCCTCGCGAGGCACGCCGCCAAGGGCCAGATCGTCACTGGGCTGCTCTATGTCGACCCCGACGCGGAAGATCTGCACAGCCATCTTAACACGGTCGAGACGCCGCTCAACACGCTGGAAGCGGATACGCTGTGCCCGGGCTCGGCGACGCTGGACAAGTTCAACGCCAGCCTGCGGTGATCTCTCGCTGGCGCTCTATCGCGACGAAGCGGGCTGCCTGACGCGCACGGTGATCTTGTCCGACACGACGGGCGGATCGAACGGATAGTGCTTTGCATCGCCCAGTACCAGCTGCAGCGTATGGGTCCCCGGCGGAAGCTCGAGCTGGGTCTCGGTCTGTCCTGCCCCGAAATGCAGATGCGACTTGTCCTGCAGGATCGGCTCCTTGGGATCGATGGGGTCGTTGACGTCGATCAGCAGATGATGATGACCGGCGTTCTGATAATCGTCGCCGGCATGGGTCACGCCCATGTTGTGCAGGCCGAACCGGACCAGGAAGGCACCGCGAACCCTCTGCCCGTCATGCGGAGTGATGAAATAGAGCTTTGCGTCCTTGGGAGCGGTCTTGCCTTGCGAAAAGGCGGCGCAGGGAAGCGATGCGAGCGCCGCCGACAGCGCGATGCAACGAAGGATTTTCATCGAACCTGCTCCTGCGCTTCAAGGACTGCACTTCAAGGACTGCGCTCAAGGACCGAGCGCGACGCGGAAGCCGTGCGTCGGATAACGAACATTGGTGTCGTAGCCGTCGCGATTGGACGGCCTCACATATCTCGAATCGTTCTTCCAGGAGCCCGAGCGCAGGACATGCGAGGCACAATCGCCGCTGTTCCACGCCGAGCCGTCCGCGGGTGCGCCCTGATAGGTCCTGTGCCAGCAATCCTCGACCCACTGGTCGACACCGCCACCCATATCGTAGAGGCCGAACGGATTGGGCTTGAAGCTGCCGACCTTCGCGGGCTGCTCGGCCGCGAGGTCCCCGCAATCCTTGCACCCCGCCATGCTCGGCTGGAGCTTGTCGCCCCACCAATATTTGGTCTGCGTTCCGCCGCGCGCGGCATACTCCCATTCCGCTTCACTCGGAAGCCGATAAGGCTTCTTGGTCGCCTGTGCGAGATACGCCACATATTGGTGTGCGTCGGTCCAGCTCACATTGCTGACCGGCGCATCGTCTTTTCCGACAGCCGTGAAGTCGCAAGCCTTTGCGGCCGCGCATTCGTTCCATTCCTGCACCGTCACTGGATATTTGCCGATCGAGAACGGCTTGATCGCGACCTGATGAACGGGCCGTTCGGTCGGGTCCTCATTGCTTCCCATCGCAAAGCTGCCGCCGCGAATGGCTATCATCTCGGGTTCGCGAGGCGGCGGCGCCGCCTGGCTTGGCGTTTGAGTTTGACTTGATCCTTGATTTGGCGCCGGAGCGGGTGATGGAGATGCCGACGCCACTGAGGGAGTCGGCGAAGGCGTTTGCGCTGCGGCTTCGCGCGGCGGAGGTTGCGGGCTCGGCGATGCGGCCGGAGCAACAGCCGGCGCGGCCGCCTGTTCGCCGGTTTTGCCCGGTGGCTGCGCCAGCAGATACCACAGCACGCCAGAGGCAATCACCAGCAGCGTAATGCCCAGGAGAAAGATCAAGGTATTCTCGCGCCGGCCGCGCGTCCTGCCGACTGCATCGGCGTCCGGCAGCACGCGATAGATGCGCACGGGATCGGTGATGTTCTTGACCTTGCGATCGCCGAGCGACTCATAACCGCACACCACCTTGTGCTTGATCTGCTCGTAGATCGCGCCCGAGATGTAGACCTGACCGGGCTCGGCAATGCCCTCGATGCGCGTGGCGATGTTGACGCCATCGCCGTAGACGTCGTCCGGCTCAACGATGACGTCACCGAGATTGACGCCAATTCGGTATTCGATCCGGGAGTCCTTTGGAATCGAGGCGTTGCGGCCGACGAGGTTCTGCTGGATGACGATGCTGCACCGAACGGCCTCGACGGGGCTGTCGAAAATGGCGATGAAACCATCGCCCGTGGTCTTCACCAAAGTTCCATGATGCTCGACGATGCTGGGTTCGATGAGGTCCCGCTCGATCCGCTTGACGCGGACATGCGTGCCTTCCTCGTCGGCCTGCATCAAGCGACTGTAGGATGCGATGTCACCGACAATGATGGCTGCGAGACGACGAGGCATTGCACCGTGCGGAGGCGGCTCGTTGTGATTCCCGGATCTGAAATTACGAATTTCGCCCATTGCGGGGGGACTCCACAAACCTACAAGAGGCGGCCCCAGCCTACGACGTCGAGAAACAATCGCGTGTGAACGCTATCACATTGACGAACTGGAACAACGTCGAAGGAATCGCCGACAGCGGGTTCCGGAGACCAGGAGCATGTGAGTTGCCTGAACCTTCCTGGCCCAACCAGCGACTAAGGCGACGCTCGGAGCAGCCATCTCAGCTCCGGGAGTGCACCGCCCGCTGAGAAAGCAATCAGGTCCGATCCTTAGCTCACAGGTTCCGGCGCGGGCTCGGGCTCTGGCACGGAATGGTCCGCATGGGCCGGACGTCCGGCGCCCCAATATTGCTTGCAGGTCGCGAGCAATGTTTCGGTGTTCACGGTCAGGCCGCCCGCATTGACGATCACGCTGTCAGCGCCAAGCGCCTTGTTCATCATCGACAAGGCCTGCGTCGCGAATCCACCGGAAAATCGCTGGGCGATGAGTGGATCGACCTTGAGCACCACGAATTTCTGCGCGCGCTTCTCCCACAGAAAAATCTTTCGCACGGCGCTCCAGGCGATGGTTTCGCCGGCGAGCCTGGTGTCGCGAATGCCGACACGGCTGATGAAGACCACCGGCTGCCTGGCGGAGGCCAGCCTCCAGAGCATCCTGCAGGTCGCAAGACCGAAAAACACCGCGCCGATGTAGCAGGCGGCGACCTCGAACGTGGTGACGTTCTTGCCTTCCTGCCAGCTGAATGCGAGCCCGGCACAGAGCAGCGTCAGCACCAGGCTGCCGCCGAAAAACATCAGCAACCGGGCGCGGGAAAACCCGATCGCAAGATTCGGCAAGTTCTGACTTTCGGACATTTCGATCGCCTCCAGCCATTTGCAGCAACCTGGGGTCTATCCACGCCGCTCCTCTGCAACGGTTAAGCCTGGAACCTTGTGCGAGGCTGCCGAAGGGAATGCGGTTGAACGCACCGTGTTCGGCTTGCGACTAACGGCCTGTTGGCCCCCACCGTCCCGATGCGGGCCGTCATTGGCCGATTTATCCGGTGCGACCATGAAGCTTGCCCTCATCCTTCCGCTTGCCCTTGTCGCCTTGATAGGCGTCGCCCGGGCCGAGGAGGCCGACGACCTCCGCGAAGCGAACAAGACCGAAACCGAGACCTTCAACGCGCGCATCTATGCAGGCACGCCCGGCAAGACGGCCTATGCCTGCTTCGTCCGGCGCTACGATGCCGAGCACCTGGCGCGGCATCCGAACCAGAAGGTTGCCGCGATGAAGCTGCTGGTCTCGGCGGAGATCGACAGCGAGGAGAAGCAGCTCCACAATTCCTTCCGGCTCGGCTTCCGGTATCGCCACCGCAGCGGCGATTTCGACTCCAGCGGCTCCTGTCACCACGTGGTGCTGACCAAGGACGCCGGCGAGGTCCGCCTCGGCTGCGGCGTCGATTGCGAGGGCGGCGGCATCGGCGTCGCACTCTCGAAAGACGACAAATCGGCCATCGTGCGGCTCGCGAGCGTCAGGGTCTGGCTGCACAACAAGCCGGACGACGAGGCCGAGCGATCGCTGGTCGCAGGCCAGGATGACGGGATTTTCCGGCTCGACCGAGCCGACAGCAGCGAATGCGCCGCGCTCGTGACCGACCGCAAGGAACTCGCCGCGCTTCGCCACAAGTGATAAGCCTCCGTCAAAGCCAGTTGCAGTCGTTGTTTGCGCATGATCTTTCCGGAAAACCGCTGCACACTTTTCCGGATCATGCTTCGAGGGAGGATCGCCATGAACCGCCGGAACATCTTGTGGAGCACCGTCTCGGCGCTGGGCGCGGCGTTTGCCGCCTCGCGCGCCAAGGCTGCGACTGCAGCCGCGCCGTCGAACAAGCTGAAGGTCGTCTATCACCTCAGCGACGCCGACAAGGTCAATTTCGTGCTCGCCAACATCCAGAACCATATCGACGGCGTCGGCGGCCCCGACCATGTCACGATCGCGCTGGTGATCCACGGGCCGGCGTTGAAGGCATTCCATTCGGCGCAGGCCAATCCGGATATCAGCAAGCGGATCGGCGATTTCTCCAAGGACGGTGTCGAGCTCGCCGCCTGCGGCAACACGATGAAGGCGCAGAACATCACGCTGACGGATCTGCTGCCGGGGTTCGTGAGCGCGGAGAAAGGCGGCGTGGTTCGTTTGGCCGAGCTGCAGTCGCAGGGGTATCTGTACTTGCGGCCGTAAGGCGCGCCGCCACATTCTCCGTCATTGCGAGCGAAGCGAAGCAATCCAGACCGTCTCCGCGAAGGCAGGCTGGATTGCTTCGTCGCTTCGCTCCTCGCAATGACAAGTTGAGGGGGCTTGACTTACCCATAACTCCATGGTTATGAATTAATCCATAACCTACGAGTTATGGAATTCGCATGTCCGCCACCCCCGATCTTCTGTTCCGGACGCTCGCCGATCCCACAAGGCGGGCGATCTTCGAGCGGCTGTGCCGCGAGGGCGAGCAGACGGTCGGGGCACTGACGGTGCGATCCGGCGTTTCCCAACCGGCGGTCTCGAAGCATCTCGGCGCGCTAAAGCAGGCAGGGCTGGTGCGCGACCGCCATGAAGGACGCCAGACCCATTACAGCGCGCAGCCCGGTGCGCTCAATCCGCTGATCGACTGGACCAGCCAGATGGCGGGCTTCTGGCAGAACCGGCTCGATGTGCTCGACGATCTTCTGAAAAGGATGGACCAATGACTGAGGCTGCGACCGAAACACGTTCCGTGGTGATCGAGCGCGACTTTGCCTATCCGCCGGAGCGGCTGTGGCGCGCGCTGACGCAGCCGCATCTGATCGAGGAATGGCTGATGAAGAACGACTTCAAGCCGACGGTCGGCCACCGCTTCAATCTTCGCGGCGAGTGGGGCGGCGTACTCGACTGCGAAGTGCTCGCCATCGAGCCGCAGCGCTCGCTGGCCTACACTTGGAATTTCACGCATGAGGATTCGGCCTACGACCTCAAGAGCGTGGTGACGTTCACGCTCACTCCGCAGGGGGCAGGCACGCATCTGCGCGTCGAACAGGCGGGCTTCCGTCCCAGCCAGAAGCAAGCCTATGGCGGCGCGCATGCCGGCTGGAAGCAGTTTTTCACCAAGCTGGACGAGTTGCTGGCACGGGCCGAATAGCCTGACCACCGGCGTCCAATTTCAATATTTTCACAGGAGACCCAAATGAGTTCGAACATGTGGATTCGACAGATCCATCGCTGGCTGTCGATTGCCTTCACGCTTGCCGTGATCGCCAACATCGTTGCGCTGATCATGCAGGTTCAAGCGACGTGGATCGGACTGCTGGCCTTCGTGCCGCTGATTCCGTTGCTCGCGACCGGACTCTATCTGTTCGCGCTGCCCTATCTTGGCCGTAGCAGCGAGGCGCGATCATGAAAAAAGCCGTGACCGCAAGGACCAGCAGCGCGAAGGATGCAGGCGGAGCTTCGTCCTCAAAACTGATCGACGGCAGGATCAAGGAGCTCGGCGACTGGCGCGGCGAGACGCTGAAGCGGATCCGCGCGCTGATCAAGGACGCCGATCCCGACGTGGTCGAAGAATGGAAATGGCGCGGCGTTCCCGTGTGGGAGCACGACGGCATCATCTGCACCGGCGAGACCTACAAGGCCGTGGTGAAGCTGACCTTTGCCAAGGGCGCCGCGCTGGATGACCCGGCCGGCCTGTTCAATTCCAGCCTCGATGGCAATGTGCGGCGTGCGATCGACATTCCCGAGGGCGCTGAGATCAACGAGAAGGCGCTGAAGGCGCTGATCCGCGCGGCCGTGGAGCTGAACGCGTCCAAGGTCAAGAAGAAGCCGGCCAAGAAGAGCTAGGCTTGGCCGGCCGCCTCAGGCCACCGCCGCCGGGATGGGGCGCGGGCTGACGACGTATTCGCGCAGCACCTTGTCGCTCCCGTCGACCTCGATCAGCGCGACGTCATAGGTCCAAAGATCGGCCAGATGCTGCAGCACCCGCTTGGCATCAGTCTCGTTGAGCTGCGAGCCCTTGATGACGCGGTGATGCAGGATCAGCCGGCGGTCGCCGGAGAGATCGACGTCGACGACCTCGATATTGGCGTCGATGTAGCCGACGTCATGCTGCCGCGCGAGCTCGCGGCGGACGCGACGGAAGCCGCGTTCGTCGTGAATGGCATCGACCCGAATGCCGGCGCGCTCCTCGGGATCGTCATGGAGGTGGAACATGCGGAAGTGCCGCATCAGCTTCGGGCTCAGGAACTGGCCGATGAAGCTTTCGTCGCGATAGTTGGCCCAGACGTCGCGCAGCACGCCCATGACGTCGTTCTTGCCGGCAATGTCAGGGAACCACTCGCGGTCCTCGTCCGACGGACTGGTGACGATGCGCTCGATGTCCTGCATCATCGCGAAGCCGAGCGCATAGGGGTTGAAGCCCGAGAAGCGCTGATCGTCGAACTCGGGCTGGAACACCACATTGGTGTGCGATCCCAAAAATTCGAGGAAGTTGCCGTCGCTGATGCGGCCCTGCTGATGCAGCTGGGTCATGATGCGATAGTGGACGTAGGTCGCCGTCCCCTCGTTCATCACCTTGGTCTGGCTCTGCGGATAGAAATATTGCGCGATGTGGCGGACGATGCGCAGCAGCTCGCGCTGCCAGGGCGCGAGGCGCGGCGCGCTTTTCTCCAGGAAATAGAGCAGGTTTTCCTGCGGCAGGCCGAGCAGCTTGCGGCGCCGTTCGAGCGAGATCGCGGTCCGAGCCTTCGAGGCGCCCTTGGGCACGGTGCGCCAGAGGTCGTTGAAGACTTCCTCCTCGTGCTGGCGGCGGCGCCCTGCGCGCTTCTCTTCCTCGCGCAGATCGAGCTGCTTCTTGCCGGGATAGCGATCGATGCCATGCGACATCAGCGCATGCGCGGCATCCAGCGTGCGCTCGACCTCGGTGCGGCCGTAGCGCTCCTCGCACTGCATGACGTAGTTCTTGGCGAAATCCAGATAGTCGAGAATGCCTTCCGCATCGGTCCACTGCTTGAACAGATAATTGTTCTTGAAGAAGTGGTTGTGGCCGAAGGCCGCGTGCGCGATCACCAGGGTCTGCATCGTCGCCGTGTTCTCCTCCATGAGGTAGGAGATGCAGGGCGAGGAATTGATCACGATCTCATAGGCAAGGCCCATCAGGCCCTTGCGATACGACGCCTCGTGATACGCGAAATGCTTGCCGAACGACCAGTGCTTGTAGAACAGCGGCATGCCGACGGACGAATAGGCATCCAGCATCTGCTCGGCGGTGATGACCTCGATCTGGTTCGGGTAGACGTCGAGCCCGAGATCCTTCAACGCCGCCTCCTCGCAGGCATCGGTGATGCGCTGCAAGGTGTGGAAATCCCAATCGGCGCCTTCGAACAAGCGTTCCGTCATGGAGCGGCTTTCTCCTGGGCAGTTTCACGGCGCTGGAACAGATCGTGGAACACCGGGAAGATCTCGCTGCGCTCGCTGACCTTGCGCATCGAGAGCGGTGCGCCGCTGTTGCGCAGGCGGTCGTAAAGGGTCCAGAGCGAGGAATCGGAGAGATCGAAGGCGCTGCCGCCTGATTCCCCGACTTCGAGATAGGCAAAGAACTGACAGGTCGGCAGGATCTTGTCGGTCAGCAGCATGCCGGTGAGCTCGCCGTCGGAATAGGAATTGTCGCCGTCGGAGGCCTGCGCGGCGTAGATGTTCCAGTCCGACGGATCGAAGCGCTCGCGTACGATCTCGTACATCGCCTGGAGCGCGCTGGAGACCAGCGTGCCGCCGGATGCCGGACCATAGAAGAAGGTCTGCTCGTCGACCTCCTCGGCACGGTCGGTATGGCGGATGAAGACGATCTCGACATGCTTGTAGCGCCGCTTCAGGAACACGTAGAGCAGCATGTAGAAGCGTTTTGCCAGATCCTTCATGTGCTCGGACATCGAACCGGAGACGTCCATCAGGCAGAACATCACGGCTTGCGCCACCGGCCGCGGCACCTTCTCGTAGCGGCGGTAGCGGATGTCGAGCGGATCGATGAAGGGAATGCGTCTGGACTTCGCCTTCAGCTTTTCAAGCAGGGCCACAAGCTCCACGCGTTCGTCCTCGTCGGTGCAGGCAGCGATCGCGGCTTCCAGCTCGTCGATCTCTTCCTTGCTGGGACGCTTGAGCGCGATGCGGCGGGCGAGCGCCAGTTTTACGGTGCGGCTGACCGAGATGTTGGCGGGCGAGCCGGACGTGGTGTAGCCGGCGCGCTGGATCCCCTCGCTCTCGGTCTGCGCGATCTTGCGCTTGGCGAGATCGGGCAGCTCGAGGTCGTCGAGGAAGAGATCGACGAACTCGTCGCGGCTGAGCACGAAACGGAAGGCGTCCTCGCTGTCGCCTTCGCCAGGACCGGAATCCTTGGCGCTGCCCTGGCCGGAGCGCTGCAGATAGTCGCCCTCGATGAACTTCTTGTTGCCAGGCAATACCATGTCGCGCGTTCCGCCTTCACGGCGGAACCGCGGCTCGTGCATGCCATCCAGCGGGATCGTGACCTCACCCCCCTCCAGGACGTCCTTGATGTCGCGTTCCTGCGAGGTCTTCTTGACGGCGCCCTGCACCAGGGATTTGGCCCGACGCAAGAACCGCTGGCGGTTCTCAAGACTCTTGCCGCCTGGATTCAGGCGCCTGTCAATAATGTGAATGGCCACTTTCTCATCCGCCTCAACCGGCTTGCTTCACGCGCATGTACCATTCGACCAGCCGGCGAACCTGACGCTCGGTGTAGCCGCGCTCCACCATGCGTGCGACGAACTCGCCGTGCTTCTTCTCCGTCTCGCCGTCCTTCTTCGAACCGAACGAGATGACCGGAAGCAGGTCCTCGACCTGGGAGAATATCCGCTTTTCGATCACGTCGCGAATCTTCTCGTAGGAGGTCCAGGTCGGATTCTTACCGCTGTTCTGGGCCCTGGCCCGTAACGAGAATTTGACGACCTCGTTCCGGAAGTCCTTCGGGTTGGCGATGCCGGCCGGCTTCTCGATCTTGGTCAGCTCCTGGTTCAAGAGTTCGCGATCCATTAGCTGTCCCGTATCGGGATCCTTGAAGTCCTGATCCTCGATCCAGGCATCGGCATAGTCCACGTAGCGGTCGAACAGGTTCTGGCCGTAATCCGAGTAGGATTCGAGATAGGCCTTCTGGATCTCGTTACCAATGAACTCGGCGTAACGCGGCGCAAGCTCGGCCTTGATGAATTCCAGGTAGCGTTTCTCGGTCTCCTCGGGAAGCTGCTCGCGGCGGATTGCCTGCTCCAGCGCGTACAT
The DNA here is from genome assembly GCF_021458635.1 of Bradyrhizobium monzae. GTDB lineage: Bacteria > Pseudomonadota > Alphaproteobacteria > Rhizobiales > Xanthobacteraceae > Bradyrhizobium. The sequence goes on from NZ_JAIRDQ010000001.1 coordinate 1,437,828, forward strand.
CAGGTGCACAGTATCGGCAGCGACCTCCTGCGGATCGTGGTTGAAGGTCGCGGCCAGGATCTTGAAGGCAAAGCGCGTGGAGACGCCGTCCATGCCCTCGTCGACGCCGGCGGCGTCGCGATATTCCTGGACGCTGCGCGCCTTGGGATCGGATTCCTTCAGGCTTTCGCCGTCATAAACCCGCATCTTGGCAAACAGCGTGGAATTTTCGTGCTTGCGCAGACGTGACATCACCGAGAACCGTGCCATCGTCTCCAGCGTCGCGGGCGCGCAAGGTGCCGAGGCAAGCTCTGAGCCCTGGATCAGCTTCTCGTAGATCTTCTGCTCTTCGGTGTACCGCAGGACATAGGGCACCTTGATCACACAGATGCGGTCGATGAAAGCTTCGTTGTTCTTGTTGGACTTGAAGCTCGTCCACTCGGCCTCGTTCGAGTGCGCGAGGATGACGCCGGTGAACGGGATCGCGCCGATGTTCTCGGTGCCGATGTAGTTGCCTTCCTGCGTCGCGGTGAGCAGGGGGTGCAACATCTTGATCGGCGCTTTGAACATCTCGACGAATTCGAGAATGCCCTGGTTGGCGCGATTGAGGCCGCCCGAATAGCTGTAGGCGTCGGGATCGTTCTGCGCGTAGGTCTCGAGCTTGCGGATATCGACCTTGCCGACCAGCGAGGAGATGTCCTGGTTGTTCTCATCGCCGGGTTCGGTCTTGGCGACAGCGATCTGGCGCAGCCGCGACGGCTGGATTTTTGCAACACGAAACTGAGAAATATCGCCGCCGAAGGCCTCGAGCCGCTTGTAGCACCACGGGCTCATCAACCCGGTGAGACGGCGGCGCGGAATGCCGTACTTCTCTTCCAGTATCGGCCCAAGCTGATCGGGATCGAACAGGCTGAGCGGGCTTTCGAACACCGGCGAGAGTTCGTCGCCGGCCTTGAGCACGTAGATCGGCTGCACTTCCATCAGCGACTTCAGCCGCTCGGCGAGCGAGGATTTGCCGCCGCCGACCGGGCCGAGCAGATAGAGGATCTGCTTGCGCTCTTCCAGGCCCTGCGCCGCATGGCGGAAGAAACCGACGATGCGCTCGATGGTCTCTTCCATGCCGTAGAAGCCGGCGAAGGCCGGATAGGTGCGGATCGTGCGGTTCAAAAAAATACGGCCAAGGCGTGGGTCCTTGGCCGTGTCAATCGTCTGAGGCTCGCCGATCGCCGCTAGTAACCGTTCGGCCGCGTTCGCGTATTTCATGGGATCGCTTCGACACGATTCCAGGTATTCCGCCATCGACATGTCGTGCTGGCTTCTCGCCTCGAACGACTTAGCGAAAGCGTTGAATAGAGAATCGTTGTACATGATCCCTCTCCGCGTGAGTTCCGCTACAAGCTGAAACGAAAGCAGTTACTGGACCGTTCCTCAGGCCGCTTCTCGAATCAGCGTGAGCACATGACGTTCATTGGACACCCGGGTGCCAACACGACGCAATGTACAAGGTAGGCACTCGCTGAATTACGAACAGGCACTTGCCTGTAAATTGTGCGAATCTCTATCTATCTTCGCTCATTTCCAGAAATTGTCACTCGCTCGCCACATCCGGGCAATACCGGGGACGACTCCCCCGGCACTGCAACATGACAATCTGCGAGCGGCAAACTTATGACGCTTGCAGGACGACGCCACCTTTTGAGCCCGCCTTGGGCGTCGCGTTCATCTTCCTGCTGCGATGCGATGCGCGCTGCATCCAGCATGAATGGATGCGGCAAGCGCGCAGCGCTGTATCAAAATCGGTCGCCTAACCCTCCGAATGGATAACAATCAGACCGTTCGACGCGCACAGCAGTGCGGATGCAGGAGTGCTGCCGCGCTTGAAAGCAAGGTTTGCGCACGACAATTCATCGCGGAGCCCGCCGCGACCAGCAGCCGCAAGACGCAACGATCGATGTCGAGATTGTGCGATGCAGACGGCAACGCCGTCAGGATGTGCGTGCATGCCTTCCCCCAGCATGGCAATTCGCGATGAAGCCAATGACGATCAGACAGCTCGATGACCGCTGACGACACTCCGCGACGCGACAGATGTCCTCACGCAACAAGGCTTAAACGTCAGCGAAGCTTGGACGTAACAAGGCTCGGGCCGAACCATCCCGGCCAGACTATTATTACGCAAAAGCACGACTTCCGCAGGGATCGCCATGATCGCGACGGAGTTAAGCTGAGAGAATGACGCCAATACCCTTGATTGGTTCCCTCCCGGGAGCATGTGAGTTAAAGGATAGCGCGTCAGGACCGGCGCGGAAACCCCCTCCGCCCGCAGGCTTGGAGATAAAAAGCATCATGAATCCCGTCAAAGAACTGGAAAAGCACGGACAAGCCGTCTGGCTGGACTTCCTCGCCCGTGGCTTCATCGCCAAGGGCGACCTGAAGCGGCTGATCGACACCGACGGCGTCAAGGGCGTCACCTCCAATCCGTCGATCTTCGAGAAGGCGATCGGCAGCTCGGACGAATACGACGCTCCGATCGGCAAGGCGCTGAAGCGCGGCGACCGGACCGTGGCCGATTTGTTCGAGGCGGTCGCCATCGAGGACATCCAGAACGCCGCCGACGTGCTGCGGCCGGTCTATGACCGTCTCAAAGGCCATGACGGCTATGTCAGCCTCGAGGTTTCGCCCTATCTGGCAATGGACACCGCCGGCACGGTCGCCGAGGCACGGCGGCTCTGGAAGGACGTCAACCGCAAGAACCTGATGGTGAAGGTGCCGGCGACGCCGGAGGGCCTGCCGGCGATCGAAACGCTGATCGGCGACGGCATCAGCATCAACATCACCCTGCTGTTTTCGAAGGCGGTCTATCTGGAGGTCGCCGAGGCCTATCTCGCCGGTCTCGAAAAATACGTCGCCGGCGGTGGCGACCCCTCGCATGTCGCGAGCGTGGCGAGCTTCTTCGTCAGCCGCATCGACTCCGTGGTCGACAAGCAACTCGACGAGAAGATTGCCCGGGCCAACGACCCGTCCGAGAAGGAGCGGCTCGCCGCGCTGAAGGGCAAGGTCGCGATCGCCAACGCCAAGGTCGCCTATCAGGACTACAAGCGCCTGTTCTCGGGCCCCCGCTGGGAGAAGCTTGCCGCCAAGGGCGCCAAGCCGCAGCGCATGCTGTGGGCCTCGACCGGCACCAAGAACAAGGACTACAGCGACGTCCTCTATGTCGAGGAGCTGATCGGCCCCGACACCATCAACACCGTGCCGCCGGCGACGCTTGATGCGTTCCGCGACCACGGCAAGCCGCGCGACAGCCTGGAGGAAAACGTCGACGACGCCCGTCGCGTGCTGGACGAGCTCGAGCGCTCCGGCGTCTCGCTCGACGCCATCACCAAGGAACTCGTCAAGGACGGCGTCAAGCAGTTCGCCGATGCCGCCGACAAGCTCTATGGCGCGGTCGCCCACAAGCGCGTAACCGTGCTCGGGCCCGCGATCGACCGCCAGCAGCTGTCGCTGGGTGACGGCCTCGGCAAGGCCGTGGCTGAGAGCACCGAGGAGTGGCGCGCATCGGCCAAGATCCGCAGGCTGTGGCAGCGCGACAAGGCGGTCTGGACCGGGACGGACGAGGACAAATGGCTCGGCTGGCTCGACAGCGCGGCGAAAGCCGACGTCGCCGACTACGAGGACTATGCCAACCGCGTGAAGGGCCAGAAATTCTCCGACGCCGTCGTGCTCGGCATGGGCGGGTCGAGCCTCGGACCCGAGGTGCTGGCCGAAACCTTTGCAAGGAAGGCGGGCTTCCCAAAGCTGCACGTGCTGGATTCCACCGATCCGGCGCAGGTGCGGGCGATGGAGGCCCGGATCGACATCGCCAACACCGTGTTCATCGTCTCCAGCAAATCCGGCGGCACCACCGAGCCGAACGCGATGAAGGACTACTTCCACGAGCGCGTCGCGCAGGCGCTCGGCCCGAAGGCCAGGGCCGGCTTCCGCTTCATCGCGGTGACCGACCCCGGCTCGTCGCTGGAGAAGGCGGCGAAGAAGCTCAACTATGCCCGCATCTTCCATGGCGAGCCGTCGATCGGCGGCCGCTATTCGGTGCTGTCGCCGTTCGGCCTGGTGCCGGCGGCCACGGCCGGCATCGACGTCAAGACCTTCATCAAGCATGCGCTCTCGATGGCGCGCTCCTGCGGGCCGGACGTGCCGCCAGCTGAGAACCCGGGCGTGCAGCTCGGCCTCGCCATGGGCCTCGCTGGCCTCGAAGGCCGCGACAAGGTGACGATCCTGGCATCGAAGAAGATCGCCGATTTCGGCGCCTGGGCCGAGCAGCTCATCGCGGAATCGACCGGCAAGGAGGGCAAGGGCCTGATCCCGATCGCCGGCGAGCCGCTGGTCGAGTCCTCGCTCTACGGCAACGACCGCTTCTTCATCGACATCCGCACCGAGGGCGAGACAGACGCCGCACACGATTCGGCGTTGGCCGGGATCGAAGCGGCCGGCCATCCCGTCGTCCGCATCGTCATGAAGTCGATCGAGCATCTCGGTCAGGAGTTCTTCCGCTTCGAGATGGCGACCGCGGTTGCGGGCTCGATCCTCGGCATCAACCCGTTCGACCAGCCCGACGTCGAAGCGGCGAAGATCAAGACCCGCGAGCTGACGTCGGCGTATGAGAAAACCGGCGCGCTGCCGGCCGAAGAACCTGTGGTCAGCACCGCGGAGTTCGACCTCTACACCAACGACACCAACGCCGCCGCGTTGCGCACGATGGGAGCCAATGGCGACCTCACCTCCTGGCTCAGGGCACATATCACGCGCTCGCGGCGCGGCGATTATTTTGCCCTGCTCGGATACATCGCGCGCGACACGGCCACGATCGAGGCGCTGCAGGAGATGCGGACGGCCGTGCTCGAGAAGCGGCATCTGGCGACCGCCGCCGAATTCGGCCCGCGCTTCCTGCACTCCACGGGCCAGGCCTACAAGGGCGGGCCCGACAGCGGCGTGTTCCTCCAGATCACCGCCGATGATGCCAAGGACCTGGCCGTGCCGGGCCAGAAGGCGAGCTTCGGCGTGATCAAGGCGGCGCAGGCGCGGGGCGATTTCGACGTGCTCACCGAGCGCGGCCGGCGCGCGCTCCGGGTGCACCTGAAGGGTCCGCTCAAGAAAGGTCTCGCAGCGCTCAATGCGGCGCTTAACGACGCTCTGAATTAAGAGGAATACCTCAATGCAACTCGGCATGATCGGCCTCGGCCGGATGGGCGGCAACATCGTTCGCCGGCTGATGCGCCACGGCCATTCGACCGTGGTCTATGACAAGGACGCCAAGGCCGTCGCCGGCCTCGCCGCGGACGGCGCAGTCGGCTCGGCGACGCTGCAGGAGTTCATCTCGAAACTGGAACGGCCGCGCACGGCCTGGGTGATGCTGCCTGCGGGCCGCATCACCGAGCAGACGATCGAGACGATCGCGGGCGTGATGCAGGACGGCGACGTCATCATCGATGGCGGCAACACCTTCTGGCAGGACGACGTTCGCCGCGGCAAGGCGCTGAAGGCGCGCGGCATCCATTATGTCGACGTCGGCACATCGGGCGGCGTCTGGGGGCTCGACCGCGGCTATTGCATGATGATCGGCGGCGAGAAGCCGGTGGTCGACAGGCTCGATCCGATCTTCGCGGCGCTCGCGCCAGGCGCCGGCGACATTCCGCGCACCGAAGGACGCGACGGGCGCGATCCCCGCATCGAGCAGGGCTACATCCATGCCGGCCCGGTCGGCGCGGGCCATTTCGTCAAGATGATCCACAACGGCATCGAATACGGCCTGATGCAGGCCTATGCCGAAGGTTTTGATATTCTCAAGAACGCCAATACCGATGCCCTGCCGGAGGATCACCGCTTCGACTTCAACCTTCCCGACATCGCCGAAGTATGGCGGCGTGGATCCGTGATCCCCTCTTGGCTGCTCGACCTCACCTCGACGGCGCTTGCCGATAACCCGACACTCTCGGAATATTCCGGCTTCGTCGAGGATTCCGGCGAAGGACGCTGGACCGTGAACGCGGCGATCGACGAGGCGGTGCCGGCCGAAGTTTTGACCGCTGCCCTCTACGCACGTTTCCGTTCCCGCAAGGAACACACCTTCGCCGAAAAAATTCTCTCCGCGATGCGTGCGGGTTTCGGCGGCCACAAGGAGCCGAAGCAGCCGGACGCTTCGAAGCCCAAATAAGAACTTCACAAAGCGAAGGCCAATCGTTCGTGACAAAAGACCAGCAAGCCAAGCGCAAGCCGGAAAATTGCGCCTTCGTCATTTTTGGCGTGACCGGCGACCTCACCCATCGCCTGGTGATGCCCTCGCTCTACAATCTCGCCGCCGAGCACCTGCTGCCGGAAAAGTTCTGCGTCGTCGGCGTGGCCCGCAAGGGCCAGTCGGATGACGAACTGCGCGACAGCCTGTTGAAGGGTCTGAAGCAATTCGCGACACGGCCCGTGGACGACGACATCGCCCGGAGGCTGCTGGAATGCCTGACCTTCGTCGAAGCCGATGCGAGGGACCCGGCCTCCTTCGATCGCTTGCGCGAACATCTGGATTCGCTGGAATGCGCACAAGACACGGGCGGCAATCGTCTGTTCTATCTGGCGACACCGCCCGCCGCATTCGCACCGACCGCGCGCGAGCTCGGCCGCACCGGCATGATGAAGGAGAACGGCGCCTGGCGGCGGCTGGTGATCGAAAAGCCGTTCGGCACCGATCTCGCATCGGCCAAGGCGCTGAATGCCGAACTGCTGAAGATCATGGAAGAGCACCAGATCTACCGGATCGATCATTATCTCGGCAAGGAGACGGTTCAGAATATCCTAGTGCTGCGCTTTGCCAACGGCATGTTCGAGCCGATCTGGAATCGCAACCATATCGACCACATCCAGATCACGGTCGAGGAGAAGCTCGGTGTCGGCCATCGCGGCGGCTTCTACGATTCCACCGGCGCGCTGCGCGACATGGTGCCGAACCATTTGTTCCAGCTGATGTCGCTCGTTGCGATGGAGCCGCCAGCGCGTTTCGACGCCCATTCCGTGCGCTCCGAAAAGGCCGAGGTGCTCACCGCGATCCAGCAGCCGAGCCACGAAGACGCGCTGAGGAGCTCGGTGCGCGCACAATATCTCGCAGGCCGGATCGGCGACGACGAGATCCCGGACTATCGCAGGACCGAAGACGTCAAGCCCGGCAGCACGACCGAGACCTATGTCGCGCTAAAATTGATGATCGACAATTGGCGCTGGGCCGGCGTGCCGTTCTATCTGCGCACCGGCAAGGCGCTGGGCCACAAGCGCACGGAAGTCGCGATCAAGTTCAAGCAGGCGCCGCTGTCGATGTTTTCGGGCACGACGGTCGACCGCCTTTCGCAAAACTTCCTCACCATCGGCATTGCGCCGACCGAGACCATCGAACTTCAGTTCAACGCCAAGATCCCGGGACCGAGCATCACCATCGACGGCGTCGAGATGAAGTTCAAATATGGCGACTATTTCCGCGCCGATCCCTCGACCGGCTACGAGACGCTGATCTACGACTGCATGATCGGCGACAACATCCTGTTCCAGCGCGCCGACGGGGTCGAAGCCGGATGGCAGGCGGTGCAGCCATTCCTCGATGCCTGGAAGAACGCGGGCACCAATGGCATCGAGACCTATGAGGCCGGCAGCGACGGCCCGGCCTGCGCCGACGAACTGCTGCGGCGCGACGGCCGCAGCTGGCGGAAGTTTTCGTGATGGCAGCCGCCGATGAGCCGAAGCTGATCGTCGTCGCCGACGCGGAGGCCCTGGCGCAGGCGGCGGCCGACCGGGTGATGGCGCGGATTTCTGCCAATGCCGGCCGAATCGCAATCTGCCTGACCGGCGGCTCGAGCCCGAAGAAGCTCTATCAGCTGCTCGGCAGCGACGCCTGGCGTGACAAGATCCCTTGGGATCGCGTGCACTGGTTCATCGGCGACGAGCGTTTTGTCCCTGACAGCGATCCCCTGAACAACATGACGATCGCCCGCACCACGTTTCTCGATCGGAATGCGCCGGCAGGTCATATCCATCCGATCCCGACCATGGCCGAAAACCCGGACAAGAGCGCCGAGGCCTATGCGCGCGAGCTAAAAGGCTTTTACGGCTCGGATCAACTCGATCCGGCGCGGCCGCTGTTCGATCTCGTCCTGATGGGTGCCGGCCCTGACGGCCACACCGCCTCGCTGTTTCCCGGCTATCCCGCCGTCGAGGAGACCGCACGCTGGGTCGTCGGCGTCCCCAAGGCCAATGTCGCGCCCTTTGTGCCGCGGGTCTCGCTGACGCTCCCTGCGCTGGCCTCCTGCCGCGAGATGCTGTTCGAGATTGCCGGGCATGACAAGCAGCCGATCTTGACGCGCCTCCTCAATGGCGAGACTCTGCCGGCCGTACGCGCGCGCTCGAATGGTGAGACCGTCTGGCTGGTCGACCAGGCCGCGCTTCCGGAGGGAATTCGTGGCGGGCGTTAAAGCACCTTGTGCGTTGATCGTGATGGGCGTGTCGGGTTCGGGCAAGAGCACGGTGGCGGAATTGCTCGGCAGGCGGCTCGGCTGGCGGTTCGAGGACGGCGACAGCTTTCACCCCAAGAGCAATGTCGAGAAAATGAAGGCCGGCCATCCCCTCACCGATCAGGACCGCTGGCCCTGGCTCAACGCCATCGCCGACGAGATCGCACGGGTCTGCAACAAGGGCGAGCACGTCATCATCGCCTGTTCGGCGCTCAAGCACACCTATCGCGACGTGCTGCTGCGCGGACGCGACGACGTGCGCTTCGTGTTCCTGAAGGGCACGCAGGAGCTGATCGCCGACCGGCTCGCGCACCGCAAGGGCCATTTCATGCCGCCCGGGCTCCTGACCAGCCAGTTCAACACGCTGGAGCCGCCCGAGGCGAGCGAGCACGTCATCACGGCGTCGATCGACGAATCGGTCGAGGCGATCGTGGACGGCATCGTGCGGCAGTTGAAAATCGACGGCGGGAAAAGCAGGGCCAAGGAACCCAGGGCGCAGCCATGACGAAAATCTCACTGGTCGTTTCCGACGTCGACGGTACCCTGCTGACGAAGGACAAGACGCTGACCGAGCGCGCGCGGTCCGCGGTGCAGCGGCTGCACCAGGCCGGCATCGGCTTCACCATCACCTCCAGCCGGCCTGCGATCGGCATGCGCTTTTTGATCGAGCCGCTGGCGCTGTGGCTGCCGGTCGGCCCGTTCAACGGCTCCTCGATCGTCGATCCCGAGATGAAACCGGTCGAGCAGCATTTGATCCCGAAAAGCGCGGCCGAGCGCAGCTTGCAGATCCTCCGCGAGTTCGGCGCCGACATCTGGCTGTTCACCTACGACAAATGGCTGATCGACAACCCGACCGGCAAATATGTCGCGCATGAGCAGCATACGATCCGCTCCGAGCCGACCATCGTGAGCGACTTTACGCCGTACCTCGCCAGCGCTTGCAAGATCGTCGGCGCCAGCGCCGATGCGGCGGGCCTCGAGGCCTGCGAGAAGGCGATGCAGCAGGCGCTCGGCAGCGAGGCCACGGCGGTCCGCTCGCAGACCTATTATCTCGACATCACCCCGCCTGGCTTCGACAAAGGCACCTTCGTGCAGGCCATGGCCAAGCGGCTGGGCATCTCCACCGACGCGGTCGCCACCATCGGCGACATGCAGAACGACCTCGCGATGTTCCGCGTCAGCGGCACCTCGATCGCCATGGGCAACGCCACCGACAGCGTCAAGGAGCAGGCGACGAACGTCACCGCGACCAACGAACAGGACGGTTTTGCCGAGGCGATGGAGATGATCTTGAAGCGGAACGGGGTCGCTTAAGTCACGGCTTCGACCGCTGCATCGCCGGCTTCTCGCTGCCGTGCCTCGCCGCCGAGAGGTTGTGCGCGGTGTTGATCAGCGCGATGTGGGTCAGCGCCTGCGGGAAATTGCCGGTCTGGCGGCGCGCGACGGAATCATATTCCTCGGCCAATAGCCCGACGTCGTTCGCAAGCGCCGCCACGCGATCGAACAGCGCCTGCGCCTTGTCGAGATCGCCCGCGAGCACATGAGCGTCGGCCAGCCACAGCGTGCAGGCCAGGAACGCGCCCTCGATCGGCTGCTTCTCCTCGGAGATCTCGCGCGGATCGTGCCGCAGCACGAAACCGTCGCGCATCATGTGCCTTTCGACCGCTGCGATGGTGCCGCAGATGCGCGGATCGTCCGCAGGCAGGAAGCCGACCGCCGGCAGCAGCAGCACGCTGGCATCAAGCAGCTTTGAACCATAGGATTCGACGAAGGCGTTCTCCTCCGCATCAAAACCCCTGTTGCAGACGTCGCGGTGAATGGCCTCGCGCAGGGTGCGCCAATGCAGCAGCGGCGCCTTGAAGCCGAACGTCTCGGCGCTCTTGATGCCACGGTCGAAGGCGACCCAGGTCATGACCTTGGAGAAGACGTAGTGCCGGGGCTCGCCGCGCCGCTCCCAGATGCCGTGGTCGGGTTGGTCCCAGGCTTCGGCGAGATGCTGGACCACCGCGCATTCCAGCGCCCAGGTCGCTTCATCGTCGAGCTTCAACCTGGCCATGCGCGACTGGTGGAAGGCGTCGATCAATTCACCGTAGACGTCGAGCTGAAGCTGGGCATGCGCGGCATTGCCGACGCGTACCGGCTGCGCGCCCTCATAGCCATCGAGCCAGCCGGCCTCCCATTCCAAAAGCCGCCGCTGGCCCCAGATGCCGTACATGATCTGCATGTTCGCCGGCGAGCCGGCGGCCGCGCGCAGCAGCCAATTGTGCCAGGCCGAGGCTTCCTCGGTGTAGCCCGAATTCATCAGCGCCAGCAGCGTGAAGGTCGCATCGCGCAGCCAGCAGAAGCGGTAGTCCCAATTCCTGGCGCCACCGAGCTTCTCCGGCAGCGACGTGGTCGGCGCCGCGACGATGCCGCCGGTCGGTCCAAAGGTCAGCGCCTTCAGCGTGATCAGCGAGCGCATGACGAGGTCGCGATACTCGCCATCATGCGTGGAGCGGCTGCTCCACTCTTTCCAGAATTTCTCCGTCTCCTGCAGCGCAATCTCCGGGTCGACCGGCGCGGGCGGATCGAGATGCGAGGGGCCATAGGTCAGCACGAACGGCACGGTCGCGCCGGCTTTGACCTCGAAATCGGAGACGGTGGTCAGGTCTTCGCCGCGCGTCTCGACCGGCGTGCGCAGCACCGTCATGTCTTGACCGGCGACCGCCAGCAGCGAATGGTCGATCCGCCGCACCCAGGGAATGTCGACGCCGAAGCCGAAACGGATCACGAGCTCCATCCGCATCTTCACGGTGCCCGTGAGGCCGCGCACCAGCCGCACGATGTCGGAGGCCTTGCCGCGCGGCGGCATGAAGTCGATCAGCGAGACGGCGCCGTCCCTGGTCTCAAAGCGCGTTTCGAGGATGAGGGTATCACCGAGATAGCGGCGGGAAATGGTGGTGATCTCGTCGCTCGGCGCGACCAGCCAGCGGCCGTTCTTGTGCGTGCCGAGGATCGCGGCGAAACATGCGTCGGAATCGAAGGCCGGCCAGCACAGCCAGTCGATCGAGCCGTTGCGCCCGACCAGCGCTGCGGTCTCGCAGTCGCCGATCAACGCATAGTCCTCGATCTTCTCTGACAATGTCGTGCGAGCCTGAGTAATCCTCAGGCCATCAACTCCCGCCAGGCAGCGAACGTTCCCGTGTCGCGGCCTTCAAAGCCGCGAGATCGACCTTCGAGGCGATCTTGTCCAGCGCAACAGGCAGACGCTGGCGCCAGTTCGGATGCTCGTCGATCGTACCGGGAATGTTGGGCTGGTCGATCACGCCGAGCAGGTCCTCCATCGACACCGCGAGCAGCCGCGACGGCGTGCGCGACAGGAAGGCGAGCACCGAATAGAGATCGTTGGCGTTGATGCCGTTCTGGCGCAGGATCTGGTCGAGCCCGCCGAGCGCATTCCAGCGCGCCTGGTCGTCCTCGCCGGGATCGAGCCCGAGCGACAGCTTCATCCTGAGATCGCTGAAGGAGCGCCAACCCGCATAGGTGCAGAGATCATGCGTGTTCAGCGTGACCAGCGCGTTGGGCCGGTAGTGGTCGATATTGCGGAAATGGCCGGCATCGTCGCGCTCGAACATCATGACGAGATAGGACCAGATGCCGAAATCCTGCATGGTCTCGCGAAAACCTTCCGGCACGGTGCCGAGGTCTTCGCCGATCACGATGCATTTATGGGTGACGCTCTCGCGCACGACCGCGGCCAGCAGCGCCTCGAGCGGCATCTGCACATAGGCGCCGTTGTCGGGCTTGAAGCCGCGCGGCACCAGGTAAAGCCGCTTCAGTCCCAGCACGTGATCGAGCCGGATGGCGCCGGCATGGCGCATCGAGGCGGCCACCATGTTGGCAAACGGCACGAAGGATTGCGCCTCCAGGCCGCCTGCGTTGAAGCCCGCGAGGCCCCAATCCTGTCCGACGGTGTTGAGCACGTCCGGCGGCGCGCCGACCGCAAGGTGGCGGGAGATCGCGGCCTGCTCGTTCCAGGCATCGAAGCCGTTGGACTGTACGCCGACGGCAACGTCGAGATAGAGCCCGACGCGCATGCCGAGCTCGGCCGACAGCTCCTTGGCGGCGCGCAATTGCGAATCTGCGGTCCATTGCACGAATTCGACGAACTCGACCTCGTGCTTGTCCGCGCCATTGCGCAATTCAGCGCATTTGGCATCGTCCGGCTGCCGCCATTCCACCGGCCATTCCCACCACGGCGTCGCGAAACGATGCCGCAACACCTCGAAGCAGGCAAAGCGCGACAACAACGGCCCCCGGTCGGCGCGGAAGGCGCCAAACTGGTTGCGGCGGACCCCGCTCGCGGTTTTCACGAAACTGTCAAAGGCGGCGCGCAAGCCCAGCCATTTCAGCCCCGCCATATCGGCATAAGGGACACGATCACCTTCGCGCAGCCGCGCGGCGGTCGTGCCCGCGTCCGGGATGAGGTCTGCCGAAAATTCCGGGATGGCCTCGACGTCGATATAGAGCGGATTGAGAAACAGCCGGCTGTTCGGCGAATAGGGGCTGCAATCGGCCGGATGATCGTCGAACAGGACATGCAGCGGATTGAGTCCGACGCCGTCGGCGCCCAATTGCCTGGCGAGCCTGACCAGGCCGGCGAGATCGGTGAAATCGCCGATGCCCCAATTGCGATCCGAGCGGACGCTGTAAAGCTGCACGGCGAGGAGCCAGCCGCGGTCGAAATCGCCGCCAAAGGCGCGCTCGGGTGCCACGATCATCGGCACCTCTTCCGCCTCGCCTTTCGCATCGGTCAGCGTCAGCCGGTGATAGCCGAGCGGCAGGCCGTCGGGCCATGCGATCACCGGCTCGCGCGTCTCGCCTTGCGCGATCACATCAGGCTTGCCGCTGGTTTGGCCGTCGCCGGTGATCTTCCATTGCAGCGGCGCCGCGCCGATGGCCGCGAGCTCGGTGCGCGGATTGCCCAGCGCGCGAACCACGACAGGTCCGCTGACGAAGCGGTAGACCCGCTTCTCCGGCAGGGCGTCGAGGATGGATTTGAGCGCCTCGGGCGCGGTGACCCGCAGCTTTCCGAGGGCATCGACGAATTCGGATTGAACGCCCTTGATCCGGGCTTGGGCTAAAAGGTCCATTCGGCACGCAGCTTGCAAGCCATTCTCAGGCCGGGGGCATCGATTTTAACGTGGTCGCAGAAGAGGTTAGTCGCACTTAACTCACAAACCGCGCCTCCCGTTCCCAGGGGAACCAATGACACACAAGCGGCATTCTATATAGGTATCAAGCGTAGGTTCCCGACAAGGGAAACGGGCCCCTGCATTCTTGTCAATGGCATCACCGTGAACAAGACAATTCAAACTGTCGAGAGTGCCGCTTCAGGCAGCGCTTTCCTCATCGAAGATATCTATCCGTTAATCGACGGCGGCCGTTTCGCCGTGAAGCGGATCGCGGGCGATCGCATAGAGGTGTGGGCCGACATCTACCGCGACGGCGACGCCACCATCAGCGCCGCGCTGATCTGGCGCGGCGAGCAGGAGCGCGAATGGCGGCGCGAGATCATGATCCATCATGGCGATGACCGCTGGTCCGGTGCGTTCGTGCCGACAGAGCCCGGCCAATATGTCTACGCCATCGAAGCCTGGACCGACGAATTCGCCACCTGGCGCCACGGGCTCGAGCGCAAGCAGCTGTCCGGCGGCGATGTCACGCTGGATGCGATCGAGGGCGCGGGCCTGTTGACCAAGGCGCATGGTGCGCGGCAGGACGCCGCGGCCGTGATCGTCAGGCAATGCGAAAACTATCTCGGCAGCGGCGATGTCGCTCCGCTGCTTGCGACCGAACTGAGCGAGGCCATGGCCGAGAGCCAGGCGCGACCCGACCTGACCCGCTCGGCGAACTTCCCGCTGATCATCGACCGCGACAGAGCGCGCTTCGGCGCCTGGTATCAGATGATGCCGCGCAGCCAGAGCCGGGTCGCCGGCCAGCACGGCACGCTTCGCGACTGCATCGCGCGCGTGCCTGACATCGCCGCGATGGGCTTTGACGTGCTGTATTTCACGCCGATCCACCCGATCGGCCACACCCGCCGCAAAGGCCGCAACAATGCTGCCGTCGCAACCGAGGGCGAGCCCGGCTCGCCCTATGCGATCGGCGCTACCGAGGGTGGGCACGATACGCTGCATCCTGAACTCGGCACCATTGAGGATTTCCGTGCGCTGGTCGCGACCTGCCTCGAATACGGCCTCGAGGTCGCGCTCGATTTCGCCGTGCAATGCTCGCCGGATCATCCCTGGCTGACGCAGCACCCGGAATGGTTCAAATGGCGGCCGGACCGTTCGGTGCGGACGGCGGACGGCCCGTATTCGGATATCGTAATCCCCGATTTCGCCTCCGTCGACCGGATTGGCCTGTGGAACGCGTTTCGCGATGCCATGCTGTTCTGGATCGACCACGGCGTCACCATCTTCGCGATTGACAATCACGATACCGCGCCATTGCCGTTCTGGGAGTGGCTGATCCGCGACATTCGCCTGCGGCATCCCGAGGTGATCCTGTTCTCCAAGACCTTTGCGCGACCAAAGCTGATGAAGGGGCTCGCCAAGCTCGGCTTCGCGCAGTCGTTCAGCTATTTCCCCTGGCGCACGACGAAGGCGGAGCTGGAGCAATATCTCGGCGAGCTCTCGCACTATCCCGAGCGGGACTTCTATCGGGCTAACCTGTTCGCCAACACGCCGGACCTGCTGCCCTATCATCTCCAGAGTGGCGAAGCCTGGATGTTCAAGTCGCGTGTTGCGTTGGCGGCAACGCTATCGGGCAATTACGGCCTCTATAGCGGGTTCGAACTGCTCGAGCACGAAGCCGTCCCCGGCCGCGAGGAATATCAGGATTCCGAGAAGTACCAGATCCGCCAGCGCGACTGGGACAAGCCCGGCAACATCAAGCCCTACATCACCGCGCTCAATCGCATCCGCAACGACAACGCGGCGCTGCAGCAGACCACAAATTTACGCTTCCTCGGCATCGACGACGGCGAGATCATCGCCTTCGCCAAGGAAGCAGCCGAACCGGCCAACACCATTGTCGCGGCCATCGCCCTCTCGCGCCATGCGCGCGAGAGCTGGTTGCCGCTCGGCGACCTCACCATCGACGTCGGCGGCGAACGCCGCCACGTCACCACCCTCGAAAATCTCATGACAGGCGAACAGTCCCGCATCGAATGGGGCGGGATCAGGTTGCGTATCGATCCCGACCGCGATCCCGCCCTGCTGTTCCGCTGCCTGGCGTAAGGATCAGGCCATGAACGTATTGTCTTCCGTCGACACCAAGAAGGCCGAGGCTGCCGAGATCGTGGATGAGCTCTGGTACAAGGACGCCATCATCTACCAGCTGCACGTCAAGGCCTTTGCAGACAGCAACAATGACGGCATCGGCGATTTCGCCGGTCTGACCGAGAAGCTGCCGTATCTGCAGGATCTCGGCGTCACCGCGCTGTGGCTGCTGCCGTTCTACCCCTCGCCCGGCCGCGACGACGGTTATGACATCGGCGACTACGGTTCGATCAATCCCGATTTCGGGACGATGAAGGACTTCAAGCGTTTCATCCAGGAGGCGCAGAAGCGCGGGCTTCGCGTCATCACCGAGCTCGTCGTCAACCACACCTCGGACCAGCACAATTGGTTCAAGCGCGCGCGCCGCAGCCCTGCCGGTTCGAGCGCCCGCGACTGGTATGTCTGGAGCGACACCGACCAGAAATACCAGGGCACGCGGATCATCTTCACGGATACCGAGAAATCCAACTGGACCTGGGATCCCGAGGCCGGCGCGTTCTATTGGCACCGCTTCTTCTCGCACCAGCCTGATCTCAATTTCGACAACCCGCGTGTCGTCAGCGCCATCATCCAGGTGATGAAACGCTGGCTCGATGCCGGCGTCGACGGCTTCCGGCTGGACGCCATTCCCTATCTGTGCGAGCGCGAGGGCACCTCGAACGAGAACCTCCCCGAAACGCATGCGATCATCAAGCGCCTGCGCCAGGAGCTCGATGCCTATGCCAAGGGAAAGCTGCTGCTGGCGGAGGCTAATCAATGGCCGGAGGACGTGCAGGAATATTTCGGCCGCGGCGACGAATGCCAGATGGCGTATCATTTCCCGCTGATGCCGCGCATCTATATGGCGATCGCGCAGGAGGACCGCTTCCCGATTACCGACATTCTGCGCCAGACGCCCGACATTCCCGCGAGCTGCCAATGGGCGCTATTCCTGCGCAACCATGACGAGCTGACGCTGGAGATGGTGACCGACGTCGAGCGCGACTATCTCTGGACCACCTACGCCAACGATCCTCGCGCCCGCATCAATGTCGGCATCCGCCGGCGCCTTGCGCCGCTGATGGACAACGATCGCCGCAAGATCGAGCTGATGAACTCGCTGCTGCTGTCGTTTCCCGGCACGCCGATCATCTATTACGGCGACGAGATCGGAATGGGCGACAACATCTATCTCGGCGACCGCAACGGCGTGCGCACGCCGATGCAGTGGAGCCCGGACCGCAACGGCGGCTTCTCCCGCGCCGATCCCGCCCGCCTCTACGCGCCGCTGATCATGGATCCGGTCTACGGCTACGAGTCGGTCAACGTCGAAGCGCAGTCGCGAAGCCTGTCCTCACAGCTCAACGCCACCAAGCGGCTGATCTCGGTACGCAAGTCGACGCTGGCCTTTGGCCGCGGCACCATGACCTTCATCCGCCCGGCCAACCGGTCCGTGCTCGCCTATGTCCGGCAGTATCACGACGAGGTCATCCTCTGCGTCGCCAATCTGTCGCGCGCGGCGCAGGCGACCGAGCTCGACCTGACGCCGTGGAAGGACCGCATCCCGCAGGAGATGCTCGGCCGCACGCGCTTCCCGGCGATCGGCGAGCTGCCCTACATGATTACGCTGGGGCCATACGGCTTCTATTGGTTCCAGCTCACCGAGCGCGACAAGTCCGAGCCGGTCGTGCCACGCGCGGTGCCGGAATTCGAGACGCTGGTGGTGCCGGTCAATTCGAATTGGGTGTCGCTGGCGCGCGAGCGCGGCGTGTTCGAGCGCGACGTGCTGCCGGGCTTCCTGTCGCGCACGCGCTGGTATCCCGAGCACAATCCCAAGCACATCAAGGCCACGCTGACCTCAGCGGTGCCGTTCAGCGAAATCGGCGACAACAGGCCCTGGATTGCGTTCTTCGAGACGGCGCAGGACGACGTCACGACACGTTATGTGCTGCCGATGCAGATCGAGTGGGTGCGCTTCGACCGCGAGCGCTTCAACCCGAAGGCGCTTGCCGCCGTGCGCCAGGGCGCACGTGAAGGCACGCTGCTCGACGTCGCCACGGATCAGATCTTCATCGGGTTGTTCCTGCGAGGCTTGTCGCAGAATCTGGTTGTGGACGAGAACAATCTCAGGCTCGAATTCAAGCCGACCAGCCGCTTCGCCGAATATACCATCAAGGAGCCCGCGCGCATCCGCGCGGTCGAGCAGTCGAACAGCACGGCTCTGGTCGACAACCAGTATGTCGCCAAGATCCATCGCCAGCTCGAAAGCGGCATCAATCCCGAGATCGAGCTCGGCTGTTACCTGACCGAGGTCGCCCGCTTTGCCAATGCGCCGGCGTTGCTTGGCAGCATCGAGCTGGTCGAGGGCAAGAGCCGCAGCGCGGTCGGCGTTTTGCACGCCTTTGTCGAAAACCAGGGCGACGGCTGGGCCGTGACCACGGGCTATCTCGACCGCTACATCGATGAGCAGCGATTGGGGCCGGTGGACGAGATGCCCCGGGTCACCCAGGAGCAGGCGCCCTATCTGCACTTCATGGCGCAGACCGGCCGGCGGCTCGCCGAGCTGCACGTGGCGCTCGCCGCTGCAAAGCCCGCCGATCTCGCGCCCGAGCCGATCAGTCCTGCGCACGTCAAGCGCTGGACCTTGGACCTCAAGACGCGCGCCGAGCGGGTCTTCGACCGGCTCGGCGACAGCCGGGACGGCCTGCGCGAGGCCGACCGTCCGCTGATCGATCAGTTGGCCGCGGTACGGGCAACCCTGCCCGACCACCTCAACGCGCTCTTGCCATCCGACATCGGCGGGTTGAACATCCGTCATCATGGCGACTTCCGCCTCGGGCAAACTCTGATCGTGAAGGACGATATCTTCATCATCGATTTCGACGGCGACCCGCGCCTGCCGCTGGCCGACAAGCGGCGCAAGCTACCCGCCGCGCGTGACGTCGCGGGCCTGATCCGATCGATTGATCTTTCGGTTAACGCGGCACTTAACCGGGCGCTCTCCGGGGGTAGCGACGAGCAGGACCGGCTCAGCGCCGCGCTCCGCGAATGGCGCGAACACGCCACCACGACCTTCCTGTCCGGCTATCGCGAGGCGATGACCGATCGGCGGCTTTGGCCGCAAGAGAACCATTCCGCAGAAAGCATGTTAAGGTTTTTCCTGCTTGATCAAGCGTTCGACGAGGTAGAGTACGAGCTGTCCCACCGGCCGGAAGGGCTCAATGCGCCGCTGACCGGCCTGCTTCGCATTTTGTCCGGTGCCGAGAGCGAAGCCCATGCCTAAATTGCCAGCCGAAGCCTACGCAATCATCGAGGGCCGCCACTCCGACCCCTTCCACTATCTCGGGCTGCACCCCGAAGGAGACAAGAGCGTGGTGCGCGCGTTCCTGCCCGAGGCCTCCAATGTCGAGGCCGTGGGCGAGCACGGCGAGGTAGCAAGGCTCGATCGCGTCCACGATTCAGGCCTGTTCATCGGCGCGCTGCCCAACGGCTCCAGGCACTACCAGCTCCGCGCCAAATTCGGCGACAAGGTCGTCGAGTTCGAGGACGCCTACCGCTTTCCGCCGATCCTGACCGATTTCGACCTCTATCTGCTCGGTGAAGGTACCCATCAACGCATCTACGACAAGCTCGGCGCGCATCCGATGCGGCTCGAGGGCATCGACGGCATCGGCTTCGTCGTGCTGGCACCGAATGCGCGTCGCGTGTCCGTGGTTGGTGATTTCAATTTCTGGGACGGGCGGCGTCATCCCATGCGGGTGCGCGGCGCCGGCTATTGGGAATTGTTCATCCCGAACGCCAAGGCCGGTGACCATTACAAATTCGAGATCATCGGGCCACACGGCCATCTGCTGCCGCTGAAATCCGATCCGCTGGCATTTGCTAGTGAGGTGCGGCCGAAGACGGCTTCGATCGTGTTCGACGAAGCGCACTTGCCGCGGCCGCGTTCCGCGCCCGACGGCATCAATGCGCTGTCGGCACCGATGTCGATCTACGAGGTCCATCTCGGTTCGTGGCGGCGCAAGAACGGCGACGAATGGCTGACCTATCGCGAACTCGCCGAGCAACTGCCGGCCTATGCGCGCGACATGGGATTTACCCATCTCGAATTCCTCCCCGTCAGCGAACATCCGTTCGACGGCTCCTGGGGCTATCAGCCGACCGGCCTCTATGCGCCGACCAGCCGCTTCGGTACGCCGGAGGATTTCGCCGCGCTGGTCGATGCCTGCCATCGCGAGGGGATCGGCGTGTTGCTCGACTGGGTGCCCGGTCATTTCCCGGATGATCCGCACGGGCTCGGCAGCTTTGACGGCACCTCGCTCTACGAGCACGCCAATCCGCTGCAGGGCCGCCACCTCGATTGGGGCACGCTGATCTACAATTACGGCCGCACCGAAGTGACGAATTTTCTGGTGTCGAACGCGCTGTTCTGGCTGGAGCGCTACGCCATCGACGGCCTGCGCGTCGATGCGGTGGCGTCGATGCTGTACCTCGACTACAGCCGCCCGCCCGGCGCCTGGATTCCGAACCAGTATGGCGGCCGCGAGAACATCGAGGCCATCAACTTCCTGCGCCGCTTCAACACCGAACTGTTCGCCCGCTTCCCGCAGGCGACCACGGCGGCGGAAGAATCCACGGCATGGCCGCAGGTCTCGCGCCCGGTCGAATTCGGCGGGCTCGGCTTCGGCTACAAGTGGAACATGGGCTGGATGCACGACACGCTGAACTACATCAGCAAGGATCCGATCCACCGCA
Organism: Bradyrhizobium monzae; assembly: GCF_021458635.1. Taxonomy (GTDB): domain Bacteria; phylum Pseudomonadota; class Alphaproteobacteria; order Rhizobiales; family Xanthobacteraceae; genus Bradyrhizobium. Next base: position 1,458,403 of record NZ_JAIRDQ010000001.1, read on the forward strand.
AGCATCATCACGGCGACATCCTGTTCGGCCTGCACTACGCCTTCTCGGAAAACTTCATCCTGCCGCTATCGCACGACGAGGTGGTGCACGGAAAGCGCTCGCTGCTCGGCCGCATGCCCGGCGACGAGTGGCAGCGCTTTGCCAATTTGCGCGCCTATTACAGCTTCATGTTCGGCCATCCCGGCAAGAAGCTGTTGTTCATGGGCGCGGAGATCGCGCAGAGCCGCGAATGGAATCACGACCAGTCACTCGACTGGCACCTGCTCCAATACAAATATCATTCAGGCATCCAGTCGCTGATCCGCGATCTCAACCGGCTCTATCGCGCAGTGCCGGCGCTGCATCAGATGGATTGCGACCAGGCCGGCTTCGAATGGCTAATCACGGATGATGCCAACCGCAACGTGTTCGCCTGGCTGCGCAAGGGAATAGACGAGCACGCGCGGTGCCTGGTGATCGTCAACTTCTCGCCGAACGTCTACCGCAACTACCGCGTTCGTGTGCCCTTTGCCGGCAAGTGGAAAGAGGTGTTCAATTCCGACTCCGCCCATTATGGCGGCACCAATGTCGGGAACATCGGCGAGGTTCAGACCGTTGACGGCAAGGCGCCCGAGCTCCGCCTCACCATTCCGCCGCTCGCCGCGATCTTTCTCGTTCCGGAAAGCTGACACATGCGCCTGACTGCTGGATCGCCCGCACGCCTCGGTGCAAGCTGGGACGGACGCGGCACCAATTTTGCGCTGTTTTCCGCCAACGCGCAGAAGGTCGAGCTGTGCCTGTTCGACAGCCAGGGCCGGCGCGAGCTCGAGCGGATCGAGCTGCCGGAGCGCACCGAGGACGTCTGGCACGGCTATCTCAATGACGTCTCGCCCGGCCAGCTCTATGGCTATCGCGTGCACGGCCCCTACGAGCCCGAACACGGCCACCGCTTCAACGCCAACAAGCTGCTGCTCGACCCCTACGCCAAGCGGCTGTCCGGACGACTGGTCTGGAGTGATGCGCATTTCGCCTACCGCACCGGCTCGGCGCGCGAGGATTTGTCGTTCGACCGGCGCGACAATGCCCGCGGCATGCCCAAGGGTGTGGTCGTCGACGAGACCTTCAACTGGGGCCGCCGCGAGATCCGCCCCAACATTCCCTGGGAAGACACCATCATCTACGAGGCCCACGTCAAGGGGCTGACGCAGAAGCGCGACGACGTGCCGCCGAATTTGCGCGGCACCTATGGCGGCCTGTCGTCGCCGGCGATGATCGAGCATCTGAAGAAGCTCGGCGTCACCACGGTCGAGCTGCTGCCGATCCACGCCTTCGTCGACGACCGCGTGCTGGTGGAGAAGAGGCTCGCCAATTACTGGGGTTACAACACGCTGTCCTTCTTTGCACCGGAGCAGCGCTATGCCCAGGACAACGCGCTCGATTCCTTCCGCACCACGGTGGCACGCTTGCACGATGCCGGCATCGAGGTGATGCTCGACGTCGTCTACAACCATACTGCCGAAGGCAATCATCTCGGACCGACGCTGTGCTATCGCGGTATCGACAATGCCTCCTATTATTGGCTGAACCGCGAGAACCCGCGCTATTACGACGACTTCACCGGCTGTGGCTCGTCGGTGAACCTGACCCATCCGCGCGTGCTGCAGATGGTGATGGATTCGCTGCGCTACTGGGTCGAGGTCTGCCATGTCGACGGCTTCCGCTTCGACCTCGCCACCACGCTCGCGCGCGGGCCGAACGGCTATGATCGCGGCATTTCGTTTCTGACCGCGATCCGGCAGGATCCGGTGCTCGCGACGGTCAAGCTCGTGGCCGAACCCTGGGATCTCGGGCTCGGCGGCTATCAGGTTGGCGCATTCCCCTCGCAATGGTCGGAGTGGAACGACCGCTATCGCAGCGCCATGCGCCGCTACTGGAGCGGCGAAGGCAGCCTGATCGGCGACATCTCCAGCCGCATGACGGCATCCTCTGACCTGTTCAACCATGACGGGCGGCGGCCGCGCGCCAGCATCAACCACATCACCGTGCATGACGGTTTCACGCTGGCCGACCTCTTCAGCTACAACGAGAAGCACAACGAGGCCAATGGCGAGGACAATCGCGACGGTTCCAGTGACAACCACAGCAACAATTGCGGTGTCGAGGGCCCGACCGACGATCCCGCTATCCTCACGTTGCGGCGGCAGTTGCGCAAGAACGTGCTGGCGTGCCTGATGCTGGCGCAGGGCATTCCCCTGATCCTCGCCGGCGACGAGGTTGGCAACACGCAGTCCGGCAACAACAATGCCTACTGCCAGGACAACGAGGTGGGCTGGGTCGGCTGGGACAATCTCGGCAAGGACGGCGACGACATGGTCGATTTCATCTCGGGCCTCGCCGACATCCGCCGCCGCTTCTCGCAGCTTCGCAGCCATCGCTGGCTGGATGGCCGGCCGAAGGACGGCATCTCCTACGGCGCGCTGTGGCTGACGCCCGAAGGCAACGAGATGACAGAGAGCGACTGGACATTCCCGGATGGGCGGTTTCTCTCCTATGTGATGGGCCCGATGGAACCGGGCAGCGCGGCGATCTTTATCGTATTGAACGCCGCCCCCGAAGAGATCGCATTCAAATTGCCAAAAATGCCCGAATACAAGAGCTGGCAGCAGATCCTGAACACGACGGACGCCAAGCTGAACAGCGTTGATTTCCTGCCCGGAAGCGACAGCAAGGCGCCGCCGCGCTCCGTGCTCGCCTTCGCGGGGGCGCTATGAGGCCATCGTTCGGGGCGAAGCCGACCAAGGACGGCGTGTCGTTCCGTCTGTGGGCGCCTGGCGCGCGTCGTGTCGATCTCCTGCTCGATCGACGCCACGCGATGCAGCGCCGGCAGGATGGCTGGTATGTCGCCGACATCGCCGGCCTTCCCGTCGGAAGCACCTACAAGTTTCGCATTGACGACGATGTCGACGTGCCCGATCCCGCGTCTGCGTTCCAGCCCGAGGACGTATTCGGCCCGAGCGAAGTGATCGACCACGATTCCTTCGCATGGCGCGCGAAGGATTGGCGCGGCCGCCCCTGGGAAGAGACCGTGCTGATCGAGACCCATGTCGGCACCTTCACGCGCGATGGCACCTACCGCGCCATGATCGACAAGCTCGATCATCTCGTCGCAACCGGCATCACCGCGCTCGAACTGATGCCTCTGGCCGATTTCGCCGGCCGCCGCGGCTGGGGCTATGACGGCGTGCTCTGGTATGCGCCCGACAGCGCCTATGGTCGCCCCGAACAGCTGAAGGCGTTGATCGACGAAGCCCATCTGCGCGGGCTGATGGTGTTCCTGGACGTCGTCTACAATCATTTCGGGCCCGAAGGAAACTATCTCGGCCGCTACGCGCCGACCTTCTTCACCGACGCGCACACGCCCTGGGGCAGTGCGATCGATTATCGCGTGTCGCAGGTGCGGGCGTTCGCGGTCGAGAATGCGCTGTCCTGGCTCACCGACTACCGCTTCGACGGGCTGAGGCTGGACGCGGCCAACCACATCATGGCGATCCCCGGCGAACAATCGATGCTACAGGATCTCAGCGCCGCCACCGGCGAGCTCGCCAAGGCCACCGGGCGGCACATTCATCTGGTGCTGGAGAACGGCGACAACCGCGCCAGCCTGCTCGATGCGGCGCAGGAGCCGCCGAACGGCAAATATCGCGCGCAGTGGAACGATGATTATCACCACGCCTGGCACGTGATGCTGACCGGCGAGCTCGCCGGCTATTACGCGGACTATCAGACGCCGCGCATGGACCTGGCGCGCGCGCTCGCCTCGGGTTTCGTCTATCAGGGCGAGATCTCCGAATTCTGGGGCAAGAAGCCGCGCGGCGAGACCAGCGGCGGGCTGCCGCCGGCGACCTTCGTCAACTTCCTGCAAAACCACGACCAGATCGGCAACCGTCCGCTCGGCGACCGCCTCGAGAGCCTGGCATCGCCACGGCGGATCGAGGCCGCACTCGCGGTGACGCTGCTCGCGCCGATGGTGCCGATGCTGTTTCAGGGCGAGGAATGGGGCTCGAATGTCCCCTTCCCGTTCTTCTGCGATTTCGAGGGCGGACTCGCCGACGCCGTGCGCAAGGGGCGCAAGCAGGAATATGCCTGGGCTTACGAGAAATACGGCGACGAGGTGCCCGACCCGCTCGATCCCGCCACGCCGCAATCGGCCGTGCTCGACTGGACCGGCCGCACGCCGGAGCAGGATGCACGGCTTGCGCTGGTGCGCGAGCTACTCACGCTCCGGGGCAAGGAGATTGTGCCGCGCCTGAAAGGGGCGAGTTTCGGCGATGCCGAGGCGGCCGACAATGGCCTAGTCACCGCGCATTGGCGCATGGGCGATGGTGCGACGCTGCGCCTGACAGCCAACCTGTCCGACAAGGACATCACGCATTCCAACGAAAACGCAGGCGCGCGGCTCTGGGGCACCGCAAGTGGCAATCGGCTTCCGCCCTGGTCGGTGATCTGGCATCTCGGAGGTTGATATGCCTTCCGCGATTCCTCTCGCGACTTATCGGCTCCAGCTCACCGCGGATTTCGACTTCGACAAGGCCGCCGCGGTCGTGCCGTATCTGAAGGCGCTTGGGATCACGCATCTCTACGCCTCGCCGGTGATGAAGGCGCGCAAGGGCTCGACCCACGGCTACGACACCGTCGATCACAGCCAGTTCAATCCAGAGCTCGGCGGCGAAGCCGGCTTTGCGCGGCTGAGCGAAGCGCTCCAGCAGAACGACATCGGTCTCATCATCGACTTCGTGCCGAACCATGTCGGCGTGCACTTTGCCGACAATCCCTGGTGGCTGGACGTGCTGGAATGGGGTCAGACCTCACCGCACGCGGTCGCCTTCGACATCGACTGGGATTTGCTGCCCCACCGGGCCCGCGGCGGCGTGCTGCTGCCGATCCTCGGCTCATCCTATGGTGAGGCGCTCGAGCGCGGCGACATCGCCCTGCGCTACGATCCCGACGAAGGCAGCTTCTCCGCCTGGTATTTCGAGCATCGCCTGCCGATCGCGCCGGAACGCTATGGCGAGCTGCTGCGATTGATCGTGAAGGAAGCGGATGCTGCCGAGACCGAGGCCGGCAAGCGCCTGCTCTCACTCGCCGCCCGCTACACGGGCCTGCGACGGCCGAACCGCAAGGAAGCGCCTGCCTTCAAGGCCGAGCTGAAGGAGATTGCGGGCGCCGCCGACATCATCACGCATGGCCTCGCCGCCTATCGCGCGGCAAAAGATCGCCCGGCTCCGACGCTGGCGCTGCATCATCTGCTGGAGCGGCAGAACTACAAGCTCGGCCATTGGCGGCTGGCGTCCAGCGACATCAACTATCGCCGCTTCTTCGACGTCAACGGGCTCGCCGGCCTGCGCGTCGAGGACCCGAGCACGTTTGCAGCCACCCACCGCCTGGTGAAGCAGCTCGTCGCCGAGGGCAAGCTGCAAGGCATCCGCCTCGACCACATCGATGGCCTGCGCGATCCCGCGCAATATTGCCAGCGGCTGCGCCGCCTGGTGCGCGACGCGCAAGGCGCAACAAAACCGTTCTACACCGTGATCGAAAAGATCCTGTGCGAGCACGAGCGCCTGCCGCACTTCGCCGGCGTCCAGGGCACCACTGGCTATGAATGGATGAACGCCCTCACTCAGGTGCTGGTCGATGCGAAGGGGCTGGAGGCGCTGGACGAGACCTGGCGGCAGATCAGCAACCGGCCGCCGCGACTCGCGCCCTACGTCAAGGACGCCAAAAGGCGCGTGTTGGAGACGCTTCTGACCAGCGAATTCACGGTGCTGACGCGCTTGCTCGCGCGGATCGCCAACGGGCACTACTCGACCCGCGATTTCTCCGCCGACAGCCTGCGGCAGGCGCTGGAATTGTACGTGCTGCATTTCCCGGTCTATCGAACCTATTTGACGCATAGCGGCCCGACCGCGCTCGACCGAAAACTGATCGACGACACCATCGCGCGCGCTCGCGCCGAATGGTTCGCTGCCGACGAAGGCATTTTCGACTTCCTGCGCGATGCGCTCACCATGGACTTGCTCAAGTCCGGCCGCCCGCCACACAGCGCCCCGCGCGTGCGCCGTTTTGCATTGAAGGTGCAGCAATTCACCGGCCCGATGATGGCGAAATCGCTGGAGGACACTGCGTTCTACCAGTTCCATCGGCTACTGGCGCTGAACGAGGTCGGTGGCGATCCCGCAAGCCACGGCCTCACCATTCCCGCCTTCCACGAGGCGATGCGGGCTCGCGCCAGGGAATGGCCGCAAGGGATGACGGCGACGGCCACCCACGACACCAAGCGCGGCGAGGACGCGCGGGCCCGGATTGCGGCGCTGAGCGAAATTCCCGGCGAGTGGACCAGCGCGGTTTCGCGCTGGAAAGTCCTGAACGCGCCCCACCTCGCGCTCCACGGCAATCTGCGCGCGCCGTCGGCGACGTTCGAATACATGCTCTACCAGACCCTGCTCGGCGCCTGGCCGCTTGAAGAGGCGGTTGATGTCGGCTTCGTCGAGCGCATCCAGGCCTATGCGCTCAAGGCGGCGCGCGAGGGCAAGGAAGAAACGAGCTGGCTCAATCCGCATGAGGCGTATGAGAACGGCGTCAACAGCTTCATCGAGAAAATCCTCGATCCCGCGCTGTCAGGCGAATTCCTTGGGACGCTCCAGACCCTCGCCCGCCGCGTCGCGCTGCTTGGTGCACTGAACTCGCTGAGCCAGCTTACACTGAAGGCGACGCTGCCCGGCGTGCCCGATTTCTACCAGGGCACTGAATATTGGGACCTGTCGCTGGTCGATCCCGACAACCGTCGCCCAGTGGATTTTGCCGCACGGCGGGCGGCGCTGGGTTCGCTGGAAGCGCCGGACTGGGGTGGCCTGATCAAGACCTGGCCGGACGGACAGCTCAAGCTGGCCTGGACGCGGCACCTGCTCAAGCTGCGCAACGCACTCGCTGACGTCTTCGCACAGGGCGATTATCAGCCGCTGGACGTCCGTGGCGAACACGCGGACCATGTCATTGCCTTTGCCCGCAGCCGCGGCCGCGCGGCCGCGGTCGTCGTGGTCGGACGGACATTCGCGCCCTTCACGCAAGCGGGGCGGGAATGGCCCGTGCTCGAAGGCCTTGACGCAACCGTCGACATCAGCGGCTATGCCGCGCCGAGCCTTGCGGGCAACGAATTGCCGCTCGCGCAGGCCTTTCGTGACTTTCCCGCTGCGGTCATCGAGGCCCGCGCGGCAAGCACCATCAGACATGCACGGAAACCCGCACGCGCTTGAGGCCTATTTTCCTTCGTCCTTGGTCAGCAGCAATTGCCCGCGCTTGCGGATGGTCGCCTGCGCCATCTCGGCAAAGCGCTGCAACAGCCAGGGCAGCACCACCTGCACCTTGACGTGATCGTCGGCGACGTCGACCTGGCCGCTCGCGATCTGCCCGAGCGCGCGGATGCGAAAGGTCATGCTGTCGCCGCTCCAGCGCTGCTCCTCGACCTGCATCACGGGAATGCTCGCCGCGGCGCGGCCGAGCCCGGACTTGAGCCGGCGCACGGCTTCCTCGCGGCCGAGACGATGCGGAATGGAGACGACAAGCGGTGCTGACATGGCCCTGCCCTGCGGTGATCGATCCTCACATAGTCATGCCGGGCGGACAGGCAAAGGTTCCATGCACGTTGAACGTGTTCGCCGTGTTTCAATGACGGAACTTTAAAACCTGCGGCAAGTTGCCCTCGCACAACGGGACAGGTTGCAACGACCCTTTCAACAAAGGGCTGGAGGAGACTAGCATGTCTATCGGTACGATCATTCTGATCATTTTGGTCATCGCGCTGCTTGGCGGCTTTAGCGGCATCGGCGGCGGGCCGTTCTACGGCACCGGCTATTACGGCGGCGGCGGCCTCGGGCTCGTCATCGTCATCCTGCTGATATTGCTATTGCTGGGACGGATCTAACGACACAACGAGGATCTCATAGGGTGGGCCAAGGCGCAACGCGCCGTGCCCACCCTCTTCGGCCCGAAAGTAAAGTGGGTGGGCACGCCACCCTACTTCGTTTTCGCCGCCAGCTTCTTCATCGACGCCTTGATCGACGCGGCGGCATCATCATAGCCATCCCACGCCTTCGATCTCGCCAATAGTTCCGGCACACTCCGCACCGTATATCGCTTCGGATCCAAGTCGCCCTTTACCTGCGCCCAGGTCACCGGCATCGACACGGTCGCGCCATCGCGTGCACGCGGCGACAGCGGCGCTACCGCCGTCGACAGGCGATCGTTGCGCAGATAATCGAGAAAGATCTTCCCGTTGCGCAGCTTCTTGGACATGTTGAGCAGATAGCGCTCGGGATCGTCATCGGCCATCCACTGGCAGACGCCTTGCGCGAACGCCTTGGCCTCCTTCCAGCTCACTCTGTCGCGCGCGCCGTGAAGCAGCGGCACCACCACATGGAGGCCCTTGCCGCCAGTGGTCTTGCAAAAGCTCTCCATGCCGACATCGGTGAGCCGCTGGCGCATCTCCTTGGCGGCCTCGACGACATCGGTAAACTTCACGTCCGGCGCGGGATCGAGATCGAACACCAGTCGGCCCGGCGTGTCATAGGCGTCCGGCGCACAATTCCAGGGATGCAGCTCGACACCGCCGATCTGCGCAACCGCGGCAAGCCCCTCGACGCGGTCGATCTGCAGATATGGCTTGCGATCGCCGGACACCTTTGCGAGCTCAAGCAGGTTCGACGTGCCCTGCATGGCATGCCGCTGGAAGAATTTTTCACCGCCGATGCCATCGGGCGCGCGCAGGATCGAGCATGGCCGGCCCTTGATATGCCCGATCATCCAGGGGCCGACCGCCTCGAAATAACGCGCGAGATCGAGCTTTGTGACGCCCTCGCCGTCGCCGCCGTCCGGCCATAGCTGCTTCTCCGGCTTCGAGATGACGACGCCCATCACCTCGGCGGCCCCTTTCGCTTTGGCAGGCTTTGCGACGACGGGCTTTCTGGCGGAAGGCTTGGCGAGCTCGGTATCCGCAGGCGTTTCCGCCTCGACCTCCTCGGCCGGCTTATCTTGCCGCAGACCCTTGAACGCGGCCTGGCGAATGTTGCCATCGGCGGTGAAGCCGGCGAATTCGATCTCGGCGACCAGCTCCGGCTTGACCCAGTGCACATCGCGCGTTTTCTTCGGTGCATTCTTGCCGCCGAAAGGACTTTCACTCGACGCCGCCTCTTTAAGGAACGGCATGATGCGCTTGACTTTGTCGGCGCCAAAGCCGGTGCCGACAATGCCGACGTAAGCGAGATGATCGCCGCGATAGACGCCCGCCATCAGCGAGCGGAATTTCCCGGCTGTCGTCTTCCAACCGCCGATCACCACTTCATGCCCGGCGCGGCACTTTGCTTTTGTCCAGCTCTCGGTACGACCCGACCGGTATGGCGCTTCGAGCTTCTTCGAGACAATACCCTCAAGCTCGAGCTTGCAGGCCGATTGCAGCACGGCGTCGCCGCCGCTCACGAAATGCTCAACATAGCGGATCTGGCTCGATTTCTTCTTGCGCGTCTCCAACAGTTCCTTGAGACGGTCCTTGCGCTCGCCGAGCGGCAGACGGCGATAGTCGAGGCCCTCGGCGAACAGCAGGTCAAAGGCGAAGAAAATCAAATCCTCGGTCTTGCCGTCGGACAGTGCAGCCTGGAGCGAGGAAAAATTCGGCGCACCGTTTTGATCGAGTGCGACGATCTCGCCGTCGATCAGCGCGTCGGGCAACGCAATGGCCTCTTTCGCGATCGCCGCGAACTTGTCGGTCCAGTCGAGGCCCTTGCGCGTCTTCAGTGTCGCCTCGCCATCCTCGACGCGGAGCTGCACGCGGTAGCCGTCGAACTTGATCTCGTGGCACCAGCCATCGGCGGCCGGTGGTCGCTCGACCGGGGTGCAGAGCTGCGGCGCTACGAAGTCCGGCATCTCCGAGACCTTCTTGGCCGTCGTTGCGGTCGTCGCCTTCTTTTTGGGGGTCTTGCCCCTTGCAGCCGTGCTGGCCTTCAATGCCGCGCGAGGCGCCGGCTTGACGGTCCGTCCCTTGGTCTCCTCGGCGCGGTTGGACTGCCAGACCGCGTCCGCCTTTCCCTTGCCCTTCGCCAGCATGAACGGCTTTGGTGCGCGGCCCTTGCCGCCGGCGATCTGCTCCATCGCGCGGCCGGAGGCGACGGACTTGTCTTCCGCCAAAATGTCCTCGCTTTCGCTGGCATATTCGTCGCGGTGCTTGATCAGCAGCCAGTTGGTGCGTTTGCCGCCGCTGCGGTCATGCCGCATCCGCACCAGCACCCAGCTTCCATGCAGCTTCTCGCCGTGGAGGGTTAACTTGAGATCGCCTTTCTTGAAACCGGCCTGGGGATCATCGGATTCCCAGGTGCCGCGGTCCCACAGCATCACCGTGCCGCCGCCATACTGGCCTTCCGGAATCGTCCCTTCGAAATCGCCGTAGTCGAGCGGATGGTCCTCGACCTCGACAGCCAGCCGCTTGTCGCGCGGATCAAGCGAGGGGCCTTTCGTCACCGCCCAGGACTTGAACACGCCGTCGAACTCAAGGCGCAGATCGTAATGGAGACGTGTGGCGTCATGCTTCTGGATCACAAAGCGCCGCTGCTCCGAGGGCGCCACGGCCGTTTGGCCAGACGGCTCCGGCGTCTTCTCGAAATCCCGCTTTTGTCGGTAGGTGGAGAGTTTTCGCAGCACGAACGGTCCCGCATTCTCTGATCGCGTTGAAGCCTATCACGGCAAAAGTCCCGCCCGGAACCAAAACCCTGCCGGACGGTTGGAGTTCCAAAACGCCTTGAAATCACTGGAGAATGGAATGGCCCCGCGCGCCTATTGGAAGGGAACGTTGAAGCTGTCGCTGGTCAGCTGCCCGGTCGTGCTCTATCCCGCGACCACCGCGGCCGAGAAGACGCGGTTTCACATGATCAACCGCGACACCGGCAACCGGCTCAAGCAGCAGATGGTTGATGCCGAGACCGGCGACGTCGTCGAGAGCGACCAGAAGGGCCGCGGCTACGAGCTGCGCAAGGGCAAATATGTCGAGATCGAGCCGGAGGAGCTCGAAGCCGTCCAGATCGAGAGCAACCACACCATCGACATCGAAAGCTTCGTGCCAAGCGAGGAGATCGACCAGCGCTATCTCAATCATCCCTATTACATCGCGCCCGAAGGCAAGGCCGCGGCGGATGCGTTTGCGGTGATCCGCGACGCCATGAAGGACCAGGACCGCGTGGCGCTCGCAAAAATCGTGCTGACCAACCGCGAGCACATCATCGCGATCGAGCCGCTCGGCAAGGGCCTGCTCGGCACCACGCTGCGCTTCCCTTACGAGCTGCGCGACGAGGATGAGTTTTTCGACGACATCAAGAGTCCGAAGATCACCAAGGACATGGTCGAGCTCGCCGGCCACATCCTGCACACCAAGGCGGCGCATTTCGACCCGAGCAAGTTCAAGGACGAGTACGAGACTGCGTTGAAGGCGCTGGTGAAGCGCAAGGCGAGCGGCAAGACAATCGAGCTGCCCGAGCCGGAGGAGCGGCCGAGCAACGTCATCAGCCTGATGGATGCGCTGAAGCAGAGCCTGAAGGGACGCGGCGGCAAGAAGACGGCGGCGAAGTCGCATGCAAGGCGGGCGACCGGCGGGCGGCGAGCTGCGAAGAAGACGCAGCGGTCGACGGTGCGGCACAGGAAGGCGGGTTGATTTGCTCCGTCATTGCGAGGAGCTCTCGCGACGAAGCAATCCAGTCTGCCCCCGCGGAGAGACTCTGGATTGCTTCGCTCCGCTCGCAATGACAATGTGGATGACCGATCGCGCCCTTAAGAGGGGTGTCAATCCCCGGCCTTGAGCCGGTATCCGATCCCCGTCTCCGTCAGCACGTATTGCGGCCGCTCCGGATCGGCTTCGATCTTCTGGCGGAGCTGACGGACATAGACGCGGAGATATTGCGCATCGGTGAGCTCATCCCATAGCTCTTTCAGCAGGAAACGATGAGTCAGCACCTTGCCGGCGTGCTGCACCAGCACACGCAGCAGGTCGTATTCCTTTGGCGAGAGTTTAACGTCGCGCTCGCCGAGCTTGACGATGCGGCGCACGAGATCGACGGAGAGATCGCCGGTGCGGAACACGGGGCGTTCGCCCTGCACCTGCAACTGGTGCCGCAGCGCGGCGCGCAGGCGTGCCAACAGCTCGTCCATGCCGAAGGGCTTTGTCAGATAATCATCGGCACCGAGATCGAGCGCCTGCACCTTGCCCGCCTCGTCACCGCGGCTCGACAGCACCACGATCGGCACGGCTTCATTGCGGGCGCGGATGGTACGCAGCAACTCGTGGCCCTGGATGTCGGGCAGGCCGAGATCGAGGATGATCAGCGCGGGATCTTCGATAAGCTTCTCCAGCGCGATCTTGCCATTCGACGCTTCCAGGATCTCGTAGCCCTGCGTCGAAAGGCCCATCCGCAACAATTTGCGGATCGGCGGCTCGTCGTCGATCACCAAGACCTTGATCGAAGCAGCACTCATGCGGCGGTATCCAATGCTTTGGTCTGTGCCGGAACAGGCAGACGGATGGTGAGGACCGCACCTGTCCGGTCGCTGCGGTTGGCGGCCGCAATCGTGCCGCGCATCGCCTCGACGAAGCCGCGCGAGATGGCGAGCCCGAGCCCGGTGCCGGGACGAACGTGGTCGCCCTTCTGCACGCGATAGAACTTGTCGAACACGCTTTCGAGCTCGTCAGGCGGGATGCCGGCGCCCTCGTCGGCGATCTCCAGCACCACCTGATCACGCTCGCGCCGGCTCTTGATCACAATCGTGGTCTCGGGCGACGAGTATTTCGCGGCATTGTCGAGCAGGTTGAACAGCACTTGCTCGAACAGCACGGCATCGAGTTCGAGCATCGGGAGATCCGCGGCCAGAACCAGCTCGACCTTGTGCGCGGTCAGGATCTTTGATGCCCTCCGCAGCGCGCTGCCGACGATCTCGCCGAGATCGTGCAGCGCCGTGTTGGGCACGATGGCGCCGGACTCCAGTTTGGTCATGTCGAGCAGATTGGCGATGAAGCGGTTGAGCCGCTCGGATTCGTCGATCACGGTGGCGAGCAGATCGCGTTTCTCGGTGTCGGACAGCGCGCCGGCGAGATCGCGCATGGTCGAAGCCGCACCGAGCACGGAAGCGAGCGGCGTCTTCAGATCGTGCGAGATCGAGGTCAACAGCGCGGCGCGCAGCCGTTCGGATTCGACGGTGCGCTTGACGCGGTCCATGTCCTCGACCAGCAGCACGCGCTCGATCGCCAGCGCGCCCTGGTCGACCAGCGCGTCCAGCAGCCGGCGCTGGTCCGGCGTCAGCAGCGGCCCGGTGCGGTCGTTGTCGATGCCGATGACGCCGGTCGCGCCGCGCCCGGTGCGCATCGGCAGGAACAGGCGCTTGGCTCCCGGCAGCGTATCCGAACCGCGGCCGGCGGAGCGATCGTTGCTCCAGGCCCAATTGGCGGCGGCGAGATCGGCCTGGTCGAGCTGGTCCTCCGGCGGATAACCTGACTTCACCGTCAGAAGCCCATCCTCCGGCAGCAGCAGCACGACGCGAACCTTCAGCATCAGCGCGATCTGATAGGCCGAGGCCCACAGCACGTCGTCGAGTGTCGCGGTGCCGGCGAGCTTGCGGCTGAACGCATAGAGCTGCTCGGTGGTGCGGATGCGGCCGATCGCGGTGTCGGCTTGCGTGCGGACGCGCGCGGCGACATTCGACACCAGGATCGCGATCAGCATGAAGAAGAAGAACGCCGCGACGTTGGTCGGATCCGTGATGGTGAAGGTGTAGACCGGCGGCAGGAAGAAGAAATTATAGGCGAGCGAGGCTGCGAGGCTCGCGAGCAGCGACGGCCACAAGCCGTAACGTACCGCAACGGCCACCACTGCGGTGAGCAGCACGAGGTCCACGTTCTCGATGCCGAAGCGCGGCTGCAGCAGTACCGCGGCGCCGAGGCCGACCAGCACGATTCCGAGCGCCTTGAGATAAGGCAGCGGATTGAACGGCTCGGACCGCGCCGCGGTCTCCACCGCCGTTTTAGGCGCCACCTCGTCCGGCAGCTCGTCGCCGGGGATAACGTGAACGCTGATATTGCCGGCACGGCGCACCAGATCATGCACGACGGATCCGCGCGCCATCTCGAACCAGCGCGAGCGCGTCGACTTGCCGATCACGATCTGGGTGACGTTGTTGCCTTGCGCGAAGTTGATGACGTCGTCGGCGATGCGCCGGCCGACGGCCGGAATGGTCAGCGCCTCGCCGCCGAGCGACTCCGCGAGCCGCAGCGTGTCGGCGAGCCGGTCGCGCTCCTGGTCCGAGAGCTGCAGCGAGCGCCGCGTCTCGATCGAGATCGCGGTGAACGGCGCATGCAACCGGTCGGCCAGGCGCTTGGTGTAGCGCACGAGCCCGGCCGCACGCGGGTCCTCGCTGACGCAGACGAGAATGCGCTCGCCCGCGGCCCAGGGACCGGCAATGGCGTTCGCCTGCATGTGAGTGAGCAGCTGCTCGTCGACCCGCTCCGCCGTGCGCCGCAGCGCGAGCTCGCGCAGCGCAGTCAGATTGCCCGGCGAGAAATAATGCTCCAGCGCCCGCTCGGCCTGCTTGGGGACGTAGACCTTGCCTTCACGCAGGCGCTGGATCAGGTCGTCGGGCGTGAGGTCGATCAGCTCGATCGCATCGGCGCGGTCGAAGATCGAATCCGGCACGGTCTCGCGCACCCGCACATGGGTGATCTGGGTGACGACATCGTTCAGGCTCTCGATATGCTGGATGTTGACGGCGGTGTAGACGTCGATGCCGTGGGAGAGCAGTTCCTCGACGTCGAGATAGCGCTTGGGGTGGCGACTGCCGCCCGCGTTGGTGTGGGCGAGCTCGTCGACCAAGGCGATCTTCGGGCGCCGCGCGATCACCGCGTCGAGGTCCATCTCCTCGACGACCTGGCCGCGGTAATCGAGCCGCTTGCGCGGGACCACTTCAAGCCCGCGCACCAGCGCCTCGGTCTCGGCGCGGCCATGGGTTTCGACGAAGCCGACCACGACATCGATGCCGGCCTTGCGTCTGGCATGGGCGCTCTGCAGCATCTCGTAGGTTTTGCCGACGCCGGGGGCGGCGCCGACGAAGATTTTCAGCTTGCCGCTCGCGCTCTCCTCCCGGCGCGCGGCTTCCAGCAGCGCCTCGGGAGACGGACGTTGTTCGGGATCGCGGCGCTGTTGAACCATCAGGCCAATATAGTCATCCGGGCATTCCCAGCCTAGGGCGCTACTTCGTGGACGCACGATCCAATGCTAGGTTCAGGGCAAGAACGTTAACCCGGGGTTCGCCGAGCAAGCCGAGCAGACGGCCCTGGGTGCTGGAGGCGACGATCTGCCTGAGCTGATCCTCCGAGATACGTCGTGCCTTGGCCACGCGAGGCACCTGGAATTGCGCAGCTTCGGGGGAAATGTCGGGATCGAGACCGCTGGCCGAGGCCGTAACCAGATCGACCGGAACGGCAGCGTTCGGGTTCTCGGCTTTCAGTCTATCGACGTCCTCCTTCAGCCGGTCGGCCAGCGCCTTGCTGGTCGGGCCGAGATTGGAGCCGCCCGAATTGGCGGCGTTGTAGGGCGCCGAGACCGTCTTGGTCGAATCATTCGGGTCCGGCGCCAGCGTCGCCGAGGGACGGCCGTGGAAATATTTGTCGTCCTTGAATTCCTGCCCGATCAGGGCGGAGCCGACCACCTTGCCGTCTTTCTCGATCAGGCTGCCTTGCGCCTGAGCGGGGAAGATCGCGCCGGCAATGCCGGTCATGGCGAGCGGATAGGCCAGGCCCGTTATGGCGGTGAGCACCAGCAGGAGGACGATGGCGGGGCGGATTTCTCTGAGCATGTGTATCTCCTAATTCTCCGTCATTGCGAGGAGCGAAGCGACGAAGCAATCCAGGCTTCCAGCCGAGGAGGCATTTCTGGATTGCTTCGCTTCGCTCGCAATGACGATCACGCAAGATGCAGGGCAGTCACGACGAGGTCGATCGCCTTGATGCCGATGAAGGGAATGACGATGCCGCCGAGGCCGTAGATCAGCAGGTTGCGCCGAAGCAGCGCGCCGGCACCGACGGCGCGATAGGCGACGCCCTTCAGCGCCAGCGGGATCAAGCCGATGATGACGAGCGCGTTGAAGATGATCGCCGACAGGATGGCGCTCTGCGGGCTCGACAGGTTCATGACGTTGAGCACGTTCAGCTGCGGATAGAACGCCAGGAACATCGCCGGGATGATCGCAAAATATTTTGCGACGTCGTTGGCGATCGAGAAGGTCGTCAGCGCGCCGCGCGTCATCAGCAGCTGCTTGCCGATTTCGACCACCTCGATCAGCTTGGTCGGGTTGGAATCGAGGTCGACCATGTTGCCGGCCTCGCGCGCGGCCTGGGTGCCGGTGTTCATGGCGACGCCGACATCGGCCTGCGCCAGCGCCGGCGCGTCGTTGGTGCCGTCGCCGCACATGGCGACCAGCTTGCCCTTGGCCTGCTCGTCGCGGATCAGCTTGAGCTTGTCCTCGGGTGTGGCCTGGGCGAGGAAATCGTCGACCCCCGCCTCTGCTGCGATCGCGGCCGCCGTCATCGGGTTGTCGCCGGTGATCATGACGGTGCGGATGCCCATGCGCCGCAATTCGGCAAAGCGCTCGCGGATACCGCCCTTGACGATGTCCTTGAGCTGGATGACGCCGAGCAGCCTGCCATCCCTGGCCACCGCGAGCGGCGTACCGCCGGCCTTCGAGATCTCATCCGCGATGGTCTGGATCTCACGGCCGATATCCGAGAGCCCGGCGGGCTGAATGGCGCGCGCGGTGTTGCCGGAAGCAACGGCCAGCGGCGCACCGCCGCCGACATAGTTGAGCATCGCGTCGACCGCGCCCTTGCGCACCGACGAGCCGCCGGCGTCGACGCCGCTCATGCGGGTCTGCGCCGTGAACGGGATGAAGGTGGCGCCGAGCTCGGCCATGTCGCGGCCGCGAATGCCGTACTTCTCCTTGGCCAGCACGACGATGGAGCGGCCTTCCGGCGTCTCGTCGGCGAGCGAGGCAAGCTGGGCGGCATCGGCGAGCTCCTGCTCGCTGACGCCACGCACCGGGCGGAACGCGGTCGCCTGCCGATTGCCGAGCGTGATGGTGCCGGTCTTGTCGAGCAGCAGCGTGTCGACGTCACCGGCGGCCTCGACCGCACGGCCGGACATCGCCAGCACGTTGAACCGGACCAGGCGGTCCATGCCGGCGATGCCGATCGCCGAAAGCAGCGCGCCGATCGTGGTCGGGATCAGCGTCACGAACAGCGCGACCAGCACCACCACCGAGATCGAGCCGCCGGCGTACGCCGCATAGCTCGGAATGGTGACGGTAGCGAACACGAAGATGATGGTGAGGCCGGCGAGCAGGATGTTGAGCGCGATTTCGTTCGGCGTCTTTGCCCGCTCGGCACCCTCGACCAGCTTGATCATGCGATCGATGAAGGTCGAGCCTTGCGCCGCCGTGATGCGGACGCGGATCCAGTCGGACAGCACTTGCGTGCCGCCGGTCACCGCCGAGCGGTCGCCGCCGGACTCGCGGATCACCGGCGCGGACTCACCGGTGATGGCGGCTTCGTTGACGGAGGCAACACCCTCGATCACCTCGCCGTCGGACGGGATGGTATCCCCCGCCTCGACCAGCACGATGTCACCGACCTTCAGGCTCGTACCCGGCACGAGCTTGAAGTCCTGGCCCGCGCCGGTCAGGAGCTTCGCCTGGCTTTCGGTGCGGGTCTTGCGCAGCGAATCGGCCTGTGCCTTGCCGCGGCCTTCGGCCACCGCTTCGGCAAAATTCGCAAACAGCACCGTGAACCAGAGCCAGAGGATGATCTGGAAGGTGAAGCCGAGGTTGGCGCCACCCGTGACGAGGTCGCGCAGAAAAATCACGGTGGTGAGCGCGGCCACGATCTCGACCACGAACATCACGGGGTTCTTGATCATCAGCCGCGGATCGAGCTTGGTGAAGGATGCGCGGATGGCGGGCACGACGATCTTGGGATCGAGCATTGCCGAGACCGAGGCGCGCTTTTGCAGTTTCATGGTATCCATGGAGATCGCTCCAAACAATCAGAAGACGTTCGATCAGAACACTTGGCTTGCGTTCATCGCGAGATGCTCGACGATCGGGCCGAGTGCGAGCGCCGGGAAGAAGGTGAGGCCGCCGATGATGAGGATCACGCCGACGACGAGACCGACGAACAGCCCGCCGGTGGTCGGGAACGTGCCCGCCGACGGCGGAATGGATTTTTTCGCGGCCAGCGAGCCCGCGATCGCCATCGCCGGTACGATCATGAAGAAGCGACCGACGAACATCGCGCTGGCGAGCGTGAGGTTGTAGAACAACGTGTTGCCGGTGAGGCCCGCGAAGGCCGAGCCGTTGTTGCCGGTCGCAGACGTATAGGCATAGAGCACCTCGGTGAAGCCGTGCGGACCGGCATTGGCCATGGAGGCGACGGCGGGCGGATAGACCACGCCGACCGCAGTCCAGCCGAGATACATCAGCGGCAGCACCAGGATCGCGAGCATGGCCATCTTGACCTCGCGTGCCTCGATCTTCTTGCCGACATATTCCGGCGTGCGACCGACCATCAGGCCGGCGACGAAGATCGCGAGCACGACGAACAGCAGCATGCCATAGAGGCCGGCGCCGACGCCGCCGATGATGATCTCGCCAAGCTGCATGTTCATCAGCGGAATCATGCCACCGAGCGCGGTGAAGCTGTCGTGCATGGCATTGACCGCGCCGCAGGAGGCGGCCGTGGTGATCACGGCGAACAGTGAGGATGCGACGATGCCGAAGCGGACTTCCTTGCCCTCCATGTTGCCGCCGGTCAGACCCAGCGCATGCATGGTCGCAGTGCCATTGGCTTCCGCCCAATAGGTAACGGCGACGCCGGCGACGAACAGCACGCCCATCACGGCCAGGATCGCCCAGCCCTGGCGCTGGTTACCGACCATGCGGCCGAACACGTTGGTCATGGCCGCGCCGATCAGGAAGATCGACAGCATCTGCACGAAATTCGACAGCGCGGTCGGGTTCTCGAACGGGTGCGCGGCGTTGGCATTGGAGAAGCCGCCGCCATTGGTGCCCAGCATCTTGATTGCGACCTGCGAGGCCACCGGACCGACCGCGATGGTCTGCTTGGCGCCTTCGAGCGTGGTGGCCTCGACATAGTCGCCGAGCGTCTGCGGCATGCCCTGCGAGATCAGGAACAGCGTGTAGACCACGCAGATCGGCAGCAGCACATAAAGCGTGGTGCGGGTGACGTCGACCCAGAAATTGCCGACGGTGCGCACCGAGGCGCGCGAGAAGCCGCGGATCAGGGCGACCGCAAGCGCAATGCCGGTGGCCGCCGACAGAAAGTTCTGGTGCGTGAGGCCGACCATCTGCACCAGATAGGAGATCGTGCTCTCGCCGCCGTAATTCTGCCAGTTGGTGTTGGTGATAAAGGAGATCGCGGTGTTGAAGGAGAGATCTTCGGCGACCGCACCCTGCCCCGCCGGATTGAAGGGCAGCACGGCCTGCAGCCGCATCACGCCGTAGATGACGAGGAAGCCGCCGACGTGGAACAGCAGCATGGCGACCGTGTAGGTCAGCCAATGCTGCTCGCGCTTCTCGTCGACGCCGGAGATCCGGTAGATACCGGCTTCGATCGGACGAAGCACCGGCGAGAGAAATGTCCTTTCGCCATTGAACACGCGCGTCATGTACCAGCCGAGCGGCTTTGCGAGCGCGACGATGATAACGCAGAAAAGAATGATCTGGAGCCAACCGATCACAGTCATGGCATTAACCCTTCAGGCTCGGTGTCCGGCGCAGCAGCGGCAGGAGCACCACAAGCAGGCAGCCGACGAGCGCGACGTCGGCCAGCAGCAATTCGACGAGCAGCAGCACGGCTCAGAACCGTTCCGGCCGCAGCAAAGCGTAGGTGAGGTAGATCAGGAGACCGAACGAGACGGCACCGGCGAGCGCATAATCGAAGATCATGGTTTGCTCCCTCACAGCCGTTCGCAGGCGTAGGTGTAGCCGATCGCAAGGGCAAAGAAGCCGAAGCCCAGCGCCAGCATCAGAATGTCCATCATGGGATTGCTCCTCGTTGCGTCCCTCTATCGGAAGCAACACTTCTCGGGGACCCGGCGGAGCTCGTGGAGAGAAGCGCAACGCATTTCCACGGCCCAACCGGGACTTTTGACCGTGCTGAAGTGCCACCACGGGCATAGGTTTTCGAGACGGGGGCTATGGCGAAGTTATAGGAATCTCATAAAGGGCGGCATGGGCTCCGCATTTATGAGATTCCTATATCTCCCATCCCCTGCCCATCTCGTTTTCCAATGCCCTTCTCGCCATCCTGAAGAGGCCGGCCGACTGACCGACGCCAATTCCAGGAGGCCTGAGATGACCGCTCTACGACTCTACGATTTGCCCTTTCTCAGCGACCATTTGCGCAATGCGCAGGGCATGACGCGACCGTTGCTGCTCGAGATCATCGACAGAGCCTGCCGCCGCTTTCCCTCGCTCGGACAGACGGAGCGCACCGCTCGCCTCATGCGCCTGATCGACGCGGAGGCCTGGGCCGACGCGGCGCTGGCGCTGATGGAGCTCGAACTGCCGCTGTGGCACGTCCGCCGGATCGCCTATGACGAAGGCGAATGGCATTGCGCGCTGTCGCGCGAACGCGAGCTGCCGGATTGGCTGGACGCCGCTGTCGAGGGATGCCACGGCGACCTCGCGGTCTCGCTGCTGTCGGCCTTCGTCGAAGTCCAGGCATTGGCCGTGGAAGCGTCGCGACCGAGCGTTCCCAACGTACGCCCAGCTCCGGACCAGCTGTACGAGCCGGTCGCCTGCGAGAATTTCAGCTGAACGCGAAGCTTATGGCGTTCTTATGAGATCGCCGCACGCCCTGTCTCGAAATCCTATCCCTTCGAAAAGATATTGATGCGGCGGTTGCGGGAGGAGATCCCGCCGGCCGCGTCAATTGGAAGGACCAAATCCGTGAAACTCGTCGAACCTCCTTCGTGCAGCTCCCCCTCCAGCATCGTCTTCATAGGCCAAAACCATCGGGGCCAATGGATCGCGCAAGAGCAGAACGGCCTCTATGGAGGCCTGTTCGTCAGCCGCGCCCAGGCCATCAAATACGCGCTGTTCGAGAACGGACAACACCACGAGACCGTCGTTGAGCTGCCGCGCGAGATCGAGCTTGACATGGGCAAACACCCCGATCTCTCGCAGCGCGCCGCCTGAGCCGGCCGCATTCGGCAAGCAAGCCATGTTCATTCCTCCCTCAGCCTGGTTCACCGGCTTCATTCCGGATCTGCCGACGCCGTTCGACACGGCTGACACGATCGACCTCAAGGCGTTCGCCACACTCTGCGAGCGCCAAATTGCGGCCGGCGTTCCCGCGCTCGTGGTTTGCGAGACGGCGGGCGAGGCACCGACACTCTCGGCCGCCGAGCAGGAGCTCGTCATTCGCACCGCGGTCGACGTCGTCCGCGGCCGATCACGGGTCATCGCGGGCGCGATGTCGAATGCGACCAGCCGCGCCGTCGAACTCGCGCGGCGCGCAGAAGCGGCCGGCGCCGACGCCATCATGGCGGTGGTGCCCGCCTACAACAAGCCGATGCAGGAAGGGATACTCGCGCATTTCCGCACCATTGCCGGCTCAACCGGACTGCCGGTGATCTTGCACGACGTTCCCTCCCGGACACTGCGTCCGCTTGCCGACGAGACGCTGCTGCGCCTCGTCGAGTCTCGCCAGTTCGTCGGCCTGCGCGATGGCTGCGGCGACATCACCCGCCCGATGCGGCTGAACCGACTGCTGCCGGCAGGCTTTCGCCTGCTGTCCGGCGAGGACGCGACTACCTTCGGCTACCTCGCCGGCGGCGGCGACGGCGCGATCTCGGAAGTCTCCAACATCGCACCGGATCTGTGCCGCACGATCTTTTCACAGGTCAGGCAGGGCCGCCTGCAAACCGCGCACTATCTGCACAAGCGCCTGGTTCCGCTGATTGGCTGCCTCTCCAGAGAGACCCCAGCTGCGCTCAAATACGCGTTGAGCACGCTCGGCCTGATGTCACCGGCCACAAGGCTGCCGATCGTGCCGCTGAACAAAGCGGCTCAAGCCGAGGTCGCGAGAGCCTTCACCGCGATTGCCGACGAGGAACTAATCGACGGCATCGGCGCCTGACGCGTCAGGGGCAGTTCAGGACATCGCATGCCGCCATCGGAAGAATCTAACAGGCTGCTTCTCGCCTGGAAATTGGCGCTGCTGCGCTTTGCCGTGACGCACGATAAGTCCGATCGTCTCAATGTCGCCGCCCTCGCAGCCGAACTTGATCGCCCCGGGGGCCGGCGTGACGCGGACGACACGCTGCACTTCTTCCGGCGAACCAGTTCACAGCTTTGCGCGGCGATCAGCGGGCAGCAGCCGGACGCTCAAGCGATGTTAGAGAATTTTTGCAAGCAGACCGAAGAACCGCGGCTGAGACTCGCGTTTGCCGCGGCGATGGGGATGACATCTTCGGGCCCAGCACCGGCTCAGCCTCGACCGAAGCGAAACCCCGAGCTGTTCAGAGGACTGCCGCCGCGTCGGTCGGCGTCTTTATGACATTCCTATTCGGCAGCCCCGGCGTCCGTCTCGCAATCCTACGCGACGATTGTCATCCTAGAAGGCGCATTGGCGCGGCCGTTTCGCCGCACCGCAGACAGGGACTGCTGAAATGTCGATTGTGTCACATGGCTTTGAACGACCTCTTGACTGGGTGGCACGCCGGCCGCGGATGTCGGCGGCACGCAAGGACCAACTCAAGCGCGTCGCGCTGCGTGCACTTGCGGCGTTTACGATGGGCAGCGTGCTCACTGCGGTGATCGCGCTGAAGACCGCGATCTTCGTCTGGCGTCTCCACGCCTGAGACCTCGGTGACCGCCATGACGTTGCAGATGTGTGAGGAGGCCGCCATGGCCGCCATTGCTCTTCAAGCCACTCGCCGCCAGCCGCGACAGGTGCCGGCGGCGGAACTCAGGCCGCTCGATCCCGATGAGATCAGCGACGCCATCCCCGCCTTTTTTATCGGCCGCAACCAGGCCGGCCTCTGGGTCGCCCGCGAGGCGCACGGACGCATCGGCGGTCTCTTTTTGTTCAAGAGCTCGGCCGTCGATTTCGCCCACCGTCAAAGCGCGCCGACACGGTGCGCGCTGGTGTTCCCCACCGAGACCTTCGAGCTCGACATCGAGAACCGCGGCAATCAACTGATCGCGCTGGCCGCACGCCTGCTGAGGGATTAGCGTGCAGCTCTTCAAAGGACATCTCGAACACGCGGTCACCACGACCATCCTGACCATGACGCTAAGCCTGGTCTGGGGTGCGGTTCTGACGATCGTGATCACGCTCGCAGCACGCGGGCTCGGCGTCTAGATCCCTCATCTCACCGCTTCTGTAGGGCGATCGATCGCGAATTGACCGTGGCTGCCTACGCGGCAAGCAACCGGGCGCGAACGGCGGTCGCACGGCCCGACTGGGCCGCCCCTCCTTTGCGGAAAACGCCCGGCCGATCTGGCGCAGTTTCGTGGAACCGTGTAGATCGGTTTCATGAGCACAAGCAGCGTCAACGTCGTCGCCCACCCCCTGGTCCAGCACAAGCTTTCCCTGATGCGGGAGAAGGATCGCTCGACCAAGAGCTTTCGCGAGATCCTGAACGAGATCGGGATGCTGCTCGGCTACGAGGTGACGCGCGACCTGCCGCTGGAGCTGGTCGAGATCGAGACGCCGATCTCGCCGATGCAGGCGCCCAAGATCGCCGGCAAGAAGCTCACGCTGGCGCCGATCCTGCGCGCCGGCGTCGGCTTCCTCGACGGCATGCTGGCGCTGATGCCCTCGGCCCGCATAGCGCATATCGGGCTCTACCGCGATCCCGAGACATTGCAGGCGGTGGAATATTACTTCAAGGCGCCGCAGGACCTGTCCGACCGCACCGTGATCCTGATGGACCCGATGCTTGCGACCGGCAATTCGGCCTGCGCCGGTGCCTCCCTGCTCAAGGACCGCGGCGCCCGCGACATCCGTTTCGTCTGCCTGCTGGCGGCGCCCGAGGGCATCGCGCAGTTCCAGAGCGAGCATCCAGACGTGCCGATCTGGACCGCCGCGATCGATGAACGGCTCAACGATCACGGCTACATCGTGCCGGGCCTGGGCGATGCCGGCGACCGGATGTTCGGCACCAAGTAGACAGGTTTGCGCGATCGGGCTACTCCGGCTGTCATGCATGCCGACGATGTTTCACTGCAATCGCTGATCGGATCGGAGACCGCCGCCGATCCCGCCTTCGTGTTCGACGGCACACCCGTGTCGCGCGCGGAGTTTTCCGGGATGGTCGCGCAGACCACGGCCTGGCTCGCGGCGCAGAGGATTGGCAAGGGCGACGTGGTCGCGGTCTGGCTGGTCAACCGGGTCGAATGGATCGCGCTGCTGTTCGCCGCCGCCCGGCTGGGTGCGGTCGTTGCCGCCGTCAATACGCGCTACCGCAGCGCGGAAGTCGCGCATCTCTTGAAATTATCCGGCGCAAAGCTGTTGGTGGTCGAAGCGGCGTTCCGTTCGATCGATTTCGCTTCCATTCTCGCCGACATTTCCAAGGACGACGTACCTGCGCTGCAGAGGCTCGCCGTGGTCGGCGCGGATACGATTCCCGCGCAATGGCCCTGCATTCGGTTCGATGCGTTCGATAAGCCCTATCCGCCCGCTCCCACCCAAGATGATGTCGACCTGCCGGTGCTGCTCTATACCACATCCGGCACGACCAAGGGACCCAAGCTCGTCGCGCATTCGCAGCGAACGCTGGCGACCCACGCCAACTCCGTCGCCGAGGCGCTCCAGCTCTCGCCGCATCGTCATTCGCTGCTCGCCATGCTGCCGTTCTGCGGCACCTTTGGCATGACCAGCCTGCTTGGCTTCATCGCAGCCGGCGCGAGCGTCCACGTGCTCGACGCCTTCGAGGCGGCACCGGCGTTGAAAATCCTCAGCGCGCACACGATCACGCACGCCTTCGGCTCCGACGAGATGTTCCGCCGCATCCTTGCTCTGACCGACGCGCAGCGGCCTTTCCCGCATCTCGAAGCCTGCGGCTTCGCCGCATTCCAGCCCGGCTGGCGCGAGCTGGCCGCAGAGGCCGAGGCGCGCGGCTTGCCGCTCTTCGGTCTCTACGGCTCGAGCGAGGTGCAGGCATTGTTCTCGATCGCCCGTCCCAGCGACGCCTTCGCCGATCGCATCGAGGGCGGTGGCTGGCCAATGTCTCCCAAAGCGAAGGTCCGCGTGCGCGACACCGAGACCGGCGAGCTTGCAGCGCAAGGCGCCTCCGGTGAGATCGAGATCAGCGCACCGTCATGCTTCCTCGGCTATTTCAACAACCCGGACGCGACGCGCGATGCGATCACCGCGGACGGCTTCTTCCGCACCGGCGACATCGGCCGGCTGCGCGACGGCGCTTTCGTCTATGAGACCCGCGCGGGGGATGCGATGCGGCTCGGCGGGTTCCTGGTCGCACCCGGCGAGATCGAGGACGAGCTCAAATCCTGCGCCGGCGTCGCCGATGCCCAGGTCGTCGCGGTCGATCTGAAAGGCCAGGCGCGCTGCGTCGCCTTCGTCGTCCCGGCCGGCACTTCGCCACAACAGGAAGTGCTGACGGCACGCCTGCGCGAGCGGTTGGCCGGCTACAAGGTCCCGGCGCGGATCTATGTCGTGGACGCCTTCCCCGTGACCGACAGCGCCAACGGCGTCAAGATCCAGCGCGCAAAACTGCGCACCATGGCGATGGAGCGGATCGCGGCCGAATAGGCCGGCTCGATTGCGATGCCGAGCGATCAGCGGTCGCCGGCGGAGCTGCGAAGCCGAGCCTCCAGCGCGTCGCGGTGCTCCGGTGCCGCGATCGCGATCATGCGCCGCGCGCGCTCGGCAAGACCGCAGCCGCGCAGCTCGGCGATACCCCATTCGGTGACGATGGCGTCGACATCGGCGCGAGGCGTCGTCACCGTCTCGACATGGGCGACGATCCGGCTGGTACCGTCCGATGCCGTCGCCGGCAGCGCGATGATCGCCCGTCCCCCGGGAGACGCATTGGCCCCACGCACGAAATCGAGCTGCCCGCCGACCGCCCCGATCGCAACGCCGTTCAGTGTCTCGGAGTTCACGCTGCCGTCGAGCCCGACCTGAAGCGCCGAATTGATCGCGACCAGCCGGTTGATCCGCGCCAGCACGTCCTGGCCGTGCGTGTAGGACGTTGGCCGCACGGCGACCGCCTTGTTCTCATGCACGAAACGATAGAGCCGCTTCGTGCCGATCACCTGGTTGGTGACCGTGATCCCGGCATCGATCCCCTTCTCCGCATTCGTGACCGCGCCGCACTCGATCAGTTCGACCACGGCATCGTTGATCAACCCGGAATGAATGCCGAGATTGCGTGCATGCGAGAGCGAGGAGAGGATCGCGTCCGGAATACGCCCCACGCCGAACTGGAGCGTGCTGCCGTCGGCAATCAGGCCTGCCGCGTTCGCGGCGATGCGCCTCGAAACATCATCGAGCAGCGGTGAGGCCAATTCAACGGGCGGACGGCGAGCCGTCACCCGCTTGTGGATCGCGACATTATCGGGCCATTCGGCCCCGAACGTGAAAGGTGCATCCGGATTGATCTCCGCGATCACAAGGCGCGCGCCGCGCGCGGCATCAATGACGTAATCGTTGGAGAGGCTGGCACTGAGCCGTCCCCCGGCTTCCGCAAGCTGCACCAGGACGATATCGGCCTGATGGCGGCGCGAGGCGAAGTCGGCACAGAAGGCGCTGTAATTGCTCGGGATCATTTCGAGCCGCCCCGCCTTGGCGAGCCGCCGCGCATGGCCGATCACGCCATAGCTCCTAAACGACACGTTGGGCGCGCAGGCCGCGGAGAACGTCTCCGAGAAGATCGGCCCAACCATCATGCGGAATGCCGGCAGATGTCGGGCCTGCGCCATCAACGCTTCGGTCAGCGTGACCGGCTCCGCCGTCGCCTGGCCGCACACCACGAGATCGTCCTCACGGATCAGGCCGGAGAAGTCGATTGGCGCGGGGAACTCGGACATTCCCGCTCAGTCTATCGGCATGAGGCACGTGGAGGACTCAGCCAGCAACCTACGCAGCTCCGTCTTCACGATCTTGCCGTAGCTGTTCTTCGGCAGCTCGCCGGTGAGATAATAGTGCTTCGGCCGCTTGAAGCGGGCGATCCAGGCATTGCATATCTGATCGAGTTCGTCCCGCGTGGCCGCCTTGCCCACGACAGGAACGACGACCGCCACCACCTCCTCGCCCCATTCCGGATGCGACCGACCGATCACAGAGACTTCGGCGACAGATTCGTGCCGCAGCAGCACCTCTTCTACCTCGCGCGGATAGATGTTGGTGCCGCCGGAAATGATGACGTCCTTGGAACGGTCCTTCAGCGTGAGGAAACCGTCGCCGTCGAAAGCGCCCATGTCGCCGGTGTAGAGCCAGCCGTCGCGGAGCGTATTCGCGGTCGCGTCCGGATTTTGCCAATAGCCGGACATCACGGTGTCGCCGCGCACGATGATCTCGCCGATCTCATCCGGCGCAACGTCCCGCCCCGCCTCATCCACGGTACGCACCTGCACAACGGCTTGCGCGATACCGACCGAGGCCAGCCGATCCTCATGGCGCGGATTTTCGGCATCGACATGCATGGATTTCGGCAAGTAAGTGATAGTCATCGGCGTCTCGCCCTGACCGTAGATCTGCACGAGTTTCGGGCCGAATACGCCGAGCGCTGCCTTGCAATCGGCGACGTACATGGGGCCGCCGCCATAGATGATGGTCTTTAGTCCGGGCGCGCTCGCGCCTGCCGCTTCCGCCGCGACCGTCAGGCGCCGCACCATCGTCGGCGCGGCAAAGAAGGAGATGCCGCTGCGCTTCGCGGTCAGCTGCAAAATCTCGTCCGGCTCGAAGCGGCCGCTCTCCGGAATGATCTGTGCGCCCATGCCGAGCACATGCGGCACCATGTAGAGCCCTGAGCCGTGCGACATCGGCGCGGCATGCAACAGCGCCTCGCCCGGGACGACCGGGTTGATCTCGGCGAGATAGTTCAACGACATCGCAAGCAGGTTGCGATGGCTGAGCACCGCGCCCTTGGGCCGGCCGGTGGTGCCGCTTGTATAGAATATCCAGGCGGGATCGGTGATTCCGACATCCGCGATGGCGATGCCGTCAGTCTTCTCCATACCGCGATATTCGGCCGAGCCGATCTCGACGATACGCGGCGTGGCCGGACCGAGCGCCAGCGCTTCCGACGCGACACTCGCCATGTCCTCCGTCACGAACACGACCGCGGCGCCGGAATTGTCGAGAATGAACGCAACCTCACTTGGGTGAAGCTTTACGTTGATGGGAACGGCGACCAGCCCGGCATGCCAGCAAGCATAAAGGCAGGCCACATAGTCGGGCACGTTCTTCATCAGCAGCGCGACGCGATCGCCCCTGGCGAGGCCAAGGCGCCGCTGCAGCGACGCCGCCAGCGATGCCACCGTCATGGCAAGCCGGCCATAGGTCGCGACCGGCGTCAGCCCCTTGAGCAGCGCCGGCGCGGATGCATCGGCCCTGGCCGCGCGCAGGAGATGATGAGCGAGGTTCATGGTGATCCTCCTCGGACGCCGAGCCTAATATGATTTCGCCAAGCCCAGCACCTTCTCGGCGATAAAACTGAGCGCGAGCTGCGGGCTGACCGGCGCGATGCGCGGGATCAGTACTTCGCGTAAGTAACGCTCGACATGGAACTCCTTGGCGTAGCCAAAGCCGCCATGAGTCATCACCGCCTGCTCGCAGGCATGGTACCCGGCTTCGCCTGCGAAATATTTCGCGGCATTCGCGCCTGCGCCGCACGGCAAGCCCTCGTCGTATTGCCAGGCCGCCTGCATCACCATCAGCCAGGCCGCCTCGAGCTCGACCCAGTTCACCGCGAGCGGATGCTGGATGCCTTGATTCTTGCCGATCGGCCGATTGAACACGACGCGGGTCTTGGCGTATTCGGTCGCGCGCGACAGCGCGAGTTTTCCCAAGCCGACCGCTTCGGCTGCGATGAGAATTCGCTCTGGATTCATGCCTTCAAGGATGTACTGAAACCCCTTGCCTTCTTCGCCAATGCGATCCTCCATCGGGATCTCAAAGTCCTCGAAGAACAATTCGTTGGAATCGACGATCTTGCGGCCCATCTTCTCGATCTCGTGGACCTTGATCTTGTTGCGGTCGAAATCCGTATAAAACAGGCTGAGGCCGTGGGTCGGCGAGCGCACCTCCTCCAGCGGCGTGGTGCGCGCCAGCAGCAGGATCTTGTGCGCGACCTGCGCGGTCGAGATCCACACCTTCTGGCCGTTGACGATGTAGCGATCGTTCTTGGCGACCGCGCGAGTCTTGAGCTGCGTGGTGTTGAGGCCGGTGTTGGGCTCGGTGACCGCGAAGCACGCCTTCTCACGGCCCTCGACCATCGGCGGCAGCATGCGCTTGCGTTGCTCCTCGGTGCCGAACACGACGACGGGATTGAGCCCGAACACGTTGATGTGCACCGCCGAGGCGCCCGACATGCCGGCACCGGATTCCGCGATCGTACGCATCATGATCGCGGCTTCGGTGATGCCAAGGCCGGAGCCGCCATAGGCTTCCGGCACGCAGATGCCGAGCCAGCCGGCGTCAGCCAGCGCCTTGTGAAAGTCATGCGGGAATCCGCCGTCGTGGTCCTTCTTCAGCCAATAGGCATCGGGAAAGTCCTCGCAGATCTTGGCGATGGCATCGCGAATGGCTTCCTGCTGATCGGTGAGCGCGAAATCCATGATGGTCTCCTTGTGGAGGCTCTTTGTGCCTAGCGCCCCATCTGCGAGGGCAGCCAGAGGATGATAGACGGAAACGCCACCAGAATCGCGATTGCAATCAGGTGGGCGATGAAGTGCGGGAAGGTGCCGTGGAACACTTCGGCCACCGGCCGCTTGGCGTAGCGGGCGACGATGAAGCAGTTCAGCCCGACCGGCGGCGTGATCATGCCGACCTCGGCGGTGACGATCTTGATGACGCCGAACCAGATCGGATCGAAGCCGAGCGTCTTGATCAGCGGCAGTACGATCGGCACCGTCAGCACCAGGATCGCGATCTGATCCATGAAGGATCCGAGCACGATATAGCCGCACAGGATCAGCGTGATGATGACCCAGCGCGATGTCGGCAAACTGCCGATCCAGGCGACGAGATCTTGCGTCACATGGGTGAGCGTGAAGAAGTAGCCGAAGATCGAGGCACCGACCAGGATCATGATGATCATGCAGGTGCCGTGGGAGGCGCGCAGCAGCGTCTTGTAGAGCGAGGCCGGCGTGATCTTGCCCTTGACGATCGCGAGCAAAAAGGCGCCGAACGCACCGAAGGCGGAGGCTTCCGTCGGCGTCGCGACGCCGAGATAGATCGTGCCTGTGACGATCGAGAACAGCACCACCATCGGCGAGACCTGCCATAGCAGCGCGAATTTTTCCCGCCACGGCACCGATTTCGCGGCCGGCGCGCGCGAGGGATCCTGCCAGACCAAAAAGTAGATCGTGGCCATGATGGTGAAGGTGACGAGGATCGCGGGGATGATGCCGCTGATCAACAGTTTTCCGATGTTCACCTCGGCCAGCAGGCCGAAGATGACGAGCGCGACGCTGGTTGGCAGCAACATCGACAGCGTGCCCGAGATCGCAACCACGCCGGCGGCCATCTTCGGCTCATAACCCTGGCGGATCATCGCGGGAAGGCTGGTCGAGGACAGCGTCGCCGCCGAGGCCGTCGACGTGCCGCAGATCGCCCCGAAGCCTGCGCCGGCAAGCGCGGTGGCCATGCCGAGCCCGCCGGGAACGCGGCCGACCCAGGCCGAGGCTGTCTTGAACAGATCGTCCGCAACGCCGGACAGCAGCACGAGATCCGCCATCAGCAGAAACATCGGGATGGTGATGAGCTCGTAGGAGGAGACGGTCGAGAGCGGCGCGGTCTCCAGGATGCCGAACAGAGTCGGGAAGCCGCCGACCATGACGAGGCCGACCGAGCCGGAAAAGGCCATGGCAAAACCGACGGGCGTGCCGAGCGCGAGCAGGCCGAACAGCAAAGCGAGAACGATGAGAGGTGTCATGGATATCCGCCGTTACTCGAAGCCGCGCGCTTCGCCGACGCCGGTCACCGGCGGCAGCGGATAGAGGTCACGTCCGCTGACGAGGCTCAGCACATTGCCGACGAGCTGGAGCGCCAGCCGCAGCACCAGCACGCCGCAGCCGAACGGCACCAGCGCCGCGGAGATCCAGGTCGGCCAGGGAATGGCGCCTGAGAGAACGTCGTGCTGCTCGTAATTCTCCAGCGCGCGCGCGAAGCCGACCTTGCAGATAAGAACGAACACGAACAGGCCCGCGAGCGCGGTGACGATCTCGGACAGCCGCCGCCCCGTCGGCGAGAACCGCGACAGCAGGATGTCGACGCCGACATGGACATGCTCGCGCAAGGCATCCGACAGCGTGAAGAAGAACACGCCCGCGAGCAGATAGAGCCCGATCAGATCATAGGTGAAGGAGAACGGGCTGTTCAGCGCATAGCGCATGAACACGTCGGTCACGACCAGCACCATGATCACGAACATGAACGCTACCGCGATCATCGTCAGCGCGCGCTCCAGCGCGCCGAGCACCTGCCCTGCCCGTTCGATCACTTCGCTCCTCCCTCTTCGATTTGCGGATTACTTGCTGCCGGCAGCCAGCAGGTCTTCGAACTCTTTCAGCGCGGCAGAGGCCTGCTTGCCACGGCTGTCGAGACCGGCCGCCCATTCATGGCTCACGCCCTTCAGCTTGTCCTTCATCTCAGCACGCGTGGCTTCCGGGAGCGGGTCGAAGCTGACGCCCTCGTCCTGCATGTGTTTCTTGGTGGTTTCGCCTTCCTTATCGACGTCGACGCAGGCCTTGGGCGTAATCGCTTCCGAGGCGTCATTCATCGCCTTCTTCACGTCGTCGGGCAGCTTGTCCCATACCGACTGGTTGATGGAATAGGCGACGATGAAGCTGCCGAAGCTGACGCCTTCGGTGGCGTGCTTGACCAGCTTGTCGAGGCCGTAGGACACGACGCTGTCGAGCGGAAACAGCAGGCCGTCCATCGTGCCGCGCGAAAGCGACTCATAAGCATCGGGCGCGGCCATGCGCACCGGCACGGCGCTGAGCGCGCGCAACGTGAGGTCCTGCGCGCCGCCGGTGGTGCGCAACTTCAGGCCCTGCATGTCCTTGGTGGTCTCGACCTTCGACTTGACGGTCCACACCTGATAGGGCGGCAACACCACAGCCATCAGCAGCTTGATCTTGTTCGGCGCGTATTCCTGCTTGGCCAGCACGCCTTCGCGCGCGGTCTTCCAATAAGCGAGCGTGCCCTGGCAGCTGGTCGCGAACGCGCCCGGCAATTGCGCGACTTCCGACAGCGGCATCTTGTCGGAGACGTAGGACGGCCCGATGTAGCCGATATCGACCACGCCAGACTGCGTCAGCCGCAACATGTCGGCGGCTTTGCCGATCTGCTGGTTCGGATAATAGGTGAAGGTCACCGCGCCATTGGTGCGCTTGGTGACGTCGTCCATCCAGGGCTTCAGCATCAGGCGGACGAGATAATGTCCGGCGGGGAAACTGTCGGCGACCTTCAGCTCGAGCGCCTGCGCCGGCAGTGTCGAGACCGGCAGCAACAACGCGAGCACGGCTGCGGCTCGGACCAGATTCTTCTTCATTTCATTCTCCCTGACGCGTCCGCACGCCGAAGGCGACAGCCGCTTGCTGCCAAGCCGTTCGACCCCTCGCTCCACTTCTCGCTTGAGGAAAATGTACATATATGTGAATTTATATGTCAAGTATATGAACTACGCATGGCCCTATGCGCTCAGAGCCAGCAACCTCGAATTGACAGGGCATATTTCTGAACCCTAACTCCACGTATATGAATTCATCTCACGAGGCCCCATGGGACCGCTCGCCGGCTTCACCATTCTCGACCTGACTTCGGTGCTGATGGGCCCCTATGGCACGCAGGTGCTGGCGGACATGGGCGCTGACGTCATTAAGGTCGAAAGCCCCGAAGGCGACATCGTTCGCCAGATCGGCCCCGGCCGCACGCCTGGCATGGGCGGGATGTTCCACAATGCCAATCGCGGCAAGCGCAGCATCGTGCTGGACCTCAAGAAGCCCGACGGACGCGACACGCTGCTGCGGCTGGCGAAGAGCGCCAATGCGCTCGTCTATAATGTGCGCCCGCAGGCCATGGCGCGGCTCGGCCTCGACTACGAGACGCTCGCCGCGATCAATCCGTCGCTGGTCTATGTCGGCGCGTTCGGCTACGGCCAATCAGGCCCTTATGCTGCCAAGCCCGCCTACGACGATCTGATCCAGGGCGCCGCCACTATTCCGACGCTCCTTGCGGCGGCCGGCGACGGCACGCCGCGCTACGTGCCCGTCACCATCGCCGACCGCATCGTCGGACTGATGATGGTCAATGCGATCATGGGCGGGCTGATGCACCAGCAGCGCACCGGGGTGGGCCAGCGCATCGACGTGCCGATGTTCGAATCCATGACGGAGTTCGTGCTGGTCGATCATCTGGGCGGCCTCACCTACGATCCACCGCTCGACCACGGCGGCTACGCCCGTCTGCTCTCGCGCTATCGCCGGCCCTACAAGACCAGCGACGGCCATCTCTGCGTGCTCATCTACAACGACAAGCACTGGCGCAGCTTCTTCGAGGCGATCGGGCAGCCGCATTTCCTCGAGCAGCCGCGCTTTGCCAACCACGCCGCGCGCACGAAACACATCGACGAGATCTACGAGGAGATCGGCCACATCTTCCTGACGCGCACCACCGCGGAATGGCGCGAACTGCTGGAGCGCGCCGACATCCCGGTGATGCCGATGCACACGCTGGAGACGATCCTCGAGGATCCGCATCTCAAGGCGATCGACTTCTTCAGGACGGTGGATCACCCCGTCGAGGGCCGCATCCGCCAGATGCGCGTGCCCTCGACCTGGAGCGTGACCCAGCCGGGACCCGCCGGGCCGGCGCCGACGCTCGGCCAACATGGCCGCGACATTTTGCACGACGCCGGCTTCTCGACAGAAGAGATCGAACGGCTGGCGGACCAGAAGGCAGTTCACCTGGCGGCGCCGCCCTAGAGGCAGGCGCCGGCCAAATCGCAGGACAATAGGGAGGAAATCGCGATGGCCGGACTTTATTTCGAAGACTTTTCCGTGGGCCAGGAGTTCAGGCATCCGCTGACGCGGACCGTCACGGAAATGGACAACACCATGTTCAGCCTGCTGACGCTCAACCCCCAGCCGCTGCACATCGACGCGCATTTCTCCGAAAAGACCGAGTTCGGCCAGCGCATTTTCAACAGCCTTTACACCCTCGGCATCATGATCGGCATGACCGTCTATGATACGACCATGGGCACCACCGTTGCCAATCTCGGCATGACCGACGTGACTTTTCCGAAGCCGGTCTTCCATGGCGACACCTTGCGGGCGACGACGAAGGTGCTTTCGTTGCGGGAATCCAAATCGCGCCCCAAGGCGGGCATCGTTGAATTCGAGCATCACGCCCTGAACCAGAACGACGAGATCGTCGGCAAATGCCGCCGCATGGCGATGATGCACAAGAGGCCGGTCTGATGCGTTCGATGCTGTTCGTGCCGGGCGATTCCCCGCGCAAATTCGAGAAGGCGACCGAAGGCAAGGCCGACGCGCTGATCATCGACCTCGAGGATTCCGTCGTCACCGACAAGAAGCCGGAGGCGCGCGGGCTGACGCTGGCGATGCTGAAGGGCCGCCGCGGGACACACCAGCTCTATGTCCGCGTCAACGCGCTCGATACCGGCATGACGCTGACCGATCTCGCCGCGGTGATGCCGGGCAAGCCCGACGGCATCGTGCTGCCAAAATCGCAAGGCGGCGACGACGTGCGGCAGGTCGCGACCTGGCTCGAAGCGCTGGAAGCCGCCGCCGGCATCACGATTGGCACGACGCGCATCGTCTGCGTCGCGACGGAAACTGCAAGCTCCATCTTCGGTCTCGGCAGCTACAAGGGCTGCTCCCCTCGCCTCGCCGGATTGATGTGGGGCGCGGAAGACCTTTCGGCCTCGCTCGGCGCCACCGAGAAGGCGTCCGGCGGCGTGTTCCACAGTCCGTATCGCCTCGCACGCGATCTCTGCCTGATGGCGGCGGCCGCCGCGGAAGTCGCACCGATCGACACGGTCTACACCGACATCGACAATCTCGCGGGCCTCGAGCAGGAAACGCGCGCGGCGCGGCGCGACGGG
The DNA here is from genome assembly GCF_021458635.1 of Bradyrhizobium monzae. Classification (GTDB taxonomy): domain Bacteria; phylum Pseudomonadota; class Alphaproteobacteria; order Rhizobiales; family Xanthobacteraceae; genus Bradyrhizobium. The sequence continues at coordinate 1,493,856 of NZ_JAIRDQ010000001.1, forward strand.
TTTTCAGCGAAGGCGCTGATCCATCCAAAACATGTCGACGTGGTCAATGCGGCTTTCGCTCCGACGGACGCCGAGCGTATATGGGCCGAGAAGGTGATCGCGGCGTTCGCCAGCAATCCGAACTCCGGCACGCTGCGGCTCGACGGCCAGATGATCGACAAGCCGCATCTTCGCGCCGCGAAGAAGATCCTCGGCCAGCCCTAGATTGGAACGCCGTTACCATGATCGTTCGCCAAGCCGCAAACGTCCTGGAGATCATGGAATTCTTCGCGCAAACGAGGAAACCGGCGACGCTTGCCGAAATCGCCGATCATTTCGGCTGGCCGCGCTCGTCGACCTTCAACCTGCTCGCAACGCTGTCGGAGAAGGGCTATCTCTACGAACCACGTCCGCGCGCCGGCTTCTATCCGACACCACGGTGGCTGGCGATGGCGCGGATGATCTCCGAGGTCGAACCGCTGCCGCCCTGGACGCATACGCTGATCGCCGATCTCTCCGCCGAGACCGGCGAGACCGCGTCCATCGTGGCACCGGCCGGCGTCAGTGCCGTGTTCATCGACGTCGTCGAGTCGCAGGCGGCGATCCGCTATTTCGCGACCATCGGCCACCGCGTGCCGATCCACGCCACCGCGAGCGGCCGCGCGCTGCTGCTGCAATATTCTCCGGAGGAGCGCGACTCCGTCTATCGCAAGATCGAGTTCAAGCAATACGGCCCGTCGACCCCGATCAGCATCGAGGCGGTGGAGGCCGAGCTGCGCAATTCGATCGAGCGCGGCTACTGCCAGAGCTTTGCCGATTACAGCCGCGACCTCGCGGGCGCGGCGATCCCGCTGCCGATCGGCGACCGCAGGCTCTCGGTCGTCGTCGCGGGTCCGGAGTTTCGGATTGGGCCTAAGGTGGCAGAAGTCGCGTCGCTGATCGCGCGGACGGTCGACCGGCTACGGCCGAAGACCACGGCCTAGACTGACCTCAGTCGAATCCTTGAACCGGCGGCGGCGTCGTCTGCGCAGGCTCCACAGGAGCAGCTTGAACAGGCTGCACCACAGGCGCGGCCTGAACCGGCGGATTGCTGGCAGCCCTCATCTGGCCGTTGGCCTCCATTGGCTCGCGGGTGCGTGGCGGAGCGTTGGCCGCGGTTGCGCGGTATGCCTCGCGACGCGGCGGCTGCCGATGTCTTGCTGACTGCGAACCTCTCATGCCCCACGACCTGGCGATCGAAGGTCCGGCGGTATAGCCGATCACCGCGCCTGCGACGGCGCCGACCGGACCGAGCACGACGGCACCGGACACGGCGCCTAATGCCGCAGAACCAGCGCGCTCCTGCGCAGCGGCGCTTGCCGGCACGCCAGCCAGCAGCACGATGGCAGTGATCAGAGCTTTGTTCATCGGAGCGCCTCCTTCACGGAGATCACTCCGACTCAAATATGGCCGCAGCGGGTTTGTTCGTGGTCTAACACGGGGCAATCGCGATGGAACTCCGGCAATTCAAAGCGTGCGTCTCGGGCCAAGTGAGCCCTAGCATGGAACTTGCATAAATTGTGGGCGATATGGACGCCGCATGAACCTCATCAGTCTCGACATCCGCATGCTCCGGTCGCTGATCTCGGTGGTCGAGACCGGCAGCATCACCGAGACCGCGCGACGGCTGGGCCGCACCCAGCCGGCGATCACGCTGCAGTTGCAGCGGCTGGAGGAGCTCACCGGCAAGCAGCTGTTCGAGCATGCCGGCCGCAGGCTGATCCTGACCGACGACGGCACCACGGTCCTCACCTACGCCAAATCCATCCTCAGGCTGCATGACGAGCTGATTTCGCAGCTGGCGTCACAGGAGATCGAGGGCCAGGTCGTGCTCGGCACGCCCGACCTCTACGCGGCATTCATGCTGCCGCAGATTCTCAGCGTGTTTCGAAAATCGTTTCCGCGCGTGCAGGTCGAGCTCAACTGCGCGCTGTCGACCCCACTCGTCGGTCTCGTCAAGCGCGGCGATGTTGACATCGCGCTCGTCACGCGCATGAATGATTTCACCGGTGGCCAGGTGGTGCGGCGCGAGCAGCTGGTCTGGATGACCGGCGAGCAATCCGCTGCGCACCAGGAGCGCCCGATCCCGCTCGCGCTGCTGCCGCCCGGCAACATCTATCGCGACTACGCCATCGATACGCTGGAGCGCGCAAACCTGCGCTGGCGCATCGCCTGCGTCAGCGAGAGCGTCGGCGGGCTGCAAGCGGCGGCCTTCGCCGGCATGGCCGTCACCGTGCTCGGGCGCAGCGCGCTGGTGCCGGCGATGCGCGAGATCGGCCCGAACGAGGGCCTGCCGCCGCTGCCGAAGATCGAGCTGCTGCTCTACAAATCGAGCGGTGCCACCTCCAAGGCAGCGACTGCGCTGCACGACTATCTCGCGCATTATCTGCGCCTCGACGAAGAGCTCAGCGGCCGCGGCGCGCCGATCGAGCTGGGCTAGGCCCGCACAATGTCGAAAACAACCCCATGCACAGTAGAACTGCCCTTGTTTGCAAAGGAGTTTTTCGCGCGCCCTTTAACGTAACGTCATCTGTGGCCAGAACTTGGCCCAGGGCTGCGCCTGCTCGAACGCGGCCGCGATGCGGAAGATCGTGGGCTCGTCGAGCCAGGGCGCGATGATCTGAAGCCCGATCGGCATGCCATCGCGATCAAAGCCGCAGGGCAGCGTCGCGGCCGGAAGGCCGGCGAGATTGATCGGCCAGGTGAACGGCGACCAGCCGAGATGCGGATCGACCGTGCGGCCGTCAATCGTGTCGACGCCGATCTGGCCCGCCTCGAATGCGGTCACCGCGACCGTCGGCGTCACCAGCGCATCGACGCGCTCGAACAATTTCAGGAACGCGTTGCGGGCCTGGCCGCGCCGGTAGTTGGCTTCGATATAATCCGTGCCGCTGTAGTGCCGGCCGGCACTGACGACATCGCGATAGTCGGCTTCGGAGCCTGCGAGATCGGCCGTGGTCTTGCTCGCAACCGCCGCCGCCTGTTCGGTGAAGGCGATCGGCTTCAGCGTGTGCTCCAAAATACCGGGATCGAGGCCCGGACCATCCATGGTGACTTGCGCGCCGCAGGAATCGAGAACGGCGATCGCCCTGTTGAACGCTGCGCGCACATCGGGGCTGATCGCGGCATAACCGAGATCGGCGCTGGCGCCGATGCGAGTGCCATTCAACGGCGCAGCATTGGTGTCGAAGCGACGGGACGGCACGGGAAGACTTGCGGCATCGCGCATGTCGTAGCCGGCAATGATCTCCAGCGTGAGCGCGGCATCCGCGACCGTCCGCGTGATCGGCCCGGTGTGCGCGAGCGAGGCCCAGGACGGCGGCGAGAAACCGGGCGAGCGCGGCACAAGGCCAAAGGTCGGTTTCAGCCCGAACACGCCGCAAAAGGACGACGGCACACGGATCGAGCCGACGCCGTCGGTGCCGATCGCGATCGGGCCGCAACCGGCGGCGACGCCCGCCGCCGCGCCGCCGCTCGACCCGCCGCTGGTCCGGCCGGGATTCCAGGGGTTGCGCGTTGTCCCCGTGACCGGGCTGTCGGCCGTCAGCTTGTAGCCGGACTCGCAAGTGGTGGTCTTGCAGGTGACGATCGCGCCGGATGCCTTCAGCGCCGACACCACGGCGGCATCGACATCGGGCACGAACGCCTTGTTCATCGGTGAGCCGGCATAGGCCGGCACGCCCGCGACAAACACGAGGTCCTTGATCGTGACGGGCACGCCGGCGAGCGGACCCATGGCGTCGCCCGCGCGCATCTCCCTGGTGACGCGGTCGGCCTCTGCCCTCGCCTGCTCGTACATCGGTGTCACCACCGCGTTGCAGGCTTCATTCGTGGCTTCGAGCGCGGCGATGGTATCGTCGACGACATCGCGCGGGGTGAACGCCTTGCGCCGGTAGCCCGCCATGATCTCGATTGCAGAAAGCGCGCCAAGGCCAGTCGGCGCCGGCGGGAAGGCCGCTCGGCCGGAACCATCAGTCATCATCAACCCTAAAGAGCTAGCTGAGCGCCGCATCGACGGCGCGCTTGGCCATCACCGTGACGAGATGCGCACGGTAGTCGGCTTCGGCATGGATATCGGAGGTGAGGCCGTCGTTGTCGATCTTGATCGCCGCGATTGCGGACGGATCGAAATTCTCCGACAGCGCCGCCTCCATCGGCGGCACGCGGAACACGCCGGGACCCGCGCCGGTTACGGCGACGCGGACGCCATCGGCGAATTTCGCGACGAACACGCCGACCAGCGCATAACGCGACGCCGGCGCCTTGAACTTTGTGTAACCTGCCCTCAGCGGTACGGGAAAGCGGATCGCGGTGATGATCTCGCCGGTTTCAAGCGCAGTCTCGAACAGGCCAAGGAAGAACTTGTCGGCCGCGATCTCGCGCGTGCTGGTGACGATGGCGGCACCGAGACCGAGCACGCCGGCGGGATAATCCGCGGCCGGATCGTTGTTCGCGACGGACCCGCCGATGGTGCCGCGGCTGCGCACGGCGGGGTCGCCGATCATCGACGCCAGCGCCGCGAGCCCGGGGATTTTCGCCTGCACGAGCTTCGAGGCTGCCACCACAGCATGCGGCGTCATCGCGCCGATGGTGATGGTGGCACCGTCGTCGGTGATACCTTTGAGGTTTCCGAGTCTGGAGAGATCGACCAGCGCGGGCGGATTGGCCAGCCGCTGCTTCAGCGTCGGGATCAGCGTCATGCCGCCGGCGACGAGCTTGCTGTCCTCGATCGAGGTCAGGAGCTTGGCCGCGTCCGGGATCTGGTCGGGCTGGTGATAGGCAAATGGTTTCATTGTTGATGTCCTCCCTATTCCGCGGCGACCGGCAGTGACGCGTTTTGCAGCAGGCGCCAGATCCGGTTGGGCGTTGCCGGCATGTCGACATGGGTGACGCCGAGATGCGACAGCGCGTCGACCACGGCGTTGATGACGGCGGCCGGCGAGCCGATGGTGCCGACCTCGCCGCAGCCCTTCACGCCCATCGGGGTGTGCGTGCAGAGCGTGGAATGGGTCGCAACCTTCATCATCGGCATGTGGTCGGCCCGCGGCATGCAATAGTCCATCAACGAGCCCGACAGCAGCTGGCCCGAGCCTTCATCATAGACCGCGTTCTCGAACAGCGCCTGGCCGACACCCTGCACGATGCCGCCGTGCAGCTGGCCCTCGACGATCATCGGATTGATCACCGTGCCGACATCGTCCACCGCGGTGTAGCTCACCAGCGTCACCGTGCCGGTCTCCGGATCGACCTCGACCTCGGCGATGTGGCAGCCGCCCGGATAGGTGAAGTTGACGGGATCGTAATAGGCCTGCTCCTCAAGCCCGGGCTCCAGCACCTCGAGCGGATAATTGTGCGGTACGTAAGCGGCCCCCGCGATCTCCTCGAACGACTTGATGCGGTCCGTGCCCGCGACCGAGAAGTTTCCGGCCTCGAACTGGATATCGACTTCGGCGGCCTCGAGCAGGTGCGCCGCGATCTTCTTGCCTTTCGCGATCACCTTGTCGGTCGCTTTCGACAGCGCCGCGCCGCCGACCACCAATGAGCGGGAGCCGTAGGTGCCCATGCCGAACTGGACGCGGTCGGTATCGCCGAACACGATGTCGACATCCTCAAAGGACACGCCAAGCTTCTCCGACACAATCTGTGCAAACGTCGTTTCGTGGCCTTGGCCGTGATTGTGCGTGCCGATCATGACCGTCACCTGGCCGGTCGGATGCACGCGTACCGTGGCGCTCTCGTAGAGACCGCCACGCGCACCGAGTCTTCCCGCGAAGCGCGACGGCGCAAGGCCGCAAGCCTCGACATAAGTGGAATAGCCGAGCCCGCGGAACTTGCCCTTGCTGGCGGAAGCAGCCTTGCGCACGCCAAAGTTCTTGACGTCGGCGGCTACAAGCGCGCCGTCGAGGCAGCCCATCGGATCACCGGAATCGTACTGCACCAGCACCGGCGTCTGATAGGGATAGGCCTCCTTCGGGATCATGTTGCGGCGGCGGATCTCGACCCGATCGATGCCCATCTCGCTGGCTGCGACATCGACGATGCGCTCCAGCACGAAAGTCGCCTCGGGCCGGCCCGCGCCACGATAGGCGTCGACCGGAACGGTGTTGGTGAAGACCACCTTCACGTTGCAGTAAATTGCAGGCGTGGTGTAGACACCGCCGAGCAAGGGACCATAGAGATTGGTCGGGATGTTCGGTCCGAAGGTCGAGAGATAGCCGCCCATATTGGCGAGCGTATTGACGCGGAACGCCAGGAACTTTCCGTGTTCATCGAGCGCCAGCTCGGCTTCGGTGACGTGATCGCGGCCGTGGCGATCCGACACGTAGCCCTCCGAACGGCTCGCCACCCATTTGATCGGCCGCTTTACACGCTTGGCGGCCCAGGTGATCACGGCCTCCTCGCCATAGTGGAACTGCTTGACGCCGAAGCCGCCGCCGACGTCGGGCGCAACCACACGCAGCTTGTGCTGCGGAATGTTCAGCACCAGCGCGCCCATCAGGAAGCGCACGACGTGCGGGAACTGGCTGGTGGTCCATAGCGTGAAGCGATCGGTGCCCGGCTCGTACTCCGCGATCGCCGCGCGCGGCTCCATCGGGTTGCCGATCAGGCGGTTGTTGACGAGGCTGAGCTTGGCGACATGCGCTGCTTTCCGGAACGCGGTTTCGACCGCGCCCTTGTCACCGAGCTCCCAGTCGCAGCAGATGTTGTTCGGCACGTCGTCGAACAATTGCGGCGCGCCGGGCCTGACAGCCTCGAGCACCCCGACCACGGAGGGCAGCACCTCGTAGTCGATCGTCAGCAGCTCGGCCGCAGCATTGGCCTGCTCCGGGGTCTCGGCGATGACGAAGGCGACCATGTCGCCGACGTAGCGCACCTTGCCCTGCGCTAGCATCGGGAACGGTGGCTCCTTCATCGGCACGCCCTTCGCGTCCGAGATACCCCAGCCGCAAGGCAGCCCGCCCAGCCCCTCGACCTTGACGTCATCGCCGGTCAGAACCGCGATGACGCCGGCCGAGGCCAGCGCCGCGCTCTTGTCGACGCCACGCAGCACCGCATGCCCGTGCGGCGAGCGCACGAACACGCCCGCCGTCATGCCCGGACGCTTGATGTCGGAGACGTAATTTCCGCGGCCGGTAAGGAAGCGCTGATCCTCTTTCCGCTTCGGAGCAGCGCCGATGCCGATCACATTGCCCATGGTCACTCTCCCTTGGCGGCGTTCATGGCGGCGGCGCCGGCCATCACCGAGACGACGATGTTCTGGTAGCCGGTGCAGCGGCAGATATTGCCTTCGAGGCCATGACGAACATCGGACTCGGTCAGATCAGGCTTCTCCGCGGCGAGCGCGATCGCGGTCATCAGCATGCCCGGCGTGCAGAAGCCGCATTGCAGGCCGTGATGCTCGCGGAACGCCTCCTGCATCGGATGCATCTGGTTCGAGCCGGGTGCACCTTGCAGACCTTCAATGGTAAGAAGCGTCGCGCCGTCGAGCGCGGGCGCCAGCAGCGTGCAGCTCTTCACCGGCAAGCCGTCGAGATGCACCACGCAGGCGCCGCATTGGCTGGTGTCGCAACCAATATGGGTGCCCGTGAGATTGAGCTGCTCGCGCAGCAGCTCGGCGACGAGCGTCGCGGGTTCGACATCCACGGTGGTGGGCCGGCCGTTGAGTGTGAAGGATATCTGCAAGGTCATACTCCTGCGCGATGGGGCTTTTAGGCGAGTGGAAGCGCGCTGCCGGTGGCCCATGTGGCCATGACGACATCGCCGACGGTGAAGGGATCTGCGAAAAAGGTCTTCTCCGGCACGTACGCGACGAACTCGTCGTCCGGCACGGTGTCGAGCATGACCTTGACGAAATAGCCCTGGTATTCGATCGCGAGCACGCGGCTCGGCAGCGACGTGGTATAGCCCGGCGGCAAGTCCCTGCCCGGCCTGACCAGCGCGACGTCGTCGCGGCGCACGGCAATATCGACCTTGTCGCCGACGCTAACGCTCGGGCGCGCCTGAAGCGGCACTTCTATGCCCGACGGCGCCGCCTGCGCCAGCGTGAAGCTGGCGCCGTTGACCTTCTCGACCCGGCCGGAGAGCACGTTCTGGCCGCCCATGAACGCGGCGACATAGCGATCGTGCGGATGAGCGTAGACGTCGCGCGCTGCGCCCGCCTGCTTGATCTTGCCCTGCTCCATCACCACCACGAGATCGGCGAGCGCGATCGCCTCGAGCTGGGTGTGGGTGACGTGGATGAAGGTGATGCCGAGCTCCTGCTGCATCCGGCGCAGCTCCTGGCGCATCTGAACACGGAGCTGCTCGTCGAGCGCCGACAGCGGCTCGTCGAGCAGCAGCACGCGCGGCTCGGTGATCGCGGCGCGCGCCAGCGCCACGCGCTGCTGCTGGCCGCCGGAGAGCTGCGCCGGCAGGCGGTCGGCGAATTGCGTCAGCCGTACCTTTTCGATCATGGCGTCGGCGGCGCGCAGGCGGTCGGTCTTGGATTGGCCTCGCACACGCAGCGCAAAAGCGATGTTCTCGCGCACCGTCAGATGCGGGAACAGCGCGTAGGACTGGAACATCATCGCGGTGCGACGCTGCACCGGCGCGAGCCCGACGACGTTCTGGCCGCCGATCACGATCTCGCCCGCAGTCGGGTCCTCGTGGCCTGCGATCATGCGCAGGATCGTGGTCTTGCCGCAGCCGGACGGGCCGATGAAGCAGCAATAGGCGCCATCCGCGATCTTGAGATTGACGCCGTCGACCACATTGGTGACGCCATCAAAGCTCTTGCAGACACCCGCCAGTTCGATATCGCCGCGATCGTTCTTCATTCCTGACCCTTGCTCAACCCTTTGCGCTGCTGCCGCGCTTCTTCTGGATCAGCACGATGGTGCCGAGGCTTGCACCTATGACGACGAAGGAAACGATGGTGGTCACCGTGCCGAGCGCGTAGAGCGATGGCGAGGTAACGTTCAGCGTCATGCTCCAGATTTCCAATGGCAGCGTGTTCAGCGAGCCCGCGGTCTGGAGACTGCGGGCGAACTCGTCATAGGAGAGCGTGAAGCCGAACAGCGCGACCGCAACGAGGCCGGGCGCGAGCACTGGGATCATCACCAGCCGGATCGACTGCCAGCGGCTGGCGCCGAGATCGTAGGCCGCCTCCTCCCAGACATGGTTGAAGCGCGACATCACCGCGAACATCACCAGCACGCCGAACGGCAGCGTCCAGGACAGCTGCGCACCGAGCGCCGAGGTGTACCAGCTCGCATTCAGGCCCAGCGCCTGGAACAGCAGCCCGGTGCCGAGGCCGAGCACCAGGCCCGGCGCGACCAGGCTGCCGATCATCATGTAGAAGACGACGGTGTCGCCGTGAAAGCGCTTGCGGAAGCCGAGCCCGGCGAGGAACGACACCACCACAGTGATGACGGTGACGATGATCGCGAGCTTGATCGAGCGGTCGAACGAACCCTTGACGTCGCCGGTCCGCACCTGAGTGAAGAGGTCGACGAACCAGTGCAGCGAATGGCCCTTCATCGGAAACACCAGGCCGCCGCGGATATCCTGGAACGACAGGATGTAGATGCAGAACATCGGGCCATAGAGCGCGATCACGTAGAGCCCGAACAGCGTCGCCAGCAGGTAGAACGTCCAGGGCCGGCCGCCCTTGCTCGGAGCGATCGCCTTGGTCGTCGCGGGCGCAACCGTTTCGGGCATGTCGGCGAGAACCGCGCTCATCGCGCGATCTCCTGCCGGATATCGACGGTGCGCAGGATCAGCGAGACGATCGCCACCAGCACCAGCGTCAACAGCACGGCGCTCGCCGCCGCGGTCGGATATTGCAGCACGCCGACATCCTCGTAGAACGCGCTGACGACGGAGGCCGAGCCGCCGCCGGACATCACCTTGACCACGAAGAAGTCACCCATCACGATCGACACCACGAAGATGGTGCCGAGCGCGATGCCGCTCTTCGACATCGGCACCACGATCAGGCGCATGATGTCGAACCGGCTGGCGCCGGCGTCGATCGCGGCCTCGATCAGCTTCTTGTCGATCCGCGCCATGGAATTGAAGATCGGCACGATCATGAAGATCGTGAGCTGGTGGACATAGGCGATGACCACCGCGAGGTCGGAGAACAGCAGCACTTCCAGCGGCTGATGGATCACGCCCATCGCCAGCAGCGCTTGGTTGATCAGGCCTTCCTTGCCGAGCAGCGGGATCCAGGAAATCATCCGGATGATGTTCGAGGTCCAGAACGGCACGGTGCACAGCAGGAACAGGCCGATCGCCAGCAACTGGTTGCGGACATGAAACACCAGAAAATAGGCGACGAAAAAGCCGATGATCAGCGTGAAGACCCAGGTCAGCACCGTGAACTTGATGGTCGCCAGATACAGTTTCAGCGTCAGCGCCGAGTGCAGCACCTCGACATAGCTCGTGAGCGTGAAGCCCGGCGTCAGCCCGCCAAAGCCGTCGGTGGCGAAGAAGCTCGCGGCCAGCACCACCAGGATCGGCGCCACGAAGAACGGCACGAGCACCAGGACCAGCGGCGAGACGTAGAGCCAGCCGGCGAGATTGGCGCGTGCGGGACTTGAGTTTGGACTTGAGCTTGGACTTGGACTGGGCTGCATGTCAGCAATTGCCTCGAAGTCGGTCTTGTCGCACCGGCGCGTGACGGCGCCGGTGCTTCGTTTCAGTCAGGGAAAGCAGGTTTCAGGCCACCTTGAAGTCGTTCCAGCGCTTGTTCATGTACGCCGCCTCGTCCATCAGCGTGTTCCAGCACGAGATGTTCTTGACGCGGTCAAGGAACGAGCCGCCGTCGCGCTTGGTGCCGGCCTTCTCCATCGGCACGCCATAGGGATCGTTGATGACTTCAGGCGCCGGCTTGCCGTCGTACCAGAAGTCCCATTCGGCCGCGGTCAGGAACTTCTTCGCGGTCGACGGCACCGGGCTGTAATAGCCGTAGCGTCCGACGAAGCCGCCCTGCCAGCCCGACAGGTACCAGTTGAGATATTCGTAGGCGGCGTCGAGCTTCTTGCCGGAGAGGTGCTTCATCAGCCCCATGCCGTTGCACCAGCCGCGATAGCCTTCCTTGCCGTTCTTGACGTTGACCGGCGCGTAGACGCAGGGGATTTCCTTGACGCGCACCGCGGCGACGGCCGGCGACCACATTGACTGGATCACGACTTCGCCCGCGGCCATCAGTTGCACAGACTGGTCGAAAGTGGTCCAGGTCGCGCGGAACTGGCCCTGCTTCTTCAGCTCGATCAGCTTGTTGCAGGTGAAGTCGATCTCCTCCTTGGTCATGTTGCCCTTGTTGCCGTACTTGATCAGCCCGGCGCTTTCGAAGCAGAGCGCGGCATCCATGATGCCGATCGCGGGCACGTCGAGGATCGCGGCCTTGCCCTTGAACTTGGGGTCGATCAGATCCTTCCACTCGGTCACTTCGTGGCCGACGAGGTCCGGGCGGTAACCGATGGAATCGGCGTTGTAGACCTGCGGCAGGAAGGTCGCCCATTCCGTGACGCCGTCATTCAGATCGGTTGAATCGGACTTGGCGATGTACATCGCCTCGTAGGGCGAGATGCCCTGGCGCGGGATCTTGTGGCCGTCGATCTCGCCCTTGGTGAAGATCGGCAGGATGTTGTCGAACTCCTTGATCTTCTTGACCTCGATGCCCTGGATCACGCTGCGCTTGGCGGCCAGCTTGGCCTGCCAGCCTTCGAGATCGGCGATATCGACCGTATTAGGCTGGCTTATGAAGCGGTTGATGGCGGCGGAGGTGTCGAGGTTCTGCATCGTCACCTTGAAGCCGAGATCCTTGGCGGCCTGGTCCCCGATCGCCTTCACGACGGAATAGGACACGCCGACATGACGCAGCTCGATGTCCTTGATTTCCTGCGCCCAGATGGTCGGAAATCCGCGGATCGCATCCGACCCTGCGGCGGCGCCGGCAATTGCGGCCGCCCCCTTCAACAGCGTGCGCCGGCTCAGCTTTTTCGTCGACTTGACGTCCGTTTTGGCTCCCGTTCCCGCCGGATCGGAAGTGAACGTCCCCTTAGTCCCATCAGACATGGCAACCCTCATTGGTTACGATGAACGCTCGCACCGATCGCCATTGATCGGCTGCTTAGGTGATCATTGCGCGAGGCTAGGGGCGGAACTTTGCGAAGTAAAATTGGAAGTAAAAATTCGCCGTATAAACGCGGCTAATGGATCAGGCCGGTGCACCAGCTTTTGGCAGCTCGCATAAGAAGACATCAGCGCCTGCATACAAGGAGGCGCGACCGACGGCGCAGGCCGTTGCGCGCGGCCGCGCTGACGACGATTGCGCTGCTCGTTGTCGCGACATTATGCACGGCGCGCGCCGACGATGTCTCCATCGCGCCGGCGACGTTAAAGGCGATCGGCACCGTCGATGCGCGCTTTCAATCCTACAACGTCGAGATGGTGGAGGTAACCGGCGGACGGTTCTGGAAGCCGTATCGGCGCGACGCACGCACCTTCGATACGCGCGATCGCTACAGCTTCAGACCGCCGATCGATCTCGCCAACGCGCGTCTGCGCATGCTCGCAGCCGCCTTGTCACCCGCCTATATGCGCGTCAGCGGCACCTGGGCCAATGCGACGTTCTTCTCTGATACCGTAACCGCCCCGGCAAAGCTGCCGGCCGGATTCGACTCCGTGCTCACCCGCGCGCGGTGGCGCGACGTTGTCGACTTCGCTCGCGCGGTCGATGCGGAGATCGTTACCTCCCTCGCCGTCAGTCCCGGCAGCCGCGACAAGGACGGAACATGGCGGCCGGATCAGGCACAACGCCTGATCGATTTCACGCGTTCGCTCGGCGGCGGCATCGCGGCTATCGAGTTCATGAACGAGCCGACGCTGGCAGGCAGCAACGGCGCACCGCCGGGATATGACGCGAAGGCTTATGGCCGAGACTTCAGGATCTTTCGCGCCTGGATGCAGCGCGCCGCGCCGGGGGCGCTGATCATCGGACCGTCCTCTGTCGGCGACACCGCGTCCTCATCCGCATCAGGTATCACCACGCGCGATCTGCTGGCCGCATCCGGCCCCGGCCTCGATCGCTTCTCCTATCACCACTACAACACGCTCTCGCCGCGCTGCGGTGGCCGCGATGATCCAGCGCTGGCGATCGAGGAGCAATGGCTTGCCCGTACCGATGCGACGCTCGCGATCTACCGCGCTCTGCGAGACGCGTACGAGCCGGCCAAGCCGATCTGGCTGACAGAAACGGCGGATGCGGCCTGCGGCGGCAATCGCTGGGACAAGACGTTTCTCGACACCTTCCGCTATCTCGACCAGCTCGGACGGCTTGCGCGAGCCGGCGTTCAGGTGGTGATGCACAACACGCTCGCCGCCAGTGACTACGGCCTGCTCGACGAAAAGGCGTTTCAGCCTCGCCCGAATTACTGGGCCGCACTGCTCTGGCATCGGCTGATGGGACCGACCGTGCTCGACGCGGGCGCAGCCGCGGCACCCGGTCTCCACATCTACGCGCATTGCCATCCGCAGCTGCGCGGCGCAATTACCTTGCTCGCGATCAACTTCTCGCGCGACATTTCGCGCTCGCTCGCGCTACCGCTTCCATCCGAGCGCTACTCGCTCGGCTCGGCGCGGCTTCAAGGTGCAGCGGTTCAGTTGAACGGGCGCACGCTCGCGCTGGCGGCGGATGATCGATTGCCTGACATCATCGGCCTCCCGATGGCGACCGGCGCGGTTCGCCTCGCGCCGGCGACGGTCACCTTCCTCGTGATCCCCGGCGCCGCGAACCCAGCGTGCCCATAGGTCTGCTCACGATCCAAGCGCCTCGCGCGCGGTCTCCGGCGCCATCAGCGTCGAGACGATCGTGATCACCGAGAGCGCGATGATGTAGAGCGACACCGGCCAGTAAGTGCCGGACCAGGCGAGCAGCGCGGTCGCGATCAGCGGCGAGAAGCCGCCGCTCAACGCGGCCGCGACATTTGCGCCGAGCGAGGCGCCGCTGTAGCGCACCGGGGTGCGGAACAGCTCCGGCATGAAGGCCGCTTTGGGTCCGAACAGCAGCGCGTGCGTCAGCGTCATCGTGACGACGAGCGCGAGCGTGATCAGCACCGGCTCTTTGGTGTCGAGGAACCAGAACAGCGGAAACGCCAGCGCCACCGAGAACACGCCACCGGCGAGATAGAGCGCCTTGCGGCCAAAGATATCGGACAGCCAGCCGGCGAGCGGCAGCGTCGCGAATTCGACGATCGCGGCGTAGACCACCGCATTCAGGATCACCTGACGCGGCAGGCCGAGCCTTGTCGTGGCATAGACCACGGTGAAGACGGTGAGGAGATAAGCGAGCCCGACTTCCGACACCGTGATGCCGATCGCCAGCAGGAAGCTGCGCCAGTCGTGGCGCAGCACCTCCCACACCGGTTGCGCCAGCACCTCCTTGCGCTCGACCACCTCCTTGAAGTGCGGCGTCTCCGCGAGCTTGAGCCGGACGATGAAGCCGATGCCGACCAGCAAAATGCTGATCAGGAACGGCACGCGCCACCCCCAGCTCAAAAACTCCGCTTCGGGCAGTTGCGTCATCAGCCCGAAGATGCCGGTGGAGGCGGCGACGCCGACGGGAAAGCCGATCTGCACCAGGCTGCCATAGAAGCCGCGGCGATTGCCGGCGTGCTCGGCCACCATGACCACAGCGCCGCTCCACTCGCCGCCAAGACCGATGCCCTGGATGAAGCGGAGAATGACGAGGAAGATCGGCGCCCAGACGCCGATCTGGCTGTAGGTCGGCAGGCAACCGATCAGGAAGGTGCCGAGCCCCATCGCGATCATGGTCGCGACCAGCATCCTCTTGCGGCCGAGCCGATCGCCATAATGCCCGATGATCGCGCCGCCGATCGGCCGCGCCACGAAGCCGACCGCGTAGGTCGAGAATGCCGCCAGCGTGCCGACGAAGGAATCGAAGCTCGGGAAGAACAGCTTGTTGAGCACGAGGGCTGCGGCGGTGCCGTAGATCAGGAAGTCATACCACTCGATCGCAGTGCCCAGCGCGCTCGCCCACACCACATGCGCCGTCGTCGATCGCTCCGTTTCGCCGGAGACCCCCGCTGCTGCCGTCATTGCCATCCGCGCCCCAAGAATTCCAGAGGGCATCATGGCCAATCGCACCGAGGGTTGCAACCTGCGGAGGTGTTGGCTGAGATCGAGATTACAATGCGAGATTTTGGCGCCGCTGCCTCCTCACCGTCGTCCCGGCGAAGGCCCCATCATTCGCGATTGACAAACTTATTCGATAATATCTAATTTATTGCCAGAATAACCGGCCGCGCCGAGTGGCCCATAAAAGAGAGGGAACGACGATGAGAGGGCTTTTGGCCTGCGCCATGATCGCGGCCATGACATCTGCTGCCATGACCACAGTCGCGAGCGCGCAAGTCTCCGACGATGTGGTGCGGATCGGCGTGCTGACGGATCTGTCGAGCTGGGGCCGCGACAACTCTGGGCCGGGTTCGGTCGAGGCCGCCAAGATGGCGGTGGAGGAGTTCGGGCCGACCGTGCTCGGCAAGCCGATCGAGATCATCAGCGCCGACCATCAGATGAAGACCGACGTCGGCGTCAATATCGTGCGCGGCTGGTTCGACAACGGCAAGGTCGACGCCGTCGTCGACATCCCCAATTCCGGCATCGCGATCGCCGTGCACAACATGGTGCGCGAGCGCAACAAGATCGCCCTGCTCTCCGGTCCCGGCGCGAGCTCGCTCACCGACGAGCTGTGCAGCCCCAACACCGTGCACTTCACCTACGACACCTACGCGCTGTCCAAAGTGACCGCATCCGCCGTGATCAAGGAAGGCGGCAAGTCCTGGTACTTCATCACCGCGGACTACGCCTTCGGCCAGCAGCTCGAGAAGGACGCCACGCGCTTCATCAACGAGATGGGTGGCAAGGTGCTGGGCGGCGTCAAGCATCCGACCAACACCGCCGACTTCTCCTCCTTCGCGCTGCAGGCGCAGAGCTCCAAGGCCGACGTCGTCGCCTTCGCCAATGCCGGCCAGGACACCGACAACGCCATCAAGCAGTCCGGCGAGTTCGGTCTCGTGCAGGGCGGCCAGAAGCTCGTCGGCCTCCTGATGTTCGACACCGACGTGCATGCGATCGGCCTGAAGTCCGCGCAAGGCACCTACATGACGACGGCGTCGTACTGGAACATGGATGAGGCGACCCGCGCCTGGTCGAAAAAATTCTTCGCGCGCACCAATGTGATGCCGACCATGATCCAGACCGGCGTCTACGGCTCGGTGCTGCATTATCTCAAGGGCATCAAGGCCGCCGGCACCGACGATCCGGCCAAGGTGATGGCCAAGATGCGCGAGCTGCCGATCGAGGACACCTTCGTTCATGGCGGCAAGTTACGCGAGGACGGCCGCGTCATCCGCGACATGTATCTGGCCAAGGTGAAGTCGCCCGAGCAGTCCAAGGAGCCCTGGGATTATCTGGAGATCGTCAAGACCGTGAAGGGCGAGGACGCCTATCGCCCGGTCTCCGAATCCAAATGTCCGCTGCTTAAGAAGTGAGGTGAGACATGACCGGCAACGCGCGCAACGCAATTGAGACTTACGAGTGCGATGTGCTCGTGACCGGATCGGGTGCCTCTGGCATGTCGGCCGCGATCACCGCGCGCTATCGCGGTCTCGACGTGCTGATCGTCGAAAAGGAGCCGCGCTTCGGCGGCACCACCGCCCGCTCCGGCGGCTGGCTATGGATTCCCGGCACGTCGCTGGCAAAGGCCTACGGCATCGAGGAGACGGCGGAGCAGGCGCGCACCTATCTGCGGCACGAGGCCGGCAACAATTTCGACGCCGCGCGCGTCGATGCATTTCTGTCCGCCGGACCCGAGGCGGTCGATTTTTTCACCAGCAAGACCGCGCTTCGCTTCGACATGCCGCTGGTGTTTCCAGACTACCATGCCGAGGCGCCCGGCGGCGCGCAGGGCGGCCGCTCCATGGTGACGCGCCCGTTCGACGGCCGCGAGCTCGGCGACCAGATCAAGACGCTGGGCGTGCCGCTGCCCGAGCTCACCGTGTTCGGCATGATGCTCGGATCCGGCAAGGAGATCATCCACTTCATGCGCGTGACCAAGTCGCTGACTTCGGCGGTCTATGTCGCCAGGCGCCTGTCGCGGCATCTGATGGACGTGCTGCGCTACGGCCGCGGCATGACCTTGACCAACGGCAATGCGCTCGCCGGGCGCCTGGCGAAATCCGCGCAGGATCTGAAGATCCCGATGTGGCTGTCCTCGCCGGTACGCGAGCTGACGGTCGAGAACGGCACTGTCACCGGCGCGATCGTGTCGCGCGAGGGCCGCGACGTGCGCGTTCGCGCACGACACGGCGTCGTGCTCGCCTGTGGCGGCTTCCCGCACGATGTCGAACGTCGCAAGAAGATGTTTCCGCACGCGCCGACCGGCAACGAGCATTTTTCGCCCGGCCCGACCGGCAACACCGGCGACGGCCTGCGTCTCGCCGAAAGCGCCGGCGGGCATGTCGAGGATCGCCTGCCGAACGCGGCGGCCTGGGTGCCGGTGTCGCTCACCACGCGCAAGGACGGATCGAAAGGCGTGATGCCGCATTTCATCGACCGCGCCAAACCCGGCGTGATCGCGGTGATGCGCGACGGCAAGCGCTTTGCCAATGAAGGCAATTCCTATCACGACTTCGTCCAGGCCATGATCAAGGCGGCCAAGCCCGGCGAGGAGATCGCGGCCTATCTCGTCTGCGACCACCCGACGCTGCGCAAATACGGCCTCGGCTGCGTGCCGCCGTTCCCGATGCCGCTGGGTCATCACCTCAACACCGGCTATCTCATGCGCGGCGAGACGCTCGATGCGCTCGCGGCGAAAGCCGGCATCGACGCGGCGGCGTTCACCGAAACCGTCAGGCAGTTCAATGCGACTGCGCCGCAGGGCCACGACGCCGCCTTCGGTAAAGGTTCAAAAGCCTATAACCGCTACCAGGGCGACGCCATGCACGGCCCCAATCCCTGCATCGCGCCGATCGAGAACGGCCCGTTCTACGCCATCAAGATGCTGGTCGGCGATCTCGGCACCTATGCCGGCATCGTCACCGACGAGAACGCCCGCGCGCTCGACCCCGAGGGCCGGGTGATTCCCGGGCTCTATGCCGCCGGCAACGACATGGCGAGCATCATGGGCGGCAATTATCCCGGCGCGGGCATCACGCTTGGGCCGGCGCTGACCTTCGGCTACATTGCCGGCCGTCATCTCGCCGACAGCGCCGCCAAGCGCGACGCGGCGTAAGAGCAGCGACGCCAGGAGGCGCATGAAGAGGGAAAGCCGCGGCATCCAGTCGATCGAGGTCGGCGGAGAATTGCTCCGAGCGCTCGCCAGAAGCGGCGAGCCGATGATGCTGCGCGATCTCGCGCGCGAAGCCGGCATGACGCCGGCCAAGGCGCATCCTTATCTCGCGAGCTTCTCCCGCATCGGCTTGATCGAGCAGGACGAGACCACCGGCCGCTACGAGATCGGCGCGCTGGCGCTCGAGCTCGGCCTGATCAGCCTGCGACGTCTGTCCGGCGTACGCATCGCCCAGCCGAAGATCGCGGCACTCGCGAGCCAGATCGGCCACGCCGTCTCGCTGGCGGTCTGGGGCACCCATGGACCGACGGTGGTGCAGCTGGAGGAGCCCGGCCAGCCCGTGCACATCGTGATGCGCGCCGGCTCGGTGATGGCGCTGCTGGAAACCGCGACCGGCCGCGCTTTCGCAGCCTTCCTCCCGGAGAAGACCATCAACGCCGCACTCGAAAGCGGGCTCGATCGCCACGGCGTCGGCTACAATCCGAAGCGGCCGGTGAAAGGCGCCAAGGTTGCCGAGATGCTCACCGAGGTCCGCAAGCATGGCCTCGCCCGCGCGCTCGGTGATCCCCTGCCCGGCGTCAATGCGTTCTCCGCGCCGGTGTTCGACCATGCCGGCCATGTCGCGCTGGTCATCACCGCGATGGGGCCGGAAGGCACATTCGATGCCCGCTGGGACAGCCCCATCGCCCATGCCCTGCGCGACTGCGCCGGCCACATCTCGAAGCGGCTCGGCTATGGTATGACGATCGCGGCGGAGTAAGCCTTACTTGTCCTTCACTGGCACCGTGTAGTTCAGGATCAGCCGGCCGCCATCCGGATAAATCGTCTGCCCGGTGATGTAGGACGCATCGTCGCTGGCCAGGAACGCGACGACGGAGGCGACCTCGCTCGGCTCGCCGCCGCGACCGGCCGGCGTACGCGACATCACGGTCTTGCGGGCATCCTCCGAGGTGTAGATCGAGGACGCCACCATGTCGGTCAGGATCGTGCCGGGGCCGACCGCGACGACGCGGATGTTGTGCGGGGCCAGCGCGACAGCGGCGACCGACGTCAGCTGCTTCATGCCACCCTTGGACATCGCGTAGGTCGCAAGCGTCGGGATCGCCAGCAGCGCGTTCACCGACGACATATTGATGATGACCCCGCCGCCGCCCTGCGCGATCATCTGTTTCGCCGCAGCCTGGACGCCGAAGAACGCGCCCTTCAGATTGATGCCGATAACGTCGTCGAAATCCTGCTCGGAGATATCAAGGATATCCTGGTTGCGGGCGACGCCGGCATTGTTGACCATGATGTCGAGACGGCCGAACTCGCGCACCGCGGTCGCCACCGCACGATCGACCTCCGCACGCCGTGCAACGTGACAATGCACGGCATGCAGATTCTTGGGCTTGCCCAGCTCGTTGACCGTCTTCTCGAGCTCATCCGTATCGACGTCGCAGATGACCACCTTGACGCCGTCGTCGAGGAATCGTTTCGCGCAGGCCTTGCCGATGCCGCGCGCCGCGCCGGTGATGACGGCGACCTTGCCGGATAGTTTCATGGGGCTCACTCCAGAATAGCTGCTTGGGGCAGGCCAACCTGGAGCGAAAACTCCGGATCAAGCCGCCGCGAAGCCGAGATGAGCACGGAACCGGTTTTTGATAAAGACGGCATCGCGCGAGGGCAGCGAACGCGGCGGATTTTCAGCCTTTACCTTGATGACAAAAAGCCGCGGACCATCGGCCGGCTCCGCGATTTCCGTGGCGAGCTTTTGCACCTCCTCCGGCGTCCGCAACGTCGCGGTCGCGGCAAAGCCGCAGGCAGTTGCGATCGCGGTGAGATCGACACCACATCCGGTGTGGCTCGCCTGCATCCCGGTCTCGCCAAAATGCTGGTTGTCGATCACGACGATATCGAGATTGCGCGGATGGGCGACGCCAATGGTGGCGATGCCGCCGAGGCCCATCAGCTGCTCGCCGTCGCCGGTGAGCGCGAGGACACGCTTGCCCGGCTGCGCCTGGGCGAGCCCAAGCCCGATCAGCGCGGCACCGCCCATGGCGCCCCAGAGATAGAAATTGTCGTCGCGGTCGCCGGTCGCATGCAGATCGTAGGTCGGCGAACCCAAGCCGGAGACGACGAGCTTGTCCTTGCGGTTCTTCAGGAGAGCCGCAACGGCGGCGCGGCGATCGAGCTGGGAGGGAACGGACATCGACATCACCACTTCTTCTTGCCGATCAGGCGCTGCCCGATCAGAACCGCGATCTGCTGGTCGGACTCGTAGGCGAACGACGCCGCGGATTCGACGGTCTCGACGAGGTCGTCCGCCGTCTCCGCGCGCATCACCTTCAGCCCAATCGCCTCCAGCGAGGGTTGCGTCGCCCGGCTCATCGGCACCTGCCAGGGATTGAACTCGGCCCATTCGCCACGCATCGTCACCAGCATCAGCAGCGGAAAGCGGCCGATCGCCGACAGCGACAGCATGTTGATGCAATTGCCGACGCCGCTCGACTGCATCAGCAGCACGCTGCGCTGGCCGCCAAGCCAGGCGCCCGCGGCAATGGCGATGCCCTCCTCCTCGGTCGTCAGCACATTGGTGGTGACGTCGCGGTCGGCCGAGAACATCCGGATCAGCTGGCTGTGGCCGGCATCCGGCACATACGACATCTGCTTGACGCCGGCGGCTTTCAGGATGCGGTAGAGCTCGGACGGCCAGTCGGTTTCGGGGGTGGGCTTTGGGCTATGCACCGCGTGTCTCCGTGAATTTCGAGGAGCACGCTAGCGATATTGGCGCGCGAAAGCTCTGACCGTCTGGCATGAGCAGGTATTGAAGGATTGTATAGCTGCGAGCTCGGAGCCACGGACAGTTGCTCCGGCGTCATGGCCGGGCTTGTCCCGGCCAGCCACGCCTTGCCACGCAGCACGAAAGAACGTGGATGCCCGGGACAAGCCCGGGCATGACGACCTTTTCAAATGCGCTGACCTTGCCTCAAACGGGGCGAGGTGAAGTCCTCAATTCGTCGCAGCTCTCGCCGCCGCAGGCATGTAGATCTGCGCGTAGCCTTCCTTGATCGCGGAGGTGATGCGATCCAGGCGACGGTCGATGTGCTTCTCCAGCACCGAGACGCAAGCGTCCTCGTTACGCGCCTTCAAGCCCTCGACCACCGCGCGGTGCTCGGCTTGTGTATTGGAGCGGTTGATGCTGTCCATGTCGATCCAGCGCACGAAGCGGATGCGGGCGTTGACGTTGCGCAGCACGCGCAGCATCTCGGCGTTGTTCGACATCCCCATCAGCCGCTCGTGAAAGGTCTCGTCCAACTCGACCAGCTCCACCGAGGACCGCTCGCCGGGATCGGGGCCGGTGGCTTCGAGGAATTTCAGCAGCGCGTCGATGTCCTCGTCCCTGGCGCGCTTGATGGCGAGGCGGATCGAGGCGACCTCGATCGACTTGCGCAGCTCGTAGAGATCGAAGATCTCGTGCGCGTCGAGCTCGCGGCAGAAGAAGCCCTTGCCCGGCGTGAAGCGCAGAAAACCTTCGGTGTTGAGACGATTGAGCGCCTCGCGCAGCGGCGTGCGACTGACGCCGAGCCGTTTGGCCAGCTCACCCTCGTTGAGACGTTCGCCCGGCTTGAACTCATAGCTCACGGCCATCGCCTTGAGCTGTTCATAGACGCGATCGACGATACTATCGGAAGCCAGTTCCACGTTGCTCATCATCAGCTGCATTCATGCCCGCACACACCCCAATATACCGGGGCGTTGGGAGCGATTGCAATGCAAACGAGAGCATAGGTTGTGAAAGAGCTTGCGACAGCCGGACTCAAGCGAAGGCGCGCGGGCGCAGTCCAGCATGAAACCAGGTGATCATGGAATAGATGTCATAGACCGGCAACCCGACCTCGGCCTGCAGCGCGGCGGCATAAGGTGGCATGTTGGTGCATTCGAGCACGATGGCGCCGACGTCAGGGTTCTTCGCCACGAGCTGCTTGCCGGCCTCGACCACGTCGCGCTCGGCCTGGACGACGTCCATGTCGTCCTTCTCGGCCTTGATCAGGACGCGAAAGAACTCCTTGCCATTCTCGGTGCCGACCAGCGGCGTGTCGAGCGGCACACCGGCGCCTTCGAGATGGGCCGGCGTCAGGCTCGAGCCCGACACCGTGACGAGGCCGACGCGCTTGCCCGGCGGCAGGGTCGCCTGCACCCACGGCACCTGCATCAGCGACGAGGTCGCGACGGGAACGCCGACGGCGGCCGCGATCTCCTTCTGGAACAGCGAGAGGAAGCCGCAATTGGTGGTGATGGCCTCGGCCCCCAGTCGCACCAGGTCCTTGGCCGCATCGATGAAATCAGGCAGCAGGCCAGCCGCGCCCTTCAGCACCACTTTCTCCGGCGAAGCGCCGCTCACCACGCGATAGAGAACCGGGAAAGGCCAGGTCGTGCCATTGCCCATGTCGCCGGGAATGCGGGGGAAGCGCGCTTCCAGCATCAAGATGCCGAGCGGTGCGCCGTAGATGGCCTTGCCGCCACGGGCGATACGGGAGGACGAGCTGGCTGCGTTGGTCATGATGCGATCTCAGAGGAAGCGAGTGGGCGCGAACGGTGCGAGCGGAATTTCGGGAGCCTTGCCGCTCAGAAGCTGGGCGACGAGACGGCCAGTGCGGGCCGAGCTGACCAGCCCGATGTGGCCGTGGCCGAAGGCATAGACGATGTCGCGTGACGCGCGTGCGTATCCGATGCAGGGAATGCCGTCCGGCATGCTCGGCCGATGCCCAAACCAGGTTTTGATGCGCGAGGCCGGGATGTCCTTCGGCAGCTTCGGGAACATGCCCAGCAGGTTGTTGCGCAAGATCTCGGCGCGCTTCCAGTTCGGCGCGGCCTCGAGGCCTGCGATCTCGACCGTGCCCGCGGCGCGCAGGCCCTTGTCGGTCCAGTTCACCACCATTTTTGCGTCGGAGGCCATCATCGAGCTGCGCGGCCCGGATTCCGGGTTCTCGATCATGACGTGATAGCCGCGCTCGGTTTCCAGCGGCAGCGGATCGCCAACCGAAGCGGTCAGCCGTTTCGAATGCGCGCCGGCGGCAACGACCGCGGCGTCGCAAGGGATCTCGCCGGTCTCGGTGAGGACGGCGACGAGCTTGTTGCCGGAAAGCTTGAGGCCCGTCGCCTTGGCGCGCACGAGTTTTGCGCCGTTCGCCAGCGCGTGCTGGGCAAGAGCTGCAACATAGGCGCCGGGATCGCGGCAGCGGCCGGCCTCTTCCACCACCACGCCAAAGGTGTAGCGCGGATGCAGATCCGGCTCGCGCTGACGCATCTCGTCGGCGTTGAGCTCCATCCACTCGACGCCGACCTTCTTGCGCAGCCGCCAGCCGAGATCGTTGTCGAAATTGCCGCGCGACGGGAAGACGTGCATCACGCCGTTGCGCTCGACCAGTTCAGGCACACCCGCCTCTTCGGCAAGCTTCCGGTGCAGCAGCGGCGCGTCCTTCAGCAGGTCGCGCAGCGCAAAGGCGGTCTTCTCGACCCGCGCCTCGGTCCAGCCCGACAGCAGATATTTGATCAGCCAGGGCAGCGCCTTCGGCAAGTAAGACCAGCGGATCGCAAGAGGCCCGAGCGGGTCCATCAGATAGCCCGGCACCTTCTTCCAGATGCCCGGCTCGGCCGGCGGGATCACCGAATGCGACGACAGCCAGCCGGCATTGCCGTAGCTTGCCGCCTGTTCGCCACCGGGCTCGCCTGCGTCGATCAGCGTGACGCGATGACCCTCGCGCAGCGCCTCGATGGCGCTGATCACGCCGACAGCGCCGGCTCCGATGATGGCGACATGGCGGCGTCCCGACATCGGCTACGCCTTCACTGCCGGCGCAAAATCCTTGCCAACCGAGATCGCCCTGGAATCGATGATGCAATGGAGGATCGACGGCTTGCCCGAGGCGAGCGCGCGCTCGAACGCCGGCGCGAATTCTTCGGTGCGTTCGACACGCTCACCGTGGCCGCCAAACGCCTTCGCATACATCGCAAAATCGGGGTTCTTGAGCTGGGTGCCGACGACGCGGCCGGGATAGTCGCGCTCCTGGTGCATGCGGATGGTGCCGTATTGCGAATTGTCGACGACGATCACGATCAGCGGCGCATCATACTGCACGGCGGTCGCGAATTCCTGGCCGTTCATCAGGAAGCAGCCGTCGCCGGCGAAGGCAACGACGACGCGATCCGGAAATTGCCGCTTGGCGAGCACGCCCGCCGGCACGCCATAGCCCATCGAGCCCGAGGTCGGCGCGAGCTGCGACGCAAAGCTGTGGAAGCGATGATGGCGATGGATCCATCCGGCATAGTTGCCGGCGCCGTTGCAGACGATCGCGTCCTTTGGCAGGCGGTCGCGCAGCCAGGTCATGACCTGACCGTACTGGAAATTGCCCGGCAGCTCGCGCGCCTTGCCGGTCCAGGCGAGATAATCGCCATGCGCCTTGGCGGCCTCACCCTTCCAGGCAACGGCGCCTGATGGCTTCAGCGTCTCGACGGCGGCGGCAAACGCGGCCGGTGTCGCCTGGATCGCGAGCGCCGGCTGATAGATGCGGCCGAGTTCTTCGGAGCCCGGATGCACGTGGATCAGCTTCTGCTTCGGCGTCGGAATGTCGAGCAGCGTGTAAGACGACGACGGCATCTCCGACATGCGGCCGCCGATGAGAAGAATGACGTCGGCGTTATCGATGCGGGCCTTCAGGCCGGGGCTCGGCCCGATGCCGAGATCGCCGGCGTAATGCGAGTGATCGGCGTCGATCAGCGAGGCCCGGCGGAACGAGGTCGCGACCGGCAGGTCGAACCGCTCGGCGAAGCGCGCGATGCTCTTGGTGGCTTCATCGGTCCAGCGCGAGCCGCCGAGAATGACGAGCGGCGCCTTGGCGCTCGCAAGCATCGTACCGACCTGCTCGATATCGGCAGGCGCGGGCCAGCTCACGGCGGGCTCGATGCGCATGGCGTCGGCGACGGCCGCGGTCTCGGTCAGCATGTTCTCCGGCAGCGCGATCACGACGGGACCGGGGCGGCCCTGCATGGCAACGCGGAAGGCGCGCGCGACCAGCTCCGGAATGCGATCGGGACGATCGATCTCGACCGCCCATTTCGCCATGGTGCCGAACACCGCCTTGTAGTCGAGCTCCTGGAACGCCTCGCGCTCGCGCATGCCGGTGTCGACCTGGCCGACGAACAGGATCATCGGCGTCGAATCCTGCATCGCGATGTGGACGCCGTGGCTGGCATTGGTCGCGCCGGGGCCGCGGGTGACGAAGCAGATGCCCGGACGTCCCGTGAGCTTGCCATAGGCTTCCGCCATCATCGCCGCACCACCTTCGGCGCGGCAGATCACGACGTCGATCGGGCTGTCATGCAGCGCGTCGAGCGCCGCGAGATAGCTCTCGCCCGGCACGCAGGTGACGCGATCGACGCCCTGGGCGACCAGCTGATCGATCAGGATCTGGCCCCCGGTGCGGGTGTTGCGAATGGTCATGACAGCTCCCTGCAGGCTTTGGCGAAGCGCTTCACGGCCTCGCGCAAGTTTTGTTCCGAGGTGGCGTAGGACAGGCGGAAATAAGGTGCAAGGCCGATGCAAACAGTGCAGAGGGCATCGGCATGCATGTCAGCTACGCGCGGCGATTGCGATCACCTCGATACGATACGCGGGGTCGGCGAGCTCGACTTTGCCGCAGGCGCGAGTCGGCGCGTTGCCGGGCACGACCCAGGCATCATAGACCGCGTTCATGGCGTCGAAATCGTCCATCGTCTTGAGCCAGACCTGGACGCTGAGCAGGCGCGACTTGTCGGTGCCGGCGCGCGCCAGCATGTCGTCGACCTTCGCCAGCGCCTCGCGGGTCTGCTGGGTGATGTCGGCGGTCTTGGTGTCCGCGACTTGTCCTGCGAGGAAAACGAGATCGCCGAACACGGAGGCGCGGCTGCGGCGGGCGTTCTGGTCGATACGGGTGATATCCGACATGGGATGTCCTTATGTCTTACTTGCCGGTGGCGATGATGCGGCGGCAGTGATCGAGCGCTGCGCCAATGAGATTGTCGCTCGCCTCGGGCGTACGGAACGCCGAATGCGCCGACAGCGTCACGTTCGGCAATTTGGTCAGGGCATGACCTGCCGGCAGCGGCTCGACGGTGAAGACGTCGAGGCCAGCATGCGCGATATGGCCGGAGCGCAGCGCCTCTAACATCGCGTCCTCGTCGACGACTGCGCCGCGCGCGGTGTTGATCAAAATGCTCCCCTTGCGCATCTGAGCGATGCGCTCGCGCGACAGGAAACCCTTGGTCTCGTCGTTGAGCAAAAGATGCAGCGAGATGACATGGCTCTCCGCCAGCAGCTTCTCCAGCGACACGAACGCGACACCCGGATGCGTCTTCGGCGTCCTGTTCCAGGCAATCACCTTCATGCCGCAGCCGGCCGCCATGCGTGCGGCTTCGGCCGCAATGCCGCCGAAACCGATCAGGCCGAGGGTCTTGCCGGTGAGCTGCACGGCGTCGCGGCGCAGCCAATTGCCCTCACGCATGCCGCGATCCATCTCGCCAAAGCTTTTGGCAGACGCCCACATCAACGCGATCGCGCATTCGGCCACGGCCGTGTCGCCATAACCCTTGATGGTGTGCACGGCGATGCCACGTTGGCTAAGCTCTTCCGGATTCATGTAGCTGCGCGCGCCGGTGCCGAGGAAGACAACATGCTTCAGCGCCTTGCAATTCTCGACAATCGCACTCGGCACCGCGGTGTGATCGACGATCATGATCTCGGCATCACCGAGCAGGCCGGGCAGATCGTCCGGCTTGATCGCGGGATTGCGGTTGATGCCAACCGGCAGTTTCGCCGCGCTCAGCAGCGTCTCGGTGACCGCGGCCAGCGTGTCGTTGGCATCGACGAAAACAGCACGCACAGACTTTCTCCTTCTCAATCCCGGATCGCGAACCGGGCGTGGTCCGGCCGGGCGTCACGCGATTTTCTCCCGCTTTGCCAGAGCACTAGGCTCCAACTGCCCGATCGCTCAAATTGCCGGCAGAGGCGCAATACCATATTGCATTATGCCCTGAATACAGAAATAGTCCACGAGCCGGAGCTGATGATCCCCATTCCCCAGGAGCACTGCCCATGAACCGCAGGGACGCATTCACCACCGTAGCACTGGCCGGCGCTGCCATGGCCGCGACCGCTTCGGCCAAGGCCGACACCACGCCGACCTCCACGCTCGACCGCATCAAGAAGAGCGGTGTGCTGCGGATCGCGGTCATCGCAGGCCAAGACCCCTATTTCCACAAGGACCTCGCGACCAATCAATGGTCGGGCGCCTGCATCGACATGGCGAACGACATTGCGGGCAAGCTGGGCGCCAAGGTCGAGACGCTGGAATCGACCTGGGGCAACCAGATCCTCGATCTCCAGGCCGACAAGATCGACCTCGCCTTCGCTGTGAACCCGACGCCCGAACGTTCGCTCGTCATCGACTTTTCGACGCCGATCCTGGTGCACTCCTTCACCGTCATCACCAAGAAGGGTTTTGCCAAGCCGCAAACCTGGGCCGAGCTCAACAAGCCCGAGGTCAAGATCGCCGTCGACATCGGCTCGACCCATGAGACCATCGCGCGGCGTTACTGCCCGAAGGCGAACATCCTCGGCTTCAAGACGCGCGACGAGGCGATCCTCGCTGTGTCGACCGGCCGCGCCGACTGCAATGTCTCGCTCGCGGTGCTTTCGATCTTCACGCTGAAAAAGAATCCGACGCTTGGCGATCTCGCGATCCCGCGGCCGCTGCTGACGCTGCCGACCAACCTCGGTATCCGTGCCGAAGCCGATCGTCGATACAAGGATTTCCTCAGTGCCTGGGCCGACTACAACCGTTCGCTGGGCCAGACCCGCGAATGGCTGCTGAAGGCCTATGAAACCGTCGGTCTGAGCGCCGACGACATTCCGGGCGAAGTGCAGTTCTGATTGATCATTTTGTCCGGGACGTCTCCAGCCGCGCAGCGAACCGCTGAAATCCTTCCTCAGCCGATTTCACGAGACGCATGAAGGCGGCACCCGCACGCCGCGCGACGGCCCGGGCGCACATGAGGTCCACGTCGAGCCACAAGCGAACGTCCACATCAGACTGCACGTCGGGGGGGCACGACCGCAGGGAGCAATGGCCACGCCGTCATTGCAAGTTCTATGACGCGGCGAAGCTCGCCAGCAGTCGCGCCGGCTTGTGGCAAATTCAATATGGCCTGCAACACACCGAGATAGTGCCACGCCAATCCGTCGATGTCGGTTGCCGCCGCCAATTCTCCACTTGCGACCGCCTCGCGCAAAATCTCGCTGAGGATCGCACGCTGCTGCTTAAGTCCTTGCCGCGCGACCGACTGGCCCGCCGGAGGCAGATCGACCATCTCGGCGCAAGATCGAGCCAGTAAGCATCCAACCGGTCGCGCCCCCCTGCCGTCTCTGGGCAGGAATTCGTGCAACAACGCTTCGAGCTGTTGGCGCTTCGTGTCGCCCCGGACGGCGCTCATCCGCCGCACGACGCGGTCGACGTAAGTCGAAAGGACTTCCTGGAACAGCCCGTCCTTATCCTGAAATCGCTTGTACACACTCGACCGCGACAAACCCATCGCTGTCGTCAGTTGATCGATTGACGAAGCCGAATAGCCATGACGCCAAAACACATCCATCGCGGAATGGATCACGGCATCGTCATCGAATTGGGGTTTCCCGCTCATCGCATCCCCGCTTGACATTCTGGAACGATCGTTCCAACTATTGTGAACTGATCGTTCCAAGATACGAAAGGTCGTCCGGATGTTCAATCCTTCCCAGTCCAAGGCCGGCCAACCGCGCATTGCGGTCGCGGGAGCCACAGGTCGAGTCGGCTCCTCCTTGATCGCAAAACTGGTCAGCGAACCGGTTGATCTTGTGGCGTTGACCCGCACGTCGGGCGCCGAGCGGCTGCCGTCCGGAGTGTCCCTGGCGACCGTGGACTTCGATGCTCGGTCAACTTTGGACGACGCGCTGCGCGGCGCCGACCGTCTGTTCCTCGCTCACGGCACCTCTCCCCGGCAGGTCGCCAATGAAATCGCGCTGGTCGACGCAGCCGTAGCCGCCGGTGTGCGTCATATCGTCAAATTGTCTGTGTTGGGACCGCCCTCTCGGCTACATCCGTTCGACTGGCATATGCAAATTGAGGCGCATCTTGCGACCTGCGACGTAGGTTTTACGGTTTTGCGACCTTCGAGTTTTGTTGACATCCTGGCGCGGGCCAGCGCTCCAATTGCCAATGACATATGGGGCGGGGCAGCGGGCGACGGGTTGGTCAACCTCATCAACACACGCGATGTCGCAGATTCCGCTTTCGCAGTCCTTCTCGACGATGCGCACGTGACTTCTCAGCGCGCCTATCACCTGACCGGGCCGGCCGCGGTGAGCATGCCTGAAATAGCAGATGAACTGTCCGGGTTACTCGGTCGCGCCGTCACATACCAGCACCGAAGCCCCGAGGAGCAGCGCGAGAAACTGCTCGCTTCGGGGCTGAACGAATTTGTTGCCGACCTGATGCTCGGCCTGGATCGCATTTTCCATGAGTCGGTGCTCGCAGAAACCACGTCAACTGTTCACGAACTGACGGGCCACGCTCCGCGCCCGGTAACCGATTGGCTCAGCGACAACATCTCGCTGTTTCGAAAATAACCCCGGGGGCCAGCGCCTCGATCATACCGGGATGCTGATATGCAATTGGCGTTACGTGGAGCTTCCGGTGTTGACGCGGACCCGTGCGCGTTTAAGTAGGTGAGACAAAGACTGCAGGGACGGCGACGTTTGCTGGGCTGGTTCCCGTTGCCGCCACCAATGCAGGACACATGACGCCCTCGCCTCACGCGACCTCGCCGAGCACGACATCGAACTCGGCTTCCGCGCCCCCTCATCTCGCCATCGTCCTGTTCTCGCTCGCGATGGGCGGCTTTGCGATCGGAACCACCGAATTCGCGTCGATGAGCCTGCTGCCGTTCTTCGCGGCCGACCTTCATATCGACGAGCCGACGGCCGGACACGCGATCAGCGCCTACGCCCTCGGCGTGGTGCTGGGCGCGCCGCTGATTGCCGTGCTCGGCGCGCGGTTCGCCCGGCGCACGCAGTTGCTGGTGCTGATGGCCGTGTTTGCGCTCGGCAACGCCCTCACCGCGCTCGCACCCGGCTTCGGTGCGATGGTCGCGGCCCGCTTTCTCTCCGGCCTGCCTCACGGCGCCTATTTCGGCATCGCCGCGCTGGTTGCCGCCTCACTCGTTCCGCAACATCGTCGCTCCCAGGCGGTGGGCCAGGTCATGCTGGGCCTGACCGTCGCCACTATCATCGGCGTGCCCTTGGCCAATTTGATCGGCCAGGCGGTCGGCTGGCGCGCGAGCTTTGGCTTCGTGTCGGTGCTGGCCTTGCTCACGGTTCTGCTGTGTGCGCTGTTCGCGCCGCGCGACCAGGCCGGCCGATCGGATCCGCTGTGCGAGCTCGGCGCGCTCCGAAGCCGCCGCGTCTGGACGACGCTCGCGATCAGCGCCATCGGCTTCGGCGGCATGTTTGCCGTCTACACTTATCTGGCGACAACCTTGATCGAGGTCACCAAGGTCAGCACCGAGGTCATTCCGTTCTTCCTGGCGATCTTCGGCATCGGCGCCACGCTCGGCAATCTGTTCGTGCCGCGCTTCGCCGATCGCGCGCTGATGCCGACGGCGGGCGTCATCCTGGTGTTTGCAGCCGTGGCACTGCTGGTGTTTCCGCTCGTCGCCGGCAATCCCTGGCTGCTCGCGATCGACATCTTTGCGATCGGCGCCAGCGTCGCGCTCGGGGCAGTCCTGCAGACGCGGCTAATGGACGTGGCAGGAGACGCACAGGCGCTTGCGGCCGCGCTCAATCATTCGGCGTTCAACACCGCCAACGCGCTTGGTCCGTTCCTCGGCGGCCTCGCCATTCGCCAGGGTCTCGGCTGGACCTCCACCGGTCCCGTCGGCGCCGGGCTCGCGGTCCTGGGCTTTCTGATCTGGATCGTCGCCTGGCGCGACGACACCGGCTCCGCGCCGGTCGAGCACGTCGCAGACGGTGATACAGCACCACGAGAGGACGCTCCCCTCAAGCGCGCACCGCCGCTGGCGCCAATTGAGCGGAGCCGTTCGGAGGATCCGGTGGCCTGACGGGTCGCAACGCGCTCAGAACAGAGCCGCGTTGAGAGCCTGTCCGTAGATCATCGCGGCCACGAGCGAGACCAGCAGGCCCGCGCCCGAGAAGATCGCCAGGATCTTCAGCGTTTCGACATCGAGATTGGCTCCCGTCGCGCGGGATATTGCCTTTGCCAATGCAGCAATCATCGCCAGCTCCGAAGCCGGCCGCGCGGAGGCGGGGCCTGACTTGATCTAGCGCAGATCGGCGCGATTGCTTGTGAAGCAGATTACAGGTGCGTGGGGTGTCGTCCGCGCGCTAGTCGCGTGAAACTCGCGGCGTCGAGGGCGTGACGTTGGCGGGCGTGTGGAAATCGAGCCGCGCCCGGTTTTCCTCGCGCACGCCGGATACGTCGCCGAACTCGACATAGGTCTGCGCGTCCTGCTTCCATTGCGGCCACGGCGTCGCCGGCGTGGCGGGATTGCCGGTGCGCGCAAAGGCCACGAGCGTGTCCATCATGCGTTCCGACAGCGCGCGGTCGAACTCGGTCCAGTTGCGCGTGGTGCGGAATTTGTTGAAGGCGTCCTGCGTTCCGAACCAGTAGGGTACATCGGAGGTGTGATAGGCGCCGATCTTCTGCGGGCTGTCGAAGAACTCGATGCCGGGCGCGAAGGGATGCACGCGCGAGAACATGTACATGTAGAACGGCGCCTTGCCGCTCTTGGCCTGGGCTTCGGCCCAGTTGCGCGTGCCGATCTCGACCAGCCCTTCGCGCGCGGCGAGCAGACCCATCGCCTTCGCCTCGCCGTCGGTCTTGGCAGGGTAGAGCGCGAGGAAGCGATCGACCTGGTCGCCGTAGAGTTTTTTCGCGGCGGCGATATAGGCGTCTAACGTTCCTGCGGTGCGCAGATCGTTCGAGCTTTCGTCGCTGGTGAAGCCCGCGACGGTCGCGACGTCGTTCTGCTTTCCGGCCGCAAAGATATTCGGGACGGTATCGGGCAGCACATAGCCGTCGATATCGGGCGTGACCGAGATCGTGCCGGCGCAGCCGAGCTGGCAGTCCTTCTGGACCGCTAGGATCTTGTCGGCCTGGATCTGCCGCATCTCGGCCAACGACGACGCGCCAAGCGCCGACTGCACCTCGAGGCCGATCTTCTCGGCGGCGGGCAACGCCGGGAATTTGAAGCGGTTGTCGAACATGCTCAGACTCATCGCAAAACCGCGATTGAACAGGCCCTTCGCCAGCGGGCTCGCTTCCAGCGCCGACACCGACATCGCGCCGGCCGACTGCCCGGTGATGGTGACGTTGTCAGGGTCGCCGCCAAATTGCGCGATGTTGCGCTTGACCCATTGCAGCGCCGCGACCTGGTCCATCAGGCCGTAATTGCCGGAGGCGTGGTTTTGCGATTCCGCGGTCAGCTCGGGATGGGCGAGATTGCCCAGAATGCCGACGCGATAGTTGAAGCTGACAAAGATCGTGCCTTTCTTCGCAACGTTCTCGCCGTCATACATCGCCATGCCGCTGGAGCCGAGCGTGAAGCCGCCGCCATAGATCCAGACCACCACCGGCAGCTTCGCGGCCGGTTTGGCATCGGCGCTCGCCCAGATGTTCAGATAGAGGCAGTTCTCGCTGGTCGCCTCCTCGCCGAAATAATGATTGAGATTGTGCCGGCGCAGCACCTGGATGCATTCCGGCGCCAGCCGGTCGGCGTGATAGACGCGCTGCCACGCTTCGACCTTTTGCGGCGCGCGCCAGCGGAGGTCGCCGAGCGGCGGCGCGGCAAAGGGAATGCCGAAATAGGCCTTTACGTTCGACGGCAGCACCTTGCCGGAGACGGCGCCGCTATCGATGCTGACGGGATCTCCGGGAACAGGCGTCGCGACGATCTGCGCGGTGACGGGCGAAGCGGCCAGCAGCGCGAACGCGCCAAGCAGCGAGACGATCGAACCGCGCGTAGCGTTCCTGTTGAAAATGCTCATACGGCCTCCCTGATGTTCTTCTTGTCGTTGGAGCCTGTGCTCAGTTCCGCCCAGAGGCGGAAGCGCACGCCCTCGTTGAGGGGGACAATATGAAATGGCTGGCCGAAGATTGCGAGCGGCTCCTTGGCCGGCTCGAACCGGGGCCAGGCTTCCGCGACATCAGGCATGCCCGACGTCACGAACCGCAGCAGGCTCGTCTGAAACCGCGCCGCGACGTCGATATCGGCCGGGGTCATCGGGCCGCCCTTGCGCTTCAGGATCGGGCGATCGATGAAATTTGGCAGATGTGCCCAGAGGCAGGCATTGTCGGCGCCGTGGGTCGGTCCTTGCGACAGGAACGGTTCCAGCGACGGGCGATGATCGAACCGGCTGAGCCAGACTGCACCACCTGCTGCTGCGTGGGCTCGCGCGAGATCGGCCATCGGGCGGTGCCAGAACGCATCGGACAGCAGCGCTTCGTGCGGATCCTCGTCGAGACGCGCCGAGCTGCGATAACAGGCCAGCAGGCGCTCCCAGCCGGCATCGCCAAAGGCAGCGTGGACATTGCGCTCGGTGGTGCGGATCATCGCGGCCGGCGGCGTGCTCTTCAGGAACATCACCATCTCGTCGCGACAGGAGCCGAGCCAGAGCGGAATGTCGCGCAGGCTTCCCTCGGCAAAGACTTCGCGCGGCTCGCGCGGGATCACGGTGCCGTCGAGCACCGGGCCGAACACGGTGCCTGACGCGGTCTCGTCTGCGATTCTGCGGCCGACGCGCTCGACGGCCGCAAAGAGCTTTGGCAACGGCACGGATGCGATCGCGCTGGCATCGTGCTCGAGGTCGAGCTCGGCCAGCACGCGGCGCGCGACCTGATCGGCATGGTCGGCGCTCATGATGTTGCGCCCCGGTGCGCTCAGCGCGAGCGCGCGGGCGAACTTGCCCTTGGCCTGCGGCAGCGTCGCGAGCGCGATCACCATGGACGCGCCGGCCGACTGGCCCGACAACGTCACCTGGTCCGGATCGCCGCCGAAATTGGCGATATTGGCCTGGACCCAGTCGAGCGCGGCGAGCGAATCCGAGATCGCGAGGTTGTTGGCCTCACCCAATCCGTGGCGATGCAGCTGCAGGAAGCCGAGCGGGCCGAGCCGATAGTTGATGGTGACGATGACGGCCGGGCCGTGCGCGGCGAGGAAGGCGCCGTCATAGTCGGCACCGCCGCCGGTGACGAAGGCGCCACCATGGATGAAGAACAGCACCGGCAATGGGCGCTTCGCGCCGACCGGCGTCCAGATATTCAGGCTGAGACAGGATTCTTCTGCCTGATCGAGGTGCCCGGGCTGCGGCGCATAGGCGCCGTAGTCCGTGCATTGGCGCGGCTCCGTCCACGCCAGCGGCAGTGTCACCTTGGCGAAGCGCCGCGCGGTCGCGAACGGCACGCCCTTGAAGGCGCGGACGGTCCCCTGCTCGGCCCCGATGATCGGGCCGAGCGTGGTCGGAACGGCGTTGGTCAGCATGCGATCGTTATCCTGTCTTGCGCTCACGCGCGCCGCTTGCCGAGATCGGCGATGTCGACCTTGTGAGTCTCGCGCGCGGTCGATGCGGCTACGGCCGAGGCGACACAGCAACCGGCGACGAAGATCGCGACCGGGATCCAGCCGTTCGGACCTTCGCCGACAAGGCTCGCGCTCACCAGCGGCGTGAAGCCGGCGGCGAGGAAGCCGAGCTGGGTGCCGATCGCGGTGCCGGAATAGCGCACGCGCGCCTCGAACATCTCGGCATAGAACGACGGCCAGATCGCGTTCGGCGCGGAGTAGATGATGTAGAGGCCAATCGCGGCGGCGAAGATCGCGGGCGTGCTGCCAGACGTCACCAGCATGAAATAGGGGAACAGTAGCGCGGCACAGCCAAGCACGCCGCCGATGAACACCGGCTTGCGGCCGATCCTGTCGGCGAGCAAGGCCCAGAGCGGCTGGGCGAACAGCGCCACGACATTGCCGAGCACGCCGGCCCACAACATGGTCGGACGCGCGACGCCGAATTTGCTGGTGGCATAGCCGAGCGCAAACACCGCGGTCATGGTGCTGACAGTCGCGATCAACGCGCAGACGATGACGCGCAGCACGTCCGGCCAGTAGTCGCGCAGCAGCGCGACGACGGGAAAGCGCGCCACTTTCGCCTTGTCCTTGATGTCTTCGAACACGGGCGTTTCCGGCATGGTCCGCCGCACCAGATAAGCGACCAGCAGCACCAGCGCGGAGAGCAGGAACGGAATGCGCCAGCCCCAGCTCAGCAGCTGATCTTCCGGCATGCTGGACACCGGAATGAACACCAGCGTCGCCAGGATCGCGCCGGCCTGGGTGCCGCTCAAGGTCCAGCTCGTGAAGAAGGCGCGGTTGGAATTGGCGGAATGCTCCAGCGTCAGCGAGTTCGCGCCGCTCTGCTCGCCGGCGGCCGACAGGCCCTGCAACAGGCGCAGCAGTGTCAGGATGATGGGCGCGGCGTTGCCGATCGTCTTGGCATCCGGCAGCAGGCCGATCGCGAGCGTCGAAGCGCCCATCACCACCAGGGTGAACAGCAGCACCGTCTTGCGGCCGATGCGGTCGCCGAAATGGCCGAGAATGACGGCGCCGACGGGGCGCGCGATATAGCCGATGCCGAACGACAACAGTGCGAGCAGCGTCCCGGTCGCGGGATCGACATTGGCGAAGAACACTTTTGGAAAGATCAGCGCCGCCGCCGTGCCGTAGATGAAGAAGTCGTAGTATTCGAGCATGCTGCCGACGAAGCTGACGAGCGCGGCGCGCTTCGGCAGCTTGTTTTGCGTCGTCTCCGCGCCGGACGGCGCGTGCAGCGATGCGATTGAGGTCGAGCTCATCAAAATTCCTCCCCGTGTGCGATGTCGATCGCGGCTCGCTTTGGCCGTCCGGCCTTGCGCGCGCTTTTTGCTTTTGGTTGCCGCAACCTTGGTTTCGATCCATAATGTACGAACTAGTACGTTTATGCAAGCCAACATCAAAAGACGTCGGATTGGGCGAAATTTGCCTTCACCTTCAAGGTGATCCATAGAAACGGGCGGGAGAAACAGTGATGCTCGAGCGCATGCCACCCCCATCGAAGCGCACCAACGACCCCGAGCGCACCAAGCGCGACATCCTCGAAGTGGCGATGGCCGAGTTCGCCTCGGAGGGCTATTCCGGCGCCCGCGTCGATGCGATCGCGGCGCGCACGCGTACCTCGAAGCGGATGATCTATTATTATTTCGGCGGCAAGGAGCAGCTCTATCTCGCCGTGCTGGAAGAAGCCTATCGCAGCATCCGCGCGCTGGAGGACCAGCTTGACATCGCCAGCTGCGACGCGCGCGAGGGCCTGCGCCGGCTGATCGAGGCGACCTTCGACCACGACGAGCGCAATCCGAACTTCATCCGCCTCGTCTCAATCGAGAACATCCACCACGGCAAGCACCTCAAGCAGAATCTGCAGCTGCGCCAGCTCAACGCCAGTGTGATCGCAACACTCGACGGCATCCTCAAGCGCGGCCGCGCTGAAGGCGCCTTCCGCGACGACGTCGACGCCATCGATCTGCATCTGGCCATCTCCTCCTACTGCTTCTTCCGCGTCGCCAACCGCCACACCTTCGGTGCGCTGTTCGACCGCGACCTCAGCGAACCCAAGGTGCTGGCGAAGAGCAGGAGCCAGATCGTGGAGATGATTTTGGCGTGGTTGGAGGCGAAGGCTTGAGGGTCTCGCCGGCAGGGCAGTAGCGGACATCTGCGCGGAGCTGCCTCAACGCCGTCATTGCGAGCGCAGCGAAGCAATCCAGAATCTTTCCGCGGAGACAGTCTGGATTGCTTCGCTCCGCTCGCAATGACGGAGAAAAATTGCGCGCTACCCGGGCCGAAAGCGCAGATTGGCGCGCGACAGCTGGCTGATCGAATTGCACCCCATCAGCTTCATGCCGCGCTCGAGTTCGGCGCGCAATTGGCCGAGGGCCCGTTCGACACCGGGCTGGCCGGCGGCAGCGAGCGGATAGAGATAGTATCGTCCCAGCCCGACCGCCTTGGCGCCGAGCGACAACGCCTTCAGGATATGGGTTCCGCGCTGGATGCCGCCATCCATCATCACGTCGATGCGGTCACCCACGGCGTCGACGATTTCGGCGAGCTGATCGAAGGCCGAGCGGGAGCCGTCGAGCTGGCGGCCACCATGGTTGGACAGCACGATCCCGGCACAGCCGATATCAACCGCGCGGCGCGCGTCCTCCACCGACATGATCCCCTTCAGGCAGAACGGCCCGTTCCAGGTCCGCACCATCTCCGCGACATCGTCCCAGTTCATCGCAGGATCCAGCATCTCCGTGAAATAGCGGCCGATCGACATGGCGCCGCCGCTCATGTCGACATGCTCGTCCAGCTGCGGCAGCCGGAATTTCTCGTGGGTGAGGTACTGAATGCCCCAATTCGGCTTGATCGCGAATTGAAGCATGCCGGCAAGCGTCAGGCGGAAGGGAATGCTGAAGCCGGTGCGCAGATCGCGCTCGCGATTGCCTCCGGTGATGCTGTCGACCGTCAGCATCATCACCTGGACGCCCGCCTCCTTGGCGCGCTGCATCATGGCGCGGTTGAGGCCGCGATCCCTGTGGAAATAGAACTGATAGACCTGCGGCGTATCGTAGGCCTTGCGCAATTCCTCGAGACTCACCGTGCCCAGCGAGGAGACGCCGAACATAGTGCCGTATTTCGCAGCCGCCGCAGCGACGGCACGCTCGCCGTCATGATGGAACAGCCGCTGCAAAGCGGTCGGCGAGCAATAGAACGGCTGCGCGAGCTTCTGGCCCATGACGGTGACCGAGAGGTCGACCTGCTGCACGCCGCGCAGCACGTTGGGCAGCAGATCGCAATGCTCGAAGCTGGCGCTGTTGCGGCGGAGGGTCGCCTCATCGTCGGCCCCGCCATCGATGTAGTCGAAGATCGGGCCCGGCAGCCGGTGACGCGCCAGCCGCCGGAAGTCGTGGAAGTTATGACACTGCGTCAGGCGCATCTCTCACCTCTGCTCACACACCGCCGCAGATCTCCTATTGATGCTCGATTGCGCGGATCGCGCCGCGGAGCTCGGCGAGCCCGCGGAGGCGGCCGATCGCAGTATAGCCGGGATTGGTGCGCTTGGTAGCAGCGAGATCGTCGAGCATGCGATGGCCGTGATCGGGACGGAATACGATTTGCTTGTCGGGCGCACGCCGCGCGTTCTCCTTCAACAGCACTTTCAGCACCGCGACCATGTCGACGTCGCCGTCGAGATGATCGGACTCGTAGAACGTCAGGCCGTCGGCCTCGCGCTTGGTCGCACGCAGATGCGCAAAGGCGATACGCGGGCCAAAGCGTTCGGCCATGGCTGGCAGATTGTTCTCCGCGCGCACGCCGAGCGAGCCGGTGCAGAGGCAGATGCCGTTGGTCTTCGACGGCACCGCATCGAACAGCGCCTGATAGTCGTCGGCGGTGGAAGCAACGCGCGGCAGGCCAAACAGCGGGCGCGGCGGATCGTCCGGATGCAGCGTCAACGAAACGCCGAGCTGCTCGGCCACCGGCGCGACGCGTGCAAGAAACTCAGCGAGATGCTGGCGCAGTATCTTTGGCGTGATGTCGCGATAGGTCTCCAGCCGATCGCGGAATTGCGGGATCGTCATCGGCTCGGTGGTCGAGCCCGGCAGCGCGCTGGCGATGGCCATGATGAGATAGTCGATGTCCGCCTGGCTCATCTTGTCGAACAGCGCTTTCGCGCGCGCCTGCTGCTCGGGGGAGTACTCCTGGACAGCGGCCGGGCGCTTCAGGATGTACAGCTCGAAGGCCGCAAAGCGGTCCTGGTCGAAGCGCATGGCACGGGCGCCGTTCGGCAGCTCCCATTCCAGATCGGTGCGGCACCAGTCGACCACAGGCATGAAATTGTAGCAGATGATCTTGATGCCGGACGCTGCCACCGCCTCGAGGCTCGCGATCCACGCCTCGATGGACTTCGTTGCCTTGCCCCCGAGCCGCTTGACGTCGTCGGGGATGGGAATCGATTCCACCACCGACCATGTCAATTGCGACCGGCCGGGCTGGCCGTTCTCGATGAAATTCTTGCGCTCCTCGACCGCCTTGCGCGTCCAGGCCTCGCCGATCGGCACCTGATGCAGCGCCGAGACGATATCGGTCGCGCCGGCCTGCCTGACATCGTCCAAGGACACGGGATCATTGGGCCCGTACCAGCGCCATCCCTCTAGCATCATCGAAATTCTCCCGGATCAGTTGGCGGTCAGCACGACCTTGACGCTCTGCGAGCGGTCGAGCGCCAGCCGCAGCGCGTCCGGCGCAGTCGACAGCGGCCGCTCGGCGGTGACCAGCGACAGCACGTCGACACTGCCAGCACCAATCAATTCCACGGCAGTCATGAATTCAAGCCCGAAGCGGAACGAGCCGCGCAGATCGATCTCCTTCGCCATCACCGCATTCGACGGCGTCGGAATTTGCCCGCCCGGCAAATTGCCGATCTGGACCACGACGCCGCCGCGCCTGACGATGCCGATGGCGCTGGCAAGACCAGCGGCCGTGCCTGAGACTTCGAATGCGACATCGTCGGAACGCGAGGCGGCCTGCGCCTTGAGGCCCTCTTCACCATTTGCGACGTTCTCGACATGCGATGCGCCGAGCCGGGTCGCGAACGCCAACGGGGCCGGTGCGATGTCGGCCACCGTGATATCGGCCATGCCGGCGCGGTGCGCGGCCAGCATGGTCAGAAGCCCGATCGGCCCGGCACCAAAGATGATGCCGCGCTTGCCTTCGATCTTACCGGCGCGCGCGACGGCGTGCAGGCAGACCGCGAGCGGCTCGGCAAGCGCTGCGGCCTGATAGGACACATGGTCCGGGATCTTCACGCACTGCGCCGGGATCGCGTCGAAATAATTGGCAAAACCGCCCTGCATGTGCGGCGTCTTCGACGCCGAGCCCATGAAGTAGATATTCTCGCAGAGGTTCTGCCGGCCCTCGCGGCAGGCCCCGCAATGACCGCACCAGCGCGACGGATTGACGGCGACGCGGTCGCCGACCTTCAGGTTTGCAGCGGTGCCCGCGATCTCCACGACCTGGCCCGAGATCTCGTGGCCGAGCACGAGCGGCGACTTCACCACGAAGTCGCCGGTCCGGGCGTGGCGGAAGTAATGCATGTCCGAGCCGCAGATGCCGCCGGCACCGAAGCGGATACGCACCATGCCGTCCGCAAGCTTGTCGAGCGGATGCTCGATCATGCGCAGATCTTCGGGGCCGAACAGGGTCGCAGCGAGAGAGGTCGAGGTCATTTGGAAAGTCCCATATATTTCGGCAGCCAGAGGGTGAGTTCGGGAATGTAGGTGATCGCGATCAGCGCGACCAGCAGCGGCACCAGCCAGGGCAGGATCGCGACCGTCGTGCGCTCGACCGAGAGCCTTGCCACGCGCGCGAGCACGAACAGCACCATGCCGAGCGGTGGATGCAACAGGCCGATCATCAGGTTGAGCGTCATGATCAGACCGAAGTGGATCGGATCGATACCGAGCTTGAGCACGATCGGCAGCAGGATCGGCACCAGGATGGTGATCGCGGCCGTGGTGTCGATGAAGCAGCCGACGAACAGGATCAACACATTGGCGAGCGCCAGGAACACCCATTTGTTGTGGGTGATGCTGAGCATCCAGTCCGAAAGCAGCTGGGCCGCCTGCGACACCGTCAGCAGCCAGGCGAAGATCGAGGCCGCGGTGACAATGAACAGCACCGAGGCCGTGGTCTCGATGGTGTCGAACGTCGCCTTCGCCACGGTCTTCAAAGTCATGGTGCGGTAGCGCACGAGACCGAGGAACAGCGACCAGATCACCGCGGCGACGGCCGCTTCCGTCGGCGTGAACCAGCCAAGCGTCATGCCGCCGATCAGGATCACAGGCGCCATCAGCGCCATTACGGCGGAAAAGTCGAAATACCAGTCGATCGCGAGCAGCGCGCCGAGGCCGATGACCACGGCCAAATTGGTCGACATGCCTGCCAGCGTCATCAACCAGATCGCCATCGGAAAGGAGAAGACGATGGCGATCTCGAGGCCGGCGGAGCCGAGTTGCGGCCAGGAGAACGGCGTGTCGCTACCCCATTTATTCCTGTGCGCGAAATAGGTGACGGTGGCCATCATCAACAGCGTCATGACGATGCCGGGAATGACGCCGCCCAGGAACAGCGCGCCGATCGAGACGTTGGCCATCATGCCGTAGATCACGAAGGGCAGTGACGGCGGGATGATCGGGCCGAGCGTCGCCGAGGCCGCGGTGACGCCGACCGAAAACTCGGTGGTGTAGCCGTGGTCCTTCATCGCCTTGATCTCGATGGTGCCGAGACCGGCGGCATCCGCGATCGCGGTGCCGGACATGCCGGAGAAGATCACCGAGCCGATGATGTTGACGTGGCCGAGCCCGCCACGCATCCAGCCGACCAGCGCGACCGCGAATTTGTAGATGCGCCCGGTGACGCCGGCGATGTTCATGAGATTGCCGGCCAGGATGAAGAAGGGCACGGCCAGCAGCGGAAAGCTCTCGACGCCGGCGATCATGCGCTGGGCCAGCGTGACGTCGGGCGTCACGCCGCTGACCAGGATGTAGAGCAGCGACGACGCGGCCATGGCAATCGCCACGGGAACGCCGAGCAGCATCAGGACGAGAAATCCTCCAAGCAACAGCAGCATGAGATTATCCTTCAAAACCGTCGTAGGCGCCGGGACGTTCGAGGATCGAGTAGCCCTGGCGCAGATGCTGCACGGCAACCTGCACCGAGCGCACGAACATCAGCACGAAGCCGAGCAGAACGGCGTAGTAGACGTAGTTCTTTGGGAAATTGATCGTGGTCATGGACTCGTCGCCGATGATCTGGATGTAGACCCAGACCAGCTTGACGGCGTAGCCGAAGAAGACGATCCGGATCAGGTCGATCGCGGTCGACAGCGCCCGCGCCACGACATGCGGCAGATAGCGGTAGATCAAATCGACCTGGATGTGCCGCGACAACCGCACGCACATGGACGCGCCGATGAAGACTACGCCGATCAGGCAGTAGGTCGCGATCTCCTCGGTCCAGGCGTAGCTGTCGTTGAGCACGTAGCGGGTGAAGAACTGCAGGAAGACAGCGAGCGCCATCACCCAGAAGATCGCAAGCGCCACCCAATCCTCGAAAGCGTAGATGCCGAGATCGACCTTCGGCGTCGCCTCCTCCTCGAAGGTATGGGCGATCTCGTCCCCGGTGATCTGCCGGTGCACTTCGGCGGTCGACATATGTTACTCCCTCAAACTGGCTCACGTGATTGACTCACGTCGTTCCGGGGCTCGCGAAGCGAGAACCCGGAACCTCGAGATCCCGGGTTCGGTCCTCCGGACCGCCCCGGGGATGACGACTACGTCGTCACTTGACCGCCTGGATCCGTTCCCAATCGGCCTTGCGATAGCCGAAGGTCTCGAACGGAACGTTCTTCAGCACGATGTCGCGGAACTCGTTCTTGTCGACCTCGGTCACGGTCAGGCCCTTCTCCTTGAAGAAGGCGACGAGCTTGGCCTCGTTCTGCTTGATCTCCTCGGTGGCCTTGGCGGCAGCTTCCTGCGCGACGTCGGTGAAGATCTTCTTGTCCCCGTCCGAGAGCTTCTTCCAAAGTGCGCCGGCGACGACCGTGTTGAGGTGGTCGACGATGTGGCCGGTCAGCACGATGTGCTTCTGCACCTCGTAGAACTTCTTGGCCTCGATCGTGGTCAGCGGGTTCTCCTGCGCCTCGACGGTGCCGTTCTGGAGCGCGAGATAGACTTCGGCGAACGCGATCGGCGCGGTGTTGGCGCCGCAGGCGCGCGGCATCGCGAGATAGGCCGGAACGTCGGGCACGCGCATCTTCAGGCCCTTGAGATCGGCGCAGGTCTTGATCGGCTTGTTCGAGGAGGTCTGGCGCACGCCGTAATAGGTCACCGCGATGATGTGGTGGCCGCTCTTGTCCTCATAGCCCTTGGCGAGCTCCTTGAAGATATCGCTCTTGGTGTAGGCGAGCAGATGATCGGCGTCGCGGAAGGTGTAGGGATAATAGGTCACGCCGATCGGCGGAAAGCTCTTGGCCGCGAAGCTCGAGCCGGAGATGATGATGTCGACCGAGCCGAGCGAGAGGCCCTGGTTGATGTCGGCTTCCTTGCCGAGCTGGGAGGCCGGATAGACGTCGATCTGGTAGCGCCCATTGGTGCGCTTGCCGATCTCCTGCGCGGCCCAGACCGAAGCAGTGTGGAACGGCTCAGAGGTCTCGTAGACGTGGGCCCATTTCAGCTTGGTCTGCGCCAGGCCGGCATGCATCGTCGCAAACATCGCGGCGGCCGAGACCGCCAGCACCATCGTCATTTTCTTCAACACTGGATCCTCCACTGACTTAAATCTGCTTCTTGTTCACTCGCCCCAAAACGAGGCGATCCGCCCAA
The DNA here is from genome assembly GCF_021458635.1 of Bradyrhizobium monzae. Taxonomy (GTDB): domain Bacteria; phylum Pseudomonadota; class Alphaproteobacteria; order Rhizobiales; family Xanthobacteraceae; genus Bradyrhizobium. The sequence continues at coordinate 1,537,809 of NZ_JAIRDQ010000001.1, forward strand.
TCTCATCGCCGCCGCGCGCTGCCGCTTTTGGCCTGCTTCTTCGACGGCCGTTTTGGCTTGGCCGGAGCTGCGCCGGACCGCGCGCTTGGCTTCCGCATCGCCGGTGATCCCGTGGCGTTTTCAGCGCCAAAATTCTGCGCAAAGCGCTCCTGCGAATGCGCGAGGTGATCGCGCATCGCGTCGCGGGCCGCTGCAGGCTGGCGCGCTGCAATGGCATTGCGCACGGCCCGGTGCTCGCTAAGCGCGGTGCGCCACGTGCCGGGATTCTCGAAATAGTGCGCAAGCTGCGCGAAATAGGGATTGAGGCGCTGGTCGAACAGTTCGCCGACCACGCGCACCAGCACGGCGTTGCCGAGGCATCCGGCGATCGCGATATGGAAGGCGCGGTCATGGACCATCGAGGCTTCGCCGGGGTGCGCGACGTTCTCCATCGCGACCAGGGCGGCATCGATGCGAGCGATATCGTCCCTGGTCGCCACCCGCGCGGCCTGCTCGGCGATGGCGCTTTCGAGGAATTCGCGGGCGCGCAACAGCTCGAATGGCCCCTCGATGACGGCGGACGGCGCTGGCGTAGCATCCGAAGGGTCGATCACATAGATGCCGGAGCCGACGCGAATGCGAACGCGTCCTTCCACTTCGAGCGCGATCAGGGCTTCGCGCACCGTCGGCCGCGACACCCTGAGCTGATCGGCGAGCTCGCGCTCGGTCGGCAAGCGGCTGCCGACCGCGTACTCGCCGCTGTCGATCAGGCTTCGCAATTGATCGGCGATTTGGCGATAGAGCCGTCTCGCCTCCACAGCTTCCAGCGGCACGCTGGCCTCCCCGAAAGGGCCGCGCCGGAAAGCTTCACCCCCGGCGGCCCGCCAATTTTGGATAATTGGCCTTACCAATTGACCGGAGCATTGACCGAGGACGGCCGCCATGTCAAGCAGCGGCCAAACACAGGGAGAGACGACCATGCGGCTTGGCTGCGCCAATCTCGATCGGCTGGCACCTCGCATCCGCCGCCCGGCCTATGACCGCTCGCGCGTGACACCCGGCATCCTGCATCTCGGCCTCGGCGCGTTTCATCGCGCCCATCAGGCTGTCGTGATCGACGATTGTCTTGCCGCAGGCGCCAATGCCTGGGGCATCGTCGGCGCGAGCCTGCGCAGTCCGGATACGCGCGATGCCCTCGCCCCGCAGGATCATCTCTACACGGTCGCCGTGCGCGCCGCCGAGGGTACCGAGCATCGCGTCATCGGCGCGCTGCTCGACAGCCTCGTCGCGCGCGAAAAGCCGGCAGCGCTCGTCGAGCGAATGGCCGATCCCGCCATTCGCATCGTCTCGCTCACAGTCACCGAGAAGGGCTATTGCCACACGCCACAGACCGGCGATCTCGACGAGCGGCATCCTGATGTCGTGCACGATCTCAATGATTTTGACGCCCCGCGTTCGGCGCCCGGCTTCATCGTGGCCGCGCTGGCGCGGCGACGAGCGCAGGGACTTTCGCCGTTCACCGTACTGTGCTGCGACAACCTCGCCGCCAATGGCCACACCGTGCAGCGGATCGTGACGCAGTTCGCGGCACTTCGCTCGACGGACCTCGGCAAATGGATCGCGGATAGCGTTGCCTTCCCCTCGACCATGGTCGATCGCATCGTGCCGGAAACGACGGATGCCGACCATGATGCGGTCGCCGCGGCGCTCGGGATGCGTGACGCCTGGCCGGTGATGACCGAGCCCTTCACGCAATGGGTGGTCGAGGATCAATTTGCCGCGGGCAGGCCCGATCTCGCTGCCGCGGGCGTCGAGCTCGTCGCCGACGTCAAGCCGTTCGAGCTGATGAAGCTGCGGCTGCTCAACGCCAGCCATTCGGCGCTCGCCTATCTCGGCTATCTCGCCGGCTACGAGACCATCGCCGACACCATGCAGGATCCGCATTTCGCGCGCCTCGCCGCGCAGGTGATGGAAGAGGCCGCGGTGACGCTGACGATGCCTGCGGGCACCGATCTCACCGCCTATCGCGCCTCACTGCTCAAGCGTTTTGCCAATCCGGCGCTACATCACCGCACCTGGCAGATCGCGATGGACGGCTCGCAAAAGCTGCCGCAACGCCTGCTCGGTGCGATGCAGGATCGCCTCATCAGGAATCTGCCGATCGCGACGCACGCACTCGCGGTCGCCGGCTGGATGCGCTACGTCACCGCGCGCGACGAGCAGGGCCGCGCCATCGACGTGCGCGATCCCCTCGCCGCCGAGCTCGCGGGCCTGGCGCGCGAGGCCGGTCCGGTCGCGGAACGGCTGGCGCCCGCATTGCTCGGCGTCACAAAAGTGTTCGGGCCGCTCGGCGCCGAGCAGCGCCTGCGCGAGGCCGTGACCGCGGCGCTCGGCCGTATCTACAAGGAAGGTGCGCGGCGCGCGGTGGAGACGCTCGTTTCGGCGTGATCACGAGGTGGGCAGCAATGCTGCACTGCGTTCAAAGTCGGACTGAAGTCGCGCTTGATTTTTGCGTGCCATTGGCCCACCCGAGAGGCATGGCAAAGGACAGCAAGGTCATCGCCGCGAACGCGGCTTTTTACGCCGCCTTTTCGACAGGCGATTTTGACGAGATGAAGCGGATGTGGGCGGATGACGACGCCATTTCCTGCATTCATCCCGGCTGGCCCGCGATTGTCGGCCATGCCACCGTGATCGGAAGCTGGCGCGATATCCTGCAAAATCCGGAGCGGCCGCAGATCGTCTGCGCCGAGCCGCAGGCGATCGTCGACGGCGACGCTGCGCGCGTGCTCTGCATCGAGATCGTCGACGGCACCGCGCTCGCCGCGGCCAACCATTTTCGGCGCGTCGGCGACGGCTGGCTTCTGGTGCACCACCAGTCGAGCCCAATCGCTCAGATTGTCGAGCAGTCTGAGGACGATAGAGCAAGTCACCGGGTGCACTGACGGCGACAGCGCTCTACTGTGCATGGGGTTGTTCTGCAGTTTTTGGTTCGGCGGCGAGTTTCGACAGATCGTCCAGCACGAACCGGGCCGCACTGAAATCATCATCCCGGAAAAAAAGACTGCGCGTGACGAGCACGGGAATGTCGGCCCGCGCGGCCGCAATCAGCCCGTTGGTGGAATCCTCGATCGCGACGCAGTTGGATGGCGCCAGCTTCAATCGCGCCAGGACCTCGAGATAGACGTCCGGCGCGGGCTTCTTGTGCCTGACGTCGTCACCGGCAACGATCGCGTCGAAATCAGCAGTCCAGCCCGCCCCCACCGCCCGCGACAGCAGCGCATCGATATTGCCGTGCGAGGTCGTGGTCGCAATCGCGAGCCGCTGGCCGCGCGCCCTGGCAGCAGTGAGCAGATCCGCCACGCCGGGCCGCAAGGGGCAACAGCCGGTCTCGACCAGTTCGGCATAGTGGGCGGTCTTGATACCGTGAAGCGCGGCGATATCCGCATCCGACAGGGGCGGCGCGGTCCACTGCCTGGTGTGGAAGGCGCGGATGCGTTCCTTGCCGCCGGTCACGCGCAGCAGGTCCTTGTAGGCGGCGCGGTCCCAATGCCAGTCGAGACCGTGACGGGTAAAGGCGTGGTTGAAGGCCCGCCGATGCAGCTCCTCGGTCTCGGCCAAGGTCCCGTCGACGTCGAAGATCAGCGCGGCCGCGTTCCGGACCAGCCTCGCCGCGCCTGATTCCGCCTGCATGGTCGATGCCTCCCTGTGAAGACCATCACCCGAGGCGGCGGGCGAGTAAAATCGCAATATCTTTTGTTGGACCCAAAAATCTCTTATGAGCGGAGGTGCGCTCAGGCGCGAACCGGAACTCACGGGAGACGCATGCGGCTCTTCATCCTCGGCCTCGGCTACAGCGCCCGGCATTTCGTCGGCAAATTCGGCGGCAGCTTCTCGCATGTCGCCGGCACGGTCCGCGATCCCGCGGCGCGGGGCGACCTCGCGGGGATCGAGCTGCATGGCTTTTCCGGCAGCCGTCCGGCTGACGCGGCGATCGAGCGTATCAGCGATGCCGACGTCCTCCTCATATCGATCCCGCCGGGCAGCACCGGCGATCCCGCACCAGCGGCGCTCGGCGATTTGCTCGCGGCGGACCGTCGCAAGATCGTCTATCTCTCCACCATTGGCGTGTACGGCGACCATGCCGGCGGATGGGTGGACGAGAGCACGCCGCCGCAGTCCGCCCTCGACCGCGCGCGGATGCGGGTCGCGGCGGAGCAGGCCTGGGCGGACACGGCACAAGGCGACGTCGCGATCTTGCGGCTTGCCGGCATCTACGGTCCCGGCCGCAACGCGCTGGCGACGCTGCGCAGCGGCGCGGCGCGGCGCATCGTCAAGCCCGGCCAGGTCTTCAACCGCATTCATGTCGACGATATCGCCAGCGCGATCATGGCCGCGATCCACCACAACAGCGGCGGCATCTGGAACGTCTGCGACGACGAGCCCGCGCCGCCGCAGGACGTGATCGCCTACGCCGCGCACCTGATGGGCATTGCGCCGCCGGACGAAGAAGCGTTCGCGACCGCCGAGATGTCGGCGATGGCACGCAGCTTCTATGCCAGCAGCACCCGCGTCTCCAACGCGCGGCTGAAGCACGGGCTCGGCGTCCGGCTTACCTATCCGACCTATCGCCATGGCCTCGATGCGCTGTGGCGTGCGGGCGACGGACGATAGGGGTTCCTGGCGCGTCCCAGACATGCCGTGCCCGCGCTTGACTTCGCATTTACGTGGTCGTGATCTAGGCGTGTAGCGAGCCACCGCATAACGAGCTCGCGGCCTGGGAGGATATTATGAACAAGACGATCGCCATGATCGCGGCGGCTGCCGTCATCACGTTCGGAGCCGCGCGTGCCGCGCCGCTGCCCGAGGCCAATCCCGACGATGTCGGCTTCTCGAAGCAGGGCCTTGCACGGCTCGACGATTTCTTCGCCCGCGAGATCGCCACCAAGCGCGTGCCGGGCGCGGTCGTCGCTGTCGCACGGGACGGCAAGCTCGTGCACTACAAGGCCTATGGCATGCTCGATCCTACCAAGGGCACGCCGATGCCGATCGACGCGATGTTCGCGCTGGCCTCGATGACCAAACCGATGGCCGCGGTCGCCGGCCTGACGCTGATGGAGCAAGGCAAGCTGCCGCTGCAGGCCAAACTGTCCGATTACTATCCCGCCTTTGCCGACATGAAGGTCGGCGTTCAGCAGCCCGACGGTTCGTTGAAGCTCGAACCGCAGGCCTCGCCGATCTTCATTCACGACCTGTATCGGCACACGTCCGGCCTGATGTATGGCGGTCGCCCGGACTCGTCCAGCATGCTCGCGCGGCAATATCCTGAAGGCACGGCACCCGCGATCGAGGGCGACACGCAGGCCTTCATCGAACGCATCACAAAGCTGCCGCTGGTGCATCAGCCCTCGACTGAATTCGAATACGGCTTCTCGATCGACGTGCTTGGCGCGGTGGTCGAGAAAGTCAGCGAGCAGCATCTCGGCGACTATCTCGCTGCCAATGTCTGGCAGCCGCTCGGCATGAAGGACGCGACCTTCCATCCCACCGACGCACAGCGCCCCCGCCTCGCTCGTCCCTTTGCCGACGATCCAATCACGGGGAAGCCGCAAGCCATCAAGCTGCTGGACACCCCGACCAAGTTCGATTGCGGCGGCGCCTGCTCGTTTGCGACGGTCGGCGACTACATCCGCTTCGGCCAGATGTTGCTCAACGGCGGCGAGCTCGACGGCCAGCGCATCCTCTCGCCCAAGACCGTGCACCACATGACGAGTAACCACCTCGGTCCTGAGATCAAGAACAACGTGGCGAATGTCGAGCCGCATCGCGCCGGCTTCGGCTTTGGCCTCGCAGTCGCGGTCCGCACCAGCGAAGGGCTGTCATCGGTTCCCGGCAATCCCGGCGAATTCACCTGGAATGGCGCCTACGGGACCCAGTTTTTCTGCGATCCCAAAGAGAGACTTGTCGTGGTGGTGGGAACGGCGGCACCCGGCGAGCTGCGCAAATACTATCGCGAGCAGGTCCAGGACATCGTCTATGGCGCGATGACGAAGTGAGACCGGCCCGCGCTGAAGTAGAAAGGGCGGCCGATCGGCCGCCCTTTGGAGTCTGGTGTCAGCTCAGAACACCGTATTTCTTGAACCAGGCCTGCGCCTGCTTCCAGGCATCCTCCGCGGCGTCCTTGCGGTAGCTGCCGCGGTAGTCGGCATGGAAGCCGTGCGGCGCTTCCGGATAGATCTTGAAGTCGGCCGTCTTCTTGTTCTGCTCGAGCGCCGCCTTGAGCTGCTCGACCTGCGCCACGGGAATGCCGGTATCGGCGCCGCCATAGAGGCCAAGCACCGGCGCCTTCATCTCGGGCGCGAGCTGCAACGGGCTCTTCGGCCACAGCGGGTTGGGCGGATCGACCGGCGGACCGTAGAACGCGACGCCGGCCTTGAGCGTGCCGCTATGGGCGGCATATTCCCAGACCGTGCGGCCACCGCGGCAGAAGCCGATGATGCCGAGCTTCGCGGTGTCGCCGCCTTGCGATCCCGCCCAGGTCGCCGTCGCGTCGAGATCGGACAGCAGCTCGGCGTCCGGCTTGGCGTTGACGATCGGCAGGAGGTCCTTGATGTCGGTGATCTTGGTGAGGTCCGTGCCCTTGCGGAAGTAATAGTCGGGCGCGACGGCAAAGGCGCCGAGCTTGGCGAGGCGCCGCGTCACATCCTTGATGTATTCGTGCAGGCCGAAAATCTCCATCGCGACGATGATCACCGGCGCCTTGGTGTTGCCGGCGGGCCTTGCAAAATAGGCCGGCATCTCTTCGGAACCGACCTTGATCTTGGCATCGCCAGCCTGGAGGCCGCTGGTGTCGGTCGTGATCACCTCGGCGCGGACGGGACCTGCCGCGAGCGTGTAGCCGGCAGCAACGGCCGCGGTGGCGCTCATGAATCCGCGGCGCGACACCGGGGGCGGCTTGATCAGCCCTACGACGTCGGACGTAATGGTGGTTTCAATGCTCATCGGCGATCCTTCCTGATGCCTGCCCTAGTGTCTTGCCCTAGTGTCTTGCCCTAGTGTCTTGCCCTGATCCTTCAGGCGACGCATTCGCCAATAATTGCCGGCGAAACGCAAATCACCAGCCTGCGAGCGCCGGACCTTTCAGATCCGGCGCTCGCGCTGCTTTACCGGCGCAGTCTCCGGCATCAGGCTCATCGCGACAAGTCCGACGATCGCCGCAAGCAGCAGGTACCAGGCCGGCGCCAGCGGATCGCCGGTGACATGAAGCAGCCAGGTGACCACGAGCTGCGCCGTGCCGCCGAAGCTCGCGATCGCGACGGCGTAGACGGTGGCGAACACGCCGCCGCGGATGTTCTGGGGCAGCGCCTCGGTGAAGGTCGCATAGAACGCGGTGAAGGGCAGCGAACCGATGACGGAAAGCAGACCGAAGCCGACCAGCAGCGACAGCGCGCCGGGCGCATGGACGATCCACAGAAAGACCGGATAGGTCAGCAGCAGCGTTGCGAGCTGCGGCCAGATCATGACGGGCTTGCGGCCCAGACGATCCGCGAGCCAGCCGCCGACCAGCGCACCAGCAAACTGAATGGCGTTGCTGACGAGCGACACGGCAAAGGCGAGTGTCGACGAGACATGCAGCGTGTTCTGCGCATAGGTCGTCATGTATTGCGTGACATAGGTCGAGATCGTGCCGCTGGCCAGAACCATCAGCGCCAGCGCGATCAGGCCGGTGTGGCGGCGGGCCTGCGAGAAATGGCCCGTGCTTTCTTTCGCGGCGCTACCGGCTTCGGCCTGCGGGATCGTCTCCGGCAGGGTTTTGCGCATCCAGACGCCGAATGGCAGGCAGACCGCGCCGATCAGAAACGCCACCCGCCAGCCATAGGCGTCCAGCATCTCCGGCGCCATGGTCTTGCTGAGGATGACGCCGACGAGGGCGCCTGCCGTTGCAGCGATCTCCTGGCTCGCCGGCTGCCACGCCACCACCAGCGCCCGATGCTCGATGGGGGCGATCTCGATCAGATAGGCAGTGGTCGGCCCGACCTCGCCGCCGAGCGCAAAGCCTTGCACCATACGGGCCGCGATCACGATGATCGGCGCTGCGATGCCGATCGTAGTGTAGGACGGCGTGAACGTGATGGTCAGGATCGCCGCCCCCATCAGCGCGAAGCTCAGCAGCATGGCCGGCCGCCGACCAATCCGGTCGGAATAGATGCCGAGCACGACGCCACCGATCGGCCGCGTCACGAAGCCGGCGCCGAACGTCGCAAGCGACAACATCAGACTGCCGTACTCGCTTCCGGTCGGGAAGAAAGTGTGGCCGATCTGGATCGCGAAGAAGCTATAGGTAATGAAGTCGTAGAACTCGAGCATGTTGCCAACGGTGGCGGCCAGTGCTGCGCGTTTGACGTCGAACGGCTTGCTTCCCAGCGACACTCTCGAATTCCCCGGTGATTGTGTGCCCGATTTAACCGCGTGACCGCATTGCGTCGCAACATCCATTAACCGAAAAGAGGGGTTCTCCCGCTGCCCGCGGCGCCATCACGCGTTGCAGGGGGTGTGCGGTTTCGCGCAATTCGAAGCGTTTCGCTGCAACATTAGGCTCGATCGTGGCCGCGACGACACATCATGTTGCCCAGGCACAGGACACGGTCCGATATTTGAGCGCGAGCCCACGTCATTTGACTGAAATTTTCAGATCAGTTGAGCCGTCAGATTTACTCGAACTTTCTTCGTGACGCTCTAGTTCCACTCGCGAATGTTCCATCTCCAGAACGGAGAGCGTCTTCCAAGCGCGGCATTTGTTTCCGCTTCGAGCGAGGCTCGACAGCAACGATTGCGCTACCACCGGCTCAATTGAGTAAAGCTTTATCCGATCTGGCATCGATATGAATTTGGCCCGCGAAGCAATTGAATTATTGGGACAGGTGGCGCGGATCCTGTGGTTCGAAGGCACCAAGCACGGCATGCGCGATCGCGAGTGGATGGCGCTGCGCTTTCTCTCCCGTGCCAACTGGTTCTCGAGGACGCCTTCGGCGCTGGCAAGCTACGTCGGCACTACGCGCGGCACCGCCTCGTTCATCATCGGCGAGCTCGAGCGTCTCGGCTATGTGGAACGGAAACGCTCCGCCAAGGACAAGCGCTCGGTGATGCTGAGCGTGACCCAGCAAGGCAAGAAGTTCCTGGCGCGCGATCCCGTCAATGGCCTCGTCGAAGCCATCGCCGTCCTTGATGACGACAGCAAGATCCGCTTTCGCGACACCTTGCGACACGTGCTCGATCAGGCTGATGCCGCCGAGCAGCGGCACCACACCGACGTCTGCAAGCGATGCATCTTCCTGCGGGAGGATCGCACCTCTTCCGAGAACAAGGCGACGGTCGAATTCACCTGCCGGCTGTTTCGCGCGCCGATCGCCGAAGCCGAGGTCGACCTGCTATGCACCAGCTTCGAGCATCACCGCCAATAGAGCGGTCCGCCGCTCATTTGCGCGCCGAGTAGACGACGCCGCCGCCGCTGGTTTCCACCACCAGACGGCCGTTCTCGTTCCTGATCTCCTCGATGCGACCCAGATTCGGGACCTGCTGGCCGAGCACGGCCTCGACGACACCGCTCGGACCCTGCAGGATCGCAATGCCTTCATAAGCCTGGCGGACCGACCAGCCCTTGACCGCCTTTCGCGGGGCCGAGCTGCGTTCGGCCGGAGACACCGAGCCCGTGGTCTCGGGTGCCGCGACCGAGGCCATCATCGGCATCGCCGACGAGGGCTGCGCCGCAACCGGACTCGGCGGGACCTGGGCCTGGGCGAGCCTGTCGAGCTTCGCGGTCGAGGACGAGCTGACACGCTCGATGCGATCCAGATTCTCGGCGAACCGGCCGAAACGATCGCTGGTCGCCTTGCTCGACTGATCGACAGCGGCTCGCAGGCCGTCGAGATTCTCGGACACGCCGGACAATTGCCTGCGCAGCAGCGCGACCGTATCGCGCAGATTCCTGATCTCCGCATTGGCCGTGGCATTGGTCTGGCCCGGTTGCGTGGTGAGATAGGCAATGACGCCCGTGCAGGCGCAGACCACCAGGATGGCGGCAACCGCCAATGTCGCGAGCGGCGCGACCCATGTCGGACGCGGTGGCGGCGGTTTGGCCACGATCACCGCCGGCTTGATCACCACCGGCGCAGGCTTTGGTATCGCCATCTTGTCGAGGCGCGCTTTGGCGCGAATGCGCTTCAACCCCTCGAGCGCTGCCTTGGCCGCAACTTCGTCGCTCGCTGCAGACACGGGCTTCGCAGCTGTCGCGGGCTTGGCCGCGCGCGGCGCATTATTGGTCTTCGTATCGCGCGCTTCCGGAGCCGGCTTCGCCGCTGCGGTTAAATCCGCAGTTTCAGCGGGACGCGCTTTTCCATCGGACAACATTTGAAAATGCTCCGTTCGTTTTCGATCTGTTGAACGAAGCTAGTTGGCGAAGCTTGCCTGAAACGTGCGCATCAAAAAATTTGTTCGTCACGAACAATGCGACATCGAATGAGTCCAACGCGTCATGCACGAGGCGAAAGTGCGACTCGAAAGACACACAGTCGCCAAGATTTCGCCAAGCTGGAGTCTCGTCGCCATACATGAGTCGAATTGTCGCAGGCGGGTGCGCGGCCAGGAGAGTCAATCCCGGGTTGAAAACCCCTCCCTGCGACGATGCTGCAGCACCACCCAAAATAGCTGTGTTTCTATGGGTGTATGGAACTTTATAACCGTCAATGTGCAAAAGTAGTTTGATTTCCAAATCAACTGATGTGACTGGATATACAAAGAAACAACCGGAAACAAATCAACAGCATCAAACACGCGTAGCAAACGCTTTGTTTCGCACCCTTGATCGGGAATCGGCAATTGTTACGGTCCTAGTCAAGTGATTCTCGCCAGTTGGCGAGGAGATCGACTGAGTTCAGTAGCGTTCGGACGCACAGCAAAGTAGCGCAACTGTTCTAAGTCGCTGTCTCACCGCTCCGCGGGGTGATCCGTAGGACACCCGCCGGGCTTCACGCAGTAAGCGTTCAGTATCGAGTCGAAGTAACAGGCCTGCTCACGCAGGCACTGAATGCGTAGGGCTGCCCGCGAACATCGAAACCATAACAACGGTTCGCGGGAGGGAAATATCGTCAAACAGCATGGCGTCGAGCCGGGGCATCACGACAACTCCCGGCCGCTGCAAGTGCGAAACAGGGGCGACTGACTAATGTACATAATCGTTGATGATCGCGAGAGCGTCACGAACAGCTATGTAGGAGGGCTCGTTCGCGAGGGCGTATCGTCGATCGGATTCTCCTCCGGAGAATTCTGGGACTGGCTGCAATCCGCGAACGAATCGGACCTGGCAGCGGTCGATGCCTTCCTTCTGGGGGACTGCGATGCCCGCGGCAGCCTGCCACGGGCGATGCGCAAGCGGTCCACGGCTCCGATTATCGCCATGAGCGGCCAGAAGATGCTCAAGAACACGCTGGAGCTGTTTGAATCCGGCGTGGACGACGTGGTTCACGTGCCGATTCACCTGCGTGAGATCCTCGCCCGAACGGCCGCGATCGCGCGCCGCCGGGTGGGCGAATTGCCGAGGCCCTGCGAGACAAGGATCCAGGTCTTCTTCAACGGACGTGACCCCGAGATCGCGGGCCACGCCCTCACCCTGCCCCGCCGCGAGCTGCGCATTCTCGAGTATATGGTCAGCAATCACGGCAAGTGGATCACCAAGACGCAGATCTTCAACGCGGTCTATGGCATCTTCGAATCCACGTTCGATGAGAGCGTGATCGAAAGCCACGTCAGCAAGCTGCGCAAGAAGCTGCGTGACCGACTCGGTTTCGACGCAATCGTGGCACGGCGTTACGTCGGATACCGGCTCGACATCCCTGCCAACGAGGCCATCGACGTGCCGATGCAGGAGCTCGACGAGGTCGGCATCCTCCTGAACCGGGCGCATGCCGCCCCGGCGGCGTACCCGGCCGGCAACTGACGCGCCTGAACCAAGGCTCACGCACGAAAAACGGCCTCTGCGGGGACATCCGCAGAGGCCGGCTTGTTTTCAGCGGCAGAAACCTCGTTACGCCGGCACAGCCACGCGGCCCGGCGCGCTACGGCTTCTGCTGGAATTCTTCCTTGGAGACGTAGTTGAAGTCCTCGACCAGCACGTCCTGGACGACGTCGGCCTGCATCCGCTCGTTGACGCGCTGCTTGATCGCGGCGGTGAGGACGGAGAGGTCGTAGCGGGCGAGCTTCCTGAAATCGAGCTTCTCGTCAGCGTAGATCCTGCGGAAGGCCTCGTCGACGACGAACGGCTCGGGCGGAACGGTGAGCTGGTGCATGGTTCGCGCCTCGACCGTGTAGACGAAGCGCGCGACGATGTAACCCTGCACGGCACCGCTCTCGACCATGGGTATGCTCAGCGCCCGGGTCTTCTGGTATTGCAGCCCGTCGAGATATTCGTCCTTCGCCGGCAGCAGGGTGCCGTTTTCCTTCCAATAGGCCACGCCGTAGCTCGTGCCCGCGGTGAGGATGCATACCCAGAGCCCGGCCAGCACCAGTTTGATCATTTTCCGTCCCGCGCTGCGCGACCGGTGTAGGTACCATCCGACTCGGCATCCTTGATCGCCCTGACGATGATGGCCGCGACCTCACGCACGGCGTCGTAATGCATTTCGAGGAGAGAGCGGTTTCGCTCGAGCTTCTCGCGCAGCCGGTGAATCTCCTCGGTAATCTCGGTTTCGCCGCCGAGATGCATCCTCGCCCGCATCAGGCGGACGAATTCCAGCATGCTCCGGCTCTTGCGCATGCTGAAATCGTCGAAATCGACCTTCTGTCCGGTCGCGAGCGCGGCGGTTTCTTCCTCGACGATATTCTCGAGCCGGCGAATCGCCGACAGCAGGCCACTGACCTCCTCGGCCCGCGTCGCCTCCAATCTTGCCGCTTCAGCGTCGTCGAACGGCATGTCGCTGCCGGCATTCGGCAGCAGCACGGGTAACAGAGCATCGCCCGGCGCGGCCCCCGTCATCACCTCGGAGTCCAGGACTTGGGAGCCCAGGACTTGGGAGCCCAGGACTTGGGAGCCCAGGACTTGGGAGCCCAGGACTTGGGAGCCCAGGACTTGGGAGCCCAAGACTTGGGAGCCCAAGACCTGAGAGTCCAAGACCTGCCGTTCAACGAACGGTTGCTCCATCACCGGAAGTGTCGCGCCCTGTTCTACCTGCATAGCAAATTCACCCTTCAACTTTCGTCACCCATGTTCCAGATCCATCAGCCCGACTTGCCCGTCACATCCGGACCAGGCGGATGCGCGGACGCGAGCTGCTTGGCAATTCCGATCCCTTTGCCCTTCGCAAGCTGGGCGCCGAGCTGCTCGGCCAGCATCGATTTCCAGACGCCGCCTGCAGTGCCCTTGCCGAACACCTCCTCCGACTCCTTCGGCAACATCGTCTCGACGAAGGTCTGGAGAATGAAGGCTTCGAACTTGCGATAAACCTCGTCCGGGCCGGGCTTCTTGATCACCTGCACCGGCGGCCCGTTCACCACCCCCGACTGCGCCTCCGCCACCTTTGCGGTGGATTGATCGGCCGCGGCCGCCCTGGTGGCCTCGGAGTCCATCGTCGCGGCGAAATCGGCGCCCGACGATTTCAGCGCGTCGAGCTTCGCGGTCGCGGCGCGCTGCGTCACCGGATCGGCGGCGTCGAGGACGTCGAGGACGAGGTCGGATGTCGGCGTCACGATCATGTCTTATTCCGGCTGGTTGGCCGCGACGTCAAATCGCGCACGGCGGCATGTGTCTCCGTGATTTCCGCGAGCGATCGCTTCTCGGCGTCCCGCAGCTTTTCGGCCAGCGCCACCTTGGCGACCTCCTGGAGCTGTTTGACGCGCCGGTTCTCCGAGCGAACCTTGTCGAGCTGCATCGCGGCACGCTCCTGCACGGCGCGCGCGCCGACGGTCGTCCTGTTGAGGCGCCTCGCAAGGGAATCGCTCGACGATCCGGCCGGCGGTTTCCCCTCGTTCAGAGTTCCGACCAGCCACGCCTGCTCATCCTGCATGGTCTGCTCCTGCTGCCGCAATTGCGCGAGCTGCCATTCGGACAGACGGAGCTGAAGCTTCACCAGCGAGACGATCCGACCGAGCTTGTCCGCGCGCGAGGTCATGGCCCGTCATCCGCCTAGCCATGACGACATGCCGAGCATGAATTGCGTCAGCATTTCGTCGCTGGTGAGATAGAGCAGCAGCAGACCGCCGACCAGGACGAACGGCACCGAGACGAAATAGACCGCAATCGACGGCGCCAGCTTGTTGATGAGCCCGACCGAAAAATTGACGATGACGGAATAGACGATGAAGGGGCTGGTGATCCGCAGCGTCAGCACGAACGCGTCCGTGAGGCGGCTCGTGAGCTGATTCAGCGCCATCTCGCCGCTCAGTCGCTCACCGGGATGCCAGACGTCGTAGGAGTTCATCAACCCGCGCACGACTTGCCAATGCTGGTCGGTGAGGAAGAACAGCGTGGTGACTGCGGCCATGATCAGCGGCACCGAGGCCGGCGTCGGATCGTTGTCGCCGAGCGGCACGCCCGGGATGTTGCTGAGCCCGATCGAGCTCGCCATGACGGTGGACATGGTCTGGAGCGCGAGGAAGAACACGCGCCCGCCGAGGCCGATGACGCTGCCGACCAATATTTCGGTGCCGATCAGCAGTGCGAGCGTCAGCGGCGACGCATCGTCCACCAGCGGCTTCAGCATCGAGACCAGGATCGGCGACAGCGCAAACGTCGTGACGAGCGCGACGAACAGGCGGATCTGGGGCGGAACATTCGTGCTGGAATAGCCGGGCACCAGCATCAGGCAGGAGCCGATACGGCAGAACACGATGAAGGTCGCGAGCACGTTGTCGGCAAGGCCGCTGATCACGAGATGGCTCCGAGCGCCCGGATCTCCGCGCTCCGAGCGACCTCGACATGCGACAGGATCGGCAATGTCGGGAACACCCGCTCCAGGATCATGCGGACATAGGGGCGGGCTTCCGGGGTCACCGCCAGCACTACGCTGGTGCCGTCCTCGGTGAATTTCCGGATCGCGGCACTGGCCTCGGTCGCAAACTGTTCGATCAGGCGGGGGTCGGCGTCGAACTCGACGACGTCGCCCTTGCCGTCGCGCTTCAGGCTCTGGTGGAAGGCGAGATCCCAGCGGTTGCCGAGGCGAAGGACGTTGAGCACGCCATTGTCGGAGAGATCGCCGCAGATCTGCTGAGCCAGGCGCATGCGCACATGCTCGGCCACCTGCTCGGACCGCCGCACATGAGGCGCGATCTCCGCGATCGCCTCGAGGATCAGATGAAGATTCCGGATCGACACCCTCTCACCCAGCAGGATCTTCAGGATCGCGAGCAGGCCCGAATAGGAGATCTGCGACGGACAGAGATCGTCGACTAGGCGCTTGTACTCCGGCTCGAGCCGGTCAAGCAGTCCGCGCATGTCCTTGTAGGACAGCAGCTGGGAGAGGTTCGCCCTGAGCACCTCGCTCAGATGCGTGAGCAGCACCGACAGATTGTCGACCGGCTTGCAGCCCTGCCGCCTGACCTCATCGGTAAAGGCTTCGGTCACCCACAGCGCCTTCATGCCGAACGCGGGCTCGATCACCTCGTCGCCGGGTACGTCGGGCTTGCCGTCCTTGTCCACCAGCACCAACACCTCGCCGATCCTGAGCTCGCCATGGGCGACGCGGGTATCGTGGATTCGGATCTGGTATCCCTTGGGGTCGATCGACAGATTGTCCGACAGCTTGATCTCGGGAATGACGAAGCCGTACTGCTTGGCGAACTTCTTGCGGATCTTGCTGACGCGGTGGGCAAGCTCGTTGCGCGAGCCGAGCAGATGGACCGACAGATGGCTGCCGAGCGACAGCTCGATCTCGGCGGTCTTGAGCGACTCCTTGACGGATTCCTTGGCATCGCTCTGCGCACGCTCCTCCGCCTTGCGCGCCGCCTCCTTCTGCTGCGCGGCCGCCTGCCGCTTCGGCAGCGAGTAGCCGACGAAGGCCATCACGCCGCCCAGGAGCACGAATGGCGCCATCGGCAGCCCCGGCATCAAGGCGAGCACGAACATCATCAACGAAGCCGCCGAGACCGCGCGCGGGTAGCCGCCGAGCTGCCGCAGCACGGCCTGCTCCGCCGATCCCCTGGTGCCGCCCTTGGAGACCAGCAGGCCCGCCGAAAGCGACACGATCAGTGCCGGCATCTGCGTGACCAGACCGTCGCCGACGGAGAGCTTGGTGTAGACGTCGGCAGCGCGCGACAGCGTCAGACCGTGATGGGTGACGCCGATGATGATGCCGCCGAAGATGTTGATCGCGGTGATGATCAGGCCGGCGATGGCATCGCCGCGGACGAATTTCGAGGCACCGTCCATCGCGCCGAAGAAGGAGCTTTCCTCTTCGAGCTCGCGGCGCCGACGCTGGGCTTCCTTGTCGTCGATCAGGCCCGCCGACAGGTCCGCATCGATCGCCATCTGCTTGCCCGGGATGGCGTCCAGGGTGAAGCGGGCGCCGACCTCGGCGATACGCGTCGCACCCTTGGTGATCACGACGAAGTTGACCGTGACCAGGATCGCGAAGATGATCAGGCCGATGACGAAGTCGCCGCCCATGACGAACTTCGAGAACCCCGCGACGACATGGCCCGCAGCCTGTTCGCCCTCCCCGCCGCGCGACAGGATCAGGCGGGTCGTCGCAACGTTGAGCGCCAACCGCAGGATCGTCGCGATCAGGAGCACGGTCGGGAAGGCGGAAAAGTCGAGCGGCCGCTGGATCCACAGCGCGACCATCAGGATCAGGGCCGACAGCGCGATCGAGAAGGCAAGGCCAAGGTCGATCAGGATCGGAGGTATCGGCAGGAACAGGATCGTGAGCATGGCCACGATACCGCCCGCGAAGAAGGCGTCCGCGCCCAAGCGTCGCGCGTTCGGCAGGCTAGCAGCTAAAGTATCGGCCATGGGTCACCGGCAGCAGGGTCCGCCTGCAATTTGCCCCGCAAAGCTTACGCGGGGGTGGTGGCCGGAGCTCTCCGCGGATCAGAAGCCGTGCTCGATCCGCGAATAGACCATCTCGGTAAAAGTGGAGATGTGCGCCCCGATGAAGGAGCCGGAGACGGCCACGACCACGAGGATGACGACGATCTTCGGAACGAAGGTCAGCGTCGCCTCCTGGATCTGGGTCAGGGCCTGGATCAGCGCGATAGCGACGCCGACAAGCATCCCCGCACCGACCGCGGGTCCGCAGGCAACGAGGATGGTCCAGATCGCCGCCTGGACGATGTCGAGGGCGTCCCGCTCGTTCATGGCTAGCTGATCGTAAGGCCGGGGCCGACCGCAACCTTGGTGCCGTCGTCGAGGGTCGCGATGGAGCCGTTGCTGTTGATGGAGATCGACGCAACCTTGCCGGTGAAGGTCGCTCCGGTCGAGTCGGTGAAGCTGACGTTCTTCCCGATCAGCCCGTCCGCCTGTGACAGCGCCTGCGAGGACAGCAGCGAATCCAGCTTCGTATTGGTCTGCATCGCCTGCTCGACCGACGACAACTGGGCGAACTGGCTCATATATTGCGAGGTATCCATCGGATTGGTCGGATCCTGGTTCTTCATCTCGGCGATGAGGAGCTGCAGGAACGTGTTGTAGTCGACAGTGTTGCTCGAGGTATTCGTTGTGGACGAGGTCGAGCTGGTCGAATTGGTGCTTGTGGTATCAGTCGCGCTGGGGACGTTCATGTGCCTCTCCGCTGTCAGGCAGCCTTGAATGGGGATTCAGTGGTGGCGCCGGCGAGGATCGCCTGCTCCAGGGGAAACAGCGCCCGGATCCGCTTGAGCGCCTCGAAGTAGCGGGTCCCGCCGACCATCTCGTCGATCGCGGCGAGCCCGTCCAGCATCTCAGGGTTTTCGCACACCGCACGCAAGGCCGCATGGTGCTGCCCGTAGAGCGAGGCGGCGGCGCCGACATCCGTCGGGTTCATCAACATGAGCTGGACGATGAAATAGAGCTGGCGCATCGCCGTGGTGGCGTCGGAGGCCTGCATGACCTGCCCTTCGAGCAGGAACATCACGTCGTTGACGAGCTCGAGCGAGACCTTGCGGTCCACGCGCAGCACCGCGCCGTTGATGTAGACCCGTTCGCCCGCCCGCAAGGAAATCTTCATTAAAGCGCGTCTCGGATCATGCGGTTGATTTCAACGAGCTGCATCACATCGTTCGATCGTTCTTCGCGAAGGCGATCAGCTTCCTTGACGACCCACAGGCCGATCGAGATGATGTCGGCACGCAGCTGTTCGGGCAGCCCGTTCTCCGGATGCGCGAGATCCTCGATGAAGATGGTCCACAGCCGCCGGACGTAGAGCAGGCTCTGGACCTGATCCTCCATGCTGTAGCGTTCCTTCTGGAGCCGCTCCAGCCGGTCGATGCCGAGGCTGAGCGCCTGGCGCTCGCGGCCCCGCGCCTCGTAGCCGCTGTCTTCAACGACCGTTTCGTAGGCTTCAAAAGTCATCCGGACAACTCTGCGCAGAAAATTGCAAGAAACTAACAGCGAACGCGACCGCCGCTCGGACTCAGAGATAGTTGATGAGGCTGATCTTCTGGAGCTGCGAGGTGAGGGCGAGCGCCGTCTGGATCTGGGTCTGCAACGCGTTGACGCGCACCGATGCTTCCGTCGGATCGACCTGCTCCATGCCGACGATCTGATTGTTCAGAATGTCCTTCTGGGTCTTGAGCTTGTCGGTCGCGGTGGTGAGCCGCTGCTGGACCGTGCCGACGCTGCCGCCGAGCGCGGCGAGGTCGGTGATGGCGCTGCCGACGAGGCCGATGGCCTTGTCCACGACGACCTGGAACGTCGACTGGTTCAGGTTCGCATTGCCGAGGTCGGCCATCATCGTATAAGCCTCGGCGAGCTTGCGGAAACCGGTCTGGTTGGCGCTGACGGAAGTATCGGCGATCTCGGTTGTGGAGATGCGGCTTTGCATGACCTGGTCGGTGGCCGAGGACCAGTTGGTGTTCCAGGCCGGGCTTGCAAATTCGGCATCGAAGGTGGTGTTGAGGAACGTCTGCATCTGAGCAGGGGTAATGCTGCTTACGCTGGGCGAGGATTGCGAGAAGCCGAAGCCCGCCGGTGGCGCTGCCGCGAAATCGGCGTCGACCTGATTCTTGCTGGCCGAGCCGGCGGTGTAAGCTGTGATCGGCTGGTTCTGCGTGTTGATGCCCGAGAACAGATACGAGCCGTTATAGGAGATGTTCAGCGCGCCGATCAGATCCTGGAGGTTGGAGGACGCAGGCGGCAGAATGATCCGCCCGCCGCCGTCGGTGCTGCGGGCCGCGATCAGGTCCTTGAGGAAGTCCGTTGCGGTCGAGCTGAGCTGAGTGATGCGGTCCTGGGTCACGTCCAGGCGTCCCGAGACGAGCCCGTTGGTATCGACGAGCTGGTCGGCGAAGCTCATGTCGGCCCTCAAGGTGACGTCGCCTCCCGTCGTGGCCCCAAGCTCGAGGCCGACATCGGCGAAGCGGCCGGTGGTCGCCTCCGTCGAAGCCTTGCTCAGCGCAGCCTGGTTGTTCGTGATCGAATACCTCAATGACGAGGACAACATCAGGGTGGAAATGTAGTTGGCGCTCATCATGACTAGGTCCCCACGGCGGCTAGCAAGGCTTGCAACATCTGGTCGACGGTCGAGATGATCTTCGACGACGCCGAATAGGTACGCTCGACCTGAAGCATCAACGACATCTCGTCGTCCATGTTGACGCCGTTGACGTTCGACAGCGCCGTCGTGCTGCGGTCGAGCAGCGTGCTCTGGTACTGGGAGTTGTCGTTGGCGGTCTTGCGCTGGTTCTCGATCCAGCTCGTCGACGACGACGCGTAGTCGATCAGGCTGCCGTTCGGCTTGCCTTGCGTGGTCGCGTCGAACGGCTGCGACGCATCCATGTTGGTGATGAGCTGCTGAAGCCGGGTCGAATAGCCGCCACTGCCGGCGGTGTTATATTGGTAGGCGACGTTGCCGCTGATCGCGCCGTCGCGCAGCAGATTCGGATTGCCGCCCTGGGCCGGATCGACCGATGCGGCAACCGAGATCATGCCGGCGAGGCCCACCGAGACGGTGGCGCTCGCGGGCATCGCCGGCGCCCCGGGATAGGTGAAGAGGCCGGGCACATCGGGCAGCGTCGGGACGGCCGACTGGTCGCTCTCCTTGAACGCATTGACCAGGCCGCGGGCGATTTCGTCGAGCTGGCTCTGATAGGTGACCGTGTCGTTGTCGCGCAATTGGGCGAGACCGGCGAGCTTGCCGGACTTGATCGGCATCACCGAATTGGCGCCGGTCACAGGCACGCCGTCGATGAAGACGGCGTTCCCCGTGATATTCGCCGAATAGGAGGTGGTCGGGGCGAAGCTCACCGCCCGCGCCGTCTTGTCGAACAGCACCACGCCGCTGTCGGTGTAGAGCGCGGCATCGCCGTTGGTGCGGATCGACATCGTGACGCCGACCTCCTGAGACAGCTTCGAGACGATGCTGTCGCGCTGGTCGAGGTAGTCGGTCACGTCGTCGCCGGCGATCGTCCCCTTCACGATCGCCGTATTGACGGTCTGGAACTGGGAGAGCAGCTGGTTGATGTTCTGGACCGAAATGTTCATGTCGGCATCCGCGCCCTCGCGGACCGACTGCACGGTCTGGGTTGCCTGGTTGAGCGCGGTCGCCATGTCCTTGGCGGACGTGACGGCGGCCTGGGCCAGCGTGGTATTGTCCGGGGCGTTGGCATATTGCTGAAGCGCCTGCTTCAGCGCATTGAGCTGCGCCGTCGGCGACTGGTCGAGCTCCGGATCGTCCACCGTGGCAGCCGCGATCTTCTGGAGACCGTCATAGATTGCGCTCTGCGTGGCGGCCGCGGAGGTCGCGGTCAGGACGTTGCTGTACAGACCCGAACTGGCCGCGCGCTGAATCGCCGCCACGTAGACGCCTGCGCCGGGAAGATTGTCCAGCACCGTGATCTTGCGCGAATAGCCGGTCGAACTGGCGCCCGCGATGTTGCGCGAGACGGTCGACGACTGGACGCCCGACGCCATGAGCGAATTGCGGGCGGAGTCGAGGGCTGACGTAAGGGACATGGCGTGCTCTTGAACGTTCTCTTGCCCGGGAAGAGCGCTGAAGAATTCAGCGCTTCAGGTTCACGACGACGTCGAGCAGATCGGCGCCGGTCTGGAACGATTTCGAGTTCGCGGTGAAGCCGCGCTGCGCCTCGATCATCGAGGTCAATTCGTCCGCGAGATCGACGTTGGAGTCTTCCAACGCACCCGACTGGATGGTTCCGAGACCGCCCTGGCCGGCCAGGCCGACCTGCACGTTTCCGGAGTCCAGGTTCGGCGAATAGACGTTGCCGACCTCGGGCGTCAGATGGTCCGGGCTCGGCACGGTGGCGAGCGCGATCTGGAAGCTCGGCAGCTCGGTGCCGTTCTTGAGCACCGCGGTGACCACGCCCTTGTCGTCGATGTTGACCTTTTCGACGGCGGACGGCGCATTGCCGTCGACGGTCGCCTTGAAGTCGAAGCTGGAAGCGACCTGGGTCATGGCCGAGAGGTCAATGTTGAAGGTACCCGAACCGCCGGGAATGGCGACCGTGAGCGATTTGGTGCTCGCTGCAGCCAGCGTGCCCTTGCCGGCCGCAGTGACGTCGAAGGTGAACGTTGTCGCGGCAGATGGACCGGTCGTCAGCGCGGCTCCGGACGGATCGTAGACCTCGACGTCCCACGTATTCGCACCGGTTTTTGCCGCATAGACGTCGAGCGTCACGGCATTGCCGATATTGTCGTAGGTCACCATCGACGTCTTCGACGTGTAATTGCCCGGGCCAGCCGCAGCGGCCGGCGTGGCGACAACCGCCGCGCTCGGATCGAGGTTCGCAGCCACCGTCGCCTTGGTCGATGGCGAGGCCTGCAGCGCCATCTGATTGACGTTGATGACCTGAAGGCCGCCGAAGCCGTTGGCGGCGACGTTGGGCGCAGCACCATTCTGGATGTTGTAGCCCATCAACTGGAAGCCGGCCGTGTTGACGAGGTTGCCCGAGTTATCGGGCACGAAGGAGCCGGCACGCGTCAGGAAGTTGTTGCCGTTGGTATCCTGCACGACGAAGAAGCCGTTGCCCTGGACCGCGAGGTCCGTCGTCGAAGTCGTGAACTGGAGGTTGCCGGGATCGGTAATGGCGTAACGGACCGTCGTCTCGACCGCGCCGGAATCGTAATTGCCCGAGCCGCTCTTCAGGATCAGCGAGGAGAACTCGGTCGAAGCCCGCTTGTAGCCGACCGTGTTGACGTTCGCGATGTTGTCCGAGACCGTCGACAGCTTGTTGGACTGCGCGTTCATACCGGAAACGCCGGTGCGCATAACACCATACAGGCTCATAGATTGGGCTCCTTTGACAGATTGTCGTTACAATGGGGGGTCTTGCTTGCGCGGGGCTGATGGTCGGTGGCGATGCACAACTTCATGCGACGCATCGTCATTTCACGTCGTTGATTCATGTTGTTTTGGGTTGGCATAACGAGCGCGCCTTGTCGGTCCACGCGCCGAAGCCGCTGGAGACGAGATGAGCGACGATGTGGCAGACGTAGCGCTTCTGCGCCGGTTGATTGTTGGGGCCGGCATTGTAGCGGGCGACCGCCATGGTCCAGCTTCCTTCGCGTTGCTTCAGCTCTTTGAGAAAGCGCGCGGCGTAGTCGACGTTCTTTGCCGGATCGAACATCGCACGCACCGACGTGAACTTGTCGCCGTGAAAATAGTGGTTGATTTGCATGCAGCCGAGATCAATCAGCTTGATGCCCCTAGCTCGCATCGCGTCGAAATTCGCCATCGCTTCATTCATGTCCTTGGCGAACACGGTCTGCCCTTCCGCACCGAGCGCGTAGGGATAGAGCGCGCCGCGCCGGCCGGTCTCGGTGAGGCCGACGGCATAGAGAATACCGAGCGGAATCCCGTGTTGTTGCGAGGCGCGCGCCATCTCGCGCTCGCAGGGGCGCGTAGTGTCGGTCTGCGCCGCCTCGGCGGCGCCGGAGCTACAGATAAACAGGGCCGCGACGAGTATGCGGCGCCACGTCCTGGTCATGACGTGCCTCCTGGTTGGGCTGCTGATCCTGCCGGGCTTGCCTGGCTCCGCCGTCCGATTGACCGGACGACGTGCCCGCGCCGCCGAACGCGCCTTGCGACTGGGACGATTGCTGTTGCTGGCCTGGGAACTGGGGCTGCGACTGGCCGGATCCGGCCTGGAATCCATCGAGCGAGCCATGCTGCACGGGCGCGACGTCGGCCACGTAGCCCGCCGACTGCATCAGGTCGCGAATCTGGTCGCGCTGCTGATCCAGCATCGTGCTGGTGTCCTTGCGCTGGGCGGCAAGTTGAACCGACACCTCGGTGCCGACGAGACGAAGGCGCACGGTGACATTGCCGAGATCCGGTGGCTCGAGATTGACGGTGAGGATCTTGACCGGCTGATCCGGTGCATTGCTCTGCGCGCCTGCGAGATCGGCCGCGGCGGATGCAGTCGGCGCGGGCGAGTTCTTCAGATCCGACACCACTGCGTTCGCGACCTGCTGGCTCGCGCTGAACTGCGCAACGGGAGGCAGATGCGTCTCCTGCTGAACCACCGTGACCTTGGTCGTTTCCGGCAAGGCGTCGCGGCCTGCGGACTTTGCGGCGCGTTCGACATTCGCCGTGACGGCTTCGAACCCGGATGTGGCGCCGGGCATGGCTTTCGGTCGAGCGTCACTTTCCTCCGGCATCGCCTGCAGGCTCGCCTCGGCCTTCTGCGGGCGTGGCCCGGAGGAATCGGCCGTGGATCGCGCGACAGTCGAGGGCGCGGCGGTCGATGAGGCTGCGGCGGATCGCGCGACATCTGCCGCCGCCTTTGCGTCAGCGATGCCCTGAACGTCGCGCTTCGCTGCGGAGGAGCGTTCGTCGCCAGTCGAGGTGTCCTTCTTGTCGTTTGACGGTTGCGACGTCTGCATCGTCACGGCCTGCGCGGCGGCGAGTTCCTGTCCCACGATCGTCGGAACGCTCAATCTGCTCGAGACATCGGCCTTCGCCGTCTGATCGGCCGGGTCTTTCTTGGTCGACGATTTGGGCTCCTCGGTGCGCTCGTGCACCGGCTCGTCCTTCGACGTATCGGGCTCGGTAAGCTGAGGCAGGTGCGGGCGGACCGGAGCAGGTTTTGCAGACGTGTCGCCGCCCTGATCGTTCAGCGCCCGCTTGGCCATGTTCGAGACGGTGTGGAGCAAATCGTGAAACGATGAATCGTCTGCCGTTTTCGCACCGGTCGTTGCCGTGCCCTTGGCTGAACGGGACACCCCCCGCGTCAGACTCTCGGCGAGGCCCGCGAAAAGCTGTCCGGAAGTTCCACTGAGCTTGGTCATGGACGGCGATCCTTGGTGAGAAGCTCCAGTTCGCCGAGCTGCGTCTGCGCCCGCGCGAGCATTGCGTTCGACGACGCCAGATCGATCCGCGCCGGTGTGGGCGGCGGCTTGTCGGCCGACACGGCCGCAGTCGGGCCTGCAATCGGCTTACGGACATCGAGCGCGAGCTGGAGGGTTGCGTTGAGAAGAAGGACGTCGCGCTCCGCCAATTTCGCCCGGTCGAGCGCCTTCAGCTCGGCAAAGCCACCGTCATATTCGTCAGTGAGTGCGCGGGAGACGCCGCGGTAGAAATGGGCGCGCTCGCGATCGGGCGTGGCATCGGCGCTGAGCGCGAGTGCCCGCTCGCCTGCGAGCCGGGTCACGGTGAGCTTGCCGCGAACCAGCGCGCCGCGCGCGATCACCAGATAGAGCTTGAGGCGGCTGGCGCGGTCGACCTGTTCCAACAGCGCCGCGACCCGCGCAAAGCGGCGATCATCCAACGCAAGACTCGATTGCGTCAGGCCCGTGGAGAAACGCTGCCAGAAATCGCCGGCATAGACCGAATTGCGGTAGTGGCGGATATAGGCCAGCGTCAGGAACTCGAACTTGTCGAAATCCTCCGCCTGCCCGACCAGCAGGATCTCGCGCCGCAGCGCCGCCTCTTCGACCAGCGTGCCCGGCAGCAGCAGGCGCGCGTCGTCGAGACGCTCGATTGCAAGCGATGCCTCGGAACGTGCGAACAGCGCGCCCTGGACCAGCGCCACCTGCCCACCCATGCCGGTCGAGATCGTGCGCGGCTTGACCTCCTTGAGCAGGTCTCTGGCCTCGTCCTGCCGGCCTTCGACATAAGCGAGCGCGCCGTCGAACAGCCGCGAATCCACATTGATCTTGTCGCGCGGCAGCTTGCGGACGATCTGCGGGGCGCCGCCGCTGAGCAGATAGATCACGACCGCCTGGCCGTTCTGCGGATTGCTCCATACGCTGGCGTCAGCGGCGAGAAATTTTTCGCCGATCTGCCGGATCAGCGCGATGTGGCTGGCATGCGCCGCGGTGTCGCCATTGGCGATGCCGTCCTGCACCGCCTGCAACGCGCGGACGAGTTCAAACGGCTCCCCGGACAGGGCTGCGGGTTCAGCAGGTGCGTGTGTCGCTACGAGCGACAGCACCATCAGCATCACGGCGCGGAGCAGCGGCCTGGTCAAGGGCGCTTCTCCCGGATCAGGATCTCGATACGCCGGTTTTGCGCGGCGGCCGGATCGTTCTGAAGCTTTGGCCGGCGGTCGGCATAGCCTTCGACATGCTCGATCCGCTGCGCATCGATGCCGGAGCGAACCAGCATGTAGTAAGCCATCTGCGCGCGCGCCGTCGACAGCCGCCAATTGTCGTAGTTGTCCGACTTGTAGGGCCGATTGTCGGTATGACCGCGGACGATGATCATGCCGCGACGCTTCGCGATCAGCGGGCCGATCTTATCGATGACGCGAACGAGCTCGGGTCGCGGCTCGGCCGAGCCGACCGCGAACATGCCGAAGCTAGCATCGTCGGTCAGGCTGATCAGCAGACCGTCCTCGACCTGCCGGACCTCGGCCACCGGCCCGGCACCGGCCTTGACATCCGACAGGGCTTCGGCGATCGCAGACTGAAGCTGCTTGGCGGTCGGCTGTTGGGTCTGGGCCGCGTCACGCGGCTCGGATTCCTTCGGAGCGTCGGTCGGACGTGCCGGCTGCGCGGCGTTGGCCTGAAGGTTGGCCTGCGTATTCGGCTGCACGCCGCCATCGCGCGCAGACGATGATTGCGCCGGTCCCGGCGGCAACAACGGCGACTGGCTCGCGGACGACGCCTGCGCGTCGGGGGCCACGCTGCCGCCGGCGTCATCGGTCCGGCCGCGGCGCGGCTCGCCCTGATTTGTACCCGCCGGATTGTCGCGCGCGGAAGCGTTCGGCTTCGGCTCACCCTCCATGATCCGGTCGGCTTCCTTCGAGGCCTCCGGCGCGAGCTTCCAATAGCCGGGATCGAACGGATCGCGATAGGCATCACCGCCCTTGAGGCCATCCTCTTCGGCCGACGTCAGCGCACCGGCGCGCCGCTGGCCCGAGGCCTGGTTCGAGCTCGCCGCGATTTCGGCGAGCGTTGCGTAGGGATCGCGAAACAGAACCTTCTCTTCGTAGAAGGGCGGCTTCTCGGCCGTCGGCGAGTCGCCGCGGCGCTCCTCGTTCGGCCCGGACGGCTGGCGCTTGCCATCCTGCCCCTCGAACGTCGTCGGCTCCTTCTTGGTGAGATCCTTCAGTCCCTTCGGCGCGGGTGCGTTCTCCGCGAGCTTGATCGGGTTGAAGTAGCTCGCAACCACCTGCTTCTGGTCCTGGTTGAGCGCATTGAGCAGCCACATCACCAGGAAGAACGCCATCATCGCGGTCATGAAGTCCGCATAGGCGATCTTCCAAACGCCACCGTGCGGCTTCTCGTCTTCGAAAGCGCTCCGTCGACGGATAATGACGAGCTCGTGCTTGACCTCCTCCATGGTGAAACTACCGGCGCGCCTCTTTCAGCCGATCCATCCAGGTCGAGATCTGCGTCTCGATCGTGGTCTGATCGGCGAGGACCCGAACCTCGACGGTGTCGGCGGACTGGTATTCGACGCCAGAGCGGCCGGCCAGATTGAGTTGCGTCCTGACGAGGTCGATGAGCTCGCTGGGTCCGGTGACGCGGAACGCCGGCACCGGGGAATTCGAGGTCAGCGCCGAGATCTGCTCGACCAGGGATCCGATCGCCTTGTCGCGGACCGCATCGGCGAGGAACGGCAGCAAGATCCGCGCGACCGAGCTTGCAATGTTGCTCTCGATCTCGCGGCAGGCCGTGTCAAAGCCGTTGACGATCGCGACCGCCTGCTGGTCGGACCATTTGGCGCGCTCCTCGCCGAGCCGGATCGCGCTGCGGACCCGCTCTTCGGCGAGCTTGGCTTCGCCTTCCGCAAGGCCGGCGGTATGGCCGCGTCGATAAGCGTCTTCGAGCAGATTGACCGGCGCGGCTTCCGGCGCGGGCGCGGGTGGCGGCTGAAGTTGCGGCTGGGCCTGCACCTGACGTTGCGCTTGAGGCTGTGGCTGCGCTTGAGGCTCGCGCCGGATTTCCTTTCTCGCCAGGACGTCCTGGATCTTCGGCGGCGGCGGAGGCGGCGGCGACTTGGCCCGGCCGTTCGCGTCGAATTGCG
This sequence comes from Bradyrhizobium monzae, assembly GCF_021458635.1. GTDB lineage: Bacteria > Pseudomonadota > Alphaproteobacteria > Rhizobiales > Xanthobacteraceae > Bradyrhizobium. The sequence goes on from NZ_JAIRDQ010000001.1 coordinate 1,565,399, forward strand.
TCAGGAGTTTTCCGATTGCCGCGTTCATGCCGCCTCCTCGCGTCGCATCCAGTCTTTAAGGATTGCTGCCGCCTGCATCTGATCGAGGCGAACGATCTGCTCCAGCCGCTTCTGCGGTGTACGCTGCATCTTGCCTTCGAGGTCCTCGACGAGGTTGAGCTCGGGATCCTGGCTGTCGGCCAATGCGAGCGCCGTGGCGGCCTCGAGCTCGGCGGCCTCGGCAGCCTCGGTCTGCTCCTGCGCGGCGCGATGGGTCAGGATGCCGTTGACCGCGGGCCGAAGCCCGAACCAGACCAGCATCGAAGCGACGGCCAGGATCGTCACCGCATTGATGACGCTGCCCAGCTGCTTGTTCATCATCTCGACGAAGCTGATCGGCGGCACCGGCGTGAGCTCGCGCGAGCCCTCCACGAAGTCGACCGCGGTCACCTGGATCTGGTCGCCACGCGTCTTGTCCAGTCCGCCGGCGGTCGCGGCGAGCTGGCTGATTTCGGCGAGCTTGCTGTCGACAATGGCCTGGTTGGTCTTGTCGCCGAGGTCGGCGACGAGCCGCGCGCGATTGACCAGGACGGCGATGAAGAGCTTCTTGACAGAGTAACCGTCGCTGACCGTCGTCGTGGTCTTGGACGAGACCTCGAAATTGGTAACGTCCTCGCGGCGCGTCTTGTCTTCGCTGGAGTTCTTGGTGCCACCGGCGTTGACTTGCTGGTCTGGAAGGTTCTGCTGGACGGTCGTCGGCGTCGAGCGGTCCGCGTTCGACGACTTTTCGTTTTCGCGGACATTGCGGACCGAACGCTCGGCGCGGGTCTCGGGATCGTAGACCGTCTCGTTGACCTGGCGCTTGTCGGTGGAGAGCTGTGGCGCGACGCTAACTTCGAAATTGTCGAGGCCGAGATAGGGCGTGAGCGCCTTGCGGATGTTTTCCTGCACCATTCCGCCGACCGTCTTCTGCAGGCTCGCCATCTTGGTCGGCGCGGCGCTGGCCTCGTCCTCTTCGGCCAGCAGCATCGAGCCGTCGGCATCGAGCACGGTGACCTTGTCGCGCGTCATGCCGGGAATGGCGGCCGCGACCAGGTGGCGGATCGATTGCGCCGTGCGCGCCTCGATCGCACCGTCGGTGCGCAGCACGACCGATGCGGAGGGCGGCTGCTGCGTCGCGCGGAACGAGCCCCGCACCGGCATCACGATGTGCACCCGCGCCGCCTTGACGCCCTTCATCAGCTGAACGGTACGCGCGATCTCACCTTCGAGCGCGCGAAGCTTCGTGACCTCCTGCATGAAGGACGTCAGTCCGAGCGATCCGATCTTGTCGAACAGCTCGTAGCCGGAATTGGCGCTGGTCGGCAGCCCCTTCTCGGCCAGCAGCATCCGCGCCTGTGCGGTCTGGCTCGGTCGCACCGAGACGGCATCGCCGGCTGCGCTGATATCGAACGTAATGTTCTGCTCGCGCAGCGCAGCGCCGATACGCGTCACGTCTTCGCGGGACAGGCCGGTATAGAGGGATTCGAATTCCGGCCGGCTCAGGTAATAGGCACCCCCAACCACGGTGACGAGGACGGCGAAGCCGATCAGTCCCAAGGCCATCAGACGTCGCGGCCCAAGTTCCAGCAGATTGTTGAGCAGCTGCTGTAGCTGCGCGCGACTGAGCATATGACCTCGTACCAATGCGAATGGTGAGGACACTCCGCTGTCAACCTTGTCTGGAGGTTGCGCGAACGCGAATGTGTCGCTTCGCAGGCGAGGCGTTGCAATTTTACAAGAGCCTTGGGCGACGCAGGCAGGTCGATGGCACGGGCGGACGATCGAACGCGTTACCGCGCGATCGGCTGTAGCTTATTGCGTCAGGTCTGGCGTCGGGAGGTCGATTACGGGCACATCATGCGCCATTACTTCCGCCGGGCACGGCGGGGACCGTGCTCCCTTGGGAGCACGGTCGTGTTCGAAGCGGGAGCTTACTTGAACAGCGAGAGGATGCTCTGGCTGTTCTGGTTGGCGATCGAGAGCGCCTGGACGCCAAGCTGCTGCTGGGTCTGGAGCGCCTGGAGGCGGGTGGACTCAGCGTTCATGTCGGCGTCGACGAGCTGGCCGACACCGCGCGTCACCGAGTCCATCAGGGTCTTGACGAAGTCCGTGTTGGTCGCGATGCGGTTCTTGACGGCGCCGAGGTCGGCGGCGGCCGAGGCCACGGAATTGAGCGCAGTGGTGACTGCCGTGATGTAGCTGCTGAGCGTGGCCTGGTCGGTCGCCGCGTCGGTCAGCGTGGTGATGTCGATCGTGTTGATCGACACGCCGCTGGCCACCTTGTCCAGGATGCCGGTGGTGGACGTGCTGTACAGCGAGTAGTTGGAGATCGTCAGGGTGATGGAGCCGATGGTGGGCGTGCCACTGACGCGGGAGAACGACGACACGAGGTCGAAGGTCGCCGGCGTTGCCGTCGTCACGCTCAGCCAATTCACGCCGTTGAAGGTTGCCGCATCGGCGGTGCCCTTCATCTGCTGCTGGATCTGGGTGATGTCGGCCTGGATCTTGGTGCGGTCGATACCGGCGGTCTTGGCTTCGACCAGCAGCGACTGCAGCTTGGTCAGGCCGCCGGTGCTGTCACCGACAACCGCGGTCAGAGCGGTATATTCGGTGTCGACGGTCGCGGCCGACAGGCCGAGCGAGTCGGAGACGGCGGACAGCGCGGCGTTGTCGGCGCGCATCGAGGTCGCGATCGACCAGTAGGCGGCGTTGTCCGACGCGGTGGCCACGCGCTGACCGGTCGAGATGCGGTTTTCAGTGGTCTGGAGGCTGGAGCTGACGTTGCGCAGCGTCTGCAGCGCGGTCATTGCCGCGGAGTTGGTGAGCAGGCTAGAACTCATGTTTGACGTCCCCTTGAAAACGAATTGAAATTTTTGGGACATACCGGGCTTGCACCGGTACGACAGGGCGGCATCATGCCTTTGGGCTGCGGAAAACGCGCGCTCAACCTGTCGTAACGGCGGCGATAGCACGCGAAGTTTGCGCGAGGCTTGTGGCTCTGTGACCGGACCGCAATTCGAGGCCGAAATCGCGCCTTTGACGCCCGAACACCGCACGCCAAAATGAAAGGGCCGCGCTTCTCGCGAAGCGCGGCCCCCTCAGATGGTGGTCAGGCTTAGCGGAACAGCGAGAGGATGCTCTGGCTGTTCTGGTTGGCGATCGAGAGCGCCTGGACGCCGAGCTGCTGCTGGGTCTGAAGCGCCTGGAGGCGGGTGGATTCCGCGTTCATGTCGGCGTCGACGAGCTGACCGACACCGCGACTCACCGAATCCATCAAGGTCTTGACGAAGTCCGTGTTGGTCGCGATGCGGTTCTTGACGGCGCCAAGATCGGCGGCGGCCGAAGCCACCGAATTGATCGCAGCAGTCACCTGCGTAATGTAGGTGCTGAGCGTGGCCTGGTCGGTCGCCGCGTCCGTCAGCGAGGTGATGTCGATCGTGTTGACCGACACACCGGCGCTCACCGTGTCCAGAATGCCGGTGGTGGACGTGCTGTAGAGCGAGTAGTTGGAGATCGTCAGGGTGATGGAGCCGATGGTCGGCGTGCCACCAACGCGGGAGAACGACGACACGAGGTCGAAGGTCGTCGGCGTTGCCGTCGTCACGCTCAGCCAGTTCACGCCGTTGAAGGTTGCCGCATCGGCGGTGCCCTTCATCTGCTGCTGGATCTGGGTGATGTCGGCCTGGATCTTGGTGCGGTCGATACCGGCAGTCTTGGCTTCAACCAGCAGCGCCTGGAGCTTGGTGAGGCCACCGGTGCTGTCACCGACAACCGCGGTCAGAGCAGTATATTCGGTATCGACGGTCGCAGCCGACAGACCGAGCGAGTCGGAGACGGCGGAGAGCGCAGCGTTGTCGGCACGCATCGAGGTTGCGATCGACCAGTAGGCGGCGTTGTCCGAAGCCGTGGCCACGCGCTGACCGGTCGAGATGCGGTTTTCAGTGGTCTGGAGGCTGGAGCTGACGTTGCGCAGCGTCTGCAGCGCGGTCATTGCGGCGGAGTTGGTGAGAAGGCTAGAACCCATTTTGATGTCCCTTAGGATTGAGTTGTTTGGGGACATACCGGACTTGCACCGGTACGACAGGGCGGCGTCATGCCTTTGGGCTGCGGAAAAGCGGTTAGGCCCAACCTGTCGTAGCGGCGACTGTAACGCGCGAAGCTTGTGCGGGGCTTGTGGCTCTGTGTCCTGGCCGCAACAGCGCAGCCGAAATTGCGGCGTGCGCGGGACGTCACGTCAAACGAAAGGGCCGCGCTTCGCGAGAAGCGCGGCCCTCCCCCAGATGGTTTTCGGACTTAGCGGAACAGCGAGAGGATGCTCTGGCTGCTGCCGTTGGCGATCGAGAGCGCCTGGACGCCGAGCTGCTGCTGGACCTGGAGAGCCGACAAGCGGGTGGACTCCTGGTTCATGTCGGCGTCGACGAGCTGGCCGATACCACGATCAACCGAGTCCATCAGCGACTTCACGAAGTCCGTGTTGGTCGCGATACGGTTCTTGACCGCGCCGAGGTTGGCGGCGGCCGAGGCCACCGAGTTGATCGCGGAGGTCACCTGCGCGATGTAGGTGTCGAGCGTGGCCTGGTCGGTCGCTGCGTCGGTCAGCGTCGTGATGTCGATCGTGTTGACCGACACGCCGCTGCTCACCGTGTCCAGGATGCCGTTGGTGGACGTGCTGTAAAGCGCATAGTTGGAAGTGGTCAGCGTGATGGACCCGGTGGTCGGCGTGCTGCCGACGCGGGAGTACGACGACACCAGGTTGACTGTCGCCGGCGTGGCCGTCGTCGCGCTCAGCCAGTTCACGCCGTTGAAGGTCGCCGCATCCGCGGTACCCTTCATCTGCTGCTGGATCTGGGTGACGTCCGCCTGGATCTTGGCGCGGTCGATACCGGCCGTCTTGGCTTCGACCAGCAGCGACTGCAGCTTGGTCAGGCCGCCGGTGCTGTCACCGACAACCGAGGTCAGAGCGGTGTACTCAGTGTCGACGGTCGCAGCCGACAGACCGAGCGAGTCGGAGACGGCGGAGAGCGCGGCGTTGTCGGCCCGCATCGAGGTCGCGATGGACCAGTAGGCGGCGTTATCCGAAGCGGTCGAAACGCGCTGGCCGGTGGAGATGCGGGTCTGCGTGGTGGCGAGTTGGGAGCTCACAGACCGCAAGGTCTGGAGGGCGGTCATAGCAGTCGAGTTCGTAAGCAGGCTTGACATTGCGAATGTCCCTTTATGTACGCGTTACATTTTCACGAGGGGACATACCGGGCTTTCACCGGTACGGAGGGGCGGCATCATGCCTTTGGACTGAATGGGTGGGTCCAACCCGCCGTGCCGCATTGCTAGCACGCCGAATCTTGCTTCCGAATTAAGACGAACTTGAATTCTGTAGCAAAATCATATGGTTAATATTACGCTTTGCTAACCTTAACCAACCATTAGGTCGACGATCGCTGCTACGAGAACGATCGCACCAGTCCGGAGGCGAGCAGGTTCCAGCCGTCGATCAGTACGAAGAACAGCACCTTGAACGGCAGCGCGAGGATCGACGGCGGCATCATCATCATGCCCATCGACATGGTCAGCGTCGCCACGATCATGTCGATGACGAGAAATGGCAGGATGATGAGGAAGCCAATCTCGAACGAACGCCTGAGCTCGGAGATCATGAACGCCGGGATGATGACGCGCATGTCGATGCGCTTGTCGTCGAACTTCCTTCGAAAGCTTTCCGCGGCGAGCGACTCGAACGTCTGCAGATCCTTGTCGCGGACATGCGCCAGCATGAATTCGCGGAACGGATCGCTGATCTTCAGATAGGCCTCCTCCTCCGAGATCTCGTTCTTCATCAGCGGTTGCACGCCGGTTTCCCAGGCGCGATCGAAGGTCGGAGCCATGACGTAGAAGGTCATGAACATGGCGAGGCTGATCAGCACGAGATTCGGAGGCGTCGTCTGCAGGCCGAGGCCGGCGCGCAGGAACGAGAGCGCGACGGCGAAGCGCGTGAAGCTCGTCACCATGATGAGCAGCCCAGGTGCGACGGACAGCACCGTCAGCAGCGCCATCAGCTGGATGATGCGGCCGCTGGTCGAACCGTTGCCCGGCGGCAGCAGCGAATTGAGATCCGGGATCTGGGCGAACGCTACCTCGGGCAGCACGACCAGCAGCAACGCAAGCAGCAGGACTCTCAATTTCACTGGATCACCAACGTCTCAATGATCAATTCGCGGACTTTGCCGGACGAGCGAATGCTGGCGCGTTCGGACAGGTCGTCGCGCAGATGCTGGAGCCCGCGCGTGCCTTCGAACTGCGTGACCGACGCCGACCGCAGATAAGTGACGATGTCTTCGCTGATATGCGCCGCCAGGATGCCGGCATCCTCGTCGCTCATGCTGTCGGTCACCATCGAGGCTTCGACCCGGGCCCAATTGTTGGCCGGCGCCGCCAGGTTGGTCACGATCGGAGACAGCTTCCTGAGCCGCGCGCTGCCGGAGTAGCTCGACGCGATCGGCGGCGGCGTGGCACCCTTCTTTGCATCGGCGACGCGTTCGGCGGCGGCGAACAGATGCAGGCCTGCCAGCGCGCCCGCGCCGATCGCGACCAGGGTCAGCACGACGATCGCGGCCATCAGGCGCATGACGCCCCCTGCTCCCACGGCGCGCGAGCCTCAGAACGGTGCGACGGCGTCATAGATCCGGTGCCCCCATCCAGGTTGCTGCACGTCAGACAGATTTCCGCGACCGCCATAGGACACGCGTGCTTCGGCGATCTTCTCGTAGGAAATCGTGTTGGTCCGCGAAATATCGCGGGGGCGCACGATACCGCCGACGTTGAGCACACGCATCTCCGTGTTGATGCCGAACTCCTGCGACCCGCTGATCATCATGTTTCCGTTCGGCAAGACGTCGGTGACGACGGCCGCGATGGAAAGCTTGATGTCCTCGGAGCGGTCGATCTGGCCGTTGCCTTTGATCTGGGTGTTGGTGTTGAGGTTAGCGTTGGTCTGGCCCTTGTCCTGCCATCCCGCGACGTCCATCAGCCAGTTCAGCCCGAACTTGATCTGGGAATCGCGCGAGCGGTCGGTCTTGTTGTCGAGCTTGGCCTTGTCCTGCATCGAGATGATCACCGTCACGACGTCGCCAATGCGCCGGGCACGAGGATCGCGGTAGAGATCAGTGCCGTCATCCCAGGTCGAGCGATAGCTGACGGGCGTGCGCATGCGGGGCGTCACCGGGATCGGATCGGCCGGCACCCTCAAGCCACTGCCGACGGGCGACAGTTTCGGGCCAGTCAGGAGTTCTGCCGGATCATGGGAGCATCCGCCGAGAAGCACGAGCGACAGCAGAAGGATCGGCTTCTTCATTACCTGGTCTTCCCGCCATCCACGCGACGCATTCCACCGAGCAGGTCGGCGAGATGTGCTGCGCGCCCGGTCTCCATCTCGTTGAAAATTGCGCTCGAGCTCCTCGGGCTGAGCTTTGCGAGCACGGCCGCGGCCGTCTCGTCCGCCATGCCGGCGATCTGGGTGGCCGCAGCGTCCGGCTTCATGCGCGAATAGATCTCGACGACGCTGGCTTCCGCTTTCTTCAGGAAGTCGTCGCGCAGCGCCATCCACTTCTCGTATTCGGCGCGCTTGGCCTCGACCTCGGCGATCCGCTCCCGCAGCAGGCTCTCGGCCTTCTCCAGCTCCTTCAACTGCCAGGCGAGCCTGGCGTCGACGGCGGGATCCGCCACGTTGCTGCAAAACAGTGCAACTTCGTTGTCCCCGGGCGCGGCAGCTTGAGCCGGCGCCGGCTTCGGCGGCGCCGTGATGCTGCCGGACTTCGCCGGACGCGTCGGCACCGGTGCGGGGGCCGGCGCCGGCGGAGAAGCCTCCGTCGGAACCGCTCCCGTGATTGCGGAACGCGAATCTTCCGCGGCCCAGGCTGTTGCCCGTGAATTATCGCTCGGAACCGGTGTCGCCGGCGCATGCGGCTTCTGCGGTCCGGGCGCCCGTGCGCGCGCGAAGGAAAGCAGATTGAGCGGCTTCGGCTCGTCCAGCGCCAGCGCGGGCGATGTGCCTGCGAGCGCGAGCATCGCGGCCAGGACAAGAAGTTGCGCTATGTGATCCAGCTTCAGCATCGGCTCGCGTGCGATTCTCGGTCGAGACCAGAGCATTGAGCGACCAAGCTTGCACGACGCTTATGCATCATTGCACGATGACTTCGGCCTGCAGCGCGCCGGCCGTCTTGATCGCCTGGAGAATCGCGATGATGCCGGACGGCTTCAGTCCGATCTGGTTCAGCCCGCGCACGAGGCGCTGGAGGTCGACACCGCTCAGGATCGCCACCTGCGATCCGGCCTCATTGGCCTCGACCACGGTCTGGGGCACCACGACCGTCTGGCCTTGCGAGAACGGCGCCGGCTGCGACACCACGGGCATCTCGGTGACGCGGACCGTCAAATTGCCATGGGTAACGGCGACAGTGGAGATTCGCACGTCGCGCCCGATCACCACCGTACCGGTCCGTTCATTGATCACCACCCGTGCCGGCGTGTCGGGCTCGACAGTGAGCTCGCCGATCTCGGCGAGAAAGCGGACCGGGCCGACATAGCGCGGCTTGGACAGTACGATTGTCCGGTAGTCGCGCTCGAAGGCGATCTGGGCGCGATAGCGGCCGCCAGCATAGCGATTGACGGCGTCGAGGATTCGCGTCGCGGTGACGAAGTCGGGATTTTTCAGCTCCAGCACCAGGTATTCCATCTCGTGGAGGCTGCCCTGCACCTCCCGCTCGACAAGCGCGCCGTTCGGAATGCGGCCCGCCGTCGGCGTACCCTGGCTGACGTTCTGGGCCTGGCCTCCGACGCTGTAACCGGCGACCGTGACCGCACCTTGTGCCACTGCGTAGACCGCACCGTCGGCCGCGCGCAGCGACGTCATCACCAGTGTGCCGCCGAGCAGCGACGTCGCATCTCCCAGGGACGACACCGTTACGTCCATCCGTTCGCCTGGGCCGATCGACGGCATCAGATCCGCGGTCACCATCACGGCGGCGACGTTGCGCGTGCGCAGCGTGGTCGGCCGCGACGAGTTGTTCGTGCTGGTGGTCTCGTTCCGGACATTGATGCCCATGTTTTCGAGCATCGACTGCAGCGACTGTTCCGTGAACGGCGCGTTGCGCAGTGTGTCGCCGGTGCCGTTGAGGCCGATGACGAGTCCGTAGCCCACGATCTGGTTTTCGCGCAGCCCCTTGATGTCAGCGATGTCCTTGATGCGGACGGCGGCCTGGGCGCTGGCGGCGGAAACGATGAAGAGAAGAGCAATCAGAACTCTGGTCATGACCCGTCCGCGACCTTGACGGTGCCGTCCGGCTGGACGATGGCCCTGATCATCACGCCCGTGTCGGTGTTCCGCACGGTAATCAGCGAGCCAGGCGCGCCGGATTGCATGGCCGCGCCGTAAGCCACGATCGACAGACCGGAGTCTTCGACCACGACCTTGACCATGGCGCCACGGGCGATTGTGAAGGGATCCTCGACCGAATTGGTTGGAATAGGCTGCCCCGGCAGCAGCGCCCGCCGCGCCATGCGGCCGACGAGAACCTGACGCCCTTCGATGAACAAGGCGACGCCGAGCGCGTTCGCCGCAAAGTCGCGCTCGGTGATCATGTCGTCCCTGATCAGCTCGCCGGCGCGGATCGCGACCGCCGGCACGGGAAGCCGCCGCTCGTCTGCGGCGGCGAGCCGCGCGGAGATGAGAACCAGCAGCGCGGCGGCCAACCCGCGCGCGATCAGGCCCACCCTGTTCAACATCGGCACACCGGAACTAGCGACTGAGATTCTTCGATACCGTCTGCGCCATCTCATCCGATGCCTGGATGACCTTGGCATTCATCTCGTAGGCGCGCTGCGCCGAGATCAACTCGGTGATCTCCTTGACGGGATCGACGTTCGAGGCCTCGAGATATTGCTGGTTGATCTTGCCGTAGCCGGCATCGCCGGGGAGACCGACGACCGGCGCGCCCGATGCCGTGGTCTCGCGATAGAGATTGCTGCCCAGCGGCTCGAGGCCCGCCTCGTTGGCGAAATTGGCAAGGTTGAGCTGGCCGATCTGCCGCGGATTGACTTCCGTGTCCAGCTTGGCGAACACCTGCCCGGTCTGGTTGACGGTGACCTGCACCGTTCCCTGCGGCACCGTGATGTTGGGATCCAGCAGGTAGCCATCCATCGTCACGAGCTGGCCGGTGGCGTTGGTGTTGAACGAGCCCGCGCGGGTGTACTGCACTTCGTTGTTCGGGCCGAGCACCTGAAACCAGCCGCGACCGTTGATCGCCATGTCATATGGATTGCCGGTCTGCGTCAGTGCGCCCTGGATGTGCAGCTTGCGGATCGCGGCCGACTTGACGCCGAGGCCGAGATTGGCGCCTTCCGGGATCGGCGAGGCGCCGTTGACATTCGCGACACCCTGCATGCGGTCCATCTGGTAGAACAGATCGGTGAATTCCGCGCGCGCACGCTTGAACGACGTGGTGTTGATGTTGGCGATGTTGTTCGCGATGACTTCGATATTGGTCTGCTGGGCATTCATGCCCGTGGCCGCGATGGCGAGCGATTTCACAGCGTCATTCCTTCAGATCAAATCGACATACGAACGACTTCTTGGTAGGCCTGCACGACCTTGTCGCGGACGGCGACCGCGGTCTGCAAGGCCTGCTCCGCCGACATCAGCGCCTCGACGACCTTCCGCGTCGATTCCTTGCCCTGCATCGCCGAGATCGACGCGCTCTCGCCGGCCTTCAGCGTGCCGATCGCGTCCGTGGTCACCTGCTTCATCACGGAATCGAAGCCGACGTCGTCGCCGGCCTGAACCGGAGACGACGCACTGGGCGCGATGGTCTGCGTTTCGGTGATGCGGGACGCCGCCGCCTGCCCAGCGGTGATCGCAGTGGATGAAATCGCTTCTAGCATTGTCAGCTCCTCAGAAGATCGATGGTCATGCCGAGCATCGATCTCACCTGCTTCACGACCTGGAGATTAGCTTCATAGGACCGGTTGACTTCCCGCATGTCCGCCATTTCGATCATCATGTTGACGTTCGGCATCTTGACGTAGCCGGCCTTGTCGGCCGCGGGATGTCCCGGATCGTACTCGACACGGTACGGCGTGGTGTCGACCCCGATCTCCTTGACCTTCGCCAGCTGCGTGCCCGAGGCACGATCCATCGCGGCATCGAAAGTGATCGTCTTGCGCTGATACGGATCGGCACCGGCGGTGCGTCCGGTCGAGCTCGCATTCGCGAGATTTTCCGAAACAACCCGCATGCGCGTCGACTGCGCTTCGAGCCCGGAGCTAGCGACCGTCAACGAAGCCGATAGGGCGTCAAGCATGTCAGTTCACCTCAGGTCTTCGCGCTGGTCAGAACCATGCGATTGAACGACCGCACGATCGCCGAATTCATCGAATAGTCGCGGTTGACGTCGCTGCCCTTGATCATTTCCTGCTCGAGGCTGACCGAGTTGCCGGAATGAACGACATCCCAGCTATCCTTCTTCGCGGTTGCCCGCGTATCGGTTTCTGCCGGGGACAGTTGCATATGCGTGGGCGAAGTCGTCGCGAGCCTGACCGGCATTCCGTCGAGCACCTTGTTGAATGGCTCGACGTCGCGCGCCTTGAAACCCGGCGTATTGGCGTTGGCGACGTTGGTAGCGATGGTCGACTGACGAAGCTCGAGCCAGCGCGCCTGCGACGATGCGAGTTCGAAGAGATAAAGCGGTCCCACGACGGCCCCATTATGATTCATTGGAAAGAACCCTAGGGCGTTAAGCTTTCGTCAAGCTGTTGCGCGGAGCACCATCCTCGTAAATCTACTGAACCTTCTCGGGTCGCGGCGTTTGCTTCGACTGCAGGAAGTAGATGATCTCGGCAACCGGGCGGAAGAATTCGGCTGGGATGACCTGATCGACCTGCACCGCTTCGTAGAGCGCACGTGCGAGAGCCTTGTTCTCGATTACCGGAATCCTGTTCTGCTCGGCGGCCTCGCGGATCTTCAACGCGATCACATCCATGCCCTTGGCCACCACGAGCGGCGCCGGGTTTTCGTCGCGGTTGTAGCGCAACGCGATCGCGAAGTGCGTCGGGTTCGCGATCACCAGCGTCGCGCGCGGCACGGAGGCGATCATGCGTTGGCGCGAGCGGTCGCGCGCCAGCGAGCGCAGGCGCGCCTTGATCAGCGGGTCGCCCTCGGCCTGCTTGTGCTCGTCCTTGATCTCCTGCTTGGTCATGCGCAGCTCACGCCGCCAGCGGAAACGCGCCCAGGCGAGATCGATCGCGACCAGCACGATCGTGGCAATGCAGATCGCCGACACGATCCGCATCGCGATGGTGAGGATCATCTCCGGCAACGCGACGGGATCGGTGTACATCGCCTCGAATGCCCTCGCTTCCGACGATCGCAGCACGAAGCAGACGACCGCGGTCACCGAGGCGAGCTTGAACATCGACTTGGCGAACTCCACCAGGCCCCGCGTTCCGAAAATGCGGCTCCAGCCGCTGGCCGGGGAGATTCGGGAGAAGTCGGGCAGGACGCGCTGCAGCACCAGTCGCGGCGCGTTTTGCAGCAGCGACGCAGCGAGCCCGAACGCCGCTATGATCACAACCAGCGGCACCAGGAATCGCAGTGCCTCGAGGCCGACCACGGTGAGAAGATTCAGTGCGTCCGCCGCGGTGCTGAGCGGGAAGCCATCGGGTTCGTCGATAAAGCTCCTCAAGGTCGGCGTGAGCCCCTGCACGCCCTGGCCGATCAGGAATGCCTGAATCACCATCAGCGCCGCCATGGTCGCGAACATGGACGCCTCCCGAGAGACCGGAATATTGCCCTGTTCGAGCGCATCGCGGACTTTCTTCTCGGTCGGCTCTTCTGTTTTGCTCTCCTGATCGGATGACTCTGCCATGCCTGCCCAGCGGTCAGCGGAAGACCAGCTCATCCTCCTGGTCGGGATTGAGCTCGATTTCACCCTTCTCGGCGAGGTCCAGGGCGAGGTCGGTGATGACGCGGCGCGCCTCCAGCACGTCGCGCTGGTTCGACGGCTCGCCAATCGCAAGTTCGTGCTCGACGACGCGACGGACGCGCGAGGCGACCGCGGACAGGATCAGCTCGCGGAAATGCTTGTCGGTGCCCTTCAGTGCGACGACGATACGATCGGTCGGCACCTGGTCGAAGATCATGGTGCGCGCCTTCGGCGCCAGGTTGATGACGTCGTCGAAGGTGAACAGCAGCTCCTTCAGCACTTCGGCCGACTTCGGCCGCTTCTCCGACAGGCTCTTGAGCATGTCCTCGATATGGCCTCGCTCCATCTTGTTGATGATGTCGGCGACGCGGGCGTAGGTGTCGGCGCCGAGGTTGCGGGCGAAATTGAGCGTCAGGTCTTCGTGCAGCGTCTTCTCGAGGACCTTCATAGCGTCGTCGACGATCGGCTTGAGACTGAGCACGCGCCGCATCAGCTCGTTGCGCAGACTTGACGGCAACTGGCTCATCACCTTGGCGGCGCAGGACGGCTTGACCTTGGAAAGGATCAGGGCCGCGGTCTGCGGATGCTCCTTGGAGAGGTAGGTCGCCAGCGAGTTTTCCGACACCGACGAGACGCGGTCCCACACCGACCGGCTCGAATTGCCGAGCAGGTCCGACATGATCGCCGAGACCTGGTCAGCGGGAAGCACGTCGCCGAGCACGGCTTCGAGGCCGCCGAGGGTACCGAGAATGTTCGCGCCCATCGAGAACTGCTGGGCGAACTCCTCGACGATGGACTCGAGTTCCTGCGCCGTGATCGGCCGCAGCTCAGCCGCAGCCTTGGTGACGATGCGGATGTCCTGCGGCTCAAACTGCGCGAGCACGCTCGCGGCCGCCTGCCGGCCCATGGCCAGCAGAAGCGCCGCGACCTTTTCCGTTCCGCCCAGCGTGGCAACGCCTCGTTGCTTGATGGGAGCGATGCCGACCTGTGCCGCCATGTTCAGGAATCACTCTGCCCCAGCGGGCCGACGATCTCGGTCAGCGACACGCCGAAGCGCGAATTGTCCTCTTCCACGACGACCACTTCGCCACGGGCGACGACGCGACCGTTGACCACGACGTCGACGGGCTCGCCGACGCGATGATCCAGCGGAACCACGGCACCGCGGCCGAGCTTCATCAGGTTCGCCACCGGGATGGTGGCCGATCCCAGCACCACCTGCATGGTGACGGGAATGCGCAGGATGGCATCGACATTGGCGAATTTGCCGGTCTCCTCTGCGGTGCGCGCGGCGATCTCCGCCAACCGCTCCAGCGGAGACGTCTCGGCATCATCTGATGCGGTTGCTGACTCGTAGTCGAAGGATTGCGCCATTTGGTATCGCCTCTTGGTATTTCCGCTCCCGGAGCGCCGCGGCGTTCCGATCCATCCGTTCAGCCAGTCCCGGCCCTAATGCTTGTTGACCTCGGTGCCGTTCGCGGTCGCAGCGGGCTGCAACCCGGTCCGCGCATCGAGCGCCGCAATAACCTCGTGAGCCTGGTCGATCCTGGTGCTCAGCACGTTGGCGAGCCGGCCAAGATTGGCCGTTGAATCATGCGCCGCGGTGATCACGGTATCGAAGGTGCCCGCGGTCTCGTGGACGATGGTCGAGAACTCACCCTGATAGTTGCGCAGCCGCGCCAGCTCGCGGTGCATTCGGGTCACGCGCATGCTGGTGAAGGCCAGCGCGATCAGCAACACGGCATCAACGAGATAGGATATCATCGACGAACTCCCGCTTCTGATCGACGGGATCAGCCACCTGCATGGCGTAGTAGCCATCAAGCTGGCCGATCTGGCACCAGAACAGCACCTGGTTGTTGCTCTCGAGCCGCGCCAGCGAGCGCGGCGTGGCTTCGAGCTCGAGCACCTGTCCGACCTTGAACTTCACGACGTCCTCGAGGGATATCATCTTCTCGTCGAGCACCGCGCTCAGCGTCACCTCGGTGCGGTGAACCTCGCTCTCCATCTGCTCGCGCCAGCGCGGGTCGGCCGCACGACCGTCGCTGACGACGACGTGGGCGAGCTTCTGCCGCAGCGGATTGAGCGCGGAATGCGGGATGATCAGGAACATCTGACCGCCGCGGTAGAGCGCCTGCAACATGATGTTCGCGCAGATCGACATGTTGCCGCTCCGCCCGATCGCCAGCGACGCCATGGCGGTCTCGACCCGCTCGACGCGGAAGGTGACGTTGGAGGTGCCGGCGAACGCGGTTTGCAGCGCCTTGGCGAACCGCTCGAACAGTGCCTGGACGAGACGCATCTCGATGTTCGAGAACGAGCGCTCGACGTCGAGAGGTGGTTCGGCGCCGTCGGAGCCGAACATCGCCTCGACCATGGTGAACACGAAATCGCGGTCGAGCACGATAATGACGCGGGAGTCCCACTGCTCGGCATAGAGTACGGCGGCGACCGCGTTGCCCTCGTAGTCCTTGATGATATCGCCGACGCGGTCGTTGACGATTCCGTTGACCGAGAAGTAGCAGGGCGTTCCGGCTATCGGCTGCAGGCTGTCCGTGCACGATGCCGCCATGCGATCGAAGATCACATTGAGCATCGGCATGCGTTCGATCGAGATGCCGGCCGCGTCCAGCAGGTAGTTCGGCAGCTGCTTCCGTTGATCGATCTCGACGTCTTCCATCGTCATGCGCGTGCAGCCTTGGGTGCGGCCTTGGGTTCAGCCTCGGTCACGACGGCCTTGGGACCTGCAATGGTCTCGTTCTCGACGACGTCGATCGACGGCCGCTCACCGCTCGCGATCATCTTGCGGCCGTGCTCGACCGCGATCTGCGGCATGGCGCCGTTCATGAACGCCAGCAGCGTCTGCTTGACGATGATGTAGGGCCGGCACTTCTTCTCGCGCGTCATTTTGATCTTCAGCGCGAAGGGCGAAATGATGCCGTAGGACAGGAAGATGCCGGCGAAGGTACCGACCAGCGCCGCGCCGATGAAGCCGCCGAGCAGCTTCGGCGACTGATCGAGCGCGCCCATGGCCTTGATGACGCCGAGCACGGCGGCGACGATACCGAGTGCCGGCAGCGCCTCCGACACCGTCACCAGCGCATGGTAGGGCGTCAGCTTGCTCTTCACGATGGTGTGGATCTCCTCATCCATGAGCGCCTCGATCTCGTGCGTGCGCGCATTGCCCATGATGATGAGGCGGACATAGTCACAGATGAACTGAAGCAGCGCCGGATCGGCCAGCACGCTCGGAAACGCCTTGAAAATCTCCGAGGACGAGGGATCGTCGATATGCGCCTCGACCTCGTTGCGGCCCTTGCCGCGGAGCTCGCGCATCAGCGCATGAAGCGCTCCGAGCAGATCGAGATAGTAGCGCTCACCCGGCACCGCGCCGGTGATGGCCTGCATGCAGGCCACCCCGGTATCCACGACCGTCTTCCACGGATTGGCCACGATGAAGGTGCCGACCGCAGTGCCCATGATGATCACGAACTCCCACGGCTGCATGAGCACGGCCAGATGCCCGCCCATGGCGGCAAATCCGCCGAGCAGCGCCGCCACCGTGATGAAAATCCCCACGAAACTGAGCAACCCGCCACTCCATCGCCGATCCCATCGAGAATATCTAGTCGGCCACGCTTGCGCGAAGCTGGCTTCGGCATGGCCAGCCCCGCGCAAGCAATTCGCGGCAGCTTGAGACGATGTCGCAAGAGCGGCCAAAGGGGCGCGTGCCATGCTATCCACGATCGCGGATTACACCAGGCTGACCAAGGACATGGGCAAGTCGCTCACGCAGGTGGCGGATGAACCGGACGTGAGCCGCGATACCGACTACTTTCTGAGCCATATCGGCAATGTGAAGACGATCGACGACTTCCTGGGCGACTATCGGCTCTACGCCTACGCGATGAAGGCCTATGGCCTCAGCGACATGACCTATGCCAAGGCCTTCATGCGCAAGGTGCTGACCGAGGGCGTCTCGGACAAGGACGCCTTCGCCAACAAGCTCAGCGACAGCCGCTACAAGGAATTCGCCACGGCGTTCAATTTCGCTGCCAATGGTGCCAACGCGACCTCGACCACCGCGGCCACGACCGGCACGGCGACCCAATACGTCACGCAGACGATGGAGCAGAACGCGGGCGACCAGAACGAGGGCCTGCGGCTTGCTCTCTACTTCACGCGCAAAGCCGCCTCGATTACGAGCCCCTACCAGATCCTCGCCGACAAGGCCCTGACCCAGGTGGTGCAGACCGCGATGGGCTGGTCGTCGACGATCTCTTCGTCCGACATCGACATGCAGGCCAAGATGATCACGGACAAGATCGATCTCACCGATTTCCAGGACCCGACCAAGGTCACCAAATTCGTGCAGCGTTTCGCGGCGATGTGGGATGCGACCCAGGCCCAGAGCGACACCTCGACCAACCCCGCGCTGGTCCTGATCACCGGCGCATCGACGTCGTCGGCCAGCCTGGATACCAACATGCTCACGACACTTCAGAACATCAAGTTCAACAGGTAAGCCATGCAATCGGCTCTTTATGTGGGATTGTCGGCGCAGGTCGCGCTCGAAAAGCGCCTCCAGACGATCGCCAACAACGTCGCCAACGTCAACACGTCCGGCTTTCGCACCGACGTGGTGAAATTCGAGACGGTGTTGTCCAAGGCCGCCGCGAACCCGGTCGCGTTCTCCTCGCCCGGCGAAAACATCATCTCGCGCGAGCAAGGGAGCATCACCGAGACCGGCAACCCGCTCGACGTCGCCGTGGTCGGACAAGGCTGGATCGCCTTCGCCGGCCCCAACGGCACGGTCTACACCCGCGACGGCCGGCTCCAGCTCGCCGCCAACGGCGACCTTCAGACGGTGTCGGGCTTCCCCATCATCGATTCCGGCGGTGCGCAGATCTCGCTCGACCCGAACGGCGGCCCCGTCTCGATCTCGCGCAGCGGCACGATCACCCAGGACAACAACGAGATCGGCAGCATCGGCCTGTTCAACATTCCCGCCGATGCCAATCTCGATCGCTACGGCAATTCCGGCGTCACGCCCGACCGTCCTGCGACCGCCATCGGCGATTTCAGCCGGGACGGCTTCAAGCAGGGCTATGTCGAGGGCTCCAGCGCCAACCCGATGATGGAATTGACCAAGCTGATGTCGGCCTCACGCGCCTTCGACAGCACGAACTCGCTGATCGAGGGCACCGAGAGCACGCTCAGCAACGCAATCCGGACGCTGGGCGATCCGAGTAAGTAGGCTGCGCGTCGCGCGTAATTGGGGTGGACGGTTTCCTTGAACGCTCTTCGTCAACTTGAGTGGGCGCTGCTCGAGCTCCAGCAGAGTACGCCGCTGGCAAGCATCAGCGGTGCGATCTCCGAGATCGCGCCGACGCATTTCCGCGTCTCCGGCCTGTCACGCGCCGTCAAGCTCGGCGAGCTGATCGGCGTCAATTCCGGGGGCAAGCCCCAGATCGGCGAGGTGGTGCGGATCGACAGCGACGGCATCGTCGCAAAGCCGTTCGACCGGCAATTCGCCGGCGGGCTCGGCTCGGTCGCCTACCGCATGCCGGCATTGTCGTTCGCGCCGGATCCGAGCTGGAAGGGCCGTGTCATCAACGCGCTCGGCGCCCCGCTGGACGGAATGGGCCCGCTCACCCCGGGATCGCGTGCGGTCTCGGCGGAGACCGAAGCGCCGCCGGCGATGAAGCGGGCGCGCGTCCACAAGCCGCTACGCACCGGCGTCCGTGTCATCGACCTGTTTGCGCCGATCTGTGCCGGCCAGCGCGTCGGCATCTTTGCCGGCTCCGGCGTCGGCAAATCGACGCTGCTCGCGATGCTCGCCCGCAGCCAGGGTTTTGACACCGTCGTGCTGGCGCTGGTCGGCGAGCGCGGCCGCGAGGTGCGCGAATTCATCGAGGACGTGCTCGGCAACGACCGCAACCGCTCCGTCACCATCGTATCGACCGGTGATGAAAGCCCGATGATGCGGCGGCTGGCGCCGAAGACCGCAATGGCCGTGGCCGAATATTTCCGCGACCGCGGCGAATCGGTGCTGCTCGTGGTCGATTCGATCACCCGCTTCGCCCACGCCGCCCGCGAGGTCGCGCTGGCGGCCGGCGAGCCCGCGGTAGCCCGCGGCTACGCTCCGACGGTATTCACCGACCTGCCCCGCCTGCTGGAGCGAGCCGGGCCCGGCGAGGAGGGCTCCGGGACCATTACCGGCATATTCTCCGTGCTGGTCGACGGCGACGACCACAACGAGCCGATCGCCGACACCATCCGCAGCACACTGGATGGGCATATCGTGCTCTCCAGGCACATTGCCGACCAGGCGCGCTATCCTGCCGTCGACGTGCTGGCCTCGGTCTCCCGCCTCGCCCACAACGTCTGGGATCCCGAGGAGCGCGAATTGGTGAGCAAATTGCGCACCCTGATCGCCAAATACGAGGACACCCGAGACCTTCGCCTGATGGGCGGATATCAATCGGGACGTGATTCGGGGCTCGACCAGGCGGTCGACATGGTCCCGCGAATCTACAACGCCATGCGACAGGACGTCTCTGCTGCGCCGAGCGCCGATCCGTTCCGCGAGCTCAGGGACATGCTCAAGAGCGACTAGCGGCGCAAGCTACTGCCTGGGCGCGACCAGCACCGGGCATATTGCCCTCGATACGCGCATGTCGTGGCACAAACTGCATAGGCGTTTGTCCGACAATGCTGGCCGCACGAGTCTCAACCATTTGGATGAGACGATCAGCATGGTCGTGGAAAACGACGTGCGGATGATACGCCAGGCACGACGTCATAACAACCGCCACGTGTAATCCCCGCGAGTTCCCCCGATGCCGTTCTGGCGATTCCAGAAGCAGATCACGGAAGTTGTGGATGATTTGCGTGGTGCACAGCGCCTGTCGTGCACAAGCTTCGATCAACTTGCATCGACGACGGACAGCAATATCCGTGCAATCAAACCGTCGTAGAACGGCATGCATCTAGCCCGTTAGACTACGTATTGCGTTCACTATCATGTGTCCTGAACAGCTAGATTGTCTTGAACGTTACATCCGTCTGCAACGACATCCGTGCGCAACGAGTGTCTCTACTTGATTTTGTTGAGAAGCTCATTCATCGTTTCGGGGAACATAAGAAACGTCTGCGTGTGACTTGAACTCAGGGGCTTCGGTTGTACAACTCCGATCCATCGTCCGGCGGTGACGGCAGCTCGGGCTTGCGTTTGACGACCCGGCAGTTGGCAGGCCATCGGCAGCAGCGTTTCTCGCGCAGTATCCTGCGACGCCCATCAGTCCAAATCATGTGCCGTGCAGTCCAAGGCTTCGCGCTGAAGCCGGTCACGACGCACGCATCGGACGTTGGCGGGCAACAGGATTCTCGCGAGACATTCGTGCGCCGTGATGCAAAGCGGCTTCGGGGCGCCGCACACGCGATTCCCGGGGCGAGGTAGGAATTTATGCCGTTGGCACGCGAAGCCGTCGAGCTGCTGGTTCAGGCGGCCAGAGCCTGGTATTTTGAAGGCAATCAACACGGGTTGCGCGATCGGGAATGGATGGCGTTGCGCTTTCTCGGCCGCGCCAATCGATTCTCGCGCACACCATCCGCGCTCGCCGGCTTCATCGGCGCGAC
Source organism: Bradyrhizobium monzae (assembly GCF_021458635.1). GTDB lineage: Bacteria > Pseudomonadota > Alphaproteobacteria > Rhizobiales > Xanthobacteraceae > Bradyrhizobium. The sequence goes on from NZ_JAIRDQ010000001.1 coordinate 1,586,029, forward strand.
CCGGGCGACCGCGTCGCAGATCGTGAAGACGCTGGAGAGCAAATCCTTCCTGGTGCGCAAACCGTCGCAGGAAGACAAGCGTTCTGTCGTGCTGCACGTCACGACGCAGGGTGAGAAATGGCTGAGCCAGCACGATCCGATCAATCACGTCGTCAACGCGGTCAGAGGCCTCGAGACCGACGACCGCATCCAGCTGCGCGACTCGCTCCGCGAGGTTCTCAATCATCTCGACGCAGCCCATCAGCGGCTCGATGCCAGCGTCTGCCGCGATTGCATGTTCCTGGCCGAGCGCAGCCCCAGCACGGGCAAAGGACGCGCCACCGCCGAATTCATGTGCCGTTTGTATCGTGCGCCCGTCTCGCTCGAGGAGACGGAGCTGCTCTGCACCAGCTTCGAGCGCACCCGTGACCGCCCCAAGATCGAGGAGCATCTCGATCGCGCGCGTGTGGCAAGCCAGAGTTGAGGGTGTTGCGTGCCGCGTGAGCGGTGTTGTGCGCAGCCGCTTCCCCATTGGGAGCGTCATCGCACAGTGCCGTAGGGTGTGTGGCAAGCAGCCTCCCCGATCTCGTCATTGCGAGCGCAGCGAAGCAATCCAGAATCCCTCCGCGGAAAGACTCTGGATTGCTTCGCTGCGCTCGCAATGACGGAGTATGAAGCGACGACTTCGCTCTTCCGGTTCGCATTTCGAATCTCAGACACGCCTTCTCATCCTCGCGACGCATTTCGCCCGAGCTTTGCTTGGTCACTCCACCCTCTTGTCCAAGAGGGCGCAGGGAAGGCCGGGTGCCGGCGGCACCCGCGGTCCGCTGCGCGAAAATGTAGCGCAGGAAAACCGCACAGCAGCATACAGGCGAAGCCTAACACACGGCCTTCCCTGCGCGGTGGGTTGACGGCTTATGCCGTGCTCTCCCGGGAGCCGAATTCCTTCTGGCCTCCCTCGCCTCGCAGATTCGCGATGCGGTTGACCCGGTTGGGCGCTCCACACCTCCGCGACAAGCTTGACCGTAGCGACGACGGTCGGGACCACACGGTTTTGCCGTACGCGCGTCCGCCCGATGCCAAAGGGTCTCGCAGCAGTGTGCACACGCGCCGCAAGAATGTTGGCGAGACGAACTTCACAGCGCCGCTCATCCACACGCGGTTTCGGGCTCACAGGGACTACCCGCCCTGCCCGCACCCCTCGTGCCGACGCTGCCGCGTCCACCGCAAGCCCGGCTCTCGATCAGTGACGACGTACGATCGCCCCTCCAGGTCGAGCCGGGATGCGCAACACATACGCCAATTCCGAATTTCGGTAAAGTGGAATATTTTTACCGGCGCGGATTGACAGCCCCTGCAGGTGTTTCGCCCGTCGGGCGCCGTTACTGCGCGCCCGATCCGCCCTGCACGATCTTTTCGTTCAGCTTCTGGTCGACGGTATCGACGGTGCGGTCGATCTCGGCGTTGGGTGTGCCGATCTGATGCGAGATCAGCTTCACCAGAAGGTCGACGCGCTCGATGAACGGCGCGCCGCCGGCCACGGCCCGCGCCGCCGACGACGGCTTGAGCAGGCTTTCGGCGGCCTTGGCGTATTTCGCAAACGGCACCTGGTCCTGCGGATCGGCGCCGAGGCGGCGCGCGATGGCGTCGACATGGTCGTAGATCGTCTGCGAGCGCGCGAGATCGCCGTGCACGGCGTCGCGGATCGACTGCGGCTCTTGCGGCGTGATGCAGCGATAGTTGCCGGTGAGCAGCATCGACCATTTCGCCAGCGGCACGAACAGCGAGTCAAACACCTTCAGCTTCACCGGCACGTCATGACCGTCGAGCGTCACCGCGTCGATATCGGCCTCGAGCTCGCGCAGCACCTTGTTGTGCTTGTCGTCGGCGAAAGCCGAGGCCTTGAAATTCGTGGGCAGGCCGACATGCAGCACGTTCGCCGCCTCTTCCGGCGGACGGAACGCCTGCGGATCGGGCGAGCACAGCGTCACCAACCCGGGCTCGAACCGCTCCCACACCTGCGCATTGGTGTAGGCCTCCTCGAGATCCATGTCGGCGAGCGCCGGAATGCGTTTGAGATAAGGCAGCGGCGGCATGTTCATGATCGAGAGGCACGGCAGCTTCGCCGCGGCGATCTTGACCATGAGCAAGCGGACGGTGTGGTTGGTGTATTGCGGCTCCTGCATCGCAAGACCGACAAGGTCATACCGCGAGACGTCGACATTCTGCGGCGTTATCGCGTCGAGCTTGCCGGGCAGATCGCGCGAGAAGATCGCGCGGTGCACCGCCTCGTCGCGCAGCTTGATGCGCACCTCGGTCCCGTCGCGGTTGATCAGCTCCGCGGTCTTGGCGCGGCAGACCAGGGTCACGTTGTGCCCGGCCATCAGCAGCTTGGTGCCCAGCAGAGAGCCGTAGGAAGCTCCGAGAATCAGAACGTTGCGCGCCATGGTTTCGTCCCCTCGACAATGTGTGTGATTTTTTGAGCCCCGGCTGTCGCGGGTGCGTTGCAGCATTTAAGGCAAACCGGCCCGGGATGGCAACTGGGATAATGCATACAAGGCAACGCCGAATTTTCCGTCTCCCGGACGGACCGGCGGCTCGCTTCCGCTGAAGCGGCTGCGGCTTTACCGAAAGCAAGGCGCCCTCAACGAGTCGCCCCTCGGGCCGCCCCGCGCTTCTACGACTTTCAAATCTCGGCTGAAATTCCGCCGTGGGCAACGCGGCGTGTTCCGTCCTGTTTCGCTCGACGCGTCCCGATCCGATTGATAAGCCCCTGTCCGCGAATGGAAGGGCCTGAGTCGGGACATGACGGTTGCGATCGAGATGGGGCTGACCACGGCCGGCGCCGCGGCGGCCATGGACCTCGAGGAACTCCTGGCGACCCGTCTCCTGGTGCAGGGCAATTCCGGCTCCGGCAAGTCGCATCTGTTGCGGCGCCTGCTCGAGCAGAGCGCGCCCTGGGTGCAGCAGGCCATCATCGACCCCGAAGGCGATTTCGTCACGCTGGCCGGGCGCTTCGGCCATCTGGTGATCGAGGCCGAGGATCACACCGAGCGCGGCCTGCAGGTCGCGGGCGAACGCGCCCGGCTGCACCGGGTCTCCACCGTGCTCAATCTCGAAGGGCTGGATGCCGAGAACCAGATGCGGCGCGCGGCTGCCTTCCTCGGTGGCCTGTTCGACGTCGAGCGCGACCACTGGTACCCGATGCTGGTGGTCGTCGACGAGGCGCAGCTGTTTGCGCCGGCGGTCGCCGGCGAGGTCTCGGATGAAGCGCGAAAACTCTCGCTCGGCGCCATGACCAATCTGATGTGCCGCGGCCGCAAGCGCGGGCTCGCCGGCATCATCGCGACGCAACGTTTGGCAAAGCTCGCCAAGAACGTCGCCGCCGAAGCCTCGAACTTCCTGATGGGCCGGACATTCCTCGACATCGACATGGCGCGCGCCGCGGACCTGCTCGGCATGGAGCGGCGGCAGGCGGAAGCCTTTCGCGATCTCGAACGCGGACAGTTCATGGCGCTTGGACCTGCGCTGTCGCGCCGTCCGCTGCGGCTGAACATCGGCCCGACCGACACCTCCCCGCGCAACTCGACGCCGCGGCTGATGCCGATGCCGGAAGCGGCGCTGGAGGACGCGCGCGCCGTGATCCTGGCAGCGCCGCCGCTGGAGGCAACGCGCGCACAGCGCCGGCCGGCGCCGGACCTGCTCGAGCAGCTCCGCGCGGCAAAGGCAGCAGCGCCCGAGGTCAGCCCCGAGGTGGTCGAGGTGCCCGTCAGTGCCGAAGAGCTCGCCGAGCGGCGCGAGCGCGTGGATCGGACGCTGCGCGCCGTGCTGGCCGCGCCCGATGCCGGCTTCCGCGCCATCGGCGTGCTTTACCAGGAATTCGTGGTCCGCTGCCGCATCGAGGGCCTCGGCGCCGCCGTGCCTGACCTCGGCGAATTCCGCCGCATGCTGACGCATGCACGCGCAGGCCTCGGCACAGACATCGCCGAGGACGAGGCCTGGCAGGAGGTGACGCTGCGCGCCTCGATCCTGCCCGACGACATGCAGGGCGTGTTCATGATGATCGCGCGCGCCGCCAAGGAAGGCTGGCCCTGCCCCGGCGATGCCGCGATCGCCCGCGCCTATGGCTCGCATTCGCTGCGCCGGGCCCAGCGCCTGCTCGGCTATATGGAGGAGCAGGGCCTGATCGTCGTCCAGCTCGACGGCGGCGGACGCAGGTTCGTGACGCTGGTGGAATTGGCCTGGGCGACGGCGCCGGGCGATCCCAATCGCGACGATTTACCGGTGGAGACGGTGCAGAGCGCGGCGTCGGCCTAACTTACATTGCAAGCTACGACAGAAGCCGTCATGCCCGGGCTTGTCCCGGGCATCCACGTTCTTGGTCACGCGCTGAAGGGCCTGGATGGCCGGGACAAGCCCGGGCATGACGATGTGGCAATCAAAACGCCCCGGCCACTGTCAGCCGAAACGTCAGCGGCTCGACCGGGTGCAGCACGTAGTCCATCACGCCGTTCTGGCAGACCGGGGTCGGCGCGACACCGCCGGCGCAGAGATTATAGAGCGTGTCGGTCTTGAGCAGCGAACCATAGGCGTAGGTGATCTGGTTTGCCTGCGTGTCGAACAGATTGAGCACGTCGAGCTGGATGCGCCAGCCATTGTCGGCGCGATAGCCGAGGCGGCCATTGAAGATGCTGGTCGCTGACGAGCGAAACGCATTGTCCTCCGTCAGCGGGCTCGCCGCCAGATAGCGCCAGCGCACACCACCGAACCAGCCGGTCTTCTCGCCGAGCGTGATGCCGGCGGAGGCCACCATCGACGGCGCGTTCGGAATGTAATTGCCGGGCGCGTTGCCGATCTGCGCCTCGGGATAGCCGGCGAGCGAGGCATAGACCGCCGCCTGGTCGAAATCATAGCCGCGGAAGCGCGCATGCGTCATGGCGAGATCGGCATCGATGTCGATCCAGGAGCGCGGGCGATAGTGGTTTGTCCACTCAAAGCCGTAGCGGCGGCCGGCGCGTGTCGCCTCGGTATCGCCGGCGTCACCCGAAAACAGGATCTCAGAATCCTGGTCGAGGATGAAGACGCTAAATGACGAGTCGAGGCCGGGAATGACTTTGCTGCGAACGCCGACCTCGGCGCCGCGGGTGCGCACCAAGAGCGGAGATTGCGAGAGCCTTGTGGCGGGATCGCTAGGGACTTCCGTCGTGGTCGCGCCACGGGCGTCGTTGGAGTGCATGCCGTAGCCAGCGCCAAGGAAGAATTCGGTCTGGTTGAACGGGCCGAGCACCATCCTGAATTTGGGGCTTCCGAGCGAGGCATCGACGTGCCCGGAATTGTTGGAATTGAACAGTGAGGTGACGTCAGCGTTATAATAATCACCGCGCCAGCCGACCGTGGTCCGGAGCCAGTCGGTCCAGCGCACGGTGTTTTCCGCATAGATGCCGACGCTGCCCTCACCCACCTTGTCACTGCGGACGCTGGACAGGAAGCTGCGCTGGAACGTGTTGGAGAGCGCGAGATCGATCGCGTCATTGCATGCCGAAGGTCGTCTGCATCGGCAGGCCCGCGAACGAGCCGTTCAGCGTGCGCGAAATATTCGCGCCGGCCATCAGGCGGTCGTCGTGCTGACGAAACTGGTCGCCGAGCACGGAATCATTTAGGAAGTAGGTGAAATTATTGAAGAGATCGAGCTGGCTCTTCACGACAAAGGCGTTGGCCTTCCAGGAGCCGAGATCGTCGCTCTGCGCGACGCGGCCTGACAGGGCGAAGCGATTGGTGTCGCCGCCGTCGCTTGGATCCTCCGAGCCGAAGCGGTCGAGAAAACCGCTGGTGATCGCGCGCTGCGGCACCTGGTCTGTCGAATTCCACGTGTTGGCATAGGCCATGCCAGTGACGGAGACGCCGTCGGTTGCAGTGCCCTGGCTGTAGCGCAGGAGGCCGTTGAGCTTCTTCACATCGTCCGGATTTACCCACGGGCCGTTATAGGTGCTGATCTCGCCGGCCACGAGCAGCGAACCGTCACCGACCTTGGCGGAATCCATGCCGAGCAGGCGGCGATAGCCAAAACTGCCGACCGTTACTTGCGCGAGGCCCTTTTCGGTGCGATCGATCAGGTCAATATGGATACTGCCGACCGAGGCGAAATCGCCTTCCTCGGCGAAATATGGCCCCTTGCGCACATCCATCGCGCTGATCGTCTCGGGGATCAGCCAGTTCAGGTCGGCATAGCCCTGGCCATGCGCATGGGTGCGCATGTTGACGGGGACGTCGTCGACGGTGATGGCGAGATCGGTGCCGTGATCGAGATTGTAGCCGCGCAGAAAATACTGGTTGGCTTTGCCCTCGCCGGAGTGCTGGGTGACGATCAGCCCCGGCACGGCCTCGAGCGCCTCGCCGGGCCGCGTGAAGGTGCGCGCATTGAGCGCCTCGCCGGAGATTGTGAACTCGCTCGCCATGCTCGGCGCACTCTTGGCGCCGGAGGCAACGCTCGTGGCGTCTGTTCCCGGAGCTGGCACCGGCTGGGCAACGACGGGACGCCTCGCCGCGGCAGGTCCGACGGGGCGTCGCGTCGTGGATGGCTTTTTGTGATGCGGCGTCTCGCCGCCGCTGACCTCGACGGGCGGCAGCTCATGCGGCGCACCGCTGCTCTGCGCGAAGGCGTCATCCGCTACAAGGACGAAGGCCGGGAGTGCCGCGAGAACGGCGCAACGACGGCCGGACTCAGGCCACCTCGGTCGCATCGAGACCATCCGGCGTGGCGCCGCGCCCGTCTGCGAACATGCGGCGGTAGATCAAGCTCGAGACGAGCCAGGCGATCACAAACAGCGCGATCACCGCGAAGCCGACATTGGCGAGCGAGTCGTTGAGGGCGTCGACCAGCGCCCACACGCCGCCGTTAAGGCCAAGTCGGTCGGAGATCAGGCCAAGCGCCTCGATGCCGCCGATGAACAGCGCAACCGCGACGGAGGCACCCGTGATGGTGAGGTTGTACCAAAGCTTTCGCATGGGATCGACGAAGGCCCAGCGATAGGCGCTCACCATCAGCGTTGAATCGGCGGTGTCCACCAGCGCCATGCCTGAAGCGAACAGAGCCGGGAAGACCAGGATGTCGGCGAGCGATGCGCCGCGCGCGGCTTCGGTGGCGGAGATGCTGAGCAGGCCGATCTCGGTCGCGGTGTCGAAACCGAGGCCGAACAGCAATCCGAGCGGAAACATGTGCCAGGGTTTTGTCACCAGCCGAAACATCGGGCCGAGCAGGCGCGCGAGAAAGCCGCGATTGGCAAGCAGCGCGTCGAGCCCTTCGGCGTCATGAACTCCCCGCTCCCGGGCCGCTCGAAATGTCCGCCACAAGCCGGCGAAGATGGCGAGGTTGATGGCGGCGATCACCAGCAAAAACAGCGCCGACACCGAGGTGCCGATCAACCCACCGATATCCCTGAGCAGGCTGTCGCCGCCGAGGCTGACCACGCCGAGCGCGAGCAGCATGGTCGCGATCACGACCACCGTGGAATGGCCAAGCGCGAAATAGAGACCGACGCTGCGCGGCGTATCGCCCGCCTGCATCAGCTTGCGCACGACATTGTCGATGGCCGCGATATGGTCGGCGTCGACCGCGTGGCGCAGGCCGAACACCCAGGCGAGCAGCGTGGTCGCCATCACTGCAGGTCGATCGCCGAACGCCGCGAAAGCCCAGGCCCATGCGACGACATTGGCGACGACGAGCCCGCCGAACAGCAGCACCGTTCCGGGCTCGACCGCCCGCAAAGACCTCGTCACGAAACTCATTCCGCCGCGCCTCGTTGCGTCAACGGTATGATCTTTTCACAGAATTATCATACGGACCAGCCCCGGCTGCTGCCCAATGATCGCATATGCGAAATTGCAGGAGGTCGTCATGCCCGGGCTTGTCCCGCCTGCGCGGCCGAAGCCGCTTCGGCGAGGCGAAGGCCCGGGCATCCACGCTCTTCGTGCCCGCAGCAAGACGTGGATGGCCGGGTCAAGCCCGGCCATGACGCCGTGGAGACAGCAGCGCCTTACGCCGCCTCGGAGCCGCCGAGATAGGCGTCGCGCACGCGGGGGTCGTCCTTCAGCGTCCGCGCCGAGCCGGAGAGCACGATCTTGCCGGTCTGCAGCACATAGGCCTCGTGCGCGATCTCGAGCGCGAGGCTGGCGTTCTGCTCGACCATGAAGACCGAGACGCCTTCCTGGTTGATGGTGCGGATCAGCTCCAGCACGCGGTCGACATAGAGCGGTGACAGGCCCATGGTCGGCTCGTCCATCACGATCATCCTGGGCCGGCTCATCAGCGCGCGCGCCATCGCCACCATCTGCTGCTCGCCGCCGGACAGGGAGCCCGCGCGCTGCGACAGCCGCTGCCCGAGCTTCGGGAACAGCGTCAGCATCTTGTCGAGATCCTGCGCCACCGCATCGCGGTCGTTGCGCACGAAGGCACCCATCAAAATGTTCTCGCGGACGCTCATGTCGGCGAACAGCCGTCGCGCCTCCGGCACCGAGGCGATGCCGCGGCGGACGATCTGCGGCGTGGTGAGCCCGATCAGCGAGGCGCCGTCGAACGTCACTTCGCCTGAGCGCGGCTTTACCAGGCCAAGGATGATCTTCATCGTCGTTGATTTGCCGCTGGCATTACCGCCGAGCAGGCAGACGATGTGGCCGCGACCGACTGATATGGACAGGTCGAAATGCACCTGGGCCTGCCCGTAAAACGTGTTGACGTCAGTCAGCACCAGCAGCGGTTCGGGTGCGCCCGTGGTCATGCCGCGCTCTCCTGCTCTGCCGTCCCCGACAGGCCGTGGCCGAGATAGGCCTCGATCACCTTGGGATCGTTGCGCACCTCTTCGCCCGGCCCTTCCGCAATCTTCTGGCCCTCGTCCATGACGATGACGCGATCCGAGAGCCGCATCACCATCTCCAGCTTGTGCTCGATCAGGAGGATGGTCAGCCCCTCCGCCTTCAGCTCGGCAACGAGTGCCTGCATCTCCGCGGTCTCGCTCGGGTTCATGCCGGCGGTCGGCTCGTCCAGCAGCAGGAGGCGCGGCTTCAGCGCCAGCGCGCGGGCGATCTCGACGCGGCGGCGGTTGGCGTAAGAGAGGCTGTAGGCCGGCTGGTCGATCCGCGGCAGCAACCGCTCGCCGAAGCGGGCGAGAATGGCTTTGACCTCTTCGCGCAGCCGCTCTTCCTCAGCCTTGACGCTGGAAGGGCGCAGCAGCGCCAATCCCAATTCCAGGAGCGGGCCGATCACCGGCACCGCCGGCTTCACCGCGCGCAAGCGTGTGTGGGCGCCGATCAGGACGTTGTCCATCACGCTGAGATTGCCGAAGACGCGGCCGAGCTGGAACGTGCGCGCGATGCCGCGGCCAGCCAGCCGTTCCGGCGAGAGGCCGGTGATGTCCTGTCCCTCGAAGCGAACCTCGCCCGCATCCGGCCGGTCGAGCCCGGTCACGAGATTGAACAGCGTGGTCTTGCCGGCGCCGTTCGGCCCGATGATGCTGACGAGCCCGCCCTTGGCGAGGTCGAGATCGATGCCGTCGACGGCCGTCAGCCCGCCAAAGCGGCGGGTCAAGCCGCGCAGGGACAACAGCGGTGCATGCGCCTCCGCCATCAGATCGTCCCCAACAGGCCCTGCGGCCTGAACCGCACGAGCAACAAGAGGACGATGCCGTAGATCAGGATGCGGTACTCCGCCGCGATCCGGAAGACTTCCGGCAGGCCAACCAGCGCGACCGCTCCGACGATAGCGCCGACGACGTTGCCCAAGCCGCCGAGGATCACGACCGTGAGCGCCAGAATGGATTGCTGCGTGTTGAAGGTCTCGTGGTTGATGTAGGAATATAGATGCGCCGCGATACCGCCGCTGACGCCGGCTGCGAACCCGCCGAAGATGAAGGCGAGCGATTTGTAGCGGTTCAGGCTGAGCCCATAGGCGCGCGCGGCGACGTCATCGTCGCGGATGGCGCGAAAGCTGCGGCCGAGATGCGATGAGAGCAAGCGCGCCTGGAGCAGCGCCAGCACGACCATCACGGCAAAGCTGAACCAGTACACCGAAGTGGGACTGATCAGATCGTAGCCGAACAGCGACAGCGGCGGGATGCCGGAGATGCCGATCGGGCCGCGTGTGACGCTTTCCCAGTTCAGGATCACCAGCGACACGATCTCGCCGATGGCGAGCGTCGCGATCGAGACGTAATGCCCGCGCAGCCGGAACGACGGCGAGATCAGGATCGTGCCGAGCGCGGCGCTCATCAGGCCGCCGGCGATGATGGCGAGACCGACGGGAACGGAGAGCGTCAGCGACAGCAGCGCCGACGTATAGGCGCCGATCGCGAGCAGCGCGGCGTGCCCCAGCGAGACCTGGCCGATCGTGCCGGCAACCAGCGTGAGGCTGAGCGCCAGCATGCCGAGCAGCCAGGCGTTGATCAAGGTCTGCAGCACGTAGAAGGACACCGGCAACAGCGGCAGGATCGCAAACACAGCCGCCGCGACCAGCAACGCCCAGCGCGGAATGCGCACCGGCCGGCTCGGCGCGATGAATGTGCCGGTGAGCGGCTCCGGCGGCGCCTGCCGGGCGCTGGCAAATAGCCCGTTCGGCCGCAGCACCAGCACGACGACCAGCAGCAGGAAGGCGAACAGATTGCGGTAGCTGGTGCCGAACACGGCGACGCCGTAGCTCTCGACCAATCCCAATAGCAGGCTGCCGACCACGGCACCGGGCACGTTGCCGGCGCCACCGACGACTTCCGCGACGACGCCCTTGAGCGTCGCCTGCAGGCTCATCGCGGTATCGATCTGGTTGTAGTACATGCCGACCAGCAGGCCGGAGACGCCACCGAGCGCGGCCGCAATGCCGAATACCGCCTGATTGACCCGGTTGACATCGACGCCCATCTGCATCGCGGCGTCGCGGTCCTGCGAGGCCGCGCGCACCGCCCAGCCGAGCTTGCTGTAGCGCAGGAACACGAACAGCAGCACCGCGCTGGAGATGCCGACACCAGCGATGAGGAGATCGAGCGGGCCGATCGTGCCGCCACCGACCTGGAAACGCACATCCGGCAGCTGGCTCGGCAGCGCGCGCGGATTGGGCGAGAAGGTCAGCATCACCAGCTGATCGAGCACGAAGCTGATGCCGATCGTCGCCAGCAGCGGCGCGATGCGCACGGAGTTCTGTAAGGGCCGCAGGCCGAACCGCTCGATGATCAGCCCGACCAGCGCCGCCACCACCGCGACGAAGATGATGGTCAGCGGCAACGGCGTGTGCAGCTGCACCACCGCGACCCAGCCGATATAGGCGCCGACGAGATAGATCGATCCTTGCGCAAAGTTGATCAGCCGGCTGACGCCGAAGATCAGCGCGAGCCCGACTGCCACGAGGGCGTAGACATTGCCGACGATCAGCCCGTTGATGGTGTAGTCGAGCCAGGAAGACACGCGATAGTCCCAATCAGAGAAAAGCGGCCGAGACTGGAGCCCCGGCCATCATGTCAGGTCGGCTTGCCGTCCCAAAGCGAGAACTGGCCCTTGCGGACAACGAGTTCTGCATTCATCGCGCCTTTGACGCGGCGGCTCGCGACGTCGAACGTCGCGGCGCCGAAGATCACGCTCGGAACGTCCTTGACCTTGGTGAAGGCGTCGCGGATCGCCTTGCGATCGGTGCCGCCGATCTTCACCACGGCGGCGGCCATGTTCATGGCGTCATAGGCGTAGGCGTTGAAGGCATCGGGCTCGAGCCCGTTGTACTTCTTCTTGAAGCCAGCGATGAATTTCTGCACTTCTGGCCGCGGATCCTCCGGGAAGTAGCGCGTGCCGACGTGAACGTCCTCGACGGCGTCACCGCCGAGCTCGAGGAATTTCGGCGAATAGACCGAGCTCGCGGCGCAGATCACCTGCTTCAACCCGACCTGGCGCGCCTGCCGCGCGATCAGCGCACCGTCGGAATAATAGGAGATCAGGATCAGCCCATCCGGATTGGCGTCGCGGACGCGGACCAGCGTGGAGCGGAAGTCGCGCTCCTCGGCGATATAGCCTTCGGTGATGGCGATCTCCGCGCCAAATTCCTTGGCGGCGTTGTTGAAATAGTCGCGGCTGGTGCGGCCCCAATCGGTGTTGAGGTGCAGCACCGCAAGCTTCTTCAGGCCAAGCTTCTTCACCGCATAGGCCGCCAGCAGCGGCTGCTCGTCGGCCTGGCTCACCGACGTGCTCCACATGAAATCACCGCCCTTGGTGAAATCAGGGTGCGAATTGGTGAAACCGAACTGCACGAGGCCGCCGCGCTGATAGATCGGCGAGGCCGCCATCGAGGCGGGGCTGGAGAAATCGCCGAGCTCCAGCACGATGCGGGGGTCGGAGACGAATTTCTGCGCGATCGCCACCGACTGGCGCGGATCGCTCTGGCTGTCCTCGAAGCTGTAGGCGAGCTTGCGGCCGTTGATGCCGCCGCCGGCCAGGATCTCGTCGAGCGCGAGATCGAAGCCCTGCTTCCACTGCGTGCCATATTGCGCATTCGGCCCCGTGAGCGGCCCGCTGACGCCGAGCAGGATCGGTTCGGCGTTGTCAGCGAAAGCTGCGCGCGAGAGTGATGTTCCCGCGATTGCGGCGGCGAGCGAGCCCTTGATCAGGGTTCGGCGATCGATGTTGCTCATGCACGGCTCCATCCAGTCAGGTGTTACAAACAAAGCAGCAATTCTTGTGCCGGTGAGATTGCCTATTTCGAGGGCTCGCCGAGCGACAGCATCAGCCGGTTCGCCCAGTTGAAGAACGAGGCGCCGTTGATGACGTCGACGATCTCGGCGTCGTCGAGGCCCGCACTGCGCAGCTCCGCGATATTATCAGGGCCGAAGGCGATCGGCGTCGAGGCCAGTGCCACCGAGGCCTTGATCACGGCGTTCCAGCGCGCGCCGAGATCGGCGTTGACGCCTTCATCGAGCAGCTTCTGCACGTCCTCGCGGCGTTTGGAATAGGTGCTGGCGAAGCGCGCATGTACCGAGGCGCAATAGATGCAGCCGTTGTAGCGCGAGGTCGCCGCCGCCGCGAGCTCACGCTCGGCACGCGGCAGGCCGTCGGCGACGTTGTAGAAGATGTCCTTGTCGGTCTTGGTGCGGGCTTCCAGCACCTCGGGATCGCGCACCAGCAGGCGAAAATATTCCGACTTGGCGCGGGCGCGATCGACCAGGCCGGCGAAATGCCGCTCGGTGAGCTCGGCCTCGGGCAGCGGCTCGATCCAGGAGACCCAGCCAAGCTCGTCCTGGGTGAAGACGACGGGCGGATTGACGGTGGCGCTCATGATGCAGCCTCTTCTTACGCGTTTACTGCGGCGAGCGTGCGCAGGCCGCTGATGACCCGCACCTGAAACGACAGAAACGCGACGAGTTGGGAGAAGGTGACGATGCCGGTGTTCGACCAGCCGGCGGCAAGCAGCGCCTTCATGTCGGTGGACGCCGCATCGCGCGGCCGGAACACCAGGAGGTGCGCATGCTCGAGCGCCGCGACGAGCCGGGTGCCGAGAACTGGCATGCTCGCCGCGCTCACCCGATAAATAAGACCGGCCGTGTTCTCGGCCGAGAGCGGGCCGGCAGGGAACGAGCCATACGGACCCGAGGTCTTGCCCCGCGCGATCTCGGCCTCGATCGCTTCAAGCAGGGCCGCCCCACCCGCGCTCGCCACAAGCTTCTCGCGATAGAAAGTCGCAACGGGGGACTCGCCATGGAGACCGGTTACGAAGGCCGCGACCGCGGCCCGCTCGAGCAGCGAGACCTCGCCGGCGTCGATCGGCTCGAACAGGGAGAGATAGCTCTTCTGCGCGTTCTCGCGCGCCTGCAGGCGCTTGGCGCGGATGGTGTCCAGCGCCGACCCGGGCTTGATCCCGGCGAGCGTGTCGATGATGTCAGGCGTACTCATCATAAGGCCTCGTACAATCCAGAAAATCCCGGCTAGCCGGCCAGGGCCACATCAGGCGCGGTCCGGCTCCAGCCCAGCGCCGGCGCGACCTTGTCGGCCACGAGTTCGATCGAGCGCAGCACATAGGGATGCGGCGCATCGACCGAATGGACCTGGAACACCAGATCGGTCACCCGCTCCAGCGTCGCGTCGGTGCGCAGCGAGGCAATGACCTCGTCGGCGCCGCCGACATGGGTGTCAAACGCCGTGATCATCTCCTCCAGCGTCTCGCCCGGAGGAAGGTGACCGCCCTTCATGAACTGCGGCAATGCGCGCCGCAGCCCGATGTCTGCCAGCCGCACCGCCTCGCGATGATCGTCCGCGACGAACACGCTGCGCGACGCCATGATGCGCGGCTCGGCGCCCGGCGGCAGTGCCGCGAGATAGGCATCGATGATCGGGTTCTGGATCTCGGCGAGCGTGGCGTTTGGCGCGTCCTTGGCGCGCGGCTGGGTGCGCGAGAGCAGCAGGCCGTCGCCAGCCTTTCCGGCGCGCGCCCCGCCCGCCACCGAGAACGTCGCCTGCCAGATGCGCTTGTCCAATTGCGGCCGCTGCGGATAGAGCGTGTCGCCGCCGTCGAGCTGTTTGCCCGTCAGCGCCTTGCGGACCACCTCCAGATTGCGCGCGAAGATCTCGTTGCGCTGGGTGCCGTCGAGACCGAAAGCGGCAAACGCGGACGGGTTGCCACCAGTTCCTACGCCGAGCTCGAACCGACCGTTGCAAAGCAGATCAAGCACCGCGGCGTCCTCTGCCACCCGGACCGCACTCTCCAGCGGCAAGGTGACGATGCCGGTGCCGAGGCGAATGCGCGAGGTTTGGGCTGCGACATAGCCGAGGAACGTGAAGGGCGACGGCAGTCCGCCCTCGCGCTCGTGAAAATGGTGCTGCGCGATCCACGCGGAATCGAGCCCCGCCTTCTCGGCCCGCACGATCTGCTCGGCGGCGAAGCGATACCGCTCCGCAGGCGGTGCCTCGTCGAGCAGCCGCGTGAAGAAGCCCAGGCGTTTCAGGTTTGCAAAGCGTTTCATACGACCCCTGTCGGGCGAGGATGGCCACGACCCCGATGATGTCGGTTGCGAGGGCCCAACACAAGCGGGCAATGCGCAAGGCTGCCCGCCGCGACCGGCCTCGTGCGCTGGACCTTGTCTAGGCAGATTGCCTACCAGCTCGGCAGCACTGCGCCCTTGAACTTGGTGAGGATGAACTCCTTCACCTCGGGCGTGTGATAGCTGTCGACCAGGATCTTGACCCAGGGCTTGTCCTTGTCGGCGCTGCGCACCGCGATGAGGTTGACATAGGGCCCCTTCGGGTCCTCGCGCAGGATCGGGTCCTTGACGGGATCGAGGCCCGCCTGGGTTGCATAATTGGTGTTGATCGCGGCTGCGTCGACGTCGTCGAGCGCGCGCGGCGCCTGGGCCGCATCGACCTCGATGAACTTCAGCTTCTTGGGATTCTCGGTGACGTCGAGCACGGTCGGCTTGAAGCCCACACCGTCCTTCAGCTTGATCACGCCCTTGTCGCGCAAGAGCAGCAGCACGCGGCCGCCATTCGTCGGGTCGTTGGGGATCGAGATCTTGCCGCTGTCGGGAATGTCAGCGAAAGCTTTGTGCTTCTTCGAATAGACGCCGATCGGGAAATTCACGGTCAGAGCGACCGACTCGATCTTGTAGCCGCGGTCGGCCTTCTGATTGTCCAGATAAGGCTGGTTCTGGAACGAATTGGCCTGGATGTCGCCGGCATCGAGCGCCGCGTTCGGCACCACATAGTCGGAGAATTCGATGAGCTGGATGTCGAGCCCCTGCTTGGCGGCGACCGGCTTCACGGCCTCGAAGATCTGGGCATGCGGCCCCGGCGTCACGCCGATCTTGATGGTCTCGGCTGATACTGCGGCCGACCATGCGGCCAGCGCCGTTGCGAGGATCAAAGCGGGACGAAACGACATCTTGGTCTCCGTGACTCGACGACAATGAGTGGAACCGTATTCGCTTCTCCGCCGGGCGAAATCAATGAAATGAAAATCCATATTTCCCGCCTGCGGCGGGCAACGCTTCTCCGTTCGCCGCAAAATGGGAAACGAACGCAAATCGGGGCAGATGCAGGCCGCGCGCAAGCCCTTCCTAGGCGCGCGGCTCGGCGCGCCAGGTCGACGGCGACAGCATGATCAGCACGCAGATCACGGCGTAGGCGGCGAGCGACACCGTGACCATGGCGGCGAGCCCGGTCATTCCCGCGCCGAAATACGCAACCGCAATCCAGCCGCCGCCGGCCGCGATCAGGATGCGCGCGACCGCGGACAGCAGAGGACCCATTGCCCGGCCCGTGCCTTGCGCGGCGAACGACGCGACGAAGCCAAAACCCAGCGCGGCATAGGCTGGCGCCACGATGCGCAAGTAGGTCATGCCTTCGCTCACCACGTCCGCGTCGTGGCTGAAGAGATGCAGCCAGGCCGTCGGAAAGATCGCGACCAGGAGGCCGATCGCGCCGGTCATGATCATGCCGGCGGCGCCACTGACCCAGCCGATCCTCTGCGCCCGCGCCGCCTGGCCCGCCCCCATGTTGACGCCGACCATGGTCAGCGTCGCCGTGCTGATGCCGAACAGCAGCGGGATCATGATGTAGTCGAGCCGCGAGGCGATGCCGTAGCCGGCAAGCGCGGAGGTGCCGAACAGCCCGACCGCGCCGGTGACGAGGATGACGGTGAGGTTGGTCAGAACGGCGTTGAACGCAGTAGGGATGCCGACCTTCAACATGTCGCTGAAAATCTTTGCGCGCAGCGGCACGATGTGCAGCCTCAGACCGGATGCCCCCGAGGACATGTAGCGCAGCAGGAACAGCATGGCCGCGCCGTAATAGAGGCCGAAGGCAATGCCGGCGCCGCCGATGCCGAGACTTGGGACTGGTCCGAAGCCGAAGATCAGCAGCGGCGACACCGGGATCGTCACGATCGCGCCGATCAGCGTCACCAGCGCCGGCACCTTGACGTTGCCGGAGCCGCGCAGCGCCGCCGCCTGGAGGTTAACGATCCAGACGGGAATCGCGCCCGCGAACAGATAACTCGAATAGGTGATGGCCGCGTCGAGCGCGCCGTCGCGGCCGCCGAGGGCGCGGAACAACGCCGGGCCGCCGAAGTGCACCCCCAGCGTAAACAGCGCGCCCGCGATGATCGCGAGCACAATGGCGTGGAACAGTGCCGCATCCGCGTCGTCGCGGCGGCCGGCGCCGACCGCGCGCGCCACCGACGAGGCGACGCCTGAGCCGAACCCGCCATTCGACATCATGGTCATCAGCATGAAGATCGGGAATACCAGCGCGGCACCGGCCAGCGCATCGGTGCCGAGATAGCCGACATAATAGGCTTCCGCGATATTGACCGCGGTCTGCGCCACCAGGACGGTCACGGTCGGCAGCGCGAGCTTGAGCAGCGTCGGCAGGATCGGCGCCGTCAGAAGCGCGGCGCGCCGCTGATCGGCGGCTATCGGCGCGGTGCGAGGCGCGGACACGCTGCGAGCGGGCGCCTCCATTGTGGACAAAGGCGATGCGGCGACGTCCTCGACTGACATTCCTGAGGTCCTGTTGTTCTTCGGGCCCGCCGCCGGTGCGTCAGCCATTGTATTATAATCATCATGCTTTATTATGATCGTAATGCAATAGCAAATCGCTCACGATCCCGTGGCCGCGCCTTTCAGGCCGGCCGACAGGAGGGAGTCAGGCCCCATGCGCTACGAAAAGGGACACAAGGACGAGACCCGCCGGCACATCCTGGATGTCGCCTCAGCGCAGTTCCGCGAGAGCGGGATCGCCGCAGTCGGCCTATCCGGCATCATGTCGGAGGCGGGCCTCACCAACGGCGCCTTCTACTCGCACTTCGCCTCCAAGGAGGATCTGGTGCGGGAGGTGCTGATCGACGCGCTCACCCGGCGCGAAGAGCGACACAAGGCCAATCTGGAAAACGGCGTCGCGCTGGAGAGCACGATCCGCGACTATCTCTCGACGCGGCATCGCGACCACGCTGGAACCGGCTGCCCGACCGCCGCACTTGTCGCCGAGATCGCGCGCCATCCGAAGGCGACACGCGATGCCTTCACCGGCAAGGTCGCTGACATCATCGTGCTGATGGCGGAGCAGATCAGGCAGGGCTCCGCCAAGGAGCGGCGACGCAAAGCGATCACGATCTATTCGACCATGGTCGGCGCGCTGCAATTGGCCCGCGCCGTCAACGACAAGGAATTGTCCGATGAAATCCTGGAGAATGCGGTGGAAGCCGCGGTGACAATCGCGAACGAACGCTGACGCGTTCGACAGCCCGATCGCCAACTTCCCCAAGCTCGCTGAGTTCGCACTGGACCCGTCGCCTGAACCTGCTGTCAGGCGACGGTCCGGTTTTCCTCAAGACGATCTAGTCAAGTCCCTCGACCGCCACCATGTGGCGCTCGGACGTGCCAATGGTGTATTTGAGCGCCTCGGAATATTCGGGCGAGTTGTAGCATTTCACCGCGGCATCGAGGCTCGGAAAGCGCGCGACGATGCTGCGTTCGTAATTGCCGCCCTCGAGGATTACCTGCTTGCCACCGCGCGCGAGAAACACGCCGCCATGCTTCTCGATGGCAGGCCCGGCGAGAGCGGCGTACTTCCCGTAAGTTTCGGGATCGGTCACGTGAACGCGTGCGCACCAATAGGCAGACATGGCTCTTCCTTTACGATTGGGAGGACGAAACTGTGGGCGCATCTGCGCCGCTGCGACGGTCGAAGCCGTTGATGTGCTCGAGCACGGCGCAGATCGAGGCGGTGTCGCGCGCCGCAAAGCCGAGCGCCTCGCCCACGTGATAGAGCTGCTCGGCCGCAGCAAAGACCGGCAGTGCGCAGTCGAGCTCGGCGGCGAAACCCGAGATGATGGAGAGATCCTTCAGATGGGTCCGGATGGTCGCGGTCGGATTGTCGTAATTCTCGTCGCGCATCAGCGGCCCGCGCATCTGGAACATGCGTGACGTCCCTGCGCTGTCGGCGAGCGTATCGTAGACCAGGCCTGGATCGATCCCGGCCTTCATGCCGAGCAGCATCGCTTCCGCAGCCGCGGCGTTATGGATCGTCACCAGATGATTGGCGATGTATTTCATGATGCTGCCGGTGCCGAACCGGCCGAGATAGACTTGCCGCCGCGACATCCCAGCGAACGCGGACGCGCATCGCTTGAACGCGTGCTCGTCGCCGCTGCCCAGGATCACGAGATCGCCGGTTGCGGCCTGCGCGCCGGTGCCGCTGACGGGGCAATCGAGCAAGGTCTTGCCAGCGCTCTCCAACACGGCGAAAGCCTCACGCTTGGCCGACAGCGGCAGCGTCGAACATTCAATCAGAATCTGTCCGGAGCCGCTCGCAACGGCGACACCAGCTGCGGCCTCCGCGAGCGCAGCGCTACCGGGCAGCGAGGCAAAGCTGATCCCGGCGGCCTCGACCACGTCCTTCGGCGACGACAGCACCTTGCCGCCCATATCGGAAAGACGATCCCGTGCCGCCGGCACGGGATCGTAGCCAACCACGGCAAAGCCGGCCTTGATCAAATTCCGCGCCATGGCGGAGCCCATGATCCCGATGCCGAGCATGCCGATCGCTTCAGTCATGAATTCTCGTTTCTTCTTTTTGAACGGTCTGGTCAGTTCTGCGCGGCCTTCTGCGCATTGGCGAACGGATAGACCAGGTCACCGGATTTGTACTTCGGCGGGAAGATGATTACTTCCTTGCCGGCCTGGGTGAACTGCTGGATGTCGTTGCCCTTGATGTTGCGGAACTGCACCGCGAACATCCGCGGCTCGACCCACTCGCCATCAGGACCGAAGGCGATATCGCCGACCACGGTCTGGAATGTGTTGCCATGGATGTAGCTGATCAGTTTCTGCTGATCGACGCCGCCGGTCTTGGTCACGGCCTCGCCGAGAACCTGAAGCGCCGAGTAGACGAAGGCCGGCACGTAATAGCCGAGCGCGTCGACGCCGACCTCCGCCGCCTTGGCCTGGTACTTCTTCAGCATGTCCTCGATGCCCGGGAATTTGACCGTCGGCTCGGGGATGTACTGCTCGAAGGAGACGACGCCGTTCAGCGCCTCGCCGAGCTGCTGCTTGATCGCGGCATATTGGGTGCCGACCATGGCGCCCCCGAACACCTTTGGCTCGAGATTGATCTCGTGCGCGGTGCGAATGATGCCGACCGTATCGGACGGATAGGACGCGACGAACACCAGGTCCGGCGACGTCGCCTGCAGCGCCTTCAGCACGGGCGTGAAGTTCACCGTCGTCGGCGGATAGACCTTGTCGTAGACGACGGTCAAGCCGAGCCGCTTGGCCTGCATGCGGGCGCCTTCCAGCGCGTTCTTGGAGAACTCCGCGTCAGCGCCGACCAGCGCCACCGTGGTCGGCTTCGGATCCATCGCGATCGCATTCTCGAAGAAGCCGCGGGTCAGCGAGTCCTTGCCGTTCGGCCCATAGGGCTGGATCTGGAAATAGCCGGGATATTTGAACTGCTCGTTGATGGCGAGCGCGAACATGCCCATGATCAACCGCTTGTGCTGAATGATCGTCGGCATCGCCGGCGCGGTCTGGTTGGTGTTGTTCGACAGCAGCAGATCGACCTTGTCGACGTCGAGCAGCTTGGAATAGATGCCGGGCACGAGACCGGGATTGCTCTGGTCATCATAGGGCACGAGCTCGACCGGCCGGCCAATCAGGCCACCGGCCTTGTTGACCTCGTCGGCCCAGATCTGCGCGCCGAGCAGCGCCGCCTTGCCGTTGCCGGCGAGCGGCCCGGTCAATTGGATGCCGAAGCCGATCTTGATCGGATCAGCCGCGCGCGCCGCATCGCTGGACAGATAGAGCGCGGCAATCATTGTCGAGAGCGCCAAAGCGACGCCCCTCAAGCCAGTCAGCCGAAACATCCTCACGTCGTCCTCCCTGTTTTATATTTTGAGTTCTACATGCCGAGATAATGCTGTCGTATCAGGTCGCTCTGCTGCATTTCTTCAGGGCTCTCGCCCCGGAAAGCGATCTCGCCGTGGACGATCACATAGCCCTTGTCGGCGATCCGCATCGCCTGTGTGAAATTCTGCTCCGCCATCAGCACGGTCAGATGATAGCGCTCCTTGAGCTGCGCGATCATGTCGATGGTGCGGCTGACGAACAGCGGGGCTAAGCCCACCGACGGCTCGTCGACGATCAAGATGCTCGGCGCCGACATCAGCGCGCGCCCCAGCGCCAGCATCTGCTGCTCGCCGCCGCTCATCGTGCCGGCGAGCTGCGCGCGGCGTTCCGCAAGTCGCGGGAACGCCTCATAGCAATAGGCCATGTTGTCCTTCAGCCGCGCCCGTGCCGTCGGACGGTAAGCGCCGAGCAGCAGATTCTCCTCGACCGTCAGGCGCGGAAACAGCCGGCGGCCTTCCGGCACCAGCGCCACGCCGAGATCGATGATCTCCTCGGTCTCCTTGCCGATGAGATCATGCTCCTTGCCGTCGATGGTCGCGACGATGCGGCCCGAGCTCGGCCGCACCGCGCCCATGATGGTCTTGATCAGCGTGCTCTTGCCGTTGCCGTTGGTGCCTAGCAAGATCACCGTCTCACGCGGGGCGACGTTCATGGATACGTTGTGAAGGACGCGAACCGATCCGTAGCCGGCATTGATGTTGTCGATGCGGATGCTACTGGCCAAGATATGCCCCTATCACCCGCTCATCGGCTATCACGTCCTTCGGCGCACCGTCCGCGATCTTCTCGCCGGCGACCAGCACGACCAGCCGCTCGGAGAATGCCATCACCGCGCGCATGATGTGCTCGATGAAGATCACGGCGACGCCGCGCTTGTTCAGCGCGAGCAGCAGCGCCAGGATCTCGTCGACCTCCGAATGCGACAGGCCCGCCAGGGCCTCGTCCGACACCAGCAGCGTCGGGTCCGTCGCCATGGCGCGCGCCAGCTCGAGCTTGCGCATCTCGACCTGGGTCAGATCGCCCGGCAGCCGATGCAGCTTGCCGCCGAGGCCGAATTCGCCGAGCAGCTCCGTGCTGCGCGCACGGATCTGCGGCTCGGTCAGATGCGTGCCGCCGCGCGCGTTAACCGCGTAGACCAGCGGGATGCGAAGATTGTCGAGCAGCGACAGGCTGTGAAACGGCCGCGGCAGCTGGAAGCTGCGCCCGAGCCCGAGCCGTGCGCGTTGATAGGACGAGAGACTGTCGATCGCCCTGCCCGCGAACGAAATCGAGCCGCCATCCGTCTTCAGCGCGCCGCACAGGCAGTTGGTGAGCGTGCTCTTGCCCGAGCCGTTGGGACCGATCAGGCCGAGCCGCTCGCCGGGCCGCACCGCGAGGTCGACATTGTTCAGCGCGACGAAGCCGCCGAAACGCTTGGTGATGCCGCGGGCATCGAGGATCAGATCGTTTGCCACAGCCGGGCTCGCCTCGGTCGTCATGGGCTGCTCCGCTTCTCGGTCACGAGCATCGCCGCGAGCGGATTGGTCTCCGGATCGACCTTCTTGCCCCCTAAGGACCGGATTAGTCCCAGAATTCCGTTCGGCGCGGCGATCACGAAGATCACGAGCAGCACGCCGACCACGAGCAGATTGACCGACGACGAAATCAACACCGTCATGGCCTGCTGCATGGTACCGAGCAGGACCGCCCCGATCACCGGGCCAAGCCAGCTCGTGGTGCCTCCGACCAGCGGCATCGCGACGCTGTTGACGGTGTAGGCCAGGCTGAACGAGGAGGTCGGCTCGACATAGGTCAGATAGAACGGCAGCGGCGCGCCGGCCATTCCCATCAAGGCGCCGCTGATGGCGGCTGCGACCAGCTTGAGCCTCAGCACCGGAACGCCGGAGGCGGCAGCCGCTGTTTCATCGTCGCGAATGGCGGCGAGGCCGAAGCCGAAAGTCGAGCGTTCGATGACGCGCGCGACGATGACGGAAGCGACCGCGAGCACCGTCATCAGGAAGAAGAGATAGGCGACATAACTGCCGAACACCGGAGCATCGGTCGGCCGCATGATGTAGATGCCGCGCGAGCCGCCGACATAATCCCAGTTGGTGATGAAGGTCTGGACCACGACCGAGAGCGCCAGCGTTGCGATGGTGAAGTAGACACCGCGCAGGCGGATCGTCAGATATCCCATGGCCAGCCCGACAGCGCCGCACAGCACGCCTGCAATCGGGATCAGCACCGGAATCGGCAGATCGAGCCATTTGTTCAGCGCCGCGGCGCTGTAAAGCCCGATGGCGAGGAACGCCGTCGTGCCGAAATTGACGTAACCGACATAGCCGCCGAGGATGTTCCAGGCCGTCGCCAGCACGACGTATTGAAGGACGAAGTAGGCGGCGAACACATAGTACTCGTTGGTCACGAAGGTGCTGGCACCGACCAGCGCGACGCCGACCAGGCAGGCAAGCAGGATGAAGCGCCCGTTAGACATCAGGCTCTCCCGAACAGGCCGGCGGGCCTGACCACCAGCGCAATCAGCAGGAAGCCGAACGCGATCGCGGGCGACCAGGACGGACCGTAGAAGGTCGCGGTGATGCTCTCTGCCACGCCGACGATCACGGCCGCGATGAAGGTGCCCGGCAACGAGCCGATGCCGCCGAGGACGCAGATCGCGAAAATTCTCCCGATATAGTCGCGCCCCATCGACGGCTCCACCGGCTGGAGAATGATGAGGAAGGCGCCGGCCAGCGACGCGGTGGCGGTAGATAGCCCGAAGGCGATGCGCTTGATGCGAACAGGCGCGGCGCCCATCAACTGCAGCGCGAATTTGTCCTGCGCCACCGCCATGATGGCGCGCCCGGTGAAGGTGCGCGCGAAGAAGATTTGCAGGCCAACCAGCAGCAGGACGGAGGCCAGGAACGGAATCAGCATCCGGACCGGCAGCGAGACCGGCCCGATATTGTAGGACGGCCCGATATAGGGCGCCTCGACCAGGCGGTAGTCGACGCCGAAGATCAGCTGAAGACCGACCTCGGTGATGAAGAGCAGACCGAAGAAGAACGCGAGGCCGCGGATCAATTGCGTGCCGCGCCGCTCGAAGGCGAATTCATAGGCGGTGTAGAGCAGCGTGCCGAGAAAGTAGAACGGAACGGTCGCGAGCAGGCCAACCAGGATCGGGTCCAACCCGAACTGGGAGTTCAGCACATAGGCGATGAACGAGCCGAGCAGAATGAGCGCCGGATGGGCGATATTGCTGATGCCGAGCATGCCGAACGCGATCGAGATGCCGACCGCCATGGCGGCGTAGAAGCCCCCGACCAGAACGCCGGACACGATCGAATCGAGCAATAGTCCTGCGTATTGTCCCATCCGCTGCCGGCCTCCTCCTGTTGACGTACCCAACCGAAATTATTGTTCTGGTTGTTCTGCGGGGTCTCTCGGAGGCGGGAGCTTGCCGCCTCCGTCGATAAAGTCAGGGCATCAGCAGCGACGACCCCTGGGTTGATCCCGCCTCGAGATCGCGATGGGCCGCGGCCGCCTCGGCGAGCGCATAGCGGTGCCCGATCACCGGCTTGATCACGCCCTTGCCGACGAGGTCGAACACGGCGGCGGCCGATGCCACGAGATCCTCGCGCGCGGCGATGTAAGTCGCAAGTGTCGGCCGCGTATAATAGAGAGATCCGTTCTTCTGGAGCAATGCCGCCTCGAGTGGCGGCGGCGCACCGGTGGTCGCGCCGAAGGTGACGAAGAACCCGCGCGGGGCGAGCGAGGCGAGCGTGGCTTCAAAACTGTCCTTGCCGACGGAATCATAGGCGATCGCGACACCCTTGCCGCCGGTCAGTGCCTTCACCCGCTCGGGGATGCGTTCGTTCCTACGGTCGATCACGGCATCGTAGCCGTGCGCGAGTGCGAGCTCCGCCTTCTTCCCGCCGCTGGTGACGCCGATCATGCGGGCACCGAGATGCTTGCCCCATTGGCCGGCGATCAGGCCGACGCCGCCGGAGGCCGCGTAGAACAGCACCTGCTGCCCCGGCTTGACCGCAACGCAGCGGTTCAAGAGGTACTCCGCCGTCATGCCCTTCATCAGCACGGCCGCTGCGGCCTCGTCACTCACGGATTGCGGAATGGGAGCGAGGCGTGCGGCCGGCATCAGCCGGTGGGTCGCATAAGCGCCCGGCGCCGAGCCGCCATAGGCGACACGGTCGCCGGCCTTGAATTCCGTCACGCCCTCGCCGACGGCCTCGACCACACCCGCGGCTTCGGCGCCGAGTCCGGCCGGGAGATCCAGCGCATAAGAGCCGTCGCGGAAATAGACGTCGATGAAATTGAGGCCGATCGCGGTCTGCCGCATCAGCACTTCGCCCTTGCCCGGCGCGGCCAGTTCGACCGTCTCCAGCTTCAGGACTTCAGGGCCGCCCTGCGCGGCCATGCGAATTGCCTTGGCTTTCGTACCCATCCAAAAATTCCCGTCTGCCGATCCTGCCCGGCTATGATGCCATCTTGATGTCAGCGCCTTGCGGAATCACGAGCCGTGCGCTGTCCGGCACTGCCAGCGCCTTGTTGGCACTGTCGAGGAACTCGACCGTGGTGAACAGCAGATCCGTGGTGCCGATGTTCTCGACCGCGTGCACCATGTACTCGCCGGCACCAAAGGCGAGATGCCTGGTTTCGCCCTTGTAGTGCTCGACATCGACGATGCGGCCATCCTCGAAATAGCCGCGCGCCTTGCCCGGATTGTGCGCGGTCCAGAAATAAGTCAGCACGTGGCGATGAAAGCCACAGCGCTTGCCCGGCGTGATCGACAGGTGCCAGACGCGTACGCGATCGGTCTCCGACACCAGCACGCTGCCGACGCAGCCGCTGTTGCGCCCTTCCTCATATTCGCGCTGCACTTCGACGGGCCAATGAGCGCGGGGATTCGAGTCCGACATGAGCCGTTTCCTTCCAGATGCTAGCAATTGCCGCAGGGCAGCGTCCTCACGCCACTTTCTTCTTCGTCTCGGTCACCGCGCCGCGGGTCTTGATCACGACCTTGATGGCGTCGTCGATGCGATTGCGCGCGTAGTGCAGCGCCATCGGCAGGTCCGCGAGCGGAAATGTGTGGGTATGGATCAGCGTGGCGTCGAAACGCTTTTCCGCCATCAGCGCCATGGCGCGATGCGTCGCGCTCCTGCCCTCGCCACGAATGCCATAGACGTAGATGTTGTTCTTCACGAGCGCACCGATGTCGGCCAGCACCGGCTCATGCGGAAACGCGGCGAGGCAGATCTTGCCACCGCGATTGACCATCTTGGCGGCTTCGTTGATCGCCGTGTCGGTGCCGGCGCATTCGACGACATAGTCGGCGCCGCGCCCCGTCATCTCCTTGACGACCGACACAAGATCTTCGTTGCGCACGTTGACGACGCGATCTGCGCCAAGCTTGGTGCCGATCGCAAGCCGGGCGTCGCGGGTACCCGACAGAATCACGGGGCTCGCGCCGAGCGCTTTCGCAACGGCCACAGCGAGAAGCCCGATCGGGCCGGGTCCGGTAACGACCACGCTCTCCCCGGCAACGAGGCCGCCGAGCTCGGTGAGGCCGTACATCGAGGTCCCGGCGGTGACCACCAGCGTCGCCTCCTCGTCGCTCATGTCGTCGGGCACGCGCGACAGCGTATTGATGTGGTTGACGGCATATTCGGCGAAGCCGCCATCGGTGGTGAAGCCGTTGGCGCGATGGCCCTTGTCGACATCGCCGTAGTTCAGGCCGTAGTTGTGGCAGGAGGTGTACATGCCCTGCCGGCAGCGCTTGCACTGGCCGCAGCCGGCGTGGATCTCGACCGTGACGCGCTCGCCGATCCGGTATTCGTCGACGCCGGGACCAAGCGCTGCCACCGTGCCCATATATTCGTGTCCGGGCGTAAAGTTCTTGTTGAAGGGCGGACCACCCTGGATCAGCGCCGGCGTGCCGTGCTCGATGATCTCCAGATCCGTTGCGCAGATCGCAACCGCATCGATGCGCACGAGCACTTCCGCGCGCTTCGGCATCGGCACCGGCTTTTTGCTGAGGCGGAGCTGGCCGGGGTCGCCCAGCACCCAGGCCTTCATCATGTCGGGAATCGGCATGTCGGTTGACGTGCGAACGTCAGCAGCCTCGACCATCGCAACGATCCCTCACCTATTGGTCAACCAATTTTACAATTGGCTTTTTGATTGGTTGAAGCCTCGCTTTCAAATCCGCTGCTGTCAACGTCAAACTTTCATCACTGTCGTTTTGGTCTTGCATTTGTGAACACAATGCGCGCGAAATAGAGATTGGTTGATATTGGTTGCAACAGAGGATTGGACCGGTGTTCGATTTGTTGGCTCGATTGACTGAAGGCGGTCCCGGCACGCGCCTTCCGCCGGAGCGACAACTCGCCGTGCAGTTCGGCGTTTCGCGCAACGAGATCCGCAAGGCGCTCGCGCGCCTCGAGCTGGACGGCCGCCTCTCGCGCGAGGTCGGCCGCGGCACTTTTATCCGCGCGCCCGCGAACAACGGCAGCGCCAATCTCGCCGCACTGCGCGACAGCACCAGCCCGCGCAACGCGATGGAGGCAAGGCTCGTGCTGGAGCCGGAGATCGCCAGCCTCGCCGCGGTCAACGCCACCTTCAAGCAGATCGAAGGCATGCGCGTGCTGGCGCGGCAGATGCGCGAGGCCGAGACGTGGAAGGACTACGAAACGCTGGACGGGCGACTGCACCGCCTGATCGCGGAGGCGACCGGAAATCCGCTGTTGTCGGCGATCCATCAGACGGTCGACGACGTCCGGCGCGCGGTGGTGTGGCGATGGCTCGATACCAGGCCGGAGCGTCCGCCGGAGGACTATTCCTCCTTTGCCGAGCACGACGCATTGATCGACGCGATCGAGCAGCGCGATCGCGCGCGCGCAATGGAAGCAATGCGCCGACATCTGCGAACCACCGTCGACAAGCTGATGGGAACGCAGGCCTGACGTCCCATATAAAAACAACAAGGTGCCGGCTATGAAACTGGGCTTCTTCACGATGCCGATCCATCCGCTGGAGAAGGACTGGCGACAGTCCCTGGCTGAGGATCGCGAAGCGTTTCTGCTCGCCGACGAGCTCGGCTTCAGCGAGGCCTATGTTGGCGAGCACGTCACCGACCAGGCCGAGAACATCACCTCCTGCATCGCGTTCCTGGCCTGGATTGCGGCCGCGACGAAGCAGATCAAGCTCGGCACCGGCACCGTCAATATGCCGAACGTTCATCCGGCGACGGTTGCTGCTACTATCGCGATGCTGGACCACATGCTCGACGGCCGCCTGATCTTCGGCATCAGCCCGGGCGGCCTGCTCTCCGACGCGGAACTGTTCGGTACACTCGAGCGCGATCGCAACGCCATGTTCCTCGAGGCGATCAATCAGGTCTTGCAGATCTGGAACAGCGAGCCGCCCTACAATATCAAGGGCCAGTTCTGGAACATCACGACCGAGAAGACGCTGATGGCCGACATCGGCCAGGGTTTTATCGCGCAGCCCCTGCAGCGGCCGCATCCGCCGATCGTCGTCACCGCCGTCGCCCCCTTCTCCAAAGGCGTCACCGAAGCCGCCGCGCGCGGCTGGGATCCGATCTCGGCCAACTTCCTGATGCCGATGTGGGTGAAGAGCCACTGGCCGAAATATGTCGAGGGGTGCGAGCGCGTCGGCAGGACGGTCGATTCCGGCAATTGGCGGGTGGCGAAGAGCGTGTTCGTGGCGAACGACATGGCGACCGCCAAGGCTTACGCCACCGATCCCGACAGTCCTTACGTCTATTACTACCGCTCGCTCTTCACCAAGCTGAAGCACAACGGCCGCATCGAGCTGTTCAAGACGCGCCGCGACCAGCCGGACGACGAGGTCACGCTCGACTCGGTCTGCGAGAAGCTCATCATTTATGGCACGCCCGACAGCGTCGCCGACCAGATCCTGGCGTTTCAGGAGGAGGTCGGCGAGTTCGGCACGCTGCTCTACGCCGGCAAGGACTGGCGCGATCGCGAGCTCGGACGCCGCTCGATGATCCTGATGGCCGAGCAGGTGATGCCGCGCGTCACCGCCGGCGGACGATAGTTTCAGCTCTAAGGCAGGAGGCTCGCGATGGCCCTCAGTGACCGCATTCCCTATCAGGCCCTGATCGACCGGCCGAAGCTAAAGCTGCCGGACGGCAAGCGGCTCGCGGTGTGGGTGATCCTCAATGTCGAGGAATGGCGGATCGAGAACGCCATGCCGCGCGTCGTCTTGAGCCCGCCGATGGGTCAACCACTGCTGCCCGACGTGCCGAACTGGTCGTGGCACGAATACGGCATGCGCGCGGGCTTCTGGCGCCAGTTCAAGGCGCTGACGGATCGCAACATGAAGGTGACGCTGGCTGCGAATGCCGATGTCTGCAATGCCTATCCGCGTGTTGCTTCCGCCGCGCGCGAGGCCGGCTTCGAGTTCATGGGCCACGGCTTCATGCAGGGACCGATGCACCGG
Source organism: Bradyrhizobium monzae (assembly GCF_021458635.1). Classification (GTDB taxonomy): domain Bacteria; phylum Pseudomonadota; class Alphaproteobacteria; order Rhizobiales; family Xanthobacteraceae; genus Bradyrhizobium. The sequence continues at coordinate 1,615,398 of NZ_JAIRDQ010000001.1, forward strand.
CTTCCCGACCAGGCCGATGCAATCAAGCGCTCGGTCGAGACCATCGCAGAGTTCACCGGGCGCGCGCCGCGCTCATGGGAGTCTCCAGGCCTGACCGAGACCGAGGAAACGCTCGACCTGCTGCGCCTCAACGGCATCGAATATGTCGCCGACTGGGTGATCGACGATCTGCCGCAGGACATCGCGACGCCGCACGGCACCATCACGACAATCCCCTACACGGTCGAGACCAACGACATCGTCGTCCACGCGCTGCAGCATCTGCCGTCCGACCAGTTCTTGAAGCGCGGCATCGATCAATTCGACCGGCTGTATCTCGAGGGCGCCGACAATGCGCGGGTGATGGCGATCTCGATCCATCCCTACATCACCGGCGTTCCGCACCGGATCAAATACCTCGAACAGCTGCTCGACTACGTCATCGGCCACGACGGCGTCGCACTGATGACGGCGAGCGAGATCGGCGACTGGTATCGCGCGGAGATGACGCGGATCGCACGCGGCTAGCTGCGCTACACCGGATCGAACGCCCGGATCGGCGGCAGATTGCCGCTGAACTTTTCCACCTCCACCCTGGTGAGCTGGCCGGTGCAGCCCTGCGCAAAGGAGGAGGTGCCGATGTCGCGGGTCAGCACGTTGGGATTGCCGTGGACGCAGAGCGGCGCCTCGTCTTCCGGGTCCATCGGGTCATACCAGGCGCCGGTCGGCAGTTGCACGACACCGGGCGCGATGCCGTCAGTGACGTGTACAGCGGCAAGGCAGGCGCCGCGTTCGTTGAACAGGCGGATGATGTCGCCATCCTTGATGCCGCGCGCGTTCGCATCGCGCGGGTTCATGCGCGCGACCTCGCGGCCGCGATGTTTTGCCGCGATCGAATGCCCGCCGAAGTCGAGCTGGCTGTGCAGCCGCGTCACGGGCTGATTGGCGACGAGGAAGCACGGCGCGCCCGGTTTGGGCATGTCGCTCTTCTCGAGCCAGACCGGATGTCCCGGACAATCCGCATCGCCATGGCCGGCAATCTTCGCCGAGTAAATCTCGATGCGTCCGCTCGGCGTTGGCAGTGCGTGCGCGACCGGATCCTCGCGGAAAGAACGCAGCCGGCCGCCATCGTCCGGCTGCTGCGGCACGACCAGGCTGCCGCGCTGCCAGAATTCCTCGAAGCTCGGCGCCTCCAGGCCGCGTTTGGCGAGAGAGGCGCGGGTCGGCTCGTAGAGATGCTTCAGCCACTCTCGCGACGTGCGCCCCTCGGTGAAGGGCTCGCGGGCGCCGAGGCGATCGGCGAGATCGGCAAAGATCTCGTAGTCGTCGCGCGCCAACCCGAACGGCTCGGCGATGCGGTGCATCGCGACCATCAGTGGATCGTTGCTGGAATAGCCGATGTCCTCGCGCTCGAGCGTCATGGTTGAGGGCAGCACGATGTCGGCGTGGCGCGCCGTCGCGGTCCAGGCGAGCTCGTGCACGACCAGCGTATCGACTTTCGCGAAGGCCTTGCGCAGCCGGTTAATGTCCTGGTGATGATGGAAAGGATTGCCGCCGGCCCAATAGACCAGGCGGATATCCGGATAGCTGCGCGTCTCGCCATTGTAGCGATAGGTGTTGCCGGGATTGAGCAGCATGTCGGCGATGCGCGCCACCGGAATGAAATCACGGACGCCGTTGCGGCCCTGCCCCAGCGTCGGCCCGGGCACGTCGTTGACGCGGCGGCCATAATAGCCGATCGCTCCCAGCGAATAGGCGTAGCCGCCGCCGGGAAGGCCGATCTGGCCCAGCGCTGCCGCCAGCACCATGCCCATCCACACCGGCTGCTCGCCATGTTCGGCGCGCTGAAGCGAATGCGAGACGGTGATGAGCGCGCGCTTGCCGGCAAGGCGCCGCGCCAGCGTGCGGATCGCGTTCGCGTCGATGCCGCAGATCGCGGCCGCCCATTCGGCGTGCTTGGGCCGTCCGTCGCTCTCACCGGTGAGATAGCGCAGGAAAACGGGCCAGCCCTCGGTGTAACGATCGAGGAAGGGCTGGTCGTGCAGGCCCTCAGCGACCAGCGTGTGGACGATGCCGAGCATCAGCGCGGTATCGGTACCGGGGATGCATGTCATCCATTCCGCACCGGCCTCGACGGGCAGATCCTCGCGCAGCGGGCTCATCAGGATGAACTCGCAGCCGCGCTTCCGAGCCGCTTCCATGGCGCCGCGCTCGACATGCTTGCTGATCGAGCCGCCGGCCACCATCGAGTTTTTCAGCGCCATGCCGCCGAACGCGAGCACGATCTCGGTTTTGGCCGCGATCTGCTGCCAGGTGACGTTGCGCTTGGTGATGTCTTCGTAGCCGGCGAGAATCTGCGGCAGCAGCACCGAGGACGCGCCGGAGGAATAGGAATTCACCGAGCGGACATAGCCGCCCATCGCGATGTTGAGGAAGCGATGCACCTGGCTCTGCGCGTGATGCAGCCGGCCCGCGCTCGACCAGCCATAAGAACCACCGAACACGGCGCCGGGGCCGCGCGTGTCGCGGATGCGCATAAGCTCGTCGCCGAGCAGGTCCAGTGCCTTCTCCCAGCTGACGGAGACGAATTCGTCGCGGCCGCGCCTGCTATCGGGACCGGGCCCGCGCTCGAGCCAGCCGCGGCGGATCGCGGGCTGGGCGATGCGCGCCTGGTGGCGCAACGCGCCGGGGAAATTGTCGATGATGCCGTTCGGATCGGGATCGCCGCCATACGCTCTGACCTCGAGGCCAGCCTCACCGTTGCGTGCCGAAAACACGCCCCAATGCGAGGTGTGCGGCTTGAAGCCATCCGACAAATCTAGACCGGGGTCGGGGAAGCCAATCGTATCGTCCATCGCGTGGCCCTCATCTCAGGACCCGCCGTGCAGGCGGCCCCGGTCGCAATCAGGGCGCCAATATAATGAGGCGCCCGCGTTGAGGGCAACGGATTACCGATGCCTGGAACCCAGAGCATAGCGGCGTCCCGCTGGCCGCACGGCGTCTCTTCAAGGCACCCGGCCTCTCCTCGTCATTGCGAGCGCAGCGAAGCAATCCAGACTGTCTCCGCGGAGAGACCCTGGATTGCTTCGCTGCGCTCGCAATGACGGAGCAAGGTGCGACAGCATTAATCTTCCATTTGCGTCCGAAATTGCAGACACGCCTTCGCGTTCTTCGGGTGCCGGAGGCACCCGCGTTCCGCAGCCGTCATTTCGCCGCAGGGCATTCCGACGTTGTCGGCATTGCCGCCTCGTCCCTGATGCAACATGATGGGGCGCCGGTGACGACTGTTCTTTGACGGTTGGAGGTCATCTGATGGACGAAAACGACATCCGCGGCTTCATCGCCGAGGTGAAGCAAGGCACGCTCTCGCGACGCTCGTTCATCCAGACCATGGCTGCGGTCGGGATCGCAGCGCCCGTCGCGAGCCAGATCCTGCTCTGGAACGACGTGGCGATGGCGGATGCCACGCTGGCCTACAAGCCGACCAAGGCCGGCGGCGGCGGTCCGCTCAAGCTCCTGCTCTGGCAGGCCCCGACGCTGCTCAATCCGCATTTCGCGCTCGGCACCAAGGACCAGGTCGCCTCGCGTGTCTTTTTCGAGCCGCTCGCCGGCTGGGACAAGGAAGGCAACCTCATCCCCTGCCTCGCCGCTGAGGTCCCGACCAAGGCGAACGGCGGACTCTCCGCCGACGGCACCACCGTGGTCTGGAAGCTGAAGCAGGGCGTGCAATGGCACGATGGCAAACCCTTCACCGCCGACGACGTCGTCTTCACCTGGCAATACGCCGCGGACCTTGCCACCGCCGCCTACACCACGGGGTCCTATCAGAACATCACGGTCGAGAAGATCGACGACCACACCGTCAAGGTGATCTTCAAGGCCCCAACGCCGTTCTGGGCCGATCCCTTCGTCGGCTCGGTCGGCCAGATCCTGCCGAAGCATCACTTTGGCGACTATGTCGGCGCGAAATCGCGTGACGCGCCCGGGAATCTGAAGCCGGTCGGCACCGGTCCCTATAAATTCGTCGAGTTCAAGCCGGGCGATCTGGTCCGGGCCGAACGCAACCCCGACTATCACGTCAAGAACCAGCCGTATTTCGACACGTTCGAGATCAAGGGCGGTGGCGACGCGGTCTCCGCGGCGCGCGCCGTGCTGCAGACTGGCGAATACGACTATGCCTGGAACCTGCTGGTGGAGGACGAGATCCTCAAGCGCATGGAGACCGGCGGGAAAGGCAAGGTGGAGTTCACAATCTCCGGCGGCGTCGAGTTCATCATCCTCAACACGACCGACCCCTGGTCCGAGGTCGACAGCGAACGCTCCAGCGCCAAGACGAAACACCCGACGCTGTCCGACCCGGCCGTGCGCCGGGCGCTCAACCTGCTGATCGACCGCGACGGGATTCAGAAATTCATCTACGGCCGCGCCGCCATCGCAACCGCAAGCTTCGTCAACCAGCCCGGCCAATTCAAGTCGGGCAAGCTGAAATACGAATTCAACGTCGACAAGGCGAACAAGATTCTCGACGAGGCCGGCTGGAAGACGGGCGCCGACGGCATCCGTGAGAAGGACGGCAAGAAGCTCAAATACGTGTTCCAGACGTCGATCAACGCGCCACGCCAGAAGACGCAGGCCATCATCAAGCAGGCTTGCCAGAAAGCTGGCATCGAGATCGAGCTCAAATCGGTCACCGCATCGGTGTTCTTCTCCTCCGACGTCGGCAACCCCGACACCTACTCGAAATTCTATTGCGACATCGAGATGTACAACACGACGATGCCGCAGCCCGATCCGGAGCGATTCCTGAACCAATGCGTCTCCTGGGAGATCTCCAACAAGGAGAACAAATGGCTCGGCCGCAACGTCTCGCGCTGGTCCGATCCCGAAGCGGACAAGGCCTACAAGGCCGCGCAACAGGAGCTCGACCCGGTCAAGCGCGCCGCGCTGCTGATCAAGGTCAATGAGATCTTCTGCGAGGCCAACATCTTCCTGCCGCTGCTGTCGCGCTACATCACCGGCGGCGCTGTCAACAACCTCATGACCGACATCTCGGGGTGGGACGTCACGACGTGGAACGTAGCGAGCTGGTATCGGAGCACGTAGGATAGGTAGAGCGGGTAGCGAAACCCATCTCGCTCTCGCGATGACGAAGCATGATGGGTTTCGCAAGTGCTCTACCCATCCTACGAATCCGACTCCGTCATTCTCAGCGCGCCGGGCCGCATGCCGTATTTGCGCATGATGGCCTTGCTCAGGGCGCTCTCGGACGCATACCCGACCTCGTCCGCGATCTTCGCGATCGAATCGGACGTGCCCGCCAGCCGCTTGCGCGCGATCGCCAATCTCAGATCGGACAGGAACGTCATCGGCGCGACGCTTGCGCGCTTCTGAAAGGCGCGCACCAGCGTTGCGCGCGAGGCGATCGCGACCGCCGCCATTTTGTCGAGCGTCCAGTCGCGGGCGAGATCGCCAAGGATCGCCAGCACGACGCGCGCCGTGGTGCGGTCCTGCAACAGCGAAAGCGTCCCATTCCCGGACGCCTGCTCCGTCAGATGGTCGCGGAGCATCATGACGAACAGGGCTCTCGCGAGGTCTGCAGCGACCATCTCAGATCCGGCCCGCCCCAACTCCAGCTCTTCGCGGATGTCGAGCAACAGGCGCCGAAACCTTTCCAGCAACGGCTCTCCTGCCGTGCGCAGGATGATCTCGTCGGGAAGCGCAGCGATCAGGGGATTCTCGTCCGATTTTTCGAATAGGAAGCGGCCGCACAGCAGCTCGGTATCAACCGCGGCATCGAGCGTAGCGCGCTGACGGACACCGTTACGCACGTCGGTCGAAACCCGTCCGGCAGCGCCCTTCACCTCGCTGCGCACCAGGTGACTGTCGCCGTGCGGAAACAGGAGAATGTCGCCGGCTTCCAGCCTTTGCAAACCCAGCCCCGGCCGCTCGACCACGCAGGAGCCGCGCGTCACCATGTGGAATTGCGCCCATCCCCGGCCGTTCGGCGCGTGCAGCGACTCCCAGCTGCCACCGAACCTGCAGGAATCGTCGATCACGGGACGGATCCTGAACAGCGGCACCATCGCATTCAACAGTTCGGCTGCTTCAGCCTCCGACATTCGCACTCCTTGATCCGCCCGGACATGTCTCCGAGCCGCCCGGCCATATCCCGCCGCGGCGGACACAGACACACTACAGGCCAGGACACCGATGGAGGTCAACATGGCCATGTTCGACTGGAACACCTACCGCCGCCAGGTCGTCGCCGGCGTCGGTGAGATCGGGAAGTTGTCACCGGAGACGGTCAAGGGCTACGCGACACTGAGCGGCGCCGGCGCCAAGACCGCGCATCTTGACGCCAAGACACGCGAGCTGATCGCGCTCGCCGTCGCCATCAGCCTGCGTTGCGACGGCTGTATCACCGTCCATGCCGCCGAAGCAAAGAAGCACGGCGCGACCGAAGGCGAGCTTGCCGAGGCACTCGGCACCGCGATCTCGGTCAACGCCGGCGCTGCGCTGGTCTACTCGACGCGTGCACACGAGGCCTTCAAGGAAGCTTGAACAGCTGAAGGAGTGAGCGCGTCAGCGCTCACTCCTTCTAACACAAGCTAACGAGCAATCTGCGCGGCATGCGGTAAATGTCGCGACATGAGAGCGACGGTTTTTCCAAAAGACACGATTATCAGCGGGAGATCGTATGACGTCCAAGGCGACAATTGATGTATTGCCCCGACCTGCGAGCGTGTCGCGCCGGGGCTTTGTGGGTGGCCTGTCGGCGGGCATTTTGAGCGTGGCTGCGACCGAGGCGGCTAATGCGGAATCCCTGGCCGACGTCCCCGATCGCGGGCCTGGCGCGGATCTCAGCGCACACAGCGAACGATCCCGTTTCGCCAAGATCGATCGCATTCCGGAGTCCACACCAGGCAAGCGCAATATCGACCCGAGCAACGCCATCAATTCCAAGACGCCGCACCAGAGGCTGGTCGGCAACATCACGCCAACCGATCTGCATTACGAGCGCAGCCATTCCGGCGTGCCCGATATCGATCCCGAACAGCACCGGCTGCTGATCCATGGCATGGTCGGCAAGCCGCTGGTCTTCAGCGCAGACGATCTCAAGCGGATGCCATCGGTGACGCGCGTGGTCTTCATCGAATGCACCGGCAATGGCTGGGAGAACTGGAAGAAGGCTGATCCCGACTTGACGGTGCAGAACACGCACGGCCTCGTCAGCACCAATGAATGGACCGGCGTGCCGCTCAAATTCCTGATCGACCTCGTCGCCAAGGACAAGGACTCGACCTGGATGCTGGCGGAAGGCGGCGACGGCGCGGGTGTCGACCGCAGCATTCCCCTCACCGACGAGATCGTGAACGAGGCTTTCGTCGCCTATGGGCAGAACGGCGAGCCGTTGCGGCCCGCGCACGGCTTTCCGATGCGGCTGGTGATGCCGGGGTTCGAAGGCAATCTCAACATCAAATGGCTGCGCCGTCTCAAATTCGGCAGCGCACCCTGGATGACGCGCTGGGAGACGGCGCGCTACACGCAGCTCTTGGCCGACGGCAAGGCGCGGCAATTTCAATTGCGGATGGACACCAACTCCGTCATCATCCAGCCCTCTGGCATGATGCAGATTCAGCAAGGCTACAACCGCATCTCCGGCCTTGCCTGGAGCGGCCATGGCAAGATCGCCAAGGTCGAGATCTCGACCGATGGCGGCAAGACCTGGACGCAAGCGCAATTGAGCCAGCCGGTACTGTCCAAGGCCCAGGTCCGCTTCCAGATGGATTGGGCCTGGGACGGCAAGCCGACCAGGGTCGTGAGCCGCTCGACCGACGAACAAGGCAATGTCCAGCCGGACCGGCAGTCCTTCATCGCCGCGATGGGAACCAACGCGCTGTTTCACTACAACGCCCAGCAGACCTGGAGCATCGACGCGGCCGGGAGGGTTCGCAATGTCCTCGCGTAAGCGACTTATCACAGGTGTGCTCACGATCGGCCTGCTCGCCTCACCCGCCTTTGCGTTCGATTTCGGCCGTCCCGCGACACCTGATGAGATCAAGTTGTGGGACATCGACGTCGGGCCCGATGGTAAGGGCCTGCCTGACGGCAGCGGCACGGTCACACAAGGCAAGCAGGTGTTTTCGGACTATTGCTCGGCGTGTCATGGCGAGAACGGCCAGGGCGGCATCAAGGATCGTCTCGCCGGTGGACAGGGCACGCTCGCCTCCAACATGCCGGTCAAGACCGTCGGCAGTTTCTGGCCGTATGCGACGACGCTGTTCGACTACATCCATCGCGCGATGCCGTATCCGACGCCGGGCTCGCTCAGCAGCGACGAGACCTACGCCGTCACCGCCTACATTTTGAGCCTCAACGGCATCGTTCCCGCCGACGGCAAGGTCGACAAGGACAGTCTGCCGAAGATCAAGATGCCCAATCGCGACGGCTTCATTCCGGAGCCGGAATTCGACCCGGCACGATTATTTCACACGAAGTGAGCGCGTGATCATGAGGCTTCGGGCGCTCATCAAGATCCTCGCTCTGGTCGCAACGATGTGTTCATGGGAGACGCAGGCAATGGCCACAGACGGACTGATCACCATCAAGAGCAGCTTTGGGCCTGCGGACACGATGAAGCGGCTCGAGGCCGAGGTGAAGGCCAAGGGCCTTACCGTGTTTGCCCATGTCGATCACGCCGCGGGTGCGGCCGCGGTCGACCTGAAGCTGCGGCCGACTGACCTGCTCATCTTCGGCAATGCCAAGGGCGGCACGCCGTTGATGCAGCAGGCGCAGACTGTCGGCATCGACCTGCCGCTGAAAGCGCTTGTCTGGCAGGACGAGCAAGGCGCGACCTGGCTGTCCTATAACGATCCGGCCTATCTCACGGGCCGCCACGGCATTGGCGAGCGGGGGAAGGCCGTCGTCACGGCATTGACGGGCGCATTGCATGCCCTCGCAACCAAGGCGACCGCACCGTAAGCGCGACGCAACGCGCTCGAGGAGAGGCCCATGACCAGTCCCGACAATCAGTCGACCGGCCCCGGAGACGGCAAGCTTATCCGATGGGTCATCATCGCGGTGCTGTGCGCCCTGCTCGCCGCCGCCTGCATTCTCGGCTATCTCGGCTGGACCAGCACGGACACCAAGGTGCCGGAGGCGGGCTATATCGCGCTGGTGTTCGGCGTCGTGCTCTCGCTGCTCGTCGGCGCCGGCCTGATGGCGCTGGTGTTCTACAGCAGCCGCAAAGGCTATGACGAGCCGGTGGTGCTCATCCAGGAATCGGAAGGCGACCCGGAGAGCGATCGGGGCGATGAACGCAGTCCGCACTGACGACACATGATCGCCGCGCGGAACTGGGCTGCGCTGCCGTCTCTTGGACTTCAGCCGTTTGACAGGCTAGTTCTGATTTGATCCGGAATGCTGAGAAGGCCTCGGTGTCAATCGAGGCATTTTTCGTGCCTGGACGTGTCCCCCGCTGCAATCGTTTGAAATGAAGCCATACGACAACAGAGCCTGGTTCCTGGTGCTTCCCGCCCTGGTCATCGTGACCTTCGTCGGAATCCTTCCGCTGGTCGCCGTCACCAATTACTCGTTCCAGGACCTGTTCAGCCTGAGCAACCCGTATTGGGTCGGCGTCGACTGGTACCGGAACATCATCACCTCAGAGCGCTTTTACGCGAGCCTCGGACGCAGCTTTCTGTTCTCCGCCATCGTTCTGTCGATCCAACTGCCGCTCGGCGTCTGGATTGCGCTTCTTCTGCAGCGATCGCGTCGCATCGTCGTCAGCACCGTTCTCGTCCTGATCACCGTGCCGCTGGTGGTCCCGTGGAACATGATTCCGGTGATCTGGCTCAACTTCATCAATCCCAATATCGGTCTCGCCGGCCGTATGCTGGCCTGGCTGGGCGTCGGCTTCGACTACAAGTTCAATGCCCTGCACACCTGGATCGTGCTGATCGTGATGGACACCTGGCACTGGCTGGGGCTGGTCGTCGTGCTGGCTTATGCCGGCATCTCCAGCATCCCGCCCGCGTACTATCAGGCCGCCGCCATCGACGCCGCATCGCCATGGCAGGTGTTTCGCTTCATTCAACTGCCGAAGATGAAGACGGTGCTGTCGATGGCCGTTCTGCTCCGCTTCATGGACAGCTTCATGATCTATATCGAGGCGTTCCGCATCAATGCGGGAGGACCCGATAGCGCCACCGCGTTCCTCAGCCTCGACCTCGGCGAGGAGATCCAGTCCTTCAACTACGGACCGTCCGCCGCCCGCTCGATCGTCTATTTCCTGATCGTCCTGACAGTGGCGTGGATCTTCAAGGCGGCCACGAGCACACGGGCCCCGGTCGCCCTGGAGCCCGCCGAGTGAAGTCGCCGTCAGCTCTCGCGCGGATCACCCTGTTCGCACTGGTCGGTGCCTTCGTCCTGGTGCCGTTGGCGCAGACGATCGTCACCAGCTTCGTGTCGACGCTGCCGCGCGCCGGGATCGCGGAAGGGCATTTCAGCCTCATCAACTACCAGAACATTCTTCATTCGCCGGTTCTGCAGCAGGCGATCCTCAACTCCGTCATTTACGTCGTGCTCAACGTCGCGCTTTGCCTCGGCGTCGGATTACCGGCCGCCTATGCATTCGCGCGCTACAGCTTCGTCGGCGACCGGCAGCTGTTCTTCCTGCTGCTGGTGTTCCGCATCACCCCGACCGTCGTGCTGTCGCTGCCGATCTTCGTCCTGTTCGCGCAAATAGGCCTGGAGAACACGCCGGTGGGCATCGCGCTGGTTCACTGCGTCTTCAACATCCCGATCTCGATCTGGATTTTGGAGGGGTTTATCGCGTCAGTGCCACGCGAGTTCGACGAGACGGCGTTTCTCGACGGCCACTCGCTTCCCAGCTTCTTCTTTCGCCATCTCGTTCCTGCGATTGCGCCGGGCATCGGCGTAACCGCGTTCTTCTGCTTCATCTTCTCCTGGGTGGAGGTGGTGCTTGCGCGCATCCTGACGACGACCGGCGGCAAGCCGATCACCATGGCCATCAACGCGCTGTTCGGCTTCCGAACCGATTTTGGCCTCGTCATGGCGATGACCGTGCTCGCGCTCGTGCCGGGAATCGCGATGATCTATTTTGTGCGGAATCATCTTGCCAAGGGCTTCGTGATCCGCACGTGAGCCAAATCGATCAGATGCCCCAGCGAAGTGCTGCGGTATGAACGGGGGCGTCCCACAATTGCTTTGACTGGCTGTCGAGCACGGAGACGGTGATCGAGGCGCCAGCCATGTCGAGGGACGTCACATAGGACCCGGTTAGGAAGCGCGTCGCCGCGATCCCTGTCCCGTCCAGGATACGCTTGGCACTGTTGGCCATCAGATAGAGCTCGATCAGCGGCGTTGCGCCAAATCCGTTGACAAGAAGCAGGACTTCGCTGCCCTTGCTCGGCGCGAGATCGCCGAGGATCGCGTTGAGCATCTCGGAAGCAATCGCATCGGCAGATGCCAGCGGCACCCTGCGGCGACCCGGCTCGCCGTGAATGCCGACGCCCATTTCCATTTCGTTGTCTGCCAGGGTGAAATTGGGCCGGCCCGCCGCCGGAACGGTGCACGGCAGCAGCGCCACGCCCATTGAGCGGGTGCGGCGATTGACGTCATCGCCGAGCGTCTTGAGCGCGGCGAGCGGCATGCCTTTTTCGGCCGCGGCACCGACCATCTTTTCCACGATCAGCGTGCCGGCGACGCCGCGACGGCCGGTGGTGTAAGTCGATTTCTCGACCGCGACGTCGTCATTGGTCACCACGCTGACGATCTCGCGCCCTGCCATCTCGGCAGCCATGGTGAAATTCATCACATCGCCTTCGTAGTTCTTGACGATGAACAGCACGCCTGCCCCGGTGTCGACGGCCTCGGCCGCCTCGATCATCTGATCCGGCGTCGGCGACGTGAAGACCTGGCCCGGACACGCGGCATCGAGCATGCCGACGCCGACGAAACCCGCATGGAGCGGTTCATGGCCGGAGCCGCCGCCCGAGATGAGCGCAACCTTGCCCGGCTTCAGGGTACGGCGGCGCACGAACTTCCGCTCGGCGCCGAGTTGCAGGATATCGGCGTGTGCAGCCGCCAACCCGTCGAGACTCTCTTCAAGCACCGTGTCGGCGCTGTTGATCAGCTTTTTCATGGCGTCCTCCCGGTTATCTTTTTTCAGTCCGAATTCGTCAGCCGATGCTTTCGGCGTAGCGTGCGAGCTGAGCGGCGAAGTCGACGATGAGCTGCTCGAGCGCCCGGTTCTTCTTGTCGTCGCCGAGATCGGGCACGGTCACTGCGACAGTTCGCGTGCGCGTTTCGCGGTGGGCGCCGCGCAGCCGCCCCGGATGTGCGCGCCCGTAGGCTTCGAGGAAAGCGGCACGCTCGGCGCCTGCGAGATGGCAGACTTCGAAGATAATGGGGACATGCTTCGCCGGAATCGGCACCAGATAGGCCGGATTGGTAATCTGGCTGACGAAGGAGCGGTTCTTGCCGAGCGCCGCCGCGAGCTTCAACCGCGTCCCCGATGGCCGATTGTCGAGCGCCCGCCGCAGGATGAGCTTGTAATCCGCGACATTGCTGTCGCCCGGCCGGTCTTCGCCTGCATCGTCGCTCATGCGGACACCCCGGCGATGGCGGCCTTGAGCCGCGCCACCGCAATCGGTGAGACCGAGAGGGTCGTCAGGCCTGTCGCCACCAGCGCCTTCGTCAAGCGTGTATCGGCCGCGGCATCGCCGCACAGCGAGACCTCGACGCCGCGCTTGCGTCCGGCCTCGACGGTGCGCGCGATCAGCGCCAGCACCGCCGGATGGCCGGCATCGTTGAGATCGGCGACAGCACCGATGTCGCGCGCGGCAGCCATCGTGTACTGGGTCAGGTCGTTCGACCCGATGGAATAGAACGCCGCGCCAAAGTCCTCCGCGCATAGCGCAGCCGCGGGGACCTCGACCATGATGCCGAGCGGCGGCCTAGCGCAGGCGATGCCCTCTGCCCTGAGCGCCGCAAACTCCGCATCCAGCATGGCGTTGGCACGGTCGAGCTCCGCGGGGACCGCGATCATCGGCAGCATCACCTTCAGTGTTCCATGGACGGCCGCGCGGCACAGCGCCCGCAACTGCAGGCGAAACACCTCCGGCCGCGCCAGCGAGAGGCGGATCCCGCGCAGGCCCAGGAATGGATTGCGCTCGCCATCGACCGTCAGGCCGGCGATTGGCTTGTCGCCGCCGGCATCGAGGGTGCGGATCGTCACCGGCCGTCCCGTGGCCCATTCGAGAATGCGCCGATAGACCGCATATTGCGCATCCTCCTCGGGCAGGCCTCTCGATCCCTCGAACAGAAACTCCGTCCGCACGAGTCCGATGCCATCGCAAATCGCGGGATCGAGGCCCGCAAGTTCTTCGGGCGCGGCAACGTTGAGCAGGACGGCGATGCGCCTTCCATCGGCCGTCAGCGCCGGTTTGAGGCGGCCGGCATCGGCAGCGATCCGCGCGGCATTCGCAGCCACCATGCGGTGTTCGAACAGGCGGCGCGTTTCGGGCTTGGGATCAAAGATCACGGTGCCGGTGTCGCCATCGACGAGCGCCAATGACGGCGGCTGTCCGTTCCACGGCAACGGACCCAGTCCAACGACCATCGGGGCGCCGCGCGATCGCGCGAGCATCGCGACATGCGACGACGGCGATCCACTAGCCAGCGCGATGGCGCCGCCACGGGTCCAGTCGACGGCCAGGAACGTCGACGGCGAAATGTCATCGCCCATGACGACGGAATCGCCGGAGATCTGCGCGACCGCGTCTGCGCCATTCAGACCCGCGAGCACGCGGTCACGAATATCGACCAGATCCGCGGCACGGGCCCGGAAATATTCCTCATCCGCCGCGCGATAGCCGGCGATCTCCGCGTCGAGTGCCGCGCGCCAGGCTTCATCGGCCGCCGTACCGGCTGCAACAGCTTCGTAAGCCCCCTCCGCAAGCGCATCGTCGCCTAGCATCGCGACCTGGAACTCCAGGATTTCCGCGGCCTCGCCATGAACCGTCGCGATCAGCTCCGCGAGCTCCATCGCTGCCCCCTCGATCGCCGCCTTCAGCGCTGCGGCCTCCTGAGCGGGATCACCCTTCGCTGCTCGGCTCGCCACTGCATTCGTCAGCACGGCGACCGGGCCGATGGCGAGACCAGGCGAAGCGGGATGGCCGGTGAGATGGATCTCGCCCACGATTCTACGCCTCGCCGAAACCGTCATGCACCAGCCCCAGCATGGCCGCGAGCGCCGCCTCGCCATCGGGACCAGCGACGCGGAAATGCAGCGTTGCACCCTGCGGCGCCTTCACACGCATCACCTTCACCGGGCTCTTGGCATCCGTCCAGGGTCCGTCAGCGGCGAGCGCGATTTCGATCTTGGCGGTAAAGCCCTTTGCCAATTGGGTGAGCTTCACCGATGGCCGCGCGTGCAGGCCGACCGGATTGACGAGGACCGCGGAAGCGGTCAGCGTCGCAAACGTCTGGGCCGCCCGATTGGCGTTGGCATCATGCATAGAATTCCTCCGCGCTGCGCTTGACGGCGGCCAGCGGCGAGCCGCCTGAAGACTCGGTCGCAGCGATCACAGCCCCCTCGACCACCGGGGCATTGCAGACCAGGACGCGCGCGCGCCGATCCTCGGGAAGCATCTCCACCGCCATCTCCGAATTGGTCTCGGCACCACCGAGATCGACAAGGATCGCGACGCCTGCCGGTGACCAGGCCGTCTCGATCGCCTCGAGGATTCCTGCAACGTTCGTACCGAGCCCGCCATCGACATCGCCACCGGTCCAGGCCAGCGGCACCGCATCTCCGACCATCTGGCGCACCATATCGGCCGCGCCTTCCGCGATCTTCGGCGAATGCGACACGATGACAATTCCGACATTGCCGGGACGTAAACTGCTCATGTATTGACCTCGAACTCCAGTGTCTCAACTGCTGCGCCGATCAGAAGGGACGCCGAGCGCGAGCCCGGGTCCATATGACCGATGGAACGTTCCCCAAGAAACGACGCGCGGCCGCGGATCGCCTGCATCGGCGTGGTGCGATCGGCCGCTTGTACAGCCTCCGCCGCGATCGCCCTGGCGTCGCCGCCTTCCGCCAGAACGGCGTGCACCGGCACCAGGACATCCAGCAGCGTCTTCTGCCCTGCCTCGGAACGGCCGCGCGCCTTGACCGCCTCGATCGCCTTCTCCGTCGCTGCGACGAGATCGGCTCGGCTCGGTTGCTCCGGAAGTGCCTTGCCCAGCTCCATGAAGAAAGTTCCGACCAGCGGGCCCGATGCACCGCCGACCTTCATGACCAGGGTCATTCCGATCGCCTTCAGCATGTCCGGGAGCGCTTTGTCGGCAAGGCCCGGCAATGTCGCGAGCACAGCCTCGAAGCCGCGCTTCATGTTCAGCCCGTGATCCCCATCGCCGATCGCCTGGTCGAGGCTCGTCAATTCATCTGCGTGTTCGATCACCGCTCCCGCCAGCGCTCGCACCAATCTTTCCCTGGCTACCCGATCAAGGCTCATGCCGCTACCCTCCCGCCCTTCGCATCGAAAAACAGCGGCCTGTTCAAGCGGAGCGAGACCACATCGCCGGCGCCGAAGCCCGCCTCGGGATCCGCCAGGGTCACAACCGGCCGGCCGGCGAGGTCGAGATGGAGATGGCTCTGGTCGCCGAGATGCTCGACCCGCTTGACGGTCGCCGAGACGTCGCCACCGCCGCGCGCAATCGTCAGGTGCTCTGTCCGCGCACCGATGGTCTCGGCGCCGGCCGGCCCGCCGCCGAACAGGGCGGCCGGCAGCAGGTTGATCGTCGGCTGGCCCAGCCTTGCGGCGACATGCGCGTTAATCGGGTTCTCGTAGATCTCGCGCGGCGATCCGATCTGCATCAGCCGGCCGCCTTCGACCACGCCGATGCGCGACGCCATGGTCATCGCTTCGGTCTGGTCGTGCGTGACATAGAGGATCGTCGCGCCGAGATCGACCTGGATCCGCTTGAGCTCGAGGCGCAATTCGCCGCGCAGCTTGGCATCCAGCGAGGAAAGCGGCTCGTCCATCAGATAGATCGAGGGCGAACGAACCAGGGCGCGACCGATCGCGACGCGCTGCATCTGTCCGCCCGACAACTGCGTCGCCTTGTTGTCGAGCTTGGTCTCGATGTGAAGCAGACGCGCTACCTCGTGCACTTTCGCGCGGATATCGGCCTCTGGCACCCGGCGGGTCGGCGCGCGCAACGCAAAGGCCATGTTCTCGAACACGGTCAGGTGCGGATACAGCGAGTATTGCTGGAAGACAAAGGCGACGTCGCGGTCCGCCGGTGCATCGCCGGTCACGTCGCGCCCGTCGATGCGGATCGAGCCAGAGTCCGGCTGCTCCAATCCGGCAATCAACCGCAAGGCCGTGGTCTTGCCCGCGCCGGTCGGCCCGAGCAGTGCCACGAACTCGCCATCGCCGATGGTCAGCGACAGATCGCTCAAGGCTTGCGTCTTGCTGAAGGCCTTGGAAACAGCGTTGATCTCGACCTCAGCCATGCGCGCCTCCCTCATGCAGCGCGGTGCGAATGGCCCGGCCCGACGCCTTGTCGAAGATCGACAGCGTATCGGGCCGAAAGTCGAGCCCGACCGTCTCGCCGGTCCGGAACGATCTGCTGCTGGGCGAGCGGGCCTTCAGTGCGCCGTAGTGTGTCGTCACGGTCACGATCTGCGTCGTGCCCAGATACTCCGTGCCATAGACCTCGCCGCGGACCATGCCGCGATCGGTAAAGCGCACATGCTCGGGCCGTACCCCGAGCACGAGTTCGCTTTCCGCCATCGCCTCGCGCGCGGCCGGAATTGCAACATCACGCTCACCGAGCCGGATCGCCTCTGCGCCGGTCTGCAGGCCGGCGCGGAACGGCAGGAAATTCATGGGCGGCGAGCCGATGAAGTCCGCGACGAACAGCGATGCCGGTCGGTCATAAATGTCGCGCGGGGTTGCCACCTGCTCGACGACGCCATTGTTCATCACCGCGATCCTGTCGGCCATCGCCATGGCCTCGAGCTGGTCATGCGTAACATAGACGGTCGTTGCTCCCAGGCGGTCATGCAGGGCTCGCAGCTCATGAATCATGGCCTCGCGCATCTCGGTATCGAGGGCGCCGAGCGGCTCGTCCATCAAAAAGCACTTCGGCTTGCGTACGATCGCCCGCCCCAGCGCGACGCGCTGACGGTCGCCGCCGGCAAGGCCCGATACCGATCGATCGAGCAGATGGGAAATCCGCAGAATGCGCGCGGCCTCGACGACCCGCCGGTCACGCTCGGCCGCACTGATGCCCTCGCATTTCAGGGGAAAGCCGATGTTGTGCCGGACATTCATGTGCGGATAGAGCGCGAAGAGCTGGAACACGAAGGCGATGTCGCGCGCCGATGCGCGGTTCATCGTCACGTCCTCGCCGTCGAGCCGGATGGTGCCCGATGTCGGCAGCTCCAGGCCTGCGATCATGCGGAGCGTCGTGGTCTTGCCGCAGCCGGACGGTCCGAGCAGGCAGAGGAACTGACTGTCCTCGACCGTGAAGCTGGCGGACTTGACCGCATGAAACGCCCCGAAGGACTTGTCGAGCGCCTCGACCCTGATCTGTGCCATCGCGCCTACTCCCGGACCTTCGACACGATGGTGAACATCACCGTGCCGAACAGGGTCGTCGCAAACGACCAGGAATACAGCGTCAGGGAGAATGGCTGCATCAGCATGACGACACCGGCGGCGATGATCGTGGTCGCTGCGGCCTCTAACGGACCACGGCGCAGAATGCGATCTGCAAGACCGCGACGCGCGATGGATGGGATGGCATCGAGGCTCATTTGCGTACCGCTCCAAAGGTGATACCACGCAGCAGATGCTTGCGCAGAAGCACCGTGAACACCACGATCGGCACCAGGAACAGCGTCGTGCCGGCGGCTACTGCGGGCCAGTCCTGTCCGCCCTCGCCGATGATGATCGGAATGAAGGGCGGCGCCGTCTGCGCATTGCCCGAGGTGAGAAGCACCGCGAAGGCGTATTCGTTCCAGGCGAAGATCAGGCAGAAGATTGCGGTTGCCGCGATTCCCGTGGTGGCCTGCGGCAGCACCACCTTCACGAACGCCTGGAAGCGGGTGTATCCGTCGATCATCGCCGCCTCCTCGTACTCGCGCGGGATTTCGTCGATGAACCCCTTGAGCAGCCAGACCGCGAGCGAGACGTTGACCGAGGTGTAGAGCAGGATCATTCCGAGCCGCGTATCCGACAATCCGATGGTGCGGTACATCAGATAGATCGGGATCGCGACGGCGATCGGCGGCATCATCCGGGTCGACAGGATGAAGAACAGCAAATCGTCCTTCAGGGGCACGCGGAACCGCGAGAAGCCGTAGGCCGATAGGGTGCCGAGCGCAACGGCGAGCACGGTCGAGCCGAACGCGATGATCAGCGAATTGACGAAGCGCGGCACATAGTTCGAGGGACCGGCGACCACCATGTTGCGGTCGCGTGCGATGCCGTCGCAGAGCCCCTGCGGCGGTCCCAGCGAGCGGATGAATTCCGGGGTCTGGCGCGAGCGGGTCGTGAACAGGTTGCAGAAGCCTTCGAGCGACGGCTTGAACATCACCTTGGGTGGATAGGAGATCGCATCATCCGGCGACTTGAACGCGGTGAGCACGATCCAGACCAGCGGGATCATGGTGATGACGGCATAGAGCACGACGAGCGAGCCGGCAAAACGCCGTGTCGTTGCCGACGGCTCAACGACGGAATGGGCTGCGGTGACTGAGGTCATCGGCTTTTCACCTTGTTCAGCGCCTTGACGTAGATGTTGGCGAGACCGAAGACCGTCACGAACAGGATGATCGCGAAGGCCGAGGAATAGCCGGTGCGCCAGCTCTCGAACGCGGCACGCTTGAGCGTGATCGAGGCGACTTCCGTGGTCGATCCCGGCCCGCCGCCGGTGAGCAGATTGACCATGTCGAACATCTTGAAATTCTCGATGCCGCGGAACAGCACCGCCAGCATGATGAACGGCAGCGCCATCGGCAGCGTGATCGACCAGAACTGCCGCCATTTCGACGCGCGGTCGACCTCGGCCGCCTCATAGATGTAGTCCGGGATCGACCTCAGGCCGGCCAGACAGATCAGCATCACATAGGGCGTCCACATCCAGGCATCGACGATGACGATGGCCCAGGGGCTCAGCGTGACGTCACCCAGCATCTGGAATGACGAGGCCGCGCGTCCCGTGAAGAAGGCGATGACGTAGTTGAACAAGCCGATCTGCGGTTGATAGAGGAACGTCCAGAAATTGCCGACGACGGCGGGCGAGAGCATCATCGGCAGCAGGATGATCGTGGTCCACATGCCGTGGCCGCGGAACTTCTTGTCGATGAGATAGGCAAGGCCAAATCCAAGCACGGTCTCGATCACCACGGTCCAGATCACGAAATGCGCCGTCACCTGCATCGCCGCCCAGATGTCCGGATCGGTCAGGATCGACTGATACCAGTCGGCCCCGAGCCAGATCGTCGGCACGTTGGCGCGATTGGCGCGGTAATTCGTGAACGACAGATAGATCGTCCACAGCAACGGGAAGATATTGATCGCCAGCAGCAGCAAGATCGTCGGCGTGATGAAGAGCCAGGCGAGCGTCCTGTCGGACAGGCCCCTGATACGACGCGCCATGCCTGACCGGACCATGACGGCCCGATAGGTGATCCGCGAAGAGGCACTCAATTCATTCATTGCGTCGACCGATCCTGGCACCGGGGCGTCGACGATGCGACGGTTCCGGTCATCGAAGGAAAGCCCGGAGCGCGAGCGCACGCGCTCCGGGCAAGCTATCTCAGAACTTCTTGCCTTCTTCCTTGAAGATGGCCTTCCAGTCCTTCACCAGACCATCGAGCGCTTCCTGTGCGGTGCCCTTGTCGGCCACCATATAGTCATGCACGCGCTTCTGCTCGGCCTGCAGCAACTGGGCGTAGGACGGCTCGGCCCAGAAGTCGACGACCATGCCCATCGACTGCAGGAATTCCTTGGCGAAGGGCGCGCTGGTCGGGAAGCTCGGATCGTTCAGCACGGACTTGGCGCAGGAATAGCCGCCGAGCGCCCACCACTTCTTCTGGACGTCGCCGCCGGAGAACCACTTGATGTATTGCAGCGCCTCGGCCTGGTTCTTGGAGTAGGAGACCACCGAGATGCCCTGTCCGCCAAGCTGCGTCGCCTGTCCGGCGGGACCGGCCGGATTGACGAAGAAGCCGATCTTGTCGCCGCCGACATTCGGGTCCTTGTAGAGGCCCGGGAAGAAGGCGAAGAAGTTCATCTGCAGCGCGACCTGGCCGGACTTGAAGGCATCAAGCCCCTCCGACATGTAGGAGTTGGAGGCGCCGGGCGGCGTGCAGCACTTGTACAGCTCCTTGTAGGCCTCGAGCCCCTTCACCGCGCCGGCTGAGTTCACGAACCCGTCCATCGCATACGGCTTCTTCGGATCGTCGTATTTGAAGCCGTAGTCGTAAAGGTAGTTCGAGACGCCCATGGTGATGCCCTCAGAGCCACGCTCGGTGTAGATCGAGGCGCCATAGACCTTCTTGCCGTCGATCTCGCGGCCCTGGAAGAACTGCGCGATGTCCTTGAGCTCATCGAGCGTCTTCGGCACGCCGATATCGCGGCCGTACTTCGCTTTGAAGTCCTTCTGCACGTCCGGCCGCGCGAACCAGTCCTTGCGATAGGTCCAGCCCACCGCATCGCCCATCGCCGGCAGCGCCCAATAGTTCGGCGTGTTCTTCGGCCACTCGGAGTAGCCGACGACCGTGGCCGGCATGTAATCGTCCATGCTGATTCCTTCCTTCTTGAAGAAATCATTGAGCTTGACGTACTGGCCGTTCTCCGCCGCGCCGCCGATCCATTGGGAATCGCCGATGATGAGATCGCACAGTGAGCCGTGCGAGTTGAGCTCGTTCAGGAATCGATCGGCGTAGTTGGTCCACGGCACGAATTCGAACTTCATGCCGATGCCCGACTTGGCGGTAAAGTCCTTCGACAATTCGACCAGCGCGTTGGCGGGATCCCATGCGGCCCAGCACAGCGTGATGGTCTTGCCTTGCGCCAGCGCGGGCGTGGTCCCCGCTCCGACGCCAAATGCGGCGGCAACGGCCCCGCAAGCCACTACAAGCGTCTTCATCGTTCGTTTCATGATGCGTTCCCTCCGAGTGGGCCGGCCATCGACATGGCGCGGCTTTCCTGTCCGCCCGAATGCTTCGAGCAGAGCGACACAGTCCTTGACGAGCTGAATAACTAAACTGGCGTTTCCTCGCGCCGCCCGGATTCTAGAGGCCCGGCAGGCTCGATTTGTTTAGTGAACCACCATTTACTAAACATTGCAAGCGAGGTTGGCGGATTCTTCGACGCGGACGCGTCGATGCGTTTCCGAACCGCGTTCTGAGGCAGTCAGTCGCATTCGCCGCGAGGCTAGGTCCGCCCAATCAGCTGAGCGATCTCCCAGACATGACCTGAAGGATCGGCGAAGGCTGCGGTTCGCCGTCCCCATGGACGGTCCATCGGGCCATTGAGGAGATCGACGCCCATCCCCTTAAGGGCAGAGCAAACCTCATCGACGTCAGCGACCCTGATCGTCAACAGCGCGCGGGCCCCTGGGGAAGACGGCGCAACCGGCAGCGGCTCGACGAGCTGAGGCGCCTGAGACATTGCGAGAAGATTGATCAGGAGCCCGCCGAATCTCAAGACAGACGAGACGGCATCCTCCCAGACTGTCTCGGATGTAAAAACCTTGGCGTAGAACGCCTTCGACGACGCAATATCATCGACGAACAGCGTGATCACTTCAACTTCGGCCGGCAGACCATTGACCATGTCGCCCCACTCCCCACCGCTAAGGCGCGTGCTTGCGCAAACGATACAAGCGCCGCGCCGAGAAATCCCACGATCTCACGATCTCGCGGCGTGGGCAATTCAGCGAGTTATGGATCTGGTTGAACAGGTCCGGCTCCGCCTCGGTATTCCCACAGGGACGAGACCAGGCGGAGAATCGTGCTCTTCACCAGACCGGCATGCACGAGCGCTTGTCCCACCACTGCGGCGTTTCCTTGCGAAAACATGACGCTGCGTTCTCGCGGCTGATTTCGCCCGAGCTTTGCGTGGTCGTTCCGCCCTCTTGATCAAGAGGGCGCAGGGAAGGCCGGGTGCTGACCTCGCACCCGCGGTCCGCTGCGCGAAGGTGTAGCGCAGGAAAACCGCACAGCAGCATACAGGTGGTGCCAATCACTCGGCCTTCCCTGCGCAGTGGGTTGACGGCTTATGCCGAGCTCTCCCGGGAGCCGAATTCCTTCTGGCCTCCCTCGCCTCGCGAATTGACAGTGCATTTCACCCGGTTGGGCTCCCTGCACCTCCGCAAAGCTTGACCGTAGCGACGACGGCCAGGACCACACGTCTATATTTTGGCACTCAGTGAAACTAACTGAAACTAAGATAACCCTATGAAATAAGGGGTTTTCGACTAGCCTTCTACATGGGCTGTGTTTCGGGGTTCACCAAATCTAGGGCCGGGACCTAAGCCTTTCAGCGTCCGCACGACAAACTGAAAGCTCAAATCCCGGCCCCTTGGTCTCAAGCCTCAGGAGCCGAAACCACATGGATACTACCATCACCGCCGTCCCCGCTGGCAAGCGCGGACGCAAGAGCAGCGTCATCCTGTCCGACCGCATGTGCGAAAAGCGAGTCGCCAAGCGGACGAAAGTCTACGACCGGAAATGTCCGGGTCTCTACGTCAGTATCACCGCAGCGGGCGTCGCCACCTTCTCGTTCAAGTTCACCGACAGGCAGACTGGCAAGCAGCGGACCGGCTGGCTCGGCATCTACAATCCGGAGACCTTCAAGGTCGAGGATGCTCGCGCTAAGGTCTACAGCCTCAAGGGCATGGGCGGCACTGCGCTGGCCGAGACCTTCCGCGAGCACAAGGCCGACAAGGCCAAGCGCGGCAAGACCATGACCGAGATCATCGACGAACGGATCGAGTGGATGAAGACGCCGGTCAAGAAGCCGGACGGCAAGATGCGGCCCCGGCTTGAGGCGTGGGAGGAGACGGCGCGCCAGCTCAACCGCTTCCTGAGGCCCCGGCTCGGCAAGAAGCTGCCCAGCGAGGTCACCAAGCGCGACATTGCACAACTGTCCGACGACATCGTCGCGGGCAAGTTCGGCAAGCCGAGCGTCTCCAACGCCCGGCACATGCGCAAGGCGGCCTCGGCCCTGTTCGGCTGGGCGGCCGAGCCGCCGCGCGAGTACGTCAGCGCCTCACCTTGCGTCAACCTGCCCAAGCTCGATCCGGAGCATCCCCGCACCCGCGTCCTGAACGAGAACGAAATCCGCGTCCTCTGGCACGGCCTCGACCGCGACGACCTGATGGCGTCATGGGACCGCCGGACCCGGCTGGCGTTGCGGTTCGAGTTGGTGACCATGTTGCGCTCAAAGGAGCTGCTCGGCGCGCAGCGCGGCGAGCTGTTTGATCTGGACGGCCCGCGCGCCCGCCTCGACGTGCCGGCGTTGAGGGTGAAGAAAAGGAGACCGATCCGGCAGCCGCTGTCCGACCTCGCTGTCGAGATCATCAACGAGGCCTTGCGCGGATCGAACAAGCAATTCGCCTTCGCCAGTTCGCTCGGCGATCAGCCGCTGCATCGCAAAATCATGGCAGAGGCGTTACGCGGGGTGACCCGCAAGGGGAAGGTGACGATCCCCGGCGTCTGCCAGTTGCTTGGCTTGAGGCCGTTCACGCCGCACAATTTGCGCCGCACGGCAGCGAGCTGGGCGCGCCTGATTGGCCAGCCAACATCGAAGATCGCGCTCTGCTTGGATCATCGTGTGACGACCGAGGACGGCATCAAGCTGCCCCCCGTCACTGGCAAGCACTATATCCACGCCGAGGAACGCGAGGTCACGGAGAAGCGCGAAGTCCTGCAGGCGTGGGCCGCCGAGCTGCGGCGGATCATCGGCCGGTCTGCCGGGAAGGCCGTCGATCAGGAGGAGCTGCGGCTCGCGGCGTGATCAACGAAATGCTGCGCGTGCGTAGCCTTTTGAGCGGAGCGGCCCAGTCGGCAACCTCGCCGGCCGGGTCTTTTCTTTTGAAACACCGTGAAACGCGCTGTTTGGCCGCTGGTGCGCCGGCCGGGTGGCCCGGTGTTCAGTACCGGCGGGGTCGATCGGGCGCATAGGCGGGCGCGGCGTTGCCTCTTAGTGGCAGGGCCAACGATCACGCACAGCCGCCATGATGACGCTGGCAAACCGATATTGTTTTTCGTCTGGGTGCGCCTGCATGAACGCGACGGTTGTTTTGATCATTCCTGTGGTGTTGCCAGCTCGGAGCGCCTGTCACCGCGCCCGCAGCGACCGCGTCAATGGCGCGAACGGGCCTCGCACCGGATGCCCGGACCGGTGAACGGTGACCGGCGGCGGTGCCGGGGCGGGCTTCGGGACACGCTGCGCCAGCGCGGCCTCGATGCCGTCACGGTCGCGCCCTGACAGCCGCTGCAGCCGGCCGAGCCGTTGACGGACGTGGTGCCAGAAGCGGTCGGCCTCAGCGATGTCATCGAGCCAGTCCTGACCGATCGCCGCGAGCCGGCACATCCGCCGCGATGCCGGCCGGCCCTCGATCAGCGTCTGCTCCCACAGGGTCGCGGTGACGGTCCCCGATGTGCGACTCCACGCGATGCAAAAGGGCATGATCGGCGCTCCCTTCTTCACAGATTTTCTGTGTAGCGTGTAAGATCGCTTGCGAAGGCCGCTGATGCGCGTTTCGGTCTGGTGAAGCCACCTCGACATATCGCACCACAGGTACCATTGCAGGCCCGATGGCGCTGTTCAGCTCCCGAGCAATCCGTCGAACTTCGATGCCGATGGCGGCGGCGTCACGCCGCTAAGCCTCAACCTTCCGACCGGCGTCAGGCCGAACGCGCTGCCAAACTTCAGCATGTCGGCCTGCGCTTGGCTCGCTATCCTGATCAGCGGATTGACCCGGCGTTGACCGGTCTTCGTCGTGAATGTCAGCTTGCCGTCACGTGCGAGCAGTTCCTCAGCCTGTCGCAATTGCGCGGCGGCGGTGCAGTAGACCGAGAACGCGCTGATGTCCAAGACGGTAAGCAGGCCGAGCCGGTATAGCTCCGGTGCGACGGCTTCCCATTCCTGCCTCGCGTAATCGCTCAAACGCGCGGGGGGCTCCGGACACCGGTCAGGGCGTGCAGGCTCCGGCGGGACGCGGGCGCGGCGCTTGCCGGGGTTGCCC
This sequence comes from Bradyrhizobium monzae, assembly GCF_021458635.1. Lineage (GTDB taxonomy): Bacteria > Pseudomonadota > Alphaproteobacteria > Rhizobiales > Xanthobacteraceae > Bradyrhizobium. Next base: position 1,640,685 of record NZ_JAIRDQ010000001.1, read on the forward strand.
TTGAGCAGGCGCAAGTGTGGATGTTCAGGCGGCGGACCAGGCATGGGAGCCTCCTTTCGAGCCCCACCCGCCCGCAATCTACCACGGTTTTGGCTGGTTGGGCTCAGGTCCGCCTGTGAGGTAATGACGGCCGTTGGATGCTCGCTCCGAGCGTGTCGCAAGTCCCTCCAGCAGCGAAGTGGCGGGATGCCTCATCGAAGGTCCGCTTACCGAGGCATAGCGGACGAGATTTGCCCGCGCTGAGTTCTTCGCGTTTTGACCCACTCCGGAAATCGCCGGCAGCCGAAAAAAAACCGTTCGACGCCGTCCGCGCCATGACGATCGAAAATCTGGAGAAATCACGGACCACAACGCAAAGCTATATCGACATGATCGAGAACAATGCGGAGCGTTTCCGGCGCCCGAGAGAATCAGATCGGCGTGTTCAAGGCCTATATCGAGCGACAAGTTGCCGCCAATCATGCATTCGTTGACAGGCTTTTGCGCGCTAAGGACCTCCCGGAAGGTCTTTCGCATCGAAATGGAATACTTCCAGGCCCAAATGCCAGCCGCTACTTGAAAACGCGACCGAGGTCAGCGCGAAGCTGGCCAATCTGTTCAAACGCCCCGAAGGCTGAACGGTTTGGTGGACTGCTTCTCCCTCGCTTCAGCGCTGATCGCTAGATTTTGCACCGGGAATATTTGAGGGTCATTCCCGGAATCTCCTCGATCGTCCGGTCGATCGTATTATCATCGATGATCTTCAGGCTGAATTTGACGTTCTGGTTCATGATCGAGCTTGCGCAGGCTGCGGATAATTCGAGGCTGTCATTGTTCTGCTTCGTCGATTCGATTGTGCAATGTGCGGCCTTGCCGATGATGCGATCACCGTTAATGACAAAGCCGGAGCCGTACAGATCCGAGAGCTCCGCGAAGATCACCTTATCACCCTCCCTAGTGAAGACGCGGTCACACAATTCAGCGTCGCTGGACCAAGCGCCGGAAAGCTCGAACGCGCCAGCTTCCTGCAGCGAAGCCAGCAGGGCGCAGGCCAGTAACAAACCAGCAAGGCCGTTTGGCCGGACGAAAAACATTGCTGTCTCCTTGAGAATGAGTGGACGCTACGGGCACCTATGGGCGCTCCTAGGATGCGAGAACATTGACCTAGATCAACCCCGCTGGCTAGCGTCGGATCGAGCATATCTTTGCGTAGCGCCGAAGTCCGGCGCTTCCCAAGAGGAGAGGCCTGTCATGCGTTTAGCAATTCCGGTTTTCGTTGCCATTCTCGCCTTTGCGACGGCGCCAGCACACGCTCAAGGCACGTGGCTTGAGACCAGAATGGTAAAGGCAATTTGCGGTGGCGGGGCGACGTCCGTTACCGATACTGACGGCCTAGCGAGGCGGCTTAAGCTCACCAATCCTCAAAAAGCGGCGCTGAAAGACCTGACCGATGCGTCGGCGTCTGCCGACGCTTCTGCGAAGAAGTCGCTGTGTGCTGACAAACCGGATCTATCTACGACGCCCGGCCGAATGGCGTTCGCGGCAAAGATGGCGGACACTAGGCTCGCCAGCCTAAAGGCAGTCGAGCCCAAGCTTCAGGCGTTTTACGATGGCCTGGACGAGAAGCAGAAGAAAGCGTTCGACACTGGCGGGCGTGTCGGCGGCATATTCGACTGGTTGGGCAAGAAATAAGGGCTAGGCTGCTGGAACGGCGGTCGGCGGCTTTTGCATGTCTGGAATTGGCCGATATTGTTGCGAAAGTCGTTTTTCGCCGATGACCAAAATTCTGCGGGCCGTGGGCGCGACTTTCGCGTACAAGATGCGAGGGACCTCACGGCCTCACGCAAAATTCTCAGGCGACTTCGGTAACGCGATTGAGGTCATACGAGTCAGCGGTCGATCGCTGCGCAATGTTTTCGCGAAAACTCTTGAGCCCTGCAACTTTCGACTTTTGCAACACAATCGGCCCTTAGCGGCGGTTTGCTCGATGGAAGCAATCCGTCTGCTCACGAGGGTTAAGCAGACTTCGCAAAAAAATCCCTCCAACCTGCGGCCGCTAGCGTTGAAGCGCCGCCGCGCTCGGAAATGCTGCGACTGCTATTTGTCGAACCGCCCCCCTGGACCGGAATGTGGTCGGGATAGTCTCAGCCCGCGTACATCAGGGCGCCGGGCAAAGAGCAGCACGATGATCGAGCTATGCGCTGATGGTATGTGTGAACGTCTTTGCGACGTCGAGGCGTTTGCATCTCAGCTCCACTAAGGAAATCAGCGAAAGATCAATCGGAGCTGCCCTGACAGACAGCAGGATGATTGATGGCGCGGTTCTCCAAGTTCTTTGTTTTGAAAACGAATGCCGCAATTCCTCTCCGTCCAAACGGTAGAGACGCTAAGCATGGCAGAAGGCCGGCCGTTAGCATCGTTGCTGCTCACTTGACCCAGGCCAAGCGATGCACTTCGGAGATCACCCGATTCCTACAAAAGCAGTCGCCAGCAGTCGACGTTCGTCGGCCGTCGGCATATTTGCGGGTCCGACTGCGCTTTCTAACAGTGCTTCGAGATCAAACGTCTGTGTTACGATTTTGCTGCAACCGCTTTCGACTTCAATGAGCCTGTCGGCCGTCCTACGCCGGCGATCTTGGCGAGCGCCTCCTGCTTCACCAGCTTGAGCCCCTCCTTGGCGTCGTAGCCATGGATCTCCTTCACATCGAGCTTGCGCATGAAGTCGATGGTCTCCTGCGTAATGACCTGTCCCGGCACCATGATCGGGAAGCCCGGCGGATACGGGATCACGAAACTGGCGGACACGAGTTCCGGACCCGCCTTCAGCCGGCGGTCGATCTCGGGATCGTTGAGGCGGATGAATTCGCAACCGGCCGCGTCATACGCCGTGTAGAAGCCGCTGCGGATGTCGCCCTCGTTGGTCTTGGTACCGGAATCGCCCCGGAAGCTCGGGTGGAAATGCGAGAAGTTCGGCAGGTCCGGCACGTCCTTCATCAGGCTGTTGACCCGGGCCTCGAACGTCTTCTTCGCGTTCGCCCCGCCCTGCGTCAGGCCGCGATCAACCTCGCCAGCGATCTCGGCCAGCACCCGGATGAGGTGAGCAACATCGCTCCGGGTGTTATTGATGTTCGACTGCACCAGCACCGAGTTGCGCGACGTCTTGTTGACCTGGATGTTGTAATCGTTGGCCAGGATGCCCTTGAATTGCGTGCCGTCGAAGCCCGCGGTGCCGCACACCAGCGTCATGCGGGTCGGATCGAGGCAGAACTCGTCCTCGTCCAGGCTCTTCAGCGTGTTGGCCCAGTTCACGCCGGGAGCGAGGTAGTCCGTAAAGCCGCTCTGGCGATATTCCGAGGGCACCATGGCGTCCGCGCCGAGGATCCGGAAGTATTTCGAGATCAGCGGATTGTTGTTGACGGCCTGGCGGATCGCGAGCGCAATTTCCATGGCGTTGGCGACGAGTCCATAGCCCTCGAGCTCCATTTGCCTACGCGAGACGTCCAGGCTCCCAATGAGCTGCTGGTTCGGACTGGTGGAGGCGTGCGTGAACACGGCTTCCTTGAATTGCTGCTCGACCGTGTAGAACTCGACGTCCTTGACCGACAGCATCGAGCCCTGCCGGATCGCGGACATCGACTTGTGCGTCGAGTTGGTCTGGTAGACCCGCAGGCGGATCTGCCGCGGATCGGGAATCAGCCGGGTCTTGAGCAGGAGGTCGTCCGACGGATTCTTGCCGCGTTCCGCCTGCTGCTTCTCATAGGCCGCGACCGATTTCGGATCGCGCATCCACGCCTCGATCTCATTGGCGGCTCCCATCGCGGTGCGTCGCCGCAGGAACGGCGAGAACCGTGCAAAGCCAAACCAGGCCTCGTCCCACAGGAAGATCAGGTCCGGCTTGATGGCGAGGCATTCCTCCATCACCCTGCGGGTGTTGTAGATGTGGCCGTCGAAGGTGCAGTTGGTGAGGTCGAGCAGCTTGACGCGGTCGAGCCGGCCGTCGGCCTTTGCATTCAGCAGCGCCTGTTTGATCGTCCTCAGCGGCACCGCGCCATACATCGAATATTCCGTCATCGGGAAGGCTTCGACATAGAGCGGCTGCGCACCCGAGAGCACCATTCCGTAGTGATGCGACTTGTGACAGTTGCGATCGACGATCGCGATGTCGCCGGGCGCCAGCAGCGCCTGCACCGCCATCTTGTTGGACGTCGAGGTGCCGTTGGTGACGAAGAACACGCGATCGGCGCCAAGGGCGCGCGCCGCCTTGTCTTGTGCTTTCTTGATGTTACCGGTCGGCTCCAGAAGGCTATCGAGGCCGCCGGTGGTCGCGCTGCTCTCGGCCAGGAACAGGTTCGGGCCGTAGAACTCGCCCATGTCTCGGATCCAGTCTGACTTGAAGACGGATTTGCCGCGGGCGATCGGCAGCGCATGGAAGGTGCCGATCGGACGCTGTGCGTATTTCTTGAGATTGTCGAAGAACGGCGTGTCGTAGCGATCCTGGATGCCTTCGAGGATCGACAGATGTAGCTCGAGCAGTTCCTCGATGGAGTAGAAGATGCGGCGGACCACGTTGGCTTCGGGGTTGCCGGCCATTTCTTCGACGTCGCGGTTGGACATCAGATAGATGTCGAGCTCGGGCCGCACCCGCTTGATGATATGGGCGAGCCGGAGTGCATCCGCGTCGGATTCATCGTTGAGACCGGCCGCGGCCGTGATGGAGCGGAGGATCGGCGCGTTGTGGCGCGAACGCAGGCCAAAGCCCTCGTTGATGACGACGGCTGCTATATTGGGGTTAAGCATGGTCGCGCAGAACGCATCTTCCAGACTGCCAACGATGACCGGCTCATAAACGAAGGGGTCGACCGGGCGACGCAGCTTGCGCCATTCAGCTGCGAGCGTATGCCATTGGCTGGACGAGAGCCCGGTGACGATCAGGGTCTCGAAATAGGGGCGCCGCGCCGCATGCGAGCCGAAGGTCGGCGGCATCAGATCGGGCGCCTCGCCATTGCCTTCGTCCTTGAGATTCCAGTCGCTGGCGTGCTGGCGGAACGACCGGGTCGTCAGCGTCTGCGTGATCCGCGTCGCAAGGGCCAGTGATGTTGCTGAATCGCCGGCTGAAGCGGCTTCACGCAATGCCGCCATCAATTGCAGGCCTGGGTAGCCGTGAAACTCTTCGGTTACCGACAGATCGGCCAGCGCCGCATCGTATTTTGCGCGATCACTGCCGCGGGCCCATGCCTTCGCGGCCTCCACCAGATCTCGCCAGTCGTCTGCCCGCCCCCCGGGCCCGGAAAAGAATTGATCGATGCGCTTCTGCGCGGACTTTGTGTCCTTGGACATGGCTGTCTCCCAATCCATGAGGCAAGCTGATGCGGGATCGTGAGTGCGGCGCTGGATGTTCCATTGATCCAAGTCAACGGTCGCGTGGTGTGAACGCCGGACTTTTGCGGCGCACTGCACCGGGATCGGTGGATACGTCATCGCGCTGGTGCATGCTCTCGAAGAGAGCCTTCTGATAAAGCCAGGGCGATTAACTGAAGACCTTCAGGAGCATGCTTCCTGGGCAGCGCCTCCAACGCATCGCGTGCGTGGTGGTATCCAAGTTCTGCTATTGGTATGAAGACGGTTTGGCTGCCGACGGCGGTGGGCGAAAGAGCACGGTGTAGTCAACGATGAATCGAAACTCCGGTTGAGTATCGCGCACGTTATCGTGTTGCCAAACATTGGAGTATTGCGTCTTGAGACGAAAACCTTTCAGCGGACCTTCAGTGGGACGATACTGTATCCAAAGGTCCAGCTCCCTTCGATCTGGAATCCCTACGTTGGTGCTGGCGTTGATGGCTCCCCAGCCCTGCGAATACCATGTGCCGGCGCTGAACCCGGAGAGACCAATCGTACCGAAATCGTATGCGACGCTGGCGCCGACCGCCTTTTCATTGGCGTTGTCGAATGACACCTGCTGCATGTCCGTGTAGTTCGGCTTTGTACCGTACTGCGAGAATATCTTAGATTCATTCCCGGTGATCGAAGCCACAGCGAACAACGTCCATCCGGCATAAGTCATCTGCCCTTTCGCGGATGCTTGATAGGTCTCGAACGGACTTCCGGTGAGTAGATCAGCTCCGATGCTGCGTTGCCCGATGACGTTGGCGCCGATGATCCAATTTGGAACACCCTTCGGCTGCTTGAAATCGTATTCTGCTTGGGCGAAGGCCGTGTTGACAACGTCCTGGACGTTGTAATCCATAGCTACGAGCGAGAGCCCAACAGTTGGCCGGAATTTGACCATCCCGTAGGCCGCACCGTGGTTGATGACATCGCTGCCGGTGAGCGCATCCGACATCTGTATGAAGTCGTTCGAGTCTCGCTGCTTGATAGTCCAGAGATAGCCGACCGAGTAATCGTAATTTCGATTCTTGTCTGGCAGGCTGACCAGCGTGGCGCCCTCGAACGTATTCGGCACCATGCGATTGTCTTGTGGGTTGATGAGGGGGGTATCCACTAATTGGCGACCGCCTCGAATTTCCTGGTCGCCGAGCTGCACACGCCCATAAATCTGTCCCAGCACGCCGATTGAATTCTGCGGCGGAGCCAGGAGCTTTGTGCCGCCCTCATCGGACGGAGCGAAGATCGGTTGCGAAGTATAGCCCGCTAGATGCACGCCGAACACGTCGCCGATTAGACCCGAACGAAATGCCAGCCAACCTCCGGCCGCCCAGGCCTGGGACTTCGATCCATCAAAGTTGTCGCGCGTCAAATAATATGTTCGGGCTACGAACTGCACTAAGGAATCGCGGAAGAAAGCTGGCGTCTCTTTGGAATACTGCCAGTAGATCTCGTTCATGTAGGGTTGCGGGGGAAGCTTGTTCAGGTTCCAGGATAGGCGTTCTTGATCTGCAATCTCCTGGCGGTCACTCGGCAGAAGTTGTTGCGCCTTGGATTCCGTAGCCACACCAACTGCAACAACGCAGGCTCCGATCCAACCCGCAATGATGATCCTTCTGGCAATTCCGTTCAGACGCGGAATCTGCTTCGACATGGGAGACCACGCACCGCATACCGGGAATTTGCTAAGAACGCTCATGTATCCTCCGGGGACAGCTTCGCCAATATCCTGCTGGGTAGCTGGCGGTTATTCTCAAGCTCGATTTTAAGCGATCCTTCTCTTGAACCGACGTTCCAGAATGGCAACACCTCAAGGAAATTCGCGTGGCTTGGGGGCAGAGATCGGCATGATCGCCCTCGCTGGTCGACGACCTTTGATCGAAAAGTATCGCACCGGCAACGCTCTATGAGGGGCCCCGTAGCCGCGTTTCCTTTAGCCTCCCTTGGCCGCCTCGTATGTGTCGCGGTATCCCCTGGCAATCGTTCGAACGCCCCGTCCGATATCATCGTAGACCTCATCCGGCAGGTTCGCCAGGGAGATGCGCAGCGACCATTCGGGGGCATCGAAGCCGCCACCGTTCAGCAGCACGATCCCGTGGGCCTCCGCCAAGCGAAACGCAAGATCGAGCGGATGGATGTGCTTCTTCAAGTAGTCAACGGCATCATCCCCGATGTTCTTCCGCGCCCAGAACTCGAAATCGATCAGACCGTAATAGGCGTCGTAGTTTGGATTGGGCGCCAGCTTGTCGGCAAGTCCCAAGCCATCGAGCAGCGCCCACAGCCGCTTGTTGACGATTTCCATGCAGGCGGTCTGATAAGCCTTCTTCGAATCCATCATCTCCGAGAGCGAGAAAAGGCTCATCATTACCTGCTGCGGCAGCGACAGGCCCGCAGTGTGATTGAGCGCGACATCGCGGCTGTCGGCAACGATGCGATCGATGAATTTCAGCTTGCGCGGCTCCAGCGTCAGCGGCCCGTAACGTTTGTCGAGCGCCTTCACAGCGTCATCAGGCAGCTTCGCGATCATCTTGTCGAAAATGTTGTCTTCATGAATGGCGATGGCGCCGAGCCGCCATCCCGTGCAGCCGAAGTATTTCGAATAGGAGTAAACGCCGATGGTGTTGTGCGGGAGTTCGCCCAGCAACGAGCGGAAACCGTGGACGAAGGTGCCGTAGACGTCATCGGTGAGCAGCATGAGATCGGGGCGCTTGGTCCTCACCAGATTAGCCAGCTTGGCGATCGTCTCCGGGCTCACCCCCATCCCGGAGGGATTGGCGGGATTGACGATGAAGAAGGCCTTGATCTTCGGATCCTCGAGCTTCTTGATTTCCTCGTCGGTAAACTGGAATTTGTTCTCCTGCGGCGCTCTTATTTGGACGACCTTGAGGTCGTAATCCTCCAGATGCGTCATCTCGATGTAGGGCGTGAAGATCGGCGTTCCCAGAGCGATGGTATCCCCGGGAAGCAGTAGCCGGTTGGCCTTCAGTGACTTGAAGAGATAGCACATTGCCGCCGTGCCGCCCTCGACTGCGTAGATGTCGAACTTTCCGGCCGGCCGCGGCTCACCGCAAACGGCCCACATCAGATATTCGTGCACGATCTTCTCGTTGTGCACCAGGATGCGATCCGGCACGGGATAATTGTCGCCGATGATAGAATCGACGAGCTCGTGGACGAAGGCGTCCGGATCGAAGCCGAACTTCTTGACGGCAAAGGGTAGCATCTCAGACAGGAAGCTCGCGCCTGGCATATCGGAGTGCTTGGCGAGCCAAGCCTCATAGCGTGCCGCGATGCCCTTCGCCTGCGGCATGCCGCCAATCCCGGCCGGGTGCTCCATGACCCGCTTGCTTTCGGTGATTGCGAACTGTCCCAGCAGGAAGAAGCCTTCGCGCGGCGTGGTGGCCACCCAGTTTGGATTGCCGCGGCCGGCGTTCAGAAACGCGGATTGCGTCCGTTTCGACGTCGCCTTCGCGAGATTGATCAGCTCGTCCTTGATCTCGAACGGGCTCAGCGCCTCGAATTTCTTCAGCGTCAAGATATCGGCCATATCAAACTCCCGAACTGTGCGATCGGTTGGGACGAGGTGGACCCCGCTCCCGCGCCTGCGCAATCACGTTCAGGATGATCGGCGGCCCCTGGTGTCTATTGATCTACCTCAAGACTCAGACGCAATGACGCCCCGAATCGCCATCCCGCAACGCAGCAAGACGATGTCGTCGGTGGGACCCGGATGCGGCGAGTTCAGCCGTTGCGCTTGACATAAATCAACATGTCCCGTCCGACCCGCTGCCTCATGTTAACGATACGGCTTCAGCGCTCGTCATCGGGTCTTCGATCCGCGAGGTCGCGCCGGAGCGAAGCGGGCGCGCGCCGACGGCACGAACGGGGTGACATCATGATCGACTGGTTCTTTCAGACGCTCAGGAGCTATCCGGAAATCGCGATCTTCCTATCCTTGGCCCTTGGCTACTATTTCGGCTCCTTCACCTACAAGGGCCTGGGGCTGGGAGCCGTCACGGCGACACTGATCGCCGCTGTCATCATTGGCCAGATCGGGATCACGATTTCGGGCCCGCTCAAGCCATTCTTCTTTCTAATGTTCCTGTTTGCCATAGGCTACGGTGTCGGGCCGCAATTCGTGCGCGGCATCGCGCAGGACGGTTTTCCCCAGGCGATTTTCGCCGCCGTCGTTTGCGTGTTCTGCCTCCTCGCCGCGTTCATCGGGGCGAAGATTGCCGGTTACGATGTCGGTTCGGCCGCCGGACTTTATGCCGGCTCGCAGACGATTTCGGCGTCCATGGGTCTGGCCACCGACGCCGTCAACCGACTCGGGCTATCGCCGGAAGAGACCAAGAAAATCCTCGACGGCATGCCGGTCGCCTATGCGGTCACCTACATCTTCGGCACCGTCGGATCCGCGATCGTCCTGGCTCTGCTCGGCCCGGCCCTGCTCGGCATCGATCTCGAAGCAGCATGCAAGAGATATGAGGAGGAGCACGGCGGCAAGAAGCAGTTGGGTGGCCCCGGCACCGCGTGGCACCAGTTCGACGTCCGTGCCTTCCGCGTTCGCGAGCGCGGTCCAGCGGTCGGGAAGACGGTTCAGGAAGGCGAGGGGCTGATTCCCGATCAGCGGGTGTTTATCCTGCGGCTGCGACAGGGCGGGAAGATCATCGACGCCGTCGCCGATGCGGTGATTCACGCCGGCGATGTCGTGGCCGTTGCGGGCCGGCGCGACGTGCTGGTCCAGCTGATCGGCGAACAGGCGGAGGAAGTCGACGACCGCGAGTTGCTCTCGATGCCGATCGAAGGTGTCGATGTCTACGTGACCAGCAAGGATGTCGACGGCAAGACCCTGGAGGAACTGGCGAGGGAGCCGTCAGCGCGCGGCGTGTTCCTACGCAAGATCACGCGGGGCGCGATCGCGGTCGATATCCCCATCCTTCCCAACACCAAGCTGAACCGGGGCGACATCGTCACCATCGTTGGACGTACGCCCGATGTCGCGGCTGCCACAAAGATGCTGGGCCGGCCCGATCGGGCAACTGATATCGCCGACGTCGCCTTCATCGGTGCCGCCATTGCCATCGGCGCGCTGGTCGGCGCAGTCGTCTACAAGATCGGCAGCGTGCCGCTCACGCTGTCCACCTCCGGCGGCGCGCTGATCTCCGGTCTGTTCTTCGGTTGGCTGCGGTCCGTACACCCGACCTTTGGCCGGATTCCCTCGCCGACCGTCTGGTTCATGAACTCCGTCGGCCTGAACGTCTTCATTGCCGTGGTCGGTATCTCGTCGGGACCAGGCTTCGTTGCCGGCCTGAAGGCGCTTGGCTTCGGCCTGTTCCTCTGGGGCGTCGTGGTGACGACCGTGCCGCTGATCCTCGCAATGTATGTCGGTAAATACCTATTCCGCTTCCATGACGCCATCTTGCTCGGATGCTGTTCCGGCGCACGAACCACGACCGCCTCGCTCGGCATGATCAACGATCGCGCCAAGAGCCAGATTCCGGGTCTCGGCTATACCGTCACCTACGCGGTCGGAAACACGTTGCTGACGATCTGGGGCATGGTGCTCGTCATGCTGATGACGTAGAAACCGGCGGCCCGAGACGCTGACCTGGCTGGAACAGTTTCTCGTTCGCTATCCAGAGCTCGCGCTATTCCTGGTGATCGCTGCGGGCTACTGGATGGGGAGCTTCAAGATCGGCGCCTTCAGTCTTGGCCCGGTCACAGGCTCGTTGTTCGCCGGCCTCGTGGTCGGCGATTTCGCGCATGTGCCCGTTTCCAGCATGACCAAATCCTTCCTGTTTCTGCTGTTTCTGTTCGGAGTCGGCTATTCCGTCGGTCCGCAATTCGTGCAGGCGATGAAGCGCGACGGGCTGAAACCGATGCTGCTCGCCGTCATCGTGTGCCTCGCCGGCCTTGCGACCGCAATTCTCGTGGGCAGGATACTCGGGCTCGATCCCGGCTTTGCGGCAGGGCTGATGTCGGGGGCGCTCAGTCAAAGCGCGGCAATGGGAACGGCGACCGACGCGATCAACGGCCTCTCGGTGCCCGAGGCGCAGCGTGCCTTGTATGTCTCGCACATCGCGGTCGCTGACGCGGTCTGCTACATCTTCGGTTATGCGGGCGTGATCATGTGGTGCACGGTGATCGCACCGGCACTCCTGAAGATCGACTTGCGGGAAGAGGCGCTCAAGCTCGAGCAGTCGCTGGGAATGACGCGAACCAAACCGGGCCTGGCGTCCGCCTGGCGAAAATTCGAGCTCCGTGCCTATCGGCTGGACGAGCGCTCTGCTCTCGTCGGATCGACGGTCGCGGCCGCCGAAGTCCGCCTGCCGGAGCACCGCCTGTTCATCCATCGGATCCGCCGCGGACAACGCGTGCTCCAGGCGGAGCCTGGCGCCGTCCTCGCGCCAGGGGATGTCATCACGATATCGGCGCCGCGCCAGATCATCGTGGAACTGATCGGCTCTCGCGCCGAGGAGGTCGAGGACAGAGAACTGCTCGACATTCCTTTGATTTCCGCGGACGTGTTCCTGATCAACGCCAAGCTCGCGGGCGTGAACCTGCAGCAGGCCTCGCAGCGGGACTGGACACGCGGCCTCTATTTGCGTTCGTTGAGCCGCGGCGGCCAGGAGCTTCCGATTGCTCCCGGTGTCGTCCTGCAGCGTGGCGACCTGCTGCGCATTGTCGGCCCCGAACCGGTCGTGGACAACGCGGCGAAGAATATCGGTGTCATCGTTGCCCCCAGCACGAGCATCGATTTCGTGGTGCTGGGGCTTGCCATCTTCTTCGGCGGCATCGTTGGCGTTCTCGTGAGTTTTCCTGTCGGGGGCATCAAGATCGCGCTGAGCACGAGCGTCGGCACGCTGCTCGCCGGACTTCTGGTCGGCTATCTCCGCACACTCAATCCGCGCTTCGGCCGGATTCCTGACGGCGCCATCAGCCTGATGACGTCACTCGGGCTGGCCGCGTTTGTGGGGCTCACCGGGATCCATGCCGGGCCAATCTTCCTCTCCGCCTTGCGGGAATCGGGCATCGGCCTGCTGCTCGGCGGCATGGTCGTGACACTGCTGCCGCAAATCGTCGGATTTTGCTTCGGTCATTTCGTCTTGCGCATGAACCCGATCCTTCTGCTCGGAGGGTTAACCGGGGCGCAAACGGTAACGGCGGCGATGGCCGCCCTCCAGGAGCGCTCGGGTAGTCCGGTGCCCGTGCTGGGCTATACGCCGGCCTATCCCATCGCGAACATCCTGCTCACAACCTGGGGCTCGGTCTTGGTGGTCGTCTTCGCAACCTGAACCACGCCCTTCATTCTCTCCTCAGCATTAGCGTTTCGACTAGCACCAGCACCTGAATCCGCAGCGGCGGAGCGTTGAGGCTAACCGCCGAAGTTGCCGCTCAGCGACCCTTCCGCCCCTCGCCGCGGTTCACTGCTGTCTCTTCCTCAGCCAGAACCAGGTCAAGCAGCTCCCGTGCTTCCTCCGGCAATCCCCCCAGCGCGGTGGCGAAGCTGGAAGGCGAAGTCAGCGTCGTTCGCGACAATGCTCGGCAGCTCAAATTCAAAGCCGAGTCCACCGGTTTTGCAGATTAGTGGGCGATTCCAACTGCGTCGCTAGTAAGCTTTCCGCCCCTCGGATGATGGCTTCCAATCAATTGCCGCTCGCCATCCGCTCCAGTTCCTCCCACATCTCCCGGCCCACTTCGATTGGCGGTGCCCCGTACTCATCGGGCGACCAACAAAGCGGGATGATGAGATAGTTCTCCCTATCAAGCAGCCAGCCCTTGACGCCGCAGGTCCAGTAAGGAACGGCGTCTGCCTTAACGTAACGTAGCTTCGTGCTCATCCGTTGCACTCCGCGTGGTAGGCGGCAAAGAATGGGCGCAGATTGATGCTGATCGACGTGCCATCACTTTGCTGCAGAACCAACGTGTACCGCTCCGGCTCAAGTTCGCATCGCTTGATCGATGGGCCGGGAGGGCCGCGTTCGCCACGATCGCCCTTAGGACCTTGTTGGCCGCGCCTGCCAGCCGAAGCGAACAGCTGCCACCCGTCGCCGGGACACGATCCCGGATCGTCATGGCGCGCCACAAAGCTCGATCCATTCATTGTGACGATCGATAGCCGACGATACTTTTCAGCGGGATCGTAGGTACCTTCGATGCGAAAGTTAAGCGCATCCATGCCGTCCTGGCCGGGACGCGTGATGCAAAGCCAGTCTGTATGTGGTGGCATCGCCGCAGTGTCGCGTTCGGCTTGATACAGCGCGCCGTTGGCGACGATGAGATCACGTTCATAGTAGACGCGGCCCTCGACGTGATCCTTCACGATCTCCAGCTTCCCGGGCGGGCCAGCCGGACCGGGTGCGCCATCGACTGGCTGCTTAATCAGCGCCACCCGGTCTGCGATCTCGGTGCGGATTTCGGCGCGAAGCTCAGCGCGGATTTCTTCGCGCATTTCTGTTTTGGCAGCGCGGACCTCGGCTAGTGCCGTTTCGAGCTTCGCCGAATTGCTGTCCAACTCGCGGCGAAGAAATTTGTTGGTTTCATCGAACAGGCGATCGAGTTGTTCATTGATGCCCTCGCCCAATCCTCTGATAACGCCATCACGAACGTCTGCAACCTGCTCGCGCACGAGGCTCTCGACGTACTGCGCCCATGAAGCCTGAATGGCCTCGGTCGAGATCGTAGCAGCAACAGTTGGACTGTCCTTGGCCGCGGTGTCATACTTGGTGGAGTTGCCTATAACGCCACCGCCGCGCGATTTGCCGGACATCGAGGCCTCCTCTCGGTGCTACAGCGCATACTATAGCACTACTGTCCCAGACGTCGACGCCAGACGAGATCGACGATGCGTCGCTTCTCTTCCTCACTGCGATAGTGCCAGAGATCGATGATGTTTGGTGACCGAAACCAGCGAAAGCTGCCATCAAATAGCGGCGGGGGATTGCGATTGCGTCGCTCCTCCTCCGGCAAGATCTTCTGGCGATTGAAGGCCTCGTCAATCAATCGAACAGGAGCCATTGGTTCAACGTTCCCATCTCAAATACCATTACCACTAAGACAAGAGATTAATATAAGAGAACACAGGACCTGATGTCCGTTTAAGGTACGATCACATGACCGTTTAAGGGACAGTGCACGGCCGGTAAGAGACAAATCACGGCGGGGTGAGCAACGTGACGACCGGCGCTTTCTTGGGTCCGCGTCGCTCGATTTTGATCTGGCCGGCTGCCTCCAGGTGCGCCAGCACCCGGTATTTCACCTTGCGGTCAATGCCGTATTTGGTCAGCAATGCATTCGAGAGCTGGAACGTTGGGCTTCGGGCTTTCCATGCCATGTAGTGCAATAGCACCAAAACCGCAGCACCGGGAATTCCGGCCGCCTTCGCCATATTAGTAGCCCACACCAACGGTATCGCGGTGAATGCCGGCCGCTTCGTTCTGCGGGCTGGTCGGTCGAGCTCAACCTCTTCGACGAGAATGTGCTCGCCGAGGCCTGGGCTGTACACGTATCTCTCTGTTTCACTCACGCAACGCCCCGTTTCTTTGGTAACGCGCCGATGGCTTCGACCGTGTTCATGATCGTCGACCACATCTTCAGCGCCATTGGCCGGCTGTCGACATACCGCTCGCCGCCGTCGATCCGCTTGTCTAGGTCAACGCCGACCTCAAACCCGCCGCAAACTTCCCGGCCAGCTTTGCGCATGATCTCGATCGCCTGTTCGATCTTCTCCGGATCAGTCTCCTCAAACAGGATGCCGTCGTGAATGAGCATGATCGGCACGATGCCAGCTTCCACCAGGCGCACTGTGGCAAGCCGCAGCATTTCCGCGCCACCGCTTTGCATCGGAAAATTGTAGAGCGTGCGCCGGTTCGGGCTGTGCGAGATCCGCAATGGCCAGCCGAATTCGCTATCGATTCGCCTATCGAGCATGGCTGCCGTCACGGTGTCGGCGCGCCACTGCCAAAAGTGTGGATACCTTCGCTTGTGCAGCTGGATGATTTCGCTCGCGATCAGCGGGTGACGATTGAGACCGCGGGCCAGAGACGGTACGCCCATGCCGTAGTTGATACCGAGTTGCAATGGCTTCATCCGATCTCGCACCACCCGGCTTGCCTTCTTCCAGCGCACAGGATCACGATCATCGGTGAGGCCGCACATGACAGCGAGGGCGTGATAGATATCGCCGGCCAGATAGTCGGCCTTCAACATCGGATCATCGGATCGAGCGGCAGCGATGCCGACCTCCTGGCTGCGCCAGTCGAGATAGAAGCCGACCGAGCCGGCCGGGAATCGCATGAACGACCGCATACCGGCGTGCGCATTATACGGACTCTTTGCATGCGCATTGCGGCCTGTCGACGTACCGAATGGAAACAGCGACGGCCGATTTCGACCATCACGGCCGATCGGAAGCCGCGCTTTGCTGATGAAACCAAGGCTATCGCGCAACGCGTACAAGCCTTCAATGCCTGGCACATGGCTCATCAGACCGAACGCGTCGGCTGAAACGTCAAGTTGTCCGCTCTCGAGCCGGGGCCAAGCGGGGACGCCGGCATAGGCCAGCCATTCCGCAAATCGGACGTATTCCCACTCACCTTCATCCGAGAAGATTCGGTGCGGGCTGCCATAGCTCGGGTCGAAGCGACGGATCAGGTCGGCAATCACGTCGGTCTTGTTCTCCTGCACGATGTTCCACAAAACCATGTCGATCGGCATGCCGCGCGCCTGGATCAGGGCAATGGCCTTCGCGCTGTACTCGGACCAGTGCAACACCTTCGGCACGCTGGCGGGCTCGTAACAGTCGGTTCCGCGCAATTGGGCGCGCAAGAGGCGCTCGCTCGCGCGAACGTCTTCTTCGCAGTAATAGAAAACCTCCTGCTCAGTGTATTTCTCGCGCCACGTCCCGTTGCCGATGCTCTCGGATATGTCGCCCTTATCGATGCCTTCCCAGCCTTCAATGCTGTACATGCGGCAGGCATCCGACAGCCGCTTGCGCGGCTTGATACGCGCTTCGTCGGGGCTGTACGGCAACAGGATATTGCTGGCCGCGAGATAGGCGGTGTGCTGATCAAAAATGTATTTGGGAAATTTCCAGCCGAGCACCTTGAAGCAGGTCATCTCGGCCCACGCGCTGTAGGCGACCATCAACGTGTCGGACCCGATGTCGAACGGCGGCGCATAGCCGAACTCGCCGCGCCACAAGCGAATGGTGCGAACGTGCTGGCAGTTTTCATCCAGCACATAGGCCACCATGCAGAGCGGATTAGGCAGATCGCCGGGCGCGACTTCATATTCGAAATCGCACACGACAATATTTTTGAACTTGGACCTCATAGAGATCAAGTCAAGTTCTGTTTCGCACCGATCAGCCGCAGGAGCGCCGGGTGATCATGCCGATCAATCATGCGGCCGTTGAATGTCACCGTCACGAGATCATTGAGCGTGCGCTTCGGCCAATTCGGCACGGGAAAGGCATCAGGATCGCGGGCGTGGTCGATCTTGTAGCCTTCGGCGCCGTCCGCCTTCCGGCTCTCGACTTGAACCCACTGCGCCCGGCCCGTCAGGCAAGCCTGCACTGCCGTCATATTCCAAGGGTTATCAAGATTAGTCGACGGTACATGACAGAGAAAGAAGCTGTCATGCGGCTTAGACGCGAGCGCCAGGCGGAAACGCTGGATCTTCTTGCTCGACAGATAACTCATCGCCAGCTCCTCATCGATCAGATGGAGAAGATCCCGCTTCTGGCCGATGATCGGCACGTTTACGAAGCAGAATTCTGGCGACCAGTAATCTTCGCTCGCGTGAACGCGAACGAAGTCGCCGGCCTCCGAGATCTTGTGATGCGGCAGCGCAGTCAACAGCGTCTCAACACCCGCAATGTTGGAGGAACGCTTCGACATGAAGCGCTCCAATCCGCCCTCGGCGGGTTTCTCGATCGAGATGGGCGCGTCATTTGGTGACTGATCCACCAGTTTTGGTTTGGAATTTTCGTTCATTGAACTCTCCGTGCAGGACCTTGTCCGCCTTTTCGCTCTGTCGGCGTCCTCTTGTGAAACACGCGGCATCCGCCGGATCAGCCGTGTGGAATTCTCAAGCCCTTGTCCTGGGCGCGCGCAGGGCGAATCGCGAGGGCTATTGGAAACGGTATGGTCATCGGTCATGCGGGCCGCTCCACCGACATAGCTTGGGTTGCGCGCGCCGCTTGCCGCTTAGCCTTGATCGCGGCCTTGATGTCGTCATCAAACGCGTTCGCCCTGGTTTCGGTGATGGTGTTGACCACCACGGCGGCCATATCTTTGGTGCTGTCTTTCTTCAGGTCGAATAGCGATCCTTGGTCGGCATCGGCCAATCGTTCCTGCAGATGCGCGATCTCACGAATGCGTTCGTTAAGCTGGCGCTTGAGTCGGACCATCGGCGACACGCGAGCGTCCGACGCCTTCCCGTCGCCGCGCAGTACCTTGACGTCCTTGCGCTGCATCTTCGGATTGATAGCCCTGGTCCGAATGCCGTGTTCGAATTGTTCTACGGTGAGCAATGTCAGTTCGAACAGCGTGCCCCAATGCGCGGGCAAATGCGGAACGTGTTCCGCATTTCGAATATGACCGCACGTCGCGACTTTCATCAGCTTATTCGCGCCGGAACGGCTGATTGGCAGATCGGCCTTGACCATGGCGGCCCAATCGCCGTGCCGAAGTTCGGCCTTCGCGCATTCGAGCAGCGAACTGACCTCGAAGATGGATGGCACCTGTTTTTGCCACGCCTCGGTGATGCGCATGGCCCATTTGCCGCGCGTCAGGATGTTCGGAATCTCTTGGGCAGTGCTAACGATCATTTTGCCGCGTCTCCTCTCGCCCCTTGCGAGGCGGCTCGACCGGCGCTTAGATCGCAGGGCCGACGCAGGCCCGACCAAGTTTTCGGTCGGAAAAATGAAACGACGCCGCTCCCGGTTGGGCTGGGGGCGGCGTCTTCTCACTTATCGCAGGGGTCGGCGTTGGCCGTTTTATTTATTGCAACCAACTGGAACGGAACTCGGCGGGAAAAGCCATTTTGCCGACTTGCGCCCAGATCGCAGTCACTGCGGCCTCGCCGATAGCCATGCGCTCTTCGCCCAAGGCCTTCGCGACAATCGAACACCCGCTCGGCTTATGGCTGCCCGACCTAGTCGGTTTCAAATGGAAGCGTTCGCAAACGCTTCCGACAATGCAGGTGATTGCTATGCGCCGCAGGAAATTGTTTTCCGGCTTTTTCGACGGGCGTTGTGCGTAGGTGCGGCCCGCCGCGAACTCCTGAATGTAGGCCGCTAACGCTGGCGGGCGCGGCTTGCCCTCATGTTCGTACTGGATGTGCAGACTTAACAAAGCCTCGTGGGCGAGGCCCCAACCGGCGCGCGCCAGATGCGGCAGGTCCAACATCAGATTTGGGGAAAGGACCGCGAATCTCTCGATGAGCTGACGGGCCGCAGCGTGGTTATCGCCCCTCTCGAACCAGTTCAATGGCAAGCCGCATAGTTCCAGCTTCCCGTCGCGCACCATGCGCACTAGCTCCCGCGCATAGGCAATCGCGTCGGCCTCGGCGATCTCGGCGACAGCTTGATCGTATTTTCGGGCTAGCGGAACCATACTGCGCATTGTCGTCCAGAATCTGGTCAGGCGAAAGGTGGGGTTGGACGGCCGGACATGACCTTCGAGGCCGCCTGATCAATAAATAAAACGCCTTGAGGGCAGTCGCCGGCGTACCTTTTCGCACTAGTCCACTGCCATGAACATAAGACCAAGCCTTAGACCCGAACGCGACGCGACGCCTCGCGGCCAAGGCCGCAACCAAGCACAAGCGAGGCGCGGCACAAGAGGCGGCGATGATCGCAGCAGCACGGGAAGCCGAAGCGGGAGATGTCGTGCTGGAGAGAGCCGGACGAAAAGGACACCCTTGCGATGACTACAGCGGAACGACCGCAGATGAAAACGGAAGACGGCTCGTTGGGGATCGAACCTCGACGCATGCTCAACGAGAAGCAGGTCCTCCAGATCGTGCCGGTCGGTCGCACCACGCTTTACCGGATGGAAAAGGCAGGCCGCTTTCCGAAATCGACCTACATCAGCCCGAACCGACGCGTCTGGTTTGAGGACGAGATCGTGGCGTGGCAGAACGCGGTCGATGAGTTCGATCCGCATCGGGCTCGCGGCAAGGGGCGGCGTGGGCGTGCGGGTTGATTGGCAGAACCCCGGATTTCTGTTCCTCTGCCGCGCGGCGGCTTCCTGTGCCCAGTCGGTGCGTCAGCAAGCCGCCGGGCAGACGGGACCGGAGCGATGCTCCCCACCTGCCGCTTCGGTCTCGTACGTGATCATGGGACCGTTGATCTAAGTCAAATGGGAACTTGAGCGGCGGCAAAGGCTCTCCAGCGGGTGCCGGCCCGTCATGCGCGGCACACGTCACATGAGCGGCACCCCAAGTAATGGAGGAACGCCATGCTTCGATTTCTACTCGCCGCTTTGGCAGCGCTCGTTCTGATTAGCGTCAGTCTAGTTCCTGACGATGCATATGCCCGCCGTGGCGGAGGCTTCCATGGTGGTGGCATGCGTGCTGGAGGTTTCCACGGCGGTGGCGCTCGCGTCGCCCATGTCCGTGGCGGAGGACACCGGGTTGCAGGAGGCCGCTACGGCGTTGCTGGGCGGGGTTATGGCTATCGTCCGATACCGGGCCGTCCTGTGGCGCGTGCAGCCGTTGCACGAGGGGTCTATCGCAATGCTGCGTATCGCGGTGCCTATAGAGGCGCTGCCTATGGTCTAGGTGCAGCAGCCGTAGGAGCCGCCGCAGCTGGGGCCTACGGCTATTACAACAACAGTAACTGCTATTATGACACCTACGGCAATCAGGTTTGCCCGGGTCAGTATCCGTACGGGTATCGGTACTGACCACAATCGATGTCAGGGCGTGGACGGGGTCCATCCAACGTCCTGAGAACCGGAAGCGCCCCGATGTGCCGCATCATCAGCGGTGCTCAGCGGATCGGCTTTAAATCCATCCAGCGAGCAACTTGCACCGGGGCGCAACATGCATCGGGGGAGCAACATGAGATTTCCCATAGCGTTCTTGGCAGGAATGTTCCTACTGGCGAGCACGCTGACGAGCTATGCGGAGGTTCGCATCACGAATGATAGAGGCGGACCGATTGACTACTACATCGAACGGTACGAGAAGCTTCGGGCCTTGCGTCAATCCGTCGTGATCGATGGCCTTTGTGCCTCCGCTTGCACGATCGTCCTTGCGAGCATTCCTCCGGACGATCTCTGCGTGACTTCAAGAGCGAAACTGGCCTTTCATGCTGCGTGGAATTTCGCTCGGAACGGGAGCACCTTTACAGATCGTAAGGCGACGCGGATGCTGTATTCGATGTATCCCTCGCCGGTCCAACGGTGGCTCGATAGCCACGGAGGTCTAACTCCCCGTACGGTTTTCCTCGAAGGCAAGCCGCTGCATGTGATGTATCGGGGGTGCTCACGGCGCGATCTGGCCCATCGCCGACTGTAGCTGCGCGGCGACCCCCGACACGAGCGCTTGAGCCTAGACGCGCGCGAGGGGCGAGCTGACCGATGTCTTGGCGTTCATGATCTGGCTGCACAAATCTGCGGTGATCAAGGCGCTCTCTGACCTGATCGATCAGGAAAGCGACGATGCTGCCGCGATGTCGCAGCAAGACCTCGAAGTGCGCCTCGCCGAGATCGGGCGCGACCGACTGCGCGTGGAACGGGAAGAGGCTTGCCTGATCTGGGCGGTGCAGGCGGCAGGCGACAGCATCGAGCACCGCGGCCGACGCAACACCGAGCGCGGTACTTGGTGTCGAATTGCGGACCGTTGCACGATAAAAGCTCTAACGCCCGACTGCCTTGATGGGCTGTGATGCGATCATTTCTCTGCCGCAGTTGCTGCAAAGGGCTGATGTCCCAACGATCTCGCAGGTTTGGTCACCCGAGATAATGTTCCGCTGACATTTCGGACAAACATAGCTATCAGCCCTCTTGGCGAAGTCATAGATCGGCCCGACATACGCGCAGATCATGTGATGAAAAGTCGGTACAAAGGTCAGACCGGCGGCCTTGCAAGCCGGGCAAATCGAGGCGTCTGCTTTGACTTGCACAGGGTACTCCCTTCAGTGCCGTCTATTGCAGCCCAAGCGCGCGCGCGAGAGCGGCAGCACTGCGAAATACGATGTTGGCATAGAACATGCGCACGTAGACGGTTGCATTCAGAGGGGGTGGGACCGCATCGGAGGCAAATCGAATTCGCGCAATTTGCGTAGCAGGACTGTCACGCGTCAGAAGTGGTCGGTTCGGAGCATACACGCTCGAAACCGGCAGGATGTCTACAATCCTTGCCGAAATGCGGCGACTGCCGAACAAGACGAGCACTTCATTTCCAACCTTAGGCTCGACCAGTCGCGCGCTCGGGATGTGCCACTCGACAAAGACGTCGGTTGGATCCAGGATTTCGGCAATCGGCGTGCCTGCAACGAGCGATTGCCCGACATTCGCAAGATTGGTCGAAACGATGCCGTCGACCGGCGCCAACACCCGGCCAGCCGCGAAATTGCGATCCACCTCATCGAGCCGATCACGAAGCTGCTGGGAAAATTCGTCCAGGTCTGCCAGTTGAGTAATGGCCTCCGCAATCTCTGCCTCCTGCGAAATGACCGTCTTGCGCGCCGCAGCGCGTTCACGAAGCATTTCAAGACGGAACGTCATGCTGGCAGATTGCGATTGTTCAATTTGCTCGGCCGCGAGTTCCGTGACCTCCCGGTATGCTTTCGCCGCTTCCAGGGTCTCCTGCGCGATCCGCGCCCTGACGCGTAGCTCAGATCTACGGCTCGCGATGTCTGCCAGTGCACGCATATAGGTAGCCGCTATACTGTCGTGCTCTGGCGACCGCACCAACCCTATCTCGTCACCGGCTTTGACGGCGGTGCCGGGCGTCAGGTTCACGCTTCTGACTTGCACGATGTATGGGAGCGAAACGACGTGCGGTGGAGCGGAAACGGTGCCGGGTCCACTGAGAAAGACGAGTGGAGCGCCGAAATAGATCACGAAGAAGGCGAGCACCCCAAATACGCTGGTCCCATAGGCGATGCGAACAAGCCGCCCCGCCGCTCGCCTGCGGCTTTCGACGGGATCTGGAACATTCGGATCGAGGCGATTGATGACAAGATCCATGGCAGATTGCCCTCAATCTCGACCTGCAAACAGCGCACGACGTACGCGGGGCGGCACAAAGTCATCATGTCTTGAAGTGCCGAAGATGATTTCTGACGAATAGGAGAAAAACCGGGCACATTTCAAATAGACGCCCTGGTAGAACGGAAAGATCAGAGCGGCTCCGAGATTGAGGATGCCCGACGATCGGTTGAACATGGCGAAGGCGAGCGCCAGGTTGAATAGCGAAATCCAGAGCAAGAGCAGATACACGACGGCAAGGAAAAGAAAGGCGGCGTTCGCGCCGAATACCGCCACTAGGTAGACGAGATAGAATGGAAAACTGAGAGTGGGGATCAAATCGAATAGGATGAAATCCAGTCTTTGAAGAGTGTCAGGCAGCCGCTCAAGCCGATGGAGGAAACGCAATTCGCCATACATGATCAGGCGAACTCGCAGGGCATCTCGATCCCAGCGGGCGCGCTGGCGCAACAGACCGAGACCGCTCTCCGGTCCCGCTGTTTCCGCCCAAGCCTCAGGAACGAAACGAACCAGATAACCTAGTCGGCGCAGCCGAAGGCTGAACTCCAAATCCTCTCCCGGTCCGACATCGAGCCCACCCTGGCGAATGAAGACATCACGGCGGTACATTGAACAGGCGCCGGAAAGGCAGGCGATAGCTCCAACAATGTCGAGCATCGTCCGACCGGCGCTGATCGACATCAGGTACTCGATGCTCTGAAGCCGCGTCCACAGCGAGCTGCGCTCGTTGTTGATCGCAATATTGCAGCTTGCACCGGCAACTCGCGGATCATTAAACGCCTGCGCAAGCAGAGCAACGGCAGAAGGTTCGAAAACCGTATCTGCATCCACGGTCAACAAAAGATCGCCGCTGGCGAACCGGGCTGCTGCATTTATGGCCGCGCTGCGCCCGCAGCGTGTGCCATGGCAGATGACCATATCCACCAGCCCGAGTTCTCTGGCATGCTCTGCAATCGCGCGCGTCTCATCAATCGAGCCGTCATCGACCACAATAATCTCTATCGGCCGCAGTGTTTGTCGCCGGAGCGATGCGATCGATGGACCAAGACCTGCTCCGCCATTGAAAGTTGGCACAATTACGCTGATCGATTTGCTGATCGGTACTTCGCCGTGCTGCGGTTGCCTGGCAAGGCTGAGCAGACAGAGGGAAAGCAAGGAGAACGTATACCGGGGAATGTCGAAGATTAGCGCAGCGACCGCGAGCAGCATCCAGTGCGTGTCGGCGATTAACTGCACTGTCTCGACCATAGCCATCTGTCTCCGTAAGACAAATCGCGCTTAGTCCTTGCGAGCGCGACGAGGAGCAGCATCGTTGAGGGAACCTGAATGAGCGTTGCGGCTCCAACCACTATTGATCTATGTCAAACCTTAAAATGAAAAACGTTACCTATGCTCGCTCAGGTAAAGTTGGGCGATCGGATTGCGCACGATCGAAAGCCGCCCATCCATCGCTGCCCTGCGATCCATCTATGCTACGGCTTTATCTTCCTTATCGGCCCCGCACATCACGATCCTCAGCGCATCGTCCGGCAACGGTCGCTGCAACGCCTTCGCCTCGTCCCACGGCGCGCGCATCCAGACGTCACGCTCCTCATCGGTGGTCAGGATCACCGGCATGGCCTTCGGGTGGATCGGCTCGACCACGGCGTTCGGCGCCGTCGTTAGGAAGCCGTAGACCTGATGCGGACCCGGTACCGGCTTAGACTTCGTGCCCCGGTCGCCCTTGAACTCGGTCCAGATGCCTGCGAAGGCGAACAGCGGGCGGTCCTCGTTCAGCGCAAACCAGACCACGTCCTTCTTCTTGGTCTCAAGGTTCGGTTCCGGCGCGTACTCGGCGAAGCTGTTGGCCGGGACCAAGCAGCGGTTCTCGGGCTTGAGCCAGCCCCGCCAGTGCGGCGACGACGTGTTGCGGATGTTGGTGACGGGTGGACCGCCCGTGCGCGGGGGCGGGGGCATCCCCCAGCGCATCAGGGTTATCTCCGTGCCGGTATCGGTGTTGCGGATCACAGGAGCCGGATAGTCGGGAAAGACGCCGGGCATCGGGGCCAGGTTGCCTACGTAGCGGTTGACGACGCGGAAAAGCGCGCGGATGGCTTCTTGGTTGGTCGTAACAGAATACAGATTGCACATAAGGAAACGCGGGCACGACCCAGGCTAGTCTCAACGCGAACTCATCTAACGACGAAAAGATCGTAAACGAGGTGATCGCCGTTCTTGTACTCCACCATCTTCCCCACCGCCTGAACATCGTTGAGCCACGAATACTTCTCCGATTTGGTTTGGAAGATTGGAGCGCTGATAAGATAACAGTCGTCGGCTTTGATAACTTCTCCCTTGCGGAACCGAGCTGCGTTCTCCTTATCGCAGTGCATCCTGCCATTGTAAGTCACGTAGATTATCTCGTGCTCGTCGGTTTCAATGGTTACGCGAGCATCTAATCGGAGGCGCAGTCCATCGCCTGGCACTACGGTGACCCAATCGACAGATGGCTCCAAAATCCTTCCGCTGACCTTACCTTTTATCCAGCCACCTGTTTGGTCGCGAGAGATGATGAGATTGGTGTCAGCGAGTAGAGGGGGGTTTTTCTGTATATACACCGTCATCAGGTACTCGGGGTTGAGAGATGTCGATTGCGCGATCGCGGGGGTACCAGACAGAAGGACCGCACTCGCCAGCACCGCGAACCGTAAGCTCGAAACGTGGATCATCGCTTCCTCCTTGCTCACTTGATGGCTCACTTCACCGCTCGCCCGGCCACCATGTTGATGGTGGATCGTTCGCTGAAATCTTGGTCCGCCGCAGCGCCACCAGATGGCTGCGCTTGTACGGATAGCCCCGCACCTGAGAGCATTCCTTGCACCGCATGTAGCGCTCTAGCTCGTGAACCGGCGTAGACTTCGGGCGCCGCACGATGTCCAGGGCGACGGTCTGATTGGTGTCGCAACCGAGACACCTGACTTCAAGATAAAGGTAACCCGCATTGACGGCGTCGCCCAGGGTGGGCGATGGCTGCGCCGGTCCCTTGAAGGCGAGCATCCGCTTATTCCACGCCTCGCAGGCGAGCCGGTCGGCTTTCTTGCGGGCCTCAGCCGCCCGCTCAGCCGCTGCCCGGACCGAGCCGCCGTAGATGCTCTCGCGAGATTTGGTGCCCATGCCAGGAAGGTGCGCCGCCTGGCGCGACGCAGGCAAGCCGCTACGGATTGCGGTGGACAACGTGCCGAGCACAACGGACGCCAAGGAACGTCCCTGGGAGGCTCCAGCGCGCGACCACGAGACCCGGCAAGTTGCCGGGTCCTTTGGGGCACGTGCGAAACGCGGGGTACGCGCGACCCCGCCCGTCGGGCATATTTGCAGCTTCTGATTTTCGACTTTCTTTTTGTACCAGCTCGCACACAAAGGCTGGTGCGCGATGCGCAACGTACCGGTTCTACGTATTTGTGCGCAGCATGCGAACTTGTCTTTCGTGCCCATAGTTCACGAATACCCCGGCCTTAAGGCCGGGTATTCGCTGGCCCGTCTTTTGTGAACAGGTCAGTAAGGTTCAATAGCAGCGCGGATATGGAGGGTATCCACAGGCCCTGCGGTAGCCATACGCCCCGTAAGCCGCAGCTCCAGCCGCTGCCGCACCATAGTAAGCTCGCCGATGCACTCTGCGATTAACGCCAGCCACGCTCATCGGTGTGAGTGGTCGTCCAACTCTCGCTTCGGCGTTGTCAAGGGATGCGGATATCAGCTTCGTCGCCGAATAATGCAGCGATACGGGAGCGGCCGTTAGAAGCGCCGTGGCCACCATCAGTGCAAGACGCTTGGCATTTCTTGTCATGTTGCTTTCTCCCTTTAGTGCGCTGATCGAGGTATAGCGTGCCCCGCTGTCGCATCTCACCCTTGATCGAGATCAATGAAACCAAGCTGGTAATTCGGCTCGGCGAACCGGACCTCGACCGGCGGTGGGCGGTCCTTGAGGAACTGCCATGACCAATCATTCCGGTCTCGCACTGGCGGCAGTTATTTTGGCTGCTAAGGCGCGTTCTTTACGCTTTGCCCATCTCCAAGGTTTTGATTGCCTGGCGCATAGGGTCAGGGGAGATGCGAACGTGACCTCCAAAGCCCTGTTCCAGTTCGAGGATCATTGCGACGGCTCCCGCGACGGCCAATGCGCACAACGTCAAGGTGACGGCAGACGTTAAGTTCGGCGGTGCAAAAAGGCCGAAACTGGCGAACAGCAACGCCAACCAAAAGACAAGGAGAGCGATGAACGCTTTTGGCGTCCCCTGTCCAACGTGCTGGGCGATCAACCATCGTGTGTCTCCGATCTTGGCCGCGAGGGCCATCGCCTGGGCCAACCACCATTGATCGCGGGGATCTACAGGTTTCAAAGTGAGAAGCATGTCCTCCGTCCGCTGAAGTAGTTCATAGGTTGATGGATTGCCCAGACGCACATCCAAAGGATCGTCTGGGAACAGGTCGACTAACTTATGTTGGGCGTACTGGAGCAGCGTACTACGGGCAGGCTCCGCGTCGGCCCCATATCGTCGCAAGATATGATCCAGTCGGAGGATTTGCGCCGACAGCATGGTTACTTCGCCACCTAACCGTGTGAACGACGTATTCGCGTTGGAGATCAATAGGCCCAGCACTAGCGCCGAGACCGTCGCGATCACCGCCGTCGAAACATTCACAAGGCTTTTCGTTTCGTCCGTCAGATGATGCTTTGGCAGGTGGTTTCGGATTGTCGCGCCAGCAAGCGCCCCTGCAAGGATAGCAATGAAGACACCGAGCCCGATGATTAGCGTATTGCTCATGGGCAGGCTCCCATCCGCAGAGAGTTGCCGGGAGTGAAGGATTTCGCCAAGCCTCTCGACCAAACCACAATTCCCAAGAGATGTTCCGTGGATGGCGCGATTGTCGAGAACAGGGGCGCTGAGGATGAGGTCCCTTAGTCTGTACCCAGGGACGGTTTTGTCACTTCTGGGCCAGCTTGATCGTTGAGATCGGCCACTTACCGGGATGGCCAGCGACGGTGAGACGCAAACCGTGGGCTTCGTCCAAGTATATTCCCTCCACAGTTCCGGCCTTGCCATCCGTGAGTACGACGGCCTTGCCGATCAATTCCGTCTCGGCTTTGTGGTACTCCCGCAGAATGGTCGCGGCATACGCTTTAGCTCGGGGCATTGTCTTGAGGCTTTTCCAGTAGTGCCGATTGCAAACTGGGGAAATTGAGCTGCGTTCCTGATGGACAGCCCAGTTGAGACAGTCTTTAGCCGAGTGCTGTATCGCCGCGACGACAAGAAGGCCCAGTTGATACGCGGACTGAGCGCTAGGTTACGCCTCTGTAGGTTCTACAGCTAGCCAGTCGCTCCGCCGCATCCGCAATGTCGGCGGACGCGCCGGCGCTCAGCTTCGCGAGCAAGCGAACGCGCTGTTCTGCGATTTGCTTTGCCGTCCCGCCAAGCCGCCTGGCGATCTGAGCATCTGTCTTGCCAGCCGCCAAGCGCCTCAGGAGCTGCTTCTCGCGCGGACTTAGCAGCAGATTGCGCACAGGCGAACCAGCAGACGGTTGGCTCATCGTTCCATCCAACCTCCCTACACCGGCGGATGCATCGCGGACCAGCGCGATACATTGGCATAGCTTCCATTCAGGATGAAGAATAAGTGTTCGTTCGACGGAGGTGCGCTCGTGCGACGATAACTGGCTGAGCATGAACTCGCGCTCGTCGCCGGTGACCTCTAGGTCGGAGGCGATCCCGCTGGCATCAGGACGACCTATGCCGAGCATCAGAATAGCGTCAGATGCCGTGGCCCTGTTCTCTCGCATGAAGTCGCGAACACGGCGACGGACGTCCGGCGAAAGCTGCGCGAGAAGAAACTCACGTTCAGTAGGCTGTTCGAAGATCGGTCTATTCATAGCGCCGACGCAACGATTTCGAAAGTTGCCACCGCGCTCAACAGGAGCACTTGAATATTTTACCGCTGACAAGAGGAGGCTGTAAACGCGCATCCTCCCACGCCCTGGAAGCCGCGCGCGTCCGCGCATGTGAAATAGGGCCTATTAGGGCCCGGCGGATTTCCAGGGGGCCGTCCGCCCCCCGTCAAAGATCGAAAATTACCTGTATTTGCAGACACTTACCGCGCTATCGACAGGCCCAAAAAAGCCCTTGCACCAAGGACCACACGGTTTTGCCGTACGCACGGCCCGTTTGTTCGCCGCAATATTCCCCGGCCTCGTCGACGTTGCCGAGAAATTGCTGGCGAGACGAAGCCTGACAGCGCCGCTCGTCGACACGCGGTTTCGGGCTCACAGGGACTACCCGCCCTGCCCGCACCTCTCGCGCCCAACGCTGCCCGCGTCCACCGCAAGCCCGGCTCGCGAACAAGACGACACGAGATCGCCCCTCAAGGATGAGCCGGGATGAGCGACACATACGCCATTTCCTAATTTCGGTAAAGTGGAATATTTCTGCAGAGAGGGCTTGACGGGGGTTGAGGGTGTTTTGCCCGAGAGGCTACTAACCTCATCTACAGCATCCGCTCTACAAACTTACGCCCTATTCCAGTAGCACCGTGGTAGCCCGTCAACAGGTGCCTCCGCCCGACGGCCTCGCCTTGCCGGCTTCCATTTCAGGCGCTTTTTTGAGCACCGGCATGCACTTGGAGCGTAGCCCGCTTCACCGATCGATGGGAAGACTGCTGTCCGGCGTGCTCAAAAGTCCGGACCGAAC
Source organism: Bradyrhizobium monzae (assembly GCF_021458635.1). GTDB lineage: Bacteria > Pseudomonadota > Alphaproteobacteria > Rhizobiales > Xanthobacteraceae > Bradyrhizobium. Next base: position 1,669,993 of record NZ_JAIRDQ010000001.1, read on the forward strand.
ACGTCGTTGTTGAACTGGGCCGAGGCCTCGTCGTTGTCCATGCTGTTGATCAGGTTCTGCTCGGGATCCGTAAAGCCACTCGCTGAGAGCGCATCTGCCGGCAATGCGCGATAACTGGCACGATATTTGTCCATTGCAGACACGCTGCCAACATACGCACAGGTGCATCCGGAGGGATCGGCGTAGACATAGTAGGGACGCCCGCCCTTTTGCCGCAGCTGGAATTGATTGGGCGGAAACGACATCAACCGATTCAACATCTCCGGCGTGGTGGCGGCGATGGGGTTAAAGCCCGATGATATCAACAATTGGCCCGTCGACTGCTGAGCATAGACGCGGGCGCTCAAAATTACCTCGGCGAGAAGAACGACCGAGACGATGGTTGCCGTAGCGCATGCAGATCGAAGACTCATTTTGTCCTCCGAGAGGCCCGAGCGGACCACCGATTTGAGCCGGAAGTGACACGAAAGACGTCTATAGATAGGCCGTGTACGAGCCGACCCACACCAGGATCGACATGAGCAAGCCGATGACGCCGGCGTTGTCCGCGAACACGGTGGCGGTGCCGGGCATGCCGAGCCTGAGCCGACTGCGGTCGATGGTTTTCGGTATGAAAATGGCAGCCGGATAGACCTTGGCGCCACCGATCGAGCCGACGCGCGCCAGTGCACCCGAGACCGCGATCTGGCCCTGCCCCACGCCTTGCGGAATGGCCGCGACCGTCGCTTCGTGGATGCGGCCGGGGTCGTCGTCGAACACGAGCTCGACGCGCGCGCCGGGCTTGATGGTCTTGAATCCGTTGGGGGCGAACATGCCCACGACAAGGATATCGTCCGTGACGACGAATGACATCACCGATCGCGCCAGCAGGGCGCGGTCTCCAACGGCCAGGGCCATGATCGTAACGACGCCGTCGCCGACGGCACGGATCGTCGTTTGCTCGAGCTCCCACTTCGCATGGTCGAGCTGGGCCTGGATCTGCGCGACGGTCGTGTTGACGCCGCCGATTTCCGACTCCATCGCCAGTTGCGCACTCAGCTGCGCGGCCTTGGCCGCCTGGAGCTGGAACTCGACCGTGTCGTGCTGCACCTGGATGTCTTGCAATCTAAACTCGGTCTGCGCATCGTCGCTGACGAGCTTGCGGTAATCGGAAAGCCGCTGGGTGTGAAACGCGAGCTGCCTGGACAGCCCCTCGACATTTGCAGTCGACTGGTCGTAGCTCGCAGCCAACTGCTTGACCTGCTGGCGCGCCTGGGCCAGCGAGGCCTCAAGTTGGTTGACCTTGTACTGAAACGGCGCCGGATTGATCCGGAACAATACGGCGCCGGCCTTCACCGGTTCGTTAGGCTTGACCGGAATTTCGATCACCTCGCCGGAAACATTCGGCGTGACCTCCATGACACGGGAAATCACCACAAAGCTTCCCGACGGGGTGAGATAGTTGAACATCGCGAGAAACACCGCGAGGATGAAGGCGCCGAACAGCCCTGCGACGGTGCCGGACGCCCAACCCCATCGCACCAACTTGAGCCTGAAGAAGACGAGCCACACCAGGACGACGTACAGCGTCAGGATGATGAACACGATCGAATTCCCCTAACTGCCGAGCATCGGATTGGACGCTAACAAGCCCGGTACCGCGGGAGTATCGGCCAAATGCTTGCATCCCCGACTCCGCCGTGCGTCCGCCAGACAGGCCTCAAGCGGGACGCGTCACCCCGTAGCTAGCCCGGCGCAAGGACGCCGGGCCAAATTCTACGCAGCTCCGTTAGTAGCACGGAGGATAAGGATAGTAACCGCAGACTGGCGGCCGATAATAGTACGGGGCGTACGCGTAGGCTGCTGCAGTTGCTGCAGCGCCGGCCGCCGCGGCGGCTCCGGCATACATCGCGCCCCGATAGGCTGTACGTCGCGCAACGCCCGCGAATGAAAGCGGCGTAAATGGAAGGCCGATGATGTCGATAAAGACAGAGGCAGGACCATCGGCACCCCTGATGTCACCTTCGAGAACATCGACATCAAAGGCAAGGTTGTCGCCTTCGAGCTTGGGATTCTTCAAGGTGACAACAGCGTCGCGCACAGTGCTGCCGTCCTTCTGGAATACGGACACCGTGGCGTTGGGCGGATTCTTCGCAAAATTGTCGCTGCCGGTTCCCCAATCTTCCACGATATGACTGGTCAGATCATGGCCGGCCGAGCGAACGGGCCGATCAGCAAATATGATCGCATTTGACGCAACGCCGGTGAGAAGCAGCTTGCCGGGCTGCATGTTCGCACCCTTCGAGTTGAAGACAATCAGCGATGGAACGACCTGAGGTTTTGTGGCCCCGATCGTCTTTAGCGGCACCTGAGGCGCCGGGTCTTGCGCCAAGGCCATGCTTGTGACCGTCAGAGCACCGAGAAAAGCAAGCGCACGCATCGTATTCGACAGCATGTTTCAACTCCAAAATCAGGGACCATCCCGGCCAAGGCATGATGGGAAAGAATGGAGGCCGGCGGAAATCGGCCGGCCTCCTTTCTTCGTCAGTAACCGCCGAACTTGTAATTGACGCGCACCGTGAGCAGACTCACGTCGGTCTTGGTATTAGTGGTGATCGAATTAACGGGCGCCAGCGATGGCGTCACGAAGGTGCTGCTGTCGCTCACCCGCCACAGATAGTCGTACTCGAGGCCGGCCGTCCAATTCGGGGAGAAGCCGTACTCGAAGCCGACACCCACGACGCCACCCCAACGGGTGCGCTTCGCAAAGTCGAGGCCCGTGCCGGTTGCGGTGTCGTAAAGACCAAAATTCTGACTACCAACCGCGGCGCCGCCCTTGGCGTAGAGCAGAACATTGTCCATCGCATAGCCAATTTGACCCGTGAACAGCCCCAAGCCGTCGAGGGTGGACCTGTAGGTATTGGCCGGGTTCTGCAGACTGACGCGCGTGTTGCGGATGTTGGTCCAGTCGCCCTGTCCTTCCAGACCGAACACCAACTGTCCGGCCTGCCAGCGATAGCCAACCTGGCCACCGATGGCGCCGCCGCCGGCGCTCTTGCAGCCTTCCGAGAAGACACCGCCAATTCCATTGATGGCGGTGATATCGACGCACTGGTTGCTCCAGCCATACCCGCCGTTCACGCCGAGGTAAAAGCCGGACCAGTTGTACATCGCCACCGCGACCGGGGCCGCCTTGTAGACGGGCCGCGACGGAAGGTCAGCGGCCTTTGCGATACCCGTGAGCGAAACGGACATCACCGCTGCCGCGGAAAGTACGTAAATTTTCTTCATTGCCTGCAAGCCTCATAAAATTGGAGAACACCTGGGCCATTTGTCATCGACCTTGTCTCAGTCGATATGCAGAAACTGTCACCTCGGACCATTTCACCGCACTGTTGCACCAAAAACACCATTTCGAGCTCACAGCGACTTGCCAGACTTCACCGCGCGAGACCGGCGATATGTCTCGGATGGCAACTCTCCGAACAGGGACCGATAGTGCCCGGCAAACCTGCCGAACTCGGTGACGCCATGGGCCGCCAGGATATCTGCGAGTCTGGCCGATGCGCCGTTGCCGCGACGGACATCATAGTAAACGAGGTTTAACTGCCTCAGCCTCAGATAGTGCTTTGGCGAGAAGCCGAGATAGCGCTCAAAGGCGCGCAGCAGGGTTCGGTACTCCACTTTGGTCGCTTTCACGATATCCGTGATGTTGATGATTTCCGTCGATCGTGTCCGTACGAATTCAAGTGTCTCCAGAACGATTCGCTCGGACGAGAGCGTGTACTTGTTGGGCAGGACAGTTTCGCTCAAGCGATTGTCCCAAACGTAAGCCAGCTCATCCATCAAGGCGCGCTCCATATCTCGGGCCATGATGGGCCGGTCAGCGGGAGCGCAATTGCAGATCGAACGCAAAGCCTGCCACGATGTTTCGATCAGTCTCGATGCGATCGGCTCCGGCAGCCGGACGAGATGCTTGGCGGTCTTCGGCGCATCCTGATTTGTGGCCGCGGGGAGGACCTTCCTCGCGATACCCTCTTCCCTCGGCAGCGACCACGCTACCCATTCGACATGACCGGAACGAACAAAGGTGAAGTGACAATCCGGAGGGAAAATGACCAGGTCCGAAGCCTGGCATGGCGCGCCATCGAGCATGACGCGGTTGTCGAAGTTGGACGACTGGATGATCAGCGTCGTAAAAGTCGGTTCAGTGATGCCATGGACGATCCCCGGGCCGCCGTCGGCGCCGAATTGAAGGATCGTGCGATTTAATGCGAGATACTTCACGCCCCAACGGTGCGAGGACGGGGCGGATTTCAGAAATGTCACCGTCGCGCCCTGAATGGCGTCGGTGTATTGCCCGAAATCACTCAAATCCAATATCCCGCCCGTCAGAGCGGTCGCTCAGGTGAAGTGGATGGTGAGCCTCTACGGATCGCCAAACTGCACAAGCGGATCGGTCCACAGCGAGCGACCGACCCGCTCGCATACAATCTATTTCATCCGGATGCCCATCATCTCCCGCTCTGCCTTGAACACGACAGCAATGGCATCGATGATGAGTTTTTCCGGATTGGCCTTGCAGTAGACGATGACTTCGTGCTCCGCGATCTTGCCCTTGCGCAGGTCGAGGAAATGCTTCTTGGCAAGGCCGTTGTACCACCCGCTGTACCAAGCCGTCAGCGCATCGGCGTCTTCCTGGTAGGTCCCCGCGAGTTGGGCGCAGGTCAGCTTCTGGACATCGATGAATCCATTCGCATCGACGTAGGACGACAGCGGCACCTGGGCCTTGGCTGTAGCCACGGTGGCGACAAGCAGCGCGACGGAAAACAACAATTTCGAGCGCATTGGGGACTCCTGTTGGAAAGATTCTTGAGATAGTTCAGACGATCCGGCTTTCAGAATCCGGACGGCCTTCGCGAGCGACTGGCATCTGGGTTGAAATCATCGACCCGGATGCGCGATCGAGATCGGTGCAACGCCATCGGATGGTCGAAGCGATGCCCCGCGCAACGCCGAGCGCGAGGACGCGTCGAACAAGACCGGGTCTGATCATCGATAGCGCCCTGTTCAGAATCGGTAGTTGACGCCGCCACGCACGACGTTCACGCGATCCGAGCTGACTCCGGTGCCGACGATTTTCGTGTAGAGATACTCGCCCTTCACAGACCAGTTCGGCGTGAACCCATATTCCACGCCAAGACCTGCCGAGATGCCCGGACGCCAGGACGAGCCCGAACAATCCGGCAGGACGCCAAGCGTGCCGCAGGGTACGCCGGCGACGGTCGATGCGCTGGCGGTCGACTTGACGAAAGCTGCGCCGCCCGTGGCGTAGAGCAGCACATTGTTCATCGCCACACCGATCCGCGCCCGCACCGTCGACAGCGCACTGATATTCGACGAGGTGTTCAGTGTGACACCCTGCCCGATGCCGAGAATGCTGGGTGTTACGACGGACGAACCCTTGATGTTGGCCCAGTCCAAATCACCTTCCAGACCGAGCACGACATTTCCCTGCTGAATCTGCCCGCCAAACGTACCGCCGATCATGCCGCCACTGATGTCGAAGCCGGCACGATCGAACCTGTTGGAGAACAGCACCAGCGGGTCCTGATTGCCCCAGCCATACCCGCCATTGATGCCGACGTAGAATCCCGTCCAGTTATAGACGGAGGCAACCGAAGCCGGCGCCTTGTAGGCGGGCGTCGCCGGCAAGTCTGCCGCAGCCGCATAGCCGCCCATCATTCCCGAAGCTGCGATCGCAACTGCAAACTTGCCAATCTTGTTCATTGCCCACCCGAGTGATTGAAGAAATTCGTGCAGCATCAAATCGCATCTGGCGCGCGCAACCCGCTATGCAGAATCTGACGCCTGCTTCCAATTTATCCGCCTGTGGCGAAGTTGCCGCAGCCGACGCATCGGCCATCGATGATGACCGCCGCCCCACCTTCGCGAATGGTCTTCGGTGCAAGGCGTGCGGGTTGATGAATATGCAAATTCTGACAATCAAGTGATGCTGAGCGAGGACCGGGCGCTCGCATGGCGCACATTCAGCGTCCCGACAATACGCCGGAACGGTCCATGCGAAATCTGCCATCGCGCAGGGCGCCGCATCGCAGCGGCTCCTACGGCAGATCTGCCTCCTCGGTGTCCTCGCATGAGGCCGGCCCGACAAATGGCGGCTCGGACATTTCCGCGAGCCAATCGCGAATGAGCGTCGAGGGTATTGCCCGTCGCGGCGTGCAGGGATTGATGGTGCCCGCGGTCACGACGTATCCCTGCTCGAATTTCTGGCGAGCAAACCTCTGGGCGTCGAGCTCGGTCGGAAAGCTCTCACTTTGCCTCGAACGTCGTTGCGCCGTTGCTTTGCGCACCTTCTTCGGCACCTCAAACGAAACATACCATGTTCTCAAGAGGTCAGTTGGCACCGGTCTTTCCGATTTGTTTTTCCTGTTTCGCGGAGCTTCAATAGACCGGACGCAGCTGTTGGCCGGAAAGGCCGACGGTGACATCGATGGCGACTGATCCCTCTACGGAAACGGGCTGCAGCGCAAACGACCGGCCCGAGCCACCGACAAGAACATTGACGCCGGCGCCCAAGCCGAGGCCGATATCACCTGACGCCCCGACATATTCGCCGGCCAGAGCTCCGACCGGGGGGCCTGCCGTCGGGGCAAGAACCGCCCAACCAAGTGCGCCTCCGGCCGAAACGCCGATATCGATTCCGACGGTATTGAGTGCGCCTTCATAGAGCTGAATCGGGAACGGCGGGTTTTGTGTAAAGCGGCATGACATCGATTGATGGCCGAATATGACAAATCCGATGCTGGGGTCGACCTTGCACGCCAGCATGCCGATCTGGGTCCACGATGCCTGTTGGGCGCCTGCGGAAGACACAGAGTCGGACCATGCGCCGAAGGCGCAGAGGACGGCCAGGATTGGTGCACGCATTCGCTTCCCCATCATCACGCAAAACCTCGTTGATCGCGGGCAGGCGCTTGGTCCTGAACCGCCCTCTGCTTTTCGTAGCTGAGCATGCGCGAAGCCCATGAGACTATGCAAAATCGGCGCGCTGAACCTGCCGTAAGCGAAAAATCGCGCCTTCAACGGCTGAATGACGGGCTCCCATGGCCGAGCCCGCTTGCGCACATACGCGTCTGCCTGGCGTAACCGCGAACGGCGAGGCCGGACAAGAACTTACGACCGGCCAGCGGCAACTTTGCCGAAATTGCATACTCGATCTTGATGGCGCGCGCTATTCGGTCTTCAATCCACGCGTTACGTCCCCACAGCGCCTGCAGGTCGCGGCCCGCGTAGCCGGTTCGCGGAAGAAAGGATCGTGATGCTGATCGACACACCGACTGCGACGCACCTGTCGCAGGTCATTTCGCAGGTGACGGCGCCAGCGTTTCTCCTTGGCGCAGTTGCAGCTTTCGTTTCGGTTCTGATCGGACGGATGAACCGCATCGTCGACAGGCTACAGACGCTGCACGCCACAATCGACGACGATATTTCCGCAGTTCACCCCGACGTGCCGCATCTCGAGCGCCGGGCCGTGCTTTTGAACAAAGCGATCATTCTCTCGACGATCAGCGCTATCGTCACCTCGCTGCTGGTGATCCTGGCGTTTGTCTGCAGCTTCTTCCAGTTTCGGCATGAATACGGGGTCGCCCTGCTCTTCGTTATTGCACTCAGCTTCTTCACGCTCTCGCTGGTGGATCTGGTGCGCGAGGCTCGCCTTTCACTGCATGACCTCAGCCACCACAAGCAAAGCCAACACCGGCCCAAGGCATCAAATGCTTAGCAAGGGACCGCGTTAGAACTCCAGTGCCCGGCCCCGGTTAGTTGACTCCGACCATCCATGATCCCCGCGACAGCCGAAATCTATCGGTGACCGGAGGCGGCGATAGTCGACGAAAGCTGGCCCTTTTGTCACATTGATCAGAGGTTGTGCGTGATACTAGATCGTAGTTTACTCTCGAGGACGACGTTACTTTCCAAACGATATCTCTAACAAAATTAGATTGGCGGGAGTGGCAGGTGTTTTGGATTAGGACGATGAGGATCGAAGATCCCCTGCTTTGCCCGAGTGCCGTTCGAGGATGCGAGCTCAACGTATTTCCGACAAAGCGTGGCGAGTTTGATCTGAAGATAGAGCAGATTGGATTGAATCGGCTTTGGATGAGTCGATACGAGGTAAATCTGCCTCAAGTCAACAAACTGGCCGTCCAGCCGGGCCGCAGGTCAATCAGCTTTCTGACGCAATCGGAAGGCGCTCCAATTCAACACTGCGGCATGGACGTCTCGCCGGGTGATATCATCATCGACAAGTTCGACGTGTCGCATAAGCGTTCCGGCGCCAACCTTCGCCAGGGCGGGATGTCTCTCTCCGAGGAGGATATGAATACAACCCTCGCGACCGTCATCGGAGCCGACTTTCTGGAAAAATCGACAACCCGCGTGGTTCGGCCTCGCCCGGAGCTGATGTCACGCCTGCTGAAGATGCATCAGACCGTCGGCGAGTTGGCCCGTACGACGCCAAAGGCTCTGGAAACGCCGGAGCTACGCCGCGGGTTCGAACAACAAATGTCTTATCTGATGGTTCGATGCCTTGCCGAGGGCGCCGGCATCGAGATCACCGCTGGCAGGCGGCGTCACGACGCGATTATCGCGCGACTCGAGGATTATCTGGCTGAAAACCCGGACCGCGCCATTTATCTGACCGAACTCTGCGCCGCGACCGGCGTTTCCGAGCGGACGCTGCGATCAGCTTGCGAAGAACATCTCGGCATGGCTCCGATCCGCTATCTCACGCTGCGAAGAATGCATCTGGTCCGGCGCGCGCTACTGCGCGCTGACGCGTCCAAGGCCACCGTTACCCATATCGTGACCAATTACGGGTTCTGGGAGCTCGGGCGCTTCTCGGTCGCCTACCGCACGCTGTTTGGAGAGTTACCGTCGGAAACACTGCGACGGCCCGCGCAGGATCCCCATGTCTATCTCATGCGTCCCACAACACTGCCAATCGAAGTCATCGTGGGACGGCTTCACTAGTCGCGGCATTTGCCTTGCCTAATCGCGCAAATCGACCGGCCGATTTGCGCCAACGCAGCTTGCGATCGAAATATCCTTTCTGCGCTCTTTGAAGCGCCCCTTTGTCTCATGGCGCCGGAATTGCATAGTCGAACCCTATCGATTGCCTGATGGTGCCTCATCGACGGGACCCTTGGGCATCAAATGGTCGCAAGAGCCATCCGCCCGTCCGATGGGACAAGGGGATATGGCTGAACGCTCTATTTCAAGGTTTGACGATCCCGGAGCCTACGAAGCCGGATTTGGCGATATCGGTGTCAATCTCACGATAACTGGTCCCGGGGATTTCGAAGCGGAGTTGCTGCGGCTGAAACTGGACCATCTCGTCATCGTGCGGCTGCGTGAATCGCTGCCGCGCATTGCCTGCATTTCGCTCGCGGCTGACAGGGTCTTTTTGTCCTTTCCAGTTAGCCGGGTGAGCCCGGAATGCGACGGGTTTGCCCTTCAGAACGGCCAGATCGCCTTTCACGGCCCCGGTCAGCGGATGCATCAGCGATCGAACGGCAAATGCCAATGGGGTCTGATATCCTTACCCGTGGAGCAGTTTGCAAAGAGTGGTGCGGCATTGATCGGCCAGCCGATCCCGCCCCCGCGCTCCACCAGACTACTTCAACCTTCCGGCGCTGACTTGTCCCGTTTTCAGCGCCTGTTCCAACACGCGTGTCACCTGGCAGCTCCTGCAAACAAACTGATTGAGCAGTCCGAAGTGGCAAGGGCGCTCGAACAGGACATGATTCATGCCGTGATCCATTGCGTCACCAGCGACGGGACGGAAAACAGTTCCAGGACACGCTCCAACCACACGGCCTTGATGACCCGATTCGAAACAGCGCTGCGCAAATCCGTCGACCGCAAGATCACGTTGACCGATCTTTGCGCCGAAATCGGCGTGGCCGAACGCACCTTGCGGATGTGTTGTCACGAGTTTCTCGGCGTCAGCCCGATGCGATACCTCCTGTTGCGGCGGCTGAACAAGACCCGCGCCGCGCTACGGCGCGCCGACGCCTCCACTGCGAGCGTCGCCAGCATCGCGCGGGAGCATCAATTCTTCGAGCTCGGCCGCTTTGCTGCGACTTACCGTGCAGCTTTCGGAGAAGCGCCGCTGACGACGCTTCAGCGCAAGGCTTAGCTGCGTTCGGGAGAGCTGCTCGATGACAGCAGGCGGAGCGCGAGGACGAGTTACCCGAGATGGACAAGGACCAAACTGACATGGCGACGTTGAACGTTGCCGCGAACAAGGTCGAGAGCTTGCTTCATACGCGCCGGGCCATGCTGAAAAACGTATAGTTGGACAGCCGCGCTCGTTTTGCCGATTTTGCATAGGCGGCCGGATTCGGCGTGTCTACGGTTCGCGTCCACCAACGTGCCGGCCCCCCGGCTGATCGCAAGGAGAACGAGATGCGCAACAAGAAAGCCGTGCACGTTTGCATGGCATTGCTGGCGGCGACGTTACTGCTCGACACCGGGACTGCGCGTGCCCAGAGCGCGCCCAACGGACAACTGAAGACGATCGGAACACCCTCCGCTGCACAGGCTCAAATCGTGCCGTCGCTCATCGTGCTCAATTCCCGTGGTGCAACATTGCAAGGCGACAGCCTCGTGCTGACCGGTGTCACACCGAACTCGATCATATTCGCAGACCGGCCCGTGCGCGCCGCCGGCCATCAGCTCACGGCTGACATCATCGCCGACTGGGGCGCGGGCAAGGACAGCTTTGCCAACGATCCTCCGAACGCAACGGTTTCGGTTTTCAATACCAAGGACGGCTCCGTCAAGGATGCCGTGGTTGTCCTGAAGAATCCGAAGCTGGATGGGGACAGGCTCGTCTTCGCGGTTCAGACCCTCGAGGGCGACCTAAACGGTGCCGACGGCGGAGCCTCGATCTTCATCGATATTATCGGACGCCCCTTTACACCGTTTTCCTTTGCGGGCGTCGCGCGGCGCACTGCATTCCGGGGCGCGATGTATGCCGGAGCCGCCGCCGTCGGAGCTGCAGCCGTCGGAGCCGCCTACGCCCGGCCCTATTGCGGCTATTATCCCTATCCTCCTTGTTATTGAACGCGTCTCGTGCCGGGCGGCAGGTAGCTGCCGCCCGTTCCGGTTCGGCCCTTGCCGCGGCCTTGGTCGAGCAGGTGTAGTACCCGTATCTGCCGCTCTTCCCCGTCCTCAGCGTCATCGCGTCAGCGGTACGCGCGTCACGGAGCGCTAGCGTGATTGCCGCCGCCCACGGCTCGAGGCTAGTAGAAGCATGGATTTTCTCGCGTCGGAAGCGTGGATCACAGACTGGCTGTGGGGACTCCCCTTGATCGTCCTTGCGTCCGTCGTCCACGTCATCGGTCTCGGAGCGATTGAACTTGGCATCGAGCGGAGTTTGAGGCGCGCGAAAAGACTTCGTAGCCATCTGGCGACGTTTGTAGCGGTGGTAGGAGCGACCGTGCTGTCGGCCACCGCCTTGCACGCCACAGGGGCAGCTATCTGGGCGGGAGCCTACCTCTGGCTCAACGCACTTCCCGACGAGCGCTCGGCGATGCTGTACTCAATTGGCGCGATGACGACCTTCGGCCATGCAAGCCTCCATCTTTCTGACCGTTGGCAGATGTTGGGGGCGCTCGAAGCTCTCAACGGCATGCTGCTGTTTGGGCTGACCACGGCCTTCCTCTACGCCGCCATCCGCAACGTTCATGCTGCCATGTTGGGCACGCGGGCTTCCGCTGTGGAGGACGTGGAAGACATGCGAGCGGTCCATCCGGTTGGCCCAACGCGCCAGTCCAGGTCCTGAACGCAAACGGCCATTTTCCTGGCATGAGCGGACGGGCCGCTGAAACAGCCACCGCGATACAAAAGCCACCGGTCTACCGGACGCGCTGCATATGATTGCCCCGCGACGTCTTTCGCCGAGATTCATGCTTCTGCACCGTCGCTCACCTTTCCTATTGGCGACGGTGCAGTGGGATCACGAAGTCAGTCAGCCATGCCGGCCCACCAGAGGGCCGGCATGCGTCCAAGTTTTTCAGCTGACCTTTTTAGCGGCAGGGACCGTCCATGTGCCGTTGATGATCGACGGGTCCGTTTCTTGCGGCCAATACATGCGCAACATGAGGATGAAATCTCCCTCAGGCGCGGGAAGCCAGTTCGACTCCTTGTCTTTGCCCGGAGAGTCCTTCTGAATGTAGAGATCCGTTGAGCCGTCCGGATTTTGCTTCAGGTCTTGCCGCGCGCTGATGGAGTAGCGGTTGAGCGGATTGTCCACGAAGAAGTAGGCGCTGTTGTACATCGTGAGCGACCAGAATCCCTCGGCGGGAGGCAAGTGCCCCTTCGCGAAACGCATGACGTACTTGTTTGCGCCAGTGTACGCGTGGCCGTCCGCGTCCTTTTGCGAGGTCGGGTAGACCGCATCCTGCGGACGGTTGGCGCCAAGTCCGATCGCGGTGACGAGGGCCCGCATCAGATAGTCGGTACCATAGATGCCGGTTCTGGTCGTGTAGGCAAAGCCATTCTCGTCCTTGATGGCCTTGTTGATCTTGAACTGGAGCATGATCCTGTCGAATGACACCTCCGGCACACGCTTCACGAAGTCCGCCTTGAGCTTGCTCTCATCAAAATCCTGCCCGGGAACGATGCCGATGCGGGCAAATTTGGCAAGCTGGGGCGCATCCGCTTCATAGGGCGGATTGGTTTTCATGAGCTCGCAGAGCAGCTTGAAATACGACACCGCGTCCATGCGATTGACCTGTTCGCGGACGGCCGTCTTCATGTCGATCGAGGAATCGACCTTCCCCGCAGGCGGCGTGTACGGCTTGCCATAGGCGCTGAGCGGAACGAGCTTGCACTCATCCTGCAGCTTGTGCACGGCCTCGTAGTCCTCCGGCGTGCCGGTGCAATAGATGCGGCCGAGCAGCCACACCATGTTGGTGGACGATTTGTACTCCTTCACGCCGTCCGGCAGCGTGCCTTTCCAGCCCGGCCCGGTGATCGCGTAGGTCTGCGCCCCGGTGCCGGTGGTGCGCTTGCCCGGCACCTGGAACACCGTGGTCCAGCCGTCCAGCATCGGCATCAGGAAATAGCGCCCCTTCATGTCGGGGATGCTGAGGACCCACGGCTCTTTCCCGACATCGAAAAAGGAGGTCGTGTAGAGCGTGTCCGCGTTCGGTGCCGTGACGTCCTTGAATGAAGCGTTCGGATACTGGCGCAGCTTGATGATCTGCCCCATCGGTGCCTTCGTTCCCACGGGTTCGGCGACGTTGGTGAGAACCCGGCGGGTCATCTCCATCGTCACTAACGGATAGCCGAAAACGTAGGCGTCGCTCGCGAGCCAAAAATCCTCCAGGCCCCGCCCCACGCCAAAGAAGGAATCCTGCGCAAGGGCTGATCGTGTTGCAGCTGCACCTGCCAGCAGGCCCATGCCTCCCAGCGCAAGATTACGACGAGTGATCTCCATTTTTCTCTCCTAGGTACTGATTGGAACGACTTCAAACGATTGGCGAGCGGGACCGACAACGATTTAACTTCCAGGATGCGACCGAGGAAGTTCGCGCTTCATCAGAGCGTACGCTCAGGATCATTGGCTTTTGCATCAAATGCTCACTTGCCGTTGTTGAGCGAGCTGGCATACCAGCCACTTCTCGTCCGCTTACCAACTTACGGAGGACTCGGCGGCCTGCTATGCAAATTCGGCAAGCGCGAGCTTTGGTCGCGAACCAATGGACGATGGATCAGCTTCGGTGCGACTGCGAAGGACTTCTCACGGCATGCTGCCAACGGAATCCGCGCCTGTGCTGAAATTGCATAGCGGATCGGTGAAATTGCTCTCTAATAACTTACGTTGCGCGCGTTCGCCCTGACGCCTGAGGGCGTGGCGGCGCACTTGGTCGGTTCGCGAGGAAAGCATTCAATGCAGATCGATACTCCGTCAGCCCCGCAACCGTCGCAGGTCATTTCGCAGGTGACCGCGCGCGAGGCGCCTATCGCTGCATGAGATCACACATCAAAACCAAAAGTCGGTTCACGGCGTCGGAATGCAATTCAGAGGCAAGACACGGCTGTGTCAAAGAGGTGCGGTTGATCACGCTTCCGCGCAAGGCCTAGCTTTAGTCGGAGAATAAACTCGATGAGCGCCGTCAGACTACCGGCCTGGCTTCGTGTCGTGATGGTGAGCGGCGCATTCCTGCTGGTCATTGGCGCCGGGCTGTTCGCCCATCTCTGGTACATCCGACCGGTCACGCTGACCGCCGCAGTTGGATCGCTTGATGGTGAAGCCGCTAAGATCCTGTCGGCCATCGCAAGTCGCCTGACCGCCGCGTCAGCGCCGGTGAGGCTGCGGATCGCCAATCAACCAGGTGCGCGCGAAGCCGCCGATGCCTTTTCATCCGGCAAAGCCGACCTCGCCGTCGTCCGCGGCGACGTCGGCGACCTGTCGCAAGCCCAAGCAGTCCTCGTGCTTGCACATGTGGCCGTGCTGATTGTGGCTCCTCCCGGTTCGCCGCTGACCGACGTGGCAAGCCTGAAAGACCATCGCGTTGGGGTGGTCGGCGGAGAGATCAACAGGTCCGTCGTTAATGCACTGCGTCAGCAATATGATCTCGACCGCGCAAACGTGAAATTCAAGGATGTCTCGTTGCTGGAGGCACGCCAGGCAATCGACGCCAGGAGCGTCGATGCGCTTCTACTCGTCGTTCCCCTCACCCCAAAATACCTGTCGCTTGCGCGCAGCCTCTTCCCGCAATATCCGAAGTCCCAGCCGGTCCTCATTCCCATCGAATCGGCCGACGCGATTGCGGAAAGTCATCGTGCCTACGAAAGTTTCGACGTGCCGAAAGGCACGCTCAGAGGTTCACCGGCAGTCCCGGATGACGACCTGACGACACTGCGGGTGTCGTTCTACCTGGTCGCACAGAAAAAGCTCAATCCCGACACCATTGCCGATCTGACAAGATCGCTTCTCGCAGCGCGCCGGGACCTCATCGGCGAACTGCCGATCCTGGCGCAAGTCACAGCCCCTGACACGGATCCCGACGCCTTGCTGCCGGTCCATGCCGGTGCAGCGGAATACTTCAACGGCACTCAAGAAAGTTTTTTGGACGAATGGAGCAATGCGATCTACCTGACGCCGATGATCCTCGGCGGACTGGCTTCGATCCTCGCCGCGGCCTGGAGGTTTATCGGCTTGCGGACGTCGAAACCTGATGAATCGGCGCTCGACGCGCTCTATACCCTGGCTCGCCAGGTTCGCAAGGCCCAGCACGAGGATGAACTATCCGACATTGGGAGCCGGATCGATGACATCTTGAGCGACCAGCGGCTCAAGATTGCAAGCGGAGACGAAGATGCCGCCGATATCGCGACATTGAACGTTGCCGCGAACAGGGTCGAGGATCTGATCCATGCGCGCCGGGCCACACTGAATACGTCATAATTGGCCGTTGCCCATTCCGAAATCGCGGAAGATCGCAGCCTGGCGTGGAAAATCGTACGATTGGTAGCGGGAGAGGGACTCGAACCCCCGACCCCAGGATTATGATTCCCGTGCTCTAACCAGCTGAGCTACCCCGCCACAGGGTCGCGAACGGCGGAACAGCCGATCTCGCGAACGCGCGGCATATAAAGAAGGGGGCGGCGGGAAGTCAAGCAAGTGCAGCTGATTTTGGCGTCGGAAGGGGGCGCTTTCCGGCACCGGACTCGCGCAGTCCCCCTCACCCGAAATTCGCGCTTTGCGCGGATTTCGGCCTCTCCCTCCGCCTTCGCCAAGGCTTCTGCGCGACAAGCGCGAGCGAATTCGCCTTTATTTCGGCCGGACCGTGGGGTCGCCGCCGGGGCTGCCGGGAGGCGGGATCACGGGCATGCTGCCGTCGGTGCTCGGCGCGGGGGCGTGCATTTCAGGGTCGACGCCGGCGGGCGGGCAGAGCACGCCGTCGGATTTGGCCAGCTTGTCGCCGAGCGGTTCCCGGGACCGGCCGGTGGTGGTGCCGTCGGGCGCGGTGGCGCGGTTCGGGCGGTCCTGCGGCGTGCAGTCCGCCGTGTGTGTCGGGGATGGCGGCGCGGTCGCTTGCGGCGGCGTCGCCGGGGCGGGCGGGGCTTGCGCGATCGCGGCGCCAGAGGCGGCGATCACGAGGCTTGCCAGGATGATGTTTGATGTCGTGCGCATGGATAGGAAACGCGCGAGGCGCGCGCCCTGTTCCAGCCTCCAAGCATTACGATTTGTGGTAGCGGATCAGTGAAAAATGGCCCATCGGCGGCATGGGGCGGCGCTCGGCGAGCGTGACGCCGCCGTGCCTGGCGGCCCAATCGACCAGGCGCTGCCATGGAAACTCCGGGCGCCAGCCGAGGCGGCGGGCGAGCGGCGCGAACGCCAGCTCGGAGAGTTTGCGAAATCCCTTTTCCGCGCCGATGTGGTTGACCAGGATCAGCTCGCCGCCGGGCTTGAGCACGCGCACGAATTCGTCGAGCGTACCTTCGGGATCGGGCACGGCGGTGATGACATATTGCGCGACCACCGCGTCGAATGCGGCGTCGGGGAAGGCGAGATTTTTCGCGTCCATCACCGAGAGCACTTCGACATTGGAAAGCCGCAACGCGCGCACGCGTTGTTGCGCCTTGCGCAGCATCGGCTCGGAAATGTCGACGCCGCAGATCTTTGTGGTGCGCGAATAATCCGACAGCGACAGCCCGGTGCCGACGCCGACGTCGAGGATGCGGCCGCCGATGCGGTCAGCCTCCGCGATGGTCGACTGCCGCCCGGCATCGAACACCTTGCCGAACACGAGATCATAGACCGGCGCCCAGCGGCCATAGGCCTTCTCGACCCCGGCCCGCGAGATGTCTGCTGCCATGCCCCCTGCCCTTACGCGAAACTCTGGAGTGTGATGACGGTTGGTGAAATCGATGCCAGTCTCATCCTCTCCCGCAAGCGGGAGAGGGTGCACACTTCCGGTGTCGCGAGAGTGCTCTCTGATCTCATCTCTTTAGCCGCGCACGGCTTCGGCGAGCGGCCTCGTCGTGTTCGTCGCGACCTTCGCCGCGGCGCTCTGGATGAAACCGCCGCCGAGCACGCGCGCCTGGCCGCTGGCCGCGTCGTAGAACACGCAGGCTTGTCCCGGCGAGACGCCCTCTTCGCCGGCGACGAGCTCGACCTCGTAATGGCCATTGGCGCCGCGCAGCCACGCCGGCTGCGGCGCGCGGGTCGAGCGGACGCGGACGAACAGCTCGAGGCCATTGCCGATCGCGCGGTCGATGTCGCCGCCGCCAATCCAGTTGACGTCGCGCAAGGCGATGCGGTGCATCTTCAGCGCATCGCGCGGGCCGACGACGACGCGGCGGTTGGCGGCCTCCAGCCGCACCACGAACAGCGGGGCGGCGGCCGCGATGCCGAGGCCGCGGCGCTGGCCGATGGTGAAATTGGCAATGCCGTGATGCTGGCCGAGCACGCGGCCATCGAGATCGACGATGTCGCCGGGCTCCATCGCGTTCGGCCGCAGGCGGGTGATGATGTCGGTGTAGCGGCCGGTCGGCACGAAGCAGATGTCCTGGCTGTCGTGCTTGTCGGCGACTGAGAGACCGAAGCGGCGCGCGAGCTCGCGCGTCTCGGGCTTGGTCATGTCGCCGAGCGGGAAGCGCAGAAAGTCGAGCTGCTCCTGCGTGGTCGCGAACAGGAAGTAGCTCTGGTCGCGGTCGCTGTCGGCGGCGCAGACCAGCGCGCGCGAGCCGTCGACGCCGCGGCGCGAGGCGACGTAATGGCCGGTGGCCAGCGCCTGCGCGCCGAGCTCACGTGCGGTTTTCAGCAGGTCGCGGAATTTGACGCTGCGGTTGCATTCGATGCACGGCACCGGCGTCTCGCCGAGCGCGTAAGAGTCCGCAAAGTTATCGATGACGGACTCGCGAAAGCGGTCCTCGTAATCGAGCACGTAATGGGGAATGCCGAGCTTTGCGGCGACGTCGCGGGCGTCGTGAATATCCTGTCCGGCGCAGCAGGCGCCCTTGCGGTGGGTCGCCGCGCCATGGTCGTAGAGCTGCAGCGTGATGCCGACGACGTCATAGCCCTCCGCCTTCAACAGCGCAGCCGTCGTCGAGGAATCGACGCCGCCCGACATGGCAACGACGACCCTGGTGTCCTCAGGACGGCCTTCGAGATCCAGACTGTTGAGCATGGGCCTAAGCGGTTGTAACGGCGGCGATCCGCGATTCCTGGTGCTTGCGCCGGGACATCAGCAGTCCCTGGGAACTTTGGTTCCGCGGGGGCACTGGCTGGCCCGGTCGAAAGCGGCTGAGAGCACCCTTTAATATAGGCGGCATTCCGGTGAAGCAATCGCGGCCACCCCAAGCTTAGGGCAATTCTTGCCGGGGCGGCAGAAATGGCGGGGTTTTCGGGGACGTGGCTGCGGCAGTGCCGATTTGATAAGATATTGACATAACTAGACAAAATCACAATTCAAGGGATTGGCCCACTCCTTGCTGACCTCCTGGTCCGAAGATGTTTTCAAGGGGTCGCCTGTGGTTGGTGTCACGTCAGACGTCGCGGCAAGCGCGCAAGTTTCCAGCGCGCAGCAAAAGCCTGCCCGGTCGCAGAGCACCAAGGACTCGAGCCCGGCCGACTCCTTCGGGTCGTTGGTCGACAGCAACACCCAGGCCATCAGCAACAGCGCCTCGTCGTCGAGCCAGGACCCGGCGCCGCGGCGGAGCGATTCGTCTTCGTCGTCGACCTTCTCGTCCGATGGGAGCACGCGCGACTCGTCGTCGGCCGACCAGTCCTCGCAGAGCAAGGCGAGCGACAGCACGGATTCCTCGACGCAGGCGGCGAGCGACACGACGGCCGATCCGACCAAGGCGCCCGGCAAGACCAAGGACAAGAGCGACGCCTCCTCCACCAAGGCGGGCGACAAGTCGCAGGATTCCAAGGACAGCAAAAGCGACAAGACCGACGGCACCACCGACGGCCTCGCCGCCGCGGCGGACGCCTCTGCCGCAGCACAGGCCGCCGCGACGGCGGCGGCGACGCCCGATCCGACCGCTGTCCCCGTTGCCGCGCCCGTGGTGCCTGTCGATCCGAACGCGGCGGCCAACCAGGCCGCGAACACCGCCTCCTCGCCGCTAACGATCGCAGCCGCCGGCATCGCCGCGAGCGCCTCGACCGCGGCGCAGATCGCCGGCGCCAAGACGGATGCCTCCGGCAAGACCGCCGACGCGCTCGCTGACGCAGCTGGTGATGCGACCGACGCCACCGCAAGCGCCGCCACGGCCAACGCCGCGCAGCTCACGGCGGTCGATCAGGGTACGCCAAAGACTTCGTTCAAGGCCGCCGCGACGGCGCAAGGCCAGACCGACGTCTCCAATATCGGTCAAGACACCGGCAAGACCGCACAGACTGCCGCCACCGCACAAAATCCCGCGGCCGCGACGGCGGCGAACGCCGTCGCGCATCCGCAAGCCGCCAAGCCGCAGGCTGACGCAGCTGCTGCCGACGCCAAGGCCGATGCTGCCAATCGCACCGCTGATGCGACGCCGGCCGCGCCGACCACGCACGCGCATGCCGATACGCAGGCCGTGGCTGCTGGCACCGACGTCAGCACGCAAGCGGCCAACGCCGTGCAGGCGCCGCTGACCACGACCACATCGACGGCGACCGCCTCCACCGCGACGCTGACCGCGACCGCGGCGAATCCGACCGCGGTGCCGATCAGCGGCATTCCGGTCGAGATCGCCGCCGCCGCGCGCGCCGGCAAGACGCGCTTCGACATCAGCCTCGATCCGGGCGATCTCGGCCGCATCGACGTCCGCATCAATGTCGACCGCAACGGCCAGGTCACCTCGCACCTCACCGTCGAGAAGCCGGAGACGCTGCAGATGCTGCGACAGGACGCGCCGCAATTGCAGCGCGCGCTCGACGATGCCGGCCTCAAGACCGGCGGCAACGGGCTCTCCTTCAGCCTGCGCGACCAGAATTCATCGGGTCAGAACTCAGGCCAGAACAACGACAATTCCGGCAATTCGCGCCGGCTGATCATCAGTGAAGACGATTCTGCCGCGGCCGCGCCCGTGAGCCGCAGCTATGGCCGCATGCTCGGTTCGAGCAGCGGCGTCGATATCAGAGTGTGAGGAGTATTCGCTCATGACCACCACGAATGCCGCCACCGCCCCCTCCGTCGTCTCCGGCACCACGCAGAATTCGTCATCCTCCTCGTCGAGCTCGAGCCTGGGCTCGACCACGGGCGCGACGCTCGCCGGCAACTTCCAGACCTTCCTGACGCTGCTGACTACGCAGCTGCAGAACCAGAACCCGCTCGATCCGCTCGACACCAACCAGTTCACCCAGCAGCTGGTGCAGTTCGCCGGCGTCGAGCAGCAGCTCAAGACCAACGACTCGCTGTCGCAGCTCGTCACTTTGCAGCAGACCACGCAGGCGACCCAGGCGCTCGGCTTCGTCGGCAAGACCGCCGTGGTCGACGGCACCACCGCGACGATGAAGAGCTCGTCGGCGACCTGGCATCTCAACGTGCCGACCGACGCGACCGTCGACATTTCCGTCGCGAATTCCAGCGGCCAGACCGTGTTCACCGGCAAATACACCGCTGGTGCTGCCTCCGACGTTCCCTTCACCTGGAACGGCCAGGGCAATGACGGCACGCAATGGCCCGACGGCAAATACACAATCACCGCGACCGGCAAGGACGTCGCGAACAACAATGTCGGCATCGCCGCGCAAGTGCAGGGCGTGGTGAGCTCCGTCGACCTGACCCAGTCGCCGCCGCTGCTCACCATCGACGGCAGCAGCTACACGCTGAGCCAGGTGAAGAGCATCGTCGCCACCAGCTCCGGCAGCTAAGGGCGGCGCCGCCACATGCTCGGTGTCGTCCTGGCTTTCCGCCAGGACGACAGCAGGGGCCATTGCGACGTCACAGCAGGCCCCGTTCGTTAGTAAAGTATTTACGAAGACCCCCGCTCGGCCGGCTGAAATTGTGTTTTCAGCCCGCTGGGCCGGTAGTGTTCCAGCAAGTTTCAAGGAGAATTGTATTGAAGCCTTAGGCTTAGCGGATTTTTAAGCCCGCATGCGTACGGTTGTGAAGTGAGTTCAGTGGTTGAGAGTTTGTGAGTACGCCATGACAGAACCCCATCGCCCGAGGGTAAAATACGTCATCGGGCCGGACGGCAGTCCGCTGACGATTGCAGATCTGCCCGCACCCGGCACCAAACGCTGGGTCATCCGCCGCAAGGCCGAAGTCGTCGCCGCTGTGCGCGGTGGACTTCTCTCGCTCGAGGAGGCCTGCAGCCGGTACACCCTGACGGTCGACGAATTCCTATCCTGGCAGTTTTCCATTGACCAGCACGGTCTGGCGGGCCTTCGCACCACCCGCATCCAGCAATATCGCCAGTAAGCAATCCGGAAATCTGCTGCTTTTGACGAAAATCGGCCCCGCTCTGCGAGGCCGATTTTTTTCATGTTTCGTTTTGGCGCTACTTTTGTCCCAGCTCTTAACCTTCGTTAACCATATCGAAACCATCACCTAGGCAATAATTGCCCACTCGGCCGCTCTTGGAATGCGGGTCGAAGCTTCGGGGCGGTTTCTTGCAAGGTCTTACGGACTTTCTAAAAGGTATCGGCGCCGCCCGCTTCGGGGCGATGATCGCCGTCACCGCCGCGCTCGTCGGCTTTTTCGCGTTCGTTATCATGCGTGTCACCACGCCGCAGATGACGACGCTGTTCACCGACCTCTCGGTCGAGGATTCTTCTGGCATTATCAAGGACCTGGAGCGCCAGGGCGTCCAGTTCGAGCTGCGCAACGAAGGCACCATCATCATGGTGCCCAAGGACAAGGTCACCCGGCTCCGGATGAAGCTCGCCGAGGGCGGCCTGCCCAAGGGCGGCGGCATCGGCTATGAAGTGTTCGACAAGTCGGACGCGCTCGGCACCACCTCTTTCGTCCAGAATATCAATCACTTGCGCGCGCTTGAGGGCGAGCTCGCGCGCACCATCCGCGCCATCGACCGGATCCAGGCCGCCCGCGTCCATCTCGTGCTGCCCGAGCGTCCGCTGTTCGCGCGCGAAGCGCCGGAGCCCTCGGCCTCGATCGTCGTTCGGGTCCGCGGCTCGCTCGAAGCCCAGCAGATCCGCGCCATCCGCCACCTCGTCGCCTCCGCGGTCAACGGCTTGAAGCCGCAGCGGGTCTCGATCGTCGACGAAGCCGGCCAGCTGCTCGCCGACGGTGCTGCCAACGATCCGGAGCAGGCGGTCGGCGACGAGCGCCGCACCGCCTTCGAGAAGCGGATGCGCAAGCAGGTCGAGGACATCGTCTCCTCCGTGGTCGGCTCAGGCCGCGCCCGCGTCCAGCTATCCGCCGATTTCGACTTCAACAAGGTCACCCAGACTTCGGACAAGTTCGATCCAGAAGGCCGCGTGCTGCGTTCGAGCCAGACCCGCGAAGAGCAGAGCATGACCGCCGACAATAACGGCCAGGTCACGGTCAACAACGAGCTCCCCGGCCAGCAGCAGAACAGCGGCGCCCCGGCGGCGAAGGACCAGAGCAAGAAGACCGAAGAGACCAACAATTACGAGATCTCCCGCACCACCAAGACCGAAGTGACCGAGGCTGGCCGGGTCAATCGCATCTCGGTCGCGGTGCTGGTCGACGGCATCTACGCCAAGAACGACAAGGGCGAACTCGCCTACACCGACCGCACCAAGGAGCAGCTCGACCGCATCGCCACCCTGGTGCGCTCGGCGATCGGCTTCGACCAGAAGCGCGGCGACCAGGTCGAGGTCGTCAATCTGCGCTTTGCCGACGCGCCCTCCACCGCCCCGATCGCCGAGCCAAGCGG
Source organism: Bradyrhizobium monzae (assembly GCF_021458635.1). Classification (GTDB taxonomy): domain Bacteria; phylum Pseudomonadota; class Alphaproteobacteria; order Rhizobiales; family Xanthobacteraceae; genus Bradyrhizobium. The sequence goes on from NZ_JAIRDQ010000001.1 coordinate 1,692,868, forward strand.
CTTCCTCGGCGCGCTGCAGTTCACCAAGGACGACGTCATGTACTTCGTCGAGCTCGGCGTGATGATGCTGCTCGGCCTGGTCGTGATGTTCATGGTGATCCGCCCGCTGGTGAAGCGCATCCTCGCCTCCGACGAGGTCGCCGCCGCCATCTCCGGCGTCCTCACCGGCCCCGCCGCCTCCGAAGAGGGCGCGGCTGGCGCCGGCGGCCAGGCGCTGATCCCGGGCGGCGCCGCCAGCGCCATCGACGTCGCCACCATCCAGGGCCAGGTCCACGCCCAGTCCGTTCATCGCGTCGGCGAGCTCGCCGAGCGCAACCCCAACGAAACCGTCGCCATCATCCGTCAATGGCTGACCGAACCCACGAAATGATCGAGTGAACTGACATGGCCGGCACTCTGCAGAACGCCAACTCGAACGACATCACCAGCGTGATCTCGACGCTCGGTCAGCGCGCCGTCAGCCGCACGGGCGCCAAGGTCGAGGCGGTGGCAGGGCCGAAGCGCGCCGCGATCCTGATGCTGGCGCTCGGCGAGCAATATGGCGGCAAGATCTGGTCGCTGCTCGACGACGACGAGGTGCGTCAGCTCTCCCTGGAAATGTCGACGCTCGGCACCGTCGAGGTCGACACGGTGGAAGACATGCTGCTCGAATTCGTCTCGCGCATGTCGGCCTCCGGCGCGCTGATGGGCAATTTCGACGCGACCGAGCGCCTGCTGCAGCAATATCTGGCGCCCGAGCGCGTCAACGGCATCATGGACGAGATCCGCGGCCCCGCCGGGCGCAACATGTGGGAGAAGCTGTCCAACGTGCAGGAAGAGGTTCTCGCCAACTACCTCAAGAACGAATATCCGCAGACCATCGCCGTGGTGCTGTCGAAGCTGAAGCCGGAGCATGCCGCGCGCGTGCTCGGCATCTTCCCCGAGGACCTCGCGCTCGACGTCGTCAATCGCATGCTGAAGATGGAAGCTGTGCAGAAGGAGGTGATCGAGAGCGTCGAGAAGACGCTGCGCACCGAATTCATGTCCAACCTGTCGCAGACCCGCCGCCGCGACGCACACGAGGTGATGGCGGAAATCTTCAACAATTTCGACCGCCAGACCGAAACCCGCTTCATCACCTCGCTGGAAGAAGATAACCGCGAATCCGCCGAGCGCATCAAGGCGCTGATGTTCACCTTCGACGATCTCATCAAGCTCGACTCCGGCTCGGCCCAGACGCTGATGCGCAACGTCGACAAGGACAAGCTCGGCGTCGCGCTGAAGAGCGCCAACGAGGACGTCCGCAACTTCTTCTTCGGCAACATGTCCTCGCGCGCGGCCAAGATGCTGCAGGACGACATGGCCGCGATGGGTCCGGTGCGCCTGCGCGACGTCGACGAGGCCCAGGCGCTGCTGGTCAACCTCGCCAAGGACCTCGCCGCCAAGGGCGAGATCATGCTGACCAAGAACCGCGCCGACGACGAGCTGGTGTATTGATGGGCGCTCCGGCCAAATTCCTGTTCGATACCGACTTCGCCGCGCCCGACCGTACGCGCGAGAAGGGCGCGACCGCGGCCGAGATCGCGCAGAAGGTCGCGGAGGCCGAAGCGCGCGCCTATCAGGACGGCTTTGCCACGGGCCAGCGCGAGGCCAAGGCCGAGAGCGACCGCCGCGTCGCGCTCGCCATGGAAGAGATCAACATCGCGATCCGGGGCATCGCTTCGGGCATCGGCAATATCGAGAGCAAGATGGAAACCGAGGCGGTCGACGTCGCGGTCGCCGTGGCGCGCAAGCTGTGCGCCGATCTGGTCGCCGCCGAGCCGCTCGGCGAGATTATGGCGCTGGTGAAGGACTGCTTCTCGCATCTGGTCGCAACGCCGCATCTCGTCGTCCGCATCAACGACGCTCTCTACGACAGCGCGCGCGAGAAGATCGAGCGGCTCGCCAAGCAGAGCGGCTTCGAGGGACGGCTGGTGATCCTGGCCGAGCCCGAAATTGCCACCGGCGACTGCCGGATCGAATGGGCCGATGGCGGCGTCGTGCTGGAGCGCAGCGCCATCGCGGCCAAGATCGACGACATGGTCGGACGCTATATCGCGTCTCGCAAGGGGAACTAAGCCATGAGCGACAACGACGGACAGGTCCCGCTGCCCGATCTCAACGGCCCATTGCCGCCTGCTGGCGCCGATGTCGGCTACAACGAGGACGAATATGCGGCCCGCGTCGCCGCCGACCTCGAGGCCGTCTTCGACGTTCCGGTGCAGGTCTCGGCCGTGCTCGGCCGCTCCAAGATGGACGTCAGCGAATTGCTGAAGCTCGGACCCGGCACCGTGCTCGAGCTCGACCGCCGCGTCGGCGAGGCCATCGATATCTACGTCAACAACAAGCTCGTTGCCCGCGGCGAGGTGGTGCTGGTCGAGGACAAGCTCGGCGTCACCATGACTGAAATCATCAAGACTGAACGCAGCTAGCGCTTGACGCGCGATAGCGCGAACAGACGGACAGGAGACTGACATGCGGCTTCTCATCGTTGGCACATTGAAGGGCCAGCTTACCACCGCCACCAAGATCGCGATGGAGAACGGCGCCACCGTCACCCACGCCGAGGATCACGAGCAGGCGATGCGCGTGCTGCGCGGCGGCAAGGGCGCCGACCTGCTGCTGGTCGACGTCGCCCTCGACATCCGCGATCTCGTGATGCGGCTCGAGGCCGAGCACATCCACGCTCCGATCGTCGCCTGCGGCATCACCAACGACGCCCGCGCGGCGGTCGCCGCGATCCACGCCGGCGCCAAGGAATACATCCCGCTGCCGCCGGATCCGGAGCTGATCGCAGCAGTGCTGGCTGCCGTCGCCAACGACTCGCGCGAACTGGTCTATCGCGACGAAGCCATGGCGCGCGTCATCAAGCTCGCGCAGCAGATCGCCGGCTCCGACGCCTCGGTGATGATCACCGGCGAATCCGGAACGGGCAAGGAAGTGCTGGCCCGTTACGTCCACACCCGCTCGGCTCGCGCCAAGCGTCCGTTCATCTCGATCAACTGCGCCGCGATCCCCGAGCATCTGCTGGAGTCCGAGCTGTTCGGCCATGAGAAGGGTGCTTTCACCGGTGCGATCGCCCGCCGCATCGGCAAGTTCGAGGAAGCGACCGGCGGCACGCTGTTGCTGGACGAAATCTCCGAGATGGATGTCCGCCTGCAATCGAAACTGCTTCGCGCCATCCAGGAGCGCGTGATCGATCGTGTCGGCGGCACCAAGCCGGTGCCGGTCGACATCCGCATCATCGCGACCTCGAACCGCAACCTGGCGGAAGCCGTGCGCGAAGGCACGTTCCGCGAGGACCTGCTGTTCCGCCTCAACGTCGTGAATCTGAAGATCCCGCCGCTGCGGGAGCGCCCCGCCGACATTCTGGAACTCGCCCAGCACTTCGTGAAGAAATATGCCGAGGCCAACGGCGTGCCGGTGCGCCCGATCTCGGCGGAAGCGCGCCGCGTGCTGTCCAGCAACCGCTGGCAGGGCAACGTCCGCGAACTCGAAAACACCATGCACCGGTCGGTGCTGATGGCACGGGGCGACGAGATCGGCCCCGATGCGATCCTGACGCCCGACGGCGACCGCCTCGACCTCGCCAAGACGGCACCGGCCGTGGCGCACGCCACCATGGCCGCCGAGCAGGTCACGCGAGCCCTCGTCGGCCGCACCGTCGCCGACGTCGAACGCGACCTGATCCTGGAGACGCTGAAGCACTGCCTCGGCAACCGGACCCATGCCGCAAACATCCTGGGCATCTCGATCCGTACGCTGCGCAACAAGCTCAACGAATATTCCGACGGCGGCATCCCGATCACGCCGGCCGGCACGCCGGGTGAGTACCCGCGGATGCCGATGATGGGGGCGTAGGCAACCAGCTTGCTGGTCTCTTGACGCCCGACCCCGGGCATCATCATGAAGCGCATCGACGGCCGGGACGTCCCGACCGTCGCGACCAGGTGTTTGGCTATGCGGCCACTACGCCTGCGTCAGACTACTTGCCCGGCGGTACGTACACGCTTGCAAGCTTCGCGGCTTTTTCCGCGACAGCTTTAAATTCACTCATCTTCCAGGCGCGCACCGTCTCGATCTTGGCAATGGCGCCGCTTGCAGCGGCGGCCATTGCGATGGCGACGGCATCCGCTCCATCGGGAAACTCCGTGACGAGCAGCGCGTCATGTGGGCCGGTGGTCATGAAGGCTCCCTGGAGCCTCCCGCCGGCCTTTTCCACCATCGCGCCGATGACCGCCGTGCGATCGGTCGGCTTGTCTACCATTCCTTTGATCCCGGAATTTGAGTACGAGACGTACGAGATGAACAACGGCATGTTTCTCTCCGTTGAGGTTACAGCGACGACAATGCAGTCTTGAAATGCAGTCTTGAAAAGCAGTCTTGGAAACGAGGCTCTGAAACGAGAGCAGGGCATTGCCTGCCGACGGCATGCGAGCTGCCTTGAAAAATCCGGCTTCGGACTTCGGCACGTCCAACTGGCAGCTTGAGCTGACTATAGCCGACTGCACAATCCAGCGCGAACGGTAAGCCAAGCCTACCCATTCGACCTCGACGATTCCGCCCGCCAGGACACCTCTGCTTCCTGGTCGATGGGCCGCTGTCGGCGAGTGACAGCAGTTCACAATCAAACACATCAAGATAGCTGGAGCCCTCGCGCAGCGCGACGGACATGGGCCGGAAGATCGGTGCGTTGACCGTCGCGACGCAGCTTCGCGGTGAAAAAGCGATGGCGGAACCGAACCGTTATGGCCGCTGCCGTTTGGGACGAGCCAGGAGGGATCCATCCGCTCGCGCGTCCGAATTGGCCGGACAACTTCGCCCCTGCGCCACCCGACGTGCGATTCTGCGCACAGTGCCCGCGTTCGGCGCCTACCTCATCGTCGACGAGGGCTCTATAAACGCAGCATAACATCAGTTGGGGAACAGTGACGATGTCGGAGACTCAAATCACGGATTGGCTGGCGTCGCAGCGGCAGGCGATGATCGATCTGCTGCGCGATGTCGTGAACGTCGATTCCGGGTCTTATGACAAGGCAGGCGTCGATGCAGTCGGTGCGCGGTTCGAGCGCCACTTTGCCGAGCACGGCATCCCCTCGCGCCGGGAGAGCCACGGCACGTTTGGCGACGCGCTCCACGCGGAGGTGGCGAAACCCGGCAGCAACGAGAAGCCGGTGCTGTTGATGGGGCATCGCGACACCGTGTTCGGCAAGGGCGAGGCCGGGAAGCGCCCGTTCACGATCAGGGACAAGCGCGCTTACGGACCCGGCGTTGCCGACATGAAGGCCGGTGTCGTCATGAATATCTTCGTCGCCACAGCCTTCCACAAATTCGGGGGCAACCCGCATCCGATCAAGCTGTTGATCACCTCGGACGAGGAGATCGGCTCGCCCTCGTCGCGGCCGGTGATCGAACGCGAGGGGCGCTCGGCACGCGCCGTGTTCAATTCCGAGCCGGGGCGCCCCACGGGCAATGTCGTCACCAGCCGCAAGGGCGGCATCTTCATGCATATGGCCGTCACCGGCAAGGCGGCGCATTCCGGTGCCAATTTCGCCGCTGGCATCAGCGCGATCGGCGAACTCGCGCACAAGATCATCCAGATCCACGCGCTGACCGACCTCACCAAGGGCATCACGCTCAATGTCGGCCTCATCTCGGGCGGACAGTCGGTCAACACGACGGCGCCATATGCCGAGGGACAGATCGACATGCGCTATGTCGATCCGAAGGATCGCGCCACGGTGATGGCGGAGATCGAACGGATCATCGCAACGCCCTACGTACCCGGTACGAGTGCTGTGCTGACCATCAAGGGCGAGTTCGTGCCGGTGGTGCAGACCGAGGCTTCCAGGGCGCTGTTCGAAGGCTATCAGGCCGCAGCGAAACAGGCCGGCCTCACCACGCTCCAGGGCGAGTTCTCAGGCGGCTGCGCCGATTCCGGCTTCACCGCGGCGGTCGGCACGCCGACGATCTGCGGCGTCGGACCGGTCGGCGGTCTCGCACACACGCCGGAGGAATATCTCGAGCTCGACAGCATCGTGCCGCGCGCGCAGGCGCTGGCGCTCGCGATTTTGCGGGGTGAAGGTGACATCGTTGGTGCCGTAGGGTGGCAAAGCGAAGCGTGCCCACCACCCGCGGCGCCACGAGAAAACGGTGGGCACGGCGCAACTGCGCCTTTGCCCAAGACTCCCGAGTTCTACGAATAGCTCGGCGCGTCGGGCTTGCGAAAAATGTGGATGGGATCGCCCGGCACGAACGGCTGGCCGCGGAAGGTCGCATAGGCGTAGAGCACCAGATACATGATCGCCAGTGCGCCGACGGCATAGAAGGCCCAAATCCCGACGCGCTTCATCATCTCGCTCCGTTGCTCCCGATAGGGCAAGCTCAGGAACGGCTTCTAGAGCGATGATGGGGAAAAGACCAGCCTGCCGCGCTCAGATGCCGCGGCGGCTGCGCGCGGGAACGCTGACATCCGCAAGCCTTGCTGCGTCCTCGTCCTGATCCACTGCCACATACTGACCGTGCCAATAGGCGAGCGCCGCCGTTCTGGTCGTGTTCTTGATGTCCCTGACGCGGCCGATGACGATGCCGTGCGAATGCCGCTCGACGATCTCCTCCACTTCGCAATCGACGGCGGACAAGGCGCCGACCAGCAGTGGAACGCCGGAAACCGCCGTGACCCACGTGCTGCCTGCAAAACGATCGGCGCCCTTCAGCCCACCCTTGCCGGCAAAACGCTCGGCAACGTCGAGCTGATCGGCCGCAAGGATGTTCACACCGAAGGCGCCGTAGCGGCGGATCAGCGGAAATGACGAGGCATCGCGGTTGATGCTGACGATCAGCGTCGGCGGATCGACCGACAGCGAGGTTACGGATGTAACCGTCATGCCCGTGATGTCCTTGCCCCGCCCGGCGGTGATGATGCTGACGCCGCCGGTGAGGTGGCGCATGGCGCCGCGGAAATCGGCAGACGAGACGGGGATTTCGGTCATAAGATCGCGGGGCACTACGTTCATGGCATGCTCCCCGAAACGGGGTCCCTCGTTATCTAGGTACGATCGTCCGCTGACAACAGGTGGCTCAGGATCGAGCCTTCCAGGCCGGCAAGCTCGACCGAACCGCGCTCGCGCGGCCGGGCGGTGTTAACCATGACGTCGTGGGCGATACGGCCCTCGTCGATCACCAGCACCCGGTCCGCCAGCGCAACCGCCTCGGCGACGTCGTGGGTCACCAGGATCGCGGTAAAGCCCTGGTCGCGCCAGACCCGCTCCAGGAGCCGCTGCATCGAGATGCGGGTCAACGCGTCCAGCGCGCCGAGCGGTTCGTCGAAGGCGAGCACGCGCGGACGGGAGACCAGCGCGCGGGCCAGCGCGACGCGCTGCTTCTGGCCGCCGGACAGCACCGAAGGCCACTGATCGCGCTTGTCGGTCAACCCGACTTCGGTCAGCGCCTTCTCGGCACGTGCGTGCGCATCGCTGGACGAACGATCGCGGCCGAGACCGACCTCGACATTGGAGAGCACCCGGGCCCAGGGCAGCAGCCGCGGCTCCTGGAACATCACGCGGATGTCCTCAGGTTGAACCGCCGCATCACCGAAGCTGATGCTGCCGGCGTCGATCTTTTCCAGGCCGGCAATGAGGCGCAGCAGCGTACTCTTGCCGCAGCCGCTCTTGCCCACGATAGCGACGAACTGGCCGGCGGGGATGTGCAAATCGATGCCGCGCAGCACCTCGTTGTCGCCGAAGGATTTTCGCAAGCCGCGGATGCTGAGCGGCAGGCCGCTCACATGCAGCGGCCGCGACACGCGGGTCGCCGGCGCAAAGTTGGCCCGGCTGGCGAGCTCGGTTTCCGGAAGAGACGTCCGAAGGGCTGTCTGCATGTCACTCTCAGCGTTTTTGGAAGGCGGGGTGCCAGGAGAGCGTCAGGCGCTCCAGCACGCGGGATGCGCTGTCGGCGAGCTTGCCGAGCAGGGCGTAGATCAGGATCGAGAGCACGACGACGTCGATCAGCATGAACTCGCGCGCCTGCATCGCCATGTAGCCGAGACCCGACGACGCGGCGATGGTCTCCGCGACGATCAGGGTCAGCCACATGATGCCGAGCGCGAAACGGATGCCGACGAAGATCGACGGCAGCGCGCCCGGAAAGATCACGCGGCGGAACAGCTCGCCGTCGCTCATGCCGTAAATCCGTCCCATCTCGATCAGGTGCGGATCCACGGTACGGATGCCGTGCAGCGTGTTGAGATAGATCGGGAAGAAAACGCCGAGCGCAACGAGAAACAGCTTTGCGCTCTCGTCGATGCCGAACCACAAAATGACCAGCGGGATCAGCGCCAGATGCGGCACGTTGCGCACCATCTGGAGCGTGGTGTCGGTGAGTTTTGCGGAGAGCTGCGACAGCCCGTTCGCGAGCCCGAAGGCGAAACCGATGCTGCCGCCGATCAGGAAGCCGATCGAGGCGCGCCAGAACGAGACCCAGATGTTGCGGATCAGCTCGCCGGACAGCAGCAGCTTCCAGCCGGCGAGCGCGACATCGCTCGGCGCCGGCAGCACGCGCACCGGTACGAAGCCGGTGACGCTCGCCACCTGCCAGATCGCGATGATGGCAAGCGGCACGATCCACTGGACCAGGCCGTCGACGCGCGGCAGGCGGAAGTTGCGTGGAAGCGAAACGCTATCGATCAAGCTCATGATTGCGACACCCGATGCTGCGGACGGTAATCGCTGCCGACCGTCTCGCCGAAGGGACCGCCGTTGAAGTGCAGCTTGGTCACGTTGCTCGGCTGTTCCAGCGAGAGCAGCGGGAAGACCAGCTCGGCGAAGCGATAGGCTTCTTCCAGATGCGGGTAGCCCGACAAGATGAAAGTATCGATGCCGATGTCCTGATACTCCTTGATGCGCGCGGCGACCGTCTGGGCGTCGCCGACCAGCGCCGTGCCGGCGCCGCCGCGCACCAGGCCGACACCGGCCCAGAGATTCGGGGCGATCTCGAGCTTGTCGCGCTTGCCGCCATGGAGTTGCGCCATGCGCTGCTGACCGACCGAGTCCATCCGCGCAAAGTTCTTCTGCGCGGTGGCGATGGTGTCGTCGCTGACATGCTTGATCAGCTCGTTCGCGGCGCTCCAGGCTTCTTCGTTGGTCTCGCGAACAATCACGTGAAGGCGGATGCCGAAGGACAGCTTGCGGCCACGCGCCTCTGCGACCGCCCTCACCCTCGCGACCTTCTCGGCGACCAGCGCCGGCGGCTCGCCCCAGGTGAGATATTTGTCGACGGTGTCGACAGCGACATCGATGCCCGCATCCGACGAACCGCCGAAATAAAGCGGCGGCCGCGGCGACTGCACGGGATGGAACAGCAGCTTGCCGTCCTCGATGTGGATGTGCTTGCCCTCGACATTGACGGTCTTGCCAGCGAGCAAATCGCTATAGACGTTGAGGAACTCGCGCGTGACCTCGTAGCGCTCGTCATGGCCGAGGAAAATGCCGTCGCCCTTGTTCTCGACGGGATCGCCGCCGGTGACGACGTTGACGAGCAGCCGGCCATTGGTGATGCGATCGAGCGTCGCGGTCATGCGCGCCGCTACGGTCGGCGATTGCAGCCCGGGACGAACGGCCACGAGATAGCGCAGCCGCTCGGTAAACGGCGCCACGCTGGAGGCGACGACCCAGGAATCCTCGCAACTCCGTCCCGTCGGCAGCAGCACGCCGAAATAGCCGAGCTGGTCAGCCGCCTGCGCGACCTGGCGCAGATAGTTGAAATTGACCTCGCGGCCGCCGATGCCGGTGCCGAGATAGCGGCCATCGCCGTGGGTCGGCAGGAACCAGAGGATGTTGGCGTTGGATTGTTGACTCGTGATCTTGCTCATGTTCCTGGCCTCCGCGCCACGTCGGAAATCTTGATTGCCTTGGGGATCAGGTTGAGCGCGAAGAACGCGTCGGCAACCTGCTGCTGATCGGCGATGGCGGCATCGGTCAGCGGCTTGATGCCGTAGGCCTGCCGCTTCAGCGCCACCTCGACCACCGGGACGGACAGTCCGATCGCCGGCGCGAGCTGCTCGGCCACCGCATGGATGTCGCCCTTGGCCCAATCGTCGACGGTGCTCAGTTCAGTGAGCACGGCGTCGACGATCCTGGGGTTGGCGTCGAGGAACTTCTTCGAGGAGAAATAGAACTGGTAGTTGGCAACGATGTCGGTGCCGTCAGCGAGCGTGCGCGCGCCGGTCGCCGCTTCGGCCGCGGCCTGGAACGGATCCCAGATCACCCACGCATCGACCGCGCCGCGCTCGAAGGCGGCGCGCGCATCGGCGGGTGCCAGGAACACCGGCTCGATCTCGGAATATCTGACGCCCGCCTTCTCCAGCGCCTTGACCAGGAGATAGTGAACGTTGGAGCCCTTGTTGAGCGCGACCTTCTTGCCTTTGAGATCGGCCACCGACTTCAGGGGGCTGTCCTTCGGCACCAGGATCGCCTCGCCTTTCGGCGCGGGCGGCTCATAGGCGACGTACTGGATCGGCGCGCCGGCGGCCTGCGCGAAGATCGGCGGGGCTTCGCCGGTGTTGCCGAAATCGATCGCGCCGACATTGAGCGCTTCGAGCAGCGGCGGGCCGGACGGGAATTCGGTCCACACCACCTTGTAGCCGGAGGCGGCGAGCTTCGGCTCCAGCGTGCCCTTGCTCTTGAGCAGCACCAGCTTGCCGTATTTCTGGTAGCCGATGCGGACCACCTTGTCCTGACCGTAGGAGGTGCCGACTGCGGCGGCGACGATGCCGATCGAGAGCACGATCGCCGCGATCAGACGCTGAATGATACGCCTCATGTTCAGACCTTTTGAAGTGGGGAGATTGGTTGGCACGATCAGGTCGCCGTGCTGCGCCAGACGATGTCGCGGATGACGATCGGCTTCGGAATCAGGCCGAGCTTGTGGAAGCGGTCGGCGACGCCCTGCTGCGTCACGACGATGTCGTCGGTGACGGGGCCGACCACGAAGTTTGCGCGGTCGGCCGCGACGGTCTGGATATCCAGCGGGACGCCGGTGACAGCGGCCAGCGATCTGGCGACCTCGCCACGGTGCTGTTCGGCCCACTTCCCGCTCGCGGTCGTCACGTCGACGATCTGTTGCAGGATCGCGCCATGATTCTTCGCGAAATCACGGTTGGCGATATAGAAGGAATTGGTCTTGGTGACCTCGCGCGCATTGATCAGGATGCGGCCGCTCTGCCTGGTCTCGCCGATTGCGAAATACGGATCCCAGATCGCCCAGGCCTCGATGCTGCCATTGGCGAAGGCGGGACCGGCGTCCGGCGGCGTCAGATAGACCGGGGTGATGTCGGCATAGGTGAGGTCCGCCTTCTCCAGCGTCTGCACCACGACGTTATGGGCGCTGGACCCCTTGGTGAAGCCGACGCGCTTTCCCTTCAAATCGCCGATCGATCGGATCGGCGAATCCCTGGGCACCAGGATGCCCTGCCCGTTGGTGATCGGCTGGCCGGCGGCATAGACGATCGCCGCGCCTGCGGCCTGGGCGAACACCGGCGGGGAATCGCCGACCGAGCCGAAATCGACGCTGCCGACATTCATCGCCTCCATCATCGGAGGGCCCGAGGAGAACTCGACCCACTTCACCTCGATGCCTTGCGGGTTGAAATGTTTTTCCAGAAAGGCCTGCTGGCGCGCGATGACCAGCACGCCGGTCTTCTGGTAGCCGATGCGAATTTCCTTCACCGCGCCTTGCGCGCTGGCGCGCGAAGCAAACGCAGCTGCGGCGGCGGTTCCAGCGGACAGTTTCAGAAAGTCACGACGCTGCATTCCAGTCTCCCGGCCGCAGGCGGCCGTCATCATTCATGTCTCGGTGAATGATGGTGCGAAGCGAGAAAGCTGTCGAGACGCGCGGGAAAATAGCGATGCGAGCACTGCGCGCAGGTCAGCGCGCATGATTAATCTTTCAAACGGCGGAGCGAATGAAGATGGAATTTTTCTGCACGCGGTTGTGAAGGCCGCGGACGTTCGATCGCAAGCTCGGAGCCGGAACGGAAAAGCGAAAAACAACCCCATGCACAGTAGCCGGGGTGTGCGAAAACCATCGCCTGCCAATTATCCGAAATAAATTTGACACGTCGGGCAAAACAGGCGCAAGATGGCATGATGGCGACGTTCGGGTGGACGGCTCGTGCCGGGCTATTGCAGCCACCGCACCGGCAAATTCTGCAGGCCCCTGAACGCCCAGCCGCCGATCCGCACCGGCTCGTCGTCGGCAAGCTCGATATGCCCGGCACGCGCAAACACCGTCGGCAGCGCGACGTCGGCGATCATCGCGCGCGAGGCCCAGGCACCGGCGCAGAAATGCGGACCGGCACCGAAGGCGACGCTCTTCGAGGTGTCACGCCGCACGTCGAACTGGTCGGCGCGCTCAAAATGCTTCTCGTCGCGGTTGGCGGAACCGAACATCAGGAACACGCGCTCGTCCGTTTCGAACGCGACGTCACGGATCGACCACGGTTTTGCGATCCGCCGCGGCGACATGCCGATCGGCGAGATCCAGCGCGCGTATTCCTCGAAGGCCTCGAGCCAGGTCACTTCGCCCTTGCGCACGAGCGCGAGCTGATCGGGATGGGTCAGCAGCGCCCACACCGTGCCGGCGATCGCCTTGCGCGGCTCGTTCTGGCCGCCGGAGATCGCGAGTTTGACATTCGCGCGCACGCTCTCCATCGGCATGCCGGAGGCGAGCAGCACGCCGAGAATGCTCCGGTCGGGATGCTTGCGCATCACCGGCAGGATGTCGTCGATCGCAGCATCGATGCCCGACGTCGCGGCGTGGCAGCGCGCCTCGACCGCGGGATCGCCGCCGTAATTGGCGATGCCCTCGATCATGCCCTGCGACCACGCGTCCATGTCGGCGAAGCCGATATTGGTGAGGCCGGTGATCGACTTCAGGCATTCGCCGGAAAACGGCAGCGCAAAGTCGCGCATGAAATCGATCCGGCTGCCGGGCTCGACGCCAGCGATGATGCGGTCGGCATGGGCCTGAAACAGCGCGGTCCAGTGCGCCTTCACCGTCTTCGGCGACACCGTCGGAAACATCGCGCGCCGCTCGACCTGATGCGCCTCGCCGTCCTTGCGCATCATGTTGTGGCCCATCAGCCGGTTCATCAGGCCGGCGGGCTGGTGCGAGGAGAACACGTCGATCTGCTTCTCGGAGATCGAGATGTCGTCGCGGGCTGCCAACAGCGTCGAACCGAGCTGCGGCACGAAGGCGATCGGCGCTTCCTTGCGCAGTTTGGCAAGCATCGGATAGGGATCAGCCCAGAACGCGACAGGGTCGATGTCGATGCGTGGCGCGGTGCTCAAGCGTGTTCCCTCTGGATCTCGTTTGCTTCACGCCAGATTATCGAACTCCGCAGCCCGCGTCTGTCCCTAGTGATAGGGACAGACGGTTTGACGCCCAAGGGGAGTCGTTCTCCTTCCGCATTCCAAGCCGATCGGCAGCTTCCCCAAGTGCCCGGAAGCCGCCGATCCTTCAGGAAATCCGGCTCGCCATCAGGAGCAAGGCAGCAAAACAACCGATCGGCGCGAGATGGGAAAACTCCCGATGTCGCAGGATGGTCAAAGCTGCCGCCGCGAGAATGAGGGCGCAGAGAATCAAACCTGCTGCACGGGTCGCCGGTATAGCGACCAGGATGGCGGCCGATATCTCCAATCCGCCGGTGACTCGGCACCACCACGCAGGATACCCCCATCGAACAAAGTTGCTCCGCGTCGTCGATGTCCCGATCGCATTGAACAGACCTGCACTGGCGAAGGCAACGGCAAGCAGCCTGATGAATGTCACGTGCATGGCTTAAGCGACCGCCAACGCGTAAGCGTGCAACTCGTCGATTATCGATGCCCGTGAGGGATTCCAGCCGAGTTCGCGCTTCGCCTTCTCGCCCGAGATGGTCTGATCGCAGGCGATCGCATCGGCGAAGGCCCAGAGGATCTTGCGCGCCTCGTCGAGCGGCCAGGCCGCTACTCGGCCCCCGGCACCGCCTAACTCGCTCGCTGCGCGTGCGATCTCGACGAACCGCGGCGCCGAACCGTGCGCACCATTGAAGACGGATCCCGCTGGTGCCCGCTCGAGCGCGAGCGCATAGAGATCGGCGAGGTCGTCGGCATGCACGGTCGACCAGCGATTTTGACCGTCACCAACATGAAGCGCCGCGCCATGTTCCTTGGCCGCGGCGACCATCATCATCGCGGCGCCGCCCCAGTTGCCATATACCCAGGCAGGCCGGATAACGACCGGATGGACGCCCTCGGCTCCGGCCGCGAAGATCTCGCGTTCCAGCGCCTGGCGCCAGCGGACCATATCGACCGGGTTCAGTGGCGTATCCTCGGTCGCTGACGTTTCGCCCGTCGAGCCGTAGACCAAACTGCCACTGGTATAGATGAAGCGCTTACCCGTTCCGCGCAAAGCTTCAAGGATTGCACGCGTCGCAATCTCATCGAGAGACGCAGCGTTCTGGTCGTTGGGCGAAGCGGCATGGACGACGGCGTCCACGCCCCGCACCGCCGCGGCCAGGCTCACCGGGTCGGCAAGCTCACCCTTCTCCGCCACGAAGCCTCGGTCCAGCAGCTTGCCAGCGCTCGCTTCCGACCGGGCGAGCCCCACGATTTCGTGACCTCCCTCCTTCAATCGATGCGCCACCGCACCTCCGATCAAGCCAGTCGCGCCCGTTACCAAAACTCGCATGCCGATCACCTCTTCAATTTCGGTGAATCCAACAAAGCGGAACGACAATGCGGATGGAAATCGCGAGTCCTGATGTGGCGCTATCGATCGCGCCGATGGCGTCAAGCCGAGGCTGCGATTTTGGTGATGATGCCGCGCAGCCAGGCGATAGCCCCATGCGTATCCGCCCGCCGGTGCCACATCAAATGGAGTGGCCAGGTGGGTAATTCGAGCGGCGGCTCATATATCGCTATGCCGGCTCCCGCATCAGCAAACCTTCGTGCGATCCGGGAGGCCAGCGTCGCGACGAGGTCGGTTCCGGCGATGACGAAGGGGGCGGCCAGGAATTGCGGCAGGCTCAGCACGACGCGCCGTTCGAGACCGAGATCGGCAAGCCTTCGATCGACGATCCCAGAGCGGTCGCCTTCGGGAGAGACCAGAAGATGCGGCGCCGCTGCGAAAGCCTTGAGGCTTGGACCACCAGCGAACGCCGGGTGTCCCACCCGCACGACGCAGGCAAAGCTCTCAAAAAACAGCGGGCTGCTGATAATCCGCGCCGACGTCTCGACGGGGAAGCCAATCGCGACGTTCGCCTCGCCGCTGTCGAGCAGCGTGATAGCTTCGTCTCGTCCGAACATCCCGCAGACACGCACGTTGATGTGCGGGGCATCGACGCTGAGGCGGGCCATGAGCGACGGCAACAAGACGAACGCGGCATAGTCGGTCATCGCGAGCGTGACGGTATTGTCGGCCGTCGCGGGGTCGAAGCTATCGGCCTGCAGCGCGCTCCGGAGAAGCCGGAGCGCATCCGAGACGGGACCAGCAAGGTCATGGGCGCGGGGCGTCGGCTGCATGCCTGAAGGCGTCCGCACGAAGAGCTCGTCCCCAAGAAGCTCTCGCAAACGCGTGAGTGCTCCGCTCATTGCCGACTGGCTGAGGCCGATCCGCGATCCGGCGCGCGTCACATGACGCTCCGCGTACAGCGCATCAAAGGCCTTCATCAAGTTGAGGTCGAAACCAGTTATATCCATGCGGCCGATCATAAGGGGATGCGCTCAACGGGGATAGCGGCCAAAACCTTCCTGGCCTCGACCTCCAGAGAGGCTCGGTGGATTTGCAGCAGCCTGCTAGCCGGAGGCAAGCTAGCCGGCGAAAATCAACTCGCCGAAGTCAAGGTCCGCCGCTAGTCCACGCTGCCCGTCGGCTGCGCCCGAGACACAGGATAGCGTGGCTCGAGGGATTTCGAGCCATGCGGAATGTTTGCTTCGAGGTCACTTGCAGGCTTCGTGTGCAGTGGCGTCAACGTCAGCTAAGGGCCCAAAAGGGGACCATGGCTCAAGGGTAGTAGGAACGCGGTCCGGCGCGGACCAAATGCCGCTCCAAAGCGCGATCGGGCGTCGAGGACACCCGGAGAGGTTTGGTGAGCGCAGTGGGAATTTCAATCTCGCAACGATCGGGTCCATCGTGATAGACGAGTGCTCCTTGCGAAATCCGCAACACGATATTCGAACCGGGCCGTGGTTCATCGGACCATCGGTCAAGAGCTGCAATACTATCGAGCATTGCAATTCCCTGGAACGTTTTGATCTGGCTAATGAGCCCACTGACCAGCCGCGTTCTAAGCTGTATGGTACCGGCAAGAACTTCGTCCAAGAAGCTGCTTGTATCTGGCATTGCTTGGAGTCGATCGACCATTCGCTGAAGTCCGATCGTACGATTTCGAACGTTTCTGTAGAAATTCGGGGGCCAAGGTGAAAAGAGCAGATTTCCTGGCAGCCCGTAGCGCATATTGCCAGAGTTTGTTCGTTGCCACGGCCACGGGCAGCTTCCGCCGACGTCAGGTGATCGAACGAACAGCACGCCCTTGGTTCGGCGGATGACAGGCCAGAAATTTTGCGCCGGCGAGCAACGAATTGCATCGTGAAACTGGGCCATCGCAAGAGCAACTGGAAGTGCCTCGGCCAACTCCTCGATGGCCTCTGCTACGTGCTGGACATTCTCGCGAGCGTAGTCCTCCGCCAGCCGGCGGTTCAATCCGCGGAGATGTTCCCGATAGGTCCACATTTGCGCATCGTATGCGTCCGTCGCGTGCTGAGGCATTGATTGTCCATCATCTTTGCATCGCGCAAAGCATCTAATTGTCCGGTTGTTCCGCCGCTCCTAGGCCGGATGCTATTGTCATTTTGTTAACAGGAGCTAGACGGCAACGAGGCCGCAGTGACGTCGTCGGCAGGTCTGCTCAGGGTCCAAAAGGCGACGATCCCGGAGAGCCGGCCGCGCCGTGCGCTTTGCTCCCGGAAGCAGATATGCGAACTTGGGACACCCCTAGTTCAGTTGCTCAGGCCCCGCAATCAGCCGCAGCACGATTCCGAACAACTCGTTCTGCGAGGAAATGCCGAGCCGCTCATAGGCGCGCTTGCGGTAGGTCAGGGTCGAATGCAGGCTGATGCCGAGCGCTTGCGAGATCGCCTCGGAGCTGAGGCCGAGCAGGATGTGGCGGCAGACCTCCTGCTCGCGCGGCGTCAGCGCGGAGAGTGGCGCGCGCGTGGCGAACAGCGCGGCGAGGTTCTGCTCGGGCGCTGCAGTCGTGGCCTGCTGAAAATGACGTGCGACGCTGGCGCCGATCGCCGGCGCGATGGCCTGCAGCCGCGCACGCTCGGCATCGCCAAAGCGGCCTTGGGCGGTGATGCGGTAGAAATTGACGTAATAGCAGGTGTCGCCGACCCAGATCGCAGTCGCGCATTTGTCGACGATGTCCGAGTCCTTGAAGAATATCTTCCGGTAGCGCGCGCCGTACATGCGCGGCGCGAACGAGGGCAGCATGATCGGCGCGCTGTCCTCGCCTTCGAACAGCGTATCACGATTGGGATCGGATTCGTGAAACTGCCCGGCATAGGCCGCGCCGAGATCGCCGCCTGTCGGAATATTGCCGACATCGAGCAGGCAGCTCGCCGCGCCGGCGCGTGTCAAGGCGAACACCATGCAATGGCCGACGCCGGCCTGCCGATGCAGCGTGTCGATGAGGACGTTTGGGAAATCCGGACGGCCGACGGCGAGCACCGCGGGCGTGACGTCGCCCGCCGCTGGATTTGAGGGCGTCCCGTGGGACCGCATCGCTATCCTCCGCCTAACATCTTTTGCCGGAGGATAGCAGCAAGGGGGATTCACCGGAAGCCGGCGAGGCCGGCGTACGCAGCGGCCGGGTCAACCGATTCCGGTTCACCAATCCAGGTACACCTAAGTATGCCCCCTTCATACCCGTGCGCAATGGCGCCATCCGAACGCCTGATGCTACCAATCAATCCAGAGTGAAAAGCAACGGAACCGGACTTGCGAGCCGGCAGTTGCAGGGCAAGGTCGGCGGCGTAGCGCCCGCCGGCCTTTCTCGACCGAGCGGCGCATTGCCGCTCAATTGGTGTCTACTGCCACGCTTGGCCGCAGAGAGTACGCCATGAGAAACATCGCCGATCTTCTGACGCGGTTCTGGCAAGGGAGCCAGTCCGCATCCAATGCCGAGGTTGCGGCCATTGCCGAAAGCCGGGATCGATCCAGCATGGCTGATTTTGTCCGGATTCTGCAATCCTACGATCAAGTCCAGTACGGCAGGAGCTAGGGGCGACCGCGTCAGTCCTCGCAACATGACTTGACGACCAGCCTACCCCGCCGCCGCCTTCGCCGGCGCGACGTTGATCGCGAGCTTGCCGTAGCGGTCCGTAAAAGCCTCGGTGTCGATCTCTTCCAGCTTGATCTCGCCGCTCATCACGCCCTGTTTCCAGGCCACCTGCGCCGGGTCGTTCTGGAACTCGGGCATCACCTCGCGACCGAACAGCTCGAGCGATTCGCAGATGTGCTCGTGGCTGTTCTTGCCGGCCTGGTCGAGCAGGATGACCTGGTCAATGTGAGAGCTCTGAAAGCGCCTCAGTTTCTTGCGGATCGTTTCGGGCGAGCCGATCAGGCCGCCGCGCAAGGCCGCTTCCTGCGCTTCCGGATTGTCGCGCTTCCACTTGTTGTACTCGTCCCACATGTTGACGGTGTACGGCGCGGGCCGCTGGCGGTTCTGCGAGGCGCCGTAGAAGCGCAGCGCGAACTGGAAGAAGGTGGCGCCATCAGCGCGGGCGCGCGCCTCCTCGTCGGTCTTGGCGCACATGAAGAACGACACCAGCGCCATGTTCGGATTGATCTCGTAATCGGCGAGCTTGTGCAGCCGTTTTGTCATTGCGTTGTAGTAAGCATGCACCCAGGCGTGTGCAGCGTCGGCGCTGACGAACTGGAAACCCAACGCGCCAAAGCCGTGGCGGCCGGCGCGCTCGATGGTCGGCAGCTGCGAGCAGGCCATCCACAGCGGCGGATGCGGTTTCTGCACCGGCTTCGGCACCACATTGCGCAAGGGGATGTCGAAATACTTGCCGTGATGCTCGGAGCCGGCGTCCTTGAACATCGGGAAGATCGCGGCGACGGCCTCCTCGAACACCTCCTTCTTGGTCTCCATGTCACGGCCGAACGGCATCAGCTCGGTGATCGACGCGCTCTCGCCCATGCCGAATTCGCAGCGGCCGTTAGACAAGAGGTCGAGCACCGCAACGCGCTCGGCAACGCGCGCCGGATGGTTGGTGGTGAGCTGCAGGATGCCGTGGCCGAGCCGGATGTTTTTGGTGCGCTGGCTCGCAGCGGCGAGGAACGACTCGGGCGACGGCGAGTGCGAATATTCTTCGAGGAAGTGATGCTCGACCACCCACGCGTGCTCGTAGCCGAGCTTGTCGGCGAGCTCCATCTGCGAGAGCGCGTTCTGGTAGAGCCTGAGCTCGTCGCCGGCCACCCAGGGCCGCGGCAGTTGCAGCTCATAGAAGATGCCGAACTTCATCACGCTTCTCCCGCTTATTTTTTTGTTGCGGGCATCTTAATGCGCGGGGCGGCGCTGTCTACGCAGTCGCAATTCCGCCTTGCGGGAGAACGCGCTTTTCGGCGCGGCGGCCATTCAGGACCGCACCGATGAAGGTGAAGCGCACCAGCAGATGATAGCTCGCCAGCATCGGCGGAATCGCAACGAGAAGAATGATGGCGAACTTGACCAGCCCGGGCCAGTCGCGTTGCGACAGCACGACCTGCAGCGCCATCACGATCGGCATGTGGATCAGATAGAGCCAGTAGGACGCATCGGCGAGGTAGCGCCAGGTCCGGCTGAAGCCGGACATGAAGCGAAGCGCGAGACCGATGGCCGCGAAGGTCGCAATCCAGATTGCCGGTGCATAGAGGATGGCGGAAAGGAGCCTGAGCGTGGCGAAATTGAAGGGCAGTTTCGGTGCGCCCGGTGAGGACAGCATCACGCCCGAGAGCACGAAGCTGATCAGGATCAGCACGATCGCGAGCAGGAGGTGCGGAAGCCAGCGTCGCTCGAGCAGCAGCAGCAGCAGATCGATTTGCCGATGCAGCAGCCAGCCGACGCCGAAGGCGGTGCCGAAGCCGATCCAGGCCTGCGCGTTGGTGATGAGCGATTGATCCGGCGTCCTCACGCCCATCACATTGATCCAGCGCTGGTCGAGACTGAAAGCAATGCCGATCGGGATCGCAAGAACAAGCGGGGCCAGCGGATTGCGCATGATGCCTGCGAAGACGCGGTCAACGATCGCGCGCCAGCTGCCTGACGCATCGAGCCAGACGATGGCGCCGCGCAGCAGCAGCAGCGCGACATACAGCTCCAGCAGCACATAGAGGAACCAGAGATGGGTCAGGGGGAAGTTCGGCAACACCGGCGGCCAGCTGCGGGACCAACCGCCATTCGGGAAATGAGACGCCCAGATCGCGATGAGGCTCATGGGCGTGAACAGGATCGGCCAGCCGATCACCAGCGGCAACCCGATCCGCTGCAGCCTGTCCCGGACGAAACCCCAGGTGCCGCGGCGATGAAAGCTCATGCGGGCGAAGAAGCCGGCCATCAGGAAGAAGGTCGTCATCCGGAAGACATGGATGGTGAAGGACAGCAGGCCGAGGAGCAGGCTTGGATGGGTGTCCTGAATGAACCAGAACCTGGGCGAGGCAGGCACGAACGACATTGCCGCGTGCAGGACGATGCCGAGCAGCAGGGCGCCGCCCCTGAGTGCATCGAGGGCGTGGAGTCGTTCAGAGGCAGGGGCGATCGAAGCAGACATGGATGCCCTCATTCCGGCTGGCGAGGATTCTCGCCGCACAGTCTGCCCCATTCGGGGCACGGCGCTCTCGCCCGATCCAAAAAACGGCTAGCCGATTTCTCGGTGCGGCTGGTTGATCCCGGGATCGCAGCCGGTTTCCGGCCGGCTGAACGCCTCGCGCCGGAATTCGGTCGGGGTCACGCCGGTCTCGGCCTTGAAGGCGCGGTTGAAGGGGCCGATCGACTGGAAGCCGGCATCCATGGCGATGGTGAGCACCGGCACCTCCCGTTGCGTCACGTCGGACAGCGCCAATCTGGCGTCCTCGATGCGGTAGCGATTGAGGAACGCATTGAAGTTCCGGTAGCCCAGCCCTTCGTTGATGGCCTGGCGCAGCCGGTGCTCGGGAACGTCGAGCCGCGCCGCCAGCGCACCGATCGCGAGGCCTTCCTGCCGGTAGGTTCGCTCCACGGTCATCAGATGGTCGAGACGCCGCAGCAGGATGGGATCGACGGCGACCCGGGGATCGACGACGATCCGTTCCGCGGCGGCGCGGTCGGCCCCGCGCCCGCTGCCGGATGCGATCGCCGCCGTGGCATCGTTGACGGGCACGACCGGCTGCGTGGCGAAAGACCCCAGTCCGGCAATTATGGCCACCACGAACAGGGCGAGCGCGGTCGGAAGACTGCCGGGCGCACCGGGGACCGCGACGGGAATTGCGGCGAAGCCGGCACCAGCGACGACCGCGATGAGCCCGACATTCATGGCCAGCATCGCCAGCCGCAGCCGGCGGCGCCGCGCAACCAGATCGGCGCGCCAGGTCTTGACCGTCTGGACCGCGGCCGCGAAAGCCAGTGCCAGATTGACCAACGCCAGGCCTCGACCGCCGGCCCCGGCCAAAGCGGGCCAGTAAGCCCAGCCCACCGTGAGCGCAAAGCCGAAGGCCACGATGCCCAGCCACAGGGCGCCGTGCCATCGCCTCAGCACGAAATCATCGTCGAACGCCGCGCGCGCCCACAGCCAGAACACGGCAGGCTGCGCGGATAGAATCGGCAACACCCACCACCATGACGATTTGGGAAAGAACGGGGCGGTCGCGATGGCGTAGAACACGCCTCCGGCACACATGGCCATGCCGAGTATAGCCTGCTGATCAGTGGCACGACGCAGCAGCGCCACGAGAATAATCAACAGGAACACGCCGCTCGTCGCGCCGCGAAACCCGAGATCGATGGCCGTGAGCCCCGTCACACCTTGCCGTCTCCATTCGAGGCTCAACTCTCGCATCGCCTTCGCGTGTGCACAATCCAAAATTGCGCCCTTGGCCGTGGCGGCAACCATCATCGCAACTTGAGCAGTTGATTTAGATCAACGCGTTAGCCGGCCTGTTGGACCTAAAGTGCAGCAAGGCAACGGCCCGGATGCCGTCCCGATTCCAATACCATTTCAGAGAGACCGAATATGTCGGCCCCTGACGACACGACGACGCGCGTGCGCCGTAAGCGCATGGAGATTTTTGCGTTCCTGTTCCTGACCGCGGTCGTGATGCCCGTCCTCGCGGTCGGAACGGTCGGCTCTTACGGGCTCGGGGTCTGGATCTACCAGATGTTCGCCGGCCCTCCCGGCCCGCCCCCCTCCCCGCATTGATCCCCTGAAGCGAAAGACAGGCATCATGGCTCACGCCACACTCAACCGCCGTGCATTGATCACCGGCCGGGTGCTCAGCACCGACCGCATCGTCCCGCCGCCCGGCTGCGAGATCGCCAGCATCATCGTGCAGGCCCGCCCCGAGCGCCTCGCGGAGCTGGAGGCCGAGATCGCCGCACTTCCCGGCTGTGAAATCCACGGCCGCGACGCGCGCGGAAAACTCGTCGTCGTCACCGAAGCGCCTGACGCCGGCAGCCTCGGCACCATGCTCAATACCATCCAGTCGCTGCCGAATGTCTACTCGGCAGCGCTGGTGTTTCACGCCATCGAAACCTGAAGGCCGGGAGAGCCATCATGACATCGCCAAAGCTCGACCGCCGCCAGATGCTGAAGCTCGAGGCCGCCGCCATCGCGATGGCCGCCGCGGGGATGCCGGCACCGGCGCTCGCCGCCAATCTCGTCACCGAGCGCGACACCTCCGAACTGAAATGGGACAAGGCCGCCTGCCGCTTCTGCGGCACCGGCTGCTCGGTGATGGTCGCGACCAAGGACAACCGCGTCGTCGCCACCCATGGCGACATCAAGGCCGAGGTCAATCGCGGCCTGAACTGCGTCAAGGGCTACTTCCTCTCCAAGATCATGTACGGCCACGATCGCCTGACGCAGCCGATGCTGCGCAAGACGGGCGGCAAGTACGACAAGAACGGCGAGTTCACGCCAATATCCTGGACCGAAGCCTTCGACATCATGGAGGCGAAATGGAAGGAGGCCTTCAAGAAGCGCGGACCGAACGGCGTCGCCATGTTCGGCTCCGGCCAATGGACGATCTGGGAAGGCTATGCGGCGTCAAAGCTGTTCAAGGCCGGCTTCCGCACCAATAATATCGACCCCAATGCGCGTCACTGCATGGCCTCGGCCGTCGCCGGCATGATGCGCACCTTCGGCATCGACGAGCCGGCCGGCTGCTATGACGACATCGAGGCGACCGACGCCTTCGTGCTGTGGGGCTCCAACATGGCGGAGATGCATCCGATCCTGTGGACGCGCCTTGCCGACCGCCGGCTCTCAGCGCCGCATGTCCGCGTCGCGGTGCTCTCGACCTTCGAGCACCGCTCGTTCGACCTCGCCGACATCGGCATGGTGTTCAAGCCGCAGACCGATCTCTACATCCTCAACGCCATTGCCCACCACATCATCAAGACCGGCCGGGTCAACAAGGACTTCGTCGCCGCTCATACCATCTTCAGGCGCGGCCAGACCGATATCGGCTACGGCCTGCGGCCCGAGCATCCGCTGCAGAAGAAGGCGACGGGCGCGGCCAAGGCCAACGACTCCACCGACATGAGCTACGACGAGTACGTCAAGTTCGTCTCGGACTACACGCTGGAGAAGGCGGCGCAGATGTCCGGCGTGCCGCTCAATCGCCTGGAGGCGCTCGCCGAGCTCTATGCCGATCCGAAGACAAAAGTGGTCTCGTTCTGGACCATGGGCTTCAACCAGCACACCCGCGGCGTCTGGTGCAACAACCTCGTCTACAACATCCATCTTCTGACCGGAAAGATCTCCTCGCCCGGCAACAGCCCGTTCTCGCTGACCGGGCAGCCCTCGGCCTGCGGCACCGCGCGCGAGGTGGGCACCTTCTCGCACCGCCTGCCGGCCGACATGGTCGTGACCAACAAGGAGCATCGCGACAAGGCGGAGCATCTCTGGCTGCTGCCGGAAGGCACCATTCCCGACAAGAACGGCGCCCACGCCGTGCTGCAAAGCCGGATGCTGAAGGACGGCCTGATCAACGCCTATTGGGTCCAGGTCAACAACAACCTGCAGGCCGGTCCGAACGCCAACGAGGAGACCTATCCGGGCTTCCGCAACCCCGACAATTTCATCGTGGTCTCGGATGCCTATCCGTCGGTGACGGCGCTCGCCGCCGATCTGATCCTGCCGACCGCGATGTGGGTGGAGAAGGAAGGCGCCTACGGCAACGCCGAGCGCCGCACGCAGTTCTGGCACCAGCTAGTCCAGGCGCCCGGCGAGGCCAAGTCCGATCTCTGGCAGCTCATGGAGTTTTCAAAACGCTTCAAGATCGAGGAGGTCTGGCCGGAGGAGCTGATTGCGAAGAAGCCCGACGTCCGCGGCAAGACGCTGTTCGACGTGCTCTACAAAAACGGCCAGGTCGACAAGTTTCCGACCTCGGAGATCGAGGAAGGCTACGCCAACGAAGAATCCAAGGCGTTCGGCTTCTACGTGCAGAAGGGACTGTTCGAGGAATATGCCTCGTTCGGCCGCGGCCACGGCCACGACCTCGCGCCGTTCGAAAGCTATCACAAGGAGCGCGGCCTGCGCTGGCCGGTGGTGAACGGCCAGGAGACGCGTTGGCGTTTCCGCGAGGGCAGTGATCCCTACGTCAAGCAGGGCACCGACGTGCAGTTCTACGGCTATCCCGACGGCAGGGCGCGCATCTTCGCGCTGCCCTACGAGCCGCCGGCGGAATCGCCCGACAATGACTATCCGTTCTGGCTTTCGACCGGCCGCGTGCTGGAGCACTGGCATTCCGGCACCATGACGCGCCGCGTGCCCGAACTCTACAAGGCTTTCCCTGAGGCCGTCTGCTTCATGCATCCCGACGACGCGTCGGAAGCAAAACTCCGCCGCGGCGACGAGGTGAAGGTGGAATCCCGCCGCGGCTTCATTCGCGCCCGCGTCGAGACCCGCGGCCGCGACCGGCCGCCGCGCGGGCTGGTGTTCGTGCCGTGGTTCGACGAGTCCAAGCTGATCAACAAGGTGACGCTCGACGCGACCGATCCGATCTCGCTGCAGACCGACTACAAGAAATGCGCCGTGCGCATCGAGCGGATGACCCAGTCATAACACAACGATTTGGCATCGCCCTGCTCGCCTGCGCGATCGCCGCCGGCGCGAGCTCGCTGACAGCGCAGACGGTGAGTTCGGGCCTGCGCGGCCCCACCCCGCTCAATGAAGAAGGTCCGGCGCCGCCGATGCTGCCGAACCGCAACACGTCGGAGCGGGAATCGCGCAACTATCCGGAGCAGCCGCCGGTCATTCCGCACACGATCGACGGCTACCAGATCGATCTCAACAGCAACAAATGCCTGTCATGCCATGCGCGCTCGCGCACGTCGGAATCGCAGGCGCCGATGGTCTCGATCACCCACTTCATGGACCGCGACGGCCAGTTCCTGGCCTCGATCTCGCCGCGGCGCTTCTTCTGCACGGAATGCCACGTGCCGCAGAACACCGCGGTGCCGCCCGTGAGCAACGATTTTACGGATATCGACACCTTGCTGTCACGTGCAAGTCCGGGTGGCCGGCGATGACGACAACTGACGAGTCAAAAGCCAAGCGCGGCTTCATCCTGCGCTGCCGGGATTTCGCGCTCGAGCTGTGGGACGTGCTGTCGCGGCCGAGCACCGTCTTCGCACTCGGGACGCTGGTGCTCGCGGGCTTTGCCGCCGGCGTGATCTTCTGGGGCGGCTTCAACACGGCGCTGGAACTGACCAACACCGAGAAGTTCTGCACCGGCTGTCACGAGATGCGCGAGAACGTCTTCGCCGAGCTGAAATCGACCATCCACTTCACCAACCGCTCCGGCGTGCGCGCGACCTGCCCGGATTGCCACGTCCCGCACAACTGGACCGACAAGATCGCGCGCAAGATGCAGGCCTCCAAGGAAGTCTGGGGCAAGATCTTCGGCACGATCGACACAAGGGAAAAGTTTCTGGACCATCGGCTCGAGCTCGCCGCGCATGAATGGGCGCGCTTCAAGGCCAATGATTCCCTGGAATGCCGCAACTGCCACAGCGCCGATTCCATGGACATCACCAAACAGTCGCCGCGGGCCTCGGTGGCGCACCAGCGCTTCCTGTTCACGGGTGAAAAGACCTGCATCGACTGCCACAAGGGCATCGCCCACCATCTGCCCGACATGCGCGGCGTTCCCGGCTGGCAATAGGGCCGAAGGCAGCCGGATTTGCCCCGCTTGAACCGGCGGGGCGAATGGTTAGTTTTGGGAGACGGCGAATCGCCTCGTTTCGCCCCCTCCTCAAGACAGATATGACCAACTTCTCCCCGCATCAGGATGCCGCCCTCAAGGCCGTCGGCGATTGGCTGAAGGCCAAGCCCGGCCGCAACGGCACGCCGCCGATTTTCCGCCTGTTCGGCTTTGCCGGCACCGGCAAGACCACGCTCGCGCGGCACATCGCCGAGGGCGTCGACGGCGAGGTGAAATTTGCCGCCTTTACCGGCAAGGCCGCGCTGGTGATGCGCAACAAGGGTTGCGACGAGGCCTCCACCATCCACTCGCTGATCTATCGCGCCCGCGAATCCGGCGAGGAGCAGCCGAGCTTCGAATTGTGGGACGACGCGCCGGCGTCCAAGGCCAAGCTGATCGTGATCGACGAATGCTCGATGGTCGACGCCGAACTGGGCCGCGATTTGATGTCGTTCGACTGCCCGCTGCTGGTGCTCGGGGATCCCGCGCAGCTGCCGCCGATCCAGGGCGGCGGCTTTTTCACCAACACCGAGCCCGATGCGATGCTCACCGAAGTGCATCGCCAGGCCCAGGACGATCCGATCGTGCGGATGTCGATGGACGTGCGCGAGGGGCGCGAGCTCGACATCGGCCGCTACGGCGAGAGCGAGGTGGTGTCGCGGAAAGAGCTCGATCCCGATCGCGTCATGGGCGCCGACCAGGTGCTGGTCGGCCGCAACAACACCCGACGCGCCTACAACATGCGGGTGCGGCAGCGCCAGAATATCGAGGACGTCTTTCCGGTCGCCGGCGACAAGCTGGTCTGCCTGCGCAACAACCGCAAGAAGGGCCTGTTCAACGGCGGCCTGTGGCGCGTGAAATCGCGCAACACCTCGCGCTCGAAGTCGCGCATCCTCTCGATGCGGCTCTCGCCGGACGAGGATTTCGGCCACAAGGTCACCAAGGTCTCCGTGCGCGCCGATTGCTTCGAGGGTGGCGTCGAGGCGATCGCCTGGGAGCAGCGCAAGCCCTATGACGAGTTCGACTACGGCTACGTGCTGACCGTGCACAAATCGCAGGGCTCGCAATGGGACGACGTCGTGCTGTTCGACGAAAGCTTTGCGTTTCAGGAGAGCCGGGCACGGTGGCTGTATACGGGCATCACGCGCGCGGCAAAGCGTCTGAGTATCGTGGTTTAAAACACCGCCGCCTTTACTTCCCGGCCACGAAATAAAAATCTTCCCGTCCCGGCGGCGAGCCATACGAAAACGGCTGCTGCTCGTGCTTGGTGGCGGACCAGACGTCGTCGCGGACGATGTCGAACAATTTCCGGATCTCGACCTTCGGCACCTTGATCTCGCGGGCGAGCGCGGTGGAGAACGGGCTGTCGGCACCGTTGTCGCCGTCGATCGCGGTCTCGCCATGCTTGGCGGCGTAGACCACCATGAAGCCGGCGCCGGGCTCGATGTTGGAAAAGCCCTTGTCGACCAGCTTCAGCGACAAAGTGTGCTGCATGGTCGGCGCGAACGGATTGTCGCGGCAGGCATCCAGGATCACCAGACGCACTTTTCGCGCGGCACCGACGGCGGCGATCACCTGCTCCAACGCGACGGCCTGGGTCTCGGCGTCCCGGTCGACGGCAAGCTTCGCGTCAACAGGAACGAGATAGTTCACCCCGCCGATCTCGAATCCGTGGCCGGCGTAATAGACCACGGCCCAATCGGCCTTCTCCGCTTCGTCGGCGAAGGTCTTGAGCGCGTCGAAGAACTTGTCGCGGGTGAGGTCACTGACGGAGATCACGGTCTGGAAGCCGACATCCTTCAACACGCTCGCGATCATCTTCGAGTCGCGCGGCGGATTGGGCAGGGCGTGAACGTTCTTGTAGGCACCGTTGCCGATCACCAGCGCAACGCGGCGCCCGCTGGGCGCGCCGCCCGGCGTCTGCGGCGTCAGCGCGGCGAGCCGCTGCTGCGCGACGGTGCGGGCGCGGGCGACGTCGAGCTCGTCGAATTTCGTCAGCGAATAGGCGGCCGAGCGATAGTCGGCGCGGGCCTGGGCGAGATCCTTCTTGCGTTCGTAGAGCTGGCCGCGGCCGGAATGGGCGCGAATGTTGTTCGGGTTGATCTGGAGCGCCGCATTGTAGTCCTTCAACGCGGCGTCGAAATCGCCCTTCATCATGCTGACATCAGCACGATTGTTGATCGCGCCGGTGTTCCTCGGTTGCTTCTCGATCAGACCGTTGCAATCGGCAAAGGCCTGGTCGAACTTGCCCATCAGGCCGTAGGTGATGCAGCGGTTGCCGGCGATCTGCGGAGCGGTCGGATCGATCTTCTCGGCCTCCGCGAAATCGGCGAGCGCGCCGTCATAGTCCTTCATCAGCGTGCGGACGCGGGCACGGTTGGTCCAGCCGAGAATGAATTTGGGCGTGTATTTGATCGACAGGCTGAAATCGTCGAGCGCGCTTTGCAGCGCGTTCCGACGGAGCTGGATGACGCCGCGATTGTTGTAGGGAACGCCGTAGGTCGGGCGTTTCTGGAGCGCAAGATTGAAGTCCGCCATCGCAAGGTCGTCCTGGCCCGTGCGCTCATAGGCGATGCCGCGCAAATTGAGGATGATGGCATTGTCGGGATCGAGATCGAAGCCCATGGATAGGGTCTCGATCGCATGGACGTTGTCGCGCTTGTTGATGAGATTATTGCCGCGCACGGACAGCGCGACCGCCTTGTCCTTGCCGGTGACGCGGTCGGCGTTGAGCAGATTCTCGCAGGCCGTCGTCCGCGCCTGGGCGTCGGCCTGGCGGTCGCGGCAAGTGGCGAGGTCGTCGCCGAGCTGGGGCTGTGCCGAGGCGATCGAGACACCGGCGGCCAGGGCGACGAGAATGAGGGAAAGGACGCGCAGCATGTTGTCAGATCAGCTCCAGCCACCACATTTTTAAGTCGATCAGCGATCGCGCCGGTTCATCTAGCCCGGAGTTCCCCGCCCCGCCAAGCCGGGTCAAGGGTCGCGGCTTTTTTCACGGGTTCGTGTCTCTCCACCCGTAACAATCGCCCGGCCCGCCCGTATCTCTGGTGTCTGAAAAAGCCGGGCAGGCTGTTCGCCCGCCCTCAACCGCCCTAAACTGTCAGGCCTTCCGAAAGAGGATCCGCCATGCGCCGCTCCGTCCTGTCCCTGCTCGCCGCCACCACCGCACTGACGCTGGCCTTTGCCGCGCCGACCCGGGCCGCGGAAGACGCCGTCGTGATCCCTGCCCCCACAATGGACGCAGCCCCCGCGAGCGGCATCCAGACCGCGGTGATCGCCGGCGGCTGCTTCTGGGGCGTGCAGGGCGTGTTCCAGCACACGGCCGGCGTCGTCAACGCCGTCTCCGGCTATGCCGGCGGCAGCAAGGCGACCGCCGATTACCAGACGGTCTCGAGCGGCCGGACCGGCCACGCCGAGTCGGTCGAGATCAAGTTCGACCCGAAGAAGATCTCCTACGGCAAGATCCTCCAGATCTACTTCTCGGTGGCGCACGATCCGACCCAGCTCAACCGCCAGGGACCGGACAGCGGCACGCAATATCGCTCGGCGATCTTCACCACGTCCGACGAGCAGAAGAAGGTCGCGGAGGCCTATATCGCCCAGCTCGACGGCGCCAAGGTGTTCAGCAAGCCGATCGTGACCAAGGTCGGCGCGCTCGAGGCGTTCTACCCGGCCGAGGGCTACCACCAGGACTATCTGACGCTGCACCCGAACCAGCCCTACATCGCCTACAACGACATTCCGAAGGTCGAGAACCTGAAGAAACTGTTCGCGGCTAACTATATTGAAAAGCCGACGCTGGTGAGCGCCAGCAAGGCCACCAACTGATCGCAAGATCGCAAAAGAAACGGGAGACCCATGCCCGACACCAAGACGAAAACCACCGACGACAAGGTCATCAAGAGCGAAGAGCAGTGGCGCAGCGAGCTGTCGCCGATGCAGTACGCCGTGCTGCGCGAGAAGGCGACCGAGCGTCCCTTCTCCGGTGAATATGAGCACGACCACCGTGCCGGCACCTATGTCTGCGCCGGCTGTGGCAACGTGCTGTTCGAGTCCGACGCCAAGTTCGACTCCGGCTGCGGCTGGCCGAGCTTCACCGCGCCTGCAGTCGAGAGCCATGTCGACGAAGAGCGGGACACGACGCACGGCATGATCCGCACCGAGGTGCTCTGCTCCAAATGCAGCGGCCATCTCGGCCACGTCTTCCCGGACGGACCGGGGCCGACAGGCCTGCGCTACTGCATCAATTCGGCAGCACTCAAGCTGGAGCCGAAATAAAATTGCGCGCCGCCCGGTTCCCCGATGGAACCCGGCGGCGCGATATGCTTTTCTTGTCTGGCGGTGCAGCCGTTGAGCGCAATCCGGCGGCCGCCAGGGAGGACGCCATGTCACTCGGGACCATCCTGATCATCCTGGTGATCATCTATCTGTTGGGCGGCTGGTCGGGCCGGATCGGCGGCTATGGCTATGGGATGGGCCATTCCGGCATGGGGATCGGCGGCGTTGTTCTGGTGGTGCTGCTGGTCCTGTTGCTTCTCGGAAAGCTGTAAACTACATAAGCCACTGAAATTATTTAATTTTCCGTGGTTGCGGACCTGCCATGCGTGGATTCATCATCTCCCATCGCAGGGGTCGCATTTCTGTCAAAACGGCCTATATTAGTGGTCGAAAATGATGTGCGGCGGGCTCGCTTGATTGTGGCCTCCGCCCTCGCAAACCCCACGCGCTTAAAGCCCCAGACAAGATCACGAGGTCTTTGACCATGCGTCCACTGCGTCCGTTCAATTTCAACACCTCCGCCGAACTCTTCCCCGCTGCGATCCGCAAGAAGAAGCGCGCCGGCTTCACCTATCGCCGGTTCGGCACCGCGGCTGAAGCCGTGCAGTTCGCGATGGAGCAGTTGCCGACGGATTCGCTGAATGGCGCGTATCTCCAGGTCGAGGAAGCCCGTTTCGACCAGAACGGCATCCGCTCTCTCTATGAGAGCGAGGCCTTCCCGCTGCCGCGCCACCGCAAGCCGGAACCGGTCGCCGAGACCGACGCCGACGCGGCGTAAATTTCTTAAAGCCTCCGATGTGCGCAGAAAGCGCGATGGCCGAAAGGCTGTCGCGCTTTCTGCGTTTCTCGAGGGCGCGCTTCAGATGCGCGGCTGCTTGTCGAGCCAGCGGCGCAACAGACGCACGTTGCGCATGTTGGCGCGGAACATGACGTCGAAGGCGTCGCCCACGAACGGCACGATGCCGACCACGCCGTCCACCGCGACATTGCCGAGCATCCGCGCCGTGAGATACCAGGGCGCACCAAGCGCACGGGCTTCGCGCACCAGCCACAGCGAGATCGCGGTCGTAATGATGTCGCCGATCACAGGGATCAGGCCGATCAGTCCGTCAATGCCGTAGCGGATATTGGTGCCCGGCAGAATGAAGGCGACGTCGAGCAGCTTTGCGAGCGCCTCGAGCCGCGCGATGCGCTGCTCGCGCGTCAGGTTGCCGAACGGGTTGCCGCCCCGCCCGAGGTCGAAGCGAAACTCTTGAAAGCCCTGCTCCAGGGTTTCAGGGCGGATCTGTTCAGGCCGGATCTCATGGCCGTCCTGGTCGATGATCGGCCCGCGTGCCGCGCGGACCGAAAAATCGGCGCGCGACTGCGTCCCTGAGCGGGACCTGCGTGGCGTGAGAATGTCGTCATCGGGCATGGTCATGGCCATCAGGGAACGCGCGAGCGCGGCAGAGGTTGCTGCACCGCGTCCGAAGGTCGCGCAGTCAGCTCGCCGCCGCCGCAGGCCGCGGCTCCTCGACATAGTGATGCACGAACCAGGATGACAGCACCGCCGGCACGAAGCCGACCAGGCCGTACAGGATGAACTGCACCGCGCCCGAATCCGACCCGCGCGAGCCGTAGATGAACGCGGCGAGGATGAAGGCGATCAGGCCGACCAGCAGCATCCGCAGCACCGGCCCGACCCGCCTGACATGGATCAGGATGTCGTCGACCGCGCCGATCATCAGCGACGGCAGGAAGCCGAACAGATAGCTGTATTGCAGCGTCTTGAAGAACACCACGAACAGCTTGCCGACCTCGCCGAGATTGGTCTGGGTCCAGTAGCCCGACTGGTAGGTCGTCGTCAGCAGCAGCAGGAAGCCGCCCAAGAACGGACCAACGAGCGCAAACACCAGATAGCGTTTCATCAAGAACTCCTCAAACCCACAGCGTTTATAGCAGCGCGGCGGGAACCTTGGATAGCGGGGTTGCGGGCTGTTTGGGGGAACAAGTGGCAAGGCGGCGGGTTCAAATTGGACCTGCAATTCCCTTGTCAGATTTGGAGCCGCCGATGTCTCGTAAACTGTTGTTGCTGGCGACGATCACCCTCTCGGCCCTCGGCGGCCTGTCGAACGCGCCCGCCTTTGCGCAAGGCCATATGGGCACGCCACAGGAGCAGAACGCCTGCTCGCGCGATGCCTCGCGGCTGTGCCGCAAGGATCTCGGCAATGACAGTGCGGTGCAAGGCTGTCTGCAGGCCAACCGCGCCAAGCTGTCCAAGTCTTGCAGCAAGGTGTTCCAGAGCCACGGCATGTAAGATCGGAATGTAGATCGGCATGTCAGGTTGCGCGCCGCGTTTTGCGTGACGGTCGCGCAACATCTGCGAATTCCTTCGCGTCGCCCATTGCAGCTTCGTAACAATCGCGCATACTCGAATCGGGCGGCGCAGCACTTTTCGATTCGAGCATCAAGAAATCGAGCGACCACATGCGGGATTGAGTTCCCGACGTGAAGGCTGTGACATGCGGCAGATCAAGCCGCGTGCGGCGCCCCAAAACCAAGTGGTTCAACCCACGGAACTCGGGGACGCATCTCCATGGCACGCTACCAAACCATCGCTTCGCTCTTCAAGACCACCGCTTCGCTGTTGGCCTTCGCCGCCACCGCCTTCGCGCTCCAGACATCACCCGGCTTCGCCTTTTCGTCCGAAGCGCAGCAGATGTGCTCGGGCGACGCGATGCGGCTGTGCTCCAGTGAAATTCCCGACATCTCGCGCATCAGGGCCTGCATGGTGCAGAAAAAGGCGCAGGTCAGCCCCGGCTGCCGCGCCGTGATGGACCGCGAAGCGGCCGCCGCTGCGGCCTCGCGCAAGCGGGAAGCGGCGGCGCAATAGCGCTGGCCATCCACAGCGTCATGGCCGGGCTTGTCCCGGCCATCCACGCCTTGCCCCAAGGCACGAAGGACGTGGATGCCCGGGACAAGCCCGGCATGACGATCTCCCTCGATAGAAAGAGAAGGGCTCAGTCGCCCCACTGTGCGAAGGCGTCGTTGAAGGCGCGCTCGCCGGGAGCGCCCTTCTCGATGGCGATGATGGCGCGGCGCTGGTTGGCGTAGACCAGCGGCACGTCGAACCACGAGCGCTCCTTCAGGAGCTGGACGTTGCGGCTGCGGTCTGCGTCGACGTTGGAGAGGCCGACCAGGAAGAAGCCGTCGGTGACCTTGACCGCGAGGCCCGCGAGCGGCGTGCCACGCGCCTGCTCGTTCGACTTCATCAGGATGCCCGGCACGTTGGAGACGCTGCCGCCCGGAAAGTCCGGCGGCAGGATGAAGGTCAGTTCGGCCGTGTGGCTCGCCGGCAGCGACGAGTCGGTGTTGCGGCGGAACGACATCGTCATCTTGAACTTGCGGTCCGGGATCTCGATGTCGGCGCGCACGGCGATGTCGGCCTTCTGGTTGCCCGACGCCTTGATCGGTTCGAGCCGCCACACCACCGAGCCGACATATTGCTTGCCCTTGGGGTCAGACGGATCCTCGTCATAGAGCACGACCTTCTGCGCCACCGGCGCAGCCGGCTGGTCGCTGGCCGAGGGCTGGCCGACACGATCCGGAATCTTCGGCTTGCTCTGCGGCTGCGAGGCATCCTTCGGCGCCTCCACCACCTGGGTGGGCGAGGACTTGAGCAGATTGGTCGCGGTCTGCACCAGCTGTTTGCCCCAGAGGATGCCGGCGCCGACCAGGATCAGCACGATGCCGACGGCGATCGCGCTCTTGAACGGGAAGATCGAGCCGGCGCGCTTGGGCTTCCTGGCACCGCGGTCGGCCGCAATGCGCGGACGCGGCGATGGCGGCTGCGGCGCGTAGCGCTCGGCCTCCTCCATCGACTCGTCATAGGAATAGGGTGCGTCAGGTTCGGCGGCGCGGTTTTCCAGGCTCGGCTCGAGCCGGTCGAATTCCGGCGAGGGCGACGGCACGTTGGCGTAGGTGCGGCGCGCGGCGCGATTGGCCTGCGCGGCGGCACCGCCGAGATCATTGACGTCAGCGGTGATGTCGCGGAAGCCGCGCACGCCCGGCGCCGGAGGTGGCGGTGGTCCGCCATCCGGCGGACGACGCGGAGGAGAGCGCCCGGCCGGCGGCTCCGGCGCGGCCGGCTGGCGCGGCGCATCGAAACGCGGGGCGCGCGGCGGGCGCGGCGCGTCGTTCTGGTCGTCGCCGCCGAGCGGCGGGCGGTCATTGCGCGGCGGCGGTGCGGCGGGACGAGCCCGCGGCGGCCCGGCCGACTGAGGCGATGCGGGCGGGTTGTTGTCGGCTGCTCGGGCGCTGGCCCGGCGGAACGCATCGCCGCTGCCGCCCCCGCTGCGGGCACCGCCACCGGGGCGCGAGGCCTCGCGGGCCCGCTGGGCGGCTTCCGATTCGACCTTGCGGACGGCCTCTTCCAGCGACAGCCGTTCGCGGGTGATCTCGGATTCGGAGAGCGGCGGCTGCACGCTGCGCAGTTGTGCGATCAGGGCGGTGCGCGCCCGCTCATAGAGCGCGCGCCGGCTTTCGCCGGGAGCGTTGGGGTCCAGGGCGGCAATAGCGCGGGCGATCAGCGGATAGTAATCAGCCATTTCTACTCAATTATACGCGCGTCCCGGTAAGATATCGTTAAGCCTCAAACGGATTTTGCACGAGGATAGTATCCTCGCGTTCGGGGCTCGTGGAAAGCAGCGCAACCGGGCACCCCACCAATTCCTCGATCCGGCGAACATATTTGATGGCCTGGGCGGGCAGGTCGGCCCAGGACCGAGCGCCGGCGGTCGGCTCCTTCCAGCCCTCGATGGTCTCCCAGATCGGCTCGACCCGGGCCTGCGCCCCCTCGCCGGCCGGGAAATGATCGATCTCCTTGCCGTCGAGCTTGTAGCCGACGCAGACCTCGATCGAATCGAAGCCGTCGAGAATGTCGAGCTTGGTCAGCGCCAGCCCGTTGATGCCGCAGGTCCGCACGGTCTGGCGGACCAGCACGGCGTCGAACCAGCCGCAGCGGCGCTTGCGCCCGGTATTGACTCCGAACTCGCGGCCACGACGGCCAATCTCTTCGCCGATCTCGTTCAGCAGCTCGGTCGGGAACGGCCCCTGACCGACGCGGGTCGTGTAAGCCTTGCAGATGCCGAGCACGTAGCCGACCCCGCCCGGACCGATGCCCGTTCCGGTCGCGGCCTGCGCCGCCACCGTGTTGGACGACGTGACGTAAGGATAGGTGCCGTGGTCGACGTCGAGCAGCGCACCTTGCGCGCCCTCGAACAGGATGCGCTTGCCCGCACGCCGCTCGATGTCGAGCAGGCGCCACACGGTCTCCGCGTAAGGCAGCAGCTGCGGCGCCAGCGTGCTCAGTTCCTTCAAGATCTCGTTGCCGTCGAACTCCGGCAGGTTGAGCCCGCGGCGCAGTGCGTTGTGGTGCGCAAGCAGCCGGTCGATCTTGTGCGGAAGCGTGTCGAGGTCGGCGAGGTCCATCAGCCGGATCGCGCGGCGGCCGACCTTGTCCTCATAGGCAGGTCCGATGCCGCGGCGCGTGGTGCCGATCGCCGTCGCCGAGTTGGACGATTCGCGCAGCGCATCGAGCTCACGGTGCAGCGGCAGGATCAGGGTGACGTTCTCCGCGACGCGCAGATTCTCCGGGCCGACCGCGACGCCCTGGCCGCGCAGCTTGGCGACCTCGTCGAGGAAGGCCTGCGGATCGAACACCACGCCGTTGCCGATCACCGCCAGTTTGGACGGGCGCAGCACGCCGGAGGGCAGCAGCGCGAGCTTGTAGGTCTCGCCGTTGATGACCAGCGTGTGGCCGGCATTATGGCCGCCCTGGAAGCGCGCGACGATGTCCGCCTGCTCCGACAACCAGTCGACGATCTTGCCCTTTCCTTCGTCGCCCCACTGGGCGCCGACGACGACAACATTGGCCATTCGCGGGTAATCCTTCGAAGAATTATCTCTATAGGTGCATGATCCAAACGGAAAACCGGTACCCAGTTTTCCGGGATCACGCCTACGCCCAGCCCAATTCCCGGCTTGGAGCCGTTCGTATGCGGGGCAGCCAACCGGATAAAGGAAGCAGCCTCTCTAAGCAAGCAAGAACGGGGCTTTTTGAGGACCCAATGCACGATCCAAGCCTTTGATATCCCCGGAAAATCCGGAAATCTTCCAAGGCCACGCACCGACCTCGACCAAAGCGCTAGGCACAGCGCCGGCCGCTGCATGGTCGCGATGCGCCCGCCCCCGTTGATGCAGCCTCGATTTCCGTGTCTTTGAACGGGGCCGGGTTTCGACCGGCCCGGATGCCGCCGGGCTGGTGGCCTTGGTGCACTCCACCGCGGGGCCACAACAATCACAATGTCCGCCACCGGCCAGACCACGAGCGCCGACACATCCGGCCAGCACTGGATTGCGAACCAGCCATATCTCCTGCTCAGCATCACCGCGCTGTGCTGGGCCGGCAATGCGGTCGTGGGGCGCCTCGCCGCCGGCCATATCCCGCCGGTGACGCTGTCCTTCCTGCGCTGGACCTTGGCCTTCCTGCTGGTGCTGCCGTTCGCCTGGAAGCATCTCGCCCAGGACTGGCCCGCGATCCGCGAGAAACTCGGCTTGATGATCGTGCTGTCGATCACCGGCATCGGCGCCTTCAACACCCTGCAATATTGGGCGCTGGAGCATACCCAGGCGCTCAACACCCTGCTGCTGCAATCGGCAGCACCCTTGGTCGTGGCGCTGTGGTCGCTGGTCATCCTCGGCATCCGCCTCACCGCGGCGCAGGCCTTCGGCGTGGCTCTATCGATGTGCGGCGTGCTGATCATCCTGCTGCATGGCGATATCACCACGCTGTCGAACATCGCCTTCAACAAGGGCGATCTGATCTTCATCGTCGCGCTGATCATCTTCGCGCTCTATTCGGTGCTGACCCTGAAGCGGCCGCCGATCCACGGCCTATCGTTCCTCGCCTTCACCTTCGGCGCCGGTGCGGCCTGCCTCATTCCGCTGGAGATCTGGGAATTGTCGGCGCGCCCCGTCATGAAGCTCGACGGGCCGAACCTGCTCACCCTGTTCTACGTCTCGGTGTTTCCATCGACGCTCGCCTATCTCTGCTTCAACCGCGGCGTCCGCCTGATCGGCGCCAACCGCGCCGCGCCGTTCTTCCACGTCGTGCCGGTGTTCGGCTCGATCATGGCGATGGCCTTCCTCGGCGAGCACCCGCAGGCCTTCCACTTCATCGGCTTCGCGCTGGTGCTGTCGGGCGTGTTCGTGGCGTCGAGGAAGCAGACGAACTGAGCTCGCTCCGTCAGATTTGTTTGACGAGACTTGATTCATGGCAGCACGAGAAGACCGCCATGAGCGATTTATGTTGGCGCTCAACTGCGCGGATGCGCCCGAAGAAGCCGCGCTCAGCCGTGTGCCGACGGATTCATCCACACCATCTCCCAGACATAGCCGTCAGGATCTTCGACGTGCCGATTGTACATAAAGCCGAGGTCCTGCGCCGGGTTGGGATCAGCACGACCGCCCGCATCCGCCGCGCGGGCCACCGTCGCATCGACAGCATCGCGAGCGTCGACCGTCAGAGCGTACATGGCTTGGCTGTCGCGGCGCGCGTCGCCGATCGGGCGCTGGGTGAATTCGCGATAGTGCTCGTGGGTCAGCAGCATTACGCCGATCGCTTCGGTGAAGTTGAGCAGGGTCGAGTTGGCGCCGGAGAATTGGGGATTCACCGCGCCGCCTAACGCCACATAGAAGGCCGTCGATGCGGCGAGGTCGCGCACAGGCAAGTTTACTAAGATCATCTTGGACATCGTTTTTTTCCTTCAAAGCGGCTGGAGAATCGCGCTAGTGTCTTGGTATCAAGACACTAGTTCCAATGTATCTCGATATCAAGATACTTAATATGGAGATATTATGCGATGGATCGTGCCGAGATTGCCTCCAAGCAATGGGCTCGCGAGCGCCCCGACCTCGCCATGTTGCCTGTTGAAACGCTGGGCCGTCTACTCGATGCCGCGGCGCGCGTGATCCGCGATCACATGAACCCGTTGCTCGCGACAGCGGACCTGCAGGTTGGTGAGTTCGATGTGCTCACGCCGCTCCGACGCTCCGGCGAGCCCTACACGCTTTCGCCGACGCAGCTCTATGAGGCGGCGATGATCTCCTCCGGCGGCATGACCAACCGCCTCGACCGGCTGGAGCGCGCGGGGCTGGTTGAGCGACGTCCCGATCCCAACGACCGGCGCGGCCGGCAGATTGCGCTCACCGCTGCCGGCAAGCGCACGATCGACGATTTGATGGGCCCAATGGTGGCGCTGGAGGAAAGATTGATCTCCGTGCTGTCGCCGGCAGAGCAGAAAACGCTCAATGCGCTCTTGAAGAAATTGCTCACCGGCCTTTAGACGATTCCACCTTGAACTTGCTGTACGCCTCGCTCGTCGCGATGATCACATGCTCAGCACAGCCATTGCGGCGATGCGGATCGGCATCGCGCTCGTAGGCTTCCGACGTCATCATGTCGAGGAACGCGCTGACGGTCGGATAGTAGACCAGCGCGACGAAATCCCAGTCGTTGCCCGCATGCGGGCCGAGCGCGATCGCCTTGGCCTCGCCGGTCCAGAGCAGCGTGCCGCCGCGCACCTTGATCATGGGCACGGTGATCGCGCTGTAGCGCAAATACGCATCCCAGCCCGAACCATTACCGTCGCGCGAGCGCGCGTGAAAACGCATCAGGTTCAGCATCACCACCGGCGCATGCCGGTCGAGCCCTTCCAGGCCCACAATGTTCAACATGTTGACCGCCAATGCCACCTCCCGGGTTGTGCCTGCATTGTAGCATTGCGGTGGCGTGGCTTGTGTCACGACGACAATCCGGCGCAAGGTCGTATGTGACGCCAATGACGATCGCTTCCCCCGCGCCACCTGCCTCGAATCCGGCCAGCTGGCTCAACAACCAGCCTTACCTGCTGCTCAGCCTGAGCTCGCTGTTCTGGGCCGGCAATATCGTGCTCGCGCGCCATGTCGGCGCGCATGTGCCGCCGCTGACGGTGACCACGATCCGCTGGTTCGGCGTATTCCTGATCCTGCTGCCGTTTTCCTGGCCGCATCTGAAGCGCGACTGGCCGGCGTTGCGCAAGAGCCTGCCGCTGATGCTGTTCCTGTCGCTGGTCGGCTTCGCCTTCAACAACGCGATCTCCTACTGGGCCCTGCAATATACCGAGGCGCTGAACGCGCTGCTGATCCAGTCGGCAGGTCCCCTGTTCGTGGCGCTGTGGTCGCTGGTGCTGTTCGGCGTGCGGCTGACCGGCGGTCAGCTTGCCGGCATCGCGATCTCGCTGCTCGGCGTGCTGATCATCATCCTGCGCGGCGACCTTGCGGCGCTGGCGAGCATCTCGTTCAACAGGGGCGATATCATGTTCGCCTCCTCGCTGGTGGCGTTCGGGATCTACTCCGCCTTCATCCCACGGCGGCCGAAGGTTCATCAGCTCTCCTTCCTGTCCTTCACCACCTGCTGCGGCGCCATGATGCTGCTGCCGACGGCGGTCTGGGAGGTGCGGTCCGGCAATGTCATGCAATTCGACACCGTGACGCTGCTGACGCTCGGCTACATCCTGATCTTCCCCTCGGCGCTCGCCTATCTGTTTTTCAACCGTGGCGTCGCGCTGATCGGGCCGAACCGCGCCGCGCCGTTCTTCCATCTGGTGCCGGTGTTCGGCTCGGCGATGGCGATCCTGCTGCTCGGCGAAAAACTCCAGCCGTTCCACCTGATCGGCTACGCGCTGGTGCTCGCCGGCGTCGTCATCGCCTCGCGCCAGGGCTCCGCGGTGAAGTAATTCCGCGCAGCGGACGCGGTGCGCGTCCTTGCCGTCTTCCGGTTTTGATGTGGACCGGCTAGGTTCCCGGCCAACGAAAAAAGAGGGAACGTCCGAACATGCTGTCTTCGCTCATGCGCGTCCTGCGCACGGCCTGCGCCGCGGCGCTGTGCCTTGCTGCCGCATCCGCCGCCCAGGCGGATAATTGGCCGAGCCGCAACATCACGCTGGTGCTGCCGTTCGCGGCCGGCAGCGGCACCGACACCACGACGCGGCTGATCTCGCAGCATCTGTCGCAGGCGCTCGGCGTCGGCATCGTCATCGAGAACAAGGCGGGCGCCAACGGCATGATCGCGGCGACCTATGTCGCGCGCTCCGCGCCCGACGGCTATACGCTGCTGGTGACGACCAACACCACGCATTCGGCCAATCCCTATCTGCTCAAGAGCCTGACCTACGATCCAGTGAAGGATTTCACCCCGATCGCGCGCACCGGCGACCTGCCCTTCATGCTGGTGATCCACCCGGACGTGCCGGCCAAGACCGTCGCCGAGCTCGTCGCCTACGGCAAGGCCAATCCAGGCAAGCTGAGCTACGCCTCGGGCTCGTCCTCGGCGATCGTGTCGGGCGCGACCTTCGCACACAATGCGGGGCTCGACCTCTTGCACGTGCCCTACAAGAGCTCGCCGCCGGCGCTCAACGACGTCATGGGCGGCCGCGTCTCGATGATGTTCGTCGACATCCTGACCGGCCTGCCGCATGTCCAGGGCAACGCGCTGCGCGCGCTCGCCGTCACCACCAGGGACCGCACGCCGCTGATCCCCAGCCTCCCCTCGATGCAGGAGGCCGGCGTGCCGGACTTCGACATCTCGTCATGGCAGGGTTATTTCGGGCCGGCAGGCATGCCGAAGGAGATCGTGACGCGGCTCAACGCCGAAATCCGCAAGATCGTCGAGAAGCCCGAGATCAAGGCCCAGCTCGCCACGCTCGGCATGGACGCCTTCTCCGGCACGCCAGAGGAGCTCGGCTCGTTCGTCAACGAGCAGCTGGTGCTGTGGCAGCGGCTGATCCGGGACGCGGGGATCGAGAAGCAGTAGGGATAGCACTCATCCACATCCACTCTCCGTCGTGGCCGGGCTTGTCCCGGCCATCCACGCGCACCCGCGAACGCGGTGCCTAAGAACGTGGATGCCCGGGACAAGCCCGGGCATGACGACATCGTGGGTAGAAGTACGCCTGCGTGAAACTTTACGCCGCGCGGACCTTGGCGAGGAAGCCGTCGACCGCGCTGCGCAGGGCGCCGGACTGGCTGTCCAGCTCGCGGGCGTTGGTGAGCACATCGCTGGCCGCACTGCCGGTTGCTTCCGCGGCCGAGGTGACGCTGCCGATATTGGCGTTGATCTCGTTCGAGCCGGCCGCAACCGACTGAATGTTGCGGGCGATCTCGCGGGTCGCCTCGCCCTGCTGCTCGATCGAGGCCGAAATGCCGGCGGTAATCTCGCTCATCTCGGCGATGGTCTGGGTGATGCCGCCGATCGCTGCGACCGCATCGCTGGTCGAGGTCTGCATCGCCGCCACTTGTGCCGAGATTTCTTCGGTGGCCTTGGCCGTCTGGTTGGCCAGCGCCTTGACCTCGGAGGCGACGACGGCGAAGCCGCGGCCGGATTCACCGGCACGCGCCGCTTCGATGGTGGCGTTGAGCGCCAGCAGATTGGTCTGCGCCGCGATCGAATGAATGAGCTTGACCACCTCGCCGATCTTTTCGGCGCCGGTCGAGAGCTCCTGCACCGTGGCGTTGGTGCGCTCGGCGTCGCTGACGGCGCGGCTCGCCACTTCGGTCGAGCGCGTCACCTGACGGGAGATCTCCGCAACCGAGCTCGACAGCTCTTCGGCGGCCGCGGCCACCGTGCCGACGTTGCCGGAGGCCTTCGACGAGGCCGCACCGACCGTCGCCGCCCGAGACGAGGCGTCGCTGGCGGTCGCGGTCATCGACTGCGCGGTCGACTGCATGCCGGCCGCGGCCGAGGAGACCGAGCGGACGATGCCGTTGACGCTGCGTTCGAAGTCGTTGGCGATACCTTCCATCGCGCTGCGGCGTTCCGCCGCGGCACGCTCCTTCGCCGCCGCGTCGGTCTTCTCGAGGTCGCGGATGCGGACCGCGTTGTCCTTGAAGATCTGAACGGTCGCAGCCATCGCGCCGACTTCGTCGCCGCGGCCGACGCCGGGGATATCTCCCTCGAGCTTGCCGTCGGCGAGATCCTTCATGCGGGTCCCCAGCAGCGCCAGCGGACGGCTGATGCTGCGGCCGATCATCCAGGCGACACCGCCGGCGGCGATGACGATGGCCAGCATGGCAAGGCCGAGCGACCAGAACACCGGGCCCATCTTGGTGTCGATGTCGTCGAGATAGGCGCCTGTGCCGAGATACATGTCGAAGCCGGGAACGGCCACCGCGTAACCGATCTTGCGGATCGGCGTTTCCTGGCCCGGCTTCACGTATTCATAGTACAGCAGGATCGAGCCGTTGGCCTTGACACCGTCCATCAGCTCGATCGACAGCTTGCGGCCGTTGGTCACGACGTCCATGCGGTTGGTGCCGATCTGCTTCGGATCGGGCGCGAGCTGGGTGATGCCGTCATAGGACGTGCCGAACAGATAGCCCGATCCATTGTCATACGTCATCGCGTTGCCGTAGCGGCGAAGGTCGGCCATGGCCGCGTCCTTCGTCAGCTCGCCCGCATCGACGCGCTTCTTCAGCGCGGCTGCATAGTTGCGGCCGAGGTCGACGATCGACTTGGCCTGATCGATGCGCGCATTCACCATCTCGCGCTTCATCAGGTATCCGGCAAGAACTCCGGCGACGCACAGGCCGAACAAGGTGACGCCGACAAGAATGCCAAGCTTGGAGGCGATCTTCAGATTGCTCAACTTCACGGGGTGGGCTCCGGGGAAAAAGGGATGCGGGCGCGCGAGTGAATCGATCGAAATTGAATCAACTTTTAGTGTCGGACCCCTTAGCAAGTTACTTACACGCCTCCGTAGAAGCCCGGACGATGCCGGCAAAAACGACAAATAATCTCGACGGCGACAACCGGGAATTGTACGCGACCGCGCCGATTTCGCGTAAAAGACGCAAAGGCCCGAGCGAGAAGGCCGGGTCACAACAAGAACCGACAAACCAAATCGGGAGCAGGAAATGCCGAAATACAGGGTGGTGACGCCGAAGGGCGCGAGCTTCACGGTCGCCGGCAGCGACTATTCGTACGAGCGCGAGGCGCTCGATCCGATCGATGCCGAGATCGTCGAGGCGCCGGCCAACGAGGCGGAGTTCATCGCCGCCGCGAAGAATGCCGACGCGATCTACGCCAAGGGCATCCCGATCACCAAGACCATCATCGACGCGCTGGAAAGCTGCAAGGTCATCACGCTCGGTTCGGTCGGCGTCGACAGCGTCGACGTGAAGGCGGCGACCGCGCGCGGCATTCCCGTCACCAACATCCCCGACACGTTCATCGAGGAAGTCGCCGACCACGCCATGATGCTGCTGCTCGCCGGCTTCCGCCGC
The DNA here is from genome assembly GCF_021458635.1 of Bradyrhizobium monzae. Classification (GTDB taxonomy): domain Bacteria; phylum Pseudomonadota; class Alphaproteobacteria; order Rhizobiales; family Xanthobacteraceae; genus Bradyrhizobium. Next base: position 1,737,007 of record NZ_JAIRDQ010000001.1, read on the forward strand.
CTGGTCGAGCAGGACAAGATGGTACGCACCGGCCGTTGGGCCGAGGGCCGGCCGGCACTGCTCAAGGTTCCGCGGCTGATGGGCCAGACGCTCGGCTTCGTTTCGTTCGGCCGCGTCGCGCGTGCGGTTGCGAAACGCGCCGCGCCGTTCGGCCTGCGCATGATGGCCTACGATCCCTTCATCCAGGAAACACTGATGTGGGACCACGGCGTCATTCCGGCGACGCTGAACGAAGTGCTGTCGCAATCCGACTTCGTCTCGATGCACGCGCCTGCCCGGCCCGAAGTGCATCACATGCTGACCGAGAAGCATTTTCGGCAGATGAAAAGGGGCTCGATCTTCATCAACACCGGGCGCGGCGCCACCGTGGACGAGGAGAGCCTGATCAAGGCGCTGCAGGAGGGCTGGATCGCGCACGCCGCCCTCGACGTGCTGGAGAAGGAACCGCCGTCGCACAACAACCCCATCCTCAGCATGGAGAACGTGACCCTGACCGCCCATGTCGCCTCGGCCTCGGCACGGTTCGACGAGGCACGCAAGCGCCGAGTAGGCTACGAATTGTCACTGGTGCTTCAGGGCATGTGGCCGGTAAGCTGCGTGAACCCGTCGGTGCTGCAAGACACCGCGCTCCGCCGCTGGCAGCCCGTCAGCATGGACCGCGGTCCGAACAGCTAAGGCGGCCGGCCGCAAATAGCGCGCCGAAAGACCGGCAAAAGAACGAAACGGCCCTTCACCGGCGATCAACGCCGGGAAGGGAGACATCATAGGGAGGAACTGATGAGGAACGACATCACACGTCGTGATGCCTTGGCGCTGGGCCTGTCCGTTGCAACGGTCGCCGCCACTGGTGTTGCAGCGCACGCTCAATCCGCGATCAAGGCCGCCGACGTCCCCGCGCCGAAACTGCCGATCGAGAAGGGCGCAAGCTTGCGCATGCTGCGGCCGGTGCGCTTCGTCCAGGCCGACGAAGACGTGTTCCGCGCCAATGCAGCCAAGTTCACCAAGGAGACCGGCGTCGAGGTCAAGGTCGATTTCGTCGGCTGGGAAGACATCAACCAGCAGACCGCGGTGACCGCCAATTCCGGCGCCGGCCCCGACATCATCATCGGCTTCTCCGATGCTCCGCACATCTACATCGACAAGCTGATCGAGCTGACCGACGTCGCCGACTATGCCGGCAAGCGTTACGGTGGCTGGCTGCCGCTGGCGCAGCGCTACGGCAAGAAGAACAAGAGCGACACCTGGATCGGCCTGCCGTTCGGCGCGACCGCGGGTCCGCTGATCTACCGCAAGTCGATCCTGCAATCGGTCGGCTTCGACAAGGTGCCGGAAGACCATGCCGGCATTCTCGACCTCTGCCAGAAGCTGCAAAAGGCCGGCAAGCCGGCGGGCTTCGCGCTTGGCAACGCCAAGGGCGACGGCAACGGCTTTGCGAGCTGGGCGCTGTGGTCGCACAACGCCGCCCTGCTCAACGAAGAGGGCGACGTCATCATCAACAGCAAGGAGACCATCGCCGCCCTGAACTGGGTCAAGCAGCTCTACCCGACCTTCATCGCCGGCACGACCTCGTGGAACGACGTCAGCAACAACCGCGCCTATGCCGCGCAGGAGATCGCGCTGACCGCCAACGGCGTCTCGCTGTACTTCTCGCTGAAGAACGATCCGGCGACCAAGGCGATCGCCGACGACAGCGAGCATCAGCTGCTGCCGAAGGGCGTGGCCAAGGTCTCGCCGATGGCGGGCCTGACGCTGAATGCCATGGTGTTCAAGCACAGCCAGTACCCCAACGCCGCAAAGGCCTTCCTGCAATTCATGCTGGAGAAGGACCAATACGAGCCGTGGCTCAACGCCAACTCCGGCTATTGGGCGCAGCCGCTCGCGGCCTATGCCGAGGCCGCCGTGTGGTCGCAGGATCCGAAGGTGAAGCTGTTCAAGGACACCATGAACAGCACCTATTACGACGGCTATGCGGGCCCGATCTCGACGGCGACCGGCGCCGTCAGCGCCGACTATGTGCTGATCCAGATGTTCGCGTCGGTTGCGACCGGTGCGGCCACGCCGGAGGCCGCCGCCGCAGAAGCCGAGCAGCGCTGCAAGCGGTATTTCAGGCGGCAGAAGTAGCGGCCGAAAGAACGGCCGTCATTGCGAGCGAAGCAAAGCAATCCAGTCTGTCTCCACAATTGCAGTCTGGATTGCTTCGTCGCAATAGCGCAAAATTGCTACGCAATTTTGTCGCGAGCTCCTCGCAATGACGGGTTTGGTGATCGTCAACGACAGGACAACAACGAATGTCCGTGACCACCCTCTCCCCAACCGTACTGATCCAGCGGCAACCGAACTGGCTGGTGCGCCTGTTCGACTACAAGCCGTTCCTGGTCGTGATGTGCCTCGCGCCCGCGATCGGCTTGCTTGCGGTGTTCCTGACCTATCCGCTGGGGCTCGGCATCTGGCTCGCTTTCACCGACACCACGATCGGCCGGAAGGGCGAGTTCATAGGCCTGGAGAACTTCCAGTACCTGCTCACCGATTCGCTGTGGTGGAACGCGGTGTTCTACAGCGTGGTCTACACGGGCATCGCGACCTTCGGAAAGTTCGCGCTCGGCTTCTGGCTCGCGCTGTTGCTCAACAACCATTTTCCGTTCAAGAGCCTGTTGCGCGCGATCATCCTGCTGCCCTGGATCGTGCCGACGGTGCTGTCGGCGCTGGCATTCTGGTGGATCTACGATCCGCAATTCTCGATCATCTCCTATTTGCTGGTCGACGTGCTGCATTGGCGCACGACCAATATCGACTTCCTCGGCTCGCCCTGGCCGGCGCGGTTCTCGCTGATCGCCGCCAATATCTGGCGTGGCATACCCTTTGTCGCGATCTCGCTGCTGGCGGGCCTGCAGACCATCTCGCCCTCGCTCTACGAAGCGGCGATGCTCGACGGCGCCAGCGCCTGGCAGCGCTTCCGCTACATCACCTTTCCGATGATGATGCCGATCCTCGCCATCGTCATGACCTTCTCGATCATCTTCACCTTCACCGACTTCCAGCTGGTCTACGCCATCACCCGCGGCGGGCCGGGCAACTCGACGCATTTGCTGGCGACGCTCGCGTTCCAGCGCGGCATCGCCGGCGGTGAGCTCGGCGAGGGTGCGGCAATCGCGGTGTCGATGATCCCGTTCCTGGTGTTCGCGACGCTGTTTTCCTATTTCGGCCTGGCGCGCCGCAAATGGCAGCAGGGAGAGGCCAATGACTGATACCGCCGCGCAACCCACAGCCGTCGCCGACGCCAAAGCGGCACCCGACACCATGGCCTGGGATTCCGGGCTGCGCCGGCTGATGATGATCTATCTGCCGCTCGGCTGCTTCGTGCTGATCCTGCTGTTTCCGTTCTACTGGATGGCGATCACGTCGTTCAAGCCGAACGCGGAGCTGATGAACTACAAGGAGCACAATCCGTTCTGGATCACCTCGCCGACGCTGGCGCACATCAAGCACCTCTTGTTCGACACCGCCTATCCGCGCTGGCTCTGGACGACGATGCTGGTTGCGATCGGAGCAACCACATTGTCCCTGATCGCGAGCACGCTGGCTGCCTATGCCATCGAGCGGCTTCGCTTCCGCGGCAGTCCCTATGTCGGCCTCGGCATCTATATGGCCTATCTCGTGCCGCCGTCGATCCTGTTCATTCCGCTCGCAACCGTCGTGGTGCAGTTCGGCCTGTTCGACTCGCCGCTGGCGCTGATCCTGGTCTATCCGACCTTCCTGGTGCCGTTCTGCACCTGGCTGCTGATCGGCTATTTCAAGTCGATCCCCTATGAGCTCGAGGAATGCGCGCTGGTCGACGGCGCGACGCGGCTGCAGATCCTGCGGCGGATCACGCTGCCGCTCGCGGTGCCCGGCCTGATCTCGGCCGGCATCTTCTCCTTCACGCTGTCCTGGAACGAGTTCATCTACGCGCTCGCCTTCATCCAGAGCGGCGCCAACAAGACCGTGCCGGTCGCGATCCTGACCGAGCTCGTCACCGGCGACGTCTACCAGTGGGGCGCGCTGATGGCGGGCTCGCTGCTGGGCTCGCTGCCGGTTGCAATCTTCTACTCGCTGTTCGTGGACTACTACGTGTCTTCGCTCACCGGCGCGGTGAAGGAGTAACGGACCACCGCGCGCGTAAGCGATCGTGCAGTCCTGATAGACTGCTGTCTGTCCTGGTCGCACCTTAGCGCGCCGACGGCGGAGCGACCGTGGCCGCAATCAATCCTCGCTTCAGAAAGCGAGCATCGCATGGGATCGCAAGAACTCCATTCAATGTCCCGACGCGGCTTTTGCCTGTGTTGCGTCGGCGGCGCTGCGTTCGCTGCCACAGCGGGCTGGCTCAGCCCTCGACAGGCTTACGCCGAAGCGCGCGGCCTCGTCAGCCTAATCAAGGACAGCGCGGCAACATCACAGATCAAGACGTACAAGCTGCGTAACAACATCAGCGTGCTCGAAGGATCCGGCGGCAACATCGCCGTCCTCACCGGGCCAGACGGCAAGCTTCTGGTCGACGCCGGAATCGGCGTATCGCGCCCGCAACTGAGCAAGACGCTTGCCGAAATCAGCGGCGAGCCGATCGCTCATCTGATCAATACGCACTGGCACTTCGACCATGCCGACGGCAACGAATGGCTGAGCGTTGCTGGCGCGAAGATCATCGCCCACGAGAACACCCGCAAGCATCTCGCCGGCGTCCAGCGGGTCGAGGATTGGGACTACAATTTCCTGCCGCTTTCCGCAGGCGCTCTCCCGACCCAGGTGTTTGCCAGGGAACACAGTCTCAAGCTCAACGGAGCGTCGATCGCGCTGAAATATTATGGGCCCGCCCACACCGACAGCGACATCTCGGTCATGTTCGCCGAGGCCAATGTCCTCCATGTCGGCGACACCTTCTGGAACGGCATCTATCCCTTCATCGACCATTCCACCGGCGGCAGCATCGACGGCATGATTGCGGCGTCCGACGCCAATCTGGCGGCGGCCAAAGACGACACCATCATCATCCCCGGTCATGGCAAGCCCGTCAGCAACAAGGCCGAGCTACAGGAATTCCGCGACATGCTGGTCGCCATCAGGGACAACGTCGGCAGTCTCAAGAAACAGGGAAAAACGCGCGGCGAGACGGTTGCCGCCAAGCCGACAGCCGCGTTCGACGCGAAGTGGGGTCAGTTCGTCATCGACCCCGGCTTTTTCACCCGGCTGGTCTATGAAAGCGCGTGAGACGCAGGCGCACGGTAAAGAAATAGCCTGTGCCTGCGGCGTTTGGCCCGGTTTCACAAAACTGCAATAAGCGATCCGCATAAGGCGTCGTCCGCTAACAGGAGACGCACATGCGCGCGACTTTTCTCAGCACCGTCGCAACGATCATTCTCACCGCGAGCACCGCGCTCGCGCAGAGCGGAGGTGAATTTCCGGCCAAGCTCGCCGGCCACGTGGTGATGCCGGCCGCGACCTTCATCGATGCCCCGGCCGATGCCCCCGCTGATCTCAAGACCTCGGGGAAATACACCACCGGCAAGCGCGTCGATGCGCTCGGCACCGTGATGGGAAAATCCTTTGAACGTTCGACCGGCGTCTCGCTGCCGTTCAAGGGCCAGCCGCTGCAGGGTCATTCCGGCATCAAGAAGATGCCCGACGGCAGCTTCTGGGTCATCACCGACAACGGCATGGGCGCGCGCGCCAATTCGATGGACTCGATGCTTTACCTGAACCACTACAAGATGGATTGGGCGGGCGGCAAGATCGAGCGCGAAGCAACCGTCTTCCTGCATGACCCCGACAGACGCGTGCCGTTCCGCATCGTCCACGAGGACACCGAGAGGCGCTATCTCACCGGCGCCGACTTCGACACCGAAGGTTTCCAGATCATCGGCGACACCTTCTGGATCGGCGACGAGTTCGGCCCCTACATCCTGAAGGCCGACAAGACCGGCAAGATCCTCGCCGTGTTCGAGACCATTGCCGACGGCAAGCCGGTGCGCTCGCCCGACCATTGGGCGGTGGGGACGCCCGGTGCTCCGGGCGCGACCTACACCAACGTCAACCTCCGCCGCTCCAAGGGCTTTGAGGGCTTCGCCTCCTCCAAGGACGGCAAATTCCTCTACGGCTTGCTCGAGGGCCCGCTGTGGGATGCCGACAAGAAGGATTGGGAGCGGGTCGACGGCAAGGAAGCCTCCCGCATCCTCGAATTCGACGTCGCCGCGGAGAAATTCACCGGCCGTTACTGGCAGTATGTGTTCGAGCAGAACGGCAACGCCATCGGCGACTTCAACATGATCGATCCGAGCGCCGGTCTCGTCATCGAGCGCGACAACGGCGAAGGCACGCCTGACAAGGCCTGCCCGGCGGGCACCCGCGACGTAAACTGCTTCCCCGACGTTGCCAAGTTCAAGCGCGTCTACAAGATCGAGCTCTCCGACGCCAGTGTCGGCAAACCCGTGCGCAAGATCGGCTATATCGACCTGATGAAGATCCAGGACCCCGACAAGAAGGCGCGCAAGCCGCTCAATGACGGCGTCTACACCTTCCCGTTTTTCACCATCGAGAACGTCGATCGCGTCGACGACACCCACATCATCGTCGGCAACGACAACAATCTGCCGTTCTCGTCGAGCCGCGATCCCAACAAGGCCGACGACGACGAGTTCATGCTGCTCGAAGTCGCCGATTTCCTGAAGGCGAAGTAAGGCCGCGCCCTCTCCTCTCCCTCCCCCGCTTGCGGGGGAGGGCCGGGGAGAGGGTGTCGCAACAACGAAGGCTCCCCAAGAGGAAAGAGCCCTCACCCCAACTCTCTCCCGCAAGCGGGAGAGGGAGCGTACCTCCTTCGTGGCTGGCAACCTAGCCCGACGGCACGATCACCATGCTCTTGTCCTTCGGCCAGCGGGCGCGCCAGGCGAAGTTGATGTCCTTGACCTCGCCGGGCTTGGCGTCGAACGACCATTCCAGCACGCCGCGCTTGTCACGAATATCTTTTGCCGTAGGCGGCGTGGTCGCGGGCAGCATCTCCACGACGATCTCGTCATTCTCGCTGACCGGCAGCTGATCCTCGATCGCGACGTGAATCGGGAAGTCGTGGCCGTTGCGGATTGTGGTCTTGTAGGCGCGCTCGTCGGTCTTCGACGTCGTCACGATCAAGCCTGCCGAGCCTTCGTTGCGCTTGAGCACCGCGCGCTCGATCTTGACCTTGTCGTCGGCGCCGAAGCCGAGCCGCACGATGTCGTCCTTGGCCGAAGCGGACAGCTTGCCGCGGCCGACGAAGACACCGTCGCGGTAGATCGCGACCTTGCCCGGCAGCAACGTCGTGTCATCGGTCTGCTTGAAGCTGGCTTCGAGGAACGCGGTGGGATCCAGCACCGGCGCAGCGCGCACCGCGAGATCCGCAGGCACGCTCATCGAGGCGATACGCAGGCTCTTGGCGCCTTCGGCGGCGCCGAGGCTGACGCGACCGGGGATCTTGAAGGTGGCCTGGAAATCACCGATCTCGGCAACCGCTTGCTGTTCGTCGGCGCGTTGGGCGGGCAGATCAAATTGTTCCCTTGGGGTCTCCATCTTTCGCAACATCGGCGCCGCTGCAGGCGCAGGCATCACCATGTCCGAAACCTGGCCCAGCGCGCGCGGCTTCGGCACTTGCGGATATTGCGCCACCAGCGATCCCAGCTCCGGCGCGCTGCCGCCGCGGGCGATACGGACGGTGGAAACACCGAGCGTGACGTTCGACCAGTCCTCGCCGGTCGATTGCGTCACCTCGGCGCGGCGGACCAGCTCGAGTTGCGGCTTGCGGTCCTTGGCGCCGGTGTCGAGCCGGGCGTCGTAGAGCGGCAGCCAGCGCGCATTGCGCACGGCGTAAGTCACCCGCAGCGTCGCTTTCGTCGCCGCCGTCGAGGCGACGTCGATCCGCACCTCCAGCTTGCTCGGTGGCTTGGCGGATCGGTCGGCTTCGAGTTGCGCGATCTGGCGATCGATCTCGCGCTGCTTTCGCGCGGCATCGCGGATCGTGGCCTCGGCGGCAGCGACTTCCTCGGCCACGGCGGTAAAGGCCGCGCGCCATTCGGTGATCGGGCGCGCCTCGCCCTTCTCGCCGAGGCCGGCGGGAGAGGCTTCGGCGAAGCGTTGCGCGAATTTGCGCCGGGCGGCGGCCGCATCGATCGCGCCTTGCTGGTCGGCGCGCTCGTCCTTGAGCGCCTCGATACGCTTGTCGAGCTCGGAAAGATTGACCGGCGGCACCGCGCGTGGCGGCCGCGCGTCGATGGTGCCGATGGTGAGCTTTGCGCCGGCCTCACCTTCGACGCGGAGAGAGGACGGATCGAGCGAGAGCGGAAAATCCCTGGCGACCAGCGTGCTGTCGCCGGAGGCGAGGTCGATCGCGATCAAGCGGGTGACGGTGGCGCCGTCAGGATAGACGGTGACGGTGTCGATGGCCGATGTGGCGTCCACATCGGCGGCCCATGAGGGCGCGGCGAGCGCCGCGATCACCAGGACCAGGCTCGTCGCCGCCAGACATCTTGCGATCGTGCGCATCAAACTTCTCCCTGCCGATATCGCCGCGCCGCCAGCCGGACGCTGCGAAAACATGCCACGCCATCGTGGTGAGACGCGGCAGGGAAGGAACTGGTTCGATTGGGGTTTCCGTTGGGCGCCGCTGCGGCGGCACCATGGCCGCGGAACGCGTCACCGCGCCGCGGCAGAACCTCGACTCAAAGGCCGCGTTCAGGTCTGGCTGGGCGAACCCTGCCCGTAGATGCGGCGGAGCAAATCTGTCACGTTGCGGGCGCCGGCCTTCTTCAAAATGCCGGCGCGATAGCCCTCGACCGTGCGTGCGCTCAGATGTATGCGACGGGCGATTTCCTTGTTGGTCAGGCCGGCGGCGAGATGGGCGAGCACGTCGCCTTCGCGCGCGGTCAGGGGCTCGCAGCCGGGCAGCCAGCGCTGCCGGCTCGAATCGGGCTGGGCGGACTCGTCGATCGCGGCATCGATCCGACCGACGACGTCGTGGGTGCGAAACGGCTTCTCGATGAAATCTGCCGCGCCGCTCTTGATGGCGTCGACCGCCATGGCAATGCTGCCGTTCGCCGAGGTGACCAACACCGGCGCCATGCAGTTTTCCTCGCGCAGGCGCCTGAGCACGTCGAGGGCGGAGCGATCCGGCGGCATCTCCAGCAACACACAGGCCGGCATCCGCGCCTTGGCCTCCGACAAAAGCGATGCGCCGTCGGCAAAGCAAATCACGTCGTAGGCGCTCTGTTGAAGCGCCGTCGACAGTTGTTCGCGGGAGGCGGCGTCAGTTTCAATGACGAATACCTCACCCTTGGAAAGCATGTTTCCCGGCATAATCCCGATCCAGTAATGTCTTGGTCAAATGGCACGTGACGGCCGGAGGCCCCATCGCGCCCCGCCGTCAATGAGCACGGCATTCGCGCCTGTGCTTCGGTCTTCCTTATGTATGTTCCACACTGTTCCCGGATTTGACGGATCGGGACAGAAACTTTACATTTCGGGACATCTGCGGGAATGGCTGACAGGAACAGGTCGCATGACCGACCTCATTCGCAGCGCAGGCTTGAGCTGTTACCCGGAAGTCGCCCGGTCGGTCGGGCTCGACCCCAGGCAGATGATGCGCAGGGTCAGACTGCCGCTGGCCATCCTCGACAAGCCCGATACACCCATTGCGGTCCCAGCTTTGCGTCGCCTGCTCGAATTGTCGGCAGAGGAATCCGGTGCCGAAGATTTCGGCTTACGGCTGGCCGAGCGCGGCGGCCTCACCAATTTCGGCGCGGTCGGCCTGATCGTGCGCGAACAAGCAACCGTCGGTGAAGCCATCGACGCTTTCTCGCGCTTCATCCATATCCATCATGACGGCATGAAGCTCGACGTTGTCAGAGACAAGCAGACCGTGACCGTCACATTGCATCTGCGCGGTCGGCAGCCGACGGCCCCGCGCCAGTCGATCGACATGGCGCTGGGCAGTGTTCACCGCATCATCCAGTCGCTGTACGGAGGTGACTGGCGGCCGCAGGAGGTGCATCTGCACTACCCGCCGCCGCACGACCGCAAGCGCTACCGCGACTTCTTCGGCTGCCGCGTGATCTTCAATGCGGAGGAGGATTCGATCCTGTTGTCGGCGCACGACATGGAGCGGCGGATCCCGAGCGCGCATCCGCTGATCGCGAACTATCTGCGCAAGCGGATCGAGGCGATCGAAAGCCGGCCGGCGAGCTGGGAGGAGAAGGTCGACGAGGTCGTGCGCATCCTGCTCGCAGGTGGCGACTGCACGGTCGAACGCGTCGCCGAGCATCTCGCCTGCACACGTCGCACCATCCACCGGCGCTTGGCTGAAGCCGGTACCAGCTTCTCGGCCATCCTGGATGCGCAGCGCGCCGATCTCGTGATCCAGCTGATCGAGGACCCCGGCCGGCCGCTGGCGGATATTGCCGCACAGCTCGGCTTCTCCGCGCAGAGCGCCATGGCCCGCTGGTTCCGCGGCCGCTTCGGCTGCACCATCACCGACTGGCGCAAGGGCGTGCGGCCGCTGGCGCAGCCGGCCGACGTCGCGTCGGCATCAGCCGCTTAGGGTTCAGCGCGCCGGCGCCGGCACGCCCATGATGGCGAGTGCGCGCCGCGGGCTGCCGGCGAGCAGCGGTCCGAACGCGGCTGCAAAACCGAGGAACGCGACGATCCAGCCGCAGGCGGTGATGTGCAGCAGCACATCGCCATGCGCCGGCAACACCACGGCGGCGACCCGCGCCAGTGCCGCGACGATGATCGCGACGTAGATGGCTTGCGTCGCCAGTGACGCCGTCAGCGCCTGCCCGGTATGACCAAGGCTCGCGCGCGTCATCACCGCGAGCGTCATGATTCCGGCCGCGCCCGTCATCCAGGCATGAATGCCCGCACTCGGCGGCAGCTCACCGAAGCCGGCCAACGCATTGAGGAAGAAGCCGAGCGGAACGAAGGCGTAGCCGACATGCAGGATCAGCAGCAGCCGCTCCCGCGTGGTGCGATCACCGGCCCAGCGCGCGAGCCGCACCAGGTGCAGCAAGCCGACAAGCGCCATTGCAACCCCTGTAACCGTGTTCAGCGGCGCCGCGATCCACGCGATGAGCGTCAGCGCACTCAACCCGATCACCACGCCATCGAACCGTCCGAACGGCACCGGCAGGCGGCCGGAGTTGAACTTGACCAGCCAGTTGCGGGTAAAACTCGGGATGATGCGGCCGCCGATCAGCGAGATCAGCAGCACGACCACGCCGATGCCGACGCGAATGCTGACATCGGCTGCACCTTCGTAGTGGGCTTCGAGATGGAAGGCGACATTGCCGCCAAGCAGCACCAGCGCGAGCACGACGACCGGCAGATTGCGCCAATTGCCGCCCGCGATGATCTCGCGCGTTGCCGCCGCAACGACGAGTGCCAGAAAGGCGGCGTCGACGCCCAGCGCGAACGCCCAGCCGATCTCGGCGGACAGAACCACCGCGGCGCGCCCGGCGAGCCAGACCACCAGCAGCGCGCCAAGCGACGTGCCCTGGATCGGAAGGCGCCCGGTCCAGTTCGGGATCGCCGTGAACAGGAACCCGGTGATGACAGCGGGCAGGAAGCCAAAGAGCATCTCGTGGACATGCCAGTCCCGCGGCGCGAAGGCCGATGTGACCGACAGCTCGCCATAGAACATCGGCAGCCAGACCAGGATCGACAGGCCCGCCTGGATCGCGGCGAGCAGGAAAAAGGGTCGAAAGCTGTTCGCAAACAGCGGCCAGCCCGCAAAGTTACGGGATCGTACGCCAGCCATGGGGCAACTCCTGTGAATTCGGACCGTCACTTGGATCCTGACTTGGAAAAATACTGCCGTCCGGCCGGCCCGTTTTGCGCTATCGCAAACTACTGGACGATTGCAGGTGCCATCACACTCCTGAGCGCCAAGGAGGCAGGATGGCCAAGGTCGACACATCGCTGGTTGCGCATTTGCCGCTGTTTGCCGGCGTCAAGCCGGAAGCCCTCGACGAGATCCTGCGCGAGGCCCGATCAGTGCGCTATCCCAAAAACACCGCCATTTTCGAGCAGGGCGCGGACGCGCAGTCCTTCTTCCTGCTGCTGCACGGCCATGTCCGCGCCGCCAAGACCACGCCGGCCGGCGAACAGATCGTGGTACGCTATGTCGCGCCCGGCGAGACCTTCGGGCTCGCAATGGCGATTGGCGCCGCGCAGTATCCGGCGACCGCGATGGCGGTCGATGACAGCGTCGCGCTGATCTGGCCGAATTCGGCCTGGCCGCGGCTGACCGAACGGTTTCCCGCGCTTGCCGCCAACACGATGCAGACCGTCGGCAAGCGGCTGCAGGAGAGCCACACCCGTATTCTCGAAATGTCGACCCAGCAGGTCGAGCAGCGCGTCGCGCATGCGCTGCTGCGGCTCGCCAGCCAGTCCGGCAAGAAGCTCGACCACGGCATCGAGATCGACTTCCCGATCAGCCGCCAGGACATCGCGCAGATGACCGGCACCACGCTGCACACGGTGAGCCGTATCCTCAGCGGCTGGGAGAGCCAGGGTCTGGTCGAGAGCGGCCGGCAGCGCATCATCCTGCGCGATCCGCACAGGATCGTCGTGCTGGCAGAGCGGAATCCGGGCAGCGGCGCCGCCTGACGATAGGGGTGAGGTCGGGCGCGCCCCCGCGCAGATTCCAACTCATATCATGCCGGCACGCATTCGCTCAGCGCGGCGAGAAACTTGTCGCGATCGATGCCGTGCTCGCGGCAGGCGTCGTCCACGGTATGGAAGGTTGCGATCGGACAGCCGACACAGGCCATCCTGAAGGCGAGGAACACGCGGATCGTGTGCGGCGCCGCGCGCATGATGTCATCGACCAGATCGTCGGATCGGAAGGGCATGGACAACTCCGTTCCGAAGTGACGATAGCGGAGCTGGGCTGAGTTTCTTTGTTGAAGCGCAAGCTGGTGGCAACTACACCGCCCGGCTATGCAGCTGCTTACCCGGATCCAGATGCGCATCGAACGCGGCCGCGACGCTGCGGACCAGGAAGCGCGCGTCGTTCGCGACCGCAAGGCGATCGCCGTCGAGCCTCACCACGCCATCCGAGATCAACGGCTCCAGCCGCGACGCAGACTTGAGCATCGCCTCCGGCTTTGCGCCATGACGCGCGCAGATGTCGCCGAGATCGGCGCCGAACTCGCACATGATGCGCTCGATGATGTCGGCACGCAGCCGGTCGTCATCGGTGAGCCCATAGCCTTTTGCGGTGGCGAGGCGGCCATCCGCGATGCCCTGCGCATAGGCACCGATCTGCACCGCGTTCTGGACGTAGCCCTGCGGCAGACGTCCGATCGCACTGGCGCCGAAGCCGAGCAGGACCTCGCTTTGGTCGGTGGTGTAGCCCTGGAAATTGCGCCGCAGCGTCCCCTGCTCGAATGCGACCGCCATGGCGTCGTCGGGGCGCGCAAAATGGTCGAGCCCGATCTGCATATAGCCGGCCTCCTTCAGCGCGTTGGCGATGGCGCAGGCCTGGTCATGGCGCGCAAGGCCGTCGGGCAGATGATCCACGTTGATCATGCGCTGGTGCTTCTTGAAATCAGGCACATGCGCATAGCCGAACACCGAGAAGCGGGCCGGCGCGAGCTCCAGCGAACGCCGCACCGTATCCAGGCAGGACGCAATCGTCTGGTGCGGCAGGCCGTAGATCAGGTCGAAATTGATCCCCTTGATGCCGGCGCTCTGGAGCATGTCGACGACGGAGGCGGTCTGTTCAAAACTCTGCAGGCGGTTGATTGCGCGCTGCACGACGGGATCGAAGCTTTGAACGCCGAGGCTGGCGCGGTTGACGCCGGAGAGCCGCATCGCTTCCACCATCTCTGATGTCAGCGTGCGCGGGTCGATCTCGACCGCAATCTCGGCCGAAGGCAACACGAAGAAGACGTGACGCATCGCCGCCATCAGCTCGGCAAAGGCCTCCGGCGCCATGATCGTCGGCGTGCCACCGCCGAAATGGATGTGCCCGACCTTGATGCGGCGGCCGATGGCATCAGTGACCTCGGCGATTTCGCTGCGCAACGTCCGCTGATAGGACGCGATCAGCCCGTCGCGGCGAACGATCTGGGTATGGCAGCCGCAATACCAGCACATCTCGCGACAGAACGGCACGTGCAGATAAAGTGATGCGCTCGCGTTCGAGGGAAGCTCCGACAACCAGCGTGCGTAGGTGTCGGCACCTATCGACGGCGAGAAATGCGGCGCGGTCGGATAGCTCGTGTAGCGCGGCAGGCGCTCCTCGCCGTAGCTTGCCGCGAGATCGGTCCTCATATCCTACCCATTCGTCGATTGATGCCGCTTGCGGTAACGGCAGGCTCCGGATGGCACTGGATTACCCGCTTTCGAACCCGCGACCTTGCGCTCGCTCAAAGTCCGGGCGCCGTGCCGCGCGTCGGTGCACCTCCTAAGGAATTCACCGGAGGCGAATCCGGCAAAACCTTGTCGCAGCGCAAACACTCTTGCGGCAACAGGCGCACACTGCATCCGTCATTAAAACCCTTTCACATGAAGGATGCTTTACGATGTTCACCCGCAGAGCCGCATTGATCAGCGCCGCCGCGACCGCTCTGATGCTCGCGACACCCGCCTTCCCTGCCAGCGATCTCAAGCTGCCGCGGCAGAAGGTCGAGCTGGTCGCCCCGCCCTTCGTGCACGCGCACGAGCAGGCCACGACGCAAGTGCCCAAGATCATGGAATTCAAGATGACCATCGAGGAGAAAAAGGTGGTGATCGACGACAAGGGCACGACCTTCCAGGCCATGACCTTCAACGGCTCGATGCCGGGCCCGCTGATGGTCGTGCATGAAGGCGACTATGTCGAGCTGACGCTGCTCAATCCCGCGACCAACACCATGCCGCACAACATCGACTTCCACTCCGCGACCGGTGCGCTTGGCGGCGCCGAGCTCACGCTGGTCAATCCCGGCGAGCAGGTCGTGCTGCGCTGGAAGGCGACGCGGACCGGCGTGTTCGTCTATCACTGCGCGCCGGGCGGCCCGATGATCCCCTGGCATGTCGTCTCCGGCATGAACGGCGCCGTGATGGTGCTGCCGCGCGACGGACTGAACGACGGCAAGGGCCACGCGCTGAAATACGACAAGATCTACTATGTCGGCGAGCAGGACATGTACGTGCCGCGCGACGAGAAGGGCAATTTCAAGTCGTACGACTCGCCGGGCGAGGCCTTCACCGACACCGAAGAGGTGATGAAGAAGCTGATCCCCTCCCACGTCGTGTTCAACGGCAAGGTCGGCGCGCTCACCGGCAAGAACGCGCTGACGGCCAAGGTCGGCGAGAACGTGCTGATCGTGCATTCGCAGGCCAACCGCGACAGCCGCCCGCATCTGATCGGCGGCCATGGCGACTATGTCTGGGAGACCGGCAAGTTCTCCAACCCGCCGGAGACGGGGCTCGAGACCTGGTTCATCCGCGGCGGCTCGGCGGGCGCGGCGATGTACAAGTTCCTGCAGCCCGGCATCTACGCCTATGTCACGCATAATCTGATCGAGGCCGCCGACCTCGGCGCCACTGCGCACTTCAAGGTCGAAGGCAAGTGGAACGACGATCTGATGACCCAGGTGAAGGCGCCTGCGGAGATACCGGCTCCCAATACCAACTAGATGCAACAAGGGGCCGGCCATCGCCGGCCCCTTCTTCTTTCGGGGGATGACCATGCTGATTGCATTCAAGCTGAAATTGCTACTTGCCTGTGCGGCCGGCTTCGCAGGACCACTGGCTGTTGCGCCCCTGGTCTCCGAGATGTCGACGCGCGGCGCGCAAGGCGAGCCTGTGATCGTCGAGATCGCCGCAGGCAGCTTCGCTTATCGCGAGGCCGGCGATTTCACCCGCGCCGGGCAGCAGGCCGAAGCGCCGCTGCACAGATTGCAATTCACGCGGCCGCTTCACATCATGCGCGAGCAGGTCTCCTCCGCCGCCTACCAGCTTTGCGTGCGGGACGGCGAATGCCATGCGCTCGATCGCGGCGTGACGATTGCGCCCGACCGCCCCGCGGTGCAGGTAAGCTGGCACGATGCGCAGGCCTATGCCAGCTGGCTGTCGCGCCAGACCGGCCATCACTATCGTCTGCCGAGCGATGCGGAATGGGCCTTTGCCGCGGGCTCAAAGTTCAGGGATGACGGTGCGCCGGTCGAGGCGGACGATCCCTCAAAACGCTGGATCAGCCGCTACGAGCGTGAATCCGAACGTGACCTGTCCGACACCACGGCCTATCCGTTCGGCCAGTTCGGCCTGAACGAGCGTGGCGTGTCCGATCTCGCCGGCAATGTCTGGGAGTGGACCTCGACCTGCTTCGTGCGCTCGCGCGTCGACGAAGCCGGCAAGGCCGGCCGCCCGACGGTAAATTGCGGCGTGCGCGTCGCCGAGGGCGCGCACCGTGCCTACGTCACCGACTTCATCCGCGACGCCCGCGCCGGCGGCTGCGCCCAAGGCGTGCCACCCGCCAATCTCGGCTTCCGCCTAGTGCGCGAGGAGCGGTCGTGGGTGGCGAGCGTGTCGGCGAGGTGGGGGAAGGTCTGGGCGCGGTCGTAGCGACGCTCCGTCATTGCGAGCACAGCGAAGCAATCCAGAGTCTTTCCGCAGAAACAGTCTGGATTGCTTCGTCGCTTCGCTCCTCGCAACGACGACTTGGAGGCGACGCGCGCCTTCGCAAGTACCTGCATTGCATTGGCAAACGAAAATGGTCGGGACGAAGCCCGGCCATTCCTAATCGTTCGGGATCGTTGCCTTACGTGTTTTTCAGCGCGACGCGGAATTCGGCTTCGGTCTTGGCCTTGACCTCGTCGAGCGTGACGCCGTCGGCGAGCTCGATCAGCGCCATGCCGCCGTCGCCGTGCTTGTCGATGGTGAACACGGCGAGATCGGTCACGACCATGTCGACGACGCGCTCGCCGGTCAGCGGCAGATTGCACTTCTTCAGGAGCTTGGCGCCGTCCTTGGCGGAATGCTCCATCACCACGACGACGCGCTTGACGCCGGCGACGAGGTCCATCGCGCCGCCCATGCCCTTGACCATCTTGCCGGGGATCATCCAGTTGGCGAGATCGCCGTTCTGGGCCACCTGCATGGCGCCGAGGATCGACAGGTCCATGTGGCCGCCGCGGATCATGCCGAAGGAATCCGCGCTGGAGAAATACGAGGTCGAGGGCAGCTCGCTCACGGTCTGCTTGCCGGCGTTGATCAGATCGGCGTCCTCTTCGCCCTCATAGGGGAACGGGCCCATGCCGAGCATGCCGTTCTCGCTCTGGAGGCTGACGTCGACGCCGTCAGGGATGTAGTTCGAGACCAGCGTCGGGATGCCGATGCCGAGGTTGACGTAATAGCCGTCACGCAATTCCTTCGCGGCGCGCGCAGCCATCTGTTCACGGGTCCAGGCCATATCGATCTCCTGATCTTAAGCGGCGGTGCGCGGGCGGGTGTTGCGGAATTCGATGCGCTTCTGGGCCGTGCCGACCTCGACGATGCGCTTCACGAAAATGCCGGGCGTGTGGATGTGGTCGGGATTGAGTTCACCGGCGGGAACCAGATGCTCGACCTCGGCCACCGTAACCTTGGCGGCGGTCGCCATCATCGGGTTAAAGTTGCGCGCGGTCTTGCGGTAAATCAGGTTGCCGGCGGTATCGCCCTTCCAGGCATGCACGATAGCGAGGTCGGCGAACAGCCCGCGCTCCATCAGGTACTTCTCGCCGTCGAACTCCTTCACTTCCTTGCCTTCGGCGATCAGCGTGCCGACGCCGGTCTTGGTATAGAAGGCCGGGATGCCGGCGCCGCCGGCGCGGATGCGCTCCGCCAGCGTGCCCTGCGGATTGAATTCGAGTTCCAGCTCGCCGGCGAGGAATTGCTGGGCGAACAGTTTGTTCTCGCCGACATAGGACGAGATCATCTTCTTGATCTGGCGGGTTTCCAGCAGGCGGCTAAGCCCGATGCCGTCGACGCCGGCATTGTTCGAGACAACGGTCAGACCCTTCACGCCGGAGTCGCGGATCGCGTCCGACAGGGTCTCGGCGATGCCGCAGAGGCCGAAGCCACCCGACATGATCATCATGTTGTCCTTGAGAACGCCCTCAAGAGCCGACTTGGCGTCGGGATAGACCTTGTTCATGAAAAAACCCTCGACTGAAGCTGCGGCCTGCAGGCGTCGCGCCCTTATTGGCGGCGATTATTAGGCGAAATCGTCCGAAGCCGTCAATGATACGGGGTTTTCCGTTCCGAGACCCGGTGATAGAAGCTGCCCACACCGTGGGCAGACCCGTCCTCGGCCTTGAAAGCGACAAGAAAACCCATCAAGTTGCGGGGGTTGGGCGTGGGGGCGCGCAGGTTTCTCGCCCCGCCCTTTTGCTCCAGCGACCAACCCGATCAGGACATGCCATTGACCATGGCCCAAGGAATGAAGCGCCTCGGGACGCCGATCGCGGCGCTGTTCGGCGTCGCGCTGATCGCCCTGATCGCGACCTCCTGGCTCATCAACCGCGACGCGTTGCGCAAGGCCGTGGAAGCGCAGATTCGCGATGTCACCGGGCTCGAGCTCAGCGTGGCGGGCAGCATCGACATTTCCGTGCTGCCGGCGAGCTACATCTCGTTCCATGATGTCGGCCTGAAGGGCGGCGGCACCGCCGACCCCGCGCTTCATGTCGACGTGCTCACCGCCAATCTCCGGCTCTTGCCGCTGCTGCTGCAACGGTTCGAGATCGCCGACCTGACGCTGCTGCGGCCACACATCCATGTCAGCCTGAAGCCGGACGGCGAGAGCAACTGGACACCCTTTATCCAGACCATCGCACGGACGATGAAGCCCGGCGCCGACAACCAGGTCTCGTTCTCCGAAATCAGGATCCAGGACGGCGTGCTCAATTACGAGGACGTCGCCACGAACGCCACCGAGAAGTTCGAGGACATCGACCTGTCGCTGGCCTGGCCCTCGATCTCGCGCTCCTTTGCCGCGACCGGACAGTTCGACTGGCGTGGCGAGCGCGTCGACGGCTCGATCAGCATTGCCGATTTCGTCGCCGCGCTCTCGGGCGACCGCTCCGGGTTGAAGGCGCGGATTGCCAGCGCACCGCTCAAGCTCGCCTTCGACGGCAGCGTCGCCAACCGCACCAGCCCAATGATGGAAGGCACGCTCACGATCGACAGCCCGTCCTTGCGCAACGCGTTGCGCTGGACCGGCCAGCCGCAGCCCGGCAGCGGCGGCTTCGGCCGCTTCGCGCTGAAGGCGCGCGCCAATGTCGTCGGCGCCTCGATCGCGCTCACCAACGTCAATGTCGAGCTCGACGGCAACACCGCCGAAGGCGTGATTACTTATGCCAATAACGGCCGGCAGACGCTGCAGGCGACGCTCGCCGCCGACGCGCTGGACCTGACACCCTATATCTCCACCTTCCGCCTGCTCGCGAGCGGTGCGCGCGACTGGAACAGGCAGCTGTTCGATCTCAACGGGCTTTCGAGCACCGACCTCGACATGCGCCTGTCGGCCGCCAGGCTGACGGTCGGCCCCTCGAAGCTCGGCCGCACCGCGATCGGCGCCAACTTGCGCAACGGCACGCTGGCGCTCTCGGTCGGCGAGGCACAGGTCTATGGCGGCATCGCCAAGGGCTCGTTCGGCATCTCGCGCTCCGACACGGTCGCCGACATCAAGGCGCAATTCCAGTTCACCGACGTCGACCTCCAGGCCTGCGCCTCCGAACTGTTCGGCCTCAACAAGCTGTCCGGCCGCGGCAATATCAACGTGTCGCTGCTTGCTTCCGGCTCGAGCCCGTTCGGCCTGGTGCAGTCGCTCGACGGCACCGCCACCGTGACCGGGCATGACGGCGCGATCGCGGGCTTCAACGCCGAGCAGTTGCTGAAGCGGCTGGAGCGCCGGCCGTTGTCGGGCGGCGGCAATTTCCGCAACGGCTCGACGCCCTTCGACAATCTCACCATCGCCGTGAAATTCGCCGATGGGATCGCCACTGCCGAGGACATCCGCATCGAAGGGCCGGCCGCGAAGATCACGCTGACCGGCACGGCATCGGTGCCCACGCGCGAATACGACATGAAGGGTGTGGCGAGTCTCAACACAACGTCCGGCTTTCAACTGCCGTTCATGGTGCAGGGCCCCTGGGACGATCCGCTGATCTTTCCCGATCCCGAGGCCCTGATCCGCCACTCGCCCGCTGCGTCTCCTTTCCTCGATTTGCTGAAGCAGCGCATCACCGGCGGAAAGCGACAGGCACCCGAGGGATCGCCGACCGCGGAGAACGCGAAGGAAAACGCCAAAGAGGGCGCGAAGTCGAACTGAGGACGGCGTCCGCGACATCGGCGAATTGATCGGGGCGAATTGATGCGGCGATCGCATCGATGCCCACATTAAGCATCTCCTTCAGCCCGGTAACCCTCGACCTAGGTCTGACAACATGCCGCTAGATCGGATAGCGGCCATGCGCTAGTGTTTTATCCGACCGGTTAAAACACCGGCGGCTTGAGGGAGAAAAACGTGAAATTCAAGGTTATTGGCGCAGTATCACTGGCGGTCGCTGCGGCCGGGCTGTTTGCAGCCGCTGCACCCGCATTTGCACAGCAAAAGACGATTACGGTCTGGTGGGGCAAGGGCTTCTATCGCTCCGAAGACGACGCGCTGCTCGATACGATCAAGAAGTTCGAAGCCAAGACGGGCATCAAGGTCGAATTGTCGCAGTACGCGATCCAGGACATGATTCCGAAGACGGTCGCCGCACTCGACGCCGGCACCGTGCCCGACGTCGCCTATTCCGATTCCTATGACGTGCAGGCGCAAGGCAAGTGGGCCTACGAGGGCAAGCTCGAGGATCTCACCGACGTCATGGAGCCGATCAAGGACCGGTTCGTTCAGAACACGCTGGACGCCTCGATCCTCTATAACGACGTCACCAAGAAGAAGGCCTATTACGGCTTCCCGCTGAAGCAGCAGAGCATGCACGTCCAGATTTGGAACGACATGCTGGAGAAAGCCGGTTTCAAGCAGAGCGACATCCCGACCGACTGGGCGGGCTACTGGTCATTCTGGTGCGACAAGGTGCAGCCGGGCATCCGCAAGGCCACCGGCCAGCGCATCTACGCCGTCGGCCAGCCGATGGGCGTGGAGTCGACCGACGCCTTCCAGTCGTTCTACACCTTCATGGACGCCTATCACGTCAAGCTGGTCGATGATGACGGCAAGCTCACGGTCGACGACCCTAAGGTACGCGAGAACCTGATCCACGCGCTGAAGGACTACACCGACACCTATATCAAGGGCTGCACCCCGCCGTCCTCGACGACCTGGAAGGATCCCGACAACAACGTCGCCTTCCACAACAAGACGATCGTGATGACCCACAATTTCACGATCTCGATCGCGGCGAAGTGGTACGAAGACTCGCAGAATCAGGCGCTCACGCAGGAGCAGCGCGACGCCGGCAAGAAGGCCTATGAGCAGGACATCATCACCGCGTCCTTCCCGAAGGCGCCGGATGGTTCGACCATCCGCTACCGCTCGGACGTCAAGACCGGCTTGATCTTCACCGCAGCCAAGAACAAGGCCGAGGCCAAGCAGTTCATCAGCTTCCTGCTCCAGGAAGAGAATGTCCGCCCTTATATCGAGGGTGCGCTCGGCCGCTGGTTCCCGGTGACCAAGGAAAGCCAGGAAAGCCCGTTCTGGCAGGCTGACAAGCATCGCAAGGCCGTGTACGCGCAGTTCAAGGGCGGCACTGCACCGTTCGACTTCACCAAGAACTGGAAGTTCACGATTCTCAACAACGAGAACATCTGGGCCAAGGCGATGAATCGGGTCGTCAGCGAGAAGGTCCCGGTCGACAAGGCCGTCGACGAGATGATTGTCCGCATCAAGCAGGTTGCGGGCTAAGTTCTCTTTCTTCCTCTCCTCGCTGGCGCGGGGAGAGGCAAAACGCTAACACCGGCCGCCTCGTGCGGCCGGAAGTCCTTTCAAAGAGTCCCAAAGAATGGCGATCACGCTCTCTGGCGATCATGCGCTCCCCTCCCCTCCCCTGTCGCCGCGGCTGACCCCGGCGCAGGTCTGGGGCATCGTGCTGCTCGCGCCCTATCTGCTCGTTTTCCTCGCCTTCGTGGTCTACCCCGTCTGCTACGGGCTGTGGCTGGCGCGGGCCCCGTCGAACTATGTCGCGCTCTATAACGACCCGATCTTCGCGCGCGCCGCGGTCAACACGCTGATCTTCCTGGTCATCGGCATCAACATCAAGATGCTGATCGCGCTGTTCCTGTCCGGCTTCTTCGCCATGCAGCGCACCTGGATCAAATGGCTCTCGGTGATCTTCATCCTGCCCTGGGCGGTGCCGTCGATCCCGACCATCCTGTCCGTGCGCTTCATGTTCAATCCCGAATGGGGCGTGATCAACCACCTCATTTTCTCTTTCACCGGCGATGACGGTCCGAACTGGCTGAACGACCCGACCGTGGCGCTGACCATGGCGATCGGCGTGCACATCTGGAAGTCGCTGCCGTTCTGGACGCTGATCCTGATCACCGGCCGCCTTGCGATCGCGCAGGATCTGTTCGAGGCTGCCGAGGTCGACGGCGCGAGCTGGTGGCAGAAATTCCGCTTCATCACCTGGCCGTCGATGCAGACGCTCTACATCACCTGCACGCTGCTCTCGATGATCTGGACGCTCGGCGACTTCAACAGCGTCTACCTGCTCACCGGCGGTGGTCCGGCCGATCTCACCCACGTGCTGTCGACGCTCGGCATCCGCTATCTCCGGCTCGACCAGCTTTCGCTCGCGATGGCCTCCATCGTCTGCGCGATGCCGTTCGTCCTGCCGCTCGTGTATTTCATGATGAAACGGTTGTCGCGATGAAGCTTCCCGGCGTAAGCGAATTTTCCTGGCGCGACGTCGCGACGGAAGCGCGGCTGCTGCTGATCGGTATTCCCGTCTTCCTGTGGACGATGATCCCGATCTACCACATGTTCCTGTTCGCGATCTCCCCGAAGGAGGACGCGTTCTCGGGCAAGCTGTGGCCGGACCATCCGACGCTGCACAACTTCGAAATCGTGTTCAAGCAGCAGCATTATTTCCTGCGCGACTTCTACGCGCAGTTCTGGAATTCGACGCTGATCGCAGCCGCAGTCGGCGCGCTGACGCTGTTCATCGCGACCGCCGCGGCGTTCTCGATCTCACGGCTGAAGGTGCCGGGCGGACGCATGGTGCTGAACCTCGCGCTGTTCACCTATTTCATTCCGGCGGCGTTCCTCGCAGTGCCGATGTACCGGACCATGGGCAATTACGGGCTGCTCAACAATCACTGGGCGCTGATCCTGGCGATGGTGACGATCGCCAGCCCTTACGCGATCTGGGTGCTCAAGCAGGCCTCGGACAAGCTGCCGGTCGAGCTGGATGAAGCCGCGGTGATGGACGGCGCCACCACGCTGCAGATCTTCCGCCTGGTCTATCTGCCGCTGATGATGCCCTCGCTGGTCGCGATCGGCACCTATGCGGTGCTGCTCGCCTGGAACGAATATCTCTACGCGTTCCTGCTGCTCTCGAACGATCGCGAGATCACGCTTCCCGTCGCACTCGGCAACTTCCTCGCCGCCGACGACTCGCCCTGGGAGCTGCTGATGACCACCGGCTTCATCTACGCGCTGCCGCCGGCCGCGGTCTATTACGCCTTCCGCCGCTACATGGTGGGCGGGCTGACAGCGGGCGCCGTGAAGTCCTAGCACCGCTCGTCATTGCGAGCGAAGGCGAGGCAATCCAGGAATATGTCCGCGGAGACTTTCTGGATTGCTTCGCTTCGCTCGCAATGACGACAGACTTATAGCGGCGCCGCGCTCTCGCCCTGCGAGCTCGAAAGCTTTGAGGCAAGCGAGGCGATGACGATGACGACCGCGATCAGGGCGATCACCAGCGTGCAGATCGCATTGATCTCCGGCTTTACGCCGAGCCGCACCTCGGAATAGATCCGGATCGGCAACGTCGCCGATCCAGGCCCCGTGGTGAAGCTCGCGATCACGAGGTCGTCGAGCGAGAGCGTAAAGGCGAGCATCCATCCGGCGACGATCGCCGGCGCGATCAGTGGCAGCGTCACCGACAGGAAGGCGCGGACGGGGGCGCAGCCGAGGTCCATCGCCGCCTCCTCCAGCGACCGGTCGAGCGAGCCGAGGCGCGACTGCACGACGACGGCGACGAAGCACATCGTCAGCGTGGTGTGGGCAATCGTCACCGTCCAGAAGCCGCGCTCGGCGTTCAGCGCCACGAACAGCAGCAGCAACGACAGTCCCGTGATCACCTCCGGCATCACCAGCGGCGCGTAGAGCATGCCCGAGAACAGCGTACGGCCGCGAAAGCGCTCGCCGCGCGACAGCGCCACTGCAGCCAGCGTGCCGATCAACGTCGCAATGGTCGCAGATGCAACCGCGACCCGCAGGCTCATCCAGGATGCCTCGATCATGGCCCGGTCGCCAAAGAACTCGTAATACCAACGCAGCGACCAGCCGCCCCACACCGTCACCAGCCGCGAGGCGTTGAAGGAATAAATAACGAGAATGAGGATCGGCAGATAGAGGAAGCCGAGCCCGAGCGCGAGCGAGGCGATGTTGAAGCGGGACAGACGGGAGACCTTGCGCATCTCACCGTTCCTCCAGCTGCCGCCGCTGCAGCCGCTCATAGAGCAGAAGCGGCAGCAGCAGCACCACGAGCAGCACGATCGCCGCGCTCGAGGCAACCGGCCAATCCTTGTTGGTGAAGAATTCGAGCCACAGCGTCTGGCCGATCATCAGCGAATTCGAGCCGGCGAGCAGATCAGGAATCACGAATTCGCCGACGATCGGGATGAAGCACAAGAGCACGCCGGCGCCGACGCCCGGCAACGACAACGGGAAGGTGACGAGCCAGAACACCTGCCACGGCGGCGCGCCGAGATCACTGGCCGCCTCCTCCAGCGCCGGCTCCATCTTGGCGAGCGTGGCATAGAGCGGCAGGATCATGAACGGCAGATAGGAATAGACGATGCCGATATACATCGCGGTGTCGGTGGACAGCCACACCACCGGCTGGCTGACCAGATGCAGCGCCAGCAGGATCTGATTGAGCAGGCCGTCGTGCTGCAGGATGTTGATCCAGGCATAGATGCGGATCAGGAACGAGGTCCAGAACGGCACGATCACCAGCACCATCGCCATCGCCTGCCAGCGCTTCGGCAGCCGCGCCATGCCGTAGGCGATGGGATAGCCGATCAGCAGCAGCAACGCGGTCGCTGTCACCGCAACGGTGAGGCTGCGCAGATAGGCGAACACATAGATGTCGTCGGAGGCGATCAGCTTGAAATTGTCGATTCCCAACGCGGCAAAGGCCGCCCGGATCGTCGTCCACCCCGCTGTCAGGTCGAACACCGGCTCGTAAGGCGGCTGCGCGATTGCCGTCTGCGACAGGCTGATCTTCAGCACGAAGCCGAACGGCACCAGGAAGAACAACACCATCCAGACATAGGGTGCGATCGCGGCGAAGCGGGCCGGTCGCGCGAAAATCCGGCGCGCGCTCATGACGGCAGCACCACGCAATCGTCAGGCGTGAACCAGGCGACGATTTGCTGATTCAGGCTATAGGCATCGACATCGAGGCGCGCGCTGTTGGCGACGGACGCCTGCACCACGCCGCCGGTATCGAGCTTCACCTTGTAGGTGGTGGTGCCGCCGAGATAGCAGATGTCGGCAATCACGCCGTCCAGCCGGTTGATCGCGGTTTCATGACCGGCCTCGCTCACGGGACCGCGACGCGACAGCTTGACCTTCTCGGGGCGGATCGCGACCGAAAATCTGCTCTCGCCGACGGGCTGGCGCGGCGCGGCCACCACCAGCGTGCCCGCATCGCGCGTACCAATGATCAGGCGATGACCATCGCACAATTTGGATTCGGCGTCGAACAGATTGATGTCGCCGACGAACTCCGCGATCCAGCGCGAGCGCGGTGCCTCGTAGAGCTCGCGCGGACCAGCAACCTGGGCGAGCTTGCCGGCATTCATCACGCCGATTCTATCAGCCATCGTCATCGCCTCTTCCTGGTCGTGGGTGACGATGATGAAGGTCATGCCGAGCCGGCGCTGCAGCTGCATCAGCTCGCCTTGCGTGTTTTCGCGCAACTTCTTGTCGAGGGCTGCGAGCGGCTCGTCGAGCAGCAACAATTGCGGTCGGCGCGCCAGCGCGCGGGCCAGCGCGACGCGCTGCCGCTGGCCGCCGGAGAGCTGGTCGGGCTTGCGCTTCTCCAGCCCGTCCAGCTTTACCAGCGCGACCATCTCCGCGACGCGCGTTGCGATGTCGGCGCGTGCCAGACGTGCGCGCTTCAAACCGAAGGCGATGTTGTCGCGCACTGAGAGATGCGGAAACAGCGCGTAGTTCTGGAACATCATGTTGATCGGGCGCTCATGCGGCAGCGCCTGCGCGATGTCCTTGCCCCCGAGCAGGATGCGCCCCTCGTCCGGAGCCTCGAAGCCCGCGAGCATGCGCAGCAGCGTGGTCTTGCCGCAGCCGCTGGGGCCGAGTAGCGCAAAGAACTCACCGGCCTTGATGTCGAGCGACACGCCGTCGACCGCACGGAACGTCCCGAACGTCTTGGCCACGCCCTCGATGCGCAACAGTGGCTCGCCCGCGGCCGGATGCATCTCTCCAGCCGCATTGGCCACGGCGTCCGTTCTGGGCAACTCGTCAGTCATGGTCCCTGCCAACCCCAATGCCGCCGCACGCTAGCGGCGGATCGAGCTTTGCTCAACCGGTTCGGGGCGGATCGTTCACACCCGCCATGAAGGCAGCCAGCGCGTCGCGGTCCGCCGCAGGCATGGTTAGGCCGAGCTTGGAGCGGCGCCACAGGATATCGTCCGGAAAGCGCGCCCATTCGCGGGCCATGAGATAGCGCACCTCGGCGCCGGTCAGGTCGGGGCCGAAGGCCGGTCCCAGCTCGTCGCGCGTCTTCGCCTCGCCCAGCACGGCCGGCAATCGCGAGCCGTAGGCCGCGACCAGGCGCCGGGCCTGCGGCTCGGAGAGAAAGCGCCAGCGGTGGCACGCGAGGTCGACCTCTGTCTCGAAGCGATCCCAGGCAAAATCTCCCCCGGGCAATGCTGCGCCGGCGGTCCAGCGCGGCGACATCGGATAGAACGGCGTCAGCCGCGTCACCGCTCGCTCCGCGCGCAGCCGCGAGGTCGTAACGTCGCCGCCGAACATCGTGAGCAGCGGCGCCTTGCCGCGCCGCGCGTGGAACTGCGTCGTGCCGTCGCGTCGCCGCGCGGACGCGGGCGTCAAATTGACGCCGGAGACCGTGCGCACCACATCGGTCGGGCCAACGCGCTCGCGGAAATAGCGGCTCGCAGCCTCGCAGAGATAGCTGACATCGGCGCCCGGCATCGCCACGATGGCGGGATCGCCGGTGAAATCATGCGTGACCGTGCCGACCAGCGTGAAATCACGCTCGAACGGGCCGGCAAAGATCAGCCGTCCGTCGCTGTTCTGGAACACATAGACGTTGTCGGACTCGAACAGCCTGGGCACGACGATCTGGCTCATCTGCGTGGCCACCAACGCCGGCTGCGGCTGCCGCAGCACGGTCTCCGCGACCATCGACGTCCAGCCGCCGGTGGCATTGGCCAGCGCGCGTGCCGTGATCACCCGGCGATGGCCGCGGTCGATCAGCGCGAGCCGCCAGACGTCGGTCCTGTCGGCGCGCACGCAGCGCGCCCCGGTCCGGATCGCGGCACCACGCTCGGCGGCATCCAGCGCCGTGAGCACCACCAGGCGCGAATCGTCGACGACACAATCGGCATATTCGAACGCGATGCCGAACGGCCGTTTCAGCGCGTTGCCCACCGGATGATGCGTGATGTCGATCGTCGTCGATCCGAGCAGGCCGCCGCGGCTCGTGAGGGCGTCATAGACATACAGCCCTGCCCGCAACAGCCATGGCGGACGTTCGTCGGAATGGGCGGGGATCACAAAGCTCATCGGCCGCACCAGATGCGGCGCGATCCGGAGCCAGGTCGCCCGCTCGGCCAACGCCCGGCGCACCCGCCAGAAGTTGCGGCGTTCCAGCACGGATAAATCGCCGTGGATCAGCCGCGGTGTCGCCGATGACGCGGCGGCGGCGAGATCGCCCTGCTCGATCAGGATCACCCTTAAGCCCCGGCCGGCGGCATCGCGCGCGAGGCTGACGCCGTTCAGGCCGCCACCGATGATCGCGAGGTCGTAGTCCGCCATGAAGCCGTCGGGAGCGAGCGAGGTGAGTGCCCAACACCACTAGCCGGTCTTGAGCGCAAGCTCCATGGCCTCGACGCGGCCGACGAGGCCGGCATATTTCCCGATGGGCAGCGGCTTGCCGAGCAGATACCCCTGCACGCCGTCACAGCCTTCCCTGGCAAGGAAAGCGAGCTGGTCGATGGTCTCGACGCCTTCGGCGATGATCGACATGTCGAGGCCGTGACCGAGGTCGATTACGGCGCGGACGATCGCGGCTGATTGCGGATTGCGGCCGAGATTGATGATGAAGGCGCGGTCGATCTTGATCTTGTCGAACGGAAACGCCTGGAGATAGCTCAGCGAGGAATAGCCGCTGCCGAAATCGTCCATCGAGATACGGACCCCGAGCGCCTTCAGACGGCGCAGCAACGCCAGGCCGCGATCGAAGTCCTCGATCAGCACGCCCTCGGTAATTTCCAGCTCGAGCCGGCCGGGAGCCAAGCCCGTCTCGATCAGGATCGAATGGACGAGCCCGACCACGTCGCCGTGCATGAACTGCGCCGGCGACAGATTGACCGCGACCTGCAGCGGCTTCGGCCACGACGCCGCCTCGCGGCAGACCTCGCGCAGGATCCATTCGCCCATCTCGACGATCAGGCCGCTCTCTTCCGCGATCGGGATGAATTCGGCCGGCGAGACCTGGCCACGCACCGGATGCTGCCAGCGCGCCAGGGCCTCGAAGCCGATGATCTCGCTCTCGACGACGCTGTTGCGCGCGATGCCCTGGGGCTGGAAGGCCAGCGACAGCTCGCCGTTCTTGATCGCCTTTGACAGATCCTGGTGCAGCACGCGACGGTCGCGAATCTGCTGGTCCATCTCGGGCTGGTAGAGGCTGATCGTACCGCGCGATTTCTGCTTGGCGCGGAACAGGGCGGCGCCGGCATTGGCGAGCAGCGAAGCACCATCGGGGCCGTTGTGCGGGAAGATCGACATGCCGGTGGTGATACCGGCTCGGACCGCGCGGCCATCGATATGGAATTCGGGCGCAAGCACCTCGCCAAGCTGCTGCGCCAGCGCGAGGCCCGCATCGGGCTGCTTGCCGTCGATAATCAGGCCGAATTCGTCGCCGGAGAGGCGCGCCACCAGGCCGCCGCGTGCGGCGTCCTGGAACCGCTGAGCCACCTCGATCAGCAGCTTGTCGCCAAGCGCATGGCCGAACACGTCGTTGACTTCCTTGAGGCCGTCGAGATCGACGCACAGGACCGCGAACTCCTCGTCGGTTCCCTCGCAGGCCTCGATCATCTGGTTCAGTGCCTGAAGGAAGGCGGCTCGGTTCGGCAAATCGGTGAGGCCGTCATGATAGGCCATGTGCGCCATCCGCGACTCGGTCTGCCGGCGGTTGGTGACGTCCTCGTGGGTCTTGATCAGATATTGCGGCTCGCCGGCATCGTTGAGCACCGTGGCGCGCCGGGTCAGGAACAGGCGCAGGCCGTCCTTGGTGGAGATCGGATGCTCCTCGGTGATCATCCCGCGCTTTTTGATCGCGGCCTCGTCGCGCGCGATGATCAGCTTGGCTTCCTTGGCATTGAAGATGTCGGAGGCGGTCAGGCCGGTGGCTTCCTCGCGCCGGCGGTTGAGGATCGTCTCAGCGCTGCGGTTGGCGAGCAGGTAGCTGCCATCCTTGACCTGCTCCACGATCAGCGCGACCGGAATGTTGTCGACCACCAGCTCGAGGAACTTCTTGGTGCTTTCCAGCTCCATCGACAGGGATTGCCGATCGGTGATGTCCTCGAACACCACCAGCAGGAATTCCGGCTTGTTGCTCTCGTTGCGGACCACGATGCGGATCGAGGCCACCATGCGCCGGGCCTGGTCGCGCTGGACCTCGACCTCGAACTCGTTGCGATACTGCCCTTCCGGCGCCAGCAGCGCGGCCCGGTCGGTCGCCTCGATGCTCGCCGCCGATTTCGCTCCGAACAGCTCGCGCGCATTCTTGCCGACGACCTGGTCGCGCGAAAAACCCCAGAACCGCTCATAGGCGCGGTTGGCAAAGATGTAGCGACCGTCTTCGATATTCTTCGCGGCCACGCAGGCCGGCACGTTGTCCAGCACGGTTTCCAGGAATTGCTTGGTCGAGGCGAGCTGCCGCGACAGCTTGCGCTGCTCGCTGACGTCGAGATGGGTCGCCACCGAGCCGCCATTCGGCAGAATGAAATATTTGACCAGGATGGCGCGGCCGTCCGGCAGTTCGCTGATCAGGCCGTTGGAGCTCGCCGCCTTCTCGTAGAAGTCGTCGTCGGAGACGGCGAGGACCCCGCGCTGGCGCCGCAACTCGAGGATGTCGTAGCCGCTCATGCCGGTCCACAGATCCGAGCGCGTCAGGCCGTAGATCTCGAGATAGCGATCGTTGCAGAAGATGATGCGCCGCTGCGCATCCGTCATCACCACGCCCTGGTTGAGATTGTTCATCGCGGAGGAGACGAAGGCGTTGCGCCGCAACTGCGAACGCTTGCTCCGGCGCAGCGCGGAATGGATCCACAGCGCGATGGCTGCCAGGAACGCGCAGACGACAATGCCCCCGATCAGGGCTTCCCAGACCAGATTGGGGTCGAAATTGCCAAGATAGTTCGGCGGAACAAGGGTGTCGGCATCGGCACGCGAAGGCGCGACCGCGCTGGCCAGGCACACGACGGCCTGCACAGCAATCGGAAGCATGCTGCCTTCCTGCCAGTTCTTCTCAGCCATCAGCCACCCGCGATTTCAACTGCGGATTGTCTGGCTTCACGGGTTTGGATCGGGTAAACGCCTGTACGCCCAACAGAAAAATGTGACGCGAAATACGGCAATTGCCCTGACATGATAAATTCTTCCTTAATGGACAACAGCAGCACGGCTCGTTTCCCAGGCAAACCGGCCCTCTCGGCAACTTCAACGGGACTTCTGCGCAACCATGGATAGGGTCGACTGCGTCGTCATCGGAGCCGGCGTCGTCGGGCTCGCGGTGGCCCGGAAGCTGGCCCAGGCCGGGCGCGAAGTGATCGTGCTCGAGGAAGCCGAGGCCATCGGCACCATCACCTCCTCACGCAACAGCGAGGTGATCCATGCCGGGATCTACTACCGCGCCGGAAGCTGGATGGCGCGCATGTGCGTCAGCGGCAAGCATGCGCTCTATCGCTATTGCGGCGAGCGCGGCATCCCGCACAAGAACTGCGGCAAGCTGATCGTCGCGACCAATGCGAAGGAAACCGAGAAGCTGCAATCGATCAAGGCGCATGCCGAGGCCAACGGCGTGCTCGACATGCAGTTGCTCTCGGGCGAAGCCGCGCGCGCGCTGGAGCCGGCGTTGGCTTGCGACGCCGCACTGCTCTCGCCGTCGACCGGCATCATCGACAGCCATGCCTACATGCTCTCGCTGCGCGGCGAGGCAGAGGAAGCGGGCGCGGCGTTCGCCTTTCACACGCCGCTGATCCGCGCCAAGGCGGATGCCGGAATGATCGAGATCGAAGCCGGCGGCGAAGCGCCGATGACCTTGCAATGCGACCTGCTGGTCAACGCCGCCGGCCTTTCGGCGACGACCGTCGCGCGCCACATCGACGGCATGCCGGTTGACCGGATTCCGCCGGCCTATCTCGCCAAGGGAAACTATTTCAGCTGCAACACGCGCGCACCGTTCTCGCGCCTGATCTATCCGGTGCCCGAACCCGGCGGGCTCGGCGTGCATCTCACCCTGGACATGGCAGGACAGGCGCGCTTTGGCCCCGACGTCGAATGGATCGAGACGATCGACTATGAGGTCGATCCGTCGCGCGCCGAGCGCTTCTATCCTGCGATCCGCAAATACTGGCCGACGCTTCCAGACGGCGCGTTGATGCCGAGCTATTCGGGCATCCGCCCGAAGATCGTGCCGCCGGCCGTAGCAACGCAGGATTTCCTGATGCAGGGTCCGCGCGACCATGGCGTCGCGGGTCTGGTCAATCTGTTCGGCATTGAATCGCCGGGACTGACATCGTCGCTCGCGATCGCAGACCACGTCGCGGAGCTCGCGCTGATCTAATCCTGCGCAACCATGATCGCGCACCTTACAGCAGGGACGAGCACAAAGGGTCTCATCCCTGCCTGAAAGGATGCGATCAAACTCTACACTGATACGGGGGTTACTAGTGGAGCGTGTCGCCGGTATGCTTCAGACGCTCGATCTGGTCCTTGACCAGCAACTTCCGTCGCTTCAACTCAACAATTTGCAGGTCGTCTGTTGAAAGGTGCACGAGAGCTTCGTGCAATTCGTTTTCGAGAGTTTTGTGCTTCCGTTCCAATTCAACCAGATGTGCCTGAATTGTCATTCGAAACCTCCTCGGTAGGGGTGAACCTTGGATTCGATCCGGACGAGGAAGTGTACATCACCGATTCGTTCTGTCGATAAGTATCCTCGTCGCACCGTCATTTTTGAAATTCATATGTAATGAAGCGTGAGTAAGGAACCACGTGGTGAAAAATCCATGATATCAATGAGCTTGCGCTACACCGCGGCGAATCGTTGAAATATCTTGCGAGAGCGCGGTGCGCGAAGGTCGCAGGCCGCTTGCGATCACGCCGCACAAGGACGATAATTTCCACAGGGCATCCACAGCCTTAATCTCAGCCTTTCGGTTTTCGGCCACCGCAAACATGACCAATGAAGACGAGCGTGAGCTCGAAGCCGAGCTCACCCGGTTGCAGCAGGAACACCGAGATCTCGATGCGGCGATCGATGCACTGCATCAATCGCCCGCCCCCGACCTGTTGCGGCTACAGCGGCTGAAGAAGCGCAAGCTGTTGTTGCGCGACCGTATCGCCTTCATCGAAGACCAGATCACGCCCGACATCATCGCCTGATCCGCTGGCAGTCGCGGATTGCTGCGCAGGAATCCGCTTGACTCGAAAAGAACAAAAGAGGAACATAAATCCTGCCCCCGACGCCCCAGGAAACGCCCGCAAGGACACCGCAGATGTCAGTCCCCGCCCTTCTCGACAACAGCTATTATGAGCAAGCCTGCGATCAGGCGATCGCGATGTGTGACGGCAATCTGCGCAGCACCATCAAGGCGCTGATCATGGCCAACGAATATCTGGAAGCCGAACTGGAAGAGCTGCAGGCCGCGATCTCGGCCGGCTGCGTTCCCGAGACCTCGCGCAGCTGGACGCGGGGCAAGAGCGGCGCCGCTTGAATTCATCAATGGAGCAACGCCATGTCGGACGTGACCTACTACGTTGCAATGCCCTTCCTGATCGATGCCGACGGATCGCCTGTCGCGGGCGCCGCCGAGGAATGCCAGAGCTCGACGGCCGCGTTGCGGCGCGCCGAGGCCCTGGCGCGCAGTGCCGGCCACATCGGCGCGGTCGCATTCAGCCGCAGCGGCGATCCCATGACCGGCGAATTCGGTGACGCCACGCTGCTGCGCAGATTCGGCAACGTCCCGGAAGATCTGGCCACGCTTTAGGATCAGCTGCTGGCAAGCCTGATCTCCGGCTCGTGCCGCCGGCGGGCCTTGCGCACATACATGGCGGCGTCGGCCTCCTCCAGCGCGCGGACGGCATCGGACTGCGCACCGAGCAACGCGACACCGGCGGAGGCGCCCGCGGTCACGTGCTGGCCGCGAAAGGTGAACGACAAATCGTCGATCGCCTGCTCGAAGACCAGGGCCTTCGCCTTGGCATCGGTCTCGCTGAGATTCCACAACAGCAGCGCAAACTCGTCACCGCCGAGACGCCCGACCACGTCGGAGGCGCGGATCTGCCGTGTCAGCGTCGCGGCGATCGCCTTCAGCACCTCATCGCCGGCGCCATGACCGAAGGAATCATTGATCGGCTTCAACCGGTCGACGTCGAGCACGATCAGCGCGCCGCTGGCGCGGTAGCGCTTCATGTAGGCGACGGCACGCTGGAGCTCGCGCTCGAAGCCGCGCCGGTTGGGTATGTCCAGCAGGAAATCGGTGTCGGCCGCCGCCTCGAGCTCGGCGACGCGCCGCAGCGCCTGCGTGAGCTTGGTCCGCAGGCCGCGGATGGTCGCCTTGCTGCTATCCTTGCTCGTTTCCTTGGCAGCGCGAGCTGCGGCCGCACGGCGCGGCGCCGCAGCCCGCTTGGATGCAGTTTTCGTTCGGCTTCCGCCGGTTTTTCGGCCCTTTTTGGCCTTCGCAGCGGTCGCCCTTTTTGGATTCTTCATGGGCATCCTGCTCAATGAAGGCTTGCGGGGATTCACCAAGACAGGATAGTCCATTCGCTTCTCCTTGCCACCGCCTTGCGAGCCGCCGGCCGGAACCGTTAATCTGGCCTATCTTTCTGTTTTCCGAGCACAATTGACGCCATGACCGCGCCGATCGCCATCATTATGGGAAGCCAGTCGGACTGGGAGACGATGCGGCACGCCGCCGACACGCTCACAGCGCTTGGCGTCACCTTCGACGCCCGCATCGTTTCGGCACACCGCACCCCTGACCGGCTCTTTAGCTTCGCCAAGGGCGCCAAGGCGGCCGGTTTCAAGGTCATCATCGCCGGCGCCGGCGGTGCTGCACATCTGCCCGGCATGGCCGCGGCGTTGACGGAACTGCCGGTGTTCGGCGTGCCCGTCGAGTCCAGGACGCTGAAGGGCATCGATTCGCTCTATTCGATCGTTCAGATGCCCGCCGGCATTCCGGTCGGCACGCTCGCGATCGGCAAGGCCGGCGCGATCAACGCGGCGCTGCTCGCAGCGTCCGTGCTGGCGCTGTCCGATCCGGCCCTGTCCGACCGCCTCGCCGCCTGGCGCAAGGCCCAGACCGAGGCGGTTGCCGAGCGCCCGGAGGACAAGGCGTGACTGACGCAAAGCAGGTGAAGCTGAAACCCGGCGACACCATCGGAATTCTCGGCGGCGGACAACTCGGACGGATGCTGGCCATGGCGGCGGCGCGGCTCGGCCTGCGCTGCCAGGTGTTCTCGCCCGATCCGGATTCGCCCGCCTTCGACGTCGTGCTGAACGCGACCTGCGCCGAATATGCCGATGTCGAAGCGCTCGAAATGTTCGCCCACGACGTCGACGTCATCACCTACGAATTCGAGAACGTGCCGGCCGCTGCCGCCATGGTGCTGGACGCACGCCGCCCCGTGCTGCCCAACCGCAAGATCCTCGAGACCACCCAGGACCGGCTCGCCGAGAAGGATTTTGTCACCCGGCTCGGCATCGGCACCGCCGCTTATGCCGACGTCACCTCGGTCGCATCATTGCGCGAGGCGATCGCCAAGATCGGCCTCCCCGCCGTCCTGAAAACCCGTCGCTTCGGCTATGACGGCAAGGGCCAGGCCATCATCCGCGAGGGCGACGACATCGCGAAGGTCTGGACCAGCCTCGCCACCAAATCGGCGATCCTGGAAGCCTTCATCCCGTACGAGCGCGAGATCTCCGTGATCGCCGCGCGCTCGGCCGCAGGCCAGGTCGAATGCTTCGACGTCACCGAAAACGAGCATCGCGACCACATTCTGAAGATTTCCCGCGCGCCCGCGCCGATCCCGGATGCGCTCGCCGAAGAGGCGCGCAGCATCGCCGGCAAGATCGCGACCGCGCTCGACTATGTCGGCGTGCTGGCGGTGGAAATGTTCGTGCTCTCCAATGGCACCGGGCCGAAGGTGCTGGTCAACGAGATCGCTCCGCGCGTGCACAATTCCGGACACTGGACGCTCGACGGCGCGTCCGTCTCCCAGTTCGAGCAGCACATCCGCGCCATTGCCGGCTGGCCGCTCGGCAAGCCGGTGCGTCACGGTGAGGTCGTCACCATGACCAATCTGATCGGCGACGAGATCAACGAGTACGAGACCTGGCTGAGCGTGCCAGGCGCGACCGTCCACATCTACGGCAAAGGCGTGCCGCGCCCCGGCCGCAAGATGGGCCACGTCACCGAAGTCAGGCCTTCAAAAAGCAAGTGAGAGGACCGCAGCAAAAGCTGCGATCCCGTTTTTTCGAGTTTTTGTCTTGACGCGAACCGATATCCACGTCGCTCGAAAACGCTCTAAAGCGCGATGAGATCTGGATGAATCGTCATCGCGCTTCAGGTGGTTGTTTGCGCATGATCTTTCCGGAAAACCGCTTCGCACTTTTCCGGATCATGCACTAGGCCGTCTTCACGCCCGCGACGACGCCTGAGGGCTCCTCGCTGAGCCAGCGATAGATCACCCCGCCGAGCGCGCCACCGATCAACGGTGCGACCCAGAACAGCCAGAGCTGCGCCAGCGCCCAGCCGCCGACGAACAGCGCAGGGCCCGTGCTACGCGCCGGGTTCACCGACGTGTTGGTGACGGGGATGCTGACGAGATGGATCATCACCAGCGCAAGTCCGATCGCGAGCGGGGCAAAGCCCGCGGGCGCGCGACCGTGGGTCGAGCCCATGATGACGAACAGGAACATCATGGTCATCACCACCTCGGTGACGAAGCAGACGACCATGCTGTACTGGCCGGGCGAATGCGCGCCATAACCGTTGGAGGCGAAGCCCTTCGTGACGTCGAATCCCGGCGCACCGCTGGCGATCACATAGAGCAGCTCGGCGGCGACGATCGCTCCGCAGACCTGCGCGATCACGTAGGGCAGGATCTGGCCTGCCGGAAAGCGTCCTCCGGCGGCAAGGCCGACCGTGACGGCCGGGTTGAGATGGCACCCCGAGATATGGCCGATCGCATAGGCCATGGTGACGACGCTCAAGCCGAAGGCCAACGACACACCGACCAGGCCGATGCCGACTTGCGGAAAGCCGGCCGCGATGACCGCGCTGCCGCAGCCTGCGAATGTGAGCCAGAACGTGCCGATGGCCTCAGCAGCATATTTCTTCATGTCCATGTGGCGTCTCCCCTGATTTCAAAGATTCCGGAACTATGTCCGTCGCGACCCCCGTTCTGGCGCCGAATCTCCCAAATCGGGCCCGCGTGGAAGCATTTTCGCCGCATTTAATGGCTGAACTTGGCCCGAAACTCCGCTTGGCAGGTGGACATGGCAGGTTTTGTCTGATACATCCGCGCGCTCAAGGTTAAGGGCTTGCGCTTTTGCCGTCCCTTTGACTTACCAGAATTCAAATCCGATCCACTGAAGAGGATGCCGCGTGCAGGTTCTCGTTCGCGATAACAATGTCGACCAAGCCCTCAAGGCGCTGAAAAAGAAGATGCAGCGCGAGGGTATTTTCCGCGAGATGAAGCTCCGCGGACACTACGAGAAGCCCTCTGAGAAGAAGGCCCGCGAAAAGGCCGAAGCCGTGCGCCGCGCGCGCAAGCTGGCCCGCAAGAAGCTGCAGCGTGAAGGCCTGCTGCCGATGAAGCCGAAGCCGGTGTTCGGCGCTGGCCCCGGTGGCGACCGTGGCGGCCGCGGCGGCCCGGGCGCTGGTGCAGGTCCGCGCGGACCGCGCTGATCTTGCCGAGATTGCAGGACTGAGTTTTCAATGACGCGGGCCCCGGGCCCGCGTTATTATTTTGTGAGCGGTGCCTTTCTGGGATGGGGCACTACAGATGCGGCACCAGCGCGAGCGAACCGTAGATGGCCTCCCCTTTCCCCGAGCCCGGCTTGGCGCGGTTGCGCCGGATCTGGCGCCAGCCGCTCGCGCTGACCTTGGTGGGGATCGCACTATGCGGTTGCTCCTTCGATCTCGGCTCGCTGATGCCGGAAAAGGACAAGCCGCAGGAGGCGCCCAAGGCGGCTGCCGCCCCGGATGACGCAGTCAGCGCCGCCAACGTCACCGAAGCCCAGACCCACACGACAAAAGCCCAGGCACTGGCCAAGTCGGGCGAGACGCAGGCAGCACTCGACGAGTTCAACCGCGCCGTCGCGCTCGATCCCTACAATGCGCAGGCGCTCTACGGCCGTGCCCTGCTCTACCAAGGCAATAACGAGCACGACTTCGCGATCGCCGATTTCGGTGCTGCAAGCGGGCTCAATCCACAAAAGGCCGAGCCGCTGCTCGGCCGCGCCGTCAGCTATCTCGCCATCGGAAAGGTCAAGGAGGCGGCGGCCGATCTCGATGAGGCTGCAGAGGCCGATCCGCACAACGCGCAGGTCTGGACGACACGGGGACAGGCCTATGAGCGGCTGGGCGACAAGACCAAGGCTGCGGCGTCCTACAACAAGGCCGTCAGCCTGCGCCCACGCGATGACGCCGCCCGCAGCGGCCTGGCCCGCGTTGGCGGCTGACAGAGCGTCTTAATCGGGGGTGGAACTCTTCGGCAGGACCGAGTGGAACATCGACTTCATGCCCGACAGCATGTCGTCGGCGACATTGGTCTTCTTCGGCCGCGGCATTGACGCACCGGCGTCGGCGCGCAGGTCGAGCGGGGGCGCGATCACCGGCACGGGAATGTCAGCCGGGGGCGTCATCCGATTCGGGTCGTCGTTGCCGACCGAGGCCGTGTAGGACGGGCTTCCCTG
The DNA here is from genome assembly GCF_021458635.1 of Bradyrhizobium monzae. Taxonomy (GTDB): domain Bacteria; phylum Pseudomonadota; class Alphaproteobacteria; order Rhizobiales; family Xanthobacteraceae; genus Bradyrhizobium. Next base: position 1,775,676 of record NZ_JAIRDQ010000001.1, read on the forward strand.
CGAGGAACCGCCATTGCCATAGGCCTCGGGCAAGGGCGTCGACACCGTGATTGGCGGCGGCAGGGGACGCACCCCGGACGGCTCCAAGGAGATGACACGCGGGGCCTCCGGCGTGCGGGCAGCTTCCCGCATTGCAGGCTCAGCGGTCCGCTCGGCCGGCTTGGTCTCGGCGGACTTGGTTTCGGCGGACTTGGCTTCGAGGGACTTGGCCTCGAGGGACTTGGCTTCGACGGACTTGGCCTCGACAGATTTGGCCTCAGCGGCCTTCCCCTCGGGCGACTTGCGCAGACGCTCGATGGCGGCGCGCGCGAGATCATTGGCGTCGGGGGTCGCGGCAGGCGACGCAGCAGCCGGCGCCGAATTAGCTTCAACCACCGGCGTGGTAGCTGCCGGGGGCGACTTGGCAGCCGCCTTCTCACGCGCCGCGGGACGGCCGTGCGAAGCGGTCTCGGCGGGAGCAACGTCCGCAGCCTTGACGTCCGCCTTGGTCTCGGACTTGTCGGCAGGCTTCTCGACCGTCGCCTTCTCGGTCACATTCTTCTCGGAGACGCCCTTGGCCTTGACGCCGGGCGTGGGAAGGTTGGCGGTATCCGCCGGCTTGGCGTCCTTGCCGGCATTGGCCGGCACCACCACCGCCGGGGTATCCGCCGCCGGCCTGGCGTTGATGTAGTGATTAACGATGTAGGCCCCGATGATCGTCGCGAGCACCGAGGGGAAAATATCCATCGAAATTTTAGCGAGGTATTTCAGCATTTCTCGGCCACTCCCCGCGCGATCTGATGCGGGAACTTTGGGGCATTGTAAGGGATCAACTGCGACGGATCGATGGCAAAGGTTACGCGTGCCTTACGGCTTCAGCTCAATCTCAAGGAACACGATCTCGGTTGAGGTTTCGTTAAGTACGTCGTGTTGGACGCCGGCTTTGCGAAAGTAAGATTTTCCGGCCGCAAGCTGCGCCTTGGAACGCTCCCCATTGGGCGCCACGATGGTCATTTCGCCGGCCACGACGGGAACGATCACATAGTCCATTCCGTGGGTGTGATGCCCGGTCGCGCTGCCCGGGGCAAGCCGCCATTCGGTCACCCGGACCTCATCATTGTCGACCTGAACCTCGGACCTGGCGGCAAGCATCGGAACCCTCCTGGGAATCGGTTCAGGGTACGAAGACCATGAACACGTAGACGGCAAATACCACCATATGGACCAGCCCGAACAGGACATTGGTCCTGCCGGTACCGAAGGTCAGCATGCTCAGCAAGAATGTCAGGAACATCAGTGCCGTGTTCTGGGGATTGAGGCCCAGTACCAGCGGCTGGTCGAACGCATAGGTGGCGATTCCGACCGCCGGGATGGTCAGGCCGATCGTGGCGAGCGAGGACCCGAGCGCCAGGTTGATGCTCTTCTGGAGGTCGTTCTTGCGAGCCGCCGCGATCGCCGAGACGCCCTCGGGCATCAGGATCAGGAGCGCGACCAAGAGGCCCGCAAACGCCGGCGGAGCGCCGATCCTGTCGGCGACGGCGTCCACCACCAGCGAGAATTTCTTGGCGAGGAGAACGACGGCCAGGAGCGAGATCAGCAGCAGCACGATGCTCAACACCAGCATCTTGCCTGACAAACGCGCCTCGCCGCCCTCACCGTCCGCCCGCTCGTGAACGAAGTAGTCCTTGTGCAGGACGATCTGGATGTAGAGGAACACGCCATAAAGCACGATCGTGATGAGGTCGACGAAGCCGAGCTGGAGCGTCGAATAGATCGGCCCCGGCGTCGTCAGCGTGTAGTTGGGCATGATCAGCGTCAGGGTCGCGAGCGCGATCAGCACGCTGAGATAGACGTTGGCACCGGAGACCTGAAAACCCTGCTCGCGGTAGCGAAGCCCGCCGATGAACACGCAGAGGCCGACGAGACCGTTGCAGACGATCATGACGACCGCAAAAACGGTGTCGCGCGCCAGTTCCGGCGCGGGCTTGTCGCCGAGCATGATCGTGGTGATCAGCGCGACCTCGATGACGGTCACTGCGAGCGTCAGCAGCAGCGTGCCGTAGGGCTCGCCGATCCGCTCCGCGATCACCTCGGAATGATGCACGGCCGCGAACACGGTGCCGAACAGGATCACCAGCAGGACGACCGCGAACAAGGCTCCGCCCGCCGACAGGGTGAAGCCGTAGCCGGTCACGGTGACGATCAGGAATAGCAGCACCGCCAGAGCGGGGAAGATCCAGGACGACCGCGGCATCGGTCCGTGTGCGCTCATGCAGGCGATTCCTTCATTAGACGGGCCGCCGATTATGCGCGAGAAGATCGCGCCCGTCAGCCCTCAGGAGCCGCTAATGAAGCGTCGCGCGATCTCGGCCATGCCAAAGCTGCCGAGATCGTCATGCCCGCCCGCAGGGATACGAACGAACTGCTTCGGCTCGCGCGCCAGCGCGAACAGCCTCTCGCCGAATGCGATCGGGATGGTCCGGTCCTGCGCGCCATGGACGATCAGGAGCGGCACTGTGACGCGCGCAATGCGCCGGTCCGAGTGGAGCGGATCCCGGATCAAGAGGCGGACCGGAACGAAGCGGAATTGCGCAGCTGCGACGTCGGCGATCGACGTGTAGGGCGCTTCGAGGACCAGCTTTTGGATTGGATGATCGGACGCCACAGCGACGGCAACGCCGGTCCCGAGCGAGAATCCCCAAGCGACGATGCGCTGGGCGTCATAGCGCGCCGCCGCGAACGAATACGCAGCCGTCCCGTCGCGCAGCAGGCCGTCTTCGCTCGGCGCACCGCTGGAGCCCGCATAGCCGCGATAGGACAGAGCCACGAGACCGGTGCCGTCAGCCGTCAAGGCCTTGAAACGACCGACCAGGCCGGCGAGAAAATCGCCATTGCCAGGGAAATAGAGGATCACGGGACGGCCGGGCCGCGCCGGCACGTGCCAGGCGATCACGTTCTCGCCGTCCGATGCCGCCAGGACGTGCTCCTCGGCTTCCGGAAAGCCGGCGGCAGCGGGCGCCGTCCGCTCGATGGTCGGGATCGGAAACAGCATGTCGCGTTGCTTGAAATAGAGCAGCGCGAGACCGGCGAGATAGCCGGCCGCAAGAATGATGGCGATCCACTTGATGACGGTCATGCCGGACGGAATCTCACGTCGGCCGCCCACCGCCGCATGGACGGCGCGCCGATTGACGCGCCGCTGCCGCGCGATGCTACATCGCCTTGACGATGTTCTCGGTGACCTTCTTGGCGTCGCCGAGCAGCATCATGGTGTTGTCGCGGTAGAACAGCGGATTGTCGATACCGGCATAACCCGATGCCAGTGACCGCTTGATGAACATCACTGTGCCGGCCTTCCAGACCTGGAGCACGGGCATGCCGTAGATCGGCGAGGTCTTGTCCTCTTCGGCCGCCGGGTTGGTGACGTCGTTGGCGCCGATCACGAAGGCGATGTCGGCCTGCGCGAATTCGGAGTTGATGTCCTCGAGCTCGAACACCTCGTCGTAGGGCACGTTGGCCTCGGCGAGCAGCACGTTCATATGGCCGGGCATGCGGCCCGCGACCGGGTGAATGGCATACTTCACCTCGACGCCTTCCTTCTTCAGGACATCGCCCATTTCACGAAGCGCGTGCTGGGCCTGCGCCACCGCCATGCCGTAGCCGGGCACGATGATGACCTTCTGCGCGTTCTTCATGATGAAGGCCGCATCATCGGCCGAGCCGAGCTTGGCGGGCTTCTGCTCACCGCCTGCTCCTCCGCCGGCCGCCGCCGTCTCGCCGCCGAAGCCGCCGAGGATGACCGAGATGAAGGAGCGGTTCATCGCGTGGCACATGATGTAGGACAGGATCGCGCCGGAGGAGCCAACCAGCGCGCCGGTGATGATCAGCGCGGAATTGCCCAGCGTGAAGCCGATGCCGGCCGCGGCCCAGCCGGAGTAGGAGTTGAGCATCGAGATCACGACCGGCATGTCGGCGCCACCGATCGGGACGATCATGAGCACGCCGAGCGCCAGCGCCAGGATGACGGTCATCCAGAAGTCGAACGCGCTGCCCGACATCACCAGCCCGACGATGAAGACGACGAGCGCGATCGCGAGCGCGATGTTGATGATGTGACGGAACGGCAGAATGATCGGGGCGCCGCTCATGCGGGCCGACAGCTTCAGGAACGCGATCACCGAGCCGGTGAAGGTCAGCGCGCCGATGGCGACGCCGAGCGACATTTCGACCAGGCTCTGCGCATGGATGTTGCCGGGCGTGCCGATGTCGAAGGCCTCGGGCGCATAGAACGCGCCGGCGGCGACCAGCACCGCGGCCATGCCGACCAGGGAGTGGAAGGCGGCGACCAGTTCCGGCATCGACGTCATCGGCACGCGGCGCGCGATCACCGCACCGATGCCGCCGCCGATCGCGATCGCGAGGATGACCAGCAGCCAGGCCACGCCGTCAGCCGGCGGGTGGCTCGCAAGCGTAGTGGCGACCGCGATCGCCATGCCGATCATGCCGAAAAGATTGCCCTGGCGCGACGACGCCGGGCTCGAAAGTCCACGCAGCGACAGGATGAACAGCACCCCCGCCACGAGATACAAGAATGCAGAGAGATTAGCGCTCATCTCAGGTCCCCATTGATCCCATCAGCCCGAGGTGGCCGCTTACTTCGACTTCTTCTTGTACATCGCCAGCATTCGCTGGGTGACAAGGAAGCCGCCAAAGATGTTCACGCAGGCAAAGATGAGCGCGACGAAGCCGAAGCCGCGCGCCCAGCCCGAACCGCTCGAGACATTTGCGACGCCGACCGCAAGCAGCGCACCGACCACGATCACCGAGGAGATCGCGTTGGTCACGCTCATCAGCGGCGTGTGCAGCGCAGGCGTCACCGACCACACGACGAAATAGCCGACAAAGACGGCGAGGACGAAGATCGACAGCCGGAAGATAAAGGGGTCGACGAGTTGTGCAGCATGCTCCATGGCGGCTCTCCTTGGGCCCAATTAAGCCGACTTGGGCTGAAAGTTCGGGTGAATCACGGCGCCGTCCTTGGTCAGCGCGGTAGCCTTGACGAGTTCATCGTCCCAGTTGACGGCAAGCTTCTTCTCTTTCTTGTCGACCATAGTTTCGATGAAGGAGAACAGATTGCGTGCGTAGAGGCTCGAGGCCGAGGCCGCGACGCGGCCGGCGACGTTGGTGTAGCCGACGATCTTGATGCCATCGAGGTCGACGACCTCGCCCGGCCTGGCGCCCTCGACATTGCCGCCGCGCTCGACGGCGAGATCGACCAGCACCGAACCCGGCTTCATCGACTTGACCATCTCGCCCGAGACGAGCTTCGGCGCGGGTCGGCCCGGGATCAGAGCGGTGGTGATGACGATGTCCTGCTTCTTGATGTGCTCGGCGGTGAGCGCGGCCTGCTTGGCCTGGTACTCCTTGGACATCTCCTTGGCGTAGCCACCGGCGGTCTGCGCGTTCTTGAATTCCTCGTCCTCGACGGCGAGGAATTTTGCGCCGAGCGATTCGACCTGCTCCTTGGTCGCGGGCCGCACGTCGGTCGCGGTGACGATGGCGCCGAGACGGCGCGCGGTCGCGATCGCCTGGAGGCCGGCGACGCCGACGCCCATCACGAACACCTTGGCGGCCGGCACGGTGCCGGCGGCGGTCATCATCATCGGGAAGGCACGGCCGAAGGCCTCGGCGCCCTCGATCACGGCGCGGTAGCCGGCGAGATTGGCCTGCGACGACAGCACGTCCATCACCTGCGCGCGGGTGATGCGCGGCATCAATTCCATCGCGAAGGCGGAGACGCCGGCATCGGCGATCGTCTTCAGCGCGGCCTCGTTGCCATAGGGGTCCATGATGGCGATGACGAGCGCGCCGCGCTTGTATTGCGAGAGCTCGGACGCCTCGGGGCGCTTCACCTTGATGATGATGTCGGCGTCTTTCAGCGCATCGGCGCTGACCGTGGCGCCCACGGCGGTGAACTCGGAATCCGGCAGGCCCGATTTGAGGCCGGCGCCCGGCTCGACGGCGATCTCGGCGCCCAGCGCCTTGAACTTCTTCACCGTATCGGGCGAAGCGGCAACACGCGGCTCCGACGGATCGATTTCCTTGGCAACGGCGATCTTCATAGGCCCTCCGGCGACGCGGGAAAAAGCGCGCGCGCAAACTTAGCGTTACTCCCGCAACGTTGCATACCGGCTTTGGAACCGGCTTGTTTGCAAATTTAGTGGGCAGCTGCCGCCGCAGACGTGGGCAGCCGCCGAAGACGAGTTAGGTGAGGAAGATCGCCATCAGGATGACGATGAGCGCGACCGAGGCCGTGCCGTATTTCACGAGCTTGATGAAGCCCTCGTAGGTCTGCTCGTGGGCAACGTAGTCGTTGCCGTCGGCGGTGGTGTACGCCACTTCGCTATGATCAGCCATTGATGATGTCCCCAGTCGAAAGTCGAATTCTTCGGTTGGGATACCTTAAACCTTCGAGCAGGGCAACGGCACCGAAGCGCGGTTTTCCAGCAAATAGGCTCATTTGGAATCCAGATTATCGCGGATCCAGCGGACGAGGCTCTGCTCGCTGACTTCACCGGCGGCGAGGGAGAGGATGATGGTCGTTGCCTCGGCTGGATCGGGACTGAAAGCCACAGCATTCCGGTGCAGAAAGACCATCATCGCCATGAAGGCGATGCGCTTGTTTCCATCAACGAATGCGTGGTTTTTCGCGAGCCCGAATGCATAAGCAGCAGCAAGTTCGTCGAGCTGCGCCTGCTCATAGCGCCATCTGTTGATGGGCCGCTCCAACGCTGAGCGCAACATGCCTTCGTCGCGCAACCCCGGCGCACCGCCGAAACGGCGGAGTTGTCGGCCATGAATTGCGACAGCCTGCTCGTAGGTGATCCAGAGCGGCTCTTCGGGCTCGCTCATTTGATCAAGCTCTTACTTCGCCAGCGCAGCGAGAGTGTCGCGATATTTGTCCATGATCTCGTCGGCGATTTCCATCGTCCGCTCGAAATCGGGATCGTGCGGCAGAAGCTGAAAACCACCACCAGGCAATTCCACGACGTGGAGTTGCTGCCCGCGCTTGAGATCGAGCCGCTGCATCAACTCGCGCGGCAGCAACAGACCATCCGAATTACCGATCTTCTTGATCTCGATCTTCATGGCCTTCCTGCCATCCCGATAGGTTATACATATGTATAACATCGCCCGGGCGGAGGTTCAACAGATGTTTTACGTGACTTCCGCTCGCGCCGAGCCCGGCCCCGCTCAGCCCATCGCCTCCAGCTCGTCGATCATTCCTGCGATGACCGAGAGTCCGCCGTCCCAGAATTTCGGGTCCTTGGCGTCGAGCCCGAACGGGCGCAGCAGCTCGGAATAATGCTTGGTGCCGCCGGCGGCGAGCATGTCGAGATAGCGCTCGGCAAAGCCCTCGGCCGCATTCTCGTAGACGGCGTAGAGCGAGTTCACGAGGCAATCGCCGAAGGCATAAGCGTAGACATAGAACGGCGAGTGGATGAAGTGCGGGATGTACATCCAGTAGTTCTCGTAGCCCGCCTTGATCTCGATCGCCGGCCCCAGGCTCTCGCCCTGCACCGACAGCCAGAGCTCGCCGAGCCGCGTCGCGGTGAGCTCGCCGTTCTTGCGCTCGGTGTGGACCGCGCGCTCGAACGAATAGAACGCGATTTGCCGCACCACGGTATTGATCATGTCCTCGACCTTGCCGGCGAGCAGCGCCTGGCGCTGCTTTGCGCTCTTGGTCTGCGCCAGCAGCCGCCTGAACGTGAGCATCTCGCCGAACACGCTGGCGGTCTCGGCGAGCGTCAGCGGCGTCGGCGCCATCAGCGCGCCGTTCTTCGCCGCCAGCACCTGATGCACGCCGTGGCCGAGCTCATGTGCAAGCGTCATCACGTCGCGCGGCTTGCCCTGGTAGTTCATCAGGACGTAAGGATGCGCCGACGGCGTGGTCGGATGCGAGAAGGCGCCCGGCGCCTTGCCCGGACGCACCGGCGCGTCGATCCAGCGGTCGGTGAAGAAGCGCTCGGCGATATCGGCCATTTTCGGCGAGAAGCCGCGATAGGCTGACAGCACCATGTTGCGCGCATCGGGCCAGCCGATCGTGTCGGTCGCGGCGAACGGCAGCGGTGCGTTGCGGTCCCAATAGGCCAGCCGCTTCTTGCCGAACCACTTCGCCTTCAGCGCGTAGTAGCGATGCGACAGCTTTGGGTAGGCCGCGCGGACCGAGGCGACCAGCGCATCCACCACCTCGCGCTCGACGCGATTGCTGAGATGCCGGGAATCCGCGACGTCCTTGAACCCGCGCCAATTGTCAGAGATATCCTTGTCCTTGGCGAGCGTGTTGGTGATCAGCGCAAAGGTGCGCTCGTTGGCCTTGAAGGTTTTCGCCAGAGCTTCCGCCGCGGCCTTGCGCTTGGCGCCGTCGCGGTCCTGCAGGAAGTTCAGCGTCGGCTCGATGGCGAGCTCTTTAGCGCCGACCTTGAAGCGCAGGCCGGAGATGGTCTGGTCGAACAACCGGTTGAACGCGGAATAACCGGTTTGCGCCTTCTCAAGGAAGAGCTGCTCGAGCCTGTCGTCGAGCTGATACGGCTTCTCCTTGCGCAGGTCCTCGATCCACGGACGGTAGTGCGCGAGCTCGGCGGCCTGCATTCCGCGGTTCAAAATATCGTCATCGATTCGATTGAGCTCGAGCGCGAAGAACAGAAGATGCGTCGATGCTGCCGTCAGCCGCTCGGAGACGTCGCCGTAAAACTTTGAAATCGTAGGGTCCACGCTGTCACCGGCGTGGACGAGGCCGGCATAGGAGCCGAGACGGCCGGCGACATCGTCGATCGCCTCATAGCGTCGCACGGCTTCCGCGAGCCATTTTCCGCCATCTTCGTTTGCTGTGCCTGTTGCGAGCTTGTCCTTGTAGTCGGTCTCGAACGCGACGCAATCGGCATCCATCGTTTCGAGATCGCGCGCCACTTCCGGCGCATCGATCCCGGAATAGAGATCGGCGAGGTTCCACTCCGGAAGCTTGCCGGTCTTGCTCGCAGGTTTGGAGGGTTTTGCCTTGGCGGCGGATTTCTTGACGGCGGATTGCTTGGCAGCTGGCTTGCGGAGAGCAGACTTTTTAAGAGCGGTCTCTTTAAGGGCGGTCTTGGAGCGCGAAGTCATTGTGTGGGAAACCTGTGTTCAACGAACGCTGCGGCGGGCGGGGGCATCAAGGTTTAAGAGTGCGTTAATCGGCTTCGGCCAGAGTGACCCGATTCGAGACAGATAGTAGTAGCGTGCGGGGAGCACCATGGCTGCCAGTATTTTGATCGCCGACGACGACGCCGTAGCCCGCCGTCTGGTCGAGAACATGGTGCAGAAATGCGGCTATGAGACGGTCGTCGTCGAGTCCGGCGACGCCGCAATCGCGGCCCTCACTGCCCCCGATGCGCCGGCGATCGACGCCGTGATCCTCGATCTCGTGATGCCCGGCCTCGACGGCATGGGCGTGCTGGCGAAAATCCGCGAAGCCGGCCTCAGCGTACCCGTCATCGTGCAGACCGCCCATGGCGGCATCGACAACGTGATCTCGGCGATGCGCGCCGGCGCTGCCGATTTCGTGGTCAAGCCGGTCGGCGTGGAGCGGCTCCAGGTCTCGTTGCGCAACGCGCTCAACGCCTCCGCACTCAAGGGCGAATTGCAACGCATCCGTCACAGCCGCGAGGGCAGGCTGACCTTCTCCGACATCATCACGCGCGCCGAAGCGATGGCGGGCGTGATGCGCGCGGCCCAGAAGGCGGCGAACTCCTCGATCCCGGTGCTGATCGAAGGCGAGTCCGGCGTCGGCAAGGAAATGTTCGCGCGCGCCATCCACGGCAGCGGCGAGCGCAAGGCAAAGCCCTTCGTTGCAGTCAATTGCGGCGCGATCCCCGACAACCTCGTCGAGTCCATCCTGTTTGGCCACGAGAAGGGCGCGTTCACCGGCGCGACCGAGCGGCATACCGGCAAGTTTGTCGAGGCCCATGGCGGCACGCTGTTTCTGGACGAGGTCAGCGAGCTGCCGCTGACCACGCAGGTCAAATTGCTCCGCGCCCTGCAGGAAGGCGCAGTCGAGGCCGTCGGAGGCCGCAAGCCCGTGAAGGTCGACGTCCGCATCATCTCCGCGACCAATCGCAAGCTTCTGGAGCGGGTGAAACAGGGACACTTCCGGGAAGATCTGTTCTACCGCCTGCACGTGCTGCCGCTGACAATCCCGTCGCTCAGGGCCCGGCGCGAGGACATTCCGCATCTCCTGCGGCATTTTCTGGCGCGCTTTGCCGCCGAGGAGAACCGCCCGATCTCCGGCGTCAGCGGTGAGGCCATGGCGCATCTCGCCCAGCTCGACTGGCCCGGGAACATCCGCCAGCTCGAAAACGCTGTTTACCGCGCGGTGGTGATGAGCGAGGGCGACCAGCTCGGCCTCGACGATTTCCCGCTGGTCGCGTCGCATCCGCAGACCGCAACGGAGATTCCAACCGCGCCGCTGATGATCGAGCCTATCGCAGCGCCATCGTTGGTGTCGGGTAATGAAATACCGATCGTTCCGCTGCCCCTGGCAGGGTCTCTCTCGATGTTGACCTCCACCGGCGATGTCCGTTCTCTCGAAGACATGGAGAACGAGATCATCCGCTTTGCGATCTCGCACTATCGCGGGCAGATGTCGGAGGTGGCGCGTCGCCTCAAAATCGGCAGATCCACGCTCTACCGCAAACTCGATGAAGCCGGGGTTCCCGGACATGGCGGGAAAAGCGGCGAGGAGACGCACTGAACCTCATGCGAACGAGGTTCGCGCGGCCCGGCATTGCGCCCGCAACCCGTTGAATTACGGCAAAATTCGGCAGCGCACCGAACCGTGACTTGGAAGTGACAGACACCGGGAAAAGCGCGCGGTGAAGCCGCACAATCCGTTGCAAACGGCCTGTCTTGAAGTCAGTTTGTCGTGAGTTGTCCCGGGTAGCGCTGGCCGCAAAAACGGGGCCTGTATATCGTCTGCGTATGAATCGTTGCGTGCAGGCGTGCAACTTTCGAGAGGCCGGCGCGGTTTAGCCGAAACTCAATTTGGCGATAACGAAGCTGTTCCACGGGGGACAGTTCACCCAAGGGGTGCGACACAATGCGTGACTGTTTGAACCACCGTGCAGGCTTTGACCGCGTTTTGGCGACGATCGCGGCGACCCTCCTCACGGTATCGGCCGGCTCTGCGCTGGCACAGGATCAGGCGCGCAGCAGTGCTGCCGAGCTCGCGATCGAAGCCGCGATCCCGCGCCCCGAGCCCGCAAACGTCCCGCCCCCGACCGCATCCGACATCAAGCTCGACACCACCGCCACGGTCCAGGACGCGCCGAAGGAGCCCGCCAAGGAAACTGCGAAGGAGCCCGTGAAGGCCGAGGCTGTCCCAGCTCCCGACAAGGTCGAGACCAAGCCGTCCGGCGTCGCCACCACGCCGGCGGCCGACGCGCCGAAGAGTGAAACGGCCAAGACCGAGCCTGCGAATCCCGAACCTGCGAATCCCGAACCTGCGAAGACCGAACCAGCAAAAGCCGACACTGCAGCAGCTCCGGCGGCCACCCCCGCTGCACCTGCGGCGGCAGCAGCGACCCCGGCCGCCGAGCCCGTGAAGGAGGCCGCGAGCAACGTCCCCGCCGCCGACCAGCCGGTCGCCGACAAGATCAAGGATATCATCGGCGCCAAGACCTCGCGCCATTTCGACCGCAAGAACGAGCGCGCGGCGATCGAGAAATTCTACGGCGCCCGTGACTTCGCGCCGGTCTGGACACAGGCCGGCAGCCTGACGGCCGCGGCCAAGGGCGTGATCGCGCGGTTGAAGGACGCGGCCTCTGACGGCCTCAATCCCGCCGACTATCCGGTGCCGGATTTCGCCGCCGCCACGACGCCCGATGCGCTCGCCGATGCCGAGTTGAAGCTCACCGCCAGCATGTTCGATTATGCGCGCCAGGCGCAGAGCGGCCGCATGCACTGGTCCCAGGTCAGCGCCGACATCCTCTATCCCGAGCATCCGACCGATCCGAACGAGGTGCTCACCAAGGTCACGACGGCGGCCGACGCCTCGGCCGCGCTCGACAGCTACAACCCGCCACAGAAGCTCTACAGGGAGCTGAAGGCAAAGCTCGCGCAGCTGCGCGGCCAGGGCGACGGCCCGGTGATCGAGATCACCGACGGCCCGGCGCTGAAGTACACGCCGGCCAAGGGCAAGAAGCAGGCGGAAGTCGTCGTGCAGGATCCGCGCGTGCCGCAGCTCCGCGCCAAGCTCGGCATCACCGAGAACGCCAGCGATGACCGTTACGATGCCACGGTCGCCGATGCCGTGCGAAAATTCCAGGACGGCGCCGAGATCAAGGCGACCGGCGTGCTCGACGCGCCGACCGTGAAGGCGATGAACAGCCCGAAGCGCGACAAGCAGATCGACACCGTGCTGGTGAACATGGAGCGCTGGCGCTGGTTGCCGCGCGACCTCGGCGTGCCCTCGCTGGGCGACGCCTACGTCATCCTCAACATTCCCGACTACACGCTGAAGGTGATGCAGCGCGGCCAGCAGGTCTGGACCACCCGCGTCGTGACCGGCAAGCCGGGCCAGCACGCGACGCCGCTGCTGACCGAGACGATGAAGTACATCACGGTCAACCCGACCTGGAACGTGCCGCCGTCGATCGTCTATGGCGAATATCTGCCGGCGCTGCAGCAGGACCCGACCGTGCTTCAGCGCATGGGCCTGAAACTCGAGCAGAACCGCGACGGCTCGGTGCACATCTCGCAGCCGCCCGGTGAAGCCAACGCACTCGGCCGCATCCGCTTCAACTTCCCGAACAAGTTCCTGGTCTATCAGCACGACACGCCGGACAAGAACCTGTTCGCCAGGGAAGATCGCGCCTTCAGCCATGGCTGCATGCGCGTTCAATATCCCGATCAGTACGCCTCCGTGCTGCTCAATATCGCCCTGCCGGGCGACAAGTACACGCCGGAGCGCGTGCGCAGCATGTACGGCTCGGGTGAGGTCGACCTGAAATTCCCGACCCCGATCCCGGTCAACATCACCTACCAGACCGCCTTCGTGGATGACGGCGGCAAGCTGCAATTCCGCAAGGACGTCTATGGTCGCGACGCGACCATGATCAACATCCTGAAGAACAGCCGCGGCAAGGACCTCGAGAACGTCGTTGCTCACTCGCAGCCGAGCTATTCGCGCCCGGCGACGACGCTGCCGTCCGGCGTGGCGGTGGCCAACAATGGCGGTGGTTTCGGCTCGTCCGGCCCGAACTTCTTCGAGCGCCTGTTCGGCGCACCGACCCCGCCGCCCGCCCCGATCGGCCGCCGGCCCCAGCAGCAGCGGGTATTCACCCGCTGAGGCCCGGCTGAGCCGTCTCAGCTTCCGAAATTCTTGAACGAAATCAACGACCCCGCCCCATGGACGGGGTCGTTTAACGTTAACCATTCGCCACCCGAGTTCGGGCGGCGGGCGTTTTTTCGCCACACTCAGACGCTTAGGATTGTAGTCTGACTTGGTTTGGGGGCGGGAAGGTCAACCTCGAATTAACCTTCTCGCTTTAACAAAGCGTTCATCCTCTTTCGCGCGCTAACGGGGTTGGCGGGAGAGTCCATTTTGAACGCTCGTCGACTGGGTGGGCTCATACGTGCTGGCTGGTTTCGCACGCAAATTTGCTGCGGTGTCGTTGTCCCATGCGGGAGTGAAGGTCGGATCTCGGATCGGCCTCGCCTCGCTGGTGCTGCTTGCGGCTGCCGGTTCGGTTCATAACGCCGCAGCGCTGAACGAAACCAAGACGCTCTCCTTCCATCACACCCATTCCGGCGAAGACCTCACCGTCACCTTCAAGCGCGATGGCCGCTACGACGAAGCCGCGCTGAAGACTCTCAACCACTTCCTGCGCGACTGGCGCACTCAGGACGAGACGGTCATGGACCGTCACCTCTTCGATATCCTCTGGGAAGTCTATCGCGACGTCGACGGCAAGCAGCCGATCCAGATCATCTCGTCCTATCGCTCCCCCGCCACCAACTCCATGCTCCGCCGCCGCTCCTCTGGCGTGGCGCGCTTCAGCCAGCACATGCTGGGCCATGCGATGGACTTCTACATCCCGAACGTTCCGCTGGAGCAGATCCGCTTCGCCGGCCTGCGCCTGCAGCGCGGCGGGGTCGGCTTCTACCCGACCTCCGGCTCGCCCTTCGTGCATCTCGACACCGGCAGCATCCGGCACTGGCCGCGCATGACGCATGACCAGCTCGTCCGCGTGTTCCCGGACGGCCGCACCGTCCACGTCCCGACCGACGGCACGCCGCTGAAAGGTTACGAACTCGCCAAGGCCGACATCGAGCGGCGCGGCGATGAGACCGCGGCCCTCGGCAAGCCCAGCTTCTTCGCCGCCTTGTTCAAGGGCAAGTCGGCTCCCGCCAGCAGCGACGAGGATGACGAGGGCGTGGCCGAGAAGCCCGCGACAACCACCGTGGTCGCAGCCGCCGCCAAGCCGGCCGATCCGGTCCCGACGCCCCGCGCCAAGCCGTCGGTCGCCGCCGCGATCCAGCTCGCCTCGGCCGACGTGCAGTTCGTTGCGCCGCCCAAGCCGAAGCCCGCGCCCGTGGCTGACAAGCCGGCTGCCGGTAAGCTTGAGACCCCCGCCGATATCATCAACGCCCGCGGCTTCTGGGATGCGCCTGCCACGCCGCAGCAAGCGACGCCGGCACAGATCGCCGCGCTGAAGGCGCGCCAGGCGCTTGCCGCCGCCACCGATCCACAACCGACCGCGAGCGTCTCCAACGCAACCCTTCAGGCGCTGGCTTACGCGCCGGCCGCCTCCCCGGTCGACCGCGCCAACGTCGTCGCCGCCTCTGCGCCGATCCCGCGCGGCGTGCGCCCGGTGTCCGCCGCCCGCAATTCTGCGCCGGCCACCGAGATCAATACCGTCGTCGGCAAGACCACCGACGGCATGATCGCCACCGCGACCCGGCTCTCCGCCGCCAAGGGCGAGAGCATCTGGCTGAAGATCGTGATGCTGTCGCCGAGTGCCAGCCGCGCGATGTCGGTGACGCTGATGGGCGAGCTCGATACGGTCGCGTTGCGCGGCTTTTTCGTGAAGCCGCAGGCCGTGATCGCAATGGGTTTCACCGATGATCCGATGCAGGGCCTGTCCTGCGACAGTTTCTCGGGCAGCGCCACCGCCAAGCTCGAGACGACGTCGTTCGTCATGCGCACCGCCGCGTTGCGATGAGGCTGACAGCCTAGCGCGCCTTCTTTGCTCGCCGATCCAGATGATAGGTCAGCGCCAGCGACAGGCAGATCGATAGCTCCTGCTTCGGCAGCTTGCCCGACACCGGCAGCAGCAACGCCCTGGTCTGCCGGTATTCGAACGCATCGGGAAAGCGCTCGCGAAACGTATCGACCAGCGTTGTCTTGCAGTTGAACAGAATTGCGGCGTGCTCGGAGTCTTTGAGGCGGCCAAGCCGGATGGTCGAGCCGCTGCCGGTCTCGTCGGTCAGGTAGGCGGGCTCGCCCCATTTCAGGGTTTCGGTGAGCCGGCCGACATTGTCATGCGTTGCAGCAGTCGCGAAGATCAGTCCGCGCACCTGGAGCAGCCGCTTGCCGACCGGCGCCGGGAAAGCGTCGAAAACGCGGCTCACTTCGCGTGGCAACGTCGGCTCAATCACGGCTTCACTCTCGATCGCTCATCAGTCTCCGCGATCCGCCAGATCAGGCCGGCAGGCCAGCTCCGCGAAGGCCAGCCTCGTAGCGCTGACGGTCAACGTCGCGCTTATAATGCTGAGTGGAGAGATGATTGGCCACTGAAAATGCCGGCTCGCGCTTGAGAACCTCGGCCGCGTGAGCGCCGGCCGCAATCGCGTTGCCCATCTGGGCGAAGATCGCGGCAAGAAATGCGTGGTGGGTTTGATCGGGCCGCGTGATCCGTGAGAAGGCCTCGGCGGCTTCGGCGTATTTCTCGGCACAATAATAGGCGCGCCCGAGATGGCTCCAGAAGCGTTCCGGGTGGTACGGGTTGAGCCGCATCGCCTTCCTGATCCAGTCGATGCCCTCCTCCGGCCTCCCCAGCCAGGTCAACAGTTCGCCCTGCTGCACCACCACAAGATCATAGTTCGGGTTGAGCGCGAGCGCCCGCTCCTGATGGTAGGTGGCCTTGTCATGGTCGTCGCGGTTCAGATTGAGCGCCGCGAGGATGCGGTGGACGTCGCTGTCATTGTCGTCGAGGACCAGCGCGGTCTCCAGCTCAGACGCCACCTGCTGGAACGTGGTGTCGCGATCCGCGCACCAGCTATAGACCCAGGTCTGGCCCAGAACGCACGCCTTCCACGCGTGTGCGTGAGCATAGTTCGCATCGAGCTCGAGCGCCCGGTCGAGCAGAAGTTGCGCCCGCGCATTGTCTTCGCGATTGGAACGATGGTGTAAGACCTTTGCGGCCAGCACGCATTCATAAGCCGCCATGTTGTCCGTGGGCTTGCGGTTCGCCCGATCGTGCGTGGCCGCCTCGACGCGGCCGGGCAACGTGGCGGCGATCGCCCGGGTCATCTCGTCCTGGATGGCGAAGATATCCTTGAGCTCGCCGTCGTAGCGTTCGGCCCAAATGTGCCGATCGGTTTCCGCATCGATCAGCTGCACGGTGACGCGGACGCGATCTCCGGCCTTTCGCACACTGCCCTCGATGACATAATCGACGCCGAATTCTCGGCCGACGTCCTGCACCTTGACCGCCTTGCCCTTGTACACAAAGGTCGAGTTGCGGGAGATCACCAACAGGTCGTGGAAGCGTGACAGCTCGGTGATGATGTCTTCGGTCAAGCCATCCGCGAAGAACTCCTGTTCCGGGTCGCCGCTCATGTTGGCGAAGGGCAGCACGGCGATGGACGGCTTCTTCGACTTGCCGGTCGTCCTCGCAGGGCCCTTCGTGCCGTCTGATGCGCTTGCCGGGCTCCCCTCCAGTCGTATCCGGTAGACCCGGATCGGGCGGACGATGTTCTTGACGTTCTGCTCGCCGATATCCTCGAATGCAACGCCATCAAGCCGCTCGCCGAGTTGGTCGCGCACCGCGCTCGAGATGCAGATACCTCCAGGTTCGGCCAGGGCCTCCAGCCGTGCCGCGACGTTGACGCCGTCGCCGAAAATATCGTTCTGGTCGACGATCACGTCGCCCAGATTGATGCCGATGCGGAATTGTATCCATCGCGGCGGCGGGACGTCGGCGTTGCGTCGACCCATCCGGTTCTGAATTTCAGCAGCGCACAGCACGGCGTCGACGACGCTATGAAATTCGACGAGCATGCCGTCGCCCGTCGTCTTGATGATGCGGCCGTGATTTTTGGCAATGGCCGGATCGATCAGCTCGATCCGGTGGGTCTTGAGGCGCGCGAGCGTGCCAGCCTCATCGACCTCCATGAGCCGACTAAAGCCGACCATGTCAGCCGCGAGGACCGCTGCGAGCCTGCGCTCAGGTCCAGGCACATCCATTGCTCGGTCCCTTCACCGAGCACTCTAGCAGACAAGCGGATTTTGCCCAAGCTGGGTGCGCTGCGGCGGGACGAGGTACTCCTTACCGGTGACGCTGCGGCCTCATCGCCTCAGATCATCCCCAGCGCCTGCATGTAGGTCTCGAGAATCGTCTCGGCCTCGGCCCGTTCGTTGGGATCCTGCTTGCGCATGCGTACGATGGTGCGCAGCGCCTTGACGTCGTAACCGTTGCCCTTGGCTTCGGCGAAGACGTCGCGAATGTCGTCGGAGATCGCCTTCTTCTCTTCCTCCAGCCGCTCGATGCGCTCGATGATGGATTTGAGCTGGTCCTTGGCAAATTTCGTCGCGGGCTCATCGTCGCGGACGGCGGCGGAGGTGGCCATCTTGGTACTCCCAATGGAACTGGCAAAACGAGGTGACGCCGGCATCCTCACCGCGCGTGCTGGCAAGACCCTTAGGGTTGGCGCCGACTGCGTTCAAGCAAGCATCGCGCTCGTCCACAGCGCGCCCACACCTTCCTGCAGCTGAGCGAAGAAAGCTGTTGTGTGGTGCGACTCAAGCCGGCCCCCGGACAGTCACCTCAGTGACTGTGGGGAGGGACCTTCTTCATCGCCTCGTGCTGCTCGGGCGTGGCCGTGCCCTGGTGCTTTGCCTTCCAGGTCTCGTACGGCATGCCGTACACGGCTTCCCGGCTCTCGTCCTTGCTCAAGCTGACGCCTTGCGCGTCGGCAGCCTCCTTGAGCCAGTTGGACAGGCAGTTGCGGCAGAAGCCGGCGAGATTCATCAGATCGATGTTCTGGACGTCCGTCCGCGTCTTCAAATGATCGAGCAGGCGCCGGAAAGCGGCCGCCTCGAGCTCCGTTCTGGTTTTGTCGTCGATTGCCATAGCTGGACCTCTGGCTCTGACCTTGATGGTGGTCACCCTTACGGGATCAGGTGGGGTCCTGTCACAGATTTTGCCATATCGCGGCGCAAACGGAGCCCTTGGGTGCCCCGGGGCAGGTTCCGCCCACCCCTACGCCAAATCGTCAATGATCTGATATAGCTTCCGCGACAATGATCGCCGAATCTCCCCGCTCCCCCCTTCGCCTGCTCGCCCGGTTGGTCCCGGTGCTGGTGGTTGCTCTGCTGTGTCTCTGGTCCAGTCCGGCCTCGGCCGATTTCCGGCTTTGCAACAACACCTCGAGCCGGGTCGGCATCGCGCTTGGCTACAAGGACGCCGACGGCTGGACCACCGAAGGCTGGTGGAACATCTCGTCCCGCTCCTGCGAGACCCTGCTGCGGGGAACGCTGGTCGCCCGCTACTATTACATCTACGCGATCGACTATGACCGCGGCGGCGAATGGTCGGGGCAGGCCTTCATGTGCTCGCGCGACAAGGAATTCACCATCCGCGGCACCGAGGACTGCCTGGCGCGCGGCTATGACCGGACCGGCTATTTCGAGGTCGATACCGGCGAGCAGCGGGCCTGGACGGTCCAGCTCACCGATGCCAACGAGCAGCCCGCCCAGCAACGTGTCCCCGGGATGCCCGGCCCTGTTGGCCCAGGTGGCGGCGTTCCGGGTTTGCCCAATAGCCCGCCCGGTGGTACCCCCCCCGCCGCGCCTGGCCTTCCGCCAGCCCCCTCGCCACCGTCTGGAAATAAGCCATGAGGCGTCTTCGCCGTATCAAGATTCTCGCGACTCTCGGACCTGCTTCTTCGGACCTCGCGATGATCCGCCGCCTGTTCGAGGCCGGCGCCGACGTATTCCGCATCAACATGAGCCACACCCCGCATGACAAGATGCGGGAGCTGGTGGCGACGATCCGCAACGTCGAGAGCAGCTATGGCCGCCCGATCGGCATCCTGGTCGACCTTCAAGGCCCGAAGCTCCGGCTTGGCGCGTTCGCGGAAGGCGCGGTGCAGCTCCAGAACGGCCAGACCTTCACGCTCGATTCCGACAAGACCCCGGGCGATGCCAGCCGCGTCAATCTTCCCCATCCGGAGATTCTTGCTGCACTTCGGCCCGGCCATGCCCTGCTGCTCGATGACGGCAAGGTGCGGCTGATCGCGGAAGAGACCACGAAGGAGCACGCGGTGACGCGCGTCGTGGTCGGCGGCAAGATGTCCGACCGCAAGGGCGTCAGCCTTCCGGATACGGACCTGCCGGTCTCGGCGATGACGCCGAAGGACCGCGCCGACCTCGAAGCCGCGCTGGTCACCGGCGTCGACTGGATTGCGCTGTCCTTCGTGCAGCGCGCCGATGACGTGATCGAGGCCAAGAAGATGATCCGTGGCCGCGCCGCGGTCATGGCCAAGATCGAGAAGCCGCAGGCGATCGACCGCCTCGCCGACATCATCGAGGCCTCCGACGCGCTGATGGTGGCGCGTGGCGACCTCGGCGTCGAGCTGCCGCTGGAGCGCGTGCCGAGCCTGCAGAAGCAGATGACGCGCATGGCGCGCCGCGCCGGCAAGCCGGTGGTGATCGCAACACAAATGCTGGAATCGATGATCCAGTCGCCGGTGCCGACCCGTGCCGAAGTCTCCGACGTCGCCACCGCCGTCTACGAGGGCGCCGACGCCATCATGCTGTCGGCGGAATCGGCGGCCGGCAAATTCCCGGTCGAGGCGGTCTCGACCATGAACCGCATCGGCGAGGAGGTCGAGCGCGACCCGACCTACCGGTCCGTGATCACGGCCCAGCGCCCCGCACCGGAGTCGACCGCGGGCGACGCCATCGCCGACGCCGCGCGGCAGATCGCCGAGACGCTCGACCTGCCCGCCCTGATCTGCTGGACCAGCTCCGGCTCGACCGCCGTGCGCGTGGCGCGCGAGCGGCCGAAGCCGCCGGTCGTGGCGATCACGCCGAACATCCAGGCCGGCCGTCGGCTCGCCGTCGTGTGGGGCGTGCATTGCGTCGTGGCGGAGGATGCGCGCGACCAGGACGACATGGTGAGCCGCGCCGGCCAGATCGCCTTCCGCGACGGTTTCGTCCGCGCCGGCCAGCGCGTGATCATCGTCGCCGGCGTGCCGCTCGGCATTCCCGGCACCACCAACATGGTGCGCATCGCCTCCGTCGGCCCCGAGGGCGACGCAAATATCTGATCCGCGCGCCCCGGCCGACAAAAAAATCGAAAACAACCCCATGCACAGTAGCCGGCCGGTCCGGCTGCTTTGCTCGGGTTGTACGAAAAGACGTGCTCGGGCAACGGCCTGAGCGCGATCGGCTCGGAGCCCCCATGGGAGCGGGGTTTCTAAGCCCCGACCAGCGCCTTGGCCGTCGGCAGCAGAGTCTGCTGCACCACCAGGCCGCGGGCGCGGGCGTCCATGACGCCGACGGCGCGCAGCGCAAGCAGCGTCACGGTCTGCACCGCATCGCGCATCTTGACGGGATCTTCGAGATTGTCCGGCGCAAGCGGGCCGACCAGCGCTTCGTGCAGCGCCCCCAGCAGCGCGGTCGCGGCCAACGCGGTGTCCTGCGCCGGCAGATGGCCGGCGCGCACGGCTGCATCGATCCGCCCGGCCATCTCGCCCGCGATCTCGCGGCGGCTGGCCAAACGGGACGCACTGACATCGACATCGACAGGCTCGGCCAAAATGCCCCAGGCCAGCCGGCGCTGCGACAGCGTATGAACGGCCACCGTGGTCACGGCCGCCGCCAGCGCCGAGGACGGGCCAGGCGCGGCATCGGCCGCCCGCCGGATCGCCGCGAGCTCGTCGCGCGAGACCTCGGAAATCAGTTCGGAGATCAGCTCAGCCTTGGAAGGGAAGTAGCGATAGACGGTGCCGGCCGCCACGTTGGCCCGGACCGCGACCGGTGCGATCTGCACCGCCGCCATGCCGCCTTCCGCCGCGGCTTCCCTTGCCGCCGCCAGAATGGCGCTGCGCCGAGCCGCAAGGCGCTTAACCACTTGATGCGTTCGCCGATAAACCATGGCGCGCTTCCTGTCCCACACGCTTGCCGCACGCCCGCGGCCGAACGCTTCGTCACTGCACTAGATGCAAATCGCCCCGCAAGGACTGAACAACTATTCAGGGGGGATGACAAGAAGCAAATGCGTCCCTGCATTGATTCATGCAACCTTAACTGGCTGGACATAGTCCTACGGGGATCAACCGGAATTCGGCCATGCGCCCTACAAGCGTACTTTCTGCGTCGCATCCCGTTTTCGAAAATGGGCTGCCATCAAACGTGGCGCCTTGATGCTGCAGCGCACGACGACCATTGCTGACTTGCCCGACTCCCTCGCCATGCCCGCGGCCGGAAGCCTGCGGCGATCAAGGACGACGAACCTGCGCGGGAAAGCGCTTGCACCCATCGCCATTGTCGTCTGCTCGATGCTGGCCGGCGCGCTCTACACCTTCG
The DNA here is from genome assembly GCF_021458635.1 of Bradyrhizobium monzae. GTDB lineage: Bacteria > Pseudomonadota > Alphaproteobacteria > Rhizobiales > Xanthobacteraceae > Bradyrhizobium. Next base: position 1,797,505 of record NZ_JAIRDQ010000001.1, read on the forward strand.
CGATGGGCGAGGACGTCAACTGGGATTGGCAGAACTACCACGAGTACAATGTCTGGGCCGTGCTCTATGGCCGCTATGGCGTCGATGCGGTCCCGCCGGGCTTTCAGACCTACTTCAATCCGATCGTCTATTTCCCCGTCTATTACCTCCGGCACTATCTGCCGTCGCCGTATGGGCTGATGATCATCGGCGCAATTCACGGCCTCAACCTCGCGCTGATTTGCCTGTTTGCACGCGTCGCCCTGCGTCAGGCCGCAACCGTCGCTGCGATCGCGGCGGCGGTCGCAATCGCGGCCTCAGGTCCGATGACGCTCTCGGAAGTGGGCACGAGCTTTTCCGACGTGCTGCTGGCATTGCCGGTGATCGGCGGGTTCCTTCTGATCCTGGCTGCGGATCGCCGGCCCGCAGCCAGCCATCTGCTGGCCGGGCTCCTGATCGGTGCCGCGGTCGGGCTCAAGCTGACCAATGTCGTCTACGCGATCGGCGCAGCCGCAGCAGTGCTCGCCGCGGCGCGTCCGCTTCGCGCGACCGTTCTGCTTGGATTCGGCGGGATCGTCGGCGCGGCGCTCACGGGCGGCGAATGGTGCCTGATCGCCTGGCGCGACACCGGCAATCCGATCTTCCCGCTGTTCAATGCGGTCTTCCAGTCGGGCGAGGTGGCGGCCATCAATCTGATGGACGCGCAGTTCATGCCCCACAGCGTGTCCGACGCACTGGCCTATCCGTTCTATTGGCTGATGGGCGACCACAGAGGCGCGGAGCATCCGTTCCGCGACGCCCGCTTCGCGGTCGTGACGGTCCTGCTCGTGCTCGGCCTGCTTGTGCGCGTGGCGCGCGGCAGCGCGATCCTCACACGACGCGACGTGCAGCTGGTGGTGCTGTTTGCCGTCTCGTATCTGGCGTGGCTCGGCCTGTTCTCGATCCAGCGCTATGCGGTGGTTCTGGAATTGTTGTGCGGCCCGATCATCGTTCTGCTGCTCGCGCGTCTCGCTGCAAGCGCGACGCCGACATTGCCCACGGTGTCCTCGGCTCCGCTGAACGTGCTGATGGTGACGGTTGCAGCCGCGATCGCATTGTGGTCGCAGCCGGCGGACTGGTGGCACCGCCCCTGGTCCGAGATCTACCGGCCGAAGATCGCCGACGCGCTCGATCAGCCCGCGACCTACTTCATCCTCGGCAAGCCGCTCGCCTACATCGCGCCGCAGCTTCCGCCGCAGTCGCGCTTCTACCTGCTCGCCGATATCGGTGTGCCCATCGTTCCCGGCGGCATCTTCGACCAGCGCATCCGCGCCGGGCTGAAGGCTCCCCTGCCCGGCGGTCTCCGTGAATTGCACATGCGCGGCGAACCGGACCGCAGCACGCTGCTGGATCGCTACGCGCTTGCGATCGATCGTTCCCGGCCCTGTGTCGCCATCGAGGGCGCCCGCATCGGCACGGTGCTCGAAAGCTGCCCGCTCATCGAGCGGGCTACGCATTAGGACGTGTACTCATAAAGGCATGCCATGTCGGCTGTCGGCGGCAGACCGGACGCGGGGCTGTGCTTCCCCCGATGTTGCTTGTGACCCAAAGTGGACGTTAGTCGGACCGTGCGGCCGACTCGTCAATTTTCATGATTGGCTGGGCTGCCTTGACCTGCTGGCCGATTCGGTCACGCACGATTCAAATTTTGTTTTTTGACCTTGAGGCAGGCAAATCTCCGCCCGCGTGGTCGTTGCCACGGTGCGCGGCGATGAACATGGCGACGGCCGACCGACAATAGGATTCGATTTCGTTGTCGTCCTCTGCTTTCGCCTGATCGAAGCGTGCGATCATCAGGAGATCGGATCCTTTGAAAAGCGCGGCAAACAAGCGAGCGGACCGGAGAGGATCGGGCACGTTCAAAACCGCCTGCGCGTGCAACTGACGCAACAGGGCCTCGATTTCGGCGATGACATGGGCGGGGCCGGCTTCGAAATGGAGCTTGCTCAACGCGTTTTGACTCGTCTTGTCGGCCATGACCATGGTTTCGAGACTGCGGACGTCTGATCTCAACAGCGTGCGAAGCAGTGATGATCCCACCGCCATGAGTTGATCTTCGACCGTAGCGTCGACGCCTTCAAGAAGAGCCTGTGGTGCAAACAACTGCTGGCAGCCGGCCGCCATGGCCGCGCCGAACAGCGCCTCCTTGTTCTCGAAGTGCCTGTAGATGCTGAGCTTGGATATCTTCGCTCGCTGGGCGACCTTGTCCAACGTCGTCGCTTGAAAACCCAATTCCACAAAGAGTTCGCGCGCGGCGTCGACAATCGTTTGGCCAAGCGCCTCGTTGACGGGCCGGCCGCGCCGGCCCTGGCTGTTTTCGGTCACGATAATTCCAGTACTTGACAGTATCCTAATTCTTGAATTACGATACCATGAAGTATCTGAAATGTGCAAGCCGATGGGTAGGGTGACTTCTTCGATGCAACGACGAGCCCTGCTGCAGTTGGCTGCGCTTTCCACCATCGGCCTCGCCCACGCTCAGGCCACCGCCAAGTCCAACCCGTCTCCCTCCATCCACAACACGGAGCCCATCACCATGGATGACGTCATCATCATCGGCGGCAGCTTTGCCGGTCTCGCCGGCGCCCTGCAGCTCGGCCGTGCCCGCCGCAAGGTCACCGTTCTCGATACCGGCCTGCCGCGCAACCGCTTCGCCGGCCACTCGCATGGCCTGCTCGGTCACGATCACAAGCCGCCGCTGGATATCCTGGCCGAGGCGCGACGGCAGCTGGCGCGTTATCCCACGATCAAGCTGGTCAGTGCCCGGGCCGAAAGTGTCTCCGGCGCCATCGACGATTTCAACGTCCTCACTTCCGACGGCGAAAGCTTTGGGGCGCGGCGCCTGATCCTGAGCTATGGCGTCGCCGACCAGATGCCTGATGTTCCGGGCTACGCCGAAAGCTGGGGCACGTCCATCGTGCCCTGCCCCTATTGCGACGGCTTTGAAGTCGCCGGCCAGCATTGGGGCCTCATCTGGTCCAGCCCGCAGTCGCACAATCAGGTCAGGCTGTTCCACGATTGGACCGACAAGTTGACGCTCTTCGCCGATGGTCACGACATTCCGCCCGATATCCAGGCCGATCTGGCGCGCCGCAGCATACCTGTCGTCGATGGCCGGATCGTCGAGATCGCCCATCACAAGGGCCATATCGCCACCGTCAATGTCGATACCGGCCGCAATGTCGCGGTCGACATCCTGTTCGCCAATCCTCGCAACAAGCCGTCCGCAAGCCTGCATGAATCACTGGGCCTTGCCACCGTGGCTACGCCCGCCGGCATCGTCCTCAAGGTCGACGAGCGCCGTCAAACCAGCACGCCTGGCATCTACGCCGCCGGCGACCTCGTCACGCCCTTCTTGCCCTCGGTCACGCAGGCATCATCGCAGGGCGCGATGGCGGGTATCTTCGCCCAGCAGTCGATGGTGGTTTGAGAGGACCAATGAACAGCTTCGCTGGAAAATGGGCTCTGATCACGGGGGCGTCGAGTGGCCTCGGCCTTGACTTCGCAGATCTGCTGGCTGCGCAGAAAGTCAATCTCGTATTGGCGGCCCGAAGGCGGGAGTCGATGGAAAAGCTTGCCGCCGATCTCCGCCGCAAATACGGGGTGGATGTGCTGGTCGAGGCGATCGATCTTGCCGTGCCGGGCGCGGCCAGCCGCTTGAAAAGCAGTCTCGATGCGAGGTCGGTGACCGTCGACATCTTGCTGAACAATGCCGGATACGGCTTGCACGGCGCTTTGTTGGACACGCCGATCGAGCGCACGACAGACATGATCCAGCTCAACATCACGACGCTCACGGAGCTGACCTACCTGTTCGGCCGTGACATGGCCGCGCGGCGCTCCGGACATATCCTTCTCGTCGCCAGTCTCATGGCCTTCCAAGCCGTTCCCAGCTACGCGGCCTATGCGGCGACCAAGGCATATGTACTCGCCCTTGGTGAGGCCCTGCACGACGAACTCCGTCCGCATGGTGTGGTTGTTACCACTCTGTGCCCGGGGCACACCGCGACGGGCTTCGATGCGGCAGCCGGTGCAGCCACAACGGCATTGCTGCGCCTCCTCACCATGAAGCCACGTCCGGTCGCCGCGAGCGGTATCGCGGCCCTCTCAAAAGGAAGGGCGATGGTGATCGCAGGCCTGACGAACAAGATGGCAGCCTTTTCAAATCGTCTGACGCCGCGATCAATGCAAAGGGCCACGTTGAAAAGAATAGTGGACGGTTAAACTCCAGGGGCGCTGGCGCGTGGAGCTCATCGAACAAGCGGGGGCTCTGAAGGCTGACGATGCACACGGAGCTTCGATCCGGATCTGGTCGTTCCTCTCAAGGAGCAGCGGAGCATGGATCGCTTCATCCCGTTCGCCCTCGCTGCTCGCTGGAGACGATGCACGCTTTGGCATCGGACAGTTTAGAGAACAAGGATATGTCATGGCACAGCACAATGCCGATCGGGTCGCCGGCTGGAATGACCAAAGCGGGGAGCGCTGGGTCGCCCACCAGGCCCGGCTCGACGCCATAGCGGCGGTATTCGGTCAGGCCGCGATTGAAGCCGCCGCGCCCGCGGCGGGCGAGCGCGTGCTGGACGTCGGCTGCGGCGCGGGCGCGTCGAGTCTGGCTCTGGCTGCCCGCGTCGGCGCGGGGGGCCAAGTGCTGGGCGTGGACATATCCGAACCGCTGATCGGCCGAGCGCGCGCGCTTGCGCCAAGGGATGCGCCGGTCCTGTTCCGCTTGGCCGACGCCAGCAGTGCCGAACTGCCCGAGGGTGCGTTCGACATCCTGTTCTCGCGCTTCGGGGTGATGTTCTTCGGCGATCCGACGGGGGCGTTCGCCCATATGCGCCGCGCGCTCAAGCCGGGCGGGCGGGTCGCTTTCGTCTGCTGGCGTGGCGCGGCCGAGAACGATTGGATGCGCCTGCCGATGGGCGCGATCAACGGTATCGTCCCGCCAACGGCGCCGCCCGATCCCGAAGCGCCCGGTCCATTCTCGTTCGGCGACCAGGGGCGGGTGGCTCGCATCCTGACGGCGGCCGGCTTCACCGATATCGCTATCGCGCCCTTCGATGCTTCCGTCCCATTTGGCGAGGGCGCGACGCGGGACGCGGCGATCGACGACGCGGTGAAGATGACGTTCGAGGTCGGCCCGCTGTCGCGCGCGCTTGTTGATCAGCCCGACGAGATCCGCGCCCGCGCCTCGGCCGCGGTTCGTGCCGCCTTCGCGGGCCGCGCCGGCGAGCGGTCGGTGATGATCAACGGCGCGACGTGGGTCGTCACGGCGCGCAATCGCGCAAGCTGATAGAACCTGGTCGAGTTTCTTAATTCGATCGCGTGATTGCGAGCTGCATCGATGCCGCCTCGGCAGCCCGCCAGGCTGCGCAGCGGCCGAGGATCAGGGCGAAGACGATGAGGATCGCGGGGAAGCCCACCGGCTGCCCGAGAAACAGGAAGGTCGCAAGCAGCGCGAAGACGAGAGCCAGCGCCATCACCTCATGGCGCGCGAAACCTTCATCGAGTCCGGCGCGGATGAGGAAGGCTACCGCGATGCCCAGCACGACCAGATCATACATGAAGAGATACGGCGTCGTGAGCAGCGTTGCCGCCGCAAGCATCGCCGCTTTCAGCGCGTAGGGCAGCCTGCTCCGCCACATCGCGACCAGCACGACGGCAATTGCTGCCGTCAACACCCACTGGAAGATCCATCCGAGCTGCTCGGTGCCGCCGACATAACGCACGAACGCGAAGATGCTCTGCATCTTGAACCAGGGTGCCCTGCCTTCGGTGAGGAAGGCCTGCGAGAACATCGGAATCCAGTGGAAGAAGGCCTGCCAGCTTTCGGTCCCGAACGCGAGCCAGGATGCCGCCGCGATCGTCAAAGTGACGATGCCAGCGGTGAAGAGCACCGTCCACTCCGCGGCGGCGATCAGCACCAGCGGAAACAGCAGTCCATATTGGGGTTTGTAGCTCAGCAGGCCCAGGCAGATTCCCGCCAGCACGGGCCGCGTCGGCAGCAGATAAAGCATGCCGCCGATCAGGGACGCGGTGAGGAAACCGTTCTGCCCGACCAGGATGTTGAGGAAGGTGGCGGGAAACCCGATCGCAAGCACCAGGCCCGCATTGCGCCCGATGATCGCGCGCATCACGGCGAGATAAGGCACCATGCTGAACGCGGCCCAACCGATGAAAGCCACCGTATAGGGAAACTGCGCGAGGAAAGACGCGACAAACAGGAAGGGCGGCGGATAGTGCCAGGCGAAATGGCCGACGAAATCCTGCTTGAGCAGCGCAAGCTCGACCTGCTTCTGGATGTCCCAATCCCAGGCCAGCGCGGGATGGCCCTCGAGCGCCAGTTTTCCGGCCGCCCAGACGTTGACGAAGTCGGTCGGGATGCCGCGTCCGTCCGCGTCAAAGATCCACACATGCGTGAGATAGGCCGTCGGAAAATACGCCAGCGTGACGATCGCCAGCACGAAGGAGATGTTGAGGAGAGCCGCGGGGAGTGCGCCGTGACGAGCAACAGCAGTCGGGGCGGACGAAGCTTCGGCCATGCGGCTTCCTTTGACGCAATACGGTAACGCAGATGCGTTCAAGCCATACACCGAGGGACTTGAAGGAGGCTTAAGCCGGATTGTCGAATGCCCCGCGCCGATGTGCGGGCAAAGCAAAAGAGCCCCGTCGGTGACGGGGCTCTCCGCTATTCCGTTGATTGTCCAGCTTACTTGAGGCTGGAGGAGATCGAGCCGAACTTGGCGTTCAGCGTGGTGCCGAGGTTGTTGACGACGGTGATGATCGCCAGCGCGATGCCGGCGGCGATCAGGCCGTATTCGATGGCGGTAGCGCCGGATTCGTCCTTCACGAAACGCGAAACGAGGTTCTTCATAGACTGCTCCAAAGGATACACGTGGCTTCAACTGGTCTGGTCTTTTCGGCTTCCCAGCGCCGCCCGACCATGGAACCCAGAGTAAAGGCAAAGACTTGCGCCGCAGTTAATTCGACTGCGTAAATGCGGAACCGTTTGTACGTATGCGACGATGGTAAATCGAAATTGAAAACAATCGGTTAAATTGCACGGACACAGAGCCGCGCTCTCTCCATTCCCTCCCCCCTTGTGGGGGAGGGCAGGGAGAGGGGTGCCACACGGGGATTCTTTCCATCGTCTCCGTCCCCGGCTCATCATCAACAACTGTCACCTTTTCCTGAGCTACCCCCCTCCCTAGCCCTCCCCCACAAGGGGGGAGGGAACGTCCCTACGTCGGAGCACTGGCCGAGTCCCATCACATCACGTTCTAGCTCCGCCGATTTACGGGAAGTTATGACCGCCATGGTCAAATGCCGCCTGCTCGGCCAATCCGACAAGAACAAGACGAGGCGGCATGTCCCTATCCTTCACCAACAGCATCACGGTGCAGAGCCGCGCGCGAGCGCTGGTGCCGCTGTGTGTCGGCGTGGGCGCCTATCTCTTCTTCCTCTATATCGGCGATACGCTGCTTCAGGACTCCGACTCGTTCTGGCAGATCAAGATCGGGCAGTGGATCCTCGATCACCACGCCCTGCCCACCACCGACTTCTATTCCTTCACGCGTCCCGGCGAGCCGTGGATCTCGACGTCCTGGCTGTCGCAAGTTCTGTTTTCGATCTCCTACACACAATGGGACTGGGCCGGGCCGGTGGTCCTCACCGCGCTCGCGATCGCCGCATCCGCCGCGATCTTCGTCTACCTGTTGGAGGCGCATCTCGAAATTCCGCGCTCGGTGCTGTTCGCGATGCTGGCCGTGCTGCTGTCGCTCCACCACATCCTGGCGCGGCCGCACATGCTGGCGCTGCCGGTGATGATCGCATGGGTCGGCATTCTCATGAATGCCGCCGACCGCAAGGTCGCGCCGTCCTGGGTTTGGCTGCCGCTGATGTCGCTGTGGGCCAACCTTCACGGCGGCTTCGTGCTCGGCCTCGCGCTAATCGGCCCGATGGCGCTGGAGGCAATCTGGACGCTCGATTCCGGCAGGCAGGTCCGGCTGCTCACGCGCTGGTTCCTGTTCGGCGTCGCCGCGATGGCGGCCGCCTGCGTCACGCCCTATGGCTGGCGCACGCTGCTGGGCGCGACCAACATCCTCAATCTTGGCGAACTGCTGTCGGTGATCTCGGAATGGATGCCGGCGAATTTCGCCTCGTTCTCCGCGTTCGAAGCCGCGATCCTCGGCCTCATCGCGATCGGCCTGTTTCGCGGCCTGACGCTGTCGCCGCCGCGCATTGCGCTGATCCTGCTCTTCACCTGGATGGGGCTCACCCATGTCAGGAGCATCGAGGCCTTTGCCTTCCTGGTGCCGCTGGTGCTGGCCAAGCCGCTCGGCGAGCCCTCGCCGCTGCCGCAAACAGACGCACCGGCCGGCGAGAGCTGGGCAGCGCGCTACGTCACCATCACCGGCGCGCTGATGATCGCGGCCGCGGCCTGGACCACGACCTCGATCTACATGTCGCATCATCGCTTCACCTTCACGATGGACCAGACGCCGGTTGCCGCCGTCGATCTGCTCCAGCAGCGCAAGACGCAGCGCATCTTCAACGGCTACCAGTTCGGCGGCTATCTGATCTCGCGCGACGTCCCGGTCTTCGTCGATGGCCGTGCCGAGCTCTATGGCGAGAAGTTCGTGATGGACTTCTTCAAGGCCACCGAGGGCAAGAAGCCCGCACTGCTGCCGCAGCTGCTTGACGAGTACAAGATCGACGCGACGTTGCTGGGGGCCGATACGCCGGGTCCGCAAATCCTGGATCACATCAAGGGCTGGAAGCGGCTCTATGCCGACAACATCGCCGTGATCCACGTGCGGGATGGCGAGCCAGCGGCGGCCGTGCCGGCCAAGCCATGACCATCGCGGCCAGCGGTCCGATCGCGCGAGCCCAGCGCAATCTGGCGCCGCTGTGCATCGCGGCGGCGACCTTTCTGCTGCTGCTGGTGAGCGGCGACGGCCTGCTGCACGATCCGGACACGCTCTGGCAGATCAAGGTCGGCGAGTGGATCCTCGATCATCGCACCGTTCCCTGGACCGACCTCTATTCGTTGACGCGCCAGGGTGACGTCTGGCTCTCGACCTCATGGCTGTCGCAAGTCCTGTTCGCGACCGCCTATTCACATTGGGGTTGGGCCGGGCCCGTGGTGCTGACCGCGGCCGCGATCGCGCTGGCGATGGGATTGCTGCTGACCTTCCTGCAACGGCAACTCGACCTGCCCTATGCGCTGGTGTTCTGCCTGCTGGCGATGACGCTGGCCGCGCCGCATCTGCTGGCCCGTCCCCATGTGCTCGCGCTGCCGGTCATGGTCGCCTGGGCCGGCGCCTTGATGGCCACGGCCGATCGCGGTCGCGCGCCGTCCTTGCTGCTGCTGCCGTTGATGGCGCTGTGGGCCAATCTTCACGGCGGTTTCGTGCTGGGCCTCGCCCTGATTGGCGCAATCGGTCTCGAAGCGCTCTGGCGCGCAGCGCCGCCGCGCCGGCTGGCGCTCGCGATGCGCTGGGCCGCGTTCGGGCTCGGAGCGCTGGCGGCAAGCTGCTGCACGCCCTATGGCCTGGATACGCTGCTCGGTGCGGCCCGCATCCTCAGCCTCGGAAAATCCTTCGCCGTCATCGCCGAATGGCGTCCGGCCGATTTCAGCTCGTTCAACCCGTTCGCGGGCGCGCTGCTCGGACTGCTCGGTCTCGCACTCATGCGTGGGCCGTCGCTATCGCCGCCGCGCGTGCTGCTGATCCTTGCCGCTACCTGGATGGCGCTGGCGCATGTCCGCAGCATCGAGACCTTTGGCGTGCTGGTTCCGCTGGTGCTGGCGCAACCGCTGAGCGGATGGTTCAGGGCCGCGCCGGATGCACCGCGCGGCTTGCGGATGGCTCCCGGCGCCCCGGCGGCACTCGCCGCGGCGGCAATCGTGCTCGCGACCGCAAGCGCGACGGCGACCTTTGCCGCCCGTCACGCCTTTGAATTCTCGACGGTGCAGACGCCGGTTGCGGCGGTCGATGTGCTGACCGAGCGCAAGGCCGCGCGCATCTTCAATTCCTACGGCTATGGCGGCTATCTCATCGTCCGCGATATCAGGCCATTCGTCGATGGCAGGTCCGAGCTCTACGGCGAAAAATTCCTGATGGACTATTTTGCCGCCGAAGATGGCCGCGACGTCGCCGGCCTCTTGCGCATGCTCCACGACAACAGGATCGACGCAACGCTGCTAACGCCGGATTCACCGGCGGCCCAGATGCTGGATCATATCAAGGGCTGGACGCGGGTGTATGGCGACGGCATCGCGGTGATCCACGTGCGCGACAATGCCGAAGGTGCGGCCGCCACGACATCGAAGTGAAGACGCAGCTCCGGGAGAGCCGGTCGTTCCTGTTCGATCACGAGAACAGAAAGGTCCCAATCAGCAGGCCCGCGGCGAAAGCGAGAAGCCCCAAAGTGGAGGCCGAAACGATGCGGACGAGGATGCGAACTTGCTCCTCGTACTCCTCTTCTGCGGTCTTGTGGGACTGAGCCGCCACTGCAACTGCCCTGCCATCGCCCAGATTGGGCAAATGTACGCTCGAAATCATGGCCAACACGAGGCAGCCTAGCCCCGTCGCGATGCCCTGTTCGTGATCCGGCGGCATGCCGCGGATTCACCCGCCACCCAGGTCCTGGACCACTTTATGGGCTGCGAGCGGATATAGGACAATAATATTCCCGTGATTCACGGGCGGGACAGGAGTAAACACGGCGCCATCAATTCCCCGTCTGCAACTCGCCAAAACGCTCCCAGCTCTTGCCGGTGAAGCGCATAAACTGCATCTGGTCGACCGGGACGTGATCGCTCGGGCTGGTGTTGATCTTGATGCCGGGCAACAGCATCGGCAGTTCGAGATCGTGGATCGCATAGGCCTGCTTCAGGATGTTCTCGGTCGACAGATCGTCGCCGCAGGCTTTCAGCACCGCCTCAAGCGCCATCGCGCTGTTGTAGGAATTGACGTAATTGGTGTCGTGCTGGTCGGCCTCCGGCACATATTTCGTCATGAACTCGCGCCAGGCGTTGACGCCGGGATCGTCCTTCCAGGCGGGATCGTCGGGATCTTTCACGTAAGCCGTAGAGAGAATGCCAGTGCCGGCTTCGAGGCCTGCGGGCTCCATCACGGTCGAGATCCAGACCGCGACGTTCGAGAGGAACGTCATCGGGCGCCAGCCGATCTCGAAGGATTTTCGGATCGCCTGGGCCGCAAATTTCGGCGTCGCCGCGATCACGAAGACGTCGGCGCCCGAGGCCTTCAGTTTCACGATCTGGGAATCGATGGTCGGATCCTGGATCTCGTAGGTCGCATTGGTGACGACGGCATCGTATTTCTCGCCGAGCACGTCCTTGAGGCCGGCGAGATAGTCGCGGCCGTAATCGTCATTCTGCGAGATCACGGCGAATTTCGCGTTCGGGTTCCTGGCGAGCGCATGGCGCGCATAGAGCCGCGCCTCGTAGCGGAACGGCGCCTGCACGCCCATCGTCGCCTGCGGATATTGCGCGATGTCGGCGAATTTGGAGGCGCCGGAGCCGATGAAGAGCTGCGGCACGTTCTTGCTCTGGAGATATTTGGCGATCGCGGTGTTATGCGCGGTGCCGATCGACGAGAAGATCAGCGCGACCTCGTCGCTCTCCACCAGCCGGCGGGTCTGCTCGACCGATTTCGGCGGCGCGTAGCTGTCGTCGAGCGAGATCAGATTGACCTTGCGGCCGTTGATGCCGCCCTTGTCGTTGAGCATCTTGAAATAGCCGACCTCGCCCTTGCCGAGTGCGCCGAAGGCGGACACTGGCCCGCTATAGGGCATGGTCTGGCCGATTCTGATCTCGGTGGCGGTGACGCCGCGCATTTCGGCGGCGATGCAAGCGCTGGTCAATGTTGCAAATGAAACGGCGCAAAACGCACCCAATGCCGCCGCAGAGCGCATCGGCTTGCCCTCCCCATTTGTTGGTGCGATCGCCGCACCTTTATTTGAAGGGAGCATGCCATGACATCGGCGCCGACTCCAATCATTATCGGCGGCGATCGCAAGGTGATGCCCGATCGCCCCAACAGGAAGGCGCATCATGCTGTTTCGCAATCTTTTCGCAGCACTCCTCGTGGCGGTTTCGATCGACGCAGCGCATGCGGCACCGCGATGGCTGAACCTGCCGCCGACGCCGACCTTGCCCAAGGCAACGCAGAGCGGCTTCGCGCCCGTCAACGGAATCAAGATCTGGTATGCAACGTTCGGCCGCGGCGAGCCGGTCGTGCTGCTGCATGGCGGCCTCGCCAACGCCAATTACTGGGGCCACCAGGTCCGCGCGCTGCAACGGCATTATCAGGTCATCGTCATGGACAGCCGCGGCCACGGGCGCAGCAGCCGTAATCAGGAGCCGTATGGCTACGACATGATGGCCTCCGACGTGGTCGCCTTGCTCGACCATCTCAAGATCAGGAAGGCCGCGATCGTCGGCTGGAGCGACGGCGCGATCATCGGCCTCGACATTGCGATGAAGCACCCGGAGCGGGTGAGCAGGCTGTTCGCCTTCGCCGCGAATTCGGATCCGTCGGGCGTTGCCGATATCGCGTCGAGCGACGTCTTCAACGCCTACATCGCGCGGGCGGGCGAGGAGTACAAGCGCCTCTCGCCGACGCCCACCGAATACAAGAGCTTCGTCGCGGAGATTACCAAGATGTGGGAGAGCCAGCCGAAATGGACGGCCTCCGATCTCGCAGGCGTCAAGGTCCCGACCTGGATCGTCGACGGCGACCACGACGAGGCGATCAAGCGTGAGAACACCGAGTTCATGGCCGCGAACGTTCCCGGCGCCGGCCTGCTGATCCAGCCGCAGGTCAGTCACTTCTCGTTCCTGCAGGATCCGGAGCAGTTTTCAGACGATTTGCGGCATTTTCTCGGTCGCAGCGGTGCAGCGGCGAAGTGAGAATGTCGCAAGGCAGGCAAAGCGACAGCGTGCCCACCACGTCGATCGCGGATGCCGAGAGATGGTGGGCACGGCGCAAGGCGCCTTTGCCCACGATGAGACAGCCGCTGTTGCGAGCGCGGCGAAGCAATCCAGACTGCCTCCACGGAAAGATCCTGGATTGCTTCGCTGCGCTCGCAATGACGGAGTGCGCGGTAACAGCGCGTATCCCTCTCGTGCCCCGGACGCGCTGCAACGCGCGAGCGTTGCTGCGCAGAGCCGAAGAGGCGCTGCGCTGCGTCCGGGGCACGAGAGGTGAGTTCGAGCCAACAAAAAACGCGGCGTTTCCGCCGCGCTTTTCAATTCGATCTGCCGCTTGCAATCACGCCTGCGGCTGCGGCTCCAGGCCGGGATCCGGATCGGGCCGCGGCCGCGACTTGCCGGCCGGCGGCACGGCGGAGGCGCGCGGCGTGGTCGGCTCCAGCACGGACTCGCGGTTCGGCTTCTTGCCCTTGAGCAGGTCGACGATCTCGTCACCGGAGAGCGTTTCGAACTCGAGCAAGCCCTTGGCCAGCGCCTCGAGGTCACCGTGCTTCTCGGTGAGGATGCGGGTCGCTTCCTTGTAGCCTTCCTCGACCAGACGACGGATCTCGGAGTCGATCTTCTGGACGGTCGCCTCGGAGGCATTCTGCGTCCGCGAGACCGACATGCCGAGGAACACCTCGTCCTGGTTCTCGCCGTAGGAGACGGTGCCGAGTTCTTCCGACAGGCCCCAGCGCGTCACCATCATGCGGGCAAGGCGGGTGGCCTGCTCGATGTCGGAGGCGGCACCGGACGTCACCTTCTCACGGCCGAAGATCAGCTCTTCGGCGACGCGGCCGCCCATCATGATGGCGAGCCGCGAGGTCATCTGCTCCAGGGACATCGACAGCTTGTCGCGCTCGGGGAGCTGCATGACCATGCCGAGGGCACGGCCGCGCGGAATGATGGTCGCCTTGTGGATCGGATCGGTCGCGGGCACGTTGAGGCCGACGATGGCGTGGCCGCCCTCGTGATAGGCCGTCAGCAGCTTCTCTTCCTCGGTCATGACGAGCGACTTGCGCTCGGCGCCCATCATCACCTTGTCCTTGGCTTCCTCGAACTCGGCCTGGGTCACCATGCGCTTGTTACGGCGCGCGGCGGTGAGAGCTGCTTCGTTGACGAGGTTCATCAGGTCGGCTCCGGAGAAGCCCGGTGTGCCGCGCGCGATGGTCTTGAGGTTGATATCCGGTGCCAGGGGCACCTTGCGGACGTGAACCTTGAGGATCTGCTCGCGGCCGACGACGTCCGGATTGGGCACCACGACCTGGCGGTCGAAGCGGCCCGGACGCAGCAGCGCCGGATCGAGCACGTCGGGACGGTTGGTCGCGGCGATCAGGATCACGCCCTCGTTCGCCTCGAAGCCGTCCATCTCGACCAGCAGCTGGTTCAACGTCTGCTCGCGCTCGTCATTGCCGCCGCCGAGACCGGCGCCACGGTGACGACCGACCGCGTCGATTTCGTCGATGAAAATGATGCAGGGCGCGTTCTTCTTGGCCTGCTCGAACATGTCGCGGACGCGGCTGGCGCCGACGCCGACGAACATTTCGACGAAGTCCGAACCGGAGATGGTGAAGAACGGCACGTTGGCTTCACCCGCGACCGCACGCGCGATCAGGGTCTTACCGGTGCCGGGAGGGCCGACCAGCAGCACGCCGCGCGGAATGCGGCCGCCGAGGCGTTGGAATTTGCCGGGGTCGCGCAGGAATTCGACGATCTCCTGCAGGTCCTGCTTGGCTTCGTCGACGCCTGCGACGTCCTCGAAGGTGACGCGGCCATGGGCCTCCGTCAGCATCTTCGCGCGCGACTTGCCAAAGCCCATCGCCTTGCCGGCGCCGCCCTGCATCTGCCGCGACAGGAAGATCCAGACGCCGATCAGCGCGATGAAGGGCAGCCAGGAGACCAGCAGCGAGACGAACCACGGCACGTTGTCGCCGGGCGGCTTCGCGGTGATCTGGACCTTGCTGTCGTACAGGCGCTTCACCAGCGTCGGGTCGTTGGGCGCATAGGTCTGGAAGCTGGAGCCATTGGTGAAGGTGCCGTGGATGTCCGGGCCCTGGATCACGACGTCGCGGACACGGCCCTGGTCAACCTCGCTCAGCAGCTGCGAGAAGGCGATGTCCTGCGAGGAGGCCCGCTGGCCCGGATTCTGGAAGAGCGTGAACAACGCCAACAGCAGCAAAACAATGATGACCCAGAGGGCGAAATTGCGCAGATTGGCGTTCATCGATCTTCCTTCGTGGTCGCGCGGATCGCGGCCTCATCCTTGGGCAGACTAGAGAAAATCCCCAAGGAATCCTCTCGGTTAGACGTATACAATCTAGGTGCCGCCTCGGTCGCTGCCAAGGGAACGAGATGGGACTATTTATCCCATCTTAGAGCGATTCCCGCTGAAATAATGGCATCAAGGCCGGGGTTTCTCATGCCTGGTTAAGGTGTCCTGACCCTCGGTTGAGATGTCCCGACCCTCGATTGAGGTGTCCTGACGGTCTTCGGCGGAAACGGCCGGTGTCATGGTCCGCCCTCATCCGCCTTTCGAGCCCCTTCGACTTCCCTTTTAGCTTCCCTTTTTGACTTCCCTTGGGGACCGCCGGGCCGGCGCAGGCGCGATGTGGATACGCCCCCCGGCAAGGCTGATCAAGGCTCCCGCCAGGGTCTGCTTCAGGATGGCACGGCCCTTTGCGGGCGCACGGGAGCGAGCTGCCACGTCCTGATCACGCATGGACTGATCGAGCGCGGCCAGCAGGGTCTCGACCTTGCCGAGTTCCGCCGGCCCCTCGTGCCCGAGCGCGTCGATGGCCCGCAGCAAGAGCCGCAGCCGGACTTCGTCCGGCAGACTCGCAAAGGCTGCGGCCTCGAAACTGCGAACGCCCGGCTGCGGCGCGTCGCCGCGATCCCGCAAACGCAGGAAGCGCTCGGCGCCGTCGGTCAGCACCTCGACCGCCGCGTTGGCCCGGGCGAGCCGTGCCGACAGCCGCGCCAGCGTGCGGGCATCGCCGCCCTCGGCTGCGAGCTGCGGCAGAAGCGCCCGCAGCCGAGGCCGCGTGAAGGCTGCGTCGCGGTTGGTGGGATCGTCGGTAAAGCCGATTCCAGCCCGCTTCAGGGTCGCGATGAGCTGTGATTTCGGCACGTCGAGCAGCGGGCGCGCCAGCACGAGGCCGTCGCGCGTCGTGAGGCGCGCCATCGCCGAGAGGCCGGCGATGCCGCTGCCGCGGACGAGCCGCATCAACAGGGTCTCGGCCTGGTCGTCGCGGGTATGCGCGGTCAGCACATGGCTCGCGCCGGCGACGCGCGCCGCCTGCGCGAGCAGGCGATAGCGGGCCTCGCGCGCGGCGGCCGGCAATCCCGTTGCCGGCTTTGCACCACGCCACCGCAGGGTCCGATGCGTCAAGCCGAGCTCGGTAGCGAGCCGCTTGACCTCACGCGCCTCGCGCGCCGCCTCCACCCGCAGGCCGTGATCGACGGTGACGACGGTGAGCTCCGGGCCGCGCGCGAGGCCACGCCGCCAGCGCGCCGCGAGCCACATCAATGCGACCGAGTCGGGACCGCCGGACACCGCGAGCACCAGCGCCGGCGCAGCTTTCAGCTCGGCGAAGAGCTGCTTCGCCGCACCTGCGGAGATCGGAGAATTGTCGTCGTCTGACATGACGCAGCAATTTAGCGCAGCGCCATCGGCGTTGTCAGGTTCAAACGCCGCAGATCAGCACTTCACCCGCTTCTGCTCGCGATCCACCGCGGCTTTGACGCCGGCGGAGGCGCGCGGATATTTGCGGCCGACCTCGCCGAAGGCAGCGCAGGCGGCTTCCTTCTCCTTCAGCGCGGCGAGCGACTGGCCGAGCCGCAGCAGCGCATCCGGCGCCTTGGCCGATTTGTCGTACTTGGTGGTGACGGCCAGGAAGGCCTCTGCCGAGTCGCGATATTGCTGGCGCTGGAAATAGCTTTCGCCGAGCCAATATTGCGCGTCGCCGAGCAGCGGATCGCTCGGATATTTCGCCGTAAAATTCTTCATGGTCTGCTCTGCAAGCGCATAGTCCTTGCGCTGCATGTAGCCGATGCCGAGGTCGAACTCGTCGCGCGGCGTCGCCGAGGGCGGCAGGGTCGCGAGAGCCGGACCACCAGCCTGCGCGGGATTACCCTGCTGGGCCGGCGGATAGCCGGGCTGGGCCGGTGCCGCTGCCTGCGGATAGCGGCCGCCATTGTTGGAAAGGTCGAGCGGCTCGCCGGCGCCACGGCCGCCGGGCGCACCGCCTTGAGTCGACATCGGCTGCTGGCCACCACCGAGCGCGCGCGGCGCGCCGGGCGCATTCGGAGTCTGGCTCGGGTCGAACGCATCGCCGCGGCGGCGCGTGCCGGGTGCGCCGGGGCCCGGCTGCTCCTGAACGATCGGCGCGGGCGCAGCGATCTGCGGCTGCTCGTAATTCGGCTGCGCAGCCTGTTGCTGCTGTGGAGGCTGCGGGCGATAGCCAGGGGCAACCTGAGCGGGCGGCACGGCCGCGACGTTGGGCGCTTGGCCGGGAGCCGCGCCTTGCGCGCCGCCCTCGAGCTGCCGGATGCGATCCTCGAGCTGGCGGTTGCGATATTGCAGCTCTTCGTTCTGGCCGGTGAGCTGGCGCAGCTGGTTCTCCAGCCGCTCGATCCGCATCTCAGGGTCGCCGTCGTCCGACTGGGCGAAGACAGGCGAGCACAAAGAGAGCAGCGCGGCGAACGCCACGGTGCCGGTAATTGCCTTGAATTTGGATGACATCTTGCCCTGACGACGGAAACGAAATCTGCGACGGAACATGCGACGCGCCACACTTTGAAAGGCAGTACGCCAAAAATGTGACTGGCACCACGGGGTTTCTGTCACAGATCGCTGAAACGAAACCGGCGCCCGAGAGGGCGCCGGCATAATCGGTTTCCGAAGATGAACGGCGGCTGACTAAATGTCAGGAGCTCGCGTTCAGCACGGTCACAGCGCGACGGTTTTGCGACCAGCAGGAGATGTCGTTACAGACGGCGACCGGGCGCTCCTTGCCGTAGGAGATCGTTCGCATGCGGTTCGCATCGATGCCGCGCGAGGCGAGGAACGATCGGACCGACTGGGCGCGGCGGGCGCCGAGCGCGATGTTGTATTCGCGGGTGCCGCGCTCGTCGGCGTGACCTTCGATGGTGAAGGAGTAGCGCGGATAGGTCTGCAGCCACTGCGCTTGCTTCTCGAGGGTCACGATCGCCTGCGGGGTCAGATCGGTCTGGTCGCTCTCGAAGAACACGCGGTCGCCCACGTTCACCACGAAGTCCTGCTGGCTGCCCGGCGTCGCCGCGCTCGCATTCGCATCCAAGCCAGCGTTCTGCTTTGCGCAGGCGCCCATCGACAATGCGATGGCAACCACCGCGGCCAGCTTCCATCCCTGGAGGATACGCATAGGATATTTCATTCCGGAGCCTCCACGCTCACGTTCGTCCACTGCTGTCCGGTCTACAGGGGGTTGGTTAAGCGAACGTTCCGTCAACCTTGACGGAACCTTGCCTCAGCCGGTCAAATGCCCCCAACCAGCGAAAAGAATCCGGCATGGTTAATGGGTTGTAAATGTGGCGCGAGGGTGAAGGCAAGCGGCGTTAGCCGGCAAAAATGCCGAGCCTGCCGGAATTTTGGGCCTTGTGGGCCGCTCAATGTGGCGACCGGATGGGGAACCAGCGCTAGTCAGGCCAGGGTGGCGGCTGGAGCGCTGAGCGGCGCCCGAACGAGAACCGGCCGCAACACAGCCGGGCGCTGATTATTGCGGTCGAACAGCATTCGTCGTTCAAACGCATTCGAACGCATGATCGGAAAGCGTGTCAGCACCTTCTCCCGAAGGTTCTTGAAATCGGACGCCATCAACGACGTCTTCATCGTATGCCAGCCCGGAAACGCGCGCGGTTCGGCAACAGGCTCATGCAAAAACACGCGGCGGTAAAATGGCTGATGATCGGGGCGCACCATCGCGAGGCCCGTATCGGCATTGAAATATTCGCAAGCCAGATAGGCCAGCCGCAGGGTCAGATAGGGGAGTTCTGGAAGTCGCTTGGCTTTCTCAGGATCGGCGGCAAGTCGAGCTGGATCGACGAAAACCTCACCCCGATCGAGGCGCCTGTGGAGAACATCGCCATACAATTCAGTCGAATAGGACATGCGCCATTCCCGCGTCAGGAGATGGATGCGGACGGAACTGCACAGCTCTCCATCGACGTAAACGCCGAATATCCAGACGTTGGGCGCGTCGTCATAGACATCGCGGACCTGACAAGTTTCTGATGGTAAGATCAGTCCGCCATTCAGATACGCTTTGTAGCGTAGAAGGTAGACGGAATCTCTGTCTTCGGGAGACTCGATCAGCCGGTAGTCGATGCGATCGAACAGCGCTGCCCCGCGTACCGGCGACGGCCTGCGTGGCTCGGCTTCAGACGACATCCGGTACTCCCAAACCTCTAAACAACTTCCGCGAGTACCGAAAGATTAAAGCTTTCTTAACATAATTGCAAAGCTTTAGAGGGGTTAGGGTTAACCTTTTGAGGCCCGCAAAACCACGGGTACAGCCCGGTATCTCTCGTGTGAAGGTCGAGCGTTGGACGAAACTAGGCGAGTGATCGTGAGGAGACGACCATCAAATGGTCCTGCATGCGATTGCCATGCGAAGCATTGAGCAATTGACGGACCCGCACGGCCGGGACCGGACGGCTGAACAGGTAACCCTGTCCTTCGGTGACGGTGCCATCGGCGATGATCAGCTCTAGCTGCTCGCTGGTCTCGATGCCCTCGACCACGACCGCCATGCCGAGGTCTGCCGACAGGCGCGCCACACCGCGCAACAGCGTCAGCGGACGGTCGGTGTCGATGCCCTCGAGGAAGGAACGGTCGATCTTGACCTTCTGCATCGGGAAATTGTGCAGGTAGCTGAGGCTCGAATAACCGGTGCCGAAATCGTCCAGCGAGATGCGCACCCCGAGCGCATGCAGCTGCGACAGGATATCGTGGGTGAGCTGGGTGTTGCGCAGCAGCGAGGATTCGGTGATCTCGATCTCGAGGCGATGCGCCGGCAGGCCCGAGACTTCGAGCGCATAGCGGATCTCGCTCAGCACGTCGCGTTGGTGGAATTGCTGCGGGGAGAAGTTGACGGCGACGCTGACACCCTCCGGCCACTTGATGCATTCCATGCAGGCTCGGCGCAGGATCCAGCGGCCGAGATCGACGATCAGGCCCATGTCCTCGGCGACAGGGATGATGTCGACCGGGGAGACCGTGCCGCGGACCGGATGATTCCAGCGCAGCAAAGCCTCGCAGGTGGTGATCCTGCCGGACTTCAGATTGACGAGCGGCTGGTAGAACAGCTCGAACTCCTCGTTGGCAAGCGCCTTGCGCAGGTCGAGCTCGAGGATGCGGCGGGCTTCGACAATCGCCGCCATCTCGTCGCGAAAGAAGCAGAAGGTGCCGCGGCCGTCGGCCTTGGCGCGGTAAAGCGCCATGTCGGCGTTCTTGAGCAGCGTGTCGGCGCTGACGCCCTCCGGCGGGGTCAGTGCAATGCCGACGCTGGCGCCGATCTCGACCAGATGATTGTCGATGCGGTAGCGCTCGCTCAGGCGCTCGACGATACGGCGAGCGAGGCTCGCGGCATCCTCGGCCGCACTGATGTTCTGCTGGAACACGACGAACTCGTCACCGCCGAAGCGGGCTACGAAATCCTCCGGTCGCAGCATCTCCCGCAGGCGGTTGGCGACCGCACAGAGGAGTTGGTCGCCGGAGGGATGGCCAAGCGTGTCGTTGACCTGCTTGAACTGATCGAGGTCGATGAACAACAGCGCGGAGAGGCGCTCGGCATGATGCGATGCCGCCAGCAGAGATTCGATCTCGTTGCGGAAATGGACGCGGTTGGGAAGCGCGGTCAATTCGTCGTAACGGGCAAGATGGGTGATCTTGGCCTCGGCGTTGCGCCGCTCGGTCACATCCTCGAGCAGCAGCACCGCGCCTCCGTCGGCCATCGGCTGGACGGTCCAGGACAATGATCGGTTTCGTGCTGCGTCAGGATCGATGGTAACGATCTCCTGCGCTTGCGAATTCTCGATCCCGGCGATGATCATCTCGCCGCTCGCAGCGGAGATGGAGCCGGAGCTGACGCACGCGGCCAGGATGTCACGCGCGGTGGTGCCACCCCGAACGAGATCGTCGGGGAGCTCCAACATCTCGCCGAACCGGTGATTCATCACCGCAAGTTGTCTGTCGACGCGGAACATGCACAGACCGTGCGGCATGTTGTTCAAGGCGGTATCGAATTGGCCGGCGAGCGCCGCTTCGCGTTCGCGTGCCACGACCGCGCGCATGAATATTCTGTGCAGGTTGGCCGAGAGCTGCATGATCGCCAGCAGAAACGCGCCGCTGACGAACGCCATCGCGATGTAGTAAGGCGTGCCGCGTACCGCCAAGGCAATCACCGCGGGACCGAACTGAAGCAGGGCCTGCTGATGAAATATTGATGGCCGACCGTAAGCTCTTCCCGCTCCTCCGGCCACGATCCCGGTGGTGACGGACAGAGCAATGAGGTGGACTACGGCGTCATCGTTGCTCAATAAAGCGGTCGAGCACCATGTGCCGATCGCGACGGCTTGAATCAACGCACCGATTCGATAGCGCTTCTGCCACTTGCCGGCTTCTTCGGCCGTGAGGGCCGACTTGCGCGGGTCGAAGCGCCGCAGATCGAACACACGGATCGCGCCTGCAACGACAAGAAACAGGACGCACGCCCAAAGCAGGGTTTGTCCCGTCTTCAGCGCGGTTAGGCCCGCCGCAAAAGCGACGAAGACGATACCCGCGAACAACGGGCCGGACGCTTCGAACAGCGAATCGATCAGCGCCGCCGAAAGATTCGAGGGCTTTTGATCGATCCCGCCTGTCTGGCTTGCGAGCTGCATTTGAGTTTGTACGCGCGTCCTGTTTGCCGCGTAGTTTTACCCAGACCAGATGAAGCCTTTCTGAGGGAACATCGTTAAAGTCGGGTTGTTTTTCGGCAATAGCGAAACTGTTTCCGCTGAAATATCAAGCAACTAGGCAAGGCTTGCCGGGCACAAGGTGAAGGAAAGCTTGCCGCGCGCGCAGAAACCCGAGAAATCGGCGCTTTTTTTTTCGAAAAACATCGCGCGTCACAGGACGCGCGAGGTCTATTGACCTGCGGTCGCCGACAGCAGCGGCGACCACGCCGGATCGGAGGCGAAGCCGGGCGTCGGCACCTTCAGCTCGTTGCGGCCCGAGATGTCGACGGAGAACAGCGACGGTCCGCCATTGCCGCCGGGATCGCGGAAGAACATCAGCACGCGACCGTTCGGCGAGAAGGTCGGGCCCTCATTGTGATAGCCGGAGGTGAGGAGCCGCTCGCCGGAGCCGTCCGGCTTCATGACGCCGATAGAGAACTGCCCACCGCCCTGCCGGGTGAAGGCGATGTAATCGCCGCGCGGCGACCACACCGGTGTCGAATAGGTGGCGTTGTTGTCGTCCTTGGAGAAAGAGATGCGCTGCGCCTGTCCGCCGCCCGCCGCCATCACATAGATCTGCGACCTGCCGCCGCGATCGGACTCGAAGCAGATACGCGTGCCGTCCGGCGAGTAGGACGGAGACGTGTCGATCGCCGGCGTGTCGGTCAGGCGCGTGGTCGAGCGCGAGCGCAAATCCATCACGAACAGGTTGGAATTGCCGCCCTGCTGCAGGCTCATGATGACGCGCTGGCCGTCCGGCGAGAACCTTGGAGCAAAGGTCATGCCGGGGAAGTTGCCGACGATCTCGCGCTGGCCGGTCTCGATGTTGAAGAGATAGACCTTCGGATCGCCCTGCCCGAACTCCATATAGGTGATCTCTTGCGAGTTCGGCGAGAAGCGCGGCGTCAGCACGAGATCGGCGCCGCGGGTCAGATAGCGCACATTGGCGCCATCCTGATCCATCATCGCCAGCCGCTTGACGCGGCGCTCCTTCGGCCCGGACTCGTCGACGAACACGACGCGGCTGTCGAAGTAGCCCTTTTCGCCGGTCATCTGCTCGTAGATCTGGTCGGAGATGATGTGGGCGATGCGGCGCCAATATTCCGGCGAAGTGAAATATTGCTGGCCTGCGAGCTGCTGGCCGGTGACGACGTCCCACAGCCGGAATTCGGCCTTGAGGCGGCCGTCCGGCTGCCGCGTCATGCGGCCGGTGACGAGGGCCTGCGCGTTGAGGGTCTTCCAGTTCTGGAATTGCGGCGCGACGTCGATGTTGCTGATGCGCTCGATGAAAGCGGCCTGGTCGATCGGGGCGAACAGGCCCGAGCGCTTCAGGTTGTTGGTGATGACCTGGGTGACGCCGTTGCTGACATCGCCGTCGGCAGGTGAGCCCGGCACGAAACCGGTGATCGCGATCGGGATCGGACGAAACTCGGTGGGATCGATGCGGAGCCGCCCCTGCTGCTGCGGCTGTTGGGCGAAGGCCTGGCCGCCCCCGAGCAATGCGAGCGTCGACCCGGTCAGGGTCATGAAGCGGCGGCGGTTCATCGATCGAACGTCATTCATCGGAAAATTCTTTTGTTCGGATGTCACAACATGTCTTTCAGGCCGAAAGTCATCGGAATGAGCTTCCAGCTATCGTATTGCTGCTTCGGCAGGAACGAATAGACCTGGCACTGCACGATGGCGCGCTTGGCACTCTCCGCCACCGCCTGGGCGATCGACCGCGACGGTCCTCGCACCGCGACGATGACCGGCTCCGACGCCAGCGATCCGTCGACCCTCATGGGAATGTCGATGTCGGCTTCGTACAGATTGGCGTCCTGTCCGTTATAGGTGGGCGTGAAGCAGCGCTTGACCGCGCCCTGGAACGCACCTTGCCAGGTCGCGACATTGTTGGCGGCTGTCCCGGACGTCGAGCCCAGCGAAGCGGACGCATTCAGTGCTGATCCCGCGAGCTCGTGCCGGGTCGCAGCACGCTTGTCGAGGTCGCGCTGAATCTGCGCGGGGTCGAAGCTACGCTCCTTGGGCTTCGGCTGCTGCTGCGGCTGGACGGCCGCGACCTTCTGCTCCACCGGCTTGGGGGGCGGCTTCTTGGTGTCGAGCTTCTTCTGGAGCTCCGCGATCGGATCTTCCTTGGCCGGGTCAGGCTTCTTCTCCTGCGGCTTCGGCTCGTCCTTGGGCTTGGTCTCCGCGACCGGCTTCGGCGGATCGGGCTTCTTCTCGACCGGCTTTTCGACAGGCTTCGGCGGCGTATCGGGGGTCGAGTTGGTCTTGATCAGCTCCTTCTTCTCGGTGACCTTGCCGACGGCATCTTCCTCGGGCTTGGCCTCGGCGATCTTCTCGACCTTGGGTTTCGGCTCTTCCTTCTTGCCGGTCTTCTGCCCGTTGGTGATCTGCGCGAGCTGGTCGGTGGAGATGATGTCGATCGGCAGCGACTCTTCCGGTGCGATGAAGGCCTTGCTGCTAAAGGTGAGCAGCCCCCATCCAATCACGAGGACGTGGAGGGCAATCGACGCAACCAGTGTCTTGTCGACGTTCACCTTCACCGGCTTAGGACCCCTGATCCGCCTCGGTGACGAGCGCCAGCTTCTTGAAGCCCGCGCCCGACAATTGGCCCATTACCTTGGCCACGGTGCCGTAATCCGCCTTCTTGTCGGCGCGCAGATAGATGCGCTCCTCGAGCCCGCCACGTGCATCCGTGATCGCCTTCAGCTTCGGGATCAGTTCGTTGATCGCGATCTCGGCGTCGTTGATGAACACCTTGCCGTTGATGTCGACCGACATCTGGATCGGCTTCTGGTCATTGGTTTCGAGGCTCTTGGCCTGGGTCTGCGGCAGGTCGAGCGGCACGCCCACGGTCAAGAGCGGCGCCGACACCATGAAGATGATGAGCAGCACCAGCATCACGTCGACCATCGGCGTGACGTTGATTTCGGCCATGACCGGCTTGCGCCGGCCGCGACGGCCGCCGCCTCCGGACGAACTGGCTACGTTCATGCCCATGGCTTGGTGCCCAATCCCGCCTTCACACTATACATGCCGTCCGTCAGCCCCGCTCGTCGATCTGGCGGGACAGAATGGCTGAAAATTCATCAGCAAAGCCCTCGAGCCGCTGCGCCTGCCGGTTCACCTCGGAAGTGAACTTATTGTAGAAAATAGTGGCAGGAATGGCGGCGATAAGGCCGACCGCGGTCGCAAACAGCGCTTCCGCGATGCCGGGCGCGACCACCGCCAGAGAGGTATTTTTCGACGCCGCGATCGACTGGAAGCTCGACATGATGCCCCAGACCGTGCCGAACAGGCCGACGAAGGGGCCGGCGGAGCCGACGGTCGCGAGCACCAGGAGCCGGCGTTCCAGCCGCTCGACCTCGCGGGCGATCGAGACGTTCATGACCTTGTCGATGCGCATCTGCAGGCCCGCGACCGAGCGGGCGTGGCTCTCGAAAGAGCGCTTCCATTCACGCATCGCCGCGACGAAACAGGCCGCCATGGAATGGGTCGGCTTGGCCGAGAGCGTGCGATAAAGTTCCTCGATCGACTCGCCGGACCAGAACGCCTGCTCGAACCGGTCCATGGAACGCCGGGTGCGCGCGTAAAGAAAGATCTTGTCGATCGCGATGGCCCAGACCCAGACCGAGCAGGACAGCAGGCCCAGCATGACGCATTTCACGATCCAGTGAGCCTGCCAGAACAGCGCGATCAGCGACACGTCGGCGGAGGCGGCAACCGGAAGGGCGGACTGAGCCACGTCGGCCGGATTCATCAGAAGTATCCTCTCAAGACGATCGTTTTTTGGCGATCGTTACCTATGTCCCGGCCCGCAAATGGCGTCCGGTTCCCCAACAGCCGCGCTAGCACCGGCACGGCCGGCAAGCCCGCTCAAAGCCTTGTCTTTCTGGGGTGCAGGGGCTTGTCCAAAGCCGCCGCCTGCATTCCCTGCCAAGATGTCAAAACTAAGGGCCTCGACGACAGCTCCGGGCGCGATTGTCCATCATTACCAGAGCCCGGCGATGGTTAATGCTGGGTTACCAGCGACGAATTTGGTCGCGGGAAAGGTAAGCGCAGCAGGCGGTTGGCGGGGATGTTGGATACATGGAGGCTATCGGCCCCGCGCGAGCTGCGTGCCCTCCCTCTTTGGGGCCCTTGCGGGAGCGAGGGCGAGTCAGGGGCTCCCACACGGCACACTTTTTCGGTTGGCGTTCTCGCGGCGCGTTTCGTCCGCGCGGGGCGCACGCCGCATCCGAAATTCGACACAGCTCTATTGTTTTTGTCTGCAACGCGCCCGAGAGTGTCGATGGGCTGCCCGACAACCGATGGTGGTGATCAATGAGCTGCCCGTCATATGGGAGGTCTTCATGGAACAGATTCTGATCAACCTCGTCTCAGGTGCGCTTGGTGGAGTTGGCGCGGGCAAGTCTTCGCCGACATTTGATCTCGGAATGGCTGGAAACGTCATTTCCGGTCTGGTCGGTGGTGGCGTGCTCGGCCAGATCGTGACGATGTTGCTTCCGTCCGTCATGGCCGCAGCGCAATCGGGAAATCTCAGCGTTGGCGGCGTCGTGTCACAGGTTGTCGCCGGTGGCGCCGGCGGGGCGATACTCACCGCGATCATTGGCGCCATCAAGAACAAGGCCTCCGCCTGATCCGTCGGACCGCGAACTACCACTTCTCCTTCGAGGTCCGAACGTCGAGCTCGAACGACCAGGCTCGCTCGGGCTGGCGGTAGAGGAATGCGAAGGCATCGACGATGCCCTCGATGCTGATCAGGCTGTCCTCGCGGCCGGCGGCGTCGGGAAAGCGCGAGAAGATCTTGTCGCCGGCGATCGCGCCGTCGACCACGACATGGCCGACATGGATGCCGTCGGGCGCGTATTCCTTGGCCATGGCCTGCGCCAGCGTGCGCACGCCTGATTTGGCCGAGTTGAACGCGCCGTAGCCGGAGCGTCCGCGGAGCGAGGCGCTGGCGCCGGTGAAGAGCAGCGTGCCGGTCTTCTTCGGCACCATGCGGCGCACCGCTTCGCGGCCGAACAGGAAGCCGCCGAAGCAGACCACGCGCCAGGCATTCTCGAAATAATCGGCGTCCATCTCGATGATCTTTCCCGGCGTGTTGTTGCCGGCGTTGTAGATCGCGAGGTCGAGGTCTTCGCCGCCGGCATCGAACAGGGCGGTGATGTCGCTCTCCCTTGTCGCGTCCGCCACGACAGGCGTGGCCACGCCGCCGGCCTTCGCGATATCATCCACGACCGCCTGCAACGCCGACCGCGTCCGACCCGCGACGATCACCTTGAGCCCCTCGGCTGCAAAACGCTTGCAGAGCTGGGCGCCAAGGCCGCGCTCCGGTCCGACGCCGATCACGATTGCCGTCTTCATTGCACGCTCCGACAAATGAAAGCTGATGATGGATCACGCCGCCGAGGCGGGCTCGGGGCAGTTGGTCAGCCGCGCGGGATTGCCGACCGCGGTGCAGCCGCCGGGCACATCCGATGTCACGACCGTGCCGGCGCCGATTTTCGCAAGATCGCCGATGCTGATATCGCCGAGAATGCTTGCGCCGGCGCCGATATAGACACCGCGCCCGATGCGCGGCGAGCGCGTCGGCAATTCACCGCCGCGGCCGATGCTGACGTTCTGCAGGATCGTCACCTCGTCGCCGATCACGACATTGGCGCCGATCACGATGCCGGTGGCGTGATCGAGATAGACGGACGCGCCGATCTGCGCGGCCGGGTGGATGCTGACCTGCAGGACGTTCGACGCCTCGTTCTGAAACAGCAGCGCCGCATCGCGATGGTCATGACGCCAGAGCCAGTGCGAGACGCGCCAGGCTTGCAGCGCGACATAGCCTTTGAAATGCAGCAACGGCGCCAACAGGTTGGCGATGGCTGGATCGCTGCGCGTGATGGCCTGCAAATCGCGGCCGGCCGCTTCGATCAATTCGGGTGAGCCGCGAAAGGCGTCGCGGGCAAAGGCGGTGAAACGCGCGCGCTCCGCTGCCGAGCCACCAAGCCTGCGCCCGATCAGATCGGCCAGGGCGGCGCCAAAATCGTCATGAACGAGGACGGCATCGGCAAGGGATTTGCCAAAGACAGGATCGGCCGCCGTCGCGCGCCGCGCCTCGCCTCGCCGCGTATCGTCTGCCAAAGACCATCGGTAGTTGCGGTCGCAGCTGCCATCGTCGCCGCCTCCGGTATTTTAGCACTTACATGCCGAATATAGGCCGTGGCCAGGCCGCGCGCCACGCCGCACCCCGAGCAGCATGCCGCAGGTCCCCGTGAGGCTACGAGCTTGCATGCCAAGCATTCGCGACCATATAATCGTTCGAATATTTCAAAAACCCGCGGTGGTCCGCCATCCGCGGGTTTTTCGTACCCGGCGCCCTTCGGCGCCGCCGACACGAAGCCCCTCACCCAAGGTCACGCCAAGACATGTCGCCCAACGCGCCCGCCGACGACCACCACGACGACGTCATGTACCCCTCGGCCATACCGTTCGTGCTGGTCCATCTCGGCTGCTTCGCGGCAATCTGGACAGGCGTCACCTGGCAGGCCCTCGCGATCTGCGGTTCGCTGTATGTCGTGCGCATGTTTGCGATCGGAGCAGGCTACCACCGCTATTTCTCGCACAAGGCTTTTGCGACCGGCCGGGTGTTTCAGTTCATCCTGGCTTGGCTTGCACAAAGCACCGCGCAGAAGAGCGTGTTGTGGTGGGCGGCCAAGCATCGGCATCATCATCTGCATTCCGATACCGAATTGGACGTGCATTCGCCCCGTCAGCGCGGCTTCCTGTACAGCCATCTCGGCTGGATTTTTTACCGGGAGCACGATGCGACCGACCTGGTGAAGGTCGGCGATCTCACGGCCTATCCGGAGCTGATGTGGCTGCATCGGCTGGAGCTCCTGCCGGCCGTGACGCTTGCGGTGCTCTGCTTCCTGGCGGCCGGCTGGTCGGGTCTGGTCGTCGGCTTCCTGTGGAGCACGGTGCTGGTCTATCACGCGACCTTCTGCATCAATTCCCTGGCCCACGTGCATGGACGCAAGCGTTACGTGACGGGCGACGATTCCCGCAACAACTGGCTGCTGGCGCTGTTCACCATGGGTGAAGGCTGGCACAACAATCACCACGCCTACCAGAGCAGCGTGCGACAAGGCTTTTACTGGTGGGAGATCGACCCGACTTATTACCTCCTGAAAGTCCTGTCCTGGTTCGGCGTAGTCTGGAACATGAAGGCGCCGCCCGAGCAGGTGCTGCGCAACGAGCAGCCGCTCGGCGCACGTGTCATCAATCGCGCGGCCCGCGAGCTTGCCGGGCGGTTCGATGCGCACGCTCTGGCGCACGCGATCTCGTCGGCGCTGCACCGGGCCGATCTGGCCCCGTTGCAACTCCCGATGCTGCACGACATCCTCAATCGCGCCCATGACGGCGTCGATGCGCTGACACACCTGCATCTGCCGAAGATTCCGACCCGCGACGAGTTTCTCGCTGAAGCCAGGGCAATGTTCGCGCGAACGCGATCACTTAACGAGATCGTGGATCACGCCTACGAACATTTCCTGACTTCGGTTCGTGCGCAGCTTGCCACAGCGCGCTGAAGCTCGCAGTCATCGCGCGCGTGGCCTGATCGGCCAGGCGGTCTTCCCCAAGACCAAACCGCCCGCCTGCGGGGTGCGCAGGCGGGCGGCTCGGGGCCATCAGGACTTTGGGGGCATACGCCTGAAGGCTTTGAGAGGTATCAGTGGTTTGAGGTCAGCCCTGCTGCTGATCGGTCGGCGGCGGGGTCGGACGCGTCTTGTGCTGGGCCATGAACTGGTCGAATTCTTCCTTGTCCTTGGCGTGGCGCAGACGATCGAGGAAATTCTTGAACTCGACCTGCTCCTCCTCGAGGCGCTGCAGCGTCTCGGTGCGATACTCGTCGAAGGCACGATTGCCGGAGGACGGCGGGCCGAAACCGAAGCCGAAGCCGCGGCGCTCCATGCGGCCGCGCATGCGGTCCATCTTGTACTGCATCCGCTCCATCTTGCTCTGCCAGCGATCCTGGTTGCTCCAGCACGACATTCTTCTGCTCCCGAGTGTGAAAAAGAGAAGGGCAAGTCCGATCGGCCACCAGATGATGAAGCCGAGAATGGTCACGGCAATCCAGCCAGGATGCCAGGGCGTATCGAGCATGTGGGGCCGCTCGTACTGTTGCTGTTGGTCCGAGGGGCCGCGCCAGCGATTGACATCAGCGGTGTAGGCCATTTCCCTTCTCCATCACGGCATCAGCGCCGTTGTGAATGTAAATAACATTTACATAGCTAGACCATCCCGCGATTTTGTCAAGCCGGCGGCCTGACAGGGTCGCGGAATTATTTGCGCAACTTTATTTCGGCTTGCCCCAAGGACCACCCGGGGGGACACCAGAACCGGAGGACGCCTCCGGTGGGACCGGCGGCGGCTCGGCGCTCTTTGCCTGCGGCCGGCGGTCGGTCGGGAAGCCGAGGCCGCGCAGATAGATCAGCACCTCGGCCTCGAGCAGCTCATCCGGCGACATCGGCAGCTTTCGTCGCGCGGCGTCCCCGCGCGAGAACAGCGAGGCGACGCCGTGCGCCATCGACCAGATATGCAGCGCCATCATCATCGCCGGCGGACGCGGCGTACCGGGCGGGGCGAGCGCAGCCAGACGCTCCGCGGCGGCGCGAATGACGTTGAAAGCGCGCTCGCTTGCGGCCTGCAGCGCTGCATTGGTATCGACCGGCAGGCCGGATTCGAACATCGCGTTATAGAAAGCCGGCTCCTCGCGGGCGAAGGCGAGATAGGCCCGGCCGACGCGTTCGAACGCGGTGACGGTGTCGGGACGGCCGTCATCCCAGGCCGCCGTGAGACGCGCTTCGAACTGCTCGAAACCGCGCTGGGCGATCGAGGACAGCAGCTCGTCACGGTCGCGAAAATGCCGGTAAGGCGCCGCCGCGCTGACGCCGGCCATGCGCGCGGCATCGGCAAAGGTGAAACCGGCCGCCCCCTTCTCGGCGATCAGGCCGAGGGCAGCCTGCAGAAGGGCTTCCTTCAAATTGCCGTGGTGATAGCCGCGCTCGGCGCGGCCCTGCTCCTTGCGCCAGCTCATGTGAACGACCTTTACATGAGCCGGGCGTGAAGGTCACTAGCGGCGATGGGGCGTGATTAACCCGTACTTCCACGGATCGCACCGGGCCGATGCAGCCTGCATCGCGCCCGGACACGACGTCCCCGGACCTACATCTGCGGGATCGCCAGCACCGGCATGACCTCGACGGCCTCGCCGGGAAAGATCGCGAAGTGCGGATGGTTCTCGAACAGCTTGGCAGCGGCCTCCTGCGAGGCCGCGCGCACCACCGTGAAGCCGGTCAGCGCATTGCTGACCTCGGTGATGCCGCTGGCGTCGATCTTGCGGGTCTTGCCGAGCGGGCCGCCGATCTCGACAATGACGTCCTTGTGCTTCTCGACCCAGCCATGCCACGCGGCCATGCCCTCCCGCTC
Source organism: Bradyrhizobium monzae (assembly GCF_021458635.1). Lineage (GTDB taxonomy): Bacteria > Pseudomonadota > Alphaproteobacteria > Rhizobiales > Xanthobacteraceae > Bradyrhizobium. The sequence continues at coordinate 1,828,982 of NZ_JAIRDQ010000001.1, forward strand.
CTTCGCTTTCCGTTCGGCCTCGGGAAGCGCATTCCAGGCCGCCATTTTCGACCCGCTCATGCTGCCGAGATAGACGGCGAGGAATTTGTGTTCGGCGCTCATCGGTTCTCTCCCTTGTTGTAGCTACGTCTTCAGATCGTCGAAACCAGCGGCGGCCGCCTGCACCTCCGGCGGGAAGTCGGACATTTCCTGCACCTGGCGGATCTCGATGATCTCATTGGCCGAGGCCGGGCACTTCTTCGCCCAGGCGATCGCCTCCTCGCGCGAGCCGACCTCGATCATCCAGTAGCCACCCAGCACTTCCTTGGCTTCAGCGAAGGGGCCGTCGGTCACGATAGGCACGCCGGTCGCAAACGAGACGCGGGCGCCCGTCGACGGCGGATGCAGGCCGTCCAGCGTGATCAGCACGCCGGCGTCTTTCAGCGCCTCGTTGTAGCGCATCATCGCAGCGACGCGTTCGGGATCGAGTTGCACGTCCGCCGGCGCGGTCTCGTAGCCGAGCGGAATCATCAGCATCATGAATCGCATGCGGTTCCTCACTTGCCTCGTCATTAAGACGAACGACGTTTTACCAAGCAGACAGGGCTGCGAAAATTATTTCAGAGGTCATTCAACTCCCTTCCCAAGGCCGGCATCACGCAATGCCGGGCCTTGATTGCATTTGAAGTCTTTCTTGCCGAAGCGAAAGCGCAGTAAAAGGCGCTGGCCGCGATGCGACCGCCCGCTCCCCAGCAGAAGGACAGCCCCCAAAATGCCGTCACCTCAGTCCAAAGTCGCCCTCGTCACCGGCGCCGCACGCGGCATCGGGCTTGCGACGGCCAAGAAGTTCCTTGCCGAGGGCTGGCGGGTGGCGCTGCTCGATATCGAGGGCGAGCTGCTCGGCCGTGCAGTCGCCGGGATCGACCAAAGCGAGGCGACGCTGGCGCTGACCTGCGACGTGTCGGACGCAGCAGCCGTCGGAGCTGCAATGGCCGCGGTCATGAGCCGCTTCGGCCGGCTCGATGCGCTCGTCAACAATGCCGGCGTCGCGGTGTTTGCCCCGGTGCTGGCAACCAGCGATGCCGACTGGAACAGGATCATGGCGGTCAACCTCACCGGCCCGTTCCTCTGCACCAAGGCGGCCGCGCCGCTGATGCGCGAGCAAGGCGGCGGTGCTATCGTCAACATCACCTCGATCTCGGCCGTGCGCGCCTCGACGCTGCGCTCGGCCTACGGCACCAGCAAGGCCGGGCTTGCGCACCTCACCAAGCAGCTCGCGGTCGAGCTCGCCTCGCTCAGCATCCGGGTCAATGCGGTCGCACCAGGACCGGTCGACACCGCGATGGCAAAGCAGGTGCACACCAAGGAGATCCGCGCCGACTATCACGACGCCATCCCGCTCAACCGCTACGGCCTGGAGGAGGAACTCGCAGAAGCGATCTTCTTCCTGTGCTCGGAGCGCGCGAGCTACATCACCGGCCAAATTTTGGCCGTCGATGGCGGCTTCGATGCGGCCGGCATCGGCCTGCCGACGCTGCGCGGCGAACGGCGGAACGGATAAGCACAAATCTCGTAGGGTAGGCAAAGCGCAGCGTGCCCACCATCTGAACGATCGAGGTGACAATGCTGGGCAGGCGCTTACGCACCTTTGCCCACCCTTATCGAGTTTGTGGAGACGCCATGCGACGCCTCGCCCTGTTCGTTCTATCGATGGCTTTGCTCGCCTCCGCACCGGCGCAAGCCGAGATCCGCATCATCCAGAGCCCCGGCGGACAGGTCGGATCGTTTCTCGATCTGTTCGAGAAGGTGCGCGAGAGCGGCGACCGCGTCGTGATCGACGGTCCATGCCTGTCGGCCTGCACGCTGGTGCTCAGCATCGTGCCGGGCGATCGCATCTGCGTCACCAAACGTGCCGTGCTCGGTTTCCACGCCGCGCGTTCGGTCGATCGGCGCGGGCGCTTCTATGCCGAGCCGGAAGCATCCGAAGCCGTGCTGGCAGCCTATCCGGGGCCCGTTCGCGACTGGATCAGCCGACGCGGCGGCCTCACCTCGCGGTTGCTTTTGCTGAAGGGGCGCGACCTCGCCGCGATCTATCCGCGCTGTCGATGACCATTCCACAGCAGGCGACCATGTGACCGCGAGAAATCCTCCGCTGTCCGACGATTAGGCAACTCCCGGCGAATTCGCCACTGACGGAGTGAAATCCGCTCAAGTGCTTCGCAACGCGTGCACAATTTACGCGGTTTCCAGCTTTTCCCCGGCGCCTATGATGGCGCAGGCCAGACCGAGGCCGACCCCGCTCGCGATGGCTGCGGGACCGTCATATCTCGGCATCGGCGGCGGAATATGATGGTTCCACTTTTTCGAGATCAGTCATTTTCAAATGGACGCATATGGAGTCGATCGATTTTCGCTACAGCCTGTCGGATCAGGGACGGATCGTCCTCGGTCCGCTGAGCTCCGAAGAAACCCTCGAATTCGAAGAGCTGTCGCGGCGCGATCGCGAGGGCCTGATCGATTTGACGTCGGAACTGCGGCTGCTCGATCTGTACGTGAAGTACATCGGCTCGGACGCCAAGATCTCGCTCGCACCGTCGGAGTCCACATCTCTGGTGAGCGATCCGCAGGTGAGTGAGACGCCGCGACGACGAAGACCATTGCCGCGACGGCCCTCGCGTCAGCGCGACTTTATTGTTCCCATGATCGTCGTGGTAGGCATGAGCTTCATGCTGATTGCACTGTTCATCAGCTGATGCATGGCGTCATGCGCCGACAACCATACGGAGTGTGAACCGCGTCACACTATGGCCAAGTTGATTTGGCATACAATCGATCGAGCGACACCGATGTCCGCAGGGGATTCATGACCAGCGTCAGCACCGACGGACATGCCGGTTCGCAAGCTCAGTCGTCACTTTTGCGGAAAGCAAGCGATCAGGTCTTCGCCCGGACATTCCTGATCACGAGCGCAGTGGCAACGCTTGCCTGGTTCTACGGGCTCGCACAGGGAGCCGTGACCATCGCGAACTGGCTGTTTCCCTAGTGGAAGACGATCTGCACGACCGGCGCGAGCTTCACACTGGCGCAGATCAGCATTCCCCACAGAGCAAAATTGATTTGTAGCGCCGCTGCCATCGGTCGCTCCCTTCCAAGTCACGTCCACCCTAGTTTGTAGGTATTGTGAAGAAGGTTAGCGATTCCAATGCGAAGTTCACAGCCTAATCTTGCGCCAGTTGTTGTGCGATGCAATTCGCTTCATGTCACAACGTCGCTCGCGCTGTTCTCGCAAAGTGAATCGCGTGCACGAATCTCCTTTCAGCCATGTGGGCGACGTCGTTTTCCCTTAAGTCTCCACTAAGTGTCGCGATGCAAAGTTTTCCACGCGATTCGCGTGGCGTACCGCACGGCAGGTTCGGCATGGCTCGACACATTCTCGTCTTGCTCAGTTTTTGCGCAGCGCTCGCGGGATGCGCAAGCGCGCCGGCGGCGGAGCGTCGTCCGATCGCGTGGGACGGACTCGGTCAGGATCCCAATCGTCCTGCTGTCACAAAACGCCGCCTTCCCAATCACACAGCACCAGAGAGCGATCCCAATGGTGAGCGGCAACGGGTGCTCGCCACGCTGCGTCCCTATTCCGACGCATGGTGGGCTGTCCAGGACGAGATCGAGGCCGAGAACGACAAGCAGCTCGGCTCGAAGCTCGTGATCTGCCGCAGCTGCGTGACGCAGCCACCGCGCGAGGACGTAACCGGATCAATCCGCTGACCATGCGCGTTCCTCTCTCGAGACAATCGAGAGAGGAAGCCGCAGCTCGGGGAATCCGGGCGTTGCGCTCACATTCCTTCGGCGGGGCAATTCACCATCCAGGGAATGCCGAACTTGTCCACGCACATGCCAAAGCCCTTGGCCCAGAACGTCTTGGTGAAAGGCATGGTGACGGTGCCGCCGTCGGCAAGCGCGTTGAACTTGCGCTCGCCCTCCGCGGGATCCGCGACCGTCACCGAGATCGAAAAGCCCTGCGGCTTGTGGAAATGCTCGGGCGGCGTATCGGAAGCCATCAGCACGGCGCCGCCGGGCAGCGACAGCCGCGCATGCATGATCGTCTTCTCGCGGCCGGGCGGCCCGGGAGGCATATCCGACGGCGGAGCGTCCGAGAGACGCATCATGGCGTCGATCTTTCCGCCGAGCACCTTGGCGTAGTAGTTGAACGCCGCTTCACATGTGTCCTGATAGAACAGATAAGCACTGACCATCGTTTCTCTCCTCTTTGCGTCTTGGGGCGGTGGCTGGCGTTACTTCTCCGTGAGCTTCTTAAGGCTGGCGAGGCCGGCCTCGAAGTCCTTGCCGATCATGGTGTCCATGTTGACGAAGACCTGCATCACCTTGGACATCAAGGGCGCCGGACCATACATCGCCCATGTGACCAGTGTGGCATCGCCTTGCGGCACAAAGGTGAACTCGGCGGTGTTGTGGCCTTCGAAGGGCCGCTCGAAATCGAGCTTGATGCGGAGTTTCGACGGCGTGCTGGCCTCGAGGATCTCCATGTGGCCGGCACCGACATTGTTGTTGCCGTCCCAGGCATAGGTCGCCCCCATCCCTTTCGCAGTTCCACCGTAGGTGCGCTTCATGGCGGGGTCGCGCCCCTCATAGGGCGACCAGCTGGTCCAAAAGTGGAAATCGGAGACGAGCGGATAGATCGCCGCGGCCGGCGCCTTCAGCGCGAGCGAACGCTCGACACGGAACGTGTCGGGTTTTGTGAGGGCGAACACGAGGATGCCCGCGATCCCGACCGCGAGTACAATGGCAACAATGGCAATGGCTTTCCGCATGAAGGACTCCCTGGATACGGGATTAAGACGAAGGGAGACGGTGGGACCCGACATGTGACGGAACGATTTTTTTGCCGTCAGTCCACCTTCGCGCCCTGCCGGGCGCCACCACCCTTGGGCTGGCTGTCCCTGATCAGCCTATCAATGTGCATGCGGATGTGGGCGGCCTCGGCCGAGGTGTTGGCCAGCGCGATGGCGCGGTCGAAGGCGATGCGGGCTTCATCGTTGCGGCCAAGCTGCATCAGGAAGGCGCCGCGCACGCCGTAGAAATGGAAGTAGTTGGCGAGTTTCGGCGCCAGCGGCTCGATCAGATCGAGCGCGGCTTGCGGCCCGCGCACCTTGGAGACGGCGACCGCGCGGTTGAGCGTCACCACCGGCGAGGGCTGCACCACTTCGAGTGCACCGTAGAGCAGGTCGATCTGGGTCCAGTCGGTCTCCTCGGGCGTCGACGCCCGCGCATGCAGCGCGGCGATCGCGGCCTGGATCTGGTAGGGACCGCTGCGGCGGTGGCGCATCGCCTTGTCGATCAGCGCCAGCCCCTCCGCGATCATGGTGCGGTTCCACAGCGAGCGATCCTGGTCGTCCAGGAGAATGAGCGAGCCATCTTTGGCGAAGCGCGCGTCGCTGCGCGCGTGCTGCAACAGGATCAGAGCAGTCAGGCCCATGATCTCGGGCTCGCTCTGGAACAGCCGTAGCAACAGCCGCGCCAGCCGGATCGCTTCCTCGCACAGCGGCTTGCGGATCTCGGCGGTGTCGCCGCTCGCCGAATAGCCCTCGTTGAAGATCAGATAGATCATCGCGGCAACGCCGGCGAGCCGACCGGAGCGCTCGATCGCGCCGGGCGTCTCGAACGGCGTTCCGGCCTCGGCGACCTTGGCCTTGGCGCGCGTGATGCGTTGTTCCATCGCCGCGTCCGAGACCAGGAAGGCGCGCGCGATCTGCTTGACGGTCAGGCCTGAGACGATGCGCAGCGCGAGCGCGATCTGCTGTGTCGCCGGCAATTGCGGGTGGCAGCAGATGAACATCAGCCGCAAAATGTCGTCGCGGTAGTGCGAGCCGTCGAGCCGCTCGGCGAGCGCGCCTTCGGCATCATCGAGATCCGAGATCGCCTGATCGTCCTCGGGCAGCGGCTGCTGCTTGCGGGTGCGGCGCACCTCGTCGATCGCGACGTTGCGGCCGACCATGATCAGCCAGGCGGCGGGATCGCGCGGAGGCCCGTTCTGCGGCCAGGTTTTCAGCGCGCGCAGGCAGGCGTTCTGAAACGCCTCCTCGGCCGTATCGAGATCGCGGAAATAGCGCAGCAGCGCGCCGACCGCCTGCGGACGCGCCGAGGTCAGCGCGGTCTCGATCCAGGCGGTATCGGCCTCCCTCACGCCGAAATTCCTCCGGGCCGAAACACGCCGACGGGACGCACCTCATAGGCGCCGCCGGGATTGGCCGAGCCGAGGTCGCGCGCAACGTCCAGCGCCTCGTCGAGATTCTTGCAGTCGACGATGTAGAAGCCGAGCAGTTGCTCCTTGGTCTCGGCATAGGGGCCGTCGAGCACCAGCGGCGGGTCTTCCTTGCGCAAGGTCGCCGCCGCCGTGGTCGGCAGCAGCCGAGCCACCGGCCCGAGCCGCCCCTGCTGTGTGAGCTTATCCTGCACCACGGCGAGCTTCTTCATCACGGCTTCGTCCTGGTCCTTGCTCCAGGAGCCGACGAAGTCCTCGTCGTGATAGCAAAGGATCGCATAAAGCATCGGCAGCACCTTCCCTGAACGCTTGTTTTGAAGACGATCCATTATGCCCCGCCCCGACAGGGCTGCGGAAAGAATTTGCGAGAAAAATCCGGCAGATCATGCCAAGGAGGGCTTTCAAGCGGAACCCGACGAGGCACTTAGAATGACCAAAGGCACACTGGCCGTCCTGATCAACAGCACGCAGCAGAACTGGCTGCCGGAGCGCTGGAAGGCCCGGTTCGACGCGGTCTGCGGCGGCCGCCGCGTGGTGCTGCTGCCGGATGCCGGGCTCGATCCAGCCGAGGTGCACTATGCCGCGGTGTGGAAGCCGGTACCGGGCGACCTCGGCTCCTTTCCGAATCTGCGGGCGATCTTCAATCTCGGCGCCGGCGTCGATGCGCTGATGGCGGACAAGAGCCTGCCCAACGTGCCGCTGGTGCGCGTCGCCGTGCCTGATCTCACCAACCGCATGACCGAATATGTCGTGCTGCACGTGCTGATGCACCACCGCCAGGAGCTCTACCTGCGGGACTCGCAACGCGCAAACCGCTGGGAGCCGCAATATCAGTGGCCGGCGAGCGCGGTCACGGTCGGCGTCATGGGATTGGGCACGCTGGGCGCTGACGCTGCCGACGTGCTGCGCCGGCTCGGCTTCCGCGTCGCCGGCTGGAGCCGCAACCCGCGCGCGATCGCGGGCGTCGAGTGCTTTCACGGTACGGCCGGAATGGATGCGTTCCTGCGCGAGACCGACATCCTGGTGTCGCTGCTGCCGCTGACACCGGATACAAACGGCATTCTCAACCGCGACGTCTTCACACGGCTCAACCGCACGAGCCCGCTCGGCGCGCCGGTGCTGATCAATGCCGGACGCGGCGGCTTGCAGAACGAAGCCGACATCCTGGCTTGCCTTGACGACGGCACGCTCGGTGCAGCCTCGCTCGACGTCTTCGTCCAGGAGCCGCAGCCGAAGGACAGCCGGTTCTGGACCCACCCGAAGGTGGTGCTGACCCCGCACAACGCCGCCGACACGGACGCGGATGCGATCTCGGCCTATGTCGCCGAGCAGATCGCAAGGTTCGAGGCGGGGGGCGCGCTGGAGAATGTAGTGGACCGCGGCAGGGGGTATTAGGCGCGCGATCTGCCCGGAAGAGGCACCTTCGCGCCTCACACTCACCGTCGTCCCCGCGAACGCACAATCCCCACTCCACCCCTCCTCGTTCACCCTCTCTTAGCGAGAAGTTGATAGGCATTGTTAATCAATGCTCAACGAACGGGTCGGTCATGCGCTCTCCCCTCGGCCTCAGGATGCGGATCACGGTTGCGCTGGCGCTGACGGCGGCGGCCACGGCGCTGATTGCCGTGCTCGGGGCCATGTGGATCATCGCGGGCATCATCGACCGCGCCGACCAGCGCGAGCTGCGCAGTCATTATGATGCGCTGCTGTCGCGGATCGCGGAAGAGTCCCATCGCGCTGCCGCCATGAGCGCGGTGGTGGCCGCGATGCCGGCGACGCAAGAGGCGATGGCCAAGCAGGATCGCGAGGCGCTGGTGCGCCTGTTCGGGCCGGTGTTCGCCGCCACCAAATCGGCGTACGGCGTCGAGCAATTCCAATTCCATACGCCGCCTGCGACCTCCTTCCTGCGCGTGCACCAGCCGGCGAAGTTCGGCGACGACCTCTCGAGTTTCCGCAAGACCGTCGTCGACGCCAATCAGGAGCACAAAGTCGTCGTCGGCCTCGAAGGCGGCGTCGCAGGGCTCGGCATCCGCGGCGTGGTGCCGATTGCACAAGCCGGCAAACATCTCGGCTCGGTGGAATTCGGCCTGACCTTCGGGCAGTCCTTCCTCGACGATTTCAGGAACAACCGCCATGTCGACATCGCCTTCCATCTCGCCGATGGCGCGGGCTTCAAGCTGTTCGGCGGCACGCTGAAGGGCAAGAGCTTCTTCGACACCGCGGACTACGGTCGCGCCGCCGGCGGCGGCTTCACCGTGAAGCAGGCCAAGCTCGACGCGACGCCGATCGCCGCGCTGCTCGGGCCGATCAAGGATTTTTCCGGAAAACCGCTCGGCGCCGTCGAACTGGTCATGGACAACGCCGATTACGTGGCCTCCGCCGACCGCGCCTGGATGCTCGCAATTGCCATCGCCGCACTCGGGCTCGTGCTGGCCGCGATCGTCGGCTATCTCATTGCCCGCGGCATCTCGCGGCCGATCCTCTCCATCACCAACGTGATGCGCGAGCTCGCCGACGGCCGGCTCGACGTCGCGGTCCCCCAAAGCAAGGCGAACGACGAAGTCGGCGCGATGGTGAAGGCGGTCGCGGTGTTCCGCGACAACGCCGTCAATTTCAGCAAGCTCCAAGCCGATCAGCACGAGGCCAAGGCACAATCCGAGGCCGAGAAGCGGCGCGCCTTTGCGGCGCTTGCCGACAATTTCGAGGCCAGCATCCGCGACGTCGTCACCACGGTGTCCTCGGCCGCGGTCGAGATGGAACACACCGCGCGCTCGATGTCCGATATCGTCGCGCAGTCGCGCAATCGAACCCGCGCGGTGTCGTCGGCCTCGGCACTGGCTTCGGAGAACGTGCAGACGGTGGCGGCCGCGGCGGAGGAATTATCCTCGTCGATGACCGAGATCAGCCGGCGGTTGGCGCATGCGACCGAGGTGGTGGGGAAGGCCGCCAGCGACGGCCGGCAGTCGAATGAGCGGGTGCAGAGCCTCGCCGATGCCGCGCAAAAAATCGGCGACGTCGTCTCCTTCATCAACGGCATTGCAGGCCAGACCAATCTGCTGGCGCTGAATGCGACAATCGAGGCCGCGCGCGCGGGCGAAGCCGGCCGCGGCTTTGCGGTGGTCGCCTCCGAAGTCAAGGCGCTCGCGACCCAGACCGCGAAGGCGACGGAAGAAATCGGCGCGCAGGTGACGGCCGTCCAGGGCGAAACCACCGGCGCCGTCGAAGGTATCCAGTCGATCTGCGCGACGATCCAGCAGGTCGACGAGATCTCCGCCGCGATCGCGGCCGCCGTCGGCCAGCAGGGCACGGCGACGCAGGAGATCGCGCAAAACGTCCAGCAGGCCGCCGCGCGCACCGGCGAGGTCTCGCAGAACATCGCAGGCGTCACTGACGGCATCGCCGCCACGGGCACCGCCGCGGAAGAGGTGCTGGTCTCGGCGATCGAGCTGTCAAAGCAGTCGCAGCGCTTGCGCGACGAGGTGGATCGTTTCCTCGCGCAGATTCGTGCGGCGTAGGTGGGCGGCGGCTAAGGCTTAGCCCCCACCATCACGTCAATCGCCCCCTTCACGATTGCCTCCAGCTCCTTGCGCGAGACGCGCGCGCGAGAGCGGATGGCGATGGTGTGGATCGTGGCGGAGGCGAGTTGCGCCAGCGCGGCCGGATCGGCGCTCGCGGGTAGCTCGCCGTTCTCCTTGGCGCGGCGGAAGCAATTCGCGAAGGCCTTGTCGAGCTCGGTCAGCCCCTCCAGCGCCATGGCGCGAATCTCGGGATCGCCGACCGCTTCGGACGCCGCCGTCACCACCGTGAAGCAGCCGCGCGGGCCGGTCTCGCCGGAGAGATAGATGTTCAGCGCCGCAGCATAGATCCGCGCGAGCCGCTGGCGCACCGGCATCTCCTGGCGAAAGATCTCGACCATCGATGCGCGCGCGTCCTCGCGGTAGCGCTGATAGCTCTTGATGTAGAGCTCGCGCTTGTCGCCGAAGGCGCTGTAAAGGCTCGGCCGGTTCATGCCGGTGGCCTCGCTGAGATCGTCGAGCGACGTCGCTGCAAAACCCTGCTTGCGAAACAGATCGAGTGCCTTGCCGAGCGCGATTTCGGGCTCATACGCGCGCGGCCGTCCGCGGCGCTTCGGTTCGCTGCGGCGCTCGGGTTCCGTGGCAGCAGATGGCGGTTTTGATTTTTGTACCATATCGCAAATTAATCCTTGACCCACCCCATATTATGCAAGTCAGTACAAAAATCAACCTGGCCAGGTTGAGCGACACTCACAAAGAGAATTGCCCAAGGAGGCCCACGATGGATCTTTATTTCTCCCCGCTCGCCTGCTCCATGGCGACGCGCGTCGCGCTCTATGAGGCCGGCGCCGAGGCGAACTATCTCGAAGTCGATCCGCCGACCAAGAAAGTGCTCAACGACGGCTCCGACTTCCGCACCGTCAATCCGATCGGCCTGGTACCGACGCTGCGCACCGACGAGGGCGTGGTGCTGACCGAGAACGCCGCGATCCTGCAATACGTCGCCGACCGTTTTCCGCAATCCGGCCTCGGCGCCACGCCGGGCATCGATCGCACACGGCTGCATCAATGGCTCTGCTTCATCGGCACCGAGTTGCACAAGGGCCTGTTCGTGCCCGTGCTCGACCGCAAGGCGCCGCAGGAGGTCAAGGCCTACGTACTGGAGAAGAACCTGTCGCGACTCGACTATCTCGACAACTACCTGAAGGGGCGCGAGTTCCTGCTCGACCATTTCAGCGTGACCGACGCCTATCTCGTCACGGTCATCAACTGGACCATGGCGACGCCGCCGATCGAGCTCGCGAAATGGCCGAACGTGAAGGCCTATTACGAGCGCCTGCGGCAGCGGCCTTCGATTGCGAAGGCGGTCGCGGAGGAGTTCGAACTGTACAAGGCCGAGCAGGCGCGGAAGAAGGCGGCGGCGTAGCGACATCGAAATAACCCGCCGTCCCGACCGGGACGGCGGTAGCTACCTCGGCGCTTGCAGCACGATCCCATAGCGGCCGTATATCCGATCGATCGTACCGTCGTTGCGAAGCCGTTCCAGCGCCCGGTCGATGGCTTCGCGAAACGCATCATCCGGGCGGAGCATGCCGACAGCGACGTTCCAATTGAGATCGGCCTCGCCTTCGTCGCGGTCCAGGATCCGGAGCGCCTTGTCCGGATGCGTCAGATTGAAATAGCTCGCCGCGGTCGGTGTGACCGCGGCGGCGTCGATCTCATGGCTTGACACGGCATCGAGGCTGTCGGTCTCGAAACCGAATGTCGATGTCGGGACACGCCGTTGACCGATGATCATGGCCGCGACGGATCCGACCTGCACTCCCACTTTGGTCGACCCGTTGAGGCTCTTGAACGAGGTCAGCGCGCTGGATGAGGGCACCGCGAGCGCAACGCCCGTGCGATAATACGGCTTCGATATCTTCAGGCGAGTTTCGCCCTGCGCTTCGCGGTCGGCGATGACGTCGAGCACGATGTCGCAGCCCGCACTGCGCATCTGGTACTGAGTGATGATCCAATCGGGCCTGAGCGAAACGCCCAGCTCGCGCGCGAACGCGTTGCCCAACTCGATCTGAAATCCCGGAGGGTCACCAGCCTTGCTGGCGAAGGGCAACGAGTTGGGGTGGGCGCATAGTCCGAGCACACCGGAGTCGCGAATCGCATCGAGGGAGCGGGCCTGCGCCACACCGTCCAGTCCCAGCAGTGCGACGACCACGAAGGGGAGACAGGTCTTCATGAGATATCCAGTGTGGATCGGTGCTTTTTTGCCGACTTAGCCTTCACTTGGCTTCAGAGCGCGAATGTATTTGATGATCTCGTCGATCTGCGCATCGTTGAACACGGCGCCGAAGGCAGGCATGGCGCCTTCCTTGCCGTTCTTGATGCGAATGCGAAGGAAGTCGTCGTCTCGCTTGGTGTCCATGAGCTGCGGCCCCTTGCCGGCCGCACGACCGCCGGCGGAGTGACACCAGCCACAGGTCGTCGCGAACAACTGTCCGACATCGAGCTGCTCACTATCCGGCGCGGGCGGAGAAGGCTGCTGCGCGCGAGACGGCCAGACTGAAATCGTGAGAAACGCGGCAAGTATCGACGTCGACAACGTCGTGATGTTCCGAGCCAATCGCATACGGGCTAAACCTACCTCTCGGGAATCCAATGCGCCAAGGCTCATCAGTTGCGCCTTGATGGGAGGAAGCGGCGTCACGCCGCCCCCTCCCGGCGTCACGAGGGCCTATTTCAGACTGTAGACGACGAGCGCGCCGTCGTCGCGCGGCATGCTCTTGTAGACACCGCCGAAAGTCGGCGCGTAGTCGTCCGAAGCCATGCCGCCGAAGCCGGCAACGACCGCGATGTACTGCTTGCCATTGACGGCATAGCTGATGATGCCGCCTTGATGGCCGGTGCCGTCGCCGTGGCTCCAGAGCTCGGCACCGGAATCGGCATCGTAGGCGTGAACCGTGCCTCGCGAATCCGGCACGAACACCAGATTGCCTCCGGTCGACATTACGCTTCCGAGCGGTGGCTCAGGGAAACGCACTTCCCACTTCTTGGCGCCGGTGATGGGGTCGCGCGCGTCGAGATGCCCATAGATCTCACCGCCGGGCGGTGGCGCGATCTTGAAGTCGGCGCCAATGTTGAGTTGAGCCTGAGGAGCAACGATCGGAGTCGTCTTCTGAACTTCGAGCGTCATGCACCATTCCTGGCCGAGCTTGTAATAGAGCCCGGTCTTCGGGTTGTACGAACCCGAGTTCCAGCTCACCCCACCGGAAATGTGCGGGCACAACGGCTCGGAAACCTTGCCGGCGGGGAAGTCGCGACGGCCGATCAGCTCACCAGTCTTGGGATCGATGTCTTTGACGAAATTGCTGTTCTGCGTGATCCGCCAGACGTTCTTGATGCCGAGGTTGCGGTCGTAGACGAAGATGTATCCGCTCTTGTTCGGATGGACGACGTACTTCTGGCCGTCGCGATCGAGCATCACGAATTCGCCGACCGCGCTGTCGAAGTCCCAGGCGTCGTGAGGCAGTTCCTGGTGATAGGATTTCAGCTTTCCGGTATCGACATCGAGCGCGATCACCGAGGTGGTATAGAGATTATCTCCCGGACGCGCGCCCTGCGTCTTGTAATCGGCTCCCGACCAGTCGTAGAGCGGCGCCGGGTTGGCGGTGCCCCACAGGATGGTGTTGTTCTCGGCATCGAAGGTACCCGGCATCCAGCCGCCGCCGCCGCCAGTGCGCCAGGAGTCATTACCCCAGGTCTTCATGGCGTCGTCGGTGCTGGCAACCGTCAGGAATTCCCATTTCTTCTTGCCCGTGGCGGCATCAACACCGAAGATCGGGCCTCGGCCCGGCCATTCGCCGCCCTGTGAGCCGATCACCACCGTACCCTTGGCGTAAAGCGGTGCTCCTGTGAAACCAACGGTCAGTTTCTGGGAATCAATCAGCTTGGTGTCCCACATGACCTTTCCGCTCTTCATGTCGAGCGCGATGAGACGGCCATCCATTGTCCCCACATAGACCTTTCCCTCGCCGAGGGCGACGCCGCGATTGTAGGGCGAATGAGTCTGCCGCGCGACCAGGGCTTCATCCAGCTCGGGAAAGTAGGACCAGATCACCTCGCCGGTAGCACCGTTCAGCGCAAAAGTGCGGCTATAGGAGCCGGTGTAGTAGAGCACGCCATCGGCCGCGAGCGGCATCGATTGCAGCCCGCGGGTCGAACGTCCGGGGATGTGGATCCAGGCCACACCCAGATTGCTCACATTGCCGGTGTTGATCTGTGAGAGAGGGCTGTAGTGATACGACTTGTACGAACCGTGATAGGTGAGCCAATCGTTCTGACCGGCGGACTCGATCCGGGCAGTATCCACGGCTTGAGCCCACGCCGCCGACGCCGCAAGTGTCGCGGCAACGAGAACAGGTAAGCCCGGGTTAAGCCACTGCTTCCTCATGTGCACTTCCTCCCGCTTTGTGTTTGATCATTGCGTCTTGTAAGCGCCGCTGCGAGGGGTGTTTGCAGTACACGTCGACTGTTCTCCGTCCGACATAAGTTGCCAACGGATGTCCCCCCTCTTTCGGCGCATATCGCCAAAGGAGCTACGTTCACTGGAATGGTTGCTATTGCACTTCTGCTAGCGTGCATAGCGTACGCCGGATCACACGGAGTGCAACGACGGAATGCGCGCACGGCGCGGATTTGACGCGCCGGCGCGGAATTAAAACGGCAGCGGCGCTGACCGTTTCGTCTCAATGGCGGTAGTGCAATTCCGCCACGATCGTAGCGATGCAGGACCAGATCGTCAGCGCTTCACTCGGCGCCCATAGATCGTCAAGGCATTGTCCGAAGACACCAATCCGCTCTCGATGTCGTCGCGCACGCTCTCCAGCACACGTTCGCGGGGATCACCGATCCCTGCGCCGCCCGGCGTCATCACCACGAGCCGGTCGTCCGGCGGAATGGTCTGAAAGCCCTTGCCACGCATCTTCTGGCCGGACTTCAGGCCGACATAGCCGGCCTCGCCGTTCTGGCCGCCATCGCGTCCGCGCGGCGGATGGTCGATGCGATCGAATGCCGCGAGGATGTCGAAAGGCGCATCGATGCCGGTGCCGACCTCGATGATCTGGCCGAGGCCACCGCGGGTACGCCCTGCTCCGCCGGAATCCGGACGCAGCTCCTTGCGCCAGAAGATCAACGGCGTCTGCGTCTCGGCGATCTCGACCGGCGTGCCGCGCACGCCGCTGGGATAGGCGGTCGCGGACAGGCCATCCTTGCCGAAGCGCGCGCCGGTGCCGCCGTTGCTGGTCACCGCCATCGAGAACCCGTAATTGCCGCCGACGCCCGAGCGGGTCTGGCCGCGGACGTTGAGATTCCACAGGCACGAGGTGCCTTCCGCGGGCACGCGCTCGGGAATGATCTGGCGCAGGCAACCGAACACGACGTCGGGCAGCATCTGGCCGACGATGTGGCGCGACGCCACGGGCGCCGGCTTCGGTGCGTTGAGGATGACGCCCGACGGCGCCGACACCGTCAGCGGCGAAAGCGAGCCGGCATTGTTCGGGATCTGCGAGGCGACGACGCAGCCGAGACCGAACACGGTATAGGCCGTGGTGTAGGACAACGGCACGTTGATGCCGAACTTCGAAGCCGCAGAGGTGCCGTCGAAATCGACATGGATGCCCTCATCCGAGATCGTCAGCGTCGCCGCCAACGTCACCGGGGCGTCATAGCCGTCGACCACCATGCTATTGCGCCAAATCCCCTTCGGCAACTTGGCGATCTCGGCGAGCACGGCCTCGCGCGAGCGGTCGCAAATGTAGTCGCCGAGCGCATCAAGCGTGTCGATCTCGAACTCGGTCATCATCTCGACCAGGCGCTCGCAGCCGACGTCGTTGCAGCCGGCGAGCGAATAGGTGTCGCCCTCGGTGTCGATCGGGAGCCGCGTGTTGGTGCGGATCATCGCCATCAGCGTCTCGTTGACGACGCCCTGGTCGATCAGCTTCAGCATGGGAATGTAGAGCCCCTCCATGAACACGTCGGTCGCGTCGGGACCGAAGCCGATGCCGCCGATGTCCATGAGATGGCTGGTGCACGAGAACAGCGCGACGATCTTGCCGTCCTTGAAGCAGGGCGTCGTGACGACGAAGTCGTTGAGATGGCCGGTGCCCATCCAGGGATCGTTGGTGATGTAGGCGTCGCCCTGCTTCATCGTTTGCAGCGGGAAGTGGTTGATGAAGTGCTTGACCGATTCCGCCATCGAGTTGACGTGGCCGGGCGTGCCCGTCACCGCCTGCGCCAGCATCCGCCCCTTGAGGTCGAACACGCCGGCGGAGAGGTCGCCGCATTCGCGCACGATCGGGCTGAACGCCGTGCGGAGCAGCACCTGCGCTTGCTCTTCGACCACGGCGATCAGCCGGTGCCACATGATCTGGAGGTCGATCAGGCTCGCGCCCTTTGCCTTGCTCATGATCAGGCCGCCTTTCGTTCCATGACGATGCTGCCGGCACCGTCGATATGGGCGTCAAAACTGTTCGAGACGAAGGTGGACGTTTCGTCCTCGGCGATCACGGCAGGACCCGCAATCGTCGCGCCCGGCGCCATGTCCTCGCGGCGATAGAGCGGGATCTCGATCACCTCGCCTGCGCGGCCATCGAAGAATTTACGGCTGCCCGACGCTTTGCCCGCGGGCTTGCGCGTGACGGCCGCGACCGTGGGCGGATTCCGCGCCTCGGTGGTCGCAAGCACCGACCAGCTCAGCACCTCGATCGCGGCGCCCGGGATCGGACGCTCGAACATCGCCGAGTAGTCCGCCTCGAATTTCTGGCGCAGACCGGCGAGATCGGCTGATGTCAGCGGCCGGTTCGGCAGCTCGACAGTGATCTCGTGGCCCTGGCCGACATAGCGCATGAACGCCGCGCGGCGTTCGCGCACCGGCGCACCGGCCGCACCGGGCTCGACCAGCGCGCGTGCTTCGGTCACCATCTCCTGAAGCAGGTCGGAGACAGCGCCTGTATCGAAATCGTCGAGCCGGACGTGGCGGCTGCGCACGAGCTCATAGGCGATCGGCGCTGCGAGGAAGCCAACGGCCGAGCCGACACCGGCATTCGACGGCACGATCACCCTGGAAACGCCGATCTTCTCGGCGACACGCGCGGCGTGGAGCGGCGCTGCGCCGCCGAAGGCGATCAGCGTATGCTGGCCGACGATCTCGCCGCGCTCGACGGCATGCACGCGCGCGGCGCTCGCCATGTTCTCGCAGACGACCTCGTGCACGGCATAAGCCGCGGTTTCCGCCGAAAGGCCGAGTGCTTCGCCGACATCGCGCAGCAGCGCTTGTTTGGAAAGCTCTGGATCGAGCTTGATCGTGCCTGCCGCAAACGTATCAGGGTCGATCATGCCGAGCGCGACGTCCGCATCGGTCACGGCCGGGCGCTGGCCGCCGCGGCCGTAGCAGGCGGGTCCGGGCTCAGACGAGGCGCTCTCGGGGCCGACAGTCACACGCTTCATCGCATCGACATGGGCGATCGAGCCGCCGCCGGCGCCAATCTCGACCATCTCGATCACGGGGATGCGGACCGGCAGGCCGGAGCCTTTCAGGAAGCGCGCTGCGCGGTCGACCTCGAACACGCGCGAGGTCTCGGGCTGGTATCTCTCGATCAGACAGATCTTTGCGGTGGTGCCGCCCATGTCGAAGGAGAGCACCTTGCTCTCGCCAAGACGCGCCGCGATCTGCGCCGCGAAGATGGCACCGCCGGCGGGGCCGGATTCGACCAGACGCACGGGAAAGCGCCGCGCCGTCTCGATCGAAGTGACGCCGCCGCCGGAGGTGACGAGATAGATGGCGCCGCGATACTGCTCGACCTGCAAGGCATCGGACATGCGGGCGAGATAGCCATCGATCAGCGGCTGCACATAGGCGTTGGCGACCGCCGTCGAGGTGCGCTCGTATTCGCGGATCTCGGGGCACACCGCGGAGGACACCGTCACGGAGATGCCGGGCATCTCCTCACCGAGGATCGCGGCGGCGCGGCGCTCATGCTCGGGATTGGCGTAGGAATGCAGGAACGCGATCGCGACGCTCTCGACCTTCAGCTCACGCAATCTCGGCGCGAGCGCGCGCACGGCGGCTTCGTCCAGCGGGAGGCGAACGGCGCCGTGGGCGTCGATGCGCTCGGGCACGGTGAAGCGCAAGCTGCGCGGCGCCAGCGGCTTCGGCTTGTCGATGGAAAGGTCATACTGGTCATAACGGCTCTCGGTGCCGATATCGAGCACGTCGCGAAAGCCGTCGGTCGCGATCAGTGCCGTCTTGGCGCCGCGCCGCTCGATGATGGCGTTGGTCGCGAGAGTCGTGCCGTGGATGAACACGTCGATGTCGCTGATATGCGCGCGCGCATCGGTGAGGATGAGCCGCATGCCGTCCAGCACCGCCTGCTCGGGCCGCTGCGGCGTCGTCAGCACCTTGCGCGTCTTGCGCACCTCGCCCACGTCCAGCACGATATCCGTGAACGTGCCACCGATATCGACGGCAAGCCGCACTTCGGCTCCCTCAAGCATTCCTGAACACTCCGTGATGATCGTGAAACTGGGGGTCAAACCCGCAGCAATTTTCATACCAGCGACAGTGCAAATGGTGAAGCCATCCGCCCCCTCCGCGTGGCACCTATGCGATAGGAGAGTGCCGCGAAGTCCGTCCGATCAGAGCAAAAATGCCAGCGCCGCCTCGCAGCGCTCCTCGACCTTGAGCGTCAGGAGATCGTCGGCACGGGTGCGTCCGAGATTGATCGCGGCGATCGGAATCTGCCGATCTGCGGCAGTCTTCACGAAGCGGAAGCCGGAATAGACCATCAGTGACGACCCGACGATCAGCATCGCATCGGCCTGCGCCAGATGGTCCTGCGCGGTCGCGACCACGTCGCGCGGGACGTTCTCGCCGAAGAACACGACGTCGGGCTTGAGGATGCCGCCGCAGGCTTCGCAAGCAGGCACCTTGAACGACGAGAAATCCGCATGCTCCAAATCGGCGTCGCCATCAGGCGCGTCCGCCGCATCGAGCGTCAGCCATTCCGCGTTGGCGCGGCCAAGCGCGTCCTGGAATTCATTGCGCGGCGTCTTGGCGCCGCAACCCATGCAGCGGACCAGGTCGAGCCGTCCGTGCAAATCGATCACCTGCCGGTGGCCGGCGGATTGATGCAGCCGGTCGACATTCTGGGTCAGCAGCATCTCGCAGCGCCCATTGGCCTCGAGCCGCGCGAGCGCATGATGCGCATTGTTCGGGCGAGCCTGGCCGAACCGCCGCCAGCCGATCAGGCTGCGCGCCCAGTAGCGCCGGCGCGTGTGCTCTTCGGACATGAAGGCCTGGAAGTTGACCGGCTGGGTCCGCTTCCAGTTGCCTTGACCGTCGCGGTAGTCGGGAATGCCCGAATTGGTGCTGCAGCCGGCGCCGGTCAGCACGAACAGGCGTTCGTTCCGGCCGATAAAGTCTTCAAGCGGATGATCTGCCATGGCGCAGATGTAGTCCGCGCCACCAGGTTTTGCCAGATCACCCGCGCTCCGGGCAGCGATCCGTCCATCATTGCGTTGCGGACCCTGCCGGCTGTTTTCGAAGGCCCACCCGGCTTCGGCGGCGCAGCCTGCTTCTGCGACATGGTGGTCTTGCTCGCGGGCGCAGCAGGCGCCACCGGCGCGGATTGGCCGAGCGACAACGACACACCGAACACGCGCCATAGTCCTTCGACCGGTGCAAACGCGACGCGTCGCGGCTTCGATCGGAGCTAGCTCGCCCAGTTATCGCGAAACTCCGGGAATAGCGTCAGGCCGCCGCAGGCGTAGATGGTCTGTCCGGTGATGTAGCTGGCATCATCCGAGGCGAGGAAGGCGAACACGGCGGCGATCTCTTCCGGCGTACCGACACGCCCAAGCGGGATATGGCTCGCGACGTTGGCGCGCTTCTCGGCATCGCCGGTCCAGGCCGCATTGATCGGCGTGTCGATCGCGCCGGGACCGACCGCATTGACGCGGATGCCGCGGTCGGCAAATTCCAGTGCCAGCGTGCGGGTCAGATTGGCCATGCCGCCCTTGCTGATCGAATAGGCGAGATAGCCCGGCTTCGGAACGATCTGGTGGACGCTGGAGCAGTTGATGATGCTGCCGCCTCCGCCGCGCGCGACGAAATGCGCCAGCGCCTTCTGCGCGCAGAGCACGGCGCCGTTGAGATTGACGTCGATGATACGGCGATAGGTTTCGATGTCGAGCGCCTCGCTCGGCGATTCCCGCTGGAAGCCGGCATTGTTGACGAGACAGTCGAGGCGCTTCCAGCGCGCCAGCACCATCTCGAACATCGCAGCCACCTCTTGCTCGTTGCTGACGTCGGCCTTGACGATGACATGGTCGAGCTTGCCGTGGCCGCGATCGCCCGATCCCGTCCTTGCGAGCGCAAGCGTCTCCTCCGCCTTCTCGGGATGATCGACATAATTGATGGCGACGGTCGCTCCTTCCTGGGCGAGCCTGACAGCAACGGCGCGGCCGATGCCCTGGGAGGCACCGGTCACCAGCGCATATCGGCCGGCGAGGCGTGAGGGAAAGGTGGTTGAGAGATCGGTCTGTGGCATAAGCTTTCTCCGGGATGCATCATCATGGACGGAACCAGCGTTTTGTTCCATCCATCAGCGCATCCCTGGGATTCATTCCGCGCGGCGCGCGATCGGAGAGGTCAGGATCTGGTAGAGAATAATGGCGCCGAAGGTGGCGGTGCCGATTCCGCCGATCGTGAACGCACCGAATCTGAGCGTGAGATCGCCGGCGCCCGCGGTCAGCGCCACGGCGACGGTGATCAGGTTCGCCGGGTTCGCGAAATCGACCTTGTTCTCGACCCAGATCCGGCCCGCCATCGCCGCGATCAATCCGAACAGCACGATCGAGAGGCCGCCGATGACGGGGCCGGGGATCGACAGGATCAGCGCGCCGAATTTCGGCGAGAAGCCGAGCAGCAGCGACACCGTCGCAGCGAAGGCGAACAGCAGGGTCGAATAGACCTTCGTCGCCGCCATGACGCCGATGTTCTCGGCATAGGTGGTGACACCTGTGCCGCCGCCGCAGGCGGCCACGATCGTCGCGAGGCTGTCGGCGAACAGCGCGCGGCCGAGATAGCCATCGAGGCTCCGGCCCGTCATGGCGCCGACCGCCTTGATGTGACCGAGGTTCTCGGCGACGAGAATGACCGCAACCGGTGCGATCAGGACAATCGCGTCCGCATGGAAGGTCGGCGTCGTAAAGTTCGGCAGGCCGAACCACGGCGCGGCCGAGAGCTGCGTGAAGTCGATCGGCTTGCCGAAGTCGAGGCCGTTCGCAAACAGCAGGTACAACAGATATCCACCAATCGCGCCGAGGATGATGGGCAGGCGGCGCCACAGGCCCGGGGCAGCCACGGCAACCACGCCGATGATCAGGACCGTCGCGAGCCCGATCCAGGTTTCAAACGCATTGGCGCTCACCGCCTTGACCGCCACGGGTGCGAGGTTGAGGCCGATCGCGGCGACCACGGCGCCGGTGACGGCCGGCGGCATCAGCCGCTCGACCCAACCGATCCCCGACCACATCACGATCAGGGCGATCACACCGTACAGCACCCCGGCTCCGACGATGCCGCCGAGTGCAACGGAGATGTTTGGGTTTGGCCCCTGCCCGGCATAGCCTGTCGCGGCGATGACGACGGCGATGAACGCGAAGCTCGAGCCGAGATAGCTCGGCACCCGCCCGGCGACGATGACGAAGAAGATCAGCGTGCCGATGCCGGAGAACAGGACCGCAACGTTGGGATCGAACCCCATCAGCAGCGGTGCGATGATCGTCGACCCCGACATTGCAACGCAATGCTGGAGACCGGAGACGATGGTCTGGCCCCACGGCAGCCGCTCCTCAGGCATGATCACGCCCGAGGTCTTCAGCTTCCAACGCGGAAAATAACTATGCGCCTGCTCGTCCGAGCCCGTTGCGTTCGACATATTTCCCCCATTGCGGTGCAGCGATTGATCTTCGTGCGATCCGACAAAAATGTGATTGTTGCTTATGCGGCGAACATCACATGATGTAAATCATGCAAGATCAATGCGTTCCGGGGCAAGTCATATGACACAAGTCGCGATCCAGCCAGCCGTCCACCGCCGGCATCAGCCCTGGTACAAGATCCTCTACGTCCAGGTGCTGATCGCGATCGCGCTCGGGGTGCTGATCGGCTATTTCTATCCAGACCTCGGCAAGGCGCTGAAGCCGCTCGGCGACGGCTTCATCGCGCTGATCAAGATGATGATCGCACCGGTGATCTTCTGCACCGTGGTGCACGGCATCTCCTCGATGGGCGACCTCAAGCGCGTCGGCCGGGTCGGGCTGAAGTCGCTGATCTATTTCGAGACGGTCTCGACCGTCGCGCTCGCCGTCGGCCTGCTGGTCGGCGAAGTGCTCCAGCCCGGGCACGGCTTCAACATCGATCCCGCCACCATCGATCCGAAGTCGGTCGCGACCTACGTCACCAAGGCCAAGGAAGAGGGTATCGTCGCCCATCTGATGGCGATCATCCCCGACAGTTATGTCGGCGCGATCGCGCGGGGTGACCTCTTGCAGGTGCTGCTGATCTCGATCCTCTCCGGCTTCGCCATCGCCCTTCTCGGCAAGGCCGGCGAGCCGATTGCGGGGGCGGTCGACAAGGCCGCAAAGATGTTCTTCGGCATCATTCGCCTCATCGTTCGCGTCGCGCCGATCGGCGCCTTCGGCGCGATGGCGTTCACCGTCGGCGCCTACGGCCTCGGTTCGCTGCTTAACCTCATAGCGTTGATCGGAACCTTCTATCTCACCAGCATCCTGTTCGTGCTGATCGTGCTCGGCTCGATCGCCCGGCTCGCGGGCTTCTCGATCCTGCGCTTCATCGCCTACATCAAGGACGAACTCTTGATCGTGCTCGGCACCTCGTCGTCGGAGACGGTGCTGCCGCAGATGATCCAGAAGATGGAGCATCTCGGCGCCTCGCGCTCGGTGGTCGGCCTCGTCATCCCGACCGGCTACAGCTTCAACCTCGACGGCACCAACATCTATATGACGCTGGCGACGCTGTTCCTCGCGCAGGCGACCAACACGCATCTGACCATCTGGCAGGAGCTCGGCATTCTGGGCATCGCCATGATCACCTCGAAGGGCGCCTCCGGCGTGACCGGCGCCGGCTTCATCACGCTCGCCGCGACGCTCTCGATCGTGCCCGACATTCCGATCCAGTCGATCGCAATCCTGGTCGGCATCGACAAGTTCATGAGCGAATGCCGCGCGCTGACCAATTTGATCGGCAACGGCGTCGCCTGCGTCGTGATCAGCATCTCGGAAGGAGAGCTCGATCGCGAGGCGCTGCACGAGACCATGGCGCATCCGCTGGAGATGGGCGAAGCGCTGGAACCTGGCGGCAGCGCGTAACGCGCCGCTCGACGGCACGAGTGTCCGGTTCCGTTGCGGTAGTTTCCCGGAGTGGTCAATTGGTGCAGCACGCGTCACAACAACGGCGTTGGGATCACCGATTGATACTCATTCATTCCACCCGACGCGCTGGGGGCAGAGCGTCGGGTTTTTGAAAGATTGCAGCAGTATCTGCGGGGCGGGATCAGATGATCCCGCCATTGGCGCGCAGCACCTGCCCATTGATCCAGCCGCCATCGGGGCCCACGAGGAACGAGACCGCGGCAGCGACATCCGTGGGCTGGCCGAGCCGTTCCAACGGCGCGAGCTTCGCGAGGTGGTCGATCACCTCCGGCGTCTTGCCATCCAGAAACAGCTTCGTTGCAGTCGGCCCGGGCGCCACCGCATTCACAGTGATGTTGCGGCCACGCAACTCCTTGGCCAGCACATGGGTCAGAGCCTCGACCGCCGCCTTCGTCGCAGCATAGACGCCGTAGGTCGGAGACAAGAGGCCGGCCTGGCTCGACGACAGATTGACGATGCGACCGCCGTTGCGCAGCCGGCGCGCCGCCTCGCGCAGCGTGTTGAAGGTACCCTTCAGGTTGATCGCGATCTGGCTGTCGAAGACGGCATCATCGGTGTCGGCAAGAGCCGCGAGCCGCATGACACCGGCATTGTTGACCAGCACGTCGACGCCGCCGAACGCGCTCTCCGCCGCGTCGAACATCCGCGCCACGGCGGCGGGGTCGCTGACGTCGGCCTGCGCGGTGATGGCCCGGCCGCCGGCCTGCGCGATCTTGCCGGCCAGCGCCTCCGCTTCAGCTGCGCTGCCGGCATAATTAATGACAACGGCAAAGCCGTCGCCGGCGATCCGTTCGGCGATCGCAGTCCCAATGCCGCGCGACCCCCCGGTGACAATCGCGACCTTTTTGTTTGCGTTGGACATTTGCCTTCTCCGTGGTTCCCGACCGCTGCCTGCGGCTGACGTGGAGGATTTGCGCCTTTTCCGGCGAAAGATAATCGGCCAGCGGCCGGTATCATTGTTCTGCCCGACCGAACAATCACCCCGAGGCGGCGAGATCGACGCGGCGCGTGACCCCGATAGCCCTTAGGAACGCCTCGTCATGGCTGACGACGAGCAGCGCGCCGTCATAGGCGTGCAAGCCGGCTTCCACGGCTTCGATCGAGTCGATGTCCAGATGATTGGTCGGCTCGTCCAGGATCAGCAGTGACGGTGGGGTCGATCCGCCAAGTACGCAGGCGAGCCCCGCACGAAACAGCTGCCCACCGCTCAGGCTGCCGACGATCTGCAGGGCCGCATCGGCGCGAAACATGAAGCGCGCCAGCGCGGCATGGCATTCGTTGGCGCCCGCCCTCGGATTGAGGCGCCCGAAATTGTCCAGGATCGAGATCGCGGGATCGAGCAGGCTGACCTTCTGGTCGAACTGCGCGAAGTCCGGCCTGACCCGCACGGTGCCCAAGAGAGGGCGCAATTCGCCCGCGATGAGCTTCAGCAGCGTCGTCTTGCCGGAGCCGTTGGGTCCGACAATCGCGATCCGCTCCGGGCCGACGATCGAGAGCGACAGATCACGCAGGATCGGCCGCTCCGGCTGATAACCCGCACTGACGCGATCGAGCCAAACCACCTCCCTCCCCGCCGGCAGCTGCGTCGAGGACAGCTTGACGGACAGCGGCTGGAGGATCTCGATGCGCCGGCGCGCGGTTTCGAGCGCATCAAGCGCCTCCGCGCGCCGCCGCTCGGTGATCTGCGCAGTCTTGCCGCCGCTGTCCTCGCTGCGATCCCGTCGCGCACCAGCAAGAATACGCGGCATGTCGCCCTTGGCGCGCGTCTTCTTGCCGCCGCTGTCCTTGCGCGCCTTGCGTTCGGCCGCCTCCTGCGCCTTGCCGTCGATCTCGGACAGATGTTTCTCGGCATGCGCGAGGTCGTGCCTGACCGCCGCGAGCTCGACGGACTTCTGCGCGCGGTAGCTGCTCCAATTGCCGCCATAGCGCGTCGCGCCGAGCGAGGTCAGCTCGACGATGGCGTCCATCGTCTCGAGCAGGGCCCGGTCATGGCTGACGACGATCGCGCCGCCGCGCCATGCGGCCAGGAGATCGATCACGGCACGGCGCCCGTCCCGATCGAGATTGTTGGTGGGCTCATCCAGCAGGAAGTCCGGCTCGGCGAAGAGCAGCGCGGCGAGACGGGCGCGCGTGACCTGCCCGCCCGACAAGCGATCCAATTCCGTGTCGGGCGCGACATCAAACCCAACGCGGGCCAGGGCGGATGCGATCCGCGTCTCGAGAGTCCAGTCGGCATCGGCGACATCCTCGGCCGAGGCATCGCCGCGCTCGGCACGGCGCAGCAGGTCCAGGGCATCGCGCGCGCCGAAGAGGTCAACGACCGTCGCGCCCGCGCGGATCTGAGCGTCCTGGCGCAGGAGCCCGACGCTGCCGTTGGCGATCACGCGCCCCGACTGCGGCACGTGCTCGCCCGTTATCGCGGCGAGCAGAGTTGTCTTGCCGACACCATTGCGGCCGACGAGACCGGCTCGCTCGGAGCCGAAGGTCAGATCGATGTTGGAGAGAAGCGAGCGGCCGTCAGGCGTGGACAGCGAAAGGCGCGACAGGATGATTGAAGCAGGCATGGAATTCCCCGTGAGCAAAGCGGATCGGCGTTGCGGTCGGGGTAAAAATCCATGGCTTCGAATATCCTTGTTGAGGAGCTCTCTAATTAGTCCCATCGCGGCGCGAGATCAAGCTTGAGGGGATGACAACGCGCCGGGCACAGTCATCCCCCAGCGGGATCAGCCCTTGAGCGCACTGACCACCACCTCGATCAACGCACCGCCACCGAGATCGGCGACGCCGACAGTGGCGCGGGTTGGCAGATCGTCGCCGAAGAACTCGGTCCAGGCCGCGTCCATCTCCTTCTTCTTGGAAAGATCGGTAACGAAGATCGAGGCGCTGACGATTC
This sequence comes from Bradyrhizobium monzae, assembly GCF_021458635.1. Classification (GTDB taxonomy): domain Bacteria; phylum Pseudomonadota; class Alphaproteobacteria; order Rhizobiales; family Xanthobacteraceae; genus Bradyrhizobium. The sequence goes on from NZ_JAIRDQ010000001.1 coordinate 1,855,158, forward strand.
GGCCCTTGTCGGTGCCGGCTTCCTTCAGATAGCCGGCAATCTTGCCGAGGATGTTGCGGGTCTGGTCGCCCATCGAGACCGAGGTGTCGTCGGCAATCGTGCCGCCGACGAAGACGAAGCCGTTGGCTTCGACGGCGCGGTGCATGATGGGCGTGCGGATGCTGCGGATGATGCTCATGATGTCGTCCTCTTCTCAGAGCGTGGAGGGATGAAAGCGGTCGATGCCGAGCTCGCTGATTCGGGTCTGGGTGCCCCCATTGACGATCAGCTCCGCCATCACGGCACCGGCGCCGGGGCCGAGCTGAAAGCCGTGCAGCGAGAAGCCGAACTGGTGATAGAGCCCCTTGTGGCGGCTGCTCGGCCCGAACACGGGAATGTCGTCCTTCATCTTCGCCTCGATGCCGGCCCAGGCACGGACGATCGTGGCGCTGCGCATCACCGGAAACAGCTCGAACACGGTGCGCGCGCTGATCGCAAGACTCTTCCAGTCCAGCACCGTCTCGTTGCGGTCCTGATACGGCGTTGCCAGATGGCCGCCGCCGATCAGCACGGTGCCGTTCTTGAATTGCTTGAAGGAGAGCTTGCGCCCGCGCAGGATCACGACGGGATCGATGAAGTGCGGCACGCGCGATGTGATCATCAGCATCGGCGCCACGGTCTCGACCGGCACCGGCTCGCCGAGCGCAGCAGCGATCTTGCCGGCCCAGGCGCCGGCGGCATTGACCAGCACCGGCGCGGCGAAGGTCTCAGTGCCGACATCCACATGCCAGAGGCCGTCGCTGTATCGGATGTTGCTGGCAGCTACGCCCTCGCGCACGGTCGCGCCGAGCTGCTGGGCTTTGCGCCGGAACGCCGTCGTCGTCTGCGCCGGATTGGCCGCACCGTCACGGCGCGACACCACGCCGCCGGGACAGGTCTCGGCGACCGCCGGTACGAGGCGCCGCAGCTCGGTCGCGTCGATCAGCTCTTCATGGGTAAAGCCGAGCGTGTTGAGCTCGGCGACGCGGGCGCGGCAAACGGCGAGCTCCTCCTCGTTCTCGGCGACGAGCACCTGGCCGTAACTCTCAAAACTGCAATCGTCGTCGAGGAGGTCTTTGATCTTCTCCCAGATCCCCATCGAGCGGATCGACAGCGGGATTTCGGGGATGTGTCGCGCGAGCTGGCGGACGCCGCCGGCGTTGACACCGGAAGCGTGGCGGCCGGCATAGTCCTTTTCGATCAGCACCGGCTTCAGGCCGGCGAGGCACAGATGCAGCGCGGTCGAGCATCCGTGGATGCCGCCGCCGACGACGATCGCATCCACGTTCTCTGTCATCCGCGCACCACCGCCTTGATATCCGCCTCACTCTTCGGAACAGCGGCGAGCTCGGCGAGCGTGATCGGCTTCACCGGCGCGCGCAGCCGGTAATAGCCGATCTCCTGCGGGGTCTTGCCGCGCGCCTGTGCCATCAGCTCGGTGACGGTGAGACCGCACAGCCGGCCCTGACACGGACCCATCCCGGTGCGGCGATAGGCCTTGAGCTGGTTGGGTCCCGTCGCGCCGATCGCGACGGAATCGAGAACGTCCTTGGCGGTCACCTCTTCGCAGCGACAGACGATGGTGTCGCCGGAGGGAATGCGAAACTGCGGCGACGGGCGGAACAGCGTGTCGAGGAAGACGCGGCCGCGCTCGGCCTTGGCGAGATCGGCGCGAAGCGTCGCCATCGCGGGAAGCTTCGCTGCGGCAGCAGGCGCCAGTGCTTCCACCGCCGCTCGCGCCGCGATGCGACCGCGGACCCCGGCGGCATTCGCGCCGCCGATGCCGGCGCCGTCGCCGGCAATGGCGATGCCAGCGACCGACGAATTGCCATTCGCATCGAGCACAGGCGACCAGCACAGCTGAACATCGTCCCAACGATGCTCAACGTCTGCGGACATCGCAAGGTTGACGTTCGGCACGACGCCCTGATGCAGCAGCAGGAGGTCCGCAGAGATGGTCTCGCGCTTGCCGCCCGCGACGTAGCTGACGTTCGCGAGCTGGCCGTCACCGATTGCTGCAAGCTCGGTGACGCCGGAAACGACATGCACTTTGGCTTTCACCTCGCGCATCATCGACAGGCCCTTGGTGAAATAGGGCGAGGTCAAGAAGGCGAAGGCGTGCGGGAGTGCCGCGAAATAATTCCCGCGCTCGGTGGTGTCGAGGATACGGTCGATGCGGCCGCCGAGGCGCAATATCTGCGCGGCGAGTAGCCAGAGCAGCGGTCCCTGCCCCGCGATCACCGTGCGGCCATCAGGCACCAGCCCGGACGATTTCAGCATGGTCTGCGCGGCGCCCGCGGTCATCACGCCCGGCAAGGTCCAGCCGGGAACCGGAAACGGCCGCTCCAGCGCGCCGGTCGCCAGGATGACGCGCTTCGCCTTGACGAAGGCCGAGGCACCGCCGATCGAGACGGCGATATCGAGATTGCGGTCGAGGCTCCAGACAGTGGCCCGATGGATGACCTCGGCATTGCTCGCGCGCAGCGATTGCACGAGATCGGCACCGACCCAATAGTCGGCACCGAGCTGGCTGCGCTCGGTCACCGGCGTCGACGAGATGGCACGAAACACCTGGCCGCCGGGCCCGATGTTCTCGTCGAGCAAGAGCGACGTGAGACCAGCTTCGGCGGATGTCGCGGCAGCCGCGAGGCCTGCGGGCCCAGCACCGATCACTACGACGTCATAATCTTCGCGCTTGGGAGCCACAGTCATCTTCCGATCTCCCGCTTGCCCTTCTGGATTTCGATCTGCATGCCCTCGGCCACGGGCACGAGGCAGCCCTGGCGATTGCCGACGCCGTCGATGGTGACGAGGCAGTCGAAGCACACGCCCATCATGCAATAGGGCAGACGCGGCGCGCCGCTCACTGCCGTGAAACGCCGTGCATCCTGGCCGGACGCCAGCAGTGCGGCGGAGACGGTGTCGCCCTGTCGCGCCGCGACGGCGACGCCGTCGACGAAGATTTGGACCTGCGGGCGTTTGTCCTGTTCGGATCGTCTAAACATGGGATGCCTCTTGGCTCCTTGATATCTCTAGTAGCCACTATTGTTCGCGGCGCCCGCGCCGCCGAAGCGGCTGGCGGAGAACGCGCCGACCAGTTCAGGCTCGAGCGCGCCTTGCGCGACCATGCGCGCGATCTCGAAAACGTGGTTGGAGGCGAGTGTCACGCCGGAATGGCAGCAGGCGACGAAGGCGCCGGGATGCGTCTCCGACTGGTCGTATATCGGAAAGCCGTCCTGCGGCATGACGCGGATGCCGGCCCAGCTCCTGACCACGTTGAGCCGCGCGAGATGCGGGAACATCCGCTGCGCGCGATCGGTCATCACCGCGCTGATCGAATGCTTCAGCGCGCGATCATCGAGCTCGTCTTCCTTGCTGTCGCCGATCATCACCGTGCCCTCGTCGGTCTGGCGGATCGTGGTCAGCGGATGCGGCAGGAACGGCATCGTACGCTCGGTCACTACGATCTGGCCGCGGGTCGGGCCCATCGGCGCGTAGAGGCCGACCATCGGCGCGAGCGTCTGGTTGGCGTTGCCGGCGGCAAGCACGATTTTGGCGGCACGCAGTTCGCCCTTCGGCGTGGTCAGGCGGAATTCGCCGCCACTCTTGCTGATCGCCGAGACCGGCTGCTCCGGAAAATAGTCGATGCCGAACGCCTTGAAGCCGGTGTGGAACGCCCGGAACGTCCGAAGTGAATTGACGTGGCCGTCGAGCGGACAATAGCTGCCGCCCGAAACCTCTGGTCCGATCAGCGGGAGCGACTTCTTCACCTCGGAGGCGGAGAGCATCTCCATCTTATAGTCGGCGGCACCTGCCTGGTTGTGCATACGCTTGACGAGTTCGGCACGCTGACCGAATTCGTCGTCGCCGAGCGTGAGATGAAAGCCGCCATTCTGCTGGAGCGAGACATCGAGCCCGGTCTGCTGCTTCAGTTCCGACGCCAGCCGGCCCCACGCCTGCGACGCCTGCACAGTCCAGACCGTGTAGGCGGGCATGCCGAGCCCCTTGCTCTGGACCCAGACCAGCGCAAAGTTCGCGCGGGAGGCACGCTTGGTGATGTCGCCTTCGTCGAGCACGGCCACGCGCTTGCCGAGCCGGCCGAGGCCCCAGGCAATCGCGGAGCCGAGCAATCCGCCACCGACAACGGCGACGTCATAATCCCTGGACATGGGTTCTCCTATCGCCCCGGATCGCCCTTGCCGGCGAGCACACGGTCGAGCCCGTAAAAGCGGTCGAGCAGAATGAGGGCGGTCATGGTGATCGCGATCACGCAAGCCGAGACCGACGTCACCAGCGGATCGATGTTGTCCTGGATATAAAGGAACATGCGCACGGGCAACGTCTCTGTGCCGGGCGCCGCGAGAAAAACGGTCATGGTGAGATCGTCGAAGGACTGGATGAAGGCGAGCGCCCAGCCGCTGATGACGCCGGGCAGGATCAGCGGCAAGGTCACGCGGCGAAACAGCGTCCAGCCACCGGCGCCGAGCGAGACCGCCGCCATCTCGACCGTGCGGTCCATGCCGGTCGCAGCCGCCAGCGTCAGCCGTAGTGCGAACGGGAATACGATGATGACATGCGCGATGATCAGTGCCGCAAAACTGCCGCCGAGGCCCGCCGAGGTGAAGAAGCGCAGGAAGGCGATGCCGAGCACGACATGCGGGATCATCAACGGCGACAGGAACAGCGCCGCCAGCGCATCGCGGCCGCGGAACCGATAGCGCGCGATCGCGAGCGCCGCCGGCACCGCGAACAGCAGCGCCACGAAGGACGACAGCGCGCCGAGCCCCAGGCTGACCCAGAAGGCATGGATGAACTCGGGATAATTTCCGATCGCCCTGAACCAGCGCAGCGAGAAGCCGTTGGTCGGGAGCGACAGGAAACCTTCGGGCGTGAAGGCGACGAGACAGACCACCAGGATCGGCGCCACCATCACGATGACGAAGATGGTGTGGAAGATCAGCGCAAGAGGGCCGTTCCGTCTCATCGGAACACCTCCGCATAGCGGCGTTCGATCAGCGCGTTGCTGCCGACGACGATGAGCACCAGCGCCACCAGCAGCAGCGTGGCGACCGCAGCTCCGAGCGGCCAGTTCAGCGTGTTGAGGAATTCGTCATAGGCAAGCGTCGCCGCGACCTTGAGCCGGCGGCCGCCGATGATCGCAGGCGTGGCAAAGGCGCTCGCCGAGAGCGAGAACACGATGATCGCGCCCGACAGCACGCCCGGCATGATCTGGGGCATGATGATACGGCGGATGATGGTGACCGGGCCCGCGCCGAGCGACATCGCGGCATTTTCGATCTGCGGATCGAGCCGTTGCAGAGCGGCCCACACTGACAGCACCATGAACGGCATCATCACATGCGCGAGCGCGACCACCATGCCGGTCTCGGTGAACATGAAGGGAATGGGGGAACGGATCGCGCCGAGCGACATCAAGAGCTTGTTGACGAGGCCGTTGTTGCCGCCGAACAGCAGCGCCCAGCCGAGTGTGCGCGCGACCACGGAAATCAGCAGCGGCCCGAGAATGACCAGCAGGAAAAAACTCTTCCAGCGGCCGCTCATGCGGTTGAGGATGTAGGCTTCGGGCGCACCGAGGACGGCGGTAAGCAGCGTGGTCAGAATCGCGATCCGAAACGTCCGCCAGAACATCTCGGCGTAGTAAGGATCGGTCGCGATCTCCTGCCAATTCTTGAGGATGAAGACCGGCTCGATGCCCTTGTACTGGCCCCAGTCGTGGAACGACAGCATCACGGTCATCGCGAGCGGGATCAGCAGCACGCCGACGAACAGCATCAAGGCAGGCGCCGTCAGCGCCCAGGGCGCACGCGCATCGCGCTCTTCGGCGACCGCGCTCATGCGACGGTCCTCGCACGCACGCTCATGTCTTCGGGCCGCCACGTGAGGTGAACGGCCTCGCCTTCCGTCGGCTGCGGCTGACCGTCATTCTGACGGATCACGATCGCCGGGCCGCATTCGCCGTCGCATTGGAATAGCCAGTGATTGCCCTGGAAGATGCGCGTGACGACCTTGGCGCCAAGACCCGCATCGCCGAAGCCGATTCTTTCAGGACGAATGCTGACGGTGACAGCGCCACTGAGCCCAGCCGGCGCCGGCGCGCTCCAGGACCCCGCCACCAGTCGCGCCGGGGTCGCGGTGCGGTCGATCGTCCCGGCAAAATCGTTGGTCTTGCCCAAAAACTGCGAGACGAAGGCCGAGGCCGGCTTCTCGTAAGTCTCCTGCGGCGTGCCAATCTGCTCGATCTTGCCCTGGCTCATCACCACGATACGGTCGGACAGCGACATCGCCTCGTTCTGGTCGTGAGTCACGAGGATGGTGGTGGTGCCAATGGTGCGCTGAATCTGCCGCAGCTCGATCTGCATCTCCTCGCGCAGTTTTGCGTCGAGGTTGGAGAGCGGCTCGTCCAGCAGCAGCACACTCGGCTTGATCACCAGCGCACGCGCCAGCGCTACGCGCTGCTGCTGGCCGCCGGACATCCGGCGCGGATGGCGATCCTCGTAACCGGCGAGGCCCACCATTGCGAGTGCAGCACGGACGCGCTCGGCCCGCTCATTGCGCGGGACGCTGCGCATCTCGAGCCCAAAGGCGACATTTTCCGCCGCGGTCATGTGCGGAAACAGGGCGTAGCTCTGGAACACGATGCCAAGCCCGCGCTTGGCCGGATGGATCGCGGTCAGGTCCTTGTCCTCCAGGCGAATCGCGCCGCGCGTGGGATCGAGGAAGCCCGCGATCATCTGGAGGGTCGTGGTCTTGCCGCAGCCGGAGGGGCCGAGGAAGGAGATGAACTCCCCCTTGCCCACCACAAGACTGAAGTCATCGACCACAGTCTGCGCGCCGAACTGTTTTGCCACCCGATCGAGCTCGAGAAAGGCCATACGCTGTCTCCGCTGCGGATGATCAGATCAGCGCTCGACTTCACGATTCCAGCGCTTGGTCCACTCCTCGCGCTTGTCGTTGATGACCGTCCAGTCGGGATTATAGAGCTTCGCCGCGCGCTCGCCGATCGGCGCCATCTTGCCGAGCTCCGGCGGCACCACCAGCGATTTCAGCACCGGGCCGTAGCCATAGTCCTTCAACATCACGAGCTGGATTTTGGGATCGAGCAGCATCTTGACGAAGTTCGACGCCAGCGGCGAAGCATTCGGCTTGGCGATCGGACAAGCCGTCGTCAGCAGCGTTGCGGCACCTTCCTTCGGGTAGACGAAATCGACGGGGAAGCCGGTGTTGGCAAAGCTCTGCACGCGGCCGGTGCCCCACACCGCGATGACGGCCTGGCCGGACTGGAACAGCTCGGTCATCTTGCCCGGCGACGGCTCATAGGCGAGCACGTTCGGATTGATCTGCTCCTTGAAGATCTTGAAGCCGGAATCGACGTTGGACTCGCCGCCGCCATTCATCTTCGACAGCATCACCAGCGCTTCGAGGCCATAGGTGTTGTTGATCGGCGGAATGACGAGCTGCTTGGCGTATTTCGTGTCCTTCAGATCATTCCACGAAGTCGGCGGCGCCCAGCCTTTCTCGGCGAACACCTTGGTGTTGTACATCAGGCCGGTCGCGACGATGCCGATCGCGACCGCGCGATCGTCCTTGAAGCGCGCGGTGTCGTAGAGATCGGCGGCCGGCAGGCCCTCGAGCTTGCCGCAGAAGCCGAGCTGGATCGCCTGGTACATCGGACCGTCGTCGACGATAGCGACGTCGATCTGCTGGTTGCCCTTCTGCGCCTGCAGCTTGGCCAGCGTGTCGGTGGAGTTGCCGGCGACGTATTCGACCTTGACGCCGTTCTCCTTCTCGAAGGTCGGGATCACTTCGTCGCGGATGGTCTTCTCGAACGAGCCGCCATAGCCGGCGACATAGAGCGTCTTTTGCTGGGCCGAGACAGCCGACGGGACGGCGACGAGCGCCGCGATGCTGACCGCGGTCAGAAGGCGAAAAGTCTTCATGTGGACCGATCTCCAATACCGGAATGAGGTGACGTACCGACAAATCCCTGGCTGAAGTGCCTTCCGCATTTCCTTCCGCGCTAGTCCCGATCCGTCAGGGCTCCGGCCCCTGCTCGGCGGGTTTTCGCGCGATTTGGAGGTTCGAACCCCTCCAATCTGCCGAAAAAGCGGGCTGTCTCCAGTCCTGATGAAAAAGATCGCAAACCCTGGCTTCCATCGTCCAATGAATAATGACACCCTCTGCATGCCAAAATGTTATGATTGGAGAAAGGGATGGCGCGGATCAATTCGCGACAGGTGGAGGCCTTCCGCGCAACGATGCTGACCGGCAGTGTCACCGAGGCGGCTGCCCTGATGACGGTCACGCAGCCGGCGGTGAGCCGGTTGCTGCGCGACCTTCAGGCGCTGTTGAAAATGGAGCTGTTCGAACGGCGCGGCACTGGGCTGGTGCCAACCGCGGCAGCGATGGCGCTCTATACCGAAGTAGAGCGTTCCTTCGTCGGCCTCGAACGCATCACCGCCGCAGCCGAGGAAATCCGCGGCCGCCGCACCGGCTCGCTGCGGATCGCGGCGCTGCCGGCGCTGTCGAACGGCTATTTGCCGCGGCTGACGGGTCACTTCCTGAAGGAGCGGCCAAACCTCAACCTCGCTTTCTTCGGCGTGATCTCGCCGATCGTGGTCGACTGGGTGCTGAACAATCAGTGCGACGTCGGCTTTGCCGAGGTACCGATCGCGCATTCCGGTCTGCCGAGCCAAAAGCTGCCGGCGCCCGCGCGCGTCGCGGTGCTGCCGACGGGTCATCGCCTCACGGAAAAGGAAGTCCTGGAGCCGCGCGACTTCGAGGGCGAGACGTTCATCTCGCTGTCGGCGGGATCGTCGAGCCGGCACCTCGTCGACCAGATCTTCCATCGTCACGATGTCCGCCGCGTGCTGCGGGTAGAGACCGCGCTGTCGGAAATCATGTGCGGGATGGTATCGTCGGGGCTTGGCGTCGCGATCTGCGATCCCTTCACCGCGCAAGAATTCTCCACGCGCGGCGTCGTGGTGCGCCGCTTCCTGCCCCGCATCGACTTCGAGTTCTCCGCCGTGTTTCCCGCGCAGCGCAGCCCCTCGCCGGTAGCGCTCGATCTGGTCGAGACCATGCGCAAATCGCTTGCTGAATTCGACGACCTGCCCGAGGCCGCGGTCAGCCGTTGAAAACAGCCTTCCTTACCTCTCCCGCTTGCGGGAGAGGTCGGCGCGTAGCGCCGGGTGAGGGTTCTCTCCGCATCGGGAGTGTTCCCGGTTGGAGAGAACCCTCTCCCCAGTCCTCTCCCGCAAGCGGGAGAGGGAGCGCACCTTCTCAGCCGTTAAACGCGGCCTGCGCCTCCGGCAGGTCCCAGATCTTGCCGATCGCAGCCGTGCCTGCCGCCGTGATCGCCGCCTCATCTGCGCCGAGATAGCGTCCCTCATCGACCAGCACGCGGCCGTCGACCATAACCTGATCGATGTTGGCGCGGTTGGCGAGCGCGATCAGCGCGCGGCGCGGGTCGAACAGCGGCTGAAGATGCGGATGGGTGAGATCGACGACAGTGAGATCGGCGGTGGCGCCGGGCTCGATCCGGCCGAGATCCGGCCGCTTGATGACGTCGGCGGCCACCGCCGTGTTCGCCTCGATCAGCTCAGGCGAATTCGCGACATCGGCGCGCTGCGAGGTGACCTTGGAGATCAGCGACGCCGCATTGAGCTCGCCGAGCAGGTCCATGTTGTAGCCGTCGGTGCCGACCACGGTGCGGACGCCCTGCTCCGCAAACCGGCTGAACGCCGCCGTCACGCCGGCGCGCGCGAACACCCGTGGGCAATTCAGCACGGTCATGCCGCGTGCGGCCATCAGCTTGAGATCGTCGTCACTGCTGAACATGCAGTGCGCCGCCATCAGATCGGGCGCCAGCAGGCCGAGCCAGTCCAGATACTGCGCCGGCGTGCGGCCGCCATAACGTTTGCCGATGGTCTCGGCCTCGGCGCGGCTCTGCGCCATGTGCGTGGTGATGGGCACGCCGAGCTCCCGCGCCCGCGCCGCGCAGGCCTTCAGTAGGTCGGGACCGCAGGTGTCGGTGGCGTGCGGGCTCATCGCCAGGCTGATGCGCCCATTGCCGCGATTGTTCCAGCGCTGATAGAGCGCATCCCATGTCGCCATGTCGGCGGTGCCGTCATCGCCAGAATAGCGCACCACGCCGTCGGCCCCCGCCTTGGCGTCCGACGTCGAGAACAGATAGGGCGCGCCGTAGAAGCGGATGCCCATCTGCTCCGCCGCGTCGAACATCTCGGGGATCGAATTCCTGAACGGCTCCATCACCGTGGTGGCGCCGCCCTTGAGCAGCTGGAGGATGCCGAGCCGCGCGACCGCGAGGCGCTCCTCGGCCGACAGGATATCTGCGCCGCGCTTGGTCAGTGGCAGCAGCACCGTGTAGACGATGCTCTGGTTGTTCTTGCGGCCGTTGCCATCCTCGCTGTGGCTGCGCGCGACCGCTTCGGAGAAGCAGTGATTGTGCAGATTGAGCAGGCCCGGCAGGACGAAGCGGCCAGGACGGTCATAGACCGCGTCGGCGTTCGGCTTGCTGCGCGTGACCGCGGCGATTGTCTTGCCTTCGACCAGGACCCAATGGTCGCGCAGCACGTCCTGCGCGCCGTCTTTGCGTGACAGCACATAGCTGCCGAAGATTGCTGTGGTGCTCATGCGGGGCGTACGTTCCAGAAGACGGCGGTGCCGTCGAGAATGCCGGTGATGTCTTTGCGATAGGCGGTCGGCTGCTTGTACAGGCCGATTGGAATATAGGGGATTTCATCGAAGGCGACGGCCTGGATCTCGCGGCAGATGCGCTGCTGCTCCGCGAGCTCGGACGCCGCCAGCCACTGGCTGCGCAGGGGCGCCATCTTCTCGCTCGCATACCAGCCGGCGACCTTGCCCTCGCCGCGGATGTTGGTGTTACCGGCCGGGTTGAGCCAGTCGATGCCCTGCCAGTTGCCGACCGCAGCGCTCCAGCCGCCCTGCCCGATCGGATCCTTCTTGAGCTGGCGCTGCAACACGACGGCGAAATCCAGCCCGGCATATTCGACGTTCATGCCCGCCTTGCGCAAGCTATCGACCGCGATCTCGCCGAGCGGCTTTTGCGCCAGCGAGTTTGTGGGGACGAGCACGACGATCTTCTCGCCATTATAGCCGGCGGCCTTCAGGTCGGCCTTGACCTTATCGTAGTTGCGCGGGCCGCGGAACACCTCGAGGCCGACGTCACTCGCCATTGGCGTACCTGGCGCGAAGAAGCCGATCGGCGAGACCTGGAAGGACGGATCGGTGCCGGCGACCGCCGTCATGAACGCGGACTGGTCGATCGCCCCCAAAAGCGCACGGCGGACGGCGGGCTTGTCGAACGGCGGCTGCAGATGATTGAGGCGCAGCATGCAGGCGTAACCTCTGGGATCGAGGATGCGCGTCTCGATGTCGCCGGCGGCCTTGATGATCGGCAGCAGATCGTGCGGCGTGGTCTCCTGCCAGTCCTGCTCGCCGGTCTGGAGCGCGGCAACGCCGGTGCCGGCGTCGGGCGTGGTGGTCCACACCACACGGTCGTAGTGCACGATCTTCGGTCCCGCGGTCCAATCCGGCTTGCCATCGGTGCGCGGCTGGTAGCGCTCGAACTTGGCATAGGCGTTGCGGGCGCCTTGCACGCGCTCGTCGGCGAGATAGCGGAACGGGCCGCTGCCGATGACGTCGGTCAGCGGCTTGAACGGGTCCTGGCTCGCCAGCCGCTCCGGCATCATGAAGCAGGGATTGATCGCGGCCTTGCCGAGCGCCTGCGGCAGCAGCGGGAATGGACGCTTGAGACGGAATCGGATGGTGCGGTCGTCCGCAGCCGTGAGTTCAGCGGTCGCCTCCATCAGCTCGCCGCCAAAACCGTCGCGCGCGGCCCAGCGGCGGATGCTGGCGACGCAATCGCGCGCGAGCACACGCTCCCCGTCGTGCCAGAACAGGCCGTCGCGCAAGCTGAGGTCCCATTGCAGCCCGTCGCCGGAGATGGCCTGCCCCGACAGCATCTGCGGCGAGACCTGGAGCGCGGAGCTCATGCCATAGAGGGTGTCGTAGACCATGAAGCCATGGTTTCGCGACACCTGCGCGGTCGAGTAGATGGGATCGACGAAGGCGAGATCGATGACGGGAATGAAGCGCAGCGTGCTTTGGGATTCGGCGCGGACGATGCCCGGCAACGACAGCGCCGGCACGGCTGCGGCGGCCTTGAGGAGCGAGCGGCGGGAGATGGGCATTAAGAGAGGCTCCTGAAGGAATTACGTGTTCAACAAGACCGCGCCAATCGCAACCGCGACCGCCTGCTGCGTCGGCTCGACCACGGGCACGCCGATCGCTTCCGCAATCGCGGCGCGATGCGAGGCCATGCCGGCGCAGCCCATCACCACGACATCGGCGCGGCATTGCGTGACCAGCGCGCGGCCGGCTTCGATCAAGCGACCCCGGATGTCCGTGCCCGCCGTCTCCGCTGCGCTCGCGCCGACCGACCAGCTTCCGGCATAGCGGCTATCGACGCCCATCACCCGCGCCATGCGTTGCTGCCTGCGGATGCTCGACGGCGACAACGCGATGATTCCGAAGCGTTCGCCAAGCATCAGCGCGCGAAAGACGCCGCATTCGGCGATGCCGAGCACCGGACGTCCGCCGGCGGCCTCCCGCGCCGCATGCAGGCCCGGATCGCTGAAGCAGGCGAGCACGAATGCATCCGCATCGTCGCGCGTGACGCGATTGACCAGCGGCATCACCACGCTGTCGGCATCGCGCTGCGAGCTGATGCCGGGCGGCCCCTCGGCAAGGCCGACCACCTCGATCTCCGGCCCGCCGGCGATGCGCAGCGGCGCCACCGCGTCATCGATCGCCGCCGTCACCGACGCCGAGGAGTTGGGGTTGATCACGAGGATGCGGCGACGGGTCATGGCAAGGTTCACTGGCATGGCTCAACGGTTGGAGGCCTCGTGGCGCAGGAAGTTTTCAGCGATCTTCTCGCCTGTGGTGATCCAGACGTCCGGGCACGACTTTGCGTAGGTCAGGAACTCGCGCAGCAGGCGCAGCCGCATCGGACGGCCGCTGCATTGCGGATGCAGTACCGTCGTCACCATCGCGCCCCAATCCCTGGTTTCGTCGAGCTCGTCCTTCCAGATCGAGAGCACGTGCTCCTTGGGGAAAATCGAGCGCGGGCTGAAGCGCGCCGAGAGGCCGTGCATCCAGTCGTCATAGCTCGCGGTCACCGGCAGCTCGATCGTGCCCGGCTTGCCGTCGGCGAGACGATGGCGATAGGGCCGCACGTCGTCGCGGAACGAGGACGTGTAGACGATGCCGTGACGCACCAGTGCTGCGCGCAGCTCCTCGGTGAATTCACCATAGGGAGCCCGATAGCCGGTCGGCTTGACGCCGAGCCGGCGCTTCAGCGCCTCGAAACCGCGCTCGAGCTCGTCCTCGATCCAGGGATCGCCGGGATCCGGCAGCAGATGATGATAGCCGTGATGGCCGATCTCGTGGCCGGCCTTGAGGATGGATTCGGCCATCGCCGGATGCGCGTCGACCGACCAACCCGTGACGAAGAAGGTCGCCTTCAGATCGAGCTGGCCCAGCAGTTCCAACAGCTTTGGCGTGCCGACGCGCGCTTCATAACCGCCATAACTCATGGTGATGAGCCGCTGCGCGTGACCTGCGTCCTTGCTGGTCCACGCGCTTTCCGCGTCGACGTCGAAGGACAGGAACATCGCCGACTTGTACGGCTTCGGCCAGGGATATTCCGGCGCGGGATCCGCGGTATTGGCTGGGGTGAGCGGGATGCTCTGGAGGGCCTTACTGTCCAGCATTGATGTTCGCCTTTTCGAGTGCGTTGTCTGTCAGTTTCCACTTCGCAAGCAGCGTCTTGTAGGTACCGTCGGCGATCAATGCGTCAACAGCCTCAAGCATCGCTTGCTGAAGCGCCTTTTCCTTGACCGGCAGCGCAATGCCGGTGAATTGGGTTGCGATGGGTTCGCCGACCGGCGCATAGGTGCCCGGTTCGATATCCATCAGATAGGGCAGCGTCTCGTTGCCCTGTACGGCGGCGTCGATGCGGCCCTGCCTCAGCTGCGTGCGCGCATCCGCCGAGCCATCCGTGCCGACGAACTGGATCGGATTGCTCCCGCAAGTCTTCTGGCTCCATTTGTCGATCTCGGCCGGAAACATGGTGCGGCGGCTGGCGCCGACCTTCTTGCCGCACAGCGCAGCCATATCCTTGAACTCGGACGCACGGGATTGCTGCACGAAGAATTTCGGACCGCTGCGAAGATAATCGACGAAGGAGGCAATCTCGTGCCGGCTCGCATAGTCGGTGAAGCCGGACAGGATGGCATCCACCCGTCCCGTCGAAATCGACGGCATGAACTCGGCAAAGCTAGTCTCGGTCCATTCGATCTTGACGCCGAGCTTGCGCCCGAGCGCCTCGCCGAGATCGATGTCGAAACCGGATAGCGTGTTGGTGGCGGGGTCGCGGAACTCCATCGGGGGATAGTTCGGCACCAGCGCGACCTTGACGCTGCCGCGCTTCGCGATCTCCGGCGGCAGCTCGATCGCCCAAGCCTTAGTCCTTTGGGCCGAGATAGTCATGACACCGAACAGCGCCGCCGCAACCAAGACTCTCTTCATCAACACGCCCCCAATTTCTATAAGTGCTCAGATCACTGCCGAAAGAAATGCCTTGGTGCGCTCCTCGCGCGGCGCGCCCAGAACGTCCGAGGCGCGGCCCTGTTCGACGATCGCGCCCTGATCCATGTAGACGACGCGGTCGGCGACCTCGCGCGCGAAGCCGAGCTCGTGCGTCACCACCATCATGGTCATGCCGCTCTTCGCCAGCTCCTTCATGACCGCGAGCACCTCGCCGACGAGCTCGGGATCGAGCGCGCTGGTCGGCTCGTCGAACAACATCAGCATCGGCTTCATCGCAAGTGCCCGCGCAATCGCCACGCGTTGCTGCTGGCCGCCGGAAAGCTGCGCGGGATACGAATTGGCCTTGGCCGACAGGCCGACGCGCCGCAGCAATTCGAGCGCCTCGCCGCGCACCTCATCAAACTTCCGACCCTGCACCTGGAGCGGGCCTTCGATGATGTTTTCCAGCGCGGTCTTGTGCGGAAACAAGTTAAAGCGCTGGAACACCATGCCGGTCTTCAACCGCTGCCGCCCGATCTCGCGCTCGGAGAGGCGATGCAGCCGCCCGCCCTGCTCGCGCAGGCCCAAGAGCTCGCCATCGAGCCAGATGCCGCCGCCGTCGATGATTGCGAGCTGGTTGATGCAACGGAGCAGCGTGGTCTTGCCCGAGCCGGAGGCTCCAATCAGGCACATCACCTCGCCGGGCCAGACGTCGAGCGAGACGCTTTTGAGAGCCTGGAACTCTCCAAAACTCTTGCTGACGGAGCGGATCGCGACGAGGGGTTTTGTCATTGGGCAAACCGCAAGGTGCCGCGTGCAAAACGGCGTTCGAGCAGCATCTGGAGCGGCGTCAGGATCGAGACGACGAGCAGATACCAGAGCCCGGCGACGATCAGGAGCTCGATCACGCGGGAATTGGCGTAATAGATATTTTCGGCGTTGTGCAGCACTTCAGGATACTGGATGACGCTCGCAAGCGAGGTCGCCTTGACCATGCCGATGAACTCGTTGCCGAGCGGCGGGATCACAACGCGCATCGCCTGCGGCAGGATGATCCGGCGTAGCGCACGCAGCCGTCCCATGCCGATCGCCTGCGCCGCTTCATACTGTCCGATATCGACCGACAGCATGCCGGCGCGCATCACTTCGGACGTGTAGGCGCCCTGGTTGATGCCGAGCCCGAGCAGCGCCGCAAGGAACGGCGTCATGACGTCGACGGCGCGCGCACTCCACAGGACGGGAATGCCGATGGTCGGAAACACCAGCGCGAGGTTGAACCAGAGCAGCAATTGCAGGATCAGCGGCGTGCCGCGGAACAGCCAGGTATAGCCGGCCGCAACCGTCTTCAGCACCGGATTGGGCGACAGCCGCATGATCGCGACGACGATGCCGAGAAAGATGCCGAGCGCCATCGCCAGCACCGCCATCACCATGGTGTTGACGATGCCCTCGAGGATCACCTTTGCGGCGATGAAGCGGCTGACATAGGACCATTCGATCTGGCCATTGGCGAAGGCGCGCGCGATCGCCGCCAGCACCAGGATGATCAGGGCAGCGCTCAGCCAGCGAAGCCAGTGCGGCTCGCGCGCGATCCGCATCCCCGACAGATCGGGAAAACCTTCCGCGAGTGCCGGCGCCGGCTTCATTGCGGCGCCGCGTTCAGCATGGGCTGGGTCACTGCATTCGCGCCCAGGCCCCATTTGTCGAGGACGGCCTTGTAGGAGCCATCGGCGATCATTGCCGTGAGCTTTTCCGTCACGACTTCACGCAGTGCGGCATCGTCCTTGCGGAACATGATGCCCTGATAACCCTTGGCGAAGGACTCGCCGACGACGCGGTATTTGCCCGGCTCCTGCGTCTGCGCATAGGGTAGCGTCTCGCTGCCCTGCACCGCGGCGTCGATGCGGCCCTGCTTGAGCTGGTTGCGGACGTCGATCGAGTTCTCGCCCGGCACATATTGAATCGCGGGCTTGCCAGCCGTCTCGCAATTCTGCTTGCTCCACTTCTCGATTTCGACGGGGAAGCTGGTGCTGCGGGTGGTGCCGACCTTCTTGCCACAGAGATCGGTCGCCGCTTTCGCCTCGCTTTCGGCCATCACGAAGAACTGCGGACCGGTCGTGAGGTAATCGACGAAATCTGCACTCTCGCGCCGAGAGGCGCGATCGGAGATACCGGAGATGATGAAATCGGCGCGCTTGGTCTGGAGCGAGGGGATCAGCTCTGCGAACGGCGTCTCGCTCCAGACGATCTTGAGCCCGCCCAGCCGCTTGGCGAGCTCGTTGGCGAGATCGATGTCGAGTCCCACCAGCTCATTGCTGGCGGGATCGCGGTATTCCATCGGCGCGTAGGTCGAGTTGACCGTGAGTTTTAGCGCACCCGCCTGCTTGATCTCCGCCGGAAGCTCCGCGGCTTGGGCAGACATCACGGCAGCCAGCGCTGCGAAACTGAGAGAAAGCGAGAGGCATGTCATGTCAGCTCCTTGCCAACCGTTGGCTTTGCCAGTCCTTGCCAGCGTCGTCCTTTGCCAGCGCCGTGCCAGATCGTCAGTCCGCATCGAGAACGGCGGGCTCGATGACGCCGGCGCGCTCTGTGATCACCCTGTATTGCTCGGGCCGCCGGTGGGCGGCGAAGTTGAACATCTTGTCCTTGCCCTGGCGGCAGAGATCGAGATCGATGTCGGCGACGATCACTTCGTCGGTCAGGGTCGCGGCCTGCGCGACGATGCGGCCGTTGGGATCGACGATGCAGGAGCCGCCGATCAGGCCCGAGCCGTCCTCGTCACCGGCCTTGGCGACCGAGATCGCCCAGGTCGCGTTCATGTAAGCGTTGGCCTGCGTCACCAGCGTCGAGTGGAAGGTGCGCAGGGAGGCATCTTCAGTGGCGCCGCCATTGGGATCGTAAGCCGCCGAATTGTAGCCGATGCAGACGAGCTCGACACCTTGCAGGCCGAGCACACGCCAGGATTCCGGCCAGCGGCGATCATTGCAGATCATCATGCCCATGATCGCATGCCCCCAGGCGGAGCCGGCGCGAAACGCAGGAAAACCGAGATCGCCATATTCGAAATAGCGCTTCTCGAGCTGCTGATAGCGCGCGCCCTCCCGCGGCTCGACCGAACCCGGCAGATGCACCTTGCGATAGCGGCCGAGAATCTCGCCGTCGCGATCGACCAGGATGGCGCAATTGTAGCGGCGGCCTTCGGCGGTCTGCTCGGCATAGCCGACATAAAAGCCAACACGCAGCGCGCGCGCGCGATCGAACAGCTTTGCCACGGCCGGGTTCGGCATGTCGTGCTCGAAATACAAGTTGAGCGCCTCGTCTCCGAGCAGCCAGCGCGGAAAGAATGTTGTGAAGGCAAGCTCGGGAAACACCACGAGGCTGGCGCCGCGGCTCGCCGCTTCCTCCAGCATGGCCAGCATCCGCGATAGCGTATGCTCACGCGTATCGGCTTTTTGCGTCGGCCCCATCTGGGCGGCGGCGGCGCGAAGGACACGAACCAAGACTGCCTCCAATCTGTGCGCAATGCTGCCTCAATGGGCGAATGAACCCTTTGATCCAGCGTGCAAATCCGCGACCATTAGGCGCAAGCGGGGCTGCAAAAGCAATTCATCGTGCTATGATGTTTTGGCCCTGAGTATAATCGGCAGTGATATGAACCTGCGCCAGCTCGAGATCCTGCGTGCCGTCATCCGCCATCGCACCACGGTGGCGGCGGCCGACGAGCTGGCACTGTCGCAGCCCGCAGTCAGCAACGCGCTGAAGACGATGGAGACGCAGGCCGGCTTTGCCCTGTTCGAGCGTGTCAACAACCGGCTGTTTCCGACCGCCGAAGCGATGGCGCTCTACAAGGAGAGCGAAGCGATCTTCGCGCTTCACGCCAAGCTCGAAAACCGCGTCCGCGATCTGCGCGAGAACCGCTCGGGGCATCTCGCGATCGTGGCGACACCGCCGCTCGCCTACAGCATCATTCCCTCCGCGCTATCAGGCTTCCTGCGGCGCCGTCCGGAGACACGCGTGTTCTTCGACGTAAGACGCTATGAGGGCATCATCGAGGGCGTGCTCAGCCGCGTCGCCGAGCTCGGCTTCGCGCTCGGGCTGACGCATCATCCCGGCATCGCGCACGAGGTGGTGCACACCGGCGAGATGGTCTGTGTGCTGCCGCCGCAGCATCCGCTCGCCGACAGACCCGTGATCTCGGCGGCGGATCTGTCCGGCCTGCCCTTCATCGGGCTCGAACGCGGCACGCGGCTTGGAGAGGCCGTGCGCGACAGCTTTGCCCGCGCCGGCGCGCCGTTCCAGCCGACGGTCGAGGTTCGTTATTGCAATACGGCCTGCGTGCTCGCGGCCGCCGGCGTCGGCGCCGCCGTGGTCGACCCCTTCTCGCCGCGCCAGAACGGAGGCCACGGTCTCGTCGTCCGGCCGTTCACGCCAACGACCAGCGCCGTCGCCTACATGCTATGGTCGGAGGCGGAGCCGTTGTCGCGTCTGGCCAAGGCGTTTCTCGGCGAGATCCGCAAGGAGAGTGCGCTTTTGGAGCGCACAGCGCCACACCAGCAGCATGGGGCAGGAAGCGACTGAGCTTCGCAACCTTTGACGTGAGGGGCACATGGCGCGCATCACCATCATCGAGACCGGACAGGTTCCGCCAAAATACCGCGAGCAACACGGTTCGTTTCCGGACATGTTCGAGCGCATGGTCCGTGCCGAGGATCCCACGTCTACGGTCGACGTCGTCAGCATCCCGAATGGCGATACACTGCCCGATCCGAGCAAGCTCGAGGCCGTGCTGATCACCGGTGCTGCCGCCGGCGTCTATGACGGGCTGGACTGGATCGCGCCGCTGGAAGATTTCGTGCGCATGGCTTACGCCAGCAAGACGCCGATGGTCGGCATCTGCTTCGGCCATCAGCTGATCGCGCAGGCGCTCGGCGGCACCGTCCGGAAGTCGGACAAGGGCTGGGGCATCGGCCGGCACGTCTATCAGGTGCTGCCGGAGAACGGCATCGTCGAGGGCGAGGCGGTTGCGATCGCCGCCTCACACCAGGACCAGGTCATCGAACCGCCGAACGACGCGTTGACGATCCTTTCCTCTGAATTCACGCCGCATGCCGGCCTGCTCTACGCCAACGGGGCGACGCTGACGGTGCAGCCGCACCCCGAGTTCGACGTGGAGTTCGCGCGGATATGCTGCGAGTTGCGCGACGGCAAGGCGCCGGATGACGTCGTGGCAACGGCAAGGGATTCGCTGGCGCGGCCGCTGGACAGTGCAAAGCTGGGTGGCGCGATTACGCGGTTTTTGGCTCGCAAGTCCATCACCTCGTCCTGAGGAGCGCGCTCTCGCGCGCGTCTCGAAGGATAGAGGCCGAGCTGCCGCAGCGGGGCCTGCATGGTTCGAGACGCCGCTTCGCGGCTCCTCACCATGAGGATTGAGAGTTAGAACGGATCCGTCCCCAATCCCGGCACATCCGCAGGCCGCGGCCCGGGCGCGGCCCAGTGAAACCGGCGATCCTTCTCCGCAATCGCGATATCGTTGATCGAGGCCTCGCGCCGCCGCATCAGGCCGTGCTCGTCGAACTCCCACTGCTCGTTGCCATAGGAGCGATACCATTGGCCGCTGGCATCGTGCCATTCGTACTGGAAGCGCACCGCGATGCGGTTCTCGTCAAAGGCCCAGAGGTCCTTGATCAGGCGATACTCCTGCTCCTTCTCCCATTTGCGGGTGAGGAATGCGACGATCGCTTCGCGGCCCTGAAGCACTTCCGAGCGATTGCGCCAGCGGCTGTCCTCGGTATAGGCGAGCGAGACGCGCACCGGATCGCGCGAATTCCAGGCGTCCTCGGCCATGCGCGCCTTCTGCGCGGCGGTCTCTCGGGTGAAGGGCGGAAGCGGCGGGCGCGACATGATGGCCTCATCGGTTTGTTGGGGCCGCAATCTATCGCTGCAGTTGGCGAAGTCGATAGGCCACAACCTATCGGCCGATCACTTCTCGGGCGATCAGGAAATCAAATCGGCCTTCATCAGCGTGCGGATCGATTTCGGGATCGGTTGCGCCCGGCCGCCGCTGATGAAGGCGACGCGCACCTCGGCCTTGACCAGCACGTCGTCACCGCGCCGCACCTCCTGCGCCAGCATGATTGAGGCGCCCTTCACCGCGACCGGCCAGGTCACGATGTCGAGCACGTCGTCCATCCGCGCGGGCTTGAGGAAATCCAGATGCATCGAGCGGACGACGAAGGCAAAGCCTGCGCCTTCGGTCTCGGGCTGCTCGAACAGCGCCTGCTGCTCCGCACCCATCAGCCGCAGATGATTGGTGCGCCCACGTTCCATGTAGCGCAGATAATTGGCGTGATAGACGATGCCCGAAAACTCTGATTTGACGATATCGCAGCAGCAGGAGGCTAACCGATTGATTCCATTGGGGCGCTGGAAAGCTACAGCGTGACGAGAGTTATATTGCATTATGCTCTTTCATAGCGAGCCGCAGGGACTTGGGAATACGCTGCGCCTTTCCACCCGAGATAAATGCCACGCTTACCCGGGCTATTACCAAAAGATCGTCTCCGCGCCTGCATTCTTGCAGTAGGGTAATCTTCGCTTCGGTAGGGAGTGGCGATGTTCAACGTGCACGTGACGCGACGCTCGGATTCGCAACAGAAGCAGAAGATTTTATGTATGCCCTTCCATAGCAAGCCGCAGCGCCTTGGGAATGCGCTGCGCTCTTCCGCCTGAGACAAACGCCACGCGTACACGCGCCGTAACAAGGAGATCGTCTCCGCGCCTGCATTCCTGCAGCAAGGCAATCGATGCGCCTCTCACCTCTTGCGGGAGCGTGACGACGTCAAGCACGTCGTCCAAGACGGCCGGCTTTAGAAAATCGATTGTCATCGAACGGACAACGAAGGCAAAGCCGGGCGCATCATTCCTAGCTTCTTCGAGCAGCGCTTGCTGATTGGTTCCGAGCAGGCGCAAGTAATTGGTCCTACCACGCTCCATGAACCGCAAAAAATTTGCGTGATAAACAATCTGGCCAGAGTCGGTATCTTCAAAATAGACGCGGACCTGCATGTGATGGCGTCCGCCGCGAATTTCGCCGTCAAGATGGGCTGTCACAGTGCGGTTCCTTTGTAGCGCTTCCGGGAGCCACTTGTCTTGCACAGGGGTGCTTTTCTGAGCAAGCGCCAAAACTCTCGAACTTGGCTCCTGCATCCGGAAACTCCAGCGCCTGCCGCGCGAATGCCGGCATGCACTGCGCGCGGCATCAATGGCGTCGCTAGGGGCAGCTCGCGGATCACGAGAAGAACCGCCTAAACGGCGCTCACCGACCAAGGTGCCCGCTGTCTAGGCTAATGTTTTGGTATTGCTGCGCAAAGAACGACACCTATTTTCGGTACCTGAAACCTTGCGAAAGAGACTCCAAGCAATCCGACAGCGGCGGACTTTTCATGCTCGTCACTACGACCGGATCGAGGCTCTGGCGCTTTAGCCACCGCTTCGATGCGAAGCAGAAGCTGCTCGCCCCTTGGTCAATATCCGGTGGACATCACTCGGAGGCGCGCGGATCAACGAGAAACAGCGTCAAAATTGCTAGGCGACCCGGTCCAAAGCGCGCTCGTAGGTCTGTCCGAGATCGTCGACCTGGTCGGCCAGCGCCTGCTGCGTGACCGCGAGGGATACAAAGCTCGCCTTGTATGCGCGGACCAGGTCGAGGATCTCGGATCTCTCCTCTGCGGATAGGTTGGCCGGGGCAAGCGCTGTTTCGAATTCCGCCTCCCGGTCCGACAGTTGATCGCCATACTTGTCGTCACCACGGAGGATGAAGTCTTTCTCGAGGCGACGCATCATCAGCATCAAGATCGTAAGCCGTGGCTGGTTCAGCTCTGACAGCCGTTGCTCCACTGCGTGCACGGCCTTGCGCAGCTGACCCTGAAATCCATCATCTTCGTTGAAACCGAGGTTGCGTTGCGCCGAGACCACGTTCTGAAAGCGCGTTGCATAGATATTGATCGCCGGCCGCAAGAAGGTCGCCTGCTTCAGCGGATCGTTGTCGGGCACATCGGCCACAAATTCTTCGACGCGACCCAAGTCCGCAAGCTGCCGCTCATAACTCTCCGCATGCCTCTTGATCGATATTTCACTGGGGCTTTACGCCCAAGCTGCTTCGTGACGGGATGGAGACGCACCAGGTCGAGGGCATCTCCGTACCTATCTTTAGCGTTGCCAAGACTGTCGCCGACGCGTTTCGCCACCGGCGCTCGGTTGGTGTCGAGATGAGTATCCAGGGGTTGGGAGAAGCCCTTCGCCAGGGAAAAGCTATTCCTGCGGAAATCTCGAATTACGCGATGCGGGGCGGGGTCTGGACGATCCTTCGCCCGTATCTCGAGGCTTTCGTCGCTAGCATTTGACCGGGCAAATCGATGCTCCGCTATTTGCCAGCGTCGTGCTTTGCGTCCGCCACGGGCGGGGCGTTTTCAATATAGGCGTTCATGAACGGATCGAACCGTCGGCCATTGCGATCGGTGTAATCAACGTGAACGTGGTTTGGCACGCCAGCTGACGCGTATTCCTTCACCGTGCTCAAATCTGCCGCGCGGCCAATGACAGTCTCACCCGCCTTTACCTCGACACCCTTCGCAATCGATGGAATGGGATCGACATAAAGCTCCCGGGCGATGGTTCCATCAAATGCCCTTACCTGGACCAATGAAAGCCCTGTCTCGGTGCGGCCAATGCGCTCGACTTGCCCAGTCATCGTCGCGAGGACAGGAGTGCCAGGCGGCATGAGCCAATCGGTGGCACCGTGTATCCACCTTCATATTTGAGTGTCACAGCCAGGCACGCTGAAAGATTTTCGACTTCCATGGTAGTTCCGCCAACTGAGAGCTTACGTTGGAGACTCTCGCCGCGCATACACGCCCTACTTCATCATCGCTTCGACCTCGGCACGAAAGGCCTGGCGCGAGGCGTCGCGTGAATAGAACATGTGGCCGCCCGGATAAACCGCGAGTTTGACCCGCGGCGCCGACGCAAAGGGCGGCAACTGATCGAGCGCCAGCTTCGAGCCGAAATAGGGCGTAACAATATCGAACAGGCCGTGCCCGACCATCACGTTCATCTTCGCGTCCGTGGCAAGGATCTCGCGCAGCTCTGAAAGCGACTCCGGGAGGCTCGGGTGGCCGAAATCCCAAGCCCGTGTGACCGCGCGGTTGAGCAGTTCATACGAGCCGTCCGGCCGCCAGTTGAGCTTGCGCGTCAGGACATCGACGGCGGCACTGCTCAACGGCGCCGCTAGCGCATCGCCCGAGGGATCGCCGAAGCGGTAGCTATCCGAGTCCGGATAGGGATCGAGGCCGAGGCGTCATAACCGCCGGTCACCTTGCCGCTCTTGCGGTCGAACTCGCGGCGGAATTCGCCGCGGTCAAAGCGTCCGGCGAGCCGTCGGCTTACGGCCTTGTCAATGCCGGTCAGAGAGGCGACCTTGTCGGCGAGACGGTTGGTGGCCTCCTTGTCTGCTTCGCCCTTGATGAGGTCGGCCAAAAATTCGCCACGCGCGTAAGCTTCGACATCGGCGAGATCGGCGCGTTTGACCGCCCCCCTGTCCTCGCCCTTGGCTTCGCGGGCCACCGCGACATAGCTTGGCAGCGCTGCGACAAATCCCAGAAGGCTCGTGCTTGTGAACTCTCGGTAGTCGAACAGCGGCGAGAGCAGGATCAGGCCCTTCACGCCGACGCCCTGCTCCATCTGCAGATTGCGCACAACCTTCGGTCCGCGAATGCCGCCATAGCTTTCGCCCGCGACATATTTCGGCGAGGAGAGCCGCTCGTGCTTCTCGAGCCAGCGGCGGATCACAAGCGCGATTGAACTGGCGTCACCATCGACCGAATAGAACCGCCTGGGCACATTTTCGCCCGTCGCCACGAAACGGCTATAGCCGGTACCGACGGGATCGATGAACACGAGGTCGGTGAAATCGAGCCACGTCTCGGCGTTGGGCCTGACCTCGGGTGAGGCCGACGCTGTGACGGTTTCCGCATCGATCGGCAGCCGCCATGGCCCGGCACTGCCGAACTGCAGCCAAGCAGAGGATGACCCGGGGCCGCCGTTGAAGAGGAACGTCACCGGACGCGTGGCGCGATCTGCGCCGTCGAGCTGATAGGAGGTGTAGGCGATGTCGGCCTGCGGCTCGCCCTTGTGGTCGAACACGTGGATCGAGCCCGCAGTCGCGATGAAACGAAGCGTCCGCCCGGGCAGCTCCAGCGTCTGTTTGATGGTGGAATCCGGCGGCAGGCGATGCTGCTCGGCCCCCGATGGGGAAGTCGGCGCGCTGGCGCTGCGCGCGCCGGGCCCGCCCTTCTGGCCGACCGGCGTCGGGGCGTCGGGACGCGGCGGCGGATCGTCGGCGCGGGCGCTCCCCATCACGGTGCACGCAAGTAGGGCCAGCGCAAGAGGGATGTGGCGCAGTGCGGTTAAATCGAACAGCATAGAGTTTTCTCCCGGTCCGGCTGCACCTTTCTGTCAGCGGCCGATTGCCACGGTTTAACGTTGCGGGACAGCCTGGACTGTCGTGGTTCTGCCTTATGTTGCTCTAGGCGTATCTGCCAAACGGCTCTCTTCAGTTAGCTAAGAGTCGGGAACAACAAACCTACTAAGTCTAGTAGTCGCCTCTATTCCTGAGGGCACGCGCCGCCTGCGCGATGGCACAAAGCCTACCTGCGGGCCAAGGGTGAGCATCGCGGCTTTTGAGCCGGCGCTACAGGCGTATTTTAAGGAACCGCGAACCGAAGCGGAGCTTGCGGACTATCGCGCCAAGCGCGGCTTTTGTAAAAAGCTTCAGGACGAAGTGATGCCCGCTCTGCGCCATCTCCGGTTCGTAGGCGCGACCGGCGAATCCGCTTCGAGCTTAACAGCAATGTTCCCGACTGCTGGCTCCGTGATGGCGTCGCCTCGGCGTCCCAACGTCTTGAAGTGACCCTGGCGCAATCGAGAGAACAGCAACTCCTCGGCATAGAACTCAACAAAAAAGGCATCGGGCGAGGATTTCTTGGCTTGCCGGACTATGCTCCCGCCGAAGCTTTCTCCCAAGTGATCGCCCTCGCCCGCGCCATGTATTCAACGGAAGGTGCGCGCTGACTGCCATTGGAAGCGGCATCAAGCGTTGTCTTGACAGCCCTTCCCATCACCATCGCGCCACGTTCCAAGGCGCTCGAACCCGACCTTTGATGGTGCGCCTAAATCCGCTCCTTCGGCGGCGACGGATTCTCCTCCCGATCTCGGATGCTGACGCGAGCGTGCCGCCGAAACCGGTGCGAAATAGTTCGTCACATCTCAGTGACAACTTCGCGCGAAGCCACATCGCCGGGGCTTTGGAAGAGCATCGCGACCGATCTGTTTTAGGCGGTCAGGACTTATTTCACCTGTGGTCGCAGCTTCCAGAATTGTCGAGGCGACATGGGTGCGAGCACCGGTATCGTACCGGGAAAGATTTTTGCAGACATCGTCGAGGACCACCCGCAGGAGCGCAGTGGTGGGGGCATCTAGCATTTGGAGATCTCCCTCATTCTCCAGGAGGCAACGATAGCGTCGATTTCGCGTTAGGAGCGCCACGTCCAAAACTACCCAAAGTAGAATAGCCATTAATTCACTATGGAAGAAGAAGCTGACAAAAACGCAACAAGCAGATGTCTGTTTGAATTAAAGAGCGACTGCGCCTGACGTCCACGGGCCACTGCGTTCCAATCGTTGTTGCTTCGCGTTTTGATGCATCTGAGGAGATAGCATCGCGATGGCAGTCGCACGGGGGACGTCCGATCAGGCGGAAGTCCAACGTCTCTCAACCTTGCACGGAACGTCCATCTATACGAGCAATACTCAGAGGAATGTCTCGATCATGCTTGACGATCACACATCAGCGCAATTGTCCTCCCTGTCGCTGGAACGCGTAGATCGGATTCATACCGCAATAAGCGTAGGTGCCGGATGCGGTGGCCATGCACTGGTCATAGGTCGAGAACTGGCAATTGCCCGGATATCCCCAGGTGCGCCCCTGCAAGCAATAAATGTCCTGCCGAGCCGGGGGGACGTACGACCGCCCCCGCTGAGCGGCGGTCGAAGGCGATCCAAAGCCGACAAGGATGGAAGTGCAAGCACGCCGATAAACAGTAGGTTGCGCATGAGACCTCTAGCCTCCGTTAAGTCTTGCTGAAGGATAGAGGATTCTCATCTGATGTTTTGATCTTAATCAATGGCAAATAGCCGGTCGCAGCCCGTCCGGCGAACGCCTGCGAAAGAAGCTCGAGCATGACGGCGCTCCCTGGAGCAGCATTCCTGCTATTTGTAGGGGAGGAGCGCATTTTTCCAGCGCGGTGAGGGGTACATGTGCGGCAGAAAAATCCCTACGGCAAAGGATCAATCGAGCTTGAGAACTCTCGCGCTCCGGAATGAGCCGGTTCGGATCGGCGGCAACCCCTACGACGAGCTTATCAAATGACCGAAGCGGCAGAAAATTCACCGTCTCAGGCCTGCCGTAGATCGCGTAGCGCTTCAGCTGCACGATCCCAAGGGACCTGACAGGGCTCATGAAAGATTGAACGAGCTCTTCTAG
The DNA here is from genome assembly GCF_021458635.1 of Bradyrhizobium monzae. GTDB lineage: Bacteria > Pseudomonadota > Alphaproteobacteria > Rhizobiales > Xanthobacteraceae > Bradyrhizobium. Next base: position 1,882,429 of record NZ_JAIRDQ010000001.1, read on the forward strand.
GTGATCGGCCTGATTCGGCGCAGCAGCGAGTCGGCATACTCCTCGCGCTCGCGCATGAAGCGCTCTTGATGCGCTTTGAAGCACTCGACCCGCTTCCTGATCTCATCGCGTTCGCTGGCGCCATAGTCGGGCAAGCTGAGGCCAACTCGCTCGTCGACTACTTTTGGGTGCGGTCCGGGCCGCTCGATGTCCACCTTCAACGATTTGGCGAACGCCATTGTTTCAGCGACGAGCGCATCGAGTTCGCTCTTCCAGTCATGCATTGACGTACCCCCCACGACTCGACCACGCTAGACGAGCCAGTTCATCACAAGCCAGGCATGCGACCATGGCGCAGACGCCAATCGCCAGATAGGGCAGCGTATCCCTCATCCGCTCGTCCTTGAAAAAGGCCGCTAACAATAAATATTGCCGGCGGCCCTCCGGGTTCAAAATGCCCATCGTGAAACAATGCAGTCCAGCCCCGGTCGCAACGATCCTAGACCTAG
>NZ_JAIRDQ010000010.1:0-142500 GCF_021458635.1 Bradyrhizobium monzae
CTAGGGCGCGTTAAGCGCTCATATTGCGCCTTGCCGACCCGGGCCCGGAGCGACTAGAGTGTACATCAGAGATGGTGTCGGCAATTTTTTCGGCCGCCATATGTTCTTATGTAGCCGCCGACGGAGCGGCACGCGAGGCTCGGCCAATAGCGCGAGCCGTTCTTTATTCACAGCGAAGCAAGCTCGAGTCGGCGCATCGCCTGCTTTCAGGCGTGGCCCCAGAAAGCCCCGGAACGCATGCATCAGGCCGCAAGCCTGCAATTCGACCGCGTGATGGACGAGCTCGTCCTTTGGCACGCAGTGCCCGAGGACGAACGCTCGCCAGCGCCAGCATGGTGGTGGGGACCGGCGATGGCGGTGTGCGAAGGACACGAGTTGATGCCACACGCATGGTGTTGTGAACTCGGCCTGCGCGACGGCTCAAGCTTTGCCGAAGGTGCGCAGGCCCTTTTCGCGCTGTTCGCCGCGCAAACGTCGTTGCCTTGGCCGGATGCCTTTCCGCGCAAAGCGAAAATCAAGCAAGACGACATCCGCGAATTGCAGCCGCTGCCGTCAGACGATAGCGCGTTTCAGCCGTAGCGCCGCGACCTCGTCCCCGACCGGATCCGTCTCCGGCTGGAGCGGCGGCGCGACGGACAGCTCCACCGGCCGCAGCAATTCGGCCATCTGCTTCGCGGGCAGCGGCTTCGCGATCAGGAAGCCCTGCATCTCGTCACAGCCATGGGTGCGCAGGAAGGCCTCTTGCTCTGCGTTCTCGACGCCCTCGGCGACCACGGTCATGCCGAGCGCCTTGCCCATGCTGATGATCGCCTGCGCGATCGCCTGGTCTTCCGAATCCTGCGGCAGATCGCGCACGAAGGAGCGGTCGATCTTGATGGTGTCGATCGGGAAGTGCTTCATCAGCGACATCGACGAATAGCCGGTGCCGAAATCGTCGATGGCAAGCCGAATGCCGCGGCTCTGAATGGCGTCGAGCACTTTCAGCGCGCGCCCGACATTGCGCATCATCATGCTCTCGGTAACCTCGAGCTGGAGCAACACCGGCGACATGCCGGAGGCCGCCAGGGCCTCGTCGACGTCCTGCAGCAAATGCTCGTCGGCAAATTGCCGCGGCGACAGGTTGACCGCCATCGACACCGGGAGCAGACCACGGCGCTGCCAGGCCATGGCCTGCGCGCACGCTTCCTTCACAACCCAGCGGCCGATCGGCACGATCAGGCCGGTCTCTTCCGCCAGCGGAATGAACTGTGCCGGCGAGACGTTGCCGAGATCGGGGTGGTTCCAGCGCAACAGCGCTTCCACGCCGGTGATCTGGCCGGTTTCCATGTCCACCTTGGGCTGATAATTCAGCGAGAACTGCTCGCGCTCCAGCGCCCGGCGCAACGCGCTTTCGAGCGATAACCGCTCGATCGACTGCGTCTTCACTTCCTTGGAGAAGAAGCGATAGCCGTTCTTGCCGTCTTCCTTGGCGAGATACATCGCCATGTCGGCGTTCTTGGTCAGCGTCTGCGCGTCGGCGCCGTTGGCCGGATACATCGCGATGCCGATCGAGGCCGTGGTGTGGCACTCATGGCCGGCGAGCTCCATGGGCTCGGCAAGCGCCGTCAACAGCCCGGTGGCGATGTGCTGGACGTCGTCGATCTCGCCGCACTGGTCGAGGATCACCACGAACTCGTCGCCGCCGAGACGGGCCACGACGTCGCTTGCCCGCAACGCACCGCGCAAACGGGTCGCCACCTCGAGCAGGAGCAAATCGCCGGCCTCATGGCCCAGCGAATCGTTGATGACCTTGAAGCGGTCGAGGTCGATGAACAGCACCGCGAAACGGTGATCGTGGCGCTGTGCCACGTCGATCGCCTCGCGCAGAAGCCCGTTGAAGGTCTCGCGGTTCGGCAGGTCGGTCAGGCTGTCATGCGACGCCAGATATTCGATGCGCTCGTCCGCCTCGTTCTTCTCGTCGGCGCGATCGAAATTCTCGATCGCAAAGGAGACGTTGTCGGCGAGACGCTGCAGCAGCTCGACGAACTCGGTGGTGAAGGTCTCCTGCTCGATCGACATGTAGATCATGACACCGACCGGCTTGTCGTGCGTGATCAGCGGGAACGCCGCGCCGGAGCGCGCGCCGTCACCCTGCAGCACGGCGTGGAAGGCGCTTACCCGATTGTCGTTGACGTAGTCGTTGCTGACGCAGGGCTGCCGGGTGCGGAACGCCGTGCCGCTCATGCCGCGGCCTTCGGGCCGGTCGGCATCGATGGAGAGACGAACATTCCGCGTGGTCTCGGCCGACGGTCCCGCGGCCGCGACGATCTCGAGCTGGTCGCTGTCGGCCTTGGCGAGCGCAATGGTCGTCGAGGTGAACTTGCCGCCGGTGGACGCGGCTTGACACACGAGCTCAAACAGCTCGCTGCGCGACTTGGCGCGGACGATCGCTTCATTGGTGGCGCTCAGCGCCGCGAACATGCGGGTCAGGCGCTCCTTCTGCGCCTCGGTCCGCGACCGCGCCTCGGCGCGATCGAAATTGTCGAGCGCGAAGGCCACATTGGCCTGGAGCCGCTGCAGCAGCTCGACGAATTCCGGCGTGAACGTGCCGCGTTCCGGCGAGTTGAAGAGAAAGACGCCTTCGACGCGGTCGCCATTGAACAGCGGCAGCGCGGCGGAGGATCCGATGCCGTTGCGGCGGGCGTTGGCCGCCCAAGGCGCGATCCGGTCGTCGGACAGCACGTCGTTGCTGATGCAGGGCTGGCGCGTCCGGAAAGCCGTTCCCGTCAACCCGCGCCCTTCGGCCACCTGGTCGGAGGTCGAGAACTTGAAGCTGCGGACCGTATCCGCATTCGGCCCGTAGCAGGCGGCGACGCGGAGCAGCCCGGCATCATGATCGACCAGCGCAATGGCGGCGGAAGTAAACTTGGCGCCCTTCGCGGTCGCTTCGCAGACCAGGTCGAACAGCTCGGCCCGCGAGTGCGCGCGCAGGATCGCCTCGTTGGTCGCGCTCAGCGCCGCATACATGCGGGCCAGGCGCTCCTCCTCCTCGGCGATCCGCGCCTTCTCGGCCTCGCGGTCGAAATTATCGATGGCGAAGCAAACGTTCTCGGCGATGCGGAGCATCAGCCCGACGACTTCCTCGTCCTTGGCCCAGGACTGGCTGAGGAAGGCCAGCATCACGCCGATGCTTTGGCCATGCTTGATCAGGGGCGCCGCGACAACTGCGGCGACGCCCGTGTTGATGTTGGCCCGCTCCCACGGCGTTCCCCTGGTGCGGCTCGCGAGATTGCGCTCGACGATGGGCTTCTGCGAACGAAAGACCTCGCCGGAAATGCCACGGCCATAGGGGTTCGCTGGATCGACCGAATAGCTGGTCTGGGCGACGATCTCCACGCTCGCACCGGTCCCGGCAACAGGCTTGAGCCAATGCGAATCCCGCTCCTTGAGCAGGACGAATGTCGCCAGCGACTTGCCGCCGTGCACGGAGGCATCGCACACGAGCTGGTACAGCTCTTGCTCGTTCTTCGCACGCAGGATGGCTTCGTTGGTCGCGCTGAGCGCGCCGAACATGCGGTTGAGACGTCGCGTCGCGCGCTCGCTGGTCTGCCGCGCGGTCTCGCGCGCGAAATTCTCCAGCGCGTAGGAAATATTGGCCGACATGCGCTCGAACAGCGACACCATCTGCGCGTCAAGCGATCCGGCCTCGCGGCGGGTCACGAACAGCACACCGACGCTCTCGCCGTTGCAGAGCAGCGGCAGCGCCGCGGCCGCTCCGATATTCGCCCTGGCCGCGCCGTCGCGCCACGCCAGCGAGCGCGGGTCGTTCAGATAATCGTTGCTGATGCAGAGCTGCTGGCTGCGAAACGCTTCACCGCCGACGCCGGTGCCCTCGGGCGTGCCGGCTTCGGTCGTGATCTCGATCGCGCGCAGGCGCGCCACATCGTCGCCACAGCCGGCGGCGAAGCGCAGCCGTTGGCCGTTCGGTTCGACCAGGAACACGGCAACGGCCATGAAGTCCCCGCTCGAAAACCCGGCGTCGCAGACCTTCTGGTGCAGCTCGTCCGGCGATTTCGCGTAGAGGATCGCTTCATTGATGGCGCTCAACGCCGCAAAGGTGCGCGCGAGTGTCGTCGGCACGATCTCAACTCCCGGGCATGTCTGCCGATTTATCCCGGCCGCTTTATGAACGGGGATCGCCTAAGTGGTCGTTATTGCGCGGTGTAAACCGCCGATCAAAGTGAACGAGCTACGAATGACGGCAGTGAAACTATCGAGAATACCGCCGCGCGGGAGGAAACTACGACCAAAGGCGCGCTCTCTTTGCGAAATTGCAGCCCTGTATTGGTTTACGGGAGATTGATATCGCGGCCCCGCTTTGAGACGATGCCTCCCAACAAGCAGCCCGTAAGGGCACAAAGCCGAGGGAACGCCATGCCCATCGTCAAGGCCGACCGCCTCACGCGCGTCGGCGCTGCGCTGCTCCGTGCCGCCGGAGCCTCCGAGGAAGAAGCCGACGCCGTTGCCGTCGGCTGCGTCAACGCCAATCTCGCAGGCCATGACTCCCACGGCGTAATCGCGGTTCCGACCTATATCGATCGTATCAAGGCCGGGCACATCGTCCCCGGCGCCAAATGGACCATCGTCCAGGAATCACCGACCACGACCGTGATCGACGGCCATTGGGGTTTTGGTTTCCACGTCAACGCGAAGGCGATGGCGCTGACGATCGAAAAGGCGAAGACGGCGAACGTCGCTGCCTGCACCGTGTTCCGGCAGAGTCATGTCGGCCGTCTTGCCGCCTATCCGCTGATGGCAATGCGCGAAGGCATGATCGGGATTGCCACCGCCGATTCCGGCCGCTCGCCGAAGCATGTGGCGCCGTTCGGCGGCAAGGAGGCGCGGCTCGGCACCAACCCGATCTCGATCGCGGTGCCATCGGATCTCGAGGCCCCGTTCTATCTGGACATGGCGACTTCAGCAGTTGCCGCCGGCAAGATCCAGCTCGCGGTCGCCCGCGGCGAGGAGATTCCGTCAGGATGGATCATCGATGCCGAGGGACGGCACACCACCGATCCCACGCAGTATCGCAAGGGTGGCGCGCTGCTGCCGCTCGGCGGCACCGAAGGTTACAAAGGTAGCGGTCTCGCCGCCATGGTCGAGGTGCTGTGCGGCCTGCTCACCGGATTGGGATTCGGCGTCGAGCCGACCGGGCGGCACAATGACGGATGCTTCATGGCGGTGTTCAACGTCGCCGCCTTCCGCCCGCTGAAGGAATTCAAGCGCGAGGTCGCGGAGTTCGCGCAGTACCTGAAATCGACGCCGCCGTCCGAAGGCAGCAAGGGCGTCTACTATCCCGGCGAGATCGAAGGCGTGCGCGAGCAGCAGCGCCTGCGCGATGGCATCGAGGTCGAGGACGCGACCTGGGAAAAACTGCGCGCGCTGGCGCGCGACTACAGGCTCGACACCGTCCTCGATCTGTCCTGAGGCAATTCGGAGAATAGCAGCATGAATCGGCAGATGGTCCTGGTCGGCTTCCTTCAGGCGCAGAACTGCACGAACTTGCCGAGCTCGTGGCGGCATCCGGACTCGCGCAGCGACTCGATGTCGGCGGATTATTACCAGGAGATCGCGAGGATTCTCGAGGCCGGCAAATTCCACATGGCGTTCTTCGACGATCGTCTCGCCATGCCGGACCGCTACGGCAACGACCACGCCCACACCGTCGAATACGGCATCCGCTGCGTGAAGATGGATCCTCTGATCGTGCTGACCGCGATGGGCCTTGTCACCGACAGACTGGGCCTCGGCGCGACCTGCTCGACCACTTATTACGAGCCCTTCGACGTCGCGCGCCGCTTTGCCACGCTCGATCTGATGTCGGGCGGACGCGCGGGCTGGAATGTCGTGACCTCGCTGAACGACGGCGAGGCGCTGAACATGGGGCGCGACTCCCATCCCGAACATGATTCCCGCTACGACAAGGCCGACGAGTTCATGGAGGTCGTGCTCGGCCATTGGGACACATGGGAGGACGGCGCACTCATCATGGACAAGACGAGTGGCCGCTTTGCCGATCCGACCAAGGTGAAGCGACTCGATCACAAGGGAGCTGCGTTCAAGTCGCGCGGACCGTTCACCGTGCCGCGCTCGGACCAGGGGCATCCCGTGATTATCCAGGCCGGCGCATCCGGTCGTGGCCAACGCTTTGCCGGCCGTGGGGTGAGGTGATTTTTACTGCCGCACGCAATCTCGCCGGCGCCAAGGACGGCTACGCCGCCGTGCGCAACGAGGCCGCGAAGGCCGGCCGCGATCCGGAGCAGATGTTCCTCTGCAATCTGACGACGCCGGTCTGCGCCGCGACCAAATCCGAAGCCGAGGACAGAATGGCGCTGATCAACAAGCTGCCGCTGGAGATCGACGCGCTGTCGCTGCTCGCCGAGGCGCTCAATTACGATTTCGCCTCCAAGGATCTCGACGCGCCGCTGACGACGGATGAACTGAAGAGCATGCAGGGCATTCTGGGCATACGTGACGGCGTGCTGAAGAACTCCGGCAAGAGCAATCCGAGTGCGCGCGACTTCGTCACGTTCTCCGGCCGCGGCCAGGTGCACGACGCCATGGTCGGCGGCCCCAAGGAGATCGCCGACAAGCTGGAGGAAATGTTCGTCGAGCGCGGCTGCGACGGCTTCGTCATCGCAGCGACTTATGTGCCCGGCTCCTACGCGGACTTCGTGCAACATATCGTGCCGGAATTGCAGCGGCGCGGGCTGTTCCAGAAGGAGTATCGCGGCAAGACACTGCGGGAAAATCTCGGGCTGAAGCGGCCGGCCGCCGGCGCCTGGAAAGTACAGCCGCGCGACGCTGCGGAATAACAACGAGGACAAGACATGCGCTGGCTGAAATTCACCGCCTCCGGCAAAACCTCCTGGGGCCTCGTCGCAGGCGGCCAGGTGATCGCGGTTGACGGCGATCCCTTCCGCGAATGGCAGCGCACCTCGCGCACGCATCTGCTTAGCGATGTGACGATCGAGCTGCCGCTGATCCCCCGCACCTTCTATTGCGTCGGCCTGAACTATCTGAAGCATCTGAAGGAAGCCGCCGACAAGCGCGGCGAAGTGCCGGCCGTCCCTGAACGACCCGAGATCGGCTATCGCGCGCAGAACGCGCTGATCGCGCATGACGAGGATGTCGTGATCCCGTCTTTCGCGACGGAGAAGATCCACTACGAGGGCGAACTCGCCGTCGTCATCGGCAAGAAGGTGAAGCATCTGACGGTCGAGAACGCGATGGATTGCGTGTTCGGCTACACCATCGGCAACGACGTCAGCGAGCGTTCCTGGCAGAAGGCCGACCGCAGCCTGTGGCGCTCTAAGAATGCCGACACGTTCAAGCCGATGGGCCCGTGGATCGAGACCGAGGCCGATCTTGCGACGATGGAAACGATCGTCCGCGTCAACGGCAAGGAGACCAACCGCTTCCACACCAACGACATGATCTTTGGCGTGGTGCCGTTCTTGGTCGAGCTGACGAAGTATTTTACGCTATGGCCGGGCGACGTGATCTGGATGGGTACGGATGGCGCCTCGCCTGATATCAGGCACGGCGATGTCGTCGAGATCGAGATCACCGGTGTGGGGACGTTGCGCAACCGGTTCGTGCGGGAGCAGCCATAACCGAGGTCAACTCGCGGTCCCTGAGCGGCTCTTCACATGGTCGATGAAGGCGCGCAGCTTCGGCAGGATTTGCCGATGACCCGGATAGTACAGGAACACACCCGGCGTCATCGGTGAGAATTGCTCCAGCACGCGGACCAGCTTTCCCGCCGCGATGGCGCCGCTGGCAAGCGGTGCGGGCACCTGCGCAAGACCCACGCCTTCGACCGCAGCGCCGAGCATCGTCGGGAAGTCATAGGCGATGAAGGGCCCCGACACCGCGATCTCGACAGAACGGCCGCTGTCGATCAACGACCACGATGCAAGCGCGCCGTTTGATCGTCGCATCCTCAAGCAGGCGTGCGTGCGCAGATCTTCCGGACGCTCGGGCCGGCCGGCGCGAGCGAGGTAGTCGGAGCTCCCCACGACAATGAGAGGGAGCGGCTTCGTCAGCCGCACAGCAATCATGTCGGGGGTGATGAACTGTCCCATCCTGATGCCGGCATCGAAACCTCCCGCCGCGAGGTCGACCATCTCTTCGCTTGCGGCAAGCTCTACCTCGATCTCCGGATAGGCCTGGCAGAACGAGGCGATCAGCGGCTCGAGCAGGATCGGGACGACCGAACGCGGCACGGTAAGGCGCAGCAGTCCAGCCGGCCGCTGGCCGAGTTCGCGCGCGGCCCCGCTTGCAGCGACGAGTTCCTCAAAGGCCGGTCTTGCGCGCGCGAAGAATCTTTCCCCGGCTTCTGTCAGGCCAACGCTACGGGTCGTGCGGATGAAGAGTGCAGCGCCCACGCGCGCCTCGAGCGCGCGGACCGCCTGACTGATGGCCGATGGCGTCACCCCGAGTTCAGCGGCCGCGCGGCGAAAACTGCGATGCTGGGCGACACTGAGGAACGCCTCGACGCCGTCGAGTGCGCCCTGCCTGACTGTGAAGTTCTGCTTCATAGCCCGTCAACATTATCGCGAATAGTCGGTCACGGGAAGCCGTTCTACATTCAGATTGCAAATGAGCCGCCCGGGAGAAGCGAAACCCATGAAGGCAATCCGCAACGCAGCCCTGACACTCGCCCTCACACTGACAGGTGTTACCACCATGACCGAACATTCCGCGGCCCAAGCACAAGTACAAGCACAAGCGCCGTCGCTCACGACCACCGGGGTCATGGTCATCCTGACCGTCAAGCCGGGCATCACACGTGAGCAAATCATGGCCGTCATGCCCGATGAAATCAGGCAGACCGTGCAGCTCTATCTCAACGGAAAAGTCCGTGAATGGTATTCGCGGTCCGATGGGCGCGGCGCCGTCTTCCTGTTGGATGCCCGGGACGATGCCGAAGCGCACGCGATCATGGATGCACTGCCGCTCGCCAGGCAGGATCTCATCGACCACGAATACATCGCAGTCGGCCCGCTCATGCCGCTCCGCCTGCTCATGACCAAACCCTGAGATCCGGTCGGCAATCGACCCGCTTCGAACCTCACCCGAAGGACCTCCGAACGTGCCACCGGGCTTCAACCTTCCATTTGTCCTCAGCGTCGCTGGCGCCTTCCTGACCAGCGCGGTGGTGGCCTCCGTCTATGTTTGGCCCTTCCTCCGTACGATGCCGCGCCATGACGCCCTGAGACTTCTCGCAGCCTTCCATGCGTTCCGCTTCCTGGGGATGAACTTCATGGTCGCTGGGTTCGTCTCCTCGGAGTTGAGCCCGGGTTTCGCCAGCGAAGTCGGCTGGGGCGATCTCATCGCCGCCACGCTCGCGCTCATGTCAATGGCAGCGCTGTCCTGGCGATGGTCGATCGCAACTCCGATGGTCTGGATCTTCAACGTGTGGGGCACGCTCGATCTCCTGAACGCGTACTATTTGGGCGCGACGAAGATTCAGAACCCCGGCCTGTTCGGCGCCGGCATTTATATCCCGGCGCTTTACGTGCCACTGCTGCTCGTCAGCCACGTCCTTGTCTTCATGCTGCTATTGAGGGCCGGATCGACGGAAGAAACCACCGTGATGCGGCAGGAGGAACGCCGATGAACACCGATACCGTTTCCGCCGGCGTGGTTGCGCTGCATCCCGTCCGGCTCAGCCTGATCTGGGCCGCCCTGTTCACGGCGCTGTGGACCTGGTTGATCTACGTGTTGCCCGCACTTCCGGAGAGCGGGGTGCCAGCCCTGGGCGTTCGGCTGATGGCTCACGGCCTCATCGCCCTCGGCTTGTGGCTCGGCCTCGAACGCACTCCGTTGACGCCAAGACAGCGCCAGGCGATCTGGCTGTCCATCATGATTCCCTTCACGCTTTGGGCCACCGTCGCCTGGACAGCAGCCATCAACGGCGCATTCCGCGCAGGCGCCTCCTCCCTGCCGCTGCTTCCCGCGGCGATCCTGCTGCCGGTGATCGTCGGCGCTCCCGTGCTGCTGTTGTCGAAACGGATCGGACAGCTGCTTGATGCAATGCCGGCAACATGGCTCATCGCCCTTCAGCTTTACCGGGTCTTCGGCAGCCAATGGCTCGCCTACTGGCTTCGAGGCGTGCTGCCGGGCCTCTGGGCGTTGCCGGCGGGAACAGGCGATGTCCTGACCGGTCTTTTCGCCGTGCCGGCGGCGATTGCCCTCGCAACCGGAACGGCTGAGGGACGGCGCGCGGCGATCCTTTGGAATGTGTTCGGCCTTGCCGATTTCGCCGTCGCGATCACCTTGGGCATGATCATGTCGCCCGGCCCCTTTCAGCTGATCATTCCGCAGGGTCCGAGCATGGGCGTCGATAGTTTTCCGAATGTGCTGACGCCCGCTTTCGTCGTGCCAAGCTCGATCCTGTTGCACGCCCTGTCACTGCGCCAGTTATTCCGTCTCAGTCCAGCCGAGACGATGTGAACGATGGCCGCGCCGAACGAAGCCTGTCAAAACGGCAGCGCCACGCTGGTCTTGATCTCCTTCAGCACCACGTTGCTGCGGACGTAGCGGATGCCGGGGATGCGGAACATGAACTCGTCGAGGAAGCGGTTGTAGGCCGCCATATCCTGCACGACGACGCGCAGATGATAATCGGCGTCGCCCGTCGTCGCAAAACACTCCAGCACCTCGCGACGCGTGGTGACGCGGGACACGAACTCGTCGACGAATTTGGCGTCGTGCCGCTCCAGCGAGACATGGAGGATGGCAGACATCGCGAACCCCGCCTGCTCGCGCGCGACCAGCGCCGCATAGCCCCGGATGACGCCGCTGTCCTCGAGCGCGCGCACCCGGCGCCAACAGGCCGAGGTCGACATGCCGACCTCGTCGGCGAGCTGCTGGTTGGTGGCGCGGCCGTCCGTCTGGAGGTGGGCAAGAATCCGCGCGTCCTGGTCTTCGATCATCGATGGCCCTCAAATCGGGTTAAATCTACCAAACTTAGATATCCGATGCAAAATTCTACCGTATTTGCACTCATGTCGGGACAAATGGGTAAGACCTACCAGCGCCCCAGGCCTAACCTTGGCCTATTCGGCAGGATGCCGCGCGAGGTCCGCAATGGACGCCATTCCGTCACTCGATGCCTACGAACTCTCCGACCGCTACGAACGCGAGGACGGCCGCGTCTTCCTCACGGGCACACAGGCCATCGTCCGCATCGCGCTCGACCAGCTCGGGCGCGACCGCGCCGCGGGGCTCAAAACCGCCGGCTTCATCTCCGGCTACCGCGGCTCACCGCTCGGCGGCGTCGATCTCGAGCTGTGGCGCATCCAGCAGCGATTGAAGCAGGACCGCATCGAATTCCTCCCCGCCGTGAATGAGGACCTCGCGGCAACCGCCGTGTTCGGCTCCCAGCAGGTCGAGACCCAAGCCGATCGCGAGGTCGATGGCGTCTTCGGGCTCTGGTACGGCAAGGGCCCCGGCGTCGATCGCTCCGGCGACGCGCTCAAGCACGGCAATGCCTATGGCTCGTCGCCGCATGGCGGCGTGCTGGTGGTCGCCGGCGACGACCACGGCTGCGTCTCGTCCTCGATGCCGCACCAGTCCGACGTCGCCTTCATGAGCTGGTTCATGCCGACGCTGCACCCCGCAAGCGTCGGCGAATATCTCGAATTCGGTGAGTACGGCTACGCGCTGAGCCGCTTCTCCGGCATGTGGGTCGGCTTCAAGGCGATCTCGGAGATCGTCGAGTCGGGCGCGTCCCTTGCGCTGCGCCCACCGCGCCTGTTCCGCACGCCCGACTTCACCCCGCCGCCGGGCGGACTGCACTATCGCTGGCCCGACCTGCCGGGACCGCAGATCGAGGAGCGGCTGGAAGCGAAAAAGCACGCGGTCTACGCCTTCGCCAAGGCCAATCCGATCGACCGCCATATCTACGACATTGCAAACGCCACCTACGGCATCGTCACCACAGGCAAGGCGCATCTCGACCTGATGGAAGCGCTGCGGCTGATGGGCCTCGATGAAGCCGCCTGCCGCAGCATCGGCATCGACATCTACAAGGTCGGCATGGTCTGGCCGCTGGCGCTGCACGACGCCATGGATTTCGTGAAGGGCAAGCGCGAGATCCTCGTGGTCGAGGAGAAGCGCGGCATCATCGAGAGCCAGTTCAAGGAATATTTCTACGACTATCCCGGCGCGAAGCCCGAACGGATGGTCGGCAAGCACGACGAAACCGGCGCGCGGCTGATCTCGTGGACCGGCGAACTTTCGCCTCGCGCGCTGGCGTCCGTGCTGGCCCGGCGGCTCGATCCGATGTTTCCGGGCCTCAATCTCGCCGCCCGCGCCGCCACGCTGCTGCCAGAGGCCGAGCGCTCGATCAACGTGTCGGGCGCGACGCGCACGCCCTATTTCTGCTCGGGATGTCCGCACAACAGTTCGACAAAAGTGCCCGAGGGATCGAAGGCGCTGGCCGGCATCGGCTGCCATTTCATGGCGAGCTGGATGGACCGCGAGACCTCGTCGCTGATCCAGATGGGCGGAGAAGGCGTCAACTGGGCGGCGTCGTCGCGGTTCACCGGCCACAAGCACGTCTTCCAGAATCTCGGCGAAGGCACTTACTACCATTCCGGCTCGATGGCGATCCGGCAGGCGATCGCCGCAAAGGCCAACATCACCTACAAGATCCTGTTCAACGACGCCGTCGCCATGACCGGCGGCCAGCCGGTCGACGGTCCGATCAGCGTGCATGCCATCGCGCACAGCGTCCGCGCCGAGGGCGTGGCTCGCATCGCGCTGGTGTCGGACGATCCCGCGCAGTTCTCGCCCGCGGATCTGCCTGGCGGCGTCACCATTCATCCGCGCGAGGAGATGGACGCCGTGCAGCGCGAGCTGCGCGACGTCAACGGCGTCTCGGTGCTTATCTATCAGCAGACCTGCGCCACCGAGAAGCGGCGCCGGCGCAAGCGCGGGCAGATGGCCGATCCCAAACGCTTTGCCTACATCAACGATCTCGTCTGCGAGGGCTGCGGCGACTGCTCGGTCGAGTCCAACTGCCTCAGCGTCGAGCCGAAGGAGACGCCTTTCGGCCGCAAGCGGCAGATCAACCTGTCGGCATGCAACAAGGATTTTTCCTGCCTCAACGGGTTTTGCCCGAGCTTTGTCACCGTCGAAGACGCGACGCGCCGGAAGAAGAGCGCGAGCGAGATCGATGCCATCGGTCGTGCCGCCGCGCTCCCCCTCCCCACCCCAGCCACGCTCGATCGCCCTTACGACCTGCTCGTGACCGGCGTCGGCGGCACCGGCGTGATCACGGTCGGCGCGCTGATCGGGATGGCCGCGCATCTGGAACGACGCGGAGTCTCGGTGCTGGATTTTACCGGCTTTGCGCAGAAGTTTGGTCCGGTGCTGAGCTACATCCGCCTCGCCTCGAGTCCCGAAGCACTGCACCAGGTCCGCATCGACCAGGGCGCGGCCGATGCGCTGATCGGCTGCGACCTCGTCGTCAGCTCCTCGCCGAAGGCGTCCGGCACCTATCGCCGCGGCACGCGCGCTGCAATCAACACCGCGGAGATGCCGACCGGCGACGTGGTCCGCTTCCGCGACGCCGATCTTGCCTCGCCTGCCCGCCTGCGCGCGATCGGCCGCGTCATCGGCAACGACAATCTCGACAGCATCGATGCCAACGCCCTGGCCGAGCAGCTGCTCGGCGATGCCGTCTATGCCAACATCATCATGCTGGGCTTCGCCTGGCAGCGCGGATTGGTACCGACTTCACTGTCGGCGCTGCTGCGCGCGATCGAGCTCAACGGCGTCGCGGTCGAACGCAACAAGCAGGCTTTTGCCTGGGGCCGGATCGCCGCCGCCGATCCGGAGTTTCTGCCGAAGGCGAGGGAGACGCCGAAGGCCGAGACGCTCGACCAGCTCATCGCCCGCCGCGCGGATTTCCTCACCGCCTATCAGGATGACGCTTATGCGGCGCGCTATCGAACACGCGTCGCAAAAGTTCGTGCGGCCGAATCCACCATCAACAGCGAGGCTCTGACCGAGGCCGTCGCCCGCGCCCTCTTCAAGCTGATGGCCTACAAGGATGAGTACGAGGTCGCGCGCCTGCACATGCAGACCGGCTTTCTCGACGAGCTGAACGGCGAGTTCGAGGAAGGTTTTCGCGTGCAGTATCATCTCGCCCCACCGTTCCTGCCATCGAAGCACGACGCTCGCGGCCGCCCGCGCAAGCGCGCTTTCGGCCAGTGGATCCAGACGCCGCTCGCGGTGCTGGCGCGACTCAAAATGCTGCGCGGAACGCGGTTCGATCCGTTCGGCTATACGGCCGAGCGGCGCGCTGAGCGAGAGCTGATCGGCTGGTATGAGGGCGTCATCGTGCAAATGCTGGATCGGATCGAGCCCGCGCATCTGCCCGATCTCGTCGCCATCGCCAAAGCCCCGATGGAAATCCGCGGCTACGGCCCGGTGAAGGACATCGCGATCGCGAAGGTGAAGCCCGAGGTCGAGCGGCTGCTCGCCGCTCTGGCCAAATCTTCATCGGCAAAGAAGCGCGCGTACGGTTGACGCGACGCCACCGAGGCTTCAGCCTCCTGGATTGACGAGGCTCCGTCATGGAACCCCGCAATCGGGTGGCGCATCATGAATTTCGACGAGTTGACCCTGACCCAGGCCGCAGCCGAGCTCGCCGCCGGGAAAATCACGAGCCACGCGCTCACCTCCGAGGCGCTCGCCCGGGCCAAGGCCAACGCTGATCTGAACGCCTTCGTCACTCTGGATGAGGAAGGTGCCCTTAAGGCCGCCGTCGCGTTCGACACGCAGGGCGCGGGCGCCGGGAACAGACCGCTCGGCGGCGTTCCCATCGCGATCAAGGACAACATCGAGGTGGCCGGGCTGCCCTGCACCGCCGGAACGCCGGGGCTGAAGACCTTCATTCCAGGCGCTGACGCGCCGGTCGTTGCGAAGTTGCGCGCCGCGGGCGCCGTCATCATCGGCAAGACCAACATGCACGAGCTTGCGTTCGGTATCTCCGGCTACAACACCGCGTTCAAGACCGGCGCCGAATACGGCGTCCGTAACGCCTACAATCGCGCGCTGATTGCCGGTGGCTCCTCTTCCGGAACCGGCGCCGCAATCGGAGCGCGGATCGTGGCGGGCGGGCTCGGCACCGATACCGGCGGATCAGTGCGCGTGCCCGGCGCGCTGAACGGTTGTGCCTCGCTGCGGCCGACCCTCGGCCGTTATCCGCAAGCGGGCATCGCGCCGATCTCGCATACCCGCGACACCGCGGGCCCGATGGCGGCCACCATGGCGGATATCGCGCTGCTCGATCGGGTCATTGCAGGTGGTGATGCGGTTCAGCCGGCAGATCTCGGTCAGATCCGTCTCGGCCTCGTGAAGAGCATGCTGACGAATCTCGACGAAGACACGGAGGCCGCGTTCCACGCCGCCCTCGCCCAATTGAAGCCGCAAGGCGTGACCGTGATCGACATCGAGATGCCGGAGCTGGCCCAGCTCAACGGCCAGGTCGGATTTCCGGTCGCGCTCTACGAGGCCTATGACGACATGGTCGCCTATCTCAAGCGCGCGGGCACGGGCGTGACCATCGACGCAATGGTCGCGCAAATCGCGAGCCCCGACGTCAAGGGCACCTATGAGGGCCTGGTGCTGCCGCGCAAATTGCCGGCCCCCGACGGCAGCCTTGTTGATGCGAAGCCGCTTTACGATCACGCCATCAATGTCGCGAGGCCCGCGCTCCAGGCGCTATATCAGCAGACCTTTGCAAGCAACCGGCTCGACGCGATCGCTTTTCCGACCACACCGCGGGTGGCGATCGCCTCCAATCCGGAGTCCAGCAGCCTCGAGAATTTCGGACTGTTCATCCAGAACACCGACCCCGGCAGCAATGCCGGCATTCCCGGCCTCCAGATTCCGATTGCTCTGGGTGCGACGAGCAAATTGCCGATTGGGCTTGAACTGGATGGCCCGTCGGGCAGCGATGAGCGATTGCTTGCGATCGGGATGGCGCTAGACAGCGTGTTTCGACGGCTGCCGGCGCCCCGTTGATGCACTCGTAGGGTGGGCAAAGCGCAAGCGTGCCCACCATTTCTCTGTCATTACGAGGAGCTCGCGACAAAATTGCGAAGCAATTTTGCGCTGATGCGACGAAGCAATCCAGAGTCTCTCTGCGGGGGGATTCTGGATTGCTTCGCTACGCTCGCAATGACGGAGGGACCGTGGGCACGGCGCGTCGCGCCTTTGCCCACCCTACGGCACCGTGCCAGCTAAGAATACGGATTGATCAGCTTCTGCTGCTCGGCGCTGTGATCCACGAGCATGTCGATGAAGGTCCGGACCTTCGCCGACAGATGATGGCGATGCGGATAAACCGCGTTCATCGACATCTCGACCGGCCGGTATTCCGGGAGCAAGCGGATCAGACGGCCAGCGTCGAGATCGTCGCTCACCAGAAATCCTGCAAGCAGGCCGATGCCGGCGCCCTCGATCACCATCCGTCGCAGCGCTTCGCCGCTGTTGGTGACGAGGCTGCCCGAGATGCGCACCGAGGCGGGCGCGCCCTTGCGATCGAAGAAGCGCCACTCGTCGCCGAAGGGATAGTTGAGGTGACGGCCGCAATTGTGCTCGGTGAGCTCGGCGAGCTGCTGCACGCGGCCATGCTTTTCGAGATAATCGTGCGAGCAGCACAGCACGTGGCGCCAGGTGGCGAGGCTGCGAACGATCAGGCTCGAATCCGGCGGCGGCGTCATGCGCAGCGCGACGTCATAGCCCTCCTCGATCAGATCGACATTGGCCTCGCCCATGCGCAAATCGACCTTCACCTCCGGATAGGTCGACAGCAGCTTTGCCACGACGCCCGCGACGAAGGGCACCATGTGGGTAGCGGAGTGAATCCGCAGCGTGCCCCGCGGCACCGACTGCAAGGCTCCCGCGATGTCGTCGGCCTGCTCGATGTCCGACAGGATCTGGATACAGCGGTCGTAATAGGCCTTGCCGATCTCGGTGACGCTGACCTTGCGGGTGGTGCGGTTGAGCAGCCGCGCGCCAAGCCGCTCCTCGAGCGCCTGGATGTGATTGCTGACCATGGTCGTGGACATGTTGAGCTTGCGGGCGGCGGCGGAGAACCCGCCGGTATCAACGACCCGGACGAATGCGGTCAGGCTGGTCAGCCGGTCCATGGGCGCCTCGGATTATGCAGCATGAGTGGACAATCATTTTGCTTTTTGGCGGATTATCACAAGCGCCGGGACAGCGCATCTTGCCGGCATGAACAGCGCGCCCCGTCGGACCGGGACGTCTGGGAATCCGGAGGATGCCGTGTCGAACGCGACTTATACCACTGAAACTACTAGAGAAATCAGCCTAAAGCCGTCCCGCCAAGCGATCAAGCGGGCGGCCCTCGGCCTCGCGCTTGCCCTCGGCATCGCTGTGGCCGGCGACTTTGGCTACAATTACCTGACGACCGGCCGCTACCTGGAATCGACCGATGACGCCTATGTGAAGGCCGATTCCACCATCATCGCCCCAAAGGTGTCGGGCTACATCGGCCAAGTGCTGGTCGGCGACAACGAGAAGGTGAGAGCGGGCCAGGTGCTGGCCAGAATCGACGACCGCGACTTCAAGGCCGCGCTCGGCCAGGCCCGCGCAGATGTGGCCGCGGCCGAAGCCTCGGTTCGGAACCTCGATGCCCAGCTCGAACTGCAACAGCCGATCATCGAGCAGAGCACCGCTGATGTCACAGCCGCCGATGCCAATCTGAAATTCGCGCAGGAAGAGCGCGCCCGCTACGACGACCTCATGAAGTCGGGTTCAGGCACGATCCAGCGCGCGCAGCAGACCGATGCGGCGCTCCGCGCCAGCAACGCGCAACTGCAGCACGCCAAGTCGGGCCTGGTGGCCGCACAGCGCAAGGTAGACGTGCTGACCACCCAGCGCGCCCAGGCCACCGCCCAATTGGATCGCGCTCGCGCGGTCGCAGACCAGGCCGAGCTGAACCTGTCCTACACCGAGATCACCGCGCCTGTTGACGGCACGGTCGGCGCCCGCAGCTTGCGCGTCGGCCAATACGTGCAGGCCGGCACGCAATTGATGGCGGTGGTGCCGCTCGACGCGGTCTATGTCGTGGCGAATTTCAAGGAGACGCAGCTCACGC
Organism: Bradyrhizobium monzae; assembly: GCF_021458635.1. GTDB lineage: Bacteria > Pseudomonadota > Alphaproteobacteria > Rhizobiales > Xanthobacteraceae > Bradyrhizobium. Next base: position 18,191 of record NZ_JAIRDQ010000010.1, read on the forward strand.
ATGTGCGCGCCGGCCAGCCGGTCGAGCTGGTCGTCGACAGCTTTCGTAATCGCACGCTGCATGGTCATGTCGACAGCCTTTCGCCGGCGAGCGGGCTTGAATTCGCGCTGCTGCCTCCCGACAATGCGACGGGTAACTTCACCAAGATCGTGCAGCGCGTGCCGGTAAAGATCGTGCTCGACGATCACAGCCTGACCGGCCTGCTGCGGCCCGGCATGTCGGCCGTGCCGACCGTCGACACCAAGGCAACCGTGGTGGCCGAGCGCGAGACCGCCAAGCGTGTTGCTGAAAATACGTCTCGCCCGAACGGCGGCTGACGCCGCGGGATCCCGGCAGGATTATCAAGTCCAGCCGGATGATCCTTCCCGGACATACCCGATTATCGAAAACATCCGTCTAACGCATCCTGTCTCCGCAACCGAGACGAGGCATCCATGAGCACGATCCAACCGACCCTCAACGCAGCTTCCGCCGCCAACCTCCCCGCTCCGGCTGCGGTGCCCGCCACACCCGCCGTCTCGGCCAAGACTTGGATCGCGGTGATCGGTGCCACGCTCGGCGCCTTCATGGCGGTGCTGAACATCCAGATCGTCAACGCCTCGCTCGCCGACATCCAGGGCGCGATCGGCGCCGGCATCGACGACGGCGGCTGGATCTCGACGTCCTACCTGATCGCCGAGATTGTGGTGATCCCGCTCTCCGGCTGGCTTGCCCAGGTGTTCTCGATCCGGATCTATCTGCTCACCAACGCGATCCTGTTCCTTCTTCTCTCCGCGGCCTGTGCGCTGGCGCAGGACCTGCCGCAGATGATCGTGCTGCGCGCCGTGCAGGGTTTCACCGGCGGTGTGCTGATCCCGATGGCGTTCACGCTGATCATCACGCTGCTGCCGCGCGCCAAGCAGCCGGTGGGTCTCGCGCTGTTCGCGTTGTCGGCCACGTTTGCGCCGGCGATCGGCCCGACCATCGGCGGCTATCTCACCGAAAATTTCGGCTGGCAGTACATTTTCTATGTCAACCTCGTGCCCGGCGCAATCATGGTCGGCATGCTCTGGTACGCGCTCGACGCCAAGCCGATGAAGCTGTCGCTCCTGCGCGAGGGTGACTGGGCCGGCATCATCACCATGGCGATCGGCCTCTCCGCGCTTCAGACCGTGCTGGAAGAAGGCAACAAGGACGACTGGTTCGGTTCGCCCTTCATCGTCAAGCTGTCGGCCATCGCGGCCGTGGCGCTGACCGCCTTCCTGGTCATCGAGCTGACGGTGAAGAAGCCGCTGTTGAACCTGCGCCTGCTGGTCCGCCGCAATTTCGGCTTCGGCATGCTCGCCAACTTCCTGCTCGGCGTCGCGCTGTACGGTTCGGTGTTCATCCTGCCGCAATATCTGTCGCGCATCCAGGGCTACAATTCCGAGCAGATCGGCATGGTGCTGGCCTGGACCGGACTGCCGCAACTGTTGCTGATTCCCCTGGTTCCGCGCCTGATGCAGAAATTCGACGCGCGGATCATCATTGGCATCGGCTTCGTGCTGTTCTCAGGCTCGAACTTCATGAACATCTACATGACCAACGACTATGCCGCCGATCAGCTGCTGTGGCCCAACGTCGTCCGCGCCATCGGTCAGGCGCTGGTGATGGCGCCACTGTCGGCGGTGGCGACCGCCGGCATCGAGCCCGAGAACGCGGGCTCGGCCTCCGGCTTGTTCAACATGATGCGCAACCTCGGCGGCGCCGTCGGCATAGCATTGCTGCAGACCGTGCTGACCAAGCGCGAGCAGTATCACTCCAACGTGCTGACACAGTCGGTCTCGGTGTTCGAGCAGGCGACCCGCACGCGGCTGGAGCAGCTCACGCAGTATTTCATCAATCACGGCGTGCTCGACCGCGCCGATGCCGCGCATCGCGCCTATGTCGCGATTGGCCATGTCGTGCAGAAGCAGGCTTACATCTTCGCTTTCAGCGACACCTTCTATCTGCTCGGCCTGGCGCTGATCGTGGCCTTCATCGCCTCCCTCTTCCTGAAGAAGCCCCGCCATGTCTCGGCCGGTGGTGCCCACTGACCTCAACCCCGAACAAGGAGAACGACCATGAAGCCCCGCATGAATTTCTACCAGGCCGCCCCCGACACGATGAAGGCGCTGATGGCGCTGGAAGAGCAGATCCAGTCCACCGGACTCGAGAAATCGCTGATCGAGCTCGTCAAGATCCGGGCCTCGGAGATCAACGGCTGCGCCTTCTGCATCAACATGCACACCGAGGACGCCCGCAAGCGCGGCGAGACCGAACAGCGCATCTATCTGCTCAACGCCTGGCGCGAATCTCCGCTCTATACCGATCGCGAGCGCGCCGCGCTGGCCTGGACCGAGGCGGTGACGCTGATCGCGGAAACGCGCGCGCCCGACGACGTCTACGCCGAGGTGCGTGCGCAGTTCTCCGACGCGGAGACGGTGAACCTCACCATGCTGATCGGCGCCATCAATGCCTGGAACAGGCTAGCCATCGCATTCCGCGCAGTTCATCCGGTAAAGGTGAAGGCATCGGTGGCATAGGCCACAAGGGCAAGTCTCGTAGGGTGGGCAAAGCAAAGCGTGCCCACCACTCTATCGAAATCGCTGAGAGACGGTGGGCACGGCGCGAGTGCGCCTTTGCCCACCCTACGACAGGGGGGTGCGCGGCTTAGACCGCCGTCGCTTTCGCGAACTCCACATAGATCTCGCGAAGCCGCGCGGCGAGCGGGCCGGGCTTGCCGTCGCCGACCTTCTTTCCGTCGATCGCCACCACCGGCTGCACGAACAGCGACGCCGATGTCGCAAAGGCCTCCTTCGCGGCGAGCGCCTCTTCCACCGTGAAGGAACGTTCCTCGACGCGGAGCTGGCGCTCTTCGGCGAGCGCGACCACGGCCTTGCGGGTGCAGCCCGGCAGGATCGCATTGGAGTTCTTGCGGGTGACGATGACGTCGTCCTTGGTGAGGATGAACGCAGACGACGAGCCACCTTCGGTGACGTAGCCGTCTTGCAGCATCCAGGCCTCGCCGGCGCCGGCCTCGGCCGCTGCCTGCTTCGCCAGCACCTGCGCCAGCAGCGCCACGCTCTTGATGTCGCGCCGCTCCCAGCGGATGTCGGGCACCGTGATCACGTTGATGCCGGTCTTGGCGGAAGCTGCGTTGACGATGTCCTTTTCGGAGGTGAACATCACCAGGCTCGACTTGACGTCGTCCTTGGGGAAGGCGAAGTCGCGGCCCTTGTCGGCGCCGCGCGTGACCTGGAGATAGACCAGGCCGTTCACGACCTTGTTGCGGGCGATCAGCTCCTTCTGGATCTCGGTGATGCGCTCGACCGTCTCCGGCAGTCTCAAGCTGATCTCGCCGACCGAGCGCTCCAGCCGCGCCAGATGCGAGGCGTTATCGACCAGCTTGCTGTCGAGCACGGCCGAAACCTCGTAGATGCCGTCGGCAAACAGGAAGCCGCGGTCGAGCACCGAGATCTTCGCGTCCAAGAGCGGGACGAATGAGCCGTTGACGTAGGCGGTCGAATCCAAGGCTGGTCTCCAGAAAAAGGGGGATTTGGCGCGATTATACGCCAATCGGGGACGCCGAGCACCCTCGTTTCGTCATTTCGGGGCGGCGCGTAGCGCGAGCTATGATGCGCAAGTGCGCATCATAGCTCGCGCTACGCGCGGTGGAGTTAGTGTGACAGAATCTTCGACAAGAACTTCTGCGCGCGGTCGCTGCGGGGCTTGCCGAAGAAATCGTCCTTCGGGGCGTCCTCGACGATCTCGCCGCGGTCCATGAAGATCACGCGGTTGGCGACCTTGCGGGCAAAGCCCATTTCGTGGGTCACGACCATCATGGTCATGCCTTCGCGGGCGAGATCCACCATGACGTCGAGCACTTCGCTGATCATTTCGGGATCGAGTGCCGAGGTCGGCTCGTCGAACAGCATGGCGATGGGGTCCATGGCGAGCGCGCGCGCGATGGCGACGCGCTGCTGCTGGCCGCCGGAGAGCTGCGCCGGAAATTTCTGCGCATGCTCCTTCAGGCCGACGCGGTCGAGCAGTGCCATGCCCTTGGTCATGGCCTTGTCGTGTCCGCGGCCCAGCACCTTCTCCTGGGCGAGGCAGAGGTTGTCGATGATCTTGAGATGCGGGAACAGCTCGAAGTGCTGGAACACCATGCCGACGCGCGAGCGCAGTTTTGGCAGATTGGTCTTGCGATCGTTGACCTTGATGCCGTCGATGCTGATATCGCCCTTCTGGAACGGCTCCAGCGCATTGACGCATTTGATGAGCGTCGACTTGCCCGAACCGGACGGACCGCACACCACCACCACCTCGCCCTTGGCAACGCTGGTGGTGCAATCGGTCAACACCTGGAAGGTCGGGGTGTACCATTTATCGACGTGGCTGATTTCGATCATGACGGGCCCTAGCGGATGATGGCGATGCGCGCCTGGAGGCGGCGGACGCCGAAGGACGCAATACAGGAAATGGTGAAGTAGACGATGGCGGCAAACAGGTACATCTCGACCAGACGGCCGTCGCGCTGCGCGACCTTGCTGGCTGCACCGAGGAAATCGGTGATCGACAGCACGTAGACCAGCGAGGTGTCCTGGAACAGCACGATGGTCTGCGTGATCAGCACCGGCAGCATGTTGCGGAACGCCTGCGGCAGCACGACGTAGCGCATGGTCTGCGCATAGGTCAGGCCGAGCGCGCTGGCGGCGGCCGGCTGCCCCCGCGAGATCGACTGGATGCCGGCGCGCATGATCTCGGAGAAGTAGGCCGCCTCGAACATGATGAAGGTGATGAGCGAGGAGGCGAACGCGCCGACGCTGATCGGCCGCGAGGCGCCGGTCAGCCACTGTCCGATATAGGGCACCAGGAAGTAGAACCAGAAGATCACCAGCACCAGCGGCAGCGAGCGCATGAAGTCGACATAGAAACCGGCGATGCGCCCAAGCGTCTTGAAGCCGGACAGCCGCATCAGCGCAATCGCAGTACCGAAGATCAGGCCGCCGAGCGCGGAGAGCGCGGTCAGCATCACCGTGAAGCTCATGCCCTCGTAGAACAGATAGGGCAGCGCGCGGATGATGACGCCGAAATCGAAATTACTGAACATCGCGCTATTTCCCCGTGATGTAGCCGGGGATCGCGACGTAGCGCTCGAGGAAGCGCATGGCGGTCACGACGACGGCGTTGACGAGGAGATACAGAAGGGTCGCAGCAGTGAAGGCCTCGAACACCTGGAACGAGAATTCCTGCATCGAGCGCGCCTGTCCGGTCAGCTCGAGCAGGCCGATGGTGATGGCGACTGCCGTGTTCTTGATGGTGTTGAGGAACTCCGAGGTCAGCGGCGGCAGGATGATGCGGAACGCCATCGGCAGCAGCACGTAGCGATAGCCCTGCACCGTGGTCAGCCCCAGCGCGGTCGCGGCCATCTTCTGCCCGCGCGGCAGCGAACCGATGCCCGCCTGCAATTGTACCGCGACGCGCGCCGACATGAAGAAACCGATGCCGATCGCCGCCGTCCAGAACGGCGCATTCGGCAATTGCTTCAGCCACAGGCCGGCAGACTTCGGCAGCAGCTCCGGCAGCACGAAGAACCACAGGAACAGCTGCACCAGCAGCGGCATGTTTCGGAAGAACTCGACCCAGCAGAAGCCGATCCAGGACGCCGTCTTCGACGGCAGCGTGCGCAGCACGCCGATGATCGTGCCGAAGATCAGCGCGATGATCCAGGCGAGCACGCCCGTCTTCAGGGTCAGCACCAGTCCGGACAGCAGCATGTCAAGATAGGTGCCGGTCCCCATCGGGTTCGGCTCGAAAAAAATTCCCCAGTTCCAGTGGTAGTTCACGTGTCCCCCGCGCGAACGCGCCCTTTAGAGAAGTCTTGGGCGATTATGCAAATGTCCGGCCACTCTGTTGTCAAGAGTGGCCGGACATGATCCGACCGCAAGGGGTCGAGTGTCGATCTTACTTGTAGTCGTCCGGATTCGGCGAGTCCGAAGGCTTGGCGAACTCATTCTTCAGCTCGGACGAAATCGGCGTGTTGAGGTTCAGGCCCTTCGGCGGGATCTTCTGGGTGAACCACTTTTCATAGATCTTCTGGCCTTCGCCCGAGGTGTAGACAGCAGCGGTTGCCGCGTCGACCACCTTCTTGAATGGCGCGTCATCCTTGCGCAGCATGATGCCGTAGGGCTCGGGCTTGGAGAACGCATCCTTTGAGATGACGTAGTCGTCCGGCGCCTTCGAGCCGGCAACGAGGCTCGCCAGCAGGATGTCGTCCATCACGAAGGCGACCGCGCGGTCGGTCTCGACCATCAGGAACGCTTCGGCGTGGTCCTTGGCCGGGATGATGTTGGCACCGAGCTTCTTCTCGACGTTGGCTTCGGTCAGCTGCTTGATGTTGGTGGTGCCGGCGGTGGAGACCACCGTCTTGCCCTTGAGGTCGTCGATCGACTTCAGCCCGCTCGCCTTCTTGAAGACGTAGCGGCTGGCGGTCAGGAAGTGGGTGTTGGTGAAGGCGACCTGCTTCTGGCGCTCGACATTGTTGGTGGTCGAGCCGCATTCGAGGTCGATGGTGCCGTTGGCCATCAGCGGGATACGGGTCGCCGAGGTCACCGGATTGAGCTTCACCTCGAGCTTGTCGAGCTTGAGCTCCTTCTTCACGGCGTCGACGATCTTGTAGCAGATGTCCATCGCGAACCCGACGGGCTTCTGGTTGTCGTCGAGATAGGAGAACGGGATCGAGGAATCGCGGAAGCCGAGCGTGATGGCGCCGGTGTCCTTGATGTTCTTGAGGGTGCCGGTCAGCTCCTCGGCGCCGGCCTGGCTGACGACAAAGGTCGCGGCGAGCGCAAGGCCGATGTAACGGAAGTGTTTCACTTTTTCTCCCCTTTCAGGATGATGCGGCCGGATGCAAGCACATCTCGGCCAGGATTAGAATGTGACTTTCGGCTGGATGCCGGCTCAGGTTAACGGGCGCGGCAATTCGCCGAGATCCCAGAACAGCCCGGCCATCACCGTCAAGGCCTCTTCGGTCAATGGCAGCAGGATGTGCTCATTGGGCGCATGCTGGGAGCAGCCGGGATAGGAGTGCGGGACCCAGATCGTCGGCAGATCCAGGATCTCGGAAAATACGTCGTTCGGCAGCGAGCCGCCGAAGTTCGGCAGCACCGCCGGCGCCTTGCCGGTGGTATTCTGGACTGAATCCGCCGCCCATTTGATCCAGGGACTGTCGAAATCGGTGCGCGAGGCGGCAAAGCTCTGGGCCGCCCGCACCTCGACCATCGGAAAGCCCCTGGCGACCAGATGGGCGCGGACAGCGTCGATCAGGCCATCAACCTTTGTACCGACCACGAAACGCAGTTGCAGCACAGCATTGGCGTGACCGGGAATGGCGTTCGCCGGCTTCCCGATATTGCCGGACGACATCGCCAGCACTTCCAGCGTGTTCCAGGCATAGAGCCGCTCGGCCGCGGACAGACCGTCCTCGCCCCAATTCTCCGCAAGCGCCGGCTCGTCCTCGGTGGGCACCACCTGCACATCGGCAAGGTAGCTGCGGATCTGGTTGGTGAGGCGCGGCGGCTTCAGCGCGTCAAGCTGGAGCCGGCCGTGGCCGTCGACCAGCGTCGAAATCGCGTTGACGAGGATGGTCGCGGGATTGGCGAGCACGCCGCCCCAATTGCCGGAATGATGACCGCCGTCGCGCAGGTTCACGTCGAGATGGATGCGGATGCCGCCGCGGCAGCCTAGGAACAGCGTCGGCCGATCCGCCGACAGCCGCGGCCCGTCGGAGGCCATGAACAGATCGGCTTTGAGCGCGTCGCGGTTGAGGTCGCAGACCTTGCCGAGATCAGGCGATCCGATCTCCTCGCCCATCTCGACGATGAATTTTGCATTGAACCCGAGCTTGCCGCCGCGGGCCTCGCGCACCGCGCGGAGCGCGGCCATGTTGATGCTGTGCTGACCCTTGTTGTCCGCGGTGCCGCGGCCATAGAGGCGAATGCCTGCCGCCGTCGTGCGCCAGGGATCGCGGTCGTCGCGCCACTCGCCCTCCATGCCGTCGACGACGTCGCCGTGGCCATAGAGCAGCACGGTTGGTAGTGAGGCACTCTCGTGGTGTTCGGCGAACAGGAACGGCGCCTTCCCGCTCGGGGATTCGACGATGCGGCTCTCGAAATCGAGCGCGGCGAAGGCTGGCCGCATCTCCTGTTCCAGATAGGCGCGCAGCTCGGGACCGCGCGACGGATTCTGGCTTTCGGTCTTGAAGCCGACACGGCGGTCGAGTTCAGCGAGGAACGCGCCGGATTTGAAGTCGTCGCGGGCGCGGGCGATGGCGTCGGCTCTGGTCATGGCTTGTTTTTCGAGGCTTTGGGACGAAGGACCCTACACGGTAGTGTGCCCTTCGAAAGTGGCGGGAAGTCAGGTTGTTCTTGGCATTTCGTTCTTGCTCTCTTGAGATTGGCTTGCCAAGGGCAGGAGCGCTGCTGATTTTGGTCTTGCCAATACCCAAGCCTTTCTATTTTTGGCCCTTGCCAAGGGCCAATTATATGCAAGAACTCCGCCAAGTTGGGGCGCACATTTATCATTCCAAGAGCGCTCAGTACAGGGCGCCGGGGGACCAGCATGGCCAAGCAGATCAGGCTCAACGCATTTGCGATGAATTGCGTCGCGCATCAATCACCGGGCCTGTGGACCCATCCGCGCGACCGCACCGCCGAATATAACCGCCTGCCCTACTGGATCGATCTCGCCAAGACGCTGGAACGCGGACGCTTCGACGGGCTGTTCCTGGCCGACGTGCTCGGCGTCTACGACGTCTATGGCAACAGCCCTGACGCAGCCTTGCGCAATGCCGCACAAACGCCGTCGAACGAGCCGCTGCTGCTACTCTCGGCGATGGCCGCGGTCACCAAGAACCTGGGCTTCGGCGTCACCAGCAATCTCTCCTTCGAGCCGCCCTACCCGTTCGCGCGGCGGATGTCGACGCTCGACCACCTCACCGAGGGACGGATCGGCTGGAACGTCGTCACCGGCTATCTCGACAGCGCCGCGCGCGGCGCCGGCAAGGACAAGCAGACCGGGCACGATGACCGCTACGACATCGCCGACGAATATATGGAAGTCGTCTACAAGCTCTGGGAAGGCAGCTGGGAGAACGACGCCGTGCTGCGGGACCGCAAGCGCGGCATCTTCACCGATCCCAGCAAAGTTCATCGCGTCAATCATGAGAGCGCGAACTACCGCATCAACAACACCATCCATCTCAGCGAACCGTCGCCGCAGCGTACGCCCGTGCTGTACCAGGCCGGCACCTCACCGCGCGGGCGGCAGTTCGCCGCAAAACATGCCGAATGCGTGTTCATGTCGGGACCATCGGCCAAGATCATTGCGCCGCGGGTCTCTGCGATCCGCCAGGAGGCCGCCGCGTTCGGCCGCAACCCGGCCGAGATCCTCATGTTCAACATGATGACGATCATCCTTGGCAACACGGAGGCCGAAGCGGCCGCGAAATATGCCGACTACCGGTCGCATATCAACCCGGAAGGCGCGCTCGCCCTGATGTCGGGATGGACCGGCATCGACTTTTCCGGCTACGAACTCGACCAGCAGGTCCGTCACGTTCAGAACGATGCCGGTCGCAGCGCACTCGACAACGTCACTCGCGGTGATCCCGACCGCATCTGGACCGTGCGCGACGTCATCGAGCATGTCGGCATCGGCGGTGCCGGCCCGGTTGTGGTCGGCACGCCCGAAAGCGTCGCCGACAAGATCGAGGACTGGTTCGAGAAGACCGACGTCGACGGCCTCAACGTCGCCTTTGCGGTCTCGCCCGGCGATTTCGAGGACATCGCCGACATGCTGGTGCCGGAGCTGACCAAGCGCGGACGGTACAAGCCGGAATACGCCAAGGGCACGCTGCGGGAGAAGCTGTTCGGCGATGGCCGCGCGCGGCTCGACGCGCCGCATCCGGCGGCGGGGTATCGGGTGGGAGAGAAGGGGTAGAACTCTCTCCCCTCCTCGTCGTTGCGAGCGCAGCGAAGCAATCCAGATTCTTCACGCGGAGACAGTCTGGATTGCTTCGTCGCAAGGGCTCCTCGCAATGACGGGCGGTGGTCGCCTGCCCTACACCTTGCCGTCCACCATCACCTCGATCAGCTTGGTCCCCGGCCGGTTGAACGCCGAGGCGAGCGTCGCCTTGAGCTCTCGGGGATCGCGGATCTTGATCGCCTCGCAGCCGAGTGCCTTCGCCACGCCGGCGAAATCCACGGGCGGATCGACAAAGTCCATGCCGACGTAATTGTCATCACCATGGAAGGCGAGCAGGCGCTGCTTGATGATGCGGTAGCCGCCATTGTTGGCGATGACGACGTTGAGCGGCAGCTTGTGATGCGCCGCCGTCCACAGCGCCTGGATCGAATACATCGCGCTGCCGTCGCCCGAGAAGCACACGACGGGGCGATCCGGATTGGCGATGCTGGCGCCGACCGACGCCGGCAAGCCCCAGCCGATGCCGCCGGAGGCAAGGCCGTGATAGCCATAGCGGTCGCGGTGTGGACGCAGGGCCGTTATCTGGCGGCTGGAGGTGAGACCTTCGTCGACAAGGATCGCATGGTCGGGCATCGCCTCGACCATTTGCAGCACGAGATAATCGGGATCGATCGGCGCACGTCCCGCGCTCTTGCCGATCTGCTCGACCAAAGCGGCGCGCCGCGCGGTCCAGTTCTTCGGCGCAAGCTCGGCGAGCCGCTGCCTGGCGCGGCTTGCCAGCGCGGCACCGCCCATCTCCTTCAGTACCGCGATCAGCGCGCGCAGCGTTTCCTTCAGATCCGCCTTCAGTGCGATCTCGGCGCCGTAGTTCTTGGCGATCTCCCAATCGACAAGGCCAATCTGCACGATGCCGAGTCCGTCGGGCAGCGCATCGACCTCGCTATAGACCGACATGCGCAGGGGATCGCCGCCGAGCGCGATCAACAGGTCGTAAGGCGCCAGCGTATCGCGCGCGACCTTCTGCACGCGGGCCAGCGAGCCGACGAAACTCGGACTCTCCGAAAGGAAGTGCGAGCCGTAGGGCGTCGAGGATTGGTAAGCGGCCGCGCCGAGCAGTTCGGCGAATTCGGCGGCCTCCTTCAGCGCGTCGCTCTTGACCACCTCGTCCATGGTGACCATGACGGGGCGCTCGGCCTTCAGCAACCGCTCTGCAAAGGCCCTGAGCGCTTCATCCGACGGCTTGACGCGCGCGTCGATGCGGGTGGAGCGGCCGAGATCGATGCCGGCTTCGCTGTTGAGGATATCGCCGGGCAGCGAGATGAACACCGGCCCGGTCGGCGGCGTCATCGCGACCTTGGCGGCGCGGCGCACGATGCGCGGCAAGTCCTCCAGACGCGTCACCTCGACCGCCCATTTCACCAGCGGCTCAGCCATGCGCACCAGCGGGCCATAAAGCACCGGCTCCATCAAGCCGTGGCCCTGCTCCTGCTGGCCCGCGGTGAGGATCATCGGCGTGCCCGTGAACTGGGCGTTGTAGAGCGAGCCCATCGCGTTGCCGAGGCCGGGCGCGACGTGGACGTTGCAGGCGACGAGCTTGCCGGAGGCGCGGCTATAGCCATCGGCGATCGCCACCACCAGGCTCTCCTGCATCGCCATCACGTAAATGAGATCGGGGTGGTCCTTCAACGCATGCATGATCGGCAGCTCGGTGGTGCCGGGATTGCCGAACAGGTGCGTGATGCCCTCGTCCTTGAGCAGTGCGAGAAAGGCGGAACGGCCGGTGATCTTGTTCTTCATGTTTCCTCCAGGAGCGGACGTTGCCGCAAGGACGGACACATGATGGACGAAGTCACGGGAGGCGCGCAAGGAAGCGCGCTCATGGCTGCCTTGCGCGCGTGATGAGAAGCTGGAAAGATGGGCCGAAGCCGGAGGAAAGTCATGGCTTACGATGAAGGCACCGCCACACGGGTTCGCATGTTGCTGGCAGGCCAACGCCACGTCGCGGAAAAGAAGATGATGGGCGGCCTTTGCTTCATGGTGGACAACGTCATGTGCTGCACCATAAGTGGCCGCGGCGGCATGCTGTTTCGTGTCGGCTCAGAGGCGCATGCGAGCATGTTGAAAAAGCCACATACGAGCCCGATGGAAATGCGCGGGCGCATCATGACCGGGTTCGTCCGGGTGTCTGACGAGGGCACGCGAACCGAGGCCGGGCTCAGGGCCTGGGTGAAGCGCGCGCTGGATTTCGTGGCAACGAAGCCGGCCAAGCAGCCGGCGAAGAAGGCTGCGCCGCGCAAGGCAGCCCCGAAAAGCACGAAGGCTAAAGCGCCTCCTCGCGGCCGAGTTCGAACGGATCTTCGCCGCTAGACCGCTTCTTCCTTTTCGAGCGCTGCCAGACCACGCCCGGAAACCCCTTCAGCGGCACCAGCGGTTCGCCGGTGTAGGCCCATTCCTGCAGCTCCTCGATCGCGATGTGATAGAGCGGCTGGCGGCCGGTGCGCTCCTTGAACAGCGCACGGGGAATGTTCACCATATGCGGCCCGCGCGGACGCTCATAGGCAATCGGCGTGCCGCAATGGGAGCAGAAGCTGCGCGCGGTCTTGGTCGCCTTGTCCTCGTAGCGGGTGAGCGCAGTCTTGCCGGAGGTGACGCGAAAACGCTTCTTCCAGCTGCCGACATAGGTCGCGTAGGCCGCGCCATGGGCGCGGCGGCTGGCGGCGGAGTGATCATGCCAGGCCCAGCGCGCGGGGATGTCGATCTCGAAGGTGACCTTGCCGCAGAGGCATTGGCCGGTGGCGGTTCCTGCGGCGGCTGCGGCTTTGGCCATGATTGGTCCTCATCGTCATTGCGCGAGCGACAATACACGATCGTCATTCCGGGGCGCGATGAAGTCGCGAGCCCGGAATCCATCGAGCGGCAATCCAGGGGTGAAATGGATTCTCTGATGCGCAAGTGCGCATCATAGCTCGACGCTCTGCGTCGCCCCGGAATGACGGAAGAGACTTACGCCGGCGTCAGCTCGTCGTACGCCGGATAATCCGTATACCCCTTCTCCTCGCCGCCATAGAACGTGGCGCGGTTGTACGGCGTGATCGGGTAGTCGTGCTCCAGGCGCCGCGGCAGATCGGGGTTGGAGATGAAGATGCGGCCGAACGCGATGATGTCGGCATGGCCATCGGCGATCGCGGCGTTCGCCGTCTCGCCGGTAAACCCGCCGGCGGTCATCAGCACGCCGCTGTAGTGTGGACGGAACAGCACCATGGCGGACGGCACGTTCTCCCAGTGGACGTCGGCACGGCCGGCGCCGCTGGAGCGTGGTTCGATGAAGTGCAGATAAGCAAGGCCGAGCTTGTCGAGCGCCTTCACCACATGGGTGTAGAGCGGCATCGGGTCAGGCTCGGCGGAATCATTGGCGATGCCGTGGGGCGACAGGCGGACGCCGACGCGGTTTGCTCCCCAGACATCAATCGCAGACTGGGTCACCTCGAGCAGCAGGCGGGTCCGGTTCTCGATCGAACCGCCATATTGATCGGTGCGCTGGTTGCTGCGCGACTGCAGGAACTGCTCGAGCAGATAGCCGTTGGCGCCATGGATCTCGACGCCGTCGAAGCCGGCGGCGAGCGCATTCTTCGCGCCCTGCCGAAACGCCTCGACCACACCCTTGACCTCGTCGGTCTCCAGCGCGCGCGGCGTCTCGTAATCGGCGAGCTTGCCGTCCGCGGTCATTGCCTTCATGCCTTCGGCCTTGATCGGAATCGCGGAGGCCGAAACCGGCAGCTGACCATCGTGATAGGACGAATGCGAGACGCGGCCGACATGCCAGAGCTGGAGGAAGATGATGCCGCCCTTGGCATGCACGGCATCGACCACCTTGCGCCAGCCGGCAATCTGCGCCTCCGAATAGATGCCAGGCGTCGCCGGATTGCCGCGGCCGTGCGAGAGCACGGGCGAAGCTTCAGCGATCAGCAGACCGCCCGGCGTCGCGCGCTGGCCGTAATATTCGGCGTTGAGCGGCCGCGGCGAAAAGCTCTCGCGCTCGGCGCGCATGCGCGTGAGCGGCGCCATCGCGACGCGATGCGCGAGCTTGTACGGACCGACCTGCAACGGATTGAACAACGCCTTGAATTTCATAGGGGCCCCGAATGTCTTTGAAAGGATGCCGATCATATAGCGAGGGGCGGCCACCGGAAAAGGCGCCGCCCCGCAAAAGCAGATATTCCCTCGCGCGGAACGCGGGAGAGGACAGGACTTACGCCGTCTTGATCCAGACGGCCTTCACGTTGAGGTATTCTTCGACATGCTGCTTGCCCGACTCACGGCCGTAGCCGCTCATCTTGTAGCCGCCGAACGGCACGGCCGGGTCCATCGCCTGATAGCAATTCACCCACACCGAGCCGGCGCGCAAGCGTTTTGCGACCGCATGTGCCTTGGTGACGTCACGCGTCCACAGGCCTGAGCCGAGGCCGAACGTGGTGTTGTTGGCGCGCTTGACCAGCTCATCCATGTCCTTGAAGGCGATCGCGGAGATGACGGGACCAAAGATCTCCTCCTGCGCGATGCGCATGTTGTCCTGGACGCCGGCGAACACCGTCGGCGAGACGAAGAAGCCCTTCGACAACGCGCCCTCGGTGACACGACCGCCGCCGGCGAGCGCTTTCGCACCTTCCTTCTGGCCGATGTCGAGATAGCCGGTAACGCGCTCGAGCTGCTGCTCGGAGACCAGCGGGCCGATCTGGGTGTTCGGATCGAGGCCGTTGCCAACCTGCAGCTTCTTGCCGAACTCGGCGACGCGGCCGACGAACTCTTCGTAGATCGACTGCTCGACGAACAGGCGCGTGCCGGCACTGCAGATCTGGCCGGAGTTGGCGAACACCGCCATCGCGGCACCCGGCACTGCCGCATCGAGATCCGCATCTGCGAACACGATGTCCGGCGACTTGCCGCCGAGCTCGAGCGAGACGCGCTTGAGGTTGCCGGCCGAAGCACGGATGATCGACTGGCCCGTGACGTGGGAGCCGGTGAAGGCGACCTTGTCGACGTCATGATGCGAGGCGAGCGCGGCGCCCGCGGTCTCACCATAGCCGGGCACGACGTTGACGACGCCGGGCGGAACGCCCGCTTCCATCGCGAGCTCGGCGATGCGCAGCGAGGTCAGCGGCGCTTCTTCGGCGGGCTTGAGCACCACGGTGCACCCCGTCGCGATCGCCGGGCCAATCTTCCAGAGCGTCGCGGTCAGCGGGCCGTTCCAGGGAATGATGGCGCCAACGACACCAACCGGCTCCTTCAGCGTGTAGGAGAAGATCTCGCCGGGCAGCGAGTTCTCGATGGTCTCGCCATGGATCGCGGTGGTCTGGCCGGCGTAATAGCGCAGCATGCCGACGGCGCGCAGCCGATAGGCGCGGGTGCGGCTGAGCGGTGCGCCCATGTCGAGCGTGTCGAGCTGCGACAATTCGTCGAAATTCTTCTCGACGAGATCGGCGAGCTTGAGCAGCAGGTTCTGCCGCTCGAACGGTTTTACTTTGCTCCAGGGCCCTTCGAAGGCGCGGCGGGCGGCGGCGACCGCACGGTCGATATCCTCCTTGTCGCCCTCGGCAACGGTTGCGAGCAGTTCGCCGGTGGCAGGATTGTGGGTCTCGAAGCGCTTGCCGGACGCGGCATCCACCCACTTCCCGTCGATCAGCATTTGCTTGTAGGATCCGTTGGCGAACGGATGGCGCGTGATCGGAATAGCCTGCGACACAGCCATGTCTGCACTCCCTAGGTAGGTGATTGATTGGGTTCGATCTGGGCGGGATCGTTAAGTCAAACAGAATACAGCGGCGCCGGAAGGGCGTAAAGTCGGCGTGGAACGAAGCCCTGCCATGCCGACTTGTGCAGGGTCGCGCGAGTGCCATGTTATAGCTCGACCGAGCGCAACACCCCTCCCGGAGAATAACCATGCCGCATCCCGTCATCGCCAAGGGCAATGTCGCCGTGATCACCGGGGGTGCGTCCGGCATCGGTCTTGCCGCAGCCACGGCGTTTGCGCGCGCCGGGATGAAGGTGTGCATCGCCGACGTCGACGAAGGACGGCTGGCAGAGGCCGCAACAAAACTGTCATCGATCGCGGGGGCCGCGAATGTGATGACGTCCGCGGTGGACGTCAGCCGGATCGAAAGCGTGACGGAACTGGAACGCGCCGTGGGCGCGCATTTCGGCGGTACGGATTTGCTGATGAACAATGCCGGCATCCAGCCGGGCAGCACCTTGTTCGGCGAGCCAGATAATTGGCAGCGCATCATCAGCGTCAACATGTGGGGCATCATCAACGGCGCGCGCATCTTCGCACCTAACATGATCGCGCGCGACAAGGCCGGGCTGATCATCAACACCGGCTCCAAGCAGGGCATCACAACCCCGCCCGGCGATCCCGCCTACAACGTCTCCAAGGCCGGCGTGAAGGCTTTTACGGAAGCACTCCAGCACGAGCTGCGCAACACCAGGGATTGCCACATCACGGCGCATTTGCTGATCCCCGGTTTTGTCTTCACTGGACTCACCGCCAAGGGCCGCACTGAAAAGCCCGCCGGCGCGTGGACGCCGGAGCAGACGGTCGACTTCATGCTCGCGCGGCTTGAGGCCGGCGATTTCTACATCCTCTGCCCGGACAACGACGTGCCGCGCGCGCTCGACGAGAAGCGCATGCTCTGGGCCGCGGGCGATATCGTCGAGAACCGCCCGCCGCTGTCGCGCTGGCATCCGGACTACGCGGATGCGTTCGCGCGGTTTGTGAAGGGGGGCTAGGCGGAAACGCCCTACAGCGTCTCTTGCTGGTGCCCG
The DNA here is from genome assembly GCF_021458635.1 of Bradyrhizobium monzae. Classification (GTDB taxonomy): domain Bacteria; phylum Pseudomonadota; class Alphaproteobacteria; order Rhizobiales; family Xanthobacteraceae; genus Bradyrhizobium. Next base: position 34,994 of record NZ_JAIRDQ010000010.1, read on the forward strand.
CAATTCTTGCAGGCGAACTTGACGCGGCTCTGGCCTTTTTCCGCCTGAACCCGGTTTGGCGCGCCGCACTTGCCGCAGACGGCCTCGATGCGGGTCGAGCCCTGCTTGACGACGATGGTCTTCTTTTCCATCGATTCGCGGATCAGGCGCTCGGCCTCCTCACGCTGGGATTGTTTCGACAAAGCTCGTCTCCGCCTCTGAAAGCGCGCGAGCCATATCGCACTTGCGTTCAAATCTCAATCGGCAATGCCGGCTCAGACCTCGACAATCACATAACTGTCTTCGACATGCACCGGAAAGGTCTCGGCGACGTACGGGCCTTTCTGCAATTCGTCGCCACGCTCCACCGCAACCGGATATGACCGGATCTTGACCCGTTTCGGATCGAACCAGGACTGGCCGTTGCGCATGTCGAATTCCCAGCCGTGCCAGGGACAGCGCAGCATTTCGCCAATGCGCGAGCGCTCATAGATGCCGGGTTCCGGCGAGGTCAGTCGCGCCACGCACGCCGCCCTCTCCAGCGGCGCGCCCTCGTGCGGGCAGCGGTTCAGCAGCGCGAAGAACTCGCCGTTGACGTGGAACACGACGATGTCGCGACCCGCGATATCGACGACCTTGTTGCCGCCGGGCGGGATCTCTGAGGTCGACGCGACGATGTGACGGGCCATGTTGATCAGAACTTGTAGACCGCGCGGGCATTGGTGCTGAAGATCTTTGTCCGTTCGGCCTCCGTGAGCGGCGTCTTGAAGGCGAAGCGCGGATCGTCGAAATCCCAGTGCGGATAGTCCGACGAAAACAGGAGGCGATCGACACCGACCCATTCGATCAGCGAGCGCAGATGCCGCGCCTCGTCCGGTTCGTCGATCGGCTGGGTCGTGAACCAGAAATGCTCGCGGACATATTCCGACGGCTTGCGCTTGAGATGCGGCACCTCGCTGCGGAAGCGCTCGAAATGCTGGTCCATGCGCCACACCGCCGACGGAATCCAGCCGAAGCCGCCCTCGATGAAGACGATCTTCAATTTGGGAAAGCGCTCGAGCACACCCTCGATCACGAGGCTGGCAAGCTGCGCCGCGATGGTGTGCGCGTTGGACTGGTGCTCCTCGACATAATAGGACGGCCAGCCGCCGCCGGTCGGCGCGTGGCCGCCATAGCCGCCGACATGGATGCCAAGCGGCAGGTCCAGCGCCTGCGCGCGCTCGTAGATCGGCCAATAGCGGCGGCGACCGAGCGGCTCGTTCGCGCGTGGCGAGACGTTGATCTGGATGTATTCGCCGATTTTCGCGCAGCGCTCGATCTCGGCGATGGCGAGGTCCGTGCCGTCCTGTCCGACCAGGATCGAGGCCTTCAGGCGCGGGTCCCGGTGCGACCAGAACGCCAGCTGCCAGTCGTTGATGGCACGCTGGATCGCGGCGCCGAATTCCAGGTTCTGCTGCGAGAAGATGAAGAGATCGAGCACCTGCAATATCCCGAACTCGACATCGAGCGGATCGAGATGCTGCTTCTGCATGAAAGCAAGATCGGAACCGGGTGGCCCGCCGGTCGGTGGCCAGGCATCGCGCCGCGCGATCAGCGGCGATGAGCGCGGATAGGGCGTCGTGAAGAGATAGGGCGTGCGCAGATGGCTGCCATATTCCTTCAAATGCTGCTGCCAGCGTTTTGGCAGGAACTCGTTGAGATCGTCGAAGGAATGCAGGCTCGGATGCACGTCGCAATCGACGATGCGCAGACGCGAGGTGGCAGGTTTCTCGTCGTCACGCAGCGGACGGTCGATGACTTCACTCATGCGAACCTCCAAATTAGTTCAGGACAGCCGCGGAAACGTCTCCAGCGGATTGTCGACGCACATCCTGTCGATGATGCTCTTCGGCAGATGCGGCGGGATTGGATCGTCGCCGTCGAACTGCCAGTGCGGATAGTCGGACGCGAACAGGAACATCTTGTCGGAGCCGATCTGGTCGATGATCTCCTCGACGCTTTTGGCGTCGCCCGGCGCATCGAACGGCTGCATGGTGACGCGGAAATTTTCGCGGATGATCGCGGCGGGCTCACGCTCGACCCATGGCACCTCGACGCGGACGCCGCGCCAGGTCTTGTTGGCACGCCACATGAAGGCCGGCAGCCAGCTCACGCCGGACTCCATCAGGACGACCTTGAGATCGGGATATTTGCCGAATACGCCCTCGTAAATCAGGCTCAAGATCTGCGCCTGAAACGCCTGCGCCTCGACGAAGTAATATTCATAGCGATGCGACGGCCAGCCGGCCGAGCTCGGCGCCTGCCGATATTGCGTGCCGGCATGGATCGCGAGCGGCAGGTTGTACTTTTCCGCGAGCTGGTAGACCGGCCAGAAATGCCGCCGGCCCAGCAACGTCTCGCCCTGCGCCAGCACCAGAATGGAGACGAAGCGATTGTCGCCCGCACGGCGCTCAATCTCTTCGATGGCGAGATCCGGCGCCTGCATCGGCACCACGATGGAAGCGCGCAGGCGCGGATCGCGCGACAGCCATTCGGCGGCGATCCAGTCATTGATCGCCTTGCAGAAATCGGCCGCCATGTAGGCGTCGAACACGGCCTGAGCGCCGTAGAGCACGTTGAGGATCGCGTGGCTCGCGCCCAATTGGTCGAAGGCGCCCTTCTGCACCATCGCGAGATCAGAGCCCGGCTTGGCACCATTGGCCGGCCGCCAGTCGGCGCGAGCGGAAAACGGCATGCTTGGCGGATAGGAGGTGAGGTCGAGGCCGTCGATGGCACGGCTCACCACCTGCTCTTTCCAGTGATCACTGAGATAAGGGAGTAGCGTCGTGCGCGTGCCACCAACCGCCGGGTGGATATCGCAGTCGATCCGCGTCACCGCCATGGATGCTTCCTCGCCGAGATCTTGTAAGCACGTCTTATTGGCGACGTTCTTGCGCGCCGCCTGCGCAGAGTGCCCCTGCCCGTGCAGCCGCGCAAGGGCGCACGTCCGCGCGATCCGTCATGGCTCGGTTGCATTTCGCAGGCGCGATATCAGGTCAGCCAGGCGCGCCCGGCGCGATCGCGGTCTCGGTGGCGGAAGCGGTGTCTGACTAAAATTTCGCCTGTCGCATCGCAGCCGACACGCTTAGCTTTCGCCGCGTCCCGTCCTCCCTGCTCTCCCCGGAGTTCCCATGTCCCTCCTCATCCGCGGCGGCACCGTCGTCAATCATGATCATTCGCGCCGCGCGGACGTGCTGATCGAGGGCGACACCATCGTCGCGGTCGGTGCATCGATCGCGGCGCCAACGGGGGCGCAGATCATCGATGCCGGCGGCGCCTATGTCATTCCGGGCGGGATCGATCCGCACACCCATCTCGAAATGCCGTTCATGGGCACAGTGACCGCGGATGATTTCGAGTCCGGCACCAAGGCGGCGGTGACTGGCGGGACGACCATGGTGGTGGATTTCTGCCTGCCCGATCCCGGCCAGTCGATGCTCGCGGCCTATCAGGAGTGGCGGCACAAATCCGAAAAGGCGGCGACCGACTACGGCTTCCACATGGCGGTGACGTCGTGGTCGAAGCAGATCTATGACGAGATGGAGACCGTGGTCAAAACCTACGGCATCAACACCTTCAAGCACTTCATGGCCTACAAGGGCGCGCTGATGGTGAACGATGACGAGCTCTACAACTCGTTCGCGCGCTGCGCCCATCTCGGCGCCATGCCTGTCGTGCATGCGGAGAACGGCGACGTCGTCGCGTTGATGCAGGAGGCGCTGATCGCGCGCGGCGTCACCGGCCCCGAGGGCCACGCCTATTCACGGCCTCCGGAAGTCGAGGGCGAAGCCACCAACCGCGCCATCATGATCGCCGATATGACCGGCACGCCGGTCTATATCGTGCATACGAGCTGCCGCGAGGCGCATGAGGCGATCGCCCGTGCGCGCGCCGCGGGAAAGCGCGTCTATGGCGAGCCGCTGATCCAGCATCTGCTGCTCGATGAACGCGAATATCAGAACAAGGACTGGGATCATTCCGCGCAGCGCGTGATGTCGCCGCCGTTCCGCAACAAGTCGCATCAGGATAGTCTCTGGGCCGGCCTGCAGTCCGGCTCGCTGCAAGTGGTCGCGACCGACCATTGTGCCTTCACCACCGAGCAGAAGCGGTTTGGCCTCGAGGACTTCAGGAAGATCCCGAACGGCACCGGCGGCCTGGAAGACCGCCTCGCATTGTTGTGGACCGCGGGCGTTGCCACGGGGCGGTTGACGAAGGAGGAATTCGTCGCGGTGACTTCCGCGAACATCGCCCGCATCCTCAACATCTATCCGCGCAAGGGCGCGGTCGCCGTCGGCTCGGATGCCGACATCGTGGTGTGGGATCCCAGGGCGACGAAAACCATCAGCGCGAAGCGGCAGATGAGCCGGATCGACTACAATGTGTTCGAGGGCTTTGCCTGCACCGGCGGGCCCGCCGCGACGCTCTCGCGCGGTCGGATCGTGTGGAAAGATGGCGATCTGCGAGCCGAGGCAGGCGACGGACATTATGTCGAGCGTCCGGCCTTCTCGCCGGTGCATGTCGCCAACTCGACCTGGAAAGAGCTGACCGCCCCGCGCGCAGTGCCACGCGGAGCGGTGACACCGTAGCGATCAGGCCGCCTTGCCGGCCTGCAACCTCCCTGACGGCGTATTGAGCCTAGCGCTCCGGCGGCCTAGATCGCAAACACCCAGGCGGCGACAATGGTGCCGATGGTGACGAGACCGGCGATGGTCCAGCCGGCAGCGTATTCCAGCTCAGGATGACCGGTCGCCCGCATGATCTCTGCCGGATCGGCGGTATGCTTCTCTGCCATGACAGCCTCGCATGTTTCTCCCCGCGTATGGATAAGTCGCTTGAGACGCCATTAGGTTCCATCACGGACGCGCCAATGGCAAAAAAGTCGGAAACAACCCCATGCACAGTAGAACGCCGGCTTCGCCCTAAGACGAGGTCGCGTATGACAAGGCCTTGACGCATCGGGACAAAACGGCCGCCTCGCGCAATCGCCACGCGGCCCGTCCCTTGCGTTTGAAATCGGATTGCATGCTAGACTGGATACACGCGATTCAGGGCAGGAGAGAAGCATGGCCGACGACAAGACCAAGCGGGGCGGAGCGGACCGCAAGCTGATTGCGCTCACCGAAAAGTACGAAGTCGCCTACTGGTCGAAGAAGTTCAAGGTGACGCCGGCCAAGCTGAAATACGCCGTCAAGAAGGTCGGCCATTCCGCGCGCAAGGTCGAAGAGTACATCAAGCTCCAGAAGCACCGCGCCGCCGACAAGAGCCGGATCGCACTCGGCGAAGCCTATGAAGTCCGCTACTGGTCGAAGAAGTTCAAGATCACCCCGGCCAGACTGAAGGCCGCTGTCGCCGCCGCCGGCCATTCGTCCAAGAAGGTCGAGGCCTATCTGGTCGCCCAGAAGGCCGCGAAGAAGACGTCGGCCAAGAAGGCCGCGAAGAAGACCGCCAAGAGAAAGACCTCCGCTTCGCGGAAGTAGGCCAGCGATAAGCGCGTCGGCTGTTCAAGCGGCAGATTGGCGGGCCTCTCGCCTTTCAGGATGCGCTCCACCAAGCTCGCCCCGCGCTGAGCGGTCTCTACCTAGCCGGGACCATAGGACATAAGGCCTCCGTCGCGCACGAAGGAAGCGGACATCCGCGAGGCCAGACGCTACTTCGGAAAAGGGCCAATAGGCAGCATTGAGCCCGTTCCATCTGATCGCAAGGACGTATCTTTCAAAAATGGCAATCGGAACCAGGAAACGTTGGGAAGCTTGCGCGTTTAGCCGACGGGGCAACGCAGTGGAGGAGGCGCATGCGAACAGCAACTCTCGCCATGATTGTCGTTGCCGGAAGCGCGATTGCTTTCCAAGCAGCCGCGCAACAGCAACAGGCCGCACCTAGTGAGCAAACCAAGGAGGAGATGCACCGCGATGTAGACAAAGGGCTCAAGCCTGGCGAGCCCAATGAGCAGATGCAGCGTGACGCGGACAAGGGAGTCAAGACACGCAACTCCGGAGAGTCCGGATACGTGGCTGATCAAGACAAGCCGGGCGCTTCTGCCCATCCTCCGGGCCGACCGGAGACCACGGGTTCGAGCAGCCAGACTAGCATCCCGAAGAAGTAGCGCCGCCATCGCTTAGGAGGACTACATGAAATTCGCAATTATTGCCGTCTCGACGGCCGCCGTAATCGCATCATCGCCGGCTGTCTTTGCGCAGGGGACGTCAAGCACAACCCCTGGACACGAAATGCAAGACCGAGGCTCCAAGAAAGGCAGCCCCGGCGCATCGGGCTACTCGCCAGGACATGAAATGCAAGCAAAGGGATCGAAGAAGGGAAGCCCTGGTGCTTCCGGCTACGCGCCCGGTCAGACAACCGGAGCGAACACAAAATCGAAATACTGAGCTGAGTTTCTCTCCAGAAAGAGCCGCCTCGCCGGTGGCTCTTTTCTTTCAGGTCATGACTGCTTTGCGTCAACAGCTTCGATTGAGCACACGCTGGCAAAGGCAACGCTGCGGAGCGGCGGGTTCGAGAAGGCTGCGCCTGAGCAAGACCGGCTCCCAGAAGAATCGGGCGGCTTCGGACGTCGCCTCGTGCCGGCAAATTCCGATGTCTTTGAGGTATTCGGCTTTGTACCTGAGGTCGGCAAGAAGCTCCGCCCTGAAGCGGGCGCGTCGGTACCAGGTGACGAACAGCGCGAGGGGCGCCAAACCGCGCAGATGAAAATCCCTTGTGGGGAGAATAGTGTCGGAGATGCCCATTTGGGACTTCACCTGGGGCGCACTCGCCGCCTCAGAAAATGCCGCGTGCGTCATCGCTGACTTCCTCCATCGAGCGGCAAAAGACGAAAGAGATCGCGTGACGACCTCTTGACCTTGTCGTGGGCAGCTTCACCCCAATCGAGAACTTGATCGTCCTGTTTGGTCAATGCGATCTCTTGGTTGATGGCCGTTGTGAAGCCGGAATGCAAAGGGATCAGTCAGGGAGCGCTGACGCCCGGCATCGGACCGGTCGGGCGAATCGACACCTTGGCCGGTGGCTGCTGCGCGAAAGCTGCGAAGGCAATCAGAAGTGTGCATGCCAGGACGATGAAAGAGACGGGACTCCGTCGCCTCTCCGTCTGGTCGCCGCCGGGCTTCTCAAGCCGGCGCGCGCCCGTTGTTGTGCGCATCGTTGTTCTGCCGATGACGTTACGGGAGAGGATCTGTCTTCCCAGTACCCGTGCTGAATATGGCGCAACGCGAGGCTTCCGAGAACTACCTAGAAAGGTGGTTCGCTGTGCTTTATGCATGCCCGCGCCGGCTCGGCTTCCTGCACAGGTTGGGAGTGACATGCATCTCTCGACGGATCCCACCGATCCACAAAATCAAGAAGTCTATGCACTCCGGGATCAGCTGGCCGAGTTCTCGGTTGGGGACAGCGACGCAGCGTTGACCCATTTGCTGTCCGCACTGCGCACCATGTTGTCGGCACGCAACGTGCTATGGGGTGTGATCGTACGATTGCCTTCGCCCAGTCGGGCCGATCCCTTGCTCGGCTGGTGTCCGCGCCTCGTCCGGATGCTGGACCCGATACCGGCGGTGGCGGCATCCGTGCAGAAGCAGTTCGATACGCTGAGCTTGTTCTCCCCAGACCGGGACTATAGTCCTCCCTCGGATGAGAAATCTGCCTTAGGCTGCGCCGGTCTGGCAGCACTGCCGTGACCGAAAAGGAGAAACGCCAATGAAAATCGCGATGCCGGCTTGTGCCGTCCTTGTCCTTGGCGCCGCCCATGTCGCCGCCGCCAACGGCGCTGGCACTGCGCCCTCCAAAATCTCGGGCTCCACGGCGCTGGCGCTGGCGGGCGTGATCGCGCCGCTGTCGCCGATCCTGTCGGGCGCCGAGAAGAAGGCGGTGGCAATGCTGTTCGCCGCCAACGCCGACATCCCCTACAAGAAGCCGATCGTGGTGACCGCTGACAGAATCGTCTGCCGCACCAGCAATGTCGACATCACCTTGCGCAACTGCGAGGTCACCTTCGGCAAGAAGGTCAAGAACGTGAACGGCTCCACGGCCAACGAGATCTTTGCGACCGAGGCGCTGGCCGGCATTCCGCCCGATGGCGCGGCGGGATCGAATTTCGAGAGCCTGAGCAAGCTGAGCTGCACGATCGACCCCAATGCCATCAGGCAGAAGGACGGCAGCGGGGCGGACTGCACGTTCCAGCCGGCAAATTGAACGGGGCGCGCGGGAGGCGAACCAGGGGTGCCGTGAAATCGCCGCAAGATGAACTGACAAGACGAAGTAATAAGGCGAATTGAAAAGACAGGCCACACCGGCGCACCAATATGAAGCGCGCAAGGCCGGCACCATCATGATGAAGAATTATCTCGCATTTTTGTTTGTTATGACCGTAACGGCGGCCTCCGCGCATGGCCCGCTGCCGGCACGGCTGACCGCACCGTCCGATCTCGTCCAGGTCGGCCTCACCGATAACGACACGACGGCCGGCGGCGTCGGGCGCCTTTGCGAGCAGGTCTCCTTCTCGCGTGGCCTGCGCTATGGCGACAACGAGGCCAATGTGCTCGACGTCGCGACCAGCGGCGACACCAAGGCCGACACGCCGCGGCCGGTGCTGCTGTTCGTGGCCGGCGACACCTTTACCGGCGATCGCGGCGCGCCGGACCTGTCCCGCGACATCCAGGACGAGGCCATGTGCTTTGCCGCGCGCAACGGCATGATCGGGGTGCGCGTGAGCTACCGCCTGGCGCCTGCAGCGACCTGGCCGATGGGCGCGACCGACGTGGCGGCGGCGCTGTCCTGGATCCACGGCAATATCGACCTGTTCAACGGCGACGCTCGCGAGATCGTCGCGGTCGGCTATGGCGCCGGCGCGTTCCATGTCGCCACCCTGCTGGCGCACCCCGAGCTCCAGGCCGACCGCGCCGACGTCGCCGCCGTGGTGCTGGTGTCCGGCATCTATCGCGCCGGCAAGGACGCCAGTGACAGCGAGAAGGCCTATCTCGGCACGGACGCCGCTCAATATGACAAGCGCTCGGTGTTCCCCGGCATCCTCAATGTCGACGCGCCGATCGTGCTGGCCTGGGCCGCGAACGATCCCGCAAACCTGGTCGCGCAGGGCGAAACCCTGAAGAAGACACTCTGCGGCGCCGGCCACTGCCCGCGTACGACGGTGCTGCGCAGCCGCGACGGCATCGCTGCGGCGTTCGGGCTGGATGGCTCGGGCGACAGCCTCGCGGAGCCGACGCTGCTGTTGGTGCATCAACTTGAGGCGCGCGGACTGCCGTAGGGGAAGTTGTCGGCACCGAAGCCGCCGTCATGGCCGGGCTTGTCCCGGCCATCCACGCGTTTCTCCGCCGCACAAAGCACGTGGATGCCCGGGACAAGCCCGGGCATGATGAACGCTTGCAGCGCGTCAACACACCTGCCGCTTCGCCTGGGGTGCCACAGGATTGACAAACGTTTGACGTAGATCAACTCGCTTGGGTGCGGAACGAGCCGACTTCGTTGGGGGCCAACGATAAGGTGTCGAGCATGCGCGTCACCGGCAGACTGCTATTCGCTTTGATCGCCGTGCTCGCCTCGCTCGGGGCGATGTCGCAGCAGCGCTCGGATCAGCCTAATTCCGAACCCAGCTCCGACAAGGAAATCCGCATCGGCAACATCGTGCCCTATTCGGGGCCGCTCTCGGAATTCGGCGCGATCGGCAAGGCGGAAGCCGCCTATTTCGACATGATCAACGATCTCGGCGGCATCAACGGCCGCAAGGTGCGCTTCATCACGCGCGACGACAATTCCGATCCCGCCGCCGCGCTCGACCTGACCCGCGATCTCGTCGAGAAGGACGACGTGCAGCTCATGTTCGGGTCGTTCGGCACGCCCGGCAATCTCGCCACGCGCTGGTACCTGAACGAGAAGAAAATCCCGCAGCTGTTCGTCGCCTCCGGCGACGAGGAGCTGAGCCAGGCCAAGGCATTTCCCTGGACCATGGGCTGGCAGCCGCCGTTCCGCTCGGAAGGTCGCATCTATGCCAACTACATTCAGGCCTATTTTCCCCGGAAGAAGATCGTCGTGCTCTGGCAGAACGATCAGTTCGGCCGCATGCTCTACAAGGGCATCCAGGAAGGCCTCGGCGATCTGAACCGTCATGTCCTCGTCGATGTCGCCTTCGACATCTCGGACGAGCATCTCGAAGGACACGTCTCGATCCTCAAGCGCGCGGGCGCCGACATCTTCGTCTTCCTCGGCGTGCCGTCGACGGCTTCAAAGGTGATCCAGCTGGCGGCGTCGCTGAACTGGCACCCGGTCTTCATCGTCAATGATGCCTCCGCCTCGATCGCCAATGCGATGGCGCCCGCGGGACTGGAGAATTCATCCGGTGTGATCTCGGCGGCATTCCTGAAGGATCCGAGCGATCCCGCCTGGAAGGACGATCCCGCCATGAAGGACTGGTTCGCCTTCATGGACAAGTACCATCAGGTTGAGAGCACCAACAACAGCGCGGCACTCTATGGCTACGCGGCGGCCGAGGCGCTGACAAAGGTGCTGAAGCAATGCGGCGACGACTTCTCGCGCGAGAACATCATGCGCCAGGCGGCGTCGCTGCGGGATTATCATCCCTCCGTTGCGCTGCCCAATATCAGGATGAATACGTCGCCCGACAGCTATCTGCCGATCAAGCAGATGCGCCTGGTGCAGTTCGACGGCAGGTCATGGCAACCGTTTGGGGCGGTGATCGAGACAGCGTTCACGGAAGGGCCGGCGCGGTGAGCTGACTCACCCCTGCACACAGCCAACAAACGCGCGGCAGTGGTCGCGGCAGACACCTTTTCGTTTCATGACGAATGTTTAAGATCGGGCATGAGCCTGCATTCACCCCGCCGGGAGATCCACCGAATGAACGACACCATCCGCATCAAGCGCTTCCACGCGCGCCCCGTGATCGTGCCGATGAACTTGCCGCTCAAGACTTCGACCGGCGCGGTTGCGAAAGCGCCGCTGGTGCTGATCGACTGCGAGACTGACCAGGGCGCCGTCGGACATGCCTATCTGTTCTCGATCACGCCGTCCGCCTTGAAGCCGCTGACCGCAATGGTCGCTGAAATGTCAGACCTGCTCGCGGGCGACGAACTGCTGCCGTTCGAGATCGAACGCAAGCTGACCCAGCGTTTCACGCTGCTCGGGCTCGCCGGCCTGCAACGGCTGGCGCAATCCGGCATCGACATGGCGGCATGGGACGCATTGGCACGCGCGCGAGGCCTGCCGCTGGCCCGCCTGCTCGGCGGTGCGCCGAAGCCGGTCAAGGCCTACAATTCGAAAGGGCTTGGCATCATGCCCGCGGGCGCCGCGGTGGAGGAAGCCCACAAGCTGCTGGCCGAGGGTTTTCAGGCCGCGAAGATCCGTGTCGGCCGACCCGATGCGCGGGACGATCTCGCGGTCGTGCGCGCGGTGCGCAAGGCCGTCGGCGACCAGGTGACGCTGATGTGCGACTACAATCAGGCACTGACGGTGACCGAAGCCATCCGCCGCGGCGAGATGCTCGACGACGAGGGGCTGACCTGGATCGAGGAACCGATCCGCCACGACGACTACGACGGTTGCGCCCGCATTGCGGACGCACTGCGCACACCGGTCCAGATCGGCGAAAACTTTGACAGCGCGTTTTCGATGCAGACCGCGCTGTCGGCCGAGGCCTGCGACTACGTGATGCCCGACGTGCAGCGCATCGGCGGTGTCACCGGCTGGCTGCGGGCAGCGTCACTGGCGCATGCCGCCGGCATCGAGATGTCCACGCATCTTTTCTCGGAGGTCAGCGCACACCTGCTCTGCGTGACGCCATCCGCGCATTGGCTGGAATATGTCGACTGGGCCGACGCGGTGCTGGCGACACCGTTGAAGATCAGGGATGGCTACGTGCTGCCGGGCGAGGAGCCCGGCAACGGGATCGAATGGGACGAGGGGGCGGTGAAGAAGTATCTGGTGAGCTAAGAAGAGTCTCTGCGGCCATCCTTCGAGACGCCCGCCTTTTTCGGCGGGCTCCTCAGGGTGACGGTGAAGGAGTTGGGCGCGCTGCGCTCGCAATGACGGAGAATGGGCAACCTCGCAATTCTCCGCCAAACGCTACCACACCTCCGCGCCGGGGATTTTCTTGCGCACCGCGATGCGCTGGATCCAGATGCAGCGACGGACGGATCGATTGGAGCGGCCCACCGCGGAGATCCCCTCGCCGGCCTGAAGCAGTGGCGCCACGCTCTCGCGCAGCGCGCGGCAGCGTTGCAGCTCGGCCTGCCAGTCGATGACTGCCGCGTCCGCGCTCGATGCCATCAGCGCCAGCGCCGCCACGGCAAGACAAATCGTTCGCATCATTCACTTTCCCTTCGCTTTGATCCGTCCGCAACGCGCCGGTAGCGGAAGTCGCAGTGATCGGCGCCTTGCATGATGGTCTGCGTCCGCGTGAGCCTGATGTCCAGACCGAACCCTTCCGCGGTCGCAAAATCGGCGGTGCAGACCGTGAGAAAGCCGAGCTCGGGCTCGCCCAGTGCCTTGTAGAACTCGGCATAGGCGCATCGTTTCACATCGAAGGCGAATGCATCCTGCGTCTGCTCGATCACGTCATAGGCCAGCGCGTCGTCGCGTGCGTAAGTCTTGAAGGCGGAGGCGACGGCCTGGCCGAGATTGGCCTCGTTCTTGGCTGTCCAGAACGTCTCGCCGAAGCCGCGATAGAGATCGCCGAGTGCCCTGCGCACCAGCGCATTCGCACGCGCCTCGCCGAGTTCGGCCTGCAGCGCCTTGACCAACGGCACCAGGACCTGCGCCTGTATTTTTGCCTGTTCGATAACGGATATGCTCATCGGCAGCCCGCCTGTGAAATGGAACACATTTGAAGCACCCTTTAGGTTGTATCATATTCTCGATGTAACCAAGGCGAACGGGCGCACGACGCCGTATCGATTTCTCGATTATCTCACTCTCGAACGCCGAGTTGGAGTCCCCCGCGCAGGGTAAGACGGACGCCCCTGCAACGGACGCCGTCCCAAGAGATCGCGATCAGTTTCGAAAAATTCCGACGCCTCGCCGACCCCGGCGATGCGATGGCCGCTTCTTGCCTGAAGACATGATCAGCCCGGAACGCCGGCCCGGGAGAGCGCCGGCATCGACAGTCGCGCAGCCATCGAAAGGAATCCTCCATGGACGAACCCAAGCCGCTTACCAGCGCCTTCAACAGAACAGCGAACTTCTCGATCCACCAGGTCGATAGTGTGTTCAGGGCTGCCGCGCATGCTGCTGCGGTCCCCGCTGCCGTGCCGGTCACCTTGCCGCCGACGCTCGGGCCGCTGTCGGCCTTCGCCGGCACCTTCACGGGACAGGGCTTCAACACGATCTTCCGGCCCGACAGCGCGACGACGCCAACGCAGATGCCGGGGCCTATCAACACCACCGACCCGCCCGACAACGTGCTGGAGCTGAACCTCACCGACGAGACGATGTCGTTCTCGAACAGTCTCGGCTCGATTCCCAATCGCGGCTCGGGGCCGCAGGCGGATGCCTTCCTGAACGGCGTGCCCTATCTGCAGACCATCAACGACGTGACCACAGGGACGCCTGTCGGCATTCACTTCGAGCCCGGCATCTGGCTGGCGGTGCCGTCCAGCACCAATCCGCACGAACCGTTCACGGTCGCGCGCATGGCCTCGATCCCGCACGGCACGACGATCATCGCGCAGGGCACCGCGCTGCCGGCCGTCGCCGGCAAGCCGGCCATTGCGGCGGTCGACATCACGCCGTTCTTCGGCGGCAATCCCGCCAACAAGTTCACGTTCCAGAATCAGACCGCGGCCAACAAGACGACACGCAGGCTGCCGCAAGACCTCACCGCGCTGATCGCCTCGGGCAGGCTCACCCAGGCCATGATCACCGATCCGAACACGGTGCTGCGCCATCAGATTGCGCATCAGACCATCAGCCAGACCATCATCATCGAGACCTCGACCAGGCCCAGCACGCCGCTGTCAGGCGGCCCGTTGCCGGCCGTCCCTTCGGCCGGACCACATCCGCAGGCGCCTAACTTCGCCGGCGGCACCGCGAACATCGCATTCCTGCAGGGCGTGCCGATGCCGCCGCCAGGCGGCAAAGGTGCCAACGCCAACGCATTTCAAATGGATGCCGTGTTCTGGATCGAGACTGTCATCTACGACATCGACGTGCCGCGCATCGCGTCGGGCGAGCCGCCGATTATCCTTCAGCCGATACAGAAGGGCCCGGTGCCGCTGGTGCCGAGCTTCGTCGCGACGCTCCCCTTCGTGCCGAACAAGGCTTTTGCCGGCGGCCGCGTCCGGGTGGCGACGACCCAGATCCAGTATTCGCAGAAGGTGATGCTGGATTTCAACGGCCTGACCTGGCCGCATGTCTCGGTGGCCTCGCTGGTGCCGGCAGCGCCGGTACCGATCCCGGAGCATTTGCTGCCGCTGACGTGAGTGGACTTGCCGCGACGTGACGTCAGGAGCGCAGCCGTCGCAGCGCCCGGCCCTTGTGCAGGGCGACGTGATCGGTCTTGTCGCTCTTGATCTCGTATTGCGGATCGTCCGCCGTCGCGTGGTGGACGTAGCCCTTGTAGTCGACGTCGGTGGTGTGCACGCGCAGGATATGACCACGCACGCGGCCGGCCTCGGAATTCCAGCTGACGTGATCGCCGCGCTTGAAGGATTTGCTGGAGGCTTTGGGCATGGCGGAACAATGCCGGGTGCGAGGGCGCGTTCCAATATAAGGGAGCTACAGGTTGCAGTCCGTCTTCGCTCTTTCGAGCTACGCCGGACACGCTTCGCCATGATTAGTTGGATCGTGGCTTGCCCAGCCGTAGCTCGCGGCAACAAGTCCGCCTGCGCCCTTCGGGCTTCGGCGTGACATCCTTCACTCGGCTATCGCGAGCGAAGGATGGTGGGCGCGACAGGGATCGAACCTGTGACCCCTACCATGTCAAGGTAGTGCTCTCCCGCTGAGCTACGCGCCCTAGATGTCGTCTAGATCGGGTCGGGTCCCTATAACGGCTCGGCGGAGCCGGTGCAAGGACGGAAGGGGGCCAATTTAGGCCGCCAGCATCTTGTTCACTTCGCTCACCAATTCGCGCAGGTGAACGGGCTTCGACAGCACCTTGGCGTTCTTGGGGGCGTCCGAATCCGAGTTCAGGGCGACCGCGGCGAAGCCGGTGATGAACATGATCTTGATATCGGGGTCGAGTTCCGAGGCCCGACGGGCGAGCTCGATACCGTCCATCTCCGGCATCACGATGTCGGTGAGGAGCATCTCGAACGGCTCTTCCCGCAACCGCTGATAGGCGGCCATGCCGTTGTCGTGGGACGAAACCTGAAAACCGGCGTTTTCCAGCGCCTTGACCAGGAAACGGCGCATGTCGTTGTCGTCTTCGGCGAGCAGGATTTTTGGCATGGCAGGAACGTCGAATCCCCAAAGGATATGCAGAGGTCACTAAGCCCGACAGAGGGTAAATTTCGGGTGAAAATCTTTACCCTGAGCCCGACCGGCGCGGCCCCTTGTGAACCCGAATGCCGCGCGAATCAATCGACACGCGTCTGCACATCCCCGGCTCGCTGCCCGCACGGTTAAGACATGTTCCAGCGCCGATCACATCTTTTCGCTTGGCAGAATGGTTGCGATTCCGGACAATGAGGGCACATAAGAGCCGCTCGACCGGCCGAATCACTCGATCTGGGATCTATGGCGGATCGTGCGGCGTGAAGGGACGAAGCCTGAGCAGATGACCCGGTTTGACGGCGACGCGTCGCCAGCCTTCGAGATCGTGGAGCCCGCCGAGTGGCGCGCGCCTGTTATCTTCAACTCGCCCCATTCCGGCTCGACCTATCCGGACGAATTCCTCAGCGCATCGCGGATCGACCTGCCGCAACTTCGGCGGTCCGAAGATTCCTTCATGGACGAGCTGATCGGCCATCTGAGCCAGCGCGGCTTTCCGACCGTGCGGGTCAACTTTCCCCGCTCCTATGTCGACGTCAATCGCGAGCCCTATGAGCTCGATCCCCGCATGTTCACCGGCCGGCTGCCGAGCTTTGCCAACACGCGCTCGATGCGGGTCGCGGGCGGGTTAGGCACCATTCCGCGCGTGGTCGGCGACGGCCAGGAGATCTATCGCGACCGCATCCTGGTCGACGACGCGCTGGCGCGGATCGAGACGCTGTACAAGCCCTACCATCGCGCGCTGCGCCGGCTGATCAACAAGGTGCACCAGATGTTCGGCACCGTGGTGCTGGTCGACTGCCATTCGATGCCGTCGGTCGGGGTCAGCAGAGACGAGCCGCGCCGGCCCGACATCGTGATCGGCGACCGCTACGGCACGAGCTGCACGCCGCTGCTGCCCGACCGCGTCGAGGAGACCATGACGGGGCTCGGCTATTCGATCGGCCGCAACAAGCCCTATGCCGGTGGCTTCATCACCGAGCATTACGGCAACCCGGCGAGCGGCCTGCACGCGGTGCAGCTCGAGCTCAACCGCGCCATTTACATGGACGAGCGCCGCCGCGAGCGCGGCCCGCGCTTTGCGCAGGTGTCGAGCGACTTCGGCATCCTCGCCGATGTGCTGGCGACCACGATCCCATTCGGCGATCTCGGCCCGTTCCAGGCCGCAGCGGAATAGACGCTAACTCTTTCGCAAACGATCGTGCTCTCAGTGAGAGATGCGAATGCGTTTCGCTTCGCAAGCGTACGCGCGCTAAACTGAAAACAGGCGCCTCAAGAAAAAAGGGCCGCTTCTGATGAAGAAGCGGCCCAAGTCTAGGGAGGAAACGCCCAAGGAGGGCAGCGGTAACGCGAGAAGCGCTACCGCACCGCAACAATATGCGGCCGCGCCGCACAAAGTGCAAGGGCTTTTGAGCGGTTTCCCATGCAAAAACACATGGCTCATTTGCTTCCAGCGAAATTCAGATTCAGTTTCTTTGATAAGGAAATTCAATGGGTTGATAGTCATTTGCATACGAACGAGGCATACAAGGAACTAAGTTCTCAACACCGTGATCGATATTTGGCCAGCATATGGCTCGCTGGAGGCAGGCGGTATCCGCATCCAAAATACCAGGGTGCAAATCAAGACAGCGCTGCACGCGAGAGGCGAATTGAGCTAGGCAGATGAAAAGCTTCACCCGACTTTCGTTTTGAGGATGCGCCGTGACGGTGATCGACTTCTCAGCCTTCATCGGACGACTGGCCACCGCCTCCGGCGAAACCATCCTGCCGTTCTTCCGGACCTCGTTGTCGATCGACGACAAGAGCAAGACCAAGGATTTCGACCCGGTGACGGAAGCCGACCGCGCGGCGGAGGCGGTGATGCGGCGGCTGATCAAGGCGAGCTTCCCCCAGCACGGCATTGTCGGCGAGGAATTCGGCAATGAGCGCGAGGACGCCGACTATGTCTGGGTGCTCGACCCCATCGACGGCACAAAGTCCTTCATCGGCGGCTTTCCGATCTGGGGCACGCTGATCGCGCTGCTGCACAAGGGCTCGCCGGTCTACGGCATGATGCACCAGCCCTTCATCGGCGAGCGCTTTTCCGGCGACAACGGCTCGGCCAATTATAAAGGCCCCTCCGGCGAGCGCCGGCTTCAGGTCCGCCGCTGCGCCTCGCTGTCGGAGGCGACGACCTACACCACCAGCCCGCTGCTGATGAACGAGCGCGACCGCGCCATTTTCGGCCGGATCGAGCAGAGCGCGCGGCTCTCGCGCTATGGCGGCGATTGCTATTCCTATTGCATGCTGGCGGCCGGCCATGTCGATCTCGTGGTCGAGACCGAGTTGAAGCCCTACGACATCGCAGCCCTGATCCCGATCGTGACCGGCGCCGGCGGCGTCGTCACCACCTGGGAAGGCAAGCCGGCCCAGGGCGGCGGCCGCATCGTCGCGGCCGGCGACGCCAGGGTGCACGAGGAAGCACTGAAACTGCTCAACCAATAACAAGCGCCCGCGGGTGGCTTGCATGACCATCTCACGCAGGCTTCTCGTTGAATTGTTCTCCAGATTGTTCTTGGGATCGTTCCTGCTGCTGCCGTCAGCAGCGGCGGCGCAGAATTTTCCGGCAAGACCGATCAAGCTGATCGTGCCATTCCCGGCCGGCGGCCCCAACGACATCATCGCCCGCGTCATCGGCCAGCGCATGTCGGAACTGGCGGGCCAGCCGGTGCTGATCGACAATCGCGGCGGCCAGGGCGGCGTGCTCGGCACCGACGCGGTCGCCAAGAGTGCGCCCGACGGCTACACCATCGCCATCTCCTCTGCCGGCGCGCTTGCGATCAGTCCGAACATGGAGAAGGTCGCCTACGACACGCTCAGTGACCTGACCCCGGTGACGCTGGTGGCGACCGTGCCGGAAATGCTGGTTGTCGCCACCAACGTGCCCGCCAAGGACATCGGCGAATTGATCGCGCTCGCGAAAGCGCAACCCGGGAAACTCAACTTCGCCTCCTCGGGCGCCGGCAGCCTGCCGCATCTCGCCGGCGAATTGTTCAAGCTGACGGCGAAAATCGACATCGTGCACGTGCCCTATCGCGGCGCCGCGCCTGCGGTGAACGATCTGCTGGGCCAGCAGGTGCAGATGACGTTCCTCGACCTCCCGGTGCTGCTGCCTCAGGTCAGGGCCGGCGCCCTGAAGCCGATCGCGGTCGGTTCAGAGGAACGCGCGCCGACGGCAACCGACGTGCCGACGACGAAGGAAGCGGGCTTTCCCGATCTGCGCATCGAGAACTGGTACGGCATGGTCGCGCCGAAGGGCACGCCGAAGGAGATCGTCACCGCGCTGCATGACCTCGCGACCAAGGCCATGGCGGATCCCGCGGTGAAGGACAAGCTCGCCCAGCAGGGCGCGACGCTGATCGGCGACGAGCCGGAGCATTTTCGCGCATTCATTGCGGACGAGACCAAGAAGTGGGCGAAGGTGATCAAGGACGCCGGCGTGGAGACGGCGAAGTAGGCAAAGCTCTCGCTCCGCCGTCATGGCCGGGCTTGTCCCGGCCATCCACGTCTTCCCATGCGGAGCTAAGAACGTGGATGCCCGGGACAAGCCCGGGCATGACGAGTTTGCCGAACGACCTCACATCGCCGCCGCCCTTAGATGCTCCACCAGCATCTTCGCCGGCCGCGGCAGCGCCTTGAAGCTGCGCGCGCAGATCACGAGGCGGCGGTTGGCCCAGGCGTCGCGCAGACGGACCATGGCGAGCGGCATCAGCTTGGCGCAGCGACGGGCGGCGGATTCCGGCACCAGCGCAACGCCGACATCGGCTGAGACCAGCTGGCAGATCGCGTCGAAGTCACGCAAGCGAGCGCGGAAATGCGGGCGCATGCCGAGCCGGGCCGCATGCTTCGAAATATGCATCTGAAGCGCGGTGGCGCTGGTCAGGCCGACGAACTCGCAGGCATTGGCCTCCTGGAAATCGATCTGGCGGCGGCCGGCGAACGGGCCGCGCTTCGACGTCACCAAAGTCAGGCGATCTTCGCTGAACACGAAACGCTCGACATGATCGGGCAGCGCATGCTCGGCGGCAAAACCGAGGTCGGCCGCGCCCGCGGTGATCGCGGCCGCGATGTCGGTGCTCTCGCGCTCCTCGATGTCGATGGCGACGTCGCGATGTTGGCGCAGGAAGCCGGCGAGCGCTTTTGGCAAGTGCTCCGAGAGGCCCGAGGTGTTGGCAAGGAAGTGCACGCTGGCGCGCACGCCGCTGGCAAAGCCCGCGAGATCGCCGCGCATGGCGTCGATCTGGTGGATCACGATCCGCGCATGGTCGAGCAGGCTCTCGCCGGCCGCGGTGAGCTCGACGCCGCGCCGCCCGCGCTTGAGCAGCGCGACGCCAAGCGCGTCCTCGAGCCCCTTGATCCGTGCGCTGGCCGAGGCCAGCGCCAGGTGCGACCGCTCGGCGCCGCGGGTGATGCTGCGCTGGTCGGCGACCGCGATGAAGAGCTGGAGATCGACGAGGTCGAAACGCATGGCAGGTCTCCTCAGCATTCGTATCAGACGAAGGCTGTCTCCGTAACCTCCAGATTGTGCCGGAGCGCGGCTTCGGTCAATGTGGTGACATGATCGACCCGCTTCTCATTCTCATCGCCGCCGTCTTCCTGGTCGCCGGATTCGTTAAGGGCGTCGTCGGGCTTGGACTACCGACGGTGTCCATGGGCCTGCTCGCGGTGAACATGGCGCCCAGCCGCGCGATCGCCATCGTGATCGTGCCCGCCATCGTCACCAACATCTGGCAGACTTTTGTCGGCCCCCATTTGCGCGACATCCTGCGGCGGCTTTGGCCGCTGATGATCGGCACCGTGGTCGGATGCTGGCTCAATGCCGGCGCGCTGACGGGCCCCCACGCCCGCTACGGGACCGTGGTGCTCGGCATCCTGCTGGTGATCTACGCCCTCATCGGCCTCAGCAAATTCAAGTTCCACGTCGCGCCGCGGAACGAGAAATGGGTCGGCGGCGTGGTCGGCCTCATCACCGGCGTGATCTCGGCCTCGACCGGCGTGCAGGTGATCCCCTCGATGCCGTTCATGCAGGCGATCGGCATGGAAAAGGACGAACTGGTGCAGGCGCTCGGCGTGTTCTTCACCACGGCAACGCTGGCGCTCGCCTTCAACCTGACCGCCGACGGCCTGCTGACCCCAGCCAACGCCGTGCCGGGCGCGGTCGCCATGGCCACGGCGTTTGCCGGCATGTTCATCGGCCAGTCGGTGCGGGCGAAAATGCCGGCGGAAGCATTCCGCCGCTGGTTCCTGGTCGCGATGATTTTGCTTGGCGTCTATCTGGCCGGCAGCGCGCTGCTGAAGGAATTCGCCTGACGCGATTCAATCGTCCGTTCGGATGGGCTATCGCGTCTCCAGCATGGCGACGCGGATGCCGAGATAGATGAAGAGGCCGCCCAGCGTCCGATTGACCCAGGCGATCACGCCCTCGGACTGCCGCAGGCGATTGGCGGCCTTGGCCGCGAACGCCGCCAAGACCAGACACCACAGCGTCCCCGTGCAGATGAAGATCAGGCCGAGCGTCAGGAAGGCGAGCGGCTTGTGGGCTGAGTCGGCTGCGACGAATTGAGGCAGGAAGGCCAGGAAGAACAGCGCGACCTTGGGATTGAGCGCGTTGGTGAAGACGCCCTGGAGGAAGACCCGCCGCAGCGAGCTCCGCCCGGCCTCGTCCTTGACTCCCGCCAGCACCGGTCGCGACCACAGCATCTGCAGCCCGGTCAGAACGAGATAGGCCGCGCCGACCAGCTTCACGACCCCGAATGCGGTCGATGAGGCCATCAAAAGCGCCGAAAGGCCGATCGCGGCGCCCGCGACATGGAAAAAGCAGCCGCAACTGATGCCAAAAGCCGCCGCCGCCCCGCCGCGCCAGCCCATCTGCATGCTGCGGCCGATGACATAGACGGTATCCGGCCCCGGCGTGATGTTGAGCAGCACGCCCGACAGGACGAAGAGCCAGATTTCGTGAATGCCCAGCATGATAAAGGCCCTCCCGCCGCCCGGCCTGGCCGTCTCAAAGCACCGGCCTTAGTCGGTTCGCACCCCGCCGTCCACCGCCGGGAATGCTTAGGATTTGCGTCGAATTTGCAATGCGGATCATACTTTCGTTCGGCCCCATCTGCTCTATAAAGGCAGGGTTTTGAAATGCGGGATTCGAGGCGACTGCCACGCGGTGGCGCTCCCCTCTCCCTTGGAGTTCCGAGGATATGGAAAGACGTCTGGCTGCCATCGTCTGCGCCGATGTCGCCGGCTATTCGCGGATGATGGGCCATGACGAGGCCGGCACCCATGCCGCCTTCAAGGCCCATCGCAGCGCGATCCATCCGATCATCCTCAATCACGGCGGCCGCGTCGTCAAAAACACCGGCGACGGCTTCCTGCTGGAATTCCCCTCCATCGTCGGCGCCGCCGAGGCTGCGATCGCGATGCAGGTGCTGATGGCGGAGCGCAATCACCATCTGCCCGCAGAACGCACCATGCAGTTCCGGCTCGGCATCCACATGGGTGACGTGATCGCCGACGAAGACGAGGTGTTCGGCGACGACGTCAACATCGCCGTCCGCCTGGAATCGGTGGCAAGCCCTGGCGGGTTCGCGATCTCGGCCAAGGCCTACCGCGAGGCCAGCAAGCATCTCACCGTGCCGCTGGTCGACGGCGGCAACCACCGCTTCAAGAACATCAAGGATCCGGTCGGAATCTGGACTTGGACGCCCGACGGCGCGACCGCACTCGCGCCGGAGCTGAGGGAAGGATCGGCGCTCTCGCAGCAATACCGCACTGCCATCGTCGGCGTGTTGCCCTTCGCCAATCTCAGCGACGCCCAGGACGAATATTTTTCCGACGGCCTCACCGAGGACCTGATCCACGCCCTGTCGCTGCAATCGTTCTACCGCGTGCTGAGCCGCAACTCGACCTTCGCCTTCAAGGGCAAGAATGTGAGCACGCGCGTGATCGCGCGCGAGATCGACGCAACCTATCTGATCCAGGGCTCGGTGCGGCGCGCCGGTGCCAAGATCCGCGTCACCGCCGAGTTGATCGCGCCGGAGACCGGCGAGCAGCTCTGGACCGGCCGTTACGATCGCGACATCGGCGACCTCTTCGCGATGCAGGACGAGATCACGACCAATCTGTCCGCGGCCATCGCCACCGAGATCGTCCGGGCCGAGGCCTCCGCGCCCGCGCGCCCGACCAACGACATCACCGCCTGGGACCGCTTCCTGAAGGGCCTGTCGCATTATTACCGGCAGACCAAGGAAGATCTGACCACGGCCGTCGACCTATTCCGACAGGCGATCGCGCTCGATCCGAAACTGTCGATCGCGCATGCCTATCTCGCCACGATCCAGATCCAGAGCATCCAGTTCGGCTGGGTCAAGGGCACGCGCGAGATGTGGGCCGAGGCGATGAGTCTCGCCGAAACCAGCGTCCGGCTCGACCCGCGCTCCTCCTTTGCGTTCTCGATCCTGTCCTGGGCGCACGCGCTGGAAGGCCATGACGAGGCGGCGATGGATGCCGCCAAGCGCGCGGTCGCGCTCAACCCTTACGACATGGGCGCGCGTGGCGTGCTCGGCATCTGCCATTTCACGGTCGGCGAGCACCGCCAGGCGATCGAGATGTTCTCGATGGCCGCCCAGCGCGACAACAGCGACCCGCGCTATCAATGGGCCGCGCTGAACGCCTTCAGCCACTATCTGCTCAGGCAATATGACGCGACACTGTCGTGGGCCCGCGAGCAGCTCTACGTCAACCCGAACCACATGCAGGCGCTCGCAATCCGCGCCGCGGCGCTGGCGCAATTGGGCCGGACCGGCGAGGCGGTCGAGGCGACCGGCGTGCTGATGGGCAACTATCCGACCCTGAATGTCGACCGCCATCTGCGGAATTTTCACTGGAAGCGGCCCGAGGACATCGCGCATTACCGCGACGGGCTCCTGAAGGCGGGCGTCCCGGCCAGCAAGCTCACTCTGGTCCAGAGCGACCTCAGACGCGCCGCCGAATCCTGAGGGCAAACGGCGGTCGGGGCGACCATCTCCCGTCCACTTTTATTGACACGACAGTGAATTCCGCCACACTTCGCCACACGCTGAAGTAGTACAGATTGCTGGCGGTTTGTTAGGACTTTCCGCGCTCTATCGGCGCGTCTGCATTTCACGATTCGCCGTTTTCAGGATTTTGGGCCATGAACGATTCCGTCTCGAAGCCCCCCATCGATCCATCGATCCAGGTCTCGCCGAACAATCCCTGCCCGTTCCTGCGCGGCCTTGTCGGAGAGGGTTTTGTCGACGGCGGGACCGTCCCGCTCCGGACGTTGTCGCAGACCATCGCAAATGCAAGCGGCGAGACCGGAGCGAAAAAGGCTCTGGCCCGCATCCAGGTCCGCGGCGTTGCGCTCATCGCCAACGGCGCCTGTCACATCCTGCAAAGCATCTTCTGGGGCGCGCAGCTCAATGGCTTGCGCGGCGGCCCGCTCGACAAGCTCGGCGCCGGGTCGCGCATCCTCGGCGTCGACGGGCGCGTCAACGAGGACGAGATTGCGCGGCTCGCCAGTTTCGGCGGCACCTGTACCGATCCCGACGGCGGCACCGAGACCGGGCTCAACGCCGCGCAAATCCAGACCTTCATGAACGACAATCTCAAGCGCGCCGGCAATCAGTCGCGCTGGTACTACCCGATCCTGATGAAGTTCGAATGGCCGGTCCTGCTCAAGATCATGGGCAAGGGTCAGGGTGATGACCGCTATCTCAGCGTGGCCGAGGTGAGGACATTGTTCAACGAGCGCAAATTCCCGGACCGGATTACCCAGCGGGTCGTCAGCCAGCCGGTCACACCGCCTTCGCTCATCTTGCGCGCGATCGGCGGCCTCGTCGCTGCGCTCCTCGTCTTTGGCATCGTGGCGCTGCGCTTTCCCGATCAATTCCAGCCGATGCTGCCCGGCGTCATCGGCCAGTTCGTCGCCCCGCCATTGCCGAAGCTTGTCGAATCCCGGGCCGCGTACTGGCTCGAACAAAACTGGGCGCTGGAGGACCGGCACTGGTTTCATCATGCGAGCCAGGGCACCGCGACCTTCCCGGTGCCCTATCGCTGGTTCATGGCGCTGGAGCAGCCGCGGCTGCATTTCTTTGCCAAGCCCGGCATGCTCCATGATAGCGATCATCTCCAGCGCTTCGGCTTCATCCCGAGCCCGCAGACGATCAACATCGATGACGCGACGCTGCGCCGGTTCGGCTACGCCAACGTCTACGACAAGACGAAACCGGTGCCGGCGCGGCTGTGGGATCCGCCGGTCAACTGGGGCGCCCAGGCCGAAAACGTCGACGGCCTGCCCGTCGGCTTCGCGCGCATGACCGGCGTGCCCGATCCGGCAACCGGCAAGGTCGGCGAAGACCGGATCGGCCTGACCTGCGCCGCCTGCCACACCGGCCAGATTCACTACAAAGGCATCGACATCCGCTTCGACGGCGGTCCCGCGATGACCGATCTCAGGAAGCTCGAGATCACGACCGGCCTGTCCATCGCGTACACGCTCCTCGTGCCGGGTCGCTTCACGCGCTTCGCCGACCGTGTGCTCGGCCCCTCCGCCAGCGATGCGGATCGCGATGCGTTGAAGCAGAAGCTGAGTGCGATCGGCACATTCCTGAAAGACTGGGAGAAGACCTACGCGAAAACCATCGACGGCAAGACGAGGTTCAACGAGAAGACGAAGCGGGAAGAGCAGCAGCAGGACACCGAGGAAGGCTACGGCCGTCTCGACGCGCTCAACCGCATCGGCAATCAGGTCTTCTCCCAGGACATGACGCTGAGCGGCCTCAGCGGCTTCGAGAAGAATCTGCATGCCAAGGACGCACCGGTCAGCTTCCCGCCGATCTGGACCGTCCCCTGGCTCAAATTCGCGCAATATGACGCTTCGATCGAACAGCCGCTGATCCGCAACGCCGGCGAAGCGCTGGGCGTGACCGCGCTGCTCAACCTGTCCGACGCTACCCCCAAGGACGCGCTGTTCCGCTCGTCGATGGACATCAAGAATCTGAACTGGATCGAGGATCTGCTGAAGGGCTCGGCGCCCTATCCGAAAAAGCAGCTCTCCGGACTGACGTCGCCGAAATGGCCGTCGGACATCTTCGGCGATGCTGCCTGGAAGATCGATGGCGACCGCGTCAAACGCGGCCGCAAGCTCTATGCAGAGATCTGCGTCGAATGCCATCTCGGTCCGGTCAACGATCCCGTGTTCGACACCGAATTTCCAAGCCAGAGCATCTGGTCCTCATCGCGGTGGGAGGCCATCGGCGACGACAAATTCCTGAACGAGGTCCAGAAAAGCGCCAAAGGCATGGGGACTGATCCCGCTCAGGCCAGTGTGCTGGCAACGCGGACGGTTCAGGTGCCGGGCTTTCTCAAGCTCGATCCCACGCAGAAGCTCAATGCCTGGTGGAGCTGCAATCTGCCGGATATCTCTTCGACCGACATGCCGTACTCGGTCGGCCTGATGGTGCTCGTCGACATCGTCAGCCGCAAGGCGATGGACGATGCGAAGATCGACCCGAAGGTCCAGGACGCCTGGTGGGGTAAGCGCCAGAACTGCCCGAACCCCGGCCCGCAGCCGCCCGACAAGAACGAGCCGCGGCCCTGGTATCGCGCACGCCCGCTCAACGGCGTCTGGGCCACGGCGCCTTACCTGCACAACGGATCGGTGCCCTCGCTCTACTGGATGCTGAGCCCGGCAGCCGAGCGCCCCAAATCGTTCTGCATGGGTGGCGGTCGCGACTACGATCCGAAGCAGGTCGGCTTTGCGGTCTCCGACGACGAGAGCTGCAAGACCGGGCAGTCGCGCTTCTCGACGCGAGCGTCTGACGGCACCGAGATGTTCGGCAACAGCAATGCCGGCCATTCGTTCGATGGCACGCCTGGCCCCGGCAAGGACGGCACCATCGGCCGCGTGCTCAAGGAGCAGGAGCGCTACGATTTGATCGAGTATCTGAAGACGCTGTGAGTTGTTTCGTCATGGCCGGGCTTGTCCCGGCCATCCACGTTCTTGTCTCGCTGAACCAAAGTCCCTGGATGCCCGGGACGAGCCCGGGCATGACGGAGCTGTGGCACGATCAAGTGCGCCCGCCTCACTTGAACAGCGGCGTGCCCGGCACGAACGCATCGAACGCGGCCCAGAACTGGGAGCGGTAGCGGTCCTGCTCCTGCAGGATCTCGTGCTTCGAGCCCGCGATCACGAGATGGGAGCCGGCGCGTAAATGGTAGGCGAACTCCTCGATCGCCGCGGTCGAAACCACGGTGTCGTTGGAGGCCGCCAGCATCAGGATCGGCTGGCGGATCCCGGACGGATAGTTCATGCCCCTGAAGGTGCTCATCGCCGAAAACGCGGTGTCGGCCCAGGCGACCGTTGGCGACGCCAGGCCGAGCGTCGGGTCCTCCTCCAGGATCGCGGCGTTGCGCGCATAGCGCACGGGATCGCTGGTCAGGGGATTGTTGATGAAGGGAGACAAGCCGGTGATGTGATCGCTGCCACCGGGAACGTAACCGCCGCCCCGTCCCAGCATCCGCAGCGTCTTCAGCAATGTGCGCACCGGAATCGAGGTGGCG
Source organism: Bradyrhizobium monzae (assembly GCF_021458635.1). Classification (GTDB taxonomy): domain Bacteria; phylum Pseudomonadota; class Alphaproteobacteria; order Rhizobiales; family Xanthobacteraceae; genus Bradyrhizobium. Next base: position 62,096 of record NZ_JAIRDQ010000010.1, read on the forward strand.
CGACCGGGCAGGTCGATCATCGGCGCCGACAGAACCATGCGGTCGAACCAGCGCTTTTGCGCATGCGCAAGGCGCAACAACACCGCGCCGCCCATGGAATGGGCCAGCGCGAAGAACGGCGGCGGACAATCCGGCAGCACCACCTGCTGCACGAAGGTCTCGACGTCGATCTCGTAGTCGGCGAAGTTGCGCACATAGCCCTTGCGCGGATCGCGCAGGCGGCGCGAGGAATGTCCCTGCCCGCGCCAATCGAACGTCGCCACCGCAAAGCCGCGGTCGCGCAAATCGCGTACGGTCTCGAAATATTTCTCGATCTGCTCGCTGCGCCCGGTGAAGACGCAGACGGTGCCCTTGCGGTTCGCCGGCGGCGCCCAGCGCGCAAAGCGCAGCTCGACGCCGTCGGGCGTCTTGATGGTGCCGCTGACGACGTCTTCGGGAACGGGATTGGACGGGATCGAGACCAGCGTCATGATTGGGAGTGCGTGGGCGCCAAGTGCTGTAAATCAAGGGGCGGGAGCGCCGAAAAGGCGCCATTGCCGCCCTCTTGAACGCTGTCTGGACTCACCCATATCACCTTGGTGCAGGCCGCTACCAGTGTTTCGGAACCGGAACATCAGGCTGCACACAGACGAAAGCCCGGCCCGATTGGCGGGCGGGTTACCTGAACAGTCGCTCAATGGAGGACTTGACCATGCGTACCTACGATCTCACCCCGTTCTATCGTTCCACCGTCGGCTTCGACCGTCTCTTTAACCTGCTCGACCAGACGAGTTCGGACGGCAGCCCCGGTTATCCCCCCTACAACATCGAGCGTACCGGCGAGAACGCCTACCGCATCACCGTTGCGGTCTCGGGCTTCGCCAAGGATGAGCTCTCCATCGTCGCGAAGGAAAACACGCTGACGATCAAGGGCGAGAAAGTCGCCAACGAGACCTCGAAGTCCGAGGTGCTTTATCGTGGCATCGCCGCCCGTGCCTTCGAACGCGCCTTCCAGCTTGCCGACTTCGTGCAGGTGAAGGACGCCTCGCTCGAGAACGGCCTGCTCCATGTCGACCTCGTGCGCGAGATTCCCGAAGCCAAGAAGCCGCGCCAGATCGCAATCAACGGCGGCGCGCAGTCCGCGCAGGTGATCGAGAGCTCGGTCGCTGCCTAAGCGCATCCACAGCGACCAAGTTGCGAAAACGCCCCGGTGCCCCGGGGCGTTTTTTCGTTTTGCGTGGTCGTGCAAACTCGCAGGCCTAATCCAGCCCCTGCGCCGCCGGCATGTCCTGCGTCGGCAGAATCGCTGCGGCGGGCTTGGCCTGGCCGACGGTCGGAGCTGTGGCTTGCGGCGCGGCCTCGGCGGGTTTTGCTTGCACGGCGGCCGCCTGCTGCGTGGGTTGCGCCGTCGGCTCGGCCGGCTTGGCGGCCGCGACCGGTGTCTCTGCGCGCTGCGGAGCCGCCTTGGGCAGCGGAACGGTGCGGCTGGCGACATGCGGGATCGGGGCCGGCGGGCGCGGTGGGCCGCCACGCACCATGGTCGGCGGCGGCAGCGCGCTTTGTGGCCGGTAAGGTGCAACCGAAGGCTCCTCATAGGTCGGCGCCATACCATAGGCATCGGCGGCCGGCATGAAGCGGATAATCCGTCCGTCGCGGGCATCGATCACGAGCCGGCCGTCGTCGCCGCGACGGTCGATCACCGCGATGGTGTAGACGGCGCCGCGCAGCCGCGGGATGCCGAGCGGCGAGAAGCCGTTTTCGCGCAGCACCGCGTAGACCTCGGTGGCCGGCAGCAGCGCCGGCGCCGGGCCGCGTTCCTCATAACCATAACCGTAGCCGTAACGCGGCGGCGGCGGTGGCGCGGCGTCCGGCGGCCCGTAGGGTCCGTCGAAATCCGACACCACGATCATGGCCCCGCCGGACCGACCGCTGGCCGGAACCTGGGCCTGAGCAGCGGATGCAGCCAGCGCCAGCGTGGCCGCGGCCACACATCCTGTGAAAAACTTCATCGTCGACACGCTCCTGTCAGGCCCCCGGATGGTCGCGCTCTTTCGCTTCTTGCGGCGTGGCGCGCCTTTCGAAGGGCTGACCCGAAGCTTCATTGGGGATTTCGGCGCCGCTTAGGCCGGATCAGGGCGTGTTTGCTTCAAAACCGGGGCCGCGCAACTTTCGGAAAGCGATTGATTGACAGATGGGGAATCGGGACTTTCGCGCGCTTGTGTGATAGACAAAAGTTTGGCAAGGTGATGGTTAGGACAGGAAGACTGTCTCAATTTTGCTTGCAGTTCCGGCATGGGGATTGCAACGAAAGTCGGTGCTTTCGAGCACCATAAGGCAACAGGCAAAGCCGTTCTCGGGGACGAAGAACGCCTAGGCCTGAATTTAAGAAAATGCGGCTCGCAACGGACGAGCGGTGACCCAGAGGCGGGTGCCGCGGAACGCCCAAGGTGCGCCGACGAGAGCGGTGAGGCAGCTTGCCGCATGGAGAGGATTGGAACAATGAACGGGTCGCAATTCGAGAGCGCAAACATCGTGGCAGAAGAGCTGTCGGCGACGGTCGCCTCGAAAACGACCGATCCGATTCAGGAGCACAATTCGCGTCCGCCGGCCGAAGGTCTCTACGATCCGAGCCTGGAGAAGGATTCCTGCGGCGTCGGCTTCATCGCCAACATCAAGGGCAACAAGTCCCACGAGATCGTCTCGGACGCGCTCAGCATCCTCTGCAATCTCGAGCACCGCGGCGCCGTCGGCGCCGACCCGCGCGCCGGTGACGGCGCCGGCATCCTGGTGCAGATCCCGCACGCCTTTTTCAGCCGCAAGGCCAAGGAGCTCGGCTTCGCGCTGCCGGCGCCCGGCGAATACGCCATCGGCGCGCTGTTCATGCCGCGCGACACCGCCTGGCGCAACGTCATCAAGAGCATCATCGCCGACCAGATCAAGGCGGAAGGCCTGACCCTGCTCGGCTGGCGCGACGTGCCGACCGACAATTCCTCGCTCGGCGTCACCGTGAAGCCGACCGAGCCCGCCTGCATGCAGGTGTTCATCGGCCGCAACGGCACCGCCAAGACCGAGGACGATTTCGAGCGCCATCTCTACATCCTGCGCAAGTCGATCTCGCAGGCGATCTATCAGCGTCGCGACCGCGGCCTTGCGGGCTACTACCCGTGCTCGATGTCCTGCCGCACCGTGATCTACAAGGGCATGTTCCTCGCCGACCAGCTCGGCAAGTACTATCCCGATCTGCACGAGAAGGATTTCGAAAGCGCGCTCGCGCTCGTGCACCAGCGCTTCTCGACCAACACCTTCCCGGCCTGGTCGCTGGCGCATCCCTATCGCATGATCGCGCATAACGGCGAGATCAACACGCTGCGCGGCAACACCAACTGGATGGCGGCGCGCCAGGCCTCGGTCAGCTCCGAGCTGTACGGCAAGGACATCAACCGGCTCTGGCCGATCTCTTATGAGGGCCAGTCGGACACCGCCTGCTTCGACAACGCGCTCGAATTCCTGGTGCAGGGCGGCTACTCGCTGCCGCACGCCGTCATGATGATGATTCCGGAGGCGTGGGCCGGCAATCCCTTGATGGATGAGAAGCGCCGCGCCTTCTACGAATATCACGCCGCCCTGATGGAGCCGTGGGACGGCCCGGCCGCGATCGCCTTCACCGACGGCCGCCAGATCGGCGCCACGCTCGACCGCAACGGCCTGCGGCCGGCGCGCTATCTCGTGACCAAGGACGACCGCATCGTGATGGCGTCCGAAATGGGCGTGCTGACGATCCCCGAGGACCAGATCATCACCAAGTGGCGCTTGCAGCCCGGCAAGATGCTGCTGGTCGACCTCGAACAGGGACGTCTGATCCCGGACGACGAGATCAAGGCCGAGCTCGCCCGGAGCCATCCCTACAAGGAGTGGCTGGAGCGGACCCAGATCGTGCTGGAAGAGCTGCCGAAGGTGGCGACCACCGGCGTGCGCTCCAACCTGTCGCTTCTGGATCGCCAGCAGGCGTTCGGCTACAGCCAAGAAGACATCGCGATCCTGATGACGCCGATGGCGGCCATCGGTGAAGAAGCCGCGGGCTCGATGGGCAACGACACGCCGATCTCGGCGCTGTCGGACAAGGCCAAGCCGCTGTTCACCTACTTCAAGCAGAACTTTGCGCAGGTCACCAACCCGCCGATCGACCCGATCCGCGAGGAGCTGGTGATGAGCCTCGTCTCCATCATCGGACCGCGGCCGAACCTGTTCGATCTGCAGGGCCTCGCCACCACCAAGCGTCTTGAAGCGCGCCAACCGATCCTGACCGACGCGGATCTCGAAAAGATCCGCTCGATCTCGGATGTTGCCGAATCGCACTTCAAGTCGCGCACGCTGGACACGACCTTCCACGCCGGTCTCGGTGCTGCCGGCATGGACCAGGTGCTCGACGAGCTCTGCGCGCGGGCCGAGAGCGCGGTGCGCGAGGGCGTCAACATCATCATCCTGTCCGACCGCATGGTCGGCTCGGACCGCGTGCCGATCCCCTCGCTGCTGGCCTGTGCCTCTGTGCATCACCACCTGATCCGCACCGGGCTGCGCACCTCGGTCGGCCTGGTCGTCGAATCCGGCGAGCCGCGCGAGGTGCATCACTTCGCCTGCCTCGCAGGTTACGGCGCGGAAGCGATCAATCCCTATCTCGCGTTCGAAACCATCATCGCGATGAAGGACCGCCTGCCCGGCTCGCTCGACGACTACGAGATCGTCAAGCGCTACATCAAGTCGATCGGCAAGGGCCTGCTCAAGGTGATGTCCAAGATGGGCATCTCGACCTACCAGTCCTATTGCGGCGCGCAGATTTTCGATGCCGTCGGCCTGAAGGCCGATTTCGTCGGAAAGTTCTTCGCCGGTACCCACACCCGCGTCGAGGGCGTGGGGCTTGCGGAAATCGCCGAAGAGGCCGTGCGCCGTCATGCCGACGCGTTCGGCGAGGCGCTGGTCTACAAGACCGCGCTTGATGTCGGCGGTGAATACGCCTATCGCAGCCGCGGCGAGGATCATGCCTGGACCGCCGAGTCGGTCGGGCTGCTTCAGCATGCCGCCCGCGGCAATTCGCTGGAGCGCTATCGCGCCTTCGCAAAGATCCTCAACGAGCAGTCGGAGCGTCTCTTGACGCTGCGCGGCCTGTTCCGGATCAAGAACGCGGACGAAGAGAAGCGCAAGCCCATCCCGCTCGACCAGGTCGAGCCGGCCAAGGACATCGTCAAGCGTTTCGCCACGGGTGCGATGAGCTTCGGCTCGATCTCGCGCGAGGCGCATACGACGCTGGCGATCGCCATGAACCGGATCGGCGGCAAGTCGAACACCGGTGAAGGCGGCGAGGAAGCCGACCGCTTCAAGCCGATGCCGAACGGCGACAGCATGCGCTCGGCGATCAAGCAGGTCGCCTCGGGCCGCTTCGGCGTCACCACGGAGTATCTTGTCAACTCCGACATGATGCAGATCAAGATGGCGCAGGGTGCCAAGCCCGGCGAAGGCGGCCAGCTGCCCGGCCACAAGGTCGACGCGACCATCGCCAAGGTTCGTCACTCGACCCCGGGCGTCGGCCTGATCTCGCCGCCGCCGCACCACGACATCTACTCGATCGAGGATCTGGCGCAGCTCATTTACGACCTCAAGAACGTCAACCCGACGGGCGACGTTTCGGTCAAGCTCGTCTCGGAGATCGGCGTCGGCACCGTCGCCGCGGGCGTCGCCAAGGCGCGCGCCGACCATGTCACCATCGCGGGCTTCGAGGGCGGCACCGGCGCTTCGCCGCTGACCTCGATCAAGCATGCCGGCTCGCCGTGGGAGATCGGGCTCGCCGAAACCCACCAGACGCTGGTGCGCGAGCGGCTGCGCAGCCGCATCGTGGTCCAGGTCGATGGCGGCTTCCGCACCGGACGTGACGTCGTGATCGGCGCACTGCTCGGCGCGGACGAATTCGGCTTCGCTACCGCGCCGCTGATTGCGGCCGGCTGCATCATGATGCGCAAGTGCCATCTCAACACCTGCCCGGTCGGCGTCGCCACCCAGGACCCCGTCCTGCGCAAGCGCTTCACCGGCCAGCCCGAGCACGTCATCAACTACTTCTTCTTCGTGGCGGAGGAAGTCCGCGAGATCATGGCCTCGCTCGGCTTCCGCAGCTTCAACGAGATGGTGGGCCAGGTTCAGCTGCTCGACCAGACCAAGCTGGTGGCGCACTGGAAGGCCAAGGGGCTCGACTTCTCCAAGCTGTTCGTCAAGCAGAAGGAAGAAAAGGGCCAGAAGATCTATCACTCCGAGCGCCAGAACCATCACCTGGAAGCGGTGCTCGACCGCACGCTGATCGAAAAGGCACAGCCCTCGCTCGATCGCGGTGCGCCGGTGAAGATCGAAGCCGTGATCAACAGCACCAACCGCTCCGCGGGTGCGATGCTGTCGGGCGCGGTCGCCAAGATCTACGGCCATGCCGGCCTGCCGCAGGACACCATCCATGTCGGCCTCAAGGGCACCGCCGGCCAGGCGTTCGGTGCGTGGCTCGCCAACGGCGTCACCTTCGAGCTCGAGGGTGAAGCCAACGACTATGTCGGCAAGGGCCTCTCGGGCGGCAAGATCATCGTCAAGCCGCCGGCCAACAGCAGCATCGTGCCGGAAGAAAGCATCATCGTCGGCAACACCGTGATGTACGGCGCCATCCAGGGCGAGTGCTACTTCCGCGGCGTCGCCGGTGAGCGTTTCGCCGTGCGCAACTCGGGCGCGATCGCCGTCGTCGAAGGCGCGGGCGATCATTGCTGCGAATACATGACCGGCGGCATCGTGGTCGTGCTCGGCAAGACCGGGCGCAACTTCGCGGCCGGCATGTCCGGCGGCATCGCCTATGTGCTCGACGAGACCGGCGGCTTTGACAAGCTGTGCAACATGGCGATGGTCGAGCTCGAGCCGGTGCTGTCGGAAGAGCTGATCAACGCCGGCACCTATCACCACTCCGGTGACCTCGAGGCGCATGGCCGGGTCGACGTGTTCAAGGACCTGCTCGATTCCGACGTCGAGCGTCTGCACGTCCTGATCACGCGCCACGCCAAGGCGACCGGCTCCAAGCGCGCCGCCGACATCCTTGCCAATTGGAAGGAATGGCTGCCCAAATTCCGCAAGGTGATGCCGGTCGAGTACCGGCGCGCGCTGCGCGAAATGGCCGCCAACGCGGACGCCGAGCCGAAAATCGCGATCGGGGCGTAAAGAGCATCACACCCCGTCATTGCGAGCGAAGCGAAGCAATCCAGACTTTCTTCCTACCGACTGGATTGCTTCGCTTCGCTCGCAAGGACGGCGCGGAATAAACAGAACGTATTTAAGCGGGACTTCGGGTTTAATGGGCAAGATCACGGGTTTTCTCGAAATCGAACGGCACGACCGCAAGTACACCCCGGTCGCCGAGCGCGTGAAGCATTACAACGAGTTCGTCGTTCCCTTGACCGAGAAGGAAACGCGCGATCAGGCCGCGCGCTGCATGAACTGCGGCATTCCCTATTGCCACGGCACCGGTTCGGTCGCACCCGGCACGCCGGGCTGCCCGGTCAATAACCAGATCCCCGATTTCAACGACCTCGTCTATCAGGGCAATTGGGAAGAAGCCTCGCGCAACCTGCACTCGACCAACAATTTCCCGGAGTTCACCGGCCGCATCTGCCCTGCGCCGTGCGAAGCCTCCTGCACGCTCAACATCGACGACAACCCGGTCACCATCAAGACCATCGAATGCGCGATCGTCGACCGCGCCTGGGACAATGGCTGGCTGAAGCCTGAAGTGGCCGCCGTGAAGACCGGCAAGAAGGTCGCCGTGATCGGCTCGGGTCCGGCCGGCATGGCCTGCGCGCAGCAGCTCGCGCGCGCCGGCCACGACGTGCACCTGTTCGAGAAGTACGCCAAGGCCGGTGGCCTGCTGCGCTACGGCATTCCCGACTTCAAGATGGAGAAGGGCATCATCGATCGCCGCGTCAAGCAGATGGAAGGCGAAGGCGTCACCTTCCACTACAACAGCCATGTCGGCGTCGACGGCAATGTCGATCCGCGCGAGATGCTCAACCAGTACGATGCGATCGCGCTGACCGGCGGTGCAGAAGCCCCGCGCGACCTGCCCATCCCCGGTCGCGAATTCGACGGCATCCACTATGCGATGGACTTCCTGCCGCAGCAGAACCGCCGCGTTTCCAGCGAGCCGCTGAACGGCGTCACCGAGATCCTGGCCGGCGGCAAGCATGTTGTCGTCATCGGCGGCGGCGACACCGGCTCCGACTGCATCGGCACCTCGCTGCGTCAGGGCGCGCTCTCGGTGACCCAGCTCGAGATCATGCCCGCCCCGCCCGAGCGCGAGAACAAGGGCCTGACCTGGCCGAACTGGCCGCTGAAGATGCGGACGTCGTCGAGCCAGGCTGAAGGCGCGGTCCGCGAATATGCGGTGCTGACGCAAAAGTTCACCGCCGAGAACGGGAAGGTCAAGAAGCTGCACTGCGTGCGCGTCGACGACAAGTTCAAGCCGATCGAAGGCACCGAGTTCGAGCTCGATGCCGAGCTCATCCTGCTCGCGATGGGCTTTGTGCATCCCGTGCACGAAGGCCTGTTGAAGCAGCTCGCGGTCGACCTCGACCCGCGCGGCAACGTCAAGGCCAACACCTTGGACTACCAGACCTCGCGCCCGAACGTGTTTTCGGCAGGCGACATGCGTCGCGGCCAGTCGCTGGTGGTCTGGGCCATCCGCGAAGGGCGGCTGTGTGCAAGGTCGATCGATACGTTCCTGATGGGGAAGACGGATCTGCCGCGGTAAGTGGTCATTCCGGGGCGCGCGAAGCGCGAGCCCGGAATCCATTTTTCAGCAACAGTGAGGCCAGATGGATTCCGGGCTCGCGCCAAGTGGCGCGCCCCGGAATGACAGCGCCCCTTAGTTCTGCAGCCTCACGCCCAGCATCGCCACCGTCCCTTGCGAGCTCGAGCCCGGCTGGTTCGAATCCAGGATGTCGTGGCGCAGCGTGCCCTTGATCCAGACATTGCGGTTGAGCTTGTAGATCAGATTGCCTTCGAGCGAGTAGGTCTTGTCGTTGCGATTCTGGCCCTGATAGTCGTAGGTGCCGTAGGTGAACTTGCCGATCGCGGTGAGCCAGCGGCGGAAGTCGTGGTCGACTTCTGCGGCATAGGTGTGCACCAGCACGCCGGAGGAGCCGGGGACGGTGGTTTCCGCGATCTGCGTGTCGGTGTTGAATTTCACCGTCGTCAGCCCGCTCGCGTTCCAGATCAGCGAGCCCGAGGTGAGGAAGCCCGCGAGCTGGCTCAGCCGGGGGTCGACATAGTTTCGCGCGGAATAGCCGACCGAGATCTCGCCGGTGAGGATGCGCGAAAACTCGAAGGACGAGCCGACCTTGGCGTAGCCGCCGTTTGAATCACGGAAATAGCCGTTGCGGTCGGCGGGCTGGTCGTGGACGCGGCTGTCGCCCTCGATCTCGACGAACGGCTTGAGGCCCGGCTTGAGCTCGTAGGAGAAACGTCCGACGCCACCATATTGGTTGAAGTCGCGATCATCATTGCTGGAGGTCGAGCCGTCGGTGAGCTTGGAGTCGGTGTAGGCCGTGCGATCGATGGTGACGCCGGCCGCGACCTGGAAGCGGTTGAAAGTCTGGTCGAAGCCGAAGGTGCCGCCATAGCTGGCGTAGACCGGATATTTCTCCAGGCCGGCCTGCACGTTCGGGCTGCCGGGATTGTCGGTGGCGAGCCGCAGCCGGAATTGCGACGTCAGCTTGAGGTCGCGGTTGACGTCGAAACGGCCGTCGACATGGCCGGTGAAATCGGGCCGGTTGATCTCGACCGGCGACGGCGAGGCGAGCCCATCGATCGTCGCCGGCATGTTGTTGGTGTAACCCGAGAACGAGCCGCGCAAGTCGGCGACCAGCGCGTGGCGCTCCCAGTCGGACATGACGAGAAGATCGGGCGCGACGACATAGACCGGCGACCCGACCGGCTGCTGCAGGCGCGCCGGATTGGTGTCGTAGCCGGTGGACAGTTCGAGCCCGCCCTTGATCAGAAAACTGCCGGCATAATCGCCGACCGCGCCGAACGCATCGTCATCGGCCTTGAGGCGACGGCGCTGCGGCTGGCCGGGTACGGTGCCCGCCATCGCCGGCGGCACCGGCGTCTTGTTCGCGGTCTCCGACGGCGGCGGCGCAATGCGCGGCGCACCGAGAGGCGACAGCGTCAGTGTTGCAGACGGCGCCGGCGAGCCCGGACCTGCGGGTTTCTTCGGCTTCGGTTGGCCCGGATAGAGCTTGGGCTGCTGGCGCTTGCGATTGAGCGAGTCGTAGCCGGAGCTGCTGGCGCCGTTCGCTGCGGGCAGGCCATAGGTCGGCACTTGGCCGACACGCGATGGCGCGGGTGTCTCGCTTCTCTTGCGCGGATCGTCATTCGGATCGGGCGGCGCCGGGATCGCGTCCGACGGCGCCTGCGGGACGCCGGCCGTGCGCCGCGTCGGCAGCGTGTCAGGCGCGGCAAAGCCGCCACGGTTGGGATTGAACAGGTCCGGCGTCAGGCTCTGGGCGGCCGCCGGGGCGCTTTCCAGTGCGGTCAGCAGCAGGCACGGCAAAGCGGCGCGAAGGGCGTACGCGCGACTGCTCCGGCCCCGACCTGGAGGCGACCCCACGATGGAATAACTCCAACGAAATCAGATACTTCTTTGATGACCGCCCGCGAACACGCGGGAACCATCGTTAATGGAGTTAAAACAATTATGGTTAATGACCCGTTGAGGGCCTTGGGGCTCGCGTCGCCTCACGGGCCGGGGCGTGCTAAGGAGGCGGCAACGGGCTGACGCTCCCTCCTCCCTGGACCAGAACATGCCGAGTTCGAAACCGCTGATGACCCAATCATCCGGCCCCACCCCGACAAGTGTCGAATCCGCGCTCCGCACGCTGGAGACCGAGAGCGGCGGCATCAACGCGCTCGGCGCCGCCCTGCGCGGTCCGCTGGGCGAGGCGTTCGCCAAGGCTGTCGACTTGATCCGTAACGCGAAGGGCCGCGTCATCGTCACCGGGCTCGGCAAGTCCGGCCACATGGCGCGCAAGATCGCGGCGACCCTGGCCTCGACCGGCACGCCGGCCTTCTTCGTTCACACCGCCGAAGCCGCCCATGGCGATCTCGGCATGATCACCACCGACGATGTCATCATGGCGCTGTCCTGGTCCGGCGAGCAGCCGGAGATGAAGACCCTGGTGAATTATTCAGCGCGGTTTGCGATCCCGATGATCGCGGTGACGTCGAACGCGGCGTCCTCGCTCGGCCAGGCCGCCGACATCGTGATCGAGCTGCCGAAGGCGCGCGAGGCCTGCCCGCACAATCTGGCGCCGACCACCTCGACCATGATGCAGGTCGCGATCGGCGATGCCATCGCGATCGCACTGCTCGAAGGCCGCGGCTTCACCGCGCTGGAGTTCGCGCATTTCCATCCCGGCGGCAAGCTGGGCGCGATGCTGAAATTCGTCCGCGACTACATGCGCACCGGCGCGGAGATCCCGGTGAAGCCCGAAGGCACCAAGATGTCGGACGCGGTGATGGAAATGTCCGCCAAGGGGCTTGGCTGCGTCTGCATCGTCAACGCCGCGAACGAGGCCGTCGGCATCATCACCGACGGCGATTTGCGCCGCCACATGCGGCCTGACCTGCTGACGGCGTCGGTCGACGACATCATGACCAGGCAGCCGAAGACGGTGCCGCCCTCGATGCTCGCGACCGAGATGATCGAGGTGCTGAACACGCGAAAAATCACGACGCTGGTGGTGACCGAGGCGGACAAGGTCGTGGGTATCGTGCATCTGCACGATTTGCTGCGGGCTGGCGTGGCTTAAGGCGCTTTTCTCTACGCCCGAAACCGCGCCGCCTTCTCTTCCAGCGGCAGCTTCAGCCCGTTCGCCAGATACGACACCGTGCGGTAGAAGCCGCACAGCAGCATGACCTCCAAAATCTGCGCCTCGTCGTAATGCGCCGACAGCGCGGCGAACTCCGCGTCGGTGAAGGTCGCGCGGTGATGCAGCGCGTCCACCGCTGCGATCAGGGCCTGCTCGGCCGGCGACCAGCAGGGTGAATTCGCGTCGCCCAGCGCAGTCGCGCGGATTTCATCCCCGGTGAGCTGCGCCGGGCCCGCGAAAATCGCGACATGGACGCCCCACTCATACTCGCACTTGTTCAGCGCACAGGTGCGGTCGATGACGATCTCGCGCTGGCGTAACGACAGCGGCCCGGGATCGAGCAGTCCCCCGCCGCGAAACTTGTCCCAGGCGCGGGTGTGGCCGGCCATCACCCGAAACAGCAGCAGCGGCGGCGCGCCGCGCATGATGCGGTCGAACTGCGCCTGGATCTCCGGGGGATAAGGCGGCACGAGCGGAGCGATACGCGGCGTCGGCTGGGACATGGGGCGCCTCTCTTGCTACATTTATCGTAGCAACATGCTACACTTTATGTAGCGAAGTACAAGAGGGCTTCGATGGCAAAGCAGGCCGACTCCAGAAAACGCAGCGTGCGCGGCTCGCGCAGCGGACGGCCGATCATGGCGCTGCTCGACCTGCTCGGCCAGCGCTGGACCCTTCGGATTTTGTGGGAGTTGCGCGACGCCACCCTCACCTCCCGCGCGCTGCGGACGGCCTGCGACGAGGCTTCGCCGACCGTGCTGCAGGCACGGCTGAGCGAGTTGCGCGAGGCGGGGTTTGTGGAGCTGGGCGAAGGCGGAGGCTATGGACTGACGCCGCTGGGACGGGATCTGTGCGAGACATTCATGCCGCTGCACCGGTTTGCGGAGAGGTGGCGCAGCAAGAGCGGCGCCTGAGTCTGGCGGGACAGGCCCAACAAACTCGTCATTGCGAGTGCAGCGAAGCAATCCAGACCGTCACCGCAGAAAGATTCTGGATTGCTTCGCTGCGCTCGCAATGACGGCGGATTACGCCGCAGCCACCGTCAGATTCACACCATCAACCTGCACCACTTTCACGCGCGTCCCCGCCGGCGTGTCCGGGCCTGCCACGCGCCATACCGTGTCGCCGATGCGTACGGTGCCGTTGCCGTCGATGATCGGCTTCTCCAGCGTGAACTCGCGGCCCAAAAGCGCCTCGGTGCGCTTGTTGAGGAAGGGGCTGGCGCTCGCATCCGGCTTCGGCCGGGCAAGCCGGCGCCACAGCGGCACGGCGGCAGCTGCGAACACCGCGAACATCACGAGCTGGATCTGCCAGGACACCAGAACGGCGAACGAGATCAGGCCGACCAGCAATGCGGCGAGCCCGAGCCAGAACAGGAACACGCCCGGCGCGATCACTTCCAGCGCCATCAGGATGAAGCCGAAGATCAGCCAGTTCCAGGTGCCGAGCGATACGAACATGTCGGTCATGACACGACCTCCTTGTATTGGCGCATGCCCCTATCGAAAGGCCATGCGCTGATCCTATCCCTGCCGCGGCGGCACCGCCGGCGGCGTAGGAGCGGAGGATGGCACCGAGCCGCCACGACGGGCGGCGGCGGCTGCGGATACGGCACTTTCGCCGAACGTCGCCTTGGCGATCTCGCCAATGCCGGCGAGCGAGCCCAGCATGCCCATCGCTTCGACCGGAAGCATAATAACCTTCTGGTTCGGCGACTCGGCCAGCTGGCCAAACGCCTTGATGTATTTGTCGGCGATAAAGTAGTTCAACGCCGCCACGTCACCCTTGGCGATGGCCTCGCTGACCATTTGCGTGGCCTTGGCCTCGGCTTCCGCCGATCGCTCGCGCGCTTCGGCGTCGCGGAAAGCGGCCTCGCGGCGGCCTTCCGCTTGCAGGATCTGCCCCTGCTTGGCACCCTCAGCGCGCAGAATTTCGGACTGGCGCGCGCCTTCGGCCTGAAGGATGTCGGCGCGCTTGACACGCTCGGCCTTCATCTGCCGGCCCATCGCCTCGACGAGGTCGGCGGGCGGCACGATATCCTTGATCTCGATGCGATTGACCTTGAGGCCCCAAGGCGAGACCGCGGCATCGACCACGCGGAGCAGGCGCTCGTTGATCTCGTCGCGGTGCGACAGCACCTGATCGAGGTCCATCGAGCCCATCACCGATCGGATGTTGGTCATGGTCAGCACGATGATCGCCTGCTCGAGGTTGGCGACCTCGTAGCTCGCTTTGGCGGCATCGAACACCTGGAAGAAGGCGACGCCGTCGACCGTCACGGTGGCGTTGTCCTTGGTGATCACCTCCTGCTCGGGGATGTTGATCACCTGCTCCATCATGTTGATCTTGCGCCCGACGCGATCGAAATAGGGCACGATCAAATTGAGCCCGGGGCTCAGCGTCTGGGTGTATTTGCCGAACCGCTCGATGGTCCAGTCATAGCCCTGCGGCACCGTCTTCACGCCGGCAATCAGCGTGACGATGACGAGCAACACCAGAACAATCGCGAAAATATCGAAACCGCTCATATTTCCTCCAAGGCGGGAAAGCCCTTTCCCGCGCTGCCATTGGTCGGGATCACGACCCTACCGGTTCAGCGGTCGCCTTTCACGTCGGCATCAACGCCATTCTGCACAAGACGCGACGAGAGGGAATGCTCGCGATTATGTATTTGCGAAGGGCTCTTGAAAGCGCGCAAGCGCAGACCTAGCGGCAAAGGTTAACAAATTTCGTCGCTATTCGATGACGTCGTTCGCGATTGCGAGCAGGCCTGGAGAAAGCGCGACGCCAATGGCCTTGGCCGTCTTCAGGTTGACGGCGAGCTCGAACTTGGTGGGGTTCTGGACCGGCAGGTCCGCGGGCAACGCGCCCTTCAGGATACGATCGACATAGGAGGCGGCCCGCCGCAGCTGCTCGGCGCTATCCGTGCTATAGGACATCAGCCCACCCTCGTCGACGAAGACGCGGCTCCAGAACACCGCCGGCGCGCGTGCCTCGGCGATCGCCGCCAGCAACGGCGCACGATTGGCCATGGTGAAGAAGTCGGGCAGCACCAGCAGGCCGCCGTCCTTGCGCGCGGCCAGCGCCACGATCGAGGCGGCATCACGCACCGGCGCGGGTTCGACCGTGACGCGAAGCGTGCGCGCGGCATCCTCGATCGTGCGCAGCATCAGGGGCGCGAATGGGGCGGTGGCGGGATTGTAGACGACGAAGACGCGGGCGACCTTTGGCGTGACCTGCGTCAGCATCTCCAGCCATTTGCCGGCGAGCGGGCCGTCATAGTCCGTGAAGCCGGTGATGTTGCCGCCGGGATGCGCGAGGTTTTGGACAAAGCCCTGGCTGACGGGATCGGTGACGACGGCGAACACGATCGGAATCGTCGTTGTACGCTGGCGCAGCTCTTCGACCGACGGCGTGCCGATCGCGAGCAGGACGTCGGGCTTCAGCGCGATCAGCTCGTCTGCAAGCCGGGCGATGGGCGCGCGATCGCCGGCCCCGCTGCGCCAGTCGACCTTGAGATTGTCTTGCTCCCTCCAGCCAAGGGCGGCGAGCGACTCGGCGAGGCGAGCCTGCCCGATCACGTCATCGGCCGTGACCGAGAGCACGCCGAGCCGGCGCGGCGCGTTCGGCTGCTGCGCCAGCACCGAAGCCGACCATGCCGTGACCGTCCCAAGAAGCGCCAGACATTCGCGGCGGTTCATGGAGCGCCCATCAGATCCAAGCACATTAGATCCAGCCCTGCAGCTCGTGCAGCACCAGGGTGCGGATCACGTCCATGCCGGGATCGCTGTCGTTGAGGCAAGGGATCGCGGAAAATTGCTCGCCACCATTGTGCTTGAAGATCTCGGCATTCTCCTGCGCGATCTCCTCCAGCGTCTCCAGGCAGTCGGCGGAGAAGCCCGGCGTCACCACCGCGATGCGGCGCACGCCTTCCTTGGCGAGACGCTCCATGGTCTTGTCGGTGTAGGGCTGCAGCCACTCGTCATTGCCGAAGCGCGACTGGAAGGTCAGCAGCAGCTTTGTGTCGTCCATGCCGAGCCGACGGCGCAGCGCCTCGGTCGTGGCGACGCAGTGGCTCTGATAGGGATCGCCCTTGTCGACATAGGATTTCGGCATGCCGTGGAAGGAGGCGACAATCAGCTCCGGCTTGAACGGCAGCGTCGCCAGATGCGTTGCGATCGAGACGGCGAGCGCCTCGATATAGGCCTCGTCCTCGTAATAAGGCGGCGTCACCCGCAACGTCGGCTGATTGCGCAGGCGGGCGAGCACGCGGAACACTTCGTCGCAGACGGTCGCCGAGGTCGAGGCGGAATATTGCGGATAAAGCGGCACGGCGAGAATGCGATCGCAGCCCTTCGCGATCAGCGCATCGATGCCCGCCTTGATCGACGGATTGCCGTAGCGCATCGCCCAGTCCACCACGACATGCGTGCTATCAGACAGCGCAGCGGCGAGCTTGTCGCTCTGCGAGCGCGTGATGGTCTTCAGCGGCGATTCGTTCCTGTCAGTGTTCCAGATCTTCCGGTAGTCGAGCGCCTTGGTGCGGGGACGGCTGCGCAGGATGATGCCGTTCAGCACCAGCTGCCAGATCAGGCCCTGGTCCTCGATGACGCGGGCGTCCGAGAGAAACTCCTTGAGATAGACCCGCACGCCCGGGGCGTCGGCGGTGTCGGGCGTACCGAGATTGACCAGCAGCACGCCGACGCGCGGCTGGGTCGATGGCACGGCCGGTTTCGCTGAAACGATGGGGGCGATGGTCGTCATGGTCCGTTGCGTCGCGCGTTGCTCCGAACTTGTCAAGATTGGGCCGGTTTCGCTAGGGTCGGTGCGCAGGGGGGAGGAACCATGACGCTGGCGGAATGGTGCGTATTCGGGGCACTGCTGCTCTATCTCTTGACGATCGCCTCGATCAAATGGATCAGGTTTCGCGGATTCGACAATTCCCGGCCGCGCGATCCCGCGTTCTATGAGGACGCCATCGCGCAGCGCGCGCTTGGTGCGCACCAGAACGGGATCGAGACCTTCCCGTTCTTCGCCTTCGCGGTGCTGCTCGCCGAATTCCGGGACTCGCCGCAGCGTCTGATCGACGAGCTCGCGGTGCTGTTCCTGATCGTGCGGATCGCCTATGTGCTGACCTATCTCGGCAACCGCCCGACACTGCGCTCCATCCTCTGGAGCATCGGCTTTGCGCTCAATCTCGGGATCTTCTTCATGCCGATGTTGAAGCGGTTGTTGCAGGTGTGACGGTGCCGTGTCCCGGACGCGGTGCAGCGCGATTGCGCTGCTCCGCAGAGCCGGGACCCAGAAAGCCACAGCTTGCCGAACGGAGAGATGGGCCCCGGCTCAGCAGCGCACCGCTACGCGCTGCGCCGCGTCCGGGGCACGAGAGTTTTGCCTAGAAACACGTGGTCCGCTCGGCCGCGACATAGCCGAGCAACAGCCCCGCGCCGAACAACAGCACGAGGGCCGCGGCGCCGAATTCGACGCCGCGCATGAAGAGGGCGCCGCCGCCGTCGCGCCCTGCGCTCAGGCGGCCGGCGATCTCTTTCGCGGAGACGGCAACGATCGCGATGGCGGCGACCGTGATCGCGGTGCCCAGTCCCATCAGGAAGGTCGCGGCGATTCCGGCCCAGAACAGGCCCTGGGCCAGCGCAAACACCAGCACCAGGATCGCACCCGAGCAGGGGCGGATGCCGACGGTCAGGATCGCGGCAAAGCCGCGCCGCCAGCCACCGGGGCCGGCGAGCTCGCTCGGAGTGGGGCCATGGGAATGGCCGCAATGCTCGTCGTGGACGTGGTCGTGCCCATGGTCGTGATGGGCGTGCGCGTGGCTGTGATCGTGGTGATGGTGATCGTGATGATCATGCGCATCATGATGATGCTGATGACCGTGATCGTGATGGTCGTGCGGCACGCCGGCGATCGCCGGCACCGGCTGCGTTGCCTGGAGCGCGCGGATGAAAATGCGGCCCTTGACCCAGACCAGCCGCAGGCCGAACAGCGCGATCAGGCCATAGCTTGCGATCTCGATCGCACCCTCCGCCTTGCACATGGTCTTGGCGGTTGCGTTCAGGATCCAGGCCGAGACGCCGACGATCAGGATCGCAACCACCGACTGCATCAACGCCGACGCAAACGACAGCGCGATGCCGCGCCGGGCGGTCTCGCGGTTGGCGACGAGATAGGAGGCGATCACCGCCTTGCCGTGGCCGGGGCCGGCGGCATGGAAGATCCCGTAGGCAAACGAGATGAACAGCAGCGTCCATACCGCCGAGCCGTCGGTCTTCGCGGCGCGGATGGTCGACGACATCTGGCGATAGAATTCCGACTGCTTCGCCAGCAGCCAGCCGATCAGACCGTTGGCCGCGGGCTCGGCCGCCTGCGCCGGCTTCGGCGCCCCGAACGGATTTTGCGCCAAGACATTGTGAAGCGCTGCATCGACCACGCCGGCGGCGAGGAGAACCGCGGCGCAGACAATGAGCCCGCGTGCGAGCGGAGAAAGATGCGGCTTCAAGGGCAATCCACCGTGATCTTGTTGGCGAACATCATGCCGAAATTGGCGTTAGGGCCGTCCATGAAGGTCTGCTCGTTGAGCTTCTGCGCCGTCGCCGTACCGTCGCTGGGACGATCGAGCTTCATCTGACAGCCCGCGGGCGCGCCGACCAGCTTGACCGGATCGTCCTTGGCCATCTGGAAGTCGATGAAGAAGGAGCGGTCGAACACTTCCAGCATCAGTTGCTTCGGCTTGAGCGGCGTCTTCAGCGGCAAGGTGAAGTGCAGGGTCAGCACCGTATCCTTGTAGTCGAGATAATAGTCGACCGGCTCGTTGAAGCGCTCCTTCTTGCCGTCGGCTCGCGCAAAGGTGAAGTAGGCATATTCCTTCAGCGACTCGACATTGGTCTGCGCCAGCGGTCCCAGCTCCTCGCGCGTATAGGCCCCCTTCTTCTTGGCCTCCAGCCCCTGCACCGCATAGGCCGAGAACATGTCGTCGAAAGTCCAGGCGTGGCGCACGCCGGTGATCGAGCCGTCCTCGGCATAGAGCAGTTCGCTGGTCGCCGTGATCCAGACATGCGGATGCGCGCTCGCCGCGCCTGATGCGAGCATCATCGCTGCGGCGAGCAGCCATCCCAGCAGGGCGCGCATGCCGGTCAGGCCGCCTTGGCGTCGTCGAGCAGGCCGCGACGGCGGAGCAGCGCGTCCGGCTCGGGCGGGCGACCGCGGAAGGCCTCGTAGGCGGCTTCCGGATCGACCGATCCGCCGCTCGAATAGATGTCGTCGTGCAGACGTTTTGCCACGGCGGGATCGAAGATATTGCCGGCCTCCTCGAAGGCGCCGAAGGCGTCGGCGTCCATCACCTCCGACCACATGTAGCTGTAATAGCCGGCCGCGTAATGGTCGCCGGAGAAGATGTGGCCGAACTGGGTCGGCCGGTGCCGCATCGAGATTTCCTCGGGCATGCCGATCTTCTCCAGCTCCTTTTTCTCGAAGGCGCGGACATCCTGCACGGCGGCGGCAGGCTGGGAGTGGAACTCCAGATCAACCAGCGCCGAGGAGACGAACTCGACGGTGGCAAAGCCCTGGTTGAATTTTCGCGCGGCGAGGAAGCGCTTGAGCAGATCGTCCGGCAGCGGCTCGCCGGTCTGGTAGTGGCGGGCGAACTGCTGCAGCACCTCGGGCCGCTCCTGCCAGTGCTCGTAGAGCTGCGAAGGCAGCTCGACGAAATCGGTGAACACCGAGGTGCCCGACAGCGACGGATAGGTCACGTTGGAGAGCATGCCGTGCAGGCCGTGGCCGAACTCATGGAACAGGGTGCGGGCATCGTCGGGCGACAGCAGCGAGGGCTCGGCTCCGGTGCCCTTGGCAAAATTGCAGACATTGATGACGAGCGGCGCGATTTCGCCGTCGAGCTTCTGCTGGTCGCGCAGCGAGGTCATCCAGGCGCCGGAGCGCTTTGACGGCCGGGCGTAGTAGTCGCCGTAGAACAGCGCCTTGTGCTTGCCGTCGGGGCCCTTCACCTCCCAGACCCGGACATCGGGGTGCCAGACCGGCACGTCCTTGCGCTCCGCGAAGGTGACGCCGAACAGGCGCGTGGCGCAGTCGAAGGCGGCGGCAATCATATGGTCGAGCGTCAGGTAGGGCTTGATCGCGGCGTCGTCGAAATTGGCGCGCTGGAGGCGGAGCTTTTCGGCGTAGAAGCGCCAGTCCCAGGGCGCGAGCTTGAAATTGCCGCCCTCCTCCGTGATCAGTGCCTGCATCTCGTCGCGGTCGGCGAGCGCTCGCGCCCGGGCCGGCTTCCAGACCCGCTCAAGCAGGCCGCGCACCGCATCCGGCGTCTTGGCCATGGAATCCTCGAGCCGGTAGGCGGCGAAGGTCGGGTAGCCCAAGAGCTTGGCGCTCTCCTCGCGCAGCCTCAGGATCTCGCCGATGGTCGTGTTGTTGTCGTTGGAATTGCCGTTGTCGCCGCGCGCCGTGAAAGCCTTGTAGACCTTCTCGCGCAGGTCGCGCCGGGCCGAGCTCTTCAGGAACGGCTCGGTCGAGGAGCGCGACAGCGTCACGATGGCCTTGCCTTCCATGCCGCGATCTTCTGCCGCAGCCTTGGCGGCGGCGACAAAACTCTCCGGCAGGCCCTGGCGGTCGGCCTCCCCCAACTCCATGAACCAGTCCTGCTCGTCGCCGAGCAGATGATGGCTGAAGCCGGTCGCGAGCTGGGCCAGCTTCTCGTTGATCTCGGCCATGCGCGTCTTGGCCTCGTCGGAGAGGCCGGCGCCGGCGCGGTGGAAGCGGGTGTAGGTGCGCTCCAGCAGGCGGAGCTGCTCCGGGTCGAGGCCGAGATTGGCGCGGTTCTCGTGCAGCTGGGCGATGCGGCCAAACAGCACAGCGTTCATCATGATCGGATTCCAGTGCCGCGCCATCCGCAAGGAGACCTCCTTGTCGATGTCCAGGATGACCGGGTTGGAATGCGCCGAGACCAGGTCGTAGAAGACGGAGGCGACCTTGTTGAGCAGCTTGCCGGAGCGCTCCAGCGCCGTGACGGTGTTGGCGAAGTCGGCCGCGGCCGGATCGTTGGTGATTGCCGCGATCTCGGCGGAGTGATCGGCAAAGGCCTGCTCGAAGGCGGGCAGGAAGTGCTCCGGCGTGATCTCGTTGAAGGGCGGGGTCGCAAACGGCGTCACCCAGGCCTTCAGCAGCGGGTTGGTCTCGGAGTCCGTAGTTTGGCGGGGATCTGACATCGCAAGTCCGTTTTTTGAGCCAATTTGTTGGGTCCAGCTATAGCACGCGATGGGGCTTTTTTGGGCCATTTGGCCTTGCTCCCGCCCGCCTTTTCGGGGAGATTGCGGCCCTCGAAGCCACGGACCCCAGTGCCCATGAACGCGCCCTCCTCGTCTTCCCGTCAGATCGTCTGGCCGAGCGTCATCACCGTCATCAGCGCCG
Organism: Bradyrhizobium monzae; assembly: GCF_021458635.1. GTDB lineage: Bacteria > Pseudomonadota > Alphaproteobacteria > Rhizobiales > Xanthobacteraceae > Bradyrhizobium. The sequence goes on from NZ_JAIRDQ010000010.1 coordinate 83,446, forward strand.
CCATCCTGATCGGCGCCGAGGTGTTCGGCGCGGCGTTTGCCGGCGGCTGGGCGCTCGCGATCCTGTTCGGTCTCGGCGACCAGGGCGCGCACATCCTTCAGGCCGTGCTGTTCGCACTCGGCGTGCTTGTCATGACCGCCTTCATCCGCGCAGCTCAGCGCGTCGAGCCGTTCTTCAAGCGCCGCTGACGCTTCGCGCGCGTCCGAGTCACGCGCACGACACAGAAAACTTAACGCGCGTTCATCTTCCGCGTCGCTCGCGCAACACTGCGCAAGTAGATGTTAGGCAATTCTGTCCTCAGCCTAAAAAAATTCTTGCGAAGCTGAGTCAAAACCCTTATGTGCGCTCTTGCCCAATTTCGCACGTGCCTGTGGTCGTGTGTCAGTCGGTAGGTATCCGGACAAGAGGCCGGACAGCCGCCAAGGGGTGAGGAAGCCGAGGGGCTCTTCGGAAGTGCCGAAGTCGGAGACTGAAAAGTCGAACGACTGAAGGCAAACCCGAAGCGTCCAGCATCTCTCTCAAAGAGATGCCTTGTCGAAGGTGACTTCACTTTTTGCAACCGTGACTGGCAGCCGGAGGCGAACCGGCGCACCCCGCTCTCAACGGGGGACGCGACTTAAAGCAACGACGGATCGGGCTTTTTTGGTCTCTACCGGCAGTCCAACGCCGGCGCGGGCTACTGAAAAGGCTTGTCCTTCATTGCCAGGTGTGCGGGCGGGAAATTCCCAACCAATCCACGGCAGCACAGTCTGATGTGAGTCTTTGGCTCGTCGCGCCTCCATCGCGTGATCTGGCCGGAGCGCTCTTATCCGACGACATTTTTTGAACGGATCCCCGTCGCTGGGCCGTTTGGGAGAGTGCTATGACCGAACGTATTCAGGAATTCCTGCGCAACCGCCGCAGCGAGGGCCGGGACACCGAGCCTTGCCTCGTGGTCGACCTCGAGGTCGTGCGCGACAATTACCAGACCTTTGCCAAGGCGCTGCCCGACAGCCGCGTGTTCTATGCCGTCAAGGCGAACCCGGCGCCGGAAGTTCTGGCGCTGCTGGCGTCCATGGGCTCCTGCTTCGACACCGCGACCGTCGCCGAGATCGAAATGGCGCTGGCTGCCGGCGCGACGCCCGACCGCGTCTCCTTCGGCAACACGATCAAGAAGGAGCGCGACATCGCGCGCGCCTTCGCGCTCGGCATCCGGCTTTTTGCCGTGGACTGCGTTCCCGAGGTCGAGAAGGTCGCCCGTGCCGCTCCCGGCGCGAAGGTGTTCTGCCGCATCCTCTATGACTGCGCCGGTGCCGAGTGGCCGCTGTCGCGCAAGTTCGGCTGCGACCCGGAAATGGCCGTCGAGGTGCTCGACGTCGCCAAGCGCCTGGGCCTGGAGCCGTGCGGCATCTCCTTCCATGTCGGCTCGCAGCAGCGCAAGGTGAAGGCGTGGGACCGTGCGCTGGCGATGGCCTCGCAGGTGTTCCGCGACTGCGCCGAGCGCGGCATCAACCTGACCATGGTCAACATGGGCGGCGGCTTCCCGACCAAGTACCTGAAGGACGTCCCGCCGGTCGTGACCTACGGCCGCTCGATCTTCCGCGCGCTGCGCAAGCACTTCGGCAACCAGATTCCGGAGACCATCATCGAGCCGGGCCGCGGCATGGTGGGCAGCGCCGGCATCATCGAATCTGAGGTCGTGCTCATCTCGAAGAAGAGCGACGAGGACGAGGTGCGCTGGGTCTATCTCGACATCGGCAAGTTCGGCGGTCTCGCCGAGACCATGGACGAGTCGATCCGCTACGCCATCCGCACCCCGCATGACGGTGCGGACATGACCCCGTGCGTGCTCGCGGGCCCGACCTGCGACAGCGCCGACGTGCTGTACGAGAAGAACCCGTATCCGCTTCCGGTGACGCTCGAGATCGGCGACAAGCTGCTGATCGAAGGCACCGGGGCCTATACGTCGACCTACTCGGCGGTGGCGTTCAACGGCATCCCGCCGCTGAAGACCTACCACATCTAAGCGGCCTCTCCTTTTCCGAGGCCTGACGAACCCGGGAGCCGGCTTGCCGGCTCCTCCCTGACATCTTTGATTCTGACGACGTCTTGGACCGGCGTGCTGCGCGCACGTCGGCTCAAGCGGGGACTGACGCGCCATGACTGCTTTTCGGAAGCCACAAGTCGCCCTCACTTCGAAAGCCGCTCCGTTCGCGATCCGTGCGGAACGCACTGTCGACGTCGCCGCCCGTGAAGCGCTGCTGGATGCCTGCTTTGGCGAAGACCGCTATGGCCGCACCTGCCAGCGCCTGCGCGACGGACGTGCACCGGCCGCAGGCCTTGCCCTGTCGGCCGTGCGCGAGGGGACACTCGTGGGAACCGTGCGGCTGTGGCACGTCAGCGCCGGAGGCAGGCCCGCTCTGGTCCTCGGACCATTGGCGGTGGACCCTGCCTGCCGCGAGCTCGGGATCGGCGCCGCGCTGATGCAACAAGCGCTGGCCGCCGCCCGGGCGCGCGGGCATGCTGCCGTGATCCTGCTCGGCGATGCGCCCTACTATGCCCGTTTCGGCTTCACGGGCGAGAAGACCGGCGCATTGGCGTTGCCCGGCCCGTTCGAGCGCGACCGCCTGCTGGCGATCGAGTTCACCGACGGCGCACTGGATGGCGCGGAGGGGATGATCGTCCCGACCGGCGCGGCCCTGCCTAAACGGAGGGTAGTTCGCGCCCTCCAGGCGCACGCGGCCTAAGGGATTGCCCTGATGGCGAAGACCGAAGCCGCATTGAGCGGCAACGCCCGGCCGCGCCTTCGCCGGGCTCTATTCCTTTGGGGTTGCACCAATCCCGGAAACGCCCTTTAACCCCACGAAATTCCCCCTTTCAGTCGAGGCCGAACCGATGTCCCGTCGCCTGATTTCCACCGGCTCCCCCTTCGAGAAGACCGCCGGATACAGCCGCGCCGTGATCGACGGCGAGTTCGCCTTCGTCGCGGGAACCACCGGCTATGACTACACCACGATGACCATGCCGGCCGATGTCACGAGCCAGTCACGCAACTGCTTCAAGACCATCGAAGCGGCCCTGAAGGAGGGCGGTTTCGAGATGGCCGACGTGGTCCGCGTGACCTACTACCTCACCGACATCAAGGATGCGGACGCGCATTTCGCCGTCTGCGGCGAAGTCCTCGGCAATATCCGGCCAGCGGCAACGCTCGTCGCCGTCTCGGCGCTCTACAAGCCCGAAATGAAGGTCGAAATCGAAATCACCGCCAAGCGCCGCAGCGCCTGATCCATTCGTCACCCCTCTGTCCGCCAAGCACGTTCCGGAGAAACCATCCATGAGCCCCACCTCGCAGATCTACGCGAAGATCACTGGTCCCATCGTCATGGTCGGCTTCGGCTCCATCGGCAAAGGCACGCTGCCGATGATCGAGCGGCATCTCGATTACGACAAGTCGCGCGTCACCGTGATCGATCCCAAGGACGAGGGCCGCAAGGCGCATTGCGAGAAGCAGAATGTGCGCTTCATTCAGAAGGCCGTGACCCGGGACAATTACCGCGAATTGCTGACCCCGCTGCTCACCGAAGGCGGCGGCCAGGGCTTTTGCGTCAACCTCTCGGTCGACACCGGCTCGACCGACATCATGGAGCTCTGCAACGAGCTCGGCGCGCTCTATATCGACACCGTCAACGAGCCCTGGCTCGGCTTCTATTTCGATTCGACGAAGGGACCGGAAGCGCGCTCCAACTACGCCCTGCGCGAAGTGACGCTGGCCGCCAAGAAGGCGCGCCCCGCGGGCTCGACCACGGCCGTGTCCTGCTGCGGCGCCAATCCCGGCATGGTCTCCTTCTTCGTCAAGCAGGCGCTGCTCAACGTCGCGGCCGATCTGAAGCTCAATGCCCCCAAGCCGAAGACCAAGGCCGAATGGGCGGATCTGATGCGGCAGGCCGGCATCAAGGGCGTCCACATCGCCGAACGCGACACCCAGCGCGCCAAGAAGCCGAAGGAGCCTGACGTGTTCGTCAACACCTGGTCGGTGGAAGGTTTCCTCTCGGAAGGCGTGCAGCCGTCCGAGCTCGGTTGGGGCACCCACGAAAAATGGATGCCCGAAAACGCGCATACCCACGAAGCCGGCTGCGGCGCTGCCATCTATTTGATGCAACCCGGCGCCAACACGCGCGTGCGCACCTGGTGCCCGACCCGCGGCGCGCAATACGGCTTCCTCGTCACCCACAACGAGTCGATCTCGATCTCCGATTACTTCACGGTGCGCGATGCATCCGGCAAGGCGGTCTATCGGCCGACCTGCCACTATGCCTATCATCCGGCCGACGATGCCGTGCTGTCGCTGCATGAGATGTTCGGCCGCGCCGCCAGGATGCAGGAGAAGCACCACATCCTCGACGAGAACGAGATCGTCGACGGCATCGACGAGCTCGGCGTGCTGCTGTTCGGCCACGACAACAACGCCTATTGGTATGGCTCGCAGCTCTCGATCGAGGAGACCCGCAAGCTCGCGCCCTATCAGAACGCCACCGGCCTGCAGGTGACCTCCGCCGTGCTCGGCGGCATGGTCTGGGCGCTTGAAAACCCGAAGGAGGGCATCGTCGAAGCCGACGAGATGGATTTCGACCGCCTGCTGGAAATCCAGCTGCCGTATCTCGGCCCGGTGAAGGGTTTCTACACCGACTGGACGCCGCTGACGGATCGCCCGGGACTGTTCCCGGAAGATATCGACACCAGCGATCCCTGGCAGTTCAAGAATATTCTGGTGCGGTAGCCCGTCATTCCGGGGCGCGCCACTTGGCGCGCGCCCGGAATCCATCGGGCCTCAGAGACTGCGAATGGATTTCCGGGCTCGCGCTGCGCGCGCCCCGGAATGACGGAAAGACCTACTTCTTCTCAATCGGCGGCGCGATCTTCTCTGCCGGTGCGGGCGGCAATGCCGGTTTGGCCGCGCCTGCCGCGCCCTGCGTCTGCGGATCGGGGCGCGCGGGCTCCGGGGCCGGCGTGGTCGGTCGGTCACCGCCGGGCTTTGCCTCGGCCGGCGTCTTGTCCTGATCGTTGGACGGAGTGCCCTGCAGCGGCTGCGTCGCCTGCGCCAGCTCCATCCGGTTCTCGGCGCGGATTTGCGCCAGCGACATCACTGACACCACGACGCCTGCTGCGAACAGCGAGCAGGCAATTGTCAGGTCGAGCTTCAGTCTGCGCTTGTCATCTTGGCCGGGCATGTCGATCACCGCCTTTGTCCACGGAATCAACGAAGCTGGCGCGCGCGGGTTCCGTGCCCGGAGAGGCGGGAACCGCGCGTTTGCGCGCCGCGCCTACTCCGTGGTGCTGACTTCCCAGGTGGCGTGGCGCACGCCCGGGAGGTGCTGGAGATCGGTCGCGACCACATTCAGCTCGTTCGGATCGACCGCGGACGCTACCAGCTTTGCGACGATCTCCAGAACGTTCTCCCCGATCTCGACGACGTCGACATCGGCCACCGGATATTTCGCGGCCTCGAGCCTGTCGATCAGACGGTCGCGCATATCGGGTAGCGCATCGGTCGCGACCGCGAGCTTGAAGTAATAAGTCGCCTCCGAGGTCTTCTCATTCAACGGGATGCGGTTGATGGCGTTGACCAGCGGACGCAGCATGGTGTTGCCGGCGATGACGAACACGGTGAGCGCCGCTGCCTGTGCGACCAAGTCGGCCCCGGCGCAGGAGCCGACGGCGGCCGAAGTCCACAGCGTCGCCGCGGTATTGAGCCCGCGCACGTCCATGCCCTGTTTCATGATGACGCCCGCGCCAAGGAAGCCGATGCCGGACACGACGTAGGAGATCACCCGGACCGCGCCGTCGGCGCCGGTCAGATGCATGGCAAGATCGACGAAGGCGGCGGCACCGACCGCAACCAGTACATTGGTGCGCAGGCCCGCGGTGCGCTGGCGATATTGCCGCTCGGCGCCGATCAGCGTGCCCAGCACGAAGGCCGTGAACAGGCTGACCAGCGTGTCGGCGAAATCAGCGATCTGGAAGGTCGTCAGGAACCGCATGGTCCCCTATACGGCCGGAACGATGACAGATCAAAGCTCCAGCAGGCCGCCATCCCCATTTTCGTCGGCGAAGGCCAGCAGCGTGCCCTTGGCGTTCCAGGCGAGCCCCGCCACCGGCGGCGTGCCGTTGCGGCGAACCAGGATCTCGGCACCATCTTCCAGACGCACCATCAGCACGGTGCCGTCGCTATAGCCGGCGGCCAGGATGTCGTTCTTGGGGTGGCAGGCGACGACCGACACGCGCGCCTGCAATGGCGCCAGCATCGCGGGCTCCTTGCCCATCGGGCCGTCCTTGCTGGCGAACGGCCATATGATGACGGTGTCGGCACCCGAGGTCGCCAACCCCTTGCCACCCGCGCTCCAGGACATCGAGCGGACGCGACCGGGATAACCGGTCATGCGCATGTGCCTGTTATCGGCGAGCCGCCAGCCGTGCAGCGCCGACTCATGCATGGTGGTGACCAAAAATTTGTTGTCCGGGCTGAAGGTGACGCCGAGATGCGAACCCGCCCAGGGCAGGAATTCGGCTGACCCTTCCAGGTTGGGAAACCACAGCGTCGCGCCGTTGTAATGCGCGATCGCGAGCCGCAGGCCCTTCGGCGCGAACGCAAGGCCGCCGACGGTCGAGGGTACCTCGAGCGACTTTTCCTCGGCCTTGCCGCTCTTGACGGTCGCGGTCTTGCCGGCCGACCACGCGTAGGCACCATCCGGATGCAGCGCCACCGCGTCGATCCAGCGCCGCTTCGGATCGGTGGCGAGCAGCGTCACCTCGCCCTTGGCGTCGAGCGCGACGACCTTGCCGTCGTCGCCGCCCATCACGAGGCGCTTGCCGTCGGAAGCGGTCGAGAGAATGCCGCCGCTGTGGACAGCAATTTTGCTGACCTCACCATTCGCCGTAGCGAAAGCGACGTTCTCCTCGCCGCCGACGAAGGCGGCGCGGGGACCAAGGAAATGTAGCGAGGTCACGCCCATGCCGAGCGTAACCGGCTTGACGCGGTCGGTGACGGAGACGATCGAGGCGGAATCGGGAGCCGGCGTAAACTCTTTCATCACGGGACGATGCAGCTCTCGAAGCCCGCGCGAATGAGCTCTTCAGGCAATTCGCGGCCGATGAAGACGAGGCGGCTCTCGCGCGGCTCGCCCTCCTTCCATTTCCGCTGATGGTTGCCCTCCAGCATCATGTGGACGCCCTGGAACACGTAGCGGTCGTCATCGTCATGGAAGGCGAGGATGCCTTTGGAGCGCAGGATCTTGCCGCCCTCGACCTGCACCAGGTTCTGGAGCCAGGGCATGAACATGTTCGGATCGAGCGGCTTGTCGGTCTTGAGCGAGAGCGACTGCATGTCCTCGTCGTGATAGTGCTTCAGGCCGTGGCCGTGATCATGGTGGTGATGATGGTCGTGGCCGTGATGATCGTGGTCGTGGTCATGATCGTCGACCTCGAGGAAATCCGGCTCGATGTCGAGGATGCGGTCGAGGTCGAACGCGCCGCGGTCGAGCACGTCGGCCAGCGCCACCGAGCAGCGCTCGGTGCGGTGCAGCTTGGCATAGGGGTTGATGCCGCGGATGCGGGCCTCGACCTCGGCAAGCTCCGGCTTGGTAACGAGATCGGTCTTGTTCAGCACGATGACGTCCGCAAAGGCGATCTGGTTCTTGGCCTCGGGTGCGTCCTTGAGACGGTCGGACAGCCATTTGGCGTCGGCGACCGTGACCACCGCGTCGAGGCGCGCGTTCTTCTGCACATCCTCATCGACGAAGAAGGTCTGGGCGACCGGCGCCGGATCGGCAAGGCCGGTGGTCTCGACGATGATGGCGTCGAACTTGCCCTTGCGCTTCATTAAGCCGTCCATGATGCGGACGAGGTCGCCGCGCACGGTGCAGCAGATGCAGCCGTTGTTCATCTCGAACACTTCCTCATCGGCGCCGATGATGAGGTCGTTGTCGATGCCGATCTCGCCGAATTCGTTGACGATGACGGCGTATTTCTTGCCGTGGTTTTCCGACAGGATGCGGTTCAACAACGTGGTCTTGCCGGCACCGAGATAGCCGGTCAGGACGGTCACGGGAATTTTGGAGGCGGTCGCTTCAGACATAACAACTCCGACTTCGGGCTTTCCGCGCGACGCAAGGCGGGGGTCGCCCCGACGGGGTGGCCCCCTGCCCTAGTGGTCAAGCGCGCTGGTCAGCGCCTTTATATTGTGCCTGACCATGTCAATGTAAGTGGGTGCAGACCCCTTTTCGCCGGTCAAACCGTCCGAAATCAGGGTCCCGCCGACCTTTGCCCCGGTCTCGGCCGCGATCCGCCGGATCAGCCGGTCATCGCTGATATTTTCCAGGAAAACGGCCGGGATCCTCGCGGCCTTGATCTGGCCGATGATGGCCGCGATATCCCGTGCGCTGGGCTCGGTTTCCGTGGAGACCCCCAGGGGCGCGATGAACTGGATACCGTACTCGGCGGCGAAATAGCCGAAGGCATCATGGGTCGAGATCACCTTGCGCCGCTCAGGTGGGATTTTGGCGACGGCCTCGCGGACCTCGCGGTCGAGAGCTTCGAGCTTTTCCAGATAGGCTTTTGCCTGGGTGCGGAAGAGCTCGGCATCATCGGGGGCGGCCGCGGCCAGCGCGTTGGCGATATCAGCCACATAGACCCTGGCATTGGGGACCGACTGCCAGGCATGGGGGTCTGCGGCCGAGCCGAGCTTCAAGGGCGTGATGCCGGCACTCGCGTTTACGATTGTCGCCCTGCTGCCGGAAGACTGCACCAGCCGCGGCAGCCAGCCCTCGAGGCCGAGCCCGTTGACGATGACGAGTTTTGCGTCCGCGATCCGCTTCGCGTCGGATGGCGCCGGCGTGTAGACATGGACGTCGCTGTCGGGGCCGACCAGCGTCGTGACGCTGACACGATCACCGCCAATGGTGCGGACGAAATCCCCGAGGATCGAGAAGCTCGCGACGACGTTGAGCGGCTCCGCGGCGCGCAGCGGCGAGGCGATCAGCAGAAGCACGCAAAGCAGGAGACGCCGCATCATCGTCATGCTTCCAGATGCCGGCCGGGAAACAGCTGCCTGACGATGCCGCCGACGCGGCCGAACAGGACGGAGACGATGTAGATCATCGTTGCCACCAGAATGATCGCGGGGCCCGAGGGCACGCGGGTCTGGAACGACAGCACGAGACCGGCATAGCCCGAGACGGCGGCCGCGACGACCGCGATGCAGATCATCACGGTGAGATCGCGCGACCAGAACCGCGCGATGCCCGCCGGCAGGATCATCAGGCCCACCGCCAGCAAGGTGCCGAGCGCCTGAAAGCCGTTGACGAGGTTGATGACGACGAGCGCGAGGAAGGCGAGATGCGCGGGGCCGCCGGCGCGGCTCACCGTTCGTAGAAACAAGGGATCGACGCTCTCGATCACCAGGGGGCGATAGATCACGGCCAGCACGAGCAACGTCACCGTAGCGTTGAAGGCGACCACCAGCAGCGTCTGATCGTCCATCGCGAGGATGTTGCCGAACAGCACGTGCAGCAGGTCGATATTGGTGCCCTTGATCGAGACGATGGTGACGCCCAGCGCCAGCGAGGCCAGATAGAAGGTCGCGAGCGACGCATCCTCCTTCAACCCGGTCGATCGCGCGACCACGCCGGCGAGGATCGCGACCGCAAAGCCGGCGATCAGGCCACCGGCCGTCATCGCGAACAGATTGAGGCCGGAGAGCAGGAAGCCGACGGCGGCACCGGGCAGGATCGCGTGCGCCATGGCGTCGCCGACGAGGCTCATCCGCCGCAGCATGAGGAACACGCCGATCGGCGCGCCCGCCAACGACAGCGCGATCACCGCGGCGAGCGCCCGCCGCATGAACTCGAATTCGGTGAATGGACCGATCAGCGCGTCATAGACCATCGATGATCACGCCGCCCGCGAGCGGGCATCGTCGGCCGCGCAGGCCGCCGCACTGTCGTCGAAGGCTTCGCACATCCGCATCGCGACCAGCAGATTTTCCGGCGTCAGCACCTCCGCCGTCGGTCCCCAGGCCACGGGGCCGCGGGCGAGCACCAGCGTCTCACTGAAATGGGTACGCACCATCTCCATGTCATGCAGCGCGGCCAGCACGGTGCGGCCCTCGCTGTGCCAGCGCTTCACCAGCGCGAGCAGGTCGGTCGTGGTCTTGCTGTCGATGGCGTTGAAGGGCTCGTCGAGCACGATCAGGCGCGCGTCCTGGAGCAGCACGCGCGCGAACAGCACGCGCTGCATCTGGCCGCCGGAGAGCGTGCCGATCGGCCTGTTCTCGAAGCCGTTGAGGCCGACGGAGGCGATCGCGCGCAGGATTTTTTCGCGCGCGGCCTTGCCGATGCCGCCGAACAGGCCTGTCCCTCGCCACAACCCGGTGCCGACGAAATCGAACACCGAAATCGGAAAGCTGCGGTCGATGTCTGCGCTCTGCGGCAGATAGGCGATGTCGCGGCTGTCGAGCCCGCCGAGATGGATGCTGCCGTCGAGCGGCCGGAGGATGCCGACGATGCCGCGCAGCAGCGTCGACTTGCCGGCGCCGTTGGGGCCGATCACGGCAACCAGCGCGCCGGGCGCGACCTCGCCGTTGAGATGGTGCACGGCCGGATGGCGGTCATAGCCGAGCGTGACGTTGTGAAAGTGCACGGCTGCCATGGTCACCTCATCGCCAGCCAGACGACGCCCCAGAGCACGGCGCAGACGGCGACGGCGGCCGAGAGGCGGCCGGCCATGGTCATGCGCAGGATCGACCAGGGCGCATCCTGGGCCGGATGCGGCGATGCCGCGTCATGGACATGGGCGTGGGTGTGATCGTGCCCGTGCGAATGCCCGTGGTCATGGGAATGGTCGTGATGAGGGGCGTGGGACACGGCGGGAACCATGCCCGGGACGTTATATTATAACATTACCCTTGTCCACGGCCCGCTCACGGCTTGCCGATCACCATGGCGATGGCGGCCGCCACGAACGGGAACGGCACTGAAACCGCGCAGCGGAACCAGACGAAACGGGCCGGCATGAACGGGATTTCCCACAAAATCACCCGCTGGAAGGCAAACAGAGCCCAGGCCACGACATAGGCGACCACCTGCGGCACCCCGCCGCCCGACTTCAGCGCTACGGTGCCGATGGAAAAGCCGATCACCGGGCCACCGGGCGTGGCGGCGCCGGCGACCACGGCGGTTGCAACCCCGAGCCAGCCGCTGTCCGGCCCGAGCCAGCCGGTGATCACCTCCTGCGGGATGATGGCGGCGATGTAGCCGGAGCCGATCACGCCGAGCGCGATCCGCGGCACGATGTTGATGAAATCCATCGAGCCTTCACGCAGCGAGGCCTTGAACACCGGAGGGCCACGACGGAAGGCGATCAGGCCGACGCCGAACACGGAGCCCCACAACAGGATGTCGATCAGGAGCGCTGCGCTCATGCCGCGTCCTCGTCGCTCTCGCGCTTCGGATAGAGCCGGACATAGACGAAACGGCCGAGTGCACCGGCGAGCACTGGGAGCGGCAGCGAGATCACGATCCGCCACAGCGTGAAGTCGGTGCCCATGATCGGGATTTCCCAGGCCACCGCGCGGCCGTAGCCGATCAGGGTCCAGCTCACGACCATGGCGATGGTGGCGCCGAAATCGGCCCCGACCGCCAGCAGCGCGCTCGCCACCGGATAGGCGGTGAAGGGGCCCCCGGGCAGGATCGCACCGAAGGCGGTGCCGATCAAAAGGCCCTTCAGGCCGGATTTCGGCCCGAGCGAGCGCGAGACTTTTTCGTGCGGCAGGATTTCCGAGATGAAGGCGCCGAGCAGGCAGCCCGCCAGCACGCGCGGCAAGATGCCGCCGAACAGCGAGAGATCGTGGGTGAGAATTTCCAGGACACCCTCGGTGCCGTCACGCCGCCAGACCAGCCCTGCGCTCACCGCCACCAGTGCCGCGATGATGATGGTCGACCAGCCGATTGGCTTGCGCGCGCGTCCCGGCCGCGGCTCGGACTCCACGTCCTCGGCAGGCGCGGGACTTTTCGGCGACGGTTCTGACAACGGGCTTGGTCGGCTCGAGGGTGATGCCAATCCTGATTAAGGGCGCCGTCGAGGCGATGCAAACGGAACGATGACAGACCCGTGCGCACACCGCGCAGGACTGGCTCAATCAGTCAATTCCGCACAGCAAAAAGGCGGCCGCGTGAGCGACCGCCTTTCGCGATTCCGGTGAGATTGACTCAGACCTTGTCGAACAGGGACTCGACGTATTCCCAGTTCACGAGGTTCTCGACGAACGCCTTGAGATAGTCGGGACGGCGGTTGCGATAGTCGATGTAATAGGAGTGCTCCCAGACGTCGACGCCGAGGATCGGGGTCGCGCCGTGCACCAGCGGATTCTCGCCGTTCGGGGTCTTGGCGATTTCGAGCTTGCCGTTCTTGACCTGGAGCCAGGCCCAGCCGGAGCCGAACTGGCCGACGCCGGCCGCCTGGAAGTCCGTCTTGAACTTCTCGAAGCCGCCGAGGTCCTCGTTGATCTTCTTCTCGAGCTTGCCCGGCAGCTTGGTGCCGCCGCCATTGGGCTTCATCCAGCTCCAGAAGTGAATGTGGTTGTAGTGCTGGCCGGCGTTGTTGAACACTGCGGGGTTCTTGCCGAACGAGCCCTTGACGATCTCCTCAAGGGACTTGCCTTCCCATTCGGTGCCCTTGAGCGCGTTGTTGCCGTTGGTGACGTAGGCCTGGTGATGCTTGTCGTGGTGGAATTCCAGCGTCTCCTTCGACATGAACTGGCCGAGGGCGTCATAGGCGTAAGGGAGTGGGGGCAGCGTGAATGTCATGGGTTCTTGTCCGCAACTGGGTGGAGAACTTGTTCTAACGGTCATCCCTTATAGAAGGTTCCTGCGCCGTTAAATACCGCGAATTTGCGAAAAGGCGCGATTGCGACGGCATGGCTTGATTGCACAACTTTCAAGTCCGCGAAAAATATCATTGCCTTTGAAGCGCTTATGGCAGAACGAATGTGTCACGGAGCAGAGTTGCGACCACCATGAGCATCGAAATCGACATTCTGAACGGCGACGCCGCGTGGCCGATCGCACAACCGCTGCTCAGCGCAGTCTGGGGACGCGACGCCGCCGAGAAGCCGTCCTGGAGCCGCGTCAAATGGGCCCATGCCGATCTGCGCGTGCTGATCGAGACGCCTGAGGACGGCCTCGTCTGCCACGTCGGCATCTATTTCCGCACCATCACCTGGAATGGACAGAAAGCGCATGTCGGCGGCATCGGCGGCGTCTGTACGCGTGAGGATCGGCGGGGCCGCGGCTATGCCACCATGGCGATCGACGCGGCGGTGCATACCATGCGTGCCAACGAGGCGGTTCGCTTCGCGATCCTGTTCTGCGAGCCGCACAATGTCGCGTTCTACGAGGCCCGCAAATGGCGCGCCTTCACCGGCGAGGTCTATTGCGAGCAGCCTGAGGGCCGCATCCGCTTCACCCATATGGCGCCCTACGTGTTCGACATCGTCCGTGCGCCGACGCTCGGCTCCATCGACCTCTGCGGCCTGCCGTGGTGAAATATTCACTGGGGCAAATGAGCGCAGGAATGTGATTCCATCGGGCGTTGCACGATTCTGATTTGCTGCTATGGAGACGCCTCCATTTCGAGGCCCTTCCATGTCCCGCAGATTCGCCATTCTCTCCGTCCTCCTGGCTGCGCTGTCCGGCACGACGGCCGCGCATGCGCAAAGTGCTGACGCGAGCGGGACCTGGCTCACCCAGGCTGGCGATGCCCGCGTGAAGATCAGCAAATGCGGCGGCGGCATTTGCGGCGTCATCGTCTGGCTGCGAGAGCCCACCGACACCGCGACCGGCCAGCCCGCCACCGACAGCAAGAATCCCAATCCCGCACTCGCCAGGCGACCGATGATCGGCCTGCCGCTGTTCTCCGGCATGCAATCATCGGGGCCGAACAAATGGTCGGGCCAGATCTACAACGCCGATGACGGCAGCACCTATGCGAGCAGCGTCTCCGTGACATCAGCAGAGACGCTGCGCGTCGAAGGCTGCGTCGGCGCGCTCTGCGGCGGCGAGACCTGGACGCGCGCGGGACGCTAGGTCGCGGCCGCCACCATCACCTTGAGCGCGGTCGCCGCCGAGGCATAGCCGCCGCCCGCGCCGTCGATGAAGTGCACGTGGTCGCTGCGCAGCGCCGAGGGCGTGAAGCAGGTCATCATCGCGGCATCCTGCTGATAGAGCCCATAGCGGACGACGCCCTCGCGCGCAGCGGTCGCGAGACGATCGCTCAGGGCTCGCTCGAGCTCCGGCGTGCAGTCGAGGATCATGCGCAGGCCGTCGTCATATTTGCGGAAGTCGGAATTCTCGACCACCTGGCGCTTGTAGACTTTTGGCAGGAAGCCGCCGACCTTGATGTCGAAGCGCATCAGGACATAAGCGAAAAACGTATAGGCGAGCAGACCGGCGCGGCGCCTGAGCAACGACCCGCCACGGATCGCGCGCGCCTCGTAGTCCAGGCCCTGCGGCGGCCATTTCAGCGGCGGCCCCTGCGATGGCACGGGACGCCCCGCATCCGGGCTGTGCTCGACGAGATGAATGATGTCCTCGATCACCTTGCGGAAGGCCTGCGGGTCGGCGCCGCTTGCCGGCATCACCAGCACCGACAGGATCAGCCCGCGCGAGGCCGGTATCACCTCGAAGCGGCAGGACAGGCCGGAGAGATCGGGCTGCGTGCCTGAGGGCGCCTCAGCGACGGCGAACTCGCCGCGCTTCATCGCGGCGTCGGCGAAGGCTAGCCCGCCACCGGAGAACATCGCATATGACAGATTGGCCGACGGACCGAAGCGCGCGACGCGCACGTCGAGACCTTTCGCACGGATGGCGCTCACCGGCACCAGCGCGACGCGCATTTTGAGATCGAGGTCTTGCCGCACCCAACTCGCCGTCGCAGCCAAAGCTTCGCGCGCCGCGTCGAGATCGGCCGGCGCGACCGCAAAACTGGCGCCGTCACCGCCGAACACGAAGGGAAATTCGCGTCCTTCCAGCGCATTCGTCACCGCCGCGATCACGGCGGCGCCGGCCATGTTGACCGCCTTGTAGCGCTGCGCCGCGATGGCCTTGGTGGAATCGACGATGTCGGCGACACCGACGCTCCAGTCCTCCGGCAGCGGCGAATAGTGTTTTGGCTCCATCAGGCTGGTGAAGCCGCGGAAGACAGGGATGCTGCCGTAAAAGGAATCGGCGCTCATTGCATAAGCCGGTCGGGTTGCAGGTGAGACGAGATACGTGGCGGGACCGATTGGGGTTCGCCGGCGGCTCCCCCGAAAAGGCAGCGCATCATTTGCCGAAACGGGTTAGACAACAAGATGCCTGCTCGCGCCGGCGAGCACAATCAGATGCAATAGCCGACAGGATCCAGAGCCGGCTTCGCGCGCATTGGGAATAGGCGATATGGGCTAATGCAGCTTTTCGCTCTCGCGCTTACGCAAGGCATCGAGAGCGGCGTCATGACAGCCGATCAGCCGCACGAATTGCTGCGGATACATTTCGTGGCCATGGCTGCCGGAGTTTTGATGCGACATCGGCGGGCAGCGGGCATCGTCCAATTTCGCGGGCGAAAGCTCCACGGGCGATTGGCCAGAACCCGCAACGGTGATGTTTGGCGTGGCCGCATTTTGAGAAGCCAAATTTCGAGAGGCCAAATTTTGAGAAGCCATGGACTGCTCCCTGTGGTTTAGGGCAGTTCGATTGACGTAACCCAATCGAGGACGCGGCATCTTACGACCAAATCCGGCTCAATGTCATTGCGCCGGATCAACCCGATCGTGACGGCGGAGTTCCGTCTTAGGCCGTGTTGCCGGCGTCGATCGTGAACACGGTACCGGTGACGTTACGGCCGCCCTCGCCGAGCAGATATTCCACCATGCGCGCGACGTCGTCGGTCTCCGGCAGGCGACGCAGCGCGCTACGGCCGGCGATGCGCTTGCGGCTCTCGTCGGAGAGGTTATGCGTCAGCTCGGTATCGATGAATCCGGGCGCGATCGCGTTCACGGTGATGCCGAGCTTGCCGACCTCGCGCGCGAGCGAGCGGGTGAAGCCGGTGGCGGCGGCCTTGGTCGCGCCATAGACCGAGAGGCCGTTATAGCCCGTCGTCGCGATGATCGAGGAGATGTTGATGATGCGGCCGGCGCCATCGGCCATCATCTGGCGCGCGACATATTTGGTGAGGATGATCGGCGACAGCACGTTGAGCTGCACCAGCGCCTCGATCTCCGAATTGTGCATGGTCGCGAGCAGGCCCTCGGTGCCGAGACCGGCATTGTTGACGAGGCCGTAGGTCGGGCCGAATTCATCGCGCACGAGCTTTGCGAAGGCGGGGATCGCGTCGATCACCGCGAGATCGCAGGCGCGAAAATGCAGGCGGCCCTCGGAGGCGGCGATCGCAGCCCCGAGCTCGTCGCTCTCGCGTCGCGCGGCGGCGATCACGTTGTAGCCGGCACTGACCAGACGCTTGCCGATCGAAAGACCAATGCCGCGGCTGCCGCCGGTGACGAGAACATTATGCATCGGTGCGCGCCAGTTTGCCGGCCGGGGTGACGTCGAGCGCGTCGACGAAGCGGATCACCGCCGGCACCTTGTGGGACGACAGGTGCGCGCGGCACTGATCCAGGATCTGGTCGCGAATTTCCTTCGCGCGTGCCTGGTCGGTGCCGTCGGCGAGGATCACGTCCGCGACGACGATGCCGCCCGTGATCGGGCTCTTCCGCGATTTCGCCCGCGACATCCGCACGTCGGGATGACGGTTGATCGCCGCCTCGATCTCCTCGGGGTGAACTTTCAGCCCGCCGATATTGATGATGCCGCCGCGGCGGCCGACGAAATAATAGCGGCCCCCGCGCAGTTCGACGATATCACCGCTGTCGACGAAACCGTCGCCGTCGGCGAGCGCAGCCGCGTTGCGGCCGATATAAGCATGCGCCGTCCGCGTCGAGCGAATCCGCAGCGAGCCGTCGACCACCTTCATCTCGACGCCGTTGCGGTTGCCGAGATAGTTCGCCGGAAAGCCCTCGAGCCCGTCATTGACGGCGAAGCCGACGCCGGCCTCGGTCGAGGCATAGGCATGGCCGACGGAGGAATTGGGGAATGCGGCCTTGAGGCCGTCGAGCACCGCCTGGTCGGCGATCTCGCCGGAGAGGCGGACATAGCCCGGCGCGAACTGCGCGGCCGAGCCGCTCATCAGAAGCTTGCGCCAGTGCGAGGGCGTACCGGAGATGTGCGAGACGCCGCGCGCGTTCAGCCGCACGACGTGATCGGCGAGCGCCTCGTGCGGGTCCGACAGCACCATCGAGCCGCCGGAGAGGATCGCGCGAAGGAAGATCTGCAGGCCGCCATAGCGGCGGATATCATAGAACGTGGCCCAGACCGGCGCGGGTCCCCTGGCCGGGCCTTCGGCGACGATGGCGCCGGTGAGCGCCTCCAGCGTATGGCCGACGATTTTCGGCACGCCTGATGTGCCCGAGGTCAGCATCAGCCATTCGGTCGCGCGCTCGGTCTGCGCAGGCGCCGTGGCTTGAAGCGGCAATTGTGCAGTAATGACCAACGACACGCCGGTCGCGGCCCAGCGATCGGGCTCGTCGGTGACGACGGCATCGACCCCGGCATCGGCGATCAACGCGTCCAGGTGCGCCGGATTAAGATCCGGCGGACACAGCAGCATGCGGCGGGCGATGCCGTCGAGCTCGATCATGGCGAGCCCCGACCGGAGCTGGTCCGACAGTTTCAGCAAGACCGCGCGGCCGGACAGCTCGCGCAGGCGGCCGCCGAGGACGGTCTGCGACAAGATATCGGTCAGCGACACCACATGGTGCGCATCCGACAGCGTACGGCCCGTCAGCTCCGCGCCAAGGTGGTCGCGGAGCGCGAAGATCTCACGCGGGGACATTTTCGTAGGCCCGCACGAAATCACCCACGGTGGCGGGGAACGCGGCGTCCTCGGAAATGGTGAAGGGATCGACGCCGGTCTCGTCCTCGAGACGCGCGACCAGGATCGCGAAAGCCAGCGAGTCAAATCCCGTCTCGTGCAGGGACAGATCGTCCGAGAGTACGGGAAGCGTGACGTGCTGCTCTTTGGCGATCTGCTGGATCGCTTCAATGACTTTGGATCGTACCGACATGGCTGGCTCGCCTCTTCCTTAGTTAATCGATCGTATGTCTTGCGGCGGCTCTTGATGACCGCCTCCCATGACCGCGTGTTTACCCGACAGAAGTAAATGGCCTCTTGGACAATTCAGATAAAATTGGACCTATCTTCGGATTTTGATGCGGCTACAACCGGATCGTGCCGTCCACGACGTGCGCATAGGTGTCGAAGCCGAATGCGACATAGGCGCCCGATCTCGGGTCGAGCATGAACAGCGGCTCGGCGACCGCGCCGGGATCAAACCCCTCACGCGCCAATTCCCCCTTTTTCTGCTTGAATGTCTCGGTCGCATCGAGCTCCCGCGAGAGGCGGATGAAGACAGGGCGGGCATAGACCGGCAGGCGCTGCGCGAGATGCGCGGACAATGCGGCGATATCAAAGCCTTCGTTCGCGACGATCGCGCTCATGCCGGCGCGGCCGTCGGCGCCGGGAATGCTGACGCCATAGGTTGTGGCGTCGACCACCCCGGTGAAGTCGCGCACGGCGTCATTGACCTCGGAGGTCGCGACATTCTCGCCCTTCCAGCGGAAGGTATCGCCGATGCGATCGACGAAATGGAAGAAGCCCTTGTCGTCGAGCCGCATCAGATCGCCGGTGCGGAACCAGGCATCTCCCCTGGCGAAGACGTCGCGAAGAATCTTCTTCTCGGTCTCGCCGGCATCGGTATAGCCCTCGAAGCGGCCACCGCCCTCGTCTGCCTTGCCGATACGGCCGATGGCCTCGCCCGCCTCACCGCGCGCGCAGGCGATACAAAAGCCCTCGTCATTGCGCAGCGGCGCGCCGGTGTCGGGGTCGAGCTTGACGAGGCCTGCTGGAAAGCGATGTGCAAGCAGCGGCGGGATGCGGCCGATGGCGCCCGGCTGGCCCTCGACGTTGAACAGCGAGAAATTGCCTTCCGTCGCGGCATAGAATTCAAGAATGCGGGGAATGGCGAAACGGCCCTGGAAATCCTCCCAGATATCGCCGCGCAGGCCATTGCCGCAGGCCAGCCGCAGGCGGTGGCGGTTTTCGTACTCCGACGGCGGCGCCTTGAGCAGATAACGGCAGAGTTCGCCGATATACTGGAACAGCGTGCAGTCGTGCCGCACGATGTCGGGCCAGAAATTCGAGGCCGAAAACTTCTCCGCGATCACCACCGAGCCGCCGGCGGCGAGCATGCTGCACGGCGCGACGATGCCGCCGACCGAGTGGAATAGCGGCAGGCAATCATAGAGCCGATCCTGCGGCGTCGCGCCAGTGAGGCCGGCGAACCAGAAGCCCCAGTTGAGAATGCGGCGATGGCTGATGCTGGCGGCCTTCGGCAGGCCGGTGGTGCCGGAGGTGTAGATCAACAGGGCGCGGTCATCGATGGTGACGTCGCCGCGCTCCTCCGGCGACAGCGTCCCGTCGTCGAGCACGGCGAGCGCAACATCAATCGCACGCTCGCTGCGGGCATCGCCATGGGTCCATATCTTGGCGTCGGTCTTCAGATGCGGCGTTGCGCTCTGCAGCGTCGCCGAGAGATCGTGCGCGACGACGATATGTGAGGGCTTCGCGACATCGATGCAATGCGCGAGAGACTGCCCGACAAGCTTGGTATTGATCAGCGCCACCACGCCGCCGACGCGGCTGATGCCGACCCAGGCCGCGACATAATCGATGCCGTTCGGCATGATCAGGCCGACGGTGTCCCCTTTGGCGACGCCGACCGAGCGCGCCCAGCGCGCATAGCGATTGATCCGCCGAGACAGGCCATCGTAGTCGAGTGTCGCATCGTCCGTGACCAGCGCGACGCGGTCGGGCTGGCGGCGTGCCCGATCGTCGACGACGTCGGCGAACAGGCGGCCCGGCAGCGTCTCGATCCGCGCAGTCAGCTCGATCGCCTTCAGCCAGATCTTTGATGCCGAAGGCGCGCGCGCGGGCTTGGTTTGCTCGATGACGCCGGTGGTCATGCCGTTCATTCTTTCGGGCGGTATCTGCTTGTTTCCTTAAGCTTAGCTCGCGCACCCTGCCCAGGTGTTAAGAGACAAGGTAAAACTCGGTTAGCTCTCGATTAACTGCGATCATCCTTTAACAAGCCGACGGGAACGTCGTGCGACCCGGTGCAATTCTTGCGATAGCAAATCCAGTCATTCGGGCGCGCTGTGAGCGCGCCCCCTCGCCGCGCGAGATGAACTGGAGGCCACGATGATCACCAGGCGAAATTTCCTTCAGACCGCCACCTTCGCCGCGGCCACACTCATCGCGCCGCGCTCCTTTGCGATCGGCAACCCGACTTATCCGTCGCGCAGCGTGAAATGGGTGGTGCCTTATGCACCGGGCGGCGCCACGGACGTGCTGTCGCGGTTGATCTGCCAGCGCCTGTCCGACCGGCTCGGGCAAACCTTCGTCGTCGAGAACAAACCCGGCGCCGGCAGCAATATCGGAACGCAGGCGGTGATCACGTCCGCGCCAGATGGCTACACGCTGCTGCTGACCTCGACCGCGAACGCGATCAACGCCTCGTTCGATCCGGCGCTGCCATACGATTTCGCCAAGGGTATCGCGCCCGTCGCCGGCGTCGCGCGGATTCCGCTGGTGCTGGTCGTCAACAACGATCTGCCGGTGACGAGCGTCGCCGACTTCATCGCCTACGCCAAAGCCAATCCCGGCAAGATGTCGATCGCCTCGTCCGGCATCGGCACGTCGCTGCATCTCTCCGGCGGGCTGTTCAAGTCGATGGCCGGCGTCCAGTTTACCCACGTGCCCTATCGCGGTTCCGCACCGGGCCTGACCGACGTGATGAGCGGCCAGATCCAGGGCATGTTCGACAACGTCACCTCGTCGTTCGAGCTAGTGCGCGCCGGCAAGCTGCGCGCGCTCGGAATCACCACGCGCGAACGCTCGGAGATTTTGCCTGACGTGCCACCGATCGCCGACACGCTGCCCGGCTACGAGACGTCCTCGTTCTACGGCGTCGGTGCTCCCCACGAGACGCCGCGCGAGATCGTGGACCTGCTCAATCGCGAGGTCGACACGGCGTTATTCGACGCCGAGATCAAGGCGCGCATCGCCGAGCTCGGCGCGATCCCGCTGCACGGCAATGCCGGCGAGTTCGGCGGCATGCTCACCGCCGAGACCGAACGCTGGCGCAAGGTGGTGGAGCTGTCGGGGATGAAGAAGGAATAGCTTACGGCTTCTGCGAAGGGGATCGATCGATCCCCCTCACAAATGATCACCCGACGCTAGCTGCTGCTTCTGAGCCGCGAGCGCGGCGGCGGCACGTTGACCGGGTAATACGGATTCAGCTCGCAGGTCGCGGCCTGTCCGGAAGCAGTCGCACGACATTGCGGCAGCGACGTGTAGGAGCAATCATACCGCTGCTCGCCGCCACCATCACTCTCGCCGGAATAGACATGCCTGCAGACGGGATAATTGGGATCGAAGGTCTGCGCATGCAACGGCGCGGCCGCCAGCAAGGCACCGGCGGTGACGATCATGGCGAATGAGCAGCGCACCAAGATGTCCGCCGGACGTCGCATCCAGAGCTTGTCAGTTCACGTTCCTGTGACGCCGGCGCGGGGGCGGCGGCTCGTTGAAGGCATAATAGGGGTTGAGGTCGCAGCTTGCAGCGAGACCGGACGCGGTGGCGCGGCACTGCTCCAGCGACGTGAAGGAGCAGTCGAACCAGCTGCCGCCGCCCCCGCTCCTGCCGCCGCCCGCGTAAACGTGCATGCACACCGGGTAGCGCGGATCATAGGTCTGGGCGCTGGCATCTGCCGCGGCGAACAGCGTGGCAATCGCGGTGAGGGTCAGGAGGGAGAGGCGCATCGGACATTTCCTCGAATCGGTAACAACGGCAGGCGTTATGCCATTTCGATATGGCACAACAGCGCGGAAGAAGCGATCGTTCCTGTTTATACCTCTCCCGCTTGTGACACGCACCAAAAACGGTGCGACACAGCGCCGTAACAATCCGAAACCGCGAAGGCGCGCTGTCGCCGGCCTGCATTGGACGCATATCTCGCGACACCATCCTTCGACAAAGGTCGCACACCATCGGTGCAGGAAACCGTTCGCAGGCCTGAGCGAACGGACTAGTCTTTCGGTCACAACGCCGGCCCCGGACCGATGACGTTCCGGGGCAATCAACAAACATATGGGCTGAAGGAAACGCACATTCGCGCTCGGGCTCTCGAGCGCGACTCCGCCATGCGCGGGGAGAAGATGCGCTGGCCGGTCTACGGGCTTAGGGCATGCAAGAGAGCATCTCGTCTCCGTTCATCCGCTATCCAATCGGCACCTCGCTGCTGATGGCGGGCATTCTGTTCGTGGGCCTCGTGGCCTACCCCCTGCTGCCGGTAGCGCCACTGCCGCAGGTCGACTTTCCGACCATCCAGGTTTCCGCGTCGCTTCCGGGCGGCAGTCCCGAAACCATGGCCTCCTCCGTGGCGCAGCCGCTCGAGCGCCAGCTCGCGCAGATCCCCGGCATCACGCAGATGACGTCGACGAGTTCACTCGGCTCGGCGTCGATCACCATCCAGTTCGATCTCAATCGCCTGATCGATGCCGCCGCCAACGACGTGCAGGCCGCAATCAACGCGGCGGGCGGCCAATTGCCGAAGAACCTGCCCTCGCCGCCGACCTATCGGAAGGTTAACCCGGCGGACTCGCCGATCATGATCCTGTCGGCGACTTCCGACACGCTGCCCCTGACCACCGTCAGCGACCGTACCGACGCCCAGCTTGCGCAGCAGATCAGCCAGATCCCCGGTGTCGCCCAGGTGTTCGTCGGCGGGCAACAGAAGCCCTCGGTGCGTATCCAGGTCGATCCGGCCAAGCTGGTCGCCAAGGGACTGTCTCTGGAGGACGTGCGCAGCCAGATCGCGATCGCGACCACGGATAGCCCGAAGGGAAACATCGACGGCACCCGGCGCGCCTACACTGTCTACGCCAACGACCAGCTGCTCGAGGCCACGCAGTGGCAGGACGTGATTGTCGCCTATCGTAACGGGGCGCCTTTGCGGATCCGCGACATCGGCGAAGCGGTGTCAGGACCGGAGGACATGAAGACCGCGGCCTGGGCCGACGGCAAACGCGGCGTGTTCCTCGTCATTTTCAAGCAGCCAGGCGCCAACGTCATCGAGACGGTCAACCGCATCAAGGAGAAGCTGCCGCGGCTGATCGCAGCGATCCCGCCCGCGATCAGCATCAAGACCATCAGCGACCGTACCATCACCATCCGCGCCGCGGTCGACGACGTGCAGATCACGCTCATGATCACCATCGTGCTGGTGGTGATGGTGATCTTCATCTTCCTGCGCAGTTTCTGGGCCACGATCATCCCGAGCATCACCGTGCCGCTGGCCCTGCTCGGGGCCTGCTCGCTGATGTGGGTGTTCGGCTACTCGCTGGACAATCTCTCGCTGATGGCACTGACCATCGCGGTCGGCTTCGTGGTCGACGACGCCATCGTGATGCTGGAGAACATCACGCGCTATGTCGAGCGGGGCGAGAACCCGGTCGCCGCCGCCTATAAGGGCGCGGCCGAGATAGGCTTCACCATCGTCTCCATCAGCATATCGCTGGTCGCCGTGCTGATCCCGCTGCTGCTGATGGGCGGCATCATCGGCCGGTTATTCCGCGAATTTGCAGTGACGCTATCAATGGCGATCTTCGTCTCCCTCGTGGTGTCACTGACCCTGACGCCGATGATGGCCTCGCGTTTCCTCCGCTCGGACCACGAAGCCCGCAGCGGCCGCTTCTACCAATGGAGCGAGCGGCTATTCGAGCGTCTGCTCGGCGCCTATGAACGCGGGCTCGACCTCGCGCTACGGCATAGCCTCATCACGCTCTGCGTTTTCTTCGCGACCGTCGCGCTGTCGGCGCTGCTGTTCATCCTGATCCCAAAAGGCTTCTTCCCGCAGCAGGACAATGGATTCCTCACCGCCGTGTCGGAAATGCCCCAGGATATCTCCTTCGCCGAGATGAAGCGGCGGCAGGAGGAGCTCAACGCCATCGTACAGGCCGACCCTGCCGTCGATTCCATCGCGATGTTCATCGGCGGAGGCGGTACAGCTCTGAATTCGGGGCGC
The DNA here is from genome assembly GCF_021458635.1 of Bradyrhizobium monzae. Taxonomy (GTDB): domain Bacteria; phylum Pseudomonadota; class Alphaproteobacteria; order Rhizobiales; family Xanthobacteraceae; genus Bradyrhizobium. The sequence continues at coordinate 107,712 of NZ_JAIRDQ010000010.1, forward strand.
ATGTACGTCACACTGAAGCCGATCGGAGAGCGCGACGCCAATGCGCAACAGATCATCGTCCGGCTGCGGCCGAAGCTCGCCAAGGTCGAGGGCGCCCGCCTCTATATGCAGGCTTCGCAAGACGTGCGGCTCGGCGGCCGCGCCACCCGCACCCAGTTCGAGTTCACGCTGCAGGACGCCAATCTTCCCGAATTGAACGGGTGGGCGCCCAAGATCCTGACGGAAATGAAAGGCCTGCCGGAGCTTCGCGACGTCGCCACCGACCAGCAGACCGAGGGCACGACAGTGCAACTCACGATCAATCGCGACACCGCCGCGCGCTATGGCATCCAGCCGCAGCTGATCGACGACACGCTCTATGACGCCTTCGGCCAGCGCCAGGTGGCGCAATATTTCACGCAGACCAACAGCTATCATGTCGTGCTCGAGATCACGCCGGCGCTGCAAGGCAAACTCGACACGCTCGACAAGCTCTACATCAAATCGCCGCTGACCGGCGACCAGGTCCCGCTCTCGGTCATCTGCAGATGGAATAGCGAGCCGGTGCGGCCGCTCGCGATCGCGCATCAGAGCCAGTTTCCGGCGGTGACGATCAGCTTCAACCTCGCCGAAGGCGTTGCGCTGGGACAGGCGACCGCCGCCGTGATGCGCGCAGTCAGCGAGACGGGTGCGCCGCCGACGCTGTCGATGAGCTTCCAGGGGACCGCGCAGGCGTTCCAGCAATCGCTCGGAACCGTGCCGCTGCTGATCCTCGCCGCACTCGTCGTGGTCTATCTGGTGCTGGGGGTGCTCTACGAGAGCTACATCCATCCGCTGACCATCCTGTCGACGCTGCCGTCGGCCGGCGTCGGTGCAATCGCGATCCTGATGATCTTCGGCTTCGATTTCAGCCTGATCGCCCTGATCGGGGTCATCCTCTTGATCGGTATCGTCAAGAAGAACGGCATCATGATGGTGGACTTCGCCATCGCGGCCGAGCGCGAGCAGCATCTGACGCCGGAGCAATCGATCCGCCAGGCCGCACTGCTGCGCTTCCGGCCGATCATGATGACGACGATGGCAGCGCTGCTCGGCGGCGTTCCGCTGATGCTCGGCACTGGCACCGGTGCCGAGATCCGCCAACCGCTCGGCTACGCCATGGTTGGCGGCCTCCTGGTCAGCCAGGCGCTGACCTTGTTCACGACGCCGGTCGTCTATCTCTACCTCGACCGCTTCTCCAACACGCTGTCACGCTGGACGGAGAGGAAGCCCGTGGCCGAGGAAGAGAGCGAAGAGCAAAAAGATGCGGCGGAGTAGACCGGGCTCGCGTCAGCCCAGCCCCTGCAACACCAGCCGGTTCAGCCTTGCCGCAAACGCGGCCGGATCTTCCGGCAGCTCGCCATCCAGAATCTGTGCCTGTTCGAGCAGAAGCAGGCTGAGATCGTCGACCGTCTTCGAGCCGGCCTGGGCCCTGGTGATCGCCGTGACCATGGGGTGGCGCAGGTTGATCTCGAGGATCGGCTTGGTGCGCATGCCGCGGTTCTGCTGGGCCAGGATGCGCTCGAGCTCGCGGCTCGGACCCTGGCTGTCGGCGACGAGGCAGGAGGCGGAGCTGGTCAGGCGGGTCGAGGCCTTGACGTCGCTGACGCGCTCGCCAAGCGCGGCCTTGATCACCGCGATGGTGGCGGCTTCATCCGCCTCGGGTTCGTCCTTCTTCGCCTCGTCCTTTTCGTCGACACGCGGGATCAGGTCGAGATTGAGATCGCCCTGGCTCAGCGACTTCAGCGGCTTGCCCTCGAAATCCGTCGGCATCGAGGTCCAGAATGCGTCGACTGGATCGGACAGCAGCAGCACCTCGATGCCGCGCGCAGTCGCAGCTTCCAGCCGCGGACTAGACTTCAGCCGCTCGATGCTGTCGCCGACGAGATAATAGATCTCGGTCTGGTTCGGCTTGAAATCGGCAACGACGTCCTTGAGCGCGCGCTTCTCGCCGGTCGTGGTGGTGAAGCGCGACAGCGCGAGCAGCTTCTCGCGGCGCTCGAAATCCTCGTAGATGCCCTCTTTCAGCACCGCACCGAAGGCGTCCCAGATCTTCGCGAAATTCTCCGCATCCTTTTCGGCGAGGCTTTCGAGCTCGTTGACGACGCGGGTCGCCACGGCTTTGCGGATCTGCGTCAGCTGCGGATTGTTCTGGAGCATCTCGCGCGAGATGTTGAGCGGGAGATCCTCGCTGTCGACGACGCCGCGGACGAAGCGGAGATAGCCCGGCAAGAGATCGGCATCGTCGGTGATGAAGACGCGGCGGACGTAAAGCTTGACGCGGCCCTTGCGGTTCGGCTCGAACAGATCGAACGGCTTCGTCGACGGCGCGAACAGCAGCACGGCGTAGGAATAGCGGCCCTCGGCGCGGTAGTGCAGCGTCATCGCGGGGTCGTCGAAAGCGGATGCGATCTGCTGATAGGCCTTCTTGTAGTCTTCCGTCGAGAGCTCGGATTTCGAACGCTGCCACAGCGCGCTCGCCGAATTGATCTGGCGCGGCTCTCCCTCGTCCGGCACGAGCTCGATCGGGAAAAGGATGTTGTCCGAGTAGGCGCTGATAATGCGCTCGATCTCGTAGGTCTCGAGATATTTCTTCGCATCGTCCTTCAGGTGCAGGACGATCTCGGTGCCGCGCGCCACGCGGGCCGCCTCCTCGTCGCTGGCGCGTGCGATCTCGAAGCCGGAGCCTCCTGACGACGTCCAGGTCCAGACGTCGCTCTCGCCGGCCCGGCGGCTGACGACGACGATCCGCTCGGCAACCATGAAGGCGGAATAGAAGCCGACGCCGAACTGGCCGATCAGGCCGAGGCCGTCCTTGGCCTCTTTCAGCTTCGACACGAAGGCCTTGGTGCCGGAGCGGGCAATGGTGCCGAGATGGTCGATCAGCTCCTGCCGCTCCATGCCGATGCCGTTGTCGGCGATCGTCAGCGTCCCTGCCGTTTTGTTCGGGATGATCCGGATCTTGAGCGCGTCGCCCTCTCCCAGCAGGGCCGGATTGGCGATCGCCTCATAGCGCAACTTGTCGCAGGCATCCGAGGCGTTGGACACCAGCTCGCGCAGGAAGATGTCGGTCTCCGAATAGACGGAGTGCACCATCAGGTGCAGCAGCTCGGAAACCTCGGCCTGGAAAGGCTGCGTGTGCGTGGCGGTATCGGACGTCGTCATGCGTTTACCCGGTCAATCAGAAGCGGAGAAAGCCGGGATATAACGCGATGGGATTGGGGATCAAGTCCACGCACAAAATCGCCCTCCCCGGGGGAGAGCGAATTTGCAGAAAAGGCGAGGCGGATCAGGTCACGCAGCGGCCGGGCTGCAGCAGCTTGGCGACCTCGGTCAGGGAGCTGACCATCGGCTCGCACGCGATCGTCGGCTTACGACCCGGCCTCAGCATCGTGGGAGCCGGCTTGGCGTTGCCGGTCTCGATGACTGCGGGGACCCGGAGCAGCACGGACGTGTCGGCCAGATCGTTCAGCCGCATCGAGACGGTCCGGGTGGGAGCCGGCGCCGGCTTCGGCTCAGCGAGCCGGTCGGACTTGCTGGTGCGATTGACTTCATGAGTTGCGAGGTTGCGGCCCGAGGTTTGGCCCGGCTGGTCGGCGAGCGCCTCCCATCGGGACGCCAGATCGTGGCCGGAGGCCAGTTGAACGGCGCCAACCTGAACGGCACCAAGCGTCGCCGCTATGGCGACGGCACCAAAAAATACCTTCTGAATATGCAGCATGGCTGTCGGTCCCTCGCCCCATGGCGATCGCGGGAACAACGCGAGGGGAGCACCGGAGTTTCCCAGAGGTTAAGATCACTTAACCGTGTGCGGAAACGACAGGGTCCCTGCGAAAAATTTTGCAGGTCACCTGGAACGACTCCCGCGCCCGGGAGTCGTCTCAACAGCCGGCTATTCCCCCCTGCCCCATAAGCCGGCGACGTAGGGCGCGACTGTGGTGATGCCAGTCGCGCCTTACTTTTGTCTGCGGTTCACGTTTGCCGGCAGACTATTTGGCCTTCCCCGCGAGCCAGTCCCGTCCCTCTCCGTAGAGCTTCTCGACCTCGGGGCCGATCAGGCCCGGCATGTCGCGCTTGACCTTGTAGCCGATCAGCTCCTGCATGTAGGCGAGGTGACGGTAGCCTTCCGGCAGCGCGGCGAGCGCCTGCTGGTCGAGGCGGAGCGTCGCGGCGGGATCGACCGGGTCGATCCGGTCCTTCTCGTAGATCGGCTGACGGCGGACGATGCCCCATTTGCCAATACCTGATTGGTCTTGCCGCTTCTCCAGGAAATCGTAGAAGCGCCCGGTGCAGACGACGTCGCAGAGCACGTCGTGCACCAGGGCCCGCTGCGAGATCGTCATCTTGGTCTGCGCGATGGCCCGCTCGCCCGAAAGATCGATGCTGCTGCCGCCGAGGAAATGCAGGATGCGCACGCCCTTGGCAAACCCCTCCTGGCTGACGCGCATGAAATCCCGCGCCGGCCCCTGAAACCAGGTGGCGGACATCCAGCCCTCGTCGTGCCAGACGGTCGCAAAGCGCTCCCAGTCGCCGGCGTCACGCCACACCGCCCAGTTCTCGACGAGGTCGCGGATGGCGAGGCGATCGAGGAGTTGCTGGTCCATGGGCACGTCTCCAGTTCGGGGCGATGCGCGAGGTATGAGCGGCGAATTCGATGCTCGTCAAGCGGGCACGAAAAATCCGGCGTGCCTTGCAGCACGCCGGATCAGATGACTTCGCTTAGCGCCAGACCGCCCGAGGCTTACGCCGCCGGCGCCTTCGGCGCGCGGTTGCGCGAGTTGCGCTGGAAGAACAGCGCCTGGCTCGCCACCGCCGACACCATCGCAGGCTGGAACGGCTTCGAGATCAGGAAGGCCGGCTCGGGACGCTCGCCGGTGAGGAAGCGCTCCGGATAGGCGGTGATGAAGACCACGGGCACCTCGAAGGTGCGGAGCAGCTCGTTGACGGCATCCAGGCCCGACGAGCCGTCGGCGAGCTGGATGTCGGCGAGGATGAGGCCCGGCCGCTTGTTCTTCGCCAGCGCCACCGCATCGGCATGGGTGCGCGCGACGCCGACGACATTGTGGCCGAGATTCTTCACCAGGCTCTCGAGGTCCATGGCGATGAAGGTCTCGTCCTCGATAATCAGGACGTCGGTGGCGATCTCGGCCGCCATCTCGCGGCCGGCGGCATCGGCCAGCCGCCGCGTCTCGGCGACATCGGTCGCGAGAACATAGGCGACTTCTTCTTCCGAAAATCCTTCGAGCGAGAGCAGCAGGAAGGCCTGCCGCGGCAGCGGCGTGATGTTGGACAGCCGCCGCTCCGGCGGCATCGGCAGCGTCGCCACCTCGGCATCGTCATTGACCGAGACCGAATTCCAGATCTGGGTAAACAGCCGGAACAGGCCGGCACGCGGCCCGTGGCTCTCGTCGAGCACCGACGGATCCCCCAGCATGGCTTCCAACATGGCTGCGACATAGGCGTCACCGGAGGCCTGGCTGCCCGTCAGGGCGCGCGCATACCGGCGCAACAACGGCAAGTGCTCAGCAACAAGCTGTGAACGGGACATCCCCACTCCATTCATTTCGGGCCAACTCAAAAATAAGGAACTGTCAGGGGAGACCCGGGTTCCCCTACTGGGCTGATTACGCTTCAGGACAAGAAAAGTTCCCACGGCCTGGGAACTTTTTGTCGAACCTGGAATTGAACCCATCCAGGGAACGGCTCCCGGTTGAGAAACTTCTCGATTTTGCAGTCACTTAACTCGGGGAAACGTGGAACAGGTCATGAAAGATCTCAAGTCTCAAGCCAGCAAAAGCACGACCCCCGGCAAGGGAGGCCTCACTCCGGAGATCCAATCCCGGATCGGGCATCAACTGCGCGCCATGTACGACGACGTCGTGCGGCAGGGGGTTCCGGACCGGTTCGCGGAGCTCATCAAAAAGCTTGATGCGCCGGGAGGATCCCAGAACGAGAATGGGGCTGGGGGCTCCAACGACAACAATGGGAGGGATTAATGCCTCTCACGAACTCCCTGCGTGATGACATCCTCGCGGCCGTGCCGAGCCTTCGCGCGTTCGCGATCTCGCTCAGCGGCAATGCGGACCGCGCCGACGATCTGGTGCAAGAAACGCTGTTGCGCGCACTCGCCAACATCGACTCGTTCCAGCCCGGCTCCAACCTGCCGGCATGGCTGTTCACGATCCTGCGCAACCTGTTCCGCTCCGACTATCGCAAGCGGCGGCGGGAGGTGGAGGATGCCGAGGGCAACTATGCCAAGACGCTGAAGACGCAGCCCTCGCAGAACGCCCACCTCGAATTCGAGGAGTTTCGCGGCGCGCTCGAGAAGCTTCCGCAGGACCAGCGCGAAGCCTTGATCCTGGTCGGCGCCTCCGGCTTCTCCTATGAGGATGCAGCCTCGATCTGCGGCTGTGCGGTCGGCACCATCAAGAGCCGCGTCAACCGCGCGCGCTCGAAGCTCGCCGCACTGCTCTATGTCGACGGCGCCGAGGACTTCGGACCCGACGAGACCGTGCGCGCTGTAATCGGCGGCAGCGGCGGATAGCGCGTCAATCGACCAAAGGCGACAGCCAGAGAAGGCGGCCGTTTGCGCGGCCGTCTTCGCACGCGTGGATCTAGCTAGCCGATCGCCAGACGATCACTTCGCGACGAACGTCACCGTGTCGGCGACAGTTGCTCGCGAGGTGCGGTAGCTGTTGACCTTGTGCGCGTTGTCGGCATAGCCGAACGAGATGCCGCACACGACACGGCGATCGTCGGGCAGGTTGAAGTGGCGGCGGATCAGACCGGAATGGCGCGCAAGTGCCGCCTGCGGAATCGTGCCGAGCCCGAGCGCCTGCGCCGCGAGCATGAAATTGCTGACATAAGCCCCGCAATCGATCGCGCCATAAATGCCGAGTGGCTCGTTGGTATGAATGATCGCCACATGCGGCGCACCGAAGAAATTGTAATTCTCCAGCGCTTGTTTTGCGTAGGCCATCTTGTCGCCGCGGGCGATGCCGAGCGTGTTGTAGAGCTGAAAGCCGCTCTCGCGGCGGCGTTCGAGATAGACGCCGGCATATTCACGGGGCGGCGTGAAATCATAATCGTCGCCGAGACCGCCGGAAGCCTCCTTGTAGATCACCTGCCGAAAGCGCTCCTTGGCCTCGCCGCTGGCGATAATGACCTGCCAGGGCTGGCTGTTGCACCAGGACGCGGTGCGCTGCGCCGTGGTCAGCACATGCTCGATGGTCGCGCGATCGACGTCCTTCTCCAAGAAGGCGCGGACCGAATAGCGCTCGTTGAGGAGCTCTTCGAGCACGCCGATGCGGCGGTTCTGTTTGACTTGTGCATCCATGGATCAGCTCGCGTTGTTCTCGTAGGGTGGGCAAAGGCGCATAGCGCCGTGCCCACCGACAGACTTACCCCGGCGCATCTGCATATGGTGGGCACGCTTCGCTTTGCCCACCCTTGAGAGATACAGCGGGGGGCCACATCACCGCCCCTTGGTCGGGATCTTGTTATACGGCACATCCTTGTCGACACGGATATCGCCCGGCAATCCCAGTACCCGCTCGGCGATGATGTTGCGCAAAATCTCGTCAGTGCCGCCGGCGATGCGCATCGAAGGCGAGGACAACAGCATCTGCTGGAATTGGCCGTGCACCGTCTCCTCGTCGCTGCCTGTGAGAACACCGGCTGCTCCCTGGAGGTCCATCGCATAAGTTGCGATGTCCTGGAGCATCATGCCCGACACCAGCTTGCCGATGGAATTTTCCGGTCCCGGCCGCTCGCCCTTCGACAGCGCCGAGATCGCCCGGTAGCTGGTGTATTTCAGCCCGCTCGACTTCACCGCCCAGCTCGCGAGCTTGGAGCGTACGGCAGGATCGTCGATCGCGAGCCCGTCCTCCAGCATCAGGTTCGAGCAGAACTCGAACAGCTCGGGCACGCCGGTCGCGAGCCGCGAACCGATCGACATGCGCTCGTTCATCAACGTGGTCAGAGAGACGCTCCACCCCTCGCCGATGGCGCCGAGCCGCTGGCTGTCCGGAATCACGACGTCGGTGAAATAGACCTCGTTGAACTCCTGCATGCCGTTGGCCTGCTTGATCGGCCGCACCTCGACACCGGCGCTCTTCATGTCCAGGAAGAACATGGTGAGGCCCTTGTGCTTGGGCACATTCGGATCGGTGCGCGCGATCAACAGGCCGTAGTCGGAATAATGCGCGCCCGAGGTCCAGATCTTCTGGCCGTTGACGACCCAATTGTCGCCCTTCTTCTCCGCCCGCGTGCGCAGACCCGCGACGTCGGAGCCGGCCGACGGCTCGGAGAACAGCTGGCACCAGATCTCTTCACCCGCGGCGAGCTTCGGCAGATAACGACGCTTGGCATCTTCGCTACCCCAGGCCATCACGGTCGGGCCGCACATGCCCTCGCCGATCTGGAACGGCTGCGTCAGCTTGCCGTAGACGCCCTCTTCCTGTTGCCAGATCACGCGCTCGATTGGCGTGGCGCCGCGGCCGCCATATTCCTTCGGCCAGTGCAGGCAGGCCCAGCCGCCCTCGGCCTTCTTCTTCTGCCAGGCCTTGCCGACCTCGACCATGTCGTGCTTCGCCAGCCGGATGCGGCCGAGCGAAGACTTTGACAGCTCCTGCTCGAACTCCTTAGGTGCGTTCGCGGCGACCCATTTGCGCGCGGTCTCGCGGAATGCGGCTTCCTGCGGGGTATCGTCGAAATTCATGGCGGACCTCTACCCTCTTCCCTTGGTCGGGATCTTGCTGAACGGCACGTCCTTGTCGACACGAATGTCGCCGGGCAGGCCCAAGACCCGCTCGGCGATGATGTTGCGCATGATCTCGTCGGTGCCGCCTTCGACGCGGGTACCTGGCGCACGCAGCAGCATCGCCTGGAAACGGCCGGCGAGTTCGGCATCCTCGCCGCTGACCACGCCGCTCGCCCCCTGCAAGTCCAGCGCGTAGGTCGCGACGTCCTGGATCATCGAACCCGCCACCAGCTTGCCGATGGAATTTTCAGGCCCCGGACGCTCGCCCTTCGACAGCGAGGAGATCGCGCGCATGCTGGTGTATTTCAGCCCGCTCGCCTTCACCGCCCAATTGGCAAGCTTCGAGCGCACCGCGCGATCCTCGATCGCCGGACCGTCATCGAGCATCAGGCTGGAGCAATATTCGAACAGCTCGGGGAAGCCGGTCGAGACGGCGGCACCGATCGCGCTGCGCTCGTTCATCAGCGTGGTCAGCGAGACGTTCCAGCCGTCGCCGACCTCGCCGAGGCGCTGATGATCGGGAATGCGCACATTGGTGAAATAGACCTCGTTGAAGTCGGACGCGCCGCTCGCCTGCTTGATCGGCCGTACCTCGACACCGGGGCTCTTCATGTCCAGGAAGAACATGGTGAGGCCCTTGTGCTTGGGCACGGTCGGATCGGTACGGGTCAAAAGGATGCCGTAGTCAGAATAATGCGCGCCCGAGGTCCAGATTTTCTGGCCGTTGATGACCCAGTCGTCGCCGTCCCTTTCGGCACGCGTGCGCAGACCCGCGACGTCGGAGCCGCCAGCAGGCTCGGAGAACAGCTGGCACCAGATCTTCTCGCCGGAAGCGAGCGGCGGCAGATAGCTGCGCTTGTGCTCTTCGCGCGCGAACGCCATCATGGTCGGCCCGCACATGCCATGGCCGATGATGAACATGCGGGACAGCTGGCCGAACGGCCCCTCTTCCTGCTGCCAGATCACGCGTTCGATCGGCGTCGAACCGCGGCCGCCATATTCCTTCGGCCAGTGCAGGCAGGCCCAGCCGGCATCGGCCTTCTTCTTCTGCCAGGCCTTTGCGACTTCGAGAATGTTGGCGCTCTTGAGCACAGTGCGGCCCAGCGAGGATTTGCGCAGCTCGTCCTCGTATTGCCCGGGCGCGTTGGCGCCGATCCAGGCGCGGGCGGTAGCGCGGAATTCGGCTTCCTGCGGGGTGTCGTCGAAGTTCATATTCGTGTCCTTCGCTTACGCCGCGTTCTTCTTGCGCATGCGGTCGATCAGCTGGTCCTCCCAATAGGACAGGCTGCCGAGCCCGAGCGCCATCGCATTGGCGCGGCGGTAGTACATGTGGCAGTCGAACTCCCAGGTGAAACCCATGCCGCCGTGAACCTGGATGTTGTTCTTGGCACAGTGCTGGAACGCCTGTGTCGCACTGATGCGCGCAGCGGCGGCCGCTTCCGGCAGCTCGGCCGCGTTGGTCGAGAGCGCCCAGGCGCCGTAATAGCTGTTGGAGCGCGCCAGCGTCGCCGAGACGTACATGTCGGCGAGCATGTGCTTGACCGCCTGAAACGAGCCGATCTGGCGGCCGAAGGCAATGCGGTCGAGCGCGTAGTCGCGGCCCATCTCCAGCGCGCGGTCGGAGCCACCGACCTGTTCGAACGCGCAGAGCACCGCGGCGCGGTCGAGCACTTGACACAAAATGCTCCAGCCTTCGCCGGCACCGCCGAGCGGCTCGGCCTTGCAATCCCTAAAGGAGATCTCGGCCTGCCCACGGGTCGGATCGAGATTGGTGAGGCTTTTCACCTCGACGCCGCCGCCCTTGAGATCGACCAGGAACAGCGAGATGTCGCCATCGCGCCCGCTCGATCCCGTCCGCGCGGCGACCACCGCGAAGTCGGCAATCGCACCATCGGCCACGGGCCTTTTGACGCCATTGAGCACGCCGTTCGCGGCCGTCAGCCTGACGTTCTTCGGCGCCGGATTGCCCTTGCCCTCGAACAGCGCCAGCGTGCCGATCGCCTCACCCGACGCGATCGTGGGCAGCCACTTCTTCTTCTGCGCGTCGCTGCCGGCGATCAGCAGCGCTTCGGCAGCAAGATACACCGTCGAAGAGAACGGCACCGGCGCATTGGCCCGGCCCATCTCCTCCGCGATGACGCAAAGCTCGAGATGACCGGCGCCCGCGCCGCCAAACTCTTCGGGGATCGCGACGCCGAGAAAGCCCATTTCGGCGAGGCCCTTCCAGAGCTCCTTGTCGTAAGGAGCCTTGCCGTCGAGCACGATGCGCACCGCCTTGGGCGAGCACTTCTCAGTGAGAAATTTGCGCGCCTGGTCGCGAAGCTGTTTCTGGTCGTCGGAGAAATCAAAGTTCATGGCGGCTTACCTTTTATTCGTCATTGAGACCGTCATTCCGGGGCGCAACGAAGTCGCGAGCCCGGAATGACAATGGGAAAGAGTTGCGCATTCATCGCAGCACGATCACATCCTGGTCCGGCTTATCCGCGTAGAGCCGATCGACCAGTGCAGCGCGGCGTTCCAGGCCAGCGCGCTGGTTGATGTAGCCCTTGTCGGTGAGTTCGTTGCCGTCGATCGAGGGTGGCTCGGCCATCAGCATCGCGCGGGCGATGATGCGGCTGCTGGCGCCTTCACACTCCTTGTTATGGGCCTGGAGCCCGCGCCTGAAGCACGCAATGACCTCAGGATGCCTCACCGCATCCTCGAAGCTGAGATCGGGATCGCCGACGAGCTGGCGGCAGGCATGGAGGTTCGGCCAGGCGAGGAGCCCGATGAAAGCGCGATCCTGTCCCGCGACCAAGGCATCATGCACGACAGGCGTCGCGGCCGCGATCGCATCGGTCCGGAGCGAGCCGACATGGACGAAGGTGCCTGTGGTGAGCTTGAAGTCCTCGACCACGCGGCCAGCGAAGATGATGCCCTTCACCGGATCCGCATCGTCAACGAAAATGCCTGCATCGCCGATACAATAAAAACCTTCTTCGTCGAACATTTTCCTGGTCAGGTCCGGCTGACCAAAGTAGCCGGGCGTGACGTTGACGCCGCGCAGGCGCAGTTCGTATTTCGAGCCGCACGGCACCATCTTCAGTTCGACGCCGGGGAACGGCAGGCCGATCAGGCCGACGCGCTCGGTGTCCCAATAGGTGCCGGTCGAAGTCGGCGCAGTCTCGGTCGAGCCCCAGCCGGTGTAGAACACGATGCTCTCGCCGGTGGTCTTCACGGCGAGAGCCTGCATGCGGTCATAGAGATCGTCGGGCAGCCGCGCGCCGCCATAGGCCATGATCGAGAGGTTCTTGAAGAAGGAGCGGCACAGCGCATCGTCCTTCTCCATCGCAGCCGCGAGCGCTGCGTAACCGGCCGGCACATTGGCGTAATAGGTCGGCGAAATCTCACGGAGATTTTTGATCGTCTCATCGAGCTGACCCGGCATCGGCCGGCCGTCGTCGATATAGAGCGTGCCACCATCTACCAGCACCGGGTGGAATGCGGCATTGCCGCCCATGGTATGATTCCACGGCATCCAGTCCAGCACCGTGGCGAGCGGACCGCCCGGCGTGCGCGGCCGCACCTGCATCATCATCGCTGCGTTGGCGCACATCATCTCTTGCGTATTGATGACGGCCTTGGGCATCCCGGTCGAACCTGAGGTGAACAGCAGCTTGCCGACCGTGTCGGGCGTGATCTTTGCAATCGACGCGTCCACATCTGCAGTCACCGGCGTTGCTGCGAGCTCGCCAAAGCTGACGCTCTTCACATCTTCGCATGGGCGCGCGACGTGAACGACGGTGACGCCGGCAAGATCAAGGGCCTTGAGCGCCTTCTCAAAGGTCGGGCCGTCCTGCACCATCACTACTGCCGGCTTGATCATGTCGAACAGGTACTTCAGCTTGACGTGATCGTGGCTCAGCAGCGAGTAGGCCGGCGATACCGGCGCGGCCGGTGAACGCGCCTGCATCGCTGCCTGTGTCATCAGCGCATGCTCGATTGAATTGCCGGAGAGGATCGCAACCGGGCGTCCATCGATTTTGAGATCAAGCAGCGCCTGAGTCAGCGCATCGACGGTGCGCTTGGCTTCGCCATAGGACACTTTGCGCCACTCGCGATTGGGACCACCGCGCTGCGCGAGCCAGATGCGCTCCGGCGCTTCCTTCGCCCACTTCGCGAGCGAGGTCGGAAGATGCTTCTCGTAGGCCTGCAGCGGAATGCGCGACTTCAGCACCACCGTGCCGTCAGCGCGACGCTCGACATCGATGTCGCGCGCGAGCCACTCGACCTTGCGAAAGGCGGGCTTCGCCATCACCGCCGCCGCGCTTCCACTCATTTTTGCGTCTCCCGGAATTATTGTCCTTTACGGATCTTTGTTGTTCAGCGCTTGATATAGACAGGCTTTCGCTTCTCAAGGAAGGCCCTGATGCCTTCCGAAAATTCCTCGGAACGGCTGCACAGGACCTGGTTGCGGTCCTCCATCGCGACGACGGCCTCCAGCGATCCGGCATCGACGCTCATGTTGAGGCACTCCTTTGACAGGCGCAGCCCAACCGGTGACGCCGTCATCATTGCGTCGACATAGGGCTCGGCGGCCACATCGAGCTTGTCGTCATCCACGACTTCGGAGACGAGGCCGACCGCGAGCGCGCGCTCGGCGCCGATAAAGCGTCCTGTCAGGATCAACTCGGAAGCGACGGAGACACCAACGAGGCGCGGCAGAAAGTAGCTGGTGCCGATGTCGCAGCCGCCAAGGCCGAGCTTGATGAAGGCACAGTTCATCCGCGCCGACTTCGTCGCGATGCGGATGTCAGAGGCCAGCGCCAGGGCAAAACCGCCGCCGGCCGCCGCGCCCTGCACCAGCGACAGGATCGGCTGCGGACAGCGCCGCATCAGCATCACGATGTCGGCGATGCGGCGCTGCGAGTCCAGCGACTCGGTGACGCCAGGCGGCTCCTGCTGCCCGGCACGGCGCGCCATCGCAGCCTTGAGGTCGAGGCCGGCGCAAAAATTCTTGCCGGCGCCCCTGAGCACCACGACACGCGTATCGCGGTTGCGCTGCAGGCCCTGGAAATAGACGTTGAGCGCATCGATCAGCGCGGGATCGAGCGCGTTGAGGCTGTCAGGACGATTGAGCGTGACCCGGTCGACGCCGTCGTCATGCTCGATCAGCAGCGGTTGGGACATGGGAGCGTCCTTCATGCGAGTCTGGCGCCGGTCTTTCACCCTCCCCCTCAAGGGGAGGGTAAGCAGAGCCCTACCGCGGCGCCATGCGAATGGCGCCGTCGAGACGGATGGTCTCGCCGTTGAGCATCGGGTTCTCGACCATATGCACGGCAAGCGCGCCGTATTCCTTGGCATCGCCGAGGCGCGAGGGATGCGGCACCTGGGCGCCGAGACTCTTGCGGGCTTCCTCGTTCAGACCCATCAGCAGCGGCGTGAAGAACAGGCCGGGCGCGATAGTGTTGACGCGGATCTTCTGGCTCGCGAGGTCGCGCGCGGCCGGCAGGGTGAGGCCGACAACGCCGCCCTTTGAGGCGGAGTAAGCAATCTGGCCGATCTGGCCTTCATAAGCCGCAACCGAAGCGGTGTTGATGATGACGCCGCGCTCTTCACCGATCGGCTCGATTGTGACGAGGCGCTCGGCGAACAGGCGCAGACAGTTGAACGTGCCGATCAGATTGACGTTGATGATGCGCGCGAACTTCTCCAAGGGATAGACGCCGTCGCGGCCGACGATGCGCTGCGAGCCGCCGATGCCGGCGCAGTTCATCAGCACCCGGGCAACGCCGTGCGCGGCTTCCGCCTTGGCGATCGCCGCCTTGATCTGCTCCTCACTCGTGACGTCGGCATGGAGCGCGACGCCCTTCACCTCGGCGGCAACCTTCTCGGCGTTGTCCTTGTTCTGATCGATTACGCCGATCTTGGCGCCCTTCGCGGCCATGGCGCGCGCGGTCGCTTCACCAAGACCCGAACCACCACCGGTGATGAGAACGGCTACGTCTTTCAATTCCATGACAGGCTACCTTTCCTTGGGCGTTTCTTCTCTAGACTTGAACGTCTCGGCCGGATTATCCGGCCGCGGTAGCTTCCTCGGCTTGCGTGAGGATGCCGCCGCAGATCAGCGTTTCCATGTGCTTGATGTATTGCCGGCAAACGTCATCGGTGACCGGACCGACGCCGGTCGCGCGAGACATTGCGTGCCGGCCGAAGAACAGATGATCGCAGGCGCCGATCAGGCTGGTGTAGAACAGCACCGGATCGGTTTGCCGGAACTCGCCGCGGCCAACGCCCTCAGCGAGCAGGCGGCGATGAAAGTCGAGCAGCGGCGCGACGAAGAATTTTGAAACTTCATCTGCGGAGCCTGCAACGCTCTCATGCAGGAGATAGTGGATCAGCCGGTTCATATAGGGGAACCGGTGATAGGCGCGGATGATGCCGGCGATATGCAGCTTCAGCTTCGCGGTCGAGGTGATCTGCTGTGCCAGCAGGTATTCCAGATTGGACATTTCGGTGGCGGCGTCGCGCGCGAGCAGCGCCAGCAGCAGGCCGTCCTTGTTGCCGAAATGATATTTGACCAGCGCGGCGTTGGCGCCCGACTTCTGGGCGATGTCGGAGAGCGAGATCTCGATGGATGAGCGTTCGATCATCAGCTCGCTTGCGGCCACGAGCAATTTCTCTGCCGTGGAGTTCTTTCCGCTCGGAAGCCTGTTCGGTACACTGGTAGTCACGGATATCCCTTGTTCTCACCGCTTCAAGCGGGCCGCACATAAGCCCAAGCAGCGCCTCCCCACAAGAGTTAATTGATCGATTGACTAAACGATATCCCGCCCATTAAATCCGCCCCGACAACCCAATTCAGAACAATCATGGGAGAGACCGAAATGGCCGAGGCTTATATCGTCGCCGCTGCGCGTACCGCGGGCGGGCGCAAGGGGGGCCGCCTCGCCGGCTGGCATCCGGCCGATCTCGCGGCAAAAGTGCTGGACGAGCTGGTCGATCGCAGCAAGGTCGATCCTGCGCTGGTCGAAGACGTGATCATGGGCTGCGTGATGCAGGTCGGTGAGCAGTCCAACAACGTCGCGCGCAACGCGATCATGGCCTCGAAACTGCCGGAGAGCGTGCCGGGCACTTCGATCGACCGCCAGTGCGGCTCCTCGCAGCAGGCGCTGCACTTCGCGGCGCAAGCCGTGATGTCCGGCACGATGGACGTGGTGATCGCGGCCGGTGTGGAATCCATGACGCGCGTGCCGATGGGCCTGTCATCGCAGTTGCCGGCCAAGAACGGCTTTGGCAATTACAAGAGCCCGGGCATCGAGCACAAATATCCGAACATCGTATTCAGCCAGTTCACCGGCGCGGAAATGATGGCCGAGAAGTACGGCTTGTCGAAAGATGATCTCGACGAATTTTCCTACAACAGCCATCAACGCGCGATCGCCGCCACCCAGGCCGGTCACTTCAAGAAGGAGATCGTGCCGCTCGAGATCACCCGCGCCGACGGCAGCAAGGACACCCATTACATCGACGAGGGCATCCGCTTCGACGCCACGCTCGAAGGCATCAAGGGCGTCAAGCTGATCGCCGAGAACGGCAAGCTCACCGCCGCCAGCGCCAGCCAGATCTGCGACGGCGCCTCCGGCGTGATGGTCGTGAACGAGCGCGGCCTCAAGCAGCTTGGCGTGAAGCCGCTCGCGCGCATCCACCACATGACCATGACCGGCGGCGACCCCGTCATTATGCTCGACGCTCCCTTGCATGCCACCAAGCGCGCGCTGGAGAAGGCCGGCATGAAGATCGACGACATCGACCTGTTCGAAGTCAACGAGGCCTTCGCGTCGGTGCCGGCCGGCTGGCTGAAGACCACCGGCGCCGATGCTAGCAGGCTCAACGTCAACGGCGGCGCCATCGCGCTCGGCCATCCCCTTGGCGGCTCCGGCACCAAGCTGATGACGACGCTGGTTCACGCCCTGCAGCAGCGCGGCAAGCGCTATGGCCTGCAGACCATGTGCGAAGGCGGCGGCATGGCCAACGTCACGATCATCGAACGACTGTAAGAAGAAAAGCGAAGAACGCATGGCGAGTGGTGAGTGGTGACAGGGAGCGGCATCCGCCCCCCTGTCACCATTCACGGCTCGCCTGTTTTTTTGAGGAAGCGCCATGACCCATCCGTCCATTTACGCGAAGAGCACGCCTGACAAGATTGCCTACCAGATGGCCGGGACCGGCGAGGCGATCACCTATCGCGAGCTCGACGAGCTTTCGAACCAGGGCGCAAACCTGTTTCGCTCGCTCGGGCTGAAGGCCGGCGACCACATCGCGTTGCTGATGGAAAACCGCCTCGCGTTCATGGAGATCTGTTGGGCAGCGCAACGCAGTGGGCTTTATTACACCGCGATCAGCCGTTACCTGAAGCACGACGAGATCGACTACATCATCGGCGATTGTGGCGCCAAAGTCGTGATCACCACGCCGAAATGCGCCGACCAGATCAAGGACCTGGTCAAGGGTGCGCCGGGCGAGGCCATATTCTACATGGTCGACGAGCCGCTGCCCGGCTTCCGCTCCTACGACAAGGAAGCGGCTGCGCAGCCGACCACGCCGATCGCCGACGAGGTCGCCGGCTACGACATGCTGTATTCATCGGGCACCACCGGCCGGCCAAAGGGCATCAAGAAGGCTTTTGAGGGTAACAAGATCGACGAGCCGAACGCCTTCCTTCGCGTGCTCTGCGCCACCATGTGCGGCATGAATGCGGAAAGCACCTATCTGTCGCCGGCGCCGCTCTATCATGCGGCCCCCTTGCGCTTCAACATGATGGCGATCGTGCTGGGTGGCACCTCCATCATCATGGAGCACTTCGACGCCGAGGATTTCCTCAAGCTCGTCGAGAAATACAAGGTCACGCAGTCACAGCTCGTGCCGACCATGTTCGTGCGCATGCTGAAGCTGCCGGACGAGGTCCGCGCCAGGTACAACGTCTCGACGCTGAAAGGCGCGATCCACGCCGCCGCGCCCTGCCCGGTCGATGTCAAGGCAAAGATGATCGAGTGGTGGGGCCCGATCCTGATCGAGTATTACGCGGGCTCGGAAGGCAACGGCGTCACCGTCTGCAATTCGCAGCAATGGCTGGAGCATCGCGGCAGCGTCGGCCGCGCCGTGGTCGGCAAGATCAAGATTCTGGACGAAAACGACGAGGAGCAGCCGCCAGGTGAGATCGGCACGGTCTATTTCGCCGATGCGCCTGCGTTCACCTACCACAACGACCCCGAGAAGACGAAGAAGGCCTATAACACCAAGGGATGGTCGACGCTCGGCGACGTCGGCTATCTCGACAAGGATGGCTTCCTGTTTCTCACCGACCGCAAGTCCTACATGATCATCTCAGGCGGGGTGAACATCTACCCGCAGGAAACCGAGGACGCCCTGATCGCGCACCCTGAAATCGCCGACGTCGCCGTGTTCGGCGTACCGAACGAGGAGATGGGCGAAGAGGTGAAGGCGGTGGTGCAGCCGCACGATATGAAGCGTGCGGGCAAGGAGCTCGAGGCCGATTTGATCGCCTACTGCAAGACACGTCTCTCGGCGATCAAATGCCCGCGCTCGATCGATTTCGAAGCCGAGCTGCCGCGCACGCCGACCGGCAAGCTGGTAAAGCGGCATCTGCGCGACCGGTATTGGCCGAAGGCCGTGGCGAAGATCTAATCGAACAAACTCGGCGTGTGGTTCACCAGCGCGCCTTCGATCTCGAGCATCTTCAGCTTCGTCACCACGCCGCCATTCGCCGAGAAGCCGCCGGGCTTGTTGCCGGCCGCTAACACACGATGGCAAGGTACGACGATCGGGCAAGGATTATGCCCGAGCGCCTGTCCGACATCGCGCGACAGCTGGACGCCGCCGAGGCGTTTTGCAATGTCGCCATAGGTCAGAGTCTTGCCGGGCGGAATGGCACGGGCGATCTCGTAGACGCCGCGGTTGAAATCGGGCACGCCGTCGAGATCCAGCGGGATGTCTGTGAGGTCATCCGGCTCGCCCGCCAGCAGTTTCACGATGCGGTCGATCGCCTGCTGCACTTCAGGGGTCGGCTCGGCCTCGCTGGCGTCGGCGTGGCGCTGGCTGATGCGGGTGCGGATCTTTTCCTCGCCGCCCATCGGCAGTTGGGTGCCGTTGATGCCGCGCGGGCCCCAGGCGATGGCGCAGAGGCCGATCCTGGTGTCGAACAGGGCGAAATGCTGGTCGGTCATGGCTTGGTTCCTGAGCTTGCGTCCTTGTCGCATGCCCCCAATGTGATCTCGGCCTAAATCTAGGCTTGGAAATAGTTGCGATCCACCCGGTTTCCGGGAATCTTGCACAGGAGTTCCGCACACCTTTCCGCGAGCCAGGATTTCCGAGAGCCAAGAATGCAAAGCCTCCACGTCAACGGATACGACATGCCCTATCTCGACGTGGGCGAGGACCGAGGCGGCCCGCCGCTGGTCTGCGTGCACGGCTCGCTCTCCGACTTCCGCGTCTGGGGCTGCGTGCTCGGGCCGCTGACGCAGCGGCACCGGATGATCGTTGTCAGCCTGCGGCACTTCTTCCCCGATCACTGGGACGGCGTCGGCGACACCTACTCGATCGCCCAGCATGTCAGCGACGTCATCGCCTTTATCGAGAAGCTCGACCTTGGCCCGGTCGATTTGATGGGTCATTCCCGCGGCGGCCACATCTGCTTCCGCGTCGCGCAAGCGAGGCCGGATCTGCTGCGGCGGCTGGTCCTCGCCGAACCCGGCGGCGAGCTCGATGCGAGCCTTGATCCCGAGTATGCCGGTGGCCCCTCGCCGCTGCTGGCGCGGTTCACGGCCTCGGCCGAGAAGATCAGGGACGGCGATGTCGATGCCGGCCTCGCCGTCTTCGTCGACACGCTGGAAGGACCCGGTACCTGGCCGCGGCTGCCGGCAATGGTGAAGCAGAATCTGCGCGACAACGCCTATACCTTGATCGGCCAGGTCCGCGACAACCGCCCGCCGTTCTCGAAGGCGGATGCGGAGGCGATTCTGATGCCGACATTGTTCATCCTGGGTGCGCGAACCAAGGGCCTGCTGCCGAAGGTGCTGCGTGCCCTCGCCGCGCATGTGCCCTACTCGAAGACGGCGATCATCCCGAACACGACGCATCCGATGTTCGAGCAGGCGCCGCAAAAATATTCCGAAGTGGTCCTGGATTTTCTGGCGAGCTGATCATGCAGAGCTTCCGCGTCAACGGTTACGACATGGCCTATCTCGAAGTCGGCGAGGGCCGTCCGCTGGTCTGCGTGCACGGCACGCTTGGGGATTTCCGCACCTGGTATCCAGTGCTCGGCCCGCTGTCGAAGAACCATCGGGTGATCTCGGTGAGCCTGCGGCACTTCTTTCCCGAGCATTGGGACGCCGTCGGCGACGATTACAAGATGGCGCAGCATGTCGCCGACACGATCGCTTTCATCGAGCAGATCAGGCCCGGCCCGGTCGACCTCATGGGACATTCGCGCGGCGGACACATCGCGTTTCGTGTCGCGCAGGCGCGGCCCGATCTGTTGCGAAAGCTGGTGCTGGCCGAGCCGGGCGGCGATCTCGATGCCAGCCTGCCCGCGCCCGAAGGCACGCCCGCGCATCCGCCACTCGCCGCCAAGACGATACGCTCCGTCGAGATGATCCGCGCCGGCGATATCGAGGCCGCGCTGCAGAACTTCTACGAGGGCATCGAGGGCGACGGCTCATGGCGGCGCGTGCCTGCCGCAGCCAAGCAGCAATTGCGCGACAACACGCTGACCTTCCTCGGCCAGATCAACGAGCAGCGCAGGCCCTACACGCTGGCGGATGCGCAGGCGATCAGGACGCCGACGCTGCTGATCGGCGGCGGCGCGACGACCGGCAGCCTGTCGGTGATGTGGCGCGTGCTGGCCGCGCACATCGCGGGCAGCAAGACGGCGGTGATCCCGAATGCCGGCCACTGGATGTTCGAGCAGGCGCCGCAGGAGTTCGGTGAGGTCGTGAGCAGGTTCCTGGCGGAGTAGCGGACGTCCGACGACCCAACTTCCGCGAAACAACCCCATGCACAGTAGACCGCCTCAATAAAATCAGAGACTTACGGGGCCCGAACGCGGGGGCATTGACGGCCTTCTGTTACCGTTATAGCTTCGAATACGGAATTCCGTATTCCCTTCTCGGAGCCGCCGGCGTGATCCCTCTCGACCCGCTCCCGAACCTGATCGACCAGGTCTATGCCAGGATCCTGGAGGCGATCTCCGATCGCACGCTGCAACCGGGCCAGCGCATCCGGCAGAACGAACTCGCCGACAAGCTCGGTGTTTCGCGCCAGCCGGTGTCGCACGCGCTGCACCTGCTGCACCGGCAGGGGCTCGTCGCCGAAAGCGGCAAGCGCGGCTTTGAAGTCACCCAGCTCGATCCCGCCCGCATCCGCCAGCTCTACGAGGTGCGCGGTGCCATCGACGCGCTCGCAGCCCGGCTTGCCGCGATGCGTGCCGCAACCGACGCGGCCGGGTGCGCGCGCCTCGATGCGGCACTCGCCGCCGGACGCGGCATCGATCGCAAGACAACGCTCACTGATCTGATCGCGCTCGATGTCGAATTTCACCGCGCCATCTATCAGCTCGCCGGCAATCCCGTGATCGAGGAGACGATCACGCCGCAATGGCCGCATATGCGCCGCTCGATGGCGACCGTGCTGTCCGAGCTCGATTATCGCGGCAGCGCCTGGGCCGAGCATGCCGACATTGCCAGCCACATTCTCGCAGGTGACGCGAAGGCGGCCGAACGCGCGGCGCTGGCGCATGCGCAGACGGCGGGACGGATGACCGAGGAGAGATTGAGGGCGACGGACGAGGTGGCGGCGTAGCCGCAAACGCACCCACCGTCATGCCCGGGCATAGCCGTTCGAAGAACGGCGTCGCTTCCGCTAGCCTATGCCCGGGCATCCACGTTCTTCCGTATGTGGAGCAAAGACGTGGATGGCCGGGTCAAGCCCGGCCATGACGAAAGAAAGAGAGAGAACAAACAATAAAACCAAGGAGGACGACCCATGAAACTGTCCGAGGCACAATTGGAGTTCTTCCACCGCGAGGGCTGGCTATTCCTGCCCGAACTGTTCAACCAGGAGGAAGTCGATCTCCTCGCGCGCGAGGCGGTCGACATCTATGACGCCAACCGGCCCGAGGTCTGGCGCGAGAAGAGCGGCGCGCCACGCACGGCCTTTGCCGCGCATCTCTACAACGAGGCCTTCGGTATTCTGGGCGCGCATCCGCGCATGATCGACCCGGTCGAGCAGCTGTTCGGCGAGCCGGTCTACATGCACCAGTTCAAGATCAACGCGAAATCGGCCTTCACCGGCGACGTCTGGCAGTGGCACCAGGATTACGGCACCTGGAAGCGCGACGACGGCATGCCGGAGCCGCGCGCGATGAACATCGCGATCTTCCTCGACGAGGTAATGCCGATCAACGGCCCGCTGATGCTGGTGCCGCAGAGCCAGAATGCCGGCGATCTCAAAGCCTCGCATGATCTCGCCACCACGTCCTATCCGCTGTGGACGCTGGACGAGGACACGGTGACGCGGCTGGTCAAGCAGGGCGGCATCGTCGCGCCGACCGGCAAGCCCGGCGGCATGCTGATGTTCCACGGCAATCTCGTACACGGCTCGGCCGGCAACATCACGCCCTATCCGCGCAAGATCGTGTACCTGACGCTGAACGCGGTCTCGAACTACATTCGCACCCCGACGCGGCCGGAATACATCGCGCACCGCGATTTCGCGCCGATCAAGACGGTGGATGACGATGCACTGGTGCGGCTGGCGCGGGCACCAAGGCAAGCGGCGGAGTAAATTGTCATTCCGGGGCGACGCGCAGCGTCGAGCCCGGAATCCATCGGACGACATACGCTGGCGATAAATGGATTCCGGGCTCGCGCTTCGCGCGCCCCGGAATGACCCAAGGACACCCCCATGAACCTCTTCCGCCTCCTCCAGGCCCGCGCATCCGCCGGCAAGCCTGTCCGCGTCGCGCTGATCGGCGCCGGCAAATTCGGCTCGATGTTTCTGGCGCAGGTGCCGCACACGCCCGGGCTGGAGGTGCCCATCATCGTCGACATCGACCGCGACCGCGCGCGCGAGGCCTGCCGCACCGTCGGCTGGAGCGCCGAGCGGATCGCCGCGACCGTCTTCACCGATGACGGCGCACGCGCCATCGCCGGCGGGGCGATGGACGTGGTGGTGGAGGCGACCGGCAATCCCGCCGTCGGCATCAAGCACGCGCGCGCGGCGATCGCGGCGGGCAAGCATATCGTGATGGTCAATGTCGAGGCCGACGTGCTGGCCGGCCCGTTGCTCGCCGAGGAAGCGCGCAAGGCGGGCGTGGTTTATTCGCTCGCCTATGGCGACCAGCCGGCGCTGACCGCCGAAATGGTGGACTGGGCCCGCGCGACGGGTTTCCACGTCGTCGCCGCCGGCAAGGGCACAAAATATCTGCCCGCCTATCACGACGTGACGCCGGACGGCGTCTGGCAGCACTATGGTCTCACCGCGGGCGAAGCGCAGTCGGCCGGCATGAATCCGCAGATGTTCAACTCCTTCCTCGACGGCACCAAGTCGGCGATCGAGATGGCTGCGATTGCGAACGCCTGCGGGCTCGACGTGCCTGCGGAGGGACTTTTGTTTCCGCCGTGCGGCGTCGACGATCTGCCGCACATCATGCGGCCGCGATCGCGCGGCGGCGTGCTGGAGCGGTCGGGCGTGGTGGAAGTCGTATCGTCGCTCGAGCGCGACGGCCGGCCGGTGTTTCGCGATCTGCGCTGGGGCGTCTATGTCGTGCTGGAGGCGCCGAACGACTACGCCGCGGATTGCTTCAAGCAATACGGCCTGAAGACCGATGCCAGCGGACGCTTTGCCGCAATGTACAAGCCCTATCATCTGATCGGGCTCGAGCTGAACATTTCGGTGCTGTCGGCCGCGCTGCGGGGCGAACCGACCGGCCAGCCCTACGGCTTCCGCGGCGACGTCGCATCCGTCGCCAAGCGCAACTTGCGCGCCGGTGAGATGCTGGACGGCGAAGGCGGCTACACCGTGTGGGGCAAGCTGGTGCCGGCGGCCGCGAGCCTCGAGACCGGCGCGATACCGATCGGCCTCGCCCATCGCCTCAAGCTGAAGCACGACGTCGCCCACGGCGAGATCGTGCGCTGGAGCGACGTCGAGTTCGACGCCAACAACGAGACGATCAAGACAAGGAAGGCGATGGAAGCCGCATTCGCGAAATAGCAACGAGGTAAACTCGGGACGCGGCGGATCGGCCGGAGCTTGATGCCGGCTATGCCCCGAGCGGTGCCGAAGCGGGCCTCGTTGAAGGTCAGCGATGGGCCAGGAAGAGGCATCCGGGCCGGTCATCCGGCAACACACAACCAACCCCGAAGAACGTATCACGGTCGTTTCACTTCTTTGGCGATACCGTGATCAGCACCTCATATCAACGCCGCGGGTCGATAGAGCGGTTCGAGGCGGCGTAGTCGATCTCGCCGCGCGAAATGCCGATATCCCGAAGCTCCCCGTCGCTCAGATCGTAAAGGACCGTCCGTAATCTCGCGCGCTCGCGCCTTTCCTGAAGCGCGGCCCAATATGCTTTGAAGAGACGGAAGGCATACGATGTCAATGCGATCGCCTGTCCCAATTCGGTCGTGCTCATTGCTGCACCTCTTGAGCCGTTGGTTTCGGCTTGAAGAGACTGCCAAGGCAGGGGCTGGCGCGCTTGACGACCGGCTTACATTTTCCTCACCGCAGGCTTATTCTTTGCGATCAATCCACGCCAGAAACGCTCTCGACGATCCGGTGGCCACCTAGGGGGAATGGCAAGTTGCGTTATCTATTCGAGGATTACGCATTCGATACGGACCGGCGTGAGCTGCATCGCGGGGCGGAATTGGTCTCTATCGCACCGCAGGTCTTTGACCTACTCGATTACCTTATCCGCAACAGGGAGCGCGTCGTAAGTAAAGACGACCTCATCAACGCCGTCTGGAACGGACGCATCGTCTCAGATGCCGCGCTGACCACCCGCCTGAATGTCGCTCGGAGCGCAATCGGCGACGGGATCGTCGTACATCAGGAGGGGCTCGTGAGTCGAATAACGCGTCGCACGGTGCTTACGACCGCTTGTTCGATTGCTATCGCCACTGTGGCAAATGCCGATTCATTGCGGCGATGGCGCGTCGGGTTGGTTACCTCAGGCTCGGGCGAGCGGATAATCGGATGGTTCAGAGAAGCGTTCAGGTCGATGGGATACCGAGAAGGAAACGACCTCATCATTGATCTGCGTGAGGCGAAAGGTCACTACTCTCTGCTGCCCGGTCTAGTTTCGGAGCTAATCGCACTGAAGCCAGACGTTATCATTGCCGAAGCGACACCTGCGATCGCAGCGGCACAACGGGCGACCTCGACAATTCCGATTGTTATGTCGCCAGCCACCGATCCTGTCGGCTCAGGCTTCGTCAAGAGTTTTACTAGACCCGGTGGCAACATAACCGGCACAGCTAACATGTTCGCCGATCTGACAGCCAAGACGCTGGACATTATTCGCCTGCTGTTTCCCAAAGTGCAGAAAATCGGCCTACTCACCTCAAACAACCCGGTGCACCCGGCCATGGCACAAACTGCAACCAACGCAGCGGAGGCCATTGGCATTTCGGTGCAGCGTTTCATTGCGCCGAATCCGGAAGACCTTGAAAAGGCGTTCGCCGATATGAAAGCGGCGGATTGCGAGGTCGTTTATGTGCTTGCAGATCCGCCGCGCGACGCGTTGCCATCAATCGCTCTGAAGTATCGGCTGCCCACGGTATATCAGATCGACACCTACCCAGACCGGGGCGGATTGATGGCTTATGGACCGGACCTCAAAGCTCTCTTTCTACTTGCGGCTGGTTATGTGGATCGCATTCTGAAAGGCGCGAAACCAGCGGACTTGCCGGTTGAGCAGCCAACGAAATTTGCGTTCGTGATCAATCTCCGGACGGCAAAAGCATTGGGATTGACTGTCCCGGAACAAGTGCTTCTGATGGCGGATCGAGTGATTGAGTAGAGATCGTCCTTCCGAGAAATGAATGTGGGGCGCACTCCGCTTAGGGTCAAAATGCGAAGACCTCAACCTGAGCAGATCTAGTCCGTCGTGCCCCAATAAGCGGACCTCGACGAAGTGCGCTGCTACTTCGCTGATGGACCACAATCTGACCTTCCATTCAGCGAACCGGCGTCGCTGCCCCGGTCAGAGCCGCCCCGATTTTCCTTTGCAAAGGCTATCTTACCGTTCAGCGCATCTTGGTGCTTTGGCAGAATCGGCCGGCTCGTTGAGGCCGGCCGTTTCTTTCGTTGTTTTCAAGTCGCGACTGATGCGTGCGACTAGTCGCTGCGGCCGGCGGTCTTCATCTCCCTAACCTGCTGCATGACCTGTTCCAGATTGTAGCTGGCAGGGTCCTGCAGCGGGGGGAACTTGATGAAGGTCTCAAGGTGCCTCAGCCACAGTTGCTGGCCGATGGGCAGCAAGTTCCAGTCATAGACATAGGCGGTAGACGGAGAAGCGATCGCGCCACCCATGCCGAACAGTGTCTTCTGTTGTGTACCAACTGAGGTCTCGAAGGGATCACGCTTGATGTTGACCACCTGGGTCCAGGAGTAGGGCTGCACTCCGGAAACGAACCCTGCCGGCGAGTCCGACACCATCGCGAAGTACATCTTCCAGTTCTTGTAGCGGACCGCCGACGGGGTCTTGCTGGAATAGTACAGGAACTGATCGCGTGCCGAGGTCTCGGACTTGCCGCTCAGGTAATCGATCTGGTTGATGCCGTCGAGAGTCGTCTTGACGATGCCGGGATACTGTCCGGCTTCGATCCGTTGCTTCAGTCCGTCGCTCTTGGGTCCGCCGGCGATCTCGACGAGGGTCGGGACCCAGTCGAGCGAAGCAAACATTTCATTCTTGATCGTGCCGGGCTTGATGACGCCCGGCCAACGGATCACCATCGGGGCGCGCATGCCGCCCTCCCAGGTGCTCAGCTTGCCGCCCTTGAACGGCGTGACGCCGCCGTCCGGGAAGGTGATGGTCTCGGCACCATTGTCGGTGGTGAATACGACGATTGTGTTGTTGAGCTGACCGATGTCTTCGAGCTTCTTCAGCACCACGCCGATATTGTCGTCCATCTGCTTCATGCCGGCCTCGTTGATGCCCCAGTCCTTGCCGCCGGGCTCGCCGATCATGGCGTTGTACTTGTCCGACAGCACGGTCGTGATGTGCATACGCGCCGGATTGTACCAGACGAAGAACGGCTTGTTGGTCTTCTTCGGGTCGTTGCGATCGAGGAAGTCGACGACCTTTGCGGAGATCTCCTCGTCCACGGTCTTCGATCGATCAAGGGTTAGCGGGCCCTGGTCCTGGCACGACTGGTTCGCGGGCGCGCCATCCGACGACTTGCACCACAATACGTTGCGCGGGGGCGTTAGGCAGACCGTGGTCTTGGGATCCACCGCGCCGGGCACCTCCGCAACACCGGGGATCGGCGTGTTCTTGCAAGGCGGCGCGATAGCTTGCTGCGTCGGCGACTTGTTGATGTCGGGGAAGCTCACCCCCTGCATCGCATCGAGGTGATAGAGATAGCCCCAGTATTCCTGGAAGCCGTGCGCGGTCGGGAGCGACTCGGTGGTGTCGCCCATGTGGTTCTTACCGAACTCGCCGGTGCTGTAACCGAGATCGTAAAGGAACTTGGCAAGGTGGGGCGTGCCGGCCCGCAGATAGGATGGACTGCCGGGAATTTCCGGCAAGGTCATACCGACGCGGACCGGCTGCATGCCGGTGATGAAGGCCGTACGCCCAGCCGTGCAGCTCTGCTCGGCGTAATAGTCGGTGAACATCGCGCCTTCATTGCCGATACGATCGATGTTCGGCGTCTCGCCGACCATGAGGCCGCGATGATAGATGCTTGGCTGCATCCAGCCGATGTCGTCACCCATGATGAAGAGGATGTTGGGCTTCTGCTGTTGTGCGGCAGCGGGCGTGCTTATCAGCCCGGCCAATGACAATGATACAAGCGTCGTCGCGCCGAGGAACGTAGCGGTCGCTCGCTTCCAACTTGCCGTCTTCCCAGGCGCCACGCTCGCTCTAGCTCGGGGCTCGTTCTTGAGAATGCAATCAAACATGGGTTTCACTCTCCGGGGTTACAGTGCCTGTCACGCTTCTTGCCTGACGCACCGAAAGCAACTTCCAATTCGCGAGAGTTGCGGCTCTTGACCCAAATCAATGAAGACTGCAGCTGTAACTAGGTATCCATGGTTACGTCAGTGACACTGACGTTGATGCGCGCCTCGAATACAGATGGCTCGTCCCAAAGTCTCCGGCCTGAGTCCGCTTCGGGTCAAAATGCGAAGACCTCAACCTGAGCAGATCTAGTCCGCCGTGCCCCAATAAGCGGACCTCAACGAAGTGCGCTGCTACTTCGCTGAGGGGCCAGGAGCCGAAGTCACTCGATAATTTTATCGGCCCGCGCGATAAGGCTGTCCGGAAATGTTATGCCGAATGTGGTTGCCGTCTTGAGGTTGAGCGCGAGTTCAAAAACCACAGGCTGTTCGACGGGTAGTTCGGCGGGATCAGCTCCCCTGAATATCCGGTCGCAGTATTGAGCGACCTTCTGATATATCGCGTCCAAGGCAGGACTGTAGCTCGCCAGCCCACCCATGGGGGCGTAGACGGCAGTCTGATAAATCGTTGGAATTCGCGACTTTGCTGCTAACGCGACAATAGTTGGACGCGTTACATCGGCAAGCACAAACAGAGCGTCGCTGCTTTCCGTTTTCATGACCTCAAACGCTTGCTCCAAATCGTTGGGCGTCGGCGCCACAACTCGAACGGCAGTCAGGTTCAGGCGATTTATTGCAGCTTCGGCCAGTTCGTACTGTTGTGGATGAGTTGGATTATTGGACAACAGCACAGCAATCCGCTTCGCGGACGGCAGAATATCGTGAAGTAACTCGATAGCCTTCCCCAGCGCGTCGCCGTTCATATTGGCCATGCCGGTGATGTTGCCGCCAGGCCGCGCATAGCTCTTGATAAAGCCGGAGCCAATTGGATCGGTTGCTGGTGCCATGACAATGGGGATGGAGGATGTCGCCTTCTGTGCCGCAGCTATGGCAGGCGTCGTAATTGCGACGATGACGTCCGGACGAAGAGCAATTAGTTCTTCATAGAAGGAAGGTAAGCGCTCCACCTTTCCTTCGGCGCTTCGCTGATCAATGATGAGGTTTTTTCCTTCGGCATAGCCCAACTTACGCAGTTGTCCGCGAAAGACATCATATAAAGCCAAGTCCGAGGGATTGTCGTATTTCCCTGGATACACATGT
Organism: Bradyrhizobium monzae; assembly: GCF_021458635.1. GTDB lineage: Bacteria > Pseudomonadota > Alphaproteobacteria > Rhizobiales > Xanthobacteraceae > Bradyrhizobium. Next base: position 136,873 of record NZ_JAIRDQ010000010.1, read on the forward strand.
GCGATGCGCCAAGGCGTGTTTCGCATTTGCTCCGCCCGCACGATGAGCGGCCAAGCCAATGGGCTGCAAGCAATGGCCTTCACGAAGTTGCGCCGCAACATTCAAGAGACCTCCGATCCAGCGATCGGTCGATTTTGTACAAACCGGACAGTTTCGCAAGAGCGGTCCCAGTTCGGCCTTGGGGCCACAAGCCGACATGGGAGCGAACTCAAATTTCGTTCAAACCACCGTACCGCACGGTGATACAGGTCACAGAGATAGCTGGCCCCATACCGGACCGTACGTGACTTCAGCAGGTTTGTGAGCCCAACGGGAGGACACCTATGATCGACGCGCCCCAAGATCAGCCGCAACAAACCATCGCGCGCCTGACCTCGCGCCTTGAGCGCACCGAAAAACAGGTGAAGGCACTTCGATTTGCGATTCCGGGGCTCGCAGCCCTCGCCGCCGTTGCGCTTTTCATGCAGTTGGACAAACCCACAGTCATCAGCGCGAAATCCGTCAATGCCGAATCCTTTGCGGTGCGGAGCGCGAGGGGCGACATCGTCGCCCAATTGGGCGCCGGCAAAGATGGCTCGCCCAGCATCGTGTTCCTCGACGCCAACAAGAAAATTCGCCTGATGGCGTCGGTCGGCACCAGCGGCCCCTCAGTGTCACTGATGGACGCACAGGAAGTCTCCCGCGCAACGTTATCGCTGAACGACAAGTTCGACCCGTCGCTCACAATGTCCAACGCCGACAAGCTACCGCGCAGCGTGTTTGCCATCGACAAGGCCGGCTCCGGACATCTGGTCCTTTACGGCTCCGCGGGCGGCCTCGACCTGGCGGCCAGCGATGGCCGTGTACGCTGGACGCCATCGGGCGGTGCACCAGTCGATGCCTTGCCGGTTACGAAATAAGTTGGTGCAAATGGCTACGCTCCTGCTCGGGGAGGAGTGTCGCAGCAGGGGCGCGACGAGCTAGCGAGATTGCCTGGCGTTTGGCATCAGGTCTATCAGGCCCAGATCCACGAGCGTGCGATGGAAGCGACGTTTCCGTTCGGACGCTGACGCGAAGTAGGCTGCTCCGCAATCGTCAAGAAGGCTCGCGCGCGTCGCGAATATCGGGTCAAGCGCAATACCCGCCCGCTGCAAGGCGACAGTTCCGAGAAAGGCGATATCGAGGTCGGCGCCTCTCCCGGGGCTGAGGTGGGGGATATTCAAGGCTTCGATCGCATAGAATGTTCGAAACGGGCGCCGGCCATCTCCCGGGCCTTTCAGCTGTCGATCGATCTGCTTCGTCAACACGGGTTGATGGTCCCCGTAGTGCACGATGAGAACAGGCCGTCCAGGGAAGCTGCTGGCCAGCTGGGCTCTGAGCCTTTGCCAGGCAGACGCGGTCTCTGCCAGTCGGGTGTAGTACTCGGCGTACCCAGCATCGGGGAAGCTCGCCATGGCAAAGGCACGCTCCCTCTCAAATTGACCTGATGGCACAAGCTGCCGATGATGCGGACCGTGATTGAAGTTGGTGAGCGCATAAAGAAACCTCGGTGTCGGGTCGTTGGCGATCCTCCTGGTATGCGCATCGATGACCGCATCCAGGAACATCGCATCGGAATTTGTCGCCTCGAAACGTCGGACATCGAACGGTGGCGGAAGCTCGTCGACGAAGATGCGCTCGTCGATGCCGATTGAGCCGTAGAATTTGTCGTAACTGAGAAACCCGCGGCGACAGCTGGATATGAGTGTGGTCTTGTAGCCGAGCGACGCCAACGAACGTGGCAAGCTGCTGTGAAAACGGCCGGCGCCCTTCTTGAAGAGGTAGTAGGCGCTCGAGCCGAAGCTGGCACTTGAAAGACCGGTGAGCAGGCTGAATTCGGATTGCCACGAACCTCCGCCAAAGATGTCGACGTTCAGGCGCCCAAATTCCCCATCCGCCGGGGACAGGAAGGCTTCGACGACTGGCTCGACCGGCAGCCCGAAAATGCGCGGGTCGAAGACAGACTCGTGCTGGATGACGATAATGTCTGGAGAACAGGCGGAACGCGCAGGCGTGGCCTCCCGCAATGGCAGTGGTTCGTTGGCGATATCGCTCAGGGCCAACCCGCCGAACTGCCGCCAGCAAGCGGGGTCACCCAGCGAGGCCATGAAGGTCGCGTAGAAGCATCGCCCTTGCGTCAGAGTCAGCCGCAAAAGGCTGGCGCCCCTCGACGCGGAAGCCATTGCGAAGCCAACGAGCGCCAGGAGGAATAAAAGAGTTCGAAACGCGATAGAAATGGGCGATCCAGCCGCGTAGAGCAGAACCGCGCTCGAAGCAAAGGCGAATAGCGCGCCTCCTGCCAGAACACCCAGCATCATGCGTGGATATTGCAGCACGAAGAACGGGACTGTACCCGCAAACGCCAGAGGCAAATCGGAAACGGTCAGCTTGAGCGCGCTGTGATTGAATTTAACGATCGAGATGCCGGCGACTGCCATCGCCAGCATGCCGGACAGCAGGACCGCTCTCTCGACATCGGCAAGAAACACCAGCAGCAGAGCAGCGTTGAAGAGAAGCGCTGCGACCGCAAACGGCAGATGTTCAACGCTCCGTTCCATCAGCGCAATTGCGGCGATGGCCGCCACAAGAATCAAAATCGAAGTCATCGGATCAAAATGCCCCGAGCATTGAAATTTTTCAATTTGGGCCTCGGACTGCCCGAGCATCGTAGGCCGGCACCGGCGTCAACCGATACCGCACCGCAACAAGATACGCTCCCGTTCACATCATTTCAGCGATGCCATGCGTGCGGTTTCCTGGAGGCGACCGCCCTGAATTCCACGCTTCAAGGCAACAGCCGTTCTTCCCTCGCCTGCCTGAACCACTTCCGGAACATGTCCTCGGTATCCATCATCTCGGTGAAGCCGGCGCGGTTGATTTTTATGGTCGAGACGATCGAGGGCGGGCCGGATTCGGTCTGGCCGTAACGCATGCTGTAATCCGCATACTGGAACGAGAGGCCGACGAACTCGTCGAGGCTCGGCGAAGCGAGGCCGTGCCGGCTCCGCAGCCGGTCCCAGGCATCGATCCAGTTTGGATATTCCTTGGCGAGCGAGAGCGGCACCGGCTTGCCGGGCTTCATCTCCAGCGCATCCGCAACTGCGGGCCAGATGTTTTCCCAGGTGAAGACGTCGCCGTTGGTCACGTTGAAGGCTTCGTTCTGCGCCGCCCTGGCCTCGCCGGACCAGGCGATCGCCCGCGCGAGGAGATCGACATCGACGGCCTGCGACACCCGCGCCGCGCCGCCGGGAAAATCGAGCGGACGGCCCTGCTCGCGGAGCATCGCAGCGTAGACACCGAGCGGCGGGATCAGGTCCATGGCACCGCCCATGGCGAGACCGACGATCAGGACGGGGCGCAAAATGCTCCAGTGCCAGGCTTTGCCGACCTGGAGCTCGCGCAAAAAGTTTTCCTGGGCCCAATAGAAGTTGGGTTGCTCGTACATTTCCGAGCGTCCTTCGCGGGCCGGCACCGTCAGGGGACACACGTGAACGCCATAGGCCTTGGTGCCCTGCAACAGCGCGACGTGCTTGAGATCAGGCGCGACCGGCTCGAGCGCGCCCATCAGATTGCGCAGCATCAGATCGTTGGTCCGGATCTGCTGCGGATCGCGCCAGCCCTCGACGAGCTGCGGCGCCTCGTAGAGCGCGGCATAGATGAGATGGGTGGCTCCTCGCAGCTCGGCCGCGGCGCGGCGGCAATCGGCTTCGCTGGTCAGATCGACGGACACGTGACGCGAACCGTGGAGATCGCGCGGCTTTCGTCGCGACAGCGCGATGACCTCGCAGGGGGCGGATGTGCCGAAGTGTCGCAAGGCGGCATTGCCGACGAGGCCTGTTGCGCCGGCGACCACGACCTTCTTGCCTGACATGCGCGTTCTCCCGTTCTTTTTGACCAATTGGGTAGCAGATCGCCGGGCCGACCGACTTGCGTCTGCCCAGCGTTCGCAACTGCGAGGGCGGCAGCAGGCTTGATTCCCGTAAGGCAGCCGGTCATCCTCGCTAACGGAACCCGCAATGGATCGGAATTCCAACAACAAGAGCTCCTCGGGGGCCAGTTCGGAAGCGCTCACAAAGTCTCAAAACAACGTCGGGCTCGGCGAAAAAAAACGACAACAAGATCGTTCCCTGGTCGAAGCATCGGCATCACGGAGGGTACGCATGAAACGTCGTGAATTCCTGAAAGTCACGGGCGTCGGCCTGGCTGCGAGCACAGCGGTCGCGGCGCCCGCGATCGCGCAAGGTTCGCCCGAGGTCAGGTGGCGTTACGCCACGAGCTGGCCGAAAGCGCTCGATACGCTCTATGGCGGCTGCGAATATTTCTGCAAGAAAGTCGCCGACATCACCGACAACAAATTCCAGATCCAGCCCTTTGCGGCCGGCGAGATCGTTCCGGGCCTCCAGGTGCTCGACGCCGTGTCGAACGGCACCGTCGAGATCGGCAACACCGCGCTCTATTATTATTGGGGCAAGAATCCCGCCTTCACGTTTGCAACGGCGCTTCCGTTCGGACTGAACACGCGCCAGCAGATTTCATGGCTGCTGTGGGGCGGCGGACAGGACCTCGTCAACGACCTCTTGAAGGAGCACAACGTCTACGGCATTCCGACCGGCTCGACCGGCGCGCAGATGGGCGGCTGGTTCAGGAAGGAGATCAAGAGCACCGAGGATCTCAAGGGCCTGAAGATGCGCATCGGCGGCTTTGCCGGCACCATCCTCGCCAAGCTCGGCTGCGTGCCGCAGCAACTCGCCGGCGGCGACATCTATCCGGCGCTGGAGAAGGGCACGATCGACGCGGCCGAATGGGTCGGCCCCTATGACGACGAGAAGCTCGGCTTCGCCAAGGTCGCGAAGTATTACTACTATCCCGGCTGGTGGGAAGGCACGAGCCAGGGCCACAACATCATCAACATCGAGAAGTGGAACGCGCTGCCCAAGAACTATCAGGCGGCGGTCGACTCGGCGTCACGCGACACCTTCACCTGGATCACCGGCAAGTACGATGCGGTGAATGCTCCGGCGCTGAAGCGGCTGATCGTCAACGGCGCGATCCTCAAGGGCTTTCCGCAGGAGGTGCTGGAGGCCTGCTACAACACGGCCAACGAGATCTACGCGGATCTTTCCAAGACCAACCCGCATTTCGGCAAGCTGCATGCGAGCATGATGGCGTTCAAGAACGACTCGCTGCCCTGGACGCAGGTGGCCGAGCTTAGCTACGACAGCTTCATGGCGCGGATGCGCACCAAGACGTGACACGCTGATCGGCAAGGAAGGGCGGAAACGACGAAAGCCCCGGAGATGTCTCGGGGCTTTTGTTGTATCGCGATAAAGGTCTCGTAGGGTGGGCAAAGCGCAGCGTGCCCACGAATATCGATTGTGATGCGCGGAAGGATGGTGGGCACGGCGCGTTGCGCCTTGGCCCACCATACGAGAGTTGCGCTCGTTTAATTCTGATCATCCCCCAACGCTGCGACCAGCTTGTCGTAGTACTTGCCGACGAGATCGATGTTGGCCTTGTTCTCGATCGCGGGCGCCGGGGTCTTCAGGGCCTGGTTGAGCTCGTCGAGGGCTTCCTTCTTGTCCTTGGCCGGCATCTTCTTGTCGGCCTCGA
>NZ_JAIRDQ010000010.1:147500-300859 GCF_021458635.1 Bradyrhizobium monzae
GCGTGCTGATCCACGATTACTAGCGATTCCAACTTCATGGGCTCGAGTTGCAGAGCCCAATCCGAACTGAGACGGCTTTTTGAGATTTGCGAAGGGTTGCCCCTTAGCGTCCCATTGTCACCGCCATTGTAGCACGTGTGTAGCCCAGCCCGTAAGGGCCATGAGGACTTGACGTCATCCCCACCTTCCTCGCGGCTTATCACCGGCAGTCTCCTTAGAGTGCTCAACTAAATGGTAGCAACTAAGGACGGGGGTTGCGCTCGTTGCGGGACTTAACCCAACATCTCACGACACGAGCTGACGACAGCCATGCAGCACCTGTGTTCCAGGCTCCGAAGAGAAGGTCACATCTCTGCGACCGGTCCTGGACATGTCAAGGGCTGGTAAGGTTCTGCGCGTTGCGTCGAATTAAACCACATGCTCCACCGCTTGTGCGGGCCCCCGTCAATTCCTTTGAGTTTTAATCTTGCGACCGTACTCCCCAGGCGGAATGCTTAAAGCGTTAGCTGCGCCACTAGTGAGTAAACCCACTAACGGCTGGCATTCATCGTTTACGGCGTGGACTACCAGGGTATCTAATCCTGTTTGCTCCCCACGCTTTCGTGCCTCAGCGTCAGTACCGGACCAGTGAGCCGCCTTCGCCACTGGTGTTCTTGCGAATATCTACGAATTTCACCTCTACACTCGCAGTTCCACTCACCTCTTCCGGACTCAAGATCTTCAGTATCAAAGGCAGTTCTGGAGTTGAGCTCCAGGATTTCACCCCTGACTTAAAAACCCGCCTACGCACCCTTTACGCCCAGTGATTCCGAGCAACGCTAGCCCCCTTCGTATTACCGCGGCTGCTGGCACGAAGTTAGCCGGGGCTTATTCTTGCGGTACCGTCATTATCTTCCCGCACAAAAGAGCTTTACAACCCTAGGGCCTTCATCACTCACGCGGCATGGCTGGATCAGGGTTGCCCCCATTGTCCAATATTCCCCACTGCTGCCTCCCGTAGGAGTTTGGGCCGTGTCTCAGTCCCAATGTGGCTGATCATCCTCTCAGACCAGCTACTGATCGTCGCCTTGGTAGGCCATTACCCTACCAACTAGCTAATCAGACGCGGGCCGATCTTTCGGCGATAAATCTTTCCCCGTAAGGGCTTATCCGGTATTAGCACAAGTTTCCCTGTGTTGTTCCGAACCAAAAGGTACGTTCCCACGCGTTACTCACCCGTCTGCCGCTGACGTATTGCTACGCCCGCTCGACTTGCATGTGTTAAGCCTGCCGCCAGCGTTCGCTCTGAGCCAGGATCAAACTCTCAAGTTGGACTTGAACTTTGAACCGGCTGATCACAACGTTTGACGAGGTCCCACCATTATCGACCGAAGTCGATGTGCTGCCTGCGATTCACATCGCTGGCAACGATGGTGTTTCCTTTGAAACGTGTACCGCCGAAGTCTTTCGTCCGGTCTCGATCAGAAAAGCCGAAGCTTTTCATAAGCGAGACCCGCAAGGACTCCGCCGTCCACGTTTCTCTTTCTTCATCTTCACTTGTCAAACAGCCCGGGACCAGGAGGCCCCAACCTTCCAGAGTGGAAGGGTTCCGACACCCTTACCGGCGACGAATGAACTCCAACCGATTTGTGTCGGCTGTTGTGCACTCAACGAGGTGAGGAGCATCAGTGGCGCGTTCGCTCGCCTTGGTCAGTGACCCGGCGGCGCCGCGCTCAGTGGTCGGGTTATAGGCCCCCCCGCCCGGGATTGTCAACGACCATCGTCAACAAATCGTCGCACAGTGAATTGTCGAAAATAATCCAGCGATTCCAGTTAATTAGAAGGCCGCGGAGACGACTGAGCAAAGCGGCTCGGCAAAAAATCTGAAAAAAAGTTTGGCTCCCAGGGGGCCCGGCAGGGGCTCGGAAGGGTTCCGGAGGGGCCCAGGACGGGGACCCCGGAAGCGGCTTGCGGCGCCTCCCCTACCAGGACCCCTGCGCCCGGCCGTTCAGGAAACTTTTTCCATATTAGGCGCCGTACTAGAGCCACAATCCCGCGGCGTTCTGGTATGAGACAAGCTTGAATCGCGGGATGCCAGTGGGGGCTGCCGGCGATTTTCATGGGGTTCAGAGAAGGCGATCTGATGATGACGCGGCCTTCTTCGGACATTCGAAAGACATCGAGAGACCTTCACCTGCCTTGCTGTTCGTAATTTCGGCCGGGCCCTTTATCGGGGCCTCCTGAGCGCGAACATCTGTGCGGCACGGCTTTTCCCGCGATCCCCCTGCAAGAGGGCGACCAGGGCAAGGCACGGAGCGAAGGGTCTCGGGTCGTTGATTGGGGGACTTGGGTTGAACCAGAGGACGTCACGCGGCGCTTACGGGCGTGAGACCGGGATCATCGATCTCGGCCACGAGCCGCCGCTTTCCGTCGATGGTTCCGAGGCCGCCGTCATCGATCGCCGTCGCGTCTCGGTGCAATGGTTCAGCGGCACAATTCTGACCGGACTCTGCGGCGCAGCCCTGATCGGCGGCGCCGTTTTCGCATCTCTGGACGGCGAAATGACCTTCGCCAAGGTGCCGGAGCGGGTCGAAGGCGCGCTGCGTGGTGCGTTCAGCGGTGCCGATCGCGCCGCCACGCTGCACAAGAGCGACCGCCTGCCACCGCCGAACGATTCCACCGCTTCGCGCAACATCGTACGCGTCTCGACGGTCGCCCGCGTCGGCAACCGCGACGTGATGCGCGTACGCCCCTTTGTCCGGATCGCCGGCAACCTGTCGATGACGACGAGCGACCTGTCGGCGAAGATTCCGCCGTTCAACGCGCAACGTCTGCTCACCGACGTCGGCTCCGATCCGAAGACCGCCACCGACGATCCGAACAATCCTGAAGCCGTCGAGCCCGACGCCGAGGTCTCCTTCGTCACCAAGGACCTCTCGCCGGTGCTGCCGAAGGCCAAGATTTCCGCCGTGGTGGCGCTCGACGACATCCTGATGCGGGTGCGCGATGCCGCCAATTGGCGCGGCAATGGCGGGGTTCGCTACGCCTCCCTCGCCAATGCCACCGCCGACATCTCCGGCGCGACCGGCCCGTCCGACATGAAGATGGCCTACGCCACCGAAGTGTCGCCGTCCGATCCCTATGCCGGCTTCGAGACCCGCGTGGTGCCTGAAAACGTCACGCTGCTGCCGAAGACCAAGGAGCAGATCACCGGCGGCAATCCCAACGGCGAACGCGTCCACGTCGTCAAGAAAGGCGACTCGGTCTCCTCCGTGCTGCGCGATCTCGGCGCCACGCCGGACGAAATCAAGTCGATCGCCGCAACGCTCGGCCCCCGCGGCCGCGACGGTGGCCTGAAGGAAGGCGAGAAGCTTCGCATCCTGATGGCGCCCGCAAGCCCTGGTGCCAGGCTGCAGCCCTATCGCGTCGTCGTCGCCAACGACACAATGGTCGAGGCGATCGCGGCGCTGTCCGATCTCGGCAGATACGTCGCGGTCGACGTCTCCAGCATGAACACCGTCGCCGACGCCACGGCCAACGCCAACAGCGACGATGAAGACGATGATGACGGCAGCGGCGTGCGGCTCTATCAGAGCATCTACGAGACCGCGATGCGCAACAAAGTGCCGATGCCGGTCATCGACGACATGATCAAGATCTACTCCTACGACGTCGATTTCCAGCGCAAGGTCGCGCCGGGCGACTCGTTCGACGTGTTCTACGCCGGCGAAGACGAGGGCTCGACGGCGGTCGACAAGAGCGAAGTGCTGTTCGCTTCGCTCACGGTCGGCGGCGAAACCAAGAAATATTATCGCTACCAGAGCCCCGACGACGGCGTCGTCGACTACTATGACGAGACCGGCAAGAGCGCGAAGAAGTTCCTGGTCCGCAAGCCCGTCAACAGCGCCATCATGCGCTCCGGCTTCGGCGGCCGCCGCCATCCGATCCTCGGCTATGTGAAGATGCACACCGGCGTCGACTGGGCCACGACCTACGGCACGCCGATCTTCGCCGCCGGCAACGGCGTGATCGAAAAGGCCCAGCTCGAAGGCGGCTACGGCAAATACGTCCGCATCAAGCACAACAACGGCTACGAGACCGCCTACGGCCACATGTCGGCTTTCGCCAAGGGCATGGAGCCCGGCAAGAAGGTGCGGCAGGGCCAGGTCATCGGCTTCGTCGGTTCGACCGGCCAGTCGACCGGCCCGCACGTTCACTACGAAATCCTGGTCAACGGCCGCTTTGTCGATCCGATGCGCGTAAAGCTCCCGCGCGGCCGCTCCCTGGAAGGGCCGATGCTCGCGGGCTTCGAGAAGGAACGCGACCGGCTCGACGGCATGATGAGCGGGCGGGGCGGCGCCATCGCCCGCATGTCGGACGCCACCGGCGGGCCGTTGCAGGTCAGCAACCGCTAAGCCGGCAATTCCTCACCTTCGTTGAGCCGGGCTAGGACAGGACCTGCGCCCGCACGATCACGAAGACGATCCCGATCGCAGTCAGGCCGAACGACACGGCCATCAACGGCAACAACACGTCGATCGCGGCATGCGAGCCGTGCAGCTCTGCACCCCAGACCTTGAATTCGCCGGCCTCCCAGTCGCGCAGCGAGATCGGTCCGAGGTGCGGTTCATGCGGCATCCGATACCTCCTCCATACCCGCGACAACGTCCACGGCAGCAGGATGGCGACCACGAACAGCAACGTGACGAAGCCTAGCGACAGGCTGACGTCACTACTGCGGTCGAACAGCACCCAGGCCATCAGCGCGAACCAGGCAACGAGGCCGGCAGCGGCCGCGTAGATCTTGGGATGAAGCTGGTCGTAGACAGGATGATTGGAGGCGACGAGATCATGTTTCATGGCGATATCCTGCATGGCAATGAGCAGGCTTCGCCGACGACGATTTTGCTGGCACCTGATCGCAGGATTTGTGACCGGAGGACCCGTAACCGCAGGACTTGGCGGCGAACTTGGCGAACCTGTATTGGGGCAATCCCGGTTCGCGGCGGCAGTTTCATTAAATCGAACGGTAGGGATGGCCAGTTGGACCAGTGGAACTGTTCGGCGAACTTCATGATTAATTGGTGCGAGTCCGCCAAAGAGGAGAACGACCATGCCGCCCCTCTCCCGCGACGACGTCTTCAAGGCCGTCAGCGGAGCTGACGATGTCACGATTGCACAAATCATCGGAACCGGCGCGACCGTCGAGGAACTCGCCGAAGCCCAGGCTTGGCTCACCAATGACGAGCCCATGATCAACGATCTCCGTCCGCTCGCACATGGCCGTGTGCGCGAGCTCGTGGACATACTGTCGGAGCTCGAACAGGACGGGGACGAGGAAGGGCCCGCCTCCCCCGGCTCAGTGCCCCAGTCAGCCAGCCAACAGACCTGACCAAAACAATTCGCCCCGGAGAGGACGATCTCTCCGGGGCGATCTTGCTTGAGACCGGGCGTCCGCGGTCAGTTCAGCTTGCGCTTCGACGCCGGCGCCTCGAACTGGGTGATCTCGGCGGTCTGCGACGCCTTGCCGTTGAACGTCAGCACGTTGCCAGCGGACGAGATCGCAACATGATCGCCGTCCCTGATGTCGCCGCCCAAAATCATCTCGGCGAGCGGATCCTGGACGTAGCGCTGCACCACCCGCTTCAACGGACGAGCGCCGTAAGCTGGGTCCCAACCCTTCGCAGCGAGCCAGTCGCGCCCCGCAGCGTCGAGCGTCAGCACGATCTTGCGATCGGTCAGCAGCTTCTGCAGCCGCGCGAACTGGATCTCGACGATCCTACCCATCTCGCTCCTCTGCAAGCGGTGGAACAGGATGATCTCGTCGACGCGGTTCAGGAACTCGGGGCGGAAATGCCCGCGCACCATCCCCATCACCTGCTCGCGCACGGCAGACGTGTCTTCGCCCTCGGGTTGATTCACCAAATACTCCGAACCGAGGTTCGAGGTCATGATGATCAGCGTGTTGCGGAAATCGACGGTACGTCCCTGACCATCGGTCAGTCGGCCGTCATCGAGCACCTGCAACAGGACGTTGAAAACGTCCGGATGCGCTTTCTCGATCTCGTCGAACAGCACGACCTGATAAGGCCGGCGACGCACCGCTTCGGTGAGCGCGCCGCCCTCGTCATAACCGACATAGCCGGGAGGCGCGCCGATCAGCCGCGAGACCGAATGCTTCTCCATGTATTCGGACATGTCGAGGCGGACCATCGCGGTCTCGTCGTTGAAGAGGTACTCGGCGAGAGCCTTGGTCAGCTCGGTCTTGCCGACGCCGGTCGGCCCCAGGAACATGAACGAGCCGGTCGGCCGGTTCGGGTCCTGCAGGCCTGCGCGCGAGCGGCGCACGGCGGTCGCGACCGCACGCACCGCCTCGGCCTGGCCGACGACGCGCTGTCCGAGCTGCTCCTCCATCTTCAGGAGCTTCTCCTTCTCGCCTTCCAGCATCTTGTCGACGGGCACGCCGGTCCAACGCGAGACCACCTGCGCGATGTGGTTGGCGGTAACAGCCTCCTCCATCATCTCGCCGGAATTCTCCCTGGCCTCGATGTCAGCAAGCTGCTTCTCGAGCTGCGGGATCCGGCCATAGGCCAACTCGCCGGCCTTCTGGAATTCGCCGCGCCGCTGCGCATCGGCCAGATCGACGCGCAGGGCGTCGAGCTCGGATTTCAGCTTCTGGGCGTTGGAGAGCTTGTTCTTCTCCGCGCTCCACCGCGCCGTCAGCGCCGCAGACTTCTCCTCGAGCTCGGCCAGCTCCTTCTGAAGCGTCTCGAGACGGGACTTGGAGCCGAGGTCGCTTTCCTTCTTGAGCGCTTCCTGCTCGATCTTGAGCCGGATGATCTCGCGGTCGAGCGAATCCAGCTCTTCCGGCTTGGAATCGACCTGCATCTTCAGCCGCGCAGCCGCCTCGTCCATGAGGTCGATCGCCTTGTCCGGCAGGAAACGGTCGGTGATGTAGCGGTTGGACAGCGTCGTCGCGGCCACGAGCGCGGAATCGGTGATCCGCACGCCGTGGTGCTGCTCGTACTTGTCCTTGAGGCCGCGCAGGATCGAGATGGTGTCCTCGACCGAGGGTTCGCTGACGAAGATCGGCTGGAAGCGCCGCGCCAGCGCCGCATCCTTCTCGACATGCTTGCGATACTCGTCGAGCGTGGTCGCGCCGATGCAGTGCAACTCGCCACGCGCAAGCGCGGGCTTGAGCAGGTTGGAGGCATCCATCGCGCCATCGCCCTTGCCGGCGCCGATCAGCGTGTGCATCTCGTCGATGAACAGGATGAAATTGCCGTCGCTCGCGGTGACCTCCTGGAGCACGGCCTTGAGCCGCTCCTCGAACTCACCGCGGTATTTTGCACCCGCAATCAGCGAACCGAGGTCGAGCGACAGCAGCTTCTTGTCCTGGAGGCTTTCGGGCACGTCACCATTGACGATGCGCAACGCGAGGCCTTCGGCGATGGCGGTCTTGCCGACGCCGGGCTCGCCGATCAGGACGGGATTGTTCTTGGTCCGGCGCGACAGCACCTGGATGGTGCGGCGGATCTCCTCGTCGCGGCCGATGACCGGGTCGAGCTTGCCGTCGCGCGCAGCCTGGGTCAGGTCGCGGGCATATTTCTTCAGCGCGTCGTAGGCGTTCTCGGCCGTCGCGGAATCCGCGGTGCGACCCTTGCGCAGCGCCTCGATCGCGGCGTTGAGATTTTGCGGAGTGACGCCGCCCTTGGCGAGGATGCTGCCTGCCTCGCTGGTCTTCTCCAGCGTGAGGCCGAGCAAGAGCCGCTCGACGGTGACGAAGCTGTCGCCGGCCTTCTCGCCGGCCTTTTCGGCCGCGTCGAAGGTGCGGGCGAGCTCGGGCGCCAGATAAATCTGGCCGGCACCGCCGCCACTGACCTTCGGCACCTTGTTGAGGGCGTCCTCGGTCGCCTTCAGAATTGCACGGGAATTGCCGCCGGCGCGGTCGATCAGGCCGGACGCCAAGCCCTCATTGTCGTCCAGCAGCACTTTCAGGACGTGCAGGGTCGAAAACTGCTGGTGCCCCTCGCGCACCGCAAGCGACTGCGCGGACTGGACGAAGCCCCTGGAGCGTTCGGTATATTTGTCGATATTCATGTCTTTTCTGTCCCTCGGCCTGCCCCTGGAGCCCTCTAAGGCACCCCAAACGGCATCTTCATTGGGTTTCCGCTTGACGCGTTGACGTTCCTCAACCGACAGCGGTCGTTATCAGCCGACGCTGGCGCCGGCCTGACCCAGATGTGGGAAGCGTGCCCTCGGATCGGAAGTGGTGAGTTCACAATTTCGTGCGCTGATCGACCGACTTGGCGGACGCAGGTCGAATCCCCTAAGTAGGCCCATGAACCTAAGTGCAGAGACAGCCAGCCAGACCGCCGAAATCACCGGCCTGTACCGCTACCCGATCAAGGGCCTGACGCCGGAATCCCTGCCCCGGGTCCCCTTGAGAACCGGCCAGACCCTCCCTTCCGACCGCCGCTACGCCATCGAGAACGGCCCGAGCGGGTTCGACCCGGAGGCTCCGGAGTGGAAGCCGAAAATCCAGTTTCTGATGCTGGCCCGCAATGAGCGGCTGGCCTCCCTGGACAGCCGGTTCGAGGATGCGACCAACAGCCTGACCATCCGCAAGGACGGAGAGATCGTCGCCAGCGGCGATCTCGAAACCGCGGCGGGGCGCGCCGCCATCGAGGGCTATTTCACGGAGAATTTCCAGCCGGAGCTGAAGGGCCCGCCCAAGGTGCTGTCGGGCCGAGGCCACAGCTTTTCCGACGTCGCCCGCAAGGTCGTGTCCATCATCAATCTCAACAGCGTTCGCGCCATCGAGACCATGCTGGGCGATGTCGCCGTCAATCCCCTGCGCTTCCGCGGCAATCTTTATGTGAAGGGCTGGCCGGCCTGGTCCGAGCTCGACCTCGTCGGCCAGACGCTGGCGATCGGGCAGGCCCGGCTGAAAGTGGTCAAGCGCATCGTCCGCTGCCCGGCAACCAACGTCGATCCCGTGACCGCCAAGCGCGATCTCGAGATCCCACCGACGTTGTCGCGCCATCTCGGCCACATGGATTGCGGCATCTATGCCGAGGTGATCGCCGACGGCGAGATCGGCCTGGGTGATACGGTTGCGGTCGAACAGCCGAAGCTCGTGTGAGCGAGCACCGCTGCCGCAACCATCTCCGTCATTGCGAGCGCAGCGAAGCAATCCAGATATCTTTCCGTTGAGACAGTCTGGATTGCTTCGTCGCTTCGCTCCTCGCAATGACGACAGCGACACCTTAGTTCGGCATCACATACGCATAGATCCGGCCGCGCGAGATCGGGGCCTCGCGAACACGGTTGCCGTTATTCCCGGAGATCATGATCGGATTTCCCTGCGCGTCGATGCCGGTGATGATGCCGACATGACCGCCGCCGCGCCGACCCATCACCGCGATCGCACCGACCTGAGGACCGGAGACGCGGGTGCCGTAACGGGCGAACGAACTCGCCATGTCGGAGCCGGTGCCTTGATGACCGGTGTGCTGCAGCACCATGTTCATGAAGCGGGCACACCACAGGCTGCCGCGTCCGGTCGGGTTGCCGCCGATATAACGGCGCGCCTCGGACACGAGGCCCGATCCGCCACCGAAGCCGGCGCCTGCGGCCATGCCGTTGTTGGCCATGCCGCCGACATTGGCATTCGGATTGTAGCTGGCCTGGGTGTCGGCGAATCCGCTCGCCTGCAATTGCGCCGCGCCGCGCTCGAAGCGCGAACTGCGTGCATGATGGCGATAGTGATGATGTCTGGCGTGATGCACGTAAGCGTGCCGCTCTGCGCTATGACGATGATGCGGCCGCGCTGAGGCCGGAGAAACGAACACGGCAACCGCCGCGAAGAAGATCGCCAGCGCGACAACACGACGCGACAGGCGAGACGCAAACAACTCGAACATTACTCATCCTTCGTTGACACCCCCACTTCCAATCGGCCCCATGCGGTGGCCGACATCCGTCTGGCCGTTAAGCCGCCCGATGTGGCGAGAAAAAGACGCCGATGGCGGCGAATAGCTGCGATGATTTTGCGTCAGTGCTGGTGTGAAGCTGCCTCATTGCGGACAACAGCATTAACTGCGATCCTGAAATCACGGCTTGAAGAGAGGGAAACAGTTAATGCCCCATGCCACGACCAGGGACGACGTCCGCATCTATTTCGAAGAAGCGGGCCAGGGAGCGCCAATCATTTTTCTGCACGAGTTCGCGGCCGACCACACCAATTGGGAGCCGCAGATGCGTTACTTCTCGCGCGGCTACCGCTGCATCACCTATTCCGCACGCGGCTACACGCCGTCTGATGTGCCGGCGGGCGAGGTCTACAGCTACAAGCACTTCTACACCGACGCGCTCGCGGTGCTCGATCATCTCAGGATCGAACGCGCGCATCTCGTCGGCCTCTCGATGGGCGCCTACTCAGCGCTCCAGATCGGATTGAACGCGCCGCAGCGCGCGCTGTCGATGACGCTCGCCGGTGTCGGCTCGGGCTCGGAGATCGAGAACCTGGATAATTGGCGCAAGCAGTGCCGTGCCAATGCCGAACAGTTCGAGACGCTGGGCTCCGCCGAGATCGCAAAGGTCACGCGCGAGGCGCCGAGCCGGATTCCCTTCCTGGTGAAGGACCCGCGCGGCCACGCCGATTTCTACGCTGCGCTGGCGCAGCACGATTCCAAGGGTTCGGCCAACACGATGCGCGGTTTTCAAGGCGGCCGTCCCTCGATCTACACCATGACGGATGCGATCAAGGCCGCAGCCACGCCCGCACTGATCATCTGCGGCGATGAGGATGATCCTTGCGTCGGGGCGAGCCTGTTCTTGAAGAAGCATCTGCCGGCCGCGGGGCTCGCGATGTTTCCGAAGTCCGGCCACGTGCTCAATCTGGAGGAGCCCGCGCTGTTCAACGAAAGCGTGGAGCGGTTCGTGACGCTGGTGGAGGCGGGACGGTGGCCGGTGCGGGATGCAAGGTCGTTGGCGGTCGGTTAGGCGTCACTTCCCCTGCCCGCGGCTCAGCAAGAACACGCCCTGCTCGCCGAACAGATTCCACACCCACCACGGCAATCGCAGCCGTAGCGGGCGGCCGTAAAGGTCGAGCGCCTCGGCGCGCTCCATCTTGACGTGGATTTCGTCGCAAAGCTCGACGAAGTCCTTGATGGTGCAGAAATGGATGTTGGCGGTGTCGTACCAGCTGGCCGGCAGATTTTCCGTGCGCGGCATGTGACCGCCGACCAGGAGCTGCAGCCGCATCCGCCAGAAGCCGAAATTGGGGAATGACACGATGGCGCGGCGGCCGATGCGCAGGAGATTCTCCAGCACCACCTTGGGCTGTCGCGTCGCCTGCAGTGTCTGCGACAGGATCACATAGTCGAAGGCGTCGTCCGGATAATTCACGAGATCGGTGTCGGCGTCGCCCTGCACCACCGCGAGGCCTTTTGCCACGCAGCGGTTGACACCCTCGCGCGACAGCTCGATGCCGCGACCGTCGATGCCGCGGGTTTCCAGCAACTGAAGCAGATCGCCGTCGCCGCAGCCGACGTCGAGCACTTTCGAGCCCGGCTTGACCATCTCGGCGACCAGCAGATGGTCGGCGCGAAATGGGCCGGACTGCTCCGCAGCGAGGCCATTGAGCGGCAGCACTTCCTGTACAGACATCGCTAGCCGTCCTCGTCAGTCATTCTTGTTAGTGGTCTTGGTTGTTAGTGGTCTTGCCGGTGAGCCCGCGCGCCTTGCCGGCCGATTGCAGGAAGGCGCGGGAGATGTCGAAGAATTCGGGTACGTCGAGCAGGAAGGCATCGTGGCCGCGATCGGTCTCGATCTCGGCGAACGACACCCGCGCGCTCGACGCGTTCAGCGCGTGCACCAGCGCGCGCGATTCCGAGGTCGGGAACAGCCAGTCGCTGGTGAAGGAGACCACGCAGAAGCGCGTCTCGATTCCAGCGAACGCCTTCGCCAGCACGCCGCCATGGTCGCCGGCGATGTCGAAATAGTCCATCGCGCGCGTGAGATAGAGATAGGAGTTGGCGTCGAAACGCTCGACAAAGGACGAGCCCTGGTAGCGCAGATAGGACTCGACCTGGAAGTCGGCGTCGAACGAGAAGGTCGGCAGCTCGCGATCCTGCATGCGACGGCCGAATTTGCGATGCAGCGCGGCGTCCGAGAGATAGGTGATGTGCGCGGCCATGCGCGCGACCGCGAGGCCGCGATGCGGATGAATGCCCTGATCGGCGTAGGCGCCATTGTGCCAGTCGGGATCGGCCATCACGGCCTGGCGACCGAGCTCGTGGAAGGCGATGTTCTGCGCCGAGTGCCGCGTCGAACAGGCAATCGCCAGCGCGGAGTAGACGCGCTTGGGATAGGCCGCGGTCCATTGCAGCACCTGCATGCCGCCCATCGAGCCGCCGACCACGGCGAACAGCGTGTCGATGCCGAGCCGGTCGATCAGCATCGCCTGCGCGCGCACCATGTCGGGGATGGTGATGACGGGGAAATCCAGGCCCCACACCTTGCCGGTCGCGGGATTGATCGAGGCGGGCCCGGTCGAGCCCATGCAGCCGCCGATCACGTTGGAGCAGATGATGAAGTAGCGGCTGGGATCGAGCGGACGGCCCGGTCCGACCAGGGTGTCCCACCAGCCGGACTTGCCGGTGACCGGGTGCACATTGGCGACGTGCTGATCGCCGGTCAGCGCATGGCAGATCAGCACGGCGTTGGAGCGATCGGCGTTGAGCTCGCCATAGGTCTTGTAGGCGATCTGGAACGGGGTGAGATCGATGCCGCAATCGAGCCGCAGCGGCTGGTCGGCGCCGAACTGCGCGACCTCCGAACTCGGATGATCGACCTCATGCGACCGATCGTCGGCACTGATCGCGGGACTGGGGACAGACTTGACGCCAACCATCTGACCATCGACCTCGTTTGCGATCAGACTTTTGACCGCGATGAAATCAGGCCATAAAAAACCCGGCCTGAACGATAGGTTCGGCCGGGATCGAAAACGTCCCCGGCCTGTTTAGCGAGTTTTTTAACGTGGCTGCAAGCCGGCCGGCTCAAATGACCACGGAACAGGCAAAAACCTACTGGCTTGGGCGCTTTTCGTCAAGTCGCGGTCCGGATGAGCCAAATTCGCCCCAGCGCGGCCAGCCGAAGCGGCCGTCATTTCTCTTTGCTTTCGCCGTCCATCCTGCCTAATCAGAACCTCGCCGCAGCCCTCACAACACCCTGTCAGATATGTCCCAACGTCCGCCCGCGCCACCATCGCTTCAGGAATTGCGCAAGGAGATCGACGCGATCGATGAGGGCATGCATCGCCTGTTGATGCAGCGCGGCGACATCATCGACCGCCTGATCCAGGTGAAGCAGACCCAGGAGGTCGGCTCGGCGTTCCGCCCGGCACGCGAAGCCTCGATGATGCGCGACATCGTGCAACGCCATCGCGGCATCCTGCCGCTCGACACGGTCGAGAGCATCTGGCGCGTCATCATCTCCACCTTCACCTATGTCCAGGCGCCGTTCTCGGTGCATGCCGACATCTCGGTGAGCGAGCCGGCGATGCGCGATTCCGTGCGCTTCCATTTCGGCTTCACGGTTCCCTACGTCGCGCATTTCAGTGCGCAGGCCGCGGTCGAAGCGGTGGCGCAGTCCAAGGGCGATCTGGCGCTGGTCTCGGCGACGTCGAGCCGCACGCCGTGGTGGCTGGAGCTGGAAGCGGACGGCGCGCCGAAGATCATCGCGCGGCTGCCCTTCGTCGAGCGTGCCGACCATCCGGCCGCACTGCCGGTGTTTGCGATCTCGCGCGTCGCCGACAGCGCTGTCGTGACGGAGGTCGAGACCTTCAGCGTGCGCGTATCAGGGTGGAACGCCGAGGTCGCACGGGCGCTGTCGCCGCTCGCCGAGATCGTGGCGGTGCCCGATACCGCCTTCGACGGTGCGGCGCTCCTGGTCTCGGTCACGAGCGCCACCAGCATCGACAAGATCAGGGCTGCCCTGATCGACGCGGGGGCCTCGGTGCGCTCCACGGCCCTCGTCGGCAGCCACGCAACGCGCTATACGGTGCCCCCGATCGGGTCGAAATCGTAGATCGCGAACTGACTTAGCCTATCCGGAGTTGAAGATGTCCCGCCCCGTGCCGAATCCCGGCATTCTCGATATTGCGCCCTACACGCCCGGCAAGAGCCCGGTCGCGGAGCCGGGCCGCAAGGTGTTCAAGCTCTCGGCCAACGAGACGCCGTTCGGACCCTCGCCCAAGGCGATCGAGGCCTTCAGGCACGTCGCGGACCATCTGGAAGACTACCCGGAAGGAACCTCACGCGTGCTGCGCGAAGCGATTGGCCGCTCTTACGGGCTCGATCCCAACCGCATCATCTGCGGCGCCGGCTCGGACGAAATCCTCAATTTGCTCGCCCACACCTATCTCAGCCATGGCGACGAGGCGATCTCGACCACGCACGGCTTCCTGGTCTACCCGATCGCGACCATGGCGGTCGGCGCCAGGAACGTGGTCGCCGCGGAGAAGAACCTGACCTGCGACGTCGACGCCATCCTCGAGGCGGTGACGCCGAAGACGAAGCTGGTCTGGCTCGCCAATCCCAACAATCCGACCGGCACCTACATCCCGTTCGACGAGGTCAAGCGCCTGCGCGCCGGCCTGCCCCCGCACGTGCTGCTGGTGCTGGACGCCGCCTATTGCGACTACGTTTCCCGTAACGATTACGAAATGGGGATCGAGCTGGTCGCCACCACCGAGAATACGGTGGTGACGCACACCTTCTCCAAGATCCACGGCCTTGCCGCGCTGCGCATCGGCTGGATGTTCGGTCCCGAGCACATCATCGACGCGGTCAACCGCATTCGCGGTCCCTTCAACGTGTCGACGCCGGCGATGTATGCCGCGGTGGCCGCGATCGAGGACACCGAACACCAGGCGATGTCGAAGCAGTTCACCGAGACCTGGCGCAACCGGCTCTCCGAGGAGATCACCAAGCTCGGGCTGAAGGTGACGCCAGGCGTCGCCAATTTCGTGCTGATCCACTTCCCGGAAACCGGCAAGACGTCGGACGCGGCCGATGCCTATCTCACCAAGCGCGGCCTCGTGCTGCGCGCGCTGAAGAACTACGGCCTGCACCATGCACTGCGCATGACCATCGGCACCGAGGAGGCCAACCGCCTCGTCGTCGAGGCCTTGCGCGACTTCATGGCCGGCAAATGAGCGTGGACCCACACTTCCAGCGCGTCGCGCTGATCGGTTTCGGTCTGATCGGCGGCTCGATCGCGCGCGCTGCGAAGCTTCAGGGCTTGGCCTCCGAGATCGTCACCACCGCCCGCTCGGAGAAAACGCGCGCGCGGGTGATGGAACTCGGTATCGTCGACCAGGTCGTGGCGACCAATGCGGAAGCGGTGAAGGATGCCGATCTCGTCATCCTCTGCATTCCCGTCGGCGCCTGCGGGCCGGTGGCGCAGGAGATTGCGGCGCATCTGAAGCCCGGTGCCATCATCTCCGACGTCGGCTCGGTCAAGGGTGCAATCGTCAAGGACATGGCGCCGCATCTGCCGAAGAATGTCCATTTCGTGCCGGCGCATCCGGTCGCGGGCACCGAGCATTCGGGTCCGGATTCCGGCTTCGCCGAGCTCTTCATCAACCGCTGGTGCATCTTGACGCCGCCGGAAGGCACCGACGCCGCGGCCACCGCGCATTTGCGCGCCTTCTGGGCCGCGATGGGCGCCAAGGTCGAGGTGATGACGCCGGATCATCATGATCTCGTGCTCGCGATCACCAGCCATCTGCCGCATCTGATCGCCTACACCATCGTCGGGACCGCCGACGAGCTGCAGCAGGTGACGGAATCTGAGGTCATCAAATTCTCGGCCGGCGGGTTCCGCGACTTCACCCGCATCGCGGCCTCCGATCCGACGATGTGGCGCGACGTCTTTCTCGCCAACAAGGACGCGGTGCTGGAGATGCTCGGCACCTTCACCGAGGACCTCGCCAAGCTCACCCGCGCGATCCGTCGCGGTGACGGCGAAGCGCTGTTCGATCATTTCACCCGCACCCGCGCCATCCGCCGCGGCATCGTCGAGATCGGCCAGGATTCGGCCGCTGCAGACTTCGGCCGTCAGCATGGGCAGCTCGACAAGAAGCCCGGCTAACCGCGGTCCTTGACCCCTGCGATGCGGCGCCGGCCGGCAAGACCGGCGCCGATCTGCGTGCAAACGCCCACCATCCAGGTGGCCCCAAACAGAAGATTGCCGGCGGGATCGGACGTCTCGTCGAACACGAAAGCATAGAGCGCGAGCAGGCCGGCTCCGGCGGCGAGGAACGTGCCGATCGCGCTCGCGAGACCGATCGCGGGCGATCGATGTGCCGGCTCCGCCTGAAGCTGTGGCCAGCGCGGGATATCGATCCCCAGATAGGCGCCGATCATTCCGAGCACGACCAGCAAGACAGTGAATTCGACCGTATCGAACCAGGGCAGCTCGGCCCGCATCAGCAAGGCGGCGACGAAGGTGGCGCCGACCGCGCCCGTCATCGCCAGGCCAAGCCGGGCGACGACGTGCGCGAGCCGAAGGATCAGAAGACCGTCGGACAATTGCCGTCCTCTAAAGATTAGAACGGATAGTACCGGATCTGCGTCATGACGATGTTGTCGTCGGTCTTGGGCGCGCCACCGACACCGGCGAAGGCGAACCGCTGCGTATAGGAATACTGCACGCCGGCTTTCAGCGTGCCGTAATTGCCCTGGTAGATGGTGTCGTAGATGCCGGCGGTGATCTGCCGGACTTCCTTGGTGTTGCCGTTACAGGTCGCCGCCGGCGTGTTCTCGGTGAAGCAGCCGGTATTGTTGTAGAGTGGATTGCCGTAGCCGAACGGAGTGGTCCCGACATTGGCGAAATTGGCCTTGGCCTTTTCCAGCCCAGCGTAGCTGTAGACATCGAGGCTCGGCGTCGCGTGCCAGATCAGGCCGACCGCAGCCGCCGTGATCGTCAGCGGCAGCACCGTGCCATCCTGCGCCACCGCCGCATCGGGGAACGGTGTCGCCGTGAAGCGGCCGAGCACGCCATGCGCGCCATAGAGCTGGAGGTCGAGGGTTTTTGGAATCAGCTCGGCAAAGATGTGGCCGCCGAAGCTCCCCGTATCGTAGGTGTGGTTGGCACCATTGAATCGATCGAACAGCTGGCGATACAGCGCCCACGCTTCGACATGCAGCTTGTAGGGCCCGAGCCGCGGATCCCACGCCGCCTTGACGGTGACGTCAGGTACCTGGTTCAAGCTGACATTGTTGAGGTTGTTGAAGAAGCTGCCGCCCGGCCCGGTCAGATTGACCTGGAGATTCGGATTGAGCACGCCTTGCGGGCCGACCGCCGGCGTACCGACCGTCGGCGTATTGCCGCCGAAGAATGCGGTCTGCGGATTTTCGACGGAGGCGGCGAGCTTGAACTCGGGACCGAGATCCTTCCAGACGCGGAGGCCGGGTTGCCGTGCCGCCAGAAATCCCGGAACGGATTCAAAGTCGATCACGCCGGGCGCATCGACACCGCGAGGATCGATGCCCGTCTTGGTCGGCGCGTTGAGCGACCAGGATTGGCCGGCGAGGAAGTGCAGGCCGATGTCGGTCCGATCGAGCTCGAGACTGAGCTGCCGCATCCGCGGATTGAAGGAGTTGGTGGCAACGGAGCTTGCCGTTTGCGCTGCGCCCTCGAAGTCGATTTCGCCATAGCCCGCGAGATGTGTATCGGGATCGGCGTTGCCTTCGGCCAGCACCGAGAACCGGCTCTGGCGTGCGGAGAAGCGCGTCTCCGGGAAGTAGAAATTGTGAGCTTGCTGATAAGGGATGAAATTGAACACCGAGCCGGTGTCGGAGGCGATGTTGCGCGAGCGGTAGATGCCGGTGAGATCGACCCAGCCGCCGAATGTCAGCGTGACGCCCTTGTAGCAGACCTTTCCGCCCGCACATGCCTCGACTGGCAGTGCCTTGTAGGTCCCCGTCATCGGCATGGCTTTGGCCTGCACCGCTTCGACCTGACGCGTCTTACGCGCCTCCGAATCCACCTTCTGCTGCAGCTCCTTCAGCTTCGCCTTCAGCGCCTGTAATTCGGTTGTGACATTGTCGTCGGCACGCGCCTGTCCTGAACAGGCAGCGAGTAGTCCCAGCATCAGTCCGCAGTTGATGATCCGCACGTAAGCCTCCCTCCACTGGGGAAGCAGGTGCTGTTGGTTGCGCCCCCGGCGCGTGCATGCTTCCCTGGTGTGGAGTGATGCGAATGGGCGAGCTGTTATTCTCGGCGAGGCGCATCTTCTGCATCACGTTTTCCTGACGATCATGTTCGGAATATTTTCGCTGCTCGACCGATCCGCGCACGATTGCTGCGCTCACGATGCAGCGCGCATTGGGCCCGGCCGGGACATGGCCGGGCCCAACTCCGCGACGCGCAAAGTCTCAAGGGGGATGGCGGCTATTGACCCTTGGTCGCGCGGATCACCGTGGGGCGCGGTGATTTCACAGAAGGCACGTAAGCCATCGTATCGCGCGTCGCGGGGCTCGCGAGATTGCGGTCGCCGTTCGGATACCGGGATTCGTGGGCGGCCGGCTCCTGCGACCGCCACTGCGCGAACGCAGGCGTCGCGCCTGCGGTCGAGATGGCGAGGGCGGCAACGAACAGCCTGGAGGTCGTCATGGTATTCTCTCCTGCCTCGGCGGCCCGCTTCATTGGGCAGCTGACATGGAGAAAGACCGGGCGTTGCGGCTCCGCATTCCCGGCGAACGATCACGATCCGGCGAAGAGACCGTGACGTCGCCAGTGAGAGCAACGACCGCTAATACAGCGGCGGAATCTGGCCGACCGTGACCGGGCCGAGCAGCACGGCACCGTCGACGAATTTCAGCGGGAAGCTGCGGGCCTTCTTGCCCTCGAGTGTGCTCTCGGTGCCGATCGAATTGATGCCGGCGGCAACGCCGGCGTTGGCGTTCTGCTTGATGACCTTGCCGAGGCCGGGAACGGCGCGGTCGAGCGCCCCGAAGAGATTGTTGAGATCCTTTGACTTCACGCCGGGCGCGACGCGATCGAGCGTTGCCTGCGGCACGCCCTCTTCCAGCATCTTCTCGATGCCGAGCGCCGGGATGACGCGCTCGAGACCGGTCACGGTCATCTGCAATTCGCCGTCCAGTCGGCCATTGGCCGAGAGGCCCAGCGTGCCGGCCGCGACCGCAATCATTTCGCCCTGCTGGATCCGCGACTGCACGATCTCGATATGACCGCCGGCGGCCTGGATCTCGCGGAAGCGTTGCGGCCAGGGTTTTGGGGTGAGATCGGAGAGCCCGGTGATCTTCGCGCGCGTGTCGGCTTCGAACGGCTCGGCGAGCAAGGGATGAACGCCCTGGATGCTGCCCTGCGCGACCTGAAGCACGGTCTCGATCACGGGGTGATCGGCCGGCGATCCGTCCGCGATGCGCCCATGCAGCTCAACCTGCTTGGCGCGCGCGAGCGGCACCTGCATCGAACCATCGAGACGATTGATGGTGGGATCATCGAAAACGATGGAGGCGCGTTCCGGGATGGCCGGCAAGCCGACGACGCTGCTGCGGCCCTTGCTCCAGTTCACCACGAAGGTATTTTGCGTGACGCCATCGGTCAGCGTTGCGGGCGCGGAAAACTCGGCGATTACGTGTTTTGGATCGTAGACCTGCGCCAGAACCAGAATGTTGTCGAGCTTGGCCGTGAACGGCGTCTTGCTCGCATTCTGCGAGACCAGCGCGACGCTGGCGCCGGAGCACTGGACCTCGAAGCGGAACGGGAAGCCGGCAATCGAGCGCTTGGCACAGTCATAGATCCGGCCCGCCTTGGCCTCCTGCGCGCGCCAGGCGTCGGCCGCGACCTCGGCCTGCGAGGCCGCATAGAACCAGAAGCCGCTCCAGGCGGCCGCAAGGATCAAGAGGAGGACGGGGGCAATGAAGAGCCCCCAACGGGAGCGCCGGCCTGCGGCAACGGTCATATCGGACATGCGGCGACCCTTTGGCCCCAGATTTTGTCAAATGTAAGCGAGGTTTGACCACGACGAAAGGCGGAGAAATCACTTCGCTTGGGGGCCCGGGTCTGCTAAAGCGCGACCCGATTTGTGAAAATCGCATCGCGCTTTAGCTCCTTGTTCGAGCATGATCTTTTCGGAAAACCGCTTCACACTTTTCCGGATCATGCTGTAGCCGTGCCCGAAATGTCGGAAACCACCCTTACCACCGTCACGTCAGCCAAGGGCGACCTCTGGGTGTTCGGCTACGGATCGCTGATGTGGCGGCCGGGCTTCGAATTCGAGGAACGCGTCCCTGCCCGGCTGGTCGGCGAGCATCGCGCGCTCTGCGTCTATTCCTTCGTGCATCGCGGCACGCCGGAGCAGCCGGGCCTGGTGCTTGGGCTCGACCGCGGCGGCGCCTGCCGCGGCATCGCCTTTCGCGTCGCTGAAAAGAACCGTACCGACGTGGTCGCCTATTTGCGGGCGCGCGAGCAGGTGACGTCGGTCTATCGCGAGGTGATGCGCTCGGTGTGGCTGGAGAACGAGGCGCGTGAACGCGTCTCCGCGCTCGCCTATGTCGTCGACCGCGGCCATGTGCAGTACGCGGGCCGGCTGTCGCTCGCCGACCAGCACCGCCATGTGCTGCAGGGTCACGGCCAGTCCGGCGCCAACCGCGACTACGTGACGGCGACCGTGAAGGCGATCGAGGCCGAAGGTTTTCGCGACACACAATTGCATCAACTCGCGACGATGCTGCATGGCGCGCACGCGCCGGCTCCCGCAGAAGATCGAGAGAACCGCTAGCTCTCCGAGGGAGCGTAGCTCGGCGCGCGGCCGATCAATCGCTCCTGCTCCTCGCGGCCCGCTTCGACGATGCGAGCGGTCGCATCCTCGATCGCCGTCTGAACGCGCGTGAGAAATTCATCCTTGGGCAGGCCCGGCGGCAGCGGATCGAGGAACTCCACCACCAGCGTTCCGGGATAGCGCATGAAAGTTCGGCGGGGCCAGAACAGGCCGGAATTGAGCGCGATCGGCAGGCACTGCACGCCGCAGGACGAGTAGATCTGCGCAAAGCCGGTCTTGTAGTCCGGCGGTGCCCCCGGCGCACGGCGCGTGCCTTCCGGAAAGATCACGAGCTGGCCGCCCCCGCGCACCGCCTCGCGCGCGCGGCGCGTCATGTCCAGCAGCGCCTTGACGCCGGCATTGCGGTCGATCGCGATCATCCCGGTCTTGACCAGGAACTGACCGAACACCGGAATCTGCATCAGCTGGCGCTTGAGGATGAAGATCGGGCGATGAAAGAAGCCCGGCAACACGAACGTTTCCCAGAACGACTGGTGCTTCGCCACGATCACCAGCGGTCCCTGCGGGATCTTGTCGACGCCGCGGAATTCCACCTTGATGTTGCAGACCACGCGCATCAGGAAAACCGTCGCCTTCGCCCACCATTTCGCGACCGTCAGCATGGCGCGCGGCGGCAATGCGAAGGTCGGGAGCGCCGCGATCGCAAGGCACACCAGCACGGCGTAGAACAGCACGTTGAAGACGAGCGAGCGCAGGAAAATCAGGAACATCGATAATCCGATCAATTGGCCTGCGCGGTGGCGGGCCGCCGGGATTGCAGACCCGCAGGCTGCTCCGACATCTCGGGGGAAAGGTCAATCCCGAAATCTTCCAGCCGCACCCTGAGCTCGGCCGCGATGTACTTGACATATTCGGACAACAGCAGCCGCAGCGTCGAGGCCGAGGTCCACCACGGCTCATCTCGCCATTTGTCGCCGACCACGACGAACGGGATCAGCGCGGTCTCCGGCATCGCATGCGAGAATTCCACCAACGCGCGCGGCATGTGATAGTTCGAGGTGACCACAATCAGTGATTTGAAGCCGCGCCCCTCGGCCCAGCGCCGCGCCTCCGCCGCGTTGCCGCGGGTCGTGAGCGCGGTGCGGTCGAGATCGACGCAGCAGGTCATGAAGGACTGGTTCTCCGGCAGCGTCCGGGAGATGTCGCTTGCGGTCGAGGTCGGATGCACGCCCGAGATCAGGAGCCTCTTGCCGTAACCAGCCGCCAGCAGTTCCATCGCATCCGACACCCGTGAGGAGCCGCCGGTCAGCACCACGATGCCGTCAGCCTTGCGATTCGGCGCGATCTCGGCGCCGCGCAATTGCGACAGGAACGCGACGAAGCCTGCCACCGCGCCGACGAAAACGAACGCAACCGTCGAAACGACGGTCGCGCGGAGCCAGCCGCGCGGCAGTTTCGGCGATGGATCGTCGGTCGGCGAGGTCATGTGATGTCGGTGATCCCTTCCCCGGATTATTTTAGGACGTTTTGAGGCGAAGTGGAGTCCGGTTTATCGGGCTCAATCCACGTCATTCAGCGTCGCGAACAGGGTCTGGCGCGAGGCGACCGCTGTGATCGCGCCGATCAGGACGGCCTGCACCGCGAGCACGACATAGCCGGAGGACCGCAACGAGAAGGTGCCGAGCAGGGCCGCAAACTGGTCGCCGACCGGGGTGCCGGAGAACCAGCCGGCGATCGACTCGGAGAAGCCGAACAGCAGCATGGCGACGCCGCCGCCGATGACGCCGCCTTCGAGGCCGAGCCTGAGGAAGTGCCGAAGGAAATGATTGGCAATGTAGCGATCGCCGGCGCCGACGAAATGCAGAACCTCGACGATCGGGCGGTTGGCCGCCATCGCGCCGCGGGTTGCGAACGAGACCGAGATGATGGTCGCCACGATGACGAGTGCGAGGATGCCGATGCCGGCGAACACAGTGGCATTGGTCATCGAGCGCATCCGCTCGATCCAGGCGCGATGATCGTCGACGCTGGCGCTTGGCGCCACCTGCGTCACGCGGGCGCGCAAGGCGCCGAGATCGAGCGCCGTGCCAGGCTGCACGCGCGCGATGATCATGCGCGGCACCGGCAAATCGTCCATCGAGAGGCCGGTGCCGAGCCAGGGCTCGAGCAGCTTGCCGCTCTCCTCCTTAGTGAACGGCTTGACCTCGACGATGCCGGCCTGCGCGCGCATCGCCTCGGTGACGGCAGCGGTGTCGCGCTCGATGTCGCGTCCGGATTGCGGACGAACCTGGATGGTGATCTCGCTCGCGACATCGGACTGCCATTCCGCGGCCGAAGCGCTGACCAGCAGCACGGTGCCCGTCGTCATCGAGGCGAGGAAGGTCATGATGGCGACGACGGCGACCAGCGCGCGGCCATGGATCGAGGCGCGCGGCACGATCGGCGACATGTTGCGCGCCCTGGCCGGAAGCTGCGGACGTTCCTGTCCGAGATCGACCAATACGCCGCGCTCGTCGGTTCTACTCATAGACGTGCAGCCGGCCCTGATGCAGCACGAAGCGGCGCGCTTCGTACTGGTCCATCAGCGCGATGTCGTGGGTTGCGATAATGACGGCGGTCCCGGATTTGTTGAGCTCGATGAAGAGCCGCAACAGTCGGCGCCCGAGCGTCGGATCGACGCTGCCGGTCGGCTCGTCCGCGAGCAGCAGCTGCGGCCGCGAGATCACCGCCCGCGCGATCGCCGCGCGCTGCTTCTCGCCGCCAGACAGGATCGGCGGCAGCGCATCCATGCGGTCGCCGAGGCCGACCCAGCGCAAGAGGTCGATGACCTCCTTGCGATAGCTGGATTCGCTGCGGCCCATGACGCGGAACGGCAGCGCCACGTTCTCGTAGGTCGTCATGTGGTCGAGCAGGCGGAAATCCTGGAGCACGATGCCGATGCGCTTGCGCAAATCGGCGATCTCGTCCTTGCCGAGCTGCGAGATGTCGTGGCCGAACAGATTGACGAGGCCGCGCGTCGGCCGATGCGACAGGAACAACAGACGCAGCAATGACGTCTTGCCGGCGCCGGACGGCCCGGTGAGGAATTGGAAGGAATGCGCCGGGATCTGGAAACTGAGGTCGCGCAGGATCTCCGGCCCCAGACCGTAGCGTAATCCGACATTTTCGAACCGAACCAAGCTCAGCTCCGTTCGAGAGGTGACGCAGGCGCATTGCCAGCGAGGCTTCGCCGCATGCGACCAAGGGGTTTTGCGACCGTTATGGTTTCCGGTTCGTTAACGGTCGCCCTGTAGCATCCCAGGCAATATCTTTGGCGCGCCCGGTTCCGCGCGACAAGGTCATCGTCGAGGCCGTCCATGCATATCGTCTGCCCCCATTGTACGACATCCTACGCCATCAAGCTTGCGAGCCTTGGGGCCAACGGGCGGACGGTTCGCTGCTCCCGCTGCAAGGAAACCTGGATGGCGCATCCCGAAGATGCCATCGAGGAGGCGTCCGTGCCGGCCATGGCCACAGCCAGCCAGGCCGACGACCAGTCCGATCTCGCCGAGCAGTGGAACTCCTACGCCAAGGACGACGCGGCTGCCGAAACTCCGGTGGTCGAAAGCCCCTCGATTGCCAGCGACTGGCCGACCGAGGATGCTGCCGAGCCCGAGGACGAGTGGTCGGCCGCGGCCCGAGCCGCCGAGGACGAAGTCGTCGGCGCGCAGCACCAATCCTGGTTCAGCGGCCTGTTCAGCCGCCGTGGGGCAAAGGTGAGCCGCCCGGCACCAGCCGTGGTTCGGCGGAAATCCTATTACGGCCTGCCGACCACCTGCGCCGCCATGGGCGCGCTGGTGCTGGCGCTGGTGATCTGGCGCGGCGACATGGTTCGCCTGCTGCCGCAGACCGCGGCCTTCTACAAGATGGTCGGCCTGGAGGTGAACCTGCGCGGGCTCGCCTTCAAGGACGTCAAGCTCTCGACCGAGACCGTGGACGGTAAGCAGGTGCTGGTGATCGAGGGCGTGATCGTCGGCCAGGGCAAGAAGCCGCTCGATATCCCGCGGCTGCGCTTTGCGGTGCGCGACGCCCAGGGCGCCGAGATCTACGCCTGGAATTCGGTGCTGGAGCGGACCGTGCTGCAACCCGGCGAGCGCGCCTTCTTCCGATCGCGCTTGGCCTCACCGCCGCCGGAAGGCCGCAATATCGACGTTCGCTTCTTCAACCGGCGCGACATTGCCGGCGGCAGCGTATAATCAGCCTGTAGAGTCCCGCACGGGAAGGTTCGTCCCATGCCGAAAGTTCTGATTGCAGACGACGAGGATTCGATGCGCCAGCTGGTGGCGCGCGCCATCGCCATGGATGGCCACGAGACCGTCACCGCACAGGACGGCGCCGAGGCGCTGGAGATCCTGACCCGCGAGGACGGCGCGTTCGATCTGTTGCTCACCGACATCCAGATGCCCGTCATGGACGGCATTGCACTCGCGCTCTCCGCCGCGCGTGACTTTCCCCGGCTGACCATCTTGCTGATGACCGGCTTTGCCGACCAGCGCGAGCGCGCGTCGAACCTCAATGCGCTGGTGCATGACGTAGTCACAAAACCGTTCTCGGTCGCGGATATCCGCACGGCGGTGGCGGATGCGCTGGCGGCGAAGAGAGGGTAGCGGGCCTGTCGCCACAACATCATTGCGAGCGTAGCGAAGCAATCCAGAATCTTTCCGCGGAGGGACTCTGCATTGCTTCGCTGCGCTCGCAATGACGAAGGATGAGGTAGCCCTCAAAAATCCTTCAGCAGCCGCTCGATGTAGTCGAGCTCGATCTGCGGGCGTGAGGGGTCGCCGAGGCGGCGGCGGAGTTCTTCGAGGATGCGGCGGACGCGCTGGACGTCGATCTCGCCGGGAATCTTGACCGTGTAATCGTCGCCGAATTCGCGGCCGTGCAGCGGCCGGCCGAGCGGGTCGGTCTGGTTGCCGCCGCTCTGCTGGCGGCCGGCGCGATTGCCGGGACCGTCGCCCTGGCCGTCGCCGTCGCCCTGCTGCATCGCCTCGGCCATCTTCTGCGCACCCTTGCGCATCGCATCCAGCGCCTTGCCCTGGGAATCCACCGCGCCATCGGCATTGCCGTCGCCAAGCTTCGAGCCCGCATCGCCCATGGCGTTGTCGGCGGAATCGAGCCCGCCGTCATCATCGCCCTGGTCGGCGTCCTGATCGCCATCCTGGCCCTGGTCGCCTTGCTGACCTTGCTGACCCTTCTGTCCCTGCTGGCCTTTCTGACCCTTCTGCGAAAGGCCGCGCTTGGCCATTTCGTCCTGGAGCTTCTTCAAGCGGTCGCGCAGTGCCTGCTGGTCCTGCTGCAGGTCCGACATCGACTGATCGCCCTGCTGCTGCTTGCCGCGCATGCGATCGCGCCGGGAGTCCTGGCCCTGCTTGTAGGTCTTGTCGCGCAATTGCTGCTGCTTGCGGATCATGTCGCCGAGCTCGTTGAGCGCCTGCTCCATGTCGCTCTCGCCGGACTGTCCCGGCTGCGCCATCTGAAGGCCCTCCAGCATCTGCTGGAGCTGGTCGAGCAGCTGCTTGGCCGCGTCCTTGTCGCCCGAGCGCGACAGGCGCTCCATGCGATCAATCATGTTCTGGAGATCCTGCTGTCGCAGGATCTTGGTGTTGGGATCGAGCGGGCGCGCGAGCTGCTGCGCGTCCTTGTTGTTGCGGAACTGCTCGGCGAGCTGGCGCATGAAATTGTCGAGCGCCGCCCGCAGGTCCTGCGTGAGCTTCTTGATCTCCTCGTCGCTGGCGCCGCGCTCCAGCGCCTGCTTCAAGGCGTCCTGCGCCGCGCGCAAGGCCTTCTCGACGTCGGAGATGTTGCCGTCTTCGATCGTCACCGCGAGCGCCCACAGGCTCGCCACGACCTCGCGCAATGAATCGTCCGTGCGCGCGGCCTCGAGCTGGCGCGCGACACTGTGGAGGCCGAGATATTGCCCGGCCTCCGGCGTGAACAGCTCGGGCGCGATCATCAGCGCGTCGAGCGCGGTGTAGACGTCGGAATTCTTGTTGGCGTCGAGCGCGAGGATGCGGCGCTGCTCGATCAGCGCGCGCGCCAAGGGCTTGGTGAAGAGCCGCTCGGGCAGGCGCATGTTGAACGGCTCGCTCTTCGCCTCGTTGCCCGCCTCATCCTTGGCAGTGAGCGTCAGCGTGACATCGGCGCCGGCATAGGGATCCTCGCTGAGATCCTTCACTGTCTGGCCGACGCCATTACGGGTGCGCGCATTCGGCAGCACCAGTGGAAACTGCGGCGGCTGGAACAGCGGCCGCGCAGCGGCCTTGCTGTCACCGTCCTTGCCGGCATCGGTGGAGCGCGGAGCGACTTGCGCCTCGGCGCCGGTGACGCCGTAATCGTCCTCGATCTTGTAGACGAGCTGGAGCGCGCCGCGCGCCTGGCGCTCCGGATCCTTGACCAGCGCGATCGTCGGCGGGCGGTCCGGCGTCGCCGCAAAAGCCCATTGCGGCTGGCCCGAGGGGGCGCGGACATGCGCAGTGCCGTCGCTGGTGATGGTGAAATGCTTCTCGTTGGTGCCCTTGGGGGTGGACTCGGTCGGCGCGACTTCCTTGAGGCCGCCGGAAACCACGACATCCAGGCTGCCGCCGGAGGAGCGCACGATCAGGGTCGAGCCTGCGGGAACGCCGAGCGGGCCGGAGGCCGGAAGCGCTGCGGCATCCTTGTTGGCGGCCGACAGGATCACCGGCGGTTTGCCGGTGTAGAGCGGCGGCGTGACCCAGGCATCGACGCGAATATTGGTTGGTGCCAGCACGCCGTTCCAGTCGAACGCCGCCCCCAGCCGTAATCCGCGCTCGTCGCCGGCCGCGAAGAAGGTCGCGACCAGCATCACCATGACCAGCGCACGCAGCGCCCAGGGATCATGGATGGCGAGGCGCGGGTGCGGCAAACCAGCGCGGATGCGCTTGAGCGAGGCCAGCGTGCGCTCGCGCTGCGCCTGCCAGAGCGCCTGCGCAACCGGATCCTGCGAGGTCAGCGTGTCCGTGAGCGTCGTGGCCGGGCGATGACGGATGCCCGAACCGCGGTCGAGCCGCGCGAGCGCCACTTCGCGGCTCGGCCAGCGAAAACGAACCAGGGGGAACAGGGCGGCAGCCGCGAGGCCTGCGAAAATGACGAGGCCGATGGCACGGGCAACAAGGGGCAGCGCCAGCCAGAGGCCGGCCCAGGACACCACCAGAAACAGGCCTACGACGGTGAGAACACGCGCCAGCCCGGGCCAGGCACGCTCCCACGCGATGGCATAAGTGGACCGCTTGAGGGCCTGCGCCAGCTTCAACCGCGACAGAGCATCGCCATCGCGGATCGGGTCTGACGGGTCGGGGGTGACGCCGTTCAATCAACTCTCCAGGTTACCCGGCAGAGTGGAGCGTATCACAACGGCAGCACTGAGGCATCCGTTCCCGTACGGGACATCCCCCTTTTCCCGCATAACACGAGGACGTGACTGCTCCGGCTCAACCCCGTAGTTTCCGCGGCGCCATCGAAGAGAAAGCAAGGGACGTAAAGGAAACGCCATGGACAAGAAGATGCACGACAAGGGCCTGGAAGTCCGCAAAGCGGTGCTGGGCGAGGCCTATGTCAACAACGCGCTGAAGAACGTCGACGACTTCAACCGTCCGTTCCAGGAGATGCTCAACGAATATTGCTGGGGCACGGTGTGGGGCCGCGAGGAGCTGCCGCGCAAGACCCGCAGCATGCTCAACATCGCAATGATCGCGATCCTCAACCGTCAGCACGAGTTCCGCGCGCATCTGAAGGGCGCGCTCACCAACGGCGTCACCCGCGAGGAAATCCGCGAGATCCTGATGCAGGTCGCGATCTATGGCGGCATGCCGGCGGCGGTGGACAGTTTTCGGATCGCGCGCGAGGTGTTCACAGAGATTGATGGGAAGGCGTGAGCCAAGCCAACCGCCCTCAACTTTATTGCTCCGTCATTGCGAGCGAAGCGAAGCAATCCAGAGCTCACCCTCCGGGGAAACAGTCTGAATTGCTTCGTCGCTTCGCTCCTCGCAGTTGACGACGGGAAGGAAATAACACCATGGACATCGGATTCATCGGCCTCGGAAACATGGGTTTCCCGATGGCGCGGCGGCTGGTCGAGGCCGGACATAAGCTCGTCGTGTTCGACACCCGCAAGGAGGTCGTCGACAAGCTCGTCGGGCGCGGCGCCACCGCTGCGACGTCGCCGAAGGATGTTGCCGATAAGGTCGAGACTGTCATGGCGAGCCTGCCGTCGCTGCAGGCCTCGCTGGAGGTTGCCACCGGCGCGAACGGTGTGATCGAGGGGAGCCGCGCAAAGCGCTTCATCGATCTGTCGACGGTCGGCTCGACGATGGCGGCAAAGATTCACGGCTTTCTGGCCAAACGCAGCATCGTGCAGATCGACTGCCCGGTGTCCGGCGGCGTCGGCGGCGCCGAGAAGGGCACGCTGGCGGTCATGGTGTCGGGGCCGAAGGCGGAGTTCGAGCTGTTGAAGCCCGCGCTCGACGTGATCGGAAAGGTGTTCTTCATCGGCGAGAAGCCGGGCGCAGCGCAGACCATGAAGCTCGCCAACAACTTCCTCTCGGCCACTGCGATCGTAGCGACGTCGGAAGCCGTGGTGATGGGTGTGAAGGCCGGGCTCGATCCGGCCGTGATGATCGACGTCATCAATTCGGGCTCGGGCATGAACACGGCGAGCCGCGACAAGTTTCCGCGCTCGGTGCTGCCGCGAACGTTCGACTTCGGCTTCGCCACCGGGTTGATGGTGAAGGACGTGCGGCTCGCGCTGGAGGAGATGAAGCAGCTCGGCCTGTCGATGGAGGTCGCGGACGCCGTCGGACGGCTGTGGGAGACGGTGATCAGCGCAGAGGGCGCCGAATCCGATTTCACCGCGGCGATCAAGCCGATCGAGAAGAAGGCCGGCGTCGTGGTCGGTGGCAAGACCGGCGGCTTGGCGGGGAAATAGCCGCACGCCCCGATTGTTGAGATGCCATCGCGCTTCGGTCATCACAACCGGGGCGCGAAGCCGCGCGCTGTTTCGCGATGTCACGCTTCATCCTTGAGTTGTATTCGTTGTGGGCTATCCTGCGCGCTCTACACGACTGCCAAAAAACATCAGGGGAGGACGGAATGAAGCGTCATCGACACTTACTTGTCGGTGCGACCACGGCCCTGTTTGCCTGTGTCGCACTCGGTACGTCGCCCGCCATGGCGACGGCGTGCACCAACCTTCGATCTTTGCAACTGCAGCACACGGTGATCAATTCCGCGGACGACAACACCACCGGCACCTTCGTGCCGCCTGGCGCGAGCCCGATCACCGGCCTTCCCGCCTTCTGCCGCGTCACCGCAACCCTGATCCCCAGCTCGGATTCCAGCATCAAGATCGAGGTCTGGCTGCCCGAGAGTACGTGGAACGGCAGGTTCCTCGGCACCGGCGGCGGCGGCTTCCAGGGCCAGATCACCTACAACGAGCTCGCCATCGGCATCCAGGGCGGCTTTGCCGCGACCAACAGCGACCTCGGGACCGGGTCATCGGGATGCAATCCGCTGTTCTGCGGCTCGGCCGGCAACATGGGCAATCCGCTCGCCATCGACTTCGGCGATCCGACGGCGCCGTCGACGGGCCTGTTCGGGCATCCCGAGCGGATCAAGGATTTCGGCTACCGCGCGATCCATCTGATGACCGAACGGGGCAAGGAGATCGTCAGCGCGTTCTACGGCCATCGATCGCAACGGGCCTATTTCGCCGGCTGCTCCACTGGCGGACAGAACGCGCTGATGGAGGCGCAGCGCTTCCCCAACGACTATGACGGCATCCTTGCCGGCGCTGCCGCATTCAACCGCACCCATTTGCACATGGCAGGACTCTACGGCTGGCAAAACACGCATGCGAGTCCCGGCCGGTTTATCCAGACCGGCCAGATGACGCTGATCAACCAGGCCGTGCTCAAGCAATGCGTCGGCCAGGACGGTGGCGCCAAGACCGATCAGTTCCTGACCGATCCGCGCGACTGTCATTTCGATCCGAGTGTCCTGCTCTGCAAAGGCGGCAACGCGCCGCCGGCCTGCCTGACCTCCGATCAGGTCACGACCATGCAGCGCTATTACGCCGGCACGATCGACCCCGTGAACGGACAACTCGTCAATCCTGGCTCCGAGCGCGGCAACGAGACCGACGACATCCTCGCACTCGGCCTCGCG
Organism: Bradyrhizobium monzae; assembly: GCF_021458635.1. Classification (GTDB taxonomy): domain Bacteria; phylum Pseudomonadota; class Alphaproteobacteria; order Rhizobiales; family Xanthobacteraceae; genus Bradyrhizobium. The sequence goes on from NZ_JAIRDQ010000010.1 coordinate 178,522, forward strand.
TTCCAGGAGCGACTACCGGAGCCCGCCTTCGACGGCCTGTTCTACTGGGTGTTCGGCCCGAGCTTCGGCTATCCGGCAAGCGCGACCAACTATGCCAATTTCGACTTCCACCGCGACATCGACAAGGTCGACGATCAGCTCGCCGCGGTGCTCAACGCGACCAGCACCGATCTCGGCGAATTCAGGGGACACGGCGGCAAGCTGCTGATGTACCACGGCTGGGCCGACCCGCTGATTCCGTCACAGAGCAGCATCAACTATTTCCTGGCCCTGGTGGGGAACGAAGGCCAGGGGCCTCAACCGGTCGCCTTCTCCGATCACGGCAACGGCAATCCGGCGCTGCAACGGACCCAGAGCTACGCACGTCTGTTCATGGTACCCGGGCTGTACCACTGCTCCGGCGGCCCCGGTCCCAACACGTTCGATGCGCTGACACCGCTGGTCAAATGGGTCGAGGCCGGCGTCGCACCGGAGACGATCCTCGCGACAAAGTTCGTGGCTGATACGCCGCCCGCGGTTCAGATGACCCGGCCGCTCTGCGTCTTCCCCAAGGTCGCGAAGTACAACGGCAGCGGCGACACCAACAGCGCGGCGAGCTTCACCTGCGTCACCGACGAGAACGATTTCAACCAGAAGCCGGCTCCGAAATACGGGCCGTGACGAACACGCAGCGCCGGCGAGTCCAACCTCGCCGGCGTCCTCACAACCACGGCGCCGGCGTATCCATCGCGATCAGCTGCTCGACCTCGATGCGCGGGCGCACGACCGCGTATTGATCGCCCTTCACCAGCACCTCCGGCACCAGCGGCCGTGTGTTGTAGGTGCCGGCCTGCACGGCGCCGTAGGCGCCCGCGGTCATGACGGCGATGAGATCACCCGGCTTCGGCGTCGGCAGCGTGCGGTCCAAGGCGAGATAGTCGCCGGTCTCGCAGACCGGACCGACGATGTCGGCCTTCATCGTCGCCGCGCCCTTGTCCGGCTGCGTCACCGGCAGGATGTCGTGATGCGCCTCGTACAGCGTCGGACGGATGAGGTCGTTCATCGCGGCGTCGATGATGACGAAGTTCTTGCCGTCGCCGTGCTTCACATAAATCACCTTGGCGACGAGGATGCCGGCATTGCCGACGATCATGCGGCCCGGCTCGAACATCAGCGTGCAGCCGAGATTGTGGCTGACGCGCTTGACCATCGCCGCATAGGCGTCCGGCGCCGGCGGCGCCTCGCGGTCCATGTAATAAGGAATGCCGAGGCCACCGCCGAAATCGACGTGACTGATGTTATGGCCGTCGGAACGCAGCGTCTGCACGAATTCGGACAGGATGCGGAACGCGATCTCCATCTTGGAGAGATCGGTGATCTGGCTGCCGATATGAACGTCGGTGCCGGTCACTTCGATGCCCGGCAACTTCGCAGCCCGCGCATAAACCTCGCGGGCGTGGACGATCGGAATGCCGAACTTGTTCTCGGACTTGCCGGTGGAGATTTTTGCGTGCGTACCGGCATCGACGTCCGGATTGACGCGAATGGAGATTCGCGCGGTCTTGCCCGTCTCGGTCGCAAGGCGCGACAGCAACTCGAGCTCGGGCTCGGATTCGACGTTGAGGCAGAGGATGTCGGCGGCCAGCGCGGCACGCAGCTCGGTCTCGGTCTTGCCGACGCCGGAGAACACGATCTTGCTGCCGGGAATGCCGGCGGCCAGCGCGCGCTTGAGCTCGCCGCCCGAGACCACGTCAGCACCGGCGCCGAGCTTCGCCAGCGTGCGCAGCACCGACTGGTTGGAGTTCGCCTTCATGGCGTAGCAGACCAGCACCTTCTCGCCGGCAAAGGCCTCAGTGAAGACGTGGTAGTGCCGCTCAAGCGTGGCGGTCGAATAGCAATAGAACGGCGTGCCGACGGTCGCCGCCAGCTCGGACAGGTTCACCGCCTCGGCGTGCAGCACGCCGTTGCGGTAGTCGAAATGGTTCATGGCGTTGGCTCAGTTGCCCCAACCTATCGGCTGGGCTTTTCGTCCAGGAGCGGGTCGAGGATAAACGGTTTCTTCTTACCCTTGGTCGCCGCCGGTGGGGCATCCGCGCCATAGGTCGGATTGTACACGCTCGGCGTCTTCTGGGCTTCGGTCTCGGTGTCGGTCGGCGCAGCGATGTTGGCCGTGGACGCGTTGGAAGCGGTCGGTGGCAGATCGAGCGGGCCCTTGCGGCCGCAGCCAGCGAGCGCAAGCGCGCTCAGGCTCAAGACAATGATGGCCCACCCCGAGCCGGCCGGGCGAAACTTTGACGTCACGACGAAATCCCCACTACGCGGGGCGCACCATACAGAGATTGGCGCGCTCTGGCGAGAGCCGGATGACCATGAAACATAAGCGAAATTTTGCCTTCAGCCCAATTTTCGCTCTTTTTCCAGCCGCTTCGCCCAGGCCTTGGCCTGCGACGTCACGTTCTTCGGCGCGGTGCCGCCGAAGCTGGTGCGGCTCTTCACCGACGATTCGACCGAGAGCACGCCAAGCACATCCTTTGTGATCTTTGGCTCGATCGCCTGCATGTCCTTAAGCGGCAGCTCGTGCAGCGCCACGCCGCCCTCGGCGGCCTTGGCCACGATGCGGCCGGTGACGTGATGGGCCTCGCGGAATGGCATCTTCAGCGTCCGCACAAGCCAGTCGGCGAGATCGGTCGCGGTGGCATAGCCCTCGCCGGCAGCCGCCTTCATCCTGGCTTGGTCAGGCACGAGATCGCGCACCATGCCGGTCATGGCGCGGATCGCCAGCGACAGCGCGGCAAAGCCTTCCATGGCGCCCTGCTTGTCCTCCTGCATATCCTTTTGATAGGCGAGCGGCAGGCCCTTCATCACGATCAGGAGGCCGTTGAGCGCACCGATGACGCGGCCGGTCTTGGCCCGCACCAGCTCCGCGGCATCAGGATTGCGCTTCTGCGGCATGATCGAAGAGCCGGTGGTGAACTTGTCGCTGAGGCGGATCATGCCGACCAGCGGCGAGGTCCAGATCACGATCTCTTCGGCGAAGCGCGACATGTGCACGGCGCAGATCGAGGCGGCCGACAAGGTCTCCAGCACGAAATCGCGGTCGGAGACCGCATCGAGCGAGTTCGCCATCGGACGGTCGAAGGCCAGCGCCTTGGCGGTCGCGTGACGGTCGATCGGGAACGAGGTACCGGCGAGCGCGGCCGCCCCCAGCGGGGATTCATTGAGCCGCTTGCGCGCATCCTGGAAACGGCCGCGGTCGCGTGCGGCCATCTCGACATAAGCAAGCAGATGGTGACCGAACGTGACGGGCTGCGCGGTCTGCAGATGCGTGAAGCCGGGCATCACGGTGCCCGCATGCTCCAGCGCGCGTTCCACCAGCGCCTGCTGGAACGCGGCGAGCGCCGCATCGGTCGCGTCGACGATGTCGCGGACATAGAGGCGGAAGTCGGTCGCGACCTGGTCGTTGCGCGAGCGCGCGGTATGCAGGCGGCCGGCGGCGGGCCCGATCAGTTCCGACAGGCGGCTCTCGACATTCATGTGAATGTCCTCGAGCGCGCGCTTGAATTCGAAGCCGCCCTTGCCGATCTCTGACAAAATCGTGTCTAGACCCTTGCCGATATTTTTCGCATCAGAGGCCGTGATGATGCCCTGGCTGGCAAGCATCGCGGCGTGGGCCTTGGACGCGGCAATGTCCTGGGCAAAGAGGTGACGATCGACGTCGATGGAGACGTTGATCTCTTCCATGATCTCATCGGGACGTTCCGAGAACCGGCCGCCCCACATCTTGTTGCTCATGATCCCCTGCTCACGCCTTGCTTTGCCGCATGTTTGCTGGTGGTGGCCAGCCGTATTAAGAGGCCTCTGATAGCCATATCTGCGACCGGATGACAAACGATATGCTCGACCAGAAGCCCTCCGCCACGCGCCGGATCCCCATCGTCATCGCCACCGTGGTGGTCGGCGGGCTGGCCGGCTTCGCCGCGCTGTACGGGCTCGGCCTGAGCCGGACCCCATCAGGCGATCCGGCTTGCCGGGCGGCGGTGGCCACGGCCCAAAAGATCGCCCCGCTCGCCCACGGCGAGGTGGCGGCGCTGACCATGGCGGGCGCCCCCCTGAAGCTGCCCGACCTGGCCTTCGAGGATGCGGACGGCAAACCGAGGAAGCTCTCGGATTTCCGTGGCAAGACCCTGCTGGTCAACCTCTGGGCCACCTGGTGCGTGCCATGTCGAAAAGAGATGCCGGCGCTGGACCAGCTCCAGACCAAGCTTTCAGGCCCGAATTTCGAGGTGGTCGCGATCAATATCGACACCCGCGACCCCGAGAAGCCGAAAAACTTCCTGAAAGACGCCAATTTGACCAGGCTCGGCTATTTCACCGATCAGAAAGCCAAGGTTTTCCAGGATCTTAAGTCGATAGGACGGGCCTTGGGCATGCCGACCTCGGTGCTGGTCGACCCGCAGGGCTGCGAAATCGCGACGATCGCGGGACCGGCCGAATGGGCGAGCGACGACGCGCTCAAGCTGATCCGGGCCGCGCTGGGATCGGCGGCTGCGTCGCTTTAGGCGGTGATATTGAGGTTGCCGCCGACGCCTGCGCCGATATTGGCGAGCGAGGGCTGACCGGCGCCCAGCAACGTCAGGACGGCGGATTTCTCCGCGTCCGCGTTCTGCTTCATCAGCGTCGCCGAAATGTTCGACTGCAGCGCGCCTTGCTGAGAGGCCAGCATGGTGCTGACCATCGCCATCGTGTCCATTACGCAAATCCTCGTACCGGAGGCAGCCTAGGCGGAGTGGATTAACGCGACATGAATTGTCACGAAGCGGATGCCGTAGGCAAAGCGAACCTTGCCCACCAATTCCCTCGCATGAATGGAGAGGCTGCGGGCACGGCGCTTTGCGCCTTTGCCCACCCTTCGGCACCGAGGCCAGCTTACCTAGTCGGAACCGGCTTGGCGCCGCGGTAGTCGTAGAAGCCGCGCTGGGTCTTGCGGCCGAGCCAGCCGGCCTCGACGTATTTCACCAGCAACGGGCACGGCCGGTACTTGGAGTCGGCCAGGCCCTCATGCAGCACCTGCATGATCGACAGACAGGTATCGAGGCCGATGAAATCGGCGAGTTCCAGCGGCCCCATCGGATGGTGGGCGCCGAGCTTCATCGCCGCGTCGATCGCCTCGACGTTACCGACGCCTTCGTACAGCGTGTAGATCGCCTCGTTGATCATCGGCAGCAGGATGCGGTTGACGATGAAGGCCGGAAAATCCTCGGAGACGGCGACCTGCTTGCCGAGCTTGCCGACGAATTCCTTGGAGGCCTCGAAGGTGGAATCGTCGGTGGCGATGCCGCGGATCAGCTCCACCAGCTCCATCAGCGGCACCGGATTCATGAAGTGAATGCCGATGAAGCGCTCGGGCCGGTCGGTGGCCGCGGCAAGCCGCGTGATCGAGATCGACGACGTATCGGAGGCGACGATCGCTTCCGGCTTCAGCACCGCGCAGAGATCGTGGAAGATCTTGCGCTTGACCTCTTCCTTCTCGACCGCCGTCTCGATCACGAGATCGCAGTCGGCGAGGTCGTCGAGCTTCTCGGCGAGCTTGATCCGCCCGATCGCCTTGACCTTGTCATCCTCGCTGACGGCCTGCTTGGAGACCTGTCGCGCCAGATTGCCGTTGATGGTGGCCATACCGGACTTGAGGCGGTCGGCCGAGACGTCGTTGAGCACCACGTCGAAGCCAGCCAGCGCCGCGACATGCGCGATGCCGTTGCCCATCTGACCCGCGCCGATCACGCCGACCTTCTTGATCACTGCCGCCATAATGTCATCCACCGGAACGGCGCGCATGTCGCGCCAGCCTAATCCCCCGAGCCGGGAAATCTGATTTAATCAGAACCTTGGCTCGAAACCTAGATTGGATCGCTTCTAAGGCGTGCCCCACGCCAAAGAAAACGCCTCGAAAAAGCAACACCGGCCGGAGTTTATACCTCCGGCCGGTGTTTTTAACGCGTTTTACTTGCCGAGCTTGCCGAGTTCGGCGGTCAGCTCCGGAACCGCCTGGTAGAGGTCGGCGACCAGGCCGTAGTCCGCAACCTGGAAGATCGGCGCGTCCTCGTCCTTGTTGATCGCGACGATCACCTTGGAGTCCTTCATGCCGGCCAGATGCTGGATCGCGCCGGAAATGCCCACGGCGACATAGAGCTCGGGGGCCACGACCTTGCCGGTCTGGCCGACCTGCCAGTCGTTCGGCGCATAGCCGGCGTCGACCGCCGCGCGCGAGGCACCGACACCGGCGCCGAGCTTGTCGGCAAGCGGCTCGATGTATTTTGCGAAGTTCTCGCGGCTCTGCATGGCGCGACCACCGGAGACGATGATCTTGGCCGAGGTCAGCTCGGGACGGTCGCTCTTGGCGACTTCCTCGCCGACGAAGGACGACAGGCCCGGATCGGCAGCCGCTGCGACGCTCTCGACCGGCGCGCTGCCGCCGGCAGCGGCCGCCGCGAAGGTCGAGGTACGGACCGTGATGACCTTCTTGGCGTCCTTCGACTTCACCGTCTGGATGGCGTTGCCGGCATAGATCGGACGCTCATAGGTGTCGGGGGCGACGACCTTGATGATCTCCGAGACCTGCATGACGTCGAGCAGCGCTGCGACGCGCGGCATCACGTTCTTGAAGCGCGAGGTCGCGGGCGCGACGATCGCGTCATAGGACGGCGCCAGCGAGACGACCAGCGCGGCCAGAGGCTCGGCGAGATCGTGCGCGTAGGGCTCGCCTTCGGCGACCAGCACCTTGGCAACACCGGCGAGCTTCGCGGCCGCGTCGGCCGCAGCCTTGGTGCCCTGTCCGCCACCGGCGACCAGCACATGAACGTCGCCGCCGAGCTGGGACGCCGCGGTCAGCGCCTTGTTGGTGGAGTCCTTGAGGACCTCGTGTTCGTGTTCAGCAATCAACAGCGTCGTCATTAGAGCACCCCGGCTTCGTTCTTGAGCTTCGACACCAGCTCGGCGACGTCCTTGACCTTGACGCCGGCCTTGCGGCCCGCGGGCTCAGCCGTCTTCAGAACTTCGAGGCGCGCGGTGACGTCGACGCCGTAATCGGCGACGGTCTTGTCCGCGATCGGCTTCTTCTTGGCCTTCATGATGTTGGGCAGCGAGGCATAGCGCGGCTCGTTGAGACGCAGATCGGTGGTGACGATCGCCGGTCCCTTGAGCTTCACGGTCTGCAGACCGCCGTCGACCTCGCGGGTGACCTTGAAGTCAGAACCTTCGACCTCGAGCTTCGAGGCGAAGGTCGCCTGCGACCAGCCGAGCAGCGCGGCCAGCATCTGGCCGGTCTGATTGCTGTCGTCGTCGATCGCCTGCTTGCCGAGAATGATCAGGCCGGGCTGCTCTTCTTCAGCAACCTTCTTCAGGATCTTGGCGACGGCGAGCGGCTCGACGGTGCCCTCGGCCTTCACCAGGATGCCGCGATCGGCGCCCATGGCGAGACCAGTGCGGATCGTCTCCGACGCCTGCGCCGGTCCGATGGAGACCACCACGACTTCGGTCGCCTTGCCGGCTTCCTTCAGGCGCAGCGCTTCCTCGACCGCGATTTCGTCGAAGGGGTTCATCGACATCTTGACGTTGGCGAGTTCAACGCCCGATCCATCGCCCTTGACGCGGACCTTGACGTTGTAATCGACCACCCGCTTTACCGGCACTAAGACCTTCATCGATCCTCTTTCACTCAATTTGGGAGGGGGTATTCAACTGGCGCGGAACCTAAAGGCCTGATCCGGCCCGGTCAACGCGCGACAGGGCCAAATTTTAGACCTTAGAAATGGGCTGCTCAATGGGCAGTAATCTTGGGGTCAGCGATTCTGGCCCGGAACCCAAAGCACGTCGCCGGCGCCATTATAGTTAGCCGCGCGGCTGGCCACGAACAGGAAATCCGACAGGCGGTTCATATATTGGATGCCAGCTGCGCCGACCGGCTCTCTTGGCTGAGCCGCCAGTTCCACCATGACACGTTCCGCCCGGCGGCAAATCGTGCGGGCGACATGGAGGTAGGCGGCGGCCGGCGTACCGCCCGGCAGCACGAAGGACGTGAGTGGTGCGAGCTTGTCGTTGAGCGCGTCGATATCGCGCTCGAGCCGCTCGACCTGGCTGGCAACCACCCGCAAGCGCTCCGCTTTGCCTTCTCGTTCGGGCACCGCGAGATCGGCACCGAGATCGAACAGATCGTTCTGGATGCGGCCGAGCATCGCATCGAGCTCCGGCGCATCCCTGGTGTGAAGGCGCACCACGCCGATCGCGGCATTGGTTTCGTCGACCGTGCCATAGGCCGCGATGCGCAGATCATATTTCGGACGGCGCTCGCCGGTTCCGAGCGCCGTCGTGCCGTCGTCACCGGTCTTCGTATAGATGCGGTTGAGCACGACCATGTTAACGCCCCATCGCCCAGACCGCGATCATGGCAATGACGATCGCGATAAACTGAAGCAGCACGCGCCAGCGCATCAGCTTCTGCGAGGTGTTGGGCGAGCCGCCACGCATCATGTTGACGAGACCGAGCAGCAGCACGATCGCCACGGCGCCGGCTGCCACCGGCAGGATGAAAGTACTCAGGATAGATGCCATTTGGGGGTGATAACACCGTGTGCGGCGCTCCGCCATGGCGTTCCCAATCTGGCTTTTAGGCCAATAATATCAGAAGCTGGCCCGATGATTTCCGATTTGCGCGCATTGCCTGCCTTCTTCGCCTGTCCCCGCGTGCGGGGAGAGGGAGCGCTGCGGGGCGGGCTGTGAAGGCAATCCGATACGTCTATGTCGTCGTCGAGGACGCCTTTTACACGTTCCTCGCCGACGACGGCTGGGCGATCGCGAGCCACATCGCGCTGTCGACGCTGATGGCGCTGTTCCCGTTCCTGATCGTGCTGACGTCGCTGGCCGGCTTCTTCGGCTCCAAGGAGCTCGCCGACCAGGCGGCCGGGCTGATGCTCCAGGTCTGGCCGAAGCAAGTGGCGGATTCCCTCTCCGGCGAGATTCACGACGTGCTGACCACAACCCGCACCGGCGTGCTGACGATCGGCGCGGTGCTGTCGGTCTATTTCGCCTCGAACGGCGTCGAAGCGTTGCGGGTCGCGCTGAACCGCGCCTATGCGGTGGTGGAGATGCGGCGCTGGTACTGGCTGCGGCTGGAATCGATCGGCTACACGCTGGTCGCGGCCTTCACCGCGCTCGCCATGGCGTTCCTGATCGTGCTCGGCCCGCTCTTCATCGAGGCGGCGCGGCGCCACATTCCTCTGTTCGTCGAATCCAACGAGAGCATCCTGACCTGGCTGCGCTACGGCATCACCATCGGCGCGCTGGTGGTGGCGCTGCTCATCCTGCATGCCTGGCTGCCGGCGGGGCGACGCAGCTTTTTCCAGATTCTGCCCGGCATCGTCTTCACCATCGTGGCCTCGCTGATCTCGGGCATCGTGTTCGGCCAGTACCTGGCGCGCTTCGCCAACAATTACGTGACGATGTATGCGGGGCTCGCCTCGGTGATCATCGCGCTGGTGTTTCTGTATTTCATCGCCGCGATCTTCGTCTTCGGCGGCGAGCTCAACGCCGCGATCATCAAGTCGCGACTTCCTCACGGCGTTTCGCTTCAAGCAGCGCAGTCGCTAAAGCCCGCGGGGACACAGGCTTGACCAGGAAGGCGTCGGCACCGGCCGCGCGCGACGCCGCCTCGTCCTCGCCGCGCCCGGACACGCCGATGATCGGGATCTGAGCCAGCGGCGCCTGCATCGTGCGGATCCGCCGGATCGCCTCGACACCGTCGATGCCCGGCAACACCATGTCCATCAGCACTGCATCGAAGCCGCCCTGCGCGAGCCGGTTTACCGCGTCCTCGCCGCGCCCGATGAACTCGGCATGATGGCCGAGCTCGGTCAAAATGGTGTTGAGCACGACACGGCCAAACGGATTGTCTTCGACGCTGAGCACGCGCAGCGCCGCCAGCGGATCCGCCGCACCGCTGCCAGGCTTACGCGACTTCGCCGGCTCCGCCGCATCGAGCGACACCGTCAGCGTGAAGGTGGCGCCACCGCCGCGCCGGGGCGCCACCGTGATGTCGCCGCCCATCGCGCGCGCCAGCTGCTTCACCGAGGACAGACCGAGCCCGGCGCCGCCGAAGCGCGAGGCGATGGTGACATTGGCCTGGGTGAACGGGCGGAACAGCCGCTTGATTTCGGCCATGGTCAGGCCGATGCCGCTGTCGGACACCGCGAAGGCGACGCCGACCCGGCGCTTGTCTTTCGCTCTGCCCTTGCCGCTGCCCTTGGCGGGACGCCAGGGCGTCGCCGATATCGCGACGCCGCCCTGGTCGGTGAATTTCACGGCATTGTCGATCAGGTTCTCGAGCGCGGCGCGCAAGCGGACAGAATCGCCAACCACGAGGCCCGCCAGCTTATCGGAGATCTCGACCTCGGCCTGGAGCCCCTTGGCGGCGGCGCGGCCAGCAAGCGAATCGCCGGTGCTGCGGGCGAGTGCCCGCAGATCGAACAGATCCTGCCGCAAGGTGCTGCCGCCCGCGCCCTTGCCGGTCTTGGCGGCATCGACGAATAGCGTGGCAAGGTTCGCCAGATGCTCGGCGCCAGCCTTGATGGTGTCGGCCCAGCGTCGCTCCCGCTCGCCGAGATCGGAGGTCGACAGCAGGTCGCTGATCGCGAGAATGCCGGTCAGGGGGGTGCGGACCTCGTGGGCAAAGGCTGCAAGCGCGGCCTGGATCACGTCAGGCGCGACAGCCCCCGTGCTACGCTTGCGCAACCTCCCGGCCGCCCCGGACCGCTTCCGAGGCGGTGGCCTGGACTTTCGCGTGGTGCGCGCTGCGCGCGTTTTCGCCGCCATAAATCCCCTTCGAAGTATCCTCTTCGAACCCCCCGGGCTATCGGCCAAGCATCGCACGGCGGAACCCCCGGAGTCACGGCGACGTTTTGCTAACCCCCAGAGAAACTTAGCCTAATCCCACGGACATGCGGATACCGGCGGTCGAGTGGCCTGCCGCGCGTAACTCCCGCAAGCCGGTCGAGCGGTCCGATTTCGACAGCTTCCGCCCGTCGGCGTCGCGAATCAGGGGGTGGTGGCGGTAGGCGGGCTCCGGCAGGCCAAGCAAGGCCTGGAGCAGGCGGTGGACCGAGGTGGCGTGAAACAGGTCCTGGCCGCGCACGATCTCGCTCACACCCTGGAGCGCGTCGTCGACCACCACGGACAGATGGTAGCTGGTCGGCGTCTCCTTGCGAGCCAGAATCACGTCGCCCCACGCCTCGGGCCGCGCGGCGACCATGCCGCGCTTGCCATCGGGGCCCTCGCCCAATTCGTTCCAGGTCAGGCCGGCGGCGCGCTGGCAGGCGGCCGCCATGTCGAGCCGCAACGCGTAAGGCGCGCCGGTCTCGATCAGACGCGACCGCTCGCCGGCCGCCAGCGCTTTCGCGTCGCCGGGATAGAGCGGCGCGCCGTCAGGATCGCGCGGCCATGGTCCGTCGACCTCACGCGCAGCCACGAGCCTGGCAATCTCGGCGCGGCTTTCGAAGGCGGGATAGACGAGGCCGAGCGCGACGAGCTTGCCCAGGGCGTCGCGATATTCGGCAAGATGCTCCGACTGCCGCCGCACTGGCGTCTCCCAGGTGATCCCCAGCCAGGCGAGATCCTCCTCAATCGCCGTCTCGAACTCCAGCCGGCACCGCGTCGCGTCGATGTCTTCGATCCGCAGCAACAGCCGCCCACCGGTTTCGCGCGCGCGATCGAAATTGAGCAGCGCCGAATAGGCGTGGCCGAGATGCAAGTGGCCGTTCGGGCTGGGCGCAAATCGGAAAACGGGTGGCGGCATTTGGCAAGATCTCGTCATGGCCGGGCATAGCCGTCAAGGACGGCGTCGCTTCCGCCAGCCTATAACCCGCGCATCCATCTTCCAGGACTCTGTTACGATAGGAGATGGATGCGCGGGTCAAGCCGCACATAACGAGTTGAGCCATAATGACCATCCACCTCGAAACCCAGTCCGACCTCGACGAAGCCGTCCATACGCTGATCAAGCGCGATCCGCGCCTCAAGCCCGTCCTCGAAATCGCAGGCATGCCGGCCTTGCGGCGGCGGGAGCCGGGGTTTGCGGGGCTTGCCCATATCGTCTGCGGACAGCAGCTCTCGACCGCGAGCGCGGCGGCGATCTGGGGACGGCTGTCCTCCGCCTTCGATCCGTTCGACCATGAGGCCGTGCGCCGCGCCCGCACCGATCGGCTGGGGCGGCTCGGCCTGTCCGCGGCCAAGATCAAGACGCTGAAACATCTCGCGCGCGAGCTCACCGCGCAGCGGCTGAACCTCGACGTGCTCGCGGAGGAGGATGCCGAGGCTGCGCACCACACGCTGATTGCGCTGCCGGGCATCGGGCCGTGGACAGCCGATGTCTATCTGCTGTTCTGCCTCGGTCACGGCGATGCCTGGCCGGCCGGCGATATCGCCGTGCAGGAGGGGATCAAGGTTGGCCTCGGCCTTTCGGCACGGCCGACGGAAAAGCAGATGGCGCCGATCGCCGAACCCTGGCGTCCGTTGCGTGGTGCTGCCGCGCATCTGTGGTGGAGCTATTACCGCGCGGTGAAGAAGCGCGAGGGCGTCATCGCTGGCGAAGCAAACGTTGTTTCAAACAATGTTGCTGTTGCAAAGGCCTCACGGGTGAAAGAGAAGATGCCGGCACGGAAAAAGCCGGGACCTTCGTCATGACATCGACCGACTTCATCGTTGCGCGCAACGATCTCGGACAGTGCAAGCTGATCGAGACCGCCATTCCGGATGCAACCACGTTCCCCGCCGATGCCGTTCTGGTGAAAGTCGAGCGCTTCGCGTTCACTGCCAACAACATCACCTATGCCGTGATGGGCGACGAGCTGAAATACTGGCAGATCTTTCCGGCGCCGCAGGGCTTTGGCAACATCCCGGTGTGGGGCTTTGGCGAGGTGATCGCCTCGAAACATCCCGGCGTCGCGGTCGGTGAGCGGCTGTTCGGCTATTTCCCGATGGCGACACATCTCGTCATCGAGGCCGCCGACGTCAGCAAGCGCGCTCTTCGTGACGGCGCCGAGCATCGCAAGCAGGTCTCGCCCGTTTACAATCTCTATTCCCGCGTTACCGACGACCCCGGCTTTGCGGGACATCAGGGCGACCTTCAGGCGCTGCTGCGGCCGCTGTTCATGCTGTCGTTCCTTGTCGACGACTTCCTCGCCGAGAACGACGACTTTGGCGCGAGCAGCGTGCTGCTCTCCAGCGCCTCCAGCAAGACCGCGTTCGGGCTTGCTCATCTCCTGCACAGCCGCGGCCGCAAGGTGATCGGGCTGACTTCGGCCGGCAACGCCGGCTTCGTCGGCTCGCTTCCTTGCTATGACGAGGTCGTTACCTATGATCGCGTCAGTGCACTACCGACCGATGTACCGGTCGCCTTCGTCGACATGGCCGGCAGCAGCGCGCTGCGAACCGAGTTGCACCGATATTTCCGCGACCAGATGAAATGCTCCGTGCGCGTCGGTTTGACGCATCGCGCCACCGAGCCCGACGAAGGCGAATTGCCCGGCGCAAAACCGCGCTGGTTCTTCGCACCCGACCACATCCGCAAGCGGGCGAAGGATTGGGGCCCCGGCGGCATCGAGCAGCGCTTTGGCGCGGCGTGGTCCGGTTTCGCACCGATGCTGGAGCGATGCCTGAGCGTCGTCGAGAGCCGCGGGCCCGAGGCGGTGCAGCGGGTCTATCTCGACACGCTGAAAGGGCGCATTCCGCCTGAGCAGGGCCACATGCTCTCGTTGCTCGGGTAAAGCGCTTTTGACGTAGCCTGATCCAGTATAGCGTTCGACCTCAGAGGAAGCACCGCGAAGACGGCCACGAGGTTGCGCATGTTGGATCGCACGAAAGATATCGCCGTCTCCGCGCAAGCCTGGCTCGATGAATTCGAGCGTGCGCTTGGCAAACCTGATGGCGCAGCACTCGAGCGGCTCTTTCTCGCCGACAGTTTTTGGCGCGATGTGCTGGCGTTGAGCTGGAACCTGCAGACCCTTGCGGGCCGCGATGCAATCTCGCCGGCGCTAACCGTGATCGCGCCCAAGGCGACACCAAGCAATTTCAAGATTGCGCCGAACCGTGCAGCGCCGCGCTGGGTGACGCGGACCGGCACCAACAATATCGAGGCGATCTTCAATTTCGAGACCGCAGTCGGCCACGGCAGCGGCATCGTGCGCCTCGTGCCCGATGCCGCCGACGGCGACCGTCTGAAAGCGTGGACGCTGCTCACTGCGCTCGACGAACTCAAGGGCTTCGAGGAACAGCTCGGCACCTCGCGTCCGCGCGGTCAGGCCTATTCACGCGATTTCCGTGGGCCGAACTGGCTCGACCTGCGCAACGCCTCGCGCGACTATGCCGACCGCGATCCCGCCGTGCTGGTGGTCGGCGGCGGCCAGGCCGGGCTTGCGATCGCGGCACGGCTGAAGCAGTTGCAGATCGATACGCTGATCGTCGATCGCGAGGCGCGGATCGGCGACAATTGGCGCAAGCGCTATCACGCGCTCACCCTGCACAACCAGGTGCAGGTCAACCACCTGCCCTACATGCCGTTCCCGCCGAGCTGGCCGACCTACATTCCCAAGGACAAGCTCGCGAACTGGTTCGAAGCTTACGTCGACGCAATGGAGCTCAATTTCTGGACCGGCACCGAATTCGAAGGCGGCGCCTATGACGAGGCCAGGGGACACTGGACGGTGACGCTGCGCCGCGCCGACGGCAGCAAGCGCACCATGCATCCGCGTCATGTGGTGATGGGGACCGGCGTCAGCGGAATTGCCCATGTGCCTGATATTCCGACGCTCGATCGTTTCAACGGCACGCTGCTGCATTCCAGCCGCTACGAGGACGGCGAGAACTGGCAAGGCAAGCGCGCCATCGTCATCGGCACCGGCAACAGCGGTCACGACATCGCGCAGGATCTTCATTCGAGCGGCGCCGCGGTGACGCTGGTGCAGCGTTCGCCGACACTGGTCACCAATATCGAGCCGTCGGCGCAGCTCGCTTATGCGACCTACAATGAAGGTACCCTCGAGGACAACGATCTGATCGCGACCTCGATGCCGACGCCGCTCGCCAAGAAAACGCATGTGATGCTGACCGAGCAGTCGAAGGAACTCGACAAGGAGCTGCTCGACGGCCTCCGCCGCGTCGGCTTCAAGCTCGACTTCGGCGAGGCCGGCACCGGCTGGCAATTCAAATACCTGACGCGTGGCGGCGGCTATTATTTCAACGTCGGCTGCTCCAACCTGATCGTCGAAGGCGCGATCAAGCTGAAGCAGTTCGAGGACATCGACAGCTTCACGGCCCACGGCGCCCAGATGGAGGACGGCACGACCATCGCCGCCGATCTCATCGTGCTGTCGACGGGCTACAAGCCGCAGGAATACCTCGTGCGAAAGCTGTTCGGTGACGGCGTCGCCGACCGCGTCGGCCCGGTCTGGGGCTTTGGCGACGGTTTTGAGCTGCGCAACATGTATGCGCGCACGGGGCAGCCCGGCCTGTGGTTCATCGCTGGCAGCCTCGCGCAGTGCCGGATCAACTCGAAATTTCTCGCGCTGCAGATCAAGGCGGTCGAGGAAGGGATTTTGCCACGGAACCCGACTGCATACCAGCACGACAGAGGTAACTGAAGAGGGACCACACATGCCAGCCATTCTCGGCACCGGCGAGCACCGCTACCGCGTCGTCGACAATTTCGCAAAGCTTCCCGACGGCTGGCAACTCACCGACGTCGCCTCGGTGGCGGTCGACAGCAAGGACCGCGTCTACGTCTTCAACCGCGGCGCCCATCCGATGGTGGTGCTCGATCGCGAGGGCAATTTCCTGCGCAGTTTTGGCGAAGGCCAGTTCTCCCGCGCTCACGGCCTGCACATCGACGCCGACGACAATCTCTATTGCACCGATGACGGCGACCACACCGTGCGCAAATGCACCACCGACGGCAAGGTGCTGCTGACGATCGGCATTCCTGCAAAGCCTTCGCCGTTCATGAGCGGTGAGCCCTTCCACCGCTGCACCCACACCGCGCTGTCTCCGAAGGGCGAGATCTACGTCTCCGACGGCTATGGCAATGCGCGCGTTCACAAATACACACCGGACGGCAAACTTATCAAAAGCTGGGGCGAGCCTGGTACCGATCCCGGCCAGTTCAACATCGTGCACAACATCGCCACCGATGCCGACGGCTGGGTCTACGTCGCCGACCGCGAGAACCATCGTGTGCAGGTGTTCAACGGCGAAGGTAGATACGAGACGCAGTGGAACAATCTGCACCGCCCCTGTGCGCTGTGCTGTTGCGGCGGGGGCAAGAGCCCGACCTTCGTCATCGGCGAGCTCGGCCCGGGCATGGCCGTCAACCGCAAGGTGCCCAATCTCGGCCCGCGACTGTCGATCGTCGACGCCACGGGAAAGCGCATCGCGCGGCTCGGCGGCGAGGAAGGCCCGGGTGTCGCCAGCGGAAAGTTTCTGGCACCACACGGCATCGCACTGGATTCGAAGGGCGACATCTATGTCGGCGAAGTCGGCGTCACAGACTGGAAGACGAGCTTTCCGGACGAGGAGATGCCGGCCTTGGTGCGCGGCACGCGGTGCCTGCAGAAGCTGGAGCGGGTACGGGAATAGCTGCCGGGGCAAGCGCACGACGCGCTGGTCAAGACGTTTCCCGACCCCCTCCCCAAAATCGCGGCGTTTTTGAGCGTTCGCCACCCCGCCGCCTTATTGCTTGCGCCTGAATAAGTCGCTCAACGGGCTTCACAATCCCGTCACGCTGCATGTAGTATGTCAATACATGCTGCTTCGCAGCGTATATTGGAGGCCAGGAGCGTTACTTGAACGCACATGTCTCGCAAGGCAGTTGGCCGGTGCTGGTCCTCAACGCGGACTTCCGGCCGCTGAGTTACTACCCACTGTCTTTGTGGTCGTGGCAGGACGCGATCAAGGCGGTGTTTCTCGATCGCGTCAATATCGTAGCGCATTACGATCAGGCGGTTCACAGTCCCACGCTGCAAATGCAGCTGCCGAGCGTGGTTTCGCTCAAATCCTTCGTCAAGCCGACCACGCACCCCGCCTTCACCCGGTTCAACGTCTTCCTGCGCGACCGCTTCAATTGCCAGTATTGCGGCTCGCCCGAAGACCTCACCTTCGACCACATCATCCCGCGCAGCAAAGGCGGCCAGACCACCTGGGAGAACGTGGTCGCGGCATGCTCGCCCTGCAACCTGCGCAAGGGCAATCTCACCCCGGTGCAGGCCAAGATGTTTCCGCGCCAGCACGCGTTCGCCCCGACCGTGCACCAGCTCCACCGCAACGGCCGCCTATTCCCGCCGAATTATCTGCACGAGAGCTGGCTGGACTATCTCTACTGGGATACGGAGCTGGATCCGTAGGGGGCAACAGCCAGATCGATGCGGCCATACTGGAAGGGCGGCTCCGCGCGACTCTGGTCGGCGATTTCCCGGGCTATCGGATCCGACCGTTCGTGCCAGCCCGTCGTTAACGATGGCGAGCGGCGGATTCGGATTGCAAATTGCGCTCAAAGCCCGAATCCGCTCCCGTTTGTTACCGTCCCTTAAGGCTCGCTCGGCAATCTGAGCTGCAAAGCGCAGCTGCGCCGTCTCGTCGTAAGGTCGTCATCCATGCTCACCGCAACATTGGAGCAGATCCAGGCCTCGCCACGGAAGCGGACGATCTATGTCTGCGTCATCCTCTCGCTCCTCGCAGCCATACTCGCCTTCAAGGCCTTCCGGTTCTTCGAAGGCGGCCTCTGGTACGGCAGCCAGACACCCGACTTCGCCGCCTTCCATATCGTCGCGCAACGGATCTGGCTCGGGGATCTCGACCTGACCTACCAGTTCACGTCGTTCACGAAGATGCAGCTCGCGGCGGCCGGCGGTGCGGTCGGCGTCATGTCTTGGACTTACCCGCCGCAATTCGACCTGCTGCTTGCGCCTCTCGCGTTCCTTCCGGGCTGGGCCGCCTATTTTCTCTTCACGGCGATCACGCTGGCGGCCTATCTGATGACACTCCGCGCCATCGCCGGAAACAACTTCGCACTCGTGCTCGTGGTGTTTTTCCCGGCCATCGCGATCACGATCGCTATCGGCCAGAACGGCCTGTTGACCGGCGCGCTGATCGGCCTGGTCTGCATCAACGCGGAACGACGCCCGGTGCTTGCCGGCGTTGCGCTCGGCCTGATGGTCATTAAGCCCCATCTGGCCATAGCGGCCGGCATCTACATGCTGTCGACGCGTCGCTGGCCGGCGGTGCTGACCGCCGCGGTCGTGGTGGTCGCGAGCTCGCTGGTCTGCACGCTCGCCTTCGGTCCGCACATCTGGGGCGCGTGGCTCGGCAGCATCCGGGAAGCCGCAGGCTTTCTGGAGGAGGGCCGCTATCAGCTGTCTCGGATGATCTCGGCCTATGCGGCCCTGTACCAGGCCGGCCTCCCCGCCGCTGGGGCGTTCTGGGGACAGATGGCAATGGCAGGTCTCGCGCTGGTCGCAGTCGTACTCGCAGTCGCTCGCGGACCGTCTCCCCGCTTCGCGCTCGGCATCGTCGCGGTCGTCTCCGTGATGATCAGCCCCTACGCCTACGACTATGACCTGCCGATCGTGGGGATCGGGCTTGCACTGCTGCTTCCGGGCCTTGCCAGCCTGGCGAGCTCGCGCGAACGCGGCGCGATCTACGCCCTGCTCCTGCTGGCCAACGCCTATGGGCTGCTGCAATCAGCCTGGTTCTCCGCCGAAAACGTCACCGCGGGTGACCTGCAAAATCACGTGGCTCCTGCCGTTGGCGGCTTCGCCCTGATGGCGGTGCTCGCGATGCTGTTGAGGTGCCTGCTGCGCGACGCCAAGCCTGCCGCCATCCGCCTGCATGGCGAGCCTGCATAGCTCCGGGCACCAAAGCGATTACGTGCGCTGCAAGGCCAGCGTCACGCCACCGAGCGTGAGCACCATCGCCGTCCATTCGCGCAGCCCCAGCGGTTCGCCCAGAATGATCCCGGCGGAGACCACGCCGATCACGGGAACGACCAGCATCCCCGTTGAAGCCGAGATCGGCGGCAGGCGGCGCAGCGTCTCGAACCAGGTGACGTAGCAGACGCCCATCGGCACCAACGTCATATAGACGAAGCAGCCGAGCCCCAGCGGGGTGATCGCGGTGATATCAGGATGTTCGAAGAGAATGCCGAGGACCAGCATGGTGGCGCAGCCGAGCCCGACCTGCCAGGCGACGACGACCAGCGGGGGCATCGGCAGCGGCTTGCGGTTGAGCACATTGCCGAGCGCGAACAGGATGGCACATAGCAGCGCCAGTCCAATGCCGAGCAGCTTCTCGGTGCCGAACGCAAGGCCGTTGCCGCTCAGCAGCAGCGCCACCCCGGCGACGCCGAGGACGAGCCCGAAAATGTCCCGGACAGTTGGCGGCGTATGTAGCACCGGCCAGGCGAACAGCATGGCCCAGATCGGCATGGTGTAGGCGAGCAAGGCGCCCTCCCCCACGCTGACATATTTCATCGCGACCGTGCCAAGCCCCATCCAGGCAAAGACATTCGTCAACGTCGCGAACAGCAGCCGCGGGATCGCCTCGCGCGGAACGGCAAGCTGCTCCTTCCGGGCAAGCGCCAGAGTGGCGAGGATGAGCGAGGCACAGACGCCGGCGAGGCCACGGGCGAACAGCGGCGGCCATTGCTGGAGCAACAGCTTCATCAACGGCCAGTTCAGCGCCCAGCCGATCGCCGTCACACCAAGGCAAAGGAAACCGATCGTCCTGTCGCGCCGCGCCGAATCCATGACCAGCGCTTAGCAGGCCGATCATGCCCGCTCCACAGCGATTGGCGCATGCGGGCCATGGCGGGCGACGGAACCGGAAAGGCCCGCGCCCGTTCAGATCCAAGACGCCGCGGCGGCTGACGCCGCAGCGCAACCGACGGAGGCTCACCATGCCCGCAGCCGAGAAGGATCATGTCTACAAGATCCTTGAATTGGTCGGATCGTCCGAGACCTCGATCGAGGACGCGATCAAAAACGCGATCAGCCGCGCGTCCAAGACCGTGCGCGAGATGAAATGGTTCGAGGTGGTGCAGACGCGCGGCCACATCGAGAGCGGAGCCGTGCGTCACTACCAGGTGACCCTGCGCGTCGGGTTCACGCTGGATGCATGAGCCGGGCTTGCGCCCGGCAGCGCTTTGGATATCACTCAGTCGTGGCCGGGCGCCCTGACCGGACCTAGGGTGCTGCCGTGACCGATGATATCAAGCTCGTCCTCTTCGACGTCGACAACGTTCTCTGCGACTACGCCAGGGGAAAGCGGGTCGCACGCCTGGCGGAACTTGCAGGGACCAGCAGTGAGTTCGTCTACCAAGCGATCTGGGAGTCCGGGTTCGAATTTCTCGGCGACTCCGGCGCTGTCGATGCGCAGGATTATTTGCGCGGATTTGGCGAACGCATCGGCTATCCCCTGTCCCTGGATGAATGGGTCGAGGCGCGGCGACTTTCGATGACGGCCGACCTCGCGATGCTGGAGATTGTCGGCCATCTTCGCGGATCGGTCGATATTGCGATCCTGACCAATAACACCACGCTGGTCTCCGATCACATCGACCGGCTGCTGCCTGAATTGCGTCCGTTGTTCGGCGCCAGGATCTACACCTCGGCCCAGTTCAGGACGGCGAAGCCCGACCCACTCTGCTATCGCCTCTGCGTTTCAGAGCTCAAGGCCAGACCCGAGACCGTCCTCTTTGTCGACGACCTCGCGGCGAATGTTGCCGGCGCACGGCAGGCCGGTCTCCTTGCGCATCACCACACGTCCGTAGAAGCGTTCAGGCAAGCCCTTTCAGGTTACGGCCTGCTGCGCGGACGGTGAGCGAATTCGACGTCAGATCAGCTCGACACCGCGTCGCTCCGGGATGAGCACGAGCAACGCCACGATATCGATCAGGTAAAGCAGCGCGAGGCCTGCGATTGCGGTCGGGAAGCCGTAAGCGGCGCTGACGACGCCGACGACCAGCGGACCGAAGCCGGCAACCGCCCGACCGATGTTGAAGAACACGTTCTGCGCAGTGGCGCGCGCCGCGGTCGGATAAAGCTCGCTCATCAGCGCGCCGTAGCCGCCGAGCATGCCATTGACGAAGAAGCCCATCACCGCTCCGCCGATCAGCAGCGCACCGGCGGTGGTCAGCTGCGAATAGACCACCACCATCACGGCTGCGCCCAGCATGTAGGTCAGAAACGCCGCACGGCGGCCGAAACGATCAGCCGCATGACCAAACACGAAGATGCCGAGCGCCATGCCCGCGATGGTGACGGCCGTCCAGAGCGCCGATTGCGTCAGGCCATAGCCGAACCGCGTCGAGAGATAGTTCGGCAGCCAGATCATGATGCCGTAATAGCCGAAATTCTGCACCGAGCAGAGAATGATCATTCCGATGCCGATCCGGGTCGTCTCCGCATCGGCCACGAGCGCGCGCAGCGACGAGCCGGTATTCGCCGTATTCGCCTTGTGCGCGATGAAGACGTCCGGCTCGTGCAGCTTGCGCCGGATCACGTAAGCGACCACCGCCGGAAACACGCCGAGCGCAAACATCCCGCGCCAGCCGATGATCGGCAACAGCACCGGCGTCACCAGCGCCGCCGTGAGCACGCCGAACTGCCAGCCGAGCCCGACATAGGACGTAGCCCGCGCGCGCTTGGTCGCAGGCCAAGTCTCGGCCACCAGCGCCATTCCGATGCCGAATTCGCCGCCGAGACCAATGCCGGCGATGGCCCGGTAGGCCAACAGGTCCCAATAGCCTTGCGCCAGTGCGCACAGGCCGGTGAAAACCGCGAACAGGACGATGCTCCAGGTCAGCACCCGCACCCGGCCAAGCCGGTCCGACAGCATGCCGAAGACCAAACCGCCAACGACCGCACCGACCAGCGTTCCCGTCACCAGCGAGGCTGCCTGCGGCTGCGTGAGATGAAGGTCTTTCGAAATCGCCGTCAGCATGAAGCCGAGGATGAGAAGGTCGAACCCATCCATGGCGTAGCCGAGCGCCGATCCCCACAGCGCCCGGCGCGCTTCCGCATCGCGATCCGTTGCACGGTCCATATCAACCGCACCGAGAGTCACATCCTGTACCTGGCTCATGCGTCCCCCTACGCCAGCCGGTCCCTTGGGATCAAGGCCTCCAGGGACCTATGCACCGCGCAACTCAGGCCAGATGGCACGCCACGAAATGCCCCCCTGCGCCTTCCTTCAGTTCCGGCGCACTTTCCGCGCAACGCGGCTGGGCGATCGGACAACGGGTGTGGAAATGACAGCCTGACGGCGGCTTCATCGGGCTCGGCACGTCGCCCTTGAGGCGGATGCGGCTGCGCTTGAGCTTGGGATCCGGCACCGGCACGGCGGAGAGCAACGCCTTGGTGTAGGGATGCTGCGGATTGCGATAGAGGTCACTCGCCTTCGCCAGCTCGACGATGCGACCGAGATACATCACCGCGACGCGGTCGGAAATGTGCTCGACCACCGAGAGGTCGTGCGCGACAAAGAGATAAGTGAGGTTCAACTCGGCCTGGAGATCTTCCAGGAGGTTGATGACCTGCGCCTGGATCGAGACGTCGAGCGCGGACACCGGCTCGTCGCAGACGATCAGCTTCGGCTCGACCGCGAGCGCACGCGCGATCACGATGCGCTGACGCTGGCCGCCGGAGAATTCATGCGGGTAGCGACGCATGTGCTCGGCCTTGAGGCCGACCTTCACGAGCAGGCTTGCGACGCGATCCTCACGCTCCTTGGCCGTTGACCCAAGCTTATGAATGATGAGGGCTTCGCCGAGGATGGAGCCGACGGTCATGCGTGGATTGAGCGAGGCGAACGGATCCTGGAACACCAGCTGCATATTCCGCCGCATCGCGCGCAAATCGTTGCCGCCGAGCTTGCCGACGTCCTGGCCGTCGAACACGACTTCGCCGTCGGTCGGCTCGATCAGGCGCAGCACGCAGCGCCCGGTCGTCGACTTGCCGCAACCGGATTCACCGACGAGACCGAGCGTCTCGCCGCGATTGACCGAGAACGACACGCCGTCGACCGCATACACGGTGCCGACCTGGCGCGACAACAGGCCGCCGAGCACGGGGAAATATTTCTTCAGGCCGCTGACGCGGAGCAGAGTTTCGCTCATGCCGCGCCTCCCAATTGCGTATCTCCGAGATGGCAAGCCATGCGATGACCGGGCGCGATCTCGCGCAGCAGCGGCTCTCTCTCGGTGCAGACGTCCATGGCATGACGGCAGCGAGGAGCAAAACGGCAGCCGACCGGCGGATTGATCAGGATCGGCACCGAGCCGCCGATCGCCTCGAGCCGCGTCTTGTGCTCGCTGTCAAGATCGATACGCGGGATCGAGCGGATCAGGCCCTGCGTATAGGGATGACGCGGATCGGCGAAGAGAGCGTCGACATCGGCTTCCTCCACCACCTTGCCGGCATACATCACGACGACACGCTGCGCCGTCTCGGCGACGACGCCCATGGCATGGGTAATCAGCATCACCGCCATGCCGAAGCGTTCCTTCATGTCCTGGAGCAGATCGAGGATCTGCGCCTGGATGGTGACGTCGAGCGCGGTGGTCGGCTCGTCGGCGATGATGAGCTTGGGCTTGCAGGCCAGCGCCATTGCGATCATCACGCGCTGGCGCATGCCGCCGGAGAATTGGTGCGGATAATTGTGGACCCGGCCCTCGGCGTTGGGGATCTGGACCAGCTTCAGCATCTCGATAGTGCGCTCGAGCGCCTGTTTTCTGGTGACGTTCTCATGCCGGCGCAGGCTCTCCGCGATCTGCTCGCCGACCGTCAGCACCGGATTGAGCGAGGTCATCGGCTCCTGGAAGATGAAGCCGATCTCCTTGGCGCGGATCTCGTCGAGCTGGTTGCTCGACAGCGGCACCAGATCGCGGCCCTCGAAGATGATCTCGCCGGCTGCGATGCGGCCCGGTGGCATCGCGATCAGTTTCAGGATCGACATCGCGGTGACGGTCTTGCCGCAGCCGGACTCGCCGACGACGCAGAGTGTCTCGCCCTTGTTGATGGTAATGTCGACGCCGTCGACGGCCTGCAGAATGCCGTCGTCGGTGGAGAAGTGGGTCTTGAGACCTTTGATCTCGAGCAGCGGCGCCATCAGATCACCCGTCGCGCATCGAGCGCGTCACGCAAACCGTCGCCGATGAAGTTGATGGCGACCACCGCGATGAAGATCGCGCCGCCCGGGAACAAGGCCCAGTGCGGGCCGATGTCGAGAAAGTCCTTGGCATCGTACAGCAGCCGGCCCCACGTCGGGGTATCCGGCGGAAAGCCGAGGCCGAGGAAGGACAGCGTCGATTCCGCGATGATCGCGGCGGCAACATCGATGGTGCCGGCGATGATCACCGGACCGAGCGCATTGGGCAGGATGTGCTTCACCACCTGCCGCACCGGACTGGCACCGAGCGCACGCGCGGCCTCGACGAACTCCTTCTCGCGGATCGAGAGGAACTGCGCGCGCACGAGCCGTGCGACCGGCATCCAGCGCAAGCCGCCGATGACGAGGACGATCAGGATGAAGATGCCGCCCTCGGGGCCGAACACCTGCTTCAACCCGTCACGGAACAGATAGATCAGCAGCAGCAGCAGCGGCAGTTGCGGCAACGACAGAAAGAGGTCGGTGAGCCACATCAATCCGTGCCCCAGCGCGCCGCGTGACATGCCCGCAAGTGCGCCGACCAGCGTGCCGATGAACACCGAGACCAGCATCGCGGCCAATCCGACCGCAAGCGAGATACGCCCGCCATAGATCATGCGCGCCAGGATGTCCTGACCGAGATCGTCGGTACCGAAGGGATGCGCGAGCGAAGGCCCTTGCATGCCCGCCACGATATCGATGTCGTTGATCGAGACACGCCAGATGAAGGGACCGACCACCACCGCAAGAATCAGGATGAGAAGCAGGAACGCACTGACGACGGCAAGCTTGTGGCGGCTGAAGCGCCGCCACGTCTCGCGCCAAGGCGAGTAGGCGCCCCGTTCAGCGGAGGGAGATGCGAGGGTCAAGCCAGCCATACAGCACATCCGCGATGAGATTGAAGAGCACCACCAGACAGGCGAACACGAAGGTCACGGCCATCACGACCGGGGTGTCATTGGAAAGAATCGAAGTGATCAGCAGCGAGCCAATGCCTGGAATGCGAAATATCTGCTCGGTGACGATGGCGCCACCAAACACCGCAGGCATCTGCAGCGCGATCAGCGTGACGACCGGAATCATGGCGTTGCGCATCACATGCTTGACGATGACCTTGGCCTGCCCGAGGCCCTTGGCGCGCGCCGTGGTGACGTAGTCGAGCCGGATCACGTCGAGCATCGCCGAGCGCACGAAGCGCGTCATCGACGCCGCCTGGAACAGCCCGAGCACCGCCACCGGCATGATCGCCTGCCGGACCATCTCGAGTACATAATGGATGCCCGTGGCCTTGATGTCCGTGGTGTAGACAAACGGCAGCCAGTCCAGCGTGACCGAGAAGATCAGGATGAACAGAATGCCGGTGAAGAAGGTCGGCAGCGAGAAGCCGACAAAGGCGAGCGTATTCGCGATCTGGTCGAACAGCGAATAGGGCTTTGTCGCCGCGTAGACGCCGACGGGAATCGCGATCAGCAACGCCAGGATCTGCGCCGAGCCGATCACGTAGAGCGTGGCCGGCAGGCGCTGCAGGATGAGCGTGTCGACGTTCATCCGGCTGACAAAGGAAAAACCCCAGTCGCCGTGCAGCATGGCGTTGAGCCAATGCAGATAGCGAAGGTAGATCGGATCGTCGAGACCGAACCTGGCCCGAAGCGCAGCTTGCACTTCGGGCGGCACGTTCGGATTGGTCGCAAGCTCGCTGAAGGGGTCGCCCGGCGCGAGCGCCAGGACGACGAACAGGACGAGCGAGATTCCGAGCAAGCTCGGAATCGCGATCATCAGACGGCGCAGGACGTACTGACTCATGAGCGAATAATCCGCCTAGACGCCCGTGCTCAGCCCTCTCGGTACCAGTCCTGCAGATTGTCAGTCTGGTTGGCCCAGCCCGACAGCGCCGGCCGAAGCGTGTTGCTGGCAGCCTCCACCGCGAGACGGTGCATCACGGGAATGACGACGGTGTCCTGCCACATCAAGTCATTGCACTTGATGTAGAGCGCCGCGCGCTTGACCGGATCGATCTCGATGTCGGCGGCGTCGATTGCCGCGTCGAATTCCTTGTTGATCCAGCGCGGGAAGTTCTGGCCCTGCCACTTGTTCTCCTTGGTAGCCACGTTGCGCGAATGGTAGCGGCGCATATGGAGGGCCGGATCGGGCTGCGTCATCGGGATCTGGAACATCTCGATGTCGGCGTAGAACTTTGAATAGGTATCGGGGTTGGCGACGTCGGAGGAGAAGAACACCGAGGCCACGACCGATTTCAGCTCGACGTCGATGCCCGCCTTCTGGCAGGCCTGCTTGACGATCGCCTGGGTCTTCTGGCGCGGACCGTTGATCGAGGTCTGGTAGACGAACTTCAGCTTCTTGCCGTCCTTCTCGCGAATGCCGTCGGCACCGGCCTTCCATCCGGCCTTCTCGAGCAGCGCGATCGCCTTGTCGACACTGAACTCCCATTTGGTGTTCTTGGACACGAAGTCATCGGGACCATTGAGATAGTTCGCGGTGGCGCGGCCGGCGCGGCCGTAGATCGCCTTCTTGATGGAGTCGCGATCGACCAGCAGCGCGAGCGCCTGGCGCACTGCCGGGTCCGACAGGGACGGATGCTTGGTCTTCAACGACGAACGCTCGCCGTCGACCTCGGTGTTGGGATCTGTGAAGTTGATGGCGATGAACTCGATGTCGCCGCCGACGGCGTAGAGGGTCTTGCCCTTGCCGCCCTTTTCCAGGCGCAGCAGGACCTCGTCCTCCACCTGCATGTTCCAGGCGAAATCATATTCGCCGGTCTGGATCACGGCGCGTGCCGCCGAGACCGCGTCACCACCGCCCTTCATTTCAACGCTGTCGAAGAACGGCCGGTTGGCCATGTGGTAGTCGGGATTGATCTCGCCGCGCACCAGATCGCCCGGCTTGAACTCGACGAATTTGTAGGGGCCGGTACCGACCGGCTTCAGATTGTTCGGCGCCTCGCGCGATTTCGCGCCCTTGTACTCGGCGAACAGATGCTTCGGGATGATGCAGCCATAGGCGCCGACGAAGGCGTTGGCCCAGAACGGAGTCGGGTTCTTGAAGGTGATGCGGACGCTGAGGTCGTCGATCTTCTCGACGGTGAGGTCGCTATAAGGACCGCTCGAAACCGCTGCCGTGGCAGGGTCACTGGCATATTCCCAGTTGAACACGAGGTCGTCGGCGGTGAGGGGCTTGCCGTCGTGCCATTTGACGCCGGGCTTGAGCTTCCAGATCACGGTCTTCGCGTCGGCGGACAGGCCGCCATTCTTGATCGACGGAATTTCGGCGGCGAGGATCGGATTGAGATGGCCGTCGACGTCCCAGCTTGCGAGCGGCTCATAGAAGAGACGCGAACCGTCCTGATCCTTGGTGCCGGTCGCGAAATGCGGATTGAGCAAGGTCGGTCCCTGCCACCACAGCAGCTTGAGCGGGCCGCCGCCACCGCGTTTTGTCGGCGGATAGGGCGACGGGCTCTGGGCCATGGCGACGCCGCCGATGGCGAGGATCTGGTTGGCCATGGGGGCGGTGAGACCGACGGCGGCCAGGCGCCGAATGAAGGCGCGGCGATCCATCCGCCCGTCCTTCACGTCACCGATCATCGAACGCAGTTCTTTGTCCAGCATGGTTGTCCCCCGTCTGGTTCCCGTATGGATGCAGGCGGCCGCGGGACGGCCGCCGGGTTTTGGCTGGCGGTAGATGGCACACTGAATAGGCCGCGCGTCAACTGCGACCGTGTGTGTGCAAACGGTCTTCTGGCTGTCTGTTGAGCAAAACTACCTTCCGCAGCCCAACGGTTCGGCATTCCCGCGTCAAAATCCGCCGGAAACCAAGTTGCACTGCGGAAAATTTGTTCTCCAGATCAGACGAAGTATCGAGATCGAATTCTACGCCACGGACATATCGAGCGGCGGCGCAACATGGTCCGGCAGCGGGCAGATATAAGGCGTCTTGGTCGTCCGCTTCGTGAGGTCAGCCTTCGCGGCCTTGATCAGTTCCGGTTCTGTCAACGCCTTGATGCCAAGGCCGGCCATCGCCTTGGCCGCCTGCACCATCGCCTTGTGGGCATGCGGGCTCTTGCCCTGCGCCACCACCTGCCAGGTGTGGAATGGCGTACCGATTGCAACCGTCGGTGCGTGAACCTGCACGGTCGGCACCACCCAGCTCACGTCGCCCACATCGGTCGACCCCACCAGCGGGTTACGCTTGGCGTCGAGCGGCACCAGGAAGTCGGCCAGCGGCCGATCGGTCGGCTCCATGCCGATCGCGTAGTAGACCGACGCGATGTCCTTGTCGGTCAGCGTGCCGCGAATCTGGCTGGCAAAGCCCTTGTCGGCGTCGTCGAAATGCGGCGGTCCAAGCTCCTCCATGACCCGATGCAGCGCCTGCTCCAGCGGCGTGTTCGGCAGGATGTTGGAGACCGCGGAGATGATCTTCATCTCGACCTTGGTCTCGGTCATCAAGGCCGCGCCCTCTGCAATCTTGCTGACGCGCCCGACCAGCTCGTTCATGCCGGGGAGATCACGGGCGCGAATGGAATAGCGCACGCGGGCATGGGCCTGCACCACGTTGGGCGCAATGCCACCGGTGTCGAGCAGCGCGTAATGCACGCGTGCGTCGCTCGGCATGTGCTCGCGCATATAGTTCACGCCAACATTCATCAGCTCCACTGCGTCGAGCGCGGAGCGGCCGAGATGGGGCGAAGCCGCCGCGTGCGAGGTGCGGCCGGTGAAGATGAAGTCGGCGCGGGTGTTGGCGAGCGACGGCGTCACCGCAACTTCCCAGAAGCTATGCGGATGCCAGGTGATGGCGATATCGGCGTCCTCGAATGCGCCGGAGCGCACCATGAAGGCCTTGGCCGCGCCGCCCTCTTCCGCCGGGCAGCCGTAATAGCGCACGCGACCCGGGACCTTGTTCTCGGCGAGCCAGTCCTTGACGGCCGTGGCGGCGAGGAGCGCCGCGGAACCGAGCAGATTGTGGCCACAGCCGTGACCGTGACCGCCGGTCTCGACCGGACGGTGCTCGGCAACACCAGCCTCCTGGCTCAGGCCCGGCAGCGCGTCATATTCACCCATGAAGGCGATGACCGGACCGCCCTCGCCCCATTCGCCCATCACAGCGGTCGGAATGCCCGCCACTTTCTCGGTGATGCGGAAACCCTGGTGGCGCAGCTCAGTGAGATGCTCGGCGGCGGAACGCGCCTCGGTGTAGCAGACTTCGGGCATCCCCCAAACCTTGTCGCTAAGGTCGATGAAACGTCCCTTGATCGTGTCGATGCCACGCCAGATGTCGCTGCGATTGTCCATGGTTTGGTCCGTGATCTCTTGGTCAAGCGAAGCCGCAATGGTTAGCAGCTTCATTGAACCCCGCCTAGCATCTCGCGGGACACCAGCCATGCGACCGATGCCGGATTGGGCAGCTGCCGACCGACTTCAGGCGAACAATTCCTGTCATGTTCGGAAATCGGCGGTGCGACTTCTGAATAGTTGCGGTCAAGTCTTTCAAGACGGCCTCCTCCGGCCTAAATTATGCTTGCTTCGCGCGCCGTTCCGCAGCCATGGCGGAGCGATGCTCTCAGCCAGGAGAACTCGATGGCCGCCTTGACCGAATGGAGAGTACCGCCGGCCAATCAGCCGCGAGCGAGCGATTACGGCTTCGATCTCGACCGTGCTCTCGCCTCCGTCGTCGGCCTGCACGCCATCATCCCGCCGGACGCCTTCAGCGCCGAAACGCTAGGCACCGAGCGCGCCGGTAACGGCGTCGTCATCGACGACGGGCTGGTGCTCACCATCGGCTATCTCATTACCGAAGCGGAATCTGTTTGGCTTCACCTCGGCGATGGGCGCGTTGTGGAGGGACATGTGCTCGGCTTCGATGCCGTCACCGGCTTCGGCCTGGTGCAGGCGCTCGGCCCGCTCGACATCGAACCGCTGCCGCTCGGCTCGTCGGCGCAGACCCGGCTTGGCGATCGCGTCGTCGTCGGTGGCGCCGGAGGCCGCACGCGATCGGTCGCGAGCCAGATCGTCGCCAAGCAGGAATTCGCCGGCTACTGGGAGTATCTGCTCGACGAGGCCTTGTTCACCTATCCCGCCCATCCGAACTGGGGCGGCACGGGACTGATCAACGAGCGCGGCGAACTGATCGGCATCGGCTCGCTCCAACTCGAGCGAGAACGCGACGGCAAGGCTGAGCACGTCAACATGATCGTGCCGATCGACCTGTTGACGCCGATCCTCGACGATCTCCGCAAGTTCGGCCGCGTCAACAAGCCGGCGCGCCCGTGGCTCGGACTCTATTCGACCGAGATCGACAACCGCGTGGTGGTCATCGGAATCTCCGCCAACGGTCCCGCCGCGCGCGCGGAACTCAAGACCGGCGACGTCATTCTTGCCGTGGATGGCGACAAGGTCACGAGCCAGACGGAGTTCTACAAGAAGATGTGGGGCCTCGGCGCCGCCGGCGTCGACGTGCCGCTCACCGTGCATCATGAAGGCGTCACCTTCGACGTCACGGTGACCTCGACCGACCGCTTCAAGCTTCTGAAAGCGCCGAAGCTGCACTGACCCAGCCAAAGGAAGCGGCGATGACCGAGGCCGTCGTTGACGACATCGTAGCCGTGCTGCCGCCGCTGCTCAATGCGCTGGAAGCGCTCGGCTACTTCGCCCGGCATTTGCATCCGCCGGCCTTCGCTACGGTGATGAATGCCATCGGCGCGCCGGACGATGCGCTTCAGTCGGCACATGCAGCGATTGGAGAATGGCCGGAGCAATTCGCCGGACTGCGAGACCGGCTCGATCGCGCCTGCAACGAGACACTCGCCGCTTTCGCCGGCATCCGCGACGTCGAGCGCGGCAATGGCGATCTTGTCGCTGTCTTCCGTGCGCTTCGCCATCTGCCCCGCGCGCAGGAAGCGCTGTATCCTTTATCGACCCAGTTTCCGCCGGTGAGCAACTTCTTCCTCAACACCGCCAGTCGCGGCAATGACGATCTGCTGGCGCGGCTGGAGGCCGGTACCAGCGAGAACACCGGCGTCTTTCACGATCACAACGAACCCGCCAGCCGCGGCGGCTTCTCGGTCTATGTGCCCGAATATTACACGGCCGATCGCACCTGGCCTCTGGCGATGGCGCTGCATGGCGGCAACGGCAACGGGCGTGGCTTTCTGTGGAGCTGGCTGCGCGATGCCCGCAGCCTTGGCGCGATTCTGGTGGCGCCGACCGCAACTGGCCAGACCTGGGCGCTGATGGGCGACGACACCGACACGCCCAACCTGATGCGGATCCTCGAAACCGTGCGCGGCCGCTGGTCGATCGATGCCTCACGGATGCTGCTGACCGGCATGAGCGATGGCGGCACCTTCAGCTATGTCAGCGGGCTGGATCACGCCTCGCCCTTCACACATCTCGCACCAGTCTCGGCGACCTTCCATCCGCTGATGGCCGAGATGGCCGACGCCACGCGACTGCAGGGCCTGCCGATCTTCATCACCCACGGCAAGCTTGACTGGATGTTTCCAGTGCAGACCGCACGGCAGACGCAAGCGGCACTCACCGCCGCGGGCGCCAATGTCACATACCGCGAGATCGACGATCTCAGCCACACTTATCCGCGCGAGATCAACACCGAGCTGCTGCAATGGCTGAATGAGGGATGAACGAGTCGTCCTTAGCTGCGCCGTCGTGCCGCGGAACCATCATTCCGGGCCGACGTTATCCGCCCGTCACCGGAGGTTCGCTATGCAGACTTTGTTCGGAATGATTTTGGGTGCGCTGCTGCTCGGCTGCGGCGTGTATGTCTACGATTCCATGCAGACGTCGTCCGTCGCCAATGGAGAGGTCGCGACTGCCAATCGCACCATCGTGAACTGGGATGTCGCCAAGGCCGACTGGAATGCGCTGCAAGACCGCGCGCACAGGGACTGGGTCCGCATCTCGTCCAAGTAATCGCGATCGACCAGACATAAACAAGGCGCCGTCGCATCCGCGGCGGCGCCTTTGTCGTGGCTGCGATCAGCCTAGCTCAGTTCATCTTGGCCTTGCGGGCGTCGGCGATGACCTGCTCGAACTCGGCCATGCTGAGCACACCGGGCACGCGGTACTTGCCAACGATGAAGGACGGCGTGCCGCGGAAGCCGAAGGCTTCGGCCTGCTCGTTGTTACGCTTGAGGATACCGTCGATGTCCTTGCCGTGCGCGGTGAGGTCGCTCTTGAGTCGGTCCATGTCGACGCCGGCAGCTGCCAGCAACTCGTTGACGCGCGACTCCGTCAGGCGCGAGCTGACGCCCATCATGGCGTCGTGGGCCTTGTGGTATTTGTCCTGATACTTCGCCGCGAGCGCAATCCGGGCGGCCGTTACGGAGACGGGCCCGAGGATCGGCCAGTCCTTCAAAACCAGCCTCACCTTGCCGTCGTCCTGAATGACCTGGCGCAGCTCGGGCTCGAGCTTGCGGCAATAGGGACAGTTGTAATCGGACCACTCGATGATGCTGATGTTGCCATCAGGATTGCCGGCAACGGGGACATCGGGATCGCGCAGCACCTTGGCTTCGGTGAGCACTTCGTCATCACCGGTGGCCGCCTGCGCCAAGGTCATACCGCCGGCCGCGATGGCGCCTGCCCCGATCAGCGTCAGCGCCGCGCGGCGCGTCGGCCCAAGGCCCTTAGTCCTGAATCCAGCCATATCTCGTCCCGTTTCGGTCCCATCACCGCAATTACGGCTCAGGACCGGGAAGTGTTACGCTCCATATAGAGTGTCGCGAGGGCGATGTCATCGCACCAGCAGCGTGACCACCAGGGGGACCAGGAACGAGGTCAATGGCAGGCCGATGCCCAGGACCACGGCCTCGCCGATCAATTGGCAGAGCAGGATGAGGCTGAGACTCGCAAGCATGACGCATCAAGGGATGCGCCACGAGGCCTGTCAATTGCTGCGCTACGCGCGGGCCGCAACGCGGGGCAGCATCGCCATCAGCGTTCCGGTCATCGTCGCGATCAGCGCGGTCTTGCCCTGGTGCTCGGCGAACGCCTTCGCCTCGCAGAAGGTCAACGTACGGCCGGGCTTGACCACCTCGGCCTTGAACACAAAACGTTCGCCCCGGGCGGGAGCGAGCAGCGTGGTCTTGAACTCGACCGTGAGGATATCGGCCTCGGACGGCATCAGCGTGAAAGCGGCGACACCGCAGGCGTTGTCGAGCCCGGCGGTGATGATGCCGGCATGGATAAAACCGTTCTGCTGCGTGAATTCAGCTGAGTGCAGCATGGCCAGCTCGACCTCGCCCGGCGCGAGGCGGACGATTACGATGCCAAGCGTGCGCATCGCCGGCTGTCCCTCGAACATAGCGATGGCCGCCGCACGGTAGCCCGGGTTCTTCGGCTCGAACGCAGCCATGGCTCAGGCCTCGACCGGTTCGGCAAGATATTTGAGCGCGGTCTCCCGGAATTTGCCGACATACCACATGATGTTCATACGACCGACATGATCGCACTGCCACGGGTAAACCGTGCCGCGATAGGTCGCCTCCCGCTCCATCGCCATTTGCTGCCCGTCTGTCTTTTGATCTTGATACGGTAGCGTATCAAGCATGAGACGCGTTAGCAATACGGCACCGTATCAAGAACCGGTGAGGCTTCCTTCATGAACGACGGCAGGGGCGATGTCTGGGTCGAGGCAGGGTTTACCGAGCTCGCCCGCGCTGGTGTCGAGGGGGTGCGAGTCGAAGTGCTCGCCAAGAATCTCGGCGTCACCAAGGGCGGCTTCTACCGCCGCTTCGCCGATCGCGCCGCGCTGCTCGAGGCCATGCTGGTGCACTGGCGCGAGGGACGCTCGGCCTCAATCGCACAGCAGACCAGCCTGGACGGGCAAGAGCCCCGCGAGCGGCTGAGGGCGGTGATCCAGCTCTATTCGGAGCGGCTCAATCCCGAGGGCATGGCGATCGAGCTCGCGATCCGGCAGTGGGCGCGCTCCGACGAGAGCGCCGCGGCGGCGGTGGCGAGCGTGGATGCGGCGCGGCTCAAGCACGTTGCCGAGCTCTATCGCGCGACCGGCCTCGGGGCCGAAGAGGCCGAGGCGCAGGCCTTCCTGTTCTATTGCTTCATCTTCGGCCAGAGTCTCTTGTTCGTCGAGCGCGGCCCGCGCAAGCGGTCGCAGCTCGTGGCGAAATCGGCCGAGAAATTGCTGGATTAAGCAAAGAGGCCGGAGCGTTGCTCCGGCCTCGGTGTCATCTTAAAGCTCAGGCGGCGCCCTTCAGCTTCTTGTTGCATTCGCTGTAATAGCCGCCGCCCTTCTCGATCCACTTCATGCCGCCATTGCCGTTGGTGGTCTTGTTGGCGTTGTACTGGTCGACGCAGGTATGAAGGCGAGCCTTGCCGGCGCTCTCCTTGGCATATTTCGCATCGACCGCGTTCGGGAAGACGGCGTTGCCCATCGGCATCGTCGGGGCCGGGGCAGCTGCGGGGGCTGTCTCCTTCTTGGCCTGCTTCGGCTCGGCAGCAGGCGGAGGCGCAGCCGGGGCGGCCGCGGTCGGAGCGGCGGCGGGCGTTGCATCGGCGCCGCACTGGGCCTTGCGGAAGTCATTCCACTTCATGGTGCCGAGCGAGCCGTCCTTCTTGGCGGCCTGATATTTTGCGCTGCACTCCTGCGACGTCAGCGCCTGCGCCGGCGCACTCACCATCAGCGCGGCAAATCCCGACACCGCAACTGCACACAACAATTTGGCTTGAATGGTCATCCTTGGTCTCCCTCAGGAAAGCAAAACGAGGACTGCTATCCTAGCGTGCTGGAAACATCCGACAAGGAAGTGATGCCGCTCGGCGCCAAAATATAGTGATCGCACCGTTCAGGATTATTCATGTGGCGTTCAGCAAGGCGGGCCGACGTTCGCGTCCCTCCGCAACTCTCGCAAGAAGAGCCACATCATGACCCTCGCCTCCCGTCTCGCCGTCGTTGCGATCGCCTCCCTGTTCGCCACCGGCACCGCCTTCGCGCAGACCGCCGCGCCGGCCGCCAAGACTGATGCTGCCGCCACCACCGACAAGAAGGCACCGAAGGAGCACTCGGCCGAGTCGCTCGAATGCTCCAAGCAGGCGGACGCCAAGGGCCTGCATGGCAAGGAGCGCAAGAAATTCCGCTCCGATTGCATCAAGACCGCCAAGGGCGGAATGGCTGCTCCGGCCGCCGCCGACAAGAAGTAAATCGGTCACAATTCTTCCCGCGTTTTTGGCGAGGGCGCGCGCATTGCGGCATGACGTAGCCGCAATTGTGCGCCTCTCGCCAATTTGCGATAAGGCGGTGTGAAGCAAATCACCGCCTCCCGTCCGTTTGAATGGCTGAGCCGTGCCAAGGTTTTGAGCACTGCGGAGACGCTCGTCATCGGCGCGGCCGGCGGGTTGGCGTTCCTGGCTGCGGGCCTTCCGGGCGGGTTGATCTCGGGCTCGATGATCGCGGTCGGGATCGCCGCGATTGCCGGACGCCAGCTTGCGGTGCCTCCGCTCCTGACCCAGACCGTGCTGGTGTTGCTCGGCATTTCCCTGGGCTCCGTGGTTTCGCGCCATCTGATCCAGCAGGTCAGCGCCTATCCGCTGACCATCGGGCTGTTGGCGCTCGCCACCTTCTGCT
This sequence comes from Bradyrhizobium monzae, assembly GCF_021458635.1. GTDB lineage: Bacteria > Pseudomonadota > Alphaproteobacteria > Rhizobiales > Xanthobacteraceae > Bradyrhizobium. The sequence continues at coordinate 214,348 of NZ_JAIRDQ010000010.1, forward strand.
CGACCTTCGGCTCGAGCTATTACCTCCAGCGCATCCATGGCTGGGACCGCACCTCGGCTTTCCTCGCCGGCAGCCCCGGCGCGCTGTCGCAGATCACGATCTTGGCGGTCGAGCGCGGCGCCGACCTGCCCGGCATCGCAGTGGTCCAGACCGTGCGCGTGATCATCCTGACTGCCGCGCTGCCGATGGTGCTGGCGATCGCGGGCGTCGCGCCCTCTATCGCGCCCTCGCTGACGACGACGATTGCCTCACCGCTCGATCTCCTGGAGCTGGTTGCGGCTTCGCTGGCGGCATCGCTCGTGCTGCGGCTGATCAAGTTTCCCGCGAGCTGGATGTTCGGCGCGATGATCGCCTCCAGCGTGCTGCATGGCGCGGGCTGGGTCGAGGGCGGCTTGCCGAACTGGGTGCGCGGCGTCGCGCTGGTCGGCATCGGCGCGCTGATCGGCAGTCGCTTTGCCCGGATGCGGATCAAGACGCTGGCCGGCCACATCAACGCCGCGCTGGGCTCGTTCGCGGTCGCCATCGCCGTCTCCGCCATCTTCGTCGGCATCGTCGCGCTCACGACGGAGGTGAAGATCTCCGACGTCGTCGTCGCCTACGCGCCCGGCGCGATGGACGCCATGCTGGCGCTGGCGCTGACGCTCCACATCGACCCGATCTTCGTCGGCGCCCATCACCTCTCGCGCTTCGTGTTCGTCACGATCGCGACGCCGGGCATCGTGCACCTGTTCGGCCGCACGCAGGACGATGTCGACGATTAGCTCGTCTCTGCCGTTGCCTGCCCCTTTAGCGCCGCGACCTGCGCCTCGAGCTCCGCGATCCGCTGGTCCCTCGCAGCCAGCGCCGCCGCCACATCCGCGGCGTCGAACTTCTGCGGAATGTGCTGCGGGCAGTTGGTGTCCCAGGCCGCGATCTTGAACACGATCACCTGCTCGGGCCGGGCACGATAGCCCTTCGGCATCAGCGCGTCCGTCAGCGCATCGTCGTCCTCGACCACCCGCGCCTCACCCCAGATCTTCACTCGGCGTCGATGGGCGTAATCCATCAGGAAGATATAGGCCTTGGGGTTCTCCGAGAGGTTGCCCTGGGTCAGATATTGCTGGTTGCCGGCATAATCGGCGAAGGCGAGCGTCTGCTTGTCCAGCACCTCGAGAAACCCCTTTGGGCCGCCGCGATGCTGGATATAGGGCTGGCCGTCGGCCGAAGCGGTGGCGAAATAGAAGCTGTTGGCATCCGCGAGGAAGGCTTCGAGGTTTTCATCGACCTCGGTGCGCCAGCCGCGCTGCTCGACGCGGCCATAGGCTTCGCGGGAGCCCTTGCGCGCCTGGATGGCCTTCACCGCGGGGGTAAAGGCCACGTCGCTGGCATAGGTATGAATTGCTGTCATCGGAACATCTCCTGAAAATTCCGGCGCATCTCTGCGTCTTCGGCACCTAAAATGGACCTTCCACCGATCAAAACAATCAGCCCGCTTGACACTTCATCGTTGCAATATATGCAATAACGTCCATGGACCGCCTCGAAGCCATGCACGTCTTCGTCACCGTCGCCGATCTGCGCGGCTTTGCCCCGGCGGCACGAAAACTGCGGCTGTCGCCGTCCGCGGTAACACGGCTGATTGCTGCACTTGAAGAGCATCTCGGCGCGCGGCTGCTGCAGCGGACCACGCGGCAGGTGAGATTGACCGACGTCGGCACGCGCTATCTGGAACGCGCCCGGCGGATCCTCGCCGATGTCGAGGAGGCCGACGGGTCGGCGCGGGAGGAGCGCAACCGGCCCAGCGGACGCCTGGTGGTGTCGGCCCCGGTCGGCTTCGGCCGGCTGCATGTCGGCCCGGTCATGACCGACTATCTCAAGCGCTATCCGGAAGTGGCTTGCGAACTCAGGCTATCGGACAACCTCGTCAACCTCGTGGAGGACGCAGTCGACGCCGCCGTGCGGATCGGCCACCTCGCCGACTCCTCGCTGGTCGCGCGCCAGGTCGGCGAGATGCGGAGGATCACGGTGGCCACGCCGGGCTATCTGAAACGCCACGGCGAGCCAAAGACACCGGAGGCGCTGGCCGAGCATCAGACCATCCTGTTCGGTCCCACGACGGCGTGGCGCTTCGCGCAGGACGGCCGCGAGATCGAGGTGGTGCCGTCTCCCCGCTTCACCAGCAACAGCGCCGACGCCGCCCTGCAATATGCCGAGGCCGGCGGCGGCATCACGCGCGTGCTGGCCTATCAGGCCGCCGAGGGCCTGAAGCGCGGGCGGCTGAAAATCCTGCTGGCGAAATACGAGCAGCCGACGCTGCCGATCCACATCGTCTACCCGACCTCGCGCCTGCTCTCGGCCAAGGTGCGCGCGTTCATCGATCTCGTGGCGGAGACGGCGGAGTGGAAGTTTGGGTAGGCTTCGGCACCACGCGAAACGTGCCGCTCGCACGCGCGATCACGGCACCGTCGGCCTTGATCAGACTCTGCGCGAAGCAGATCGTCTTGCCGGTCTTGATCACGTCGCTCTCGATCGCACACCATTGCCCGATCTCGGCCGAGCCGACGAAATCGATCGAGAGCGAGACCGTCACGAACGACGTGGTCCAGTTCGTCACCTGGGCGCAGCTGTAGCCCATGGCGTTGTCGGCGAGCGCGGTGATCAGACCGCCATGGATCAAGCCACGGCCATTGGTGTGCGGTCGTGCCAGCCGCAGGCCAATGACGACGGCCCTCTCGGTTCTCTTCGCGTAGAGCGGCTCCCAGGGTTCGGTCATCGGGCTCTTGCGAGACAACGGCTCGAAGCCGTCAGGAATGTCGGTGTTGGTCATGTCTGTTCGGGTCCGTCGCAATGATTTTCGCCATTGAACGCGACGGACGCGACAGATGCATCAATTACAAAGTTTTAAACGGGATTTGCGCAGGTGTTTGAAACGCGGCGCGCCGCAACGACAGAGCCGGGTGAGCAAAGCGAAGCATGCCCCAACTTTCTCAATGGTGGAGAGATGGTGGGCACTGCGCTCCGCGCCTTTGCCCACCCTACGGCACCGACTCCGCCGCCCTCAGAACGGCAATCCCACGTAATTCTCCGACAGCGACGTCATCGCAGCCTGCGACTGCGTGACGTAGTCGAGCTCGGCAACCTGGATGCGCGCGCCGATGCTGCCGTTGTCAGGGAATTTGTGCAGCATCGAGGTCATCCACCACGAGAAGCGCACGGCCTTCCAGACGCGCGCAAGCGCCTTGGCGGAATAAGCATCGATGCCGGCGCTGGATTTCTCGTCGTAGAATTCGCGAAACGCGCTCGACAGATAATGGGCGTCGCTTGCAGCCAGGTTCAGCCCCTTGGCCCCGGTCGGCGGCACGATGTGGGCGGCATCGCCGCACAGGAACATCTTGCCGAAGCGCATCGGCTCGGCGACGAAGCTGCGCAAGGGCGCGATGCTCTTCTCGATCGAGGGGCCGGTGATGAGACTGTCGGCTGCTTCCTGGTCAAGGCGGCGCTTCAGTTCGTCCCAAAAGCGGTCGTCCGGCCACTGATCGACATGGTCGTCGAGCGAGCACTGCACGTAGTGTCGGCTGCGCTTCATCGAGCGCATGGTGCAGAGCGCAAAGCCGCGGGCGTGGTTGGAATAGATCAGTTCGTGGCTGACCGGCGGCGTCTCGGACAAAATGCCGAGCCAGCCGAAGGGATAGATCCGCTCGAACTCCTCGATCGCCGAGGCCGGAACGCTGGCGCGGCTGATCCCGTGAAAGCCGTCGCAGCCGGCGATGAAGTCGCAATCGAGCGTGTGGGTAACGCCGTCCTTGACCCAGGTTACGCGCGGGTGACTGCCGTCGAAATCGTGCGGCTGCACATCCTTGGCCTCGTAGACGGTCGTGAGTCCGGCAGCCTCGCGCGAATTCATCAGATCGAGGGTGACCTCGGTCTGGCCGTAGATCATGACCGTCTTGCCGGTCGCGCCCTTCATGTCGATGCGATGACGGCGGCCGGCGAAGGCGAGCTCGATGCCTTCATGCACCAGCCCTTCGGCATGCGCCCGCGCACCGGCGCCGATCTGATCAAGCAGCCCAACCGTTCCTTCCTCCAGCAGGCCGGCGCGAATGCGCCCGAGCACGTAATCCGGGCTCTGCCGCTCCAGAATGAAATTATCGATGCCGTATTTGTGCAGAAGTTGCCCAAGCAACAATCCTGCCGGCCCGGCCCCGATGATTGCGACTTTTGTCCGCAATACTTGCTCCTCCCGATCCTGTAGGCTTTCGTCGCGGCTCGCTTGTCGCGGTCGTCCGCGCGCGATAATTATATCATATAACGGTTGGGCAAAAGGGGAGGCTGGTCGCCGGGCAGCGACAAATCCATGCAACATCGCTGACGTAGATGACGCACCGGTTCCGGCTTGAACGCGCCGGCTAATTAGATAACATGTTAACTAACGAGACCGGGCCATCGAAGCCCGCCGTCACAAAGAGGGAGAGACACGTGATGAGGAAAGCCTGTCTGGCTTTGCTGCTGGCAGCAAGCGTGACGCCTGCGTTGGCGCAGGACAAGACCATCGACCTGAAGGTCTCGCACTGGGTGCCGGCTTCGCACCCGCTGCAGAAATCCCTGGAAGACTGGGTGGCCGCCGTGAACAAGGATTCCGGCGGCACCATCACGGGCAAGGTGTTTCCGGCGCAGCAGCTCGGCAAGGCCTTCGATCACTACGACATGGCCCGCGACGGCATCGCCGACGTCACCTACGTCAATCCCGGCTACCAGCCCGGCCGCTTTCCGATCATCGGTGCCGGCGAATTGCCGTTCCTGATCTCCGACGCCAAGGGCGGCTCGGAGGGCCTTGACGCCTGGTATCGCAAATATGCCGCGAAGGAGATGAAGGACGTCAAATACTGCCTCGCCTTCGTCCACTCGCCCTCCTCCTTCCACTCCCGCACCAAGAAGATCGTGATGCCGGAGGACGTGAAGGGGATGAAGATCCGCCCGGCCCACGCCACCATGGCGAATTTCGTCACCGCGCTCGGCGGCACCAACGTGCAGTCCTCGGCGCCTGAAGTGCGCGACATCATCGAGCGCGGCGTTGCCGACGGCGTCACCTTCCCCTGGGGCTCGCTGGTGCTGTTTGGCATCGACAAGGTCACGAAGTACCACATGGAGGCGCCGCTCTACACCACGACCTTCGTGTTCGTGATGAACAAGGACAAGTACGATTCGATGTCCGACAAGCAGAAGGCCGCGATCGACAAGAATTGCTCGACCGAAATGGCCGGCGTGGTCGGCGAGCACTGGGGCAAGTTCGAGGATGCCGGCATCGACAAGGTGAAGGCGGAAGAAGGTCACGAGGTCTACAAGCTGACGCCGGACCAGACCGCCGCCTGGAAGAAGGCGGCCGAGCCGCTGGTCAAGACCTGGGGCGATGGCGCCAGGAAGGCCGGCGCCGATGCCGACGCCGCGCTGGCGGAACTGAAGGCGTCGCTAAAGAAATACAACGCGCTGGCGGAGTAGTTTTCACCGAAACAGAAGCGGCAGCGGGAATCCCTCCCGCCGCCGCTTTCCTGCAAATCTGAGGACCCTCCGCCCATGAAGCGCTGGATGGATCGCGTCATCGACTCGATCGAATGGATCGCGGCCGCCTTCGTCGGCATCGTCGCGCTCGACATTTTCCTGTCGGTGCTGCTGCGCAACACGCTGAACTATTCGATTCCCGATAGCTTCGACATCGGCCGCATGCTGCTCGGCATCCTCATCTTCTGGGGCATCGCCGCGACCTCATATCGCGGCACCCACATCACGGTCGACCTGGTCTGGGGCAATGTCGGGCCGCGCTATCAGCGCTGGATCGACGTGTTCGCGACGCTGGTGCTGCTGTTCGTCGTCACCGTGCAGACCTGGACGCTGTTCGACAAGGTGCGCGGCACCTACAACGACAACGTCCAGACTTTCGACATGCATATGCCGACCTGGCCGTTCTTCGCGATCGCCTGGATCGGCGACGTCTCGGCCGTGCTGCTGATCGCGATCCGCACTTACCGCCTGATCTTCCATCCCGAAGAGATGCACGACCCCAAGCTGAAAGCGACGGAGTAATCATGAGCACCGATGCCGTCGCCGTTCTCGGCTTCGTTTCCCTGTTCGCGCTGATGCTGCTGCGCGTGCCCGTCGGCATGGCGATGGGCCTCGTCGGCGTCTCCGGCTTCTCCTATCTGGTCGGCGCAACGCCGGCGCTGAAGCTGGTCGGCCAGACCTCGATGCGCACGGTCACCGACTACACCTTTGGCGTCATCCCGATGTTTCTGCTGATGGGCTCCTTCGTCAGCAATTCCGGCATGAGCCGCGAGTTGTTCCGCGCCGCGAACGGTTTTGTCGGGCACTTGCGCGGCGGCCTCGGCATTGCCACGGTCGGCGCCTGCGGCGGCTTTGCCGCGATCTGCGGCTCGTCAGTGGCAACAGCCGCGACCTTCTCCGCTGTCGCCTATCCCGAGATGCGCCGTTTCGGCTATCCACAATCCTTTGCGACTGGCGTGATTGCGGCCGGCGGCACGCTGGGTGCGATGCTGCCGCCCTCCACCGTGCTTGCTGTCTACGGCATCATCACCGAGCAGGACATCGGAAAACTCTTCATCGCCGGCATCATTCCGGGCCTGCTCGCGATGACCATGTACATGATCACGATCTTTCTGATCGGCTATTTCCGCCCCGATTTCCTGCCCAAGGGCAAGGTGCTGCCGTGGCGCGAGCGCTTCGCCGGCCTGAAGGATATCTGGGCGCCGGTGCTGCTGTTCGTATTCGTGATCGGCGGCCTTTACGGCCTGCCGTTCCTGCCGCGCTTCACGCCGACGGAGGCCGGCGGCGTCGGCGCTGCCGGCGCCTTCATCATCGGCGTGGTTACGGGGCGGCTCGACCGTGAGAAGGTGCTGGCCTCGCTGCTGCAGGCGACGCGCACCGCGGCTGCGGTGTTCACCGTGCTGATCGGTGCGCTGATCTTCGGCTATTTCCTGACGGTGACGCAGACGCCGCAAAAGGTCACGGAGTTCCTCACCGGCCTGGGCTTGGGCCCCTACGGCGTGCTGGCGCTGATCATGATGATGTATCTCGTGCTCGGCTGCCTGATGGATGCCATGGCGATGATCATTTTGACCGTGCCGATCATCTTTCCCGTGATCACGCATCTTGGTTTTGATCCGATCTGGTTCGGCGTCATCATCGTCATGACCGTCGAGCTCGGCCTGATCCATCCGCCGGTCGGCATGAACGTCTTTGTCATCAAAAGCGTGGTGAAGGACGTCTCCTTCTCCACCATCTTCAAGGGCGTGATCCCGTTCGTGGCGACCGACCTGGTGCGTCTGGTGATTTTGATCGCGTTCCCGTTGCTGGCGACCTGGTTGCCGACGCGCATGATGGCGCATTGAGGAGCGTGATACGGTTGCCTGCCTTACGCCACGCTGTCTTCCCCTCTCACCTTGTGGGAGAGGGTGGCTCGCCGCACAGCGGCGAGACGGGTGAGGGGTCTCTCTCCGCACGTAGAGCTGCCGCAGTTCGCTGAAGCAACCCGCTCATCCGGCGCCATAGCCGAAGCTTCGCTTCGGCGTTCCTGAGAACGGCGGCCGAAGGCCGCCTATGCCACCTTCTTCCACAAGGGGAGAAGGAAGAGCAGCGCGTCGTTGGCGCGCTACATTGGAGGCGACTGATGACCACACCGACGCTCGAGACAAAATACGTGTTCACCATCACCGCTGAGATCGGCGACGTCATCACCGCCGGCGAGACCGGCATCGGCGTCCGCCGCATCATCCCGATCATCGGCGGCGAGGTGAAGGGAACGATCACCGGCAAGGTGCTGCCATTCGGCGCCGACTTCCAGACCATCCGCCCCAACGAGCTGATCGACCTCGAAGCCAAATACGCCTTCGAGGCCGACGACGGCGCCGTCGTCTATGTCGAGAACAAGGGCATGCGCTTCGGCCCGGTCGAGCTCTTGCAAAAGCTCAAGCGCGGCGAGCCGGTCGATCCAAAGCTGATCTATTTCCGGACGATCCCGAAGTTCGAGACGGGGCACGAGAAGTATCGCTGGCTGATGGAGCACATCTTCGTCGGCTCGGCCGCGCGGCATGCGGATCGCGTCGTGATCGACGTGCATCAGGTGGTGTGACCACACACTCCGCCGTCGTCCCTGCGAAGGCATGGCCTGCGCAGGGACGACACCGGCTTTGGGGCAAGGATCTTACCCACCTGACTTGCTCCATCCTCAGGGACCCCACCGTCCCCTCCTTGACTCCTCCAGAATTCGTTATACAACATAACTATTCTGATAAGGACGCAAATGACACAGGGAAACGCCGAGACCGCTGACGCGGGCGCCTCCGGGCTGCTGAGGATCGAGCGGGTGGACCGGGTTCTGACCGTGGGTCTGAACCGGCCGGCCAAGCGCAATGCGCTCAACGACGGCATCATCCTCGAAATCGGCGAATGCTTTGCGTCCCTGCCCGAGGACATCGGCGCGGTCGTCATTCACGGCATCGGCGATCATTTCTCCAGTGGACTCGACCTCTCCGAACTTCAGGATCACGACGCCACGGGCGGGCTCCTCCATTCTCAAATGTGGCACCGGGTGTTCGACCGCATCCAGTACAGCCGCGTGCCCGTGATCGCGGCGCTGAAGGGCGCGGTGATCGGCGGCGGGCTCGAGCTTGCCTGCTCCGCCCACATTCGCGTCGCCGAACCCACGGCCTATTTCGCGCTGCCTGAGGGGCAGCGCGGCATCTTCGTCGGCGGCGGCGGCTCGGTGCGGCTGCCGCGGCTGATCGGGGTCGCGCGCATGATGGACATGATGCTGACGGGCCGCGTCTATAGCGCGACCGAGGGCGCGTCTTACGGCTTTGCGCAATATGTCACCGAAGCCGGCAATGGCCTCACCAAGGCGCTGGAGCTCGCGACCAAGATCGCCTCCAACGCGCCGCTGACGAATTTCGCCGTGCTCCAGGCGCTGCCGATGATCGCGGAGGCCAATCCACAGACCGGCTTGTTGATGGAATCGCTGATGGCCACCGTCGCGCAAAGCGACAAAGAGGCAAAACGCAGGATCCGCGAATTCCTCGAGCACAAGACCGCCAAGGTAAAGCCGAAGTCATGAGTGCGAAGCCGTCCTCTTCCAGCACAGAGCGCGGCGAGAGCAATTCTCCGCTGCGGCCGATCTCGTTCGGCGATCCCGTCATCGACATCGAGCGTCGCGCCGACGGCACAATCTATCTACGGCCGAAGCAGCCGCTCGGCGATTATCCCGTCCGCATCACCGACCGCCTGCATCACTGGGCGACGACGACGCCGGATCGCGTGTTCATGGCGGAACGCGACGGCGGTCGCGGCTGGCGCAAGATCACCTATGCCGAGCTGCTCACCGCGAGCCGGCACATTGCCTCCGGCCTGATCCAGCGCGGCCTGTCGGCCGAGCGGCCGATCGTCATCCTCTCCGGCAATTCGATCGACCATGCGCTGCTGGCGTTCGGCGCGCTCTATGCGGGCATTCCGTTCTGTCCGGTATCGCCGGCCTATTCGCTGGTCTCGAAGGATTACGGCAAGCTCTCCTACCTGATGAAGCTGCTGACGCCCGGCCTCGTCTTCGCCGAGGACGCCGGCAAGTTCGCGGACGCGCTTGCCGCCAATGTCTCACTCGGCACCGAGATCGCCGCATCCTATGGCAGCGTGCCGGGCCGCGACGTCACCTTGCTCGCCGACCTCATGGCAACGCCGATCCGCAGCGACCTCGACGCCGTGCATGGCAAAATAGGCCCCGACACGATCGCAAAATTCCTGCTGACGTCGGGCTCGACCGGCAATCCCAAGGCCGTCATCAACACCCAGCGCATGATCTGCGCCAACCAGGTCATGCTGCGCGAGACGCTCGCCTTTCTCAAGGACGAGCCGCCCGTCATCATCGACTGGTTGCCCTGGAATCACACCTTTGGCGGCAACCACAATATCGGGCTGACGCTCTACAACGGCGGCTCGATGTATCTCGACGCCGGCAAGCCAATGCCGGGCGGCATCGAGGAGACGGTGCGCAATCTCCAGGAGATTTCGCCAACGGTCTATTTCAACGTGCCCAAGGGCTACGAATCGTTGCTGCCCTATTTGCGCGACGACCAGGGTCTTCGTGCAAAGTTCTTCGACCGGCTGCATGCGATGTTCTTCTCGGGCGCGGCGCTGTCGCCCTTCGTCTGGAACAGCCTCGACGAACTCGCGGTGAAGGAAAAAGGCTATCGCGTGCCGATGCTCACGGGCCTCGGCGCAACCGAGACCGCGCCGTTCTTCATGTCGGTCAATCCGCGCACCAGCCGTTCCGGTCATGTCGGCCTTCCCGTGTCGGGCAACGACGCCAAGCTGGTGCCGAACAACGGCAAGATGGAAGTTCGCGCCAAGGGCCCGAATGTGATGCCCGGCTACTGGCGCCAGCCCGACATCACCGCAAAATCCTTCGACGAGGAAGGATTTTACAAGTTGGGCGACGCGCTCAAGCCCGCCGATCCCGACAATCTCAACGCCGGCTTCGATTTCGACGGCCGCGTCAGCGAAGATTTCAAGCTTGCGAGCGGCACCTGGGTCAGCGTCGGTCCGCTCCGCGCGCGCTTCGTCGCGGCTTGCGCGCCGCTGGTGCGTGACGTCGTCATCGCCGGCATCAACCGCGACGAGGTCTCCGCGCTGGTGCTGCTCGATCTCGACGGCTGCCGGCTGATCAACCCGACGCTGCCCGCCGACAGTCTCACCGTCACCGCCCGCGACCGGCTGGTGCGCGAAGCCTTCCGTGAGCGCCTGACCCGCTTCCTCTCTTCGGCCACCGGCTCCTCGACGCGGATCACGCGTGCGATCCTGCTCGATTCGCCGCTGTCGATCGACAAGGGCGAGGTCACCGACAAGGGCTCGATCAACCAGCGCGCGGTGCTCGAGCATCGCGGCGCGCTGATCGAGGAGCTCTACGCTGCCAATCCATCGGACCGTGTGATATCGGTTGGCTAAGAATTCATCGAAGGAGAACGCCATGTTGTTGAAGGATCAGGCAGCCATCGTCACCGGCGGCGCATCGGGACTGGGCGCCGCCACCGCGCGAAAGCTGGCGGCACAGGGCGCCAAGGTCGCAGTGTGCGATCTCAATACCAAGCTTGCGGAAACCGTTGCCGCCGAGATCAAGGGCGTGGCCGTGACCTGCGACGTCTCCGACGCGGCCTCCGCTGAAGCCGCGATCGCTCAGGCGACCAAGGCCCATGGCCCGGCCCGCGTGCTGGTCAATTGCGCCGGCATCGGCGTGGCGAAGCGCGTGGTCGGCCGTGACGGTCCGATGGCGCTCGCCGATTTCGACAAGGTGATCAAGGTCAATCTGATCGGCACCTTCAACATGCTGCGCCTCGCCGCGACCGAGATGTCCAAGCTCGAGCCGCAGGCGAGCGGCGAGCGCGGCGTCATCATCAACACGGCCTCCGTTGCCGCCTATGACGGCCAGATCGGCCAGTCGGCCTATTCGGCCTCCAAGGGCGGCATCGTCGGCATGACGCTCCCGATCGCGCGCGAGCTGGCCCAGTTCGGCGTGCGCGTCCTGACGATCGCGCCCGGCCTGTTCCTGACGCCGCTGCTCGCGAACCTGCCGCAGGAAGCCCAGGATTCGCTCGCCGCCGCGATCCCCTTCCCGCGCCGGCTCGGCCACGCCGACGAATTCGCCGCGCTCGCGCTGCACATGGTCGAGAACTCCTACCTCAACGGCGAAGTGGTGCGCCTCGACGGCTCGCTGCGCATGGCGCCGAAGTAAGAGCCCCGCATGTTCGTGAACCGGCGCGACGTCCAGATCCAGTGGGGCGACTGTGACCCCGCCAACATCGTCTACTACCCGCGCTATTTCGCGATGTTCGACGATTCGACCTCGACCCTGTTCGAGGTCGCCGGATTCTCCAAGCAGGATCTGGTCCGCAAATACGGCCTGGTGGGCATCCCCATGGTCGACACGCGGTCCAAGTTCTACATCCCCTCGACCTATGGCGATTGGATCACCATCGAAACGAAGATCGAGAGCATCAAGCGCTCGAGCTTCGAGGTGAAGCACAATGTCTACAAGGGCGAGGCGCTCGCCATCGAAGGTTTTGAGACCCGCGTCCTGGTCGGCCGCGATCCCGTTAACCCCGACAAGCTGAAATCGGCACCATTCCCTCCGGAAATGGTAGCCAAATTCACAGGAAGCCAGGTCCGGAGCTAAATCGCCGCATCACCGAAAGACGGGGCTGAAATAGCCCCGAATTTCTGCTTTCAAAGAAACACGAAAAGGGAGGAATCAATGAAACGCTTTTACCTGACCGCCGCCATCGCCGCGGTGACGCTGGCACTGCCAACGTTGCCGGCGCTGGCGCAGACCGCTGAAATCACCGTCGGCATCACCACCACAACGACCGGCCCGGGCGCAGCGCTCGGAATTCCCGAGCGCAACGCGCTGGAATTCGTGCCGAAAGAGATCGGCGGCGTGCCGCTGAAGGTGATCGTGCTCGACGACGGCGGTGATCCCACCACCGCAACCACCAACGCCCGCCGCTTCGTGACCGAATCCAAGGCCGACGTGATCATGGGCTCGGCGGTCACGCCGCCGACGATTGCCGTGTCGAATGTCGCGAACGAGGCCGGCATTCCGCATTTCGGCCTCTCGCCATTCCCGATCACGCCGGAACGCATGAAGTGGTCGGTCGCAATGCCGCAGCCGATTCCAATCATGGGCAAGGTGCTCTACGAGCACATGAAGGCGCACAACGTGAAGACGGTCGGCTATATCGGCTATTCCGACTCCTATGGCGACCTCTGGTTCAACGACCTGAAGGCCCAGGGCGTGCCGATGGGCCTGACCATCGCCGACGAGGAGCGCTTCGCCCGTCCCGATACGTCGGTGACCGGACAGGTGCTGAAGCTCGTCGCAGCCAACCCGGACGCGATCCTGGTCGGCGCCTCCGGCACCGCCGCGGCACTGCCGCAGACCGAGCTGCGCGAGCGCGGCTACCAGGGCCTGATCTACCAGACCCATGGTGCGGCCAGTATGGATTTCATCCGCATTGCGGGTAAAGCCGCCGAAGGCGTGCTGATGGCGTCGGGCCCGGTGATGGACCCCGAAGATCAACCCGACAGCGCGCTCACCAAGAAGCCGGGCATGGCGCTGAATTCCGCCTATGAGGGCAAGTATGGCCCGAACAGCCGCAGCCAGTTCGCCGGTCATTCCTACGATGCCTTCGAAATCCTGAAGCGCGTCATCCCCGTCGCACTAAAGACGGCAAAGCCCGGCACGCCCGAATTCCGCGAGGCGATCCGCCAGGCGCTGCTGTCGGAGCGGGAAATCGCGGCGAGCCAGGGCGTCTACAATTTCACCGAAAAGGATCGCTACGGCCTCGACGACCGTTCGCGCATCCTGCTCACGGTCAAGGACGGCAAGTACACGCTCGCGAAGTAACCAGCGACAGTTTCCAAGACGAGAGCCGGCCGATGGGCCGGCTCTTTTATTTTACGCCACCCGCGTGATTGCGTCAGGCCGCCTGCTGCAGCGGCGTCCAGGCGAACTCCGGATAGTACGTATCCATCATCCGGTCGACATAGGCGGTGAGGTTTTGAAATCCTTCCGCGCGCTCGCGCAGACGGGATTCGAAGAACGGCGTCAAGATGCCCGCAAGCGCTCCGAACGCGGTCGCGTCGACCCCACTGGGCTTGTTCCCCATCAGATAGGATTTGTCGCCGAGCTGTACCGACAGTGCGAACAGCGAGCGGACCGCGAGCTCGACGTCGTCGTCGGGTGCATGACGACCGAGGCCGGAGAGCAGGTAATTCTCGGCGACGCGGAATTGCGCGTCCTCGCGCAGCTTCTCGCGGTTGTGCTCGGGCGCCCCGTCGAAGAAATGCGCAGGCCCCTTGGCGAAATTGGCAGCATCGACCCAGCGCGCACCGACCAGCGACCAATAGACGTGGTGCTCGATCATGCGCTCGAACGCCCAGGCCTGGGCGCGTTCGTGCAGGGAAAGGCCGGCGTCGAAGTCGAAGCCGTAGCGGCGCTCGATATGGGCGCGGATGAACGTGGAATCGGCCACCGCCTCGCCACCGTCATCGATGAAAGGCAGCTGCCCCTTCGGTGAAGCCGGCGGCATCGCGCGCTCCTTCCGGTAGGGCAGCCCCGCCATCTTGAGCTGCACCTCGGTCTTGGTGACGAAGGGGCTGATTTCCGGCAGGCCGAAGCCGGTGCCAAAGCCGTAAAGCGTGATCATTGAGCTCTCCTGAACCTGCCGAAAGAGTTGACGGAACCTAGTGCCGGGCTGCTGCCACCATGGTGGCAGCAGCCGTGATATCTTCTGCGAAACGGGCTCCCCGCCAGGCGCGGCCCATCACATGGCGGACCAGCGCGTCCGCAGCCTGGACCAGCGAGCGTGTCAGCATGGTCACGAGCGCGATTCGGAGGTCGACGACGGTGAGATCGAAAATCGTGAGGCGGCTGAAGGCCCAGGCATACAGCGAGGCATGCAACGAGGCCTGGCTCCGCCACAACGGACCGGCCGGACCGAAATGGGTTGGAATGATCATGGACAAATCCTCTTCAGTCGATGTGTTGTCCCGGTATAGAACTCCCCTGCTGCCAACATCCTGTCAGCAGTCACGCGCCGTTTTCTGATGTGCCCCCGATGAGAGAATTGTCATGAGACGCGCCGACCGGCTGTTTCAGATTATCCAGGTGCTGAGGCGCACCCGTAAGCCGCTGACGGCGGACGCGATTGCGGCCGAGCTCGAGACCTCGAAGCGAACGATCTATCGCGACATCGCAACACTGATGGGCCAGCGCGTGCCGATCCGTGGCGAAGCCGGCATGGGCTACATTCTCGAGAAGGGTTTTGACCTGCCGCCCTTGATGCTGACGCCCGACGAGATCGAGGCGGCGGTACTGGGCGCGCAATGGGTCGCGGGCCATGCCGATTCCACGCTGGCGCGCGCGGCGGAAGATCTGATGGCCAAGATCGCCGACACTGTACCCGAGCGCCTGCGCCCCTTCGTGCTGGAGCCTGCGAGCCGCGCGCGACCGAGCTGGAACAGGGAGCCGGACCGCCTCGACATGGCGCGCACGCGCACCCAGATTCACGAAGGCAAGAAAATCATGCTGCGCTATCGCGACGAGCAGGGCCGCCCCAGCGAGCGCTTGATCTGGCCCATCTCGGTCGGCTATCTCGAAGCCGTGCGCCTGCTCGCGGCGTGGTGCGAGCTGCGCAGCGACTTCCGCAGCTTCCGCACCGACCGCGTCGTCGATGCGACCTATCTCGACGAACGATATCCGGAGCGGCGCGACGTGCTGCGCGCGAAATGGCGGCAGAGCCTGGTCTGGGGCCCGCCCAAGGATACCTGATAAGGACACATGACGCTGATGGATGAGACGTCCGCGATCGACCTGTCGACCTGTTGCCAAAGCTGCGGCGCTTGCTGCGGCTATTCGCAGAACTGGCCGCGCTTCTCGATCGAAAGCGACGAGGAGCTTGCAGCTATTCCGGAGACCCTCGTCAACGCGCGACAATCCGGCATGCGCTGCGAAGGCGATCGCTGTTCGGCACTGCAGGGCGAGATCGGCAAGGCGACCTCGTGCGGCATCTATGCGGTGCGGCCGGAGGTGTGCCGCACCTGCATGCCGGGCGACGCCGAATGCGCCATGGCGCGGCGGAAGTTCGGGCTGCCTGTGATCGAGGCCGCTTAAGCGGGGACGGCTTCGCTGATCTCGTCGTCGATTTCGTCGTCCAGCGGTGCGAGCACCGAGAGCGGCTTGGTCGACAGCGTGATCGGCTTGCGGCCACCGGACAACGACGGTGACGATTTGGCCGAACCCGCGCGCGACAGCGCATGGAGCGTCGAGCCGACACGGCCGCCGTTTTCGATCAGGTCGCGCTCGCTGCAACTGGCTGCGATTGCGAGGGCCAGCGAATGAAGATGGCTGCGGTGATAGCAGAACAGCGCCAACTTGGCGCGCGCGTCAGGGGAAACACTCTCAACCAGCCTCGGCAGGCCACTCTCGCTGGCGCGGTACATCTCGCCAAGGAGTTCGTCGCGAACCGGGCAGAATTCGCTTTCATAAGCGTCGCGGCTTGAAAACATTGCAGTTCTCCCTCGTGTAGGGAAGATGCAGCGCAATTCTCTAATGAAAGGTTAACCACCCCGGGCGGTAGTCACCCGGGGGCGCTTGCGCACTGGCCGCGAATCAGTGCCGCCCCGGGCGGCTGAAAGCCGGATTGGCGACCACCACGTGGCCATCCTTCGAGACGTCCGCCTTTGGCGGGCTCTCAGGATGAGGTCGGATTCCACTGAAAAATTCTCACCCGTCATGGTGAGGAGCGCGGCTTGCGGCCCGTCTCGAACCACGCAGGCCCGGCGCCCATCGCAGGTAGCCGCCTCAGTTCGCCGCCATGAAGATGGAGAGGCCGAAGCCGGTCAGGTGGTGCAGCGCCTGGTCGACGCCGATCAGGGTCCAGAACCAGGGGTGCTCCTGGTTGACGCCGAAATTGGCCGAGACCAGTCCCTTGGCGCGGTCGATCGTGATGTGAATGATGAAGTCGATCACCGCCACGAACCAGAACTTTGGCGCGACGATCAGGATCAACGACAGCGCAACTGCAAGGTGAATCAGGCAATGCACCAGAAGCGGCAAAGCCCAGCCGTGCTTCTGATCCTTGCCGTGCGCCATCCAGGCGGTCTGCAGCACGAAATCTGCGATGATGTGCTTGAAGGTGAGCAGCAACATCCAGCCAATGAGCGCTTCGACCGGAACCGCCGATGACAGAGGTGGAAACGACAAAGCTGACGCCCTCGTTGACCTAAAAGAAAAATGGAGCGTTCAGCGCAGCTTCTTCTTGGACCCGTCAGAACGTCGGGACCGCTGATTTATGACATTTCCCGCGACGGAATGCAGCCGGGGGAACTGGAAAATCGCCAACTGTGGCTAAACGGTGATAGCATGGCCGAACCACGCGGATCGGTTGGGTAAGGTTACCTTCGGCGCGGAATTTGCATTCTCTCGCTGGAGCGCTATCATCCTCAGGTAGAGGAATATCGTTCTTTTTTCAGATGCTTACAAATTTTTCGAGCGTGCCGCCGACGATGGCCGTGCTGCCCGCCATGCCAGGAATAAGGCCAGTGCTGCGATGAGTGCTGAAGGCCCGACCTCGTCAACCGAGATCCCACCGCCACGGCGCCCCAAGGTGATCAAGACCAATCAGCAGCAGGTCCTGCTGTATGTCGTCCTGACCCTGCTCTTGTCGCTTGCGACCGTCTGGGCCGGGCGCGCCTGGTGGCACAATTCGGAGACGCTGACCTTTGCCGTCGGCGCTCCCAACAGCGACGAAGCACTGTTCGCGACCAAGCTCGCCACATTGCTGAAGAACAACGCCTCGCGTTTCCGGATCAAGATCGTCAACAACGCCGACAGCGCCAAGGCGCTCGCGCAGTTCGATCGCAGGCAGGCCGATCTTGCCGTCCTGCGCACCGATGCCAAGGTGCCGCTGCGGGCGCGCGCGCTCGCGATCCTCGAGCACGATCTCGTGCTGCTGCTCGGCCCCGGCAACAAGAAGATCAAGTCGCTCGCCGAGCTCAAGAAGAAGAAGGTCGCCGTTCTCGCCGAGAATGATTCGTCCCTCGCCTTGGTCCGCAGCGTCCTCGACATTCCCGCCGACAGCCCCGACGCCACGAAGATCCAGA
The DNA here is from genome assembly GCF_021458635.1 of Bradyrhizobium monzae. Taxonomy (GTDB): domain Bacteria; phylum Pseudomonadota; class Alphaproteobacteria; order Rhizobiales; family Xanthobacteraceae; genus Bradyrhizobium. The sequence goes on from NZ_JAIRDQ010000010.1 coordinate 232,042, forward strand.
TGGCGCCGCAGGGTGCGACGCTGGATAAGCTGTTCGCCCCGGCCAACGGCTTCGGCGCGGTGATTGCCGTCGTCCACGCCTCCAGGGCCGTGCGCGACAAGGCCTATCAGCAGGTCGCCAAGCGCGGCGGCTTCACGCTCAATGCAATCGACGAAGCCAAGGCGCTGGCACGTAAATTCCCCGGTATTTCCGAGGAGACGCTGACGGCCGGCACGCTGTCCTCCTCGCCCGAGATCCCCGACGACGATCTCGACACGATCGGGCTTGAATGGCTGCTGGTCGCGCAATCCAGGATGTCGGCGACCACCGCCGGCGATCTCGCGCGCATCGTCTACGAGAACAAGTCCGCGCTCGGGCTCGACAGCGGGTTTGCGACCCATATCGAGCCGGCCTCCGTCGAGAAGGACGCTTACGTGATGGCGCATCAGGGCGCCGCCGACTACATCAACGACGACACCAAGTCGTTCATGGATAAGTACAGCGACATGATGTATCTGGGCGCCGCCGCGCTCAGCGTCATCGGCTCGATCTTCGCGGCGATCTACGCCAAGATCACAAGGATCGCGCCGGAGAAGGCTGGCGAGCTTTCGACCGCTGTCCTCGACGTCGGCGAGCGCATCGAGCACGCCCATTCGCTGGACCAGCTCGAATGCCTGCAGGACGAGCTCGAAAGCATCTTGCGCGGCGCGGTGATCGGCTTGCGCGACGGCACGATCAGTACCGACGGCCTGGATACGTTCAAGCTCGGCTACGAATTCGTCCGCGACGAGATCGGAATGCGGCGCGACTACCTCAAACGCCACGCCAGCGAGATCGAAAAGGCAACAATCCCTGCCGCGCTCCCCCCGCCGGAAGACAGCAACGTGGTGGTGGTGAAGACAGCTCAGAGTGCCTGACCTATCGATTCGCGCCTGGCCACAGGCCCGGCACGTTCCCAGCCACTGCACGAAGCTTCCGCGCCCTGATTCGGACGGATGGTGCGACTGCCCGCCCCGTCGTTGACGGCCCCGGTGCGGGCGGGCACTTTGGCGCCGAGGTCCCGGCCCGGGACCGCTAGAACCAGCACCGAGCCGCCATTTCGCATGTCCAAGCCGATGTTTCCCGCTCTGGCCCAGTTCGTGGCCGCGACTGCCGGCCGCAACATGACAAAGGCGGCCTATGTGGCCGTGACCGTCGGCGTGGTCAGCATGGTGCTGCTGACGGTCGATTCGACGTATGAGACGGCCCATCGCTGGGTGGATTTCCTGCTGTGGGCCTGTCTCGCCTATTTCGTGTTCGAATGGCTGGTGCGGCTGCGCCACATGGCACGGCAGGGACGGCTCGCCCTCTACATGTCTTCCTCCGCCGGGCTGGTCGACGCATTGGGGGCGCTGGCCGTGCCGGTCGCCCTGGTCCTCGGCGCCGAACCCAAGACGGCCTGGCTGCTGAGCGTGCTCTGGGTCTTGAAGGTAGTGCCGGGCATTCCCGGCCTGCGCCAGCTCCGTCGTGTGCTGGTGCTGGAATCGGGGCCGCTGGTCAGCGTGCTCGTGATCTTCCTGATGGTCGTCTTCCTCGCCTCCGTCGCCGAATATTTTCTGGAGCGGGACGTGCAACCGCAGACGTTTGGCAGCGTCCCTGCCGCGCTGTGGTGGGCGGTCGTCACGCTGACCACGACAGGCTATGGCGATGTCGTGCCGGTCACGCCGCTCGGCCGCATGGTCGCGGCATTGGTGATGATCTCCGGTCTTGGCGTGTTCGGCCTCTGGACCGGTATTCTGGCGACCGGATTTGCGGCGGAGACACGTCGCGACAACTTCCTCAAGACCTGGGAATCCGTCAGCAAGGTGCCGTTCTTCGCGGCGCTGGGCCCGGCGGCCATCGCCGACGTCACCCACATGCTGCGCACCATGGAGCTGCCGGCGCGCACCATGATCATCCGCAAAGGCGCGCAGGGCGACTGCATGTATTTCATCGCGGCCGGAGCGGTCGAGGTGGACCTGCCCGGCAAGAAGGTCCAGCTCGGCGAAGGTGCCTTCTTCGGCGAGATGGCCCTGCTCGGCAACAACATGCGGGGCGCCAATGTCTCGACCACGAAAGTGTCGCGGCTGCTGGTGCTCGACCTCGTCGACTTTCGCGTACTGATGGCGCGGCACCCCGACCTCGCCGAGACCATCGACGCCGAAGCGAAGCGCCGCACGCTCGAAAACAAATAAATGGAGACAAGAATGTCGGACACAGCCGACGCGGCCAGTGGCCCCGTGCTCGAGACCAGTGGTGCACGCGCCACCATCCGCCTGAATCGGCCGAAGCATCTCAACCGGCTCCAGGCGGAAGATCTCGGCGAACTGGTCAAACTGTTCGATCGGGTCGAGTCCGATCCTGATATCCACGTGCTGGTGCTGACCGGCACCGGACGCGCCTTCTCCGCGGGCTACGACCTCAATTCCGTCGCCGAGCGTGCGGTGAGCGCCAACGAGCAGCAGAGCGCGGGCTCGGCCTTCGAAGTCGTCGTCAACCGGCTGGAGGATCTCGGCGTGCCGACGATCTGCCGGCTTAATGGCGGCGTCTACGGCGGCTCGACCGACCTCGCGCTCGCTTGCGATTTCCGCATCGGCGTCGATACCGCCGAGATGTTCATGCCGGCGGCGCGGCTCGGGCTGCACTATTACAGGAGCGGCATCAAACGCTACGTGACGCGGCTCGGCGTCGACAACGCCAAGAAGCTGTTTCTCACCGCACAGAAAATCGGTGCGCCGGAGATGCTGCGGATCGGCTATCTCTCCGCCATGGTGCCGGTGGAGACACTCGACGAGGAAGTCGACAAGCTCGCCAGCATTCTCGCCGGCAATGCCCCGAACGCGATGCGCGGCATGAAACGCGCAATCAACGAATTCGCCCGCGGCGAGCTGGATGAGCAAGCTGCCGATCAGCGCCACCGCGACAGCATGCGCGGCGACGAGATCAAGGAAGGCATCAAGGCGTTCGCGGAGAAGCGTCTGCCGCGGTTTTGAGGATTAACCCCGTTTCGACCGCATCGCGCGTACCTGCGTGAGCTTTGGATCGCTCGACAGCGCTTGATAGCGTTTGCTGTCGACGGCGTAGATCGCGATGCGGCCTTCGCTGTCCGCATGCACGCCCCAGCCGAAGCGCTTACCGAGGCTTGAGGCGCGCATGCAGGCCTGCCCACGCGAGAAGAACGCTGCGTGGGCGGCGCTCTTCTCCGCCTTGGTCGCCTTGACATCGAGTTCGCGCCCCGGCGCGGAGGTCGCGAAGATCACGTCGTCGGACGTATACTTGTAGGGTGCCTTCATGATCATCGCATATTGCAAGCCTGCCACCGTCGGCTGTCCCGCGCGCGGCGGCGGCTCCTCGCCGGAGCGTGCCGGACAGTCTTCGGCAACCCGGATGAACGTGTCGAAACAGTTCGTCGTTTGGATCGGCTTGTTCATATGAGATCGGGCCTCTTCATCCTCCCGCAGCCACAGCGTGCTGCGCCGCCATCTCGTCATCCGCAGCATTGATGCGCTGGTACGTCGGCCGCGACGTGATCCGCTCGCTATAGCGGACGAACACATCCTTCTTCGGCACGATGCCGAACATCATGGTCCAGTTGAACGCGACGCCCCACAGGATATCGGCGGCAGTCATTCGCTCGCCGAGCAGATACGGCCCCTTCGACAACTGCGCCTCGAGCGCACCCAGCATGGTGTCGTAATCGGCGTAAGGTGACTGCGTGATCGGCGCAGGCTCGCGCTGCATGAACTTGTCGATCAGCGCGGGCTCAAAGGAGGAGCCGTAATAGGCGGTCCAGCGCAAATAGGGACCGCGCAGCGGATCGTTGAGCGCGGGCGCAAGGCCGGCCTGCGGAAACAGGTCGGCGAGAAAAATATAAATCGCGACCTGCTCGGTCACGAGCGCCTCGCCATGCCGGATCGCCGGCACCTTGCCGAGCGGATTGATGGCGAGATAGGGAGGCCTCCGCTGCTCGCCGGCCTTCATGTTGAGGACGTGGAGATCATAGGGCGCGCCAAGCTCCTCCAGCAGCATCCTTGTGCCGGTGGCCCGGCTTTGCGGCGAATAATACAACGTGATGCGGTTCGGATCGGTCATGGCGGATCTCCCTCGGGCCGGCTTGCGATGGAGACGCTTGTACTCGACCATACCTGACATCCTGTGTCAGGTATGGTTTAAAGGGATCATGCGCGCAAGCCGGATGCTGTCTATCCTCACCACTCTCCAGGCCAAGGGACAGGTCACTGCGCCCGAGCTTGCAGAGGCTTGCGAAGTCTCGGTACGCACGATCTATCGCGACATCGACGCACTCGCGGCATCCGGCGTCCCCGTCTATGCCGATCGCGGCGCGGAGGGTGGCTACCGCCTGCTCGACGGCTATCGCGTACGGCTGAACGGGCTGTCGCAGAGCGAAGCGGGCGCGCTGTTCCTGGCGGGATTGCCGGGCCCGGCAGCGGCGCTGGGGTTGGATGCCGCCATGATCGCCGCACAGAACAAGCTGATGGCGGCGCTGCCCGCAAACCTGCGCGAAGACGCCGGCCGCATGCAGGAGCGTTTTCATCTCGATGCTCCAGGCTGGTTCGGCGAGGCGGAGGAGCCAAACCATCTGCGCACCATTGCTGGCGCTGCTCTGCGCGGGACGCTGATAAAGATCCGTTATCAGAGTTGGCGGGCCGAAAAGCACCGCCATGTCGCCCCGCTCGGCCTCGTGCTGAAGGGCGGCAGCTGGTATCTCGCAGGCCAAGTCGATGGCAGCGTGCGCACCTATCGCATAGCGCGCGTGCTCGACTGCACGGCGCTCGACGACCGCTTCGATCGCCCCGCCGATTTCGATCTCGCCGGCTACTGGCAGGATGCGACGATGCGCCTCGAGGCAGAGATGCACCCGAACGTCGCAATCGTGCGGCTGTCGCCACTCGGCGTAAAACTGCTCGATGCGTTGAGCCAGCCTTACGTCAGGGCGCGCACGCGGATCGAAGAGACGACTGATGCCGACGGCTGGCGCATCGCAAGGGTGCCGACCGGGAAGACGTCGTGGCATGCCGCGTCCGAATTGCTACGGCTCGGGTCTGAGGTCGAGGTTCTCGAGCCCGTCGACCTCCGCGAGAAGATGGCCGAGATGACGCAGGCGATGGCCTCGCGCTATCGCGCGGCGCGGAAAGCCTGACGGCGGCGCATCTCGCCGCAGCCGACGAAACAATCCTGAAACACGATTCTCCTTTTCTCCGTGTGAACGCAATCACGCTTCAACCCGACCGAGATGCAGGGACACAACAACGGCTTCGCGCCATACTGGAGAATGAAAATGTTTCGTAAGCTTGCTCTTGGTCTGATCGCCGCCGGTTCGCTCGGCGCTGCCGCCCTCGCGCCCACCGCCGCGTCGGCCCACGGCTTCCACCACTGGGGTCCCGGCTGGGGCTTCGGTTATGGCGGCCTCTACGTCAACACCGGCGTCAACAATTGCTACCAGGAGCGCGTCGTCCAGACCCGCCACGGCATGCGCGTTCGCGTCGTAAACGTCTGCGCGTACGGTATCTACTGATACCGTGCCTTCGCGACAAAGCTCCGGTCGCATTGCGGCCGGAGTTTTGCGTCGAGCTAGGCGCTCTTCCGCTGCCGACGAAACCAGGTCCAGGTCTCGCCTGTCGTTCTGATGTACCCCCGACCGCGATAGACGATCTCGCCATCGACGATTCCGTTCAGCTTTGGCAGCGCGTGAAACGGGATCGAGGGATAGGCGTGGTGCTCGACGTGGTAGGGCATGTTCCAGGCAATCCATTTGACGATGGCGCCAGTATAGGTGGTTCGGGTGTTCTGGAACGCGCTACGAGTTCGCTCGCAACCGGTGTGCTCGGCGTAGAGATAGGGTCGCAGGAAGAATTGCCCGATCATCAACGGCACGATCCAGACCCACGGCAGCAGCGCCGAAGAGAACCACAGCGACAATGCGAGCAACAGCGCGTAGGACGCGACATAGACCCGCGCCTCGGTCACGATAGTGCCGCGCCTGTTCTCGGGAATCCAGGGTACGACCACCTTGCCGGTGACGGCATGGCCGAGCATCAGCCGGACGCGGCCGGCAACCTGGAGCAATCCGCTATAGGCGATCGCGAGTTGCGTATCCGATGTCGGCTTCACGCCGACGATCAGCTCCGGGTCCTTGTCCGGATCCTGGGTGTAGCGATGATGATCCCAGTGGAACAGGCAGTAATATTCGTAAGGCAAGCCGATGATGAAGGCCGAGAGATAGCCGACCGCGAGGTTGAGGCCACGACTCCTGAACGCGGTCTTGTGCGCAGTCTCATGCACCGCCATGAACAGGAACGCGACGAGATAGCCCTGCACCGCCATCAGCGGCGCCGCCCAGAGCACGCCATAGCGCGACGACACCAGCCAGATCAGCGCGCCCACCAGCACGATCATGCCGTAATGACCGAGGCTTTGCGCCGCACCCCTGAGGTTCGAGCGCACCGACAATTCGCGGAGCATGGCCGGACTCAGCGGCTTCAGGCGATGGCCAGGCTCTGAAACGGTCGCGTCTGTCATGATCGGTTGCCTGCGTTACTTGCTGAGAAGCGCTGCGACCTCGGCCTTGAGGAAGGCCTGGTCGCGCGGATTGTTGACGGGATTGCCGGCACGATGGCCGTGCAGCGACGGGATCGGATGCAACACGGCTGATTTTGCGTTGACCAGCTTGCCGAGCTCGTCTTCGTTGTCGCGGACGTCGAAATAGCGATCAGTCGCACCCGGCATCAGCAGCACATGAGCCTTGATCGCGGCGAGCGCCCGATCCAGGTCGCCGCCGAAAGCCGCGCAAGCGCTGATGTCTCCGCCCTGCCAGATACCGGCTTGCGCGAGGAGATCGCTGGCGTCGCGGCGCGCAAAAGTCGTGTCCCAAGCGCGGACGAGATAGTCTTCCAGCGAGGTGAAACCCGCCTCACGCCACAGCTCGTCGCGATAAAAACCATGCGACATCGCCCAGCCGGCATAGACACGCCCCATGGCGCGATAACCGCCGACAGGCTTTTCGACGAAGCGGCCATCGCGGAAGGCGGGATCGCCGGTCAGCGCGGCCTTCACGCTCTCGAGGAAAACATAGTTGTAGGGCGCGCAACGCGCGCTGCCGCAGACAACCGCGGCGCGATCGACCATCTCCGGATGGAGTGCCGCCCAGTGATAGGCCTGCATGCCGCCCATCGACCAACCATAGACCAGCGCGAGCTTTGTGATGCCGAAGCGCTCGGTCAGCAGCCGATGCTGGACCGTAATCGCGTCGTGATAGGTCAGTTGCGGGAACGGCCCATTGCCAGAGTTCGACGGCGAAGACGACAAGCCGTTGCCGAACAGATTCGGGATGATGATGAAATAACGCGTGGGATCGAGCACGCCGTCGGGCCCGATCAGCCACTCGGTGTCGACATGCTGCGCACTGAACGAGGTCGGATAGAGGATGACATTATCTTTGGCCGGGCTCAGCGTGCCATAGGTCTTGTAGGCAAGCTTCATCGCGGGGAAGACGGTGCCTGACTGAAGCGTGGTGTCACCAGCCTCAAAGATCTCGTAGTCGCGCTGCCCGGTCATGCGTCCAACTCCCGCTCACGCGGCCGCAAAACACGCCCGCCACGACCACGATGCATCGACCGTGCTGGACCAGCAAACGCGTCGTTGCGCCGCGCTTAATAATTGTACAAATAGTACATTTAATCGACTGAGGCAACGGGATTCTGGCCGTCGCCTGGCTCAAGCAATGGCCGCGATGTATCGCTCCACCGACGCCGCGAAGGCGGCCTTCGCGCCTGAGGCGATGTTACGGCCCCACCAGGCGCCATAGATGCGGTCGAAGGCCAGCGGCTCGACGGCCGCCGCGATCCGCCGCACCGCGGCGGCGTTGAGCGGCATGTAGTTCGGATAGGAGTACATGAAGCTGAGGAAGCGGCGGTCCATCGTCACTTGCGCGATATCGCCGGTCAGCAACGCGCCTTTGCCCTCCGCGCCGCGCTTATGATGCAGCATGGTGGCGCCTGCGAAATGGCCGCCGGTGCGCAGCAGCGACACGTCATCGGAGATGCGCTGGTGATCTCCAGTCCAGTGCACGATCGACGGATGTGGACGCGTCACCCATTCGCGATCATCAGCGTGAAGATAGACCGGCACACCACCGAACGCTTCGCTCCAATCCGCAAGCGCGCCATAGTAGTGGGGATGCGAGATCGCGATCGCCTTCAGCCCACCAAGCGCGCGGACATGCGCGATTGCCTCCGGTGTTGCCAGCGGGATGCAGTCCCACATCACGTGACCATCATCCAGCGGGACCAGAAGCGCCCGTTGACCGATCGCAAAGCTCGGCTCGAGCGCGATGCCGGTGAGGCCGAGATCGTCACGCCAGACGAGGCGGTGACGTTCAGCGAGCGTCTCGGGCGCGAGGAAGGTCTGGCCCTTCCAGTTCACGAATTGCCGCTCGTCCTCGCAAATCGGACAGGATGCGGGTGGCTTACCGCCGTCCGGGAATTGGGAGCCGCAGGTTTCGCAGGTCCAGAGAGGCATGGCCGTGATCCAGAAATGAGACCGTCGCAGATATGAAATGACATCGCGGTCCGGCGATCGCAAGTCCGGAGGAACCAACGCGGTTGGCACTGGTTACTTTCCTGTCCGCCCCGGCACGAATGGCCGGCCATATCCGCCTGCGCGAGACCACAGTCGGTCGGCAGCATCACGTTTAGCGTCTCGATGACATCGCGCCCTTCCTCACCTCGTCTCTGGCCTCTCTACGCCGTTAACTTCTTCATGGCCGACATGCAGTCCGGCATCGGGCCGTTCGTCGGAGTGTTCCTGCAAGAGCGCGGCTGGGCCACCGGATTGATCGGCACGGCACTGACGATCGGCAATGTCGCGGGCATGCTTGTCACGACCCCGATCGGCGGCTTCATCGATTCCAGCCGCCACAAACGGCTGTGGGTCGTCATCCCCGGCATTTGCGTCGTGCTGGCCTCCGCCATCATCCTGATCTCGCAAAATTTCTGGGCGGTGACGTTCTCGCAAGTGGCGCAATCGCTGGCGAGCGCTGCGATCGTACCGGCGGTCACCGGCATCACGCTCGGCATCGCCAAGCAAAAGGGTTTCAATGCGCTGAACGGGCGCAATCAGGCCTTCAACCATGCGGGCAACATGGTCGGCGCGGCGCTGTCGGGCTATCTCGGCTACAAATTCGGCTACGTCTGGGTGTTCGTTCTGGCTGCCGTCTTCGGCGCGGTCGCCGTGGCTTGCGTCCTGATGATTCCGGCCAAGGCCATCGATGACCGTCAGGCTCGCGGCAGCAAGGAAGACGAGAGCAAGAACCCGCCGGCAGGTCTCTCCGTTCTCCTCAAGCACAAGCCGCTGCTGGTGCTGGCGCTGGCCTTGGCCGTCTTCCATCTCGGCAACGCCGCCATCGTGCCGCTCTATGGCCTTGCCGCGGTGAGCGCGGGCCAGGCCAATGGTCCAAGCTTCGTCGCGACCATCGTCGTCATTGCGCAGGGCGTGATGATCGTGACGTCCCTGGTCGGCATGCAGGTCGCGGGAAAACGCAACTACTGGCCAGTGATCCTGGTCTCCTTCATGTTCCTGCCCATCCGCGGTGTGCTGGCGTATTTTCTCACCGGTTGGTGGGGTGTCGTGCCGGTCCAGGTGCTCGATGGTATCGGGACCGGTCTGCAGACGGTCGCCGTCCCCGGCATGGTCGCGCGCTCGCTCGACGGCACCGGCCGCATCAATCTCGGCCAGGGCGCTGTGATTACGGTGCAGGGCGTCGGTGCGAGCTTGAGCCCCGCGCTCGGCGGCTGGATCGCGCAATGGATCGGCTACGGTCCGACCTTCCTGCTGCTCGGCTGCTTCGGCCTCGCCTCAATGGCACTGTGGCTGGCGTTTGGCGCGCACGTGAAGAAGTACTGAGGCCAACAGGCCTTCACGGAAACTCCACCACGATCTTGCCGAAGTGCCCGCCCTGCTGCATCAGCCGTAATGCATCCGGAACCGCATCAAAGCCGAACACGCGGTCGATCACCGGCTTCATCGCGTTGCGCCCGATCGCAGCGGTCATCCCTTCGAACATGCGGCGGCTGCCGACCGAGAGGCCGATGACATACAAATTCCTGGAGAACAAAGTCGGCATCGCGATCTGCTGCGAGAAGCCGGAGAGCACGCCGATCACCAGGACGGTGCCGCCGACCCGCGCCGCCTCGAGCGACTGCGCAAACGTGTCCTTGCCGCCGACCTCGACGACGTGATCGACGCCGCCGCCGGTCCACTCCGCGGCGGCCTTGCCCCATTCGGGGATCGAGCGATAGTTGATGGTGTGGTCGGCGCCGAGCGCCCTGGCGCGTTCGAGCTTTTCGTCGCTCGACGACGTCACGATCACGCTGGCGCCGGCGAGCTTTGCGAATTGCAGCGCGAAGATCGAGACACCACCGGTGCCCTGCACCAGCACGGTATCGCCTGGCTGCACCCTTGCTTCCTCGAACAGCGCGCGCCAGGCCGTGAGCCCGGCGCAGGGCAGCGTCGCCGCTTCCTGGAACGACAGATGCGAAGGAATGCGGCTGACGCCCTCGGCGTCGAGCACCATCACTTCCTGCAATACGCCCGGTCGCGTACCGCCGAGCGCATAGCGGCGGGCAGCCGCCGACACCCTTCCATCGATCCAGGACTGGAAGAACATCGGGCAGACGCGATCGCCGACGGCGACGCGGGTCACACCCTCACCGACGGCGATCACCTCACCCGCTCCGTCGGAGAACGGGATCAGCGGCAATCTCGTGACGCCACCCTTGCCTTGCACCGTGAGCAGGTCGCGAAAGTTCAACGATGCCGCCTGCATCCGCACCGCGACCTGGCCCGGGCCAGTTGTCGGCTCGGGTAGATCGGCAAGCTCCATCCCCTCGATCGACCAGTCGCGCGCGACCTGCCAGACCTTCATGACGACCGCTCCGCCTCAGGTGCCAAAGCTTTTCTGGACCGCCTTGTCGAGGGTATCAGCCCCGACGAAGCGCTGCCGCAGTTCGCGCTTGAGCAGCTTGCCGCTCGGGTTCTTCGGCAAGCTGTCGACGAAGATGACGCGCTTTGGCACCTTGAAATGCGCCATCTGACCAGCGCAATGCTGGATGACGGCGTCTTCATCCAGCTTCTCGCCGGACTTGACCACGACGATCGCGGTCACAGCCTCGATCCAGCGCGGGTCAGGCAGGCCGACGACGGCAACTTCAGAGACCGCAGGGATGCGATAGACCATCTCCTCGACCTCGCGGCTCGCCACGTTCTCGCCGCCGGTCTTGATCATGTCCTTGACGCGGTCGACCACGGTGATGTGGCCCTCGGCGTCAACGGTGGCGAGATCGCCGGAGTGAAACCAGCCGCCGGTGAACGCCGCCGCTGTCTTCACGGGATCGTTGTAGTAACCGGAAAGAAGATGCGGCGAGCGGTGTACGATCTCGCCGACTTCGCCGACCTTGACGTCCTCCATCGAGGTGTTGACGACGCGCGTCTCGACATTGAGCACGGGCTTGCCGGCCGAGCCGGCCTTGCGCCGCTGGTCCTCCGGACGCAACACGGTTGCAAGCGGCGCGATCTCGGTCTGACCGTAGAAGTTCCAGAATTTTACGACGGGCAGACGGCGCTGCAATTCGAGCAGAACTTCCACCGGCATGATGGAGGCGCCGTAATAGCCCTTCTGCAAGGTCGACAGGTCGGCCTTGTCGAAATTGGGCGAACGCAGCATCGCGATCCAGATCGTCGGCGGCGCGAAGAACGAGGTGATCTTGTGGGCCTGGATCAGCGCCAGAATGTTGTCGGCGGTCGGCTTGCCGGTGATCACGCCGGAAGCGCCGAGATAGATTTGCGGCCCCAGGAACACATCGAGCTGCGCGCAATGATAGAGCGGCAGCGCGTGCAAGAACTTGTCGTCCACCCTCATGCCGCCGTCGATGATGCAGCTGACATACTGCCACATCACCGCTTCATGGGTCAGCATCGCGCCCTTGGGCAGGGATTCCGTACCGCTGGTGTAGACGATCTGCGCGAGATCGCGGCTGTCGACGGACGCCTCGAGGAACGAGCCGTCGGCATGAAGCAGACCGTCGAAGGTGGTGAGGTCCGCAGGCGCGGTGGCGGGATCCTCGCCCGGCAGCCAGATCATCTTCTCGACCGCGCAATCCTTCGCGCTCGCGGCCTTTGCCGGCTCGACGAAATCGGGGCCGGTCGCGAGCAGCTTTGCGCCGGAGCTTTTCAGGATGAAATTGATCTCGTCCGGATTGAGCATGAAGTTGATCGGCACCAGCACGGCGCCGATCCGGGCCACCGCGAAGCGCAGCGCGGCGAAGGCATGGGAATTGCGCGAGAGCACGGCAAGACGATCGCCCTTCTTCACGCCCAGGTTGAGCAGGCCGCGGCCGAGCCGGTTGCAGATCGTATCCATCTCGGCAAAGGTCCAGCTCACGCTGCCACAACTCACCGCGAGCTTTGCCGGCTCCCGGCCCGCGGAGCGGCGCAGGAGATCGCCGATGGAATGCTCGCGCGCTTTCGAAATGGTGGCTGCGATATCGCCGGTCATGTATCCCTCCGTGTGATGTCTTTATTTTCTGAGTTTATTCGTTTGAAATCTTGCGTCTTGTCCGTTCGCGCTATCTGCGCCGGGCCGCCTGCGCGTGCTCCATGTACACGTGCTCGACCGACCGATCGAGCGAAGCGATCTTCTCGAAACCGCGGCGCCAGTCCTGCAAATGCCGGCGCGTCCAGAGCACGCCGGCCTCGCGGTCGCGGCGACGGATCGCGTCGATGAGATGACCATGTGCGGCAACGAGGCGCGGGCCGCCTTCCGCCACGCCCGTCACGATCATCTCGGTGGTCGGATAGAACAGCTGCGCTGCGGGCTCGCGGGCGAGCTGGAGCACGCGGTTCTGCGACGCCTTTGCGACCAGCACGTGGAATTCGGCATCGCATTCGGCCAACGCCGCGGGATTGCCGACCACCGCCTCGCTGCGCACGAGATTGTCAGTGAGCTCCGCAAGATTCTCCTCGGTTGCGCTCTTCACCGCACCCTCGACGCTGGCGACCTCCAGCGTCATCGAAGCCTCGTAGAGCTCGCGAAACGTGACCTCATGCAGCACCAGCGCGCGGCTGAGACGGCTCGCGAGCTTGCTGTAGCGCGGCAGGCAGGCATGCAGGCGGCGCGAGGAGTCGCGGCTGATCAACCCGCCCTCCTCCAGCACCCGGATGCCTTCGCGAATGGTCGAGCGGTTGACGCCGAACTGCCGCACGAGGTCATGCTCTGTGCCGATGGGATCGCCGGGCTTGATGCGGCCGTTGACGATCTCGCGCTCAATGGCGTCGGCGACCTTCTGATAGGCCGGCGCGACATCGATCGGACGAAAGAGCGGCGAGACTGGCAAGACGACTCCTTATGGCGATTGTCCGACAAACTATAAGAGCGGCCCAAAAGGGCGTCAAACTCTGTCATTGATGACGCATCTGCAGCAAATTGACTCTTGCGGAACCCCACTCTAACTTTGTCGGACAAAGGGACGGAACAGTCCCGCAAGAGGAAACGTGTCCATGAGACCTATCGCAGCATTCGTGTCTGCGGCCGGCTTGCTGTCGGCTGCCCTGATCATCCCCGCCTCTGCACAGCAGACCCCGCTCAAGATCGGCGTGCTCTCCGACTTCTCCTCGGTCTATTCCGACATCGGCGGCCAGGGGAATGTCGAGGCCACCAGGATGGCGATCGAGGACTTTGGCGGACAGATGTTCGGCAAGCCGATCGACATGGTCGCCGCCGACGTGCTCAACAAACCCGACGTCGCCTCTTCCCTTGCGCGCAAATGGTGGGAGACGGAAAACGTCGACATGATCATCGACATGCCCACCTCGGCCACCGCGCTCGCCGTGATGGAGCTGTCGAAGCAGTACGAGAAAGTGCTGATCGTAACGGACGCGGCAAGCTCCGACATCACCGGCAAATCCTGCTCGCCCTACACCGCGCACTGGACCTACGACACCTATTCCAACGCCCACACCGTCGGCAGCGCCATCGTCAAGAACGGCGGCGACAGCTGGTTCTTCCTCACCGCCGACTACGTGTTCGGTCATTCCATCGAGCGCGACACCGGCGATGTCGTGAGGGCCGCCGGCGGCAAGGTGCTCGGCAGTGTCAAGCATCCGCTCAACACGGCCGACTTCTCGTCATTCCTGCTCCAGGCCCAGGCCTCCAAGGCCAAGATCATCGGGCTTGCGAACGGCGGCGGCGACACCATCAACGCGATCAAGCAGGCCGGCGAGTTCGGCATCGTCGCCGGCGGGCAAAATCTGGCGGCGATCGTGATGTTCATCTCCGACGTGCACAGCCTGGGGCTGAAGCTCGCGCAGGGGCTGATCGTCACCGAGGCCTATTACTGGGATCTCAACGACAGGACCCGCGCCTTCGGCAAGCGCTTCATGGAACGCGTCAAGCGCATGCCGACGATGAACCAGGCCGCCACCTACAGCGCGACGCTGCATTACCTCAAGGCCGTGCAGGCCGCCGGCACCAAGGACACCAAGACGGTGATGGCCAAGATGCGCGAGCTTCCAGTGAAGGATGCCTTCACCGACAACGGCATCCTTCGCGAAGACGGCCGCATGGTGCACAGCATGTTCCTGTTCCAGGTGAAGAAGCCCGAGGAATCCAAGGGCCCGTGGGACTATTACAAGCTGCTTGCCGAAGTCCCGGCCGACCAGGCTTTCCGTCCGCTGAAGGATGGCGGCTGTCCGCTGGTAAAGTGACGCAGCCGACGGCGGACCTGCATCGCATTGCACGCTGCAGGTCCTCTAGCGGCGCCGCAAATCCGACGGGCTGTGCCCGAACTTCTTGCGAAACACCGTGCTGAAATATGACGAGGAGCTGAATCCCAGTTGATAGGCAACCTCGGTGATCGACAGGGACCGCAACTCGGGACGCGTCAAGACGTCGTAGCAACGCTGCAACCGCCGATCCAAGATCCATTCGGACACCGAGACATCCGTGAGCCGGAAGAGATAGTGCAGATGCCTGAGCGACACGCCATTGCTCTTCGCGATCCTCTCCAGCGACAAGTCCGCATCGGTGAGGTGGGTCTCGATCCAGGCCTTGACCGAGCGCAGACGCGCCTGCTGCGCGCTCGCATCTTCGGAGAATTCGTCCCGGTCGCCCATGTCGAGCGCGAGCGCCAGCACGTCCATGAGCTCGCCGCCAAGGCGGGTCCTTACGGTCTCGTCGAGCGAAGCGCCTTCCGCCGCAAGCGTCGCGCAGAACTCGGCGGCAATCCGCCCAAGACCACGGCTCGTCGCCATGGTCGTGACCACAGGCAGGCGCCCCTCGCTGAAGCGGGCCGAAAATTCCGTACGGGGGATTTCGAGGTAGAGCGACCGGACCTTACCGACGCATTCGAGATCATAGGCTTCCGAGGCCGAGAAGATCGCGCCGACGCCGGGATTCGAAAGCAGGGTCTGGCCGGCCTGGAGCACGTTGACCCGGCCCTGCTGGACGAATTCGACGTAGTAGCAATCCTTGTCGAGTTTTGCGATGTGGCGCTCGCGCCGCGAGATACGCTGCTCCGACAACAGCACGTCCGTCATGGTGACGGCGCCGAAATGCGCCTCGCGGATGAAGCCGTGATAGTCGGACCGCTCCTCGGCATTGACGTCGACATGAACGTAGACATCGCAGATGGCGCCTTGCCATGCGGCGTAACGCTTGGACGGCTCCAGATCGTCTGTCGTGAATACCAGGTTCATCGTCAGCCCACCCATCGCGCAGCCAGAATGAACGTCGTTTGTGCGTCGCACAAGTTCGCCCGGCGCCGAGATTCTAGATGGCCGCCGCCTGCACGCAAGACCGGTTTGCGCGGACAAGCAAAAGCTTTGCGCTCCGGAGCAAGCCGGGTCCGGGCGTGTGGCCTATGAAGGACAAAAATCGGTCAACGTGCCAGGCAGGAAACGCTCGCTTGCATCAGGATAGATCAACTGCTGCACAATCCGCCGTGCCGCTTGGATGGTGGTGTCCGTGAGCGCGCCCTCGTTGATCACGACACGGTTCACGCAGCCGATCCGAACCATCGCCGACATCGAAGCGCTGGAAAGGCTGCCTTACGATTCCCTGATCCCTTCCCGTAATCTGCATGATCTCTTCGAAGCCACGGCGCGCCTGCATCCCGAACGTCCCGCGCTGACGGTGCTGACCAAAGGCTCGCGCGAGCCCGGCGATGTCACGCTGACGCATCGGCAATTGCTCGCGGAGATCACGCGCGCGGCCAATCTTTTCCGATCGCACGGCATCGACGGGAGCGGCGGCACCGTTGCGTTCCTCTGCCCGATCCTGCCGCAGCTCTTCCCGGCCTTGCTCGGCGCCCAGATCGCGGGTGTCGCCAGCTCGATCAACTATCTTCTGAACGAAGATGCGATTGCCGATCTGCTCGAAGCACAGAACGCAACTGTCCTGGTTGTCGCGTCAGAAGCGGCCGATCGTGCGATCTGGACCAGGGCGGTCAATGTCGCGCGCCGCGTCCCATCGCTCAAGACGATCTTCGTGATCGGTCCGAACGGCCGCCTGACCAGCGGCGCCGTGAGCTTCGACGAGGCGGTCGCGACCATGCGCGACACGCTGGACTTCGCACCATCGCAGGATCGCGACACGGTCTGCGCGCTGTTTCACACCGGCGGAACCACCGGACGACCCAAACTCGTGCGCCTGACACATGGAAACCAGATTCATGCGGCCTGGAGTTTCGCGCAGGTCCATGGGCTCGATGAGCTCGACGCCGCGATCAACGGCTTCCCGCTGTTTCACGTCGGCGGCACGATGACACTCGGCTTGTCCATTCAGGCGGCCGGCGGCCACGTGATCATTCCCTCGCCCTACAGCCTCAGAAGCCCGGATGCGATCCGCGACTATTGGCACACGGTCGAGCGGTTCGGCGCGACCATCGTCAGCGGCGTGCCGACCTCGATCGCCGCGCTGGCCGAAGTGCCGATCGGGTCATCCGATGTCCGCTCCGTCCGCATGGCCCTCACCGGCGGGGCGGTAGCGCCGAAAGCCGTTAGCGAGCGGTTTCAGGCCCGGACCGGGATCACGCTGTTCGAGACCTACGGCATGACGGAGACCGCGGCGGCGATCGCGTTCAATCCCGGCCGCGGCACACCGGTGCAGGGCAGCGTCGGCTTCAGGGCGCCGTTCGCGCAGACGAAGATCGTCCCGCTTAGCGATGCCGACCTCAAGACGGAATGCCCGCCGCTCACCAGCGGCCTCGTCCTTGTCAGGGGGCCGCAAGTGTTTCCCGGCTACGTCGATCCCCAGCACAACAAGGGTGTACTCACCGGCGGCCACTGGATCGTCACCGGCGACGTTGGCTACCTCACTGCGGACCAGCGACTGGTGCTGACCGGACGCGAGAAGGACCTGATCGTGCGCAGCGGTCACAACATCGACCCCGCCGCGATCGAGGACGTCGCGAATGCCTTCCCCGGCGTGCAGATGAGCTCAGCCGTCGGCATGCCGGACGCCTATGCCGGCGAAGTTCCCATTCTCTTCGTGGTACCGTCGCCGGGACAGACCATCGACCTGCCGCAACTGCGCGAGCATCTCGAACGCAATGTCAATGAGCCTCCCGCCCGGCCGAAGCGCGTCGTTCTGCTCGAGACTCTCCCCGTTACCGCTGTCGGCAAGATCTTCAAGCCGAGGCTTCGCGACCTCGCTGTGCAGGAAAAAGTCCGAACCGAGATCGATCGCATCTTCGGTCCGGACGCCCCGGCAGACATTCTCGTCGACAAAGACGCCAGACTGAATACGCTGGTCCACGTCTTGATCGGCTCCAACGACCAGGACCGGCTGAAGGCACTCGCGGAAAGCCTGACACCGCTTCCACAGACCTACCGCATAGAGACCCGATCGTCATAACGGCTCCACAGAGGCCGACGTCGAAGAAAGGCAATAAGGGGATGAAGCGCTTTCGGTTCAATCAGCAGGAGATCGTCTTCGCGGTCTTCGCGCTGCTGTTCCTTGTGTTCTCGATCTTCCTGAACGGTTTTCTGACGGCAGAAAACATGCTGACGCTGCTCCAGAACGTGGCAGTGCTCGGCATCCTGGGCCTCGCCATGGCGATCGTCGTGATCGGCCGCGGCATCGACATCTCGCTGATCGCGGCCCTCGCCGTGCCCCCGGGGCTCGCGCTTCAGATGGTGCAGAACGGCCATTCGCTGCCGTTCTCGCTGCTGATCGCGGTGCTGCTCACGATCGCCTTCGGCCTCGTCAATGGCTGGCTGATCGCTTATGCCGAGGTGCCCTCGCTGTTTGCGACGCTGGCAACGGGGCTATTGCTCGCCGGACTCGGCCAAGCTGCGCTGTTCCAGCTCGACGTCGTGCAATGGAGCCCCGGCATGGACGGCTTCGAACGTCTTGGACAAGGCACCGTTCTCGGTGTTCCGACCTCGATCTGGATGTTCGCGATCGCCTGCATCGTGGTCGCATTCCTGCTGCGCCAGACCCGCTGGGGCGCCTATATCTACGCGATCGGCGACAATCCTTACGCCGCGCGCGTCACCGGCATTCCCTCTCGCCCGATCATCGTGCTGCAATATGTGATCACCGCCCTAATCGGCTGCTTTGCCGGCCTCGTGCTGGCGGCCTCCGTCAATTCGATGCCGACCCGCATCTTCAACTCGACGCTGATCTACGACGTGATCCTGGTGGTCGTGCTGGGCGGCATCGGACTGTCAGGCGGACGTGGCGGCGTGCTGAACGTCATCATCGGCACGCTGCTGATCGGCACCATGCTCAACGGGATGACCATCATGGACATCTCCTACGCCGGACAGAATCTCATCAAAGGCGTGGTCCTGCTGCTCGCCGTCATCACGGACTCCTTCCTGAATCCGCGCAACGAAGAAACGGCACAGCAGGGCGACATCTGAACGACCGACAAGAACGACAACCATAACCAAGGAGGAAGCAATGAAGACCTTTGGCAACCCGACAAGGGCAACCCTCGCCGCACTGGCTCTCGCGACGCTGACCGGACCGGCTCTCGCCCAGCAGGGCCTGGACGAGCCATTCCAGAAACCATTCAAGGAAGCGCTCGCCGGCAAGACCGTGGCCTATGTGCCGGTGGCAATGAACTTCGACCTCACCGAGGGCTGGTATGCCGGGCTGAAAAAGGAGCTCGAGCCGTTCGGCGTCAAGTTCGTGATCCGCGACGCCAACTGGAACACCAATGCCGGCGCGCAGGCCGTCACCTCGCTGATCTCCGAGAAGCCGGCGGTGATCGTGGTGCATAATCCGGACGTGCAGACCTACGCCAAGCTGCTGCAGCGCGCTGAGAACGAAGGCATTTACGTCATCCAGATCAACATGGGCTCGGCTTATCGCAGCTCCGCCTTCGTCGGTGCCAACTGGGTCGAGATCGGCGAACGCCAGACCGAAGGCGTGGTCAAGGCCTGCGAGGGCAAGTCGAACAAGATTGCGATCATCCAGGGTGCGCTGTCCGCGGCAGCAAGCGCCTATACGCTCAAGGGCGTCGAGAACGTTCTCGCCAAGCATCCCGAGATCAAGGTGGTGTCAAGTCAAGCCGCCGATTGGGACGCCGCCAAAGCCAAGGCGATCACACAAACCGTGCTGAAGCAAAATCCCGACCTCTGCGGCATCGTCGGCTTCTGGGACGGCATGGACATCGGCACCGCGGCCGCAGTCAAGGAAGCAGGTCTCACCGGCAAGGTGTTCCTCGCGACATCGGGCGGCGGCGAGCGCAAGGGCGCCTGCGAGCTGGTGAAGTCGGGCGCATTCGATCTCAACATGAGCTACGACGTGCCGACCCAGGCGGCTCAGATGGCCGGCACGATCAAATGGCTGCTGTCGTCGGGCGCCAAGCCCGGTTCGATCAAGGGCTCGGAATACACCACGCTGATTCCGATCACCAAGGAGAACGCCGACAGCCCGATGTCCTGCTGGAATCTCAGCGACCTCAAGAAATAGTCCGACGCTGACGCTCGAAGTCCCCGAGGCCACACCTGCCTCGGGGACTTCCCTCCCACCATTGTCCATGCACTGCTGGAATGTCGATGCGCGATACCCTGACAAGCCTGCGTTACCGCTACTGGCCGGATCATCTGCTCGGCGAAATTCTGTCCAAGCGTTGGACCGAAACAGCCATTCCGGTCATCCTTCTCCTGATCGTTGGCTTTGCGTTCAGTCGATCCATCGACAACTTCCTGTCGCCAGCGAGCCTCGCCGACACCGCGCGCCAGGCCGGCGAGATCGGATTCATCGCGCTCGGACTCGCGCTCGTCGTCACCGTCGGCGGCATTGATCTGTCGGTCGGCTCGATCTTCGCGCTGACGGATTTTTGCGCGCTCTATCTGCTTGACGTCGCGGGCTGGCCGGTTCCGGCCGTGGTGGTTGCCACGCTGTTCTGCGGCGCGCTGCTCGGCGCCGTCAACGGCGTCCTGGTCGGATATCTGCGGCTGCGCGCCTTCATCACCACGCTGATCACGCTGATCATCTACCGCTCGGCCTACGATCTGCTGATCCAGCGCTACTCCAACGCCATCGCCTCGGCCTTCCCCGATATCCCGTCCTGGGATTTCATCGGCGCAGGTAGCGTCTTCGGCATCCCCACCGTGGCACTGGCCTATATCGTCATCGCGATCTTCGGCCACATCTTCATGACCCGGCTGCGGCCGGGCTGGCACATCACCGCGATCGGCGGCTCGCGCCGCTCGGCGTACAATTCAGGCATTCCCGTTCGCCGCACGATTGCGCTCTGCTACGTCGCGAGCGGCGTGCTGACCAGCGTCGGCGCGCTGTTCTTCGCCTCCCGGCTCGGCACCGTCGGCGGTGACATCGGCGTCGGCCTTGAGGTGATCGTGCTGACCGCGACCGTTCTGGGCGGCATCACGCTCGGCGGCGGCAAGGGCTCGGTCGCCAAATCGGCGGTCGGGGTGCTGATCGTGCTCCTGATCACCAACGGTCTCACGACCATGAACGCGCGCGGCGGCGTCAACCGCATGGCGCTGGCCGGCATCCTGCTCGTCGCAGCAATGGTCGACATTCGCTGGCAGAAAAACCGGACCCGCATCATCAGCAAGGTCTATGTCGCGCCGACCTACCACGAATTGCCACCGCCGCCACCGACCGAAATCGGGCAAGGCGGACCATTCGAGCAGAACGACAAGCTGCGTATCGTCGAGGCGATCGGCCTTGGCCGCATCGAGGCGCCGGAAGACGTCATCCTCGATCGCCACGACAACCTCTATGCCGGCTCACGCCATGGCGACATCATGCGCTTCCTCGCGCCCGACTACCAGAAAATGGAAGTATTCGCCCATATCGGCGGCCAGCCGCTCGGCATGGCCTTCGACCGCGAGGACAATCTCTATGTCTGCATCGGCGGCATGGGGCTCTATCGTATCAAGCCCGACGGCACGGTGGAAAAGGCGACCGACGAGACCAACCGCAGCATGCGCTCGGTCAACGACGACAGCCGGCTGCGGCTCGCCGACGACCTCGACATCACCGACGACGGACTGATCTTCTTCTCGGAAGCGACAGTGCGTTACGAGATGGACGAATGGCCGATCGACGGGCTGGAAGCGCGCGGCAACGGCCGCATCATCTCCTACGACACCAAGACCGGCGCGACACGCACCGAACTGCGCGGCCTCAAATTCCCCAACGGCATCTGCGTCGCCAGCGACGGCCAGTCGATCCTGTTTGCCGAAACCTTCGGCTGTTCGATCAAGCGCTATTGGTTCGCAGGCCCGAGGAAGGGCGCGGTCGAGGTCGTCATGGACAATCTGCCGGGCTACCCCGACAACATCAACCTCGCCTCCGACGGCAATTACTGGCTGGCACTGGTAGGCATGCGCAGCCCCTCACTCGACCTCGCCTGGAAGATGCCGGGCTTCCGCCGTCGCATGGCCAAACGCGTACCGGTCGACGAATGGCTATTCCCCAACATCAACACCGGCTGTGTGGTCAAGTTCAACGAGCAGGGCAAGATCGTCGAATCATTCTGGGATCTGCACGGCGAGAACCATCCGATGATCACATCGATGCGCGAGCATCGCGGCTATCTCTATCTCGGCGGCATCCTCAACAATCGGATCGGCCGCTACAAGCTCGACAATGCCGATCCGAACTTCGTCCAGTATGACAAGCGGTGGGGGAAGCAGTCGTGATCGCTGCCGTCAGAGACTTCGCCAACCGCTTTCTCGGGCGCGGCGACGCCACCATCACCGTGCCGTCCTTCGACGGGGCATTGAAGCCTAACCAGAAGCTGGAATCGGCCGAGACCTTGCTGACATGCGAGGCGCCAGAAGATCTCGCTACCGACGGAAGCAACCTGTTCATCGCTGACGGCCGGCGGCTGATGTGCCTGAGCGGCGGCACGGCATCGGAAGTGCGCAATTTCGAGCAGCCTATATCGGCACTCTGCGCCCTTCCCGGCGGTGGCCTTACCGTCGCGCTCGGGGGGCGCGAGGTGCGTATGTACGCGAGCCCCTCGGCCGAGCAGCCGAGCGTGACGTTCACCGACGCCGCGTTCAACGCCGTCAATGCGCTGGCGCTCGGGGACGACAACACGCTGATTGCGACGGACGGCTCAACGACATGCGGCGTCGACGATTGGGCACGCGACCTGCTGGAGCTCAACCGAACCGGCCGCGTGTTCAAGCTCGATCCCGGCAGCAAAGCCGTGACGCGATTGGCCCAGGGGTTCGGCTATGCCTTCGGCGCCTGCGCCTACGGCAATGCCATGCTGGTCAGCGAGAGCTGGCGTCATCGGCTCGTTCTCGTCTCGCCCGGTGCATCGCCAAAGGTCGTGCTTGCTCACCTTCCCGTCTATCCGTCGCGGCTGTCGAAGGCCTCAGGCGGCGGTTACTGGCTTACCGCTTTCACCGCGCGGACCCAGCTCGTCGAGTTCGTGTTGCGTGAGCCCGGCTATCGACGCCGCATGATGGCCGAGATCGATCCTGCCTATTGGGTCGCCCCGCGCCTGCGCTCCGGGCGTTCGTTCAAGGAGCCGATGCAGGGCGCGCACATCAAGACCATGGGCGTCATCAAGCCGTGGGCGCCGCCGCGTTCCTACGGCCTCGTCATCCGTCTCGATGCGGACGGCCAGCCGCTCTATTCGCTGCACAGTCGGGTCGACGGCTTCAATCACGGCGTCGTCGCCGCGATCGAGATGGGCAACGATCTCGTTCTGATCGCCAAGGGACCGGGCCGCGTCCTGCGATTGCCCCTTGCCGGCCTTGCCGAGGAATTTCACCCATGAGCAACATCGCACTCTCGCTGCGCAAGGCGACAAAACTCTACGCCGGCGTGCCTGCCATCGACGGGGTCGACTTCGACCTCCGCCGCGGCGAGATCCACGCACTGGTCGGCGAGAACGGTGCCGGCAAGTCGACCCTCACCAAGGTGATGGCGGGTGTGGTGACGCTGACCTCGGGAACCATGATGGTCGACGGCGCCGATGTCGCACCGAAGACGCCGCTCGAGGCGCGCAATCTCGGCATCGCCATGGTGTTCCAGGAGAACAGCCTGGTGCCGACCATGACGGTGGCGCAAAACCTGTTTCTCGGGCAGGAGAAGTTCTACAACCGCCTGCGCGGCATCTACATCGCCGCGCAGCAGTTTCTGCAATCGCTCAATTTCGACGTCACGCCGACCGCGACCGTCAGCGGCCTTGGCGCGGCCAAGAAGCAGATGGTGGAGATCGCGCGCGCGGTCCTGCACCGCGCCAAGGTCATCATCTTCGACGAGCCGACCGCATCGCTGACGCCCGAAGAGAAGAAGTACTTCTTCGACCTCGTGCGCGACCTCAAGAAGCGTGGCGTCTCGATCGTCTTCATCTCGCACGCCCTTGAGGAAGCCCTGCTGCTCGCCGACCGCATCACGGTTCTGCGCGACGGTAAGCATGTCGTGACCGACGATGTCGCCAAGTTCGACCGCGCCGCGATCGTGCAGGCCATGGTCGGGCGCGACCTCTCCAACACGCTCTATGGCGCGCGGAAGAGCAGCGTGCGGCCGGCGGGTGCGCGTGTTCTCACGGTGCAGAATTTGAAGATGGCGCCGATGGTGAAGAACAATTCGCTATCTGTGTTCGCCGGACAGATCACCGGCGTGTTCGGCCTCGTCGGCGCGGGCCGCACCGAGACGTTCAAGATCGTCGCCGGCGTGCTCAAGCGCGACTTCTTCCATGGCGGCGAGATCCTGCTGTACGACCAGCCAGTGCGCTACCGGGTGCCGGCCCCGGCCGTGAAGGCCGGCATCGCTTATGTCACGGAGGATCGCAAGGTCGAGGGCTTCTTCGAGACGTCCTCCATCGCGCGCAACATCTATCTCGGCCTGCTGTCGAAGTTTCCGAAGGGACGCATGATGCTGTCGCGGCGGGAGACCGATACGGTCGGCAAGAGCTGGATCGAGAAGCTCAAGGTTCGTGCCATCGGCAATGACGGCAAGGTGGTCGAGCTGTCCGGAGGCAATCAGCAGAAGGTCGTGATCGCAAAATCGCTGGTGCAGGAGCCCGATCTGATCATCTTCGACGAGCCGACCCGCGGCGTCGATGTCGGCGCCATCGTCGAAATCCACGAGCTGATCAACCGGCTCGCCGACGAGGGCAAGGCGGTCGTGGTCATCTCGTCCTATCTGCCCGAGATCATGGCGCTGTCCGACCGCATCCTGGTTTCACGTCAAGGCAAGGTCGTGGAAGAGTTCTCCGCGCTGGAGGCGACGGAGGAGAAGATCATGTACGCGGCGATTCACTAGAGGCCGCGCCTACGGCTTGTGCCCCTTCTGGCGCAGCGCCTCGGTGAGGCGCTGCTTCAGTTCGTCGACGGCCTTCTGGTTCGCGTCCTGGCCGATCTGTGCGCTCGCTTGCGCCAGCGCGTCCGATTTCTCCAAAAGCTTTCGGCCGGCCGGCTGGACATAGAACGCCTCGATCTGGCGCAGCTCTTCCACCGTGAAGCTGGCGGCATAGAGGGCGGCGATCTGGTCGATCATGGCAGCGGCGAACGGTGCGTAGATGTCAGAGCCCGGCGCGATCAAGGCATCATAGTCGTGCTCGATCTCCGGCCTGTCCTGCGCGACCACGGGTCTCAGTTTAAGCATGAGCTGCGGGAGAGCCGCACGATACTGATCCGCGATCTTCAGCGTGGTGACGAGTTTTCGCGCAGCATCCATCGCCTCGGGCGACGGCGCCTGCGCCGACGCGTCGCCGATGAGGAGCAGGAGAGCGCCGGCAATCGTCAACAAGAGTCTCGACATGGACATCTCCTGAAAAATCACCCGCGCGACGCAATGGCCCTCAGCGGCTAACGGGAGCTGCGGCGATGACCTTTACCGGTGCGCCTTCGGCCGCGGGCTCCGGCTCGTCGTCGACATCGGTCACCTTGACGAAGAGGCTGGGCACCCGCTCGGCGCGGTCGAGCAGCCACGCCGCCCCGACCATGATGGCGAAGCCGGCGAAGGAGACGGCGAGCTGCTCCCAGACGCCCCGGGTGTATTGCATCAGGATCCAATGCGCCGAGAACGACAGGAACACGCTGAGGCAAAAGATCGGGAGCGAATGCTGGCCGCACAGGATGACCGGGCGCATCCATTTCAGATGCAACGCCTTCCAGTGGCGCGGGACGAAATAGGTCACCCAGATCCCGAGCGCCAGGAAATGCGTGAAGCGCAGCATGTCGAGATCGGTCTTGTCGATCGGATAGATCGCCTTGATCATCCATTTCGGGATCAGGGCTTCGAGCGCGTGAACGTGCCATGTCATCACGATCAGGAGGGCGAACGCAATCCATGCCGCCGCCAGACCCATCACCGGCTTCGACCAGACCCATTTGGCAATCTTCTCGATCTGGCCGATGCCGCACCACGCGGCGACGACGAACATGAGCTGCCAGCAGAACGGATTGAAATACCAGGTCGTGCCGGGCGGATAGGAGGCGATGTTCCAGTCGAACCAGCGCGACAGCACATAGAGCACCGCGGACGCGGCGATCGTCAGGTTCGGCCGGCGCACCAGGCACCACACGATAAAGGGCGCTGCGAGCACCAGCGTGATGTAGAGCGGCAGTACGTCCAGATTGACCGGCTTGTAGCGCAGCGAGAGCGCCTGCCCGATCAGGATGTCCGGATGGTCGAGGAAACTGTGAACGTTGAACTCGTCCGCATACATCGGATTGTCGAATCTCCTGATCGTGCGGGCGATCTGCGCCGTGAACAGCAGGAACAGCATGATGTGGGCCACATACATTTCCGCCGCCCGCCGCCACAGCCGCTTCAGCGCGGCGAGAAACCAGCCGCCGGCGATGATCGGCCCGTAGATCCAGCCGACCAGATAGCCGGAGATGAAGACGAAGAACTCGGCGGCGTCGCTGAAACCGTAATTGCGCAGGGTCAGCCAGGCCACGACGTCGTGCGGGATGTGATCGAGGAAGATCATCCACAGGCCGATGCCGCGGAAGAGGTCGAGCCGCAAGTCGCGCTCGACCGGCGCCAACAGTGCTGCCTGGTCCCGTATCATCATGGGCCCCCTCGTCCGGTGGGCGTCGCGCCGTCGCGGCGCCGATGAATTCGGATGCTAAGAAAGATCAGTCAAAAGATCACCTAACCCTGCGGCTAGAATCCGGACGGTAGCCGACCTCAGCGCCCGCGCAAGGGACTTTGTCATCACAACGTGTGGGCCCGCTGCCGCAAAGGGCGAAAACAACCCCATGCACGGTAGCCAAGTCCTTGCATCGCCTGCGAAATTCATTTGACCCGTCGGGCAAAGACCCCTGATGTCGCGACCGAGGCTCAGGTGCGCTGATCGCCCTCGGCGAGCATGCCGTTCAGCATCGCCTCGGCCTTCTGCAGCAGCGGCTTCGCGCCGCTCTCGGAGGCGATCGCGATCGCGGCGCGCAGCGCGGAGAGGATGATGGTCCGGTTCTCCCCGCTCGAGGGCGGCGTCACCACGGCCTCGCCAAACAGGGCCTCGGCCTCGAGGCCGGAGAAGCCCTGCTGGCGCGCGGTGTTGCGCGCTTCGCGCAGCATGTTCTGGGCCGCCTGGACATCGCCGAGCTGGTTGGTCGCCAGCGCGAGGTAGATCGAGGAGCGCAGCACCGCCGAGGTATAGCCGACGTTGCGCGCCTCTTCGCGCGCCTCGGCCAGCATGCGGCGCGCCCGGTCGAACAGTCCCTGCTCCAGATAGGCGATGCCGAGATGGCAGGCGAGCACCGGCACGAACAGCCGGATACCGTGTTTTTGCGCCAGCACGAAACCCTGTTCGAGGATGGAAGCGGCCGCGGCCGGCTCGCCCCGGCCGAGCATCAGCCAGCCGCCGCTATAGGCGGCAGCAACGCGGTCATAGGGGCGGTTGGTTTCTTCCGCGATCGCGCCGGCGTGGCGCTGAAGCTGTTCCGCGGCATCAAGCTCGCCCATGACGGTGTGATTGATGCTGCCCATCATACAGCAAATCAGCAACGCGTATTTCGCTGTCGTCCCGAACGGCGCGCTCGCCTCCGGCCCCATCAATTGGGCGCGGGCCCGTGCGAACAAACCGTCCGCCTCGCGATAGCGTCCGGCGAGGAAGTACACCTGACCGAGGCCGTATTGCGCGGCGTTGAGCCAGCCCGAGCTGTTCGATTGCTCTGCGAGGCCCACGACTTCCTCGTTGAGCCTGACCGCTTCGGCCGGCGAGCCATAGAAATTCTGCGCCGCCGCCATGACCGTCATGGCCGCGACCTTCCGCCCGATATCGTTGATCGCATCGGCGCGACGCTCGGCTTCCTTGCCGAGGTTCAGCCATTCGGAGAGATTGCCTGATGCAGTGAACGCCGCCCGGGCCTCAATGCGAATGTCCACAGCGCTCGCTTCGCGCGTGGGGGTAGCCGGCGTCATATCCAGCGATCGCATCGCGGTCTCGAAATAATCAGCGGCATCCGTGAACGCCGATCGCGCCAGGCATTTTCGCGCCGAGGCCCGGCCGTAGGCGAACGCCTTGTCCCAGTCTTTCGCCCGCGTCGCGTGATAGCAGAGCTTGTCGGAATCCTCGCCCTCGCTGCCTTCAAGCGCGGCCAGAATGCGCGCATGGATGTCCTCGCGCACCTTTTCGACCATCGAATCGTAGGTAACCTGGCGAACCATCTCGTGGCGGAACTCCAGCGAATCCTCCAATTCGCTGTCAATCCGGACCAGCAGCTCGGCGCGATCGAGCGAGACGAGACAGCCGCGCAGGGCATCTTCGGGCAGGATCGCAATCTTCCGCAGGATGGCCTCGCTCGACCGCGCCCCCAGCGCGGCCGCGACCTGCAAGACGGACCGTTCCTGCTTCGACACGCGATCGAGACGCGCCGCGATCACACCCTGAATGCTGGTGGGAATACCGAGCTCGTCGATCGGGCGCACCAAAGCGAGGTCGCCCCACTCGCCGCGCAAGGTGCCGCTGTCCTTCAAGCCGCGGCAGACCTCCTCGATGAACAGCGGCACGTTGGCGGTGTGGGAGACGATCCGGCTCTTCAGATCGGCATTGGTCTCGGACGATCCGAGCATGTCGGACAGCATCTCCAGCCCCGAATCGTCGTCGAGCGGCCGTATCGCGACGATTTCGGCGTGGCACCGCGCGATCCAGACCGGCATGCCGTTGGGGCGGGAGGTAAGCAGCACGAGGAGATCGGGCGCCGCCAACGCGGCGATGGCGGCCACGACGACGTCGCTGGCCCGGTCGATCCAGTGCAGGTCCTCCAAAAGCAGGACTGTCGGCCGGCGACTGGCCAGGTTCTGGATGACGGCGCAGCTCGCATCGGAGATCACGCGCCCGCGGGCATGAGGCTCGAGCTCGTCCCATTGCGGGTTCGCGATCGGCACATCGAGCACCGCGTCGAGGGCGCTCTGCTGGATCGCGGTCAGGTCCTTCAGGGGATCGCCGGGGTCCCTTGCGGCTGCGTCCATGGCCGACAGCAGGATTCGCTTGAGCGTGCTGAAGGGCGCTCCTTGCAGATTCGGGCTGCACTCGGCGTCGATCAGCCGCCAGCCCTCGGCCCTGAGCTTCTGGGCGAACTCGTGCGCCAGCCGTGATTTGCCGATGCCGGCATCGCCGAGCAGCAGGACCGTCTGCCGGCCGGCCCTGGCCTGCCCGGCCGCACGGTCCAGCAGGGCTCGCTCGGTGGTACGATCGACGAATCGGGAGACACTGCGGGCGCGCCGGACCCGCCAGCTCGACAGATCGCTGGCACCCACGATCCGGTAGACCGGCACGGGCTGGCTGAAGCCGCGCAGCGATTTGCCGCCCAGAGATTCGAACCGGACATGCCCGTCGGCGAGATTTTGACAGGCTTCCGAGACGTAGATCTGGTTCGCCTCGGCCTCCTGCTCCAGCCGCGCGGCCAGATGCTGGGCGGCGCCGCCGATCTCGTAGACCTTGGAGAATTCGCTGGCGACCATGTAGGCAACGACGTGCCCGGAGTGCAGGCCGACCCGGACCTGAAGGGCGGGATCACCGAGGCTGGCAACGCGCCGGACCAGCTCGATCGCGGCATGGCACGCCAGCGGCGCATGGTTGTCGTCCGCGATCGGAGCGCCGAACACCGCGGCAAGCCCGTCGCCCAGCTCCTTGCTGACGATGCCGCCGAATTGTCGGACCGCGCCGCGCATGGCGGCCAGGGCCGGCTCCAGGCGCGAGACCGCCGCCTCCGGATCCAATTCAGCGACGAGGCCGGTGGAGTCGATGACGTCGGCGCGGAGGATCGTGACGAAGCGGCGTTCGCTGTCGGGATCGGGGCGCCGGACGGCCGCACCGCATTTGGGGCACCGGCTGTCGCCTGGGGCGAGCGTCGACTGACATACAGCGCAACGCATTCCCGTGCTCTCAAGTGATTTCAAAGGCACTGTCGATCGGGCTCCCGCGCGCGGATCCCAACAAGATCGCTTATCGAACCTTGCTTAGCAACGCCTAGTAACAGGGCAGGCGATCCATCCCCGGCGGAGTGCCGGCAAAGCGGTTGCTAATCTGGACGATTCACAGTCTCTGGTGGTAGCCTCGTGGATGCCGCGCGAAAAAGAGGCTGCGAATCGTGGGCTGCCAAGCACTCGTTCGAGCCGGCGAGTTTCGCAGAGCGGCATATTTCCCGGGGAAGCCAAGGGACTCATTGAGGGGCAAACATATGGGCATGCGAGTTTATACGGGCCGGCCATTTAAGGATCTGATGAATGCAAATTACTTTCCTTTGGAGAACATGAAGAAGAGCGTCAAAAAGCTCAAAGCGTCTGAAAACATTCACCTGCCGACTCTGGAATACGGCCAGTATCATTTGATCCTGGTGCCGAAGAGCAAGTGGCCGCAGGGCAGCGCGAAGCACTGGCAGAAGGAGAAGGGCCGCGCCCGCGTCGATCTCACCAACCAGCCGAACACCACGCCCCTGTCCAAGGACGAGCCCAAGGTCGTTCCGCTGACCCGATGCGCGCTGCTCGATGCCTGCGTCCGCAAGTGCTTCAATTCGGAGCCGCCGATTCCGATGAAAACCAACATCATCACGCACGAGGCGACCGACCGTAACGCCGACCAGCACGAGATTCGACTGGAGTGGGAGTACGAGGGCGACAGCAAGACGCCGAAGCTGCTCAATCTGACGATGGTCTGCCCGCACAAGCCTCCCAAGCCCTGATCTCGCGGCAGACCTGACAGGTCGACGAAGGGGAAGGTCCGATGTCATCGCCACCTCGCTCAGCGGCGAATGCGTTGCTCGACGGACCGATCCTGCGCACACTGCTCTCTCTCGCCTGGCCGAATGCGCTAGCGTTTTCGGCCGGCACTTTGGTTGCGATCGCAGAAACCTCGTACATCGGCAAGCTAGGAATCGAAGCTCTGGCGGCGATGGCGCTGGTGTTTCCTTGCGTGATGTTGACCATGAGCATGTCCGGCGCGGCAATGGGCGGGGGTGTGGCCTCGGCCATTGCCCGCGCGCTGGGCGCGGGCGACCGCGACCGGGCCGAGAGCTTGGCCACGCACGCGCTTTTGATCGCTGTCTTCTTCGGCCTGATCTTCATGCTGGGCATGCTGGTCGGCGGCCGGAAATTGCTGGAGCTGCTCGGCGGCCAAGGGGACGTGCTGGCACTGGCGGTCGCCTACAGCCAGGTCTACTTCGGCGGGGCCGTGCTCACCTGGCTGGTCAATATTCTGGCCGGCGTCCTGCGCGGCACCGGCAACATGAAATTGCCCTCGATGATGATCGTCAATTCTGCGGTCTGCCAGATCATCCTTGGCGGAACGCTGGGTCTTGGCCTCGGGCCGGTGCCGCAATTCGGGATGCCGGGAGTCGCAACTGGATCTTTGATCACCTACTCGATCAATATCGCAATCATGAGCTGGTACCTGTTCTCCGGCCGGGGACCCATCGTTCCCCGGCTGCACGGGTTTCGCATGCAATGGGCGTTGTTTGCCGACATCCTCAAGGTTGGCGCTGTCGCTTGTCTCTCCCCACTGCAAAACACGCTGACCAATCTGACCCTCACCCACCTGCTGGCCATTTTCGGCACCGCCATCCTCGCTGCCTACGGCATCGGCGCGCGCCTGGAATACGTGCTGGCGACCATTGCCTTTTCTATCGGCATCGGCTCTGTCCCGATGATTGGCGTGGCAATGGGCGCAGGGCGGATCGCGCGTGCCCGACGTATTGCCTGGACGACCGGCCTCGTCGCGCTCGTTGTGGTCGGGGCGCTCGCGTGCGCGGTCGCTCTCCTTCCGGACCCGTGGGTTCGCCTCTTCACGGACAACGCGGAAGCGCATGCCGACAGCCGGCAGTTTCTCCGGACTGTCGCACCGTTCTACGCTTTCGTCGGGCTAGCCTCCGCGATGTACTTCTCGTCACAGGGCGCCGGCAACGTGCTCGGTCCCGTGCTGGCGCAAACGGCGCGCCTGCTCTTTATCGTGCTTGGCGGCTGTTATCTGACGTCGCAGGCCGCGAGCGCCGACAGCTTTTTCTCACTCACGGCAGCTTCGATGACGTTGCTCGGTCTTCTCTCCTGCGCATCGGTTGCGTTTACTCGCTGGGGCCGCGCATAACCGACGTGAAAGGCCAACTGAATTTGGCGAACGCTGCCGACAAGTGAGGGCGCAAGGCCCGCACAACGAAATGCTATCCGCGTTGGTTTTCGTGAAGAGGCGTCAACGAGCACTCTGGCAGGGGTGTTAAGAGCACTGCTATTGTTGATCTGGACAACTCGCCCTCAGGTGGTATCGTTCGAGCGCCGTGCGAAGCTGAGGCTCCAATCGTTGGCCGCCGGGCTCTCGTTCCAGCCGACACGTTTCGCGGGGTTGAGCAAAAGACATATTGAGGGAAAAAAGCGATGGGCTCGAGACCTTACACCACGGCTGCATTCAGAAACTTGATGAACAGCAACTACTACCCTCTGGCAAACATGAAAAAGAGCGTGGCCAAGCTCAAGGCATCGGCTCACATCGATCTGCCGACCCTGGAATACGGCCAGTACCACCTGATACTGACGCCAGCCTCGAAGTGGCCTCAGGGCAGCGCGAAGCACTGGCACAAAGAGAAGGGCCGGGTGCGCGTCGATCTCGCGGCCCAGCCGAACACCACCCCGCTGTCCAAGGACGAGCCCGAAATCGTTCCGCTGACCCGATGCGCGCTGCTCGATGCCTCGGTCCGGAAATGCTTCAATTCGGAGCCGCCGATTCCGATGAAGACCCACATCATGACGCACGAAGCGACCGACCCCGGTGCTGACACGCATGAGATCCGGCTGGAGTGGGAATACGAGGGAGACAGCAAGACGCCCACGCTGCTCTACCTGACAATGGTCTGTCCGTACAAGCCGGCGCGCGATGCTCGAACTCAGTCCGTTGAAGCCGGCGAAGGGCTGAGCCTGAGCTAGATCGCAGCATCATCATCTGATCTGAACGGCGCGGGCCGGCAATTCGCCGGCTCGCGTTTTTTGTTGAGCCGGCTGCAAGCGCACCAAACCATCCCTGCGGCGGCGTGTCGCCGCGCCTCCTCCCGTCATGGGCCTGTCGTACGAAGATGGTCCGCTCTGACCAAATGCGTGCGAGTCGCCTTGCGGCCGCGGGCTCATTGGGAGGAGCGGCCAATGCCGGTTGGATTGCTGGAGGTCGAAGGCACGATCGAGGTCAGCCAGTTCTGGCCGGAGGGACGATCGGACGCCGACACCACCAAGGTCGTAGTGAACATCGCCCCAGACGCGATCCGCTTCCGCAAGAACGATCAATCGCCGTTCCAGCCGACCCACGTGTTCGACAATGCCAAGGTAAAAGGGCGGACCAACACGGCGCCGATCAAGAACGGCAAGCTCACCATTCGCCTCCAGGGCATCGACGCGCCCGAGCTGCACTATATGCCGTCTCCGCTGTCGCCCGCCGAGAAGAAGGGGCTGACCGATGCCAAGAAGCAGGCCTATCACGAGGTCACGCAGTCCTACCGGCAGTTCCTCGGCGCGACCTCGACCAAGGCGCTGCATGATTTCCTCGCCAGCACCGGCGAAGCGACGCTTGCCTGCCGCGTGTTCACCCATGTCGACGCGCCGAACGAGGTGTTCGATACCTACGGACGGCTGGTCGGCGACATCGAGGTGACGATCGCGAACCAGACGATCGACATCAACCACTGGCTGGTCGAGCAGGGCTTTGCCTATCCGACGTTCTACTCCTCGATGAACGACGACGAGATCAAGGCCTTCCTTGCGCTGACCAAGACCGCGCGCACCAAGAAGCTGCCGGTCTGGAAGAACCTCGCCAAAACCATTCCCGCCTTCGACTTCGATTTGCGCGAGCCGAAAAAGAACGAGACGGACGTACTCGCGACCGACAAGGGCCCGGTGATCCTGCCAAAGCTCTTCCGCCGTTACACGAACTGGTCGGCGCGCAAGAAGGCCAAGGTGACGAGCCAGAACTTCCAGAAGTTCCTGGGCGAAGGCTCCGGCGGCAAGCCCGACACCTGCTACGAGATCGACGACTTCCTGACCAACGGCGTGCACTCGGCCACGCCGAGGAATTTTGCGGAATTCGTCGAGGGCGGCAAGACGATCAAGTTTCAGCCGGAGGGGCTGGTGTTCGGCGAGGCGCCGTCGACGCTGGTGGGGGCGGATGGGAAGGTTATTGCGGGGTTTTGAAGGCTCGAGCCGCCAGACAAAAGTAGCCCGCGTGACGCGGGCTACTTTCTCTTCTGAAACTGTGAAGTCCAAACTTTGGCCTTCAGCGACGTCGGGCCGCCAGAGCACCTATGCGTTAGCGCAGCCCGCCGGTGACGTGAAGCGTCTCGCCGGTCACGTAGGACGCGTCGTCCGATGCGAAGAAGGCCACCGCGGCGGCGATCTCCTCGACTTTGCCGATGCGGCCAAGCGGGGTGGTGGATTCGATCCACTTGCGCATGTCGCCCTCGTGCAGGCCGGCCGAGACGACGCCTTCGGTGGCGATCATGCCTGGATTGACGGCGTTGACGCGAATCTTGCGCGGCGCAAGCTCCTTCGACAGCACGGAGGTGATCGCATCCACCGAGGCTTTGGTTGCGGTGTAGACGGCGGTGTTCGCCGGCGCGATGGTCGATACACCGGAGCTGATGTTGATGATGCTTCCGCCATTGGCGTTGAAGTGCTTCACCGCTTCACCCGAAACCAGCAGCAGGCCCAGCACATTGAGGTCGAAATGCTTGTGGAAATGCTCGGGCGTGATGGCCTCGAGCGGGGCGAACTCGTAGATGCCCGCATTGTTGACGAGGATGTCGATGGCACCGAACGCCTTCACGGTCTCCGCGACAACGCTCTTTGCGTCCTTCGCATCGGACAAGTTGCCATGGACCGCGACGGCTTTGCCCCCCTTGGCGGTGATGGCGGCGACCACGCGGTCGGCGGCCTGCTTGCTGGAGCTGTAATTGACGGCAACCGCCGCGCCCTCAGCCGCGAGCCGGGCGGCGATTTCGGCACCAATGCCTTTGGATGCGCCGGTCACGAGCGCAACTTTGCCTTCGAGTCTCTTGGTCATCGCATGTCTTCCGTTGTTCGGCGGGATGCCGGTATTCAATAGTTCAATACTAGTGAACTATTGAACGAGTTCAAGGGGCATGCTATATTTTGCGTATGGTGCAGTTCGTTCACCCATCGCGGGAGGAGATTACGCTGGCCGGAGTGCTCGGCGCCCTCGCGGATCCCATGCGGCTGCGCATCGTCAAAAGCCTGGTCGCTCAGAACGCCTGCATGTCGTGCACCGAGGCGGCGCCTTGCCCCGAGATGGCGAAGTCGACCCTGTCGAACCATTTTCGCATTCTGCGCGAGGCCGGCCTGATCCGGACGTCAAAGCAAGGTGTCCAGCACCGCAATGTCCTTCGTGAGGAGGACATCAATGCCCGGTTTCCGAAGCTGCTCAAAACGATCCTGAGCTGTCCGGAGTGAGGGATCAGTTCGCTCTCTCACATCACGACGGCTTGGCGCCCCGAAACGGCTTCCCATGATCCAAACAAAAATGGTCCGCTTCGCGCGGGCCATTTTCGGATCGGAACCGGTCATTCCGAATTTGGTTGCGGGGATAGGATTTGCTTAACAGCCTGACGAGCCACCGGGCTGCTCCACCCCGCGTTAAACCGTTGCTTTCAAGATCGCCGAACCTCGCGACATGCAGCAGCCGGATCGCTAGCTCTCGAAGAAGCCCGGATGCTTCTCCACGAAGGCATGGAGTTCGCGCGCGACGCGATCGAGATGGTTGGCCATCTCGGCCCTGGCCCTCTGGGCATCGCGATCCGCGATCCCGCGGTAAATCGCCTCGTGCTCGGTGTAAGTTCCTTTGGGCCGGCCCGGCTCGGGCAGCAACGTACGGCGCACGCGTTCAAGATGAGTTCGGATCGTATCGAGAGCTTCGCCGACGCGCGCGAGGCCCAGGCTCTCGGTCATCTGATGGTGAAACCGGGTATCGAGTTCGTGGAAGCCTTCAAGGTCTCCGCTCTCGATCGCAGCCTTTTGATAAGCGAGATTCTGGCTGAGCGCGCCGATCGCATCGTCCGGCATGCTGTCCGCGCAGACGCCGACGATTTCGACCTCCAGCGCGCGACGCATCAGCATCCACTGCCTCACATCCTCGAGATGAATCCTGGCAACATAGGAGCCGCGCTGCGGCTCGACCACGACGAGCCCTTCGAAGGCGAGCCTGTTGATCGCCGTCGTGACCGACAGTTTCGATACATCAAAGAGCGCACACCACTCGTTCTTGTCGATCGGCGTTTCGGGCGCGAGCGTGCCGGAGACGATGGCGCGCTTCAGCGCAAGATAGGCCTGATCGACTTTTGATCCACCTGCGCTACGCCCGCGCGCTGGCCTTGCGCCGCCACTGAACCCGCCGACTGAATGCATGCTGTGTTCCCCCGGCCGATCTACACATTTCAATGCCGCAACGCCAATCGCGCGGCCAAAGAGGCTTGACGAGCATCAACTGATATAACTAGCATATCAGGTAACAAATAAACGATCACCTGCGGCTCGAATGTCTTCCCAAGGACTGACGGCACGCCGGGAGGAAAACCCGATGGAGACACGCTTCGGCGCGCCCGGGGCAGACGACGAGCGCGGCGCGCCGCGCTCGTCTCGCGTGGTCGAGCTTGGCAGCCGTGCCGGCGTTCCGGGCGGGCACGCCGTGCTCTGTGCGGAGCGGATCTCCAAATCCTTTGCCGGCGTGAAGGCGCTCCACGACGTCGACTTCGATCTGCGCCACGGCGAAGTGCACGCGCTGATGGGTGAGAACGGTGCCGGCAAGAGCACCCTGATGAAGATCCTTGCCGGCGTTCACACGAGCTACGACGGCACCATTCTGGTCGAGGGCTGTGCTGCGTCCTTTAACGGCGTGCGAGACGCCGAAGAGGCCGGCGTCGCCATCATCCACCAGGAGCTCAACCTCGTTCCCGAGCTGAGCGTCGCCGACAATATCTTCCTTGGCCGAGAGCCGCTGATCGGCGGCGTATTGATCGACCGGCGCCGGATGGTCAGGGCGGCCGAGCGCCTGCTGGCGCGCCTCGGCCTCACCATCGCGCCGGACACCAGGATTGCGGGCCTGCGCGTCGGCGAGCAGCAGCTCGTCGAAATCGCCAAGGCGCTGTCGCTCAATGCGCGCATCCTCATCATGGACGAGCCGACCTCGGCGCTATCGTCGTCGGAATGCGACAGGCTGTTCAAGATCGTACGCCAGCTCGCGCGCGAGGGCGTCGCGATCATCTACACATCGCATCGCATCGAGGAGGTGCTGGAGCTTGCCGACCGCGTCACGGTTCTGCGCGATGGCCGGCGCGTGGTGACGGCACGAATCGATGAACTCTCGCGCGGAGCCATCATATCGGCGATGGTCGGCCGCGAGATGGCTGCGAACGAGCGCGGCGCGACGGCGCAGGACGGTGCGGTCGTCCTCTCGGTGCAGGACCTGACGCTTGATACGCTCGGTCCGCACGGATGGCGGCGGATGCTGCGCGGCGTGAGTTTCGAGCTGAAGCGCGGCGAGATCCTCGGTGTCGGCGGCCTGCTCGGGTCAGGCCGGACGGAAATCCTGGAGTCGATCTTCGGCGTGGCGCGCGGCTGGCGGACCGGCAGCATCGCGATCGACGGTGCGGCGGTCGACATCAACTCTCCCTCCGACGCCTATCATCTCGGCGTCGCGCTCGTCAGCGAGGATCGCAAGGAGCGCGGCCTGCATCTGGCCGCCTCGATCTGCGACAATGTCGCGCTGCCCTCGATCGGGGCGCTCTCGCGATTTGGCCTGCGCGCGTTCGCCCGCGAACGCGCACTCGCCGCCGACATGGTCAAGCGGCTCTCGGTTCGCTGCACCGGTATCGGCCAGGAAGCCGCCGCGCTGTCCGGCGGCAACCAGCAAAAGGTCGTGATCGGCAAATGGCTGGCAACCGAGCCACGCATCCTGCTGCTCGACGA
Organism: Bradyrhizobium monzae; assembly: GCF_021458635.1. Lineage (GTDB taxonomy): Bacteria > Pseudomonadota > Alphaproteobacteria > Rhizobiales > Xanthobacteraceae > Bradyrhizobium. The sequence goes on from NZ_JAIRDQ010000010.1 coordinate 269,963, forward strand.
GCCGACCCGCGGCATCGACATCGGCGCCAAAATGGAGATCTACCGGTTGATCTTCGATCTCGCCGCACAGGGGCTCGGAATCATCGTGGTCACCTCTGAAATGCCCGAACTCCTGCTGTTGTCCGACCGCATCCTCGTCATGTGCGAGGGTCGGCAGACCGGCATCCTCGCACGCGAGACCGCGACACAGGAGGCGGTGATGCGCCTCGCGGCACCTGGGATGGCGAATTGGTCGCAGGAAGCCGCATCATGAAAGCCCTGTTCCGCCTGCTCTCCCGCACCAAGCTCTATTGGGGTCTTGTGCTGATCTGCCTGATCGGCGCCCTCATCTCGCCGCACACCTCATCCGGGCACAACATCTTCCTGTCCTACGGCAACCTGACCGATGTGCTGCGCCAGGTCTCGATCACCGGACTGGTCGCGACCGGAATGACCATGGTCATCCTGCTCGGCGGCATCGATCTGTCGGTCGGCTCGGTGATGGGCTTCTCGACGGTGATCTGCGCGATGCTGCTGACCAAGCCCGGCTGGACCTCGGCGTCCGTCATCGGCGTGCCGGCGGCGATCCTGGTCGGCGGCGCTGCCGTGGCGCTGGCTGCACGCTTCGTATTCGCCGGCCTTGCGCGTGGCCGCGACGTCAGCGCCGGACGGCGACGGGAGATCTCGCTGACGCGCTGGCAGAGCATGGGCATTCCGGGCTTGCTCGGCCTTGTCGCCGCCATCGCAATCGGGTGGTGGACGATGAACCAGGTGCCGGCCAAATTCGGCGTTCTCGGCGTGCTGCTGATCGCGCCCTGCCTCGCGATGGTGCTTGGCGGCATCAACGGGCTCCTGATCGTCGCCGGCCGGCTGCAACCCTTCATCGCGACGCTCGCGATGATGGTCAGCGCGCTCGGCATCGCGCGATTGACGGCCGGGTCCGACAACGCCGTGGTCCCTGTCTACACCGGCACCAATGCGACCGAGGCCTTCGAGCTGTTGCGTTCGATGCTGTGGGGCGTGTTGCCTGTCCCGAGCGTCTTCTTCCTCGCGGCCATCTGCCTGTTCGGCGCGATCCTGCGCTTCACCACCTTCGGACGCTATGCCTACGCGATCGGCGGCAACATCGAGGCCGCAAAGCTCTCCGGCATCAAGGTCGCGCAGGTGCAGCTCACGGCCTACCTGTTGTCGGGCCTTCTTGCGGGAATCGCCGGCGTGCTGTTCGTCGCGCAGTACCGGCAGGGCAAGCCCGACGCAGGCACCGGCCTCGAGCTCGACGCGATCGCTGCCGTCGTGATCGGCGGCACCAGCCTGATGGGCGGCCGCGGCGGCCTTGCCGGCACTTTCGTCGGCGTCCTGATCTTCGGCCTGCTCTCCGACATCCTGCAGCTTCAGAACATCGACTCCAACGTCCAGCTCGTGATGAAGGGATTGATCATCGTCTGCACCGTGCTGGTGCAGGAACAGAATCTCGGCCAGCTCGTCGCGCGATGGCGATTCCGCCGATCGGGCGAGGCACAGGCCGATCCGAAAACAGCCGAAACCCATCGGCTGCCAAGTGCCGCAAAGGCCCAACTCGCAAGGGAGGATCTCGATGAAGCGTCGTGAATTCCTGAAATTGTCGACCACCGCGGCGGGTGCCGCAATGACGATCTATCTGCCGGCCGGTTGGACGCCTGCAAAGGCTGCCGGCAAATCGAAAGTCGGCTTCAGCCAGTGCACAACGCTGGAGCCTTGGCGCGTGCAGTTCAACAAGGACATCCAGGCCGAGGCGAAGAAACATCCGGATATCGACCTCATCATTACAGACGGCCAGGACAAGACCGAGAAGCAGGTCGCCGATTGCGACAATCTGATCGTACAGCAGGTCAACGTGCTCCTGATCTCGCCGAAGGAGTCGGCCGGCCTGACCGGCGTGGTCGAAAAGGCGATCGACGCCAAGATTCCCGTGATCGTGCTCGACCGCAACGTCGATACCAAGCGCATCACCCAGTTCATCGGCGGCGACAATGTCGCGATCGGCAAGGCAGCCGGCGAGCACGCGGTGAAGCTGCTCGGCGGTCCGGGCAAGGCGGCGGGCAACGTCGTCGAGATCTGGGGCGGCATGGGCACGCAGCCCGCGCACGACCGGCACGACGGCTTCCACGCCTTCACCGACAAGGAGCCTGGCATCAAGTTCCTGCTCAATAACCAATCGGGCGACTGGAAGCAGGACAAGGCCTACGACATCATGACAACGGCGCTCCGCAACAACGAGAAGATCGACATGGTCTACGGCCACAACGATCCGATGGCCTACGGCGCTTATCTCGCCGCCAAGGACGCCAACCGCGACAAGGACATCAAGTTCATCATCGGCATCGACGGATTGCCGGACGAAGGCGTCACCTGGGTCTCCAAGGGCCAGCTCACCGCGACGTTCCTCTACGCAACGCCCGGCGCGGAAGGATTGAGGCAGGCGGCAAAGCTGCTCAAAGGCGAGAAGCTCGAGCCGGTCATCACCTTGCCGACGATGCTCATTACCAAGGAGAATGCGTCGGAGATCCTGAAGAAGAATGGATAGCTCCGATTTGGCTATACCGAAGTAGCGTCCGCGAGAGCCAGGTGCGTCAAATCCCGCGCCAGGCTCTCCGTTCGCCCCGCGGTCGCTTCACCGTTCCAGATCGACGTCCGGTGCGATCGGCCGCTTTGCTCGAGGTTTGATATGAACGTTGCCGTCTTTGCCAGACAGGATGGTGTTTGGCTGAATGAGCCGACGCGATGGACCGCGCAGGGCGACAGCCTCGAGATCGTCACCGACAAGGCCACCGATTTCTGGCAGAAGACCCACTACGGATTCTGCCGCGACAGCGGCCATTTTCTGGGATTTCGGACCGCGGAGGCGTTTACGGCCGAATTGCGCATCCAGTGCAATTATCAAGAACTCTACGATCAAGCCGGCATCATGGTGCGCATCGACGCGGAGCACTGGATCAAAGCCGGAATCGAGTTTTCGGACGGGCGCGCCATGCTTTCGAGCGTCTTGACCAACGGGCAGTCGGATTGGGCAACGGCCCCGTATGCGCACGACGCCGGCGATTTCCGGATGCGCGTCACCGTCGCCGGCGGCGTCCTGCGATTGCAGACCTCGGTTGACGGCAAGAGTTGGCCACTGGTCCGATTGGCTCCTTTTCCCGAAGCGCAATCTTACCGGGTCGGGCCGATGGCCTGCACACCCGAACGAAAGGGATTGCCGGTGAAGTTCACGGGATTTTCTCTGAAACCGCCGCTCGGCAAGGATTTGCACGATCTCAGCTAGAGCAGACACATGCAGGGCGAACGGCGACCGCCCCAAAACAAAAATGGCCCGCATCAAGCGGGCCATTTTCGTATCGGAACCGGTCATTCCGAATTTGGTTGCGGGGACCCGCAACAGCCGCCCCCACAGACTTGCTCCGCTTGGTAACCGTCCGGTGAGGGCCGCGGGATGATCGCGCGGTGCAGTGGGCCCGATCAGGCCGCAGACTGAACAGGGCTGTTCTGCCATTCCCAAGGGAGCAGCTCATTGAGCCGACCTTGCGGGGTGCTGGCGATGCGGGCCAAGACGTCCGCCAGCCAGGCTTGCGGATCGATGTCGTTGAGCTTTGCCGTCATGATCAGCGTCGCCATGATGGCGGCGCGGTCAGCGCCGCGTTCCGAGCCGGCGAACAGCCAGGACTTGCGGCCGAGAGCAAAGCCGCGCAGCGCGCTCTCCGCCGCATTGTTTGTCAGGCAGATCCGCCCTTCATCGAGGAAGCGAGTGAACCGATCCCAGCGGCGCAGCATGTAGTCGATTGGCTTGGCGACCGATGAGGAGTTCGATAGCCGAGCACGCTGCTCGCGCAGCCACGCTTCCAGCACCGCCAGCAGGGGTGCGCTTTGCTCTTTGCGCACCCGTAGACGTTGTTCGGCGCTTTGGCCGTTGATGCCGCGCTCAATATCGAACAGTGCATCGATGCGCTTGACCGCCTCGAGGGCAATCGGCGAGATCGCCGCGGCATTCTTGTCTCGCCTCGCATTGGCGGCGACGTCCGCCAGCTCGAAGAACTGCCGCCTAGCGTGGGCCCAACAGAGTGCAGGCGTGACCGGTCCCTGGGCGCGCGCGGCGTCATACAGCTCGTTGTAGCCGCTATAGGCATCGGCCTGGAGGATACCGGAGAAGCTTTGAAGATGCCGTGTGGGATGCTCCTGCCGCCGGTCGCGCGAGGCGTAATAGAGCGCACCCGGGGGCGCCGGTCCGCCGAATGGCCGATCGTCGCGAACGTAGGTCCAGATGTGCCCCTTATTGGAAAAGATCCACCCGCCATCGTTGCCTCCTCAATATTGTTAAAAATAAATCTTCAGTCTCAAAAAAAGGATACTCAGAATGAAGATCACAACCAATGGTTTTGTCAATACGGAAAACCAAGAAGAGATCCCTTTTGGAGTCGAGATAGTTGGAGCGCCTCCAGCTTGGAAGTTCACCCGCGGAGAGGGCGTTCGACTTTGCCTTCTAGATTCGGGCATCGATGCTGCGCACGAAGACTTGAACGTAGTGGTTCAACGCAGTTTTTGTGCAAATGATTCCGACCCATCAGATTTGAATGGCCATGGTACTCTATTGGCCGGTAGCGTGGCGGCAAAGCAAAATGACGTTGGTGTCGTCGGCGTCGCCCCTGCGGCCTCGCTCGTTTCAGCAAAGGTGTTAGGTGCTGAGGGCAGTGGAACGATAGAGGATATTAATCGCGCACTTCAGTGGTGCGTTTCTGAGTTGCCTGACGTGATTTGCATGAGCTTCGGTGCCGCTGGCGAAGCAGATATCGCCTCGCAAGAACTCATCCTAAAACTCGCGGATGCAGGCGTCATAGTCGTCACAGGACCATCGCGAACTGCCCAAGGCGTTCCTTTGTATCCAGGAAACTGCAGAGGCGTCATTTCAGTATCCTCTTGGCCAGATAGCTGGGGTGAGGATGTGGGCGACGTCGCCTGTTGGGCTGGCTCGATGAAAACGACGGGTGTCGGCGGCGGCTATACCCGCGTAGCCTCTCGCAGCAGCTCGGTGGGATTGGTCGCTGGAGCCGCTGGCCTTTTGAAGGCTATCAAACGAAATATTGGTGTGGACGAGATGAGAATGCTACTTCAAACAACAAGCGACAACCCAAGCATTTGGCAGCACAAGCAAGTCAATGTTTTCGCTGCGATCAAGCAGATAACTTCTGCATAATTCACTGAGAGCGAGATTCGAAACCGACAAAGCAAGCTGGCTATCGTCTCTTAGGAGATGCTGTCCGCGGCTGGTCGCAGGCCCGAAAGAAATTGTTGCAAGGGGCGTCACCGGTCGCGATCAACCTAGGGTCCGCGCTGAGTCATGCCAACGGCAGTGGAAGACTCTCAACGATCCACCGTTCGCGGTCGATGTTGGTTGCGGGTCTAGAAAACAAAAACCCCTGAAATCATTCTGATTTCAAGGGCTTAATGTTTTTGGTTGCGGGGATAGGATTTGAACCTATGACCTTCAGGTTATGAGCCTGACGAGCTACCGGGCTGCTCCACCCCGCGTTAAACCGTTGCTTTGCCTTCGCTTAAATGCCGGGGACGGTGGATCAGGGCCGACGCTGTTGGCGTGGCTGCTTCTCCCGTCCCGAAGGCTTCCCTGGAAGGCAATCCCGGGGCAAAGCCCATCGGGTGCGAGGGGTATGTACCAACCCGGACCGCCTTTGGAAAGGGCCGAGGGGACGTTTTTTTCGACTTTATGACAGGCCGTGGGCGCGGATTCCGGCCGATTTGCCACACACTTGCCAGAAGTTCCGCAAACCGCCAGCTTGCGGCAACAAAACAGAGGCGAAACGCCGATCTGGGGAGGACCGCCTTGAACAATACCTTGGATCGCCCCCTGGCGAGCGCCCCACTGACGGCGCTCAACGACAGCTTCCAGGCCATGGTCGCGCGGTCGCGAGCCGAGCCGGCGCCTGATTGCGCCGCGCGGCTCGATCGGCTTGCGCGTTTGCGCGCCGTGGTCGCGGACAATGAGGAGCGTTTCCGGCAGGCGATCTCGGCCGATTTCGGCCACCGCTCGGCGATCGAGACCAATATCGCCGAGACGATGATGGTGTTCTCCGAGATCCGGCATGCGACCAAACATCTGAAAAGCTGGATGGCGCCGCAGCGCGTCGCGACTGCGCTGCAATTCCTGCCCGCGCGCAATCGGCTGATCCCGCAGCCGCTCGGCGTCGTCGGCATCATCGCGCCCTGGAATTATCCGCTGCAGCTGACGCTCGCGCCTGCGATCGGCGCTATCGCCGCCGGTAACCGCGTCATCATCAAGCCGAGCGAGCTCGTGCCGCACTTTGCCGCGCTGCTGAAGGAGACGGTCGCCGAGAGGTTCGACGCCATGGAGCTGCTGGTCACCGGGGTCGAGGATGAGGTCGCAAAGGATTTTGCCAGCCTGCCGTTCGATCACCTCGTGTTCACCGGCTCGACCCGGGTCGGGCGGCTGGTCGCGGAAGCCGCGGGGCGCAATCTCACGCCTGTCACGCTCGAGCTCGGCGGCAAGTCGCCGGCGATCATCGATGTGTCAGCCGATCTCGACGAGGCGGCCGAGCGCATCGCCTACGGCAAGCTGCTCAATGCCGGGCAGACCTGCATCGCGCCGGATTACGTGCTGGTGCCGGAGGGCTCATTGCAGGTCTTCACTGAGAAGGTGCGCACGCAGATGCGCCGCATGTTCGGCACCGATCCCGCCAACAAGGACTACACCTCGATCATTTCCGACCGTCACTATGCGCGACTGGAAAGGCTGGTCGCGGACGCCGCGCAGCGCGGCGCCAAGATCCTGCAACCGGCGAAGACGGACGATCCGAACTGGAAGGCGCATCGCAAATTTCCGCCGACGCTGATCGTCGGTGCCACCGAAGAGATGGCGGCGATGCAGGAGGAGATCTTTGGTCCAGTGCTGCCGGTGCTGGGCATTCGCGATTCCGCAGACGCCATCGCCTTCATCAACCGTCGCGACCGGCCGCTGGCGCTGTACTGGTTCGGCAGGGATCGCGACGCGCGCGACGAGGTGCTGGCGCGCACGGTCTCCGGCGGCGTCACCGTCAACGACTGCCTGTTTCACTTCGCGCAAACCAACCAGCCGATGGGGGGCGTCGGCGCCTCCGGCACCGGCGCCTATCACGGCGAATGGGGCTTTAAGACGTTCAGCAAGCTGAAGCCGGTATTCTATCGCTCGAAATTCAACCGCCTCGCCGATCTCTACCCGCCCTATGGCGGCAAGATCGCGCGGCTGGAAAAGATGATGAGGTTCATGTCGTAGCTCTCCGTCATTGCGAGGAGCGAAGCGGCGAAGCAATCCAGACTGCACCAACGGAGGGAATCTGGATTGCTTCGCTGCGCTCGCAACGACGACAGGAAAGAAAACGCAAGGGGGAAACAGTGGTGACTGACACATTCGATTTCGTCGTCGTGGGCGCGGGCTCGGGCGGCTGCGCGGTGGCGGGGCGGCTGTCGGAGGATGCGGGGACATCCGTGGCGCTGCTCGATGCCGGCGGACGCAACGACAATTGGCGGATCACCACGCCGTTCGGGCTCGCGTTGCCCTACAAGGCCGCCAACTGGGGCTTCGACACCGTGCCGCAGAAGGGATTGAACGGCCGCATCGGCTATCAACCGCGCGGCAAAGGCCTCGGCGGCTCCTCCGCGATCAACGCCATGGTCTACATCCGCGGCCACAAATGGGACTACGACCATTGGGCCTCGCTCGGCAATGAAGGCTGGTCGTATGCGGACGTGCTGCCCTATTTCAAGCGCTCGGAGAACAACAGCGATTTCGACGGCGAATATCACGGCAAGGGCGGCCCGCTGCACGTCAACCGACTGCGCTCGGACAATCCGATCCACGACGTCTTCCATCAGGCCGCGCGCGAGGCGCAATTCCGCATCCGCGAGGACTTCAATGAAGGGGATCACGAAGGGCTCGGCAGCTACCAGGTGACGCAGCACAAGGGCGAGCGCTGGAGCGCGGCGCGCGCCTATCTGCAGCCCCACATCGACAAGCGCGCGAATTTGCGCGTCGAGACGGGGGCGCATGCCACGAAAATCCTGATCGAAGCAGGGCGCGCCGTCGGCATCGAATATGTCCAGGGCAAGCAGACGAAGCAGCTGCGCGCGCGCCGCGAGGTGATCCTCGCTGGCGGCGCCTTCCAGTCACCGCAATTGCTGATGCTGTCAGGCGTCGGCGACGGCGATGCGCTTCGTACGCACGGCATCGAGGTGGTGCATCATTTGCCGGGCGTCGGGCGCAATCTGCAGGACCATCCGGATTTCGTGTTCGTCTATGCGTCCGACTATCCGCACTTCGTGCACGCGTCGCTTGGCCGGCTGCCGTCCCTGCTCCGCGCCATCCAGCGCTATCGCCGCGAACGGCGCGGCCTGATGACCACCAATTTCGCCGAGTGTGGCGGCTTCCTGAAGAGCAGCCCCGACCTCGACGTGCCCGACATTCAGCTCCACTTCATCATCGCGATGCTCGACGACCACGGCCGCAAGAAGCACAAGGAAGCAGGCTTCTCATGCCATGTCTGCCTGCTGCGACCGAAAAGTCGCGGCAGCGTCTGGCTGAAGAGCGCCGATCCGCTCGCCCCACCCCTGATCGATCCGAACTTCCTCGGCGAGGCGGAAGATCTCGAGACGATGGTCGCGGGCTTCAAGACCACGCGCCGCCTGATGGAGACGCCCGCGATGCGCGCGCTGCAGAAGAAGGACATGTTCACGTCCGATGTGCGAACGGACGACGACATCCGCGCCATCCTGCGCAATCGCGTCGACACCGTCTATCACCCGGTCGGCACCTGCAAGATGGGCACGGATGCGATGGCCGTGGTCGATCCGAAGCTGAAGGTGCATGGCGTGGACGGCCTGCGCATCGTCGATGCCTCGATCATGCCGACACTGATCGGCGGCAACACCAATGCGCCGACGATCATGATCGGAGAGAAGGCGGCGGATATGATCCGGGCGGAGGTGCGGTAGCTGTTTTCTCCCCTCTTTCCGTTCTTACGGGGAGAACTGCCGTCGAATAGCCCTGAACGGACGCAATCCTGAGCTGCTGAAAGTATAGATACGATTTTAACGATCTGAAACCGGAACGATCGGTTCAGCGTTCATTCGTTCCATCGGCAGGGTTCGCTCATGAATAGCTTCGATCTGGCGGTCTATGCGGCGCTCGGCATCGCGATCGGCTTTGGCTTCAAGTCCGGCCTGCTCCGCAGCGCCGTGACCATCCTCGCCTATCTCCTCGCCGCCCCCATCGCGGTCTCGCTGATGCCGATGATCGCGCCGCAGATCGCCGCCAATCCGAATGCGCCGCAATTCCAGGACTGGATCTGGTTCTTCGGCATCTTCCTGGTGGTCGGCATGTTGCTCGGATATATCGGCCGCTTCGTGCTGGACGACACGATCCGTGACGCCGGGATCGGCGACCGCCTCGGCGGCGCCGCGCTCGGCGCCATCAGGGTCGGCCTCGTCGCCACGACGCTGGTGCTGGTGTTCGACCAGATCGTGCCGGCCAACGACCAGCCGCCCTTCCTCGCCGGCTCGCAGCTGCGGCCGCTGTTCTCGGCGGTCGGGAAGATGGGCTTCAAGTCGCTGCCGCCGGAAGCGGCGGCTGCGATCGACCGCCTCAAGCAGGAGCGGCACATCTAGGGCGCATTTGCATCGCCACGGCGAGCGCCATGCATTTTGACGCGGCTCCATCCCTTATCAGCGGCGCCGAGGTTGGCTAGAGTGCCGCTCATCCAAAAACCTGCCTGACATTACGGGAGTGAAACAGTGGATCTTGGGATCAAAGGTCGCCGCGCCATCGTCTGCGCATCCAGCAAGGGCCTGGGGCGCGCTTGCGCCATCTCGCTGGCCGAAGCCGGCGTTGACGTCACGCTGACCGCGCGCGGCGCCGACGCCCTGAAGAAGACGGCCGACGAGATTCGGAAAGCCTATCCGAGCGTGAAGGTCACCGAAATCGTCGGCGACATCACGACGCCTGCGGGCCGCGAAGCCGTGCTGAAGGCCTGCCCCGAACCGGACATTCTCATCAACAATGCCGGCGGTCCGCCGCCCGGCGATTTCCGCAACTGGACCCGCGACGACTGGATCAAGGCGATCGACGCCAACATGCTCACGCCGATCGAGCTGATCAAGTCGACCGTCGACGGCATGATGGCGCGCAAGTTCGGCCGTATCGTCAACATCACCTCGGCGGCGGTGAAGGCGCCGATCGACATCCTCGGCCTCTCCAACGGCGCGCGCGCCGGCCTCACCGGCTTCATCGCCGGCCTGTCGCGCAAGACGGTGATCAACAACGTAACCATCAACGGCCTGTTGCCGGGCCCGTTCGAGACCGACCGCCTGACCGGCACCGCGAAGGCCGAAGCCGACAAGCGCGGCACCACGCCGGAGCAGGTCTTGGCCGAGCGCGCCAAACTCAATCCGGCCGGCCGCTTCGGCCAGCCCGACGAGTTCGGCTATGCCTGCGCCTTCCTGTGCGGCGCCAAGGCCGGCTTCATCACCGGCCAGAACATCTTGCTCGACGGTGGTGCGTTCCCGGGAACGCTGTGAGAGCGGTCTGGTACGAGCAAACGGGACCGGCGGCGGACGTTCTCGCCTATGGTGAGATGGCGACGCCGGTCGCAGGTCCAGGCGAAGTTCGCATTCGCCTGGAAGCCTCCGGCGTGAATCCTGCCGATGTCGGCCGGCGCGGCGGCTCCTATCGCGCGATGGACTATCCGCGCGTGATTCCGAACAGTGATGGCGCGGGATTCGTCGATCAGATCGGTGACGGCGTGACGCGCTTCAAGATCGGCGACCGTGTCTGGCTGTTCAACGGCCAGCGCAACGGCCGCGCCTTCGGCACGGCCGCGGAATATATCGCGCTTGCCGAGCAGCTGGTGACGCCATTGCCGGATAGTCTGTCCTTTGCGGAAGGTGCAACGCTCGGCATTCCAGCGATGACCGCGTGGTGCTCGCTGTTTGCGGACGGACCGATCGTCGGCAAGACCGTGCTCGTCACTGGTGGCGCCGGTGCAGTCGGGCACTATGCGGTACAACTGGCAAGATGGGGCGGCGCGCAGGTGATCGCGACCGTCAGTTCGGCGATGAAGGGCGAGCAGGCGCGGCGCGCGGGCGCCGATCTCGTGATCAATTACAAGGAAGAGGACGTCGTCGCGAAGGCAATGGCCTTCACTGGCGGACGCGGTGTCGACCGCGTCGTCGATGTCGATTTCGGCGGCAACATCGCGACGACGCTGAAGCTGATGGCGATGAATTCAACCATCGCGGTCTACGCCACCAACGGCAACCGAGCGCCGGTTGTACCGATGCGCGAGCTGATGGAAAAGTGCATCGCGCTGCGCGCGCTGGTGCTGTTCGCGCTGCCGCCGGCACTGCTCGCGGCGGCGCAGGCCGGCATCTCGAAATGGCTGGCGGCGGGGCCGCGCATTCACAACGTCGCGGCGCAGTTTGCTCTATCCGATACGGCCCAGGCGCATCTCACCGTCGAGAAGGGCGACAAGCTCGGCACCGTGATCATCGACTGCGCTCGATAAGAACTACGCCACCGGCGTGGTCCGCTCGTCGCTCCAGTCGATACCGAGCTCGTCCATGCCGTCGGCGAGCAAATCGCCGAGCATCGGCTCACCCAGCAGATACTGCACGGCCTCGCGCCGCGGCGCCCTGTATTCGGCGCGCGCCTCGGCGGCGCGGGAACGCAGATCGTCCCATTCGTCCACTTCGCCATCGCCGCGACCGAGCCACATCAGCGTGACGAGGTCGAGCTGCTCGTCCTCGTTCAGCGCCCCGATGAAGCCAGCGAGCTCGGCTGCGACCGGGTCGGACGAATCGTCCTCCAGCACGTCGGTCTCGCCGTCGTCAGCGGCATTGGAGCCGGAGTCCGGATCGGAATCCGCTTCCTTGACGTCGAATTCGCGTGCCTTCTCGATGATGAAGGCGACCTTGTCGGCGGAAATCGCAAGCTCTGGCATGGGCTCCCTGCTCGTCGTTTGGCTGGTTCCAGTCTCCCCGGATAACGCAACATCGCGGCAGATGATCCATTGCGTTCGACGGCGGAAGACCGCATCTTTCGCGAAAGCAAGAAAATAAGGGGCGCTCCCGATGCAGTGGACGGTAGGCCGAGTCAAAATCACCAAAGTCGTGGAATTGGAGACGGTCGGCTCGACTCGCTTCATCCTGCCCTTGGCCAGCAACGATGAGATCCGGAAGCTGCCCTGGCTGATTCCGCATTTCGCCACCGAGGAAGGCCGGCTGAAGATGTCGATCCATTCGCTGGTGGTGGAGACGCCAGCGCGACGGATCGTGGTCGATACCGGGCTTGGCAACGACAAGCAGGGCCGCAACGTCCCGACCTGGAATAACCGCAACACGCCATTTCTGGAGATGATGGCGGCAGCGGGCTTCGAGCCCGACAGCATCGACACCGTGCTGTGCACGCATCTTCACGTCGACCATGTCGGCTGGAATACGAAGCTGGTCGGCGGCAAATGGGTGCCGGCCTTCCCGAAGGCACGTTACGTGTTCGGCCGCACCGAATACGAGCATTGGCGCGACCACTCGACCGAGCCGGACAAGCAGGCGGTCTTTGACGATTCCGTGAAGCCGATCGTCGATGCCGAGCGCGCCGATCTGATCCCGAGCGACCACAGGCTCAGCGAGGAGATCAGCATGATCCCGACGCCCGGCCACAGCCCCGGCCATATGAGCATTTTGATCCAGTCGGACGGCGAACAGGGCCTGCTGACCGGCGACGTCGCCCATCACCCCTGCCAGATGGCGCATCTCGGCTGGTCCTCCACCGCGGATTCCGACCAGGCCCAATCGGCCGCAACGCGGGCCGCGCTGTTCGGCCGGTTTGCCGATACGCCGACGCTTGTGATCGGCGGGCACTTCTCGGCCGGGCACATCCGCCGGGAAGGCGATGCCTTCAGGTTTGTGGCGCTGGAATCGTAGCAAGGGTGGGCAAAGCGAAGCGTGCCCACCATCGCGGCCATTAATGGAAGTTGGCGGGCACGGCGCTTTGCGCCTTTGCCCACCCTGCAAGGAAGGGCTGCAATGCGCCCCGTTTTGAGCGGTTGAATTTCCCGCCGCCCTGTTCCATGAAGCTATTTAACCGATCAGTCCATCCCAAGGGAGAAACCAGAATGAAGCTTGTTCGTTACGGCGAAAAGGGTGCGGAAAAGCCCGGCCTGATCGACAAATCCGGCCAATTGCGCGACCTGTCGGCGCATGTGAAGGACCTGACCGGCGAGGCCTATTCGCCGGCCTCCCTGAAGAAGCTCGCCGCCATCGACCCGGCCTCGCTGCCCGCCGTCTCCGGCAAGCCGCGCTTCGGCGCGCCGGTCACCGGCATCTCGAAATTCGTCGCGATCGGCCTCAACTACAGCGACCACGCCAAGGAGACCGGCGCCGCGATTCCGACCGAGCCGATCATCTTCATGAAGGCCAACACCTCGCTGTCCGGCCCGAACGACAAGGTCGAGAAGCCGCGCGGCTCGACCAAGCTCGACTGGGAAGTCGAAATCGCCGCGATCATCGGCACCCAGGCCAAATACATCTCGGAAGCCGATGCGCTGAACTACGTCGCCGGCTATTGCGTCTGCAACGACGTCTCCGAGCGCAACTTCCAGACCGAGCGCCTGGGTCAATGGACCAAGGGCAAGTCGCACGACACGTTCGGCCCGGTCGGCCCCTGGCTCGCCACCAAGGACGAGATCAAGGACGTGCAGAACCTGTCGATGTGGCTCGACGTCAACGGCCAGCGCCGCCAGACCGGCTCGACCAAGACCATGATCTTCTCGATGGCCAAGTGCATCTCCTATGTCTCGCAGTTCATGACGCTGCTGCCGGGCGACATCATCACCACGGGCACCCCGCCCGGCGTCGGCCTCGGCATGAAGCCGCCGACCTTCCTCAATGTCGGCGACGTCGTAACGCTCGGCATCGAAGGCCTCGGCGAGCAGCGCCAGGAGATCGTGGCGGCGTAAGGCCTCCGGCTTCCGCCCTCATCCTGAGGAGCGCGCAACGCGCGCGTCTCGAAGGATGCGCCAGGAAAAAGGTCGCCCGACGTTCGCGTCGGGTGACGAGAAGGCACCTCCCCGTTGCCATCCTTCGAGACGCGCGCCAAGGGGCGCGCTCCTCAGGATGAGGACCGTCTGTTTGGATAGAGGTATTTCCCCATGAAACTCTCCTTCTCCCCAGCCTCGCCCTTCGCCCGCAAGGTGCGCATTGCCGCGATCGAGCTTGGGCTGATCGACAAGATCGAGTTCACGCCCGCGACCGTCGCGCCCGGCACGGACAACGAGGACTATTCGAAGATCACGCCGCTGAAGAAGCTGCCGGTGCTGATCACCAATGACGGCGACGTCATCCTGGATTCCTACGTCATCGTCGAATATCTCAACGAGATGGCCGGCGGCAGCCTGATCCCGGATTACGGTCCGCGGCGCTGGAAGGCCAAGACCAATCACTCGCTGATCAACGGCATGCTCGATTCCATGCTGCTGTGCCGCTACGAGAAGATGGTGCGGCCGCAGGGCCTGCAATGGCAGGCGTGGTCGGACGACCACTGGAACCGGGCCTGGACCGGCATGGCGCGCTTCGAGAACATGCCCGATGTCCTCAACGGTCCGTTCGACATCTCGCAGATCGGCCTCGTTTGCGTGCTCGGCTATGCCGACTTCCGCTTCGCCGATTGCGGCTGGCGCAAGGCCTACCCGAAACTCGACGCCTTCCATCAGAAGATGCTGGAGCGCCCTTCCGTGAAGATCTCGGTGCCGCCAGCGGCGTAAACCGCAGGAATTCTCATGAGCTTGAAATACTCGGTCGGCGATCTCACCATCCATCGTGTCATCGAGCAGGAAACCGCGTTCGTCCCGGCGCTGGAGATGCTGCCGGGGCTGACACCCGAGGTGCTGGCCGAGAACCGGGCCTGGATGCGGCAGGCCAAGGCATTGGACGAGCAGGACGTGCTCCTCCTCTGCTTCCAGTCCTATGTGGTGAAGACGCCGCATCACACCATCCTGATCGATAGCTGCATCGGCAACGACAAGCCGCGCCCGAATCGCCCGAAATGGAACATGAAGACCGACGACACGTACGCGCGTGCACTCAATGCCGCTGGTGTCTCCGTCGACGACATCGATTTCGTGATGTGCACGCATCTGCATGTCGATCACGTCGGCTGGAACACGCGGCTGGAGAACGGCCGCTGGGTGCCGACCTTCCCCAAGGCGCGTTATTTGTTTGCCAAGCAGGAATACGACCACTGGGTCGCGGAGAATGCGAAGACGGAGGTTCCGCCTTTCGTCGACAGCGTGCTGCCGGTGGTCGAGGCCAAGCGGCACGAGCTGGTCGGCAACGATCACCAGATCGGCGATCACGTCCGCATCGTGCCGACGCCGGGCCACACGCCCGGCCACATCGCCATCGCGATGGGTCGCGGCAAGGACGACGCGGTGTTCTCCGGCGATCTCATGCACTCCCCGCTGCAGACGCTTTATCCGGAACTGTCGATCAAGTTCGACGTCGATCCGGCCAAGGCGGCCACGACGCGCCGCAGCTTCCTGGAACGCTATTGCGACACCGACACGCTGTGCTGTACTGCGCATTTCCCCTCGCCATCGGTGGGGAAGATCAAGCGCAAGGGCAACGCGTTCGTGTGTGCGGCGGTTTAACGAGGTGCCGTAGGGTGGGCAAAGGCGCGCGCTTCGCGCGCCGTGCCCACCACTCCTCATGGTGGGCACGCTCCGCTTTGCCCACCCGATTCCACCCGTGTGGAGAAGGCAATGACAACACTCCCAAGCATCCCCCTCCCCGCCGGCATCCGCTCGCGCTACGTCGACGGCATCAACGGGTTGCGCATTCATGTGCTCGAAGCGGGCTTCGAGACCAAGGGCCGTCCCTGCATCCTGCTGCTCCATGGGTTTCCCGAACTCGCGTTCTCCTGGCGCAAGGTGATGCCGGCGCTCGCGGCCGCCGGGTATCACGTGCTCGCGCCCGACCAGCGCGGCTATGGCCGCACCACCGGCTGGACCGCGGATTACGACGGCGATCTCACTCCGTTCTCTCTTCTCAACCTCGCGCGCGATGCGCTCGCCCTGGTGTCGGCGTTCGGCTACAGGCAGGTCGATCTCGCCGGACATGATTTCGGCAGCCCGGTCGCGGCGTGGTGCGCGCTGATCCGGCCCGACGTGTTTCGTTCGGTGACGTTGATGAGCGCGCCATTCGGCGGAGCGCCGCCGTTGCCCTTCAACACGGTCGATGGCCCCGCGAAGCCTGCGGCCGAAGATCCCGTGCATCGCGAGCTCGCCGCGCTGCCGCGCCCGCGCATCCACTATCAATGGTACTATGCGACGCGACCCGCGAACGCCGACATGCAGCACGCGCCGCAAGGCGTGCATGATTTCCTGCGCGCCTATTATCATCACAAGAGCGCAGACTGGATCGACAACAAGCCGTATCCGCTGAAATCGTGGTCCGCGGGCGAGCTCGCAAAGCTGCCGACCTATTACGTGATGGACCTCGGCGAGACCATGGCCGAGACGGTCGCGAAGGAGATGCCATCGCCGGCTGCGATCGCCGCCAATCAATGGCTGCCGGACAGCGACCTCGCTTTTTACAGCGCCGAATATGGCCGCACCGGATTCCAGGGCGGTCTGCAATGGTACCGCTACGGCACGTCAGGCATGCTCAACGATGAGATGCAGCTGTTCTCGGGCCGCAGCATCGATGTGCCCTCGTGCTTCATCTCGGGCAGGCAGGATTGGGGCACGTATCAACGCCCCGGCGTGTTCGAGGCGATGCAGGGGCGCGGCTGCACCAGGATGCTAGGTTGCCATCTCGTCGATGGTGCCGGCCATTGGGTGCAGCAGGAGCAGCCAGCTGAGGTCGGCCGGCTGCTGCTCGACTTCCTCAAAAAGGCAGCCTGAGCAAGGCCCGCACCGCCTGATTTGACCCGGGAACCGTTGCGCCCTATATAGTTTAGAATAATTCTAAACTAGTGGGACAGGCCGTCGTGAAGAATTTCGCCGATTTGACCGAGCGCGAGGTGCTTGCGGTCGCGATCTCCTCCGAGGAGGAGGACAGCCGCATCTACATGAGCTTCGCCGAGGACCTCCGCGAGCGTTACCCGGACACGGCAAAAATCTTCGAGGAGATGGCCGAGGAAGAGCGCGGCCACCGCCATCGCCTGCTGAAACTCTACGAGGAGCGGTTCGGTCCGCATCTGCCGCCGATCCGCCGCGAGGACGTCAAAGGCTTTCTGCGCCGGCGCCCGATCTGGCTGACCAAGAACCTGCCGCTCGACACGATCCGCAAGGAGGTCGAGACCATGGAGCTGGAGGCCGAGCGCTTCTACGCGCGCGCCGCCGAGCAGGCCGAGGATGTCGGCGTGCGCCGCCTGCTCGGCGATCTCGCAGAGGAAGAGAAGCATCACGAGAACCGCGCGGTCACGCTGACCGACGAGATTTTGAAGCCCGACGTGCGCGCCGAGGAAGATCGCACGCGGCGGCGGATGTTCGTGCTGCAATATGTGCAGCCGGGCCTCGCCGGCCTGATGGACGGATCGGTCTCGACACTGGCGCCGCTGTTCGCGGCGGCCTTTGCCACGCACCAGAACTGGCAGACCTTTCTGGTGGGCCTCGCCGCCTCGATCGGCGCCGGCATCAGCATGGGATTTGCGGAAGCGCTGTCTGACGACGGCTCGCTGACGGGCCGAGGCTCGCCCTGGCTGCGCGGCATCACCTGCGGTGCGATGACGACGCTCGGCGGGCTCGGCCACACCATGCCCTATCTCGTGCCGGACCACTGGGCCAACGCGTTCTGGATTGCCACGGGAATCGCCGGCATCGTCGTGTTCTTCGAACTCTGGGCGATCGCCTTCATCCGCGCGCGCTACATGGACACGCCGTTCCTGCAGGCGGTATTCCAGATCGTGCTCGGCGGCGCCATCGTGTTGGCGGTGGGGATCCTGATCGGGGCGGCGTAGGCGCTCCACATCCCGCATATCAATCGCGATCAAACGGCGGTTGCGGCGTTCAGCCAAACTGCGCATCATCCCTCCAGTGAAGCGCAGGAGCATGTCGTGGCGAAATCGGAATGGAGTTACAAGAGCGCGGTCGAGCTGTCGGCCGCATTGGCGGCGAAGAAAGTCTCCGCCGTCGAGCTGACGCAGGATGCGATCGACCGCATCGAGCGTCACGACGGCAAGGTCAATGCGATCTGCGTCCGGGATTTCGGCCGCGCGCTCGACGCGGCGCGCGCAGCTGACGCGGCACTTGCCCGTGGCGAGCGCAAGCCGCTGCTCGGCCTGCCGATGACGGTGAAGGAATCCTACAACATCGCCGGTCTGCCGACGACCTGGGGTATTCCCGCGCAAAAGGACTTCATTGCCAGGGAAGACTCGCTGCCGGTCACGCGGGTGAAGGATGCCGGCACCGTTGTCATCGGCAAGACCAACGTGCCGCTCGGCCTCGGCGACTGGCAGAGCTACAACGATATCTACGGAACCACCAACAACCCCTACGATCTCGGCCGCACGCCGGGTGGCTCCTCCGGCGGCTCCTCGGCGGCGCTCGCTGCCGGTTACGGCCCGCTGTCGATCGGCTCTGACATCGGCGGCTCCTTGCGCGTACCGGCGTTCCATTGCGGCGTTTACGCGCACAAGCCGACCTTCAACCTCGTCGCCATGCGCGGCCATACGCCGCCGCCGCTGCCGCCATTGCCGTTCGAGCGCGATCTCTCGGTCATCGGCCCGATGGCGCGCAGCGCCGCCGACCTGTCGCTGGTGCTGGACGTGATGGCCGGTCCCGACCCGATCGATGCCGGCTTGGCCTATCGGCTCGAATTGCCGGCGGCACGGCACACCGCGTTCAAGGATTTTCGCGTGCTGGTGATCGACACCGATCCGGTGCTGCCGACCGACACTGCCGTCCGCGGCACCATCAACACGCTCGCCGACAACCTCGCCAAAGCAGGCGTCAAGATCGAACGCAGCAGTCCGCTGCTGCCGGATTTCGCGGCCTCCTCACGGCTCTATATGCGCATGCTGATGTCGTTCCTCGGTTCGACCTTTGCCCCCGACATCTATGCCGGCGCCAAGGCAGCGGCGGCAGCGCTTCCCGAGGGCGACAACAGCCTCGCCGCCGAGCGGCTGCGCGGCATCGCGCTCAGCCACCGCGACTGGCAGATGGCGAATGGCGGACGCACCCGGTTGCGCGCGCAATGGCGGGAGCTGTTCAAGAGCTTCGACGCGGTGATCTGCCCGGTGATGCCGACGGCAGCGTATCCTCACGACCATTCGCCTGATCAGGAAACGCGCCGGATCAGGATCGACGGCAAGGAGCACGTCTATCCAGACCAGCTCGCCTGGCCCGGCATTGCGACGCTCCCCGGCCTGCCCTCGACCGCGATCCCGACCGGCTTTGCGCCGGATGGACTGCCGGTCGGCGTCCAGATCGTCGGCCCGTGGCTGGAGGACCGCACGCCGCTGAAGCTCGCCGAGCTGATCGAGCGTGAGTTCGGCGGCTTCGTGCCGCCGAAGATGTTTGACGATTGACGCTCGCCCCGCGCGTCATTGCGAGCGCAGCGAAGCAATCCAGACTGTCACCGCGGAAAGATACTGGATTGCTTCGTCGCTTCGCTCCTCGCAATGACGGGGCGGGCGTCGACGTGACGGGACGACACAGTCAGCTGTCAAACATGATCACACTGCGCAGCGTCTTGCCGGCCTTCATATTGGCAAAACCCTCGTTGATCTCCGACAGCTTCAGCTTGGCCGAGATCCAGTCTTCCAGGTGCAGCCGGCCGCGCAGGTAGAAATCGACCAGGCGCGGCATGTCGACGCGAAAGTGGTTCGAGCCCATCGACGAGCCCTGGATCCTGCGCTCGCGCAGGAAGTCGAAACCGTGCAGCTCGATCTTCTGGCCGAACGGGATCATGCCGACGATGGTGGCGGTGCCGCCGGACGCGAGCATGCCGAAAGCCTGCTCGGCAGTTTCCTTGCGGCCAAGCACCTCGAAGGAATGATGCACGCCACCATTGGTGAGGTCACGCACCTGCTTCACGACGTCGCCGTCAGCGGGATTGATGATGTCGGTGGCGCCCAGCTTGGTCGCGAGCTTGAGCTTTGCCGGATTGGTGTCGATGGCGATGATACGGCCGGCACCAGCGATCTGCGCGCCGTTGATCGCGGCCATGCCGACGCCGCCGCAGCCGATCACGGCCACGGTCTCGCCGGCCGTCACCTTTGCCGTGTTCACCACCGCGCCATAGCCGGTGATGACGCCGCAGCCAATCAGCGCGGCGAGATCGAGCGGCATCTCCTTGCGGATTTTGACGATGGCATTTTCGTGCACCAGCATTTGCTCGGCGAAGGACGACAGGTTGAGGAACTGGTGCAGTTTCTCCGACCTATTCCACTGCATCCGGTTCGACGCGCCAGGGAGCATTTTTACCGTGGTGTCGGTGCAGAGCACGGTGCGGCCCGTGGTGCAATTGTCGCAGGTGCCGCAGAACACGGAGAGGCAGGTGACGACGTGGTCGCCGGGCTTCACATAGGTGACGTCGGAGCCGACCTGCTCGACGATGCCGGCGGACTCATGTCCGAGCACCGCGGGCAGCGGATGCGGGTAGAGGCCTTCCATGAAGTGCAGATCGGAGTGGCAGAGCCCGGCGACTGACGTGCGGATCAGGACTTCGCGCGGGCCGGGCTTCGGCAGGCTGACATCCTCGATGACCAGGGGCTTGTTGACTTCATAGAGGACAGCGGCCTTCATCGAGCACTCCCTATCGCGTTTTTTGTTTGATCGCGGAACGCAGCCTACGCTGCCAGAACCAGTTCGCCAACCTCGCTCATGGAGGCCACGCGGTCGCCGAGCAGCAGTGCTGCGATCTTCGCCTGCGTGGCATTTTCCGTCAGCCGGAACGGATCGCTTGGCGCGACGCGATGGTCGACCACCAGCCGCGACAGCAGCAGCCGGCGCGCATCGCCGCGCATCGCGTGGATGCGGTGCGCCTCCCAGGCGAGCGCGACGGCGCTGGCGACGTGATAGAGCACGCTCGTGGCGCGGCGCGCATCGGCCTCGTTCTCCGACTTGCCTGCGACCTCTCGCGCGAAGCCGACGGCGCGATCGACGAGGCCGCGCAAATTGTCGCGCCAGGCCTGCGGCACGGAGGCGCTGTCGTCGAGGCGGGCGTGCAGATCGGCGGCCAGCGCCGACTCGGCACCATGGCGGCCAACCGCACGGCGGAGCGCATCGATCGCGACGATGTTGCCGGTGCCCTCCCAGACCGAGCCGAGATGGGCATCACGCAGCAGGCGCGCCGTGGCAAATTCCTCGATGTAGCCAATGCCGCCGCGCATCTCGAGCGCATCACCGCAGACTTTTCGCGCGTCACGCGTGGCGCGGAATTTCAGGGTCGGCGTCAGGATGCGCAGCAGCGCCGCCGCATCCTGGCTGCCGGCTTCCGCACGATCGAGCGCGTCCGCGGTGAGAAAGCTCATCGACAGTGCCTGCTCGACCGGCAGCATGATTTTCAGCATCTGCCGTCGCCCGAGCGGCAGGTCGATGATGCGGTTGCCGAACACCACGCGGTTCTTCGCGACGGCAAGCGCGTCATGATAGGCGCGGCGCATCAGCGCCGTGGATTTCACACCATTGGAGAGCCGCGACGAATTCACCATCTCGGCCATCTGCACGAAGCCGCGGTCGAGCCTGCCGACGGCATAGGCGATCGCGCCTTCGAGCTTGATCTCGCCCGAGGCCATCGAGCGGGTGCCAAGCTTGTCCTTGAGGCGCACGATCCGGTAGTGGTTCTGCGAGCCATCGTCGAGAAAGCGCGGCATCAGGAACAGGCCGACGCCGCGCGTGCCGGGGCCGGCGCCCTGGGGGCGCGCCAGCAGCATCACGACTTTCGCATCGGCATTCGAGCAGAACCATTTCTCGCCGGTGAGGCGCCAATGGTCGCCCTCCTGCACGGCCGTCGTCGTGAGCGTGCCGACGTCGGAGCCGCCTTCCTTCTCGGTCATGAACTGGCCTCCTTGCGTCAGCTTGCTCATGTCGGTCGAGGTCAGGCCGTCCAGGTATTTTTCCTTCAATGCGTCGCTGCCAAAGTTCGCCAAGAGTTTTGCGCAGCCGTCGGTGACATTGATGGGGCAGCCCATGCCGAATTCGGTCTGGTTGAACAGGAAGGTAAAGGCGTGTTTAGCCACCACCGGATATTTATCCGGCCAGCCCATGATGCCCTTGCGGATCGAGAGCGCATGGATGCCGAACTCGCCGAAGGCAGCGTTCTCCAGCTCGCGATAGGCCGGGTGGTATTCGATCCACTGCACGTCGCGGCCGAACTTGTCGCGCTGGTGCAGCACCGGCGTATGCCGGTCGGCGAGCCGCGCGCAATCGTCGAGATGGCCGCCGGCGAGTTCGCCGAGCCGGTCGAGATGCGGCTCGATGTGGCGGAATAGTGATTCCGGCAGATGGATGCGCAAGAGATCCGTCAGCGCCTGATCGGCGCGATAAAAGTTCATGCCTGTGGTGTCTGGCGCCAGCAGGCCCGACTGCTCCGCCGCGACATTTTTCGGCTGCGCCGTGACCGGCTTGTGCATGATCGTCCTCTTCGTTTCCGCCGACGGCAATTCTTATCGCTTGCCGCTTGGGATGATGTCGATCATGCTCCCATCGTTTGAGGCGATAAAGCCGCAAATTGTCAGGGAGGCATGATCGCCGTGAAGGAGCAATTCGCTCTGCGGAATTGTGATCGGCTGGCCCTGGATTCTGGCTGGTTGTCCGCGCAGGCGATGCATAGATCAGCGGCGTCCCGTCCCCGAGAGATCACGCCAGAGACCACATCATGGAACATCCGAAATACAAGATCGCCCTCATCGTCGGCGCCGGCGAAGGCCTGAGCGCCTCGCTGGCGCGGCTGCTGTCCGCGCAAGGGATCCGTGTTGCCCTTGCCGCGCGAAAAATCGAGAAGCTCGGCGCGCTCTGCAGCCAGACCGGCGCCAAGGCCTATGCCTGCAACGCCACCGAGCCCGAGGAGGTCGAGCGCCTGTTCGGCCTGGTCGAGCGCGAGATCGGCATGCCCGACCTCGTCGTCTACAATGCCAGCGGCCGCGCACGCGGCCCGTTCGTCGAGCTGGTCCCGGCCGAGGTCGCGAATGCAATCGCGGTCAGCGCCTATGGCGGCTTCCTGGTCGCGCAGCAGGCCGCCAAGCGCATGGTGCCGAACAAGCATGGCGCGATCCTGTTTACCGGAGCTTCGGCAAGCGTGAAGGGCTACGCGCAATCCGCCCCGTTCGCGATGGGCAAGTTCGCGTTGCGCGGGCTGGCGCAGAGCATGGCGCGCGAATTGTCGACGCAAGGCATCCATGTCGCGCATTTCGTCATTGACGGCGGCATCCGCAGCGCGGCGCGGACGGAAGCACCCGACAAGCCGGATTCGATGCTCGATCCCGACGCGATCGCGGAGAGCTACTGGAACGTCTTGCAGCAGCCGCGCAGCGCCTGGAGCTGGGAGCTGGAGCTGCGGCCCTGGGTAGAGAAATTTTGAGGCGCGACTGACGTAGGGTGGGCAAAGGCGCGTAGCGCCGTGCCCACCATCAACAACGAGAACAACAAATGGTGGGCACGCTGCGCTTTGCCCACCCTATAGGAGTAGGGAGCGACGATGACCACCGAAACCACCATCGAGACCGGCACAGACGAACTCCTGTGCGTCATCCGCGACCGCGTCGCTGTCATCACGCTGAACCGGCCGGAGGCGCGCAACTCGTTGTCGGACACGCTGACGCCGGCGCTGCGCACGATGATCCGCACCTGCGGCGAGGACCCCAATGTCGGCGCACTCTTGATCACCGGTGCGGGCGAGGCGTTCTGCGCCGGCGGCAACGTCAAGGGCATGGGCGCGCATCGCGATCCCAAGAAGCTCGAAATGTCGCTGGAGGACCGTGTCGCCGATCTCCAGGAGCGGCAGCGGCTGCTCACGGGCGCACTGGTGTCGGTGCGCAAGCCGACCATCGCCGCCCTCCCCGGCCCCGCGGTTGGTGCCGGCCTTGCGCTGGCCATGGCCTGCGACATCCGCATCGCCGCCCAATCGGCCTTCGTCGCCACCGGCTATGCCCGCATCGCGCTCTCCGGCGATTATGGCATCGCCTGGCTGCTCACGCGCCTCGTCGGCACGGCGCGGGCGCGCGAGCTGCTGTTCACCGGCGATCGCGTCGATGCCGCACGTGCCGAAGCCATCGGCCTCGTCAACCGCGTAGTGCCCGATGACAAGCTGCAGACCGAAGCCTTCGCTCTGGCAAAGTCGCTCGCCGAAGGCCCACGCCTGGCGCTGCGCTACATGAAGGACAATCTCGACGAGGCCCTGCTGTTCGATTTCGAAACCGCCAGGGATCACGAGGCCGAGCGGCTGATCCGCCTCACCACCACCGCCGACCACAAGGAGGCCGTGCAGGCCTTCATCGAGAAGCGCAAGGCGGTGTTCACCGGGAAGTAATGCGCCGATCGAATGTAGCCCGAATAAAAAAAAGCCCGGCACTGGCTTGGCCAGGCCGGGCTTGGAGTGATGTCAGACCGAGGCTGAGGGGCTATCGGCCTGACGGGAAAGTGCTGCGAGCCGCCAGCTCGCGCAGGGAATGTCCTTCGGCGCGAGGTGGATCTCCTTGTCGAAACGCACCAGCTTCCAGTCGTCCGGATGATTGACGAAGGCGAAGCCAGATTTACGCGCGAGCGAGATCATGGTCTGGTTGGAGCGCAGCGTGTCGCCAAAGATGTGCTCCGCGCCAAGCGCAGCGGCGCGGCATTCGAGATTCCTGAGAAGCGCGGTCGCGATGCCGTGGCCCTGCCAGCGGTCGTCAACCGAGAGGCCGAACTCCAGCGTCGAGGTCTCGACATGAAAGGCGTAGCGCGCTTCGGCAACAATGGTCTCGAAGCCGTCGACCATCTTGGTCGCAACGACGGTGAAGCGCTCGCGCGCCCCGACGTCGAGGAACTCGTTCAGCAACCCCTTCGGCAGTTCGCTGAGCGCACCGAAGAAACGGTTGTAGCGGGAGCGGGTCGAGAGCGAACGGAAATAGTGCTGAAGCTCCTCGGTGTCGCGCGGCTCGACGAAGCGGACGTTGATCGGCTCGCCCTGCCGGGTGCGCAGCACGTCCGAATATTGCTTCAGGTCTTCCAGGCGGAGGGTGCTCATGACACGAGCCTCAAGACAAAGAGGGACCGCCGGCGCCCCTGTGATCAGGCGGCGCCGGCCTGGCGGCCAATCAGGCCCGCCAGAACGGTTTCTCAGCCTCAAATGCGATATCGCTCCAGGACAGGCCGACATCGTGGAGATCGCGGGCGGTCCAGTTGGTCAGTTCGCGACGGGTGCGATAGCGCTCGTGCCAGACATGGAGCGTTTCGCCGATCTGCGAGATCAAGCCCGGCGCATGATGATTTGTCATCGAATTCTGGGTTAAAGTAGACATTTTGAGCTCCTTGAGCTAACTTGACCGCTAATATCTGCTTCCAAGTGCACCGCGACAAACGACAATTTGTACCTCTTCGCATGAAATAAACTCATGCATCCTGCTGCCAAATGACTGCCAGATTGCCCTCCCTGAACGGATTGCGGGCGTTTGAGGCCGCCGCACGCCATCTCAGCTTCACGCTGGCGGCGAGCGAACTGAACGTGACGCAGACCGCGATCAGCCATCAGATCCGCCGGCTCGAGGAGGAGCTCGGTATCCGCCTGTTCATCCGGCAGAACCGCGCACTGGCGCTGACGCCGGAGGCGCGCGACTACCTCCCCGGGGTCCGCGCCGCCTTCAACGACCTCCGCCTTGCGACCGACCGGCTGCTGCGCAAGGACGACGACAAGGTGCTGACGGTCTCGACCCTGGCCTCGCTCGCCGCAAAGTGGCTGCTGCCGCGGCTGACCGATTTTCAGGAAGCGCATCCCGGCATCGACGTCCGCATCACCACCTCGACCAGTCTCGTCGACTTCCAGCGCGACGATGTCGATGCGGCGATCCGGTACGGCCGCGGCCAATGGCCAGGCCTGCGCGCCGACTGGCTGATGGCGGACGAGCTATTCCCGGTGTGCAGTCCCTCGCTGCTGCGCGGCGACAAGCCACTGCGCCAGCCAGAGGATCTCCGCGGCTATCCGCTGCTGCACACATCCAACGCCAACAGCGACGACTGGCGGCTGTGGCTGACGGCGGCGGGCCTGCCAGCCGACATTGCCAAGCAGCCCGGCATCACCTTCGACATGATCTTCATGACCATCCAGGCCGCGATCGACGGCATCGGCGTCGCGATGGGGCGGACCTCCTATGTCAGCGACGACATCGCCAAGGGCCGTCTCGTGGTTCCCTTCAAGATCGCGCTGCCTGCCGATGCCGGCTTCTATCTGGTCTCGCCGGACGGCCGCCGCGAAGCGCCGAAGCTTGCCGCGTTTCGCCAATGGATGATCGCTGCAACGCAGAATAAAGCCTGAAAAACCATCAGCTTCCAAAGCAAAATGGGTTGACTCGCGAGGCCCCGCGCGAGAGGGGTTAGACAGATTGTCGCAGCAACAATCTGCCGCCTTGCCGAGAAAATGAATTCCGGTCCGGCCACGTTTTCAGGGGAGTAAACGCCATGGCTGGACCAGCAGCATCAACCAATCCGCCCGCAATCAAGTCACGCATCGGTGCGATCCTGCGCGCCACCAGCGGCAATTTCCTCGAACAGTTCGACTTCTTCCTGTTCGGATTTTATGCCGCCGCGATCGGCAAGGCATTCTTCCCCTCGAGCAACGAGACCGCATCGCTGCTCAACACCTTTGGCGTGTTCTGGCTTGGCGCGCTGATGCGCCCGGTCGGCGCGATCGTGCTCGGCGCCTACATCGATCGCATCGGCCGTCGCCAGGGCCTGATCGTCACGCTCGCCATCATGGCCATCGGCACGGTCGTGATCGCATTCTGCCCGAGCTACGCCACGATCGGCATCGCGGCGCCTGTGATCGTCCTGATCGGTCGCCTGCTGCAGGGCTTTTCCGCCGGCGTCGAGCTCGGTGGCGTGTCGGTCTATCTCGCGGAAATCTCCACGCCCGGCAATCGCGGCTTCTACACCTCGTTCCAGTCGTCGAGCCAGCAGGTCGCGATCTTCGTGGCCTCGATCCTCGGCTACATCCTGTCCGAGGTGATGCCGGCCGACACGGTCGCGGCCTGGGGCTGGCGCATTCCCTTCTTCGTCGGCTGCCTGATCATTCCGTTGATCTTCTTCCTGCGGCGCACGCTGGAGGAAACGCCGGCCTTCCTCGCCATGAAGAAGCATCCGACCGCCAGCGAGGTGTTCGCCTCCGCACTCGCCAACTGGCGCATCGTGATCCTCGGCATGATGATCGCGGTCCTGACCACGACGACATTCTACTTCGTCACCGTCTACACGCCGACCTTCGGCAAGACCGTGCTGAAGCTGTCGACGCAGGATGCGTTGCTTGTGACCCTGCTCGTCGCCGTCACGAACTTCATCTGGAATCCGGTCGGCGGCGCGCTGTCCGATCGCATCGGCCGCAAGCCGGTGTTGATCGGGATCGCCTGCCTGGCGCTGGTCACCGCCTATCCGGCGCTGTCCTGGCTGGTGGCCGCGCCGACCTTCGGCAAGCTGCTCGCGGTCGAGATGATGTTCTCGTTCTATTTCGGCATGTACAGCGGCACCATGCTCGGCGCTCTCGTCGAGATCGTGCCGGCGCATGTCCGCACCACCTGCTTCTCGCTTGCGTTCGCGCTCGCCGCGGCCCTGTTCGGCACCTTCACACCGTTCGCCTCGACCCTGCTGATCGACTACACCGGCAACAAGGCCTCTCCCGGCTTCTGGCTGATGTTCGCCGCCGTGCTTGGTATCATCGCCGCGTCGATCGTCTATCGCGGTGGCCGCCAGGCGGTGACGACGTATGATACGGCGGCGGAGCCGGTGGCGGGGCACTAGCTCGGCGTCATTCCGGGGCGCGCATAGCGCGAGCCCGGAATCCATTTCTCCGAGCATTCCCGTCGCACGATGGATTCTCTGATGCGCAATTGCGCATCATAGTTCGATGCTTCGCATCGCCCCGGAATAACAGAGAGGGCTACAGCTCCACCACCACGTAGTCGCTCTCGACCTTCACGGGGATCGTCTCGGCGACATACGGCCCTTTCACCACGCTCGCGCCCGGCTCGACATGGGCCGCATACGCCTTCACGCGGAAGCGACGAGGGTCGCAGTAGGACTGGCCGGTGCGGATGTCGAACTCCCAGCCGTGCCAGGGGCAGCGAATGATCTCGCCGAGTTTTGTATACTCGATCTCGCCGGGGTCGCTGGACTGCGCGAGCCCGATCAGCGGACCCTCGCACAGCGCCGCGCCCTGATGCGGGCAGCGGTTCATCAGGCCGAAATACTCGCCCTTGATGTTGAAGACCGCGATCGGCCGTCCCTCGATCTCCAGAAATTTTCGCGTGCCGGGCGGCAATTCATCGACCGCGGCAATCACATGCCGCGCCATCAACTGATCCCGTAGAGCGTCTTCGCATTGCCCAGATAAAATGCGTCGCGGTTGGCCTCGCTGACACCCGCCGGCAGCACGCGCGACGGCTCGTCATAGTCCCAATGCGGATAGTCGGTTGCGAACAGCAGGCGGTCCCAGCCGATCCAGTTGATGACGTCGAACAAATCCTCGCGCCGCTCCGGATCCTCCATCGGCTGCGTGGTCCACCACACCTGCTCGCGGATATATTCCGACGGCGGCCGCTTGACATGCGGCACCTCGCTCCTGAGCCGCTGCCAGACCTTGTCGAGCCGCCATGCCAGCGACGGCGCCCAGCCGAAACCGGCCTCGATCATCACCATTTTCAGTTTCGGAAAGCGCTCGAACACGCCTTCCAGAACAAGGCTCGCCAGCGCCGATTGCTGGCACTGCGAGTGTCCCACCATCTCCTCGATATAATAGGACGGCCAGCCAGACGGCGTGATCGGGTTGCCGCCGAAGCCGAAGGCGTGAACGCCGACGGGAAGACCCGCCTCTTCCGCGGCCTGATAGATCGGCCAGTAGCGGCGCTGGCCGAGCGGCTCGACATTACGGCTGAGCAGCAGCACCTGGACAAAGTTCTTGTCGCCGGCGCGCTCGCGGATTTCGGCAGCGGCCGACAACCCATCCTCATTGCCGACGACGATCGAGGCCTTCAGACGCCTGTCCTTGCTGGTCCATTTGTCGATCTGCCAGTCGTTGATGGCCGAGCAGAGCGCGGCCGAAAGCTCGTGATTGCGGATGCCCTGCCCCGTGTTGAGCGGATTGAGCACGCCGAGTTGCACATTGTTGGGATCGAGCAGCTGCTTCTGCATGAAGGACAGCGAGGAGCCCTGCGGGCCGCCCTCCGGCGGATAGGCATCCCGGCGCGAGGCATTGGGCTGCGCCTTCGGATAGGGCGGGCCTTCCATCATGCCCTGATAGGCATGAACGCCGTAGATCTCGAGGTGATGCTGCCAGCGTTTGGCGAGATAGGGATACAGCTCGGTGCGGGTCGCGCGCGCCG
Organism: Bradyrhizobium monzae; assembly: GCF_021458635.1. Classification (GTDB taxonomy): domain Bacteria; phylum Pseudomonadota; class Alphaproteobacteria; order Rhizobiales; family Xanthobacteraceae; genus Bradyrhizobium. Next base: position 299,535 of record NZ_JAIRDQ010000010.1, read on the forward strand.
GATGGATGTCGCAGTCCGCAATCGCGGTCTTGGTCGTCAAGGGAGAAGCGGCTTCAGAGTTCTCGCGGAACTGGATATTCATCGCCTTGCCTCCTTTGGCAGCGGGCTCACGTCAGTCGGGGATAGGTTGCATGCGGATTGTCGATCATGATCTTGCGCACGAGATCGGGGGACAGACCTTGAGGCAGCGCGTCCAGGCCGTCGAACTGCCAGTGCGGATAGTCCGTGGAGAATAGGACCAATTCGTCGGACTGCATATGATCAAACAGGCGAATTAATGTCGCTTCGTCCGGCGGCACATCAAAAGGCTGTAACGAGAAGCGGATGTTGCTGCGCACAATTTCCAGCGGCGCACGATCGACCCAGGGCGTCTCCATCCGCACCCCGCGCCAGAATTTGTGCAGGCGCCAAAGATAGGGCGAGATCCAGGAGACGCCGGATTCCAGCATCACCATTTTCAGCCGCGGATATTTGGCGAACACGCCCTCGACGATCAGGCTGGTGAGCTGGGTTTGGAAGGCCTGGGCCTGACCGACATAATCCTCGATGTGATAGGAACCCCACCCCACCGCGGTCGGTGGATTGTGATAGGCGGAACCGGCGTGGACGCCGACCGGAAGATCCAGCCGTTCCGCCGCCTCATAGATCGGCCACAGCGCGCGCTTGCCGAGCGGCGTGTCGCCCATGACAAGCATCATCACCTGGACGAAGCGCTTGTCCTGGGCGCAGCGCTCGATCTCGGCGACGGCCTTCTCGACGCTCTGCGTCGGGATCACGATCGAGCCGCGCAGCCGGGAATCGCGATCGAGCCATTCCTTCGCGAGCCATTGGTTCAGTGCGTGGCAGAACGCGGCCTGCAAATCTTCCGAAAACACCATCTGCACGCCGTAGAGCGGGTTGCAGATGGCATGCGAGAGCTGGAAGGGATCGAGCACATGGCGCTGCATGTCCTCCAGGCTTTCGCCCGGCTTGCCATTCTCGGGGCGCCAATCGGGCCGCGCCACGATCGGCGAGTTCTTCGGATAGGATTGCGAGACGAGATCGACCATACCGCGTGTCGTCACCTGATCGCGCCAATAGTCGTTCAGGTACGGCAGCAGGCTGGTCAAATGCGGCACAGCCGGATGCACGTCGCAATCCACCCCGCCGGCGATCAGGGACGCCATGACGTCTCTCTTCTCGGGTTTCCTCGTCGCGTCTTGTCGGTCGCGGGCGGCACCTGGCCGCTTCGCCTTGTCCGCCATTCAAGCAGGCCTGCCCTCCGCCCGCAACTCGGCCAAGGCTTCTGTCATATGCTAGGAAGGCTGAGCTCAGTTGCGAAGGAA
>NZ_JAIRDQ010000011.1 GCF_021458635.1 Bradyrhizobium monzae
CTGACGACGATGCTTCCAAGCGATTTGCCGAAGAAATTCACAAGGACGTTGAAATGAGCAAGCAGGCCGAATTTGCGGTCATTCTGAAAATGAATGCCATGTTCGCCGATCTCGGGACGGACGAACTCCAGCGGCTGTCCAACCTCTGCCACACCCAGCATCTGGGGAACGGCGAGGTGCTGTTCCAGAAGGGCGATGCGGGCGACGCGCTGTTCGGCGTGCGCCGCGGCCAGGTCCGCATCGAGACCGGCGCCTCCGATGGCAGCCGGCTGACGCTGAACTTCATGGGGCCGGGAGACCTGTTCGGTGAAGTTGCGGTGCTCGACGGCCAGAGCCGCACCGCGGATGCGACCGCTGGCGAGGTCAGCGAATTGTTCGTGCTGCGGCGCGAAGACTTCCTCGCCTTCCTCGAGCGCGAGCCAAAGGTCGCAATCAAGATCATCGCGCTGCTGTGTCAGCGCATCCGCTGGCAGAGCGAGCGCATGGAAGAATCCATGCTGCAGCCGCTGCCGGTGCGGCTGGCGCGGCGGCTTTGCGCGCTCGCCGCTGATTTCGGTTCCGAGGTGCACATCTCGCAGGAGCAGCTCGGCGTCTTCGTCGGCGCCGCCCGCGAGAGCGTCAACCGCCAGCTTCAGGCCTGGCGCAAGGAAGCGATCCTCGATCTCCAGCGCGGACGCATCCTGCTGCGGAACATGACCAAGCTGACGGCGATCGCGCGGAACGAGTAGGCGCGCCACCAGACTGCTTCATCGTCGGAGTCGCAATTATTCCGCCGCCGGATGCACGATGCTCTTCGGCGCCGGCGTCGCCTCCGCGGTCGCAGCGCCGGCGGGCGGAGCCGCATGATGATCGCTCGTTTCCGCGTCCTCGCTGTGCACGATCAGCCGCTTGCCGAAGCGCCAGATCAGGGCGCCGAGGTCGTCCATCACCATGAACATCGCGGGCACGAACACCAGCGACAGGATGGTCGAGAAGATCAGGCCGCCGATCACCGCAAGCGCCATCGGCGAGCGGAACTCGCCACCCGCGCCGACGGCGAGCGCGCTGGGTATCATGCCGGCGGCCATCGCGATCGTGGTCATGACGATCGGGCGGGCGCGCTTCATGCCGGCATCGATCATGGCCTCGTCGCGCGGCTTGCCGGCGCGAATGGATTCGATGGCGAATTCCACCAGCATGATCGCGTTCTTGGTGACGATGCCCATCAGCATCAGGATGCCGATCCACACCGGTGTGGTGAGCTGCTTGCCGGTGACGAGCAGGGCCGCGATGGCACCGCCGATCGACAGCGGCAGCGAGAACAGGATGGTGATCGGTTGCAGGAAGGTGCCGAACAGCAGCACCAGCACGGCATAGACCATCATCAGGCCCGATGTGATCGCGGTGGCGAAGCCATCGGACAGTTCGTTCAGGCTCTCGGCGTCGCCGGAGGGGCTGACCCTCACGCCCTTCGGCAGGCTCTTCATCACCGGCAGATCGTAGATCTTCTTGGTGGCGTCGCCGAGCGCGGCGGAGCCGACGAGGTCGGCTGCGACGGTGGCCTGGCGTTCGCGGTCGTAGCGATTGATGCTGGTCGGGCCTTGGTCGAGCTTGACGTCAGCGATGACCGAGAGCGGCACGCCGCCCTTCTCGCCGTGCTCGCCGAGCGGCACGCGCAACTGCTCGAGTGTCTTCAGATTGCCGCGCGCCGCGTCTTCGAGCTGCACGCGGATCGGCACCAGGCGGTCGCCGACGTCGAACTTGGCAAGCGCAGGACCGACGTCGCCGATCGTCGCGACACGAATGGTCTGAGACAGGCTTTCGGTCGATACGCCCAACCGGGCCGCGAGATCGGCGCGCGGCTCGATACGCAGCTCGGGCCGCTCCAGCGTGGTCTCCGAGATCACGTTGGAGATTGTTGGAATTCGTTTCATCTGCGTCGCGAGTTCGCTTGCGACATTGTTGACGATATTGGCATCGGCGCCGGTCACGACCAGTGCGATTGCGCGAAGACCGTTATCGTCGAGAAACCAGAAGCGGATGTCCGGGATATTCTCCAGCTCCTGGCTGATCGAGAATTCCAGTTCGCGCTGAGTGATGTCGCGGTCGCTCTTGGGCGTGTAGTTGATGATCAGGGCGGCGCGGCGGACTTCCTGGGTCCCCGGTGGAACGCGCCCGCCATCGACGAAAATGCTCTTGACCTCGGGCCGCTTACGCAGCCGTGCGACGATGTCCTCGGTGACCTTCTCGGTGTAGGCGAGCTGGGTGCCCGGCGGCAATTCGAGCGCCAGCAGCGATCGCGCGCTGTCCTGCGCAGGCAGGAAGCCCTGCGGCAGTAGCGTGATGCTCCAGATCGAGGCGGCGAAGATTCCAAAGCCGACCAGTACGGTGAGGAAATAGTGCTTCACCGACCACGTTACGACCCGGTGATAGCCTCGCAGTACTCGGCCCGGCGGCGGCTCCGCATGATTGCCATGTTTGAGAAAGTAGGCCGCCAGCATTGGCGTCACGAAGCGCGCCGCGAGCAGCGAGAAAAACACCTGCACCGACACGGTGATGCCGAATTGTTTGAAGAATTGTCCTGCAATACCCGACATGAAGCTTGCGGGCGCGAAGATCGCGATGATCGTGAGCGAGATCGCGATCACCGCGAGGCCGATTTCGTCGGCGGCCTCCAGCGCGGCCCGATAGGGCGATTTGCCCATGTTCATGTGCCGAACGATGTTCTCGATTTCGACGATCGCGTCGTCGACGAGAATACCCGTCGACAGCGTGATCGCGAGGAAGCTGACCAGGTTGAGCGAGAAGCCGAGGATGTCCATTGCCCAGAACGCCGGGAAGATCGACAGCGGCAGCGAGATCGCGGCGATGATGGTGGCGCGCAGATCGCGCAAGAACAAAAGCACGATCACGACGGCGAGGATCGCACCTTCAAACAAGGTGGAGATCGCAGCCTCGTAATTGCCCTTGGTGTATTCGACGGAAGTGTCGATCAGTTTCAGGTCGACGTCGGGATACGCGGCCTTGAGCGCGTCGATCCGCTTCGCGACCGCGGCCGCGATCACCACGTCGCTGGCGCCCTTGGACCGTTTGATGCCGAGTGCAACTACCGGCTCGCCGTTGAAGCGTGCGAAGGTGCGGCGGTCGGCGATGGTGTCGGTGACGGTGCCGAGGTCGTCGAGCCTAACCTCGCCGCCGCTGAACAGCGCGATCATGGTGCCGGCCAGGTCGCTGAGCGTCTTGGCGCCGGCCAGCGTCCGGATCGCCTGGTCGTTCTTGCCGATTTCGGCGCGACCGCCGGCGACGTCGACATTGGTGCCGCGCAGGCTCTGGCTGACGTTGACGGCGGTCAGTCCCATCGCCTGCAGGCGGTCGGGATCGAGCGAGACAAGGATCTCACGCTCGACACCGCCGATGCGCTCGACCTGGGCGACGCCACGGACTCCCTGAAGCGCACGCTTGACCACGTCGTCGACGAAATAAGAGAGCTGCTCTGGCGTCTTTCCGGGCGAGATCGCGGCGTAAGTGACGATCGGCAGGCCGATCACGTCGACGCGCTGGATCAGCGGCTCGTTCACGTTCTGCGGCAGATTCGAGCGCACCCGCGTCACGGCGTCCTTGACGTCGTTGAGCGCGCGGTCGGTGTTGGTTTCCAGCGCGAACTGGATCGTGGTCAGGGAAAGGCCGTCGGTGATCTGCGACCCGATGTGCCGCACGCCTTCGACACCGGAGACCGCGTCTTCGATGGTCTTGGTAACCTGGGACTCGAGCTCGGCAGGTGCTGCGCCGAACTGCGAAACGGCGACCGAGATCACCGGAATGTCGGCCGAGGGCAGTCGCGTCACCGCGAGCTTGGTGAAGGAGGTCCAGCCGAGGATCAGGAGGATGATCGAAAACACCACCGACGGCAGCGGATTCCGGATCGACCATGCCGAGATATTGAGAGCCATCAGCGTACCCGCGTGCGATCGAGTTCATCGGCGAACATGGTCTTGATCTGGTCGCCGTCATGGAGCGAAGAGCCTGCGTCGGCCACGACGATTTCGCCGACGTCGACACCTTCAAGGATTTCGGTTTGGCTGTCGGATGTCAGCCCGACACGCACCCGACGTGTCTCGACGGTGTTGCCTTTGATCACCTGGACGGTGAGATGGTCGATCGCCGTCTTGGGAACCGCGACGCCGCAGCTTCGCTTGGCGTCGATCGAGGCACGGGCAAACACGCCGACCTTCAGCGATGGATTGTTGGTGACGCTGATGCGGACGCGGCCGAGTTGCGTGGCGCGGTCGATCTCGGGGGCAACCAGCCGGACCCGGCCGATCAGATCGGCGGCCTCGTCCCGGCTGATCCGTACCGTTGCGCCGGGGCTGAGTTTTGGCATGTGCACGGCCGGGACTTGAGCATCCAGCTCGATCTCGTTGTTGACGGCGATGCGGAACATCGGTCCCGCCTGCGGCGAGGCCGGCGCACCGACGATGGTTCGCACTTCCGTGACGAGCCCCGGCGCGGGTGCTTTCAGCGAGATCGGACCCTGCGGACCCGACCTTTGCGGCTGACCCGGGATCTGTGGCGGCGCCGTCAGGCGCGCCAGCTCCTGGTTCTCGGTGACGAGGGCGCCTTCGGTGACGAAGAGATCGGTGACCTTCGATCCTTCCTGGTCGGCCATGACCACGGCCTCGCGCCGCGGCACGAAGAAGCCGGTGACGCGCACCAGGTCGGAGAAGCAGGCATTGGTCGACTTCGCCACGATGACGAGCGCCTCGCCCGGCGTCTCCTTTGCCTCGGGGCGATGCCGATGCTCGAACCAGTAATAGCCGACGCCGAGCGCAAGGATGAACGCCACGGTTCCCGCAGGCTTGAGATATTCGGAGATGTTCATCGCCGGATCATCCTGGCCTGGCTCGGGGTTGCTGGGATCGTTTCCCTGAAACGAAGCGGCGTCCCGCAGGGCTGCGGGACGCGCGCTGGGAGCAAGACTTTACACCACATCACGACTGGTCACTGCAAAGGATTACGTCGTGGTCACTTCGAGGCGGTGGTCTTGTTTTCCATATTCACGACCTGCACGCGGCGGTTCACCTCCGCCATCGGCTGGTTCGGATCCTTCAGCTTGCTCTTGCCGTAACCGACGGTGACGAGGTCGGCGGCGGCAATGCTGTGTTTCGCGACGAGGTAGCGCTTGATCGAATCCGCACGACGTTCCGACAGCTCCTGGTTGTAGCCCTCGCTGCCGGCGGCGTCGGTGTGGCCGGCGACCACGAAGGTCGACCCCTTCAAATCGGGGCTTGTCAGTGCGCGGCCCAGCGCCTGCACCGAAGGCAGCGACTTGGTGCTGATGTCGGCCGAATTGTAGTCGAAGGTGATTTCGAGATCGATATTCGGCTTGTCCTTGGCGACGGAGGCGAGCTCCTCGCGCTCGGTCGAGGACAGCGAGCGCGTGGCGCGGCCGCGGACAGACTGGATCAGCTTGGTTTCCGCCGGGTTCGGCGCCGGATCGGCCTGTGGAGCGATCGAGAGGCCGCGGGTCAGGGGCTTCTTTGGCTGCGGCGCCAGCGCGCGAACGATCTCATCCTCGGTGACGTTCTTGCTGTTGCCGTCGCCGGCGAAGGCAGGCGGGAGCGTCAGCGACAGCGCGGCGCCGATGGTGATGACGGAGAGGATCGCGGTCAGTCCCTTTGCAACCAATCTCATTGCCAGTCCCTCCTGCGCGAGCCCGCGCGGTTCCGAAATTCCTGCAAGGGGCCCCGGCAAGGCCACCTGCGGCATCCGTTCCATTAGTCTTGCCGGACCGCCACGGGTTCGAGGGGCTGCCGGCCTCAAATCAAAAAAATATCAACGTACTCCGTAACTTGCGAACTCTCCAGCGATGTTCGGGTCCATCGCTTTGGCATTGGCGATGTCGAGTGCACCCTCCTGGGCCGAGCCGTTGCGCTGCTTCGCCACGCCCCGGCCGTAGAGCGAGGACGTGAGGCGCGGGTTGATCTTCAGCGCGGCGTCGAAATCGGCGATGGCGTTCTTCACTGCCCCGGATTTGAGGTTCACCAGCCCACGGCTGTCCAGCGCATCGACGAAGTTCGGACGCAGCCGCAGCGCCTCATTGCAATCCTTCAGCGCGGCCTGGAGGTCGCCGACCACGGCACGGGTCCAGCAGCGGTTGTTCAGCGCCTCGACGTCCTTCGTGTTGATCCGGAGCGTGTCGTCAAAATCCCTGATGGCGAGGCTGTAGGCGCCCTTGCTGGCATAGACCTGGCCACGCCGGTATAGCGCATTCACGTCGTCCGGATTGGCGGCGATCTTGGCCGTCAGGCCCTTGATGGTGGGATCCTCAGCCAGCGCAGCCGCGCTCGGGCCGCCATCGGCGTTCGGCGCCGGGGCGGGTTCGGCCGGTTTGACCGGCGGTGCCGGCGGAGGCAGCGCGGCCTCAACCTGCGGCTTCGGTGCCGGCGGCGGTGGTGACGGAGGTGCAGGCGGCGCCGGCGGATTGTTCGCAGCCACGGATGGTGCTGGCGGGGCGGCCGGAGCCGGAGGAGCCGGAGGCGGGTTGTTGGCGACCGGGGGCGGTGCGGGAGGCACCGGTGGCGGGGTCGTCGCCGTTGGGCGCGATCCTGCGGCACCCGGAATGAACGAGAAATCCTCGGCGAGCGAGGACGATATCCACGGTACCTGTTCGCCGCGCGAAGCGCGGGTGACGCCCATCTTGGTGCGGTTCAGCGTTTCCTCCGCCATCAGGTCGGGGACACGGATTTCCTTGAGCAGTTCCTGGACGAACAGGCTGTGGTCGCCGCCGGCGTCCGACACTACGGACGCCAGCGCCGCCGAATACATCACCAGCGTGCCGTTCGGCGCGATGACCGGGGTCAGACCCGCCGAGAAGCTGCGGAACCGCCGCTCGAACGGGTTGCGCCTGCTGGCATCGATCAGCGCGATCTTGACGCCGGCGCCGCGGGTGTTGAGCTCGCCCAGGATCGCTTCGATGCTGAACCCGTCGCGACGGACGTCGGACTCGGTCCAGATCTGCGCGTCGACCGGGATCATGTAGCTCTGGCGTGCCGACTGGATGCCGAACCCGCTGTAGAACACCAACGCCACCGAGCCCGGCTTGATCTTGCCGTAAAGCTTGTCGAAGGCGCGGCGCATTCCGTCGCCGGTCAGGTTCTCGCCGACCTCGACGGAAAAGCCGTCGCGCTTGAGCTCGTCGGCGACATCGCGGGTATCGTTGATCGGCTCTTTCAGCGGGCTGTCCGCATCCGGATATTTGGCATTGCCGATGACCAGCGCATATCGATCGCCGGCCGCATGCGATGGCGCGGTCGGGATGAGCGAGACAAGCAATGGCAGAAGAAAAAGCAGGCGAGTTTTCATAATCAGCGCGGTCCAGCCAAAAAGGCGCCGTTCCCAGCTTGCGCCGCGGCGACCTTAACTTACGCAATGTGCATTATCAAACCGGGGAGTGGGGGCGTCAACCGCTTGGAGATTCGGCACTATCGCGACAATTGACCGCGATGCACAGGTCGGCTGCGAGCGGATAAATCGGTGGTCACGGCGCTACTAGACGCGTTCTCGTTCAGGGTTCCGGCCGTCATGTTAGGCCGGGACTCGCGATGAAAATGTGATTGGTCTCACATTGCGCCCTGCGTCCACCGCAGTCTCAGACGTTTGACCTTTACGGCGGGCAATGGCTTGGTGCGCGGCAGGTCCGTTCAGAAAAAGCAAAAACCGGGATCAAAGTCATGGGAAACGCCTACGAAATCTACGCCCTGCGTTATGCGACGATGTCGCCGCGCACCCCCAGCATGAATTTTTTGGCGCCCGACCCGCATGACAGCGCGGCGCAGGACCTCGACTACTTCGTTTGGCTGATCCGTGGGCAGGGCCGCGATATTCTGGTCGATACCGGCTTCAATGCCGAGGAGGCGACCTCCCGCGCGCGCAAGCTGACGCTCAATCCGGTCGATGCGCTGGAGCGCTTTGGCGTCGCGGCGTCGAGCATCCGCGACATTATCGTGACGCATCTGCATTACGATCACGCCGGGAATCTCGATCGTTTCCCGCATGCGCGCTTCCATCTCCAGGAGCGCGAGATGGCTTACGCCACGGGGCGCTGCATGTGCAACGGACTGCTGCGACATCCATTCTCGGTCGAGCACGTCACCCAGATGGTGCGCCATGTCTATGGCGAGCGCGTCAATTTCTATTCGGGCGACGGCGAGATCGCGTCCGGTGTCTCCGTGCACCGTGTCGGCGGCCATTCGGACGGCTTGCAGGTGGTCACGGTCGAGACCGCGCGCGGTCCGGTGGTGCTGGCGTCCGACGCCGCGCATTACTACGCCAATCTGCAGCGCCGCAGCCCGTTCCCGATCGTCTACAATGTCGGCGACATGGCCGTTGGCTGGGAGACGATCGAGCGTCTCGCTGGACATCCCGACCGGTTCATTCCTGGCCACGATCCGATCGTGACCGAGATCTATCCACGCGCCAGCGATAAGGTCGATGCGTGGGCACTGCATTTGCCGCCGACGCGGTCGTTTGCGAAGTGATCAATACGCCTGCTTGGCGTCGGCCTCTTCGCTGGTCTGGATCAGGTCGAGGCTATGCTCGATCTTGCCGAGCAGCGCGGAGAGCTGCTTGCGTTCCTGCGCCGACAGGCAGGCGAGAATTTCGTCTTCCCGCCGCAGCAATTGCGGGAACAGCTCCTCGTAGAGAGCGCGGCCTTTCTTGGTTAGCTGCAGGCGGAATTCGCGGCGGTCGGCTTCGTTCTCGACCCGCTCGATCAGGCCGTCATGCAGCAGCGCGGTGACCGCGCGGCTGATGGTTGATTTGTGCGTGCGGGTGCATTGCGAGATGTACTGCGCGCTGCAGGCATCGTTGCGGAAGCCGAGCGTGGCAATCACGCGCCAGGCCGGAATGTCGAGGCCGTGACGTTCCTGATATTCGACTGCGAGCGCGGAACTGACTTCTGCCGCCAACCGGTTGAGGCGAAACGGCACGAATCTGAACAGATCGAGCCGCGACTTGGGTCGCGATGAAGCCTCGTCGGCTTCGCGTGTCTTCAACGCGATGTCGCTGGATGTCCTCGCCAAGGAGAGCGCTCCGAATTCCAGTTGACGGCCGGCCGGCTCCGGGCCAAAATAGTTGCACGTGAGACTATCTAGCAGATCAGTCCTCTCCTGACCAGAGCCGAGGTTAGTATATGGCGGGCGCCAATACGCATCAGGCCAAAACCCAGTTCGGCTATCGCCGTCACTCCGACCAGGACCGCTCGGGCCAAAGTCCGGCCGAGCATCCGGTCGTGGTCGTCGGCGCCGGGCCCGTTGGACTGTCGCTGGCGATCGATCTCGCCCAGCGTGGCCAGCCCGTCGTCCTTCTGGATGATGCTGACCGCATCGGCGAGGGCTCGCGCGCGATCTGCTTCTCGAAGCGCTCGCTGGAATATTGGGACCGGCTCGGCGTTGCCGACCGCATGGTCGACAAGGGCGTGGTGTGGAGCGTCGGTCGCATCTTTCACGGCGAGTCGCAGCTCTATCAGTTCAATCTGCTGCCCGAGGCCGGCCACAAGCGGCCGGCCTTCATCAACCTCCAGCAATATTACGCCGAGGCCTATCTGGTTGATCGCATCGGCGATCTGTCGGCGATCGACCTGCGCTGGCGCAACAAGGTGACGGCGGTCGAGCAGCGCAACGATTCCGTTGTGCTGACGATCGAGACACCCGAAGGCGCTTATCGGCTGCATGCGCAATATGTCGTCGCCTGCGACGGCGCGCGGTCTTCGCTGCGGCAGATGGTCGGCGCCGAGTTTGCCGGACAGGTGTTCGAGGATCAATTCCTAATCGCCGACGTGAAGATGACGGCGGAATTCCCGACCGAGCGCTGGTTCTGGTTCGACCCGCCGTTTCATGCCGGACGCTCGGCGCTGCTGCATCGGCAGCCCGACGACGTCTGGCGCATCGATCTCCAGCTCAATCGCTATGCCGATCCCATCGTCGAGAAGAGGCCAGAAAACGTGCGGCCGCGCATCGCGCGGATGCTCGGCCACGACCAGTTCGAATTCGAATGGATCTCGCTCTACAGGTTCCAGTGCCGGCGAATGGATCGCTTCATCCACGGCCGCGTGATCTTTGCAGGCGATTCCGCGCATCAGGTCTCGCCCTTCGGCGCGCGTGGCGCCAATTCGGGACTCGAGGACGCCGAGAATCTCGCGTGGAAGCTCGATCGCGCGCTGCGCGGCACCTCGCCCGCAAGCCTGCTCGAAAGCTACCATGTCGAGCGCAGTCTGGCGGCCGACGAGAATATCCGCGAATCCACGCGCTCGACCGATTTCATGGCGCCGAACTCGCATCAGGAAGCCCGGCTGCGCCAGGCGGTGCTGGCGCTCGCCAAGGAAACCGAGTTCGGCAAGCGCATGGTCAATGGCGGCCGGCTGTCGGTGCCATGCAGCTATGATGCTCCGCTGTCATCGCGCGATGCGGATGCCTGGCGCGGTGGACCGTCGCCGGGCTGTTCAATGCTGGATGCTCCCGTGTCGGCGGGGATTTATTTGACGGATGCATTCCGCGAGGGCGGAACGGACTTCACTCTGCTTTCGTTCAACAATGGCGCAGCGATCGATGTGCCCTATGGCGTCAAGAACATCCGCATCGGCGGCGAGGACGGACTTGCCGATTCCCTGGGGCTCATCGCCAAGCGCTATGACGCCGAGCCGGGCTCTGCCTATCTGCTCAGGCCCGACGGCTACGTCGCAGCGCGCTTTCGCCATCCGACGCGTGAGGCGATCGCTGCCGCGCTGTCGCGGGCCGCAGGTCTGAATTGAGGTCTCATATGCCGCTCTCCACCAGCTCCAACTTCGCGCGGCCCGATGATGCCTTTCGCGCCATCGTCGAAGCGCATCGCGGCCTGACCGACGAGCAGAGCGCCGATTTCGATGCGGCGCTGGTGCTGATCCTTGCCAACCATATCGGCGATATCGACGTGCTGAGGGAAGCGCTCGTGCTGGCGAAACGCCGCATGATCGATGGCCAGCAGCAACAACAGCAACAGCAACAATAACCCAAACGCTTGAAGCAAAGAACGTAAGGATGAATTGATGGCGAAGAACTTCGCATCCACCGGCGATCTCTCCGAGAAGAAGATCACCTTCTCCGAGATCGGTACTGATCTCTACGCCTTCACCGCCGAGGGCGATCCGAACACGGCGATCATCGTCGGCGACGACGGTTGCCTCGTGTTCGATGCGCAATCGACGCCGGCGATGGCCAACAAGGTGATCGACCGCGTCCGCACCGTCACCGACAAGCCGATCAAATATGTCGTGCTGTCGCATTATCACGCGGTGCGCGTGCTCGGCGCCTCCGCCTACAAGGCGCAGGGCATCGTCGCCTCGCAGGAGACCTATCGTCTGATCGAGGAGCGCGGCCAGCAGGATTGGGATTCCGAGTATGGTCGTTTTCCGCGCTTGTTCCAGGATGCCCAAAGCATTCCCGGACTGACCTGGCCGACGCTGACCTTCGAAGGCGAGATGTCGATCTATCTGGGAAAGCGCGAAGTGCGCTTGATGCAGCTCGGCGCCGGCCACACTTCCGGCGACATCGTCGCCTGGGTGCCGGACGCCGAGGTGATGTTCTCCGGCGATCTCATCGAATATCACTCGGCCTGCTATTGCGGCGATGCGCATTTGCGCGAATGGCCGCTGACGCTGAACGAGATTCGAAATTTCAATCCCAAGGCGATCGCGCCGGGCCGCGGCGATGCGCTGAAGGGCACGGCCACGGTGCGCGAGGCCATCGCGATGACGCGCGATTTCGTCACCTCGCTCTATGGGGCGGCTGAAGTCTCGGTCGCCAAGGGGCGCACGCTGAAGGAATCGATGGCCGCGACCCGCGAGGTGATGGATCCGAAGTTCCACAGCTTCGCCATCTACGAGCACTGCCTGCCGTTCAACGTGTCGCGCGCCTATGACGAGGCATCGGGCATCGACGATCCCGTGATCTGGACCGACAAGCGCGACCAGGAAATGTGGGCGGCCCTGCAAGGAGGAGGATAGTCATGAACATCAATACCTCGCCTGATCAGATCATCCGCAGTTCGGCGCAGGTGACGCCGGGCTATATGTCCGGTTTCGGCAACAGCTTTGAGACCGAGGCGCTGCCGGGCGCTCTGCCGATCGGGCGCAATTCGCCGCAGCGTTGCGCCTATGGCCTCTATGCCGAGCAGCTCTCGGGCTCGCCCTTCACCGCGCCGCGCGGTACCAACGAGCGCTCCTGGCTCTATCGCATCCGCCCCTCGGTGAAGCATTCCGGCCGCTTCGAGAAGGCCGATGGCGGCCTGTGGCGCTCGGCGCCGTGCCATGAATATGATTTGCCGATCGCGCAGCTGCGCTGGGACCCGGCACCGATCCCGAAGGAAGACATGACCTTCCTCCAGGGCGTGCAGACCATGACGACGGCGGGTGACGTCAATACGCAGGCCGGCATGGCCGCGCATGTCTACCTCATCACCAAGTCGATGGTGGACCAGCACTTCTACAATGCCGACGGCGAGCTGATGTTCGTGCTTCAGCAGGGCAACCTTTGCCTCGTCACCGAATTTGGCCGGATCGACGCCGAGCCCGGCGAGATCGTGGTGATCCCGCGCGGCGTCAAATTCCGCGTCGAGATTCCAAACGGTCCGGCGCGCGGCTATCTCTGCGAAAACTACGGCGGCGCCTTCACGCTGCCGGAGCGCGGGCCGATCGGCGCCAATTGTCTTGCGAACGCGCGGGACTTCCTGACGCCGGTCGCGTCCTACGAGGACAAGGACACGCCGACCGAGTTGTTCGTGAAATGGGGCGGGTCGCTGTTCAAGACCACCTTGCCCCATTCGCCGATCGACGTCGTTGCCTGGCACGGTAATTATGCGCCCTACAAATACGATCTGCGCACCTTCTCGCCGGTCGGCGCGATTGGCTTCGACCATCCCGATCCCTCGATCTTCACGGTGCTGACCTCGCCCTCGGAGACCGCGGGTACCGCCAATATCGACTTCGTGATCTTTCCCGAGCGCTGGCTGGTCGCCGACAACACCTTCCGCCCGCCCTGGTATCACATGAACATCATGAGCGAGTTCATGGGTCTGATCTACGGCGTCTACGACGCCAAGCCGCAAGGCTTTGTGCCCGGAGGCATCAGCCTGCACAATTGCATGCTGCCGCACGGCCCGGATCGCGACGCCTTCGAGCATGCCAGCAACGGCGAGCTGAAGCCGGTGAAGCTCACGGGTACCATGGCCTTCATGTTCGAGACCCGCTACCCGCAGCGCGTGACAGCGCATGCCGCAAACGCTTCGACGCTACAGGACGATTACGCGGATTGCTGGAAGGGACTCGAGAAGCGGTTCGATCCGAACCGGCCGTAGTTGCTTCGTCATTCCGGGATGCGCCGAAGGCGCAGGCCCGGAATCCATAACCATGATCGTGAGTATGGATTCTCAGATGCGCAATCGCGCATCTTAGCTCGCGCTCCGCGCGCCCCGGAATGACAGCGGAGAAGACTCAAAAGAAATCAGGCAGGAGACCAATGCCCCACCCCAACGACCCCAGCCTCCGCTCCTTCATCGAGGTCGATCCCGCCTCGGACTTCCCGATCCAGAACCTGCCCTACGGCGTGTTCTCGACCGCCGCCAATCCGACGCCGCGGGTCGGTGTCGCGATCGGGAATTACGTGCTCGATCTCTGGGAGCTCGAGCAGGATTCCCGGCTCGAGGTCGGTCCGCTCGGCGTATTCTCAGGGCCCTCGCTTAATCCCTTTATGGCGCTGGGACAGAAGGTCTGGACCAAGACGCGGGCGCGGATCAGCGAGCTCTTGCGCCACGATCATCCGGAGCTGCGCGACAACGAGGAACTGCGCAAGCAGGCGCTGGTGCCGATGCGCGAGGTCAAGCTGCATCTGCCGTTCGCGGTCTCCGGCTACACTGATTTCTATTCGTCGAAAGAGCACGCCACCAATGTTGGCGTCATGTTCCGCGGCAAGGACAATGCGTTGCAGCCGAACTGGCTGCACATGCCGATCGCCTATAACGGCCGCGCCTCCACTGTCGTGGTCTCCGGTACCAAGGTGAAGCGGCCACGCGGGCAGTTGAAGCCGCCGAATGTGGAGGTACCGAGCTTCGGCCCATGCAAGCGGCTCGATTTCGAGCTGGAGATGGGTGTGGTGATCGGCCAGCCCTCGCCGATGGGCGGCATGCTGAGCGAAAAACAGGCCGAGGAGATGATCTTCGGCTTCGTGCTGCTCAACGACTGGAGCGCACGCGACATCCAGCAATGGGAATATGTGCCGCTCGGGCCGTTCCTCGCGAAAGCGTTCGCGACCTCGATCAGCCCGTGGGTGGTGACGCGCGAGGCGCTGGAGCCGTTCCGCCTGAAAGGGCCGGCGCAGGAGCCGGTGCCGCTTGATTATCTCAGGCAGGCGAAGCCCCAAAATTACGATCTGGAGCTCGACGTCTCCTTGCGCGCGGCAGGCGCCAATGCGCCCGCCGGCATCAGCCGGACCAACTTCAAATACATGTACTGGTCGTCGGTGCAGCAGCTGATGCACCACGCCTCCTCTGGCTGCGCGATGAATGTCGGCGATCTCCTCGGCAGCGGCACCATCTCCGGGCCGGAGAAGAACCAGCGCGGCAGCCTGCTGGAGATCAGCTGGAACGGCACCGAGCCGACCGAGCTGCCCGGTGGCGCCAAGCGCTCGTTCCTGGAGGACGGCGACAGTCTCGTCATGCGCGGTTGGTGCCAGGGCAACGGCTATCGCGTGGGGTTCGGCGAGGTCGAGGGGACGATTCTGGCGGCGGAGTAGGCTTCGCCACTGCCACGATCCCCGTCATTGCGAGGAGCGAAGCGACGAAGCAATCCAGAGTCGCTCCGCGGAGGGACTCTGGATTGCTTCGCTGCGCTCGCAATGACGGTGTGGAGAGAGTCTACCGCCTCTCCGGCGCCACGTCGCGCACCCGCGCGCAATGCGCGGCGACGTCCTCCACGCTGTATTTCAGATGCACCCGCTTGTCGGATGGCGCTTGTTTGCTCGTGCACAGGCCCGGCCGCCATTCCTGTGTGGGCCGGATCGGGCGCGGGGCAAAGCCGCCGCCGCAGTTCGGGCAGACGTTGGAGAGTTTTGTCTCTACGCAATTTGCACAGAACGTGCATTCGTAGGAGCAGATCCGCGCATCAATTGCATCAGGCGGCAGATCGCGATCGCAATATTCGCAGTTCGGTCGAAGCTGGAGGGCCATGGTTGAATCTCCGAAAGCTGGCCGGGATCATCGCAGATCGCGCGCATAGCGCGAATGGCGTAGTTCCCTCGATTTCAGCCAGGCTTGATCTCCTTCAGCGGCAGCCGCGAGCTTTCTTTAAGCCGGTCGAGCACGATCGAGGAGCGCACATGCGCCACGCTCTGGTGCGGCATCAGCACGTCATTGACGAGGTTGGAGAGCCCCTTGAGATCACGCAGCACAGCCTTGAGCACGTAGTCGGCATCGCCCGTCAGCGAATAGGCCTCCTGGATCTCGTCGATCCGGTTCACCAGCGCGCGGAAGCGTTTCGAGTTGTCCGGCGAGTGGGTCGCGAGCCCCACCTGGATGAAGGCGATCACGCCGAAGCCGAGCGCCTCGCTGGAGAGGTCGGCGTGGTAGCCGGCGATCACCTTCTCCTCCTCCAGCCGCATCCGCCGGCGCGAACATTGCGAGGCCGAGAGGCCGGCGAGCTCGGCTAGCTCCTGGTTGGTGAGGCGGCCGTCATCCTGGAGCGCGCCCAGGATCCTGAGGTCGAAGGCATCCACGGAAATCATGCGTTTAATATCCATTTCATGCACAGATCGTGCATACGATAGCTAAATTTCGTCTCGTTTGCACGCTTCTTGCACGTCTTATGAAGGATAGTTCCTTCCAGCAGCAATTGGGAGAGCGCCATGGGTCCGTTTCCGCACGATGCACCGCCGGCCACGATCACAGCCGACAATCCGATGGGCACCGACGGCTTCGAGTTCGTCGAATATGCGCATCCCAATCCGCAGGAGCTGCATGACCTGTTCAAGCTGATGGGTTACGCGCCGGTCGCGCGCCACAAGACCAAGACAATCACGGTCTATCGCCAGGGCGACATCAACTATCTCGTCAACGAGGCGCCCGGCACCCACGGCTATGAGTTCGTTGCCGCGCACGGCCCCTGCGCGCCGTCGATGGCATTCCGCGTGGTCGATGCGAAGGCGGCCTATGACCGCGCGATCGCGCTTGGTGCGGAGCCAGCCGATGCGTCATCGGCGCAGAAGACGCTCGATGTGCCCGCGATCAAGGGCATCGGCGGCAGCCTGCTCTATTTCGTCGATCGCTACGGCGCCAAGGGCTCGGCCTATGATGCCGAGTTCGAATGGCTCGGTGCGCGCGATCCGAGCCCGCTCGGTGCCGGCCTGTTCTATCTCGATCACCTCACCCACAACGTCCATCGCGGCCGCATGGATGTCTGGACGGGTTTCTACGAAAAACTGTTCAACTTCCGCCAGATCCGCTTCTTCGACATCGAGGGCCGCGCCTCAGGCCTGTTCTCGCGCGCATTGACCAGCCCGGACGGCAAGATCCGGATTCCGATCAACGAGGACGCCGGCGATTCCGGCCAGATCGAGGAATATCTGACGATCTATCGCGGCGAGGGCATCCAGCACATCGCCTGCGGCTGCAGCGAGATCCACAGCACCATCGAGGGCCTGCGCGAGGCCGGCCTGCCCTTCATGCCGTCGCCGCCCGAGACCTATTTCGAGAGGATCGACGCGCGCCTGCCCAAGCATGGCGAGGACGTCAAGCGATTGCAGAAGAACGGTATCCTGATCGATGGCGAGGGCGTGGTCGACGGCGGCCAGACCAAGGTGCTGCTGCAGATCTTCTCGGCCAATGCGATCGGCCCGATCTTCTTCGAGTTCATCCAGCGCAAGGGCGACGACGGCTTCGGCGAAGGCAACTTCAAGGCCCTGTTCGAGTCGATCGAGGAAGATCAGATCCGGCGCGGGGTGTTGAAGGTGGATAATGCGGCGTAGGTCGGAGCCCTCGCGCACAGTGCCGTAGGGTTGGCAGAGCGACTTGTCCGCCGTAGCTCGAAGAGCGAAGGCGGAAGCGTGCCCACGACTTATTCTATGATCACAGCGAGATGGTGGGCACGGCGCTTTGCGCCTTTGCCCACCCTACGAGAGCGGTGCGTATTCGCTCGCCCTAGCTCGACGAGCCCGCCACTGCCGCATTCGGTGCTGCACCCTCCCGCCTTCGCTCAAGACCTTCCGGCACCCGCATTGCCATCGTCGCGATCAGGCTGACGATGCCCATGGCGACGACGTACCAGACCCATGACAGCTTGTCGCCGGTCGAACCGATGATCCAGGTGAACACCAGCTGTGCCGTGCCGCCAAAGATGGTCACGCCGAGCGCGTAGGCGATCGACAGTCCGGAGGTGCGGACAATCGCGGGGAAGATCAGCGGGATGAGGATGATGCCGGCGCCGCCGGACATCGCATGGAATGCCATCAGCGTAGCGACGGTGACCACGTACACGGCCGGCGAGCCCGACGACACCACCAGAAGCAACGCGGGATAGAACAGCAACGTCACGATGATGCGGGGGACCACGGCGATGGCTTTCAGGCTGTATCTGTCCGCGAGTGCGCCGCCGAGCAGGGCGAAGATCGTGCCGCTCACGAAGGTAGCGAAGTTGGCCGTCATCGCCCAGCTCTGGCTGTAATGCAGCGTGTTGATGGCGTAGGTCGCGGTATAGAGGAAGAAGTATTGGCCGATGGTCGCGCCGGAGATCAGCAAGATGCACAGCACGATCTTGCCCCAGTGATTGGCCAGGATGTCGGAGAGTACGCCGCCGACGCTGGCATGGGCTTCTTCGGCATCCAGCGTCTCATCGAGATTCTTGCGGATGAAGTAGCCGACCGGCGCGATCAGAATCCCGAGCAGGAAGGGAATGCGCCAGCCCCAGCTGTCATTGGCGCCGGGTGTGATCAGGAAAGCGAGGCCAAGGCCGACGAGCGCAGAGAACAGGCTGCCCAGGTTCTGGCTGGCGAGCTGCCAGCTTCCGAAGAAACCTTTGCGGTGCGCAGGCGCGCTCTCGAGCAGATAGGTCGTTGCCGGTCCCATCTCGCCGCCGGTCGAGAAACCTTGCAGCAACCGCGCGAAGACCAGCAGGATCGGTGCCAGCAACCCGATCTGGTCGTAGGTCGGCAACAGGCCGATCATGCCGGTGCCCAGCGCCATCAGCCAGATGGTCAGCGTCATCGCCGGCTTGCGGCCGTAGCGATCAGCGTAGGCACCGATCAGAATACCGCCGAGCGGCCGCGCCACGAAGCCGACGCCGAAGGTCGCAACCGTCAGCAACAGGCTCGTATTCGGATTGTCCGCCGGGAAGAACGCCTTGGCGAGAAAGACGGCGAAGGCCGCGTAGACGGTGAAGTCGTAGAATTCGAGCGCGTTGCCGAGAATGGCTGCGCCGACGCGCATGGTTTGAGAGGGCCGCGGGCGGTCAGTCTGGTTCACGGGTAGGCACCTTGTGTCACTGGCGTGAACGCGAAGTGACGCAAAAAGGTGCCGGCTTGCAACCCTCAGCGTCGCCTTAGCGGCCCGCTTTCCACGCAGCCGTCAGCGCGGAAATCTCCACGCCTTCCGGCTCGCGAACCGCCGACGGCGTACGCGAGAAGCGCGGCGCGGGCGCGGGCTGTTTCACGCCGTGGCGCTCGATGAAGACGTCGCGGGCGACCATGTGCGGGTGCTCGGTCGCTTCCGACATGGTCAGCACCGGCGCAAAGCAGATGTCGCTGCCTTCCATGATCCTGCACCAGTCCTCGCGCGTCTTGCTCTTGAACACGGCCTTGAGCTTCTCCTTCAGCGCGGGCCAGGCCTTGGGGTCCATCTGCGCATCGAAATCGGCGTCGGTGAGGCCGGCGTGCTCGCGCAGCAGGGCATAGAATTGCGGCTCGATCGAACCGATCGAAACGAAATGGCCGCAGGCGCATTCATAGACACCATAGAAGTGAGCGCCGCCATCGAGGAAGTTCCGGTTGCGCCCTTCGGTCCAGCGGCCGAGCGTCTTCATGTCGAAGAAGAACGACATCAGCGATGCCGCGCCGTCGCACATCGCTGCGTCGACCACCTGGCCCTTGCCGGACTTCTGAGCTTCGAGGAGTGCGGCTAATACTCCGACGACGAGATAGAGCGCACCGCCGCCGAAGTCGCCGACCAGGTTGAGCGGCGGCACCGGCGCTTCCTTGGTGCCGATCGCGGCGAGTGCGCCGGTGATGGAGATGTAGTTGATGTCATGGCCGGCGGCATTCGCCAGCGGGCCTTCCTGGCCCCATCCGGTCATGCGGCCGTAGACGAGTTTTGGGTTGCGTGCGAGCACGACATCGGGGCCGAGGCCGAGCCGTTCCATCACGCCGGGGCGAAAACCTTCGACCAGCGCGTCGGCGCTGGCGAGCAGGTCGAGCACCTGCGCGATGGCCGTCTCGTCCTTGAGATCGAGCTCGATCACCTTGCGGCCGCGGCCCGCCACCGACTTCATGCTCTTCTTCGCGCCGACGCGGTCGAGCGTGACGACATCGGCGCCCATGTCGGCAAGCATCATGCAGGCGAATGGGCCGGGGCCGATGCCGGCGAATTCGACGATTCGGAAGCCCGCGAGCGGGCCGGAGGTGCGGGCGGATGTGGTCTGGGCGGGTTTATCGAGCACGTGTTGTTTCCTCGGGTCGCGGGCGGATGCCGATTGTTCGGCAGGCGCGTCGGACGTTCCTCTCTGGGGCGAGTTAATTGGCTGATTAACTTTTCTCGCCTTCACGCCAGCGAGGCAAGCGCTTTTCATGCATGGGCGCATAATAAAAAGCGGCGCGCATTGCTGCGCGCCGCGGAAGATTTGTGTTGAGGCGCTGGAGCGCGATCGTCAACCTGCGGCGGCCACCGCGCGCTGCGCCATCACCTTGATCAAGTTCGCGCGGTACTCCGCAGTGCCGTGGATGTCGGCCAGCAGATTGCTAGCCGAAACGCTGACGCCATCGATTGCGGAAGGCGACCAATTGGCCTTCAGCGCGGCCTCGATTGCGCCAACGCGCATCACGCCGCTCTGCGATGCGCCGGTCGCGGCGACGCGGACCTCGCCCGACTTCGTCTGCGCGACGAAGACGGCGGTGAGCGCGAAGCGCGAAGCCGGATGCCGCATCTTGGCATAGCCCGCCTTCTGCGGAACCGGGAACGACACGGCGGTGATGATCTCGCCGTCTTCAAGCGCGGTGGTGAACAGGCCCTTGAAGAAATCTTCCGCCGAGATCGACCGTTTGTTGGTTTTCACGGTGGCGCCGAGCGCGAGCAGCGCGGCCGGATAGTCTGCGGCGGGATCGTTGTTGGCAATCGAGCCGCCTATGGTGCCGCGATAGCGCACGGCGGGGTCGCCGATCAGCGACGCCAGGTAAGCGAGCGCGGGGATCGCCTTCTTGGCGGCATCGCTGGTCGCGACGTCGTAATGCGGCGTGGCGGCCTTGATGGTCAGCGTGTCGCCGGAGGCCTCGACGCCGATCAGCTCCTTGATCTTGCCGAGGTCGATGACATCCGAGGGGCTGGCGAGGCGCTGCTTCATCACCGGCAGCAGCGTCTGGCCGCCGGCAAGAAATTTCGCCTCAGTGCCCTTGGCGAACAGGCTGGCTGCCTCGTCGACCGAAGAGGCGCGATGATAGGTGGTCTGGTACATCTTGTTGCTCCTCTCAGGCCGCGTGGATCGTGCGCCACACTCGATCCGGGGTTGCGGGCATTTCCAGGTTGTTCTTGCCGATCGCATCCGTGATCGCGTTGATCACGGCCGCAGAGGCGCCGATCGCGCCGGCCTCACCGCAACCCTTGATGCCGAGCGGATTGCCCGGGCACAGCGTCGTGGTGTGGGAGAGGTTGAACGAGGGCAGATCGTCGGCGCGCGGCATGGAGTAATCCATGAACGAGGCCGTGACCGGCTGGCCGTTGGCGTCGTAGATCGCGTGCTCGAGCAGCGCCTGCCCGATGCCCTGGGCAAGGCCGCCATGGACCTGGCCTTCGACAATCATCGGGTTGATCAGTCGGCCGAAATCGTCGGCTGCGACGAAGTTGACGAAGGAGGTCTTGCCCGTGCCGGGATCGACCTCGAGCTCGCAGATGTACGCACCGGCCGGGAAGGTGAAGTTGGTAGGGTCGTAGAAGGCGCTTTCCTTTAGGCCCGGCTCCATCCCGTCAGGCAGATTGTGCGCGGTGTAGGCCGCAAGGGCGACCATCGGGAACGCGATCGCCTTGTCGGTCCCGGCCACCTTGAACTCGCCGTTCTCGATGACGATGTCGCCTTCGGACGCTTCGAGCGCATGCGCGGCGATCTTCTTGGCCTTGGATTCCATCTTCTCCATGGCCTTCAGGATCGCGGTGAGACCGACGGCCGCCGAGCGCGAGCCATAGGTGCCCATGCCGAACTGCACCTTGTCGGTGTCGCCGTGGACGATCGAGACCTGGCTGATGGGAACGCCGAGACGTTCCGCGACGAGCTGGCAGAACGTCGTCTCGTGACCCTGACCGTGGCTGTGCGAGCCGGTGAGGATCTCGATGGTGCCGACCGGGTTGACGCGCACCTCCGCCGATTCCCACAGACCGACGCCGGCGCCCAGGCTGCCGACGGCCTTCGACGGCGCGATGCCGCAGGCCTCAATGTAGCAGGACACGCCAATACCGCGCAGCTTGCCTTGCGACTTCGCTTGCGCCTTGCGGGCGGCGAAGCCGGCATAGTCGATCGCCTTCATCGCGGCGTCGAGCGAGGCGTTAAAGTCGCCGGTGTCATAGGCCATGATCACGGGCGTCTGGTGCGGGAACTGGGTGATGAAGTTGGTTCGGCGCAGCTGGGCCGGATCGACCTTCAGCTGCCGCGCCGCCGTCTCCATCAGACGTTCGATCAGATAGCTTGCCTCGGGGCGGCCCGCGCCGCGATAGGCATCGACCGGCGTGGTGTTGGTGTAGACGCCCACCACCTCGGCATGAATCGCCGGGATGTTGTACTGGCCCGACAGCAGCGTCGCGTAGAGATAGGTCGGCACCGACGACGAGAACAGCGACATGTAGGCGCCGAAATTCGCGTAGGTCTTCACCTTCAGTCCGGTGATCTTGTTGTTGGCGTCGAACGCCATCTCGGCATGGGTGACGTGGTCTCGGCCATGCGCGTCGGTGAGGAAGGCTTCGGTGCGGTCGCCGGTCCATTTCACGGGACGGCCGACCTTCTTCGAGGCCCACAGCGCCACCATCTCCTCCGGGTAGATGAAGATTTTGGAGCCAAAACCGCCGCCGACGTCGGGGGCGATCACGCGCAGCTTGTGCTCCGGGGCGATGTTGTAGAACGCCGACAGCACGAGGCGGGCGACGTGCGGGTTCTGCGAGGTCGTATAGAGAGTAAAGTGCTCTTCCGCCGCGTCGTAATCGGCGATCGCCGCGCGCGGCTCCATCGCGTTCGGGGCGAGGCGGTTGTTGGTGACGTCGAGCTTGACGACATTGGCGGCCTTGGCGAAGGCGGCATCGGTCGCACCCTCGTCGCCGATCACCCAGTCATAGACCTGGTTGCCGGGAGCCTCGGGGTGAAGCTGCGGTGCGCCCGCCTTGATGGCCGACTGCATGTCGGCGACCGCCGGCAGCTCTTCATAGTCCACGACCACGGATTCGGCTGCGTCGCGCGCGAGATTCTTGCTGTCGGCGATCACGACCGCGACGGCCTGGCCGACGAAGCGCACGGTCTCCGGCGCCATCGCCGGCCATGCGCCCATTTTCATCGGGGTGCCGTCCTTGGAGGTGATGGCCCAACCGCAGATGAGGTTGCCGACCTTGTCGTCGACCAGCTCTTGTCCGGTAAGCACCGCGACAACGCCCGGCATCTTCAGCGCGGCGGAAGAGTCGATCTTCTTCACCTTGGCGTGCGCGTGCGGGCTGCGGATGAAATGGGCATGGGTCATGCCCAGCAATTTGATGTCGTCAACGTACCGGCCCTTGCCGGTAATGAAACGCTTGTCTTCCTTGCGCACGACGCGCGCGCCGATGCCTTCAACACCCATGTCTGGTCCTCCCGACCGGAATTGTTTCGACTGCGCTTTCCTTCGAAAGCCGCAGCGGTGGTTCTTTTTCGAGGCGAGCCGCTTTACTCGGCCGCCTGCGAGACCTTCATGCGTCCGGCTGCATCGAGCACGGCTTTGACGATGTTGTGGTAGCCGGTGCAGCGGCAGATGTTGCCTTCGAGCTCTTGCCGGACGGTGGGTTCGTCGAGCTGGCCACCATGGCGGTGCACGATGTCGATCGCCGACATGATCATGCCCGGCGTGCAATAGCCGCACTGCAGGCCGTGATTGTCGCGGAACGCGGCCTGCATCGGGTGCAGCTCGTCGCCCTTGGCGATGCCTTCGATGGTGGTGACGTTGGCGCCGTCGGCCTGGCCGGCCAGCATGGTGCAGGATTTCACCGCCTTGCCGTCCAAGTGCACGACGCAGGCGCCGCACTGGCTGGTGTCGCAGCCGACATGGGTCCCGGTGAGGTTGAGATGGTCGCGCAAAAGATGGACCAGCAGCGTGCGGTCCTCGACGTCGACGGCAACGGCCTTGCCGTTCACCGTCAGTTTGACTGTAGACACGGAACATACCTCCCGGGATTGATTTTGATTGTTTCTAATTAGAGACCGCGGCCCCCGGCCTTGGCAACTAAGATTTTGGTTGTCCCGGTCCGTCCGGTCGGCCTTTGGCCGATAGGGCCCCGGGCTAGCGCCAATGTGACGAATTTACCGCCCCTTATTCATTCTGCCCTAGTTTTGCGCATCCGGGTCCGGGGGCGGGGCGCCTCCGGACGACGGCTGAAGAGAAAATGGGGGTTGGAATGTCCGGGCGTACCGTGTCGCCGTCGAAGCGCAGCATATTTCCGGCCCTCCGGTTTCGCGCCAAGATCATCCTCGGCTTTGCCGCCGTGCTGGCGATCTCCGCCGGCAGCATGGCCTTCGCCTATTTCGGCTTCGAGCGGGTCTCTTCCGGCGTCGGATCTTATCGCAGCAGCGTCTCGGAGGCCGATCTCGCCCGCAACATCGACCGCGAGCTGCTCGGCTACCGCTCGGCCGTCAAATATTTCGTCGTCACCGGCAAGGAAGACGACGCCAAGGCGGCGCTCGACGCCGAAGCCAGCCTGAAGACTGCCATCGACCAAGCCGTCAAGAGCGCCAAGGCGCCGGCGCGGCAGGACAGTCTCGACAAGCTCGCCAAGGAGTTTGCGAATTTCTCCGCGACTTTCGCCAAGGTCCTTCAGGCCAAGCGCGACAGCACGCTGCTGGTGCAGAACCAGCTCTCGCGCCAAGCCAATCTGCTGAAGTACAAGCTCGATGACATCGGCAACAACGCCTCCGATTCCGAGGCGCAGTCGATCGAGTTCGGCACCAAGCAGGTCAACGCCCAGTTCCAGACCGCAAGCGCGGCGGCGACCAATTTCGTGCTAACGTCCGACCAGGCGATCGCGACCAGTGCGCTGGCCCGGCTGAAATTCGTCGAGAACTCGCTCGGCGCGGTCTATTCCATGGACGACAAGATCGTTGCCGGCCTGAAGGACGCCAAGACCATCCTGGTCGCCTATCGGGAGGCGCTTGAGAAGCTGATCGCCAACGCCAAGATGGTCGACGAGCTCGTTACCGAGATGAGCGGCTCGGCGGGCGCTATCCTTCGTGGCGCCACTGCCATGAAGGCCGACCTGGTGGCCGAGCAGCAGCGGCTGGATTCGGAATCGGAAGCGACCATCGGCAAGACCGAGCACCTGGTGCTGATGCTCGCCGTCGGCGGCACGCTGCTCGGCGCCGTCCTGGCCTTCCTGCTCGGCACCGGTATCTCGCGGCCGATGATCGCGATGTGCAAGGCGATGCGCGAGCTGGCCTCGGGCAATTTCGACGTCGTGCTGCCGGGCCTCGGCCGCAAGGACGAGATCGGCGAGATGGCCGGCGCGGTCGAGGAGTTCAAGGTTCAGGCGGTGGCCAAGGCCGAGCGCGATGCCGCCGCCAGCGAAGCCCAGAACAGGGAGCAGGCGGCAAGCCGCCGCGGCGAGCTGATCCGCTTTGCCGATGATTTCGAGAGCGCCGTCGGCGCCATCGTGTCCAACGTCTCGGCCTCGGCCGTGCAGCTCGAATCGTCGGCCTCCACGTTGACCCGTACCGCCGAGACCACGCAGACCCTGTCGAGCCAGGTCGCCGGTGTCTCTGAGCAGGCCTCGAGCAACATGCAGTCGGTCGCGACCGCGACCGAGGAATTGTCAGCGTCGGTCGAAGAGATCGGCCGCCAGGTCCGCGATTCAAGCCGGATTGCCGAAGCCGCCGTGGTGCAGGCCAAGGAGACCGACGGTCGCATCGGAAAACTGTCGCATGCCGCCCAGCAGATCGGCGAGGTCGTCAAGCTCATTACGGCGATCGCCGAGCAGACCAATCTTCTGGCGCTCAACGCCACCATCGAGGCGGCGCGCGCTGGCGAGGCCGGCCGCGGCTTCGCCGTGGTCGCGAGCGAAGTGAAGTCGCTGGCAAGCCAGACTGCCAAGGCCACGGACGAGATTTCCTCGCACATCACGGGCATGCAGGGCGCGACCGCCGAATCGGTTGCCGCGATCAAGGAGATCGGCGCCACCATCGGCCAGATTTCGTCGATCTCGACCTCGATTGCGAGCGCCGTCGAGCAGCAGGGCGCCGCGACCCAGGAGATCGCCCGCAGCGTCCAGACCGTCGCTCAGGGCACCCAGACCGCTGCGACCGACATCGGCGAGGTCAACCGCGGTGCCGCCGAGACCGGTTCGGCTTCGGAGGAAGTGCTGAACTCAGCGAAGACGCTGTCGAGCGAAAGCACCCGGCTGCGCGCCGAGCTCGATCGTTTCATGGCGAACATCCGCGCGGCGTAACAGCGCTGCTGTCGCGTCACTCTCCCCTGTTGTCCCGGCATAGGCCGAGACGATAGGGAGGCTCGCGTCACCTAACCGCAAGTTGCGACGCGGCAAATTTACCGCAGCTTATCCTTTGCCATTTACCGTGCATTTGAGTCGGGGGGCGGGCTGCTTCCCGGCTGCGCCTGGTTTTCCGCGAATGGAATGGGGTGGGGGAATGTCTGTGACGTCGAAGCCGAGCTCATCGAAGCTCTTTACCTTGCGTTTTCGTGCAAAAATCATCCTCGGCTTCGTGGCGGTGCTGGCCATCCTCGCCGTCAGCATGGCATTTGCTTATTTCGGCTTCGAGCGAATCGCGGGCGCCGTCGCGTCCTACCGGACCAGCGTGGCGGAAGCCGACCTGGCGCGGACCATCGATCGCGAATTGGTCAGCTATCAGGGGTTGACCCGGGCCTACACTCTGACCGGCGCCGCGGACGACGAAACCGCGGCGAAAGCGGCCGAAGAGAATCTGAAGGCAGCGATCGCCAAGTCGATGTCGGCCACAACAGGCGCAGCGCGTCGCGAGGAGGTCGGCAAGCTCGAGGCCGAGTTCCAGCGCTTCGCAAAGGTGTTCGGCGAGATCATCACGCTGACGCGTGACAACAACAAGATCGCGACCGACGAGTTGAACAGCGTCGGCAACAAGATCCGCTTCAAGTTCGACGACCTCGCCGATACTGCGGCCCTTGCCGGGCTCGCATCGGTCCAGACCACGGCCAAGGACATCACCTCGCAATATCTCGCGGTCTCCACCTCGGTGAGCGCCTTCGTCGCCAAGCCCGAGCCGAAGACCGCCGACGGCGTGGTCGCCCGCATCAAGTTTCTGGAGACGCTGCTGGTCTCGATCTACGCCAACGAGCAGAAGATCACGGACCGCGTCACCGAGATCGGTGGTCTGCTGAAGCAGTACCGAACGTCGTTTGCGAAGCTTTCCGACAACGTGAAGATCATCGTCAAGTCGAACGGCGAGATGACCAAGACGGCCGCGTCCATCCTCAAGCTCTCGGGCGAGTTGCGGTCGGACCTGTCGGCCGATCAGCAGCGGATCGAAGCGAGCGCCAATCTGACGATCGGGGAAACCGAGCGGCTGATGCTGATGCTGGCGCTGGGTGGCCTTGCTATCGGTGCCGTGCTGGCCCTGATGCTCGGCAATGGCATCTCGCGGCCGATGATCGCGATGTGCAAGGCGATGCGCGAGCTGGCCTCGGGCAATTTCGACGTCGTGCTGCCGGGCCTCGGCCGCAAGGACGAGATCGGCGAGATGGCCGGCGCGGTCGAGGAGTTCAAGGTTCAGGCGGTGGCCAAGGCCGAGCGCGATGCCGCCGCCAGCGAAGCCCAGAACAGGGAGCAGGCGGCAAGCCGCCGCGGCGAGCTGATCCGCTTTGCCGATGATTTCGAGAGCGCCGTCGGCGCCATCGTGTCCAACGTCTCGGCCTCGGCCGTGCAGCTCGAATCGTCGGCCTCCACGTTGACCCGTACCGCCGAGACCACGCAGACCCTGTCGAGCCAGGTCGCCGGTGTCTCTGAGCAGGCCTCGAGCAACATGCAGTCGGTCGCGACCGCGACCGAGGAATTGTCAGCGTCGGTCGAAGAGATCGGCCGCCAGGTCCGCGATTCAAGCCGGATTGCCGAAGCCGCCGTGGTGCAGGCCAAGGAGACCGACGGTCGCATCGGAAAACTGTCGCATGCCGCCCAGCAGATCGGCGAGGTCGTCAAGCTCATTACGGCGATCGCCGAGCAGACCAATCTTCTGGCGCTCAACGCCACCATCGAGGCGGCGCGCGCTGGCGAGGCCGGCCGCGGCTTCGCCGTGGTCGCGAGCGAAGTGAAGTCGCTGGCAAGCCAGACTGCCAAGGCCACGGACGAGATTTCCTCGCACATCACGGGCATGCAGGGCGCGACCGCCGAATCGGTTGCCGCGATCAAGGAGATCGGCGCCACCATCGGCCAGATTTCGTCGATCTCGACCTCGATTGCGAGCGCCGTCGAGCAGCAGGGCGCCGCGACCCAGGAGATCGCCCGCAGCGTCCAGACCGTCGCTCAGGGCACCCAGACCGCCGCGACCGACATCGGCGAGGTCAACCGCGGTGCCGCCGAGACCGGTTCGGCTTCGGAGGAAGTGCTGAACTCAGCGAAGACGCTGTCGAGCGAAAGCACCCGGCTGCGCGCCGAGCTCGATCGTTTCATGGCGAACATCCGCGCGGCGTAACAGCTCAGACCGCGCTGCTTACTCCGATGTCGTCCTGGCGAAAGCCGGGACCTACTACCCCAGGGAGAAGTTGCGGCGCGAGCTGATAACTCCGAATCTTCGCCAAACCTCTCTCCGGGGTTATGGATCCTGGATCTGCGCTCCGCTTCGCTGCGCTGGTCCGGGACGACAGCGGGGCAAGGACTGCGGTCTCACTCCCTCCCAAACGCCCGCTTCAGCTCGACCTTCGCTTTCTCAAGCCGCTCGCGCTGTGTCTTCGGCAACGTTTTCCCGGCGCGATTGATATAGAACGTCAGCATCGACAGCGCCGAGCGATAAGCGCCGGTCTTGCGACGGGCGCTGTGCTCGGCGGAGTGCTTCAGTGAGGCCGCGATTCGCTTCGGGCTCGTGAGCGTGAATACGCCGCGCTTGAGATCGAGGGCGTCGCTTTCCTTTGTCACGCGCTGTGACCAGCGTTTTGGGGCGGCGCGCTTGGTGCTCTTGCGCGGGGTCGAGCGCCTTGCGCTGGTCTTCTTGCGAGCTGCGGCTTTTCGCGAATGTGTCGTCTTTCTGGCATGAGCCATGCGTCAACTCCTTGCGGCTCCAGCGGAAACGGCCGGTATTCGGCGAGGTTCCTAAGGGAACCTGCCCTTGTCGCAGACGTTGTCGCAGGTGGCAGGCGGAATGCCGCACCCCCATGACCCAGCAACGCGATGGAATTGCAGCAGAGCCCAGCGCTGAATGATGGACCTGTAGTCTCGACGGCGGCTGTCACCGATCGCATCGTCGAGACCAGCATTCCCGCGCGGCTCGATGCGCTGCCCTGGAGCGGCTTTCACACCCGCGTGGTGTTGGCGCTTGGGATCACCTGGATACTCGATGGGCTTGAGGTGACGTTGGCCGGCGCGCTCTCGGGCGCTCTGAAGCAGAGCCCGACACTGCACTTCTCCAACCTCGATCTTGGTGTCGCCAACTCGGCTTACCTCGCCGGCGCCGTGCTCGGCGCGCTCGGCTTCGGCTGGCTGACCGATCGTATCGGCCGCAAAAAACTGTTCTTCATTACGCTCGCACTCTACCTCTCCGCGACGGCCGCGACCGCGCTGTCGTGGAATATCGCAAGCTACGCGCTGTTCCGCTTCCTGACCGGCGCCGGCATCGGCGGCGAATACACGGCGATCAACTCGACCATTCAGGAACTGGTGCCGGCACGTTACCGCGGCTGGACTGATCTGATCATCAACGGCAGTTTCTGGATCGGCGCGGCGATGGGCGCGGTCGCCGCCATCGTGCTGCTTGACCCCGCGCTGTTCAGCCCCGATCTCGGCTGGCGTCTTGCCTATCTCATCGGCGCCAGCGTCGGTCTCGTCGTGCTCTTGATGCGGATGTGGATCCCGGAAAGCCCCCGCTGGCTGATGATCCACGGCCGTCCGGACCAGGCGCACGCGATCGTCGACGACATCGAGCGTTCGGTGATCGGGCATGATCAAGACGCGAGCCATGGACGCTTCGTCAAGATGCGGCTGAGGATGCGCGATCACACCCCGATCCGCGAAGTCGTGCAGACGCTGTTCGTTACCTATCGCCAGCGTGCGCTGGTCGGCCTGGTGCTCATGGCCGCGCAAGCCTTCTTCTACAACGCGATCTTCTTCACCTTCGCTCTGGTGCTGACCGACTTCTACGGCATCAGCGCCGATCATGTCGGCTGGTACCTGCTGCCGTTCGCGGCCGGCAACTTCCTCGGTCCGCTGCTGCTCGGCCGCCTGTTCGACACGCTCGGCCGTCGCACCATGATCACGTTCACCTATGGTGTCTCCGGCCTGCTGCTGGCGTTGTCAGGCTATCTGTTCTCGATCGGCGCGCTGAGCGCGCAGGGGCAAACCATCGCCTGGATGGTGATCTTCTTCTTTGCCTCGCCTGCTGCGAGCGCCGCCTATCTCACTGTGAGCGAAACCTTCCCGCTCGAAGTCCGCGCGCTGGCGATTGCGGTGTTTTACGCTATCGGCACCGGCATCGGCGGGGTGGCCGGCCCCGCGCTGTTCGGCGCGCTGATCGATACGGGATCACGCAACAGCGTGTTCGCCGGTTATTTGCTGGGGGCTGTCCTGATGATCGCGGCTGCGATCGTGGCGTGGCGTTACGCCATTTCCGCGGAACGCAAATCGCTCGAAGAAATCGCGCGGCCGCTCGCTTCCATGGAGTAGACTTATGAAATCGGAACTCGCTGAACTGGATCAGAAGCACGCCATGCCCGACGAAGAAGCGCCCGACGCCGTTCCGGTGCCGCATGCACTTGTGCCGCATCTCGGCGAGACCGCGATCCTGCTCGACATCGACGGTACGCTGCTCGACCTGATGCCGACGCCGCGCGAGGTGTGGGTACCGCCCGGCTTATCGGAGACACTCAACCGGCTGACCGAGCGGACCTCGGGCGCGCTGGCCATGGTCAGCGGCCGTTCGCTCAACGACATCGACCTGATCTTCGCGCCCGACGTGTTTCGCGCCGTCGCCGGTCACGGCGCGGAAATGCGGCTGTCGGTAGACAATGAAGCCGACGACGTGCACGCGCCGCCGATGGAAAAGGAGCTGAAGCGGCGGCTGGCCGCGATCGCAAAACTCAGCCCCGGCATTCTGCTCGAGGACAAGGGCTATTCGCTGGCGCTGCATTACCGCCTCGCGCCGCATGCCGAGAAGGCGATCTATGAAGCGGTCTCGCTGATCCGGGCCGATCTGCCCAATGCGCCGATCGAGGTGCTGCCAGGCAAGTTCGTTTGCGAGATCAAGCATTCGGGTTTCACCAAGGCGACCGGCGTGCGCGAGCTGATGAAGCACGAGCCCTTCAAGGGACGCCGTCCGATCTTCATCGGCGACGACGTCACAGATGAAACCGTGTTCGCGATCATGCCGGACATGAACGGGCTCTCCTTCTCGGTCGGCCGCCGCGCCATCGGCGTCAACGGTCACTTCGATGCGCCGAACGATGTGCGTGCGTTCCTCGCGCGCCTGCTCGACGACACAAGGTTGGAATAAGGCATCGTCATCGCAGAGCCACATTGTTGCGTGCGCTGTTCCATCGCGCGCGTAACGCATGGCTGCGCGAATTTCGCGCCAAGACTCTCTTTCGCAAGCGAAATCGCCCGGGTTCCCTCCAAGGAAACTGGTTCCAACGCGCGTGCCTGACTTTGGTTTCATTTCGTAGAAATGATGACAGGAACCATATTGATGAACGGCAGTTAAACGGGGTGGAATGAACAGGAGGGGACGACCTGTGAACTTAGTCGTCGTTTCGAATCGAGTTGCGCGCGGTAAACCCAACGAGCCCATGACGGGCGGTCTCGCTGCGGCATTGCTTCCGGTCGTGGAGCATTCGGGTGCCATCTGGGTGGGTTCCTCCGGCCGCGTGCGTGACGGCCATCAGAAGGAACCTTTCGCCGAAATCGAGGCTCTGGGCTCCGGCGCTATAGCGACGCTGGATCTGCCGGCGGCGCATTACGGCGGCTATTATGAAGGTTTCGCCAATTCGGCGCTTTGGCCGGCGCTGCATTCGCGCAGCGATCTGATCCGCGTCTCGCGTGACGATTATGTCAGCTATCGCGAGGTCAACGCGTTCATGGCGCGCGCCTTGATGCGCTTCCGCAAGACGCAGACTGCGTTCTGGGTGCAGGATTATCATTTCCTCGCGCTCGGCGCGGAGCTGCGTGATCTCGGCGTCGA
Organism: Bradyrhizobium monzae; assembly: GCF_021458635.1. GTDB lineage: Bacteria > Pseudomonadota > Alphaproteobacteria > Rhizobiales > Xanthobacteraceae > Bradyrhizobium. The sequence continues at coordinate 31,841 of NZ_JAIRDQ010000011.1, forward strand.
CGATCCGATCGGCTTCTTCCTGCACACGCCGTGGCCGGTCGCTGCGGTGATGCAGGGCGTGCCCAATCATCGCGAGCTGATCACGGCGATGCTGGCTTATGACCTGCTCGGTTTCCAGACCGACGAGGATTGTCAGAATTTCCTCGGCTATGCCGGCGGCGAGCTCGGTCTCGTTGTCGAGGACGGCGTGGTGCTCTCGCAGCATGGACGGACGCGCTGCGAAGTGTTTCCGATCGGCATCGATGCCGAAAAGTTTGCAGCCTATGCCGCAAAGTCGGCCTCGCATCCCGACGTCTCGCGCCTGCGCCGCAGCCTCAATGGCGAACGGCTCGCGATCGGTGTCGACCGGCTCGATTATTCGAAGGGGCTTGTCAACCGCATCAGCGCGTTCGATCGGCTCTGGACCGATCAGCCGCAGTTTGCGCGCAGCATCTCGCTTCTGCAGATCGCCAACCCTTCACGTGGTGCGATCGAAGCGTATGGCAATCTCCAGAACGAGGTCGCGCGCCTCGTCACCGACGTCAACGGCCGTCATGGCGAGGTCGACTGGACGCCGATCCGCTATCTCAACAAGGGTTTTAGCCAGGCCGTGCTGGCAGGCCTCTATCGCACTGCGCAGGTCGGCGTAGTGACGCCGCTGCATGACGGCATGAACCTTGTCGCCAAGGAATATGTCGCCGCGCAAAACCCGGCCGATCCCGGCGTGCTCGTGTTGTCGAAGTTCGCCGGCGCCGCCAACGAGCTCGAGACTGCGCTGGTGGTCAATCCGCACGACATTGACGGGATGGCCCGGGCCATCGCGGTCGCCGCCGCGATGCCGCTCCCCGAGCGCAAGATGCGCTGGGACGCGATGATGAAGACGCTGCGCGGCCATACCATTCAGCAATGGTCGTCGGATTTCGTTGCCGAGTTGGAGAAGTGCCGCACCGAGAAAGTCGCGGCCGTCCCGCTCGCCGCGCAGCCGCCACAGGCTCTGCGCTGGCTGAAGTCGGCGATATCGGGCGTGCGGTTGATCTAACTCTCTTTCCGTGTCCACGGGGAGAGCTGAGCCTCAATAGCAATACGACACGCCGTCTAGAATCGCGCACTGCCGCTTGTTTGGTGCGTTCGGATCATCCATTGGCACCATGCCCTTGCCCTGGCCGACGAACACGCCGGGTCCGGCATGCACCGAGTTCTTGTTGCCGATGATCACGCTCTGGTGCGGGTTCGAACTGGAGCGGGTCCCGTCCGGCCAAAGGATGGCATCGCCCGAAAGCGCTCCGCGCCGCCCATCGTCGCACGTCACATCCACGCCCTGCCGGGTGCAGGCCTGTGCGTTGGCCGGCGCGGTAAAGGCGGCGCCGAGGGCTAAAATCAGGCTGAGCGCGGCAATGGTTTTGCAGATGGTCATGGCGTCCCCGGTCGTGTTTGGCGTTCTTGAGTGAATCGTCGCGCCAAACCCGCGACTGGTTCAGCCCGAGGCGGGTCCCGGACGGTCTCGTGACGTGGGATATTCTCCTGTAAATACAATATGTTACGGAAAATTCACCCGATTCCCCCGCGATCTCTTGCAAAATCACCGGCGCCCCTTCAAGAGAAGGCGCTCCGGAGAGATGGCCGAGTGGCTTAAGGCGCACGCTTGGAAAGCGTGTGTGCGGGAAACCGTACCGTGGGTTCGAATCCCACTCTCTCCGCCATTAGCCCTACATTTCAGGCGGCTTTTACGGGCTCAAAGGCCCGGCCCAGGTTGTGGCCCCCGTCAAAACGAAATCAGCCCATTTACTTCGGTTGATGGCCGCCGGGTCTACGACTTATCCAATGGCGTAGGAGATACGCCATGGCTGCAATCAACAAACTTAGCCCGACCGGCCTTCAGCGGGGGTACATGGACCTCATCATCAAAGGTGAGAAGAAAGAAGTCATATTCGAGCCCGGCAAGCGATACGCGGACGGCGGTAACCTCTGGCTCCAGCTCAAGTCGAAAAAGAGTGGCTCTTGGCTTTTTCAGTACAAGCGGCGGGGAGACAAATACGATCGGCAGATGGGCCTTGGAGCCTATCCGGCGGTGTCGCTGGCGGAAGCGCGGAGAAGGGCTGCTGCGGCTCGTGCGCAATTGTCAGGCGGCAAAGACCCGATGGAGTCAAAGCGTCAAGCGGCTAAGGAGCTGGCCGGCGAAGAGCACGCCGCCGAGATTGAAGCGTCGCCGACCAGCGAAAGAATTATAACCTTCCGGCAAGCGGCCGCAGATTTCATCAAGCGAAAAGAAGCCGGATGGCGAAATGCCAAGCATGCCGATCAATGGGCGAATACCCTCGCGACCTACGCCTACCCGGTAATTGGCGATCTCGCGGTGTCCGATATCGACACTGCGCATGTTGTCAAAATCTTGGAGCCCATGTGGACCAAGAAGCCGGAGACCGCTTCTAGGGTTCGTGGCCGCATCGAAAAGGTGCTTTCCGCAGCAAAGGTCTTCGGCCAGCGGAGTGGCGATAATCCGGCTGCTTGGAAAGGTCATCTGGAAGAAATCCTCGCCAAGCCAAGCAAAGTCCGCAAGCAGCGGCATCAGCCCTCGATGCCTTACGCAGAAGCGGCAGCCTTCGTTGACACGCTCGCCTCCAAAACGGGCATCACCTTCCGCGCTTTGGAGGTGCTGATTTTGACGGCGGCGCGGACCAATGAGATCATTGGCATGTCTGACTCTGAAGTTGACTTGGATCAGAAGCTTTGGACCATCCCCGGCGCACGGATGAAGAATGGCCAAGATCATGAAGTACCGCTTTGTGACCGCGCTATCGAAATATTGGCGGCTTTGCCGCGTGAGCGCGGCAACCCTTATCTATTCATTGGGCAGCAGTCCGGCCGGCATCTCTGCAATATGGCCATGCTGAAAGCCATGAAGGGTCTTGCGCCGTCCTATGTCCCGCATGGTTTCCGATCGACCTTTAACGTTTGGGCAAGCGAAAAGACCGATGCTGATCCCTTCGTGATCGAGGCCTCGCTCGCTCACACGATCCGCAATAAGACCATGGGTGCTTACAAGCGCACTACGATGTTGGAGAAGCGCCGGGCGCTGATGGATAAGTGGCAAGCATTCCTATACCGAGACACCCATGACAAAATCAATTCCCGAGCTGGACGAGGAGGACGCGGCGCTCTTCTGCCAGATACTCACGCTTTGGGATGAGCTTTCCGAAGACGGTCGCCGAGCGCTGAAGCCTCAACTAAAGTGCGGTAACGGCGTCCGCCCGACCGAGAAGGGGCGTTCAGAAGACCCGTACCATGTAGCTTGCCGAGGCGCGGCTTTAGCCGTCTTGAGGAAGAGGCGGATTTACCGCGATGACAACTCTGGCGAGTTGAAACCTAGCATCGGTGATTTCACAAAAGAGGCCATCTACGAGGAAATCAACAAATCCGACCTACTCAGGCAGCGAGCTGTAAGCGACACCGAGAGTAAGGTTTACGACGCAATCGAGCGTCGCGTGATCAGCAGCCCCGTGCGGCGTTACCCTCCCGGCTTTTTTAAATAGCCCGATTTAGATTGCTAAGAAGTCACCGATCGATCTGCAACGATGCTCAGCGATCAATAGCGCGGAGTATCGATCATGAATGAGCGACCTATCATTTTTCTTCGACGGCCAGAAGTCCTGCGGCGTACCGGTCTCGGGAAGACGACCATCAGGCAAATGATGCTGGCGCGAACCTTTCCAAGATCGGTCCAGCTATCAGAGAAGTGCGTCGGCTGGCGCGAGGATCTGGTGGACGATTGGCTGAGAGCAAAAGATGAGGGGCGGGCGATCACCTTTGATCATCCCGAGCTAAAGCCGCAGAAGCGCGTGCGCTCATGATCGCCGGCTTGGCCGGTTGATCCACGACAAAGAAAAATGCCAGCTTGAATGGAGAGGGGCGCATCGACCACCGAGATGCGCCCCAATCACTTGCGATGGCCGCTCCGCCAAGAGCGCTATCGCCGAAGACAGCATGAAAGGGATGCTGCCGTGTCCAAAGCTTGCCATAGAGCGCCCCCAGCCGCCAACCGTGCCGACGATCACCAGCCGACGCGCCGCGCTGGCCGTCAGAGACGGGCGTCCAAGCCCCTCGCGGGGCCAGATACCCCCGAAGATGCCCCCTTCACCGCCACATCCCTCGACGGCCTCGGCAAGCCGCTGCAAGCGATCCCCTATTGCGATGTGATATCCGGCTGGATCAGAGAACCGCTCGTCACCGATGCTGCGGCTTACCTCCAGCGCGAATGTCGCGGCAAGCTCGATGCAAAAGAGCGCAAGCCGCGCTTCCGGCGATCCGGCCGGCCAGCGCTGGAATATCGCCAGCGCTTGACCTTGAGGCAGCCGACCCGAGCCGCGCTCGAATATCTCGGGCAGCATGACTTCATGCTCAACTACAGCGAATTCGCTCTGGACCGCTTCTATGGCACGGCGAATGAGCTTCGCGACGCGCTGCAATTCATCATCGCCCATGCGCTTGTCACGAACCGCGGCGACCAGATGGTGAGCGTCTGCTTCGGCCGGAAGGGCTTCACAGTCTACAGCGGCCAGCGCGGCGCACCGAACTTGAGCGTCACTTACGCCGATAAGGCATCCAAGGTCGCGAAATCGGCAATCCCGCCGCTTCACGATGAGCGACGCACCAATGGCGCGAGAGCGCACCGGCGCAAGCAGCTAGGCGTCATGCCGGACCAGAGCGACTTCTGGGAAGAAAACCAGTGCTTTTGCTACATAGCCGATACCGAAGGTCTCGGCCGCGCATATAATAACGCGATGGATGGCGACATTTCCCTCCCAAGGAAGTCGCGGAGAAAGCCAAAGCTCATGCGCATCGGCAGCACGATCATCAATAGAGACCTGCGGATGGGGCATCAGCTCATTCGCACACTCGGATTGTTCCGACCAGAGCAGCTATCGATGAGCAAAGAGGCAGAAGCAGCCGGCTGCAAGATGGAAGAGCTGCCAGGATATTGGAGCATCATGTCTGTCATCAGCATCCAGAACCTCTATGACAGACTCAATCCAATCATCCGAATAGATCGCTTCATCGGCAACATTGATGTGAATGCTAATTTCAATCTGGCTTGCTAGATCAGATCAGATCAAAGCCACGATGACATTGTCTCCTTGGTCCCTTAGTCGCTTGGCACCTTGACCAGCGAAAAGCCGACTCGATCCTGCATCACCCTCATGATGCCGGCCGCATTGCCGCTGATCGCACGATGAATTTCGAACTAAGAAAAATGTCGAAGAGAGCTAAGATCAACGAAGCGGCCCTCGCATCAAAGCCGTGCAGCAGGAGAAAAGGCTCTCTCTGCCTAGCCCATGTCCATAACGAAAAGCCCCGATTTTGACGGGGGAGCGGACAAATCGAAGCGACTGAAAAAGAAGCGATTTGCTCGATTGAGGTAACTATGGCGGAGATCAGTTCCGCTTAAGCACTTCGAAGAGATGGCCTTTTGTAAGCGGGTTGCATCGAAGCATCCGCGCGACTTAGCCATAGACCCATGCCGCTGGCCCATGTCCAAGCAGAGCGGGTGAGGTTCGAATGGCAAAGAGAGTAAGAGCAACTCACGAGGCACGCACGAGCAACGCTGATGGCCGACACTCGTCCCGCATCAGCACGGGACGCGATCTTCTGCCGAATGAAGATGGACGATCGCGTTGGGCTCGCTTGCTCAAGGCGACCTATCGAGCGCTGATCGCGCATTGCGGCGGTGACGATGCCGTGACCGACCCGCAGCGCATCGCATGCCGGCGCATCGGCGCACTGGAGGCTGAGCTTGTCCATATCGAAGATCGACTTGCGCGATTGCGCCGCGCGCGGAAGGAACCCCCGCAATCACTCTTGCAGACCTATGCCTCGCTGACAGCCCAGCAGCTTCGATTGAGCAGAGAGATCGGATGGCTTCGTCATGCGAAGGCGCTCAACGATGAGCCGCAAGACCTTCATAGCTATCTGGCGCGAAGAACCAATGGCCATCGGGGCATCATCCTCGAGCATGAGGAGGCAGATTGATGGGCGCCAAGATCATTCATCGCATCAGGTCGCATTATCCGCACTACCTCACTCAAGCGTTCCTGCGGCGGCTGCGCAGGGACTTCACCGAGCATCGTGTCAACGCGAAGGACCGCGGCATCGGCTTTGAGCTGACTTTCCCCCAATGGCTGGAAATCTGGATCGCCAGCGGCAGGGTACGGCGGCGGGGATGCCGGCGCGGGCAATATGTGATGGCGAGGCATGGGGATCGCGGCCCCTATGCCGTCGGGAATGTGAAGATCATCCTTGCCAGCGAGAACATCGCGGAGGCATCGCGAGGCCGAATTCCATCTGAAGCGACACGCGCCCTGATATCGCTCGCTGTAACGCTGAGCTGGAATGCCCGTCGAGCTGAGCGGCAGGCGGAGGTCCAGCTATGAAGCGCTTCCGAGCCAGAGAGGGTCAGGCGGCCGTTCCAGCGAGGCGAGGGCGCCTCTCCATCCTTGATGCCATTCGGGATGCTCGGCTCTTCTGGCCATGGTTCGTCAAGCGGCCGGAGAGCTGGGCAGCTTGGATGGCCTTCCTAGCCGCGCTCTTTGCGCTGGAAATGACGCCGGCGCAATTTCAGTTCTATCGGAAGTGTACGGGGCGCAAGAAGCCACCGACCTCGGCCGCGCGGCATAGTTACCTGATATGTGGAAGAAGGGCGGGCAAATCCTTCATCCTGGCGCTTGTCGCGACTTTCCTTGCTTGCTTCTTTGACTATCGGCCGTATCTCGCCCCCGGCGAGCGCGGCACGATCATGATCGTCGCTTCGGACCGCCGGCAGGCGCGCACGATCCTGAGGTATATCCGCGCGCTCTTGAAGCAGGTTCCGTTACTCGCCCGCATGATTGAGCGCGAGACGGCGGAGGGCTTCGATCTCGACAATCGGGTGACGATCGAAATATCGACGGCGTCCATGAAATCGGTACGCGGCTATACCGTCGTTGCCGCGCTGCTCGATGAGGCGGCATTCTTCACGACTGATGAGGGCTCTGCTTCGCCGGATGCCGAGATCGTCAAGGCCATCAAGCCTGCGATGTCCACGATCCCGAATGCGATGCTGCTTGTCGCCAGCTCGCCCTATGCCAAGCGAGGCATTCTTTACGAGGCCTATCGCAATCACTTCGGCAAGGACGGCGATCCGACGCTCGTCTGGCAAGCCGATACCCGCACGATGAACCCGAGCGTGCCGCAATCGGAGATCGACGAGGCTTACGCTGCCGACCCGGCGACTGCATCTGCGGAATTCGGCGCGCAATTTCGCAATGACATCGAGAGCTATATCTCGTTGGATGCCGTGCTCGCTTGCGTATCCGATGGCATTTATGAGCGGCCGGCGGAGAGAGGCATCACCTATTCGGCGTTCTTAGACCCGTCCGGCGGCTCGGGGCAGGACAGCTATACGCTGGCAATCGGTCACCTCGACGCAAAGACCGGCATGGCGATTGTCGATTGCATCCGCGAAGCCAAGCCGCCTTTCAGCCCCGAGGAGACAACTGCGACCTTTGCGGCGACGCTCAAGAGCTATCGCATCCGCAAAGCGCTCGGGGACCGCTTTGCCGGAGAATTCGTGCGCGAGCAGCTTCGCAAGCATGGCGTTAGCTACGATCCAAGCGCCAAAGCCAAGAGCGACCTTTATCGGGACGTGCTGCCGCTGATCAATAGCCGCAAGATCGACTTCCTCGATCACAAGCGGATGGTGCAGCAATTCGTCGGGCTGGAAATGCGGACATCGCGCGCCGGCAAGCCGTCTATCGATCACGCTCCAAATCAGCACGATGACATCAGCAATGCTGTCGCCGGCCTGATCGCGAACATCGGCGGCAAGCGATACCGCTATGACAGCTCTCTCGCTTGGGTGGGCGGCGACGATCTCAATGAGAACGCGACTTTCCGAGCCGGGCGGATCACCCGGTATCTCTTCTCAGGAGGACTAATCAGATGAAGAGCGATGTTTTCGACAAAGACGGCAAGCTGATCACGCTGGCCGGCAATGTGATCCCGGATGGTGCAAAGATCCGGGTACCGCACATGATCATGGATGCGGCTCCGCCGGCCATGCTTCACCGGCCAGGATCGCTGCCGCTGGCGGACGCGGACACGGATGCTCGGCAGACGGCCTATGACGATCGCAAGCGGAGCTTGTCAGACCGGTGGAAGCAGCCGGCGCCTGCTCAGCTCCCCGCCGATGCCAGACCGGGCCAGACGACGCCGCCAGCACCCGTCGCGGCCGCCTCTGACGCCGCTGCTCAATATGCCGGCCGCTGCGCGGCTCTCGAACGTGCCTATAAGGGGGCCTGACATGCTGGCATTGCCAACCCTGGCCCAGGTGAAGCTGGATCGGCTCGATAGCCGCGCCATGGAGCTGCATGATGCGGTCGCCTCCCTAGCCCGTCGAGCTTCCGAACTCTCCAGAGCGCGAAGCACGGCACCGGCCATGGAGCTGGCCGGAATGGATCGAGAGCTCGCGCGTCTACAGGACAAGCTGCCCGATCTGCAAGAGAAGCACCGCAATCTCGCTAACCTCGGCACCAACATCAAGCATTGGGTCTCAGCCGCGACCGGGACCTACGAGATGGCCAAGCTGAGTCGAGCGATGCCGGCCGATGTGAAGACGACTCGGACGCCGGCCCAAGCAGTGTCGAATGTGAGAGCGCAGATCAGAGTGCTCGCTGCTGAGCGGGTGCGCGTCTTGCAATCGGGCCTGCCCCCGGCCGATCTGAAGGAGCAAGCATCCGCATTCGTTGCGGCTCAGCGCGAGCGCGGCCGGCCGAAGCTCGCCTTCGGCCATGGTCAGGTCTTCCAAGCGAGTTTCGACGCCCATGTTGATGGAGCTTGGACTCCCAAGCTGGACATCAGCGCCGCGCTTGCTTGGCTGGACCCCATCGCCTTCGAGAAGCGACTGCATGAAACCATAGACATGCTGCCGCAGCCGACGCTGGCGATGTCGTCGCTAGACCGAGCCGCCAAGCTGCTCGCGCTGGAGGCGGAGCTGCTGAAGTACGAACGCGAAGAGGAAGCGCTGATCGAACTCAGCGAAGAGCAAGGGGCGGCCGTACATCGCAGATTGGATGCCGATCCCCGCGCAGTCCTCGGCATCGAGCCGGCGGGATCGAAGAAGTCGAAGCCTGAGCGGATCAGAGCGGCTTAAGAGTCACCCTCCCAATCCACGATCCATGGGAGGGACCTTCCGGTCGCTTTGAGAGCTTTCACGGCCGGACCGTCCAGTACGCAGGTGATGGTAACAACAGCGTACAGCCTGCGGCCATGCCTCCTTTTGGTGGCGCGGCAGGCAAGTGAGCCGCCGCTCCCCTGCCCGGTGTCCAGCGGCGGCTCGCTTAGTGCTAGATAGACCCTGGGTGACTTCGAAGAGGCCGGCGGGGATGTTCGCTTCGCTGCGAGCACATCGAGCACAAGTTAGCACCATTCAGCACATCAGAACGTCGAGTACAGTGGGGCGCCTTCTAAGGTCCTGACACCGCTTCGCTTTTTCGCGAACTCTCGATCTATTTGACAAAACTCAATAGCATGAGTTACGCTAGTTCGTGTGAATTCGGGTACATGAAGTGCAATCAAATGCAACTCGCTCGCTGTAAGTAAATATCTAAGTCATTGATATTGTTGATGTTTGCCGTAGAGTCCCTTCCAAGCATCGGGGTCCAAACTCGCTGCCGAGGGAACCTCAAAAAGGGGCCGGTCTCCACCCCGGTCCCGCTCCCTCCTCAACAAGGAAAGTCTTTCGAATGGCCGTCCCGCCCACAGTTGCCGCAGGCAAGGCGATCGTCGCGAAGCAGCTTGCCCAGCGCGAAGCATTGTGGTCGGGGGCGGACCCGTGGCTCTGGCATCGCAAAGCCAACAAGGGCTTTGCGACGATCCCGAAGACGATGCCCCTCATCCTTCAGATCATGGATGACCTGAGCAACGGAAAGCCGCTCTCTTCGACTTATCTCGCCCTGTGGTGCGACACGTGGGACAACTCGATGGTCAACCTGTCGAAGCCCCAGGAGATGGCTCATGCTGCTGGGTTCACCGGGCAGCGCGCCGTCTACACATGGCGGACTCGAATGCTTCTGCTCAAAGAGCTTTTGTTCATTGACATCAAACCCGGCAAGTCGGGCGACATCAGCCACGTCCTGATTTGGAATCCGCACCTCATCATTCGCATGCATCAGCAAAAGAAGACGCCAGGACTCACAGAAGCGGCATTCAACGCTTTGCTAGAGCGAGCACTGGATATCGGCGCCAAGGATATTGTGGAGCCCTTTCCAGTAGTTGCCGCTGCACCCCCACCGCCGACACCACCGACGAACGCAGCAAGCGCTGAAATGCCGACTACTGTCGCAGCAGTCTCCGATGCAGATAAAGCGCCAAGCTAGGGGCTTTGCGATGGCCCGCAACAAGACCTAGCGGCTCGACTCTTTGTTCCTGTTATGTTCTATTCTCGCCATGGGCAAAGAGCGGATGGCGAGCTGGCGGATGTACTCAAGGAAGCAGATCGACAAATTAGCCGGCATCGCTGACCAGCAGAGGAGGCCGTCGCCGCCCGAGCCAGCGCCGGCCGACCAAATCCCCGATGCTCTATGGCAATCCCTGCTGGACGATCCGCGCGCAGCCGGCAAGCCCAAGCAGCCAATCCAGCAATGCCGCCTCGCCGATATCCATCACCACATGCTGCGCGTCGAGTGCTCGCGCTGCTCTCGCATTGTCGAGATGCAGAAGGCCGAAGCCATCCGCTATTTCGGAGCCGACGCGATCTGGAAGAATGTCGGCCAGCGCTTACTCGACCAGACCTGCACCAATCGGACCGGTCGCCACGAGGAGGATGGTTGCTGGCCCGATTGGGCTAAGGAGTAACAACCCTAAACCAATCGCGCATGGTCTGCTTGATCCTCTCCAGCTCTTCGCCTGAGATAGTACTCATATGGCAGATCGTATTTCGCAAATGAACTAAAAGACGTGCTTCTTGAATGAGCCCTTTATCACGGACCGCTTCGTCAAAACCTTCCTTCCAATTGACGTCAATCACGCGCAGCAGTTGCGGCAAGGTCATGAGCGAGGACTTGTCACGAGAGCCGAGCGCCATCCAGCTTTTTACTTCCTCGGTCTCTTCTAGCTTCGTGACCTCTGTCTGGACATCTGGCGGTACCTTGTCCCACCAGTTCTGGTGTTCTTTGGAGAGAACCTCCACGATGATTTCCCGGAGATAGCTTTCGAATACAAAGAAGAGCTTGTATCCGATCGCCGCATCGATGGCGCGCCTGACTTTGTCTGGGACCATCTCTGCAAGATCGTATTCGTTCGATAAAAGCAGGGTCTCTTTCGGGACGACATCCTCAATCCGAGCGACGGTCTTCTCGGCTGCTTGCCCAAGCATAATGAAGAGCGCGGCTCTTGCGTCATTGCTCATACAAAAGTCTTCCGGATGGCGTTGAAAATATTTAGATACGTTTCTTCCGTGCCATTCGAGGGAAGCTGCACCTGGATTACATATTGAAATTCGGTGCGCAGGCCCTTCGGCGCCGCCCTGCGGCTTCCATTGTCTTGGCTCTCTTCTTCGGCAGGCACGTCGTCTTGCTCCTTCTCCTTTTCGATTGCCTTTGTGGCACTCCCACCTTCGAAGTCGCCTTGATTGACTAAGGAAGAAAATGTTGCCGAAATACGAGCGGTCATATCGTCGTCGCTGCCAGCGACCTGCGCGACAAGACTCTTGAGCTTGTCGCCAGAGAGCTTATTGGCTTTCTCGTCCGCATTAAAAAGCGGCGCATAGGCAATCTTTATCCCATCGGCAATTGCGGCTTTCGATTTGTCACCTTTTAGCAGGGTATAGTGGGTTGTTGGCGTATTGGACTGATCGAGAAACCCGAGATTGCGCATCAGCGGGATTAGTTGCCGATCATTGGTGCTTGCGAGCCCGATCGTGGTCTTCAAAAAGTCATGCGTGAATTTCGGTGGTACCTTTGCTGAGGCAATTTTCGTGAAAAGTGTGGAGACGTTCTTATTGCTTGCGAGATAAGGCAGGGAGGCTGGCATGGAGTTTCCTCTAATGATTTGGTGGAACTTACCATGCCTGCTCTCTCCATATTCAAAAGCGTGCAATTATTCCCACGTCGCCCACAGGGTTGTGCGTCTCAAAAGGAGTCAATTTCGGGATAGGTCAGGCGCGAGGCGTCAAGGGAGTACCCGACGGCCTTAGCCGCTTGGCTTCTTAAGGTCCCACCACCAAACACCGTCTCGCCGCTTGGCCACCACGCCAGCTTCGCTCTTTGCCGCTTTGAAGGTGCCGGGAGAAATTCCGACCCCTTCTGCGTGGGCCATGACTTCATATGAAGTCATGGGACCTTCAGCCAGCCATTTCTGCAAATAAAGGACTGCCTGCTGCTGCTTGGTCACATGAGCGCTTTTCCCTGCGACCACCGCTTCAAGATCGACTTCTTCATAGTCCCCTTCCCAGTCGACGACCGGTTGTCCAAGGTAGCTGCTGACCTCAAAGGCGACCGCTTTGCGCTCGTGCCAAAGATTAGCCTTCTCCATCATTAGAAAGCGCCGCCCAGTGACCGCGCTCTTACCGACCATCACGACCGACCTAGAGACATTCACCAGGCCAACGCTGCCCAAAATGCGCTGCCTCGGCTTTTTTGTTCCGTCCTTGATCAAATGCAAGACATTGAGCCAAGCGAACCCATACTTGCCGGCCATGCGGGCGATAGGACCAAGCATGCTCCTTACCTGATCTTCCTTGTACAGACTGATCTCTCCAGCGAAGTCGGTGATAGGGTCGGCCAAAATTGCGCGCACGTCCCCGATTTGGCAAATGATACGCTCCAGATCGACCAGTGTATTGTCGAGCCTGCCAAGAAGCTCGTCCTCATCGCCTATGCGAGCGCCGCGTCTCTCGACCACCACCATATGAACGCGAGCCATATTCGCACAAGCTGCTTCTAGTCGAGGACGGATCATGTATCCCGGGTCATCCTCCTTGCAGAGAATAACGATTGAGCCGGGCTTGTGGACCTGCTCCTGCTCGTCGCCGATTTGAGGCATCGGATCGCCGGTCGTTAGTCGCGCCAAGATGTCATAGATCGCGGTGGTCTTGCCGACCTCTCCATCACCCGCGACGGTCGTTATGAAGCCGAAAGGTATGAATGGACGCCAAAGCCACTTAACTTCCCGCCGCTTGAACTCGGTGAGCGCTTTCGGCCGCCACCCTGCATCGTTCATTTGGACCTCCTGCAATAAAGGCCACAAGTTACCGGGCGAGAGACGACCGACTTAGCAATCGAAATGCGCTCATTTAGATTTGGCTGGCCCGCGCTGGTGGCCCCCGTCGCGGCCCATGCCGGGCCCGGCTCCAAGCCGGCCGGTATCGATCGTCAGCGGCATCTCAGTGGAGCTTAATCGTTGAAATGGCGGCCAGAACGATCGATGGCGGCCGAGATCGGCGGGAAATTAAATTTCCACTCTCTCCGCCATTCGCGCGATTTTGTACGCCAGACTGCGATTTAGGATACTTGTGAACCGCGCAATTCCCGGCATGACTGCCTGGATTTATTTGCGCGACTCAAGCTTCTTGAGGACCATCTCCGCAGTCGGCAGCAGGCGATCAGCCGCGCCCTGTTTGCGGCTTTCGGGCCGTCGCGTACCGACGTTCGAGCACTGCAAGATCGGCTGGGACGCGGTGCATGCCGACGAGCGACTCAGGATATTGCGATGCGGCCGGTCAATCTGGATGCGGAACAACGGATTCGGCGATCCGCCCGGCATTTCCGCTCTCCGAAGGTGAAGGCCACACGTTCGAATCGTGTCGGGCGAGCGACGCGCATCAAAGACCTACCAACAACCGGACAACGCAGCGCTACGCCGGTGGTCTAGATTGTCCCCGTACGGTCTGCGCTCCATGACGAAATAGGCAGTCGAAGGGATCAGCTGCGCAACGCGATCTGATTGGTAGGTCCAATTCGCGGATGGGTTGCAGGTTCGAGTCCTGCGCTGCGACAGAGGCGCTTAGTTGCTTTTATCGCTGGGCAGCGGCTTCATATTTCCTGGGTCATGCCCCTCAGGAGCTCATTCCGTGCCGCAAGCTATCTTATCCGCGCAGAGTCGCCCCCTACGTTCGCCTGCCGAGTTAGCCTCCATCATCACAACCTCCTATGAGCGCATCGAACGGGATCGGCGCCGCAACTGCTGGATATATGTGCGGCCTATAGAAGAGGCGCTGGCCGAGGCTGACGCCCTTGTGCGGCGAGCGGAGGAGGGCGACGTCCTGCCGCTCCTTGGCGTGCCATTCGGCGTCAAGGACAATATTGACGTTGAGGACATGCCAACGACAGCAGCCTGTCCGTCATTCGAATATGTGGCTGCGCAATCGGCCAGATGCGTCGAGAGATTGACGGCCGCGGGTGCGATCTGTCTTGGCAAGACCAACCTGGATCAATTCGCAACCGGACTGTCCGGCACCCGCTCCCCCTACGGCGCCTGTTCCAGCGCTGCCAACGATCTCTATATTTCGGGCGGTTCGAGTTCCGGTTCGGCTGCTGCTGTAGCATCCGGCCATGTTGCCTTCGCTCTCGGCACAGATACCGGCGGCTCGGGCCGGATTCCCGCCGGCTTCAATGGGATCATCGGGATCAAGCCAACCGTCGGCCTCGTCTCATCCCGGGGGCTTGTGCCGAACTGTCCGACGCTCGATTGCCCCTCGATTTTCTGCAATTCCATTGCCGAAGGTCGAATTCTGCTCGGGTTGATCGAAGGATTCGACGACAGCGATCCTTATAGCCGCCAACGGATTGCCTCGTCCTCCCCATCTCCTCGCAAATTCCGGTTCGGCCAGGTCTCTGTCAGTCATCTGAATTCATTCGGCATGCCGGAATGCAATGACCTTTACGGGCAGGCCTGCAGGAGGCTTTCGGGACTGGGAGGCCAAGCCAGGCAAACTGACTTCGCGCCTTTCGCCGAAGCTGGTGAAATGCTCTTTTCAGGGCCTTGGATTGCCGAACGTCATGCTGCGATCAGCCAGCTCCTGGACATCGATCATGGAGACCTGCTTGACGTCATCCGCAACGTGCTCGGCGCAGCTGCCCGGTTTTCCGCAACAGATGCGTTCGCCGCGCAACATCGACTTTTGAAGCTGCGAAGCCAGATCCAATCGCTTTTCGAGGAGATCGATGTCCTGGTGGTACCTACCGCGCCACGCCCCTTCACGATCTCGGAGATGATGGAAGATCCCGTCACGCTCAACAGCCGCCTCGGTTACTACTCCTATTTTGCCAATCTCGTGGACTTGTGCGCGGTGGCAGTTCCCAACGCAACGCTCGGCAACGGCATGCCGATGGGCATCACTTTGCTAGCGCCTGCGTGGCGTGACGTTGCTCTTCTCGAGCTTGCCGAGCGATGGCTGCCCGATGCGAAGGCCGGACTGTTCGACCTAAAAGTATATCAGAAGGCCGCGTCCTAGACGACTTCGAGATCGAGAGCGCGCAGATTGAGGATCACAATGAGGCCCCGGTGATAACGGATGACGCCCCTTGCCTGCATGCGGGAGAGCTGCACCGTCACCCATTGGCGGGTGGAGCCGATCAGATTGGCGAGATCACCATGCGTGAACGGGATCCCGATCACGATCTCACGGCCCTGCTGCGAGCCGTAGATCTTCGAGAGGAAGACCAACAGACGATGCAACCGCTCGGTCACCGAGCGGGTCCCCAGCATTTGCGCCATCGCCGAGTAGCACCGAGCCTTGAAGGCGAGCGCGTCCAGCAGCGCGACCGCGATACTTGCCGATTGAAGCGCCAGCGCGCGCAGAGCGGTACCGGGCAAGAACGTCACCTGGCTCCGTTCCACTGCAACCGAAGACCATACGTGGGCACCGGTACCGAACAGATCCGGGCCGCCGACGAAATTGCCAGCGAACCAGTAGGCCAGCGTCACCTCGCGTCCGGAAGGAGCCGCGTAGTAGCTGCGAATACGCCCCTCTTCGATCAGATAAATGCCGTTCTGCAGATCGCCCTGACGCCAGACATGTTTACCTGCCTGCAGGACCTCCTCGCGGCCGATGGCGAGGACACGACGCCGGTCAGCCTCACATAACGGATCCAACAAGCTGGGCAGCGACCCGACCAGGGCATCCGATCCCGCCAGCATGATGCCGGTCGTATTCCTGAGACTTGCCGCTGACATGTACTCGCTCCCCTTGCCGCCGCAAGGGAAAACCATTCAAGAGCCATGCCAGACCTATCGTCAGGCGCCTACGTCCTGATTTCCATTTGCTCGAAGGCTCTGCGGCCCTCCGACCGGATCAGGTCAAGGCAATCCCGCTTGAGGGCGATATAGGCAGCCTCCGCAACGATGGCGCTGGAGCGCGGTCGCGGCAGGCTCACCTGAAGATCCTTGAGGATGCGGCCAGGTCCCGCGCTCATGATCAGCACACGGTCAGAGAGAAGGATCGCTTCATCGATGTCGTGTGTGACGAAGACGATTGTTGCGTTGATCCGCTCGCGGAGCTCGAGCAGATTGTCCTGCATAACGGCCCGGGTCTGCGCATCCAGTGCCCCGAACGGCTCGTCCATCAACAGGACGCGCGGCTGATTGGCGAGGGCACGGGCAATCGCAACCCGCTGCTGCATGCCTCCCGATAGCGTGTGCGGATATGCCGACGCAAATCTGGTCAGCCCGATCATCTCGATGAGGTTGTCGGCAATCCGCAGCGCCTCTGCATTCGGCTTGCCGAGGGCGCGCGGCCCGTGCGCGATGTTCCGGCGCACCGATTTCCACGGAAACAGATGTGGCTGTTGGAAGACCATCCCGATCTCGGGCCGTGGCGCTAGCATTGCTTCGCCGGCCATGAGCACTTGGCCTTCGAACGGTCGCTCGAGGCCGGCCATCGCATTCAGGAGCGTGGATTTGCCGCAGCCGGATGGACCGACGATCGAGACGAATTCTCCCTGGGCTACCGCCAGAGATACGCGGTCGACCGCGATAACCTGTCCGCTCGGCGCATCAAAGACGACGCTCAAATCCTCGACCCGGATGGTTGTCTGACGTGCCGGGGCGGACGGCGGGTACGTATCCACGAGCCTGAGCGGCTGGTCTGGACGAAGCAGGCTCGGGGTCATCGCCACCACACGGCACGTTCGGCAAGAGACGCGAAGAAGCGGTCGGCGACGAAGGAAAGCAGCCCGAGAGCCGCCAACCCGCCCATGACCTGACCCGTTTGCATGTTCTGTTGCGCAATTTCGATACGGTAGACGATGCCGGCGAACGCACCTGCCAACTCGGCGGCGACCAGCGTGTAGAAAGAGATACTCACCGCAGTGCGAAGACCGACCGTGATATAGGGTAGCGCGCCAAGAAAGACGATCTCCCACAGCATCTGCGGCTGCGGCGTACCGAGCATCTGGGCGGCACGGATAAGTCCGCGGTCGACTTTCTGCACCCCGATGTGGGTCGCGAGCCATACCGTGAAGAACACGCCCCAAACGACCAGGAAAAGCTTGCCCGTCTCCGAGAGGCCAAACCAAAGGATGACGATCGGCACGAAGGCGACGGGAGGAATTGGACGAAGGATGTGAAACAAGGGTGAAAGCAGGCTGGACACCAACCGGAACCGGCCAGTCAGGACGCCGAGCACGATCCCGCCCACGGCCCCGATCGCAAATCCCGCGGCCACGCGCGAGAGGCTCGCCATCAGGTCGGCGAAGAATTGTCCGCTGCGAATCCATTCGAGAATGGCGACGGCGACGGTCGATGGCGGCGGAAACAGCACGGCGTTCACGAAGCCGGAGCGCGCAACCAGTTCCCACACGCCTGTGAAGGCGGGCACGGAGAGGATGGCGACCAGTACGCTCAGCCGCGCCGTCGCGCTCGCACTGCTGCGTCCCCCGACGCTCACGGGCGCGCCTCCAGCGTGACGCGAGCCGGATCGAGCGCCTTCAGCGGTGCCGTCACCAGGACTTTCGAGAAATCGGGCATGCTCGCTCCAGGGGGATGATTGCCGGTCTCGAGCCGCCAGGCGGCATGGATTCTCAGAGTCGTGAGAATCCTGTCGTCGAGGCGCACATGGTAGACATAGTCCGGCCAGATCGAGGCCAATTCGTCGCGTTTCATCCCGGTCGCTGCGGCGATGACGTCGATTGCTTCACCCGGATGCAACTTGAGCCAGCCCTCGGCCTCGATGAGGGACGCCAGGAACCTACTGACGATCGCCGGGTTGGCCGCGAGGTAAGACTGCGTCACGACAATATTGAAGGTCTCCGAGTAGAGACCTTTGGTCTCAAGCGGGATCGCGCCTTCGCCAAGAGCCTTCTTCGCATTCGCGACGTGCGGCTCCCAGGTATCGAACGCATCGATACTGCCAGCCGCCATGGCGGGGAGCATTTCCTGAGGTCGCAGGTTGACGAGCGTCACGTCTTTCGAAGTCAGGCCCGCCGCTTTCAACAGAACCGACGTGTAAACTTCACTGCCGGTTCCGGCCGTAAAGGCGATTCGCTTTCCACGCAGATCGTCCTTCGTCTTGATCCCGGCAGAAGCTGCGGTCATGGTCTTGAGATCCGAATATTCCATCCCCGCCACGAAGGCGATCGGCTGTTGCGCCATCGCGGCGGCCGTGACCGGTGCCTCAGCGGTTGTGGCGATATCCGCTCCTCCCCCAAGCACCGTATCGAGGCACTGCTTCCCGCTGGTGAAATTGGAGACCGAGATGTCAAGCCCCTGCCTGGCGAAAATGCCCTTCGCATTGGCGACAATCGCCAGTCCCGAGATCGGCCCAAGATTCTGGGCGAGCCGCGCCTTCAGCAATTCCTCGGCTGTCGCGCGCTCAGACGGCGAAAACAGGAAGGAGGCAGATAGTACGAACACGGCGGAGCGAAGAGCAATTGTTGATCGCATGCCAAACCCCTGTAATGCCGGCGACCGGAGTGATCGACCTTGACGATAGGATCGCCTGAAGATGGAAGACCATGAAGCAATTAATCGACAAGGTCCTGCTGCCCAGTTTTTGCGCAAGCAGCGCCAGCTTCCGATTGTGACCGGGACGAAAAGTTCGTCATGTTGCCCACACCTTGGGCGTACCGTAGCTGCAGCAACGGCTCGCTGCCGGCTTTCATCAAGCCTGATCCCGATTCAATCAGAACCGATCGGGCTCTCGATGCCGTTGCGCGCGCGGCGAAACCAAGCCCACGTCTGCCGCGTCACTGCGATATAGCCCGGGCCCCGGTAGACGATCTGATCGGCGACGATCCCGTTCAGTTTCGGCAGCGCATGGAATGGAATCGAAGGATAGGCATGGTGCTCGACATGGTAGGGCATGTTCCATGCAAACCAGCGCACGAACATGGCGGTATAGGTGGTGCGGGTATTCTGGAAGGCGCTGCGCGCATGATCGCAACCGGTGTGTTCGGCAAGGAGATACGGACGCAGAAACAATTGACCGATGATCACGGGGACGACCCAGACCCACAACAGGAGCAAGGTGTGCAGCGCGACCGATGCCAGCAGCAGCGCGACGTAGCCTGCCAGATAGAGGCGCGCTTCCCTCACGACAATGTGGTGCTTGCTTTCCGGAATCCAGGGTGACGTGGCATTGCCGGCCAACGCATGGCGAAGCATCAGCCGCGCCCGGAAGGCAACCTGCCGCAAGCCGCTGTAGACGATCACCAGCTGCGCGTCCGAGCTCGGGATCGGAACCGACAGCAGTTCTGGGTCCCTCTTTGGATCCTGCGTATAGCGATGATGATCCCAGTGGAACAGGCAGTAATATTCGTAAGGCAAGGCGACCGCGAACGAGGAGAGATGGCCGAAGGCGAGGTTGAGAGCGCGGCTGCGAAACGCCGTCTTGTGGGCGGTCTCGTGTACCACCATGAACAGGAATGCGACGAAGTAACCTTGGACGACGACCAGGGGCAACGCCCACACGATTCCGTATCGCGACGAGACCAGCCAGATCAGTGCGCCGACAACGACAATGACGCCGTAGTGGCTGGCCGCACGGACCAGACCTCGCCAATTGCACCGCATCGACAACTCGCGCAGCATGGCCGGTGTCAGCGGCTTCTCTCCGGTGGCAGTGATGGCATTGCTCATGATCGTAGTCGCCTCTTTCCGGGATCACACACTTGACCCTGCTCGTGCGGACGTTGGCACTCGTCAAGCGCAGACCGATCCTAGGGAGCGATGCCGCAATGCAGAAGCAATTAATTTCGCGCCGCCGGGCCGGTCGTTAATGCCGTTATGGGGCGGTCAGGCCTGAATCCTATTCCGCGGCGCGGCGTGCGGCATATCGACGTGCGCGGTAAGGGTTCGCTCGCGCGGGTTTCTCCCAGCGCGCGGCGGCGGTAGCTCGAATAGTGGGTTTTTGGCTTAGGAAGAACAAAACGCTTGATCTTTCAGCGGGGATTGACTCCCCACTCTCTTGGCCAGCCAACCAAAGGTCATTTCGTACTTCGATGCGGACAGGCCATGTCCGACGCTTTTGCGCGTTGGAGAATGCTTCAGGCCAGTCTGCCAGGCTTCGATCATCCTGTTCTCCGCCATAGATGGTGTGCTTGTTGAGAAAGCTCCGCCGACCGTCTGCAGGCCGCCAGTTTCGATCGTGGCGCTATCGACGGAGGCGCCGCCCGTGACATCCATCGTGCCATTATGGAGCGTGATGCCACATGGAGCGTGATGCCACTGGCGGGAGGGCGCTTCGCGTGCGCGATGCCTGGAACTTCCGCATTGTGACGCACATGCGGGCAGCGCGATCGACTGACACTCTCCACGAGCCTCATCCCACCAATTTCCACTTCCCATCCTGCGCACGCTTCAGGATCGGATCACTCACCCGCACATGCTCAGCGAGAAAATCGATGAACGCGCGGACGCGCGCGGGCAGCGGCGCGGTATGGCCGACATAGACGGCATGGATGTCTTCGCGATCGCCGGGATTGTAGCCTTGCAGCACGGGCACGAGGCGGCCTGCTTCGATGTCGGGGCCGATGTGGAAGAGGGCGAGGCGGGCGAGCCCGACACCGCCGAGTGCAAGGCGGCGGGCGGCTTCGCCGTCACTGACGCGCGCGGCCGGCGGCGGCACTGCTTCCTCCGTGCGGTCGCCGCGACGGAACGGCCAGCCGCCGCGGATCCGCGGAAAAGTCCAACCGATGCCGCGATGCTCAGCCAGATCTGCCGGGGTCTTCGGCGTGTCAAAGCGCGTCAGATATTCCGGTGCGCCGACGACAACCATGCGGCTCGTTCCAAGCTTTCGCGCGATCAGGCGCGAAATTTTCAGAGGTCCGACGCGGATGGCGACATCGGCGCGCTCCTGCATCAGGTCGATCAGCGTGTCGGTCAGCACCAGGTCGAGCGTGACGTCGGGATGCTCTCCGAGAAAGCGCGGGATCAGAGGCATGAGATGCAGCATGCCGAAGGGGATGTTGCTGTTGACCGTGAGCCGGCCGCGCGGCGTGGCGCCGGATGCCGCTTCGCGCTCGGCTTCCTCCATCTCGGCGAGGATGCGCAGCGCGCGCTGGTAGAAGGCCTGGCCTTCCTCCGTCAGCGTCAGCTTGCGCGTGGTGCGGTTAATGAGCCGCGAGCCAAGCCGCGCCTCGAGCCGCGAGATCAGCTTGCTGACGCCTGATGGCGTCAGGCGCAGTTTTCGCGCGGCCTGGGTGAATCCGCCGAGGTCGACGACGCCGACGAAGACTTCCATCTCGGCAGAGCGATTGGTGTCGAAGCGGGCCATGTTGAATTCACGTCACAAATGATTGGATTGTGGACATCCTAATGGTTTTGTCGCGGCACGGCTATCTGCGTGGCTCGTCTTCATCCATCGGAGCCACGCATGCCTCCCGCCGTCCTCGCGCTCACCGCCGGTGCCTTCGGTATCGGCACCACCGAATTCATCATCATGGGCCTGCTGCTCCAGGTCGCCGCCGACATGCATGTCTCCGTGCCGGTCGCCGGCCTGCTCATCTCCGGCTATGCGCTCGGCGTGTTCGTCGGCGCGCCGGTGCTGACGCTCGCGACCCGGCGGCTGCCGCGAAAGACCGTGCTGCTGGCGCTGATGGGGATATTCACGCTCGGCAATGCGGCCTGCGCGCTCGCGCCGAGCTACGAATTGTTGATGGCCGCGCGGGTGCTGACCTCGCTGGCCCACGGGACCTTCTTCGGTGTCGGTTCGGTGGTGGCGACCAGCCTCGTCGCAGAGGACAAGCGCGCCTCCGCCATTTCCACGATGTTCATCGGCCTCACGGTCGCGACGCTGCTCGGCGTGCCGTTCGGCGCCTGGTTCGGCCTGATGCTCGGCTGGCGCGCGGCGTTCTGGGCAGTGACGGTGATCGGCGTGATCGCCTTTGCGGTGGTGGCGGCGCTCGTGCCCGGCCATGTCGGCAACGGCGACAAGCCGATCTCGCTGGCCGAGGAGATTGCCGTGCTCGGACGAGGGCAGGTGCTGCTCGGCCTCGCCATGACCGTGTTCGGCTTTGCCGGCCTGTTCGTCGTCTTCACCTATGTCCAGCCGATCCTGACGCGCTTCACCGGCTTTTCGGAGACCGCTGTCTCGCCGATCCTGCTGGTGTTCGGCGTCGGGCTTGCAATCGGGAATGTCGCCGGCGGCAAGCTCGCCGATCGTGGCCTCGCACGTGCCCTGATCGGCACGCTCGCCGCGCTCGCCCTGGTGTTGCTTGGTCTCTCCGCCGTGCTGTCGGTCAAGATCCCCACCATGGCGCTGATCCTGCTGCTCGGTATCGCGGCGTTTGCGACCGTCGCGCCGCTGCAGCTGCGTGTGCTGGAGGCCGCCGGTCCCAGCGGCCGCACGCTCGCCTCCAGCCTCAACATCGCCGCGTTCAATCTCGGCAATGCGCTCGGTGCCTGGGCCGGCGGCGTCACCATCGATCGCGGCCTCGGCCTCTCCGCGCTGCCGCTGGTTGCGGCCGGCATCACCGCGATCGGACTCGTGCTGGCGCTGTGGAGTCTTCAGCTCGATCGCAAACAGGCCGCAGTCGCGGCGTGCCCGGCGGAATAGGGGAGGCTCACATGGAATACCGTCATCTCGGCGCTTCCGGACTCAAGGTGCCCGTTCTCAGCTTCGGCACCGGCACCTTCGGTGGCCAGGGCCCGCTGTTCTCGGCCTGGGGCCGCAGCGACATTGATGAGGCGCGCCGGCTGGTCGACATCTGTCTTGAGGCCGGCGTCAATCTGTTCGATAGCGCCGACGTCTATTCGAACGGCGCCGCGGAGACGATTCTCGGTGCCGCGATCAAGGGCCGGCGCGACAAGGTGCTGATCTCGACCAAGATGAGCCTGCCGATGGGCGATGGCCCGCTCGATGCCGGCTCGTCGCGGCATCGCCTGCTGGCCTCGGTGGAATCGGCGCTGCGGCGGCTTGGCACCGACTATATCGATCTGCTCCAGCTCCATGCCTTCGACGCCTTCACGCCGATCGAGGAGGTGCTGTCCACGCTCGATACGCTCGTTCGCGCCGGCAAGCTGCGCTACGTCGGCGTCTCCAATTTCGCCGGCTGGCAGTTGATGAAGTCGCTGGCCATCGCCGATCGTCGCGGTTGGCCGCGCTATGTCGCCCATCAGGTCTATTACTCGCTGCTCGGCCGTGACTATGAATGGGAGCTGATGCCGCTGGCACGCGACCAGGGCGTCGGCGCGCTGGTCTGGAGCCCGCTCGGCTGGGGCCGGCTCACCGGCAAGATCCGACGCGGTCAGCCCTTGCCGCAAAACAGCCGCCTGCACGCGACTGCGCAGTTCGGTCCGCCCGTGGATGAGCAGCGGCTCTACGCGATCGTCGATGTGCTGGACGCGATCGCGATCGAGACTGGCCATACTGTGCCGCAGGTCGCGATCGCCTGGCTGTTGTCGCGGCCCACGGTATCGTCCGTGATCATCGGCGCCCGCGACGAGGCGCAATTGCGCGACAATCTCGGTGCGGTCGGCTGGTCGCTGAGCGCGGATCAGCTCAAGCGCCTCGACGAGGTCAGCGCGGTGATGCCGCCCTATCCCTACTATCCCTATCGCATCCAGGAGGGTTTTGCGCGGCTGAGCCCGCCGCCGGCCTAGGACTGGGGACAATCCGTCGCATCGTGTGTCGCGCCAGTGCGCCATGCAGAAACGCCGCTGTACAGGCCTCGTCGCCGTTCGTAACTTCCGCGCCGCGATTTCAGGAGATGCGACGTGGCGAAGAAGACGGCGACCAAGAAGAAAAGCACTTCGAAGAAGGGTGCGAAGACCTCGAGCAAGAAGGCTGCCGTCCGCAAGGGGGCTGCTGCGAAGCCGGCCAAGAAAACGGTCAAGACGTCAGTCAAGGCGTCCGCCGCGCGCCGCCCCAAGGGGCCAGCCTGGCAATGGTCGGCCGTGGAGACCGCGGCCGCGATCCGCTCCGGCGCAATCTCCGCGGTGGAAACCGTCGAGGCGCATCTGGAGCGGATGCATGCGGTCAATCCCCGGCTGAATGCGGTCGTCGTCGATCTCGGCGAGGACGCGCTGAAAGCTGCGCACGCAGCCGACAAGCAGCGCGCCAAAGGCGGTGAACTCGGCCTCCTGCACGGCGTGCCCGTCACCATCAAGGAGAACGTCGACTACGAAGGCCGCCCCAATTTCAACGGCGTTCCCGCCAACAAGAACCTCGTCGCGCCGTCGGATTCGCCTGTGGTGCGTAACCTGAAGAAGGCCGGCGCGATCGTCATCGGCCTCACCAACACGCCGGAATTCTCGTTCCGCGGCTTCACCGACAATCCGCTGCACGGATTGACGCTCAATCCCTGGGACCCCACCATCACCTGCGGCGGCTCCTCGGGCGGCGCGGGTTCGGCGGTCGCCGCCGGCATCGGCACCATCGCGCACGGCAACGATATCGGCGGCTCGCTGCGCTGGCCGGCGCATTGCAATGGCGTTGCCACCATCAAGCCGACGCAAGGTCGCATTCCCGCTTTCAACGCAAGCGCGACAGCGGAGCGGCCGATGCTGGCGCATCTAATGTCGGCGCAGGGGCCGCTCGCTCGCCACGTCGGCGACGTCCGTCTTGCGCTGGAGGTGATGAGCCAGCGCGATCCGCGCGATCCCTGGTGGGTGCCGGCGCCGCTGACCGGGCCGAAGCCGAAGGGCGCGATCAAGGTCGCGCTGGCCAGGATCCCCGAGGACATGGCGGTCGATCCGGCGGTCAGCGCGGCGCTTCGCCAGGCCGCCGATCATTTGGAGCGCTCCGGTTATCGCGTCAGCGAGGTTGAGGTGCCCGACATCAATGGCGTCTGGCAGACCTGGTGCGACATCATCACCAATGAGACGGTGGTGATGCAGGAGGCCGGCATGCTGAAGGTCACGTCGGAAGACTTCCACAAGGCGTGGGGCGGCATGAAGGCCAAGGCCAACGCGCTCGATCTCAAGGCGTGGATGCAGGCGACGGCGGCCCGCAACGGCCATATCCGTGCCTGGCAATTGTTCTTCGAGGAGTATCCGGTGGTACTGGCGCCGACGACGGTGAAGCCGACGCCGGGTCCGCGCGACGACACCGTGAGCGCCGAGCGCGTGCAAGAAATCTTCTGGGGCGAGATCCGCTTCATCTCCGCGATCAACGTGCTGGGGCTGCCCGGCGCCGTGGTGCCGGTGGCCGTGCATGACGGCAAGCCGATCGGCGTGCAGCTCATCGCGGGCCGCTATCGCGAGGATCTGGCGCTCGACGCTGCCGCCGCGATCGAGAAGCGTGCCGGCGTGCTGGCCCATCGGCTCTGGGAGACGATGGCCTGATCCTGATCTTCGGGCTTCGCGCGACGAGCGCGAAGCCCGAATGAGCCAGCGTGCGGAGTAGTTAATCCAAATCGACTCAAATTTTAGCCAATTTACCAACAACCATTAGGGTTACTTCCTCGATCTCTAAGCGAATTATTGTCCGCTTTACCACCCGCCTCTAACAGAGGGACGGCGGACAACGCACATGCCTCATACAGGCCAATAAGTGCGGGCCGCTCCACGCGGAGGTGGTACGATGCGCAACGAGACGATTGCTATTCACGCCGGCTACGAGCCCGAATCCACCACGCACGCGGTTGCCGTGCCGATCTACCAGACTGCGGCCTATGCCTTCGACAGCGCCGATCATGGCGCGGCTCTCTTCAATCTCGAGGCCGAAGGTTTCCGTTACAGCCGCATCGCCAATCCGACCAGCGCCGTGCTGGAGAAGCGCATCGCCCAGCTCGAAGGCGGCGTCGGCGCGCTCGCGGTTGCGACCGGCCAGGCTGCGCTGCATTTCGCCTTCGTCAACGTCGCCGACCACGGCGGCAACATCGTGTCCGTGCCGCAGCTCTACGGCACCACCCACACGCTGCTCTCGCACATCCTGCCGCGGCAGGGCATCACCGGCCGTTTCGCCGAGAGCGACAAACCCGAGGCCATCGAAAAGCTGATCGACGAGAACACCCGCGCCGTGTTCGCCGAGACCATCGGCAATCCCGCAGGCAACGTCTGCGACATCGAGGCGCTCGCCAAGATCGCGCATGCCCATGGCGTGCCGCTGATCGTCGACAACACGGTCGCCACGCCGATCCTGCTCAAGCCGTTCGACTACGGCGCGGACATCGCCGTGCATTCGCTGACCAAATTCCTGGGCGGCCATGGCACCACGCTCGGCGGCGCCATCGTCGATTCCGGGAATTTCCCCTGGGCCAAGCACGCCGACCGCTTCCCCGGCTACAACAAGCCGGACGCTTCCTATCACGGTCTCGTCTATGCCGAGCGCTTCGGCAAGACCGCCTATATCGAGCGCGCACGCAGCATCTATCAGCGCACCATGGGGTCGGTGCTGTCGCCGTTCAACGCCTTCCTGCTGCTCCAGGGCATCGAGACGGTGGCGCTGCGCATGGAACGCCATTGCGAGAACGCCCGCAAGGTCGCCGAATTCCTGCGCAACGATCCGCGCGTCGCCTGGGTCAACTACACCGGCTTCCCGGACAGCCGCTATTATCCGCTGGTCCAGAAGTACCTCGACGGCAATGCCTCCTCGCTATTTACCTTCGGCATCAAGGGCGGCATGGAAGCCGGCAAGAGCTTCTATGACGCGCTGAAGCTGATCACGCGCCTCGTCAATATCGGCGATGCCAAGTCGCTGGCCTGCCATCCGGCCTCGACCACGCACCGGCAAATGTCGCCGGAGCAGCAGCGCACGGCCGGTGTGCTGCCCGAAGCGATCCGCCTCTCGATCGGTATCGAACATGCCGCCGATATCATCGAGGACATCGATCAGGCGCTGGAAAAGGCCTGTCCCACCGCGCGTCTTCAGGCGGCGGAGTAGGCAATCGGGCCGATGAGCGTCTTGATCGACAGGGATCAAGGTATCGCAAGCCCGGCGCTGGTGCCGGCCGAGGGCGACATCGCGCGCAATCACGCCGGCGCCGAGCTCAACATCGGGCTGATCAACAACATGCCTGATACGGCGCTGAAGGCGACCGAGCGGCAGTTCATGAAGCTGCTTCAGGCGGCCGCAGGGCCGCGCCGCATCCGCTTTCATTGCTTCTCGCTGCCGTCGGTGAAGCGTTCGCCGGAAGCGAAGTGGCACGTCGAGAGCGAATATTCCGATCTCTCCGATCTCAAGCGCGATAGGTTCGACGGGCTGATCGTGACCGGGGCCGAACCGGTCGCGCCCGAGCTCGATCAGGAGCCGTACTGGCGCGACCTCACCGAGCTGATCGACTGGGCCAGAACCAATACCCGCTCGACGATCTGGTCGTGCCTTGCCGCACATGCGGCGGTGCTGCACCTCGATCGCATCGAACGGCAGCGCCTGCCGTCCAAATGTCACGGCATCTTCGACTGCGAGACCGTGACCGGCGACCCGCTGACGCGCGATGCCCCGGCACCGCTCAAGGTCTCGCATTCCCGCCTCAACGAAGTCACCGAGGCGGATCTCGCGCAGGCCGGCTATCAGGTGCTGACCCGATCGGCCCAGGCTGGCGTCGACGTCTTCGTCCGGCAGTATGACAGCCGTTTCGTGTTCTTCCAGGGTCATCCCGAATATGACGCGCTGTCGCTCCAGCGCGAGTATTTGCGCGACATCGGCCGCTTCCTCGCGCGCGAGCGGGATGCCTATCCGGCGCTCCCCGTGAGTTATTTTGACGCGGCGACCGAGGAAAAACTCGCGCGCTTCGAAAAGCGGGCGAGGCATCAGCGGCATCCGGCGCTCACCAATGAATTGCCGGCGCTGACTTTGCGCACCGATATTGCGGCAGGCAGCGCCGCAGCCGCGCTTTTCCGCAATTGGTTACAATATCTCGGCGCGGACGCCGAAGCTCCGCTGCTGGCACGTTAACCCAAGGCTGTCCGTTCCGCGTTAGGATTACCCAGGCGTTAAGCTTGCGTCAGACCGCGCGCAAATGTTTCAGTGCGGAAATATAGAATCACAGGGAATGCACCCGTGCTGTCCACCCTCAACGGACGCTTGAGCAATCGGCTCGCTCGGCATTTCCGCGCCGCGCCGCACCGCTTGCCGGCGCACGCACCGATGGTGAGCTTCACCTTCGATGACGCTCCCGACAGCGCAGCAGGCGAGGGCGCCTCGCTGCTGGAAGCGCATGGCGGGCGCGGTACGTTCTATCTCGCCGGCAGCCTGGTCGATCAGCCCGGAGACCATTGGCACGGTCTGTCGAACGATGCGATCGTCCGGCTGCATCGCGGCGGCCACGAGATCGGCTGCCACACGTTCTCGCATTTGCGCGCGGTCGATCTCGACGAGAGCGCTATGGCGCGCGAGATCGAGCGGAACCGCAGTTATTTTCTCGGCATCGATTCCTCGATCCGGCTCGAGAATTTTGCCTATCCCTATGGTCTCGCCTCGGTCTGGCGCAAACCGCAGCTCGCCCAAACCTTCCGCTCCGCGCGAGGCATCCTTCCGGGCGTCAACAGCGATGTCATCGATCTCCAGTTCCTGCGTGCCTCGCCGCTGGTCAATTGCGAGATCGATACGGCGGGCGTGGACCGCTATTTCGACGAGGCGGTCGCAAGCGGCGGCTGGTTGATCTTCTACGGCCACGATGTCGTCGACGCGCCGAGCCCCTATGGCTGCACGCAGGCCCTGTTGCGCCACGCGCTGAAAGCTGCGGAAAAGCGCAACATGCCGATCGTGACGGTCGCCGAGGCGCTGCGCAGGATCGGGGCGTAGCTTTTCGCCATACCGCGTTTCCCGGGAGAGGCAGAAGATAGTCTTGCAACGCCAGCGCCGTCATGCGACTGGCGTGGTGACGAATCTGGCAAACCCCCGACAACGCCCATGTCCGCCCCTTCCACCGCTCCGCTGCCAGCGCCGGCCGATGGCCGCGATGCGCTGTCGGTGCTGCATTCGGTGTTCGGCCTGCCGGGGTTCCGGGGCGCGCAAGGCGAAATCATCCGGCACGTCACCGACGGCGGCAATTGCCTGGTGCTGATGCCGACCGGCGGCGGCAAGTCGTTGTGCTATCAATTGCCGTCCCTGTTGCGTGAGGGCTGCGGCATCGTCGTCTCGCCGCTGATCGCGCTGATGCGCGATCAGGTCGCCGGTCTGCTCGAGGCCGGCGTCAACGCCGCCGCACTGAACTCGTCGCTGACATCGCAGGAAGCCTCGGACATCGAGCGGCGCCTGATCGCGGGCGATCTCGACCTGCTCTATGTCGCGCCGGAACGCCTGGTGACGCCTCGCTGCCTGTCGATGCTGGCTCAGGCCAAGGTATCGCTGTTCGCGATCGACGAAGCGCATTGCGTCTCGCAATGGGGGCATGACTTCCGGCCCGAATATGTCGGCCTCTCCATCATCGCCGAGCGCTTCCCCGATGTGCCGCGCATCGCGCTGACCGCGACCGCCGACGAACTGACGCGGAAAGAGATCGTCCAGCGGCTCCAGCTGACGGATAGCCCGCAATTCGTCTCGAGCTTCGACCGGCCGAACATCCGCTACGAGATCGTCGACAAGCGCAATGCGGTGTCGCAGCTGAAGGAATTCATCCGGGAACGCCATGCCGGAGACGCCGGCGTGGTCTATTGCCTGTCCCGCAATCGCGTCGAGGAGGTTGCTGCCGCACTCGCCGAGGCCGGCATTGCGGCGCTGCCCTATCATGCCGGGCTCGATGGCCAGGTGCGCTCGCGCAACCAGGACCGTTTCCTCAATGAGGACGGCATCGTCATCGTCGCGACCATCGCCTTCGGCATGGGCATCGACAAGCCCGACGTGCGCTTCGTTGCCCATCTCGACCTGCCCAAGAGCATCGAGGCCTATTACCAGGAGACTGGGCGTGCGGGGCGCGACGGCAAGCCGTCGGCGGCGTGGATGGCCTACGGCCTCTCCGACATCGTGCAGCAGCGCCGCATGATCGACGAGTCCAGTGGCTCCGACGACTTCAAGCGCGTATCGATTGGCAAGCTCGATGCGCTGGTCGGGCTCGCCGAGACCGCGCAGTGCCGGCGCCGGCGCCTGCTCGCCTATTTCGCCGAGACCCTGCACGGCGATAACTGCGGCAATTGCGATAACTGCCTCACGCCGCCAAAGATGCGTGACGGCAAGGTGTTGGCGCAGAAGCTCTTGTCCTGTGCTTACCGTACCGGACAACGCTTCGGCGCGATGCACCTGATCGACGTGCTGATCGGACGCCTGACCGAGAAGGTGACGCAGTTCGGCCACGACAAGCTGTCGGTGTTCGGCATCGGGCGCGAACTCAACGAGAAGCAATGGCGCACCGTGCTGCGTCAGCTGGTGGCCATGGGCCATCTGCAGAGCGACAGCGAAGCCTTTGGCGCGCTGAAGCTGACGGACACCGCGCGCGGCGTGCTGCGCGGGGAAACCGAGGTGTGGCTGCGCGAGGAAGCGCCCAGCACGCGGGTCCGGTCAAGCCGCGCAAAATCCCGCCGCGGCGACCTCGCGCCGGCAGCCAGCGCAGCGCAGGGCGACGTCGATCCCGAATTGCGCGCGCGACTGCGGTCCTGGCGTTCGGATATCGCGCGCGAGCGCGGTGTGCCGGCCTATGTCGTGCTGCACGATGCCACCATCGACGGCATCGTTCGGGCCTGGCCGACCACGCTGGACGAGCTGCGCAACATCCCCGGCATCGGCGACAAGAAGCTCGAGCACTATGGTGAAGAGCTGCTGCAGATCGTCAAGACGCGGTAGGGCTTCTTGTCATCCCGGACGAGCACAGCGCTTGCGCTTGCCCGGGATGACAGCAGAGTGGAGGGCGAGGTGTAGCCTGCCTCACCCGTTCCGGAACGCATACCCATAGCCGTTGAGCGCCGGCGCGCCGCCGAGATGGGCGTAGAGAATCTTCGCGCCCTTCTCGAAATGGCCTTTCCGGGTCAGGTCGATCAGGCCCTGCATCGATTTGCCTTCATAGACCGGGTCGGTGATCATCGCCTCCAACCGTGCGGTGAGGCGGATCGCCTCCTTGGTCTCCTCCGACGGTACGCCATAGGCGGGATAGGCGTAATCCTCGATCAGCACGACGTCGTCGGCAACGATGTCCTTGCCGAGCTCGACGAGGTTTGCCGTGCTCTGCGCGATCGAGAGCACCTGCGCTTTCGTCTGCGCCGGTGTGAAGGAGGCGTCGATGCCGATCACCTTTCGCGCGCGGCCGTCGGCGGCAAAGCCGACCAACATGCCGGCGTGGGTCGAACCGGTCACGGTGCAGACGATGATGTAGTCGAACTTGAAGCCGAGCTCTTTCTCCTGCTGGCGCACTTCCTCGGCGAAGCCGACATAGCCGAGCCCGCCAAATTTGTGCACTGAAGCGCCGGCCGGGATCGCGTAAGGCTTGCCGCCCGCAGCTTTCACGTCCTCGATCGCCTGCTCCCAGCTCTTGCGGATGCCGATGTCGAAGCCGTCGTCGACCAGTCGGACGTCGGCGCCCATGATGCGCGAGAGCATGATGTTGCCGACGCGGTCGTAGACGGCGTCCTCGTGCGGCACCCAGGCTTCCTGCACCAGGCGGCACTTCATGCCGATCTTGGCGGCGACCGCCGCGATCATGCGGGTATGGTTCGACTGCACGCCGCCGATCGAGACCAGTGTGTCGGCGTTCGATGCGATCGCGTCGGGGATGATGTATTCGAGCTTGCGCAGCTTGTTGCCGCCATAGGCGAGGCCGGAATTGCAGTCCTCGCGCTTGGCGTAGATCTCGACATTGCCGCCGAGGTGCTTCGACAGCCGCTCCAGCTTCTCGATGGGCGTCGGGCCGAAGGTCAGCGGATAGCGCGCGAATTTGTCCAGTCTCATTGGATCATCCCGATTGGCGTTAATGTCTGGGATGTCGCTAGCATTGCGTCGCCAAAAGGTGCTCTCGAATATCGCGCCCATATTGCACATAATCTTGCGAGAATTCCGGCGTGGGCTGATATTACTTCCGAAGCTGTGCCAATTATCGGAAGTTTCTTCCATGTCCGCTCGTCTCGATCGCATCGACCTCAAGATGTTGAGATTGCTGCAGAATAATGGCCGGATCAGCAACGCCGAGCTGGCCGAAACCGTCGCGATCAGCCCTGCTACCTGCCACCGTCGCACCCAGCGCCTGTTCGAGGAGGGCTTCATTGCCGCGGTCCGCGCCATGGTGGCACCGAAGAAGGTGGCAAAGGGCACGCTGGTGATGGTCGGCGTCGTGCTCGACCGCTCGACCCCGGAGAGCTTTGCAACCTTCGAGCAGGCGATCGCCAGGCTGAAATTCGTGCTCGACTGCCACCTCGTCGCCGGCGACTTCGACTACTTCCTGAAAATCCGTGTGGGCGACATGGAGGACTTCAATCGCATCCATGGCGAGCAGCTGATCGCGCTCCCCGGGGTCCGCCAGACCCGCACCTTCTTCGTGATGAAGGAAGTCGTCGACAACGCGCCATTGGAGTTTTGAGCCCACGCTATTGATGCGCGATGCGCATCGTGAGAGATTCATCCGATGCAGCCGCTTCCCTTTCGCCAACATGACCCTGTCGCCCCGGCGTATCGGCGCGGCTGGGTCGACGAGGCCGTGGCTGCGATCGAGGCCGACCAGTGCCGCACGGCCGACACCCATCTGATCCGGCTGATCGTGCCGGCGCTGGCAGGCATCGACCTCTATCTGAAAGATGAGTCCACGCATCCGACCGGCAGCCTGAAGCACCGGCTCGCGCGCTCGCTGTTCCTCTACGCCCTCTGCAACGGCCATATCCGCGAAGGTACGCCCGTCGTGGAGGCGTCGTCGGGCTCGACCGCGGTGTCGGAGGCGTATTTCGCGCAGATGATCGGCGTGCCCTTCTATGCCGTGATGCCGCGCACGACCTCGTCGGAAAAGATCGCCGCGATCGAGCATTATGGCGGCAACTGCCATCTGATCGACGACGGCCGCGCGCTCTATGCGGAGGCCGCTGCGCTCGCGACCCGGCTGAACGGCCATTACATGGACCAGTTCACCTTCGCCGAGCGCGCCACCGACTGGCGCGGCAACAACAACATCGCCGAATCGGTCTTTACGCAGTTGAAGGGCGAACCGCACCCGCTGCCGGACTGGATCGTGATGGGGGCGGGCACCGGCGGCACCTCGGCCACGATCGGTCGCTATCTGCGCTATCGCCAATATCCGACGCGGCTGTGCGTGGCCGATGTCGAGCATTCCGCTTTTTTCGATTGCTTCCGCTCGCAGGACCGCTCCCATGTTTGTGAACGCCCCTCGCTGATCGAAGGCGTCGGCCGTCCACGCTGCGAGCCGTCCTTTGTGCCAGGTGTGGTCGACCGCATGATGAAGATTCCGGATGCGGCGACGATCGCCGCAATGAACGTGCTGTCGCGCCGGCTTCGCCGTGCCGTCGGCGGCTCCACGGGCACCAATTTTCTGGCGCTGTGCCGGCTCGCCTCCGAGATGCGCAAGTTGGGCCGAACGGCATCGCTGGTGACGCTGATCTGCGATTCCGGCGAGCGTTACCGGCAGACCTATTATGAGCCCGCCTGGCTTGCCGCGCGAGGCCTCGATCCAGCGCCGTTCGAGGCGGCCTTGTCGTCGTTCCTCGACACCGCGCAGCCGCTGGCGCTTGCAGTCGACGATGTCGTCAATCCGCAGAGCCCTTAAAGCCCTGAAGGCTTCATAGCGGTGTCTCTCTGTCATTTGCCAAATTGCACGGTCGTCACGGCAACTTCACTTGCCTTGCGCGCGAACGCGGGCGAGTTTTCGACCTTCTCAACGAGGAGATCCCCACCGTGCGACTTCCCATTCTCGATCCGAAAGACCTGAGTGCCGAACAGAAGCCGCTCTATGCCGACATGCAAGCGGGCATCAAGGACCACTTCAAGGGCTTCGTGAACATGCGCGACGACGGCGCGCTGCTCGGCCCCTGGAATCCCTGGATTCGCGAGCCGCGTTTCGGCGGGCCGGTGTGGGAGCTGGTCAAGGCGATCGCGTCGAATCCGCTGCTGCCGGCGCCGGTGCGTGAGGTCGCGATCCTCGTCACCGGTTCGCATTTCCGCTCCGGCTACGAACTCTATGCTCACGTGCTCGTCGCCGAGCAGCGTGGCCTCTCCGACGAAAAGCTTGCGACCATCGTTGCCGGACAACGGCCGGTCGATCTGACCAAGCAGGAGGCGGTCGCCTACGACATGGCGTCGGCCCTGGTCAGCGGCGGCGTGCTGCCTGAGCTGACCTATCGGGCAGCCGTGAAGGAATTCGGCGAGCACGGCGCCGCCGAGCTGTCCTATCTCGTCGGCGTCTATTGCATGGTTTCGGTCACGTTGAATACGTTCGACGTGCCGGTGCCGGAATAGAGGCGGCTGCGGACGATCACTCCGCCGCCTTGCTTGCAGGCGGCGGAGGCGTCCAGGCGATGCAGCGGTTGCGGCCTTCGTTCTTGGCCTGATAGAGCGCCTGATCGGCCGCGCCCATCAGGGCGTCGATCCCGGACATGCTGACGGCGGCCTCGGCAATGCCGATGCTCACGGTAAGGCCGAACTGCACCTGATGAACGTTCAAATGGATCGCCATCGCGCGCTTGCGGATTCGCTCGGCGACGAGCTTGGCGCGTGACAGGCTGGTCTCGGGCAGCAGAACCGCGAACTCCTCGCCACCGATGCGGCCGACGAGATCGGACTTGCGTTTGCCCTCGTTGCACGCGGCTGCAACAGCCTTGATCGCTTCGTCGCCGATCGCGTGACCGTAGCGGTCGTTGACCGACTTGAAGTGATCGATGTCGAGCATCAGGACGGAGACAGAGCGGTAGTAGCGCTGGAAGCGGCTCCATTCCGCATCGAGCGAACCCAGGAAATGCCGGCGGTTATACAGGCCGGTGAGCGGATCGGTGGTCGCGAGCCGCTCCAGCATGTTGGCCTTGTCGTTGAGATCGGTGATGTCGACATAGGTCAGCATGCGGCCGCCGTTCGCCATCGTGGTGCAATGGGCCCTGATCTGTCGCCCGTCGGGCGTCCGGAGGTCGCGCACGTGATCGCCCGCCCTGACCTCGGCAAGACGCTTGCCGGGGAATTTCGCCAGCTCGTTTGCCGCAAGGTCCGGTGCGCTCGCGCGTTGCGCGCGGCTCACCAGCGAAGCATAGGCCGGGCGGAAGGCAGCTTCCTCGTCGCTCACTTCCCAGAACCGCCGCATCCGCAGGTTCATGAAGCTCGCGTTCAAGTCGGAGTCGAGAAGAAGTACGCCGTCCTGAACGTTTTCCAGGGCATCGCGCAGCAGCTTCAGCTCGTCGGAGAAGCGTACGATGTCGGTGACGGGCGTATAGGTCAGCATGCGCCCGCCGTCAGGCAGTGGCGTGCATTGTATGCGCACGACATCGCCATTGGTTCGGCGCACATCGACGGGTGTCGGATCGCCAGCCTCGATCACGCGGACACGCTCTTTCACATGGGCTTCGAGGGCGGGGTCGGGCACCTCGTAGGCTCCGATGTCGCGACCGTGATGGAGCAGCGTGACAATGGATGGATTGCTGTCGGCGACCTGATCGGGCAGGTGCCACATCTGGCGAAACGACCGGTTGATGAGCCGCGCCCTGAGGTGGGTGTCGAGCAGAACGATGCCGGTTGGCACATGATCGAGGGCGGCGCGCAGGGCCAGCATCTGGGCGCGCATCAGCGACTCCGGCGAACGCCCCTGCTCGTCGTTGGTGGGGCGTTGGATGCTGCCGGGTTGTTCGAAAGCGACGCCCACCTGACGGTCCGATCGCCAGATCACGCGGCAGCTCAGGATGTCGCGTCCTGCAAGCGTGAGCTGGAAGCGGTCAGGCACGCCAAGGCCACTCTGCATCTCGAGCGTCGCGGCTTCCTCGGACAGCCGGCGCACGACGCAGTCGATCGACGACTGGCCGAAATTGAAGATGATCTTCCCAGAAAGGAACGTCCGTTCCGTCACCAAGCGGGACATTCGCTGTCTCCAACGCTGCATAGATGCGAAAAGCGGCCTGAGTGTCGCGCAAGGTTCCTTGCGTCGATGTAACGCGATCGATGTTTTCGGATGAGGATTAACGATCCGTTGACGCGAAACTCTATTAGAAGCTCACCAAAGCCAGCGGTCAGTTGCGCACGGCGTAAAGCGGCGTCCGCAGCGTCACCTGGTAGGATGGTTTCGGCATCCACGCGATCTGGGCGGTGATGCCGAACAGGCGGTTGTCATTGTCATCCATGCGGTCGAGGTCGAGGCGCAGGATCGGCTGGGTGAACGGCTCCGCAAGCGCCCGGCCTGCGAGCTGCGCACCGCCGAATGACTGCACGCCGAGGCGGCCGGTGAATTTCCAGTTGCTCGGCCACTGGTAATAGCCGCCGGCGTAGAGGATTGTATTCGGCCTGATCCGAACCACCAGGCTGGCAATGTCGGTGTAGGTGTATTGCACGCCGGCAAGCCAGCCGCGTGTCTCGTCCTCGTCGAGCGCGTAGTCGAATTCCAGGATGTTGTTGAACGAATTCGTCATGCCCTGTTCGTTCGGCACCGATTGGGTCAGCGTGGATTGCAACGTCATCGTCGGAATGCTGCCGCCATTCTGCTGGTAGAGGTCGGCCTGTACGCCGATGTTCCAACTGGTGATGTCGAACGTCGACCAGCCGCCGCCGATATCCGCCGCCGAGCCTGATACGCCGCCATAGAGCGACACGCTATCGCTGACGTCCACGGTCAGTGGCAGGTCGACGGCTATCGATCTCGCGGCAGGCAAGCCGTTGGGCAGCGTCGCGCCGCGTTGTGCCGCCAGCGCTTCGAACGCGGCCGAGAGCGAGGTGTTGCCGAAACCGAGCCCGAGCGTGCCCGCAGGGATCGTTGCATAGGTCGTGCGAAGATCGAGGTAGATGTTCGGGACGACCGGCTTTGCCGCCGTGTCCTCGGCCCCATCGCCGGCGTAGGCGGCGCCGCCCGGGATCGTCAGACAAAGCAGTCCCATCGCGACAGCGCGCAAGACTGGGCCGGACGCTGGGCTGTGGTGGGACACGTGACAATCCGACGCGTGGCGCTCTGGTGACGGAACCGCCCGCTAGATGGAACGTGTTCGTTCGCGTGGTCAAGGTCTATCCGCGGGCAATGGACGATGCGCGTGTGCGCGGTTACCCTGCCGTGATCGCACTGACACACTCGCCCGCCACAGTGCAGGCCCGACAATGGAGACGACAGCCATGAACACGTCACGCCGCATCCTGCTCGCTGGAATGGCGGGGCTCGCCGTGGCTCCGACGACTGTGGCCGCCGCCCCGGCACTGGCCATTGGCGATGTGACGGTTGCCGAAGAGCGCTTCGCGCGCATGATTGCCGCCGCGCACGCGCCCGACGTGACCAGCGCGCGGCAGGCCGAGCGCTATGCGGATGTGCATTGGCCGGACTATGTCGTGGCAGCCAGGGCCGTGCTCGACGCGCGCGCGTGATTCGCGCCTCTATGTCTATCTCTCCACCGCGCGCCTGACCTGTTCGCCGATCTGCGACAGCACGAGCTGCGCCTGCGGCAGGATCGCGCCCATGGCGTGGAAATTGTGGACCATGCCGTCATGGCAAACGTGCTCGACCGCGACGCCCGCGGCGAGCAGCCTGCGCGCATAGGCATTGCCTTCGTCGCGCATCGGGTCGAATTCGGCGGTGTGGATGATTGCGGTCGGCAGGCCCGAGAGACGCGTCGCGCGCAGCGGGGAGATGCGAGGATCGGCGGCATCCAGGCCCTCGGGCAGGTAATCGGACAGATCGGCCTCGATGGTGGCGCGGTCGATCAGATGTCCCTCCGCGAACGCTTCGCGCGAGGGCGAGGTCTCCTCGAAATCCAGCACTGGGCAGATCAGGCATTGCGCGACGATGGAGAGGCCCGCGCTCTGCACCGCCTCCTGGCATACGATCGCGGCCAGCGTCGCACCGGCGGAATCGCCGCCGACGACAAGCCGCTCGGCGTCGATGCCGAGCGATGAAGATTCGCGCGCCACCCACTCGGTGGCTCCGATCGCGTCGTCGACGGCAGCAGGAAATTTGTGCTCGGGCGCGAGGCGGTAGTCGACCGAAACGAGGCGGCAGCCGGTCGCATGGGCCAGTGCCGCCGCGATACGGTCATGCGTCGCAATGCTGCCGGCGACGAGTCCCCCGCCATGAAAGAACACGAAGCCCGGCGCGCGCTCGCCGGCAGACGCCGGCGAATAGAGCCGATAGGGCAGCTCTCCGCCAGGGCCGGGCAACTTGCCGTCGGAGGCCGTCACATCCGGCGCGTCGGTGCGCGCGAACTGCATCAGCTTCGCAAGCGATTGTCGCCGCGCCTCGACGCTCGGTCGGCTCCGCGCCTGCGGCGCGGCCGCAGCCATCATGGTCAACAAGCGCTTTGCGAGCGGATCGAGCGGCATGGGAAACTCCGTGACGTGCCCGACACTATAGCCGGTTTGGCCGCGGTTTTGTCTTCGCCTCCCCGGGAAAGGAGAGTTGATGCTTCGCAGCAGCAAATCGTTTAGAAATTGGGACAATAGTGCCCGGATATTTTTCGAGGGGAGGCCGGTCATGGCCGAGATCAGGAAGCCGATCGAATATTCGCCGAGCTGGACCTTCTTCGAGGGCAAATGGCATGACGGCAACGTGCCGATCATGGGCCCGCGCACGCATGCGGCCTGGCTCGGCTCGGTCGTGTTCGACGGCGCGCGCGCGTTCGAAGGCGTCGCGCCCGACCTCGACCGCCATGTCGCGCGCGCCAATCAATCCGCGATCAACTTTGGCCTCAAGCCGGTGGTCGATGCCGGCACCTGGCTCACGCTCGCCAACGAAGGCATCGCGCGCTTTGCGCCGAATGCGGAGCTTTATGTCCGCCCGATGTATTGGGCGCAGAACGGCGCCGGCGGCGGCGTGCTGTTCGACCCCGACACCACCAATTGGTGCCTGTGCATCTACGAGGCGCCGATGCCGAAACCGGTCGGCAACGCGATCACGCTGTCGCCGTTCCGCAGGCCCACCGCCGAATGCGCGCCGGTCGACGCAAAGGCTGCCTGTCTCTATCCGAACAATTCGCGGGCGCTGGCGGAGGCCGCTTCGCGCGGCTTCCAGAACGCGCTGATGCTGGACATGCTCGGCAATGTCGCCGAGTTCGGCAATTCCAATGTGTTCATGGCGAAAGACGGTGTCGTCTTCACGCCGGTACCGAACGGCACCTTCCTCAATGGTATCACGCGCCAACGGGTGATCAGCCTGCTCCGCGGTGACGGCGTCACCGTGGTCGAGAAGACGCTGCGCTACGCTGACTTCCTCGCTGCCGACGAGATTTTTTCAACCGGCAATTTTGCGAAGGTCGCGCCCGTGATTCGTATTGACGTGCGCGAGCTGAAGCCGGGGCCGCTCTACACCAAGGCGCGCAAGCTCTATTGGGACTTCGCGCATGCGGTGAAACTGGCGGCGTAGCCGCCGGCCAAACGAGCCAATCGCGCGCGTCCGCCGCATGCGGACGCGCCGGTGCGGACGAGAGACCTACTCGTCCTTCTTCGACATCTTTTCGAGGCGCTCCTGCATGTCCTTCATCTGCTGGCGCAGGTCGTCGATGTTGGTGTCCTTTGCCGGCTCGGCGCTCGCATCGGGCTCCGGCTCGGAGCGGCCCGTGCCGGGGGCAAACGGCTTGAACATCGAGAAAGTCTGCTGGAACAGCTCCATGTTGCGGCGGACCTGTTCTTCCAGCGGGGCAAAGGGAGTCCCCGACAGGGTGTTGGCGATCTGCTTGCGGAACTTCTCCTGCTCCTGGGTCAGCGTCGCGATCGATTGCTCCAGATATTTCGGCACCACCATCTGCATGCTGTCGCCGTAGAAGCGGATCAGCTGGCGCAGGAAGGTGGTCGGCAGCAGGTTCTGGCCGGCCTTGTTCTCCTGCTCGAAGATGATCTGGGCGAGCACGGAGCGGGTGATGTCGTCGCCGGTCTTGGCGTCGTAGACCAGGAAATCTTCCCCGTCCTTGACCATGGCGGCGAGGTCTTCGAGCGTCACATAGGTGCTCGTTCCGGTGTTATAGAGCCGGCGGTTCGCGTATTTCTTGATGGTGGTGGGTTGGTCTGATTTCGCCATGGGCTCTCACTTCAAAGACGCTGAGAACGGGAACCTGCAGGGCCAATGCCGCAGGGCGGGAAGAGTACGCAACGCAACAAAATAAGCATTTTCAAAGGGGTCACGCTACCGTTTTGTGCGGCACGGTTAATTGCACAGCAAAAACGTGCTTGCGAAATCGCCAAGAACGCTATTTTGAATGCGCTGCGGCATGGATTCGGTGACCTGCCGATTGACATGCCGCAATGACGTTAACAGGATGCCCTTCGAGACTGGCGAGCCGTTTCCCAGCCCCGTCTGCCCCCATTCAACCCCAGGAGATGCCCATGTCAGACGATGTCGTCATCGTCAGCGCCGCCCGCACCCCGGTCGGAAGCTTCAACGGAGCGTTCGCGACCCTTCCCGCCCACGATCTCGGCGCGATCGCCATCAAGGCCGCGCTGGAGCGCGGTGGCATCGAGCCCGGCCGGGTTTCCGAAGTCATCATGGGCCAGATCCTGACGGCCGCTCAGGGCCAGAACCCCGCCCGCCAGGCCTCGATCATGGCCGGTATTCCGGTGGAGAGCCCGGCCTGGGGCGTCAACCAGCTTTGCGGCTCGGGCCTGCGCACGGTTGCGCTTGGGTATCAGGCGCTGCTCAACGGTGATTCCGAGATCGTGGTAGCCGGCGGCCAGGAGTCCATGAGCATGGCTCCGCACGCCCAGTATCTGCGCGGCGGGGTCAAGATGGGCGCGGTCGAGTTCATCGACACCATGATCAAGGACGGTCTGTGGGATGCCTTCAACGGCTACCACATGGGCAACACCGCCGAGAACGTCGCGCGGCAGTGGCAGATCACCCGTGCCCAGCAGGACGAGTTCGCGGTTGCCTCGCAGCAGAAGGCCGAAGCGGCGCAGAAGGCCGGCAAGTTCAACGACGAGATCGTCCCCGTCACCATCAAGGGCCGCAAGGGCGATGTCGTCGTCAGCGCCGACGAATATCCGCGCCATGGTGCCACGCTTGACGCGATGGCGAAGCTGCGTCCCGCCTTCGAGAAGGAAGGCACGGTCACCGCAGGCTCGGCCTCGGGCATCAATGACGGCGCTGCCGCCGTGGTGCTGATGACCGCAAAGCAGGCCGCCAAGGAAGGCAAGAAGCCGCTCGCGCGCATCGTGTCCTGGGCGCAGGCCGGCGTTGATCCGAAGATTATGGGCTCGGGCCCGATCCCGGCCTCGCGCGCCGCGCTGAAGAAGGCCGGCTGGAGCGTCGGTGATCTCGATCTGATCGAGGCTAACGAAGCCTTCGCGGCACAGGCTTGCGCCGTCAACAAGGACCTCGGCTGGGACACCTCCAAGGTCAACGTCAACGGTGGTGCGATCGCAATCGGCCATCCGGTCGGCGCGTCCGGTGCGCGCGTGCTGGTGACGCTGCTGCACGAAATGCAGAAGCGTGATTCGAAGAAGG
Organism: Bradyrhizobium monzae; assembly: GCF_021458635.1. Lineage (GTDB taxonomy): Bacteria > Pseudomonadota > Alphaproteobacteria > Rhizobiales > Xanthobacteraceae > Bradyrhizobium. Next base: position 73,693 of record NZ_JAIRDQ010000011.1, read on the forward strand.
GCCTTGCCACGCTGTGCATCGGCGGCGGCATGGGTATCGCGATGTGTCTGGCGCGCGACTGAGCTTACACTTGGCTTACGCGTGCGCTGCACACGTCAGTGATTGCGTTGCACGCGATTAAAAAGGCGGCGATTGCAAATCAAATATTCTTCGCAACCGCGCAAGCCTCGACTAAATACAAACGCCCGGCTCAACGCCGGGCGTTTTGTTCTTGATGTCCGTCAAACCAACCGCATAATCCATCACTAAAAACGATCACTCAGAAACGTCCGAAGAGCCCAAGGGAAGGAATACGATATGGCGCGAGTTGCATTGGTGACGGGTGGTACGCGGGGCATCGGAGCTGCGATCAGCAAGGCGCTGAAGGCGGCTGGCTACAAGGTCGCGGCGAGCTATGCCGGCAATGATGCGGCGGCGGAGAAGTTCAAGGCCGAGACCGGCATCGCCGTCTACAAATGGGACGTCAGCAATTTCGATGCCTGCGCCGAAGGCGTGAAGAAGGTCGAGGCCGAGCTCGGCCCGGTCGATGTCCTCGTCAACAATGCCGGCATCACCCGTGACACCGCCTTCCACAAGATGACGCTCGAGCAGTGGAACGCCGTCATCAACACCAACCTCGGCTCGCTGTTCAACATGACGCGCCAGGTGATCGAGGGCATGCGTGCGCGCAAATTCGGCCGCGTCATCTCGATCTCGTCGATCAACGGCCAGAAGGGCCAGTTCGGTCAGGTCAACTATTCCGCGGCAAAGGCCGGCGATATCGGTTTCACCAAGGCACTCGCAATCGAGAACGCCAAGGGCGGCATCACCGTCAACGCCATTGCGCCTGGCTATATCAACACCGAGATGGTGCAGGCCGTGCCCAAGGACGTCCTGGAGAAGAACGTGATCCCGCAGATCCCGGTCAACCGGCTCGGCGAGCCGGAAGAGATCGCGCGCGCGGTCGTGTTCCTGGCAGCCGACGAGGCAGGCTTCATCACCGGCTCGACCCTGACCATCAATGGCGGCCAGTATCACGCCTGATATGGCGTCAAGCCTGTAGCGTTGGGCGAGACAAGTCGATAGGGAAGACGCAAATGCCCGGCCTCGCGCCGGGCATCAACGTCCTCAGAGCCATTTGATCCATGACCCCGCGCACAGCTACGCTGATCGGACTGACCGCGATCCTGATGTGGTCGTTGTTGTCCGTGATGACGGTGGCGACCGGAAAGATCCCGGCGTTCCAACTCGCTGCAATGACCTTTGCGATCGGCGGTCTCGTCGGCCTGCTCACCTGGATCGGCCGCGGCGGCGCCGCGAAAAGCCTGCGCCAGCCGCTCGTCGTGTGGGTCGTTGGCGTTGGCGGATTGTTCGGCTATCACGCGCTCTATTTCCTCGCGCTTCGCTTCGCGCCGCCGGCCGAAGCCGGCCTTCTGAACTACATGTGGCCGCTGCTGATCGTGCTGTTCTCGTCGTTTCTGCCGGGCGAGCGGCTGGCCGCGCATCACATCATCGGCGCCACGCTCGGCCTCGTCGGCACCGTATTGTTGTTTGCCGGCAATACCTCCGGCTTCGCGCCGGGTGCGGTGCCGGGATTGGTCGCGGCCTTCATCGCCGCCTTCGTCTGGGCGACCTATTCGGTGCTGTCGCGGCGATTGAAGGCGGTGCCGACCGATGCGGTCGCGGGCTTCTGCCTCGCCACATCGGTGCTCGCCGCGCTTGTGCATGGTCTGCTCGAAACCACGGTGTGGCCCGAGACGACGTTACAATGGCTCGCTGTGGTCGCGCTCGGCATCGGTCCTGTCGGTGCTGCCTTCTACGCCTGGGACATCGGCATGAAGCGGGGCGACATTCGCGTGCTCGGCGCCGCCTCTTACGCGACGCCGCTGCTCTCGACCGGCTTCCTCATCGCCGCCGGCTTTGCCAAAGCCAGCGCCAACATTGCGATTGCCGCAATCCTGATCGCCGGCGGCGGTCTGATCGCGGCAAAGGACATGGTGCTGAAGAAGCGGTGAGAGTCCGGGGTTACGGCTCCCAGCCCTTCGGCGCGAGCTCGAATTTTGCGAACTCGAAGGCGGGCGCCACGGTGCAGCCGACCAGCGTCCACTCGCCGGTGGTCTCCGCCATCTGCCACGCATCCGCTGGTACGATGGCCTGTGGTCGCTCGCCCCGCATAAGGTCCGTGCCGAGCCGCACCTCGTGCTGGGAGCAGCCGTCATGCGCAATGCGCAGCGTCAGCGGGCTGCCGGAATAGTAGTGCCAGGTCTCGACCGCATCGATGCGATGCCAGTGCGAGCGCTCGCCGCGCGCGAGCAGGTAGTAGATCGAGGTCGAACGAGAGCGCCCGTTGGCGTCGGTGGTCTGGTCGCGAAAGGTCTCGCGGTAATGGCCGCCCTCGGGGTGCGGGCGGAGCTCAAGGCGCGCGATGATCTCGGCTGCGGTCGGCATCGATCCCCGTCAGGTCTTCAGGACTTGTTTTTGCGCTCGCGCAACTCGCCGAACACTGCGGCGGCATCCGCGCCTTTCATGTGTAGCCTGGCTGCGACCGACGGTTCATCAGCGCGCAAGAACACGTTTGCTCGCTTCTCATCACCAAGCAGTGAGGGAATGGTCGGTTTGTTCTCCGCCCGCAGCCTCGTCACTTCCGCCGCGCGGGCCTGGAGCGCCGCATTATCGGGATCGACGGTCAGTGCGAACTTGACGTTGGACGCGGTGTATTCGTGGCCGCAATAGAGCTTGAAGTCGTCGGGCAGGGCCCGCAGCTTCAACAGCGAGTCCCACATCATCGGGTAGGTGCCCTCGAACACGCGGCCGCAGCCGATCGAGAACAGCGTATCGGCAGCGAACAGCGTCTTCTCGTTGTCGAAGACGTAGGAAATATGGTCGAGCGTGTGACCGGGCGTTTCCACGACACGCCCCAGCAAGCTGCCGACCTTCACCACGTCGGCATTGGCGACGCGCAAATCGACATCGGCGATCTTCGTCGTCTTGTCATGCGGCGCGACGACGCGGCAATTGTATTTCTGCTTGAGTTCGGCGACCCCGCCGACATGATCACCATGATGATGGGTGATCAGGATATCGGTGAGCTGCCAACCCTCGCGCTCCAGCGCCCTGATGATGGGGCCGGCTTCCGGTGCGTCGATCGAGGCGGTTGCCTTGGTTTCCACATCGTGGATCAGATAACCGAAATTGTCGTTTAAACAGTTGAAAGTACGAATTTCGGCGGCCATGTCATCTCCATCGCGCTCAGCCCCGTCAGACAAATATGGCGTTAACGTTGCGCAGGCAATGCAATATTCAGCGCGCGGCCGCCGCCTTGTGCATGTTACATTGCCGTCATGACCATCGACGTCGTCGACCTTCGCGAGTTCTATTCCCGGCGCCTCGGCATCGTGGCGCGGCAGATGATCAATCGCGGCATCCGGGAGCGCTGGCCGAACGCCGAGGGCCAGCGCGTGCTCGGCATCGGCTATCCCACGCCCTATCTCGGGCTGTTCCGCGAGGACGCGGAGCGCTGCATCGCCTTCATGCCGGCGGCCCAGGGCGTGTTGAAATGGCCCACGGGGCGGCCCGCACTGGCCACGCTGGTCGACGAGTTCTCGCTGCCGCTTCCCGACGCCGCGGTCGACCGCATCCTGCTGATCCATGCGCTCGAGATGTCCGACGATCCGGCTGCGCTGCTGCGGGAGGTCTGGCGGGTGCTGTCGCCGTCCGGCCGGGTCATGGCGGTGATCCCGAACCGGCGCGGCGTGTGGACGCGCAGCGACAACACGCCGTTCGGCCATGGCCGTCCCTATTCGCGCTCGCAGATCACGGACCTGTTGCGCCAGACCTGGTTCACGCCGACCGGCTGGGGCGAGGCCCTGTTCATGCCGCCTTACGCGGGCCGCTGGGTGCTGAAATCAGCGCAGATGTGGGAGCGTGCCGGTGCTGCGCTGTCGCTGCCTTTTGCCGGCGTCCACATCGTCGAAGCGACCAAGCAGGTCTATCGCGCGATCCCCGCCAAGCGCGAACGAGCGCGGCTGATTCCCTCGTTGAAGCCGGTGCTGGTGCCATCCTCGCCGACGGTGACGCGGGGCTGAAAACAAATCGTCCCGGCGAGGCCGGGACGATCATGCATCGTAAATCCAGGATTTGGTTGCAGCTTACTCGCTGGGGGCGAGGTCGTCGCCGGAAGCGGCAGGCGCAGCCTCGCGCTCGGGGCGCGGGCCGTTATGCGGCCGGCGGCGCCGCCGCGGGAAACGCTCGCCACCGCCGCCATTGCCAGCTTCGAAGCCGCCCGGTGCGCCGTTCGTCTGCGGCTGCGCTCCGGTGATGAAGGACGGGAGGCGGTCGACATTGCCGGCATCGGCGATGACAGGCTGCGGCTGGTTCGGCGGTTGCGGCTGCTGATATTGCGGCTGCGGACGATGGTCGCGTTCGCGGTGCTCGCGTGGCTGCTGCTGGTCGCGAACATAGGGCTGCTGGTTATTGTCGCGCTGCTGGTAGTCGCGATTGTGATCGCGCTGGCCGTCACGCTGATAGGACTGTTGCTGCGGCGGAGGCTGCGGAACGAAGCCCGGCTCCTGGCCGAAGTTCGAGAAATTCTCGCCGTCGTCCTCGCCGTCGTCACCGCTGCTGGTGCTGATGGGCTCGTCGCCGCGCGGCTGCTGGTTCTGACGGAACTGTTCCTGCGCTGCCGCGATCAGGCGGAAATAATGCTCGGCATGCTGGTAGTAGTTTTCGGCGGCGACCGGATCGCCGGAGGAGCGCGCGTCGCGCGCAAGCTGAAGATATTTTTCGGCGATGTGCGAGGCCGTGCCGCGGATCTTGATGTCAGGGCCGTTCGATTCGTAGACCCGGGTCATCGGGTTCTGGCCGCGCCGGTTATTGTTGTTGTTATTATTGTTGTTGTTGCGGTTGCGCATCCGCTGCTTGTTCTGACCGTTTCTCATGTCCTGCCTTTAATTCCAGCCCTAAAGGTTGCACGCATTACTGATTGCTAGGAGTGACCTGATGACAGCGGTTCACATGCCTCACGCGCACCGCGCAAGAGCGGATTGAACCCTGCCGATGTTCGTCGACCGTCGCGTTCAACAAAGACGCGTTCCCCACCCGCCAGCATTCATTGCCAGCGAACCCATTCATATCGCCTGCCGAAACAAGCCCTGCTTTGTTGCGTAAGTCTTCAAGCGCAATATCAGGCTTTCGTTCACGTTGCGGTCGGAAAGCAGCGTACCTCAATGGGCTATCGCGCTTAACAGGACCTGCGGCTTGGAACCTTAAATCAGTGAAGCTCTCGCCTGAGAGCCCGGCTTTCGCCCGTAGGTCTACGGGGCCGACACCGATGTGCTGATCGGAAGGTAGTCGTTCCCAAGGGATATTCCAAGAGGTTTTTTAGAGCCCAATCCGGCTTTTATGGGGGCATTTTTCGGGCCGAGACGGCCCGCGGGATCCCCGCCAGGTCGGCCCTGGGCGGCCTGTCGATCGACAACGCGGCACTCGCCATCAAGGCCTGGATATCGCCGGCCTGGCCCTGTCCAGCTTCGACGATCAGCGCGCCGCCGGGCACGAGCCGCTCAGCCGCCTGCGGAATCAGGGCGCGATACGCGTCGTAGCCGTCATTCCCGCCGTCGAGCGCCAGATGCGGATCGTGCTCGCGCACCTCGATGCTCAGTTTCGGAATTTCCCCGGCGGGAATATAGGGCGGGTTCGACACGATCAGATCGAACGGGCCGCGAAGAGCCGACGCGTAGGAGCAGGCAGCGAATGCCGCGCGGTCGGCGAGGCCGAGGGCGGCGGCATTGCCTTTTGCCGTGCCGAGTGCGGTGAGGCTCAGATCGGTGCCGACACCGAATGCCTCGGGAATCTCGTGCAGCAGCGCGAGCAGGATCGCGCCGGATCCGGTCCCGATGTCGGCGATACGCGGGCGCCGTCCTGCGCCAGCGCGTTCGCGAAAAATTTCGAGCGCCAGCTCCACCACGGTCTCGGTGTCCGGTCGCGGCACCAGCGTCGCCTCGGAGAGGCGAAACGGCAAGCCCCAGAATTCCCGCACACCGAGAATGCGGGCAACCGGTTCGTGCGCGAGCCTTCGTTGCGCATATCCCTCGAGCCGCTCCGCCTCCTCGGGCAACAGGTATCGTGCCGCCTGCGTGATCAGGCCGGTCAGATCGAGCCCCAGCGCGGCACCGACGAGCAGGCGCGCATCGAGAGATGGCTCCTCGATGCCGGCCGATTGCAGCCGCGCCGTGAGCGCACGCCGCGCACCCTCGATGTTGTGTCCCGATTCGAAACCTGTCGCCAATGGAACCATCCTGCCTAGCATCGTGGATAGATCGGCGACCTTGCTTGCGTCAACGGAAAGGAGCGCGTTTGATCGCGCCGCGCAGCGAAGGAGGGCATCCATGACGGCCTATGACGATCAGAACGTCTTCGCAAAGATCCTGCGCGGCGAGATTCCTTGCTTCGAGGTGTTCAGAGACGACCGCAGCTTCGCCTTCCTGGACATCATGCCGCGCTCGCCGGGCCACACGCTGGTGATTCCGAGGGCGCCGGCGCGCGGCATTCTCGACATTGCGGATGACGATCTCGCCGCGGTTGCCCAAACTGCCAAGCGGATCGCGGTCGCGGCGATGAAAGCGTTCGACGCGGAAGGGATTATCCTGCAGCAGTTCAGCGAACCGGCCAGCGGGCAGGTGGTCTTTCACCTGCACATGCACGTCATGCCGGTCAGGGCCGGAGTCGAGCTGCTGCCGGCACAGACTCGCAAGGAAGACATGGCCGTGCTCGCCGATCATGCCAAGCGGATGATCGCGGCGCTTGGGAGCCGATTGGCGGCTGACTAGACAATCGACGGCTGTCGCCTCGCTCCAGCCAAACTACGAGTCGGCGTCTTTCCTCGAACCTTCATCATTTCTTGTTCAGGGGACGGGGGCGAAGGGGAGAGCCAATCGGACATTCGAGCGCGGCACGATCCCAGCGTCCGGCATCGGCTGCCGCTCGATAGGTGCTTTGCAGAAACGACATGAGGGTCGTCTCCGGCTCGCTGGATCTTCGCACAATGTCGTAGGGCAGGAGATATTCGCCGAGCTTTTGATCGAAGTATGCGCCCGCCGGCATGACCTGTCCGTCAGCAAAGCCATTCGGGGCGGGATAGGCATAGGAGTAGAAAGCCGCAAAGTCTGTACCACCTCCGCCCGGCCAAAAGCCGGCGGACGAGACCTCATCGCTGTAGGCCTCGCGGGTCACGACGTCCGGCAAACCTGGGATGCCGCCCGGGTGGAGCGGAGCGGGACGCCCGGAGAAACGCGTTACCGCGAGATCGAAGCTGCCCCAGAAGAGATGGACTGGACTGACCTTCCCGGTGAACCCCGTCCGAAACCGATAAAACACTCCGTTGATCGCGACGAGGGCGCGGAAGAACCGCGTCACGGCGTCTGCGTCATAAGGCCTGATCTGGCGGTCCTCCCTGAACGGGATGGGATCCGGGACTTCGCTGGGCCGACCATCGAATTCTGGTGTTCCACCGAGGCGTCCGACCAAATCACAGAACCGGGTGTGAAACTCGGCGACGGACGTTCGCCCGAGCGGCATTTCAGCCCTGCGCCCATCAGCGGCCTCTCCGATCAGGACATGACGGGAGAGATCGAAGACGATCTCGATACCTGACGCGTCGGGAATCAACGAAGTCGTGAATCCGCGTGCATTCACGTAGAAGGTCGCGTGCCACGAATGGTTGACCCACGACGTTCTCGCGAGCCGATACTTGCCGACAATCTGGCAATACAAATGAAGCGCCGAGCAGGTTTCGCGCCATGCCTCGAAGGGAATCTCCGGCCAGACCACGCTCATAGCGTTTCCTCCCTTATGCTCAGCTTGGGCAAGATCTCCCATCAGCTAAAGGCGACACTATGTCCGCCTTGGGCAGAAGGCGACATTTCGGGGGGCGCGTGTCCGCTTTACCCTCGAATGCAGATATCCTGGATTTATGGGCACGCGCCCTAGACGCCAAGGTATCGCTGCAACAATTCCGGCTGGGCCTTGAGCTCCTGCGCCGGGCCTTCGTGGACGATGTGGCCGTTGTTGATGATGTAGATCCGCGTCGCCAGCGCCAGTGTTGCCGCCAGGTTCTGCTCGACCAGCACGATGGTCTGGCCGGCCGCCACGAGCTCGCGGCAGGCCTTGACGAGATCGTGGACGATGACAGGCGCCAATCCTTCAAACGGCTCATCCAGCAGCACGATCTTGGGATCGCGCACCAGGGCGCGTGCGATCGCGAGCATCTGTTGCTCGCCGCCGGAGAGCTCGGTGCCGCGATTGCTGCGCCGCTCCTTCAGCCGCGGGAACATCTCGTAGACACGACCGAGCGGCCAGCGTTTTGGCGCGGTGATCCCGGCGAGAACGATGTTCTCCTCCACCGACAGGCTGCCGAAGATGCGTCGCTCCTCATGCACGAGCTGCATGCCCGCCTGGGCGATCTTGTGGCTCCTGCGGCCGGCGATATCGACGCCGTCGAACTTCACGCTGCCGCTGCGCGGCGTCACTACGCCCATCAGGCTTTTCAGCGTGGTGCTCTTGCCGGCGCCGTTACGGCCGAGCAGCGCCACCACCTCGTGACGTTCGACGTGCATGGCGACGTCGAACAGGATGTGGGAATCCCCGTAATGGCTGTTCAGGCCTTTGACCTCGATCAGGCTCATGCGGCGATCTCTCCGTGCACGCCGCCGAGATAGGCTTCCTGCACCGCGGCGTTGGTCTTGATTTCCTCAGGCGTACCGGAGACCAGCACGCGGCCCTCCTGCAGCACCGTCACGCGCTCGACCAGCTCGAACAGCGAATCCATGTCATGGTCGATGATGATCATGGTGCGGCCGCGCGCGATCGATTTGAGCAGCTTGACGGTCTCGACCCGCTCGCGCGGGCTCATGCCCGCAAGCGGTTCGTCGAGCAGCAGCAGGCGCGGCGACGTCGCGAGCGCGAGCCCGATCTCCAGCCTGCGCTTCTCGCCATAGGCGAGCTCGGACACCGGCGTGTCGGCGCGGCGGGTCAGGTTGACCAAAGCGAGCGTGTGCTCGACCTGCTCCGTCAGGCCCTTCACGCCGGCGAGCGAGCGGAACAGGTCGAGCCGGAATTTTCCGCGCAGCTCCGCGAGGGCGGCGATCGTCAGGTTCTGCCGCACCGTCAGCCCGGTGAAGAGCTGGTTGACCTGATAGCTCTTGGTGAGCCCGAGTTGGCAGACTTCGGTGACCTTCAGTCCTGTGATGTCGCGCCCCTCGAACATGATCTGGCCTGAAGTCGGCGCGACTTCGCAGGTCAGCATCTTGAAGAAGGTCGATTTGCCGGCGCCGTTGGGGCCGATGATGCCGCGCAGCTCGCCATGATCGACGCTGAAGTCGATGTCGCTGTTGGCGACGAGGCCGCCATAACGCTTGGTGAGACCGGTGGCTTTCAGGATTGGACCGGAATAGACGGGATGCTCGACCTCCTTGGCGTGCATCGGTGCAGGCGGAGCTTGCCGTGGCATCTCGACCTCAGCCTGCTCCGTTTCCGCGGCCTTCCGGGGTCGCTTGCCGGACATGAGGCCATAGAGATCGACGAGGCCGCCGACGATCCCGCCGCGCAGGAAGCAGACCAGCAGCACGAACACCACGCCGAGCACGAGCTTCCAGGCGGCGCCGAGGCCAAGTGCGGACTGGAGGAAATCCTGCAGGAAGAGCCAGACGGTGGCGCCGACCAGCGGCCCGAACAGCGTGCCCCTTCCGCCAATGGCGGTCTGCATTACGAGCTGGCCCGAGGTGTCGAAGGTGAAGGCGTCCGGCGGCATGAAAGCCTGGAGCACCCCGAGCAGGCCGCCGGCGAAGCCCGCGTAAGCGGCGGCGATCACGAAGGCGGTCAGCTTGTAGCCGTGGATGTTGTGGCCGACCGCGGTGGCGCGCAGCGGATTGTCCCGGATCGCGCTCAGAATCGCGCCGACCGGCGAGCGCACGATCCTGAGCGCGATGATGACGCCGATGAAATAGCACAGTGCGATGAACTGATAGAGCGACCAGCCATTGGTGAAGTGGATGGTGGTGAAGCCGAGATTGAAGCTCGGGGTCGGCACGCCCGGCAGGCCGTTCTCGCCACCGGTGAAATCGGAGAGTGGATTGAACTCGACGAAGAAGAACACTTCCGCGATCGCCACCGTGATCATGGCGAAATAGATGCCGGTGCGGCGCAGTGCGATCAGGCCGATCAGATAGCCGGTCGCCGCAGCCGCGATCATGCCGATGATCAGCGCGCCCAGCACGTTGCTGAAGCCGGCGCGGGTCAGGAGGTAGGCGGCGACGAAGCCGCCGGTGCCGTAGAAGGCGGACTGGCCGAACGACAGCAGGCCGGTGAAGCCGAACAGGATGTCGAAGCCGAGGCCGAACAGGCCCCAGACCAGGATCCGGTTCACCGTGTTCGGCGCAAAGCCGAGATGGGGCAGCACGAAGGGAGCCACGATCAGGCCGATGGCCGTCAGTGTCTCGATCAAGAGCGGGCGTTGCTTGAGCATCAGCGGATCACTTATTCGCGGCCCTGGACGCCGAGCAGGCCATGCGGTCGCACCACGAGCACGAGCGTCATCGCCGCAAACAGCATCACATAGGCGTAGCCTGGGTTGAACATGGAGGTGACGCTGATGATCTCGCCGGCGATCAGGCCGCCGAGGATCGCGCCGGGGAACGAGCCGACGCCGCCAATCACCACCACTACGAAGGTCTGAACCAGGATGTCGTCGCCGATCCCCGGTGTCAGCGACACCACCGGCGCGTTGACGATGCCGGCAAAGCCGGCGGCCATGGCGCCGATGCCGAACACGACCATGAAGACGCGGTAGACGTTGATGCCGAGCGAATCGACCATCACCGAATCCTCGATGCCGGCGCGCACGATCATGCCGAGCCGGGTCCGGTAGAGGATGATGAACAGCGCGCCCAGCGCGATCGCGACGATGCCGACCACGGCGAGGCGGTAGGTCGGATAGAACATGAAGCCGAGATTGGTGATGCCCTGGAAAAGCGCCGGTGGCGGCACCAGCTGAGACTGGCTCGAAAAGATCAGGCGCACGAGCTCGACGAAGCAGATGCCGAGGCCGAAGGTCACCAGCAGCTGATCCTCGTGCGGGCGATGATAGAAATGGCGGATGATGACGCGTTCCATCACGACGCCGAGCAGCATCACGAACAGCGAGCCCCCGATCACGGCGAGGATAAACGATTCCGTGTACTGGTAGGTGACGAAACCGGCATAGCCGCCGATCATGAACATCGCGCCATGCGCGAGGTTGAGCACGCCGAGCGTGCCGTAGATGATGGTCAGGCCGGAGCTGATCAGCGCAAGCAGGGCGCCGAGCGCGAGCCCGTTGAAAAGCTGCGAAACGAGATTGGGCCAACTAATCATGCGGCGATCGCTGTTGTGACGCGCGGCGGTGCGTCGTCAAAAAAGGTGACGCCGCAGGTCCAGAGTAAGGCCCACGGCGTCACAGGGGTTAGCGCGGGATCAGGTGTAGTCGCCGAGATGGCAGCCGAAGGCGTCCGGCTTCTGCATCAGGCCTTCACCCGGTACGATCTCGACGACGTCGTACCAGTCTTCCTTGTTCTTCATGTCCTTCTGCTGCTTGCCCTTGACGATGATCACCGGGCGAATGCACTGGTGATCCTCGGGGCGGTAATGCACGTCGCCGACGAGGGAGGGGATCGTCTCGCCCTTCTCATAGGCCTTGATCACGTCGGGCGGATTGAAGCTGCCGGCCTGCTCGCACATGTGGGCCCAGTGCGCGAAGCTGACATAGGCGTTCTCGGCGCCCCATTCCGGCTTGTAGCCGTACTTCTTCTCGAAGGCCTCGTTGAACATCTTGGCCAGCGGGAACTTATCCTCGATCGTCCACCAATAGTCGGTGGCGGCATAGACGCCCTGCATCAGGCCGCCGGTCTCGCGTGCGATGAACGGCACCTGGTAGGGGACCACCAGCTTCATCTTGTCGAGCACGCCGAACTGCTTGGCCTGCTGTGTCGAGAGCACGGCGTCGTGGCCCCAGTTGACGTTGATGAGCACGTCGGCGCCGGAGTTCGCGACGTTCAGCAGGTACGAGGAATAGTCCGGGGCGCCGAGCGGGGCGACCTGGTTGGTCACGGTGGTCCAGCCGGCGGTCGCGAGGAAATCCTGCATCGACTTGGTGACGGTGTGGCCGTAGGTGTAATCCGGCGTGAGATACGCGGCCTTCTTGCCCTTGCCGAACTCCCGCACCATCACCGGGCCGATCGCCGCGGCCGCGGTCTGGCCGAAGAAGTTTTGACGCACGCCGTAGCGCACGCAGTCCTTGCCGGTGGTGTCGTTCGAGCCGGAGATGCCGCACACGAACAGCACGTGCTCGCGCTGGGCGAGCTTGTTCAGCGCGACCGCAACGGCGCTCGACGTGCCGCCGGTGATCATGATCGCCTTGTTCTCGCTGATGAAGCGCTGCTGCGCCTGCACCGCCTCGTTCGGCTTGGCGGCCGAATCGGCGACGCCGAACTTCAGCTCCTTGCCGAGCACGCCCTTGCTGGTCTTGGGCGAGATCTTCTTGATCAGCTCGTGGCCTTCATTGATGTGCTCGATCGCGAGCTGGTAGCCCTTGAGCTCGTCCTCGCCCTGCACGGCATAGGTTCCGGTGCGCGGCACCGAGATGCCGATGAAGGCGGTGGAACCCGACACGCCCGCGGGATAGGAGCCGATCGCCGGCTTGTCCTCGGCAAACGCCGGCATCGCCGGCAGCATCGAGCCGCCAACGAGGCCCGCCGTGGTCTGGAGCAAGCCACGGCGCGAAAGGCCGCGGCGGATGAGATCGTCAGTCATGGTCGTTTCCTCCGAACATCGTTCTTGTTTGCAGGCAAACACGACTTGTCCGGCGGCGGCCGGCCTCACAGGCCTGCCCGCGCCGGGCACGTCACATCCGCGTGTAGCTCTTAGGCGCAAGCATTGCTTGTGAACGCCGTCTGTCAAATTCGCCTTTGGTCGAACGACGAAAATTATGTCGTGAAAACATATCGGATAACGATATATATTAGTCTTTGTGACTATGAGGCTGACGGGTTCGGCGAGAGAAATGGCGCGGCAGACGACAGTGGCAGGTGTCCGGAAGCGACGATCCTGGCCGCAGGAGGCGGAGCGGCCTGAGGCGGCGTGGCCTGCGGAGGGCCCTCGGCCGACCAGCGAGCGGGGACCGGCTATCGGCTCCGCTCAGGCGAAGCGCGCGCCTGCGCCGATGAAGAGACTGAGCGTACGGGCCCAGAACGTCCTGAAGGAGCTCGCGGTCGAGCTCACCGGCGAGCAGCCGCCGAAGGGAAATTGGTCGCCGTCGCGCGAGCTGCTGCGCGCGTTGACGGCCGAGCGCCTCACGACCGCGCGCAATTGCGGTCCGCATACGATGCGGGAGATCGTCGACTGGGCGCAGGGCTGTGGCGTGACCATCAAGCCGGCGCTCCCGCCGGGTGGCTCGCTGTCGCAGATGTGGGCGGAGCTGATTGCCAACGCATCGGCCGGCGCCTTGACCAGTGCGGAGATCGCCGGCGCACTGCAGCGCTCGATCCGGCGGAAGAGCGTCCGCATCCCGATCGCGTTTCAGGTCATCCTGGTGAAAATCCTGCTGTCCAGCTTCGAATAGGCGGCCCGCGAGGCTGCCGATATGTGTGCATCCCGGCGCCCGCCGATTGGTTCCACCGCGCCTTCCTTGCTAGTCTCGGCAACGCCCGCATCATCGGCGGGCGCGATGTCGAAGGCAGGGAATGGCTGACTCAAAGCGGAAGACAGGACGCGCGGCGTCCGCGGTGCCCCCGAAGGGCGGCGCGATGCGCGAGGCCGACTATGCCGCGCTGGCCCAATTCCGCTATCAGATTCGGAGCTTCCTGGCGTTCAGCGAGGCCGCCGCGCAAGATCAGGGATTGACGCCGCAGCAACATCAGGCGTTGCTCGGGATCAAGGGTTTTGTTCATCCGCAGCTTGCGACGGTCGGCGATATCGCGCGATTTCTCCTGATTCGGCATCACTCCGCCGTCGAGCTGCTCAATCGCATGGCCAAGGTCGGACTGATCAGCAAGGTTGCCGACCCCGAGGATGCCAGGCGCGTGCATCTCAAGCTGACGGGGAAAGGCGAGCAAAAGCTGCGGGCGCTCTCGCGGAAGAATCTCGAGGAGCTCCGTCGTGCTGCGAGCCCGGCCTTGAGCCGGCTGCTGAAATCGTTCCGGCAAGCCGGCGGGGCCTGAACGACATGGTCTCGTTACGCCGCCGCGCCCTGTGCGGCGAGCTGTGCGGCCTGATGCTCGGTGGTCAGTGCATCGGTCAATTCGCCGAGCGCTTCGCCGGCGATCACCTGCGGCAGCTTGTAGAGCGTCAGATTGATGCGGTGGTCGGTGACGCGTCCTTGCGGGAAATTATAGGTCCGGATGCGCTCGCTGCGGTCGCCGGAGCCGACCTTCTCCTTGCGCTCGGCCGAACGCGCGGCGTCGACGCGCTGCCGCTCGGCGTCGTAGATGCGCGAGCGCAGGATGTTCATCGCAGAGGCGCGGTTCTTATGCTGCGAGCGGCTGTCCTGCATCATCACCACGATGCCGGTCGGGATGTGGGTGATGCGGATCGCCGATTCCGTCTTGTTGACGTGCTGGCCGCCGGCGCCCTGCGCGCGCATGGTCTCGATGCGCAGATCGTCGTTCTTGATCTCGACGTCGACATCCTCGACTTCGGGCAGTACGGCGACGGTTGCCGCCGAAGTATGGATACGCCCCTGCGTCTCGGTGTCGGGCACGCGCTGCACGCGGTGCACGCCGGACTCGAACTTCAGCTTGGAGAACGCGCCGCGGCCCTGCACCTCCGCGATGATTTCCTTGAAGCCGCCGACGGTGCCTTCGCTCGCCGAGATTACCTCGACCTTCCAGCCCTGCAACGCGGCAAAGCGCTCGTACATCCGGAACAGGTCGCCGGCGAACAGCGAGGCCTCGTCGCCGCCGGTGCCGGCGCGGATTTCCAGCACGACGTTGCGGTCGTCCATGGCGTCCTTGGGCAGCAGCGCGACGCGGATTTTCTGGACCAGATCCTCGATCTTCGGATTGAGCTCGTCGCGCTCGGCTTCCGCCATGCTGCGCATCTCGGCATCGGTCGCAGGATCGGCGATCAGCGCCTCGGTGTCGGCGAGTTCTTTCACGGCAGCACGATAAGTCTTCACCGCCTCGATCCGCGGGGTGATCTCGGCGAGCTCGCGCGTGACCTGCACATAGCGCTCGGAGGAGAGCTGTCCGAGCGATTCGGCCTCGAGAGAGGCATGATGTGCAAGGAGCACGTCCAGTTTGGCTTCGGGGAGTGACGACATCGGTTTGGTCTCAAAAGGCGGAGGGAGGCGAGGCGGCGAAGACGGGCGGCAGGCCCGCTACAACGCCAGGCCCTCGGCCTCGGCAAATTCCGTCAGCTTCTGCCGGATCGAGACGCTGCCGGTCGGCGCATCCAGCAGGGGGCCGAGCATCGCTTCGGCCTTCTTGGCGTCGAGGTCGATCACCATCGCCTTGACCGGCCCGAGCGCGGTCGCCGACAGCGACAGCGAGCGGTAGCCCATCGCGATCAGCGCCAGCGCGCCGATCGGCTTCGAGGCCATCTCCCCGCAGAGCGACAGCGACTTCTGCGCGTCCTGCGACTTGCGCGCGATGTCGCGCAGCGCGCGCAGGATCGGCGTCGACATGGTGTCGAAGCGCTCGGAGACCTTGGCATTGCCGCGATCGACCGCGAACAGGAACTGGAACAGATCGTTGGAGCCGACCGAGATGAAGTCGACCTTCTTCAGGAGCTCGTCCATCTGGTAGAGCAGCGCCGGCACCTCGACCATGGTGCCGATGTCGATGCGCTCCGGCAGCGTGTGGCCGTGCTGGCGCAGATAAGTCAGCTCGCGCTCGACCAGCGCTTTCGCGGAATCGAACTCGGCGACCTCCGAGATCATCGGGAACATGATGCGGAGCGCGCGGCCGCCGCCGGCGCGCAGCAGCGCGCGGATCTGGCCGCGCAACAGGCCGGGACGGTCGAGCCCGAGCCGGATCGCGCGCCAGCCGAGCGCGGGATTCTCCTCGATCACGGTCTCCATATAGGGCAGCGCCTTGTCGCCGCCGATGTCGAGGGTGCGGAAGGTGACGGGCTTCTGGCCCGCGGCATCCAGTACGGCACGATAGAGCGCGAGCTGGTCGCTGGTGCGCGGCAGGCTCTGGCCGACCATGAACTGCAATTCGGTGCGGAACAGGCCGATGCCGGCGCTGCCGGTGTCCTCGATATGCGGCAGGTCGATGGCAAGGCCAGCATTGATCAGGAGCTCGACCTTCTGGCCGTCCTTGGTGACGCAGGGGCGGTCACGCAGCGCCAGATATTGCGCCTGGCGACGGGCGCGGAAGCGCACGCGCTCGGCATAGGCGGCCTCGACTTCCTGCGAGGGCCGCACATAGATCGCGCCCGAGGTGCCGTCGACGATGATGGCGTCGCCGGGGTCGGCGATGCCGGGCGCGTTCGGGACCTCGCCGACGGCGGGAATGCCGAGCGCGCGCGCCACGATCGAGACGTGGGAGTTGGCGGTGCCTTCCTCGAGCACGATGCCGCGCAGGCGCTTGCGGTCATAGTCGAGCAGCGCCGCCGGTCCCATCGCGCGCGCGATGACGATGGCATTGTCGGGCATCTGCTCGCGCGAGGGCGCATGGTCCTGGCCGACCAGCTGCCGCATCAGGCGATAGCCGAGATCCTCGAGATCGTGCAGCCGGTCGCGCAAATAAGGATCGGTCACGCGCAGCATGCGGGCGCGGGTGTCGGACTGGACGCGTTCGACCGCGGCTTCCGCCGTGAGGCCGGTGGCGACCGCCTCGTGCAGCTTGTGCGACCAGCCCTGGTCGTTGGCGAACATGCGGTAGGCTTCGAGCACGTCGCGGTGCTCGCCGCCCTCGGCGACGTCGCCACGCTCGAGCATCCGATCGAGATCCGAGCGCAGCTTGGCGAGCGCGGTGTCGAGCCGCTTGATCTCCTTCGGCAGATCCTCGGCGATGTAGTCCTTGATGACGACGCGCGGCTCGTGCAGCACGACATGACCGAGCGCAATACCTTCTGACAGGATCGCGCCGGCCTTTTGCGTCGAATGGCGCGCGGCCGGCTCGGCGCCGGGCTGGGCGAGGGCGGACAATTCGCCCGACGCGATCAGCTCCGCCAGCACCATGGCCGTGGTCTGCAGCGCCTCGAGCTCTTCCTCGATATAGGTGCGCTTGGCGCGGTTCTGCACCACCAGCACGCCGAGCGTATTACCGGCGCGCAGGATCGGCACGCCGAGGAAGGAGTGGTAGATTTCTTCGCCGGTCTCGGGGCGGAACGAAAAGGCCGGATGGCTCTGGGCGTCGTTCAAATTGAGCGGCGTCGCCTCGCTGGCGACGAGGCCGACCAGGCCCTCATGGGCGCTCAGCACGGTATGGTGCACAGCCTCGCGGTTGAGGCCTTCGGTGGCGTAGAGCTCGAGGGTGTTGTCGATGCGCAGCACATAGACCGAGCAGACCTCGGCCACCATGTTGGCGGCGATCAGCACCACGATCTTGTCCAGCCGCTCCTGGGCCGAGACCTGCTCCGCCATGGTTTCGCGGAGCCGTCTCAACAAGACGCGGGGACCTCCCGACGCGCTCCGCATGAACCGTCAATCTCCTCCGTCTGCCCGACCCGGCGATAATGGCCGGCGGCTGGCCTAAAATTCCAGAAAAACAATCAAATTGTCTGTCCGGCCCAGGCGCAAACAACCGCTTGCACCGAATCAGCAGCCCGAACTGGGACACAGTCTGCGGCAGCCCACCCTGTTCGCCGTATAGCGAATTGGGGCTTGTTTTGCCAAGCAAAACGCCTGCCAAACGCGAAGGTGTCTACACCTTCGCGTTTGCTGCGACCGCTAAGAGAAAATTAGTCTAAGCATGGTCCGGAAAAGTGCGAAGCGGTTTTCCGGAAAGACCATGCTCGAACAGCAATCGAAAGCGCGACGACAGTCGCGCTTTAGGCCTGATCGAGGCCGTAGAGCGTGTGCAGCGTGCGCACCGCAAGCTCGGTGTAGGCAGTGTCGATCAGAACCGAGAACTTGATCTCGGAGGTTGTAATGGCCCGGATGTTGATATTCCGTCCGGCGAGGGCCGAAAACGCCTGGGCGGCGACGCCGGCATGGCTGCGCATGCCGCTGCCGATCACCGAGATCTTGGCGACATCGGTCGCGGTATCCAGCCTCTTATAGCCGATCGTGGCCTTGGCGGCGGTAATCGTGTCCTTGGCGCGGTTGTAGTCGGCGGCCGGCACCGTGAAGGTGAGGTCGGTGGTCTTGCCGTCCTCAGACACGTTCTGAACGATCATGTCGACGTTGATATTGGCATCCGCGAGCGGGCCGAAGATCGACGCCGCCACGCCGGGCTTGTCCTCGATCTGGCGCACCGAGATCTGGGCCTCGTCCTTCGAAAAGGCGATGCCGGTGACGACGTGGCTTTCCATGATCTCCTCCTCGCTGCAGATCAGCGTGCCGGGCGGCTGGTTGGCATGCGGGTCGATATCCTCGGGCTTGTCAAAACTTGAACGGACGAAGATCGGCATGTTGTGGACCATGCCGAGTTCCACCGAGCGCACCTGGAGCACTTTCGCGCCCTGGGAGGCCAGTTCCAGCATGTCTTCGAACGCGATCTTGTCGAGCCTCTTGGCCTTCGGCACGATTCGCGGGTCGGTGGTGTAGACGCCGTCGACGTCGGTGTAGATGTCGCAGCGGTCGGCCTTGACGGCGGCCGCGATCGCCACGGCCGAGGTGTCGGATCCGCCGCGGCCGAGCGTGGTGATGCGGTTGGTCTTGGGATCGATGCCCTGGAAGCCGGCGATGACCGCGACCTCCTTGCGATCCTTGAAACGGGTGATGATCTCGCTGCCGTCGATGTCCTCGATCCGGGCCGAGGCATGGGCGTCGCTGGTCTTGATCGGGATCTGCCAGCCCTGCCAGGAGCGGGCCTGGATACCCATGCCCTGAAGCACGATGGCCAGCAGGCCCGAGGTCACCTGTTCGCCGGAGGCGACGACGGCGTCGTATTCGCGCGCGTCGTGCATCGGCGAGGCCTCGGTGCACCAGGCCACCAGCTCGTTGGTCTTGCCCGACATCGCCGAGACGACCACGGCCACTTCATGGCCGGCGTCGACCTCACGTTTCACATGGCGTGCGACGTTGCGGATACGTTCGATGTTGGCGACGGACGTGCCGCCGAATTTCATCACGAGGCGGCTCATGACGACGCGTGCATTCCTTCATAAGGATCAGTATGGTGACCCGCGCTGGACGGGTGCCTGCGGACACCGACCGCGCGTATACATAGCGGCGGGGCCGGGGGCAAGCGGGTTCCTGCGGGGCCAATCCGGGCAATGGGTTAATCGAGGTTATGGCGCGCTATATTGACGAAATCCTGCAGCCCGGCGAGCGGGTGCTGTATTCGACCAATGCGCACTGGATCTTTTATGTCCCGGCTATTCTCGCCTGGATCGTGGCCTTGGCCCTGTTCGTGGCCTCCCGCCAGATGATCGATATTTATAGCGTGATGATCCTCTGCCTGTTCGGCTCCGGCCTGGTGGCGCTGGCCGCCCTGTTCTGGACCCTGAAGGGCTGGTTCCATCGCTTCACGACCGAGACCGATGTCACCAACCTCAGGGTTGTGCATAAGACCGGCTTCATCAAGCGTCGCACCTTTGAAATGGCGCTGGACAAGGTCGAAAGTGTCGATGTCAACCAGTCGATTCTCGGACGTATTCTCAACTACGGCGACGTGACCATTAACGGCGTCGGCGAAGGTCGCGAAACCATCCGCACGATCGCCTCGCCACTGGCCTTCCGTAGTTCGATCACCACGCGGTAGGACCGCGCCTAACCATGAGCATGCAGCAAGATACTTCCGCAACCGCAAGCCTCCCGCCGGGCTCGACCGTCGACGCCGCCGAGATCGCGAAATTCTCAAAACTCTCGGCCGAGTGGTGGGACCCCAAGGGCAAGATGGCGCCGCTGCACCGGATCAATCCGCTGCGGCTCGGCTATATCCGCGACGCCGCCTGCCGCAAGTTCGAGCGCAATGTGCGCAGCCTCAATTGCCTCGGCGGCCTGCGCGTGCTCGACATCGGCTGCGGCGCCGGCCTGCTGTGCGAGCCGTTGTCGCGGCTGGGCGCACAGGTCATCGGCGTCGATCCCTCGGCCAGCAACATCGCCGCGGCGAAACTGCATGCCGACAAGAGCCATCTGTCGATCGACTACCGCTGCACCACGGTGGAGGAGATCGACCCGCGCGAGCGTTTCGACATCGTGCTGGCGATGGAAGTGGTCGAGCACGTCGTCGATGTCGGCGTCTTCCTGAAGCGCTGCGCCGCGATGCTGAAGCCGAACGGCCTGATGGTCGTGTCCACCCTCAACCGCAATTGGAAGAGCTTTGCGCTTGCCATCGTCGGCGCCGAATACGTCCTGCGCTGGCTTCCGCGCGGCACCCATGAATGGAATAAGTTCGTCACCCCCGACGAGCTGACCAAACACCTCCTCGACAACCGCCTCGTCATCACCGAGCAGACCGGCGTCGTCTACTCCCCCTTCGCCGACAAATGGACCCTCTCGTCGGACATGGACGTGAACTACATGGTCGTGGCGGAAGGGACGGTGTAAGGAGGTTGTGAGTTGCTCGCGAGAGGCTCGCTGTATCAGCAAAATCGGGTCGTCCTGGACCTGCGCTTCGCTTGTCCAGGACGACGGCGGAGTTTGTAGCGGGAGCATCGCTCCCATGACATGAGTGTGATTGACCTGTTGCCACGCCGTCGGCAGGTTGCATCAACATTCCCCGTAGTAGCCTCCAGCCCCCACCCCATGTTCACCGTCACCAGCCTCTGGATTCCCTTCACCGTCGTTGCTGCGCTCGGCCAGGTCGCGCGCAATGCGATGCAGCGATCGCTGACGAAGCCGCTGGGGACCTGGGGCGCGACCAATATCCGCTTTCTGTTCGGCTTCCCGTTCTCGCTGCTGTTTTTGGGGGTGGTGCTGGTTGCGACCGGCGATCACATCGGCATGCCGCCGACCGTGTTCTGGCCGTGGCTGCTGCTGGGAGCGCTCAGCCAGATCGTTGCGACCGGCCTGATGCTGCTCGCGATGAACGACCGCTCCTTCGTGGTGACGACGGCCTATCTCAAGACCGAGGCGATCCAGACTGCGATCTTCGGCTTCGTCTTCCTTGGCGACCACCTGACATGGCTGAAGGTGCTGGCGATCGTGATCGCGACCGTCGGCGTCGTCATCACCGCGCTGCGGCCCGGCGGCGAGAAGAGCTTTGCCGAGCTGAAACCGACCATCACCGGCCTCGTCGCCGCGGCGGCATTCGCGCTCTCGGCGGTCGGCTTCCGCGGTGCGATCATCAACGTTCCCGGCGTCTCCTTCGTGACCGCGGCCTCGTTCACGCTGGTGCTCGGCCTGTTCGTGCAGACGCTGATCCTGACGATCTATCTGCTCTGGCGGGCGCCAAAAGTCCTTCAGTCGATCCTGGGGCTATGGCGGCCGTCGTTGCTCGCGGGCTTCATGGGCGCCTTCGCCTCGCAGTTCTGGTTCCTTGCCTTCGCGCTGACGGCGGCCGCCAACGTCCGCACCCTCGCGCTGATCGAGGTGCTGTTCGCGCAAGGGGTGGCGTATTACTCGTTCAAGCAGCCAATCGCGTCGCGCGAGATTTTTGGGATCGCGCTGATCGTGGTGGGCGTGGCGCTGCTGGTGGCATTCTGACGCGCTTCGCGCTTCAGTTCCGGTCTTCCGGCAGTATCGGCAGCGGCGACACTTCGATGCCTTCGTCGATCAGCGATTTTGCTTCGTCGGGCGAGGCCTCTCCGTAGATCGGGCGGTGCTCCTTGTCGCCGTAATGCATCGCTCGGGCTTCGTTGGCAAAGCGCTCGCCGACATTGTCCGCGTTCTTGACGATGTGGTCGCGCAGCTCTTTCAGCTTGGTGCGGAGCTCTTTCTCCTGCGCCATCATCAGCGAGGTGGGTCCAGACGGGGCAGCTTCGGGCGCGGCAGTCGTAGCCGGCTCCGGCGGCGGTGTTGCGCGGCCCTTCTTGCCGACGATGCGCGGCGCCATGATTGCCTTGTCGACCTTGGCCGAGCCGCAGATCGGGCAGGTCACGAGCTTGCGCTTCACCTGCGAATCATAAGCCGACGAGCTCTGGAACCAGCTCTCGAACGCGTGCTTGCGGTCGCAATGGAGCGCGTAGCGGATCATGCCGATCCCCGCACCAGATGCAGATGATCCGGCCCGGCCTTGGGATCGGAGACGCCGAAGCGGCGGCCGTGCTGGAGCGAGGGAATCGCGCGGCGTGCGGTCTCGACCTTGGCCGGGTCGATCTTGGCCATGATGATGCCGGGCTCGACATCGCCCTCGGCGAGGATCTCGCCCCAGGGATCGATGATCAGCGAGTGACCATAGGTCTCGCGCTTGTTCTCGTGGGTGCCTGCCTGGGCGGCCGCGAAGATGAAGCAGCCGGTCTCGATCGCGCGCGACCGCAGCAGGATGTGCCAGTGCGCCTCGCCGGTCTTGCGGGTGAAGGCGGAGGGAACCGTGATGAAATAGGCACCGCTTTCAGCCAGCGCGCGGTAAAGCGCGGGAAAGCGCACGTCGTAGCAGATCGTCAAGCCCACGCGGCCCCAGGGCAGGTCGGAGATCACGGCGGTCTCGCCCGGCTGGTAATTGGCGGATTCGCGATAGCTCTCACCGTCCGGCAGCTCGACGTCGAACATGTGGATCTTGTCGTAGCTCGCGAGCACTTGGCCGTCGGGCCCGATCAGGAAGGAGCGGTTGACCGCCTTTTCGGCTGAGAAGCGCAGCGCCAGCGAGCCGACATGGATATGGATCTTCAGCTCGGCCGCGAGCGCGCGATACGCCTTCAGCGAGGCGTCGTCCTCTTCGCTCTGCAGATGCTCGAACAGCGCCTTGCGGTTCAGCTGCATCATGTTGCTGACTTCGGGCGTCTGCACGTAGTCGGCGCCGTTGGCCGCGGCCTGGCGGATCAGCTTCGTTGCCTGTGCAAGGCTCGGCTCGGGCATCAGGCCGGTGCGCATCTGAATCATGGCCGCGGTGAAAGTGCGATCTTGAGCTTGATCTTGAGCTTGATCCTGGCTCATGAGACCGCCTTGACGCTATCGAGGAGGCCGTCGAGCTTGCCTTCGCGGTCGAGCGCGTAGAGGTCGTCGCAGCCGCCGATATGGGTTCCGCCGATCCAGATCTGCGGGAAGGTCGAGCCCTCGCCGGCGCGGTCGTACATCTCGTCGCGCCAGGAGGGGTTCTGGGCGACGTCGAATTCCGTGAAGGTCGCCTTCTTGCGGGTCAGAAGCGACCTGGCAGCGGAACAATAGCCGCACCCCGGCCTGGTGTAGATCTCGACAGCAGCGGTCATGGCGTCCAGCGCTCTCATGTCATGAATTTGTTGAATTATATGGGAGTTTACCGGCTCTCGACAACCCGGGCAAAGACCAGCACGTCGACCTGGGCCGCCTTGGCACGAAGCAGCGCACGCGCGCAGGCATCCAGCGTCGCACCTGATGTCAGGACATCATCGACCAGGATGATGCGCCGGCCCTGGACCTCGGCCTGACGGTCTGGGGATACCTGGAATGCGCCCTGCACATTGGTGGCGCGCTGGGCCCGCGACAGGCCGATCTGCTGCTCGGTGGCGCGCACACGGCGCAGCACCTCGCCCCGCACCTTGACCCCGCTCTGCCGTGCGATGATGTGCGCCAGCGCGCCGGACTGGTTGTAGCGGCGGCGCCAGGCCCGGCGCCAATGCAGGGGCACCGGGACCAGCATGTCAGCGCCGGCAAGCAGCTCGCCGCCCGCGCGCGCCATCCAGCGGCCCATGGCAGGCGCGAGATCCGTGCGGTCCTGGTATTTCAGCGCATGCACCAGCGTGCGCGCGACATCGTCATAGCGCACCGCTGCGCGTGCCCGCTGATAGGCGGGCGGACTGGCGATCGCCTCCATCGACAGCATGTCGGGACCGGGATCATAGACAAAGGGAATGCCGAGCCGCGGGCAGTACGGCCGTTCGATGAACGACAGCCGCGCCCAGCAAGCCGCGCAAACGCCCTCGCCATCCACCGGCTCGCGGCAGGACACGCAGAGCGTCGGCAGCGCAATGTCGAGCACGAGCCTCGCCGCGCGCGACAGCACGTGGCGGCCGGCCGTCCATGCGGCACGCAAGGGTGCGGCGATGGAGCGGGGTGGGGTGGCGTCGGCGTCCATGGCGGAAGGCTAGCGCCGCATGCACCGGATTGCCAGAACCGCCGTGATCGGCGTAACCAGCGGCATGGCTCAGAACCCGCAGACCCCGCCGGCCTTGTTCGATCGCGCATTGCTGCATGCGCGGCAGCAGCGCGCGCGTGCGCAAGGGGCCGTGAGCTTCCTGCTCGACCGGGTCGCCGAGGACATGTCGGACCGGCTGGCCGCGGTGATGCGCGAATTCCACGCGCCGGCTGATCTCTGGACGCCCGGTGAGGGGCTCGCGACGCTGCGGGCGCGGTTGCCGTCCATCGAACTGATCGCGCTCGATGCGGCGGGCTCTGAGACATTGCCCTTCGCGCCGGAAAGGCTCGATCTCGTCGTCTCAGCGCTGGCGCTGCAATTCGTCAACGACCTGCCGGGCGTGCTCGCGCAAATTCGCCGTGCGCTGCTGCCGGACGGGCTAATGCTTGCGGCGATGATTGGCGGCGACAGCCTCACGGAGTTGCGGCAGGCGTTCGCCGCGGCGGAAGCCGAATGCGAGGGTGGCGTGTCGCCGCGCGTGGCGCCGTTCGCCGATCTGCGCGACGTCGGCGCGCTGTTGCAGCGCGCGGGCTTTGCGTTGCCGGTCACCGATGTCGATCGCGTCGTGGTGCGTTATTCCAGCGCGTTCGCGCTGATGCAGGATCTCCGCCGCATGGGCGCGGCCAATGTGCTGGTCGAGCGGAGGCGTACGCCGAGCCGTCGTGCGACCCTGCTGCGCATGGCCGAAATCTATGCGGAGCGCTTTGCCGATGCCGACGGTCGCATTCGTGCGACGTTCGACATCATCTGGCTCTCCGGCTGGGCCCCGCATGCGAGCCAGCAGCAGCCGCTGAAGCCGGGATCGGCGAAGGCGAGCCTGGCGGAGGCGGTGAAGAAGGCGGGGAAGACGTGAGTTCTCTCCTCCGTCATGGCCGGGCTTGACCCGGCCATCCACGTCTTTCAGCTCAGCACGAAGATCGTGGATGCCCGGGACAAGCCCGGGCATGACGTTGAGAGTGTGGCGACGGCCTCCGCTCACATCAGCAGATCGATCAAGTGCGGAATCAGCGGAATGTCCGCCGGCGGCATTGGATAATCGCGCAATTTGTTGGCGCGGACCCAGGCAAGGGCCTGGCCTTCGCGGGCCTCGACGATCCCTTCCCAGCGTCGGCAGATGTAGAGCGGCATCAACAGATGAAAGGTCTCGTAGCCGTAGCTCGCGAATGTCAGCGGGGCCAGACACGGCTCGGCGACGGTGATGCCGAGCTCCTCGTTGAGCTCGCGGATCAGGCTCTGCTCCGGCCGCTCGCCGGGCTCCAGCTTGCCGCCGGGAAATTCCCAGAGGCCGGCGAGCGTCTTGCCTTCGGGGCGCTGCGCGATCAGGACGCGCTTGTCGGCGTCGACCAGCGCGCACGCCACCACCAGTGTCAGTCTGAGATCGGCCATGCGTGAGCTTACGACCTGTAGTCGCCGTTGATCGCGACATATTCCTTGGTGAGGTCGCAGGTCAGCACGCGGTCGCGGCCCTTGCCGAGGCCGAGCGAGACCTTGATCGCGATCTCGGGGGCCTTCATCGCTTCCGACACCTGCGCCTCGTCATAGGACGAATCGCGCGCGCCGCTCTTGGCGACGCGGATGCCGTTGAAGGAGATCGAGAGCTTGTCGCGGTCGGCCGGCTCGCCGGCCTTGCCCACCGCCATGACCACGCGGCCCCAATTGGCGTCCTCGCCGGCGATCGCGGTCTTGACCAGCGGCGAGTTCGCGATCGACATCGCGATCTTGCGAGCGGAAGCCTTGGTCTTGGCGCCCTCGACGGTGATCTCGACCAGTTTTCGCGCGCCTTCACCGTCGCGGGCCACTTGCTCGGAAAGATTGGCGAGGATCTGGTTGAAGGCTTTCACGAAAGCCTTCAGGCGCGGATCGCCGGCGCGGCTGATCCTGGGTGCGCCCTGCTCGGCAGCAGCGCCGGTGGCGAAAGCCAGCAGCGTGTCCGAGGTCGAGGTGTCGCCGTCGATGGTGACCGCGTTGAACGTGTCTTCGACGCCGGCCTTGAGCAGCGCCTGGAGCGCCACGGGCGCGATCGGGGCGTCGGTGAAGATGAAGGACAACATCGTTGCCATGTCGGGGGCGATCATGCCGGCGCCCTTGGCCATGCCGTTGATGGTGACCTTGGCCTTGCCGAGCTTCACGGTCGCGGTCGCGACCTTGGGGAAGGTGTCGGTGGTCATGATCGCCTTGGCGGCGGCGAGATAATCGCCGGCCTCGGCGGTCTCGGCGAGGCGGCCCAACACGCCGTCGAACTTGGTTGCGTCCAGGGGCTCGCCGATCACGCCGGTCGAGGCCAGGAAGATCTCGCTCTCGCTGCAGCCGACGGCCTTGGCCGCGATCTTCGCGGTCAGCGCGGTGGAGCTGCGGCCGGTCTTGCCGGTGAAGGCGTTGGCATTGCCGGAATTGACGACCAGCGCGCGCGCCTTGCCACCCTTCAGTTTTGCACGGCACCATTCGACCGGCGCGGACGGGCACTTCGACTTGGTGAAGACGCCCGCGACCGCGGTGCCCTTGTCCATGATCGCCAGCAGCACGTCGGTGCGGTTCTTGTAGCGGATGCCGGCCTCGGCCGTCGCGAGACGGACGCCCGCGATCACGGGCATGTCGGGAACGTTCTTCGGGGCGAGCGGGGAGACGGTTGAGGACATCGCGGGGGCGCCTTGGTGAGGTCTGGACATGCAGATGCCCGGCCCCTCTTTGCGAAGACGCGCTTCGCGCTTGGGGCCGGGCATCAGGTAGGCTTAAATACTCTTCACGTCAGCGAAGTGACAGCGAATTCTTACTTCTTCGCTGGGGGAGCCATCTTGCTGTCGGAAGGCTTGGCCGCGTCGGCCGGCTTGGCGTCGGCCGCCGGCTGGTCCGTCCGCTCGACCTTGGCTTCGGCGCGGAGCTTGGCGACGTAGTCGGCCTGGGCCTTGCGGGTGACGTACTGCTCGATCTGGGGCCTGACCTGGTCGAACTCAGGCGCCTTGCGGTTGCGCTTTTCCTCGACCTTGATGATGTGCCAGCCGAACTGCGACTTCACGGGATCGGAAATCTTGCCCGGCTCGAGCGCGAACGCGACAGCCGAGAATTCGGGCACCATCTGTTCCTTGGTGAAGAAGCCGAGGTCGCCGCCGTCGGCGGAGCCGGGATCCTTGGACTTCTTCTTGGCCAGCTCGGCGAAATCGGCGCCCTTGTCGAGCTCGGCCTTCACCGCCTTGGCCTCGTCCTCGGTCTCGACCAGGATGTGGCGGGCGCGGACTTCCTGCTCGCCGGTGATCTGCTTGGAGGCCTCCTCATAGACCTTCTTCATGGCGTCGTCGTTGGTGGCGGCCTTGCCTTCCTGGGCCAGCAGGCTGTCCATCAGGAGGCGGTTGCGGGCGAACGCCATCCGCTTCTTGAATTCCTCGCCGTCGGCGACCTTCTTGTCCTCGGCGGCCTTGGCCACGATCTTCATGTCGATCAGGAACGACAGGACGTTCTCGTCCTTGGTCGCGGGATCCATCTGGGCGAGGCTCGGTCCGAGTTCCTCCTCGGCCATCGTCACGTCGCTCTTCTTGATTTCAGCGCCATTGACCTTCGCCAGGACCGGATCGTCGGCGGCCCGGAGCGGGCCCGCGAACGCCAGGCACAGCGCCAAGGCAAAGCAGCCAGCCAGGGCGGACGCGTGGCGGAAACGCTGGCCGGTGGTTACCGGGAACGAGGTGGTCATGCAAAATCCTTATGTTGAAGCAGGGGCTGCTTAAGCGGGGCGGACACTCGCCCAATTCAGGGGGGCTTGGCAACGCGAAAAGTCTGTCAAAATGATGAATTAGCCGCAATGCGCCCGCCGTTGACAAGGCCCTGACCGGGCCATATCTCTGCCCGGTCGCGACCATGGCGATGGCGTTTATTTTGCTGCGTTTTTGGCCGTTGAACCCAGACTAGCCCAATTCCCACCCATATGGCGGATGACCCCCGCAGTCCGGGCTCTGACGCCAGCAGGCGTCACGGTGAGTTGATAGGCAGGCGGGTGACAACTTCTTGGCTGCAACGCGGTTAAATCGCGAACACAGGAACTAGGCATGATCGGCGCGCTCGCCCGCAAGTTTTTCGGCTCCGCCAATGACCGGCGGGTGAAGGGATACCAATCCCGCGTCAACGCGATCAACGCGCTTGAGCCCGAGGTCTCGAAATTATCCGACGAGGCGCTCAAGGCCCGCACCGCCGAGTTCAAGCAGCAGCTTGCCGAGGGCAAGACGCTCGACGACCTGCTGGTGCCTGCCTTCGCCACGGTGCGCGAGGCTGCCAAGCGCACGCTCGGCCAGCGCCATTTCGACGTGCAGCTGATCGGCGGCATGGTGCTGCACGAGGGCGACATCGCCGAGATGAAGACCGGTGAAGGCAAGACGCTGGTCGCAACGCTGGCTGTTTACCTCAACGCGCTCGCCGGCAAGGGCGTCCACGTCGTCACCGTCAACGATTACCTCGCTCGCCGCGACTCCGGCTGGATGGGCCAGATCTACGGCTTCCTCGGCCTGACCACGGGCGTCATCGTCCACGGCCTCGACGATGCCGAGCGCAAGGCGTCCTATGCCTGCGACATCACCTACGGCACCAACAACGAATATGGCTTCGACTATCTGCGCGACAACATGAAGTACCGGCTCGAGGACATGGTCCAGCGGCCGCACTTCTACGCCATCGTCGACGAAGTCGACTCGATCCTGATCGACGAAGCGCGCACGCCGCTGATTATCTCCGGCCCGCTCGACGACCGTTCCGACTTCTACAACACCATCGACTCGTTCCTGCCCAAGCTCGACAAGAGCGACTACGACGTCGACGAGAAGCAGCGTACGGTGACGCTGACCGAAGCCGGCATGGAGAAGATCGAGAAGCTGCTCCGCGATGCCGGCCAGCTCAAGGGCGAGTCGCTCTACGACGTCGAGAACGTCTCTGTCGTGCACCACATCAACCAGGCGCTGCGCGCCCACACGCTGTTCACCCGCGACAAGGACTACATCGTCCGCGACGACGAGGTCGTGATCATCGACGAGTTCACCGGCCGCATGATGCAGGGCCGCCGCTATTCCGAAGGCCTGCACCAGGCGCTGGAAGCCAAGGAACACGTTCAGGTCCAGCCCGAGAACCAGACGCTGGCCTCGATCACCTTCCAGAACTACTTCCGCATGTACGAAAAGCTCGCCGGCATGACCGGCACGGCACTGACGGAAGCGGACGAACTGTTCGACATCTACAAGCTCGAGGTCGTGGAAATCCCGACCAATCTGGCGGTCGCCCGCCTGGACGAGGACGACGAGGTCTATCGCACCCAGAACGAGAAATACGCCGCGATCCTGGCCGAGATCGAGCGCGCCAATGCGCGGCTGCAGCCGGTGCTGGTCGGCACCGCCTCGATCGAAAAGTCGGAGGTGATTGCCGAGTACCTCAAGAAGCACGGCTACCGGCAGATCGACTTCGGCAACGAGAACTCGATGCAGAAGCTGTACGCCGCGGCGCGCGCCAACAAGCCGGCAAAGCTGTTCGCGGTGCTGAACGCGCGCTTCCACGAGCAGGAAGCCTACATCGTCGCCGAGGCCGGCGTCCCCGGCGCGATCACGATCGCGACCAACATGGCCGGCCGCGGTACCGACATCAAGCTCGGCGGCTCGCTCGAAATGCGCATCCAGCAGGAGACTGCTGATATCGCGGACGAGGCCGAGAAGGCCAGGAAGATCGAGCAGATCAAGGCTGACATCGAGCACTTCCGCGAGATCGTGCTGAAGGCCGAGGAGACCGTCGAGATCGAGCCGGCGAAGGGCTCGAAGCCGGCCAAGACCGTCAAGAAGCCGGGTGGCCTCTACATCATCGGCTCCGAGCGGCACGAATCCCGCCGCATCGACAACCAGCTGCGCGGCCGCTCCGGCCGTCAGGGCGACCCCGGCCGCTCGAAGTTCTTCCTGTCGCTGGAAGACGATCTGATGCGCATCTTCGGCTCGGATCGCCTCGACAGCATGCTCCAGCGTCTCGGCCTGCAGGAGGGCGAGGCGATCATCCATCCCTGGATCAACAAGGCTCTGGAGAAGGCGCAGCAGAAGGTCGAAGCGCGCAACTTCGACATCCGCAAGAACCTCCTCAAGTTCGACAACGTCCAGAACGACCAGCGCAAGGTGATCTTCGACCAGCGCGTCGACCTGATGAAGGACGACAGCGTTGCCGAGACCGTCACCGACATGCGCCACGCCTTCATCGACGACCTCGTCGCCAAGCACGTGCCCGAGCATGCCTATGCCGAGCAATGGGACGTCGCCGGCCTGAAGGACGAGCTCAAGCGCGTGCTCGATCTCGACCTGCCGGTCGAGGGCTGGGCCAAGGAAGAGGGCATCGCCGACGAGGAACTGCTCAAGCGCATCGAGACCCGCGCCGACGAGCATATGGCGGCCAAGGTCGGGCAATGGGGTCCCGACGTGATGCGTTACGTCGAGAAGACCATCCTGCTGCAGACGCTCGACCATCTCTGGCGCGAGCACCTGATCATGCTCGACCATCTGCGTCAGGTCATCGGCCTGCGCGGCTACGGCCAGCGCGATCCGCTGCAGGAATACAAGACCGAAGCCTTCAATCTCTTCCAGGAGATGAGCGCGCATTTGCGCGAGGCCGTCACTGCGCAGCTGATGCGGGTCGAGATCGTCCCGCCGGAGCAGGAAGCTCCGCTGCTGCCGCAGATGGAAGCCCACAAGCTCAACCCGGACACCGGCGAAGACGAAATGGCCGTCGCCAACGTTTCGCTGGCCCCGCAGGCCACCGACGCCGCGTTGCGCGATCCCAAAAACCCGGCCAGCTGGGGCAAGATCGGCCGCAACGAAGACTGCCCCTGCGGCTCAGGCAAGAAGTACAAGCACTGCCACGGGCGGTACGGTTAGCGATTGAAGTTGGAGCGGTGTGGCGCGAGATCAGCGCCTCACACTCCGTTGTCGTCGCACTGCTTGACCGGGCGATCCAGCACGCCGCGGCCTCTCGGTTGAATCTCTATCGTCTCTGGAATACTGGATCGCCCGATTAAATCGGGCGATGACAGCGAGTGTGTGGCGCGTCGCTTGCCCTACATCGTCGTCCTGGATCTGCGCTTCGCTTGTCCAGGACGACGAAGCAACTCAATTCGAGCTATCGATCAAGCTTTCCAGCAGCCGCTTCAGCTCGCTCGTCGACTTGTCGCCGTAGCTCTCCAGGATGTGCTCCTCCTGGTCCACCGCGAGCGAATTGAGCTTCCTGCACAGCACCTTGCCGCGGTCGGAGATGAACATCAGCACCTTGCGGCGGTCGTTCGGGTCCTGCACGCGATAGACCAGCGTGTCGGAGACCATGCGGTCGATCATCTTGGTCAGCGTCGGATGGTTGAGCAGCACCGCGTCCGCAAGCTCGCCCATCGAATGGCCATCGCCGTCCGACAGCACTTTCAGGATGCGCCACTGCTCGACGGGAACTCCCTCCTTGCTCAACCGCAGCTCGAGCTGTCGGTTGATCTCCCGGTTGGCTTGCGCGAGCAGGTAAGCGAGGTGTTCGGTGATTGGAGCGTTCGATTTTGCCACGGCTAAGACTTCGTCTTGACCCAAATGAGTGAATGTCTTGCAATCAATGCTGCTTCTATATGCACTTCAATTGTTGAATATTCAATATTTTCAAAATAGGATGATTGCACAACAAAAGGGCGGAAGCCGCGGCCGCCTGCTCAATGTGCTTTCAGGTCTGGTACCAGACAGGAGTTGGCGTGCGCGCGACGGTAAACTTCCCGGCTCACGGCGGTCCGGCGTTGCCGCCGTCTCTGCTGCTCCGGAATCTGTCGTCATCGGCGGCTGATGGCGCGCTGTCGCCGAGCGATCATGCCTTTCTTCGGCGTCGCGGCACCAACAAGCTACGCGTCGGCTGCTTCATTTGCTGCAGCGGCTCACCCGGGGTCTGGGGTCCCTGCGCGACCAATAGCGCGCAGCTCGCGGTCGCCGAGATCAACAAGCGCGGCGGCATTTTGGGCCGCGAGATCGAGCTTTCCATCTACGACGCCGGCGGACCTCTTGATGAGGTCCTGAACCTCGCCGAGCAGGCCATCGCCTTCGACGAGATTGATCTCATCGTCGGATTGCACACCAGCGCGGTCCGTGTCGGCTTGCGCGACGTCACCAGGCGGCATCGCATCCCCTACATCTACACGCCGGTCTATGAAGGCGGCGAGCGGACGCCGGGCGTGATGGCGATCGGCGAGACGCCGCGCTGGCAGAGCCGGCCGTCGATCCACTGGCTCGCCGACGTCAAGAAGGCGCAGCGCTGGTATCTGATCGGCAGCGATTACGTCTGGCCCTGGCAATCGCACCGCGCCGTGAAGAACTACATCAGGGAAACCGGCGGTCACGTCGTCGGCGAGGAGTTCGTTCCCCTCGGCGAGGACAATCACGAGCCGCATCTGGCGCGCATCCGTGCTGCGAGACCCGACGTCGTGCTCATCTCGCTGATCGGCACCGACAGCAGCACCTTCAACCGCGCCTTCGGCGAATGCGGCTTGGGTGCCACCACGCTGCGGTTTGCAGGCGCCATGGACGACACGGTGCTGCTCGGCATCGGCGCCGACAACAGCGAGAACATGTTCTGCGCCTCCGGCTATTTCACCGGCACCGGCGCGCGCGCCAACGACGACTTCCAGAGCCACTATCGCGCCATGTTCGGACCAAATGCGCCGCCGATCGGCTCGGTCGGACAGTCCAGCTATGAGGGCCTGCGCTTTCTCGAGGCGGTCGCCAACAAGGCCGGCACATTGGCGATGGGGCCGATGATCGCAGCCGGCCGCAACATCGTCTACAGCGGCGCCCGCGGTCCGGTCGCCGTCCGCAACGGGCACGCACGGATGCCGATGCATCTCGCCGAGGCCGACGGTCTCGACTTCAAGCTGATCAAACCGATCTGAGATACCAGCGGCAATCGGGACACGCGCAAATGCAAAATAATACTTGAAAAGGAAAATATTTCCGTTTTGAATGTTTCGGCGAGGCCGGGGTGCGTGCGTCGTGCCTGGGCGGCCGCGCCCAACGATCCGAGAGACCGTTTCAAGAAACTTCAGGAGAGCGCCGTGACAGTTGTCCTTCCCACGCCAGCCCAACTTCGCAGCGTCGCCGAGCAGTGCGGCCTCGCGCTGACCGACGACGATGTCGCCTCGTTCCGCGGCCTGATGCAGGGCTCGATCGATGCCTACAACCTCGTCGGCGCGATGCCGGACGAGGTGCCGGAGGTCAAATATCCGCGCACGCCGGGCTACCGGCCGTCGGCGGAAGAGAACCCGCGCAACGCCTGGTACCGCAAATCGACCGTGAAGGGCGCCGCTAGCGGCAAGCTCAAGGGCAAGACCGTCGCGCTCAAGGATAACATCATGCTCGCCGGGGTGCCGATGATGAACGGCTCCGCGACACTGGAAGGCTACGTGCCGGATTTCGACGCTACCGTCGTTACGCGCATATTGGACGCCGGTGGGGAAATCCTCGGCAAGACCCACTGTGAATCCTTCTGCATGTCCGGCGGCAGCCACACCGGGGCGGTCGGCGCCGTGCATAATCCCTACAAGATGGGCTATTCGGCCGGGGGCTCATCCTCGGGCAGCGGCGTCGTCGTCGCGCTGGGCGAAGCCGACATGGCGATGGGCGGCGACCAGGGCGGCTCGATCCGCATGCCATCCTCGTTCTGCGGTACCTACGGCATGAAGCCGACCTGGGGCCTCGTGCCCTATACCGGCATCATGCCGATCGAGATCTTCGTCGATCACACCGGCCCGATGACGGCGACCGTGGCCGACAACGCGCTGCTGCTCGAGGTGCTCGCCGGCGATGACGGTTACGATCCCCGTATCAAGGCGCCGAAGGTCGAGGAATACACCAAGGCGCTCGGCCAGGGCGTCAAGGGCATGAAGATCGGCATCTTGAAGGAAGGCTTCGAGCAGGCGAATGCGGAAGCCGCGGTCAACGAAAGCGTCCGCGAGGCCGCCAAGCGCTTCAAGGATCTGGGTGCGACGGTCGAGATCGTGTCGATCCCGATGCACCTCGCCGGCCCCGCGATCTGGACGCCGATCGGCACCGAGGGCATGACCCAGACCATGATGTATGGCGACGGCTATGGCCTGTCCCGCGCCGATCTCTACTCCACCACGCTGATGGATTTCCACCGCGGCTGGCGTCGGCAGGCGGACTCGCTGTCCGAGACCACAAAGCTGTTCCTGATGTTGGGCACCTACATCAACAACACTTTCGGTCCCCGCTATTACGGCAAGGCGCTCAACGTCTCGCGACGCCTGACCGCGGCCTATGACAAGGCCTTTGGGGAATACGACCTGCTGCTGCTGCCGACGACGCCGATGAAGGCGACCAAGCTGCCGGAGCCGACGGCCAGTCGCGAGGACTATGTCGCCCGCGCGTTGGAGATGATCTCCAACACCGCGCCGTTCGACATCACCCATCATCCGGCGATGTCGCTGCCCTGCGGCATGGTCGACGGCCTCCCCGTCGGCCTGATGCTGGTTGGTCGCATGTTCGAGGAATCCACCATCTATCGCGCCGCGCACGCCTTCGAGCAGATCGGCGACTGGAAGAAGATGTGAGTGAAGCATTGATGCAGACGAACGGAAGATCAGAGCGTTTTCGAGCGAAGTGGATACCGGTTCGCGTGAAGAAAACGCGTCAAAATAAGAATCTACCTCATGGCTAACGCGTTCGTCGCGGCATTCGAAATCCTGAGCTTTGGCGCGATCATCGTCCTGATCGTGCTGGGGCTCGGGATCATCGCCAGCATGATGGGCATCTTCAACTTCGCGCAAGGCGAGTTTGTCCTGCTCGGGGCCTACATCACCTATCTCGCTTACGCCAAGGGCCTGCCGATCTGGACCGGCATGGTGGCGGCCCCCTTCCTGGTCGGCGCACTCGGCTTCGTGCTGGAGGCGCTGATCATCCGGCGCTTCTACGCCGCGCCGATCGTGGCGATGCTCGGCACCTACGCGCTCGGCCTGATTATCCGTGAATCCGTGCGCGGCCTGATCGGCGGTTTCTATCTCACCGTCCCCGAGCCGATCGGCGGCTCGATCGACATCGGCACCATGCACATCTCGGCGTGGCGCTTCACCATCATCGTCATCACGCTGCTGGTCATGGTTGGTTGCTACCTCCTGCTGTCGCGCACGAATTTTGGTCTGCGCATGCGCGCAACGCTGGAGAACCCGTCGCTGGCACGCGCATCGGGCATTTCCACGCCCTTGATGTACGGCGCCACCTTTGCCTTTGGGTCTGCGCTCGCCGGTCTTGCCGGCGCGCTGATCGTGCCGGTGTTCAGCCTCTATGCCGATCTCGGCATCCGTTTCCTGATCCAGGGCTTCGTCGCGGTCATGGTCGGTGGGGTCGGGTCCTTCATCGGCCCCGTCGCCGGCGCCGGTGTCATCGGCACGCTCAGCGCCGCGCTGCCCTGGGTCATGGCGCCTGTCGTCGCCGACGTCCTCGTCTTCGTTCTCGCCATTGCCTTCATCAAATTCCGGCCGCAGGGCCTCATCGCTGGAAAAGGGGTTTAGTCACATGTTCGATCGTCAACTCTCACGCCGCCGCTTCATGTCCAATCTCGCCTTCGCGTCCGGTGCGGTCGCCACCGGTGTCGGCAGTTGGGTGATGCCGGCGCCCTGGGCCAATGCGGCCGAAGCCCCGATCAAGGTCGGCATCGCGACCGATCTCACCGGCCCGATCGCTTACGCCGGCAATGCCGACGCCAACGTCGCCAAAATGGTGATCAAGGAGATCAACGCGGGCGGTGGCCTGCTCGGTCGTCCGCTCGAACTCTACATCGAGGACACTGCCTCGAACGAATCGGTGGCGGTGGGTAACGTGCGAAAGCTGATCCAGCGCGACAAGGTCGACATGGTGCTCGGCGGCATTACGTCTTCGATGCGCAATGCGATCAAGGACCCGATCGTGGCGCGCGGCAAGACGCTCTACATCTATCCGCAGCTCTACGAAGGCAAGGAGTGCACGCCCTACCTGTTCTGCACCGGGCCGACGCCGGCACAGCAGTGCGACGAATTCATCCCCTGGCTGATCAAGAACGGTGGCAAGAAATTCGCGCTGCCGAGCGCCAATTATGTCTGGCCGCATACGCTCAACGTCTACGCCCGCAAGGTGATCGAGGCGAATGGCGGCGAGGTCGTGTTCGAAGAGTATTACCCGCTCGACCAGGTCGACTTCTCCGCGACCGTCAACCGCATCATCTCCAACAAGGTCGACGTCGTCTTCAACACCGTCATCCCGCCAGGCGTCGGCCCGTTCTTCAAGCAGCTTTATGAAGCAGGCTTCCTCAAGAACGGCGGCCGTCTCGCCTGCGTCTACTACGACGAGAACACGCTCAATATCAACCAGGCCGCCGAGATCGAGGGCCTTGCGAGCTGCCTCGACTATTTCAAGGTGCTGACCAAGGAGAACCCGTTCGACGCCAAAATCCAGGCGGCCTACGAGAAGGACTTTCCGGGCAACTTCCTGTTCGCCGCCGGCAGTGCTGCGACCGGCACCTATCGCGGCCTCAAGCTGTGGGAAGCGGCGGTGAAGGAAGCCGGCAAGGTCGACCGTGACTCGGTTGCGGCCGCGCTCGATCACGCCAAGATCGCGGAAGGGCCGGGCGGACCGGCCGAGATGGTGCCGGGCAAGCGGCACTGCAAGATGAAGATGTATACCGCCGTCGCCAAGGCCGGGAACTACGAGATCGTCGGACGCAGTGACGGTCTCGTCGATCCCAAGGAATGCTAAGGTCAGATGCCGAAGTCGATGGGCGCAGTGAAACAGGCAATCCCCGCCGAGATCGGCGGGGAGACGGACATTGTAATGGATAACAGCGGAGCGGCGCCACAGGTCGCGGCGGGACGAAAAGTCCTGCCGATCGTGGAGGGCGTGGTGCTCGTCGCCGCGCTGGCCGCGCCGCTGGTGCTGCAGGATTACCTCACGGTGTTCGCAACGCGCGTAATCATCCTCGCACTGTTCGCGCTGTCGTTCGATCTGGTCTGGGGCTATGCCGGCATCATGAGCTTCGGCCAGGCCCTGTTCTTCGGCTCGGCCGGCTATGGCGTCGCGCTGCTCGCGCGCGATCTGGACATCACCAACATCTTCCTGGTGCTACCGGCGGGCACGGTGATCGGTCTCACCTTTTCGCTTTTGCTTGGCGGCTTCCTGCTGCTGGGACGGCATCCCTCCAGCGTGATCTTCGTCTCGCTCGGCACCTTGACCGGCTCTTACGCCGCCGATCGTCTCGCGCGCGGCTGGTATTATCTCGGCGGCCAGAACGGCATTCCCTCGATTTCATCGATGACGCTCGGTGGCTACGAGTTCTCCGAGGGCCCGCCGTTCTACTACCTCGTTCTCGGCATCCTGATTGTCGTCTACCTGCTCTGCCGCTTCCTGGTGCGCTCGCAGTTCGGGCTGGCGCTCGCCGGCCTGCGCGAGAACGAGCAGCGCATCGCCTTCTTCGGCTACAAGGCGCAACACCTCAAGGCGATCATCTTCGCGGTCGGCGGCGCCATCGCAGGGCTTGCCGGCAGCCTCTATGCCTTCCACGAAGGCTTCGTCTGGCCCAATATGGTCGGCGTCGTGGTCTCGACGCAGGTGGTGCTCTACGTGCTGTTCGGCGGCTCCGGCACGCTGATCGGCGCCGTCATCGGCGCCGTCATCGTCGAGGGCGTCAGCTTCTGGCTGTCGGACAATTATCGCGACATCTGGCCGATCATTTTAGGATTGTTGCTGCTGCTCGTGATCCTGTTCCGGCCGCTCGGCCTGATCAGTTTCGTGCTCGGCGAACGCGAGCGGGTCGGCAGCTTCGGGGCGAAGGCCAAAGGAAGCATCAAGGAGAAGCGCAATGCTCCTTGAAGCCGCCGGCATCTCCAAGATATTCGGCAAGCTCACCGCGCTCGACGGCGCGGCCTTGACTGTCGGCGAGAACGAGTTTCACGGCCTGATCGGCCCCAACGGCTCGGGCAAGAGCACGCTGATGAAGTGCATCGCCGGTGCCGAAGTGCCGACGCAGGGCAAGGTGAGCTTCGTCAACACCGACATCACCGCCTTCACGCCGACCGAACGGGCGCGGGCCGGCATGAGCCTGAAATTCCAGATCACCAGCGTGCTGCCGTCGCTGACGCTGTACGACAACATCCTGCTCGCGCTGCAGGCGCAGTCCTCGCTGCTCGACCTCGTGTTCTCGCGCACGCGGGACGCGCTGCACGACCAGGTCATGACCATGCTGACCCAATTCCGTCTCGCCGACCGCGCCTTCGATGCGGCTGCCGCGCTGTCGCATGGCCAGCAGCAATGGCTGGAGATCGCGATGGCGCTTGCCGGCAAGCCCAGGCTTCTTTTGCTCGACGAGCCGACCGGCGGCATGAGCCTGGAGGAGCGTCGCGTCACCGGCGAATTGCTGCAGCCGATCAAGCAGCATTGCTCGCTCGTCATCGTCGAGCACGACCTCGATTTCATCCGCGACATCTGCGATCGGCTGACCGTACTCGACCAGGGCAAGGTGCTGGCATCGGGCACCGTGTCCGAGATCCAGGCCAACAAATCCGTTCAGGAGATTTATCTGCGCCGTGCCTGAATTTTTGGACATCAAGCATCTCGACGCCGGCTATGGCCGCAGCCAGGTCCTGTTCGACGTCAATCTCGGCATTCCCTGGCGCGGCGGCGTCGCGGTGCTCGGGCGCAATGGCGCCGGCAAGACCACACTGATGAAGACCATCGTCGGCGAGCTGCCGGCGTGGAAGGGCGAGGTCGGCTTCGACGGCCGTGACATCAGCCGCCGCCGGCCCGAAGAACGCGTCCGCGCCGGCATCGGCTACGTGCCGCAGGAGCATTCGGTGTTTGCGCGCCTGTCTGTGCGCGACAATCTCGCGGTCGGCTCGCTCTTCAACAAGGACGCCACCGCGGTCGATCGCGTGCTGGCGATTTTCCCGAAACTCGGTCAGCGCCTCGACCAGCCCGCCGGCACGCTTTCCGGCGGCGAGCGCAAGATGCTCGCCATCGGCCGCGCCATGCTGGGCGATCCGAAATTGCTGCTGCTGGACGAGCCGACCGAAGGCGTCTGGATCGGCGTGATCGAGGAGATCACCGAGCGCCTGATCGAGCTCGCCAAGAATATCGCCGTCATCATCGTCGAGCAGCACCTCGACCTCGCGCTCCGCGTCGCCGACTACGCCTACGTGCTCGATCGCGGAAGGGTCGCGCTGCAAGGGCAGGCGGCCGAGGTGAGAGGCAATCCGGAGCTGATGCGGTACCTGGCGCCGTAGGTATTCGCCGGCCTAACGCCGCCTATTTCACCGCGCCAAAGCGGCTGTCGAACGAATTCGACGACACCACCGGTGCTGCGCCGGCCAACTGCGCGCCGTCACCCGCACCACCGCTCACCGACGGCTTCAATGCGGGGCGCGTCGCGGCGACCACCTTGGTCTCGGCGGGCTTCGCCGGCTCGGCGGGTTTTGCGGCAACCGCCGGGGCGTCCTTGGACTTGTCGTGGCCGGGCACGAAGCGCGTCACCGCGGCCCTCAGCCTGGAGGCCGTGCTCGGCGCCGCGGGGGCCGGGGTCACCGAGGCGGTCGCTTGCGGCGCTGATGTCGTTGCTGTCGTGTCCGCGGCGCCCAGGCCCATCTTGCGGCCGAGATTGGAGAAGAAGCCGCCGGATTTGTCGGCCGAGGCGACGCGGGTGTTGGCCGCAGGGGCTGCGACTGCGACGACCGGCTCTTGCTGCGGCGCGGCTGCGGCCGGCTCGAGATTCGGCTTCGGCGGGTTGACGGTGCCGGGGATCGTGCCCGGAGCCTTCGACATCGCCAGCATCTGCAGCGTATTGCCTTCGGCGCCTTCCGACAGGCCGGTCGAGCCTTCCGGAATCTTCGCGGCAAAGATCTTGTTCATGCCGCCGTCGATACCGGTGTTCATGCGCGCCACCGGCGTGCCCTTGGCGACGAGCTTGTTGTACTCGGCCTCGTCGCGCTGCTCTTTCTCGCGTACGGCGCTGGCGATGTCCTCGGGGATCACATAGGCCGGGCACTTCGCGGAAGCGTCGAACACGGGATCGCGCTTGGCATCGGGCGCCTTCGCGGCGTCGAACACGTATTTCCGCTCGCAGAAGTCGACCTTCGGCTCCTGCCGCGTCACCTCGAAATGATCATAGCCTTCCTTGATCATCTTCCAGAAGGCCATGTTCGGATTGTTGCGGTGCTTGGCCATGTTCACCGGCGTCATCTTGAACGGATACGCCTGGAACTGGAACGCCTTCTGGCCGCCGAAGAAGGACTCGCGCCCCAACGAATAGATCTCCGCGATCTGCTCGTCCGTCATCGCGTAGCAGCCGCGCGACGAGCAATCGCCGTGCACCATCAGCTGCGAGCCGGTGCGGCCGAGCGCCTTGTCGAACGCGTTGGGGAAGCCGGTGTTGAACGAGAGGTAATAGGCCGATTGCGGATTCATCTGGCTCGGGTTGATCGAGTAGAATCCTTCCGGCGCCTGGCGATCGCCTTCGCGCACCTTCGGTCCGAGGTCGCCCGACCAGCGGCAGATCGGATAGGTCTTGAGCAGTGCGAACTGGCCGGAGCGGGTCTGCTTCCAGATCTCGAGCTCGGCCTCCGACTTGAACAGGCGGATCAGGATCGGCGATTGCAGATCCATGTCCTTCTCGCCCATCGCGGCGACGAGCTTTGGCGAGACCGGCTGATTGGCCTTGGCGTTGGTCGCAAGCGAGACCTGGTCAGTGTCGCAGCCGGCCAGCACGATGCTGGTGGCAAGCGCGACCGAAGCCAAAAGCGCACGAGCAAGCGAACGAGAATTCAAGATGGACCCCACAACGTGCCGGGCAAGGAGCGCGAACCCCGATCTTTGGAGCATGGCCTGACCGGAGAACCGGACCTTATTCAGACCAAGCCCCAGCGCTTATGCCCTGAAGCCATTGATTAAAATTCTAACCTCCGCGCCTTTGGGTCGCAACCCGACCGGGGATCACGAGCCCGTTGGCGAGGCGGCGTGGTCAACAGAGACTTAAACTGGGCCGTAACTTGGGACTCAATGGGGCTTTGCAGCCAAACCGCTACAGAGATCGCCGATTTGGGCAAAAAAAGGGTTAATGCGGGGTTACCGGCCCCACTTCACCTCTCCCGCTTGCGGGGGAGGGAGCGCACTGGCGCTCAATCAGCCCGAATCAGCCCAGTTTCCGGCCGATATCGAGGAATTTCTGCCGGCGCTGCTTGCGGATGGCGTCGCCGTCCAGGCCGCGCAGCTCGTCGAAAGCCTTGGCGATGGCATCGCCCGTGGTGGCGATCATGGCCGCGGGGTCGCGGTGGGCGCCGCCGACCGGCTCCTTCAAGATGCTGTCGATCACGCCGAAGCGCAGCATGTCCTGGGCGGTGATCTTCATGTTGTTGGCGGCTTCCTGCGCCTTGCTGCCGTCGCGCCAGAGGATCGAGGAGGCGGCTTCCGGCGAGATCACGCTGTAGATCGCGTGCTCCAGCATCAGCACCTTGTTGGCGGTGGTGATGGCGATGGCGCCGCCCGACATGCCCTCGCCGGTGATGATGGCGACGTTCGGCACGGTCAGCGCCATGCAGGCATCGGTCGAGCGCGCGATCGCCTCGGCCTGGCCGCGCTCCTCGGCGCCGATGCCGGGATAGGCGCCGGCGGAATCGGCGAGCGACAGCACCGGCAGGCCGAACCGCTCGGCCATCTCCATCAGCCGCACGCATTTGCGATAGCCCTCGGGCCGCGCCATGCCGAAATTGTGCTTGATGCGGCTCTCGGTGGAATCGCCCTTTTCCTGGCCCATCACGCAGATGGCTTCGCCGCGGAAGCGGCCGAAGCCTGCGACCAGCGCCTCGTCCTCGCCGAACTTGCGATCGCCGGCGAGCGGGGTGAATTCGGTGATCAGGCCCTTGATGAAGTCGTTGAAATGCGGCCGCTGCGGATGCCGCGCGACCAGCGTCTTCTGCCACGGCGTCAGGTTCTGATAGAGGTCCGCCAGCGCCTGCGCCGCCTTGTCCTCGATCCGTCCGATCTCATCGGCGATGTCGGTGCCGGAGGCCGCTAGCGTCCTGAGCTCATCGACCTTGGAGTCGAGCTCGGCGACGGGCTTTTCGAAGTCGAGATAGCTGCGCATCTGGTCTGGCATCAACTCAGTATAGGAGGACGGGGCGGAGAGGCGAAGCGAGGTTGGCTTCTCGTAAAGAAGTGTAGCTTCTTCAAGGGCTTGACCTGTGCACTCGCAGGAGCGCGCCAAATCACGAATGAGGCCACGGCTCTTTCTGCGGAGATGTGGCCGAAGTCAAGGCGGTTTCGGCCGCCGCCGCGCAGCGGCGGCTACTTCTCCGCCAGCGGATGCAGGTCGCGCACCAGGCTCTTCAGCCGCTCCTCGACCACATGGGTATAGATCTGGGTGGTCGAGATGTCGGTATGGCCGAGCAGGGTCTGCACGATGCGCAAATCGGCGCCATTGTGGAGGAGGTGGCTGGCGAACGCGTGGCGCAGCACGTGAGGGGAGACCAGGCGCGCCTGAAGCCCCGAGGCGACCGCGAGCTCCTTGAGGTCGCGGGCAAAATGCTGCCGCGTCAGATGTCCGCTCTCGCCGAACGAGGGAAACAGCCATTTCGTGGTGGCGACACTGCCCTTCTTCTCGCCTTTCGCGGCTTCCGTCGCCGCGAGGTAATCCGCCATCGCCTGCCGCGACGCCTCGTTCAGCGGCACCAGCCGTTCCTTGTCGCCCTTGCCGCGCACCACGATCATGCGGGCGTCGCGCTTGGCCGCCGTGCGCGGCAGCGACACCAGCTCGGAGACGCGCAGGCCCGTGGCGTAGAGCACCTCGAGCAGGCAGT
The DNA here is from genome assembly GCF_021458635.1 of Bradyrhizobium monzae. Lineage (GTDB taxonomy): Bacteria > Pseudomonadota > Alphaproteobacteria > Rhizobiales > Xanthobacteraceae > Bradyrhizobium. Next base: position 116,866 of record NZ_JAIRDQ010000011.1, read on the forward strand.
AGAGCCTTAAAGAACGCAGTCGCTGCGACGGCGAGGCGTCCGCGGCGTCGCTCGTCTCCTTGGCGCGGCGGAGCATGCGATCGACATCTGATATCGACAGCACCTTTGGCAAGCCGCGGCCGCGCTTGGGGCCGGACAGGATCGCCGCGGGATCCTCAGTTCGGATGCGCTCGTTCAGCAGAAAGCGGAACAGGTGTCGCATCGCCGACAGCCGCCGCGCGACACTGGAGGATTTGAACCCGCGCGTATCGAGGTCGGCAAGATAGTCGCGCAGCGTCTGGGTTTCGGCGTCTGCGAAACCATGGCCGGTGCGGCCGAGAAACTCGGAGAAATCGGTGAGGTCGCGGCGATAGGCATCGAGCGTATTGGGTCCGGCGCCTTGTTCCGCTGCGAGCATGTCGAGGAACAGGCCGGTGAGCTTGGCGTCGGAGGGCTTGCTGGCGGATGATTTGCGCATGCCTCGGAGGCTAGCTGCTATTTCTTGAGAAATTTATCCGGCGGGATCGTCACCGTCATTTCCCGCGGCTTCGGATTGACGAAGTTGGCCAGCGCGAACACCACGCCATAGACGATGCCGGCAAGCACGGCGACGACCGTCAGGAAGCGGAACAGGCTGGGCATCGGGCAAGGTCTCGACGAAGGTCTCGAACGGGCAAATTAACCAATGAAATCATCCAACATGTTCGCCGTTTCGTGGCAAGAGTCCTCTGGCGAGGGCCCCGAGGGGGTCGTATAGGTGGCCGGGATGCCGCCTTTGGCGGCAAATTGAGCGAGATCCAGAGCAAGGTCGAATGTCCGACGCCGCGTTGCCAGCACAAGCGAGCCCTGAGGCCGACATCCTGTCGGCGCTCGGGACCCGTTCGATCGTGCTGGTCGGCATGATGGGCGTCGGCAAGTCGACCATCGGCCGCCGCATGGCGGCGCGGCTCAAGCTGCCCTTCATCGACGCCGACACCGAGATCGAGGCGGCGGCCGGCATGACCATACCGGAGATTTTCGAGCGCCATGGCGAGCCGCATTTCCGCGATGGCGAGGCGCGGGTGATCGCGCGCCTGTTGGACGGCGGGCCGGTGGTGCTGGCGACCGGCGGCGGCGCCTTCATGCGCGAGGAGACGCGGAGCCGGATCGCGGCGAAGGCGATCTCGATCTGGCTCAGGGCCGACCACGACGTCATCATGCGCCGCGTGCGCCGCCGCGCCGACCGGCCTCTGCTCCAGACCCCCGATCCCGAAGGCACCGTGACGCGCCTGCTCACCGAGCGCGAGCCGGTCTACGGCAAAGCCGACCTCACCATCGCCTCGCGCGACGTGCCGCACGACAGGATCGTCGACGAGACCATCGAGACGCTGCGCGCCCATCTTTGCGGCGAGAGCGCGTCCCAGCCTCCAGCCGACGTCGCGAGTGCCGTTCGATGACTGCGCCCCTGAAACATTCCGACCCCGTCAAGGTCGATGTCGCGCTCGGTGACCGCGCCTATGACATCGTCATCGGTCGCGGCGTGCTGTCCTCGCTCGGCGAGCGGGTCGCCGCTTTGCGCCCCGGCGTGCGCACCGCGATTGTCACCGACCGCACCGTCGCAAAATACTGGCTCGAGCCGACCGAGGCCTCGCTCGCTGCCGCCGGCATTCCGACCTCGCGCGTCGTCGTCGAGGAAGGCGAGATCTCAAAAACCCATGCGGGGCTGGAAAAGGTCAGCGAGGCCCTGATCGCGGCAAAGATCGAGCGCAACGATCTCGTCATCGCGCTCGGGGGCGGCGTGGTCGGCGATCTCGCCGGCTTTGCCGCCTCGATCCTGCGCCGCGGTGTCGATTTCGTGCAGGTGCCGACTTCGCTGCTGGCGCAGGTCGATTCCAGCGTCGGCGGCAAGACCGGCATCAACTCGCCGCAGGGCAAGAATCTGCTCGGCGCCTTCCACCAGCCGGTGCTGGTCATTGCCGACACCGCCGTGCTGGACACGCTGTCGCCGCGGCAGTTCCGCGCCGGCTATGCCGAGGTCGCCAAATATGGCGTGCTCGGCGACGAGGCCTTCTTCGCCTGGCTGGAGAAGAATCATTCCGACATCTTCAAAGGTGGCTCCGCGCGCGAGCACTCGATCGCGACCTCCTGCCGCGCCAAGGCCGGTGTCGTCTCGCGTGACGAGCGTGAGACCGGCGAGCGCGCGCTGCTCAATCTCGGCCACACCTTTGGCCACGCGCTGGAAGCTGCGACCGGCTTCTCCGACCGCCTGTTTCACGGCGAGGGCGTTTCGATCGGCATGACGCTGGCGGCGCAGTTTTCCGCAAAACTCGGCATGATCGGCGAGGCCGACGCGGCGCGCGTGGAGCGGCACCTCATCGAAGCCGGTCTTCCGACGCGCCTGCAGGACATCGCCGGCTTCGCGCAGGAAGGCCTCGCGGACGCCGACGCGCTGATGGCGCTGATGGCGCAGGACAAGAAGGTCAAGCGCGGCAAGCTCACCTTCATCCTGCTGGAGGCTGTGGGGCGCGCCGTCATCGCCAAGGACGTCGAGCCGGCGCCGGTGCGCGACTTCCTCAAGGACAAGCTCGCCCTCAAGGCGTGAGACTCGGCTCAACGGCGCTAAAACAAGAAACCAGAGTGGTTCATGGACTGGCTCGGCTTCACCATCGTCATCATCTGCCTGCTCGTGTCCGGCTTCTTCGCCGCGAGCGAGACCGCGCTGACCGGCGCCTCGCGCGCCAGCATGCTGCGGCTCTCCAAGCAGGGTAATCGCGACGCCGACGTTGTCTCGCAACTGCTCGACATGCGCGAGCGCCTGATCGGCGCGCTGCTGCTCGGCAACAACATCGCCAATATTAGCGCCTCGGCGCTGGCCACCAGCATATTCACGGCCTGGTTCGGCGATGTCGGCGTGCTCTATGCCACCGGTGTGATGACGGCGCTGGTCGTGATCTTCGCGGAAGTGCTGCCCAAGACCATCGCCATCAACGCGCCGGACCGGATGGCGCTCGCGGTCGCACGCCCGATGCGGCTGACCATGTACGTGCTGGGGCCGCTGCTGCGGGTCGTCGAAGTCATCGTCCGTCTGCTGATGCGCCTGTTCGGCCTTGCCGGCGAGCACCAGGCGATCCTGTCGCCGACCGAGCGCCTGCGCGGCGCGGTCGACCTCTTGCACCACGAGGGCAAGTTCGAGAAGCAGGACCGCGACATGCTCGGCGGCCTGCTCGATCTGCGCGAGCTCCAGGTCTCCGACGTCATGATCCATCGCACCGAGATGATGATGATCAACGCCGATCTGCCGCCGGAGGAGCTGGTGCGGGAGGTGCTGGCGACCGAATACACCCGCATCCCGCTCTGGCGCGAGAAGCCCGAAAACATCATCGGCGTGCTCCACGCCAAGGATCTCCTGCGCGCGATCCGCGCCGCCGACGGCGACACCTCGCGCATCGACGTGTCCACCATCGCGCTGCCGCCCTGGTTCGTGCCCGAGATGCGGCCCGTGTCCGAGCAGCTCAAGGCATTCCGCCGGCGAAAAACCCATTTCGCACTCGTCGTCGACGAGTACGGCGAAGTTGAAGGTCTCGTGACGCTGGAAGACATTCTGGAAGAGATCGTCGGTGACATCTCCGACGAGCACGACGTGGTGGTCGCCGGCGTGCGCGCCCAGCCGGACGGCTCCGTCGTGGTCGACGGCTCGGTGCCGATCCGCGACCTCAACCGCGCCATGGACTGGCGCCTGCCCGATGGAGAGGCCACCACGGTTGCCGGCCTCGTCATTCACGAGGCGCGCTCGATCCCCGACCGCGGTCAGAGCTTTACGTTCCACGGCTTCCGCTTCCGCGTCCTCCGCCGCGAACGCAACCGCATCACCGCGCTCCGTATTTCACCGGTGCCGCGCGAGGCCGAAATGGAAGAGGCGAAGCCGAGAAGAGCCGGGACGTCGTTTTGATTCCCCTGCCTCCAGGGGAGGGTAAGACAAGATCACCCTTCCCCCGGTGCCTGCGCGTGGATCGCCAGCGCATGTACGCTGCCCGAAAGTTCCGCAGCCAGCGCCGCATTTATCATGCGGTGACGGTCGACCCGGCTCTTCCCTTTGAAGGCTTGAGATACAATATAAACGCGAAAGTGCGTCTCGCCGCTGGGCCGATGGCCGGCGTGACCCTCATGCAGATGTGACTCGTCGACGACTTGCAGGCTTTCCGGCGTGAAAGCTTCCTGCAACTTGTTGCTGATAGTGTCTTTCATAACCATGACTGCCATTAAAGCGTGCGATCGTGCCCCGTCAATTGCATAGGCCGCCTCTGGCGGCCGTACTTCAAAGACGCCGAAACGAAGTTTCGGCTATGGGTTATCAGCTAATTGCAATGTCAAGACTTGAAGGTTTTTGCATTGCGTAGTCAAAGTCAGCCATGCCGATCGATTCATCAAAGTTCTTCGACTCCATCCGCGTGAAGCCGCGGGGCAAGCAGCCCGAGGTGAAGCCGCGCGATACCGTGGTCGCCTGCGAATGGACCGGGTGTCAGAACAAGGGCGCGCACCGCGCGCCGAAGGGCCGGGATAACCAGCGCGAGTACTGGCACTTCTGCCTGGACCACGTCCGCGAGTACAACCAGAACTACAATTTCTTTTCCGGCATGAATGCCGACGCAGTCGCGCGCTATCAGAAGGATGCGCTGACCGGCCATCGTCCGACCTGGAAGATGGGCGCCAATGGCGGTGTCAAGAAAGGCGCGGAGGCCGAGATCGACGGTGCCTTCGATCCGTTCAGCATGTTCCAGGAGCTCAACGGCCGCACCGGTTGGCGGAAGGGTCCAGAGGCCGCCCAGCCCAAGGCCGAAACGCGCAAGGTGATGAACGCCGAGCGCAAGGCGCTCCAGGTGATGGGCCTCGGCCCAAGTGCGACGCTCGCCGACGTCAAGTCCAAGTACAAGGCACTGGTGAAGCAGCACCACCCCGACGCCAACGGCGGCGACCGCTCCACCGAAGACCGGCTGATCGAGATCATCAAGGCGTATAATTATCTGAAGACCGTGGTGCGGGAGGCGTAAGGGTCTCCGCACTTGCCGTATGAGCACTACGGCGCCAAACCCTCGGTGTCGTCCCGGACAAGCGAAGCGCAGATCCGGGATCCATAACCCCAGGGAGCAGTTTGGCGAAGATTCGTAGTGAAGAGTCTTCCCGTGGTACTCACACCCGAAATCACCGATAGATCACGCGGTATGGGTCCCTGCGGTTCGCAGGGACGACAGCGGAGTGATTGGCTCCGCTGTCGCGCTTCACTCGGCTACGCGCTCCCTATCCCTGCGGCATTGCCCCCACATAGGACGAACTTGGCCGGATCAGCCGTCCGGTCCGCTGCTGCTCGCGCGCATGCGCGGTCCAGCCGGCTGCTCGGGCCACCGCGAAGATCGGCGTAAACGCCTGTCTCGGAATCGCCAGCGCATCGAGCAGGATCGCGGTGAAGAACTCGACATTGGTCTCCAGCGGCCGTTCCGGATTCTTCTTGCGCAGCGCTGCGCGGATATAGGCCTCGACCTCGGCGGCAAACGGCAGGTCGGTACCGTTAGACGCCAGCGCCTCGACTGCGGTCTTGAGCACGTCGGCGCGCGGGTCGCGCACGCGATAGACGCGGTGACCAAAGCCCATCATCCGCTCGCCGCGCGCCAGCGCCGCATCCACCCAGGCCTGGATGCGTTCGCGCGAGCCGATCGCGTCGAGCATTTCCAGCACCGGCTCCGGCGCGCCGCCATGCAGCGGACCGGTCAGCGCGCAATAGCCGGCGGTGACGGCAGCGAACAGATCGGCCTGCGTCGACGCCACCACGCGCGCCGTAAAGGTCGAGGCGTTCATGCCGTGGTCGCTCGCCGTGACGAGATAGGCATCGAGTGCGGTGACCTCGCGCGCGGCGGGCGCGCGCCCATGCAGCATGCGCAGCGTATCGGCGGCGTGACTCACGTTCGGATCGGGCGCGATCGGGTCGAGCCCTTTGGCGCGGCGCACCAGCGCACCCGCGATCACCGGAAACGCGCCGACGATCGTGGCCTCATGCTCCAGCCCGTGTTCGGCGCGCAGGCCGGCGACCGCCGCGCGAAACCCGTCGACGATGCCCATGCCTTGCGTTGCCGGCAGCAGCTCGGAGAGCCGCGCGAAGGCGCGTTCGCGCGCCGCGCCCAGGCTCGACCGGACATTGGCTTCGGTGAGGGTGGTCTTGCTGGCGCCGTTCCAGAGCCGGGCGGTGACGCCCTCAAAGCTCGATTTGGCGGCGAGGCGGCCGATATGCTCGCCGGCAATGATCAGCTCGCCGCGCTCGCCGTCGACATCGCTCAGGACGGTCTCGGCCGCGGGAACGCCGTCCAGCCCGATCTGGCTTTTGGTGAGGTGGATGTTCATGACCCAAATCTCCTTTGCACTGCACCAGGAGAAAATCGGGCCTCTCGACAGATTGATCAATCTTGATTACATCAATCAATATGAAAAATTCCGAAGGTCTGTATCTCTCCGCCCGGGAGGCCGCGGCGGAGCTCGCGATCTCCCCGGCTACCCTCTACGCCTATGTCAGCCGCGGGCTGATCCGCTCCGAGCCGACGCCGGATTCGCGCAAGAATCGCTACCGCGCCGAGGACGTCCGCGCCTTGAAGGAGCGCCGCGTGCCGTCGCCGGAGCCGCGCGGCCTGCGCAGCTTCGATGCCGACCTGCCGGTCATGGACACGGAGATCTCCACCATCACCGAGGAGGGCGCGATCTACCGCGGCGTCAACTGCATCGATCTCGCCGAGAACGACACGCTGGAGCACACCGCAACGTTGCTCTGGGACGTCTCCGACGTCGATCCCTTCGCGCCGGACAATCAGCCCGCGATGTCCGACGAGATGCGCGCGATTGCGGAAGCCGCGCGCCGCGCAGCTCCGATCGATCGCGCCATCGCGGTGCTGGCGCTCGCGGCCAGCGCCGATTCGCGCGCTTTCACCCGTGCGCCCGATGGCCGTGCGATGGTCGGCGCGCGCATCGTTCGGCTGCTGGTCGCGACCATGCTCAATGCGGCGTCTTCAGCCGAGCCGTTGCATCAGCAGATCGCGCATATCTGGGCACCCGACAACAAGCACGCGCCCGACCTGATCCGTCGTGCGCTGGTGCTGCTGGCCGATCACGAGCTGAACGCCTCGACCTTCACCGCGCGCTGCGCGGCGTCGACCGGGCTCAATCTCTACGATGCCGTCATCGCCGGCCTTGCCGCGCTGAAAGGCCCAAAACACGGCGGCGCCGGCGTGCTGGCCTCGCAGCTGGTCAAGACGCTGGTCGACCGCGACGTCGAGCCGATGGTGCGCGAGCGCGTCGCGCTCGGCGAACGTTTTCCGGGCTTCGGTCACGGCGTCTACAAGCGCGGCGACCCTCGTGCGCAGTCGCTGCTGAACGCTTTGGCGCGCGCCGGCGCGCCGCGTAAGTTCACCCGCGAGGTGCCGGAGCGGATCGCGGAAGCGACCGGCGAATTCGTCAATATCGATTACGTGCTCGCCGTGCTGGTGCACGCGCTGCGCCTGCCGGGAGGCAGCGAGCTCGCCCTGTTCGCCATGGCCCGCAGCGTCGGCTGGATCGCGCATGCGAGCGAGCAATTGCAGTTCGGCAAGTTGATCAGGCCGCGGGCGAGGTATGTGGGGCCGGCGCCGGGCAGAAGGATGGGGGGCGCCGACTCCAGGAGCTAGATCCTCATGGTGAGGAGCGCGGAACGCGCGTCTCGAACCATGCAGGCCCGGCTCTCGCTCGCGGCCATCCTTCGAGACGCCCGCGTTGCGGGCTCCTCAGGACGAGGGCAGAATACTTGGATGCAGATTAGGTTGGCGGCTTGGCCTCAGCCACGACGATGCCGTTCTGTCTGCGGCGATAGATCCAGACCGTCACGCCCACCACGATCGCGACGGCAACCACCGTCAAAATCCACATGTGCTTGATCGGATGCCCGTGATGCGGCACCCCGAAATATTCGTGTAAGGCCGACACCGCCAGCACGCCCGGCAGCACATGGGCCGGTGCCCAGACCAGGATCGCTGGGATGTTGACCGCATAGAATTTCGCCGGCGCCATGCCGAGCGCACCGGCGGTGACCGGTACGAAGGCGCGGATCGGCGGCACGAAACGGGCGAAGAACACGGCCCAGGTGCCGAAGCGGTGGAAGAAGGTCTCGCTCTCCTCGACCACGCGCGGATAATTGGTCAGCGGCCAGGTGTTGAGGATCTCGCGCTGCTGCCGGTGCCCGAGCCAGTAGGCCGAACCGTCGCCCAGCACGGCGCCAATTGCGGCTGCGAGCAGCACCCATTGCAGTTTCAAATCGCCGCCCGGAACCAGGGCGCTCAGCGCCAGGATGATGGTCGAGCCGGGGATCACCGACCCCACCACCGGGACCGCTTCGAGCAGCGCCGCCAAGAACAGAGTCAGATAGGCCAGCCACGCATGGACTGAGACGAAGGATATCAGGGGATCAAGGAATGACGTCACGTCGTCTCTGTGGTGGGCTGGGGCGTTCGGGTTCAGACCCTTACACAAGTAGTGAGAGGTGGTGAAAGTGCCATTCGCCTAGGCGCGGCCGCGATCCGGGGCGAAATTTGGGCGAGATTTGCAGGGCAGCCTTCCAAAAATCGCGTTCCTTACCTATCTAAATGAAAAGACAACGGAACTTTGATTGGGGCGCGGGCTTCTGCCGGCACGTTGTCTCTGATAGGTTCGCAGCCGCACCCAGCCGCAGCCAACGTGCAAATAACTGGTCTCGGGATCGCCCGGGACCTCGGAGGATTGATGACGACCGCCGCCATGTCCAAAGTTGAGGAAGTTTCCGGTCTGCCCGACATGAAGGTGTCGGTGCGCCAGGTGTTCGGGATCGACAGCGATCTCGAAGTGCCGGCCTATTCCGAAGTCGATCCTCACGTACCCGAAGTCGATTCCGACTACCGTTTCGACCGCGCCACCACGCTTGCCATCCTCGCCGGCTTCGCCCGCAACCGCCGCGTGATGGTGACCGGCTATCACGGTACCGGTAAATCCACCCATATCGAGCAGGTCGCCGCCCGCCTCAACTGGCCCTGCGTGCGCGTCAACCTCGACAGCCACATCAGCCGTATCGACCTCGTCGGCAAGGACTCGATCGTGGTCCGCGACGGCAAGCAGGTCACCGAATTCCGTGACGGCATTTTGCCGTGGGCGCTGCAGAACAACGTCGCGCTGGTGTTCGACGAATACGACGCCGGCCGCCCGGACGTGATGTTCGTGATCCAGCGCGTGCTGGAAGTCTCCGGCCGCCTGACGCTGTTGGACCAGAACAAGGTGATCAAGCCGCATCCGTCGTTCCGCCTGTTCGCGACCGCCAACACGGTCGGCCTCGGCGATACCTCGGGCCTCTATCACGGCACCCAGCAGATCAACCAGGGCCAGATGGACCGCTGGTCGATCGTCACCACGCTGAACTACCTCAGCCATGACGAGGAAGTGGAGATCGTGCTGGCGAAGGCCAAGCACTACCGTACCCAGGAAGGCCGCGACATCGTCAACAAGATGGTGCGTCTCGCCGATCTCACCCGTAACGCCTTCGCCAACGGCGATCTGTCGACGGTGATGAGCCCGCGCACGGTGATCACCTGGGCCGAGAACGCCGATATCTTCAGCGATATCGGCTTCGCGTTCCGGGTCACATTCCTCAACAAATGCGACGAGCTCGAGCGTCCCCTGGTCGCCGAGTTCTACCAGCGCTGCTTCAACGCGGAGCTGCCGGAATCGGCAGTCAACGTGGCGCTGTCCTGATCTCTCTCGCGGCGTGTCGTCCCGGCGAAAACCGGGATCCATGCCGCGAGGTCTCTCGATGAAGCGACGCTGATAGTTTTCCCTGACGCACCAAACCGTCGGTGGCTATGGGTCCCCGCCTTCGCGGGGACGACGGTGAGATCGAGATGAGCACGCCCTCCAACTCCAAATTCCGCAACACCAAGGAAGCGCCGACCGAGCCGTTCAAGCGCTCGGTGGCCTCGTGCCTCAAGGCGATTGCGAAGTCGCCCGAGCTCGAAGTCAGCTTTGCGGCCGAGCGCCCGGGCCTCGCGCCCGGCAAGGCGCGGCTGCCCGAACCCGCGCGAAAAATGACCAAGCGCGATGCTGCGATCGTGCGCGGCCACGCGGACTCCATCGCGCTCAAGATCGCCTGTCATGACGCCAAGCTGCATCGCAAGCTGATGCCCGGCAATCCGCAGGCGCGCGGCGTGTTCGAGGCGGTCGAGCAGGCCCGCGTCGAGGCGATCGGTGCGCGCCGCATGGCGGGCGTTGCCAGGAATCTCACCGCGATGCTCGACGATCATTTTCATCGCGGCAAGTTCGACGAGATCACCGACCGCGCCGATGCGCCGCTGGCCGATGCGCTGGCGATGCTGGTGCGCGAGCGCCTGACCGGCATGGCGCCGCCGACGGCCGCCAGGAAGATGGTCGATCTCTGGCGCCCGATTCTCGAAGACAAGATCGGCAAGCGGCTCGACCGGCTCGACAACCTCGTCGAGGACCAGACCAGGTTCGGCGACGCCGTGCATGATCTGCTGACCGCGCTCGAGCTCGGCGACGAGCGCAGCGCCGACAGCGAAGACAATGACGACAACGACGAGAACCAGGACGGCGACAACGATCAGTCCGGTGCCGAGGGCTCGCCCGATTCCGATGCCGCGCAGGAGATGAGCGCCGACCAGGCGCAGGCCTCGAGCGAAGACATGAGCGACAGCGCGATGGAAAGCGCGCAGGCCTCGACCTCCGATACGTTCGACGACGGCGAGCTCGGCGACGACGAGACGCCGGGCGAGGCGACGCGTCCGAACGCGCATGGCAAGAACGAGCCGCGCGGGCCCGAATATCACGCCTTCGCTCCGAAGTTCGATGAGGTCATCGCCGCCGAAGATCTCTGCGACCATGACGAGCTGGAGCGCCTGCGCGCCTATCTCGACAAGCAGCTCGCGCATCTGCAGGGCATCGTCGCCCGCCTCGCCAACCGGCTGCAGCGCCGCCTGATGGCGCAGCAGAACCGCGCCTGGGAGTTCGATCTCGAAGAGGGCATCCTCGATCCTGCGCGCCTGTCGCGCGTGGTGACCGATCCCCATCATCCGCTGTCCTTCATGCACGAGAAGGAGGCGACGTTCCGCGACACCGTGGTGACGCTGCTGCTCGACAATTCCGGCTCGATGCGCGGCCGCCCCATTACGGTGGCTGCAACCTGCGCCGACATCCTCGCGCGCACGCTGGAGCGTTGCGGCGTCAAGGTCGAGATCCTCGGCTTCACCACGCGCGCCTGGAAGGGCGGCCAATCGCGCGAGGCGTGGCTGGCCGCCGGCAAGCCGGCCAATCCCGGCCGCCTCAACGATCTCCGTCACATCATCTACAAGTCGGCCGACGCTCCCTGGCGCCGTGCGCGAAAGAATCTCGGCCTGATGATGCGCGAGGGTCTGCTGAAGGAGAACATCGACGGCGAGGCGCTGGACTGGGCGCACAAACGCCTGCTCGGCCGGCCCGAGCAGCGCAAGATCCTGATGATGATCTCCGACGGTGCGCCGGTCGACGATTCAACGCTGTCGGTCAACCCCGGCAATTATCTCGAGCGGCACCTGCGCCACATCATCGAGGAGATCGAGACCCGCTCGCCGGTCGAGCTGATCGCGATCGGCATCGGCCATGACGTGACGCGCTACTATCGCCGCGCGGTGACGATCGTGGATGCCGAAGAGCTCGGCGGCGCCATCACAGAAAAGCTCGCCGAACTCTTCAGCGAGACCAACACCGCGCCCACGCAACCGGCCAATCGCCCGCGACGCAAATTGCATTCGTGAGCACCACCACATCCCGCCGCCTCTTCCTCGGCCACGCGGCGGCGGGATTTTCCACTCTCGCATTACCCCGGCTCGCGCAAGCGCAGTCTGCGCCGAAGCCGGCGCAGGCCGAGCATGCCGTCACCGAGCCCGTCAGCATCGAGGTCAATGCGCGGCCGATTGCCAATTTCGAGCCGCGCGACCGTTCGCGCACGCGCTTCGGTCGGCTCGTCTTTCGCAGCGGGCTCGTATTGACCTCGCCGCATCGTGGCTTTGGCGGCCTGTCCGGCTTCCGCTTCCTCGATGACAAGGGCGAGCGCTTTCTCGCGCTGTCAGATCAAGGCACTTGGTTTACAGGCCGCATCCGCTATTCCGGCGGCAAGATGGTCGGGCTCGACGATGTCGAGGCCGCGCCGATGCTGAACGCCGAGGGGCGGCCGATCACGGAGAAGCGGCTCTGGTATGACACCGAGTCGCTCGCGCGCGACGGCTCGCTCGTCTATGTCGGGCTCGAACGCGTCAACCAGATCATGCGTTTCGACTTCGCCAAGGGCGGCACGCGCGCCCGCGGCGAGGTGCTTCCGACGCCGCCGGCGGTGCGCAAGCTGCCCTATAACAAGGGGCTCGAGGCGCTGGTGTTCGTGCCGAGAGGCAAAGACCAGAGCATGCCGCTCGCGGGCACGCTGATCGCGATGTCGGAAGGCGGCTTCGATGCCGACGGCAATCTGATCGGCTTTCTGATCGGCGGCCCGTCGCCCGGCCAGTTCAGCATCAAGCGCACCGACAAGCAGTTCATCAGCGACGCCGTGCTGCTGCCATTGGGCGAGCTGCTGATTCTCGAACGCAAATTCTCCTGGTTCACCGGCATCAACATCCGCATCCGGTCGATCCCCCTGAAGACGATCGCTCCCGGCGCCGTCGTCGACGGCCCCGTGCTGTTCGAGGCCGATCTCGGCCATGAGGTCGACAACATGGAAGGCATCGACGCCCACGTCACGGCAGAGGGCGAGACGGTGCTGACGATGGTGTCGGACGACAATTTCTCGCTGCTCCAGCGCACCCTGCTGTTGCAGTTCACGCTGGCGGAATAGCGGAGTTTTTCGGCACGCCCCGCCATGACAGGGCGCGCGCAATGCATGGCCCCACGACCGGCCATGTCCCCCGCGCAACTGGCAATCCGCCATCCGGTCACTACACTTCATGCAATTGCTTCCATCCACCCCGATCGCCCTCCATCCCCGGATCCCCCGCATGAGCGTCCTGTTTTCCCCGATCAAGCTGCGCGGACTGACTTTGAAGAACCGTCTGGTGGTGTCGCCGATGTGCCAATATTCGGCCGAGGACGGCGTTCCCACCGACTGGCATTTCACCCACATCAACAATCTGGCGCTGTCGGGCGCGGCGATGTTCTGCATCGAGGCGACCCATGTCGAGGCGATCGGCCGCATCACGCCGGGCTGTCTCGGGCTCTACAGCGACGCCTCCGAGGCCGCGCTGAAGCAGATCCTCTCGTCGGTCCGCAAGCATTCGACGACCGCGATCGCGATGCAGCTTGCGCACGCGGGCCGCAAGGCAAGCAGCGCGCGGCCCTGGGACGGCGGCCAGCTCATTCCTCAGTCGCAAGGCGGCTGGCAGACGGTGGCGCCGTCGGCGCTGCCGCACAAGGAGGGCGAGGCCGCGCCGCTCGCGCTCGATGCCGCGGGGCTGAAGCGCATCCGCGAGGCCTTCGTCGACTCAGCGAAGCGCGCCGAGCGCATCGGCATTGATGCGATCGAGCTGCACGGCGCGCACGGCTATCTCATGCATCAATTCCTGTCTCCGATCTCGAACCAGCGCACCGATGAATATGGCGGTAGCTTGCAAAACCGCATGCGCTTCCCGCTCGAGATCTACGACGCTGTCCGCGCCGTATTCCCGCGCGAAAAACCCATCGGCATGCGGGTGTCGTCGACCGATTGGGTCGAGGGCGGCTGGGATCTGGCGCAGACCATCGAATTCGCCAAGGCGCTGAAGGCGCGCGGCGTCGACTGGATCGATGCCTCCTCCGGCGGCGTGTCGCCGCAGCAGAAGATCACGCTCGGCCCCGGCTATCAGGTGCAGTTCGCCGATGCCATCAAGCGCGAGACCGGATTGCCGACCATCGCGGTCGGCCTGATCACGGAAGGCAAGCAGGCCGAGGAGATCGTCGCATCCGGCAAGGCCGACATGGTCGCGCTCGCCCGCGGCATGCTCTACGACCCGCGCTGGGGCTGGCACGCCGCGGCCGAATTGGGCGGCGAAGTCGAGGCACCACCGCAATTCTGGCGCTCGCAGCCGTCGACGCAGAAGGCGCTGTTCGGCAAGACCACCTTCGGGGCGCGGTGAGGGGAGTGAGGTGTGGCGAGGTCGTCACACTTCTCACCTCACGCATCCGTAACTCTCGCAATCTTCCACCCGCCGCAAAACAGGCCTAACTTCCGCAGCAGTCAAAGCCGCGCGAGGCCCGCCATGCGATTTCGTGTCCGCAAGACTGCTCATGTGCTGGAACGGATTGGCCTCGCGATGGCCGGCGCTGCGTGCGGGCTGTTCGTCGGCGCCTATGTCGGCTCCGCGATCCCATCGCTCACCACGCAGGGCTTTCTGCTGTTGATGATGCTGCTCGGCGTCGTCGGCTTCTATCTCGGCATCGACACGCCGCAACTGCCTTTCGACGAAGCGCACAGCCAGATCGACGCCGCGGAACTCTTGAGCTCCGCCGGCACACTCTGCGCCACGCTCGCCTCACTCGCGTCAGTCGCCGTCATCGTGCTCCGGCTCGATCCGCACGACGCGCTGACCTGGCTGGTGCTGCTGGGCTGGATCGCCGGCGTGGCGATGCAGATCGTCGCGGGCGCGAAGGCGAGGATGCGGGTGTGACGGTAGTTGTTAGGAGGCGATCGCGCCGCATCACCGGTGCGTTCCCTCCCCCGCAAGGGGGGAGGGAGCCGAGCGGAGTGCTTGGCGACAGTTTTGGATCGAACTCAGTGCAACGGCGGGATCAAAACACCACGCCCACCCGCGTGCCGCGCTTCCACGCAATCCGGCAACGCTTTTTGGTATTCACATGCAGCAGCTCGAACCGGTCGGGGATCTTCACCTGCCCGCCGAGATCGATGCAGGCGCCGCCCGGTGAATAGTCCACCAGCGTACAGACGATGATCGGCGCGCGCGGGTCGGTGATGATCTTGGCCTGGCGGGACACCAGGCCGGCGGGCTTAACACGGGCATGTCGGCGCGGATGCATTGGCACTCTCCTCCAATACCGCGGTGGCATGATCCGGAAAAAGTGCGAAGCGGTTTTTCCGGTAAGATCATGCCCAGACAAGGCGCGGTGGGCTTGGGGAGAGATGATGGCGGGGAGTTGATGCGATGAGGCTAAGGTCTCGGTGAGAATTTTAATGAAAAGTAGCGGCGATAGGAGAAAGTGGCGGTAGTGGGGTGCCCACCCTCCCCTGGAGGGGGAGGGTCGATCGCGCGTAGCGCGAGCGGAGTGGGGTGATCTCTCCACTCGGGCACTGTTCGTTGCGGAGAGACCATCACCCCACCCCGTCTCCCATTTCGCTGCGCTCAATGTGAGCCGACCCTCCCCCTCCAGGGGAGGGTGGCAGTGTGCCCGCCGTCTCGGCACCCACCCCCGGCGCCACCGGCATCGGCACCGTCACAAAATCCTTCGGCATGTTCACCGGCCGATAGTCCGGCTCCGCCGCCATCCGCTTCAACACGCTCTCATGCACATGCGCACCTTCGGGAATCGGCCGCGGCTCGCAATCGGGAATGTAGAACCCCAAAAACACCTTGCGCTCCGGCCATTCCTTGTATTTTGCGCTCTTCGGCAGATATTCCAGCACGCGCCAGGCCGCGCTCATCGAATTGTGCAGCACGCCCGCCTTGCCGGTAAAGGCCGGCGGGACATATTGGAACGGCGAGTTCTTGCGAGGGACTCCCCAGGCGAGCTGGTTCACCGTGCGCGGGTTGAAGTTCAGGCCGGCCTTCGCCGCCTCCTCGATCATCCAGATCAGCGGGTATTTCGACTCCGCGCTCTCCGCCTCGGGATAGCCGCCGCCGACGTCGCAATGCACGCCGGCGAACCACACCTGCAGAATGTCCTGCGGCACCTTCTTCTCGTCGGGCACGAAGCGGTTGCTCCAGTACGCCTGCGGCTCCTCGTACGCTTTCAGACGGAACATGCAGCGCCGCTCGTCGATCGCGATCGCCTGGCGGAAGATATTCACGCTCGGATTGCGCAGCGTGAAGGCCAGCTCCTCCAGGCTCGGCCAATACAGCCGGTCGGCGCGCGGCACGATCACGCTCGCCACCGTGTCCCAGACGCCGATGAAGTGGATGGTCGGCCAGCGCGACGAGGTGATGCGGGCGAATTGCGCGGCGAGATCGAAGGTGTCCTTGGCCAGCGGCCCGTCCTCGTCGAAGCCGTCGTCCTTGACGTCCTCGATGTCGTTGCCGCGCCCGGTCCCGGAATATTGCTTGTAGGCGACGAGGCCCGAGCCTGCGAGGTTGGCCTGCTCCGGCGAGATCAGGCCGACCTTGTGGATCAGCCCCGCCAGCACCCGCACGGTATAGGCACCGCGCGAGAAGCCGAACAGTGAGATGCGGTCGCCCGGCGCGTAATGCTCGACCAGGAAGCAATAGGCTGACAGTACGTTGTCATCGAGCCCGTAGCCGGTGGCGAGCCCCAGCACCAGCCTGATGTTGGCCTTCCACCTGTTCCACGTCGACGGCTCCGTCACTGTGCCGACGCCGGGATCGTAAAACACCATCTGCCGCGGCTGCGTCTTGTCGGTCTTGCGCAAGCAGCGATAGAGCTTCAGGACGTTGGAGATGTTCTCGGAGATCTCGTTGCCGGTACCGTCACAGCAGATGACGAGGTTTTTCGGCTCGGCTTTGCGCGCGTGCTCCACAGGTCAGCCCCTCCAGGTGATGCTACCGGGACGAGCATAGCAAAAAAGCGCGACGGCGAGGAGACGAGGGTGGGGCGCTTCCCCTCTCCCCTTGTGGGAGAGGGTGGCTCGCCGCGAAGCGGCGAGACGGGTGAGGGGTATCTCACCTCGCGCTAAATTCTCGCGTTCGCGGAGACAACCCTACTTCTTCTTCCCCGGCCCGAAATCCGGCTGCCAGTTGGCGTCCTTGCGGCTCGGTGCCGCGGCGATCACCTTGGCCTTGTCCTTCTTCGGCTTCTTGACTTCGCGATTGCTGCGTTGCTGTCCCTTGGCCATGACGTCCGTCTCCTTTGGGGTTCGAACTCGTCCGATTGCAAGATTGGCGCTGCCGTAGGCGCAAGACGCGCGCGGCGACGAGATAACGCGCGCGATCTCCGTGAGCCAATGCAGCGCCGCGCACACGAGACGCGGAAGATGCAGCGCGACACAGGCCCGCGGCCATTGCGTGAGCTGCGCTGACGCGATCAAGCCTACGCCTGCACCCCGCCGATGGCGAGGACTAAAACGCCGCGCGCAAGCCCTGCAGCCTGCGACCGCGGCGCACGCGGGCCGCGGGGACGATAGTGCTGGCTATTGCCGGGCAAGGGGCGCATGGTCGTCGCAGGCTGGCGTCGGTTGGGGCCGCTCTTTGCGAAAGGCAGGCGCGCATGACCGACCATACCGTCGATCTCGACAAGCATCGCGGCATGGCCGCGCAGAAGGCGACCGACCTGCGCCGCGCGCTGGCCGAGGTCGAGACCCATGTCAGGGATCTGCGCGAGCGCGAGGCCGAGCTCGAAAACCGCATGCTGACGGTGCCCGCGATGTCGTGGCCCGAGGCCGCGGTGAAGGCGCGCCATCTGCTCAACCTTTATGCCGCGAGCCTCCCCGTCGAGGACACCCGCCACCGCGCCCTGGTGGCCGCGCTGCTCGACGATTTTGCCAGGCTTGGCGGGGAAAGCTGAAGGCAGCCACGGCGGCGGTCTCGCTTAACCTCTCCGGCAAGCGGGAGAGGGAGCGAACCACCGCCGGAGCAGCGCGTTCAGTCCTCAGGCAACAACCCGCGTAACAGGAGTAAGCCATGACCCTCACCAGCGGCCGTTTCATCGGCCACGAACAGGACCGCGGGATCGTCCAGTTCTCGATGCAGGACGGCGCGAAGGAAATCCGCTGCGCGATCTCGACCTCCGCCATGGACGATCTCGAACGCGGCCCGCAAACCCGCCCCGAGCAGCGCGAAGCCCAGTTCACCCGCCTCCGCGACCGCATCGAAGCGCGGGCGGCGAGCAAATATCGCGCGACGGAGTTCGAGGGCACGCCGCCGGGGATCGTGCTGCGGAGCATCGATTTTCGGGGGTAGGGGGAGCGGTGACCTTGTCGAAGGTGACCCGGCACGCCGGCATGATGCCCCGTGGCAGCATCGATTGTTGACATTAACCATCTGTTAACCATGCGGTCGCCTAATGTTGGCAATGGGGGGATTCACCATGCCGGCCCAGGTGACGCGACCGAAGTTGACGCGACCGAAGTTGATGCCTGTTTCGGCCGATCCGGCCATCCGGTCGGTGGCGAGGCTGGCGGTACGTGCCAGGGCCGTCCTACTCGGCAAAACACCTGTCCTACGGAGCAAAGCCATGTTCGGAAAGGACGACTTAGTGGACCATCTCAGCCGCGATCTCGATCGCGCGCGCGGAAGACGCGATGCACTTGCATCCGAAGCCACGACCCTGACGGCCCAGATCGCCGAAATCGAAGCCCGCCTTTCGGAGGAGAAGAAAAAGCGGGAGCGCGAGCGCGTCCTGGGCGAGATCGAAGCGATCAAGACGCGAATCATGCAAGCCGCCGGCGCGTTTGCACCTGTCGTCGACGGTCTCTCCAGGGCGATCGAGCAGGCTACGGCGGTCGTGCCCGAGGCGCGCGAGCTCAATAGTTTCCTGGTGTCGGTGGCGAGCGAGATCGACAGCGTGCTCGATCCCTTGTTGCGCGAACTGGATCAGCGCGCGGATGCGGTGCGAGCAGGACAGGCGGTGCCGGACCTGCCGAGTTCGGCCAATGAAGCGCCGCCCGTCGAGCTGCCGAATGACACCAACGAGCGCCTGCTTCGCTTCCCGGCGTGGCTGTCCCGTGACAAGGAGGCGGACAAGACGGAAACCGCAGAGAGCCCGCGCAGCACGGCAGCGTGAAGCATCGGCGCGCTGCGCGCTCTCGCCGTCATTCCGGGGCGCGCCTCTTGGCGCGAGCTACGGTGCGCAATTGCGCACCGTAGAATCCATTGCTCCACAGTCCCTGCAGTTAGATGGATCCTCAGATGCGCAATTGCGCATCATAGCTCGCGACTTCGTCGCGCCCCGGGATGACGACCTGTTGTTGGGCCACCGCTCAGTTGGCGGCGCGGCGCAGGAAAGCCGGGATATCGAGAACGGCCTCGTCGGGCGCATTGCGCGCCGGGGCGCGGCCGGAGGGATGGAGCGGCTGAATTGCCGCGTGGCGCGCATAGTCCAGGCCCGGCCTTGCTGGTGGCCCCACGGGATGATGCGGCTGCGGGCGGAGCGGCGGGCTTTCTCCTTGCGGAAGGGGTGCGCTGCGCTCGATGCGATCGGCGATGCGCCGGCCGTCATTGCGCAGCCTTCCGGCGAGTTGGGCGAGGGCGGTTTCCACCGGCAGCGCCTGCTCCGCGTCGAGATTGTCTATGCCGGTCGCCACCACCGAGACGCGGACGATGCCTTCGAGGCTATCGTCAAAGGACGCGCCGACGATGATGTTGGCATCCGGGTCGGCCTCGTCGCGAATGCGGGTCGCGGCTTCGTCGACCTCGTACAGCATGAGATCCTTGCCGCCGGTGATGGAGATGATGAGGCCGCTGGCGCGCTTGATCGAGGGATTCTCGATCAACGGATTGGAGATCGCGGCCACGGCGGCGGCAAGCACGCGCTTCTCGCCCGTAGCCTCGCCCCGTCCCATCATGGCCTTGCCCTTCTCCTTCATGACGGAGAGGACGTCGGCAAAATCGAGATTGATCAGGCCTTCCTTGACGATGAGGTCGCTGATGCAGGCGACGCCCGAATAGAGCACCTGGTCGGCAAGGGCGAAGGCATCGGCGAATGTGGTCCTCTCGCTGGCCACGCGGAACAGGTTCTGGTTCGGGATGATCAGGAGGGTGTCGACCGTCTTCAGCAGCTCCTCGATGCCGGCTTCGGCGAAGCGCATGCGGCGCTGGCCCTCGAAGTAGAACGGCTTGGTGACCACGCCGATGGTGAGTATGCCGAGCTCGCGCGCGATCCTCGCGACGATGGGTGCGGCCCCGGTGCCGGTGCCGCCGCCCATGCCGGCCGTCACGAACACCATGTGCGCGCCGGTCAATTGATCGCGGATCGTATCGATCACCTCTTCGGCCGCGGCGCGTCCCAGTTCCGGTTGCGAGCCGGCGCCGAGGCCCGCGGTCACCTTCGTTCCGAGCTGGATGAGGCGCCCTGCCTTCGACATGGCCAGCGCCTGCGCGTCGGTATTGGCAACGACGAACTCGACCCCCTGCAGCCCGGCCGTGATCATGTTGTTCACGGCATTGCCGCCGGCGCCGCCGACGCCGAACACGACGATGCGGGCCTTCATTTCATGGATATCGGTGGTGTCAGTCATTCTTCCCTCGCGATTGCTCCGGCAAGCCGGGGATTAAAGAAGTTTCGAGTGCTACCTGCGGGCCATGCGGTCTGCTTGCACGATCGAAGCGGCCAGATGTCCCAAGCGAAGCGCGGCGCGTTCCGCGAGCGAGCCGCCAGGGCGGCGATCGGTCCGCAGCGCCGCCATTTCGTCTTCCAGTCGGGTTGCCCACGCATTGGCTGCCGTCGCCTCGGCGCCCGCCTGCTGCAGCTCGACTGCGAGGCGCTCGGCGCGCTCACGCTCGCGCTCGAACACCGCCCTGTAGGCGGTTGCGACGTCTTCGAGCCGCGCAATCTCCGCCTTGAAGGCCTCGGTCTCAGAAGCGTTTTTGAGCGAAGTGGATACCGGTTCGCGCAAGGAAAACGCGTCAGAATAAAAACTTAGAGCCCCGTTCCGACACTGTCGGAACGGAAATGGCTCTACGGCTTCGATCCTTGCCATGGAGACTTCGATGCAGTCTGCCCGGCGGCCCATTCGCGGGCGGGGCGTGTACCGCAGCTCGGAGAAATCAACCCTCACCAGCGCCTTGCCGTCATCCGAACGCGAGCGCGGCAGGCGGCGACGTCGCGCCAGCGACCGCGCGGCTTCGCGCGAGATATTGAGGCGGGCACCCAGATCGGCATACGTCAACAACGCAACAGACATCGGCGCTTCTCCTGGAGCGAACCGGGAAGGCATTTCGGGCTAATGATGGCTGGACGATTGCAGCAGGCTAGGCTGCGTTGGTTAATCCATGGTTAACGCGCGCGCGATGCTGTTTACCGGTGCCGTCACCGTGCCGCCCCCCGGGGATCGGAGAGCCGACCCCGGGATCGCAGTGCCGACCCGGGGATCGGAGAGCACCATCTGCCGCGGCTGCGTCTTGGCGGTCTTGCGCAGGCAGCGAGAGCTTCAGCACGTTGGAGATGTTCACCAAGGACTACAGCTTGCCTCTCGGAACGCGGCGCGAAAGAGTTCGCCTACTTGGCAACGGAGTGTGCCCGCCTGTGATGACTCGGATTGTTAGCGGGCTCGCTGAAAGCTTATGAAGCCGGGACGTGAGATGTTCTGCCCTGTCCAAAAGTGTCTTCATCGGGGCGTTCTTGCGAATGTCCGTTGTCAGACTCTTCACGCCTCGATCTATCTCATGAAAAAGGATTCCCAGATTTAGGCCCGCGCTTCCCGCGTGAGTCATCACCTCTTTCATCTGATTGAACTTCCGTTCGATCGCCTTGAGGTGATTTTCTAACGCGCCCGCAAGGTCCCTCTTCGTGAGTTCAGCTCGTAACGAATTGAGTGGGTCTTCAAGGTCGGCGATAGTCTTCTCGGTAACAGTATTGAGCACCTTGCGAATTTT
Source organism: Bradyrhizobium monzae (assembly GCF_021458635.1). Taxonomy (GTDB): domain Bacteria; phylum Pseudomonadota; class Alphaproteobacteria; order Rhizobiales; family Xanthobacteraceae; genus Bradyrhizobium. Next base: position 138,585 of record NZ_JAIRDQ010000011.1, read on the forward strand.
GCTCTTGTCGGTCTCCTTGCTCTCCTCAAGCGAAATCAAAGCTTCGTCCATGTATCTGTGCTTCGAATACTCGAGCCAATCGATGAGCACAGTCAGTTCAGGCGCGCCATCACGCTTCGTTCGAACCTCGATCTTGTTTCCTAATTTGTGAACGGCGAATCGTCCGACACCCTTCCCGCCCTGACAGCAAAGACGTAGCATCCGCAGGCGTCCGAAAGTCCTTCCTCCCATTCTTCCAGGACAGGCTTGAGAGCCTTTACTGTGAGGTCGGTAATCATCTTTTTCGGGCCGGAGCGCTCGAGCGTGAATGGGCCGGCCACATCAAAATCCATCTATAAACCTTAGGTCGCTGTCCAAGCCTCCTTTCGCGATCGGCTCAAAGGGGGCTCGGAAAAGGGAATGTAGTGATTCTAGTCAAGAAGCATTATTGTTAGCAGCACGAGCTCACACGCTACAGTAGCACAACGGATAATATGTGAGCCTCTTGGCGATCCTGGGTATTGTGCTCCACAAACAAATCCGCAAACAAAAACGGCCGGATCTTCCGATCCGGCCGCAACGCAAAACTCAACCTGGCTAAGCCTACGCCACGCGACGCAACTTAGCCCCCGCCCAATTCTGGAATCTCTTAGCTGGCCTTCTTGACCGGCGCAGCGGTCGGGCCGACCTTCTTCTGGATGGCGCGCTTCAGCTCGAGGGCGCGCGGCGACAGCACGTCGGCCTTGGCCTTGAGCAGGAAGGCGTCGAGGCCGCCATTGTGGTCGACGCTCTTCACCGCGTTGGTGGAGACGCGCAGGCGCACGTTGCGCTCCAGGGCTTCGCTGATGAAGGTCACGTTGACCAGGTTCGGCAGGAAGCGGCGCTTGGTCTTGATGTTGGAGTGGCTGACCTTGTGGCCGACGAGGGGGCCCTTGGCCGTCAGTTCGCAGCGGCGAGACATCTCACTAATCCTTGTTCGAGCCCCCAACGAGTTGCGGCCGCCATTCGGGGCGCCACGGGGGCAAATTCTCTGTCCTTGCAGGGAGCGGGCGGACGTATAGGGGGTGAGGGGCAGGTAGTCAAGGTTTTGGGGCGTTTGGGCCGGAGGTTTCGTGCCCCACCCTCGGTGTCATCGCCCGGCTTGACCGGGCGATCCAGTACCCCGAGGCGCCTGCAGTTGACCAGAGGAGCCGCGGCGTACTGGATGCCCCGCTTTCGCGGAGCATGACAGCGGAGTGGGTAGGGAGAGGTGTTCGAGCCCGGAGCTCCCCCGATCACCAAAACGGCAGTGTTTAAAACGCCTTACCATCACATAAAGGGCGCATTCGCCGCCGAAGAGTCCGGTGAGTTCCCGGCTTATGGCGCCTGGATGCATTGCTTGCGGCCGTAACAGGCTTAAGTAACAACCACTCGCTTCCCGATTGGATCGTCTCGTGCACACGTCCTCCCTCTTTCCGCCCCGGCTGCGGTCAGCCGGCAGGCTGGCTTTGGCCGCTGTTGGCGCGCTGGTGCTGGCGTGGGCGGCGGAGCCTGCGGCAGCTCAAGGCAAGCTCGAGGCGCAGTATGAGGCGACGCTGGCGGGCATTCCGGTTGGCCGCGGCGCCTGGAACATCGACATCCAGGACGACGTGTTTTCCGCCGCGGCCAGCGGCGGCACCACCGGCATTCTGAAATCGTTTGCGGGCGGATCCGGCACCGGCGCCGCGCAGGGGCGCGTGGTCAATGGCGGGCTGGTCGCCTCCGCCTACCAGGCCTCCACCACCACCTCGAAGAAGACCGAAGAGATCCACATCACGCTCGACAAGGGCAATGTGAAGGAGTTCGGCATCATCCCGGAGCCGCCGGTCGATGCTGATCGCATTGTCGTCACCGAGGCGCATCGCCGCGGCGTGTTCGATCCGATGACGGCCTCGCTGGTGCGCGTCGCCGGCACCGGTGATCCCTTGTCGCCGGAGGCCTGCCACGGCAGCGCGCCCGTGTTCGACGGCCGCATGCGCTACGAGCTCAAGCTCGATTTCAAGCGCATGGAGACGGTGAAAGCCGAGAAGGGCTATCGCGGCCCGGTCGTGGTCTGCGCGCTGTATTTCGTGCCGGTCGCCGGCTACATCCCCGACCGCCCCGTGATCAAATACCTCGCCGCCCAGCGCAACATCGAGATCGCCTTGGCGCCGGTGGCGGGAACGCGGATTTTGGTCCCGTTCTGGCTGAAAGTGCCGACGCCGCTGGGCCCGGCGATGCTGGAAGCGACCAGCTTCATCACCACCGCCCTGCCGCCCAGGGTGGCGAAGACGCAGTAGGGAGCGCTGCCGTAGCCCGGATGGAGCGTAGCGAAATCCGGGATTCTTTGCTTTCGCTCCCCGCATTCCGCTCCGCTCCATGCGGGCTATGATTCAATGAGTGATATCAATGGCTTAGCTACTGTGCATGGGGTTGTTTTCACGAAGATGAGGTGAGGGCTGTCTTCTTCGGGAATCCATTTGACTCCTCCCCGATTCTGATTCGACTCCGCGCCGTCCCCAACTTAACGAAATCCGTCACCACATCGTCGCTTGTGCGGCGTCACAAAACTCCATCTAGTGCGATGGAAACAGAGTCCCGCGACATGTTGCGTGAACGTAACAGGACTCTCCGGGGAGTCAGCGATTCGGCCGCGATTCGTTCTAGAGTCGTTCCGAAACTTAAGGCCACAGGGAAAAGCGTCGCAAAGTGAGACAGTTGCGCGAGGTTTTCACATCCCGTCATCCTGAGGTGGCCGCTTCTTCAGCGGCCCTCGAAGGACGACGGGCCCGGCTGGTGCCGCTCGGTTGGCACCAGGGCGGTGCATCCTTCGAGGCTCGCCCTACGGCGCGGTTGCGCCGCAAGGCGAGCACCTCAGGATGACGGATCGCCCCCGCCCCAAACAGCACTGACATTCGCCCCATCAGCCACTACCTAGTCATTCAGACATGGCCTTTTCTTCCTCCCCCTTTGCCTCCGAGCGCGCGCTGTCCGATCGCGTGCCTGGCGCTGGCGTCACCGCGGTGCTCGGGCCGACCAACACCGGCAAGACCCATCTCGCCATCGAACGGATGCTGGCGCATTCCTCAGGGATGATCGGCCTGCCGCTGCGGCTGCTCGCGCGCGAGGTCTATAACAAGATCGTCGGCCGCGTTGGCGCTGATGCGGTCGCGCTGATCACCGGCGAGGAGAAGATCAAGCCGAAGAACCCGCGCTATTGGGTCTCCACCGTCGAGGCGATGCCGCGCGACCTCGACGTCTCCTTCGTCGCCGTCGACGAGATCCAGATCGCCTCCGACCTCGAACGCGGCCACGTCTTCACCGACCGCATCCTCAATCGCCGCGGCCGCGACGAGACGCTGCTGCTGGGCGCCGCCACCATGCGCCCAATCATCGAGCGGCTGCTGCCCGGCGTCTCCATGATCACCCGTCCCAGGCTGTCGCAGCTCGAATTCGCCGGCGACCGCAAGATCACGCGCCAGCCGCGCCGGACTGCGATCGTCGCGTTCTCGGCCGATGAGGTCTACGCCATCGCCGAGCTGATCAAGCGCCAGCATGGCGGCGCCGCCGTGGTGCTGGGATCGCTGTCGCCGCGCACGCGCAATGCGCAGGTGGAGATGTTCCAGAACGGCGACGTCGACTATCTCGTCGCCACCGACGCCGTCGGCATGGGCCTCAATCTCGACGTCGACCACGTCGCCTTCGCCTCCGACCGCAAGTTCGACGGCTATCAGTTCCGCCGTCTGACGCCGGCCGAATTCGCGCAGGTCGCCGGCCGTGCGGGGCGGGCCACCCGCAACGGCACTTTCGGCACCACGGGCCGCTGCGGCCCGTTCGAGCCTGAGCTCGTGAACGCGCTCCAGAACCACATTTTCGATCCCGTGAAGATGCTGCAATGGCGCAACTCGAAGCTGGATTTCTCCTCCCTCGGCGCGCTCCAGGTCTCGCTGAACCTCGGCCCCGGCCACGAGGTGCTGACGCGGGCGCCGATCGCCGAGGACATGCGCGTGCTCGACCACGCCGCCCGCGACGTCGAGGTGCGCGATGTCGCGCATGGCAAGGCCGCGGTGGAGCGGCTCTGGGAGGCCTGCCAGGTCCCCGACTACCGAAAACTGTCGCCGGCGGCCCATGCCGAGCTCGTCACCACGCTCTACGGCTTCCTGATGCAGAAGGGCTGCATCCCCGATTCCTGGTTCGCGGCCCAGGTCGACCAGGCCGACCGCGTCGACGGCGACATCGACACGTTGTCGGCCCGGATCGCGCAAATTCGCACCTGGACCTTCGTTGCCAACCGCCCGGACTGGCTGCGAGACCCCGAACGCTGGCAGGGGATCGCCCGTGAGGTCGAAAATAAATTATCGGATGCGCTCCATGAACGCTTGACTGAGCGTTTCGTTGATCGCCGGACCAGTGTATTGATGCGCCGCCTGCGGGAGAACACGAGCTTGAATACGGAAATCGGCAAGACCGGCGAAGTCATCGTCGAAGGCCATGTCATCGGCCGCCTCGATGGCTTCACCTTTGCACCGGATGCGGCAGAAGCCGGCTCCGATGCGAAAGCCTTGCAGGCTGCCGCGCAAGCGGTGCTCGCCGGCGAGATCAATACGCGTGCCGAAAAGCTGGGCGGCGCGCCCGACGATCAGTTCGTGCTGACGTCCGACGGCACCATCCGCTGGACCGGCGATGCGGTGGCGCGGCTGACCGCCGCAGAGGAGGCGCTGCATCCGCGCATCCGCATCATCTCGGACGAGCGCCTGACCGGTGCGCCCCGTGAGAAGGTGCAGGCGCGGCTCGACCTCTGGCTCAAGACGCATATCGAAAAGCTGCTCGGGCCGATGTTCGAGCTGTCGAAGGCCGAGGACGTCACCGGCATTGCCCGCGGCATCGCCTACCAGCTGGTCGAGGCGCTCGGCGTGCTGGAGCGTCCCAAGATTGCCAACGAGCTGAAGGATCTCGACCAGCCCTCGCGCGCGACGCTCCGCAAGTACGGCGTCCGCTTCGGCGCCTATCACATCTATTTCCCCGGCATTCTGAAGCCAGCTGCGCGTGCGCTCGCCGCGCTGCTCTGGGCGCTGAAGCAGGACAATGTCGATCTGTCGGCACTGTCGGGTGCGCAGCATCTGGCATCGTCGGGCCGCACCTCGTTCCCGGTCGACAAGAGCCTGCCGCGCGATGCCTATCGCGTGCTCGGCTACAAGCAGGCCGGCGAGCGCGCCGTCCGCGTCGATATCCTGGAGCGCCTGGCCGACCTGATCCGCCCGGCGCTGGCCTGGCGCGACAACGCGCCCGGCGAAAAGCCCGCCGGCGCGTTCGACGGCCGCGGTTTCGTGGTGACGCAGGCGATGACCTCGCTCACCGGCTCCGCCGGCGAGGATTTTGCCTCGGTGCTGCGCGCGCTCGGCTATCGCATGGAGAAGCGTGCGCCGCTGCCGCCGAAGCCGGCCGCCCCCGCTGCCGAGACGTCGGCCGCTGAAGCTTCCGTCGAGACGCCCGCGACCGAGGAGGCCGCAGCGCCCGCGGACGTCGCGATCGAAGCCGTCACAGTCGAAGACGCGCCTGGTATGGAGCAGCACGACGAGCCCGCTCACGAAGAGCCGGCGCTCGAAGCCTCGCCCGAAGCGCCCGTCACACCCGAAGATGCTCCCGGCATCGCGCCGCCGGCGGAAGAGGCTGCTGCGCCCGCCGAGGCTGCTGCTGAAGAGGCTGCTGCTGAAGCCGCTCCGGCCGAGACCGCTGCAACCGAAGCCGCAGCGTCGCCCGATGCGGCTGCGCCCGAGGCTGCCCCCGCCGAGGCTGCTGCCGCGCCCGCCGAGCCGGAGCTGGTCGAAGTCTGGCGTCCAGGTGGCCGTCACGACGACCGCAAGCCGCGCCACGAGCGCCATCGTCATCAGCGTCACAACAACAACCAGCGTCCGCAGGCTGGTGCCGAAGCCGGCAGCCCGCCCGCCGAAGGTGAAGCAGCCCAAGCCGCCGACGGAGAGAAGCGTAACGAGCGTCATCGTCACGGCGGTCATCGCAGGGACGGCGGCAGGGATTTCCGCAAGCCGCGCGAAGGTGGTGCCGAGGGCGCGCCGCGTCAGGAAGGAAACCGCCGCTTCGAGGGCAAGGATCGCGACAACAAGGATCGCAACCGCGACAACAAGAAGTTCGGCGGCGACCGCGACAAGGGCCGCGACAATCGTGGTCGTGACCGCGACAAGGGGCGCGACCGTCAGGGTGGTCCGTCGCTGCGTCCCTACGCCTCGAGCGCGAATCCGCGCGAGCGCGATCGCCCAGCCGATCCGAACTCGCCCTTCGCCAAGCTCGCCGCGCTGAAAGAGCAGCTCTCCGGTCGCAAGGAGTGATCCCACGACCGAGCGGCAGCGCCTCGACAAATGGCTGTGGCACGCGCGGGTGGTGAAGGCGCGCACCTCCGCGTCTGAGCTCGTCGAGTCCGGTCACGTTCGCATCAACGGCACGCGCGAGAAATCGCCGGGCCACGCGATCAAGATCGGCGACGTCATCACGGTCGCGCTCGATCGCACCGTGCGCGTGTTGAAGGTGACCGGCTTCAACGAGCGCCGCGGCGATTCGGCCTCGGCGCGCGTGCTCTACGAAGAACTCGGTGAACGCAAAGAGTAATTAATTGCGCTTAGAGTTCATTTCTTGGTCGATCAAGCACATAAAGCCGTCATGATCGGGGCTTCCCGACCTTGCAGCGCCGGGCCATCCGCGCTACGCAAGCCGCGACTTTTAAAAGAGCTTTTCGGAGCGTTGGATGACTTACGTCGTCACTGAAGCCTGCATCAAGTGCAAGTACACCGACTGCGTCGAGGTCTGCCCGGTCGACTGTTTCTACGAGGGTGACAACATGCTCGTCATCCACCCGGACGAGTGCATCGATTGCGGCGTGTGCGAGCCGGAGTGCCCCGCCGACGCCATCAAGCCGGACACGGAACCGGGCCTGGAAAAGTGGCTCCAGGTCAATGCCGACTACGCCAAGAGCTGGCCGAATATCACCCAGAAGAAAGAATCACCCGAAGACGCGAAGGAATTCGACGGGATGGAAGGGAAGTTCGAGAAATATTTTTCTCCGAACCCCGGCTCCGGAGACTAAATTCCGGCGCAAACTTAACCCTAATACCTTCGTCAACGTCGAAAAGCAGCCCTGAAGACCCCTAAATCATTGATTTTTGCGGGAAATGTGCTATATTGGGCACATTAAGCTGAACCTCCGTCAGCCCAGTTGGCTCCGTTGGGTTCCCGTGAAACCAAATGTCGAACAGGGGCGTGGCAGTTTCCGCGCGCAGGCTGTGTCACAGAAAACGCGTAAAAAGAGTACTTCAGCGAGGGCTTCCCATAAGGAGGCCAAAAAAGTCGCCGCGGCCAGCCGTAGCGCATCCAAGGGTCGGGCCGCTGCCAAGGCGCCGCCGGCTGCAAAGTCCTCGAAGAACAAAAGAAGCGCAATGCCTCACAAGACTGCCAAACCGGCCGCGAAAGCGACCGTTGCCAAGCCTGCTGCTGCCAAGCCTGTTCTTGCCAAGGCTCCCGCTGCCAAGCCCGTTGCTCCGAAGGCCCCTGTTGTTGCCCCTGCCAAGGCTCCCGTTGCTGCTGCGAAGCCGGCCGTGAAGGCCGCTGCACCTGCGCCGAAGGTCGAGGAAAAGAAGGTCGTGACCCAGCGTCAGGGCTTCAAGGCCAATGAATTCGTCGTCTATCCCGCTCACGGCGTCGGCCAGATCCTGGCCATCGAGGAGCAGGAGATCGCCGGCGCGAAGCTCGAGCTGTTCGTCATCAACTTCATCAAGGACAAGATGACGCTGCGCGTTCCGACCGCCAAGGTCGCCAACGTCGGCATGCGCAAGCTGTCCGAGCCCGCGCTGGTCAAGAAGGCGCTGGAGACGCTGAAGGGCCGCGCCCGCGTCAAGCGCACCATGTGGTCGCGCCGCGCCCAGGAATACGAAGCGAAGATCAACTCGGGCGACATCGTCGCGATCGCGGAAGTCGTGCGCGACCTCTATCGCTCGGAGTCGCAGCCGGAGCAGTCCTACAGCGAACGTCAGCTCTATGAAGCGGCGCTCGATCGTCTGTCCCGCGAGATCGCAGTGGTGCAGCACTCGACCGAGACCGAAGCGGTCAAGGAGATCGAGGCCCAGCTCGCCAAGAGCCCACGCCGCAACGCCAAGGCGGAAGCCGCCGACGGCGAAGGCGAGACGGATGCCGAGGGCGATACCGACGATACTGATGGCGATGGCACCACCGTCGCTGACGAGGCCGCATAAGCGGCTCACGTCGATCGCAAGCAATCAAAAGCCCGGCCGGATGGCCGGGCTTTTTGTTTGTGATGCAGCGGCGGTCGAGCCTTGCCTTACGGCGCTGCGCGCGGCTGGGTCCAGATCGCGATCGGCCGCTCGAGCCCGCGGATCGCTTGGGGATCCAGGGCGATCAACGATGCAAATGTGTCGGCTGTGCTGCCGAGCTCCAGCTTGGCGCGGCTGACGAGATCGTGGCTTGCTACCAGCGCACAGCCGAGCGTGCGCGTCAGTGCTTCGAGGCGGCTTGCGGCGTTGACGGTCGCGCCGATCACGGCAAATTCCAGACAGGTGTGCCCGATGTCGCCGAGCACCACCGGCCCGTAATGCAGGCCAAAGCTGACGTGCATCGGCGGTTCACCGGACGCTCTTCGCTGCGCGCTCCAGCCGTCCGCTGCCGCCATCATGGCCTGGGCGCAGCGCAGCGCATTGCTGGCGTCGCGCGTGCCGGCGAAGGGCGTGCCGAATGTCGCCATCAATCCGTCGCCCAGATATTTGTCCAACGTCCCGTCGTGACGGAAAACCTCCTGCTCCATCAATCCGTGGAATTCGCGCAACGTCCGCACCACCTCCTCCGGAGGACGCACATCGGCAAAGGCCGTGAAGCCGACGATATCCACGAACAGCACCGCGACGTCCTGCGTGCGCACCTGCTTCAGTGGCTCGTCGTGCTTCGACAATTCCGTCACGACGTTGGGTGAGAAATAGCGCGCAAGGTTGCCGCGCTCCCGTTCCACCGCGGCATGCCGTATCAGCAGATCGTTGCTGCGACGGACGGCGAGCGCCAGCGTCACGGCGACGATCATGAAGACGACGACTTCCTGGATGCGGAGGCCGAATCCGATCGCAGCAGGAGAGATCAGCGCGAGCAGCCTGTGATCGCTGCCCACCGCGTCCGCAATGCGGGCGGTCAGTGCGGGATCGCGATCTGGTTGCCACCACACCCAGGCTACGCCGATCACCCAGAGCGCTGCGGTCCATGTTCCGACCGCAACCACGGTTCGCCAGGAATAGGCCAGCGTGGCGCCCGAGAGCAGCACGAAGAAGTAGATGAAGTTGCCGAAATGGTATTGCATCGCCACCGGCCAGTGCGTCGTGCCGAAGGGATTCGGGACGACGATGACGAATGTGAGAAGCGCCAGGTCGCAGAACAAAAGCGCCAGTTCCGATCGCGACACGCCCACCCGCCCGACCCTGACCTGGGCCCAGCCGATCAGTGCGAACAGGCCGAGCAGCGCCACGTAGTAGAGCTGCTCCCAGGCCGGGTTGATGGCCGGCAGCAGGCAGGCGATGACCGCCAGTGCGACATAGCGAGCCCGCACGGCCAGTTGCAGGCCCTCCTGCTTGGCGGATGCGAGTGCGGCCTGCGCGAACTGAACGGTTTCGGTCTCGCGCTGGCTGCGCGCGCGTGAAGGCGCGGCAGACGAGTCGAGGCGCTCGACGAGCATTGTCACGGGGCGGTCTCCTCGCTTGGGGCGTTGCAGCACAACGGCGGCTGTCAGCCGCCGCAACCGATCATCAGTCTAGTGATGCATGGCCGCGAGGTCATCAGTTCGGCTGCGTGTTTTCCACCCGCGCGGCGAACCGCTCTACTTCACCGGCCGCTTCTCGAGCTTCCTCGCCAGCGTGCGCCGGTGCATGCCCAACCTCCGCGCTGCTTCCGAGATGTTGAAATCCGTCTCGATCAGCGTCTGGTGGATACGCTCCCATTCGAGCGTCTTGATCGAAGTCGGCCGCACGTCCAGCGCGACGTCGGCGTTGCCTTCGGCCTTGTTGAAGGCGGCTTCGATGTCGTCGGTGTTGGAGGGCTTCGCAAGGTAGTGGCAAGCGCCGAGCTTGATCGCTTCGACGGCGGTGGAGATGCTGGCGAAGCCCGTCAGCACCACGATCAGCGTCTCCTCGTCATGGGTATGCAGCAGCTCGACACAGGCAAGGCCGGAGGCGCCACCGAGCTTGAGATCGACCACGGCATAGCCGAAGGATCGCTCCTCCAGAACCTTCCGGACCTCCTCGATCGAAGCGGCGAGCACGACCTCGTAGCCGCGGCGCTCGAACGAACGCTTCAGCGTGCGCGCGAAACCTTCGTCGTCCTCGACGACGATGAGCGAACGGTCAGACGTCAAAGCTGCCTCCGATCGCGAGCGTGACGAGCGGCAGCGTCAGGCGGACGGTGGCGCCGCGCTTCCTGTGGTTCTCGGCGGTCACGCTGCCCCCCAGCTTGCGCACCACGTTCACCACCAGGAACAGGCCGAGCCCGCCGCCGGCGCGGCCCTTGCTCGATTGATAGGGCTTTCCGAGCTGCGCCAGCATTTCCGGCGCGAAGCCGGGGCCGCGATCGCTGATCGACAGAACGAGATTGTCGCCCTCGCGCTCGGCGACCAGCTCGACCCACTCGCGCGAGACTTCATAGGCGTTGTCGAGTACGTTGAAAATCACCTGCTTCAGCGCGACGTCCGAGACGATTGCGACGTCCTCGCCAAAGGTATTGACGAAATACAGTGTGCGCGCCGAGCGCGCGTCGCGCCATTCCTCGACCAGCGCGGTGACGAAAGCGGTCACCGTCGTCGGCGAGGATCCTTCGCCGCGCGCTTCGCCGGCCGAGACCAGAATACCCGTGACGATGGTCTTGCAGCGTTGCAGCGAGGTTTCCATCTCGGTGAGGTCCTCGGCGAGCTCCTGATCGGCGGCAAGATCCGGCATGCGGCGCCAATCGCTCAGGATGACGGAGAGCGAGGCGAGCGGCGTGCCGAGCTCATGCGCTGCGCCGGAGGCGAGCAGGCCCATGCGAACGATGTGGTCCTGCTCGGCGGCATGCTGGCGCAGTGCCGCCAGATGCGCATCGCGCTCGCGCAGGTTCCTGTTGATGCGGGTGACGAACACGACAAGCAGCACGGCGTTGAGGATGAAGCCCAGCAGCATGCCGGTGACGGTGAGCGTATAGGTCTCGCTCAGCGGATTCGGCGGCAGGTCGAGTGGCCGATAGGCCATCGTCAGCCACACGAAGCTCGCACAACTCAGCGCCACCAGCGACCAGGTCGACCGGGCATCGAGCAGCACGGCACCTAGAGTGACCTGAAGCAGGAACAGCGAGGTGAAGGGATTGGTGGCACCACCGCTCAGGTAAAGCTGCGCGGTCAGCGCGGCGACATCAAGCATCAGCGCGACCAGCAACTCGTTGTTGGTGATCGCGGCGCGATGGCGCACCCAGACCAGGCTCGAGACATTGAGCAGCACCAGCGCACCGATCACCGCGCCCATGCGGGTGAGGGGCAGGGGAATGCCAAGCCAGAAATGCACGCCGCCGATGGTCACGATCTGGCCAACCACCGCGGTCCAGCGCAACTGGATCAGCAGCGCCATGTTCTTGCGGTTGGTCTCGTCGTCGGTTGGGGCAGCGCCGATCAAGTCGCTGCGCGCGTCCGCCTGCGATTGCAGCGTGACCGCCAGCTCGCCGTAAGTGTTCCCGTCGTCAGGTCGATTCGACGATCGTTCCAGCATCTGATCCCGTCCTGCGGGCGGAGGCATCCGAGCCGCCGGCCGGTTCGTGGACGAAGCGTTTGCGGCGGAACAACCCGCCGCGGAATGTGACGAAAAGTCTACCAGCCAGCATGAACGCCAGGGCAAACCACGTCAGCGCGTAGATCAGGTGGTTATTGGGAAAGCGGACCACGGTCAATCCGCCGATTGGACCGCTGCCGGATTGTGATCCGGCATCGGCATCGACGAAGAAGGGCGCGACGTTCTGGAGATCGCGCGCGGACGCGATCGCGGCGACATCCCGCGAGTACCAGCGGTTGTGCTGGGGCACGTTGTCCCTGAGGAAACCGCCCTTTGGCTCCGTCATGCGCAAGAGGCCTGTGATTTCGACCTGACCGTTCGGATTGCCGCCCTCACGCGTCGATGGGTCGCGCCGCTCGGACGGCACGAAGCCGCGATTGATCAAGACAAGCGTGCCGTCGGCGCGCTGGAGCGGCGTCAGCACCCAATAGCCGGGGCCTTCCTCGGTGACGGCCTGAACCAGGGTCTCGCGGTCGTGCAGGAAGCGGCCGGACACGCTGACATGCCGGTATTCGTCGCTTGCGGCGGAGACCGCGGGCCAAGCTGCGCGCGAGGGGATCGGCTGCGCCGCGGCATGGACGCGCTGCTCGACGCGGTCGATCAAGGCGAGCTTCCAGGCACGGCGCTCGACCTGCCAGACGCCGAGGGCCATCAGAACAACGAAGGCAATGAGCGAGAGAGCCGTGAGCCACAGGCGCGGACGCGCAGCCCTCGCAGGGCTGCGCGGTTCGCTATCCTCGGGTCTCACGGGATCGCTCACTTCATTCCCGTCATCTCGTGAATCGGCATCATGTTGCTGTTGAGGTGGTTCATCACCCACAGCGAACCCGACAGCGCGATCACCACCATCACGATCGTGAAGATCAGCGCCATCATGCTCCAGCCGTTCTCGGACTTGGGGCTCATGTGCAGGAAGTAGATCATGTGCACGACGATCTGCACGACGGCGAAGGCCATGATGACCAGCGCGGTGATCTGCCTGCTCGGCAGAGTGCCGCTCATCACCAGCCAGAACGGGATCGCGGTGAGCACCACCGAGAGCACGAACCCGAGCATGTAGCCCGAGAACGTACTTTGAGCGTGGCCGTCGTCGTGGTGATGGTCGTCCGCGTGGGCGGCGTGGGTGTCGGTGTTCATCGCAGAACTCCCAGAAGATAGACGAAGGTGAAGACGCCGATCCAGACCACGTCGAGGAAGTGCCAGAACATCGACAGGCACATCAGGCGCCGGCGGTTGGCCTCGATCAGGCCGAAGCGCCAGACCTGCACCATCAGCGTCACCAGCCAGATCAGGCCGCAGGAGACGTGCAGGCCGTGGGTGCCGACCAGGGTGAAGAAGGAAGACAGGAAGGCGCTGCGCTGGGGCGTCGCGCCCTCATGGATCATGTGGGCGAACTCGGTGAGTTCGATGCTGATGAAGGCGACGCCGAACAAGCCGGTGATCGCAAGCCACATCTGCGTCTGCGCGATCTTGTTCTGCTGCATCGTCAGCATCGCAAAACCATAGGTGATCGACGACAGCAACAGCATCGAGGTGTTCACTGCGACCAGGTTGAGGTCGAACAGGTCCTTCGGCGCGGGTCCGGCGGCGTAGTTGGCGCCGAGCACGCCGAAGGCGGCGAACAGCATCGCAAAGATGAGGCAGTCGCTCATCAGGTAGATCCAGAAGCCGAGCGAGGTGCTGTAGCCTTCCGGATGCGGGTGTTCGTCGGCGAGATAGAAGACCGGCTCGCCGGTTTGCGAGGGATTGACAGCGACAGTCATTTACTTGGCTCCGGCGAGCAGTTTGGTGCGCGCGTCCTCGGTCCGGATGACGTCGTCAGCCGGAATGTCGAAGTCGCGGTGATAGTTGAAGGTGTGGCCGATCCCGACGACGAGCATCGCGATGAAGCTCGCAGCCGCCAGCCACCAGATGTACCAGATCAGGCCGAATCCCATCGCGGTGGCGAAGCCGGCAAGGATGATTCCGGTGCCGGTGCTGCTGGGCATGTGGATCGGCTTGAACCCCATGAGCGGGCGCTGGTAGCCGCGCTTCTTCATGTCCCACCACGCGTCGTTGTCGTGAACGACGGGGGTGAAGGCGAAGTTGTAGTCCGGGGGCGGCGAGGAGGTCGCCCATTCCAGGGTGCGCGCGTCCCAGGGATCGCCGGTGACGTCCTTGAGCTGCTCGCGCTTGAGGAAGGAGACCGCGAACTGCATCAGCATGCTGAGAATGCCGAGGAAGACGAGGCCGGCGCCGATCGCGGCGATGACGAACCAGATCTGGAGCGAGGGATCGTCGAACACGCGCAGGCGGCGGGTCACGCCCATCAGGCCGAGCACATAGAGCGGCATGAAGGCCATGTAGAAGCCGGTGACCCAGAACCAGAACGACAGCTTGCCCCAGAACGGATCGAGCTTGAAGCCGAACGCCTTCGGGAACCAGTAGTTGATGCCGGCGAACGCGCCGAACACCACGCCGCCGATGATCACGTTGTGGAAATGCGCGATCAGGAACAGGCTGTTATGCAGGACGAAGTCGGCCGGGGGGACTGCGAGCAGCACGCCGGTCATGCCGCCGAGCACGAAGGTCAGCATGAAGGCGATCGTCCACAGCATCGGCAGCTCGAAGCGGATGCGGCCGCGATACATCGTAAACAGCCAGTTGAACATCTTCGCGCCCGTTGGGATCGAGATGATCATCGTGGTGATGCCGAAGAACGAGTTGACGCTGGCGCCCGAGCCCATCGTGAAGAAGTGGTGCAGCCAGACCAGGTACGACAGGATGGTGATGACCACCGTGGCGTAGACCATCGAGGTGTAGCCGAACAGCCGCTTGCCGGAGAAGGTCGAGGTGACTTCCGAGAAGATGCCGAAGGCGGGGAGAACCAGGATGTAGACCTCGGGGTGGCCCCAGATCCAGATCAGGTTCACGTACATCATCGGGCTGCCGCCGAAATCGTTCGTGAAGAAGTTGGTGCCGACGTAGCGATCGAGCGAGAGCAGCGCGAGCACGACGGTCAGGACGGGGAAGGAGGCGACGATCAGGATGTTGGTGCAGAGCGCGGTCCAGGTGAACACCGGCATCTTCATCATGGTCATGCCGGGGCAGCGCAGCTTGACGATAGTGCAGATCAGGTTGATGCCGGATAATGTCGTGCCGACGCCCGCGACCTGCAGCGCCCAGATGTAATAGTCGACGCCGACATCAGGACTGTAGCCGATGTTCGACAGCGGCGGATAAGCCAGCCAGCCGGTGCGGGCGAATTCGCCGATGAACAGCGAAGCCATCACCAGCACCGCGCCGCCGACCGTCATCCAGAAGCTGAAATTGTTCAGGAACGGGAACGACACGTCGCGGGCGCCGATCTGCAGCGGAACGACGTAGTTCATCAAGCCGGTGACCAGCGGCATCGCCACGAAGAAGATCATGATCACGCCGTGGGCGGTGAAGACCTGGTCGTAGTGATGAGCGGGGAGGAAGCCTTCGGAACCGCCAAACGCGAGCGCCTGTTGCGCGCGCATCATGAGCGCGTCGACGAAGCCGCGCAGCAGCATCACGATGCCGAGGATCATGTACATGATGCCGATGCGCTTGTGGTCGACGGTGGTGAACCACTCGCGCCACAAATAGCCCCAGAGGCGGAAATAGGTGAGGCCGGCGAATAGCGCGCCGCCACCGAGCGCGACCATCACGAAAGTACCGACCAGGATCGGCTCGTGCAGCGGCAGCGAATCGATGCCGAGGCGGCCGAAGATGAGCTTGAGAAGATCAGGAGACATGTGAGCTCTCTTCAGGAGTCTGACTTGGGACGTTGTCCGAGGAAGAAGGACGAAGACTTCAGCGGCGCGAAACTTGGCCGCTTCAGGCCGGCACCGGTGAGCGGCGCGGGATCGAGCGGCGCCCTGATCGCGGCCGTCGTCCGACCCTGCGGCGCATCCGGCGTGCAGGTGCCGGCGACGAAGGTCGGCTCGGGCCCGAGCGCGGTGCCGCGGCGGGCGTACTTGTCGTAGGCCAGCGGCAGGGTGTTGTTCAGGCCCTCATGGCCGAGACCGCCCTTGGCGTCGATTGCCATCATCTCGCTCTGGCACATCTTGCCGGTCTCGACGCACATGTTGAGGATCAGGCGGTAGAGATCGGAATCGACGGTGCCCCAGCGGCGCACCGGCTCGTTCTCGCTCGGCTTCTCGAGCTTTAGATATTCGGCGCGGCCGAGCGAGCCTCCGGCTGATTTGGCCTGCGCGATCCAGGCGTCAAAGCCCTTGTCGTCGAGGCCGTGGAAGGTGAAGTGCATGCCGGAGAAGCCGGCGCCGCTATAGTTCGCCGAGAAGCCCTTGTAGGCGCCGGCGTGGTTGATCACGGCGTGGAGCGACGTCTCCATGCCCGGCATCGCGTAGATCTGTCCGGCGAGTGCGGGGATGTAGAAAGAGTTCATCACCGAGGACGCGGTGATGTGGAAGTTGATCGGGCGGTCCACCGGCGCGGCGAGCTCGTTGACGGTGGCGATGCCGTAATCCGGGTAGATGAAGAGCCACTTCCAGTCGAGCGCGACGACATCGACGTCGAGTGGAGCCTTGGACTGGTCCACGGCGCGTTCCGCATGGATGCGGCCGATGTTGCGATAGGGGTCGAGCAGATGCGTGCCCATCCAGGTCAGCGCGCCCAGGCAGACGATGATCAGCAGCGGTGCCGACCAGATCACCAGTTCGAGCTTGGTCGAGTGATCCCAATCCGGCTCGTAGCGGGCCGAGGTGTTGGACTGGCGGTAGCGCCAGGCGAACAGCACCGTCAGCGCCATCACGGGGACGACGATCAGGAGCATCAGGACGGTGGAGATGATGACGAGGTCGCGCTGTTGCGCCGCGATATCGCCGGCTGGCGCCAGCACGACGTAGTTGCAGCTGCTGAGCGCAACTGCCAGGGGTAGCAGCGCCAGGATCTTGAGACGGGACACGGGGCGAGCCTTTGAGAATGAGTTTCCTTTGCGGGGCCAATGGGTAGCTGCGGCGCAGCAATCCGGACATTGGACAATTTGTCCAATGTTGCAGTGCGGGGTGTTGGGTCAAACAAGGCCAGCTTGCCTGGCGTCCGCCGGGCGGTCGGCTTTGGTTTTCAGGACGTTAAGGGCGCACGCATGGCGACGGCACAGACCCCCGCAATGGCAGACCTCCACTCGGGTGAGCACGGCCATGACCTGGCCAGTCCCGGCGAGATCGCCATCGGCGTCATCATCGGCCGCACCTCGGAATTCTTCGACTTCTTCGTCTACGCGATCGCCTCGGTGATCGTGTTTCCGCGCCTGGTGTTCCCCTTCACGAGCGAACTGACCGGCACCCTCTACTCCTTCATGATCTTCGCGCTGGCCTTCATCGCCCGGCCGCTCGGAACCGTCATTTTCATGACCGTCGACCGCGAGTACGGCAAGACGGCCAAGCTGGTCTCCGCGCTGTTCCTGCTCGGCACCGCCACCGTGGCGCTCGCGTTCCTGCCGGGCTATCACGACATCGGCGTCGCCGCGATCTGGCTGCTGGCGCTGGCACGTATAGCTCAGGGTCTGGCCTGGGGCGGCGCCTGGGACGGCATGGCCTCGCTGCTGGCCCTGAACGCGCCCGCCTCCAAGCGCGGCTGGTACGCGATGGTGCCGCAGCTCGGCGCTCCGCTCGGACTGATCGTGGCAAGCGCGCTGTTCGCCTATTTCGCCGGCAACCTCTCGGCCGACGATTTCTTCGACTGGGGCTGGCGCTATCCGTTCTTCGTCGCCTTCGCCATCAACGTCGTGGCGCTGTTCGCGCGCCTGCGCATGGTGACGACCGAGGAATACGCATCGCTGTTCGAAACCCGCGAACTACAGCCCTCGCGCATCTCCGACACGGTTGCGCGCGAAGGCCACAACATCATGCTCGGTGCGTTCGCGCCGCTCGCAAGCTTCGCGCTGTTCCACATGGTCACGGTGTTCCCGCTGTCCTGGGTGTTCCTGTTCACCCGCGAAAGCCCGGTGCGCTTCCTGATCATCGAGATCGTCGCCGCCGTGTTCGGCGTCGCCGCGATCGTCATGTCCGGCATCATCGCCGACCGGGTCGGCCGAAAATCGCTGCTGATGGGATCGGCGATCGCGATCGCGATCTACAGCGGCTTCGCGCCGCAGCTGCTCGATGCCGGCGCGTTCGGTGAGACCATCTACATGGTGATCGGCTTCATCCTGCTCGGCCTCTCCTTCGGCCAGTCGTCGGGCGCGATCGCCTCGAACTTCAAGCAGATGTACCGCTACACGGCGTCCGCGCTGACCTCGGACATGGCTTGGCTGTTCGGCGCCGGTTTCGCGCCGCTGGTCGCGTTGCTGCTCGCCACCAATCTCGGCGTCATTGCCTCGGGTGCCTATCTGCTCTCCGGCGCGTTCTGGACCCTGCTCGCGCTCTGGCTCAGCGGCCAGCGCGAGGTGGGTGACATGGACGCGGGCGAATCTTCGAACTGACGGGAATAAAATTCGGCCCGGACGATCCTGTTTGCTGCCGCAAACAGGAGATCACATGAACGTCCGGTCGAATTTCGTCCTTCCGCGAAGCACGACAAGTCCGGCTCTCGCCGCCATCGCGGTTGCGCTTCTATGCGCAGTCGGCCCCGCCGGCGCGACCGGCGATGTCGCGCGCGGGCAGACGCTCTACAAGGGCTGCGCGGACTGTCACTCGATCGCCGAGAACGGCGTCGGCCCGATGCACAAAGGCGTGGTCGGGCGCAAGGCGGGCAGCGTCGCCGGCTACGACTACTCACCCGATCTGAAGAAGTCGGGGATCGTCTGGACCGAGGAAAACCTCGACAAATGGCTGGCCGGACCGCAGGCCATGGTGCCGGAAACCAAGATGTTCTTCGACGTGCCGGATGCGCAGGATCGCGCGGATATCATCGCGTTCTTGAAGGAAAAGGCGCGGTAGGTTCACGCTGCCACGATCAACTGCGTGAGGCGCGGCCCTTATCGGCATTGAGACTGGCGAGGAGCGCGGACAATCGCTTTGCGAGTTGCTTCACATCGGAATCGTCCCGCCCCTCGCGAACGCAGACGACCGCGCGGGAGGGCGGTAGCTTTGGCAGATAGTAATCTTTGGACTTGACGAGATCCGGAGCGGCGAGCGCGCCCGGCATGGCGGATACGCCAAATCCTGCCCGGACGGCGCTCATGCGCACAGCGGAATCCGAGCTTCGCAGCACGATCCGGTAGGCAATGTCGCTTCGGTCCAGCGGCCCGATCATCCAATCGTCTTCAGGCAGGGTGATGATCGGAATCGGTGCGCCAGGCCGTGCGACGAAATCCCTCGACTTCACCCAGTTCGTTTCGAACTCGAATTCGCTGACAATCCGGTCTTCGAGATCCTGCCCGAAGCCCTCGAGCAGGAACAGGCAGGCGACATCAATGAAGCCCTCGAGCAGGCCGCGTCGAATTTCGCTGGAATGTTCGGCGAAAACGAAGACACCGGCCAGGCTCTCCTTGCTGGACTCATCGAACAGCCGCGGAGCGAGCAGTTGGGTAATGCCGAGCCGCCGCATGGAGGATCGGTCTGATCCGCCCAGCCGGAGAAGCTGGTCGTTGGCATCGATGATGCGCCGGGCCTGCTGGAGCGCGAGCTTGCCGAGCTCGGTCAGGGACGTCCCATTCGCGGTTCGCGTGAAGAGCTCACCACCGATAAGGCCCTGCAGTCGCTTGACCTGGGCGCTGATCGCGGGCTGGCTGAGGCTGAGTTTCTCTGCTGCCTTGGACATGCTGCCCGTCTCAGCGATAGCCACGACGGTTCGCATGATTTCCATGGGAATATTTTGAATCTGCTGTCGAAGCATCCGGGGCTCCTTCCGGCAGGCGATATCGAGAAAACTCGTCTCCCATTTCAAAAGTGTTCTTGTTTTTAGCGGCAACTCACCGGAGCTCTACGGCCAAACGATCGAACGCGTGCCGCCAACTGCTCCCGGTACCAAGTACTTCAACGGAATCTATATGGCTATTTGCATGCATAGCCACTTCAACTTTTGCGTGTAGCATCGTGCATACATCGTAAATCCGCATTCCTCAAGCTCGTAGAAATTCGGGATTTGAGGTTTTCACATGCGTTTTGCGCGAAACGAAAGTGGGGCAACGGCGGTTGAGTTCGCCATCATGCTTCCGATATTTCTCGCATTGATATTCGGCATCGTGGTGTTCGGCTCCTATTTCGCGATGATTCACGGCGTTCAACAGCTCGCCGCGGAGGCTGCGCGAACGTCGGTCGCTGGCCTTAGCGACACCGAACGCAACAGTCTCGCCACATCCTACGTCGTCGCCAGCGTTGCCGATTATCCGTTGCTCGATGCCACGAAGGTGAACGTCGTAGCGGCGCCGTCCGGCTCCGATCCGAACGTATATGTCGTCACGGTCAACTACGACGCCTCGTCGAGCTTCATCTTTGCGCTTCCTTTCGTCCCTGCTTTGCCGCCATCGATCTCGCGATCGGCGGTCATTCCGTACGGAGGATTCTGACGTGAAGCTGACGACGGTGTTTCGCCGCTTCATCGCGGATCGCTCCGGCAACTTCACCATCATGGCGGCCGGGTTGATGACCCTGGTCATCGGCTGTACCGCGCTCGGCGTCGATGTCGGATCCATCTTTGCCGACAAGCGAAAGGCGCAGAGCGCCGCCGACCTCGCCGCAATCGTCGCGGCCAGCAATCTGACCAATGCCTATAATGCAGCGTCCGCGACGGTCGTGAAGAACAATTATCCGGCCAGCTCGCTGGTTGGCGTGGATATCGGTACCTACACACCCAATTCGGCCGTGGCGTCGCAAACGCGTTTCGTTACACCGGCCACGGGATCCGCCAATGCGGCCCGGGTCACGCTGAGGACCCAGACCCCGCTCTACTTCGCTCGCTACATCACCGGCAGCAGCCAGTTCACGATCAACGCCCAGGCCACCGCCTCGAGCACGGCATTCGCCTCCTTCGCGATCGGGTCGCGCCTGGTTTCGATCAATGGCGGCCTGCTCAACGCCATTCTCGGCGGCATGTTGGGGACCAACATTTCGCTGTCGGCGATGGACTACCAGTCGCTGATCAATGCAAGGATCGATGCGTTCGACTTTCTGTCGGCGCTGGCGACACGCATGAGTCTCACGGGCGTGACGTATAACGACCTGCTGACGGGCAATGCCAGATTGCCCGATGTGGTTGCCGCGGCTCTGGCGGCACAGCAGGCCACCAACGGCCCCAGCTCGGCGACCACGGCGCTGTCCATGATATCACAGGCCGTCTCCAGCCTCTCGACCAGGATCAGCCTCGGCTCGGTGATCGATCTGGGGCCCTATAACGGCATGATCACCGGCCAGAAGCCGAAGGTCGGCGTCAGCATGTCGGTCTTCAGCCTGCTTTCCGCTGTGGCGGAGGTGGCGAACGGTACGCACCAGATCACGGCACCCGTCAATCTGGGGCTGCCAGGCATCGCCGCAGCCAGCCTCGTGGTGACGGTCGGCGAACGCCCCGTGGGCTCGAGCTGGATCGCTGTCGGAACGCAAGGTGCGAGCGTTCACACGGCCCAGACACGGATCCTGCTGATGATCCAGATCGGCGGCAGCGGAATCGTTCCTGCGATCAACCTGCCGCTCTATGTCGAAATCGCGCAAGGCACGGCTACTCTCAACGCCATTTCGTGCAACCATGCGAACATCGCCAGCTCGACAGTGACGCTTGGCGTCACGCCTGGGCTCGTCGACGCCTGGATCGGCAATGTCTCGCTGGCGGACATGACGAATTTCTCGACCAAGCCGAACCCGCCAGCAGCCGTGCTCGTCAATGTCGGCGGATTCAACGTCGCCGGCCGCGCCCATGCGGCGATCGGAAATACGTCGCCGACCTCGGTCGATTTCAGCTATGTCGATATCCAGTCGCAACTGGCGAAAACGGTCAGCACGCGGAACTTCACTTCGTCGCTGACATCGACCTTGCTCGGCGATCTCTCGCTCAGTGTCAACGGCGTCGGCGTTCCGATCTTGGGGCTGACGTCGGCGGTCAGTGGGATCCTGTCCGGCTCGACCGGCTCGATCGACAAGCTCGTCGCGTCGGTGTTGTCAACGCTCGGAGTCGGTGTCGGCCAGGCGGACGTGTGGGTGTCAGGCGTCCGTTGCGACGGTGCGGTGCTGGTCAACTAGAGCGGACTGATGATGCTCGATGGCCTCAGCGGCCGTGCCCGCCGCGCGATTGAGCGCTGTCTCGAGGGCAGGGAGCCCACAGCCGAACCACTCGGGGATTCTTGCGTGGGCCAGAAACGCACGGCGTGCTTTTGCCGCGCAGGCCGTGCCGCGCCTCAGTCCGTCACGATCTTCACGCGATCACGCACCTTCACCTGCGCGTTGCGATCGAGCCCGTTCAGGACGCGAAATCGTTCGGCCGGGTGATCGACGCCGGCCATGCGGTGAGACAGCGATTCCACGGTGTCGCCGGGCTGCACGGTGATCACCTTGATGCGCAGCGGACGCGCGGCCTGGATCTCCTCGAGGGTCAGGCGGCGGAACGAGTTGACGGTCTCGCGCGCATTGCGCTCGCTCTCGGTCGATTTCTGCCGAGTGGCGAAGATGAAGCGATAGACGTCGCTGCCGAAGCGCAGCGCATAGACCTTGAACTGCCACTGGTCGCCCTTGGCGGTGGCGGACGCGGCCGGAAAACCATTGATGGTGATGTCCTCGGTGGACGCCTTCTCGACGCCTTCCATCCAGCCGGAATTGAGGTAGTCGCCGAGCGACTGCTCGGCCGGCACGCGCACGACGTCGAAGCGCATCGCCTGCGAGCCGCCCTCGCGCACGCCGATCACCGCCTGCGCGGTGTTGTCGAGCGTGAAATTATCCGGTGCCTGGAAGGTGAAGCCGAGTTTCGGATGCAGGAAACGCCGGCCGCGGACGAAGCCCTCGCTGGGATCCTCGCCATAGACGAGGTTGTCGATCGCGGCGAGATAGCTCTCGCGGTCACGCTCGCCGCCTTCGGGGGCGACGTATTGACGAGCAATGGTCTGCGCATTCTGCACGCGCTCGGGCGTGGCCGGATGCGACGAGGTGAAATCCTGCGCGCGTGGATCGAGCGAGCTCTTGCCGGCCTTCAGCTCGGCATTGCGCTCCATCGCGGAGAGAAAGCGTGCAGCCCCATACGGGTCGAAATGTGCCTTGGCGGCGATGCCGACGCCGATGCCGTCGGCCTCGAACTCCTGGTTGCGCGAAAAGCTCGCCATGGTCAGTTTGGTCTTGGCGAGCGCGAGCGCGGTGAGATCGGGGTCGGTGCTCATGTCGGTGACGACACGGGTGACGATGGCGGCCTGGCGGGCCTGATCCTCGCGCATCGCGGCGTGCTTGGACAGCACATGCGCCATCTCGTGGCTCAGCACCGAGGACAATTCGGAGGTGTCACTGGCGAGCGCAAGCAGGCCGCGGGTGACATAGAGCTGGCCGTTCGGCAGCGCGAAGGCGTTTACCGCGCCGGAATTGAGAATCGTGACCTTGTAGCCCTGGTCGGGGCGGTCGGAGGCGGCAACGAGCCGGTCGACGGTCTTGCTGACCAGTGATTCAAGCCTGGGGTCGTCATAGGCGCCGCCATAGCTCGCCAGGATGCGTTCGTGCTCTTTCTCGGTGGCGGGGGTCTGGGCGACGGCCGGCTTTGGCTTGGGCAACGCAACGGTGGGCGGGGCCGCCGCGGTCTGGAACCGGCCCATGTCGCCGCAACCGGCGAGGGCTGTGCCCAGCACAAGGCAAAGCGCGGCCGGCGCAGCCCGAAGGCGGCGTCCTACGCCCTTTTTGTGCTGTTCTAGCACCCCATTCACGTCGCTTAACCCGTGCCTGGCCTTTGTTAAGGCCTTACCCCGATAGGCTCGTTTGCGCCCAGCAATTCGACCTGCCCCACCCGGAGCACATCGATACGCGGCCCCGTAGTCCCCTCAACCCAGCCCCGGACGCGAATACGTCTGTTTTCCAAGGACTTAAGGGCTATTCCGGCGCTTTCAAACGCCGGCAGCGTGCGCTTTGAAATAGTCACAGCAAAGCCGCGTGTCCAGCTTCGTCCGAAGTTGAGGTAGGTCGTTGCCCCAGCTTGCCGGACCGACAGGACTTTGCCCTCGACCACCATAAAGCGCCCGATCCCGGCCAAAATATCGTCCGGACTTTCCGCGTTTTTTATGGCCGACGGATCAGCCCAGTTGCCCTTTTTTTGGCGCCTTGCCTCGGCCTCCGACGACATCAGGGCGGTGGCGCACGCCTTGTCCACGATCTCTGCCGAAACGACGGCATCGCCCTGGGCGAGCAGCATGGCCTGCACCGAGGTGTCACTTTCGCCGATGAACACCAGCGCGCCCTGGCGGCCATAGCGGTCGGGTGTGTCGTCCGCGCTGCGCAGCGTCACGTCGCGGCTGACGAGCAACGAGGTCAGCGCCTGCTTCGTCGTCACCGTCGCCTCGATCCCGGTGAGGCGCACCTCGCGACCGTCGTCGAGACGTACGCTGCGCGCATCGACGATGGCCGCGACGTGGCCTTCGCCCTGTGCTTCGAATTGGCACGGTGCGGCGAACGCAGTGTGACCCGCGGCGAGAACGAATGTGGCGATGAGGTGAAGTCGTTGCGTCAAGAGACCCGGAGAGGTTGCGTTGTGCTTCAACCTTAACTCATGCGCGGTGGGTCGCGAAGGGGCTTGCTCACAATCCATCATTGCGAGCGGAGCGAAGCAATCCAGAATCTTTTCGCGGAGGCAGTCTGGATTGCTTCGCTCCGCTCGCAATGACGCGGATATATTTGTCCGCAACACACCATTCCGCTTTGCGGAAAACATGAGGCCGTCGCGAGACGCGCGTCGCGCTTCTGCTTGCTGCGCTCTTGCGCATGCGGCATGATTACGGCAACAGCGTTTGCCAAGAGCAATAATCAAGCCGCCATTCAGAGTCAGGCGATCAAGGGAGGTCTTTTCAATGAAGCATATTTTGTCGGGCATTTTTGCCGCCGCGCTGGCTCTCAGCGCGAGTGCTGCGCAGGCCCAGGACAAGCCAGCCCTGAAGATCGGCGGCATCCTCGACATGTCGAGCCTCTATGCCGACATCACCGGCCCCGGCAGCGAGACCGCAGCCAAGATGGCGGTGGAGGATTTCGGCGGCGAGGTGCTGGGACGCAAGATCCAGGTGCTGGCGGCCGACCATCAGAACAAGGCCGACCTGTCCGCCAACATCGCCCGCGACATGCTCGACAACCAAGGCGTCGAAATGATCTACGACGTCGCGGCGTCCGCGACCGCGCTTGCTGCCGGCGAGATCGCCAAGGCGCGCAACAAGATCATCATGTTCAACGGCCCGGGCTCGATCCGTCTCACCAACGAAGCCTGCGGTCCCTACACCATCCATTACGTGTTCGACACCTACGGCCAGGCCAACGTGACCGGCCTTGCGGCCGTGAAGTCGGGCCTCGACACCTGGTTCTTCCTCACCGCCGACTATGCCTTCGGCCAGGATCTGGAGAAGGACACCAGCGCCGTCGTCACCAAGACCGGCGGCAAGGTGCTTGGCGCCGTCCGCCATCCGCTCAATACGTCGGATTTCTCGTCGTTCCTACTGCAGGCCCAAGCCTCCAAGGCCAAGGTGATCGGGCTCGCCAACGCCGGCGGCGACACCGTCAACGCCATCAAGCAGGCGGCCGAGTTCGGCATCACCAAGGGCGGCCAGAAGGTCTCGCCGCTGCTCGCCTTCGTCTCCGACATCGACTCGATCGGGCTCGAGACCGCGCAGGGTCTGCTGCTGGCCGAAGCCTTCTACTGGGACCTCAACGACGACACCCGCGCGTGGTCGAAGCGCTTCATGGAGCGCACCAAGCGGATGCCGACCTCGGCGCAAGCCGGCGTCTATTCCTCCGTCATGCACTATCTGAAGGCGGTGAAGTCGGCGGGTACGACCGACTCTGCCGCAGTCATGAAGGTGATGAAGGAAACGCCGATCAACGACTTCTTCGCCAAGAACGGCAAGATCCGTGAGGATGGCCGCATGATCCACGACATGTACCTGTTCGAGGTGAAGAAGCCGTCGGAGTCCAAGGGACGCTGGGACGATTACAAGCTGCTCGCCACCGTGCCCGGCAGCGAATCGTTCCAGTCGCTGGAGCAGTCGCGCTGCCCGCAGGTGAAGAAGTAAGCATCGTCATTGCGAGGAGCTCTTGCGACGAAGCAATCCAGACTGTCTCCACGGAAACATCTCTGGATTGCTTCGCTGCGCTCGCAATGACGAGGTGATAGCCCGGTCTAACAACAACAAGGGAGACGTCCCATGAACGACATGGTTCTGCAAAACCTCGAAGGTGGGCTGCTCACCATCACCATGAACCGTCCCGAGCGAAAGAACGCGCTCAATCCCGAGATGGTCGCGGGTCTGGTCGAGGCGGCGCGGCGCGCGGCCGACGATCCCGAGGTGCGTGCGGTGCTGTTCAAGGGCGCTGGCGGCTCGTTCTGCGTCGGCGGTGACGTCAAGTCGATGGCGGCCGGCCGCGCGCCGCTGCCGTTCGAAGTGAAGATGGCGAACCTCCGCCGCGGCATGGAGGTCTCGCGCATTCTGCATCAGATGCCAAAGCCGGTGGTGGCGCAGCTCGACGGCGCGGCAGCGGGCGCCGGTCTTTCGATGGCGCTGTCGTGCGATCTGCGCGTTGCCTCGGAATCCTGCAAGATCACGACGGCTTTCGCCAAGGTCGGTTTCTCCGGTGACTACGGCGGTACATACTTCTTGACCCAGCTGCTCGGCAGCGCACGGGCGCGCGAACTTTACCTGACGTCGCCCGTGCTGACGGCGAAGGAAGCGCACGCGATCGGCATGGTGACCAAGGTCGTCCCCGACGCCGAGATCGATGCGGCCGCGCACGAGTTGGCGCTATCCCTGGCCCAGGGGCCGTCGATCGCGCTCGGCTACATCAAGCGCAACATCAACAATGCCGAACACCTGCCGCTGGAAGATTGCTTCGACGGCGAAGCCATCCACCACACCCGCTGCAGCGATACCGAGGATCACAAGGAGGCCGCGAAGGCTTTCGTCGAGAAGCGCAAGCCGTCCTTCAGGGGCGCATGACGATGGCGCCCTATATGCGGCTGCGGCAGATTTGTCTCGTCGCGCCGCAGCTCGCGCCTGTCATCTCTGATATCGCCGAGATCATGGGCCTCGCCGTCTGCTACCGCGACGGCAATGTCGCGAAATACGGCCTGGAGAACGCGCTGCTCCCGGTCGACACGATCATGCTCGAGGTCGTCGCGCCCTTCAAGGACGGCACCACGGCCGGCCGCTTCATCGAGAAGACCGGCGGCCGCGGCGGCTACATGGCGATCTTCTGCTGCAATGATCCGGACGAGCGCGGCCGCAACGCCGATGCGCTCGGTGTGCGCACAGCTAACGTCATCGACCACGCGCCCTATCACGGCGTCCAGCTTCACCCCCGCGACTGCCGCGCCGCCTTCATCGAATTCAACCACACCGAAGGCAGCGACGATATTTTGGGTACGTATCCGCCGGCCGGACCGGACTGGCAAAAGTTCATCCGCAAGGATGTGACGCAAGCGCTGACGGCCGTGGAGATGCAGAGCCCGGACCCGCAAGGGCTGGCGGCGCACTGGGGCAAGATCGTCGGGGTTGCAGCTGATGGTGAGGCCGAATTGAAGCTGCCCAATGCGACGTTCCGCTTCGTCAAGGGTGCCGACGAGATCATGAGTGCGCTGGAGTTTCGCGTGGCTGATGCGGCACACGTGCTGCACGTGGCGAGGTCAAAGGGGCTGGCGGTGGCGGGGAACGAGTTTCTGTTGGGCGGGGTAATGTTCCGGCTTGCTGTCTGAGCTTTTGCCTTCGCAGCTCTCAATCCGTCATCCTGAGGTGCGAGCTGTACGGTGCGTAGCAACGTGCAGGGAGCTTCGAAGGATGTGCGGCCCGATTGGTGGCCGTTCATCCTTCGAGGCCTTCGCCACGCTCCGGCACCTCCAGCGACAGCGGCTACGCCGCTGCGCTGGGATGACGGATAACGATAAAAGCAGGGATTCAACATGCCGCATCTGCTCGACAGCTTCTTCGCACCCGCAAGCGTCGCGCTGATCGGTGCCTCCCGTGATCACGAGAAAATCCCCCGGCCTTCGCCGGGACGACACGGGAGGTTGTAGAGACGTCAGAGTGATACGGCGAGAGACGCCGCGCTCACCGCCCCCTAAAATTCGCCGTGCGCCGCTCTTCCGTGGCCTTCACGCCTTCCTTGAAATCTTCCGTCGCTCGCAGGCGGGTCTGCTCGGCGAGCTCGTGATTGGTCGCGGCCATGACGCGATCGGCCAATCCGGCGCGCATCGTGGCGCGGGTTGAGAGCAGGCCAAGCGGAGAGCATTCGGCGATCTCGCCGGCGAGCTTCATCGCGCCCGCCTTGACCTGATCCTGCGGCACCAGCACGTTGGCGAGGCCCCATTTGACGGCTTCTTCGCCGGTAACGCGGCGGCTGGTGTAGAACATCAGCTCGGCGTTGTTCTTGCCGATCAGCTCGGGCAGCGTCGTCGTCAGGCCGAAGCCGGGATGGAAGCCCAGCTTGGTGAAATTCGCGGAGAAGCGCGCTTCGGGGCAGGTGACGCGGAAATCCGCCGACACTGCGAGGCCCAGGCCGCCGCCGATGGCGGCGCCCTGCACGGCGGCGACGATCGGCTTCTTGGCGCGGAAGATGCGCACGGCCTGGATGTAGAGATGATTGATCGCCCCGAGGCTGTCGGCCGGATCGCCCTTGGCCGTCTTGTCGGCTTCGCGCGCTTCCTGCGCCTGCCGTGCCGGGTCCTGGAAATTCGCGCCGGCGCAGAACGCCTTGCCCTGTGCCGAGAGAACGGAGGCGCGGATCTCGATGTCGCGATCGAACTCGTCGAGCGCGTCCGCGATCTGGTTGATCAGCGAGATGTCGAAGAAATTGAGCGGCGGCCTGCGGATCTCGATGGTGCCGACGTGCCCGACTTTCTCGACGCCGATATCTTTGTAGGTGCTCATGATGTCCTCGAAAAGTTAGCTTAAACCAGGTCCGCGCGACTAGCGCAGACCAAGCCCGCGGGCGATGATGCCGCGCAGCACCTCGGTGGTGCCGCCCTGGATGGTGAGTTTCGGTGCGGTCTTGATCGCGAAGTCGAGCTGCCGCTGCAGCGTCTCGCGGTTGGTCGCGGTCTCCTCGACGAAGGCGGCGAGATCGCGCACGCGGTGCGGAAGCTGCTGCTCCCAGACCGTGCCGATGTCCTTGACGATGGACGCCTCCACCACCGGCTCCTTGCCGGCCTGCAGCATGCCGGCGACCGAGACCGACATGCGCCGCATGGTGTGGAGTTGGGCGACGAGGCGGCCGATGCCTTCGGCGCTGCGTGTATCCGGATCGGGACCGACCGCGCGGACCAGCTCGGTCAGCACGTAATAGGTCTCGAGGAAGCGCTCGGGACCGGAACGCTCATAGGCCAGCTCCGACGTCGCCTGCTTCCAGGCGCCGTCGACCTCGCCGAGGACGTGATCCTCGGGCACGAAAAAGTCGGTGAAGACGACCTCGTTGAACTCGTACTGGCCGGTGATCTGCCCGATCGGGTTCACCTCGATGCCCGGCTGCTTCATCTTGACCAGGAACTGCGTCAGGCCGTGACGGCGGTTTTCCTTGGTTGGCGGCGAGGTCCGGAAGATCGCGATCATGTAGTCGGCGATGTGCGCCGACGAGGTCCAGATCTTGGTGCCGTTGATGAGATAGCCGCCGTCGGTCTTGGTCGCGCGCGTCTTCGCCGCGAACAGGTCGGAGCCCGAGTTCGGCTCGCTCATGCCGATGGCAAAGCAGATCTCGCCGCGGCAGATCCGCGGCAGGATGTCCATCTTGATGTGTTCGGGTGCGTATTTGATCAGCACCGGCCCGCTCTGGCGGTCGGCGACGAAGAAGCGCCGCGTCGGCGCGTTGGCGACGCGCATCTCCTCGGTCACCACGTAGCGTTCGAGGAAGGAGCGTTCCTGGCCGCCATATTTCTTCGGCCAGGTCATGCCGAGCCAGCCCTTGGCGCCGACCCGGCGGGAAAATTCCGGCGCGTCCGTGTCTTCGCGGTTGGGCTTGTGCGGATCGAAGGTGCCGGCGGCGATTTCCTCGGCGAGGAACGCACGCACTTCCTTGCGCAGTTGCTCGCACTTCTCGGGCAGGCGGATCGGATCGAAACGAAGGGCAGCGGTCATGTGTTTCGTTCCCTGTTAGCGCGACGCCACGAGCGGCCACAATTCGTCGGCGCCACGCCTGGCGACCAGCTTGCCGAGCTCGACAGCCCAGTGGCTTTCCGAACCGAAATCATCGCGCCAGGCCAGCGCCCGCAACGAGTAGCGGTGCAGGATGTGCTCGTTGGTGAAACCGATCGCGCCATGAACCTGATGCGCAATGCCGCCGCCTTTTTCCGCGGCTTCGGCGCAGCGGATCTTTGCGGAGGCGGCTTCGAGATAGACCTCGTCATCGAACGATTTAGCGTTGGCGATAGCATCCGCGGCAGAAGTCGCGGCCGCGAGCGCGGCGGCGGATTCGCCGGCGAGGCGCGCGAGATTGTGCTGCACCGCCTGGAATTTCGAGATCTTCTTCTCAAATGCGACGCGCTCGTTGGAGTAGCGCACGGAGATGTCGAGCATGGATTCCAGCGCGCCCGCGATCTGCAGGCTGCGCGCGACGCCGCCGATCAGCATCATCGTGGTCTGGTCGAAGCCTTTGGGTGCGACCTTGATGGCGACAGGCTGGACCTTGTCGAGCGTGACGGTATCGCTGTGGTCGTAGCCGACATTGAGACCGGATTCGATCCGGCCCTTGCCCGCATCGACTAGCGCAATCGAGATGCCGTCCTTGCCATACGCGAGCACTGCAAAATGCTTCGCAGCCTTGGCGAAGGGAATGCCGCGGCAACGGCCGGAGAGCGCGCCGTCAGCATCGAGCGTGATGCGGTCCCTCGGAGACGCAGGCAGCACGGTCATCTCACCTTCGGGCGAACTGATCTTCGCCTGCGCAAGCAGCCAGCCGGCGAGCATCGTCTCGGCCAGGGGAACCGCGATCGCGAAACGGCCGGCTGCGTTCAGCAAGGCAAAACCGTCGGCAAGGCTCGCGCCGGAGCCGCCGAGATCGTCGGGTACCCAGGACAAGGGCAAGCCGGCCTCGCTCAGCGCCTGCCACAGCGGCGCCTGCCACGAATCCTTCTTGTCGTTGTTGATGGTTTGCGGGTCGGCGAGATCGGCGAAGATCTTCTCCGCGGTCTCGACGACGATATTGTCACTCTCCGCCACAGCGTTCCCCGTGTTTTGCCATTGGCGCGGTCCGCCCGACGGTGCGGCGCGCGTCTCTTCTTGCGCCCGATGATCCGAAAAAGCCATGGCCCTGACAAGCGTTGATCGCAGGCCAACCTGCGGCGCGGGCATGGGCGGCAAGCTAATTCCGCTTAGCGGAGTTTGCTCGATTTGCAGGGCGCGGCAAACTCGCTAAACAGGGCGCCACATTCAATCACGGGGAAGGAAATCCGGATGGCCAAGGACAGTTTGTGCGCAGTCGTGACGGGGTCCGCATCCGGACTTGGTGCTGCGACCGCGGAAATTCTCGCGCGGAGCGGGGCGCGGCTCGTCATCAACTATTCGTCGAGCAAGACCGAAGCCGAGGCCACGGCAGAGCTCTGCCGCAAGGCCGGCGCCGCAGAAGTGCTGGTCGCGCAGGGCGACGTCTCGAAGGATGACGATTGCCGCAAGATCGTTGTGGCCGCGAGCGGCTGGGGCAGGCTCGATATCCTCGTCAACAATGCCGGCACCACCAAGCACGTCGCCCATGCCGATCTCGACGGATTGTCGGCCGAAGACTTCCAGCGCCTCTACGGTGTCAACACCATCGGCCCGTTCCAGATGGTGCGCGCGGCGCGCAGCCTGCTCGAGGCTGGGTCGAAGGCATCGGGGCGGCCGTCCGCCGTGGTCAACGTGTCGTCGGTCGCCGGTATCAGCGGCGTCGGCTCGTCGATCGCCTATGCCGCCAGCAAGGGCGCGCTCAACACCATGACGCTGTCGCTGTCGCGCGCGCTGGCGCCGCTGATCCGCGTCAACACGGTGTGCCCCGGCTATATCGACACGCCCTGGTTCACCAAGGGCCGCGGCGAGGCCGGTGCCAAGCAGGTGCGCGACAGCGTGGTGGCGAAGGTGCCGCTCAAGGTCGCCTCATCCGCCGAGGACATCGCGCAGCTCGTCTGCTTCCTGGCAATGCCGGCCTCCAGCAACATGACCGGCGAAGTCGTGCGCATGGATGCGGGGATGCATTTGATTACGTGAACTCGTCATTGCGAGCGACTTGTCCGCCATAGCTCGAAGAGCGACGGCGGAAGCGAAGCAATCCAGAACGCGTCCGCGGGGACGGTCTGGATTGCCTCGTCGCAAGGGCTCTCGCAATGACGAGGGGAGAGCTACCCCTTGATCACGCCGCTCGCGACCAGGCGGTGCCAGATGAACAGCACCACCACCGCGCCGATCGTGGCCATGATGAATCCTGCGCCTTGATCCGGGCCGTAATGGCCGATGGCCTGGCCGATGAAGGTCGCGAGAAACGCACCGACGATGCCAAGGATGGTGGTGAGGATGAATCCGCTCGGATTGTTGGGTCCTGGTGCCAGGAAACGCGCGATCAGGCCGGCGATGAAGCCGACAACGATGATCCACAACAGGCCGCCCATGCTCATGTCAGTGCTCCCCTTGCCGAATGCGTAGATCCAATTTCGACTAAATTCGTCCCGAAACCTCGTTCTCGGTCGGTAGCCGTCCGTCCGGCGTCAAATGATCAATCACCTGCGGCAGGTACTGGCTGAGGCCCGAGAGCAGTTCGTCGCGCGACAGGCCGCTTTGGGCCGACAGGCTCTGGATCTGGTCGGCGCCGAGCGCATTGGCCAGATCGCCAGGGCTTATGGCCTTGTTCTCACCCTTGCCGACCCAGGTGTTCGCGGCCTCGCCGTGACCGCCCTGCTGGAGCTGGTTGAGGAGATCGCCGAGACCGCCGCTGAGCACGGAGCCCGCCGCGCCGCCCGCGAGCAGGCCGCCGAGGCCGCCCTTGAGGAGATCGCCGAGGCCGCCGCCTCCGGCAAGCGCGCCCCCGACACCGCCGCCAGCACCCGCATTCACCGGCGGGGGAAGGTGCGTTGGCGTCGGAGACGGCTGCGGCGTCGCCCCGGGTTGGCCTGCCGTCAAATGCTTGAACGTCTTCCAGGCGAGCAAGCCAAGGATCGCCATGGTCATGGGCGACATCCCGCTGCTTGATGAGGACTGCGAACTCGGGGTGCTTGGGCCGCGCGGGCCATTCTGCATGCCGTTGAGGACGTCTAGTAGACCCATGGCGTTCTCCTGCCGGTAACAAAGCCCCTGCGAAAACATATGAGGCTCTCATGACGGTTACAAGGCGATTGCGTCGCAACCTGGCAATGGGCAGCCGGCTTCCTCTCTGCTATCGAGGGCGGTCATTTTGGGACCGAGGCCTCGTGAATACGGATCGACCGATCGTGGTGGCCGGCGCCGGCGCCATCGGCTGTTTTGTCGGAGGCCAGCTGGCGGCTGCCGACCGTCGGGTCGCACTGCTGGTGCGGCCGCGGGTGAAGACCGAGATCGAGCGGTTCGGCCTGCGGCTGACGGATTTCGACGGCGCCGAGAAGAAGCTGGATGCGGGCCGGCTCGCGCTGTCGGAAGATCCCGCAATCTTCCACAGCGCGGGCATCGTGCTGGTCACGGTCAAGAGCGCCGACACGGCCGACGTCGCGGACCAGATCGCGCAGCACGCGCCTCGGGATGCCGTCATCGTATCGTTGCAGAACGGTGTCGGCAATGTCGCCGTGCTGCAAGAGCGGCTCGGCGGCCGGCGCGTGCTCGCCGGCATGGTGCCGTTCAATGTGGTCGCAATGGGTGAAGGGCGTTTCCACCGGTCGACCTCCGGCGACATCACTGTCGGCGAAGATGCTGACAACACGGCAGCGGCGCTCTCGGTGCCGGGCCTCAATTTGCGCGCAAGCCGCGACATCGCCGGCGTGCAATGGGGCAAGCTGATCATCAACCTGAACAACGCGCTGAGCGCACTGTCCGACATGCCGCTCGCCGCGCAATTGGCGAACCGCGACTGGCGAAGACTGTTCGCCGACCAGATGGCCGAAGGTCTGGCCGCGCTCAAGGCCGCCGGTATCACGCCGGCCTCGGCCACGCCAGTCCCGTCGAACTGGACGCCGACCCTGCTGAGATTGCCTGACATGATCTTCAACGCGATCCTGGGACGGACGATGAAAATCGATCCCGAGGCGCGCTCCTCGATGTGGCAGGATTTGAAGCAGGGCCGCAAGACCGAGATCGACTATCTCCAGGGCGCGGTCATTGCGCTGGCCGAGCAGAACAATGTCGATGCGCCGCTGATGCGCCGCATTGTTGCGCTGATCAAGCAGGCGGAGACGGCCGGTAAGGGCCCGCCGGGGCTTTCGCCGCAGCAGATCCGCGGTGTGGGTTGAGCGCGAGGAGGAGCGGGATGGAACGCTGTTTGATGATCGGGCTGGCACTGGCCGCGCTTTGCGGCGCGTCGACGCTGGCCGACGCCCGGCCGCCGACCGTCATGAATTCTCCCGGCTACGATGCGCGCTTGCAGGAGAGCCGCAAGGCGTTGAGCGGCACGACGACCGCGCCTGAACCGGCTGCGCCGCCGGTGACCATTCCGAAGCGGAGCAAGAAGAAGCTGCCGAACTGAGGCAACAAACTCCACCGTCGTCCCGGATCGGCGCTCCGCTTGTCCGGGACGGGAGCGGAGGTTGAAGTCGCAACTTACCCCTTCTTCGCCGGCTTGCTCGGCGTCGGGCTGAACAGCTTCTTAAATTCGCTCAAGCCTTCCGACAGCCGCGGCCATTCGCAGGAGAACGAGCCCTTGGTACAGGGCGCGCCTTTCTGCCGCAACACCTTCGGCCGTTCCACGGGCACGGGCACCCGCTCGACCTCGGTTCGCAGTGCGACCCGCTGAAGCTGCTGCACCTGCTGTTCCTGTTGCTCGCGCTGCTGCCGTGCCGTGGCCTGAGCCGCTTCATTGCTGCGGCGCTGATTGGCGAGATAGGCGGTGTAGGATTCGTCGATCTTCTTCTGCTCGTCCGGCGTCGGGTTCGGCCCGGCGATATCGAAGGTGCGATCCTGGAGGAAGTCGTAATAGGTGTAGCCGCCGCCCGCCTTGCGCCGGCCGGCGAATTTTGCGTTGCAATCGGCAAGTGCCGCGGTCTTTTCGGCTTTGGTCGCGGATTTTTCGGCCGCGTCTGCGCATTCCTCGAAGTCGACAGGTGCGCGCTTCCACCATTGCGCGTGGGCATGCGACCACGTCAGCAGAAAAAATCCTGCTGCGGCAATCAGAAGCGGCGCCGCACGACGCGATGCAACTACGTCCGACATTCTACGAGAGCATTCCTTGCAAAACTCAACCCGAACTGAGTCGGGCCTGATTTTTGCTCCATTATGGCCAACTTGTCACCCGTGGAACTCGGGAATTTCATGGCTGGGATGCTGACATTTTTTGCTTGACGTGGCGCGGGAGTCACAGCCGCGCGGCACAGGATGCGTTTAGAGTTTTATCGGTTCGAATGTGAGGGGAAATATTCGTCATGAGAGCGCTGAGCTGTCTCGCCGCAATCGCGTTGGCGCTGGTTTGTGGCCGCGCACTCGCCGCAGAGGACGATGCCCCCAACAACAAGCCGGTGAAGGTCGTGGCCGATGCGCGGCTGTCGGTCGGCGGCCAGGGCACGTTGCCGCTCTATCTCTCCAGCGACTGGTCGATGCCGCTGCCGACGATCTCGCGCGCGATCATCGTGCTGCACGGACGCCTGCGCAATGCCGACGAATATTATATCTCGGCCCACACCGCGCAGGTCGCAGCCGGTGACGATGGCAAGAGCGCGCTGATGATCGTGCCGCAGTTCCTGGCGGAGGTCGATATCGAAGCGCACAAGCTGCCCGTCGACACGCTGCGCTGGTCGCTGGTGGGGTGGGAGGGCGGCGATGCTGCGCTTGCGCCGAACCCGGTCTCCTCCTTCGAGGCGCTCGATGCGATCCTGGCAAAACTCTCCGACCGGCGCATCTTCCCGAACCTGAAGCAGGTTGTGGTCGCCGGCCATTCCGGTGGCGGCCAGGTCGCGCAGCGCTACGCCATCGCCGGCAAGGGCGAGGCGGCACTGTCACGCCAGCACATCGACATCCGTTACGTCGTCGCCAATCCGTCGTCTTATGCTTATTTCGGCAAAGAGCGGCCCGTGCCGGCGATTGCCGCGTCCTGCGCGGGCTACGACAATTGGAAATACGGCATGGACAGCCGGCCGCCTTATCTTGCGGACGTAACGCCAGTGGCGCTGGAGCAGCGTTATGTCGAGCGTGACGTGATCTATCTGCTCGGCATGCTCGACACCAAGCCTGCGGCGGACAAGAGCTGCATGGGCGAGGCGCAGGGCCCAAGTCGCTACGCCCGCGGCCACGCCTATGCGGATGCGATGGCGAAGCGCAATCATGGCACGCCCAATCACCGGGTGTGGGACGTTGCCGGCGTCGGCCACGACGGCGACAAGATGCTGACCTCGAAATGCGGCCTCGCGGCGCTGTTCGATAGTCCGGGCTGCGGCGCGGAGCGGTGAAGCTGATGCCTTGAAGGCTTGCGCCTTGAAGGTCCAGCTCCGGCTGTTACACTTCGTCCCGCGGGCGCTTCACCCTGAGGCGACGCCAAGAAGACGAAGTGGAAACGCCTGATGCTGCTGCCCCTGTCCGATGTGCCGCGCTGGTACGCGCAACGCAAACCAGAAGGCACCATCGCCGTCCAGCATGGGCAGGATAGGCTGACCTGGGACCAGCTCGAGCGCGGCGCCAACCGGCGCGCGCGGGCATTTGCGGCGAAGGGCGTCAAGCCCGGCGATTTCGTCGCGATCGGATTGCCGAACGGCAACGCGTTCTTCGAGACGACGTTTGCGGTGTGGAAATGCGGGGCGACGCCGACCTCGCTGTCATGGCGGCTGCCACGCGGCGAAGCCGCAGCCGTGCTCGAGATTCTCAAGCCCGCGCTGGTGGTCGGCGGCGAGGCCGACTGGAATGCGCCGAACCGGCTGCCGGCGGATTTCGCGCCGGAAGGCTTTTCCGACGAACAAATCGATCCGCCGGTGGCGCGCTACTGGAAGGCCATGACCAGCGGCGGTTCGACCGGCCGTCCCAAGGTGATCCTCGATCACAACCCCGCAGTCGTCGACACGGCCACGCCGCCGCCGCTCAACATGCCGTTCGGCGCCTCGCTGCTGAATCCGGGCCCGCTCTACCACAATGCGCCGTTCATCGTGTCGCATTATGCGCTGTTCTACGGCGGCAAGCTCACCGGCCTCGTCAAGTTCGACGCCGAGGAGACGCTGCGGCAGATCGAGCGCGAGCACGTGCAATGGGTCAATTTCGTGCCGACCATGATGCATCGGATCTGGGCGCTGCCGGAGAACATCCGCAACGCCTACGACGTGTCGAGCCTGCAGACCGTGTTTCACATGGCAGCTCCGATGCCGCCCTGGCTGAAGGAGAACTGGATCGCCTGGCTCGGGCCGGAGCGGGTCTGGGAGCTCTATGGCGGCACCGAGCGGCAGGGCTCCTGCATCATCTCAGGGACGGAGTGGCTGGCGCACAAGGGCTCGGTCGGCAAGATCGGCGAGATGGCGAGGCTCCGCATCATCGGCGAGGACGGCAACGACGTCGTGCCCGGGGAGACCGGCGAGATCTACTTCCTCAACAATGACGGCAAGGATGCCACCTATCACTATCTCGGCGCCGAGCCGAAGCGTCGCGCCGACGGCTGGGAATCGCTCGGCGATATCGGCCGGCTGGACGCCGAAGGCTATCTCTATCTCGGCGACCGCCTCGCCGACATGGTGCTGCGCGGCGGCGCCAACATCTATCCGGCCGAGGTCGAAGCTGCGGTC
This sequence comes from Bradyrhizobium monzae, assembly GCF_021458635.1. Taxonomy (GTDB): domain Bacteria; phylum Pseudomonadota; class Alphaproteobacteria; order Rhizobiales; family Xanthobacteraceae; genus Bradyrhizobium. Next base: position 176,351 of record NZ_JAIRDQ010000011.1, read on the forward strand.
TCCGAATGTCCCGGCGTGCGGTCCTGCGTGGTGGTGGGCCTGCCGGATCCGGAGTTGGGCCAGCGTGTGCACGCCATCATCGAGCCGGAGGCGAACGCGGACGGTCAGGCGATTGCGGACGGCATGGCCGACTTCCTGAAAGACAAGCTCAGCCGCTACAAGCATCCCGAGAGTTTCGAGATCGTCAGCACGCCGCCGCGCGACGATTCCGGAAAGGTTCGCCGCACATTGTTGCGCGACGCGCGCGCCGCGTGGATGAAGGAAGGCCGTGCCTTCCGCATCATGCCGGCGAAGGCGCGCACGCCGAGTAAGAAATCGCAGAAGGACTGAATTCATGACGATCACCATCGCGGCGAACAGCGTGCCGAAGCCGCCGGCCGATATCATCGAAGGCTTTCGGAATGCACCGACCTCGATCATATCAGACAACCTCGGTCGGCTGCCGGGCGCGGTCGGGCTCAAACCCTATCACCGCAGCGGCAGGCTGATCGGTGCGGCCTTCACGGTGCGCACCCGGCCCGGCGACAATCTCGCCATCCATCGCGCGCTCGAGCTGGTCGGTCCCGGCGATGTCATCGTGGTCGATGGCGGCGGCGACGAGACCCGGGCACTGGTCGGCGAGATCATGAAAAACATCGCGCAATGGCGCAAGGCGGAAGGATACGTGATCGACGGCGCGATCCGCGATGTCGCGGCCTTCGCCGGCGACGACTTCCCCTGCTTTGCTCGCGCCGTGATCCATCGCGGCCCCTACAAGAACGGTCCCGGTGAGATCAACGTGCCTGTCACGATCGGCGGCAGCGTGATCTCGCCGGGCGACATCGTGGTCGGCGACGAGGATGGCGTGGTGTCGTTTCCTGCCGCTGGCGCGGCGGCGTTGCTGGAGGCGGTGCGTGCCCAGATCAAGCGTGAGGACGAGACTCTGAAGGCGATCCGCGAGGGCCGCTATCAGGGCTCTTATGGCAAGTCGTAAATCACGGCAGGACAGGGAGATCGGCGTGGGCCAGAAGGACGAATTCCACAATCTCGACAATGCCGCCGACGGGCTATTTCGCAAGCTGGCGGCGGGAGTGACGACGCGCATCTTTTCCGGCGAGCATGCCATGCTGTCGGTGGTGACGCTGGCGCCGCACGCGCAAGGCACGCTGCATCATCATCCCGAGGAGCAATGGGGCGTGCTGCTCGACGGCTCCGCAATCCGCGTCCAGGGCGGCGAGGAGATTGCTGTGAAGAAGGGCGACTTCTGGCGTACGCCCGGCAACGTGCCGCACACCATGCGCGCCGGCCCCGCCGGCGCCCGCGTGCTGGACATTTTTAGCCCGCCACGGCCCGAGTACAAAAAGGCAGGGTCGGGGTTCGGGGCGACCTGAAGCGCGCTCTCGGATTCAATCAAGCGGAGGGCTTCCGAAGCGCGCCTCGCTTTGATATGTACACCTCCAGGCAACCTGCCCCTTGGCGGGTTCCGCGGTCCCGTAGCTCAGCCGGATAGAGCGGCGGTTTCCTAAACCGTAGGTCGCATGTTCGAGTCATGCCGGGATCGCCATTATCTCCATTTGCAATCGCAGGCGACGCGGCGAAGCCTCAGGGCTGATGCCGCCGCGTGATCGCGACCTGGGCGGCCTGCGTATAGAGGCTCGATACCAGCTCAAGATGGGAGCCCGCGGCCTCCGACTTATCGGCCCAGCCGTCCAGCGCTTCCAGCATTGGAGGGAGCGTTGCCGCCCGCAGGCTTGCATAGGCTTCAGTGACATCGTGGCCCCGCTCGGTCGCGCGGTACCGCGTTTCCTTGCGCGACGACGAGCCCTCGGTCTCGATCAGGCCGGCCTTCACCAGCTTGCGGGTTGCGTATTGCAGATTGGGGACGTCGACGCGGTTGAGCAACTGGCCGATCTCCGACAGCCGCTTCGGCTCGTCGCCCATGCGCACCACGTTGAGCACGGCGACGTCGTCGCCGGTCAGCGGCACATCGCAGACGGCGGCAAGGCAGGCGGCCTTCCAGCGGTAATAGGCTTGCGCCAGTCGCTCCAGCCTGAACTCGAACTCGGAGAGGCGCCGCTCGGTCTCGGTGCGCGCCAGGTGCCATGAGCCCGCCCGCTCGGCGGCGGCCGGCCGCTTGTCTCTCGCGGCCGTGCCTGTTCGTCGCGCGGCCGCCTTCTGCGTCTTCCTCAACATCGTCTCCTGATTCCCACCGTCGCTCACGGCCTGGGCAGGCTGTGCTCAATCTATGCTATTTACAAGTTCGATTCTTACATTAAAAATTCAATTAAGAAAGCATGATGAAAAGGCAGGCGCCTTCTCATGCCGGACGCGTCAAACAGACGCGCCGAAATGGGAGAGGGCTCCAAGGGCTCAACGACGAGAGGGGACGATCACGATGGCCGGACAGTGGATCGACATCGCTGCCAAGGATGGCGGCACGTTCAAGGGGTATCTCGCGGTCCCCGCCTCGGGCTCCGGTCCCGGCATCCTGCTGTTGCAGGAGATTTTTGGCGTCAACAAATCGATGCGTGAGGTTGCCGACCACTATGCCGAGGAAGGCTATGTGGTTCTGGCGCCCGACCTGTTCTGGCGCATGGAGCCTGGCATCGAACTCGGCTACACCGAGGCCGATTTCGGCAAGGCGATGGGCTATTACCAGCGCTTCGATGCCAATCAGTCGATCAAGGATGCCGCTGATGCGCTGAAGGTGCTGCGCGCGCGCCCCGAATGCAAGGGCAAGGTCGGCGCGCTCGGCTTCTGTCTCGGCGGCAAGCTCGCTTATCTCGTGGCCGCGCGCACCGACGTCGACTGCGCCGTCAGCTATTATGGCGTCGGCATCGAGGCCGATCTCGGCGAGGCCGGTGACGTCAATTGTCCTGTGGTCTTCCATTTCGCCGAACTCGACCGCTTTGCGACGGCCGAGGCGCGTACGCAGATCGGGGCGGCGTTCAAGGGCCGGCCCGAGATCGAATTCTATCTCTATCCCGGCTGCGACCACGCCTTCGCCGCGCCGGAACGCACCAGCTTCAACAAGCCCGCGACGCTGATGGCGTATACGCGCTCGATCGCGGCGTTCCGAAAGGCGCTGGGCCCGCACTATGATCTCTCGGCGCTGTGGGACAGGCACACCGAGCTCGAGTTCGCGACGCGTTCGGCCGAGCAGACCATGACGACCATGGTCGCCGAGCCCTACGTCAACCACATTCCGACCATGACCGGCGGCGTCGGCTATCGCGACCTGCTGCGCTTCTACAAGAACCATTTCATTCCGAAAACGCCGCACGATACCAGGCTGGTGCCGATCTCGCGCACCATCGGTTCAGACCGCATCGTCGACGAGATGCTGTTCTGCTTCACGCACGACATCGAGATCGACTGGATGCTCCCCGGCGTGCCGCCGACCGGCAAATATGTCGAAATCCCGCTGGTGGCGATCGTGCGCTTCCGTGGCGACAAGCTCTACAACGAGCACATCTATTGGGACCAGGCGTCCGTGCTGGTGCAGATCGGACTCCTGGATCCGAAGAAGTTGCCCGTCGCCGGCGTCGAGACCGCCAAGAAGCTGGTCGATGAATCGCTGCCGTCCAACACGCTGATGGCGCGCTGGTCCGAGAGCGCCGGGAAATAAGCAAACCTAACCGACGGCGCCGCTTGCGGCGCCGTTTTCGCAAATGCTCACAATCTCTCGTTCATCGTGTTGGGGGTCATGAACATGTCGTCGCTCTCTCGTCGCTCGCTTCTCCAGATCGCCGGCGGCGCTGCCGCGCTGCCGCTCACCTCTGGTCTCACCGGTGGCGCGCTCGCTGCCACGCCAGGCACGCTGACCATCGCCTACAATGTCAATTTGCCGTCGTTCGATCCGACCGTCGGCCTTTCGGCGGTCAATCCGACGATCCAGTCGATCTACCAGGCGGTGTTCGATCCCTTTATTGGCCAGGCGCCCGACCTGTCGTTCAAGCCGGGCATTCTGACGAAATGGGGTTGGAACGAGGATCGCAGCAAGATCACGCTGGACGTGCGCAAGGGCGCAACCTGGCATGACGGCTCGCCGGTGACGCCGGAGGACGTGGTCTGGTCGCTCACCCGCGCCGCGGATCCGAAGGGTGGCAATCCCATCCAGTTCGTCTGGTCCAAGGTCGGCAATTACAAGATCGACGGCAACACCATCACCGGTGACGTGCTGGAGTTCGAGCCGACGCTGTTCAAATGGATGGCGTTCCTGACGGGCTATATCCTGCCCAAGGCCTATTACGAGAAGGTCGGCGCGGAAGGGTTCGAGAAGGCGCCGATCGGATCGGGTCCCTACAAGGTCGATGCCTTCGAGCGCAACGCGTTCCTCAGGCTGAAGGCGCATTCCGGCTATTGGGGCCCCAAGCCCGCCTTCGAGACCGTGGTGTTCAAGTTCATTACCGATCCCACCAGCCGCGTCGCGGAGATGGAATCCGGCGGCTCCGATCTCACCTTCGAGATTCCCTACGAGGAGTTCGACCGGTTGAAGGCCAAACCGGGCCTTGCCGGCCAGACCAAGCCGGTCTCCGACATCGCGATGATCTTCCTCACCGACATCGATCCAATGCTCGACCGCAATGTACGGCTCGCAGCCAATCACGCCATCGACAAGAAGGCGATTGTCGACCGGCTGCTCAAGGGTTACGGCGTGCCGATCGCGACGCTGGAGGCGCCGGGCTATGCGGCCTTCGATCCTTCGATCAAGGTCGCCTACGATCCGGAGCTTGCGAAGAGCCTGCTCGCCAAGAGCGGCTACTCGCCCGAGAAGCCGGCCAAGTTCACGATCCAGACCACGCGCGGCTTCAAGCCGAAGGACTATGAGATGATCCAGGCGATCGTCGGCATGTGGCGCAAGGTCGGTATCGACGCCAACATCGAGGTCTACGAGATCGCAAAGCATTTCGAGCTGCGTGCGCGCCACGCGCTGGCTCCGGCCGCCTTCTACAATTGGGGCAACGCGATCGGCGATCCCTCGACCTCGACCGGCTTTGCGATGTTCGGGCCCTCGCCGCATTGCGCCTGGAAGGGCAAGGACCTCGTCGAGCGCATTGGGCCGCTGTGGGGCGAGAAGGACGAAGCCAAGCGCATCGCCGGCTACAAGGCGGTCGACAAATACATCGCGGAGGAAGGCGAGGTGATCCCGCTGTTCCAGTATGTGCAGCCGATCATCCACAGGAAGGGCCTCAAGGTCGTGTCGCAGTCCAACGGCATGATCCTTCCGCAGCTCGTCACGCCGACTTAGGCCGCGGTTTTAGAGAGGGGCGATACCAGGATGCGATGGGGCGAGCTGATCAGGCGATTCGTCCTCATCCCGCCCACGCTGTTCGGTGTAGCGGTGATCGTCTTCGTGCTCCTGCGCGTCGTGCCCGGCGATCCCATCGCCATGATGATCCCACCCGGCGCATCCGAGGCCGACATCGGCCGGTTGCGCGCGCTCTACGGCCTCGACCAGCCGATCCTCCAGCAATTTGCGACCTGGCTCGGCCAGGTCGCAAGCGGCGATTTCGGCCGCTCCATCAGCGTGCGACAGAACGTGCTGGAATTGTTGCTGGCGCGGCTGCCGGCCACGATCGAACTTGCGCTGCTCGCAACGATGATTGCCGTCCTGTTCGGGGTTTTCGCCGCGCTCATCGGCATTCTGCTGCGCGGCCGGCGCGCGGAATGGATCGTCGATGGCGGCATCGGCATGCTGCTCGCGATTCCGGATTTCCTCTGGGCGCTGATCCTGCTGCTGCTGTTCGGTGTGCTGATCCCGCTGCTGCCGATCTCCGGCCGGATCGATCCGGAGATCGACCTGAGCCTGCGAAGCAATTTCTATCTGATCGAGAGTGTTCTGACCGGTCGCTTCGACATCGCCTTCGCGCTTCTGCACCACATGATCCTGCCGGCGCTGGCGCTGGCGCTGCCGTTTGCGGCCCTGGTGGCGCGCTTGCTGAAGGCGTCGCTAGCGGAGGCGGAGGACCAGGATTATGCGCAGATCGCGCGCGCCCGCGGCTATTCGCGCCCGGACATCCTGCTGCACGAAGTGTTTCCCAACGCGCTGATCCCGACGGTGGCGCTCGGCGGCGTCCAGGTGACGCTGCTGCTTGGCGGCACCGTGCTGGTCGAGCGCATCTTCTCCTATGAAGGCATCGGCAACATGGCGATCGACGCGGTGATCAACCGCGACTTTCCGCTGATCCAGGGCCTGGTGCTGACCTTTGCGGTGTTGTTCATCGCGCTCAATCTCGTCGTCGATCTCGTGGTCACCATGCTGGATCCGAGGCTGCGCCATGGCTGACATCGCAGTCACCTCCATCGCCGCGCCGCCGTCGCGCCTGCTTGCGGGTCTGAAGCGGGGCGGTCCGCGTCTCTGGCTCGGCGCAGCACTGGTCGCCCTGCTGGTGCTGGCTGCAATCCTGGCACCCGTGCTCGCGCCGCACGATCCGCTCGAGCAGGACCTGATGTCGGCACAATTGCCGCCCGCCTGGATGATCGGCGGTGAGCCCGCTTTTCTCCTCGGCACCGACAGCCTGGGTCGCTGCGTGCTGTCGCGCCTGATCTATTCGGCGCGCACCGCGGTGATGGTCGCGCTCATCGCGGCAACGCTCGCCGCGGCGATCGGCGTCGCGCTCGGCTTGTTTGCGGGGAGTTTCGGCGGCTGGGTCGACCAGTTCATCTCGCGGCTGATCGACGTCTGGATGGCATTTCCGCCGGTGCTGCTGTCGATCGTGCTGGCCGCGGTGATCGGCGCCGGCCTCACCTCGGTGATCGCGGCGATCGTGGTGGTCGACTGGACGCGCTTTGCCCGCGTCATCCGCGCCGAGACCATGGTGCAGCTCACGCGCGACTATGCCGCCGCCGCACGGGTGATCGGCTTGAGCCGGGCCGAACTGCTGCGGTTGGAGATATTGCCTAACCTCGTCCCGCTGCTGGTGACTCTCCTCGCCGTCGAGATGGGTATTGCGATCCTGGTCGAGGTCATCCTGTCCTTCGTCGGCATCTCGGTGGCCGGCGATACGCCGACCTGGGGCAGCATGATCGCCGAGGGTCGCCAGATCGTCTATCAGGCGCCGTGGATCATGGCGCTGCCGATCGTCTGCATCATCACCAGCGTGATCGGCCTCAATCTGTTCGGCGACGGACTGCGCCTCGCGCTCGATCCGGTGCAACGCTCATGACGGCGACACTCACAGTGGACGGGTTGAAGGTCGCGATCGGCGCCGCCAACGTGCTGCGCGGCGCCAGCCTCGAGGTGCAGCCCGGCGAGGTCCGCGGGCTGGTCGGTGAATCCGGCGCCGGCAAGTCCATGCTCGGCCGCGCCGTGCTCGGACTGTTGCCGTCGAACGCGACCATCACCTCGGGGCGCATCGCCTTCGAGGGCCGCGATCTCCTGGCCATGGCCGAAGCAGAGCGCCGCGGCTTGCTCGGTCGCCGCATCGCGCTGATTCCGCAGGACCCGATGACCTCGCTCAATCCGGTCAAGCGCATCGGAGCGCAGATCGGCAATTTGCTCCGGCATCATCTCGACCTGTCGAAGCGCGCGGCGCTGGCGCGCGCCGCCGAACTTCTGACCGAGGTCGCGATCCGCGAGCCAGAACGTGTGCTCGCGCTCTATCCGCACGAAATCTCCGGCGGCATGCGCCAGCGTGTGCTGATTGCGATGGCCTTCGCGTGCGATCCCGCGCTCGTCATCGCCGACGAGCCGACCACGGCCCTCGATGTCACCGTACAACGCCAGGTGCTGCAGCTTGTCGAGCGGCTGCGCTTGCGCTACGGCAGCGCCGTGCTGTTCGTCACCCACGATCTCGGCGTGGTCGCAAAGATCTGCCGCAGCATGACCGTGCTGCATGCTGGTCGCGTGCTGGAGGAGGGCGAGACCGCCAACGTGCTGACGCGACCGCGCCATGCCTATACCCGCGCGCTGCTCGCCGCGACGCCGCGCGCCGACCGGCCGGCCGAAGCGCTACGCCCGGTGCCGCCAGCCTTGATCGAGCAATTGTGGTCGGAGGCGTACCGGCTCGACGACGTTGCAGTGGTGGGCGCAGCATGAGCGACATCCTGCTCCGCACCGGCAGCCTCGGCTTCGGCTACCCGCAGCGCCATGGCCTGTTCGGTAAGCCGACCTTGCGTGAGGTGATCAGGGGTGTCGATCTCGCCGTGCCGCGCGGCTCGGCGCTGGGTCTCGTCGGGGAATCCGGCTCTGGCAAGACCACGCTCGGCCGCCTGCTGGTGCGGCTGTTAAAGCCGACTTCCGGCGGCATCCAGTTCGACGGTGTCGAGATCGGCCAGCTCGACGAAGCTGCGCTGCGCCCCCTGAGGGCACGTATCCAGATGATTTTTCAGGATCCGCAATCGTCGCTCAATCCGCGGCTGCGGCTCAGCACGACGCTGACGCGTCCGCTCGGCGTGCATGGACGGCTGAAGGGCAAACGCGACCAGCGCGAGCGCGCGGCGGCGTTGCTCAATCTGGTCGGCCTGCCGCCCGAATTCGCCGACCGCTATCCGCACGAATTGTCCGGCGGCCAGCGCCAGCGCGCCGGCATTGCGCGGGCGCTTGCGCTCGAGCCCGATTTCATCGTCGCCGACGAGATCGTGTCGGGTCTCGACGTCTCGACCCAGGCGCACATCCTGCTGTTGCTGAAGGAGCTGCGCGCGCGCCTCGGTCTCACCATGGTCTTCATAAGCCATGACCTCTCGGTGGTGCGCGTACTCTGTGACGACGTCGCGATCCTGCATCATGGCGAGGTGGTTGAATTCGGCCCCGTCGCGCGCGTGTTCGGCGCGCCGCAGCATGTCTATACGCAGCAATTGCTCTCCGCCATTCCGTTGCCCGATGTCGAGCCGGGCTGGCTCGACGAGTCCGCAGTCGCTACTCCGCAACAGCAAGGATCAGCCGCATGACCGAGACAATCAAGGGTTCCGTCATCCTCGTCACCGGTGCTGCCGGTGCGATCGCGCAAGCACTTATCGCCGAGCTCAAGGCGCGCGGGGCCGCGAAGATCTACGCCGCGGCGCGCGATGTTTCCGCTCTCTCCGCCTCCGACGGCGTCGTGCCGGTCAAGATGGATGTCACAAGCGACGACGATGTCGCGAAGGCAGCAAGCCTTCTCGGCGACGTCGCGGTGCTGATCAACAATGCCGGAATCAACCACAACACCGGGTTCATGGCCGCGCCTGATCTCGTGATCGCGCGCGAGGAGATCGAGATCAATTATCTCGCGCCCCTGCGGGTGACGAAGGCCTTCGCGCCGGCGCTGATCAAGAACAAGGGGGCGGTGCTCAACATCCTCACCATCCTGGCGCGCGTGAACCTGCCTTTCATGGGATCCTACTGCGCCTCCAAGGCGGCGGGTCTCAGCCTGACCCAGGGCCTGCGCGGCGAACTCGGCCCGAAAGGCGTGCGTGTTGCTGCTGCACTTCCGGGTGCGATCGATACCCGCATGACCGCGATGCTGACCATCCCGAAGATGACGACCGCGGATGCAGCAAGGGAAATCCTCGACGGTTTCGAGGCCGGCGAGGAGGAAATCTATGTGGGCGAGATGGCGCGCGGACTTGCACAAGGCCTCGCTCACGATCCCAAGGGTGTCGAGCGCCAGTTGGCGTCGCCCGGCTGAGTTCCACGTCAGGTGTTGTGTTGCTGCGAACCAAAAGGAAGCGATCATGATCCCGTTTAGAGTACTGCTTGCCTCCGCCGCGCTGTCGCTCGGCGCCTCGATCCTGCCGGCTTCGGCGGATTCCATTCCCGGCCTGCGCGGCCACGATCACACCGGCATCACCGTGCCGGACGTGAAGGCGGCGACCGCCTTCTTCACCGACGTGCTCGGCTGCTCGCATGCGATGTCGTTCGGGCCTTTCATGGACGACAAGGGCACGTTCATGCAGGACGCCGTCAATGTGAACCCGCGCGCCGTCATTGACGAGATCAGCATGGTCCGCTGCGGCCATGGCTCCAACATCGAGCTGTTCCAGTATCAGTCGCCCGACCAAACCAAGACGCTGCCGAAGAACAGCGACATCGGCGGCCACCACATCGCGCTCTATGTCGACGACATCGCAAAGGCCGCCGAGTATCTGCGGTCGAAGAACGTCAAGACCATGCAGGGCCCGATCCCGGTGAACGAAGGGCCGGCGGCCGGTCAATCCATCCTTTATTTCCTGACACCGTGGGGAATGCAGATGGAGCTGATCAGCTATCCCAAGGGCATGGCGTATGAGAAGAGCGCCAAGACCGTGCTGTGGTCGACGACCGAGCCAGCGAAGTAAAGCTTGTCATCGGCGAATTCGCCGCGCGGGTTTTTCAACTGTCCGGCGCGCATGGGCCGGAGAGCAACATTGCGGGCCTGATCCCGACCGCGATGCTGAGCTCGATGTTCGGCCGCATGATGCCTGGTGCGCTGGAGCGATTGAAAGAGGAGGCGCCGCGCGCGGACCGCAGGCCGAACGGGCATTGAGCGCTGCTGATTTGCTTGAACAGCCTGAAAATTGCTAATAAAGGCGAACGGGCTGGAAGATACCTTCCAGCCCGTTCCATGCGTGCTGATACCCGGAGCCAATGATGCCCTTCGATTTGATCCCGAGCGGGGCGGGGATCCTCGATATGCTCCGTCTTCAGGTTGGAGCATGTCGGTCGGTCAATTCAGTTCGCCATGAAAAGTGGCGTAGACGCCTCAGGCTTTTCCACCTTCATTGTACTTCGAAATAGCAACAATGGCATCGGCGCGTTTACCGAACTTAATGTCCATGGCCATCTTCGTTGCGTAATCTTCCCAACCGCTCACTTGCCAGCTGCCGATGAGCGCTTGATCTTGGAGATCATTCAGGAATAGCGCGAGTCGGTTCAGTCCGACCAATCCTGGTCTCCGCAGGTGAAATCTGCCGAGGAATGCGCCGGTTAGCTCGATCGATTCGGCCCTGGTCGCTGGCGGTGCCATTGCTTGCTCCGGAGAGGGGGGATTCGAGAGAGCAATCTCGTTCGATACGTTGGCCGCGGCAGGTGTTGGCTCGGATTCAGAGATCGGTTCTGGCTCGGAGATTTGGGCCGGTGGCGGCAAGTTCGATTCTGTGACAGAAATTTTCTGTTCCTCGGCTTCCTCCGTTCGGCGGCGTGCCAATTGTCGCGGGGCTTTATTTACCTTACGCCGCGGCGGCGCTTTCGATGGTCCTTGCGGGAGTGGCGAGAAGCAAAACCGTTCCTGTAACGATGACTGATCCCATGGTTCCTGCTTGTAGTTCGTTGCCCTTAGAACGTCGTTCCTGACGTTGATCATCATGTCGCTAACAGAGACGTTCGGCGATTCCAGATGGGTAACGAGAGCCGTCGTAAAGGGGCTGTTATGCCCTTCGCCGTCGCTCGCAACGTTGTCCGGCGCGGTCGCGAACGCGATAAATGAGCCTCGCTTGACCCTCACTTCCGCCAAGCCTGCCCGAATTTCGAAACCGCTTCGGTTTCGGGAGGTGCCTGCTTGAAGCAATGACCGGGAAAACGGATTGTCTCGGCAAGCATCGAGAAAGATCAGACTCGTTCTTGCGCGATTTGAAGAAACAGAGAGCAATTCATCCAGGGAAAAGGCCCGCCGCCTTAGGTGGGTTTCTAGCCGAATGTCGGCGTCGATCGGGATGAGATAGTTGTGACCGTTCACCTGGAGTCCATGCCCCGCGTAGTAAATCAATGCGGTGTCGTCTGGTTGGACCGAACCTTCAAATTCTCCAAGCTTGTCCTCCATCGAGTCTCGATCGAGATTCAGGCCGATCAGTATGTTAAATTCGAGTTTTCGGAGAACGGCTGCGATGGCCAGGGCGTCGTTTACTGGATTCCGCAGCGGCGTGGATTGAGCGTACTTCGAATTGCCAATGACCAAACCAATGCGATTGGGCATGAACGTTCTCAAGGGCTGCAACGGCAATCCAGCAACTTATACTAGAGTTCCTTCTTAGCAAACAGGGGCGATGGTGGGGACAAATCGCCTCGTTCACCGACGCGGGTCTTTGGAGCGGCGCAAAAATTGCTACAGTTGATAGCTTGGTCGAAATTCCGACCGACCTTCGGAGACGATAATGCCTTTCGATTTGATCCTGCGGGGCGGACGGGTCGTCGACCCCTCGCAGAAGCTCGATGCCGTGACGGATGTCGCATTTTCGGGTGGCAAGGTCGCCGCCGTCGGCAGCGGGCTCAAGGCGGATCCAGGAACAGACGTGCGTGATGTCTCGCAGTTCATCGTGACGCCGGGCCTGATAGATCTCCACACCCACGTCTATTGGGGCGGCACCTCGCTCGGCATCGACGCCGAGGAATTCTGCCGCGCCTCCGGCGTCACCACCTCGGTCGACACCGGCAGCGCCGGCCCCGGCAATTTCGCGGGCTTTCGCAAGCATGTGATCGAGCCGAGCCAGGTCCGCATCCTCGCTTATCTCCACGTCTCCCACGCCGGCATTTTCGGCTTCTCGCACCGGATCATGGTCGGCGAGAGCGAGGAATTGCGGCTGATGAATCCGATCGACGCGACCAAGGTCGCGGATGCCAACCGCGACCTCATCGTCGGCATCAAGGTGCGCGTGGGCCTGCACTCCTCGGGCACCTCGGGGACCGTGCCGCTCGACATCGCGCTCCAGGTCGCCGACGAGGTCGGCATGCCCCTGATGGCGCATATCGATCATCCGCCCCCGACCTATGAAGAGGTGCTCGCCCGCCTGCGCCCCGGCGACGTGCTGACCCACGCGTTCCGGCCGTTCCCGAACACGCCTGCGACCGCGCAGGGCACGGTGAAGAAGGCGGTGCTGGACGCGCGCGAGCGCGGCGTGCTGTTCGACATCGGGCACGGCAAGGGCTCGTTCGCCTTCAAGACCGCCCGCGCGATGCTCGCCAACGGCTTCTATCCGGACACCATTTCGTCCGACATCCACATGCTGTGCATCGACGGCCCGGCCTTCGACCAGGTGACGACCATGTCGAAATTTCTCTGCATGGGCATGTCACTGTCGGACGTGATCGCGGCGTCGACGGAGAACGCCGCAATGGCGCTGCGGCGACCCGAGCTCGGCAGCCTCAAGCCCGGAAGCGTCGGTGACGCCACGCTGATCTCGGTGAAACAAGGCCAGTTCGACTACGAGGACGTCGTCGGCGAACACCTGATCGGCGATCGCAAGATCGTCTCCGAAGGCGTCGTCATCGGCGGCCGCTGGTGGCACCCGAATTGATCTTGGCGCGCACCCCGGCTTCATCATTCGGCCGTTAGAAGGCTCGACCGGGCAACGCTGAAGCGGAGCCGAGCCACATCCGATCAATATTCCAGTCTGGCACGGCATCGCGTCACCGCCCTCGATAGGTGGCGCTTACGGACGGATTTGCGTGGCCGTGAGTGTGCCTCGCGGCCGGCCGGTCAGATGTGTCGCGCCAATTCTTTGAACACGCTCGCCTAAAAATTATCCTTTGTGCAATAATGCATATCATGCAAATTTGTCAAAACGAGATAGTTTCAGGAAAGGGGCCAATCCATGTTCGGAGCAAATGCCATTCTCGCCGGAGCCTTCGGAGGACTGTCGCTGGTTCTGTCGGTCCTCTCGGCGTTCGCCGGAACAAACATATCCGACGACGCCGTCAAGATCGGCATTTTGAACGACCAATCGGGACCTTACGCCGATCTCTCCGGGCAGGGGTCAGTGGCGGCGGCACAAATGGCGATCGACGAGTTCGGCGGAACGGTCCTGGGCAAGAAGATCGAGTTGCTGTCCGCCGACCACCAGAACAAGGCGGACATCGGGCTGACAAAAGCACGCGAGTGGTTCGATCGGGCCGGCGTCGATGTGGTTGCCGATTTTTCCAATTCGTCCGTGGGCTTCGCGGTTCAGTCGTTGGCCAAGGAGCGCAACAAGGTGACCCTGATTGCAGCGGCCTCCTCGGACTTCACCGGCAAGGTCTGCTCGGCGACCTCCGCGCAATGGGTCTACACCAGCTATTCGAACGGGTACGGGTTGGCGAAGGCGCTCGTCAAATCGGGCTACAGCAGCTGGTTCCTGGTGACCGTGGACTATGCCTTCGGACAGGCTTTCGCTGCGGATATCCGCAAGGCCGTCGCTGAGGGCAGAGGCCAGGTTCTGGGCGAAGTCCGCCATCCGCTCAACACGTCTGATATGAGTTCCTACCTGCTCCAGGCGCAATCATCGAAGGCAAAAGTGATTGCGTTGGCGAGTGCCGGGGCGGATATGGCGACCGGCATCAAGCAAGCTGCCGAGTTCGGCATTACCGACCAGTCGCTTGTCGCGCCGATCGTCTTCATCACCGATGTTCATTCGCTCGGCCTGGCGGCGGCCAAGGGTCTGAAATTCGTGACAGCGTTCTACTGGGACCGCGACGAGGAGACGCGAGTGTGGTCCAGGAAGTTCTTCGCCAAGCGGAATGCTATGCCGACCATGACACAAGCCGGGGTGTATTCGGCCGTGCGGCATTATCTGCGAGCCGTGGAGGCCGCGCAGACGGACGAAGGGCAGGCCGTGATGAGCAAGATGAAGGAGCTTCCCGTCAACGACATCTTCTCGCGCAACGGGAGAGTCAGGGAAGACGGGCTGATGCTTCACGACATGTATCTCGTCGAGGTCAAGCAGCCCTCGGAATCCAAGGCGCCGTGGGACTACTACAAGATTCTGGCGACAATCCCCGCGGACCAGGCGTTCCCAGGTCTGGAGCAGAGCGAGTGCCCGCTGGTGCGAAAGTAGGGGAGCCGCGACTGGCTGTGGCCGAAGCCCGGTAAGCGCCTCTCCGATCTTGCATGTCCGGCAAATTGCCTCTAGAGCCAACTTGAAACGTTTCAAAGGTCGGGGAGCGGGTGTTGGACCAGGCGCGATTTGTCGCGCGTCAGCTCGGACTTCGGATCCGGGCGGCGCGCCAACTTCGTAAACTCACATTGCAGCAATTGGGGGCCGACACCAACCTGTCGGCCGCCTATCTCTCCCGAATCGAAAGAGGAGAGACTGCGACGTCCATCGCAAGTCTCATCTCGATCGCCACCCGCCTGAATATTCCTCTGCGGGACCTCTTCGAGGATACCAACGAAGCCTATGTTCCGAAGCACTACTCAGTGTCGAGGAAGAAGGACCGCGCTGATTCCGAGCAGATGTCGGCCAACGGCTACGAGTACCACTGGCTCTCGGGCGATTTGACCGAGCCCAAGCTCAATGCTTTCCTGCTTGAATTTCCCGTCACGTCGGAGATCGACGTCAAGCTGCTCTCGCACGAGGGCGAAGAGGTCCTCTATATCCTCGAGGGCCGCATCGAATTCCAGATCGGATCCGACCGGCTGACGCTGGACGCAGGCGATTGCGTTCATCTGCTCGGCGACAAGCCCCACATGGGCCGGAATGTCGGCAAGAAGCCGGCCAAGATGCTCATGGTCGTGACGCCGTCCGACGTCATCGACATGACCCCCGGCAAATCCTCCTAAATTGATTGCTCATTCCCGGGGCGCAAATTGCCTTGAGAATAAATTTGCATGTTATGCAAATTTGTGGATATTGCATTGTTGCGGCAAGCGCAGTTTTCCCGGCTGCGACAAGGAGCAGGCTTCATGCAAGATTTCGTTCAAATGTCGCTGGAGGACGTCCACGGCTCCGCCAAGGCGGCCCTGGTTTCGCAGGGCTTCAACGAAATCCACGCCCAGGCGATCGCGAACACCGTCACCGCAGCGGAGCGGGACGAGTGTCGTCACCACGGCTTGTTCAGGTTGCCGTTCTACATGAATGGCCTGCTGTCGGGGCAGGCTTCCGGAGAGGCAGAACCTACGCTCGTCGAACTGATGCCGAGCGTGATCAAGGTCGATGCAAAATACGGCTTCTCTCCGCTCGCTCTCGAACGTGGCGACCAGCCGCTGGCTGACAGGGCGAAGAAGTACGGTATAGCCGCGCTCGCGGTCACGAACGCGCTCAACGTCGCTGCACTCTGGCCGGAAGTCGAACGCCTCGCCGAGCGTGGGCTGGTTGGATTCGCATTCGTTGCGGCCAGTCCGTATGTGGCGCCCGCGGGCGGGACGAAACCGCTCTTCGGAACCAATCCGATGGCATTCGCCTGGCCCCGTCATGACAAGCCGCCTGTCGTCTTCGATCAGGCGTCGAGCGCCTCCGCAAGGGGCGAGATCCAGCTTCGCTTGCGCGACGGCAAAACCCTCCCCGATGGATGGGCCATTGGTCCCGACGGCAAGCCCACGACCGATCCCGCTCAGGCCCTTGCAGGAGCCCAATTACCCTTTGGAGGCTTCAAGGGCTCGAATATCGCCATGATGGTCGAGTTGCTGGCTGGTCCCCTGGTCGGAGACGCGCTCAGCTTCGAGGCCGGCGAACACGACAAGGCGAATACCGGTGCTCCTTGCGGTGGCGAGTTGATCATTGCCATCGACCCGGTCCGATGTGTCGAAAATGGGGATCGTATCGCGCAGCTGAAGCACGCAGAAATGCTCTTCTCGCGGATGCTGGAGCAGGACGGGGCCCGGCTTCCCTCCGATCGTCGCTACGAGGCACGCGAACGGACCGCCAGAGAAGGCGTCAAGGTGCCCGCGTCTCTCCACGATCGAATTCAGGCCTATATCGCCGGAACGCGTGTCGACAGGCGGAACGATTATGAGGGGGACCACCTCACGCACAGTAAGTCCCCGATGTCGCATCAGCCTGCGTAGGAGATCCGTCGTGACGACCATTGTTCCTACCGAAAAGACCCGCGTGCGCAGGCGTCCCGAGCGCGCAGCTTATGACCTGAAGATTATCCATGACATCCTCGATGAGGCGCTCGTGTGTCATATCGGGGTCGCCACTGAGAGTGGGCCGCGCGTCATCCCGACGGCGATCATCCGTGTTGGTGAGCACGTTTATGTGCACGGCAGTCCGAATAATCAGCTTTTGACGGCCCTGGCGGATGGAGCGCCGACCTGTATCACCGTCACGCTGGTCGATTCCGTCGTCGCTGGCCGATCCGGATTTGGGATGAGCATGGACTATCGCTCCGTGATGATCTTCGGAACGGCTGAGAAGATCGAGGATCTCGGTGAAAAGGAGCGGCTGGTCGCGGCCTTCGTGGAAGACATCGTGCCCGGCCACATCGTTCGTCCGCCGAAGAAAAAGGAGCTGGCGGCAACGATTTTCCTCCGCTTTCCCATTTCCGAGGCGTCGGCGAAGATTCGAAATCACGGCGTGGTCGATCCTAAGGAAGACCACGCACTGGACGTCTGGGCCGGCGTCGTGCCGCTGAAGCTGGTGGCGGGCGAGCCCCGCAATTGCCCGGATCTCAAGCCGGGCATCCCCACGCCAGACTATGCGGCGCGCTACAAGAGGCCATCAGCGAAATAGTTCGCCTACAACGACCTCGCGATCAGAAGCTTCATGATCTCATTGGTGCCGCCATAGATCTTCTGGATGCGGGAATCGATGAAGATGCGCGAGATCGGATATTCCTGCATGTAGCCGTAGCCGCCGAACAGCTGGAGGCATTCGTCGGCAGTCTGGACCTGCTTGTCCGAGCACCAGTATTTCGCCATCGACGCGGTGACGGTGTCGAGATCCCCGGCGACCAGGCGCTCGATGCACCAGTCGACGAAGACGCGCGCGATCATCGCTTCCGTCTTGCGCTCGGCGAGCGTGAAGGCGGTGTTCTGGAAATCCATCAACGGCTTGCCGAACGCCTTTCGCTCCTTGGTGTAATCGACGGTGAGCTTGACGGCGCGCTCCATCGCGGCGACGGCGCCGACCGCGAGCGCGAGGCGCTCCTGCGGCAATTGTTGCATCAGCTGGACAAAACCCTGTCCCTCCTCCTTGCCGAGCAGGTTTTCCGGCGGGACCGTGACATTGTCGAAGAACAGTTCCGACGTGTCGGAGGCGTGCAGGCCGATCTTGTCGAGGTTGCGCCCCCGCTTGTAACCGTCTGCGCCCGCGGTCTCGACCACGATCAGCGAAATGCCCTTGGCGCCGGCCTCGCCGGTGCGGGCGACCACGACGACGAGATCGGCGGCCTGGCCGTTGGTAATGAACGTCTTCTGGCCGTTGATGACGTAGGAATTGCCCTGCTTCTTCGCCGTGGTCTTCACGGCTTGCAAATCCGAGCCGGTGCCGGGCTCGGTCATGGCGATGGCGCCGATGATCTCCCCCGAAGCCATCTTCGGCAGCCAGCGCTTCTTCTGCTCCTCCGAGCCGTAGTTGAGGATGTAGTGCGCAACGATGGCACTGTGCACGGAGACGCCGGTCGTCAGTTCCGGCACCGTGCTTTCGAGGTCGTCCAGCACCGCCGCGTCATAGGCGAAGGTCGCGCCCAGGCCGCCATATTCCTCCGGGACGCTCGCCAGCAGCGCGCCCATCTCGCCGAGCCCGCGCCAGGCGAAGCGATCGACCATCTTCTGCTCGCGCCATTTCTCGGCATGCGGCGCCAGGTCCTTGGCGAGATATTTCCGGAACTGGTCGCGGAAGACATCGAGCTCTTCGGTCATCCAGGAGGAGCGGTAGGACATGATTACCTCGGTTGATGCGGCTTGCCGGCTTGGTAGGCCAGTCCACCGCGGCAATTATTGTGTTTTCAGGCTGCGCCGGTGACGCTACCAAGGCGGCCGGAAACGCTTCTGTTGGGATGGTTGATTGTGGCTGTCAAAACCAAAGAGCTCAAGCTCGACATCGATCGCATCGGCACAGTCTCCGCGATCCTGATGGAGCCCGCCAATGCGCGCGCCTGCTACGTCCTGGCGCATGGCGCCGGCGCGGGGATGCGGCATGCGTCCATGGACAAGATCGCGGAGGGCCTCGCAGAGCGCGGCATCGCGGCGCTCCGTTTCAATTTTCCCTACATGGAAAACAAGCAGGGGCGCCCCGACCAGCCGGCCGTCGCGCATGCCGCGATCCGCGCGGCAGTCGAGGTGGCGGCGCGGCTATGCCCCGGCGTGACGCTCGTCGCCGGCGGAAAATCGTTCGGCGGGCGCATGACGTCGCAGGCGCAGGCCAAGGCGCCGTTGCCGGGTGTCAAGGGGCTCGCCTTCCTCGGCTTCCCCCTGCATGCCGACAAGAAGCCGTCGACGGAGCGTGCCGGGCATCTCGCCCATGTCGAGATTCCCATGCTGTTCCTGCAAGGCACGCGCGACGGGCTCGCCGATCTCGGCCTTCTCAGGCCCGTCGTCGCGGCGCTCGAAGCGAAGGCGACGCTGCATGAGGTCGAAGGCGGCGATCATTCCTTCGCGGTGTTGAAGAAGTCCGGCCGCACCAGCGAGGAGGCGCTCGCAGAGGTGCTCGACACGCTCGCGGCCTGGATCGACAAGCTCGCCTGAGGTTCAGGCGGAATAGAGTCCCTTGTCCCGGGCCTTCTGGATCGCCAGCGCTGCGATGAGATCGAGCGTCGGCGTCGACAGGCCAGCAGTGCGCGCGAAGGCGGCGGGCGCCTTCACCAGCACGTCGATCTCCATGGCGCGGCCGAGCTCGTAATCCTGCAGCAGCGACGGCTTGTGGTTGGGGGCGGGACCGCTGCGCGTCACGCGCTTGACCTCGGGAATGAAGTGCTGGGCGATGTCATTCGCCTCGTTCAACATGCGCGGGATCAGTTCGGAAAAGGCGGGATCATCGCGTACGCCGCGCGCGGTCTGGCCGGTGAGCAGGCACAGCACCGACAGCGACATGTTGGTCAGCAGCTTTGACCAGATCGCCTCGCGGATTTCTGCCACCGGCGGCGATTCCAGCCGCGCGTCGTTGAGGACGCCGCGAAGCTTGGTGATGCGCTCGCAATTGCGGTCGTCGCATTCGCCGATCAGGAGGCGATTGCGGTCTGGTGTCAGGTTCTGCACGACGCCGGGCGCAGCCACTTCGTTGGAGGAGAAGATCACGCCGCCGATGATCCGCTCCTTCGGGATGCAGGCACGCAAGCGCCCGCCCGGATCGAGGAAGGAAATGTCCGGCGGCGTCGGATGCCGCGGCGGCAGGCCGATACCGTACCACCAGGGAATGCCATTCTGCGCGAACACGATCGCGGTGTCGTCCTGGAGCAGCGGCTTGATGCTGGAGACCAGTCCGGTCAGCGCCGTGGCCTTCAGCGTCGAGATCACCACATCCTGCGGGCCGAGCTGGGCCGGATCGCCGGAGGCGTTCACCTTGGCCGAGACCTCGGAATCGCCGACACGCAGCTTCAGGCCGTTGGCGCGCACCGCCTCGAGATGCGCGCCGCGCATCACGCATGAGACTTCGTGGCCGGCGCGTGCGAGCCTGACTGCGAGATGGCTTCCCACGGCGCCCGAGCCGAAAATGCAGATGCGCATATGATATGTCCCGTCCCAATCCCTTGGTGCCGCCCGATATCAGCATGACACAAGCCGCCATGCGATGGGCGCGACCGCCCCACGCCGGAAAGATATGGATCAGGGCGAACGGCGTCGTCCATAGTGCGCGGCAATCAAACTGACCGGAGGATCGCCGATGACTGCCAGCCCCGTCCTGTGGACCTTCGACGAGCGTGGGGTTGCGACCGTCACGTTGAACCGCCCGGAGGTCAACAATGCCTATGACGGCGCCCTGATCGCCGGGGTCCTCGCGGCCATGGACGATCTCGGCAAGAAGCCCAACCTGCGCGTCGCCGTGCTCAGGGGCAACGGCAAGCACTTTCAGGCCGGCGCCGACCTCAAATGGATCAACGGCGTGCGGCCACAGTCGAAAGAGGCCAACGAGGCGGCGTCCCGGGCGACGTTCGAGGCCGTGCAGCGGCTCAACACGCTGCCGATCCCGACGGTGGCGCTGGTACAAGGCGGCTGCTTTGGTGGCGGCACCGGCGTGATCGCGGCCTGCGATGTCGTGATCGCCGCCGACAACGCCCTGTTCTCGATTACCGAGGTGCGCTGGGGCCTGACCGCCGCGATCATCATCCCCCAGCTCTGTGACGCCATTAGTGTACGGCAAGTCCGCCGTTACGCGCTCACCGGCGAACGTTTTGGCGCCGAGGATGCCCGCCGCATCGGTCTCGTCCATGATGTGGTGCCGCTCGCCGATCTCGAGGCTGCCGGCGCAAAGGTGGTCGAACAGCTGCTCGCCAACGGGCCGGAGGCGATGGCCGAGACCAAGCGGTTGGCGCTGGAGAGCTCATTCGGCGGAATGGCCGTGGACGATGCGGCCTACACGCGGCTCGTGCAGCTCCACTCGCTCAAGCGCCAGAGCACCGAGGCGGCGGAGGGGCTGGCGTCGTTCGCGGAGAAGCGGGCGGCGAACTGGGGCGGCGGGAAGGGTTGACGCAATTCACAGCGATGACGCGAGCGACGTTTTCAGCAGGGTCAGCAGTGCTTGCACTGCGGCCGCATTGCGCCGCCGCTCGGGGATCGCGGCTTTCACCCAGAGCTCCGGAATTGGAAAGTCGCGCAGCACGGGCTTCAGCGTGCCGTCGCGCAGGGCATCCGCGACGAGATAATGCGACATCAGGGTGATGCCGTTGCCGGCAATTGCGCTCCGCACCAGCACGTGTCCCTCGTTGGACGACAGCAGCGGGCTGACCTGGATGTTGATCCGGCCGCGCGGTCCGTCAAAGATCCATTCGGGGCCGGTCGGCAGGAAACTGAGGCAGCGATGTTCGACGAGGTCGCGCGGATGCTTTGGCACGCCGTGCTTCTTCAAATAGGCCGGTGAGGCGCAGAGCAGCCGCTTCAGCGCGCACAGGGGTTCGTCGACCACGCCACCGAAGGAATGCGGGAACGCGCCGATGGCAATGTCGAATCCTTCGGCCACCGGATCGACCGGACGATCGATCAGCACGATCTCGAGTCTCAATCGCGGGTTCTGCGTCTGGAAAGCGCTGAACGCGTCCGCAAGCCGCGCCACCGTCAGCGAGGTCGGCGCCTTGATGCGGAGATGGTCGACGAGATCGTGGCCCTTCTCGCCCATCCGCGAGAGCAGATCGGTGGCATCGGTCACAACACCGCGCGCGCGATGCACATAGCGCTGGCCGGCGTCGGTCAGCCGCAATTGCCGGGTGGAGCGGTGAAACAGCGGCGTGCCGATGCGCGCTTCCAGCTGCGTGACGCGTTTTGCCACGACGGAGGTCGAGACACCGAGTTTTCGGGCGGCGGCGGAGAAGCCGGCGGCATCCGCGGTGGCGAGGAATGCCTGAAGGTTTACCAGAATGTCCATTTTTGACCTTTCTCGATTCGAGAAAGCTGATCGCGTATATTGGTGGATTGTAGCCTGTCTCGCGTTAATTCATAGTCCGGCCCAAGCAAGGATTTTTTCAGGGACAGGACGCGCCATGCGGACCACGACGATCGAAGAACCAGCGCGCCAGGTGCCGCTCTACGGCGAATATGAAGTCGTCGTGCTCGGCGGTGGCCCTGCCGGCATCGTGGCGGCGGCGTCGGCCGCGCGCGCCGGGCGCAAAACGCTGCTGATCGAGCGTTATGGCTTTCTCGGCGGCATGGGCACCGCGGCAGGCGTCACCAATTTCTGCGGCCTGCATGGCAATGTTTACGGCGAGGCCGTCCGGCTGGTGCAGGGCATGGCGTCCGACCTGCTGGCGCGGATCGACCATCTGAACGGCCTCAACGCGCCGCATCTGATCCTGGGCAAGGTCTTTGCCCAGGCCTATGACACCGCGGCCTACAAGATCGCAGCCGACGAGCTGCTGGCGAGCCACAAGGTCCACGTCCTCTTCCATGCACTCGGTGCCGGCGTCGTGATGGGCGCTGACCGCCGCATCGACGCGCTGATGGTCGAGACCAAGGCGGGCCGGCAGGCGGTACGCTCAGAGATCTTCATCGATTGCTCCGGCGATGGCGATCTCGCCGTCTGGGCCGGCGCGCCGTTCGACATTGGCGATGAGCATGGTCATCCGATGTACCCGTCGATGATGCTCCGCCTCAACGGCATCGATCCCGCGAAGGCGGGTGACGCCTGGCGGACCATCCCGCAATTGATGGAACAGGCTACCGCCGCCGGCACGCACAGATTCCCGCGCAAGAGCGCGATCGTGCGGCCGCAAAAATCCGGCATCGAATGGCGGGTGAATTTCACCCAAATTGCGCGCGAGGACGGTCACGCCATCAATGGTGTCGAGCCCGACGATCTCACCCGCGGCGAGATCGAGGGCCGCAAGCAGGCGCTTGCGGCCTTTGAATTCCTGCGTACCGTGCCGGGGTTCGAAAAATCCTACATCGTCGATCTGCCGCCGCAGCTCGGCATCCGCGAGACCCGGCGCATCAAGGGCGCCTACCAGCTCAGCGGCGAGGACGTCCTCGGCTGCGCCTCGTTCGAGGACTCCATCGGCGTCAATGGCTGGCCGATCGAGGCCCATGTTCCCGGCGACGTCGTCTTCACCTTCCCGCCGATCCCGGAATCGCGCGGCTACAACGAATTGCCGTATCGCATGCTGGTGCCGGAGGGCGTAGACAATCTGCTGGTCGCCGGCCGCTGCGCCTCCATGACCCATGAGGGCCAGTCAGCGGCGCGGGTTTCTGGGGCCTGTTTCGTGATGGGGGAGGCGGCCGGTTCCGCTGCTGCGCTGGCGCTATCGGGCAATCACATCCCGCGTGACATCCCGGTTGAAAAATTGCAGGAAACGTTGAAACAACAGGGTGCCTTCATCGGGCGGGACCAGCCGGTGCCCGAGGGTCTGTAACGGACTGCAAGAAGAACCATTGGAGGAAACGGGATGATCGGGATTGCGCGGCTCGCCGCAGCTGGCCTTTTGGCGATGATGGCGCTGGGCACGGCCCGGGCCGAGGACGCACTGAAGGCCAAGATCGGCGTGCTCCGCCTGTCGTCCTCCGCGCCGGTCTTCATCGCGCAGGACAAGGGCTATTTCCGCGACGCCGGGCTCGACGTCGAGCTGAAATTCTTCGACGCAGCCCAGCCGATCGCTGTCGCCACGACCTCAGGCGATGTCGATTTCGGCGTCACGGCCTTCACCGCCGGCCTCTACAATCTCGCCGGCAAGGGCGTGCTGAAGGTGATCGGCGGCATGAGCCGCGAGAAGGCCGGCTATCCCCTGATCGGCTATTTCGCCAGCAACAACGCCTACGCTGCCGGCCTCAAGACGCCGAAGGATCTCGCCGGCAAGCGCATCGCGATGACCCAGGTCGGATCATCCTTTCACTATTCGCTCGGCCTGCTCGCCGACAAATACGGCTTCAAGCTCTCCGAGGTGAAGATCGTGCCGCTGCAGTCATTGTCGAACGCGGCCGCCGCGCTGAAGGGCGAGACCGTGGATGCGGCGCTGCTGCCGATCTCGACTGCGCGAAAGCTGATGGATGAGGGCGGCGCGAAGTTTTTGGGCTGGGTCGGCGACGAGACGCCCTGGCAGCTCGGCGCCGTGTTCGCCTCGCCGAAGACGCTGACCAACAAGGTGCTGGTGACCAAGCTGCTCGGCGCGCTGGCCAAGGCCGATCGCGAATATCACGACGTGATCCTGGCTTCGATGAAGGACGGTGTCGCGCCGATCAATGACAAGACAAAGCCGCTGCTGGAGATCATCGCGAAGTACACCAATTTGCCGGTCGAGCAGGTGGTGGGCAATTGCGCCTATATCGATCCGGACGGCAAGCTCGACGTCAAGAATGTCGACAACCAGATCAAATGGCTCCAGGAGCAGGGCTTTGCCGACAAGGGCTTTGATGCCAATACGATCATCGCCAAGGACTATGTGAAGGCGGATTGATGTGGAGTTTGTCGTCATGGCCGGGCTTGTCCCGGCCATCCACGCCTCACCGCAATCGAGCAAGAACGTGGATGCCCGGGACAAGCCCGGGCATGACGGCCAAGACAAGGTTCGGAGCAAGTAAGGCACAATGGACCTGATCGCCAACCACATCTCCCACCGCTTCGGCGATCTCGCCGTGCTTGAGGACATCTCCTTCACGGTCGGCGCGGGCGAGGTGGTGGCGATCGTCGGTCCCTCCGGCTGTGGCAAGAGCACGCTGCTGTCGATCCTTGGCGGACTGCTGCAGCCGACATCCGGCGCGCCCGAGCTGCGCGGTGCGCCACCGGCGGACAGTCTCAATCCGCTGACTTTCGTGTTCCAGGATTTTGCATTGCTGCCCTGGGCCACGGTGGAAGAGAACGTCGAATTCCCGCTGCTGCACACCCAGCTGTCGGCCGCGCAGCGGCGCGCGCTGGTCGAGGATGCCCTGCG
Organism: Bradyrhizobium monzae; assembly: GCF_021458635.1. Classification (GTDB taxonomy): domain Bacteria; phylum Pseudomonadota; class Alphaproteobacteria; order Rhizobiales; family Xanthobacteraceae; genus Bradyrhizobium. The sequence continues at coordinate 201,426 of NZ_JAIRDQ010000011.1, forward strand.
CCGCACGGGACTGACCGATTTTCGCAAGACCTATCCAAAGCAACTCTCCGGCGGCATGCGCCAGCGTGTCGGCATTTCGCGCGCGCTCGCGGTGAAGCCCGCCATCCTGCTGATGGATGAGCCGCTGTCGGCGCTGGATTCGCAGACGCGCGAGCTGCTGATGGAGGACTTTGTTCGTCTGCTCGCCGACGGTGGCATGGGCGCGGTCTATGTCACGCATAATCTCGAAGAGGCCGCACGCCTTGCCGATCGCATCGTGGTGCTGTCGCGGCGGCCGGGCCGCATCCGCGAGGTCGTTCCCGTGCCGATGACGCGTACTGAGCGCGGTGAAACCGCTGCGCGCGAAAAGCTGCTAGCGCTGCAGAACCAGATCTGGTCGCTGATCCGCAACGAGGCGATCGATGCCGAGCGCGAGGTGCAGCATGCTTGATCGCGCGGGCACACCTGCGAAGGACGAAACGACGCGGCGCGTCCGCTTTCGCGGCGCGGGCTTCGTGCCGGCCTCGAGCCGCTTTGGCGGCTGGATCGCGCTCGCCCTGGTCATTGCGATCTGGCAGGCGGCGGGCAGCAGCGGCCTCGTCAATCCGTTGTTCCTGCCGGCGCCCTCGGCCATCGTGCGGGCGCTCTACGAGCTCGCGCTGTCGGGCGCGCTCTGGCAGCATCTCTCGGCCTCGCTGCTGCGCATCGGCGTCGGCTGGCTGCTGGGCACCGCGGCCGGCGTCGTGGTCGGCTTCGCCATCGGCCTGTCGCGGCTGGCGCGCAGCGTCGGCATCACCTTCATCTCGGCGTTGTTCCCGATCCCGAAGATCGCGCTGCTGCCGCTCCTGATCCTCTGGCTCGGCATCGGCGAGGAGCCGAAGATCGCCACCATTGCACTCGGCGTGTTCTTCTCGACCGCGATCTCGGTCTATAGCGGCGTCGATGCGGTGCCGCGCAACCTCATCCGCATGGCGCAAAGCTTCAATGTTCCCTTCGCCACCATCGTGCGCAAGGTGGTCTGGCCGGGCGCGCTGCCCGCGATCCTCGCCGGCTTCCGCATCACGGCGTCAGTCGCGCTGCTGCTCGTCGTCAGTGCCGAGATGATCGGCGCGCAATACGGCATCGGCGCCTTCGTGCTCCAGGCCGGCAATCTGATGCAGACCGATCAGCTGCTTGCAGGCGTGGTGATCCTGTCGGTGTTCGGCCTTGTGGTCGGGAAGGTGATTAATCTGCTCGAGATCAGGCTGCTGCACTGGCGGTAGCCAAAGTCACTGCGGCCGTAGGGTGGGCAACTCGTAAGCGTGCCCACCATTTCTTCATGAGTCGAAGAGGTGGGCACGGCGCGTTGCGCCTTTGCCCACCCTACGCCACCGGTCGTCGTTACACGTTGCCGCGATCCTCGCGAAACAAATCCAGCTTCTGCTGCACCGGCCGATCCGAGAAGCTGAACAGCACGGCATCGTCATCCGCCTCGTGCGTCACCCACTGCCAGCTTGGCACCACGAACAGATCGCGCGGGCTCCATTCGAAAACGGCGTCGCCAATGCGGCTGCGGCCCCGGCCCTCGATCGGGCAGAACACGGTCGCATCGGTCGCGCGGTAGCGTGCGGTCTTGAACCCCCGGGGCAGCAACTGAATGAAGGTGCCGATGGTCGGCATCGCGAAATCGCCGGTCTCGGGGTTGCTGAATTTCAGCTTCAGCCCGTGGCATGCGTCCCACTCCTGGCTCGCGCGAGCCTTTTCCAGCGCCTCGCGGGTGTAGGCATAGGGATAGCTGAAGATCGGCGAGGTCTTCGATGACCGCTTCACATCGACCGGCAGCAGATTGTGGCCGTAGCGGGCAAAGCTGTCGCCGGCAGGCTTGGTGATCTTCTGCTGGTCTTCCTTGGAGCCTTCCGCGAAAGAGCAATCGAGGAACTGCACCAGCGGAATGTCGAGGCCGTCGAGCCAGAACATCGGCTCGCTGGTTTCGTTGGAATGGTCGTGCCAGGTCATCGACGGCGTGATGATGAAATCGCCTGGCTCCATCGCCGTGCGCTCGCCGTCGACAGCGGTGTGGGCGCCCTTGCCTTCAAGCACGAAGCGCAGCGCCGACTGGCTGTGCCGGTGCGCGGGCGCGACGTCGCCCGGCACCACCATCTGCACGCCGGCATAAAGCGACGTTGTGATCTTGGACTGGCCGCGCAGGCCCGGGTTCTCCAGCACCAGCACGCGCCGTTCGGCTTCCTTGGCGGTGATCAGCTTGCCGGCCTCGGTCATGTAATCGCGGATGATGTCGAATTTCCACAGATGCGGCCGGCAGGCGCTTTTCGGCTCCGGTGTGATCAAATCGCTCATCACCGTCCACAGCGCGGTGAGGTTTTCGCCGTCGATCTTCTTGTAGAACGCCTCGCGTTCCGGCGTCTTGGTCACGGCTTCCATGGCGCGGCTCCCGTCGTTTTTCTGTAGATTGACAGCATACTGACAATCTTTGTAGCGTCAATGGCGGCCACTCTTGCTAAGAAACGGGAAAATTCAGAGGGAGGTTCCGATGAAGCTGCACGGCTATTTTCGCTCCAGCGCGGCCTACCGCGTGCGGATCGCGCTGAATCTCAAGGGCCTCGGGGCCGAGCACCTGCCGCATCATCTGCGCAAGGGCGAGCAATGTGCGCCCGCCTATCTCGCCATCAACCCGCAAGGCCTGGTGCCGGCGCTGGAGAACGACTCCGGCGCGGTGCTGACCCAATCGGTCGCGATCATCGAATGGCTCGACGAAACGCACCCCAATCCGCCATTGCTGCCAAAGGATCCGCTGCAGCGTGCCAAGGTCCGCGCGTTCGCGCTGGCGATCGCCTGCGACACCCACCCGGTGCAGAATTTGAAGGTGCTGGCGCGGCTGCGCGAGCTTGGGCTACCTGACGAGAAAGTTCAGGACTGGGCGGCGTGGGTCAATCGCGAGGGGTTGTCGGCCTGCGAGACCCTGATCAGGGACGAGCCGGGCCCGTTCTGCTTCGGCGATGCGCCGACGCTCGCCGATCTCTGCCTGGTGCCGCAACTCGCCAATGCGCGCCGCTTCGGCGTCGATGTCGCGGCGTATCCGCGCCTGCTCAAGGCCGAAGCCGCCGCCAAGGCGGTGGCCGCCTTTGCCAACGCCGCACCGGAGAAGCAACCCGATGCCGAGTAAGCCTGCGGCTCCGATCACGATAGACGCGGTCTATGCCGCGCCGGGCTATCTGTTCCGGCGCATGCAGCAGATCGCGGTCTCGATCTTTATGGAGGAGTGCAAGGCATTCGATCTGACCCCGGTGCAATATGCGGCGCTGATCGCGATCCACACCCATCCCGGCATTGATGCGACGCGGCTGTCGGCGGTGATCGCCTTCGACCGTTCCACGCTCGGCAGCGTGATCGAACGGCTTCAGGCCAAGGATTTTGTCGAGCGCAAGCCTGCACCCGAGGACAAGCGGATCAAGCTGCTCTATCTGACCAAGCAAGGCGCCGCGATCCTGCGCGAGATCATCCCTGCCGTCGAACGCGCCCAGGCGCGCATGCTGGAGCCGCTCAAGCCCGGCGAGCGCAAGGCGCTGATGGGGCTGATGGCGCAGCTCGTCGACCTCAACAACGAGGCCTCGCGCGTGCCGCTGCGGGCGGAGGATGCGCTGGAGCATCTGGGGAAGGCGGGGTGAGGTCGCAAAGTTTTCACCTCATACTCCGCCGTCGTCCCGGACAAGCGAAGCGCAGATCCGGGACCCATACGCCGCAGCAATAGTTTGGCGAAGACAGGCAATGACCATCTCGCGTCACACCACTGCTGCGGCGTATGGGTCCCGGCCTTCGCCGGGCGACGACAGCGGAGGCTACATCCTTAACAACGCCTGCCGATCGATCTTCCCCGTGCCGGTCTTCGGCAACTCGTCGATGAAGATCACCTCGCGCGGATATTTGTACGGCAGCAGCCTGCTTTTGACGTAATCCTGCAGTCGCCGCGCCGCCTCGCTCTGGTCGCTTGCGCGGTTGTTCATCACCACGACCGCCTTCAGCGTCATGCGCCGGTCCGGCAGCTCCGCAGCGAACACTGCGCATTCGCGAATCTCGGGATGGTCGGCGAGGCACAGCTCGACCTCGAGCGGGTAGACCCACTGGCCCGAGATCTTGATGAGATCGTCGGCGCGGCCGCGGAAGAAGTGAAAACCGTCGCTGTCACGAACAAAACGGTCGCCGGTGTAGATCCAGCCGCCCTCGCGGATGGTCTCTGCGGATTTGTCCGGCCGGTTCCAGTATAGCGGCGTGTTGGAATCGCCGCGCACCCACAAAATGCCTTCCTCGTTGTCGCCGACGTCGCGGCCGTCTTTGTCGCGCAGCGCGACCTCGTAGCCGGGAACGCGCAAGCCCGCCGCGCCGAGCTTCTTCTGCTCGGGGCGGTTGGAGAGGTAGATGTGCAGCACCTCGGTCGAGCCGAGGCCTTCGACGATCTCGAGGCCCGTGAGCGTTTTCCAGCCGTTGAAGACGTCGGCCGAGAGCACTTCGGCCGCCGAGAGCGCCATGCGCAGCGACGAAAAGTTCGTCCTGTCCGCGCCCTCGGCCTTGGTCAACGAGGTGTAAAGCGTCGGCAGACCGAAGAAGACCGTCGGCTTGTACTGCTCGATCGCGGCAAAGATCGATGCCGGCTTCGGCTGTCCCGGCAGCAGCAAAGTTGCCGCGCCCGCCGAGAACGGGAAGGTGACGGAATTGCCAAAGCCGTACGCGAAAAAGATCTTCGGCACGGAGAAGCAGATGTCGCTCGGTGCCAGCTTCAGGACGTTTTGTGCAAAAGCGACCTCGCTATAGGCCATGTCGTGCTGGAGATGCACGATGCCCTTGGGCCGCCCGGTCGAGCCGGAGGAGTACATCCAGAACGCCATCTCGTTGCGATGCGTCGGCGCTTCGGCCAGCTCGGCAGCGAATTGCGAGAGCCAGTCCGCGGCAGTCATCGCCTTCGGCACCGCGTGATCGCCGACATCGCCATTGACGACGATCAGCGTGCGCAGCGCCGTGTCCTTGCAGGCCTCAGCATTGAAACGCGCGCAGAATTCGGCATCCGCCACCGCAACGGCGGCGCCGGAATCGGCGAGATAGAATTGCAGCAGGTCCGGCGGTGTCAGCGTGTTGATCAGCAGCGGGACGAAGCCGGCGCGCACCGCACCGAAGAAGGCGGCGGGGTAGGCCGGCGTGTCGTCGAGGAACAGCAGCACGCGGTCGCCGCGCTTCAGGCCGAGCGACGCAAAGCCGTTGCCCCAGCGGCAAGCATCAGTGCAGAGCTCGGCATAGGTCCGCGTGCCCGCCGGGCCAACCAGCGCGAGCCTGTCGCTGCGGCCATTGGCGAGATTGTCGAACAGCACGCGGCTGGCGTTGTAGGTTTCCGGAACGGCAAAGCCGATCTCGCGAGCGCCCGCGCTGTCCGCGGGTACCTGGTCGCGTATCTCGTCGCTCATGCCGTAGCCTCGCCGTCCGCGTCTCCGCCGTTCTTCGCGGCCTCGTATTGCGCCATGAAGGTTGGCGACATGTGGCGCAGACGTGCATCGTCGATGCGGCCGGAGCGGGTGATGTAGCTATAGGCGAAATCCATCAGGCCGAGCTGCATGTGCTGGGCAAAGTGCTCGTACCAGAAGGCGCTCGTGCGCGCGGCGTTGACGAGCTTCTGCACCACCGGCTTGCGCGCCGCCTGGTAGCGATGCAGTGCGGTCGTCAGATGCGCATCCGATTCCAGCGCCTTGATCAGCGCGATCGCATCCTCGATCGCGAGCCGCGTGCCTGAGCCGATCGAGAAATGTGCCGAGTGCAGCGCATCGCCGATCAGCACCATGTTCTTGAACGACCAGTGCTCGTTCCAGACCCAGGGAAAATTGCGCCAGACCGATTTGTTGGAGACCAGGCAGTGGCCGCCGAGCGTATCGGCAAAAACCTCCTCACAGACGCCCTTGGACTGCTCGACGTCCTTGTAGGCGAAGCCATAGGCCTGCCAGGTCGCATGATCGCACTCGACCAGGAAGGTGCTCATGTTCGGCGAGTAGCGGTAGTGGTGCGCGTTGAAGGCGCCGCGGTCGGTCTTCACGAACGTCTGCGACAGCGTGTCGAAGCGCTTTGAGGTGCCGTACCAGACGAATTTGTTGGAAGAGTAGGATAGCGAGGTGCCGAAATCGCCCTCGTAGGCGCGGCGCACCAGCGAATTCAAGCCATCGGAGGCGACGATCAGATCGTGGCCGTTGAGCTGGTCGATCGTTTGGATCTGGGTGTCGAAGCGCGCCGTGACGCCGGCATCGAGCGCGCGCTGCTGCAGGAACTGCAGGAGCTCGAGCCGGCCGATCGAAGAGAAGCCGACGCCATCGATGGCGACGCTGTCGCCGCCATGGTTCAGCGTGATGTTCTCCCAGCTCTCCATATGCGGCGCGATCGCATCGACCGTCTCGGGGTCGTCGGCGCGCAGGAACTCCAGAGCCTGGTCGGAGAACACGACGCCAAAGCCCCAGGTCGCGTCGGCCGGGTTCTGTTCGAACAGGTCGACTTGATCCTCGGGGTGACGTTTCTTCCAGAGATAGGCGAAGTAGAGCCCACCGGGCCCCCCGCCAATCACGGCGATCCGCAAATTCGGCCTCCCTAATTGACAGTATACTTACTATCTCAGGGTAGACTAATGGGCTCCGACCGCCCACGCCAGCGGAATTATCGGCATGCGTGATGCGCCGCAGCTCGGCCGCGGGCACCCGCATTGCGTGTGCCCGAAACCATCAGCTGCGAATCTTAGCCAAAGCGCGCCGGATTAGCCACCCGGACGTCAGACGCAGCGCTTCACGTAGACCCCGTTCACCAGCACCCTGGTACAGCGGACCACGGGAACCGGCTTGCGGACGACCACGGCCCCGTTCGGTCCAGCGCAGCCGGCGCGATAGACGCCGCGGGCGCATACCACAGCATTGGCATCAGACGACTCGAAGGTCATGGTCGCCGCGAAGGCGAGCAGCGCGGAAGCGATAAGCAGGAATGCACGCATGTCTTTCTCCCGGTCTTGTCGTGATTGAAATCGGATGTCGGCAAAGGATTAGCGGAAGAGGCGCGCGACAATTCACGGGCGCCGCCCACCATCGATGGCAGCGTGAGCTGCGCGTGGCTTATCGCGCGGTGAACGGCGCGAGCACCTCCTTGCAGCCGGGCGAGAGCGATGCCGCGTTGCTGGCGATGCATTGCACGATACGGCCGCCACCGGGTTGGACGCCGGCGCAGAGCGTGCGGATGTCGGCGCTGCAGGCAGAGCGAACGATGAACAGCTCTTCACGCGGCCGCAGCGGGCGCAGGACGATCACGGCGGGCGCGGCCGCCGGTGCTGCTCCGGCAGCCGGTGCTGCGCCAGCCGCAGGCGCTGCGGTCGCGCCGCCGCCAGCCGCAGCGGTTATGGCCTTCTCGCAAGCCGGCGAAACCTTGGCCTTGTTCTTCTCCAGGCATTCGAGCGCAGGTGCGCCGCCAGGTGGCACGCTGGCGCAGACCTTGGGATAATCGGCGCGGCATGCGCTCTTGACCGCAGCAATCTGCGCGCTGCCCGGCTTCCTGGCCGCTGCCGCTTTCGGAGCGGCCTCTGCGGCAGGCTTCGCCGCCGGCTCGGCTGCGGGTGCCGCCTCGGTCTTTGCGGGTTCGGATTTGGCAGGTTCAGATTTGGCAGGTTCAGATTTGGCCGGAGCCGCCTCGGTCTTGGGTGCCGCAGCCGGCTCGACTGCTCGAACCGCGCTCTGGCATCCCGCCGACAAGCTCGACATGTGGCTCTGCAGACATTGATACGCCTCCACTCCGCCTGGCGTCACGCTCGAACAGTGCGCCATGAAATCCGAGCGGCATGCGGAGCGGATTGCGCTCTTCTGTGCCTCGGTCGGCGCTTGCGCGAATGCGCTTGTTGCAGTTGCGAACAGTGCTGCGGCGAGCAACGCGTGACGCGTTGATGCATGTTTCGACGTGTTGAACATCTGGGTGAATTCCTGCCCTGTCGGCAAAGCCGATGATTTAATCAAAAGTGATGCTGGCAATCGTCGCGGGTGATGCCGCGTGCAGCATCATTCGCCGCCGCGAGCTCTACCGCAAGTAGATATTACGTTCGGAATTGCGACGTAACTTAGAGCATGATCCGGAAAAGGGTGCAGCGGCTTTTCCTCGCGACAAACGTGGAACGCGTTCGCGCGGAGATCATGCTCAAACTATGCGTCGTTACAGCTTGACCATGCGCTTGCCGCGGTTCTCGCCGGCGAGCAGTCCGATCAGCGCCTTCGGCGTGTTCTGCAATCCGTCGATGATGTCCTCCTGCACCTTCAGCTTGCCGGCCTTGACCCAGGCCTGGAGCTCGGCGAGCGCGCGCTGGCTCTCCTTCATGTAGTCCATCACGATGAAGCCCTGCATGACGAGCCGCTTCACCACGATCAGGCCGGGCACGCCGCGCGGGCCGTGCGCCGACGGCGCGCCGTCATATTGCGAGATCGCACCGCAACAGGCGATGCGGCCGTAATTGTTCATCTGCGGGATGCAGGCTTCGAGGATGTCGCCGCCGACATTGTCAAAGTAGACGTCGATGCCCTTTGGTGCGGCCGCGCGCAGCGCCTTGAACACCGCGCCATCCTTGTAGTCGACCGCGGCATCGAAGCCGAGCTCGGAGGTCAGCCAGTGGCATTTGTCGGCACCGCCGGCGATGCCGATGACGCGGCATCCCTTGATCTTGGCGATCTGGCCGACGATCGAGCCGACCGAACCTGCTGCGGCCGAGACCACGACGGTCTCGCCTTCCCTGGGCTTGCCGACCTCGAGCAGGCCGAAATAGGCGGTGAGGCCAGCGATGCCGAACACGCTGAGCAGGTGCGTCATCGGATCGAGCTTCGGCATTTTCGTCAAATGCTTTGCCGGCACAGCGGCGAACTCCTGCCAACCGGTGTCGCCGAACACGATGTCGCCCGGCGCAAGCTCCGGCGCTTTCGAGCTGATGACCTCGGCAATGGCGCCGCCGGCCATCACGCTGTTTGCCTCCACGGCTGAACGATAGGTCGCGCCGTGCATCCAGGCGCGGTTGGCGGCGTCGAGCGAGATGTAACGCACGCGCAGCAAGGCTTCGCCAGCTTTTGGCTCTGGCATCCCAGCATCGACCATCTTGAAATGCTCAGGACCGAGCTTGCCGCTCGGCTTTTCCACCAGAAGAATTTGACGATTGACGCTTCCGGTCATGGCGTTCCCTCTCTGATTGCTTGACGGTTATTGATGCAGCTGCAGCCAAGAAAACGAGCAAGCCGCATTCGTTGTGCGCTGCATGAAGGCTAGATCGCTGCATTCCGTTTCGCAACGGGAACATCCGGCTCGCGCGACCGCACGCAATGCGTGTTGCGTCGCTGTCATATCTGCGACATCATGAAGCGGCCGGTGTCGTGGGGGTCATTGATGTCGAACAGGTTCACGCAATACATTTTAGGCGCGATGGTGCTGGGCATCATCATGGGCTCGGCGATCTACAATTTCCTGCCCGATACGCGGGGCGACTGGGCCTCGTCCATCAACCTGATCGCCGTGATCTTCCTGCGCCTGATCAAGATGATCATCGCGCCGCTGGTGTTTGCGACCCTGGTCGGCGGCATCGCCCATATGGGTTCGGGCTCCAAGCTCGGCCGCATCTTCGCCAAGACCATGGGCTGGTTCGTCAGCGCCTCCTTCGTGTCGCTGATGCTCGGCCTCGTCATGGTCAACCTGCTCCAGCCCGGCGCGAACTTCCCCGGCACGCTGCCTGACAAGGCGCAGTCGACCGGCCTGCCGGTCTCCGCCTTCTCGATCGAGAAATTCCTGACCCATCTGATCCCGACCTCGATCGCGGACGCGATGGCGCAGAACGAGATCCTCCAGATCGTGATCTTCGCGGTGTTCTTCTCGGTGGCCATGGGTGCGCTGCCGGAGCGCTCCAAGCAGATTCTGTCGCTGATCGACGACCTCGGACACATCATGCTCAAGGTGACGAGCTATGTGATGCTGTTCGCGCCGTTCGCGGTCTGGGCCGCCATCACTGCGACGGTCGCCAAGAACGGCCTGCTGGTGCTCTGGAAGCTCATCGTGTTCATGGGCGGCTTCTATCTTTCGCTCTTCATCCTCTGGGGCATCCTGGTGGCCGTCGGCTTCATCGTGATCGGGCCGCGCTACAGCCATCTGCTCAGGCTGATCCGCGAGCCGCTGATGATCGCGTTCTCCACCGCGAGCTCGGAAGCGGCCTATCCGAAGACGCTGGAAGGGCTGAACAAGTTCGGTGCCTCGTCGCGGATCTCGAGCTTCGTGCTGCCGCTCGGCTATTCCTTCAATCTCGACGGCACGATGATGTACTGCACCTTCGCGAGCATCTTCATCGCGCAGAGCTATCACATCGACATGCCGCTCGGCACGCAGCTCGCGATGCTGGCGACGCTGATGATCACCTCGAAGGGCGTCGCCGGCGTGCCGCGCGCCTCCCTCGTCGTGATCGCCTCGACGCTGTCGCAGTTCAACATCCCCGAAGCGGGCCTGCTGATGATCATGGGCATCGACACCTTCCTCGACATGGGCCGCAGCGCCACCAACGTGATCGGCAACACGCTGGCGACCTCGGTCGTGGCGAAGTGGGAAGGCGAGCTCGGGCCCGAGCACGCGATGGGACCGGGCGATGCCGTGCCGGGCGACATGGTGCCGGGCGAAGTGCCCGCGATGGCCGGCCACTGACGGGAGTGCGGCATGCGCCCTTTGACGGCGATTTCGGGCGGCCTGTTTCTGGCAGCATGTCTGCTGGCAACGGGCGCCTCCGCCCAGACCGGCGGCAGCGAAGGGCTTAGCCCAACGCTGCTCGCCATCAAGAACGCCCATACCGTGCGGCTCGGCTATCGCGAAAGCTCGCCGCCGTTCTCCTTCCTCGACCAGGCCAATCGTCCGATCGGCTACAGCCTCGAACTCTGCGAGGCGATCGTCGAGGAGATCGGCGTCGAGGTCGATGATCCCAATCTGAAGATCGACTACGTCAAGGTCACCTCGGACGATCGCATCGACGCCGTGCTCCAGAACAAGATCGACCTGGAATGCGGCTCGACCACGGCCAATTCCGAGCGTGGCAAGCGCGTCGCCTTCTCGCCGCTGATGTTCGTCGCAGGCACCAAGCTGATGGTGCCGAAGGCGTCCAGCGTCCAGTCGCTGACCGATCTGAAGGGCAAGACCATCGTGGTGACGAAGGGCACCACCAACGAGCAGGCAATCCAGGCGGCCGACAAGAAGTTGTCGCTGGGGCTGAACATCGCCGTCGGCGCCGACCACGAGCAGTCGTACCAGATGCTGGTCGACGGCAAGGCAGACGCCTTCGCGACCGACGATATTCTGCTCTCGGGCCTGATCGTCCGCCACAAGTCGCAGGACAAGTTCCGCGTCACCGGCGACTATCTGTCCTACGATCCCTACGGCATCATGTTCCGCAAGGGCGAGCCGCAATTGTCAGCCGTGGTCGATCGTACCTTCCGCAAGCTCGGCTCCAACCACGACCTCGTGCCGCTGTACAACAAATGGTTCACCGCGCGGATGCCGACCGGTGAGCGGATGAACGTGCCGATCTCGCTGCAGCTGGAAGAAGCGTTTAAAGCGATGGACGATTCCGCAAGCGCGAATAATTAGCGCATGTGCGACGAGCGCCGCTGCACCCTCTCCCCCTGTGAGGGAGGGTGGCTTCGCGCAGCGAAGCCGGGTGAGGGGTCTCTATCCTCACGAGCAGTCTTGTGAATGGAGAGAACCGCTCATCCGGCGCTTCGCGCCACCTTCTCCCGCAAGGGGAGAAGGGTTGGCAGCGCGCGACGCTCAGTGTTCTTCCCCAAATACCCGATCCAGCGCGGCGTCATACGTCGCCTGCACCAGCTCCGGATGCAGCTTCCCCAGCGCTTCCATCATCACGCCGGAATTGATCTCGAGCACGCGCCACTCGCCATCGACACGGACCACATCAATGGACGCGAAGGCGATGCCGATTGCGTCTGCCGCATCGATCGCGAGCTTGACGCAGGCCGCGCGGACCTCGCCATCCTCCAGCAGCACAGGCTTTGCGCCGGCGTCGAGATTGTGCCGCCAATCCGAGCCACGCTGTTTGCTGTAGACGATGCGGGGCTCATCATCGAGCAGGATCACACGGACCTCGTCCTCGATTTCGACGTAAGGCGAGACCACGAGCCCTGTGCTCATCGAGAAGACTTCGCCGGCCGCGTGGTCGAGCTCCGTCTCCGTCGTCACCCTGAAGACCGATCGCCCCGACGTTCCCTCGTTGGGCTTCACCACCACGCCCTGCGGATTGTCGTGAAGCAATCCAAGCATGGCCTCTCGCCAGGTGGCATCAACAACATTGCTGCCCAGCTTCGGGTTGAGGAAGAGGTGATGCGGGATGCAGGGCACGCGCTGAAGCGCCAGCACTTCGGCGGTCGCGGATTTGTCGTTGGCGAGGCGATGCGCAATCGCGCTGTTGAGGCCGATGTCGTAGCCGAAGGCGAAGCGGCGCATCTCGCCACGGCGCATCGCGATCAGCCATCCATCGGCGCGGACATCGACGTCGATGCCACGGCGCGCGCCATAGCGGCTGATGGCTTGGACGAATATTCGTTCACTGCTTGCCATGTGCCTCGATCATTCCAGTCGCCAAAAGCCGCAAAATGCGGGAAATCGCGCCAAGCAGGGCTGAAAATCAGAACTATTCTTAATGAAATTATCGCGAGCGCGATGGAAATTAAGTGCTGCTTTCGAGCCTGAAAGGGAAAAGAAATTGCCGTCTGCGCGCCCTGGACAGCAGATCCGTTAATGATGCGACCATTTCCGCCGCGAATGCCGCTTTGACCGGCATCAATTGCATCCGGAACGAGGTTGATTATTGGTCTCAATGGCGTAGATCACACACGCGAAATCCTCTGCCATGGCAATGGTGTCCGCCCCGTTTTCAGGGCCGGGCAACGCTTTTGCCCTAGAACCGCAATTATTCGGAATATCGAAATCATGAGCGCGTTTTACCGAGAGAAGGTTCTTTCCGTCCAGCACTGGACCGACACGTTGTTCAGCTTCCGCGCCACGCGCGATAGCGGCTTCCGCTTCCAGAACGGCCAGTTCGCGATGATCGGCCTCGAGATCGAGGGCCGCCCGCTGCTGCGCGCCTACAGCATGGCCAGCGCCAATCACGAGGAAGAGCTCGAGTTCTTCTCGATCAAGGTGCAGGACGGTCCGCTGACCTCGCGCCTCCAGAAGATCAAGGAAGGCGACACCATTCTGGTCGGCCGCAAGGCGACCGGAACGCTGATCACCGACAACCTCATCCCCGGCAAGCGGCTGATGCTGCTCTCGACCGGCACCGGCCTCGCGCCGTTCGCCAGCCTGATCAAGGACCCCGAGGTCTATGACCAGTTCGAGAGCATCGTGCTGGTCCACGGCTGCCGTCAGGTCTCCGAGCTCGCCTATGGCGAGAAGCTGGTCGCGAATTTGCGTGAGGACGAGCTGTTCGGCGAAATGCTCGCGGACAAGCTGATCTACTATCCGACCGTGACCCGCGAGCCGTTCCGCAATCGCGGCCGCATCACCGATCTCATCAGCTCCGAGCAGATCTTCAACGATATCGGGCAGTCGCCCCTCGACATCGCAACCGACCGCATCATGATGTGCGGCAGCCCCGCGATGCTCGAAGAGCTCAAGGTGATGTTCGAAGGCCGCGACTTCATCGAAGGCTCCGGCAACAAGCCCGGCCATTTCGTGATCGAGAAGGCGTTCGTCGAGCGGTAAGCGCAGCTCGCCGAACCCCTCCCTGGGATTTATGGGTCCCGGCGTTCGCCGGGGCGACAGCTGAATGTGTGCCTGGCATCTTGCCCCACACCCACATCGTCCCTCACCATCCTCCCCCGACTTTGTTATTGGCGTCGCCCGCGCGCGCCTTGTTATAAGCTCGCGCTGAAATCTCGCAGCGATGTTGCGATGCGAGAAGTGGGGGAGCTGCGCACGCCTTGTCCGGGATCGACCATGGTGGTCCGCCGAGACCGACCGCCTATGTGCTGGCGGGCGGCGGCAGTTTCGGGGCGATCCAGGTCGGCATGATGCATGCGCTGGCCAAGCACGGGGTCGTCGCCGATCTCGTGGTCGGCTCCAGCGTCGGCGCGATCAACGGCGCCTATTATGCCGGTGATCCCTCGCTCAAGGGCGTGCTCGGGCTCGAAGCGATCTGGCGCAGCCTGAAACGTCAGGATGTCTTTCCGGTCACATGGCGCACCCTGCTCGGCTTCATGTGGCGGCGCGACTTTCTGATTCCCCATGACGGCATCCGCAGATTGATCGAGGATCATCTGCCGTATCTCAACCTGGAGCAGGCCCGGCTCCCGGTGCACATCGTTACCACCGATTTCGTGTCCGGCGAGAGCGTGGTGCTGTCTGATGGCCCGGTGGTCGAGGCGGTCCTGGCGTCCACTGCGATTCCCGGCGCCTTCACGCCGATCCACTACCGAAATCTTTTTCTCGCCGACGGGGCGATCTCCTCCAACACGCCGGTCCGGATCGCGGTGAAGAAGGGCGCAAAGCGGTTGATTGTGCTGCCGGCAGGGCACGCCTGCGCGGTCGCAAGCCCGCCGGTCGGCGCGGTCGCCAACGCCCTGCACGCCTTGACGCTGCTGACCGCGCGGCAATTGGTGGCCGAGCTCGAAGCGCTCGCCCCCGATATCGAATATGTCGTGGTGCCGCCGCTCTGCCCGATGGTCGGGTCACCTTACGATTTCTCGCGCACCGGCGAACACATCGATCGTGCGATCGAGAGCACTGCCGAATGGCTGGCCCAGGGCGGCCTCGAGCGGCACGGCGTGATTCCGCACGAGGCGCAGCTGCATGGCCATTGAGTTGGTCACCGATTTGTCATGTCATTGAATCTATTGCAGTGCAAAAGCCCGCACCGGGACGGATTGATCTGAAGCGTGCGGATTCGGTAGCCTCAAGACAGGTCCGCGTCATATCCATAGACGCGGCGCGGGCGTATGATACCCCGTCATGCTGACGAGAGGGACGTGGTCGTGGCCAACGAGAACAAGACGCAAGCTTCGCCCGAAGGCCTGATGGAAACCCTGCTGCTTCCATTCTCGCCGCGTTTCATCATCCTGACGATCTGCGCGGTCGTCACCGCGCTGTTGATCGGCATCGGCATCGCCGACCGCAAGATATTCGACATCCTGCTGATCCCGATCTGCATCTTCGGCGCCCTGACACTGCTCGGCGTCCGCGATCTCATGCAGAAGGGCCATGCGGTTCTGCGCAACTACCCGATCTCGGCGCATATCCGCTTCCTGCTCGAAGAGATCAGGCCGGAGATGCGGCAGTATTTCTTCGAGAGCGAGAAGGACGGCATGCCGTTCTCGCGCGACATCCGCGCGGTGGTTTATCAGCGCGCCAAGATGCAGCTCGACAAGCGTCCGTTCGGCACCCAGGAAGACGTCTATCGCGGCGGGTATGAGTGGATGCATCACTCGGTGTCGCCGCAGGCGCATGCCGAGGAGAAGTTTCGCGTCACCATCGGCGGGCCGGATTGCGCAAAGCCCTATTCGGCCTCGGTGTTCAACATCTCGGCGATGAGTTTTGGCGCGCTCAGCCCGAACGCGGTGCGCGCGCTCAATGCCGGCGCGAAGAAGGGCGGCTTCGCCCATGACACCGGCGAGGGCGGCTTCAGCCCCTATCACGCCGAGATGGGCGGCGACATCATCTGGGAAATCGGCTCGGGCTATTTCGGCTGCCGTCATCTCGACGGCAGCTTCGATCCCGAAGCGTTTGCGCGCGTCGCGAGCCAGGACCAGATCAAGATGGTCGAGCTCAAGATCAGCCAGGGCGCCAAGCCCGGCCATGGCGGCGTGCTGCCGGCGGCGAAGGTCTCGGAAGAGATCTCGAAAATCCGCGGCGTCTCGATGGGCGAGGACTGCATCTCGCCGGCCTCGCACCGCGCCTTCTCGACGCCTGTTGGCATGATGCAATTCATCGCCGAGATGCGAAGACTCTCCGGCGGCAAGCCGGCCGGCTTCAAGCTCTGCATCGGCCACCCCTGGGAGTTTCTGGCGATCTGCAAGGCGATGCTGGAGACCGGCATCTATCCCGACTTCATCGTCGTCGATGGCAACGAGGGCGGCACCGGTGCCGCCCCGCTGGAGTTCATGGACCATCTGGGCATGCCGATGCGCGAGGGCGTCAATTTCGTCCACAACGCGCTGCTCGGCATCAATGCCCGCGACCGCATCAAGATCGGCGCGTCGGGCAAGATCGCCACCGCCTTCGACATGGCGCGCGCGATGGCGATCGGCGCCGACTGGTGCAATTCGGCGCGCGGCTTCATGTTCTCGCTCGGCTGCATTCAGTCGCTGAGCTGCCACACCGATCGCTGCCCGACCGGCGTTGCGACGCAGGATCCGACACGGGCGCGTGCACTCTACGTGCCACTCAAGATCGACCGCGTGCACAATTATCACCACGCCACGCTGCACTCGCTGACCGAGCTCATCGCCGCGGCCGGCCTGACCCATCCGCAGCAGCTGCGCCCGGTCCATTTCAGCCAGCGGACCTCGACGACCAACGTGCAGTCCTTCGCGCAGCTTTATCCGGCGCTGCGCCCGGGCGAGTTGCTCGAAGGCACGGAAGATCCACGGTTCCGCGACGCCTGGCGGATGGCGCGGACGGATTCGTTTCAGCCGGCTCTTTAGAGCGGGCGATCCACCGCATGATACCGCCGCGCTCCGACACGGCCCAAATTCGCCGCGAGCGGTTGTATCTTAACCTCTCTGTCAGCTTCGGGTGTAAATTGGCCCGATGGACGACGAACGACGCAACAAGGCCAGGCATCGCGTATTGAAAGCCGGAACCATCGAGTTCGGCGGCGGTGCGATCGACTGCACCGTCCGCAATTTCTCCGACACCGGTGCGGCCCTCGACGTCACCAGTCCGGTCGGCATTCCCGAGCACTTTACCCTGTCCATCAAGGCGGACGGCGCGCATCTCGCCTGCACGGTGGTGTGGCGCAAGGAAAAGCGGATCGGGGTGCGGTTCGGGTGAGGGCGTGGCGCGAGGCTCACCCCGTCTCGACTTCACCGAGCCTGCTCGCCAGAATCTTGTCGATCCTCCTGCCGTCAAGATCGACCACCTCGATATGCCAGCCGCTAAGGTCAAACGCGTCGCCGACATTGGGCAGCACGTTGAATTGCTGCAGGACGAGGCCGGCCACCGTGTTGTAGCGATGATGCGGCGGCAGCTCGATGCCGAGGAGTTCGCCGAACTCGTCGACCGGCATCCAGCCTGAGACGAGCAGCGACGAGTCCGCGCGCCTGACGTAAGCCGGCTCCGGCGGTCCTTCCTCGGAATGGAAGGCGCCGACGATCGATTCCAGGATATCGGCGGCCGTGACCACGCCTTCGAAGGCGCCGTATTCGTCGTAGACGAAACCGACATGAACCGGCGCAGCCCTCAGAATTGCCAGCACATCGCGGGCATCGGCCGACGCGGGAATGCTTGGCGCTTCCCGGACGAGCGTCCGCAGATTCGGCGTGCGTTCGTTCATGTACGCGACCAGCAGGTCCTTCGCCTGAAGCACGCCGATGGGCGCGTCGCGATCACCGTCAGAAACGGGAAAGCGCGAATGCGGGCTCTTTGCGATGATCGCCTGAATTGCTTCCGGAGCATCATTCAGGTCGATCTCGTCGACCTCCGTGCGCGGCGTCATGACCGCGCCGACCGGGCGGTCGCCGAGCCGCATCACGCCGGCGATCATCTCCTTCTCGCCGGGCTCGAGCACGCCCGCGTTCTCGGCCTCGTTGACGAGGTGGTGGATCTCGTCCTCCGACACCTTCTCCTCGGCCTTGCCGCCGCGGCCGAGCAGCGTGAGGATCAGCTTGCCGGAGAGGTCGAGCAGAAACACGAGCGGCAGCGAGACGCGTGCCAGCACATGCATCGCGGGTGCGACCTTCACCGCGATGCTTTCGGGGTCGCGCAGCGCCACCTGCTTCGGCACGAGCTCGCCGACGATCAGGGTCGCATAGGTGATGATGGTGACGACGATGCCGACGCCGAGGATGTCGGCAATGCCGGCCGATACGCCAAGCTCGACCAGCCATTGCGTCAGCCGCTGCCCGAGCGTCGCGCCGGAGAATGCGCCCGAGAGCACGCCGACCAGCGTGATGCCGATCTGCACCGTCGAGAGAAACTTTCCGGGATCGGCGGCAAGCCGCAGCGCGCGCTCGGCGCCGCGCACGCCCTTGGCGGCCAGCAGCGACAGCCGCGCCGGGCGCGATGAGACCACGGCGAGCTCCGACATGGACAGCAGGCCGTTGATGACGATCAGGACGACGACGATGATGAGTTCGACAGACAACATTGTGCGCAAGGGGAAGGAAAATCAGCCCGGCGGACGCCGGACCAAGCCCCTTATATATGAAGGCGCTGCGCGGTTTGCCCGGTTCCGACCAAATTGTCGCACCGGGCTGAATGGGTCTGCGGGCTCAGAACTCGGCGTGCAGGCGGCCCGAGAAGATCGAGACCGGGCCGCGGTCTGCGTTGTAGGCGGGATTGACGACGAGCTGATAGTCCGCCGTCATCGTTACGCCCTTGATCACCGAATAGGCGTAGTAGGCTTCGAGAATACGTTCGGTGCGATAGTTGAGCTGGCCGTCGCCGATCAGCAGGCCGATGCCGCCCGCGGCAAGGAAAGCGCGATGCGCATCCGACAGGCCGTTGATGGCGCCGCCGATGCCGATTGTATCGTCCGGACGTCCCCAGCAGCTGCCCTTGATCGACAGGCCGCCTGAGATGCTGCGGTCGATATCGGTGAAGGAGAGAATCTGGTTCTGGCCGTCGTTCCAGCTCGCGCGCGCGAACAGGCCGACGTCCTTGACGATCTGCTGCTCGAGATTGACGTAGAAGCCGTATTTGGAGCGCGTGCGCTGGTTCGCGGTCGCGATGTCGTTGATGTCGAGTGCGGGGTTGGCGGCCGCCTGCGCAACGACGTCATTGTAGTTCGCGGTGTTGCCGCTGTTGGCGAAGACGCCGACGCGCAACTTGCCGGGCTGCTCGAAGATCGAATGACGCTCCTCGAACTCGACGACGGTGCCGCCGGTCTTGAAGGTCAGCACGTCGCTGTTTGGCGCGGCCGGCACCTGGAACAGGCCGGCGCGGATTGCCCAGTCCTTGCGGTTGAGCTCGACCACGGCGCCGCGAGTATAGCCGGGCAGGTCGGCCGGGAAGTCGTAGGCGGCCGACGACCACATCGCCCAATTCATGAAATCGGCGCGCGGGTCTTTTGCATAGGAGTTGCCGTCGAAGAAATCGCCGACGGCGAAGCGGCCGACGATCAGCGTGACGCGGTCGACATCGCGCTTGCCCACGAGCTGGTTCGGCGCGTCATCGACCGCTTCCTGCTCGCCGCCGAGCCCGAACGTCTGCTTGAAGTAATAGCGCTGCGCGCGGATTTTTGGGAATGGCGCGCCGGCCTTCTGCGCTTCGCCGTTGGAGAAGCCGGCAAGTCCGAGCGTGCCGTTGAGGCCAAAACCCTGCGCGAGCTCGGGATTGAAATAGAATTCGCCGCCGTCCCAAAGTCGCGCGCCCATAAACGCCGTCGTCGTCCACGTCGCCTGGAACTGGCCGCCACCGGGAAGACTCTGCGGGCTCGCATAGGGCGAATGGATCGGCCCATAGCCTTGCGGCAGCACGGTGGTCTGGACGTGGACGTTCCAGTCGTTGGATTCAGGCAGCTTGGTCTTGCCGTCGACCGCCGGCATCCACGGCGTGTCGCCGAACTGGTAGTTCAGGCCGAGCTTGAACAGATGAATGCGTGGATCGACGTTGACGCTGCCGGGTCCAAAGCCGCCGAGATCGTAAGTCTTGCGGGAGAGGTCGACATATTCGTATTCGGCCTTCGCGGTCCAATTGCCGCTGACGGCGTATTCGAGACCGAGGCCCGCAGTCCATCCGGCCTGGTAGTGGCCAACCGGGAAGAGCGGTGTGACACCGTCGGCATCATTGACGTTGATATGCGTGTGTCCCCAGGCGAAGCCGCCGGTGACGTAAGGCATGAACCGGTCGAAGGCATAACCGACGCGGCCGCGCACCGTGCCGATGTAATCGATCGTGGTGTTGAAGGGCACCGGCGAACGCCCGAGTGCCGGACCGTCAGTCGGACTCGTGAACGTCGAATCCGCCTCGATGCCGAGCACGACGCGGTTGGCGAGCTGGCGGTTGTAGCCGAGCTGATAGCCGCCGCTGAGCCCGGTTGCGCTGTGGGGCAGCACGACGCCTTGCTCGGGCAACGGATTGGTGCCGGGTCCGAAGCTCGCGTCGCCGTAGCCGAAGTGACCGCCGACATAGAAGCCGGTCCACTCGTAGACGGTCTTCGCAGCACGCGCCTTCAGCGGCAGGTCGGCGGCGACGCCGGCCGCCGGCAGCACGAGCAGGCCCGAGGCAAGCGCCGCGGCTGACCGAAGATAGCGATGTCGGTGACCTCTCAACGTCAAAACTACGCCCCCAAGACGCGACCGTGCCCCAACCGCGCCCGACATCCCTGCCGATTCGCGGTGCTCCTGTCATCAGGGTCTTGGCTGTTCACGCGACCGGACGAGACGGGCTCGTTGCGATGCGTTTCACCCCAAGGTCTTGCCAAGTCCCTGCGCTTGTTGCGAACCTTATTGCTAATAATTCGCAATAGCAACTAGTGCAGAATGTCGCAGGCGATGGTTCGCACCGTTATGTGACGGGACTGCAACAATTTCCGGTCTCCAAAAACGGATGACCCCGCCCGGGGGGACAGCCGGGCGGGGTCGGGGGCACGACACGGGGTGGATGAGGCGCCCGTGTCGGACGCAGGATCCACGTAAGATCGGCCTCAGGACCTCAAATCAGTAGCAAGTGCGAACGCTGCCGACGTACTGGCCGAAGGCGTTGTAGCGGGGGGACCAGCCGCAGCGGTGATAGCCGTAATAGGGGTCATTGCTGGCGGCGATCGCGGTGCCGACGACGGCGGCGGTCGCGATGCCCAGGCCGACACCGACGCCCCAGCCGAGCGGCTTGGCCTGGGCCGTCGACGTGGTAGATGCGACGCCTGCGGTGACGGTGAGGGCAGCGAGAGCGAGTGCGGCAATCCTGGTCTTGATCGACATGTGAAACTCCATCCGGGTTGAGACGGTCCGTTGTGGTCCGCGTGCCCAATTGGACGGAGGCTTGCCGAAACCGGTTCGAAAGCGCCTCGGGAGGCCTGAGAACCCGGCTCTTTCCCGAATAATTTCAAATGGCTACGTGCTAGCCGAGAGGGCCCTTGGCGAGCCTGTTCACGTCGAAGTTATCGACCTCGGTCAGCAGCTCGCAGAAGGCCCGCGCGCCCTGGTCGAGGAGCTGCTCGCCCTTCCCGATCTCGGCCAGTGTCGCGTTGCCGACGGCTCCGCTGGCGTTGAGATCCTGCGCCTGCCAGGCAAAGGGCGCGGGCCGCTGCGTCGAGAGCCAGCGATATTGTTTCTCCATCGCGATGCTGCTCGCGGGAAAATCCGCAATCGCATTGGCGCGCACCTGATCGGGATAGCGCGCCAGCATGATCGAGGTCTCGACCGCGCCGCCATGGATGCCGTGACGCACTTCATCGGCGGGGAACAGTTTTTCAGCGCCCGACAGGCGCGACCACGATGTCGTCACCGCGAACAGTTTTTGATATGCGCGAAGATCCTGCGCCACCAGCATCATCGCCGCGCTGTTGCCGCCATGGCTAGTGATGATGACGAGCTTTTTCATGCCGCGTCGCGCGATGTCCTCGCCGATTGCGGTCCAGCGCTTCAGCGCCGCCTCGGTCGGCAGCGTCTGCGTGCCCGGATAATCGATATGCTCGGTGGAAATGCCGATGGGCTCAACGGGCAGGAACGTCGCCGGCATGGTCGCGGGCAAAAGCTCGCGCACGCGCGCGAGATAGGCGTCTGCGATCAGCACGTCGGTCTCGAGCGGCAGATGCGGGCCGTGCTGCTCGGTCGCCGCCAGCGGCAGCACCGCGATCCAGCGCGATACGTCCGCAGCGTTCGCATCGGCCCAGCGGATCTTGGTCCAGTCGCGCGGAGGCGTCATCAAGGTTTCTTTGCCCGAATTTGTCACGTAGTTTGGTGTTATGGAGGGGACGCGGGCCTGGCCGGTTCGCGTCCCCGATTGTCTTGCGGTTTTATCGCGTTGTCTTCACATCGGCCAGACTTGATCGACGGAGCGCATTCATGAGCCCTTCCCATCTGCGGCGAGCGTTAACGGCGGGCTTGCTGGCCACTCTCGTGTCGATGCTGCCGGCGCGTTCGGAAACCCTGGACAAGGTCGCCTTCGGCACCAATTGGGTCGCCGAGGCCGAGCATGGCGGCTTCTTCCAGGCGGTCGCCGACGGCACCTACAAGAAATATGGGCTCGACGTCAGCATCGTTCCGGGCGGGCCCAACGAGAACAACCGGATGTTGCTGATCGCCGGCAAGATCGATTTCTTCATGGCCGCGAACACGCTGATGTCGTTCGACGCGGTCGCCAACAACGTCCCCGTGGTGACGATTGCCGCGGTCTTCCAGAAAGATCCGCAGGTGATGCTGACGCAGCCGGATGCGAAGGTCACCAAGATCGAGGACCTCAAGCCGCTGACGCTGTTCGTCTCCAAGGAAGGCATGGGCAGCTACTTCCAGTGGCTGAAATCCGAATACGGCTTCAGCGAGAAGAACGTCCGGCCCTATAATTTCAATCCGCAGCCCTTCATAGCCAACCCCAAGAGCGCGATGCAGGGCTACGTCACCTCCGAGCCGTTCGCAGTCGAGAAAGCCGCCGGCTTCAGGCCCAACGTCATTCTGCTCGCCGATGCCGGCTTCAACACCTATTCGACCCTGATCGAGACCCGTCGCGACCTGGTCGAGAAGAAGGCGGACCTGGTGCAGCGCTTCGTCGATGCCTCCATGATCGGCTGGTACAATTACATCTACGGCGACAATTCCGCCGGCAATGCGATGATCAAGAAGCTCAATCCGGAGATGACCGACGATCTGCTCGCCTATTCCGTCGCCAAGATGAAAGAATACGGCATCGTCGATTCCGGCGACTCCTTGAAGAACGGCATCGGCGCGATGAGTGACGATCGCTACACCTCCTTCTTCAACAAGATGGTGAAGGCCGGCGTCGTGAAGGGTGATCTCGATTTCCGCAAGTCCTACACGCTGCGCTTCGTCAACAAGGGCGTCGGTGTCGAGCTGCGCCCCGCCAAGCCGTAACGTCAGCGTTGATGTCAGACGTCAAACCTTTGTCAGGGGTCGAAGCCAGCCTGACGGCGCTTGCCGTCAGCCTGCGCGGCGTGACGAAGGTCTATGACAACGGCGTCATGGCGCTCGGTCCCTTCGATCTCGTGGTGCGCAAGGGCGAGTTCATCTCGCTGCTCGGTCCGTCCGGCTGCGGCAAGTCGACGGCGCTGAGACTGATTGCGGGGCTCAGCGCCGCGTCATCAGGCACGGTGCGGATGTCACGTCACGAAGGCCCGGCGCAGATCGGCCATGGTGTCGGCTTCGTGTTCCAGGAACCGACCCTGATGCCCTGGGCCAGTGTGCGCGAAAACGTGCGGCTGCCGTTGAAGCTTGGCGGCGTCCCCAAGGCCGAAGGGCGGGCGCGAGCCGATGCAGCGTTGGCCAGCGTCGGTCTCGCCGATTTCGCCGACGCCTTTCCGCGCGAATTGTCCGGCGGCATGAAAATGCGGGTGTCGCTGGCGCGCGCGCTCGTCACCGATCCTGACATCCTCCTGATGGATGAACCGTTCGCAGCGCTCGACGAGATCACGCGCTTCCGCCTCAACAACGACCTGCTCGCGCTGTGGCGCAGCCTTGGCAAGACCGTCATCTTCGTCACCCATTCGGTGTTCGAATCCGTCTATCTGTCGCAGCGCGTCGTGGTCATGACGGCGCGGCCCGGCCGCATCCAGGCCGACATCCGCATCGAGACCGTCGAGCCGCGCGGCGAAGAGTTTTGCACCTCGGCCGCCTATTCCGATTACTGCCGGAAAGTATCGGCCGCGCTGGCGCCGTCCTATTCGGGACAGTCGATGCTATGAACGCGCAAGCCGTCGTCACCGCAAAGCCGTCCGGCACACGACGCGTGTTGCGTTTCGTGTTGCCCGTCATCGTATTCGCGGCTGGCCTCGCCGCCTGGGAACTGGTGGTCCGCATCAAGGCTATCCCGCCTTACGTGCTGCCGACCCCCTCCGTCATCTTCCTGACGCTGATCAAGGACTGGGCGGTGCTGTCACAATCGCTCGGGACCACGCTCCTGACGACGCTGGAAGGTTTTATCGCCGCGAGCATCGGCGGCATCGCGCTGGCGCTGCTGTTCAACCAGTCGAAATGGGTCGAATACTCGCTATTCCCCTATGCCGTCGTCCTCCAGGTGACGCCGGTGATCGCGATCGCGCCGCTGCTCCTGATCTATCTGGAACAGCAGACCGCGGTCGTTGTCTGCGCCTTTATCGTCGCCTTTTTCCCGGTGCTGTCGAACACCACGCTCGGGCTGAATTCGGTTGACCGCAACCTCGCCGGCCTGTTCCAGCTCTATGGCGCCTCGCCGCCGCAAACCTTGCGCTTCCTGAAGCTGCCGGCGGCGCTGCCCTATATTTTGGGCGGCTTGCGCATTGCCGGCGGCCTGTCGCTGATCGGTGCGGTCGTGGCCGAGATCGCGGCGGGAACGGCCGGCGCCGGCTCGGGTCTCGCCTACAGAATCGCCGAATCCGGCTATCGATTGAACATACCCCGCATGTTCGCAGCGCTGCTTTTGTTGTCGCTGGCCGGGATTGTCATCTATGGGGTGCTGGCGCTAGTTTCCCACCTCGTTTTACGGCGCTGGCATGAGAGCGCGCTTGGAAAGGAAAACTGATGTCTACCGGTTCGATTTCGTCCGACAAGATCGACCTTCTGATCTATGGGCCGGTGCGGCCGATCCTCGAGAACGGGTTTTCCGATCATTTCGTCGTGCACAAGGCCGAGACGCGGGGTGACCTCGAACGGTTGACGCCGGCGACCCGCGAAAAGATCCGCGGCGTGGCGGTGACCTATCACACGGTCCGCGCCGACAAGGATTCGCTGTCGCAATTGCCCAAGATCGAGATGGTGGCGAGCTTCGGCGTCGGCTACGACCACATCGACTCCAAATACGCCGCCGAGCACAACATCATCGTCACCAACACGCCCGACGTGCTGACCGAGGAGGTCGCCGACGTCGCGATGGGCCTGCTGATTTCGACCGTGCGTGAGTTCATCAAGGCCGATCGCTACGTCCGCTCCGGCCTCTGGCAGACCCAGAACTATCCGCTCAGCGTCGGCTCGCTGCGCGATCGCAAGGTCGGCATCGTCGGCATGGGCCGGATCGGCCAGGCGATCGCGCGCCGGCTCGATGCCTCGCTGGTGCCGGTCGTCTATCACTCGCGCAATCCGTCCAAGGACGTTTCCTACAAGCACTATCCCGATCTGATCGAGATGGCGAAGGCGGTCGACACGCTGATGGTGATCGTGCCGGGCGGCGCCTCGACCAACAAGATGATCAATGCCGAGGTGTTCAAGGCGCTGGGCCCGCGCGGCGTGCTGGTCAACGTCGCGCGCGGCTCCGTGGTCGACGAGCAGGCTTTGGTCCAGGCATTGAAGTCCGGCACCATCCTCGCCGCGGGCCTCGACGTGTTTGCGGCCGAGCCCACCGTGCCGGATGAGCTCAAGACCATGCAGAACGTCGTGCTGCTGCCGCATATCGGCTCGGCCTCGGTGGTGACGCGCAATGCCATGGACCAGCTCGTGGTCGACAACCTCAAGTCCTGGTTCGCCGGCAAGGCGCCGCTGACGCCGGTTGCTGAAACGCCGTTCAAGGGGCACTGATGAGAGTTCTTCGGGTCGTTGCATTGCTGATCGCGGCCTGTGTCGCCGCGATCGGTCCTGCGCGTGCGCAGGACGCGACGACCCTGAAGAAAGAGATGGTCGGGCAGTGGGAGCTCTCGACCACCGAACGCAGCAAGACCTGCGTCGTCACGATCAAGGGCGACCCGGTGGCGCAAGGTTTCAAGCTCGAGCTCGAGCCGGCCTGCAAGACCGCGCTGCCTTTCACCAAGGACATCGTCGCCTGGAGCGTCAAGGGGCTCGACATCGTCCGCTTGCAGGATGCGACCGGCGAATCCGTGATCGACTTCACCGAGGTCGAGGCCGGCATCTTCGAAGGCCTGCGCCAGGGCGAGGGCGTCTACATCCTGCAGGACCTCGCCGCCGCCCGCTCGATGGCCAAGTCGATGGACCAGATGATCGGCGACTGGGCCATGGTGCGCGGCAACGGCCAGCCGGTTTGCGGGCTGACGCTGACGAACACGGAAGCCGATCAGGACAATTTCCAGGTCTTCCTCAAGCCGAAATGCGATGCGGCGATCACCCAGTTCAACCCGACGCAATGGCGGCTCGAGCGAGGCCAGATCATCCTGATGTCGAAATCGGGCGACGTCTGGCAGTTCGAGGCCGACGATAACGCGCAATGGCGGCGGGTTCCCGATACGGCCGATCCCCTGATCATGCTGCGCCAATAGGCGCCGTTTCGGGGCCGCAATTTTCTGTCGGCAATTTTTCCTGTGCCCGTTTTTTTATCGTGGCGTTGTCGATCCGGCTCCGGCTGGATCGTCATCTGGGTAGCGAGCTGATCGCGGCCGAACCGGCCGCGTCTCGCCTCAACAGGAGTTTTGCATGCGTTTCATGTACATCGTCACCTCAAGCCAGCCGATGACCGGCCCGAGTCCGGCGCTGATGGAGGCCATGCAGAAGATTTCCGAGCGGGAAATCAAGGCCGGCCGGATGATCGACAATGGCGGTCTGATGCCGCTTGCGACCGGCGCACGGGTGCGGATCGTCGATGGCGAGCTCAGTGTCATCGATGGCCCCTTCATCGAAGCCAAGGAAGTGGTCGGCGGCTACGCCATTTTCGAGCTGCGCGACAAGGTCGAAGCCCTGGCCATGGCCAAGGAATTCATGCAGCTGCACCTCGATCACATGCCGGGCTGGGACGGCACCTGCGAGTTGCGGGCCTTCGCCACGCCGGGCGTTGACGGTGTCTGCGAGGTCGATTCGCGGTCGGCGGTAGCCGCCCACGCCTGATGCACAGACCAGTGTGTCACGGTCGGCGGCGATGACGGCCGCCGACATCGATCAAGCCATCCGTGCCACGATTCACGCAACTTGGCGCGTCGTGCAGCCGCGGCTGATCGCGACCTTGTCGCGGATGCTGCGCGACGTGCCGCTTGCGGAGGAGCTGACCCAGGACGCGCTGGTTGCCGCGCTTGAAGCCTGGCCGGGCATCGGCGTGCCCGACAATCCCGGCGCCTGGCTGATGACGACCGCCAGGCGCCGCGCGCTCGATGTCCTGCGCCGCGGCAAGATGCTCAGCGACAAGCACGACATGCTGGCGCGGGACATGTTGCAGGAGCAGGAGACCGTGCCGGATTTCGATGCCGCGCTCGACGACGACATCGGTGACGAATTGTTGCGGCTGGTCTTCACCGCCTGTCATCCGATCCTGTCGCGCGAGGCACGCGCGGCGCTGGCGCTGCGCATGATCTGCGGCTTGACCACGTCCGAGATCGCGCGTGCCTATCTCGTACCGGAAGCAACCATTTCCCAGCGCATCGTCCGCGCCAAGCGAACACTGTCCGGATCCGGCCTTGCCTATGAGACCCCGAGTGGGGAGGCGTTGTCGGAGCGCCTCGCCTCGGTGCTGGAGGTCGTCTACCTCATCTTCAACGAGGGCTACCTCGCGGCGCGCGGCGACGAATGGCTGCGGCCGCAGCTCTGCGACGAGGCGTTGCGCATGGGGCGCGTGCTCGCCGGCCTCGCTCCTGATGAGCCCGAGGTTCACGGCCTGGTTGCATTGATGGATCTGAATGCCGCGCGGGCTCGCGCGCGTACCGACGCAAGCGGTGATCCCATTCTGTTGATGGACCAGGATCGCGGGCTCTGGGATCGCTCGCAGATCCGTCGCGGCCTGCGCGCGCTCGAACGTGCCCGCGAGCTCGGCGGTGGGGAGCGGTTTTACGCGCTTCAGGCCGCGATTGCGGCGTGTCACGCCACGGCAGAGACGGCCGCGGCTACCGACTGGCGGCGCATCGCGCAGCTTTACGATGAGCTGACGCTTCTGGTGCGCTCGCCGATCATCGAGCTCAATCGCGCGGTCGCAGTCGGCATGGCCGAGGGATCGCAAGCCGGGCTCGACGTGCTGGATAAGATCACCAGCGCACCGGCGCTTGCGGCCTATCATCATCTGCCGGCAGTTCGTGGTGATTTCCTGCAGAAGCTCGGACGGCTCGCAGAAGCGCGGCAG
Organism: Bradyrhizobium monzae; assembly: GCF_021458635.1. GTDB lineage: Bacteria > Pseudomonadota > Alphaproteobacteria > Rhizobiales > Xanthobacteraceae > Bradyrhizobium. The sequence continues at coordinate 229,767 of NZ_JAIRDQ010000011.1, forward strand.
GCCTTCGAGGCCGCCGCGCGTCTTGCGACCAACGCACGCGAACGCACGCTGATGGAGCGCCGTGCCGCGGCGCTCAGCAGTCAATCTCTCTAGGTCGTCGGCTTCGGCGGCGGCGCGGTGCCCTGCGCCCATTTCTCCATTTTCCCGAGCACGCCCCAGGCTGTGAGCGCGAGCGATATCGGGAGAGCGAATTGGCTAAGCCCCGGCACCGCGGTCGCGATCGTCCCGAGCAGTCCGGCAAGACCACCGGCACTCGGGCTCGCGGTCACGGCAGAGAGCAGCGCGGTGATGAGTGAGCCGCCGATGCCGAGCGCCGTCTTCTTGCCGTCCAGCATTTTGCCGATGGTTTCGCCGAGCGCGCCATTGACCTGGCCGAGCACGGGCTTGTTGCCGAGCATGGCGCTGAGCAGGTCGACCATCTGTTTGAGCTGATCGGCCGGAGCAGGATTTGTTGTCGCCGGTGTGCCGGGAGCGATCTTGGTGATGAGAGAGAGAAGCTGTCCAACCACGCTGACCGTCGGGTTGGCCGCTGTAATTGGGCCCACCGGGGCCGTTGCTCCCGGTTGCAAGACCTGCGTGAGGCTCTGCAGCTGGTCGAGGATCTGGGATAGCTGGTTGGACTGCCCTGCAGGCATTGTCCCTATCGGCGGGGTCGCTATCGGCGTTGCACCTGTTGGGATCGCTCCCGGCTGCAGACGCTGTGCGAGGTTTTCCAACCGACCCAGGATATGGGACAGATCCACATTTTGCGTCCGGACCGGCTGCACGCCCGCGCGCGTGATGGCGGCGATCGTGGTCCCGTCGAGCAGGCCGGTATCCTCGAGGGCGTGCTGTTGCTGAAATTGCGAGACCGCCGCCCTGGTCTTCGGTCCGCTGATGCCGTCTTCGTCGAGCGGCGGATTGGCGCCGAGCTTGTTGAGCGTCTGCTGCATCAGCAGCACCGACGACGCCACGTCCTCGTCCGGCTCGGAACGGGAGGCAATGGACGGGCTGTCGTCGATGGTGATCGAAGAATCCTGCGACATCATCGCATGCAGGATCACCGCGGTGCCGAGCTGGGAATCGACATGGCTCGGGTCGAACACGTGGTCCGCGACGAACTTGCCGCCCCTCGCCTCGGTCGGTCCGTAGAGCGTCGAGCCGCCGTAGAGATAGGGCGAGTTGACGCCCTTGGCGTGATATCCGAGGCCGTTGAAGCATTCGAGCCGGTGCAGCGTGCGCGCGATGCACCAGTCCTGCGTGCCGACGAAGTGCTGGATCCTCAGCGCGTCCACGGCGCCGTCGACGAACGAGGCGAACGGGCCGCGCCCCTTCGGGACGAGGCAAGTCACGCGCTTCAGCGTTTCGCCGTTGCCGAGATAGGTGTCGAAATCGAAATTGGACTCGCGATAATGGCAGAGCGCGACGAAGTACCAGGGCACGCCGGTCAGCCGTTCGACCTGCTGATAGGTCGCCTTGCCGTTGATGGCCTTGCGTGCCGTCGCGTTGGCTTCGCCAAGGCGTGCGGGCCGGATCTGGAGATTGGCCCAGTTGCTCTCATACCCGCTCTTCAGACTCTCGTATGACACCATCTGCCGCTCCCGCGAATTGTTAAAATTATCGGTTGGTTGTGCAAATCAGGCGTGAGCTGCGTGCCGCCGTCGGCGGACGCGGGCTCTGGGCGTGGTCCGGCAAATGTGGCAGGTCAACGCTGGAGTGCATGTGAAATGGCTTACAGGTGCAGCGCGAAAGGTTGCGGTCAAAGGACGCAACGTCAGCGACGTGTGCGCGCGGTCGCCACGCGCAGTTCGGGAACCTGTCGGGTGACCGTCCGTTAGCAACGGAAACGGTCTGGCTCAGGAATTCTGCAATGGCCAAGCGCGTCCTCGCGATCGGCATCGAACCCGGCAATGTGGACTACAGCGCGTTTCCGCAGCTCACGCCGGCGCTCGTCCGCAATTACATCGAAGCGCAGCTGCTGCGCCTGCGCGGTCTCGGCTACGAGGTCACGAGTTGCCTGATCGATCTCGACGAGGCGGCGGAAGCGACCGTAACGGCGGCGCTACGCGACGAGCGCTTCGATTGCATCGTCATCGGTGCTGGCCTGCGCGAGCCAAAGGAACGGCTGCTGCTGTTCGAGAAGGTGCTCAACCTCGTCCACTGCCTGGCGCCGCAAGCCGCGATCTGCTTCAACACGACGCCTGCCGACACAGCGGAAGCCGTGCAGCGCTGGGTCGCGCCGTAGTCGCGGCAACCGCACTCTCGGTCTGAGGCATCGACCGGCCGTCGCGACAGGCGGGCCTTGTGACGCAAAAGGGCCGGAAGCGAGTCGGATTCACCCGATTATTCTGGCCCGGGATCGTCGCAAACGCTATGACTGGCCGCATCAGATGGGAGGATTCGGGATGCTTCGACGTCTTGGAATTGCAGCGTGTTTCGCCGTCGCGATGGCCGTACCGGTCCATGACGCGGTAGCGCAGGACGCTATCGGCGGCGCCATCCTCGGCGGCGTGGGTGGAGCGATCGTGGGCGGAGCGCTTGGCGGCGGCCGTGGGGCTGCCATCGGTGCGGTCGTCGGCGCCGGCACGGGGGCTGCGATCGCCTCCGAAGGCGAGCGTCGCCGATCCGGCTATTACGCGTATCAGCGCGGCTGCTACATGCAGCGCCCGGACGGCCGCTACGTCCCGGTCGATCCGCGATACTGCTACTGAACAGAATAGCGCCGGCGCCGTCTCGCGCGCGCCGGCGCTGATCGCTGTCCCTAGGCAGCGCTGGCCCGGCCGGCGGCGTCGCCGAGTTCGGCATTGGTGTACGCCTTGCCCCCGATGCCCCACAGGCCGTCCACCGCATAGACCATGTTGACGAAAATCCGCTCGCGCGGATGGCGGCCTTCCGCCGCCTTGAAGACGATGTCGGTGGCTTCCTGGATGAAGCCCGCCTTTTGCTCCGGGCTCCCCAGCGCGAAGGACGGCACTTTCAATTCGACCACGACGATGTCGTTCGACGTCCCGCCGGCGAAGGACCGGCCCTTCGGGATAGTACTGATCTCGCCGATCACGTTCGGCGTGAGGAACGCATTGCCCGCGAGATCGTGATGCCTGAGAAACGCGGCAGTCAGCTCGGCGAACATGGTTTTCTCGGCGGCTGCACTGAAGATGCCATCCGTGGCGACGACGGTGATCGGCATGACCAAAACTCCCTTCGTGATGTGAGCGCCGCGAACGCCGGCTGCGATCGCGGCTTGCGATAATATTGCGATCGTTATATAACGATCGTGATTGCATTCGCACAAAGGGTGCGGCGTCGTCAATGTTAAAATAACGATCGTGATATAAAAAGGGTCCCGTGGTGCGATACAAGTCCGGACACAAGGAAGAGGCCCGCGCGCGCATGGTGGCGGCCGCCGGCCGTGGCTTTCGCCGCCAGGGCTTTGGCGGCATCGGTGTCGACGGCCTTGCCAAGGAGGCCGAGGTCACCTCCGGCGCGTTCTACGGGCACTTCTCGTCCAAGGGCGAAGCTTTCGAGGCTGCGCTGGTGGCGGGTCTGGAAGAGCTGCGCCAGGGTGTCGAGGGCCTGCGGGCCGAGCACGGCGCCAGATGGGTCGCGGCGTTCATCGATTTCTATCTCGGACAAAAGCGGGTCTGTGAGCTCGGTTCGAGCTGCGCCTTGCAGAGCCTGACCTCGGAGGTGCAGCGGGCAGACGTCGGGATCAAGACCGTGTTCGAGGCCGAGATCGAGGGCGTCGTGAACGCGGTTGCGGACGGCTTGCCCGGCCGCATTGCCAAGGACAGACGCGCGCGCGCGTGGGCGCTGCTCTCGATCCTGTCCGGCGGTGTCACGATGGCGCGGGCCGTCGCCGACAAGGATGTCAGCGCGGCCATCGCGTCCGCATGTCGCGCGGCTGCACTCAAGGCCTGTGCTGAGACCTGATCAGCCGAAGGGGAGAACTACAGATGCAAATGTCGAATTATCTTTTCTTCACGACCCGTTGCGAGGCGGCGCTGGCCTTCTACAGCGCCTGCGGCCTCGGCAAGGTGACCGAGATCATGCGCCATGGCGAAACCGGACCGATGCGAGGCAAGATCATGCATGCGAAGTTCGAGGGACCGGGCATCCAATTCTACGCATCCGACAATGACGATGCCGAGCCGATGCGCGGCTCAGCGCATATCCTGATGATGGGCGACACGCAGGAAACGACGGCCCTGTTCGCGCGTCTCGCCGAAGGCGGCACGATCACCACGCCGCTCGGGATCCAGCCCTGGGGCGACTATTACGGCAAGCTCACCGATCGCTTCGGTGTGCAATGGATGCTGAACTGCACGCGGGGGCGGGCTTAGCGCGGATACTGAAGTCACGACTTGACTATCTGGCTGCTCGCTTATAGTGAAGTTCATACTTCACTAATGAGCAGGGCAGCAATGACCGATCAATCCGTCATCGACAACACGTTTGTCATCGAGCGCACCTATCTCAAGTCGCCGCCCCTGGTATTTGCGGCTTTTTCCGACCCATCCAAGAAGCGGCGCTGGTTCGCCGACGGCCCCGACCATGACGTCGAGCACTTCAGCATGGATTTCGTGGTTGGGGGGCAAGAGCGCGCCCAATACCGCTTCAGGAAAGGCACGCCCTTTGCGTCGGTTGCGCTGAGCTACGAAGGGCGGTTTCTGGATGTTGTCGCGGACCGCCGCGTCGTTACGGCTTCAACGATGACGCTGGGAGACAGGCGGATCTCGGCATCCCTCGTGACCGCGGAATTCCGCCCAAATAATTCGGGTACGTTGTTGGTCCTGACGCATCAGGCCGTCTTCTTTGAGGGCGCGGATGGCCCCAAAATCCGCGAAGCTGGATGGCGCGCGCTCCTCGATCGACTTGAGCCGATGGTTTAGGCACCAGCGCCAAACGGGAGGAGTGTGTCGATGGCCACGTCCATGGCCTTGCGCATCGGCAAGGTCGATCGAATCCTGGATGCGCTTGGTGATTCCACGCGCCGTCGGATCATTCGTCTCTTAAGTGCCGGTCCAATGTCCGTGTCGGACCTCTCCAGGCCGCTCGGTATCACAGTGACCGCCGTGACCCAGCATCTACGCATTCTTCAGTCCTGTGCCTTGCTCAAATCCGACAAGAAGGGGCGTGTGCGGACGTGCAGCCTGGATACGACGGGGTTTGAAACCCTAGAGCACTGGGTCAGGGAACACCGGGCTTCGTGGGAGCGTCGTCTCGATCGACTCGGCAGCATCCTGGAGGAGGATTAAGCGTGAAGAAGCTGCTGATTGTGATCGGTGCGGGCGTGGGACTTGCCGCACTGCTGGGAGGTGGTTTCATTGCATGGGCGCTCGATGCCTACGGAGCTGATCCCCTCGCGCAGGCCCGCGCACTGCACGATCCTCGCGTTGTGATCAGGGAGCTCGGTGGTTTCCTCGTTATTCGTCCGGCCGCTGCCCCTTCAGCGATTGGACTTCTGTTTTATCCGGGCCTCCGGATTGAGCCGAAAGCGTACCTCTCCAAGCTCGTCGAGCTATCCACCAGGGCCCGGGTGAACATCGTCATCGGACGGCCGAGGCTCAACATCGCAGCCTTTTCGCTCGATCAAGCCGACGAAATGCGCAGGCAGCTGACCGGGATCGAGCGGTGGTACGTGGGCGGGCATTCACTGGGAGGCGCGGCAGCCTGTTACTACGCGAGCAAACACCGCGACGGCCTTGAGGGGATTGTCTTGTTGGGAACCTATTGTGGCTCCGATATTTCGAAATCCCGGCTCCGAGTCCTTACCATCGCGGCGGATCGCGATGGCATCATGCCACCCGAGACGATCGGGCAGCACGCGTCGGAGCTGCCGGCTGAAGCGCAAATCGTTCGTATCGCAGGCATGGTCCATAGCCAGTTCGGAAACTATGGACCTCAGTCTGGCGATGGCCAGCCTTCGATCGAAGATGGTCAGGCGAGCGAAGCCATTTCGGAAGCTGCCAAGGCTTTCCTCCAGTGATCGGCTGCCACGTCGTTTCGCGACCAGCTAGATCAGCCGCATCCCGCGCAGGCTGGCGTGCCCGTTCTTGCCGACGATGATGTGATCATGCACGGCAATCCCGAGCGGCTTGGCGATGTCGATGATCGCCTTGGTCATCTGGATGTCGGCCTGTGAAGGGGAGGGATCGCCGCTCGGATGATTGTGCACAAGGATGATGGCGGTCGCCGACAGCTCGAGCGCGCGCTTGATCACCTCGCGCGGATAGACCGGGGTGTGGTCGACGGTGCCGGTCTGCTGCACCTCGTCGGCGATCAGCTGGTTGCGCTTGTCGAGGAAGAGCAGGCGAAACTGTTCCTTGTCGGCGAAGGCCATGCTGGTGCGGCAATAGGCGATCACCTCGTTCCAGGACGACAGCGCGTTGCGGCTGTTGACCTCGCCCTTGGCGACGCGGTGCGCGGCCGCCGCGATCAGCTTGAGCTGGTGGATGGCGGCTTCGCCGACGCCGTCGATCTCACGCAACCGCGCCACCGGCGCGTGGACGACTTCGGCGAACGAGCCGAAGATCTTGATCAGCGTCTTTGCCAGCGGCTTGGTGTCGCGCCGCGGCAGCGCCGGAAACAGCGCCATTTCCAGCAGTTCGTAGTCGCTGAGCGCGTCCGCGCCGGCGCTGTAGAAGCGTTCGCGCAGCCGCTCACGGTGGCCGAGATAATGCGGCGTGTCTGCAGGTGTGTTGTCGTCGGGGTTGGCTTTGGCGGGCATCGTCCGCCAGCATTGCTGCGGATCACCGCTTTTGCAACCGTCAATTGCGACGGCTCAACGGTCACGCTTCAACCCTGGCACCAGCGCAGCTAGCCGATCCTTGATCGGACGTCCGAACATCTGCCCGCCCGCCCATGCCTCCGGGAGGCGGACCCGGCGGCGGTCTACCGCCCATGCCGGGCGGCGGTGGGCCGGCGCGAGCCCCCGCGACATCGCGGCGACCCGGCGCGTGCAGGAGGCCAAGCGCCTGATCGACCAGACCAAGATGATCCTGGCGGAGATCGCCGCAAAAAAAATCTCACGCCGACCGTTTCCTTTTCACTTCCTCGTTCGTCTCTGCGCTGTGGGCCTCATCGAGCGGCCGGCAGAGTTTCCGCAAGGGAGAACATCAATGTCAGAGATCAAAGCCACGCCTTCGCGTCGCGCCGTCGTTGCCACCGGCTTTGCTGCGGCGTGCTGCTCGCCGCTCAAAGCGTCCCGTCCTATAGCCAGAACAGGAGTTCGAACATGGAAGCCACCATCCGTACCGGCAGCGATGTCACCACCCTGGTCAACGTCTTCACGGTCGAGCCGGACAACCAGCAAAAGCTGGTTCAGCTCCTGAAGGAGGGCACCGAATCCTTCTTCAGCAAGCAGCCCGGCTTCATCTCCTCCAGCGTCCATGCCGGCAAGGAGGGCGGGCGGGCGATCAACTACTCGCAATGGCGAAGCGCCCAGGATATCGAGAACTTCCGCAAGGATCCGAAATTCGCGCCGTACATCCAGCGGCTTGCCGCGATCGCGAAGGCCGAGACGATCCTGTGCGAGGTCGTCGAGGTCAATCATGCCTGAGCTTTTGGCGGGTGGTATCTCGATCCCGATTGACGTATCACGCCTGTCGGCGACGAGGAGCTCCTGCTTGACGGACGATGTGACGAGCAACGGCTCGGGGGCGGTCCGGGAGACCGCCCAGCAAGCCCTCGACCGCCTGGCGGTGGAAATGCGGCCGCAGCTGCATCGCTACTGCGCGCGCATGACAGGCTCGGTCATCGATGGCGAGGACGTGCTTCAGGAGGCCTTGCTCAAGGCCGTCGAGGCGGCGCCGCGGACCGAGCCGCTGGACAATCCGGAAGGCTGGCTGTTTCGCATCGCCCACAACGCCGCGCTGGATTTTCTGCGCCGGCGCGCGCGCTACAACGCTGCTCACTCCGATGAAGATCTGGACATGATCGCCGCCTCGACCAGCCCCGTGACCGACCGCCAGATCGTGGCCGCGAGCCTGCAGACCTTCATGCGCCTCCCGGTGGCGCAGCGAAGCGCGGTGATCCTGCGCGATGTGCTCGGCTATTCCGTCGACGAGGTCTGCACCATCATGGGCGGCATCCCGGCCACCAAGGGCGCCCTGCAACGCGGCCGGGTCCGTCTCCGCGAGCTCGCGGAGGAATCCGACGACGTCAGGCCTCCCGAACTGGAGACGGCCGAGCGTGCTCGCCTGACGCACTATGTCGAGCGTTTCAACGCGCGCGATTTCGAGTCCCTGCGCGACATGCTGGCGGACGACGTGCGGCTGGAGATGGTCAACCGGACGCGCCGGGCCGGCCGCCGCGACGTCAGCGAATATTTTGGTCGCTATGCGCAGACCAGCGCCTGGCATTGCGTTCCCGGCCTCGTCGACCGGCGCCCTGCGATCATCATGTTCGATCCGCAGGATCCCTCAGGCCCGCCGCGCTACTTCGTCCTCCTCGATTGGGAGAACGGCAGCATCGTCAACATCAGGGATTTTCTGTTCGCGCATTACGCGATCGAAGGCGCGGAACTGTTCACACTGGATTGAAGGGACGAGATGGCAGCAGATCAGCCGATCTGCTTCTCGCCATGCCGCTCCGACAGCGTAAAAATCTCGACGCCGGTGGCGGTGACGCCGACCGAGTGCTCGAACTGCGCCGAGAGCGAACGGTCGCGGGTGACCGCGGTCCAGCCGTCGGACAGGATCTTCACGTGCGGCTTGCCGAGATTGATCATCGGCTCGATCGTGAAGAACATGCCGGGCTTGAGCTGCACGCCTTCTCCGGGCCGACCGATATGGATGATGTTCGGCTCGTCGTGGAACATGCGCCCGAGGCCATGGCCGCAGAAATCGCGCACCACGCTCATGCCCTGCGGCTCGACGAAACTCTGGATGGCATGACCGATGTCGCCGGTGGTGGCGCCGGGCTTCACCGCGGCGATGCCGCGCATCATGGCTTCATAGGTCACTTCGATCAGCCGTTCGGCCTTGCGCGCGATCGGGCCGACCGCATACATCCGGCTGGAATCGCCGTACCAGCCGTCGACGATGAAGGTGACATCGATGTTGACGATATCGCCTTCCTTGAGCGGACGGTCGCCGGGCATGCCGTGGCAGACCACGTGGTTGAGCGAGGTGCAGGTCGAGTAGCGATAACCGCGATACATCAGCGTCGCCGGATAGGCGCCATGGCTGAAGGCGAACTCGCGGACGAATTCGTCGATCCGATCAGTCGGCACGCCGGGGCCGACGATGTCGGTGAGCTCGTCGAGGCACTTCGCCACCAGGGCACCGGCCTTGCGCATGCCGGCAAAGGCGGTCGGCCCATGCAGCTTGATCTGTCCGGTCTTGCGCAGGGAGGTATCGGTGGCTTCGACGTAGCTCATGCGGGCGCTATCTTCTGGAATACGGCGGAAGGGCTTGATTTGAGGCCCTAATTTAATGATTGCGGGCCTCCGCGCAAGCCAAGCCAGAGCGTTTTCGAGCGAAGTGGGTACCGGTTCGCGTGAAGAAAACGCGCCAAATCAAGAACCTACTCGAGATGCGCCCGAAAGGCGGCTCAATTCGGGACTTCCACGGTGGTTTCGACCGGCAGCGCCCCGCCGCGGACGCGGATTTCGCGGACCGGGTAGGGAACCCGAATGCCCTCGCGCTTGAAGGCGTCCCATAGCGACAGCATCACGTCGCTTTTGACGTTGTCCATGCCGTCGGGGTCCGCAAGCCAGAGGGTCAGCGAGAACTTCATGCCGGCCTCGGCGAACTCGGTCAGGATGCAGTTCGGCGGCTTGCCCTTCTGCGCGCGCGGGTGGGCGGCTGCGGTCTCGATGGCGAACTTGCAGACCAGCCTGGGATCGGCGTCGTAATTGGTGCCGAAAATGATCTTCACCAGCGTGTTCTTGTCGGTATAGGTCCAGTTGACGACCTTCTGCGTCACCAGATCCTCGTTCGGCACCAGGAATTCGCGGCCGTCGCCGGCGGCGACGGAAATATAGCGCGTCTTCATCGCGCTGATGCGCCCGGTGTTGTCGCCGATGGTGACGAGGTCGCCCGGCTTCACCGATTTGTCGGCGAGCAGGATGATGCCGGAGATGAAGTTGGCGACGATCTTCTGCAGGCCGATACCGATGCCGACGCCGACCGCGCCGGAGAACACCGCGAGCGCCGAGAGGTCGATGCCGACCGTGCCGAGCGCGAGCACGATGGCGATTGCAAGCAGTCCGATGCGGATGATCTTGACCAGCAGCACCTGGACCGACGGTGTCAGGTCCGTGGCCGAGTTGATCTTGCTCTCGGCGAAATTGCTGGCGATGTTGGTGAGCCAGAGCGCGAGGATCAACAGCGCGCCGGCCTTGAGTGCCAGCAGCGGCGTCAGCCGCAGCCCGCCGAGCACGATGGCGTAGGAGTCGAGCAGTTCGATCGTGGTGTCGAGCTGGCCGAGGATGGACAGCGCGGCGACAAACCACGCCGCAACCGACACCAGCTTGACGAAGAAGGCGTTGCGCAGCACCGAGGTCAGGAGCCGGATCGCGAGCCAGGCGAGCCCCAGCTTGGCGGCGACCATCAGCAGATAGCTGCGGCTCGGCCAGGTCGCGTGATACATCACGACGCGGGAGACGATCACGAGCAGGGTGAACACCGCGGTCGAGCCGCTGGAGACCATCACGCGGGCGAAGTGGCGGAGCGGCAGCGGCCAGCGCATCGCCAGCGAGGTCATGTCGACCCGGTTGCGGATGGCGGCTTCCGCAGCATAGGCGATCCCGGCCGCCATCAGAATGAGACCAAATTGCAGGTAGAACCAGGGCGAGGCGATTTCCGCCCCGACGCTGCGCGCGGTGGTCTGCACGAACTCCATGAAGTCTTTGAGGTCCATCGGGCAAATCTCGTAGGAAGGTCTCGCTGGAGAAGTCTCGCTGGGCGGCGAAAGGAATTGATTCGGAAGCGCCGCAGAATCCCACAAAGGAAGCGGCCGGGCCATCGATACACCGCGAAGTGAAGCGCGTTAAGGCCGCAAAATACGGGCAGATTGCCGCGAGTGGGAGAAAATGGGTTGGCGCGCCGGTGCGGCGACGATAAGGATGCAATTCCAGCGATTTGTACCCGGAAGGTGGATGGCCTCACTCGACTCTTTCAGCATCGCCATTCTGCTCGGCGCCGTCCTGGTGATGGCCGGTATCCTGTCGAGCCTGCTCGCGCTGCGCTTCGGTGCGCCGCTGCTGCTGGTCTTCCTCGCGATCGGCATGCTGGCGGGGGATTCAGGTCCCGGCCAGCTCCAGTTCAGCGACGTCGGCACGACCTATCTGGTCGGCTCGGTGGCGCTGGCCCTGATCCTGTTCGACGGCGGCCTGAAGACGCGCTTTGCCAGCATCCGCACCGTGCTCGCGCCTTCCGTGGTGCTCGCGACCGTCGGCGTCTTGCTGACCGCGCTGATCACGGCACCGTTCGCGAAATTTGCGCTGGATCTCAACTGGGCGGAGTCGCTCCTGGTCGGTGCGGTGGTGGCCTCGACCGATGCGGCCGCCGTATTCCTGCTGGTGCACACCCAGGGCCTGCGCCTACGCCCGCGCGTCGGTGCGACGCTGGAGGCGGAATCCGGCACCAACGATCCCTTCGCCATCTTCCTCACCCTGATGCTGGTCGAATACATCTCGCTGGGCTCGAGCTCGCCGGGCCATGTGGTGATGGAGTTTGTCCAGGAGGCGGTGCTCGGAGCCGTCGTGGGCTTCCTTGGTGGACGTCTCGTCGTCATCGGGCTCAACAAGGTCGCGTTGCCGCAAGGCCTGCACGCACCGTTCGTGACCACGGCCGCACTCGTGATCTTCGGCGGTTCGCAGATCATGCACGCCTCCGGATTCCTCGCCGTCTATCTCGCCGGTATCATCATCGGCAACCGGCCGACGCGTGCGCATAATTCGGTGGTGGCGTTTCTCGACGCCGCGACCTGGCTGGCGCAGATCGTGATGTTCGTGCTGCTCGGCCTCCTGGTGTCGCCGAGCCGGCTGGGCTCCAGCGTGTTGCCCGCGATCGGCGTCTCCTTTGTCCTGATGCTGGTGGCACGGCCGATCGCGGTGTTCGTGTGCCTGGCACCGTTCCGTTTCAACTGGCGCGAAAAGATTTTCATCGCCTGGACCGGCCTGCGCGGCGCGGTCGCGATCTTCCTGGCGTCGATCCCGATGCTGGTCGGCCTGTCAAAAGCCTATCTCTATTTCGACGTCGCCTTCGTCGTCGTGATCATTTCGCTGTTGCTGCAGGGTTGGACGCTGGCGCCCGCCGCGCGCAAGCTGCACGTGGCGCTGCCGCGTGCGGAACGCGGGCCCCGCCGTGTCGAGCTTGATCTGCCCGGTCAGCTCGAGCAGCAGCTGGTCGGTTATCCGGTGCGGCCCAAGAGCCTGTATTTCCGCCGCGGCCTGATCCCGTCGTGGTCCAAACCGACGCTGGTGATCCGCAAGGAGAGCATCCTGACGCCTGTGGAAGCCGAGCCGATTGCGCCCGGCGACTACATCTACCTGCTGGCGCCGCCGGAAAAGGCCGAAGCGCTCGACCGCTTCTTTGTCGACATGCAGCCGAGCTCGGAGCCCGACCCGCATCTGCTCGGCGACTTCATGGTCTCCGGCGAGCACACGCTCGCCGAGCTCGCGGAGATCTATGGCGTGAAGGCGAGTGACGACGATAGCAAGCTGACGCTGGCCGACTATTTCGACGTCCATCTCGATCGCGCGCCGAAGGAAGGTGCCGAGCTCGCGCTCGACACCATCGTGCTCGTCGCACGCAGCATTTCCGGCGGCCGCGTCAACGTCGTCGGCCTCCGCCTGCCGGAAGAGGACGAAACCCCGGCGCCGCTGACGCGCAGCCAGGCGCTGCGCAAGAAGCTCGCGGAGCTGTGGACGTCGGTCGCGGGGGTCTAGCCCCAGTCTCGTCATTGCGAGCGCAGCGAAGCAATCCGGAATCCCTCCGTGGAAAGACTCTGGATTGCTTCGCTACGCTCGCAATGACGGGGAGAGGCCACGGGCCTCACGTCAGCACCTTCACGCCACCGAACGACGTCACCCGACCCTGCCTCAGCATCACGATCTGCGTCGCGACCTGGCGCAGTTCGGCGACGTCGTGGCTGACATAGACCATGGGGACATTGGCCTCGTCGCGCAGCCGCACCAGATAAGGCAAAATCTCCAGCTTGCGGGCCTCGTCGAGCGCACCGAGCGGCTCGTCGAGCAGCAGCAGGCGCGGCTTTGACAACAGCGCGCGGCCGAGCGCGACGCGCTGCCGCTCGCCGCCGGAGAGCCTTCCGGGGCGGCGGTCGAGCAGAGCGCCGATGTCGAGCAGCTCGACGACGCGCGTGCGCTGCGCCGGATCCGCCGCGAGGCGGTTCATCCGCCGGCCATAGTCGAGATTTTGCGCGACGTTGAGATGCGGAAACAGCCGCGCATCCTGGAACACATAGCCGATGCGGCGGCGCCAGGTCGGCACGTGAATGCCGGCGGCGGTGTCGTCGACAACGTCGCCGTCGATGACGATGGTGCCGCGGTCGGGCCGCAGCAGGCCTGCGATCATGTTGATCAGCGAGCTCTTGCCGGCGCCGGATGCGCCGAACAGGCCGGTGACGCGGCCTTCGCTCTCGAAGGACGCGGAAAGCGAGAATTCGCCGAGCTGTTTTTCGATATCGACGCGCAGCATGGTCAATTTCCGTGCAGGCGCTGCGTGGCGCGGCGGGCGAACCATTCGGCGGCGATCAACGCGCCGAGCGCGAGCACAATCGAGACGATCACCAGCCGTCCCGCGGCGGCATCGCCGTCCGGCGTCTGGATCAGCGAATAGATCGCGGACGAGATCGTCTGGGTCTCGCCGGGAATGTTGGAGACGAAGGTGATGGTGGCGCCGAATTCGCCGATCGCCTTGGCAAAGCCAAGCACCATGCCGGCGAGCACGCCGGGCAGCGCCAAGGGCAACGTCACCGTGAAGAACACTTTGAACGGCGCGGCGCCGAGCGTCTCGGCTGCCTGCTCGAGCCGGCGGTCGATCGCCTCGATCGACAGCCGCATCGGGCGCACCAGCAGCGGAAACGACATCACGCCGCAGGCGAGCGCCGCACCGGTCCAGCGGAAGGCGAAGACGATGCCGAGATGATCGGCGAGGAAGGCGCCGACCAGGCCACGACGGCCGAAGGTGAGAAGCAGGAGATAGCCGGTCACGACCGGCGGCAGCACCAGCGGCAGATGCACGACGGCGTCGAGCACCGACTTGCCCCAAAAATCCTTGCGGGCGAGCAGCCACGCCAGCGCAATGCCGAACGGCGTTGCCACCAGCGTCGCTATGACGGCGACCCTGAGCGAGAGCAGGATCGCCGTCCATTCGGCGGGAGAGATGTCGAGCATCAAGTCGTAGCTATCACGTCGCAAAAACTAAGTTGTGGGCGAGATCAGGAATTTGAAGCCGTATTTTTCCAGAATGGTCTTGGCGGCCGAGGTGCGCAGGAAGGCGAGATAGTCGTTGGCCTCGGGCTTCGCGGTCGTGGTTGCGGCCACCGGATAGATGATCGCCGGATGCGAATCCGCCGGGAAGGTGCCGACGATCTTCACGCCCGGCTCGACCTTGGCGTCGGTGGAATAGACGATGCCGAGATTGGCTTCGCCGCGGGCCACCAGCGTCAGCGCGGCGCGCACGCTCTCGGCCATCGCGAATTTCGGCTCCGCCGCCTGCCAGGCCCCCAACTTCTCCAGCGCCGCCTTGGCATATTTGCCGACCGGCACGGACTTGACGTCGCCGGTCGCGATCTTGCCGTCGCCGGCGAGTTTGGCGAGGTCGAGGCCTTGCGCAACGGTGACGTTGTCGATCTTGGAATCCTTCGGCGCGATCAGCACGATGCTGTTGCCGAGCAGGTTGACGCGGGTCGGCTCGTTGATGGTCTTCTTCGATGTCGCATAGTCCATCCAGTCGGTGTCGGCCGAGACGAACACGTCGGCCGGCGCGCCCTGCTCGATCTGTTTTGCCAGAACCGAGCTTGCCGCGTAGCTCGCGGTGATCTTCACGCCGGTCTTGGCGGTGTAGGCGGCGTCGATCTCGTCGAGCGCGTTCTTCATCGACGCGGCGGCGAACACGGTGATGGTTTTGTCCTCGGCGCTAGCAGGCGAGAGGCTCGCGCCCGCGAGCATGACGAAGGCGGTGAAAAGTCCGGCAATACGATACATGGATGGCGCTCCGTGCGAGCCCGCGCGCGCTAAAACACGCGCAAATCTGGCATTGGGGTTAGGTCGCGACGGGCGGAAGCGCTGTTCCACGGGTCCCCGCAACGGCTTACGGCCGGCGGGGATATCGCTGGTCTCGAAGATAGCAGGCCGGGGCCTCACGTCAAAGGCGACCGTTTGCCCAAGGCGATGGGCTTATTGCGCCGGCAGGATCGAAATCGACAGCGAATTGTCCTTGGCACCGCTGATCTGGAGCACGAACGGCTTGTCCGAGAGCTCGTACTTCATGGTCTTGCGGATGCCGTCGCAATCGGTGGCACCGCTGAAGGCCACGGGCTTGAGGAAATGCCCGTCCTGGACCAAATCGACCCAGGCGCCCGAGGACAGGCTGATCGTGTAGAGCCCGGCCTTCGTCGCCTTGATGCTGGTGAAGCCGGCAAAGGTGCCGTGCTTCGGCGCCCGCTCCGGCGGGCTCGGCAGCTTTGCCTCCTGGGGCGCGACCAACCCCAGCGTGATGGCCGATGCCGGCACTGCCGCCTGCTCGGCTCCGGACGCAAGCTTGGCGCGGTCCGGCGCAGTCAGCGCCGCGCGGTCGCGCTCGATCGGCCATTTGAACTTGTCGCAGCCGCTGGGTTCCTCCGCGGCAACAGCGGAGGTCGCGCCGAGCGCGAGCACGGCAAGGAGAGCGAGGACGCGCATGTCGAATCTCATATTTGGCCACGCAAGGGACGCGGGGCGTGCGGTTCGTTGAACAACGGGATGCGCATCCCGACGGAGCCGCTTGCTTACGGCACGGCGGCAAGCCGATCCTAGCGCATGACGGGGGACAGGGACCAGCCGGCTGACGCACTTGTTACGGCTTCGCATCACCCGCATGCAGCACCGCCTTGCAGGCCGCCGGCATCTGCGCCAGCGTCATCGGCGGTTTTGGCTTCGGCGGCTCCGGCGGCGGCTTTGGGTGCAGCACGCCCTCGCTGAACCAGTAGGCGAAATCGGAGGGCTTGCAGCCTTCGTCCTCGGATTGCGAGGGCTGTCCTTGGCATTCGCCGGCGCCCGCCGGGCAGCGCATGCGGATGTGGAAATGATAGTCGTGGCCCCACCACGGCCGGATCTTCGACAGCCAGGAGCGGTCGCCCTTGGCCTCGCGGCACAGCGCCTTCTTGATCGCGGGATTGACGAAGATGCGCTGCACCGCCGGCTCCTGCGCCGCGTCGCGCAGCACGAGCACGTGGGCAGGCGTGAAAACTTTCGGGTCGATGTCGAGGCGATCCTCGCGCACCATCATCACCGCCGACATCTCCTCGCGCTCCTCGCGCGAAAGGCGATGGTCGGGCATCGGCGTCAGCCAGATGTCGGCATCGAGCCCGATCTGATGGCTGGCGTGGCCTGATAGCGCCGGCCCGCCGCGCGGCTGGCCGATGTCGCCGACCAGAATGCCCGGCCAGCCCGCGTCCTTGTGCGCCTTGGCAGCCAGGCGCTTGATCAGCGCGATCATGTCGGGATGACCGTAATTGCGGTTACGCGACAGCCGCATCACCTGCCAATTATCGCCATTGAGCGGCATCTGCTGGGCGCCGCCGATGCAGCCCTTCACATAGGAGCCGATGACGTGCGCCGGCCCGGTCGAGGGCAAAAGCTTGCGCGCGAACAGCTCCTTGGCGCCGATCTTGGGATCGTTGGGATGGACCAACGGCGGCAACGGTTTCGGATTCACGCTGCCCCTGTCCTGGGCCAGCGCGCCGCCGGCGGCCAGGAGCGTCATCATCAGCAGGAGAGGGGCGATGCGGCGGGGACTCATGCTGGCATCCTTATAGCCGAACGCCGCGTCAGGGGTAAGGATCAGGCGTTCGGCCGGTCCGCGCCTCACAACGTCTTTACGGCCGCGGTCGGTTCCGTTCTCGTCGCGCGACTTTCACATGCGCGAGTGGCGCGAGGCGATCATGTGAAAGTCGTGGATTTCTGCCGCGACGGGCGCGATCCTTAACGGCGCGATAACTCTATCCTGCGTTGACCAAAATTCGTGCGCAGAACGAGATGCGCTTGTCTCCTGCATGCAAGAGGCCGCATTTCGGAATTGATTCATGGAGACTGCACGTTTTTGCGTCTCCGCTCTCGTCGGTCGCGACAAGGGAGCAGGTTCGACGCGCCCGATGACGCTGATCGCGCCTCGCAAACAGGCAAAACGCTTCGGCTCCTGGCTGCCGCATGGCGCGCCCGCGGGGGCACGAGACCATCCAAGATTACTTTTCTTTCAGACACTTGGAGCAAGACTTGCGTCGCTGGGCGCGGCGAGGACGTGTGAAGTTGAGTTTGGGGTCCAAAAAAACAGAAAAGCGAAAGCGCAACGTGCTTGCCCGAGGCGGCCGACAGCCGCGCAAGCCGCGATTTGCGCGCGCGCCCCGGCCGCCCGTCGAACGCGACCAGCTCGTGCAGAGCCGTGCCGAAGTTGAAGCGGCCATCGCCGAAGCGCGCAAATCGCATGAGCGGCTGCGCCAGGCCGTCGACCTGCTGCCGCAGGGCATCGTGATCCTCGATCCCGAAGGCCGCTACGTCCTCTGGAATAAGCAATATGCCGAGATCTACAGCAAGACCGCCGATCTGTTTGCCGAAGGCGCGCGGCTCGAAGACACGCTCCGCGTCGGCGTTGCCCGCGGCGACTATCCGGAAGCCGCCGGCCACGAGGACGAATGGATTGCCCAGCGGCTGCAGAAGCTCCACGAGCCCGGCAAGCGCCACGAGCAGACGCTGTCGGACGGCCGCGTCATCCTGATCGAGGAGCGCCGCACCGATGACGGCGGCGTCGTCGGCCTGCGCGTCGACATCACCGAATTGAAGCAGCGCGAGGCCTCGTTCCGCCTGTTGTTCGACGGCAATCCCGTCCCCATGATCGTCTGCGCGCTGGACGACGAGCGCATCCTCGGCGTCAACGACGCGGCGGTCGCGTATTACGGCTATAGCCGCGCCGAGTTCGAGAAGCTGAAGATCCGCTCCCTGCAGGCCTTTGACAGCGAGCCGCCCTGGGCCACCGACCCGACCGGCGAACAGCAGGCCGCGCGCACCTGGAAGCACGTCAAGGCCGACGGCGCGCTGATCGATCTCGCGATCTACTCGCGTGAATTGAGCTATGACGAGCGGCCCGCGGTGCTGCTGGCGCTGATGGACATTACCGAACGCAAGCGCGCCGAAGCGCGGCTTGCCTTCATGGCCCAGCATGACGGGCTGACCGGCCTGCCGAACCGCAATCTGCTGCGCCAGACCATGGACGAGATGCTGCAGCATTCGCGGCGCAGCCCCGAGAAGGTCGCGGTGCTGATGCTTGGGCTCGACAATTTCAAGGCGGTCAACGACACGCTGGGTCACGCCGTCGGCGACAAGCTGCTGCGCGGCGTCGCCAAGCGCCTGCGCTCGACCTTGCGCGACGAAGACGCGCTGGCGCGGCTCAACTCGGACGAGTTCGCGATCGTGCAGAGCGGATTGGCCCGGCCGGAAGACGCGGTGGGATTGGCAAAACGCTTGCTCGAGGCCATCGCCGATCCCTATCTGCTCGACGGCCATTCCGTGGTGATCGGCGCGTCCATCGGCATTGCGATGGCGCCGGGCGACGGCGACGAGTCCGAAAAGCTGCTCAAGAGCGCTGACATGGCGCTGTCGCGCGCCAAGCTGGATGCGCGCGGCACCTTCGCTTTCTTCGAGGCCGCGCTCGATGCAAAAGCTCAAAGCCGCCGCAAGATCGAGGTCGAGCTGCGCGACGCGATCCAGAACGACGTGCTGCGGCCGTATTACCAGCCGCTGATCAACCTCCAGAGCGGTCGCATCACCGGCTTCGAAGCGCTGGTGCGCTGGCCGCATGCCGAGCGCGGCATGGTCTCGCCGGCCGAGTTCATTCCGGTGGCGGAAGAAACCGGTCTCATCAACCCGCTGGGCGGGTTGATGCTGCGCCGCGCCTGCCTCGATGCTGCGACCTGGCCGGACGACGTCCGTGTCGCCGTCAATCTGTCGCCGCTCCAGTTCCGCAGCGGCAATCTGTTGTCGATGGTCACGGACGCCCTGAAACATTCCGGCCTGCCGCCACGACGGCTCGAGCTCGAGATCACCGAGACGCTGCTGCTCGAGAAGAGCGCGCAGGTGCTGGCGACGCTGCATGCGCTGCGTGCGCTCGGCGTCCGCATCTCGATGGACGATTTCGGCACCGGCTATTCCAGCCTCAGCTATTTGCGCAGCTTCCCGTTCGACAAGATCAAGATCGACCAGTCCTTCGTGCGCGACCTCGGCGCCAATCGCGAGGCGCAGGCGATCATCCGCTCCATCGTCAGCCTCGGCAAAGGCCTCGGCGTCATCATCACCGCCGAAGGCGTCGAGACCGAGGCCGAACTGAGCTGCCTCCGCACCGAGGGCTGCGACGAGGGGCAGGGCTTTCTGTTCAGCAGGGCCCGGCCGAACGTGGAGATCATCGGCCTGCTGGCCGCGCAGCGTGGGATCGACGGCGCGGATGAGAACGCCGCGCTGGTAGCCTAGACTTTGCAGTTACGGAACAGGTGCACTCCCTCTCCCGCTTGCGGGGGAGGGCTGGGGTGGGGTATCTCCACAGGCGAGCACCCCCAAGAGGAGAGAGCCCTCACCCGGCGCTACGCGCCGACCTCTCCCGCAAGCGGGAGAGGTGCACCGAGCTCGCGGCTCAATTTATCCAAATCAGCGAACCCTACGCCGCCCGCAGTCCCGCCAAGAACGTATCCACGCTCTTCATCAGCGCCGAGGCGTGCTGGCCGAGCTCTCCTGACGCAACCATGACATTGCCGGCAAGAGCCCGCGACTGATCGGCCGCCTGGCTTGCGCCGGCGACATTGGCCGAAACTTCGGTGGTGCCGGTGGAGGCCTGCTGCACGCTGCGGGCGATCTCCCGCGTCGCCGAGCCCTGTTCTTCGACCGCAGCCGCAATCGTCGTGGCGATGCCGCTGATCTCGCGGATGGTGCCGCTGATGTCGGAGATCGCGGCGACGCAATTGCCGGTCGCGGCCTGGATCGCATTGACCTGGGTCGCGATCTCGTCGGTCGCTTTCGCGGTCTGGCTCGCCAGCTCCTTCACCTCGGAGGCGACCACGGCAAAGCCGCGGCCGGCGTCGCCGGCGCGGGCAGCTTCGATGGTGGCGTTCAGCGCCAGCAGATTGGTCTGGCTCGCGATCTCGCTGATCAGGCGCAGCACGTCGCCGATGCGCTCGGCGGAAGCTGCAAGGCTCGTGACCATCTCCGTCGTCTCGGTGGCCTTGACCACCGCGCCGCTCGCGACCTGGCTGGAATGGGTGACCTGGCGGCCGATCTCGGTGACTGAGGAGGCGAGCTCCTCGGTCGCAGCCGCCACCGCGTTGACGCTGGTGGAGGCTTCTTCCGACGCGGTCGCCGCGGCCGAGGCGCGCTGCGAGGTGCCGTTGACGCTAGACGTGATCTCACCGGCGACATGCTGCATGCCCTCGGTCGCCTTGGCGACGGCCGACACCACGCCCTTGACGTCGGCCTCGAAGCGATCGGCCATCTGGCGCTGCAGCGCCTGCTTCTCGATCTCGGCCTTGGCCTTGGCGGCCTCCTGCGCCACGCGCAGCGAACCGGTCTCCAGCATGCTCTGGCGGAACATTTCGACCGCCTTGGCCATGGTGCCGAGCTCGTCCGGGCGTTCGCTGCCCGGAATGGTGACGCTGGTATCGCCACGCGACAGCCGGTTCATGACCGCGGTGATCGCGCTGATCGGCCGCGACAGTCCGCGTCCGAGCAGCAGCGCCAGTACGATCGCTGCGGCGAGGATCGCGACCGTGCCGAGGATCAGATTGCGCTCGGCGGCTGAGAACGCGGCCTCGTATTCGGTCGTGTCCTTGATGATCTCGAGCACGCCGACCGGCTGCCCCGCATAGTTCTTGATCGGCCCGACATAGACCGCGACCGGATGGTTATCCAGCTCGGCCTCGCGCAGCAGCGGCGCGCCGTCGATCACGGCTTTCAGTTCGTCCGGCCTGGCGACGGCGTTCTCGCCGAAGGTCGAGGACAGCTTGTTCAGCGACTTGCCGTCGACGGAATAGACCGCGAGGTCGATGCCGAAGCGCTTCTTGGCGCGGTCGACGAATTCCTTGCCGAAGGCGGCGCCGACGTCGACATTGGCGAGGTTCTTGCCGTCGCGCACGATCGTCGTCATGCCGAAGATGCCGAGCGCTTCGCGGCCCGGCTCGACGCCGACGATCTGGCGGCCGGTCTTGAGCGCCTCGACCACGGTGGCGCGGCGGCCCGAGACGTCGTCGCCGAAGGTCTTGGGGGCGTGAACGCGATAGAACGAGATCGCGGGCGGAACCTGGAAGGTGATCAGCGGGATGCCCTGCGCCTTCAGCGCCTTGTTGGTGTCGCCGAGCAGCGCGGCCAGGCTGTCGCGGTCGCCCTTGGCGATAGCGTCGCCGACCGGCGGCAGGGCTGCGATCGCAGCCGAGACGGCGAGTGCCGAACGACCCTCATAATCGATCGCCGCGACCACGCTCTCATATTGCAGCTTGAGCTGCTGATCGAGCGCGAGCCGCGTCAGTGCCCGCTGCTGGGTGATCGAGAAACCGGAGAGAATGGCGCAGGCCACCGCCACGGTAAGCGCGATGGCAAGAATCAGGCGGGCCGCAATCGACTTGAGTGTGAACATCGAAAATTCCCGGGCATTCCAAGAGATTGATCTTGGTCTTCCCGGAACGGTCCCAGAAATTGTTTAACAACAAGGGCCGCATGGCCTCCGTGGTTCAACGGATTCGCTACTGTGCTTTTGCATGACTCAATGCGCTAAGCGCATGAAGGGATTGATCGTTCGTCGTGAGCAGAGACAAAGCGCCGCACTTTGCTGGCAGATGACTAGCGGCTTTCGGCAAGGATCGTCTTGCCGACGTCCTCGTAATGCGTGTCACGCGCCTGGATCTGCTGGGCGATCGCGTGCATGTCACGAAACCGCCGCTCGAACGGATTGCTGCGGAATACGGCGGTGGCACCGGCCATGTGATAGGCGGTGTCGACCACCTTGGCCGCTTGCTGGATGGTCCAGGTCGCGGCGAGGCGGACGGCATTGCGATGCACCGGGCTGAACGTGCCGGTCGCAGAGAGGTCGCGCCACATCGCATTTGCGGTCGCATAGAGATAGGCGCGCGCGGCGCGCAGATCCGCCTCAGAGCGGCCGATCAGACCCTGGACCGCCTGGTTGTCGCGCATGGCGCTTGCCGCCAACGACTGGTGCTTTGCGCGCGCCAGCGCGATCGCCGCATCCAGCGTCGCACGCGCGACGCCGAGCGAGACTGCGGCGAAGCCGAGGCTGAAGGTCGAACCGGTCGGAAGCCGGTAGAGCGTGCCCGGCTCGCGCAGGGCGCTCGGCACGTCGCGGAACACGGCGAAGCGATCGGGAATGAAGAGGTCATTCACCTCGTAGGAATCGGTGCCGGTGCCGGCGAGCCCGATCGCCTGCCAGACGTCGTGCATCACGGCACTCGCGAGCGGGAACAGGATGGTGCGCATCTCCGGCGAACCGTCTGGGTTCTTGCGCGGCGTCCCGTCGGCATTGGCGATGCGGACATGCGCGCCGAGCCAGCTCGCCTGCCGCGAGCCCGAGGCAAAATCCCAGCGCGCGGTGATGCGGTAGCCGCCTTCGACCGCGCGCGCCTCATGCGCGATCGCGCCCCAGGCGAGGATGCCGGGCGCGGTGTTGAAGATCGCGTGCGCGCCCTCGTGGTCGAGGCTGGCTGCGATCATGGCGCAGACGCTGCATTGGCCGAGACACCAGGCCGTGGAGGCATCGGCCTTCGCGATCTCCTCCAGCATCTGCATGAAGATCTCGGGCGGCGCCTCCGACCCGCCGAGACTCTGCGGCAGCAGCGCGCGATACAGCCCATTCTCGATCAGCGCCTCGACGACGGAAGGCGTCAGCCGCCGCGTCCGTTCGATCTCGTTGGCCTCACCAGCAATCAGCGGTGCGATGGCCTGCGCCCGCGCGACGAGATCAATTCCGACAGTTGCGTCCATGTCCGCGTTTCCTCGCTCATTCTGGTGTGAGCGGTGAAATGCGATGGTGGTCTATCCGGCGCAAAGGATCAAGGCGGGATGGTCGTTATTCCCGGGGCGCTTTGGCGGATGCACTCGCCGCCGGGAGATGTTAGTCTGACAACAGCGGTTGTCGGGGGATTGAATGAGGCGGCGGGAATTCATCGTCGGCTTGAGTGCGGTCGCGAGCATTGGC
Organism: Bradyrhizobium monzae; assembly: GCF_021458635.1. Lineage (GTDB taxonomy): Bacteria > Pseudomonadota > Alphaproteobacteria > Rhizobiales > Xanthobacteraceae > Bradyrhizobium. Next base: position 253,154 of record NZ_JAIRDQ010000011.1, read on the forward strand.
CGCGCGGCAGCACAAGATCGCGTTCACCGTCTTGGCATGCTGGTGGCGAGCCCGCGAACCGCGAAGGACGTTGAAGCGGCGCTTGAGAGCCGTGGCTGGCGGTTAGGCCGAAATCTCCTGATCGAGGCCCGAGTTAGCGGCGGCGATACTGATCGGACGCGGCAATATGCCCGCGAATTGCTTGCGATGAAACCCGACGTGCTGTTCGCGGAAACCAATACGTCCATGGCTGCGTTGCAAGCCCAAAGCTCTACGATCCCGACCGTCTTCGTTATGGTCAGTGATCCCGTCGGAATGCATTATGTCGAGAGTTTCGCGAAGCCGGGCCGCAACGTGACGGGTTTTGCGCCGTTCGAGCCGTCGCTCGGCGGAAAATGGGTCGCTCTCCTCAAGGAGGCCGCGCCGGACATCGAGCATATTGGTCTCGTCTACAATCCCGAACCGGGAAACAACTCGGCAGCGTTTCGCAAGTCGATCGATGAAATTTCCAAAACATCGGGAATCGCTTCACTCGATGCACCTGTTGGCGCCAGTTCCGACATCGAGCGGCTCATTCTCTCGTTCAAGGATCGGCGGAAGAGTGGGTTGATTTTTCTGCCAGACGCTCTCACGTCGTTGCAACGTGACTCGTTTGTCGCTCTTGTTGCGCGCTGCGGCCTTCCCGCAATCTACCCGCTTCGTCTGTTCTGTACTGCGGGCGGCCTCATGTCATATGGCGTGGACCTCAACACAATGCATGAAGGAGCGGCATCGTACGTCGACCGGATATTACGCGGCGCGAATCCCGGCTCGCTGCCTGTGCAAGGCCCAACAGAGTTTAAGCTTGTCGTGAATCAAAAAGCGGCCAGGCAACTCGGCCTGCAATTGCCGGCCACACTGCTTGCCCGTGCCGACGAGGTGATCGAGTAATGGTGACCGCGTCTTTCCCTGCCCGACAAACTTCCGCTACGCGGTTCCTCCGAAACTCTCGGCGAATCGGACCTATCGCCCGCCATCGAGCAGCCGCTCCATGATGATCGTGCGTTCGTCGCCGTGATAGCTGTCGCGCACGGCCTTGAAGCCGAGCCGGGCATAGAATGTTTCGGCAGTGACCGATGACGGAACCGTCAATGCGGCAATGTTTCGGGCGCGCGCGATTTGCTCGATCTCTGCGATCAGTGCCTTGCCGATCCCGCGAGCCTGGATGTCGGGCGCGACGAACACGGTGCGGACGACGCTGCCGTCGAGGCTTGCCGTTCCGACGAGGCGGTTGCCGATGGTAGCGACGAAGACGGTGCGTGCTGCGATCAGCGATCGCACGGCCTTCGGGCTGAAGCTCTGCTCCACCCTTGCGATGATCTCGTCGGTATAATCCTTTGCATTGGTCTCGCGCAGCGCGCGCAGGATGACCGCGCTGATGTCGGCGGCGTCATCGTCAAGCGCAGGCCGGATCGTGCAGTCCATGGGGTCTCCTGATCTGCTTGCCGCGCAAGCGGCATAAATGCTACGCTCTGTAGCATATATCCGTCCAAGAGGCACGCCATGAAGAAGCCAACCCGCCGCGCCGTGGCGTCGCCCGAGCTGAGGCTCGAGGACGCGCCGATGAGCGACATCGTCGATGCCCTGGCCAGCGGGCAGGTCACCGCGACGGCGCTCACCAAAGCCTATCTCGCGCGCATCGCGGCCTATGACCGTGCCGGGCCGGCGCTGAACGCGGTCCGCACGCTCAATCCCGATGCGCTGACGATCGCAGGCAAGCTCGACGGCACCAAACCATCGGCCAAGCGCCCGCTGGCCGGTGTGCCGATCCTGGTGAAGGACAACATCGCGACCTCCGACAAGCAGCCGACGACGGCGGGTTCGCTGGCGCTGGACGGCGCGCGCGCCAGGCGCGATGCCACCGTCGTCAAATTGCTGCGGAAGGCCGGCGCGGTGATCCTGGGCAAGGCGAACCTGACGGAGTTCGCCAACATGATCGCGATCGAGATGCCCGGCGGCTACTCCTCGCTGGGCGGCCAGGTGAAGAACCCCTATGCGCCGGCGCTGATGGGCGATCACGACATCCCGCTGGTGTCTCCGGGGGGCTCGAGTTCGGGATCGGCGGTCGCCGTGGCGGCCGGCCTGTGCGCGGCCTCGGTCGGCACCGAGACGTCGGGTTCACTGTTGTATCCGGCCAGCATGAACGGCCTCGTTACGGTCAAGCCAACTGTCGGCCTGATCAGCCGCGCCGGCATCGTGCCGATCGCCCACAGCCAGGACACGGCAGGGCCGATGACGCGCACGGTGCGCGACGCGGCGATGCTTTTGAATGTGCTGGCGGCCCAGGACCCGCGCGATCCCGCGACCAGGCGGCAGCGGCGGCCGGCCGATTACACCGCGGGCCTCGCGCGCGATGCGATGAAGGGCGCGCGCATCGGCGTGCCGAGCGACCCCTCCGATCCGCTGAACGATCGCTATTACGGCAAGCTGCAGCCCGGATGGGCCAAAGTGATGACTGATGCGATCAAGGTGATGGAGGATCTCGGCGCCGTCATCGTGCGCGCCAACATGCCGACGCGCGGCTGGCTCGGCGGGCCGGGCACCGGCATGGCCGTGCTCAACCGCAACCCGCTGAGCGAGAACAAGGGCAATCCGACGGGGGCGCCGATCGTGTTTCTTTACGAGCTGAAATACGGTCTCAATCTTTATTTGAAGGATTGGGCGACCAATACCGACATCAAGACCATGGCCGACATCATCGCCTTCAACGCGGCGGACGCGAAGAAGGCGCTACGCTTCGGCCAGGACCTGTTTCTCGCCGCCGACCTCACCAAAGGCGATTTGAGCGAGCGCGAGTACAAATCGGCGCGTGCCATGGATTTGCTCGCCGCCAGGACGCTCGGCATGGACGCCTACATCAACCAGCACAAGCTCGACGCGGTGCTGTTTCCGGGCAGCAGCGGCTGCGTGATCTCGGCGAAAGCGGGCTATCCCAGCGTCATGGTGCCTGCGGGCTTCGTCTCCGGGGCCGGCGACAAGGACACGCCGGTCTATCCGCTCGGCGTCAGTTTTGCGGGGAAGGCCTGGAGCGAGCACAAGTTGTTGCGTCTCGCCTACGCCTATGAGCAGGCCTCGAACATGCGCAAGCCCCCGCCCGGCCTGCCGGAACTGTAGGCTCTGGCCCTGAACCTCGGCGGTGCGGCCAGCGACCAACAACGGCCATCGTCCGCGAATCGCGCCATTTGAGGCTTCCCGTGCCGATCGTCCGAATTCTCCTGGTCCTTCTCGCGCTCGTCTCGCCTGCGCTCGCGCAGGACGGTGCGCGCGACACGGCCGCCGCAGTCGATGCCGCGAAGGCCTTCAAGGTCTATGTCGATGGCGTGGCCAAGAAGAGCGGGCGGCCCGACATGACACGGCCGGACATCGCTGCACTGCTCGGCCACGTCTTCGATGTCGACGCCCTGGCCGCGCTGCCGCCCGCGCAGGCGAGCGATATGAACTGGCTGTCCGACTGGATGGACGCGGCACAGGCAACCCATAAGATCATCATCTTTTACGGCTCCAAGCCGGGACCGCAGCCCGACTTTACGGCGCTTGCGCGCAACATGACCGAGTATGGCGATCAGTACGCGGCAGCGATGAACTTCATGATCCGCGGCATGGCGCGCGAGGCGACCACGAGCAAATTGTTCAGGGCGAGCCTCGCGCCCGAGCAGCTCACGCGCATACGCGAGGACGGGTTCGCGGGCATGCGCAGGAATAGCGCCACATACATCCTGACGATGGTCTGCTCGGCGATCCAGAACGCGAGCAAGCCGGCCAACGCACGCCTGGTGGCGGCGGCCATCCGCGACACGCGCGAGGTCTGGGCCGATTTCTTCTTGCCGCAGGACCGGGCCCGCGTGATCGCAGAACTCGCCGATCTTCCGAAATGGGCGCCGGACGAGGTGGCGCGCGCCGACCTCGCCACCTTCACGGCCGCGCTTCAGGCGGTGAATTGACTCGCATCAGACCTGCGCTTCGGCTTTCACATCCGCGCTGCCGTGCCCGAGCCGCGGCTCCGTACCCGCCAGCAACCGTTGAATGTTGGCGCGATGGCGGATGATCACGTAGAGGCCTCCTGCGATCACCAGCAGCCGATAGGGCAGAGGGTGCGCGAAGCCGCAGACGAGGACGATGGCCGTCAAAGCCGCGAGCATCGAACTGAGCGAAACGATCCGCACCAACCCCAGCACGGCGCCAAACACCGCCGCTGCACCCAGTCCCACCGGCCACGACATCGCCAGCAGCACGCCGAGCCCGGTCGCAGCCGATTTGCCGCCCGTAAAATTCAACCAGATCGAGCGGCCATGCCCCAGCAGCGCGGCGATGCCGGCGAGGCACACCACCCATGCCACCCAGGTTTGCAGATCGGACGTCGGCGGCGGCGTCGGAGACAATTCGTTGGTGAGCCAGGGGCAAAACCAGCGCGCAACGAGGATCGCCCCCACGCCTTTCAGCACATCGGCGATCAGCACCGCCAGCGCAGGCCACTTGCCGAGGGTCCGCAACACATTCGTGGCGCCGGTGGACCTCGAGCCGTGCTCGCGAATGTCGATGCCCCGAAGGAGCTTCCCCGCCAGATAGCCCGACGGGATCGAGCCGAGGAGATAGGCGATCACCAATCCAACCGCGCCTGCAATCCAGAAGGCCATTGTCCTGTTTCCAACGGGTGTGTGTCCAGTGTCCCGTAAGCACTGTTTTATCGCCGACTTGGTTTGACCGCCATAGGGCAAGACCTTGGGGCAAGACCTTGGGGCAAGACCTTGGGGCAAGAGCTTGGGGCAAGAGCTTGGAGCTATCTTCCCGCTGTAGTAGAAAGCGCCGAGGTTCAGGTGGAAGATGATGCGTCGGGCGCTCAGGGTTTTCGGTGTTGTCGTCGGCCTTCTGGTGCTGGCGATCGTGGGGTTCGGCGCATGGATGGACATTGCCCGACAGGATGTCCTGCAACTTGTCACTGGGGCTGCCGCGAAAACCGTCTGCTCGCATGTCTTCATCGCCGGGCGCGATATGAGCGCGATCGTGCAGGCCGACTTGACGGCCGTTGAGCATCCGATCTTCCGTCTGGTGAAGGTCAACGTCAACGCCGCCGATCACCGCGTCGATGCTGCCTTTTTTGGATTCATTGCCAAACGTCACGCCTATTATGTCGAGGGACGAGGCTGCACCAACGTCATGAACGACGAGGCCTGGAAACGGCCCGCTGCGCAACAACTCCCGCCCGCCTCAAGCGCCGACGCGCCCTGGCCTGCTGGCGAGAAGGTGGAGACGTCCGAGAACGCGCGCTTGCAGGCCGCGGTAAACGACCCGGCCTTGCAGGGGCCGGGCATGCGCGCCATCGTCGTCGTCCACGACGGCCGGATCATCGCCGAGGCCTATGGCCAGGGTTTCAGCGCTGCAACGCCGTTGCAGGGCTGGTCGATGACCAAGAGCGTCACGGCGGCCCTGGTCGGCATGGCGATCAAGGATGGCAAGCTGTCGCTCGATCAGAAGCATCTGTTTCCGCAATGGGCGGGCGATGCTCGCGCGGAGATCTCGGTCGCCGATCTGATGGCCATGACCGGCGGATTGAAATGGAGCGAAGATCAGGGGCGCATCACCGATCCCGGGCGCATGGAATATCTGGTGAGGGATACGGCCGCTTTCGCGCGGGACCTTCCGCCGGTCGCTCCGCCGGGAACGAGATTCAACTATTCCAGCGGCGAGTCCGTCCTGCTGACGCGGCTCTGGCAGAACGCGGTAGGCGAGATGGCTCCGTCTTACCCGCGCGAGCGGCTGTTCAATCCTTTGGGCATGACCAGCGCCGTTCTCGAGGCCGACGAGGCAGGCACGTTTCGCGGCGAAGGCTTCCTCTTTGCCAACGCGCATGATTGGGCGCGCTTCGGCGAGTTTTTGCGATTGGGCGGCGCGTGGAACGGCCAGCAGCTTCTCCCCGTTGGCTTCGTCGACTATATGCGCTCACCCTCTCCCGTGTCCGATGAAGGCCACGGTCCGGTCTACGGCCGCGGACAGATCTGGCTGGCCAAGGGCCAGGGCTTCGATCTCCCCGCCGACACCTTCATGATGCAAGGGCATCTGCGCCAGGTGATCGCCATCATTCCCTCGCGCAAGCTGGTGATCCTGCGGATGGGGATGACGCGCGAGGATATCGGCTTCAGCAATGCGGGACTGCTGCGCGCGATCGTGAGGGCACTCCCGGTTCAGCGATTGTCGCCCTCGGCGGCGAGATGATCGCGAAGGAAGCTCACGATGCTCGCGTTGAGCTCGCGATGAAACGCGGCTCTGTCGAAGCCCGGCGGATCGGTGCATAGCCGGGGAATTTCGGCGGCGAATTTCGCCGTGCACGGCGCCAGGAAAGCGAAGTGACCGGCGGGCACGACGCGCACCTCCGGCTTGCCCGGCAGGCTGCTCGCCGTCAGCGCCGCGTTTTGGGGATCGACACCGCCGCCTCCCGATTTCGATCGCCAGATCAGCAGGGGGATGTGCACGCCGGTCAGTCCCTCTGGCGAAAACATGAAGTTCAAAGCCGTGTCAGCGAGGACCGCAGCGCGGATGCGCGGCTCGTGCGCCGGCTCGGGCGGAATGTCGCCACGACGAAACTGCTCGCATCCCAGTGAATTGTTGCTCTCGGTACAGAGCCCCGCAATCTTTTGATAGTCCGGCTTCGCACCCGCCAGGATCAATCCGGTATAGGCGCCGGCGGAAAAGCCAAAGAAGCCGATCCTTTCGGGATCGATCACCGCGCGATCGCGCCAGTCGTTCAGCATGAAGTTCAGCAGGCGGATCGTATCGGCCGGGCGTGCGGTGATGTTGTACAGGCTTTCGCTTTGCGAACGGTCGGCCCCGTTGTCGCCGCGATAATTGATGGCCGCGACGACAAAGCCGGCATCGGCGAGCGCCTGCGCGGTGTCATCATGTCCGCCAAACCAGCCGCCGCGGCCGTGCGCGATGATGACAACCGGCAGTCTGCTCCCGGAGACGGGGCAATCCTTCACGCCCTGCAACGTGGTGATGAAATTCATCGACACCTTGCCGAGGGCTACTTCCTGCGGATCGGCCGCGCACGGATACCAGATGGCGCCCGCCAAGGTCGGATCGGTGTCCAGAAGCTGCAGACCCGCCGCATGCGCGGACGAGGCCAGGCCAAAGAACAAGGCGAGGCAAAACCAATGTGGCCGACGCATCGATGCCGCTCCAAAAATGTGGCGTTGACCTAGTGGATCAAGATGGCCGCACTGTGTTGCATTCAGGCGCCTGCCTATAATGAAGGCTCTTTCAAAACCTGCAACGCCGCAAAACGGTCACACACAGAACGGCATCCTTGGGTTGCTCGTCGTGGGCACTGGTGGGGGAGAGCCTGACATGCGGACATGGATCTGTGTCATTGCAGCCGTGTGTGACCTTGCTTTGAGTCCAGTCGCACCCGCAGCCGAGCCTGCGTCCGGTTGCGGCATTCCGCAGGATATCCGCGACGGATGGGCGATGAGTTCGCCGGACAAGCAGGGGCTGAACGAGGCGCTGCTCTGCGCGATGGACGAGGGCATCAGCGGTGGCAAACTCGCCAACGTGGACGACATCGTCGTCATCAGGCACGGCGTGCTCGTCTACGAGCGCTACTACGATTATCCGCATCAGATGAATTACGACGCGACCACGCGGCACAATGGTTATTCCATGACCAAGAGCGTCGTCTCGCTGCTGGTCGGCATCGCCATGGAGCGCGGCTTGATCAGGGATCTCGACGCTCCGCTGGTGTCGTATCTCCCTGACTACGCGGGCTTGCGTGAAGCCGACAAGGATCGCATCACGCTACGCCATCTCCTGACAATGTCGGCGGGATTGGGCTCCGAGCGGGCTCTTGGCGCTTCCTTCCAGTACAACAATGCGGAAACCGAGCTGATCGGTGCCATCCTGAAGAAGGTCACCGGGAAGGGCGTCGATGTGCTGGCTCAGGAAAACATCTTCGCGCCGCTCGGGATCGAGGATGTGGCCTGGTACAAAAATCCGGTTAGCGGCCTTCCAACGTCGGCGAGCGGCCTGAGCCTGCGGCCGCGCGACTGGGCGAAGATCGGCCAGCTCGTTCTCAACCGCGGGGCCTGGAACGGCAAGCAGATCGTTCCGGCCTCCTGGGTGGATCAATCGACCGCCGAGCACATCAAGGCCGAGGAGGCGCAGTCATACGGTTATCAGTGGTGGGTCGGTCGCTCGCAGGACGGCGATCGCACCGTCGAATGGGTCGCCGCCAAGGGCTTCAATTCGCAAAAGACCATCATCATCCCCTCGCTCGACATGGTCGTCGTCTTCAACGCGGGGCGGGAATCCAAGAACATGGTTGCACCCGAACTGGACCTGCTGGATCGCTATATCGTGCCTGCGGCTTTGAAGGATTGATTTCGGACAGACGACGCCCCGCCATTGAACCTGCCCCGCCTCCAGGCGCACCAACGTCGCGTAAGTCCCGAAAACCGCGACGAAGGAATGCGCGATGAAGGCCCTGAAAGCATCGATCCGTGTTGCGGTCGCCGCGCTCGCTTTGAGCCTGTCGCTCGTTGCGCCGTCCTCTGCGGCAGAGGACGAGGCGGGCACGCTCACGCTGCAGATGAAGGAGTTTTATCGGGCCGGCAAGTACAGCGAAGCGCTGCCGCTCGCCCAGAAGGCGCTGGCCCTGCGCGAGAAGGAGTTCGGCAGCGATGACGCCAACGTCGCGATGCCGCTGAATGATCTCGGCACCATCCACTATAATCTGGGTCAATACGCGGTTGCCGAACCGCTGTACAAGCGCTCGCTGGCCATCAGGGAAAAAACGCTCGGCCCGGATCACCCTGAAGTCGCGATGGTGCTGAACAATCTGGGCGATCTCTACCGCGCGGAAGGGCGCTACGCGGACGCAGAGCCGCTGCTCAAGCGGTCCATCGCCATTGACGAGAAAACGGTCGGCCCCGACGATCCGTCGATCGTGCTGCCGTTGAGCAACCTCGCCGCCGTCTACAGCGGTCAGGGACGGTACGACCAGGCCGTGCCGCTGTTCAAGCGCGGGCTGGCTGTCCTCGAGAAGGCCAACGGCCCCGACGATCCCGAAGCCACGGTGCTGATGAGCAACCTCGCCGACGCCTACATCAACCGTCATCGTTATGCCGATGCCGAGCGGCTGCTCAAGCGAGCCATGGCGGTGACCACGAAGGCGTACGGACCCGACCATCCCGACGTCGCGCAGGCGTTGAACAATCTGGCCGCGCTCTACGCGCGTCAGGGGCGCAATGCCGACGCTGAACGGCTGTTCAAGCAGTCGGTGGCCACCATGGAGAAGACGCTCGGTCCCAAGCATCCGGATCTCGCCGATGTCCTGGAGAATCTGGCCGGTCTCTACAAGGATCAGGGGCGCTACGCCGATGCCCAGCAAGTCATCAAGCGGTCGATGGCCATTCGCGGCAAGACAAGGCCGATCTGAGGCCGCTGGTTGAAGGCCCGGAAGGGATTCGGCAAGAGGCGCCGACGCGACGACAGCCGTGCCGGCTTCACCGGGGCGACCCTAACTGCAGCACGCGCTCTTGCCATTCTCCTGGATCGGCGGACACGGCACGCTGCCATAGGAGCAGAACACGCAACAGTCGCCCGCCTGGGGCTTCAACCTGGTGCCGCAGCCCTTGCAGTCATAGAAGTACTCGCAGGCGTCGATCGGCATGGTCTCTGTTGAGTTGTGGCCGCATGCGGGACAGGTCAGGGTCGATTGTAATTGCATGACCGGGCCGTTCTGAGGAGCTTCAAGCGTGAGAGATAGCATTTTTTGCATCTTTTACCACATTGACGGCTCGGCGATGTCGGCAGGGGCTGGTCTCGAGCGTCCTTGGGTGGACATTTCACGGACGTGCTGGACATGGACCCCGCACAAATGACGTGATGTCGTCATCTCGAGCCGTCAAAATCGAACTGGAGCAATACCCCATGAGAATTACCGTCGAAACCAGCGTCGCCGCCCCGATCGATCAGGTCTGGCGTGCCTATACGACGCCTGCCGACATCGTGAAGTGGAACGCCGCGTCGGACGACTGGCATACCACCAAGGCGACGGTCGATTTGCGCGAGGGCGGCGTGTTCTCGTCCCGCATGGAAGCCAAGGACGGTAGCATGGGTTTTGACTTCGCCGGCACCTACACGACGATCGTCGAGCACAAGCTGATCGAATACGCGTTCGGCGATCGCAAGGCCGAAGTCGAGTTCGTGCCCGGTCCGAAGGCCGTCGTCGTCCGCGTCGCGTTCGACAGCGAGCCGGCGCACTCGGTCGAGCAGCAGCAAGGCGGCTGGCAGGCGATCCTCGACAGCTTTGCGCGATACGTCGAGGCGAAGCAGAAGAATTCGTAAGGGCCTGTAGCAGGCGCGATGGAGGCGGAGCCGAATGCAACGGCTCCGCCTCGGAGACAATGCTCCCGCCATGATCCCCCGACGTATCGCTTGCCAGCTGCGAGGCGGCTGCAATATTTTCGTGCCGGAGGCGGGCCAGGGCCGCGGTCGGCGACTTCATGAGGCCGCGCGCTGGCTTCCGGAATGACCGTCGGAGCCGCGCGGCGAACCGTCATTCCCGCTGGGTCCAAAATTCGTAGCGCCGCCAACGTCTGGTAATCGGCCGATGACCGCTGTGGGTCCGATAAGCGAAGAGCCTGGGCCGTGCACCAGTCTTTCGCTCGCGCTCTGTGTCCTGACCTCAACGAAGCGCGCAGCCAACTTGCTGAGGGGCCAGAAGAAGACCGGTCACTCAACGACTTGATCAGCCCGAGCAAGAAATGACGGAGATAGCTCCAAACCGATAGCCTTGGCGACTTTGAGATTTACCACCAGATCGAACTCAGTTGGTTGCTCGACTGGGAGTTCCTCGGGCTTGGCTCCCCGGAGGATTTTGTCAACGTACTCTGCCGCTCGGCGAAACAAACTTGCCGTATTGGGTCCGTAAGACATGAGGCCGCCGCTATCCACGTATTCCCGAAAGCCATGCATGGTCGGCAAGCGATGCTGTAGCGCGAGCTTGTTAACCAGAATGCGATTTGTGTTCATGAGCAAATTCGGAGGAACGTACAGAGCTTGCAGCTGAGGGTCGAATGACGCGAACGCGGGTTCTATGTCGCTCGCCGAGTGAACGGAAAGGGTGACGACCTCGAGTCCAACTTTTTTGCTGGCTGCATAAACCGCACCGGCCTCTAGCACTGTCCCGGGGTAATCGACCCAAGTCAGGATTGCAAAGCGCTTTAACGCAGGGAGGGCTTCTCTTAGAAATTCAATTCGCTTTCCCGCGAGATCCGGCGATTGGATAGACATCCCGGTGATATTGCCGCCCGGTCGCGCAAGACTGGCTACGAGCCCAGTGCCGACCGGATCTGCCATCAAGGCTACCACGATCGGAATAGTGGAAGTCGCCTTCTTGGCCGAGTCACCTCCGACCGCGACAAGAACGTTGGCATGAAGCTTCACGAGCTCCGCGCCTATTTGCGCGTAGCGCTCCTCGCTTCCTTCGGCCCAACGATACTCAATCTTGACGGTTTTGCCGTCGACCCATCCAAGCTCATTGAGGCGTCGGCCAAATGAGGCTGTCCACGGAGCCCAGGCGGAGGGTGTCGCTGCACCCATGAAACCAATCACAGGCAACTTGGTCTGTGCTGTGACGCGAGAAGACGAGAAAGCTGCGATTCCGCTGACCGCCGTCAAAAAATCCCGCCGTCGCATGCGTGATCCCCATCGTGGATATGGACCGCACATTATCGTAACGCCGCAGGGGCGTGTAGCCGCCGGAATGCCGGCTCGGGGTCACAAGCGGGCATCGGCGGAAGGCGTCCGATAGGTCGGCTTCGGGCCCAGAATCTGATTTAAAAGCTGAATTGCCTCCTTGTCCTCAGACCGAGGGCCGAGGCCTGCGCTACTGAGCCTCGGCGATCTTCGGTCCGGATGACGGCATCTGCGCGTTCGTTGCCGAGGGCCGGTTCGACGGCAATGCCGGATCCGGCGAACGGGAAGCCGCGTCGGGCGACGCTCCCTGGGATGGACGGCGGGCAGCGGCTGCCGGAAGCACGATTACCTTCGCCCCGACTTTCACCCGCTCGTAAAGGTCCGTGACGTCCTCGTTGGTCAGCCGGATACAGCCGGACGAAACCCGCTTCCCGATCGTATCGGGCTTGTTGGTGCCGTGGATTCGATAGTCGGTCTCGCCGAGATACATCGCCCGGGCGCCGAGCGGGTTGGTGGGACCGCCCGCCATGAACCGCGGCAGATAGGGCTGACGCACGAGCATGTCTGCAGGCGGACGCCAATCCGGCCATTCTGTCTTGCGGGCCACCGTCTGCTCACCGGACCATGTGAAGCCTTCGCGGCCGACACCGATGCCATAGCGCATCGCCTGCGCGTCGTTCAGAACGAGATAAAGGAACGTGCTCTTGGTATCGATGATCACGGTGCCCGGCGCCTGATGGCTGGCGTAGTCAACCACCTGCCGGACAAATGCTCCGGGACCGTCAGCGGCTTTTGGTGGTTCGACCAGCGGGGCCGGAATCGGAGCCGGAGCTGGAGCCGATGCATGAACTGGCGTTGCCACGTAAACCGGAGATGACGAGGCCTGGGCCTCGTGCACGGACAGCTTCCGCATCGGCTGAACGGCCGCCGGACGAGACAGCAAACCGTATCCCAGTGCGGCGACGGCCACGACGCCAATCGCAACTCTCGCGACCATCGGTAGTGCGAACGTCGTCGCCTTTCCACGTTTGGCTCGCTTACCCATGTCTTTCTCCGGATCACTCTGCTCGGAACAGGTACCCAGCAAATTTTAAGAAACCTCGAAGCGATTTCCGCTCCGACCGGAACCGTTAAACGTCGTTAACGCGAGCCAATCAGCAACCCCGGCAGATGCCGCTGATCTTCCGATCCACATTGGCATCCTCCTGATCGAGGAAATCCAGCGATCCCATGGCCGTTGCAGGAATGCCGGCCGCATGCGGCTGACGATGGCCGATCGGTGCCGTCCAGGGTTTCGTAGTGGTTTCCTTTCCAGCGGCCGACGGATGGAAGGATTGCGCCGAGACGGCGCCGATCGTCGAAACGAGTGCGAGCGCAACCAACAGCTTCGAGGTGATCATCAAGGCCTCCAAATGCCATTCCGCACGAGATGCGCGGTTCTGACATTCAGATTTGCATCGAAGACCGGTTATTCCGCTCGTAGCGCAGGCGTGATGCCGCGGTCGCGAAGCCCATTGCTTCGACGCCTGGTCAGACCGGCGCCTTGCAGCCGATCAGGCCGAACACGATCATGACGAGGCTGATGCCGCCGACGGCACCGGAGACCTCTCCGACCGTGCGCATCAGGGCGACGGGATTATTGGACCACAGCGTCGTGTCGCGCATCGACAGGAAGAACAGCACGGCCATCACCAGCAGCACCGTGCCCACTGCAATCAATCGCCAGTTTCGCTGTCGCATGCGCGATGCTCCCCGTATCGGCCAGGGATGGGCGAGGCACTGTCCACGGGGATAGTGTCGTTGAGGCCGGATCGGGTTCAATCCGCCGTCATCGAGCCGTTCGTTCCGTATCGCGATGGCGGCCTTCGGTGTCTTCGTCTACGATCGGAGCGAGCCAATTTTCGAAAGTCACCGCTATGCAAACCATCGGCCTGATCGGCGGCATGAGCTGGGAGAGCACCGCGCTCTATTACAAGCTCATCAACGAGCGTGTCCGCGATCGCATGGGCAAGCTGCATTCGGCGCCGCTGCTGCTGTACTCCTACGACTTCCAGGAGATCAAGGAGATGCAATACGACGGCCGCTGGGCTGAGGCGGCGGCGAGCCTCGCGGACGTGGCCGAGCGGCTCGCGGGCGCAGGCGCCGGTGCGATCGTGCTGTGCACCAACACGATGCACAAGCTCGCGCCCGACATCATTTCGAAGCTGACCGTTCCCTTCATTCACATCGGCGACGCAACCGCGCAGCGCATCCGGGTCAAGGGATATCGGCGGGTCGGGCTGCTCGGCACGAAGTTCACGATGGAGGAGGACTTCTACGTCGATCGTCTGCGCGCGCATGATCTCGATGTCCTGATTCCAGACGTCGCCGAGCGGGCCGACGTGAACCGCATCATCTACGACGAGTTGTGCCTTGGAGTCGTCGCCGCGCCCTCGCGCCGCCGCTATCAGGACGTGATGGCCGCGCTCGTCGCCCGCGGTGCCGAGTGCATCATCCTCGGTTGCACCGAGATCACGATGCTGGTGGGTGCCGCCGACACGTCGGTCGAGACGTTCGACACGACGGCGATCCATGCGGAGGCGGCGGCGGATTTCGCGATCGGGTGAGGGCGATGTCGGCGGAGGCTAATCACTCGCCATCTGAAACCGAGAGTTCGGCCACGCCTGCTTTAGTCCTGTGGCCCATCGGCGAAGTGGCGGCACGCCTCGTTGAGGGCCGCTCAGCGAGGCATAGCGGACTCAATTTGCTCTCGTTGAGTTTTTTCGCATTTTGACCCACGACAGACATTGTAGGTCCCGTCTTGCTGTCTCAAACAACACGAACCAAACCTAGGCGCGCCGAACTCACAGCTACCAGCGTCTCAGGATTCCGCAGGCCGGCGCGCGACGAGGACAGTGTTGATGCATTGCAACACTATTTCGCGCTTTTGATTGCGGAGGTGAATTTGGTTGCGGACGATACCCCTGTCAGAATTCGACTTCGACTCGCGCTTCTCTAGAATGGCAACGTCAAGATCAAGCTCGTCTGCCGGGCGGACCGGGATCGGCAGCCTGAGTTCATCCCAGCCGAGGCCGGCAAGGATACGAAGCGAATAAGGCTGTGCTCTGGGCAGCAACGAAATAACTATCGCGAATGTGTGAGCACCCGAGGCTGTTAGGCCCGCAAAAACTGAGCGTGCGGCAGCTTCCTCATCGATGTGGAAAGGCTGAGGGTCGTACTTTCTGGCAAATTCGATGATTTCTTCCTTCGAGACGAGGTATGGGCCGGCCGTACGCAATTTGCCAACCTCAGCCTCTTCGAAATACAGGATGGCCATCAATGACCTCCAACCGATATCTGGCTCAATATGAGGTAACCTTAGCCGTCTCGCCGCTCAATGTCAGCGGCGCGGCGACAGTAGTGCCACCAATGGTGCAGCAGTCAATGCCATTCAAGCCGTGCCACGCGCGCCTGCCGTCTGTCGCGCCGCTTTCTCTTGTGCGAGAGCTGCTTCCAGCCGCGCGATGCTTTCCTGGAGGCGCTGGTTGTTTTCCAGGAGACGCTGGCTGGTCAGGACGAGGATATAATAGCCGAATTTCTGATCATTCTGAAAATAGATTTCAAGCAGCCTTTCATAAGTTATGGTCAGGACGTGGCCGTCTTCTTTGCACTCGACCGTTGCGGTTCGTCGGTTATTGGGCGTGAGAAAGCCAAGTTCTCCCATGAGATGCCCCGGCGGAAGCTCGACGCCGATTTCTTTGGCGAGAAACTTCCCGGTGACGGTGAGGAACATTTCCGTAGCGGCATCACCCTTCCTGAAAAGTATGTCGCCTCGGCGATATCTACGTTCAGCCATGAATGGTTTGAGCCATTCCATCGACCTGTCACCCTGCGTCGCGTTACGTGCCTTCTTAACAAGCCTGAGCAATTGACAGAGGCGAACGGCATTGACTGGCAACAGCAGCAGATAAAGCAGAAAGGTGGCGACGCTTCCGGAAAGCGCGCAAGAAATTGCGAAGAATGTACAGCCGACCATATTCGCGACCCGCAGCGGCACCATTCTTTGCATAAGCAAGGTAGCGACAAAGAAGATAGCGCCAACCAAGCCGAACATGTTGGCGAGCGTGATATTGGCCAACACAATTTCAAACAGCCGGTTAAACAGTGCGTCGTAGGTGATGTTGTTGGGATCAAGTCCCATTTGGACGAGAATCTTTGCGATCCTGAGATTGTCTGCCGCTGTATCAAGAATGCGGCCTAGAATTGTCGAAAGATCTGCATTGGAATTCATCGGATCACCCCTACGCAAACAGTCGGTTATGTCGGAACTCGCGGATACCTGACAGTCGAAGTCGGACAAGCACGAGCGGTATTGATCCACGTTCAATATTACCCGGCGCGGTTGTTTTCGGCGATCACAGGCGCGTGGCCAGTATCGTGTCAACGCTCAGACCGGGCATGGCTCCGGCTGTCTTCGACCCGCGATGCATAAGTCCGCTGCTGATGCTGTGGACGGCTCCTCCACCGGCGCGAGATCGCCAAGGAGTGGGCGCCGTTTTGAGGCTCCCACGATTCGGAGGAGCAGCCTATGCAGTCAATTTCGACGATCGGTCTTGATATTGCGAAGTCGGTCTTCCAAGTGCACGGCGTTGACNGCAGCCGGCCAGGTGGTCGTACGCCGTCAGTTGAGGCGTCGCCACGTCTTGGCGTTTTTCCAGAAGTTGCCGCCATGCTTGGTAGGGATCGAAGCTTGCGCATCATCGCACTATTGGTCGCGCGAGCTGCAGGCGTTGGGGCACACGGTTCAATTGATGCCTCCGGCCTATGTGAAGCCCTACGTCAAGCGGCAGAAGAACGACGCGATGGACGCGGAGGCGATCTGTGAAGCGGTCACGCGACCCAACATGCGATTTGTGCCGACCAAGACAGTCGAGCAGCAGAGCTGCCTGATGCTGCATCGAGCGCGCCATCTTTTCATCCGTCAACAGACAGCAGTGATCAACTCGATCCGTGCCTATCTTGCCGAGTTCGGAATCGTTGCCCCTGTCGGGCGCCGAGGTGTCGAGCAATTGCTGGAAGTTGTCGCTGATCAAGCCGACGATCGTCTGCCCGAGGTGGCTCGAGCATGTCTTACGGCTCTCGGTGGTCAATTGCGCGCCCTGAAAGTTCAGATCCTTGAGTTTGACCGCCGCATCATCGCCTGGCATCGATCAAATGCGACGAGCAAACGGCTGGATGCGATCCCGGGCGTCGGGCCGGCGCTGGCAACAGCGCTGGTTGCCAGTATTGCTGATCCCAAGGCCTTTCGATCGGGACGGGACTTCTCAGCGTGGGTCGGGCTCGTACCAAAGCAGAACTCGAGCGGGGGCAAGGACAAGCTCGGCAGCATCAGCAAGCAAGGCGACCGTTATTTGCGCAGCCTGTTCACGGCTGGCGCACTCGCCCTGATCCGCTATGCCAAGATCCATGGTGCTGGCCACCGGCCTTGGCTCACTGGACTGCTGGCGCGGCGGCCGACCAAGGTTGCGGCCATTGCGCTCGCCAATAAGCTCGCCAGGATGGCTTGGGCAATGATGGCCAGGAACGAACCCTATCAGGAGCCGGCCGCGCTGGCGGTCTAAACGAGATCGCGCCGACATCGCCGGCGTGACGTAACGGTTGGGAGGGCGAACAGCACGTAATGCAGTGCCGGTCGATCCGGCGATCAGGACAACCCACATGGGCCAGGGCATCATCGAATGCGTGCTTTTGACCGGGACCTGATCCGCGGAGGGCATTATGGCCAGCGGTCACGTGAACCGCGCTAACAGGCCGAACACATGGCTGCTC
>NZ_JAIRDQ010000012.1 GCF_021458635.1 Bradyrhizobium monzae
GATCATCGACGGCCATCCCCATAGCAGAATCGAAGACCTCATGCCGTGGCGATTCCGCAAAACGTCAAGCCAGCCTCAATAGGGCCGCGGCTAAGCGCTTACGTTGGAAGGGGCCGCTACGTTTGATAGGCGGAGCCCATGATGACGACGAAGACCAGACGCAAGATCGACGCGGCACTGAAGGCAAAGATCGCGCTGGAAGCCGTGCGGGAGCAGGCGACGTTATGTGTGTGAAGCTTAGTTAGGTCGCGTGCAAGGTATCCAATCGCGCCAGGCCCTGTTCGATGAGCGATGCGGGGAGATAGCTAAAACACAGGCGTACATGATCGCCACTTCGTGGGCCATAATTGCGACCATTTATGAGATGAACGGCGTGCTCGCGACGTGCAGCCTCAATGAAAGTTTCAACCTCGATGCCAGCGGCCAACCGCACCCAAAACGAGAAACCACCGCTTGGTACGACATACTCTGGCTCGCAAAATCGGCTGGACTGCAAGAGCGTATGCAGGATATCCCGCTTGGCACGATAGTGCTGGCGCAGGCGCGCAATGTGCGCATCAATGGCGCCCGATTGCAACAACGCTAAAACGATATTACTGACGATGGGGCTTACGCCGCCATCGCATTTTAGCCGTGCAAGCCGGTTGATGATGTCCGACTCCGCAAGCACCCAGCCTACCCGTAACCCCGGTCCGGCGACCTTGGAGACGCTATGGATGTTGATCACGTTGCCGCCTGGTGCCAACCAATCAACCGTGCCGTTATAGGGCAGCTCCGCATACACAAGATCCTGTACCAACGCCACGCCATAGTGGTCCAGCAGCGCTGCGACCCGGGCCATATGGGTGCGCGACATCTGGCGCCCGGTCGGGTTATGAAATGCCGGCGTCGTATAGAAAAGCTTGACGCGGGTATGACTACGCAACGTTGCTTCGAGTTCATTCAGATCGACCCCTTCTGCGCACATACCGAGCTGGAGGATGTTCGCACCCACGATCGAAAACGTTCGCAGTGCGCCCAAATAGCATGGGTCCTCGGTCAGGACGATATCGCCTGGGTCGATCCAGGCGTCGGCAATCAATTGCAATGCCTGTGAAGCGCCACCCGTCAGGATAACTTGGTCATCGCGCACACCGTAGCGCCCTGCGAGCTTGGTACGGAGCTCGGGTAAACCTAGCGCATCCGTATACTGCGGCAGATCGGCGGATGCGACTCCGGTATCCCGGTTATATGCATCCGGCCAGGCCAGCTCTGTAAACATCACCGGATCGGGCAGGCCGTAACCGAAATTGATGGCGTGCTTCGCACCTGAGTAAGAGAACGGCGCAAAGCCCTGAGCGAGAGCGCTGCGGTTGGAGGCCCGCGAAGTCATGGTTTCGTCTCTCAAACAGATTGCCTCACCTGTTCTGTGCGAAAACGCGTGTTGTACGCTGCAATGAAGTTCGCAGATACCGCCGCACTGAAATACGGGAAGTCCACTCTTGCGCCCGGCAGCGCAGCTGCAGCAGCGGGTGTCTTGAGAGACGGCTGCCAGGATGCGCCGAAGAAATGCTGACCGTAGCGTATCGCCAGCTCAGGTACCACGGGATAAAGCAGACTCAGGAACAATGAGATCTTCGCGGCATTCCACTTACCATTGGCCTCGCGCGCAAAGTCGGCCGCCTCAAGGTACATGTCGATGATATCAAGCGCATCCCAGAAACGCAGTGACTCGATCGCATCGGCATAACGCTGAACCAGACTGCGGAGAGTGGGGCAGAGGTGCTTGTTGTCCACTGTGTGTGCGTTGTTGGCTGAGTGACGTAACGCATCCTCCCAGATCCGAAGGCGTGACGCTGCCATGATCAGGCTGTCAACATCGAAGTCGTTCTTATTGCTATCGAATGGCTTGGCCACGCGCGCCAGCGCGTAGCGGAGTACACTGGCGTCCACCTCTCGCGTCACTTCATCGGCCCAAAGGGCATGGTCACGACTGGTCGAGAACTTTTCGCCCTCGAGCTTGTAGAAGTCCTGGACGGAATGATTTTTGGGAATTGGGTAGCCGCGCGCGAGCAGGGTGCCTGTCACACCTACCGTGTAGTAAAAACGGTTATCTTGGCCCATGAAAAACAAAAGCTGGGTGTTCGGATCGTGCAATGCAGAGTGGGCGTCCAGATTGTCACGGTCGCATAGCTCGCGAATCCCAGTGTCGAAACTCCACAGGCCTTCAAACCATGTGAGTAGGGTTTGGCCAATCAAATGTTCAGGCTGTGTTAGCTTGATGCCATGACTGAAGTGGCGCGACATCGGCAAGCCATGTACGGCGCCGGCTAACCAAGTCCGCGCCTTGTCGCGGATAACCCCGGGCTAGGTGCTTTGTCCGATGGCTTTGTCCAGCACCTGAGCCAGCCGGGGCATATCAAACACGGCCTGCTTGATCGGCCTTAGCCCAAGTGTGCTGCCGCACGTGGTGTGCCGCGCGTCGCGTAGGGTGTCGTGCTGGACAGCTAGGCCACAGTTTTCGCACAGATTGCTGTCGGTCGTTGCATCGCATGCCGGACAGGTGCCAACTGCCAGCGAGTCGGCCACGAATTCGTCGCAGTGTTCGCAATAGAGCTGGACACCGTCGCGCACGTCGACATAGCCGGCCTCCTGCAACTCGCGGAAAATCGCCAGCGCATTCTCTTTGTGGATCTCGCTAGATGTACGCACAAACGCATCAGGCGTGATTTGCACCGCGCGCAAGCACTGCAAGATCTCGTGAATGTGCTTCTGTGCGACGTCGCTAACTGGTTGGCCGAGTTTTCGTGCTTTCACCAGCGTGTACGTGCCGTGCTCATCCGCACCCGTAATATAGTACGCGCGATGGCCGGCCATACGCTGAAAGCGCGTGAACATGTCGGCGAGTAAGTATACGCCGCCGACGTGCCCGAGATGTAGCTTGCCGTTGGGGCAAGGGGGAGCGGGACAGACAAAATAGGTCCGCATGTCAATCCCACCAAATAGATAGAAATTTGAGAGGGCTGTCCTGACTGACGTTACGGATAGTGTGCTGCTGGTATGGTTGCATGTAGCACAACGTCGTCTCGCTCACCGGCCTCATCTGGCCGTCAGCTTCGAACTCTCCATGCCCGGAAATCACCACCCACAGTTCGTGCTCGTGGTGATCGTGCAGATCGACCGCACCGCCGGGTGCGACCTCGACCACTGAGGCGCCGAACCCGGGGCTGAGACCATCCGGAAGATGCTCCAACAGACGGCAGACCAGCACGCCATATTCTGTTCGCATCAATGAATGATCGATCTGCTTGGTGTGCACGACAGTCCTTCCTTCCAAATCGGCGCTCACTCGCGATAGAATATGCCGTTAGGTGCGTTCAGGTTTTCCACATCCGATAGCTTGCCTTCGGGTGGGTTGTAGACGCGCTTCATGCGCATATACTCGGCACGCGTTGGTCCTCCAGTCGATGCGCGCTGGAAAACCAGGTAGAGCGCGCGGCGGGAGCGATCGCTCTTATTTGGCAGTGAATAGTGGGGGGCGTAGTCGTCGAAAATAAACACATCCCCGGCTTTCCATGACACCGGTTCCCATGTGAAGGTCTCGGCGACCTCTGGATTGATCACGCCACCGGCATCCATTGGAAACACTCCCTCCTTGTGGCGACCTGGCGTGAAGAAAAGACCGCCGTTGTCAGGCTCCGAATCGTCGATGGCAATGGCTGCCACTGCATGCACCATGCGTTCCGGTATCTTGTGTGGGATATGATAAATGTCCTGGTGCGGGCGGTAGCCGCCGCTATCAGGATACTTGAAGATCAGCAGCTCCTTTAGCATCCGCGTGTCCTCATCGAGTAGCGTCTCGACAGTCCTGCGAATGCGGCCGTCGGCTAACAGCGCCTCGCGCAGAGCGTCATGGTAATCCAGGAAGTTCTCCACCTTTGAGATAATCTTGCGATTGCCGGACGTCTTCTCGAACCACATCATCCATTTGTCGGCGCTTACATCCCAGCGCGCGACGTCGTCCACGAAATTGGAAATCCCGTCGCGAGCGGCTGGATCGAAGAAGCCTTCGAGCCGGAGATATCCGTCCTGTTGCCATTTCACTTTTTGCGACTCGGTCAGCATAGGCGAGCTCCTTTCCAAAAATTACAGGTAACCAGTTGTAGCCTTCACTCGAAGCGCAGCTACCAGCAGCGCATTCAAGGCCGTCGCGCCCAGTAGCGTCAGCAACATCGCGTCGAGACCAAATCCGCGGATCAACTGCCCGCCGACCAACGGAAAGCCGAACAATCCGAGGAAATATGCCAGCGTGAAGATTTGTGAGGTGACGGGCACGGACACCCCGTGGTCGATAGCAAGATTGACGGCCATTGCGTTGAGGGTGGAGTAGGTGAGTCCATAGCCTGTCGCGAAAATTGCTGTAGCCACGATGTAGAGTGGGGTGCTGCCGGTATTGACAATGAATAGGACCAGTGACGCACCAGTAGCTGCGAAGAGCGTGAGCGCAAGTCGGTGTACGGGCAGGCGGCCCATCACGTGGGCGAGAGAGAAGCGCAGCGCCACGCTGGACGCGGTAAAGATCAAAAAGAACGAATCGGAATTCAGGTGACGGGATGCGGCATAGGCGCTCTGATACGTCGACAGTCCCGAGAAAGTGCAGGCGGCAATCGCAATCATAACAATGGGGGCAGCTGTGGATTTTCGAACGAGCGCTACGGTCGCAGTTACCGTGATTCCGATATGCGGCATCGGCACTGCGGACAGGCCCAACATGGCACGTCGTGCAATTTCTACGCAGATGGTCGCGATGACGCATGCTATCGCGAACAGTACATAGACCATGGCCAAAGAGCCGGTGACGTTTGCCAAGAAGTGACCGAGTGGAGTGGCTAAACCGAGCCCGGCCATTTGTGAGCCGGACAAAATGGTTAAGTATTGGATACGTGCGGCGGGCCGTAGATGGCGAATGATCTGCAACGGCGACAAGATGAAGGCCACCGACCATCCCGCGCCCATCAGCATGCTGCCAGCATAAGCTGCTCGCTCATCGAGGACTGCGCCGGCAATGAGCAGCATGGCTAGCGCCATGGTGATCGAGGCGGCGGCCACTGTGGGCATAATGCCGATGCGCTGCGCGACCCAGCCTGCCGAGCAGCAGCACACGATCGTCACAACCATGGCGCTGGAGATCAGAAAGCCTGCGGTTTCACTGCTCTTACCGAGCGTCTGCATGTAGTCCGGCAACAGGAAGCTCGTGCCGTAAGCTGCTGCAATAACAATCGACGCGACCAGAAATGGTGCAAAAGCTCGGTGATGTAGCCTGACAGATAGCTCGTTCGCAGCTATAGCGGGAGCATCAACACGACGGCCGTGTCGGGGGGAGAACGACGCTTGGCTCATGTGATTGCGGCCATGTGGTGCGTGGACGGCATCGCATCCCGACCGCCTGGTTCGGGCATGTCTGAAGTGTCATAACCGTCCAGGATCTGCCGATCTGACGTATCCAGATAGAACGGTTGTCCGAGCAGGCTATTGATGATGAGGCTGCTGCGGTATGCGACCAGTGATAAATTGACGCTCTGCAGCCCATGCTGCAGGCGGCTTTGGTTCTGCAAATATACCGGCCCTGGCATGTGCTGATCGAACCGGACCGCGTAGTCCGGGCCGACGACAGGCTGGCTATCCTCCATGCGCGCGCCGCGAAGGAGCGTTTGCAAGAAGGGCGGGGTATGCGGCTGGAAGCCTGTGGCGAGCACGATGCGATCAACCAAGATGCTGTGATTTTGCTGCGCTGCGATCCCATTCAGATCGACTTGCCAACGTTTGTTGTGGGACGTGATGTCCGTTAGGACCACGCTGGACAACAAACGAAAACTGTCATCCAGCGTGCCCGCCACGCCGCGTTCGTACAACATGTCATAGAGGCGATTGCACAACTCGACGGAAATGCCGTCGCTTGTCAGCTTCTCGTGCTCCACGATGGCACGACGTTGCTGGAGCGGGAGAGCGTGAAAACGCCGGCTGTACCCCGGCATGTAAGCCTCGTTCACGAAACTGTTGTCGTCCATTGCAAACAGGTTTGTCCGCGACGTGACCCACGTAATCCGGGCCGCTACGGGACGACTCAGCATGTGCTCAACAATCTCAGCGCCGCTCTGACCACCTCCCACCACGAGCACGTGCTCGCCGACGTAAGGTGGATCCCGCTCGAGATAGTCGGCCGCATGATAGACGGCGTTGCCGATCAAGGGCCTAGCGCACGCGGGAATTTTCGGCTCTACGCCAACTCCTATCACCACAGCGCGCGCGAGGTATGTGGTTGAGCTCGTGTTGACGCGGTAGCCATCCCTGAAGGGCGCAATGTCGACCACCTCTTCGCCAAAGCGGAGCGTCTTGAGCCGGCGTGCGACCCACTGGTAATAGTCGGTAAATTCCCGCCGCGAGGTTGAGGCGTCGCGTCTGTTGACGAAGCTGTAGAGCCGCCCCTGTAGTGCTAGGTAGTTCAGGAAAGAATAGGGGCTGGTAGGGTCTACCAGGGTCACGCAATCCTTAAGTGGCGACACTTGTAGCCGGCTGTTCGGCAGCGCCAGTCCCGGATGCCAACAAAATCCCTCGCGTTTCTCTAAAAAGAGCGCGCGTAGCGGGGTAGGTTCAATCAGTGCCGCCAGGCTGAGGTTGAACGGGCCGATCCCGATGCCAATGACATCAAGCAAATCCACAGAGGCCTCTTTTCACGCTCGTGTAAAACCTATCCGCAGGGCGACGGAAATCGCCTACTCGAATTGGCAGCCTACAACCTGACGTCACGTGCGATACAAGCGCCTTCAGATGATCCAGCTGGATACCGACTTCAGCTGGATCGGTGCCGTGAAAGGCTAACTGAATTCGAACGCGCAGGAGAGTTTACGATGCATGGCGCGGTGCTGTGGCTGCTGATCCCCTTGCTCCGAAGAAGTGCGATTCGAGACTCGCCTGACTGCGCGGTTGCGTGCCGCACTCCGCCAGCAGATGCACAGACAACGACCAGCTTTCTTGACCCGTTCGCGGCAAAGGCGTTTCGGCAATTTCATCGGGCGCGGCGCCTTTGCGAGTTGTCTCTCGTGCTCGCAACCTATCCATATCGGCGCGGCAACGGAGGCCGAAGATAGATAGGCTTAACCCAACGTCTGATCACCTAGGGGCGTGATCCCGCTTGAATTGCTTTCAGGATAAAATGCTCGATCTTACCCAACGTCGTTCGAGGCAAATCGTTCGTGAAGATAATCTCGTGAGGCACTTTGAAGCGGGCGAGTTGCGCTTGCACATGCGCCGTCAGCGCTTGTTGTTCAATCTGAGCCCCCGAACGCCGAATCACATAGGCGACCGGCACCTCGCCCCAACTCGGATCCGACCGTCCGACGACCGCGCATTCCGCAACATCTGGGTGCTCCAGGAGGACACGCTCCACTTCCGCCGGATAAATGTTCTCTCCGCCGGAAATGATCAGATTTGGTTTTCGGTCAAGGATCCAAAAATATCCGTCCGCATCGCAACGTCCGATGTCGCCCGTGCGATACCAACCGTTGCGCAGCGCCTCGCGGGTTGCTTGTCCATTGCCCCAGTATTCGCAGAACACATTGGGGCCTCGCACCGCGATCTCGCCTGAGGTCCCTGCCGGCAATCGGTCGCCAGCATCGTTGATGATTGCCGCGTCGCAGCATAGGCCGGGGAGGCCAGTTGATCCCTCACGGGCAAGATCGCCACCGAGCTTTGTGTAGATCGCGATGGGACTGGTCTCCGTAGACCCATAAACCTGCAGCGCCGAGATCCCGCGCGCTGCGATACCTGCGATAACCTGCTGCGGGACCATGGTTGAACCCGTGGAGATCGCCTTCAGCGAGGATAGGTTGGTCGTCGGCCATCGGGGATGATCGATCAGCGCTTGAATCATGGTCGGTACTAGCACCGTTAGCGTAGGTCGATCCCGGTCAAATGCAGAAAGTGATGCGTCCGGCGTAAACCGTGGGAGCATCGTTATTGTTGCGCCGTGATGCAGTGCTGGTGTGGTCTGAATGTTGAGGCCGCCGACGTGGAACAGCGGCAACACGGTCAAGACGTGATCAGCTGAGGTGAGGCCGTGCATGTGCTGGCTCATCACCCCGTTCCACAGTAAGGCCTCCTGGCGCAGGACGGCACCTTTCGGCCGGCCCGTCGTGCCTGATGTGTAGACAATCAGAAGCGGGCAGGACAGGTCAGCATGGGCATTGCGACCATCGCCCCGACCTCCTTCAAGCAACTCATCCCAGCCGCTTCCGCAACGCGGCGCGAAATCAAGACCAACGATGGCGGTCGACGGCAGCCTCTCCGCTAAAACTGATAGAAGCGGCTCAAAAGCGTGCTCGAGCACCAGCACTTTGGCGCCAGCGTCAGACAAGATGAAGAGCTGCTCGGTTACAGCCAACCGCCAGTTCAGCGGCACGAGTATTGCCCCAAGTCGCGCGCAGGCATACAGCAGCACCAAATAGTCAGGCCGATTGAGGCTCAGGATCGCAACGCGATCACCTTTTTCGACGCCGAGCTGACTTTTGAGGGCCCGCGCCACCAGCTCGATGCGCCTGTTGAAAACGTCGTAGCTCCAGATCGTGCCCTCGAAACGGATCGCCGGCTTGTCCGGAGCGAACGCCGCGTTGCGCTCAATCAGTGTAAGAAGATCCATCATGTCGTTCGCGGTTTCACTTGAGCTAGCTGCCGCCGACGCTTTCGAAGATAGAGCCACTCAATCGTCGTGACGGAGATGGCAATCGCAATCAAATTGGGTGGATTGAAATTCTCGTCGTCTCAGGTCGACCGAAGATCTCTTAGTCGTTTGATCTTGTGGCGACGTCACGTAGACCGCGGCTTCTGCACTGGCGGCGAGACGAAATGACGGGACTGCAGTGTTTAGCCGGTGCGGCTTGCATGGTGCAGTATCGTCATGCTCTCTTTTTGAGCCTACGACCTGACGTCGCGTGAGTTTCAAGTCTCAATGAACCCGCGGCGATTCGGTGTTCCCTTCAAGATCCGCAAGCGGATTAGCTATTTGTGGGGATGGGATAGGTGACCCTTACGATGACGGGGACATCTGGAGCAGAGCATCTCGCCCCGTGCGCGGCCTTCGCTGTCACCGTCACATTCGGAGTACGCCGTAGTGCGGCGAGGTGATTGGGCTGTTGAGCGAGGCACTCAGAACGATTGCTAGCGCGTTTCTGGTATCGATCGGATCAAGAATGCCGTCATCCCACAACTCGGATGTCGCATAGTACGCGCTCGACCGCTCCCGATATTCTTCCAAGATCGGCTGGCGAATGGCTGCCAACTCCTCCCTGGAGAGGTGCCCGTCGTGACGGGCCAGCTGCCTTGCCTTGACATGTGTGAGCACGCCCGCTGCCTGCTCGGCGCCCATCGCCGAAATCTGAGACTGCGGCCAAGTGAACACAAAACGCGGATCGAAGGCCCGGCCGGCCATCGCGTAGGTTCCAGCTCCGTGGGAGGCGTTACAGACGATTGTAAATTTTGGCACAGACGCCCCGGAGACGGCCATGATCAACTTGGCGCCGTCCTTGGTTATGCCACGCCGTTCGTAGTCGCGGCCCACCATAAAGCCGGTGGTATTCTGCAAAAAGAGTAGAGGCGTTCGCGACTTGTCGCACAGTTGGATGAAGTGAGCGCCTTTCAGTGCGCTTTCGCTCAAGAGCACACCGTTGTTTGCGAGAATACCAACCTGATAGCCATGCAGACGCGCGAAGCCGCACACAAGAGTCTCGCCATAATTTGACTTATATTCGTGGAACCGGCTGCCATCAACCAGACGGGCGATGATCTCCCGCATGTCGAATTGCGTCCGAGGATCCCTCGGAACAATACCGTACAGTTCGGATGGACTATAGGCGGGCGGCTCCGGAGCGGCCCGGTTGATCGGGGCTTTTACAGGATCACTGAAGCGAGCGACAATATCTCGGGCAATTGCAATCGCATGCAGCTCCGAACTTGCAAGATAGTCGCTCGTCCCCGATACGCTGGTATGCAAGTGAGCGCCGCCGAGTTCTTCGGCGGAAATCTCAGCACCGGTGGCAGCTTTGACGACCGGAGGACCGCCCAGAAAGATCGCTCCTGTGCCCTCAACAATGATGTTGTAGTCGCTAAGCGCCGGGACGTATGCGCCGCCGGCACTGCAATGGCCCATGGCTATACCGACCTGCGGTACTCCCATCTTTGAAAGAATGGACTGATTGCGAAGGATTCGACCCGCGTGATAGCGATCAGCAAAGAACTCCGCCTGTAAGGGCAAGAAGCCGCCGGCACAGTCGCACAAATGAACGACCGGCAGGCGATTCTCGATCGCGATGTCCAAGGCCCGCACGATCTTCTTGACCGATAGCGGATACCACGCCCCGCCCTTGACGCTAGCGTCATCTGCGTGGATGACGACCTCTCGACCCGCGACAATGCCGATTCCGACGACCTGAGCGGCGCCGGGCACCCCACCATCATAGGCTTTGTTAGCCGCCAGCGTCGAAAGCTCGAGGAACGGGGTTTCTGGGTCAAGCAAAGCCTCGATCCGATCACGCACAAACAGCTTGTTTTGCCGCTTGAGACGCTCAAGATCCCGTACCGGACGCGCGAAGCGGGCGGCATGCTGACGCTCCTCCAATTCTTTTGCAAGTCGCCTGTTATGAACTTCGTTGAGCCGATAGTCTTCCGAATTGACATCCACCAGAGACGAGAGCTGCTGCATTTCAGGACCGCTCCTTGAGGAGCGTAACCAGTACAGCATCCTGTTCAAAGCTCTCGCCCTCCTTGAAGTGAATTCGCTCGACAATGCCATCTTGCGGCGAACGTATGACGGTCTCCAACTTCATGCTCTCGATCGTCATCAGGGCCGTCCCGGCAAAAACGGCCTGACCAGGCGAAACCCGGGCGACAATGACGACGCCCGGCATTGGCGCGCGAGCGACCGCTTGGCTTATCTCCTGCTTCGACGTGGCAAGCGTTCGCAATGGGTCCCGGTAATGCAAACTGCGCGTTTCGCCACTCATGTGCACGTGAATGGTTTCGCCATCAATGGCGAACCTGACGGGCCAGCTTTCACCCGCAATAACAACAACACCGCAGCCGTCACCGCGATGGGAGAACGCGACCGGGGCAATCACCCTGTCATGCAAGCAGAGACGGTAGTCCTCTCGGCAGCGTGACAGCCATAGCTGGTATTCGACGCCATCGACCTCAAAAGAGTGATTCACGTTAGTTTCTCCAACTGCCCAGCGCCGCGTGAAGGTCGGACACGGCATCTGCCGATTCGCGGACCGGTCCGGTCAGGAGGGCGCCTGCTACCAAGAAGGCCGATAAGTCGGCCCGGGGGTCGCCTGCGGCGATATGCGGATGTTCCTCAAGATAACCCGTGTGAATTTGTCCATGCAGAAATCCGTCGTCCGCGAGGATTCGGGCAAGGAAGCTTCCGTTGGTTGCGCAACCGAGAAGCACCAAGTTCCGCATCGCGCGATGCGCCTTTTGCGCAGTCTCGATACGGGATGGGGAATGCACGATGATCTTGGCGAGCAGGGGGTCGAATGCTGTCGTGATCTTCTGACCTTGCGAAAGGCCACTGTCGATACGTATACCGTCGCCGTTGGGATATTCGAGCACAAGGACCTTACCTGTTGTTGGAGCGTATCCGCGCTCCGGCGCTTCTGCACACAACCTGGCTTCGATCGCATGTCCGCTCGGCACAATGTCGGACTGCGCCAATCTCAGTGGGCGGCGCGCGGCGATGTGGATCTGTTCGGCAACAAGATCGACGCCGGTGATCATCTCGGTCACGGGATGCTCAACTTGCAAACGTGTGTTCATTTCCAGAAAATGGAACTCTCCTCCGCCAAGGATGAATTCGACAGTGCCTGCACTGTGATAGTTGGCTGCACGGGCGATGCCGACGGCGGCATCGCAGATCCGTTGACGTAACTCCGACGACAGCCCCGGCGCGGGCGCCTCTTCGATGACCTTCTGGAACCGACGCTGGATCGAGCACTCGCGCTCGAACAGATGGGTAACGTTTCCGAAGGCGTCGCCGAGCACCTGGACTTCGATATGGCGAGGGCTTTCGATATATCGTTCGACATAAAGCCGGCCATCTCCGAAGTAGCGCTGCGCCTCGCTGCGCGCCTGCGCAATTGCGTCCTCCAGGGCGCCGGTGTCGCGCACAATCTGCATGCCCTTGCCGCCACCGGCCGCGGAAGGCTTTACGACCAAAGGGGGGCTCATGGCTCGCGCTCTGCGCACAAAAGTCGTTGGATCATCTTCCTCGATGGCGCAAGGAGCGACTGGAAACCCGTGCCGCTGTACGAAGTTCCGAGCCCGGATTTTGTCACCCATCAGTTCGATGCTTTCGGGAGCAGGTCCGATGAACGTGATGCCGGCACTCGTAACGGCCCTGGCGAACTCCGCGTTCTCCGACAGAAATCCATAACCTGGATGCAGTGCACCAGCGTTCGCTTTTCGGGCGGCGGCGATAATCTGCGGGATGTCGAGATAGGCCGCAATCGGCGTACGACCGTCGATCGCGATGGCTGCATCGGCCATAGAGACCGCAAGCGTGCGGGCATCAATGTCGTGGTAGACGATCGCAGAACGAAGCCCCAGCTTGCGAAGGGTCTTGATGATACGAACGGCGATCTCCCCCCTATTGGCGATCAGAACGGTATCAAAAGGCAGTTCGTGCATGTCCGTACCTTCCGCTGCTTGGTGTGCCCGACCACAGACGTTGGGCTTGGGCGCGACGATCGTCCTGTCAGCCCGGCGTCACGTGTCACAACCGTTGATCGGATCGGTCTAAGGCGGCGGCACGCACACATGTCGCGGCACGAACACGATCAAGCGAAACCAGCGGTCGCGCATACCTCATCTCGGGCCGCCATTTCCTGTGGCAGCATCCCGAACTGAGATGATTTGGCGACATGGCGCGCTCAACCGGTGGATATTGGCTTTGAGACAGGCCGCGACGGCGTCCTCATCAGGTATGTGGGCGCCGCAGAGGCGAAACGCATCCGGTGTGCACGCCTGTCGCGCCTCCGCTGGGACCGGCCGATCTCGCGCACCTGCACTTGCGCAGCACAGAGCTGTCGTCATCGCAACGCCAAAAAGAGCGATTGTATAGTGACGCGCTGTGGGGCGCGACGACCCGTTGGTTCGCTGCTTGTGGTTCACTTCTATCCTCTGTCGGTGTGATCTATGATCTTGTTCATGCTGTCGAAAACGACACCAGCGCGTAAGAGACGCCGACGTCGTTTTTAGCTGCATGAGCGGTTGGCATGCTTCCGATGTTGCGTCCTCGCATCGGAAATCGTGCGATGGGCGAGCTTGCGTTCAAGCCCCGCCGTGATGCGAGAATGCGGCGCTCCGATTTCAGGTGCCCGGTTCACCCGAGCGACCGCTGGACCGGCGGTCCAGGCGTGGGACCGCTTGGCCGTGTGGGGAGTGCACGGGCATCAGAACAGAGTGTCGCGATGCAGGTTCTAGAGTCTGTGAGGTTCACTATTCTCATCATGCGCCAGGAACTGACCGACGGTCGAACGTGGTCCGCCGCCTTACCCGTATGATGATACAAACTCACGTTACGTGCGATTCAAGCCCCTTGAGAGCCGCTCGCGAGAATAGGTCGAAACCGTCACGCTGCCAGAAGGGCCTGTGCCGAACAGAGCTGCCCGCCCAATGCTCGAGGCGGTCCGCACTCGCTGTTATCGCGTTCTCATGGGATATGCAGAGCGAGAGCGCCATCGCAGGCGCCAGGCGAATGAAGGCGTCTTGGGGCGCGCCATACGCCTCAATCGCAAAATGTGCCCGGGGATTACAGCGAGGCCTGGACAGGGTGCAGGCCAGTCTCCTCGCGCGCTGCTCGATGCGCGCCTACCGCCCGGACCCGGTACCGCCGTGCACGGCGGAAACGCTTGTCGCAGCCGCACAGTCAGGCCTCATCATGCTCCAACCTCGAAAGGACGGGAGCATGATCCACTTCGGTGCGCCGTTCCGGGGCGCACGCGCGGCTATCCTCGCAAACACGAACGTTAAGGCTCGAGTGCGACCTGCAAACCCTCGTGGCCTCCAACGTGAACGTAACGCGGCCCGATTGGCCGACCTCGACCGCTGGCGACGGTGACAATGTCGTCCAGGGGAGCGGCGCGAGCATCCGATTCAGGGCGGGACAAGATCAGATCGGCGTGGAACAGACCTTCCGATTCCAGTCCGGTCGCATCGATGCCCAGAGCCGCCAACGTGGCCAAAGTCCTTTCAAATTCCTCAGCGTCGCGAAATCGACGCTGAATAAATGTCGCGCCAGCAAGACGTTCCGTCACAAGACCACGCTTCGCGAACGTCGCAGCCAAGGAATCAAAAGGAAACATCCGCAGCACGAAAGAGATGATCCATGGACGTTTCTCTGTCGCATCGAGAATTTTGCTGAACGTCTTCTCGGTGACGTAGCCGATGCAGCCCGTTGACATGATGACATCGATGGAGCGGAGAATACGCGCGCTCTCGGTCGAAAGCGGTTCCTTTTCAAGGTCGGCGACAATACCTTGCTCAAGGAGACCAACGCCCGTTGCATAACTGACGGCCGGTGCTGATACATCGAGACCGATAAATCGCGCAAGTCCAACGTCAGGCCAGGCCGAATAGAAATTGCGATCGAGACGCACCAGTGTTTCGGAACTGATCGCCCTCATCTCGCGTCGGGCATAGCGGTGACGCAAGCCGCCGAAGGTCAGTGGAAACCGATGCACCGCCGCGTTGATGCCATATGAACAGCCGACATCAAGCACGATCGGCTTAACGCTGGTTGCCGAAGCTTTCGCTGCCAGAATCTGACGCACGATCGGCTCAGCCACATCCGGGATCATGTAATCCAGGCCTCCCAGGACGGAGAAATACGCTCTTGGATCATCCGAAGCATAGATGTCATCGAAGGCAGCTTTATCCTGATTGATACGCGAAAAATCTGTTCGCAACCCCACGTCTCCACATTTCAATTTGCACATAAGCCCGAGGCTCTTGCCTCGACCGGTACTCTCTTATTGCAGATGTTGGCCGATCTATGAACCTCACGGTGCTTTGCGTTCTGCCTAATCCCAATTCCTTGAAAGATGAGCCAGTCATTCTCCCTCCGTGAGGCCTGCAGCTCGTCGCATTGATGCTGACCCTGCACATTGAGGCGGGGTGAAGACGTAGAGCGATGGCCAATCCGTGGCGACAAGCTGCGCAGAAGGACGCTTTCCAAGATGCTGGGGCAGGCTCGGGGCTGCGAGCATCTTCTCGACATAACGCCCACTGCAATAGTCGTTCCACCAGGCGCGCCCTCCGCCTAGGTCTCTCTATATGTCGAGGAGCCGGATGCGCGAACAGCTCAAGCGCATGGCGATGTCATGGACCAATCGGACCGTAGAGACGATCTCTACAATGGTGGCCGCGATCTTCCCTTCGCAACCGCTCGAAGTAAGGCCATCGCTGCCATCTTGTAGGGACTTGACCTCGCTCGCATCCAGACCATTCAGCGAGATATCAGATTCCCCCCGCGCGCACGTGACCTGCCAATACTGTAGTCATGATCGCCCTCCGGTCTTTACCTCTCATCTTCCTTCCCGCCTGGGCGAAGACCCACGGGAGCTCTGAGAGCGTCTCGCCGTTCTTCGAACCGACCCGTCATTCTCCACCCGCTGCGGCGGTTTCGGTTATGAGAAGTTTTATCGGTCCAAATGGAAGAATATCGGAAGCCGGATCGCAGCTCCCTACCATAATTGGGAGGAGCGTGAGCTCGGTTCACTTCTATAATCCCTCCTCGCACAGGCACTCAGCTTGTTGCAGCTTCATCGCGAGAGATCGGACAAATCTCGCGTCCGCGCTGCACAGAACAGCGTGCTCATGATGACGCTCTACCCTTCGACAGGTTCAAAATGAAGTCTGGGCGATGTCAGGCCCGGACTGGAGGCGACTTCGAGACAAGCATGTCAGAGATCACGCGTCGTAATGTGTTAGCCCTTGGAGTTTCAGCGTGGCTTCCGGTGATGTCCGGAGGCCCGGCGCGATTCGCCGGGCCAGACCGAATCCCGGTTCTTGACCGAAAGTGGAATACCTATTTGAGCGAAGGTGAGACGGACCCTCGAAGCCACCCAGCTATTGGGGCGCTGAGAGCCATGATGGTGTTTGTGGACTTCGCTGACGCACCCGGCGATGTCGGCGGCACGGAAGGGATAGCCGATCTTCTCACCGGACACGGTAGGGCCGAGAAATGGTTTAGGGACCAGTCGTACGGGCGCCTCACTTTCGAGATTGCCAGAATTCCTGGCTGGCGACGCATGCCGAAGCCCTCCACCAGCTACACCGGCGCCAACAAACCTTTTACCTTCCAGCAGCAGAAGGACTATATCTCAGACGCCGCAGCACTTTTCCCAGAACTCGATGTCCGAACCCACCCCCTGTTGCTTGTCGTTGGCGCGAAGACCGACGGGATTGCTATTTCACCAACTTTTATCGCCACGCCGATCAATGCACCTGTGACTCCAACGGGGCCGGTTCGTTGGGGCGTGACCTTCGGCAAGGACAGCTATACCAACACCCACATGAACCTGTGTCATGAGGTGTGCCACACCCTCGGGTTGCCTGATCTCTATAACTTCGAGCCATTGCGATTTACGACCGGCTCCTGGGACATCATGTGCGATATCTTTCGGGGGACTTCGCTGATCGGCTGGCATCGCCACAAACTTGGCTGGCTTGCAGACGAGCGCAAGGCGTACCTGGCGCACGGTGAGCGTGAGACTGTCCTCACACCATTGCCAGGCAGCACAGGAACATCGATGATTGTGGTACCAGCCGACGGTGCGTTGAATCCATCGAAAGTGTACGCGATCGAACTTGCACAGCCGATTCGAGGACACGATGGCACAACCACCGGCGACGGTGTCCTTGTCTATAGCGTTGATGCCGTCATCCCGACTGGACAGAGCCCGGTGAGAATCGTGCCGGCCAAAACGACGGCGAACTTCAACTACGGGGAATTGTTCGAAGCGCCGTTTTCCTCAGGATCAATCCTCGATGACCCGACGTTGCCGTTCAGTCTTTCGATCAAAGCCAAACGCGAGGACCGCTACGTTGTCGGCGTGAAGGTGCGCTAGCCGGAGTTTTCGCAATGCTATTTCTAAGCGACGACAAGGTGCGCCCGCATGACAGTTGCCCATGAAATGTTGGCGCCTCGGGAGAGCTTTTGGCGACAGCGACTTGAGCGGTTCAAGTCATTGCAGCTTCCCTTTGCATCGTCTTCACAAGAGGTGTCGCCGCGACGGCAATCGACTGCTTGGCTGTCTCCTGATGCTTTGGTCGAATTGCTGCCGATCGATCGCACGGAGTGCGTACTAGCTGCGTTCCTGATCTATCTTGCCCGCATCACAGGTGAATCTGAGCTTCAACTCGGCTGGGAGCCCGCACCCAAGCGGCCGCAAGTGGGCCTGAAGGCGGGTGAGGCGCTGGTCGCATCCGTCGTGCCAATGGAGGTGGCAATTGATCTTGCTCATGACTTTGCGCAGCTGCACGGGGTTGTTGCAGCCGAATGCGCCGTTCTGAGAGCGCACGATAGTTTTGCCTGCGATCTGATCGCGCGCTGACCGGCGTTGCGGGAGATCGGGATGTTACGGTCCTGCCGACCCTGGCCGATTGGCATCACCATCAGCGACATCGGCTCTCCCGCTGCTGGAGATCTGGCTTCGCGCGCCAGTTCGGACGCGGCTCCATGTGGTGATTTGCTGACGTTAGAAATCCGCGTGCTCGATGGAAGCTTTCGATGGCACTTTGATGCAAGTCGGCTGGCGTCCACGCAAATCGAGCGGATGATGACGCATCTGAACAATCTCTTGCACGCCGTGATGGCCGATACAGGGCAGCCGCTGGGACGGCTTGCGCTGTTGTCAGGTGAAGAGCACCTACCTCTTGGAGGAACTGAACCGAACAGCTGAGCCCTATCCGTCGCATAAGTGCATCCATGAACTGTTCGAGACCGAGGTCCGGAAAGCGCCGCATGCGGTAGCGGTGGTCGATGCGGAGACGGACTTAAGTTATGGCGAGCTCAACAGGCGAGCGAATCGGCTCGCTCATCATCTCATTGGGCTTGGACTCAAGCCGGCGGATCGCGTCGCGACAGTGTTGGATCGCTCCATCGCTCTTGTCGTAGCGCAACTGGCCATTCTGAAGGCAGGCGCGGTCTACGTACCGATCGATCGGGGCTTCCATCCGGGCGACAGAGCTGGATGATGATCGATTGTGCTGTGCGTCTGGTGCTCACGGCAACTGACAGTGACGGCGAGGTCGAGGCTGCCATTCCTGTTCAAGCCATTGAGCCAATCATCGCTGGAGAGGGATGTGATGCCGATCCAGGCTTGACATTGGCCGCCGAGGCCACCGCTTACGTGATGTACACGTCGGGGTCGACTGGCGTTCCCAAGGCGGTTGCTGTTCCTCATCGTGCCGTCAACCGGCTTGTCATCAACAATGGATATGCGGAGTTTAGCTGGAGTGATCGGGTAGCGTGGGTGGGCAATCCCGCCTTTAGTATCAGTACGCTGGAAGTCTGGGCGCCATTGCTCCACGGTGGGCGCCTGATTGTCGTTCCATGCACTGCCGTTCTGCAGCCGGACATCCTGTGCGAGCTGGTTCAGCAGAACAGCGTCACCGTGCTGCATTTGACAGCCGGACTGTTCAACCGGAGCGCCGATCATTTGGCACCGGTGCTCGCGAGTTTGCGATTGCTATTGGTTGGCGGCGGCGCAGTCGATGTGGCGGCGGTCGCACGGGTGTTGCGCCGGTGTAGGCCGCAACGTCTGTTGCACTGCTATGGCGCAACCGAGACATCGACCTTTGCGACGGTCTGCGAGATCACCGCGATCGACGAGACAGCCGGTCGGCTGCCGATCGGCCGGCCGATCGCCAACACGCGGATCTACCTGCTGGACGGTGATGCCGCGCCCGTTCCGTTCGGGGCGGTGGGGGAGATCCATATCGGCGGCGCCGGCGTTGCCCGCGGCTATCTGAACCGGCCCGAGCTGACCGCGGAGCGGTTCGTGGCCGATCCGTTCAGCGGCGAGGCCGGCGCGCGGATGTACCGGACTGGCGACTTGGCGCGCTATCTGCCGGACGGCAATCTGCAGTTCCTGGGCCGCAATGATGATCAGGTCAAGATCCGCGGCTTCCGGATCGAGCCGGGCGAGATCGCCGCGCGGCTGGCCGAGCACCCGCTGGTGCGCGAGGCGGTGGTGGTGGCGCAACAGGATGGTCGTGGCGAGCCGCGCCTGGTTGGCTATGTCGTTCCGGCGGAGCACGGGGCCGAGGCCGATCTGGCCGCCACGCTGCGCAGGCACCTCAGTGCGCGGCTGCCGGACTATATGGTGCCGTCGGCGCTCGTGCGGGTCGCGGCGCTGCCGCTGACGCCGAACGGCAAGCTCGACCGCAACGCGCTGCCAGCTCCGGACGATGAGGCCTTTGCGAGGGCCAGCTACTCAGCCCCGCAGGGCGAGATCGAGACCGCGCTCGCGCAGATCTGGGCCGAGCTGCTCGGCGTCGAGCGGGTCGGACGCCACGACCACTTCTTCGAGCTCGGCGGCCACTCGCTGTTGGCGGTGCAGTTGATTACGCGTCTGCGGCAGTTGTCGCTGGGGGTGGAGGTGCGCACCCTGTTCGCAAGGCCCGTGCTGGCCGATCTGGCGGCAAGCCTGGGCAGTCATCAGGAAGTGGCGGTCCCGGCCAACCTGATCACCGAACAGAGTGCGGCGATCACGCCGCAGATGCTGCCGCTGATCGCGCTGGCGCAGGACGAGTCTGCGGGATCGACTGGCGCGGCTTGAGGCCGATCGAATACGGCTGCTCGCCTGAACCGACCGGTTCGAAGCGGCCCTGACTTTCGCGCATCTGAAATGCGGGCAAGTCTGTGACGATCCTCCTGGTCGGTGAGACCATTGACAGGCGACGCGCCCATGTCCAGGCGTCGGCAGGCGAGCTCATTCAGCTCGTCCGCGGGGTCTATGCCCAAGCCAATGCCGATGTCGACACGGCGGTCTTGGCCCACGCCGTGCGCATCGCACATTATCTCTACCCGGCCGCTTATCTCTCGTCCGCCTCGGCTGCACTCCTGCGGCCAACCTCTGACGGTCGGCTTTTCCTCAGCGGACGTCGCAATCAGCACACCAGGATTCGCACTCTCGAAATCGTCCAGAACGAGGCGCCGGCACATCCGTCGACAGCGCCTGCGATCGTAGGCGACGATCAGGGCGAGATCAGGATCGAGGTGTCGTCGCCGCGCCACCGGTTCCTGGAAGCTTTCCGCCTCCGAAGCGAGCACGCCAGCGCGATCACCGACGAGCTTCGCGCGGACATGGCCGCGCGGCTGGTCGAGGAGTTTGGATCACCACAAGCGGCGGCGGACGCGCTCTGGGCTTTGGCTCGCGAGAACGGATGGTATCGCGAGGGCGAGGGCGCCGAGCGCTACCTGACGACACGCCCGGCGCTCGGCAAGGCCGCTGCGAACAAGGCGGCGCTTGAGCGGATCGTGGCCTGGCATGGCGAGCCCCTCGGCCGCCTGACGCATGACGGCTTCGAATGGCGCTGGAAGGCTGCGGCAAATACGGCGCCGCCGCTCGTCCGCCAGACGGCGCCCGGCAGGCTGCCAGCCTTTGTGGAGTCCCTCTTGCCGGCAGGCTGGCTCGCCCAGGTTCTTCACGAGCGCGATAATCGCGACGCCATTCGGCGCGGCAAGCGGTTCACGTCGAACATCGCGGTCGTTGCCACCAAGAAGGAGCTAGACGCTCTGCCGCTCGACGTCCTGCAGGCGCCGCTCGCGAAGTTTGCCAAGCGCGGGCAATTCATCGGACGCTATGTCGGCCCGTCGAGGGGTGAGCTGGAGCAGAGCTTCGAGGAGAATCTCGCGCAACTATTTGAGCGCGCGGAAACGCCTCGTCTATCCGGCGTGCAGATCAAGGCGCCGATGTGCCTGACGTCCGACGGCGCGCTGATCGCGGCGATCGACGCGCCGTTCACTCACATCCTCAAGCCCGCCGGGACGGCCGGCTTCGAGGCGCTGCCAATCGTCGAATGGATATGCCTGGAGCTCGGTCGCGCAGCGGGGTTCGTCGTTCCCGACGCGGCGCTCGTCGGCATGCCCGACGGCATGGCGCCCGCGCTCGTCGTCGAGCGGTTCGACATCAGGCGAGATGAGGCTGACAAGCGCCGCCTTGCGCTCGAGGACTTTTGCTCGGTGCTCGACCTGCCCGCGTCGGCCAAGTACGACGGCACCATCGAGCGCGTGGCGCGCGGGCTTCGACCGCTGTCCACCGATCCCGCCGACGATCTCGATATTCTATTCCGGCGCGCACTGTTCGCGTGGTTGATAGCCGACGGGGACATGCACCTCAAAAACCTGGCGCGGCTGAGGGGCGCCGCGCCCGGCGCGCGACAATTTGAAAGCGTCCGGTTCGCGCCACTCTATGATGCCGTCACCACGCGGGTCTTTCCCGGCCTCGCCAGCGATCGCATGGCGCTAAAGCTGAGCGGGAAGGACGAACGGCTCACGCCGCGTGATTTTCTGACGCTCTCCCGCACGATCGAGCTTCCCATCGCGCGTGCGGAAGAGGCTATGGCGAGCGTCACGGCGGCGACGCGCAAAGCCGCGGGCGCCATCTCGCTGCCAGAAATGGCGCGGGACGGCGAAGGCGCCAAGTCCATAGAGGAGCGCGTCAAGGCGATCGTCGCCGAGCGATGCGGCGCGTTCGCATGAGCCTTCATACACTTGTGGCTCGTTGATATCTACCTACGTCGGCGGAAGCTACTACTGACTCCCCACAACACACGCGCGTAAGAAGCAATTTGGAGCAGCCATGGCGTCCCCATTCTTCGGCAAGAACAAATCTAACTGGACGGATATGTCCGACTACGTGGTCCACTTCGCGAAGGACTACCAGAAGAAGAGCGCTTACGACAACATGCTCAGCATTTTGAGCAGCCGGTCATCAAGGCCAGGAATCCATTCGGCTTGGTGAGGGAAAAGGCGCCGGACCCTAAATCCCAGTCCCAAGTACGTCGAGGAGAACGAGGCTTAGCCTGCGGTGGTGACATAGGTCGGCTCAAGTCACGGAGCACCTCCGCCGCCGATTGCCACAAGCGGAAGTGAAGATTGGGCCGCTTTAGGTCTGATGGAGGAATCTGAGGTTCATCTGTCCCGGGGCTGGTCTGCACGGGAAAACCGGTAAGTGAGAAGGTGACCGAGAAGGGCGCGCCGCGCGGAAGGCACAAGAATCACGTTCAATCACTGCATGCGAATGATGAGGCGTGATCCTGCGTGCAGATGGATAGTAAGTGGGATCTTTGTGGAGAAGCAGGCTATCCGACGAAAGAGGTTGAACTAAACACAAAAATTGGCCAACTCGAAAACGGTGGGGACGTGGATTGGGGGCGGTTGAGCGTGCTCTTCCGCGATCGTAACCGTCTCCAACGCTAGCTCACGTTCGAGCCTTTTGAAGATTGTTTTTATCCCAGGCGTCAAGTTCACTCACGGGATACAAAACGTCTTTACCAATCTTGATGCATGCCGGTCCGAACCGCATCGCACGCCAATTTCGCAGCGTGCCCATTGTGACCCTCGTCACGATACCGTGCCGACACTTCTCCGGGGGTAAGGAATTTGGTGCCCGACATTCGAATTCTCCATCACCCCGCCGCAAAACACGTCATGGACGAGACGGCGCAATGTTGGTGTCCGCAATGACGCAAGAAAACGACATTCAATAAGGCTCGTAGCTCACGTCGAACGCGCAAGACTGACGTCGCTATTCGTCACTGATCGTCGTACGGCGGAGCGACGCGTAGCGACAATATTTGCGTCTCTCGGCCGGAGACCGGGTGCGTCGTCCTTGCTCACGCTGGTCGCTACGCTACCCCAATGCCAAGGGCTTCATCGATCATAGCGAGCGCCGCGTGGGCATCTTCTTTGCTCCGATGCCATGCTATGGCACGCGTGCCATCCGCCTTCGATGCGAGCTCGGCGACCTGATATGAAAACCGGTCGACGATGGCGCGCGCGGCCGTGATGTAGCCCAAGGGAAACGGATAGCCGGTTGCCGGATCAGGCGCGTGTACCAAAACGAAGGCCCAAGACCCGGGCTTCACGATCAATTCCAGTGCATTCGGTAGCTCCATAGCGGGGACCGCGAGACACCGATCAAATACAGCTGAGAGCGAACCTGTCGGTCCATAGAGTTTCGACCAGAATTTATCGGGGCCAGCCGCGTCACGCGTTCGGGCCAAAAGCACGGTCCCATCGTCGGACGCGTGGGCCGTAGAGAGTGCCGCAGCAAGACTGGCGAAAGGCAGGGAGCGGCCCCACGAGGGACTTTCGGGTGGAAGCCAGAACACAGGTGCCTTGGTTGCGGTCTGCGCTCCGCCAATGCTCTGTGTCCAATCGAGCAGAGCCGCGCGAACGGCAGTCGTTGCCGTAGAACCGATAACACGCAAGCCCGGTTCAGCCGGATGAGGTAGAGCGCGGTCTTGGATGCTCCCGCACAGGTCGGCCCACGATGACACCTCTTGGGTCGAACGGACCCCGTCGCGCCGAAACACGCCACCGTCAAGTTCACTAACAAGCTCGAAAGCGACCGCGTGATCGGACGGCGCGGCGAAATCCTTCAAGCGCGTGCTCAGCGCCGATATGAGTGCATTCCGCGAGCCGGCGCGACCTTTCCCAGCAAGCTCCGAGAAGTCTGCTTCGACCGCCGCCATGTCGCCCGACCGCCAGCGGACTGGCATTTGAAAGACCGCCGGAAATGTCGCGATGGATTGCACATCATCGATTGAATGGAGCCTTGTCTCCTCGTCCCACGCGCGCCGACCGTATCTTTGCCGCCACTCGTGGAAATGGAGCTCGAAGGCATTCTCAGCGGCCTTCGCGGCCGCTGCGGCTTTCTCCCGATCGGGCAGCTTGAGCTCTTCGACGATTCGCGCTTCGCGCGGATTGAGCTTGCTTTCCTCAACAGGCGCGAAAGCCGCGAGATCGAACGAGATAGTTGTGACGAGCTCCTCGACCTCATAGAGATCCAACGTGTCCGTGCTCGGTGACAGCGCGTCCTGTCCGCGTTCAGAAAGGACAAGTTGGCCGTTCCGCTCGCTGACCAGACCCGTGCCGAGCACGTCCTCCAGAAGTACCTTCGTCTCGCTCGGTTCGAAATCAAAGAAACCTGCCATGTCGTCAAGGCGAATGCCTTTGACAAGATGGACTAGGCGCGTTGCGAATTCGGTTGCGACAGGAGTTCGCGTCCGCTTCATGATCATCGCCGCAACCCGAAATTTCTGGGCACGAACTTGGAACGATACCGAGTCTACTTCAACGCCGTGATCTTGAGGAACTGTTACCATGCGTCACCTAATTCGATCGTCGGTGAAAACGCGGCCTTGAGGACGCAACGTCTGCAGGAACGTCGAGAGCGGATGGTTCCTGTCGCTGAACATCTGTGCGGAGCCAACGATGACCAAGCGTTCCATGGCTCGTGAAAGTGCAACGTTGATCCGGTTTTCGGTGCGCAAGAAACCCATGGCATATTCCGGATTGCTTCGCACCAGCGACACGACGACGATCCGGTTCTCCTTTCCTTGATAGGAGTCGACGGTGTCGATCTTCACCAGATCCCGAAACACCTCTGGCAATCCCGATGTGACGAATTGTTCCTCAATCAGGGCGGCTTGAGGTCCGTACATGCATATGACGCCGATCAGCGGCTCGTCCTTCTTGACGTCAGCCTTCGCCGCATCCAGGAACGCCGGCGTTGATGCGATGAGCCGCAACAAAGCCATCACGGCGTTCGCTTCGCGCCGGTTCACGTAGCTGCTTCCGACTGCTGCTTCCCGGCGCTCGGATCTGGAGTGACCTGTATCTATCCACGTCAATTCATCATCAAGCGGCCTCGGCAACAGCCGATAGTGTTCCGGCGGCGGGCCGCGCTCAGCTGTTAGCTCTTGGCCCTTGTAGAACGCGCTGGCCACCACGCTGCAGATCTTTGGCGCCATTCTGTATTGCTTTCGCAGACTTCGGGCGACTGTACGACCGTAATCAGAATGAAAAGCGCGCTCGAAGTCGCTCCGCTGCAACTCCTTCCGTGACAGATTACCCAGCCGCGGCCCGATGGCATTGAGCAAGTCATGATCGTAAAGTGGCGGAAGCTGCCGGTGATCTCCGACGAGAAGAATGCGGCGCCCCGATTGCATGCCCACGGCGAGTTCGCTCGGTGTGCAACGTGCCGCCTCATCAATGATCACGAGGTCAAATGCGTTTCGATCGAGTTGAATGCCAGGCCGGCCAATGCCGACACAAGTCCCGCAGATCAGATTGCGGCTGCGGGCAAGAAGCTCTTCGAGGCTTCTGTGGCGAATGCCTAGAACCGAAGTCCATTCATTCGCCAAGCTCAACAGGCGAAGTAGGCGTCGCCGCGCATCAGGATCATTGACTGAGTGGCGCGAGGCCAAATCGTCTCGCAGCTGCTCTAGCGTGCTGCGCGGTTCGTCACCCTCGCTCAGCCCTCTTTCCTTAAGCGCAGTGCTCCACACATCCTTCAGTTGAGCAAGCCGCTCTCGCGCGGCGGCCACGACGTCTTGCCCGATGTCGCCGGAAATATCGGCCTCACAGAGCTCGATTTGATGAAAGAGAGAACCAAACACGGCTTCGACTTCGATCGCCTCGGACACGTAGTTCCGATCCAGGCCGAGCCGCCCAGCTGCCCAGCCAACCCGCTCCTTCAAGCCGGCGCGGAAGAGCTCTCGATATCGGTCTTGAATCGCTCGCGCGTGGTACTGCCGCAACGCAGGTGATATCTTCTCATGGTACCCGACCCGAAGCGGGGAAATGTCTCCTCCCAAACGCTCCGATACTTGCAGGATGCGCTCAGCTACAGTGTTCACTGCCTCGTTCGACTGCGACAGTACAAGTACATTTCGCATGCGGGCGTGGGTGAGTGCGTAGTGGACCAGAGACGCTATAAATAGTGTCTTTCCGGTGCCAGGTGGGCCTTGCAACAGGCCTACCGGTCCAAACTTCCAGAGATGTTTCAGAGCGCTGGCTTGGTCGTCGTTGAGCTTGTAGGGAGCGATGTCTTCGGCGCTGACTTCTCCGCCGATATCTTTCGGCGCGGCGGTATTTTGCGGGTCGAAGTAACCGATTAGATCTCTTACCTGTGCGCGGCCTTCGAGTATTCGGGACACCGCCCGAGAGCGGCGTTGGAAGCTAGTGAAGTCATCCGAGGTCTGAAGCCTTAGAGTCGCTCCAGAACGCAGACCGCGGTGTCCCCTGACGTTCCTGATCAACAACGTAGTCCCGCGCGAGCGCGCGAGATCGAGATCGCCAATCTTATAGCCGTTCCATGTGACTCCGATGGGCTGTCCATCGGTTGGCTCTAGATCGGACAAGGCGTCAGCTGACACCGATATCGTCAAGGTTCGGTCACTCTCGTCAAACTTGGGATCGTCGGCCAAGTCGACTTCCGGAGTGATTTCCTGCTCGATCGTGATCGTCTCTTGCCAAAAGCGGGCAACGGGAAACTGTTCGCGTGTCGTCTTTGCGATCGCGATGGCCGGCTGCGGAGCCACGGCTTCGAGAACGGGCACAACCGGGGCAACCATGTCCCTGAGCACCGTAGCGAGCGGATCGAAGCCTGAGAACCGAGCTTTCGTCGAGCGCTGAACACTGACGCTCCCCCTGAATGAAAAAGACCGCCATCGCTGCGCCCAGGACGCGCCGCGCAGGTCCGCCTTATGCGCGATAGCATGCCGTGGCTTCAGGTCCTTGTCGTCTAGGTCGATCGTAACGTGCTGGTCGAATCCGTAAATGTCGATTGAGCTCTTGCCTTTCAACTTGACGAGGTGGAACAGGCCGTTGTCAGACAGCATCTGCCCCTCGAAGGCAGCACGGGCAGTCTCGATCGTGAGTTCAAAGGTGCCGCCAAGCGACTGCGTCTTGCGCGGCGCAAGCGCGTCCTTCAAAGGCTTTAGAGTGATCCAGGGAGCAGCACCCTCGCCACATTTCGCAACACCGGCGAGCAAGGCTGCTTTTGTCTCGGCGTCATCGCA
This sequence comes from Bradyrhizobium monzae, assembly GCF_021458635.1. Classification (GTDB taxonomy): domain Bacteria; phylum Pseudomonadota; class Alphaproteobacteria; order Rhizobiales; family Xanthobacteraceae; genus Bradyrhizobium. The sequence continues at coordinate 27,127 of NZ_JAIRDQ010000012.1, forward strand.
CTTGTCGGCCAACTCAAGTGCGACCTGTCCGACTGCGTAACGATCCCGCACGCGTATATCGGTATCATCGGGCGGGCAGTACGCAGGGGTCTTTTTTCCATTATCGTCCGACGTAAAATCAACGACATCGACCAGCACGGGGTGGATTCGCCCTTCGCCTGTTCGGACGACGATGTTCGTCGGCGTCAGATCGCCATGCGCTTGCCCGAGTTCGTGAAGCTCGTCGATGGCGGTGGTCAAATCGATCACGAAGGATCGAAGGTCGGATGCGGGCCATTGACCAGTATCGGACTGCGCAAGAGGCTTACCGTCGATCCATTCCTGGACAATAAGCAGCCCGTCCGTGCACAGGCACGACAGCTCTGTCTTGGGCAGCCAATCGACCGCTGTAAGACGCAGGACGTCGGCCTTGCCGAAGAATTCAATGAGCCGCGCGGCCGTCTTTCGGCGTTCGCCGAGAGACCGCTCTGGCCAGCTCTTGACGAAGTAATCGGTGTTGTTTTTTCGCGAGCGATAGATTCGACACGGCTTCTGCGTGATCCATTCGGTAGGCGGATAGTCAGAGATTGGATCGATATCTTGGCGATAACGTTCGAGTTGCTTCTCGAGTGAAACCTTCTCCGTTTTGCGGACCAACTCCGCGAAAGCGTCAGCGGCTTCGACGCCGTCGGCAAAGCGAGCACGCGCCTCCAACTGAAGGCAGCGGTCAAACCAGGACGCAAAAAGTGCGGGCAGGCCGTCGGCAGTCGCCAACGTGCCGGACATCCAGACCGGGACTGCATCGACAACGGGCAGGCGCTTTCCCGTCAGCAGGTTCCAAACTACGGCGCCTGCAAGGAAGACATCTTGATGAAAAGGTGTTCCTTCGCAGCCTTCGCCGATGTCTTCGGGTACGCGATGGCCCCCGGCCATAAGCTTCGACCGCGATGCCCCGATGGATTTGCGCTCTGGAAAGTGGGCGGCGCCAAAGGAGGATAGCACGACCTTGCTGCGGCGATCGTCAATCCAGATGGAATGACGGTCGAGATCGCGATGGGCGACGCGAAGGCGGTGCAGGCTCGCGATGCGATCGAGAAACAAGGTCGCCAGCTCGATCCTGCGCTCCAGCGAGAGATCGTCGATGACGGCCGAGAAACGCGTTAAGCGCTCGAGATCAGGGAGCTTGTCGAAGACCTCCGAATAGCGCAGCGTGAATTCAGAGTCGTATCGGACGGATTGAAGCAAATAGTTCTGATAGAAGGCCGGGTCGTGAGCGCGGATGTGGCCCAGGATGGCGCGCTCACGCTCGGCGATCGGCCGCCTATCTTCCTCGACCAGAAAATCCGGATCGATACTGAAGTCCCAGAGGCGAAGCAGGCCCGTGTAGTTCGTGTCGGTCGGCTGATGGCACGCATATTCCAGATAGAGGCGATGCTTGAAGTCTGGCTCGCCCTGCGGAATGAAGCCATGAAATTGGGCTTTCCTGGGCTCGAACAGCCGCCCATTGCTGAAGAATTTCTGCAAGGCGGGCAGCGCCGGAGCCGCCGTGAGCGGCTGAGCAGAACTGAACTTGCTTGCCGAGCTGAACATCGCGTGGAATTGCGCGCCATTAGAAATGCGAACGAAGTCGGCGAGCTTGAAAGTGCGATCACGCTCGACCTGATCGAGGCCGCTCGGATCGGAGAGAGGATGCGTGAGGACGACCACGCTTTCCACGGGCGGCACTGCAGGAAGCTGGGGCATTTCCGCGCGGATGAGTGAGGCCAAGTTCTTCGCATTGTCGCGAATCTTGTGCGCCGGAGAGGCGCCCTGATTTTCTTCGCCCCGGTACCAGAACCCTCCGCGGTTCTCGATTCGGCCGCGGAGATGTTTGAGGTCGACCAAGATGAGCCTGTCCGGCGCCACGATGACCAGGTCTATCTCTCGGTCCTGACCGCGCTTGTTGGGTTGCCGCATCACGAAATTGGCGAACCCCTTCCATTGGCGTGGAAGAGCGAGGCGAATCTCTTCGAGACCGACTTTTTCTGTGGGTTGCGGGCCTTCCGGCCGGAAAAATTTGATGTCCACGGTCGATCGCCTGCGCACGCTGGCGCTCCGGTGGATCCCGGTCCCGGAGCGCAGTCTAATCCTCGAATCGCGCGAAACACGCGATTCGACAGTCTAACGTTGCAATACACGTATTTCGTGCGATTGCCCAAAGATGGATTTCGGTTTCATTATACCGCTGTGTTAAACAGGGAAATCGAAGGTCATGACGTACTACGCGGGTTCAATAGACAGGTCATGAAGCTCGAACGGAACCCGATTTGTCTGCAGGATACCGCTGAGGCGAGCTACAAGTTGAGCGGGAACGGCAATGGCCAGGATTTTCTCAGCGCGGGTCATCACGCGTTTGGGCTCGAATTCGGTTCGGTTCTCCCACGCAGCAATAAGCTGTTCGGTATATTCGCCCGGTGGAACGACCACGCATACGGCGCCATACTCACTGCCCTTTGCCTCGTGGATCATTGCCCACGCGATAGTGGCCAGATCGGCGCGCGGCCTTAGGAATTGGCTCCATTTCGGCATTGGGCGGCATACGGAAATAGCGCGTTACCGTCATGTCTGGGTCAAGGGTCAATGCCAAATTTGCGACCGCGCCGCGGAGCGCCGTCACCCAAGCCTCTCGCCCCTATTGTGAGTTCCCGCAGGTTGGCGGCAACAGCGCCATGAGTTGCGGGCAATGCGGCGCAGCCAGCGTCGATCAACAACGCGCCTATTTCTTCAATTACGAAGACGAGGTTCGTCGTTTGGCCGCGAGACCGAGGCAGAACTCCCAGAGGAAGTCTGTCCAGCCCCACTTTGACGCAGTCAGGAAAGCCTTGTGCGCTGGCAGTCGGTCAAGACGAGCCTAGCCAAGCACAGCATCGAGCTACCGGACACGCCGAGCTCAGATGGCAACTTTTGCGGCATGATGCATTGCTTGCTAAGCGCCATGCACGGCGAACCTGTCGGCTGGAAGTTTCTTACTCTGGGCGAGGTGGCGCACCGGGTGGCGCAACATCTTCTCACCTTGGATATCTCCGGCCATGAGGCGTCGATCGGCAGGACACCACCGGAAAGTGAAAGCGGTTGCGCGAGAAAAGTCGCCCACGAATGAAATCCGGCGATGCAGAATTGTGGCCAGACGAAAAATGGTTTCTGCGCGGCTTTGGCGTTGGCATGCGCCAGCTCGCGGGGTGGTCGGTCATGCCCGAATTAGAACATAACTATGTCGAGTCCGCGGAAACAGGAAGCTCGTTGTTGGAGGCAAATGAACAGCTGAAAAAAAGAGCCCCGGCCTGGGGCCGGGGCTCTCGATCCACCGCTCTAACGCGATGGAGTCAGTATTTGAGAACGACCGGGCCCCAGAACTTGTAGTTCAGCCGCGCGGTCAGCAGGTCGAAATCCTGCCCGATGCGCTCGCTACCGACCGCACCCGCGGAGTTGCTGAAGTTCACGTTAGCGTCGTGCCGGAATATATGGTCGTACTCGACCCCGACCGACCAATTCGGCGCGAAGCCGAGTTCGATGCCCGCCCCGACCACGCCGCCCCAGCGGGTGTTGTCGGCGCTCGCCAGCGGAGCGCCGGCGAGAGTGTTGATCTGATAGGTATTGCCGGTCACCGCGGCACCGCCCTTGGCGTAAAGCAACACGTTGTTGATGGCGTAGCCGACTTGGCCTGTAAGCAGGCCGAACGACCCGGTCTTGGTCTGATTGATGTCGCCCGGGAAGGCGGCGCTGACATTGGAGCCGCTGAAATCGGCCCAGTTGCCTTGGCCTTCGACACCGAAAACCACCTGGCCCGTCTGCCAGCGATAGCCGAACTGGCCTCCAACGGTTCCGCCGCTCGCGTCGTGAGAGCCCTCGGGCGTGACGCCGCCAAAATCCCAGGAGCTATGGGTCGAACCCCAGCCGCCATTGGCACCAAGATAGAAACCGCTCCAGTCATAGATTGCGGCCGCGACCGGTGCTGGCGGCGGTGCCTTGGTGTAGATGGGCTGCTGAGCGAGATCGGCGGCGAATGCGGGCGCTGCCCCGATAAACGCGACGATGCTCGCAGTCACAAGCAACAACTTCTTCATTTCGAATACGCTCCTTCACATGTCCCCTGCGCCACGCGCGTCTTAACAGTGCTGTCGCGAATTGCTGTAGCTGTCGCGCAACATTCTCGCTTCCAGAAGCGCTTGAATCGAACGCCGCGTCAGGTTGCGCGCTCATCAATCATGATCAAACCGACAAACACGCAGTAGTCCATCGTGTATCGAACCCAAGGATGTACGCGTCAGCTCCGGCATGAAGTCGTGGCGTCGTTGCACTCGAACCAGAGCGATCACGACAGGCGCGCACACTGAAGCAGCGACGAGAGAATCGAGCGAGCGCTATCATGTCGTTCCATTTCCTCTGATCGTCACGACCCGGAAACCGGACGCAGCCACTATCTGGTCCCTCATGACGGATCACGTCACGGTCCGTGAGTGGGCTGAACGTTTAAACGATCAAGACTGCACTGGCATCAAACGCGGCACGCGCGCTGCTCGTCGACCTCGTTCACAACATCATCGGGAAAAAGCCAGTTCGAACATAGTCGCCCGATGGTGGCGGGTTCTCAACACGATGTGTTTCGTTCGCGACAAAGCGCGCGCGGCGTCCACGTCGCTGCGCATTCACGATGAGCCGTTGCGATCGAGGGCCCAGGCCGCTTGGCCCGCCTCTTGCTTCGATGGCGCTTAAGGGATTTGGCTCGACTTGATAGGAGGCGGTGAATGCCGGCCTATTGGTGGATCTTACAAGGGGGCGTGCTTTGATACTGCGTCGTCCCGATGTGCGACCAATCTTGATGAGGCGAACGCAACGCAGGTGGATCTGGTGCGAAGGAACGAGCCGATTTCATTTAGAACGAGGAGACGACCTACGAAAACGACTCGCATCGACTAGGCCCATCCGAACCGCACCTGGTGTCCTTCCCCCCGGCCAGGCCGAACACAATCTCAGAAGAAAGAAGCAATGAAGTACCTGGAGGACAGCAAGGACCTGGACATCGAGACCCGGCTTTCTCGTCTCGGTCGTGCGCCCGCCGAACATTCGGGGATGGTCAACATGCCCGTCTACCGGGGCTCCACAATTGTTTCGGAAACCATGGAGGAATACGAATCGCGCAGGCAGAGCGATCCGACGGCGAACTACGGCCGCTTTGGCTCGCCTCTGTCCCGCGCACTCGAGCTTGCCGTTTGCGAACTGGAGGGCGGCTATCGTTCGCTCCTGTTTCCGTCGGGGCTCTCTGCCTGCACGCATTCGCTTCTCGGCGTTCTGCGCGCAGGCGACCACGCTCTGATCAGCGATGGCGTCTATACACCTCTCAGGACATTTGCAGACGAGGTTCTCTCAAGACTTCAGATCACGGTGCAATACTTCTCTCCAACGCAGCCTGCAGAGCTTGCGGCGAAAATCACCCAGAAGACCCGGGCCATCTATCTGGAATCACCTTCGTCCCTCACGTTTGAGGTGCAAAACATTCCTGCGCTTGTTGCCATCGCCCATCGCTCCGATGCGGTAGTGATCATGGATAACACGTGGGCAACGCCTCTGTATTTCAAGCCGTTTGTGCACGGCATCGACATCTCGATCCAAGCGGCGACCAAATATATCGTCGGCCATTCAGACGCGCTGCTTGGTATCGCCACTGCCAGCGAATCGGCGTGGCCGGCGCTGCGGTCGAGTGCCCATGATTTCGGGGAGATCGCGGGGCCGGACGACATCTATTTGGCCCTGCGGGGACTGCGTACCCTGGCGGTCCGCATGAAGCGTCATTGGGACAATGGCCTCAAGCTGGCCCAAAGCCTTCAGTCGCATCCAGCTGTCGACAACATCTTGCACCCGGCGTGTCCGGACGATCCTGGCCATGCGCTTTGGAAACGAGACTTTTCGGGGGCGAGCGGCCTCTTTGGCCTTGCGCTGAAACCGATGTCGCAGCCGCAGCTTTCGACTTTCTTCAATAGGCTGCGGCTTTTTGGCATCGGCTGGTCCTGGGGCGGATATGAAAGCCTCGTGATGCATGTTGACCCAGTGAAACGCGCGGAACCATCGCTTGCTCTCGCTGGACCGCTGATTCGGGTTCACGCGGGCTTGGAGGACGCAAGCGACCTGATCGCGGATATGTATCAGGCGCTCGCTGCGGCTTGGGAGACAAGAAGCAGTCGCCTTGATCCGGACAACGATGATGCGCTTGTCGCTGAGCGCTCCAAACGAGCTTAAGCGCAGTCAACTCGAAGCCGAACCTTGGCTTGGCCAAGACAGAAGTCGGCAGTGAACGAGTCGTAAAGGGAACGCCATCGGCGCTTTTTGATGAAGAGCGAGAGACCCGCTCGTCATCGAGATGCTCTGGCCTACGATTCCTGGGTCAGAAGGTCGCTCGCGGGATGGTGTCGGAACAGCTCCGATACCCCATCGAGCGGGATCGCCGCCAAATCTGGGAGGAGCGTTATGACAACCATTGCAGCTGCGCCAACCGCACGGGCGTCTCGGTCATGGTATAAGGTCCTCTACGTCCAGGTGTTGTTGGCAATCCTACTCGGCATCATCGTCGGCTGGGGCTGGCCGTCGCTTGCCACCTCTGACTGGATGAGGGCGCTCGGCGACGGCTTCATCAAGCTCATCAAGATGGTGATCGCGCCGATCATCTTCTGCACCGTGGTCTCCGGCATCGCTCATATTCAGGATGCGAAGAAGGTCGGCAGGGTGGGGATCAAGGCGCTGGTCTATTTCGAGATCGTCTCCACCCTCGCGCTCGTGATTGGTCTCGTCATGGGCAATCTGTTCCAGATCGGCCGCGGCCTTGCCGCCAAGCCCGATGCGACCGCAGTCGCCAATTATGTCGAGCAGGCAAAGGCGACCAAGTTCGTCGACTTTGTTCTTGGCATCATTCCAGACAGCGTGGTCGGCGCGCTCGCGCGCGGTGACATCCTGCAGGTGCTGCTGTTTGCGATTCTGCTCGGCTTTTCACTGATGGCGCTCGGAGAGCGCGGCGAGAGGCTGCGCAGCACGATCGACGACGCCGCGCAGGCCGTGTTCGGCGTAATCGCCATCATTTTGAAGGCCGCGCCGATCGGAGCGTTCGCCGCCATGGCATTTACAATTGGCAAGTTCGGACCCGCGGCGCTGGCCAATCTGATCGGATTGATCGCGCTGTTCTACGCGACCGCCGCGCTGTTCGTGATCGTGGTTCTCGGGCTGATCGCGCGGTTCGTTGGCTTCTCCATCTTCAAGTTCATCGCCTATCTCAAAGACGAGCTCTTGATTGTGCTCGGCACATCGTCCTCAGAGAGTGCGCTGCCACAGTTGATGGAGAAGCTCGAGCGGCTGGGCTGCTCGAAGCCCGTGGTCGGCCTCGTGGTGCCGACCGGCTATTCCTTCAATCTCGACGGCACCAACATCTATATGACGCTCGCGACGTTGTTCATCGCGCGCGCCCTCGGGCTCGACCTCGCTTTCGACCAGCAACTCACGATTTTGATCGTGGCGATGCTGACCTCAAAAGGGGCGAGCGGCGTCACCGGAGCTGGTTTCATCACGCTGGCAGCGACCCTGTCCGCGGTCAACCCGGCTCTGGTGCCAGGGATGGCGATCGTGTTCTCGATCGACAAGTTCATGAGCGAGGTGCGCGCACTCACCAATATCATAGGCAATGGCGTTGCCGTTGTTTTCGTGTCCTGGTGGGAAGGCGAGCTCGACCGGATCACGCTGCATGCACGCCTTGGCCGCCAGGTCGATTTGCCCGATGTGGAAACGGCGTTCGCGACTGCTGACGCCGTTCCTGCCTCGGAAGACACGCGCAATTCAGAGATCGCGTCCGCAAGAGGAGGAAATTGGACTGAACGTGCGCGTTGCAAACGCGGACGAACGCATTCGTCGTGATGCTGTTTCAACGCGACCAACGCCTGATGGAGTAGGCGAAGGTCGAGGTCGTGGGTGGTTCCGCGCATAGACCAAACGCGAACGAGCATTGAAGGCGAGCTGCTGTTGAAACGGCGGAATGATGACTCAGGATCGGTCGAGCAACTCGGATTGGATCGTCCTCGCGGTGTAGAGGGAAGCATCTAGCGGCAAATTACCAAATGCGAGCTGACAAAGCAGGTAATTTGCGCCCGCTTCCTCCAGCTGATGAAGCAGAACGTTTCGAACGGAGCTTGGCGTTCCGACGACGCACAATTCGCTCTCGATTGCCGCATGGAATGTCAGCGGAAGGGGTTGTGGCGTCGGGATGTCATTGCGCTCGTAAAGGAATTTGAAGCTCCGCAGCCATTGCTCGTAAGCGGATCTGGCGAGCGAATAAGCGTCCGCCTCAGATCGCCCAATCACGATCATGCGCAGCAATCCAACAAATGGCCCACGATCAGGGGCGCTGGGGCTGCGCTCTCGATGGGTGTGGTAGGCATCGGTAATTTGGCGGACGCCGGCGGCGGGCCCAACGCAGGCGAGGTTTGCGCCATTGCCCGCGGCCCAGATGGCCGTCTCGGGCCGATTGGTAGTCACCCATATCGGGGGAGATGGACGCTGGTGAGTCGTTAATGTCAGAGGAACCTCACTCAACTGGAAATGTCGGCCTTGGTAGGACAGAACTCCACCCTGCATGGCCTTCTGGAGAATGTTGTTGGCTTCCTCATATCGGCTTGGCGCCGCATCCTCGCAAATTCCAAAGTAGCCCAACTCGACCGGCAGAGCGCCCCGCCCGAGACCCAGCTCGAGCCTGCCGCCGCTCAATTGATCGAGCATGCAGATCTCTTCAAAAGCGCGGAGCGGGTGATAGAGGTTAAGCAGCATCACCAATGGGCCAAGACGGAGGTGCCGCGTACGCTGTGCGAGACTCGACAGGAAAAGACTAGGCGAAGGGCCTCTTCCATGGGGCGTGCAATGATGCTCTGCCACGTGATACGCATAGAATCCGAGGCGGTCGTAGGCCTCCGCCAACATGAGCCGATCTTCGTATTGATGGCCAATATCGCGGCCGTCGTCGTCCAGGTGATCGAAAATGCCGCAGGTGAGTTTTGACGAAGGTTGTTGTGTCATTAGAATATATCCTTGCTGGGGGGGAGGCCTGCTCGTTTTCTGGGCGGGACTTAAGGGCCGTATTTGTTTTGGCCGCATCTCGCGAGCGTCGGTCTGAGCTTTGATAGGTGCCGTCGGATCGAGCGACGAGATCGTTGTTCCGTTCCGCCTCCGTGACGCTGCGGTAAGCGCTCGATGCGCGGCCACTTGGTCGTCAGCTGTAACAGGTCAATGCATGGCTTGGGCCGCTATCATCGTTTTCTCGTTCCACCAGTGGGATAACGAAATGAGTGGTATCGACGCGCGGTTGGCTATCCACCTCGCTTCAGGCATTCTGAGATCGCGGCATACTGCAGCTAATGCCAATGCTGATGCGGATGCAGTGGTCAAGGCCGTCATCTGGAGACTCGGCAACGAGTCACGGTGGCTTGGCGTACCAAATGACGACTTAGGGATGGCCTAGCAGCTCGGATTGGATGGTTCTTGCGGCGTATAGCGATGCATCGAGTGGTAAATTCCCAAATGCGAGCTGGCAAAGCAGGTAATTTGCGCCTGCCTCCTCCAGCTGATTGAGCAGAAGGCGTCGGACGGGCGTTGGTGTTCCGACGACGCACAATTCGCTCTCGATTGCCGCATCGAATGTCAGCGGAAAGGCCTGTGGCGTCGGGATATCATTGAGCTCGTACAGGAATTTGAAGCTCCGCAGCCATTGCTCGTAGGCGGATCTAGCCAGCGAATAAGCGTCCGTCTCGGATCGCCCAATCACGACCATACGCAGCAATCCAACAAGTGGCCCGCGATCAGGGGCGGAGGGACTGCGCTCTCGATGTGTGCGGTAAGCATCGGAAATTTTGCGAACACCGGCGGAGGGACCCACGCAGGCGAGGTTCGCGCCATTGCCGGCGGCCCAAATTGCCGTGTCGAGCCGATTGGTGGTCACCCATATCGGGGGAGATGGACGCTGGTGAGTCGTTAATGTCAGAGGAACCTCGTTCAACTGGAAATGTCGGCCTTGGTACGACAAGGCTCCGCCCGTCATGGCCTTTAGGAAAATGTCATTGGCTTCCTCGTACCGGCTTGGCGCCGCGTCCTCGCAGATCCCGAAACAGCTCAACTCCACTGGAAGGCCCCCCCGTCCGAAACCCAGCTCGAGCCTGCCGCCGCTTAATTGATCAAGCATGCAGATCTCCTCAAAAGCGCGGAGCGGATGATAGAAGTTGAGCAGCATGACAAATGGGCCGAGACGAAGGTGCCGCGTACGCTGGGCGACACTCGACAGGAAAAGACCCGGCGAAGGACCTCTTCCATGGGGCGTGCAATGCTCTGCCACGTGATACGCATAGAAGCCGAGGCGATCGTATGCCTCCGCCAAAATAAGGCGATCTTCGTATTGACGACCAACATCGCGGCCGTCGTCGTCCAGGTGATCGAAAATCCCGCAGGTGAGTTTTGACGAAGGCTGTTGTGTCATTTGCATAGATCCTTTTTGGGCGGAATGCCTGCTCGTTCCCCAGGAAGGCTTAAGGGCGCCGCATTTATTATGGCCACATCTCACGACCGTCGGGTCTGAACTTCGATGGGTGCCCGTGCGTCGAGCGCACGAGATCGTTGTCTCGCTTCAGCCCTGCAACACGCGCAGGCGCAAGCACTCAATGCGCGGTCACTTGGCCGTCACCTGCATGGGTCCTTGCCTGGCTCGAGCCGCTATCATCGGCTTCCTGTTTCATCAGCGGTATAACGAAGAGAGTGGACATCGACGCGCGGTTGGCTATCCACCTCGCTTCAGGCGTTCTGAGATCGCGGCAACTGCAGCTAAAAACGAGTCCATTTGTTCGTTTGTGCCAATGCTGATGCGGATGCAGTGGTCGAGGCCGTCATCTGGAAAAACGGCAACGAGTATTCCTTCCCTCTCCAGTGCGGCGTGCCACCACCTGCCGTCCTGTCCGTTCGGGACACGCGCCAGCAAGAAATTGGTATGAGAGGGCGCGACGCGGAACCCGAACTGACGCAGTGCGGCCGCAACTCGTTCTCTCTCGTGCCTGATGTGTCTATGGTTCTCTTCGTAGGCCGCGCGATGTGAAAGGATGCTGACGCCGACCGCATGCGCTATGACATTCATGTTGAAGACGTTCTGAATATTCCGCAGTCTTCCAATAAGCTCTGGATGACCAAGGCCAAAGCCGACGCGAATGCCGGCGGCCGCATAGCTCTTTGAAAGCGTTCTGAGAAGCAGGAGATTGGGGTGGCGGCGGACGAGCCGTAGACCGTTATCAGGTGCGAAGTCGACATAGGCTTCATCCAACACGACCAAGCGGTCAGATTGTGCCACGAGGCGTTCGATGTCGGCGATGGGGGCGAACGTCCCAGTCGGATTGTTCGGATTAGCCAACAAGATGAACTTGGCGTCCTTTGCCGGACCGAACAGCAGCTGATCAATCGGGATCGAATGCGAGTCGCTCCACAAAACTTCGAGAAATTTGGCGCTCTGCAACACAGCTAGCTTACGATTGAACGAAAACCCGGGAGACATCATTGCGATGCTGTCGCCCGGCCCAAGAAAGGCCCTGTAGATCAGGCCGAGAAGCTCCGACGATCCGTTGCCGGCGATCACATGGTCTTTTGAGAGGCCGTAGGCATTGGCGGCAGCCTCCCTCAAACCGATGTTATCGTCTTCCGGATACAGATACTGACGCTCGAGCGCCGAGATTGCACTTCGCCATACCATTGTTGGTAGTGGAAATGGGTTCTCATTGGTGTTTAGTTTCACGTAACGCGCATCTGGCGCCCGCTGGCCGGGCGACTGGGCTTCTAGATCCTTAGCCGGCTGCGCCAGAGAAGAGAGCACACTTTGCAGTTTTGCATCGACCATATTCTTGTCCCTCTTGATACGCAGACGGCAGTCGCCATTAAGAGTGTGCTTGACGGTCTAGCGAGAAATCCGTTTCGCACAGCTGACGTGGCGTCGCCTGGCTCGTTGGCGGTGCACGAGCCAAAAGGCGGCGGTTAAGATGCAGCGATCTGGTTGTTTGTTCGCGACGTTGCGATCGCTCTGTCAATCTCAGCCGACTGGGCGCAGCCGAGTCTGGTCGCTAAGCCAGCCCTTGCAGTCCCAGCACGATCGAGCCGCAAGCCTTGGTTTGAAAGTCGGTACATTGGCAGCGTCATGCGATGCTCCCCGGCGAGGCACTGACCTACGCCGGCTTTTCTGAAGGCCGTGGCGACCTGTTTGCCGAAGCTACAATTTGACGCTACGTGCGAATCAAGTCCTGTCGACGTGCTCGTCGTACGAATTCGCGCAAGCTTGTGGCTGAACGTTCGTTGGGCCTAGCTCGGGCTTTGAGAGCGCGTGCGGCGAATCAAGGGCGGTTCGGGAGGTATCACGGGGCAAGATCGGTCGCCGGGGCGAGCGCCGGACGGCTCTCGGGCAATCGACTGTTGGAATTCTGCCCTATGTCAGAAAGCAAACGCAGCCCATGTCCTGAGTCCGCGCCCCTTCGCGAGACGACATTTGGCTGCGAAGTCTTACGTTGTTGATCGCAGTGGCCCAGATCCTGCAACGCGCCCAAAGATCGCGTTATGGGAATAAGGTGTGTGTTTGGGCCTCGATCTTGGCGAAGAACGTGGGAAATTCAGTCGGCCGGAGCCGACGACTGGCGTCCATCGGCCTCACGTGTTTCGAAGGCAGCATCCCGGAGCGAGGACGCAAGACGCTGGTTCCCGCCGCGGCCTCGCGCAATCCCGAGTGCCTTGCTGGAGCGCCGTCTCGGGCCGCCGGCTGGCCGATGGCCCTCTGCACACATCCGCCGCTTCAACGTGAGCGATTCAGGTGCGACCCTGCAACCAGTGTCAAGATCGAGGTCAATCGCAGCAGATATCGGCAGCTATTATTCGGCGCCCTAGACGTCGATGAACGGCTCGCGAGCGCAATCGCATGCATCGATCGACAGTGGCGGCATTCCTGCGACGTCGCCGGACGTCACCAAGCTCGCCGTTGACGAGTTCAGTCAAGACTGCGCTCGGCCTATTCCACGTGAATCGGGGACCCGATGTGAACCGCATGTTGTTGTTCGTCAGCTAAGAGCCACGCCGACATCGATACTGTGATCGTCGGCGTTTGCGCGTTCGCCGGCCTTTGCAAGCAGCGATCAGCCCCTCGCAAAGCGAGGTTACCGAGTCTTACGAGCGAAATCGCACGCACCAACACGCCGCGTCAGATTCCGAGCAATGCGATTGCATGCGAGAGCAGGCGTTTTGTCGCAGGTGAGGAATGAGCATCCCTGCAAAACATCGGCGCTCCTCGCATGGGACTGCACCAGAAGAGACCGCTAGCATCGTATTCCAATGTTTGGCCGGGAAAAAATCCCATTCTCATCGGGAAAAAGATGACGCATGCGCCAAGTTGCTATTCAAAGGTTGCCGACGGCTCGCGGTCGGCTACAGATGGAGTCGGAAAATCGTTGATGCAGGTCCATGGAACTCGTGCCGTGCACTGTGAACGCAGGACGACCTCATAACAAGGACGTTAGGACCACGATGCGTTTATAGCAGTGCCATGAAAGAGCGCTATGTCTAGCTGGCGACCTGAATTGCGCACGAGCATCAGGCGCAGCATCAAACTCGCAAAATCCAAACAAGATGGTAGGGAGGATGCTGAAAATAACGGAGACGTCGTCATGTTGAACATCGCTTCCGCACACGAAAGGCCTGACTCAGTGTCGGAGACGAGCCAAACTGTTCCCATTGTAACGCTGCACGAAAGCGCCGTTGTCGGGATCTTCGAAATCTCGAAGATACTCGCCGCCCCCTGCCGGCTCGAGCTCACGTTGGCCAACGTCGTGGATATTCTGCATTCGTTTGTTCAGATGCGGCACGGCATCGTCTCGCTTTTCGACCATGATGGCCAGCCAGACATTACGGTCGGCGTCGGCTGGACCGAAGGCAGCGACGAGCGGTACCGGACGCGGCTCCCACCGAAAGCGATTGATCAGATCGTGGCGACGGACATGCCGCTCGTGGCCGAGGACATCGCAGTCCATTCGGCGTTCACGACGGCCGACCTCGAGGTGCTCGGTGCCAGCGATAACGCACGGGTATCGTTCATCGGCGTTCCCATTCGGATCGACGCGAAAGCAGTTGGCGCGCTGACCATCGACCGTGTTCTGGACGACAGCTCAAGCATACGGCTCGAATACGACGTGAGACTTCTCACCATGATCGCCAATCTGGTCGGGCAGACCGTGAAGCTGCATCGGCTCTTTGCGACAGACCGCGAGCGACTGATGGCGGAAAAGGATCGATTGCAAAAGCAATTGGCCGAAATCCAGCAACCCGCTCGCGAGCGCAAGAAGGTCAATGTGGAAGGCATCATTGGCGATAGTCCGGCGCTGCGCGCGCTGCTCGACAAGATCGCGGTGGTTGCCAAATCGAATAGCACGGTTCTGCTGCGCGGCGAATCCGGTACCGGGAAGGAGCTGGTGGCCAAGGCTATTCACGCCCTCTCGGCGCGCTCCAAGCGGCCGTTCATCAAGCTCAACTGTGCGGCGCTCCCCGAGACCGTTCTGGAGTCCGAATTGTTCGGCCACGAGAAAGGTGCTTTTACCGGCGCCTTCAGTTCGCGCAAGGGGCGCTTTGAGCTGGCCGACAAGGGTACGCTGTTTCTGGACGAGATCGGAGAGATCTCGCCCTCGTTTCAGGCAAAGCTGCTGCGCGTCCTGCAAGAGCAGGAATTCGAGCGTGTCGGCAGCAATCAGACCATGAAAGTCGACGTTCGCGTCATTGCAGCTACGAACAGAAACCTGGAGGAAGCGGTCGCAAATAACGGGTTCCGCGCTGACCTCTATTACCGTGTGAGCGTGGTTCCCTTGCTGCTGCCGCCCCTGCGCGAAAGGCGCAGCGACATTCCGCTGCTCGCCGCCGAGTTTCTCAGGAATTTCAACAGCGAAAACGGCCGCACGTTGACATTCGATCAAGGTGCGACGGACATTTTGATGAATTGCGGGTTTCCGGGTAACGTCCGTGAACTCGAAAATTGCGTGCAGCGGACAGCGACCCTCGCCCCAGGACCTTCGATCTGCAGAGACGACTTCGCCTGCTGCCACGGCCAGTGCCTTTCGGCGATGCTGTGGAAGGGGGGATCTGAAGACGTGGCGCCGCATGCGCGCCCAACTTGCGCAGGGGCCCCGAAGCCGAGCAGCGCTGAAGCTGGTCGGTCGACCGCCGCCGCCGTCCCGCCTGTCCGGGACGCGCAGGCTGGGCTGGGTCCAGCCGGCGCCGCGCTCGTAAGTACCGGACAGATGACCGATCCCGAGCGCGTCATCGCGGCCATGGAGCGGTCGGGTTGGGTTCAGGCAAAGGCGGCGCGCCTGCTTGGCGTTACTCCCCGCCAGATTGGCTACGCGCTGAGGAAATACGGCATCGAGATCAAGCGTTTCTGAGCGGTGTGGGATCGGTGCGACCATAGCGCTGTCGCGATGACGACGAATGTCCGAAATGCGTCTGCACGTGTTGGAGCACGTCAAGCTCTCAGAACTTGTTGTTTACATCGACTCATGCCTTAAACCGCAAATGGTACGACATTTGCTGTGCTTTCTCCGGATTTCGAAAGTCTCTGGAGAAGCACATGCACAATGTCGTCTGCATCAAGCAGGTCCCTGATTCCGCACAGATCCGCGTGCACCCTGTGACCAACACGATCATGCGCCAGGGTGTGCCCACCATCATCAATCCTTACGATTTGTTCGCGCTCGAAGCTGCGCTCGATCTGCGCGACAAGTTTGGTGGTGAGATCACCGTCCTTACAATGGGCCCACCCTCGGCCGAGGACACTCTTCGGAAAGCCCTCACCTTTGGCGCCGATCGCGCGGTGCTGCTGACCGACCGTTGCTTCGCGGGTGCGGACACCCTGGCAACCACCTACGCACTCGCGACCGCCATCCGCAAGATCGGCAAGGATTATGGCCAGCCTGACCTCATATTCACGGGCAAGCAGACGATCGATGGCGACACCGCGCAGGTCGGGCCTGGTATCGCAAGGCGGCTTGCTGTGCAACAGCTAACCTACGTTGCCAAGATCATGACCATCGATCTCACCGCGCGCACAATCGAAGCGGAGCGGCGCTGCGAGGGCGGCACCCAGGTGCTGCGCGCAAGCCTGCCGTCGCTCATCACCATGATGGAGGCCACCAACCAGATTCGCCGTGGCGCAATGGCAGATGCTTTGCGCGCCGCTCGAGCGCCGATTGTAAAATGGAACGCCCAGGAGGCTGGCGTCGAGGATGTTTCAAAATGCGGTCTCAGGGGCTCGCCCACCGTTGTTAAACGCGTCTTCGCGCCATCGGCGCGCGCAGAGAAGGCAGCCATCGTGGATGCTGCCGAGCAGCCGGCGCAAGCCTTGATCGACACCATTTTCAAGCAGAAGCCCAAGCTTGAAGCTGAGCTTGCCGCTCTCGCCCGGGGCTCATGACCCGGAGAGAGGTTCGGGCGATCGGCAAGGACGAGCAGCGGCCGTCGACGAGCTTACGCCGGGGCAGAGCAGGTGGGTGGACAGAGCGTTAAGCCGAAAGTTGCAGGCTACGAGTGGCGATGATCCTGCGATTCCACTGCGCCGTCGAGCATTTGGACGTGTGGAGTGCAAGCGGACATGGCTTCTCCTTCGTGATCGCTTATGCGAGCCGCGCAGGCCACGGCTTTCACGGACGTCCCGGCTATGTGGCGTCATGGCGCCCGCTCCATCGAAGTCGTAGCGCAATCAAGATCGCTGGCTCGCCCTTCACAACGTTCGCCGATGCCGAGCAAGCCTGCAACTCGATGCTGAAGCATCTGACAGCGTGAAGCTCAGAGCCGATGCGCTGCAATGAACGGGAGCGTCAACCACATATGGCGATTGGCCCCCACTATGTCGGTGAGAAGGCGGCTCGCACATTTGCGGCCGAGACGTTCCTTTTCTGGCGTTGCATCTTGCGTTGCCTCTTGGTTTCCACATCGAGCCGCTCGGCCGCGGACTCCAGCCCCACTTAGGGGGGCGTCATGTCTCTGGCAGTCGATTGGGTCGTAGAAGAGTGGCCGTATCGTCGTATCAGTCGCCGTCGGGTCGAAGACGCCCATGTCTGGGGGCGAACGCGACGGCGTATCCCATCCGCGCGAGCGGTGCAAAGCCCGTGGTCTTCTTCGGGCAAGCTCGCGCAGAGTCGTATCCGGCATGCTGATTGCTAGAGATGAGAAGACCCATTTCAACAATTGCGGTCCTCGGAGCGACCACCCCAGGAGTTCATCTCAAATGTATCGAATTTGTGCATTGAAAAGCTTCGCCTGCACCGCTGACTAGCGTCCGGTCTTTGAAGTGCCCTCAATCGCAGGTTATGCCCCAAATGCCTTTTCTCCAGGCGGCCATTTCTCAGTTCTTTCGGCCGACGAATCAGATGGCGTGGGCGGATCACGCGATCGGACCGCAGATCAGTCCTCGGCGGAAACAGGGCAAAGTGTCAGGCAGGAAGTCTTCTTGATAAGCTCAACGCAGGCAATTCGTAAACGCCTCCTCGAAGCTGGCGTGTCGTTTGCGCCAAACGCCAACATCGCAAAACACCTGCTGCCCGGTGACATTGAGGTGATACAGACCGAGGTCGAGCGGCACATGCAGGCCGTGCTGGATGCCCTGGTCATCGATACCAATCACGACCACAATACGCAGGGGACCGCGAAGCGAATTGCCAAAATGTACGTGCGCGAGGTGTTTGCCGGCCGCTTTGAGGCCGCGCCCGAGGTCACGGAGTTTCAGAACGACAGCGGTCTGGATGCGGTCTACTCGCTTGGCCCTATCGCAGTACGTTCTGCGTGCGCCCACCACCTTGTCCCCGTCACCGGTCGCATGTGGGTCGGTGTGCTGCCTGGGGACAAGCTGATCGGTATCAGCAAGTTTGTGCGCCTCGCCAACTGGATCTTGTCGCGACCCCACCTGCAAGAGGAAGCCACCGTCATGCTGGCGGACGAGCTCGAGGGCCGTCTCCAGCCGAAGGGATTGGCCGTCGTCCTCAAGGCACAGCACCAGTGCATGGTCTGGCGCGGTGTTCGCGAAACCGGAACCATCATGACGACCAGCATCATGCGCGGATCCTTCCGCGACAGCAAGTCAATGCGTAGCGAATTTATGGCGCAGATCAAGGACTAGGCGTGGCATACCTATCGACGAAGACATACGGCCATGAGGTCGGCCTATCTGCCACGTTTCGCCAGTGGCGCGCAAAGTCGCACTGTCGCCTGCTGCACGGTTACTCGCTGTCGTTTCGTTTCGAGTTCGAAGCCTACACCCTGGACGACAAGAATTGGGTCGTCGATTTTGGCGGCCTCAAAGAGCTGAGGGCGATCCTCGAAGGTACGTTCGACCACAAGACGGTCGTGGCCGCAGACGACCCCGAGCTCGAATGGTTTCGCGAAGCCGCACGGCGCGGCTTAGCAGACGTCGTTGTCCTGCCGGCAGTTGGCTGTGAAAAATTTGCCGAACACGTCTACCGCGTCGGCAGCAACTGGTTGTCGGAAAAGGGACTTGCTCCGCGTTGCCGGCTGGTGTCAGTCGAGGTGAAGGAGCACGGCGCGAACAGCGCCATGTATCGGGAGGCAGGCCGTGCTGCCGATTAACGAAATATTTGAAACCATCCAAGGGGAGGCCTGCAAGGCGGGCACACCGTCCGTGTTCGTACGGTTGCAGGCATGCCCGGTCAGGTGTCCGTGGTGCGACACCAAGCACACTTGGTTCGTCGATTCAGAGCGGCGAGTGTCGATCGCCGACATGATGATCAAGACCGAGGACACCAACACCTGGGCCATGATGTCGCCGGAGGACGTCCTGCTCGCTGTGCAGGCGTTCAGCGCCCGGCATGTCGTGATTACGGGTGGCGAGCCCGCGCTGTACGACCTGCGGCCACTGACCACGCTGCTTATCGGCTCCGGATTCTCAGTGCAATTGGAGACATCGGGCACCCAAGCCATTCAGGCGCATCCCTACACATGGGTAACCGTTAGTCCGAAAGTTGGCATGCCGGGTCGGCGGTCCGTTCTGGGGGAGGCCTTGCTGCGTGCCAATGAGATCAAACACCCGGTGGGCAAGCCTGCCGACATCCAAAACCTGCTGAGCCTGCCTATCGAGCACGCGCTCGAGCCAGTGATCTGGCTACAACCATTGAGCCAAAGCCGGAAAGCGACGGAGCTGTGCATCCGAGAGGCAACTGTACGCAACTGGCGCGTCAGCATCCAAATGCAGAAGTATATCGGCGTGCGGTGAAGCCCGCTAAAGCAATTGTCACAAAGTCCACGTTTGCTACCGCGGAAATGATTGTGAAATGGGACAACTTCACCGAAAACCGGGCTCCTCGGGCAAACCGAGCAGGAGCCGGGCAACGCAAGCCGCTTATTGGCTCCTCACAGGAGCCTTGAAGAATCCTTCCTTTGCCAGGCGAAGATGTCTGTCCAATGTCGTGTGCAGCGACGCGCGAAGCTCAAGCGGGATCGAGTCGTCTGTGTCGATCAGTTCCCGAATCTTCAGAAACATGCGGTCGATTGAGGTGAGCGTTGTCGTCGTTCGCCCGGCTATCATCGGTTCTTCCTTAGCAACAGCCGCCGACGTCAAGCGAATAGCCAGATAATCTGGCGGCTCAATAATCTCGGCGGCGGCAAGCCAAGCCAGCTTTCGCCGCAACCGCAAGCCTACAATCTTACGCAGCGTAAGGTTCAAGCCCTTTCGATGGCCGAGTGGAGCTTTTTTCACGCTCAAAACAACAAAATGTACCTCCTCGCAATCACCGACATTGAGACAAGCGGCTTCATCGTCATGGCTAACGGTCGAGACCACGTTTGCGGGCACTTCCACACGCCCCGTCAAGCTCCAATAGGCCGGGCTTCAGTTTTGCGACCGATCATCGAGTCTTGACAGACATCAACCCGTCCGCGGATGCCAGTGCAACGAGACCCCGATCGTGTCTGATTCCGCGGGCACGGAATGAGGTAGGGTCGAGGGAAATCGCGTCAGGAGCGGCTGATTGTCAGGCCGGCATTCTCCAGCGCCTGGAGAATCTTGCTCGCAAGGGCCCGCGCGTCAGCCTGCCCCTCACCGACCAAGTCAGCCGCCAGCGTTCGGGCAATCACATCGTGCGCATCCTCACGTTTGAGCGCCTCGAGCTCGGCATATTCGCCGCAGATCTTGCAGGCGATCACCGGCCGACCGCTCCAGGGATCGTGCGTTGCAACTTCGTACCATTTGTCGGCCTCACATTTCGGGCAGCGCATAGGTGAACTCTCCTGGTACGGTTCTGATCGATCCGCTTGATCTGCCTTTCGCTCCAAACCACGCATCTCGTCTGCTGCTGCCAAATCGGGGTTGAAGAGCCGATCTCCTCGAAATGCTTCGGGGATACGATGGGGGGACAGTGGTAGCGAATCCGCTCCTTCAGGTTGGAGGAGGACAATACCGACGGCACTGCAAATAGCGGTCCTGAGAGCGTCCAATCGGCGGTGACGTTCCTTCATCGTGATCATCCATATTTTCTTGGAGCGGCCAAAAGAGGCGTGATGTCCGCCGGCTCTGCTTACGAAGCTCCGCAGATTCAAGACGCGCGACCACGCTAGGCAAATATCCAAGGAACAAGGAGAATGGATCAATCAAAACGGGGCCTTGAGCGAGCTATCTCACCAGCGCGCGATGCTGGTCTGATTGCAGGCGATTTCGTAATACCTGACGGCCGCCGATCAGAGCGCGGACCACAGATCAGTTGCGGCGCCGGTCGGAGACCGACCGGTGGCGCGCTGAACAAAGTTACCCAGGGGTTCGATCATCTGCAGTGCGCCCGTGGCGCTAGCCGGGAACATTTCCGATCTCCTCCGTGAGGCGCTTACTCGCCGCGCTGCGCGATAGTACGCCAATATCGCGGATCGCCTGGCGACTGCACTCGAACCCAGCGATAGGGAGCACGCGACCACGATCGGATCTGCGGGGTCAGATTGTCCAGCACGAGGTCGCCGCTTTTAGTCCGTACCACCAGGACCAGATGATGTTTGCCCGAGGCGGTCACGACCTCGGCGAGCAACAGCGCTCGCGGCGGCCATCCACGCTGTAGAAGCTGGTGGCGCTTGCTGACGGCGTAGTCGTTGCAGTCGCCGCGCTCCGGATCAATGAGCCAGGCTTCCACGGGGGGACCGGGTTCACTGGCTTCCGGGATAATGGCGCTGTTCACCGTCTGGTTAGCTTCTTTCAAATCTGCCCACCGTGCCTCGGTCAGGTGGACCGGACCGCCGCGAAACAGGAGGCGGAGGCGGCATTCATTCTGATAGCGCAGGCAGAACATGGTGTATGCCATAGGAGGGAGCGCCGGACGGTCAAGCTTGATGTGCGGAGACGCCGACACCGCGATCGCCGGCATACCCGACGATCTCTGATCGGCAGATCGAGCGGCCGTCATCGTTTGAGAGCCCATTGTGGTGGCTGCGACTGCAGCCAGGATTAACGTCCTGCGCATGCTGTAGCTGACGGACGGCCGATCAGACCCGAGGTCACGAGCACGAAACGACAGATCCACTGCAGCGGAGCTACGAGGCGCAGTGACCCGAGGAACGCCATCATCCAAAGGGTCTGTCGTCCGCAGCACCTCTGCGACGCCGCGGTCCGCCAGTCATGCGCAGGTCCACTCCGTACCGGCAGCCCATGCGCCGTGCCCCCGAAACTGCAAGACATGTGCAACCCCCTGTGACTGCGCGGGAAGAGATCGAGGACGAGCAAAGGCCCGCCTGCCTGATCCGAAAACCGTACAATCTGACGCCACGTGCGATTCAAGCCCCCATGAAGGTCGTGCGAGCGTGTTCGGGCTCACGCCGTTCTGCGGACAATTCGCTGCGCAGAAGTCGTCACCAGATCCCGGTCTGCAGGGCGGTCCAACCGCCGACGACTCTTCACTTGTCAGCGCGGAGAGTCCGTTCCGACAACCGGGACCCCCGCTAGTTTTGCCTCTCAGGCATTACTGCCAACGATCTTCGCGACATCAATAATGTCCGCCCTGACCAAAAATGGCGCCACTTCCTATATTGAAGGTAGTGTGACCCACGCCCGAGAAGTTCCTACGTATCACCACGGATGTTGGGCGCCGCTTCACCTGGTCTAGCCGTTGCATATCCATTTCCATGAAGCGCAAAGGCTCATCGAGCGGTCCAACACACTGGCGGCAGCGAGCTCAGGCGACGCTTGCCAAGGCGGAGTCGTTCGATTGTCCAAAGTCAAAAGCCAAGCCGCTTAAAATCGCCGAGGAATATCAAAAGCTGGAACGGTGGGCCGACGAGCGGGAAAGATTGAGAAGAGATGCCGACGAGGAGCAATGAATATATTCAATCCGGTGGCCTTCCGAGAAGATCTCTCTCGGCTCCGGCCCGCTGCATTTGAAGCGACCGCGACCCATGCGCTCGCACCCTTGACACCCGGCGCCCATAATCCGCACGTTGCCTTCGATGTCGGGAATTCGAAGGAGGTCTCACCGACTCGAATTCGATGGGTCTTTTAGTTGGATCTAGCAATGCGACGACAACGCGTGCTGTCGCCCAGCGGCATCGAACTAGACGTTCGGATAGGCTCGCGTACCCGGAAGTGAGCACGCGCGTCGCCCCCGCCCATCCTGAGACGCGACGGATCATCGCGGCAGCCTTCAGGGTGGCACGTGGTTTGCTGAAGCCTTCTGAGGGGAAAGGCTCTCCAGCGCCTATGCCTCGCCGGCCCGACGCGCCTTTTTACCCGGCAAGGCGCGTCGGGCTTTTTCGTGCTGCTCAGCCGAGAGACGCACAATGAGCTGTATCAACCAGCATGCGACATCCCTGGCCGTGTTGAACATCGACGTACGTCGTATCGGGTTCGCAGAACTTCGGACGTTGTCGGGCAGGCGAGACATAGACCTTCATGCAGGGGTACCGACGACACCTCGCGGCACACATTCAATGACCGTCGCGAAACCTCTCTGCCAATTTCCGCGGCACATCATTTGCAACAATCATCGTGGGCATGGACGTGGGCTCCCTCAGCGGCACGTCGATGCCCCCAACCTCGCCAGGTTGGGCCCGACGCACCTCCAGCCTGCTCCGAGGGCGTCGGGCTTTTTTATGTTGAGACACTGCGATCGTTTTCATCCTTGCTATCGACCGCCGACATCGCTCTTGGGACCAGGGCGCGGCACGAGCCGAGCAGTGCTGCGGCTCAGGATCCATCTTCCAGTAGCGGGGCTGAATGTCCCAAGACGGTAATCATGGTCGCCGAGTGAAGATGAACGCCGACAAGCCCGAGGCGGGTGAGGCGGCCCATCCCGACGCCGCAAAAGAGGCTCGTGCGCAACTGTCGTCGGAAGATTTGCGTCATTCTCCGGATACTTGGCTAGTCCAAGAATCGGCAGAGGCTTACCGCTGCGGCAAGGCTCGCCGCGATGAACGCCTCAGGACTGTCAGCGCAGTAAGCGATAAGCATGGCCCACAAGCTTACCGAAAACGCGATGGCCCACTTCACTTGTATCTGTCTTTGGCGCGGGCGAGGCTCGGCGAGCCGGGTCGTCGGCGCATTAAGCGCAGCACGCACCTGTGGCGGGTTGCAGTCGCCCATCGAAAAACCCCGGCAAGCCCATAGATGCTCATCCAGACGAGCGCGGCGAAAATTGCCGCAAGCGACCAAAGTTGTGGCGTGCCCGACTTCAGGGGGAGATCACAACGCGCCGCTCGCAGCGCGTCCTGCGCGTTGATCAGGCGTCGTCTTGGTTCACGCCAGTGCATCATCAGCACTCATCTATCCCTAGTGAATCGAGGCGAGCGTCGCATCCGCGCGAAATCGGATGTCACCATGGCCAGGCGAAACGGCCCGATGCTCCCAAATTGAAGATCGGAGCGGCCAACGCCCGGCCGACCTCATCGACAGCCGATTGGGACGTTAAGCCAAGCCTAGCCCTGGCCAATCTCCGGATCGGTCGAGGCAGGTATCGGTTCGATCGTGATTGCGACGACCGTCAAGTGCATCTCGGACAATTGCCAAGCCGCCGAGTCGTCCGCGTGTTGATCTGCGTGGGTTGACCAAGTGTCATCGAGAGATCCCGCGTTGGTGGGCTGTGCGCAAGCGTTCGCTGCCGCATATTCCGCTCAGCAATTGGCGTGCCGCAGGAAGCGGTGCTGTAGGCGTTCGTTGACGCAAGAAAGCCTAGGGTTTGGCGTCGCCGCGGCAAATGGTGTCGCGCTTAGGGTCCGGTTTCCGACATCTTCGTCACGAACCGGACCTGAATGCTAAGCGGTGCGCAGGCGGTCTTTTCCGTTTGCGTCAACCAAACTCGTGTGAGGCAATATCGAAGTTGCTCGAATCCCGCGGTTTGGAGTCTGCGACATCTTGGATTGACGCGCTCGCAGCCCATGATTCGGTTCTTGCTCCACGCGTCCCAGCGGGGATATTCGAATCTGAAGCTGCCCAAGGTCTTTCGGAATGCGTCGCTGAACGCCACTTTCCCACTGACCGATCATTCGAGAGAGAGTGATGCAGCGACGAATGCGATCGCGAGCTTGATTGACCTGACGAACTCAACGGCTGCGGCCACATAGATGACGTATTGGGATTGTTTCAGGCTGACCTATGTGCGGTAGCATTGGGTGAAGTCGATGAAGCACCGGCGAAACCTTCCTGTGCGCCGACTTCAGATGAGTTGAAAAGCCAAGGAGGACGCGTGAGAGCGCAGATCATAGATAGATTGGAGGCCGGCCGCGTACAGCATGGGCAGTTCGCCAGCGCGCCAGGGTCAGGTCCTTGTGGTCTCTTTTTTGTTCAAGGACCTTGCGGCTGTAAACTGCAGATCGCAGCATTGGTCCGTCCGGGATGGGAGCACGTCTCCGTCTCGACGCCGCGGCGTTGTCCGAACTGGGAAGAGATGTGCTTCGTCAAGGACCTGTTTTGGGATGAAGAGGAATGCGTCATGCAGCTGCATCCTCCATACTCGCAATACGTGAACAACAGCAGGTACTGCCTGCACCTCTGGAAGCCCATTCGTGAGAATATTCCAAGGCCACCGGCATCCTTTATAGGCGTCGTCGGCCTCGGACCGTCGGAGGCCGCGTCGCTGTTGGCACAAATGAGAGAACGATCGTGATCGGATGTGTGCGGTTGGCACCCGGCCCAATGCACCCGGACGCTGGACCTCGTCGGTCCACGTCTCCTATTTTAAGATGGAGAGGGCCCGTCGACTGCACGGGTCAGCGATTCATTGCTTGGCCTCAAAATGAGCGCGCCGGCATGAGGCTCAATTCGAGGTCTCGGAACAGGGTGTAATTCCGCCGAATCCATTGATGCAGCTCCGTGGTCGAATCCTTCTCGTGGCGCAAATACCCCGTAAAGGAAAACGTCAGGCGATCGATATAGGTCTTCAAAAATTGCGGCAGTGCGAAGATGCGCAGCACAGGAGCGCGGTCCATTGCTTCGGGCAACTCGCTGCGCAGCACGAACTGATTATGGACGGTGATCAGCGCTGGTGCCCGGATCTGGTGCCGCAACACCTCATAGCTCCGTGAGGAGACGCGATCGGCGCTCCCGACAAATAGGATGATTGGTGCGACCTGGTTGCGTACCGCCTCCCTCATGAACCCAATCTCGATGCACATTTTGAAGAACTCGTCGAATGCGTGGAAACCGAGATCAATCACCTTCGCGACCCCGTCGTCCAGGATGAGCCGGTCCATCAACTGCATCTTGCCCCAAGTGTCTGTCACATCTGCCGTCTCGGTAATTGTGGGCAGGTAATCGACCAGCGACGGCTCCCTCAAACTGATGTCGAAGGAGAGCACCGATCCGTTCTTGAGCAACAAGAACTCGCTCAAGAGCCGCGCGATCAGAGTCTTGCCGACCTGCAGGCCGGGAGAGCAGATGATGTAGACCGGCGTGGGCGGCATCTCCAGCGACATCACACGACTTCGTATATTCCCCAAGGTGCATACCAAAAGGGCTACGTTTCACTGCTGCGGGGCCTTGATGTGGCGCCAGTCACATCGGTCAAATTGATGCGGTCATACTCGGACCAGACGTTGGCCAGCCAGTGCCGGACATAGCCCCGCAGCACAAAGGAGTAGTTCGCGATCTCATCGAGCGGTCCCTTGTTTGCGACGAAATTCACGAACGAAACGGAAGCGACCTCGACCTGCTCATAGGCCATCTCGTTGAGTTTCGGAATCGTCAGTTCGGTGGCGCCCTTGATGCGGCGAAAATACGAGTCGTAAGTCGACTGATCCCATTGAAAGAACTGGGTATCATTTATGAAATTTTTGACGAGGAAGTATTTCGCGCCGTTCATGAAATTGGAAGTTTCGGCGATCTCGTCCAGAGAGGCGATCGAAGGGCCAAGGATATGAAAGACGGCAAAGGTGATCTGACCAGACTTTACTGAATCCAGGAACCCGATGTCCCGCAACGAGTTCAGAGCGACCGATAGCAAACCTGCGCGGACGTCGATCACGGTGACCGACAGCCCGGCGTTCAGGGTGTCGAAGATCCTCATTTGGTCTGCCGTCGTCGTCATATCGACGATCTCAGTGATGTCGGAATGAAAGCGCTTCAGCGTCCCTCGCGGTGACTCCGTGTCAAAGGCGCGGGTCTGCACCTTGTTGACGCTGAAATAGTCCAGAAGCGTCCGACATACGGTCGTCTTGCCGACCCCACCCTTGTCCGCGCCCACCACAATCACAACCGGCTTCGCCATCGAATTCCCTTTAAGACACGCGCTACGCCAACCGCGAGGCGCGATCGACAGTCTTTGCTTTGGACGTGAACATGGCAGAAAGAAGAGGTCGTCGAAGTTTTGCAAATTTATGCGAGCGAGGTCTGACGTGGCAGCGCTCTACGTCAGGTTTGCGGCCATCTAACAGCTCGGAGAATCCGGACTGCGGCCTTCGTCGTCGATCTGACGTGACGTCAGGTTTGAACTCGGAACGCCAGGCACGTTCGGCGTCTATCGCGTATGGGCAATAGAGAGCCAACGGTGGGGCGTCACATGCCGCCTGCTCGCTTGCAGGCGAGGGGACCACGCAGAGATATCTTGGGCAAAACGAGAGCGGTCGCGAAAGCTAGACAAACTGGATCGGCGGCAGGACCAGCTTGGCCGAAGGAGGGCATCGTGCCTCGGTCGAATCAAGAGAGCGCCTTTCGACTGAAGTGTTACCTTGATGGACGTGTCGACGGCTTTACAGTTGAGCGACATTGCGCAGCCAAGTGTGCAGCATGAGCGTCGACATAAGCCGCCGCGGGGTTGTGAAATGAGCGCACATCATGCTAGGGCCGTCGCAAGGCTGGCGCCGCCGCAGGACGGTTCGCTGTTTTGTCGGTCATAACTTGGCCGTCAATTCGCGAGATGACGTTTGCGGGCGGGCCAACAGCTGAAAGAAGGAAGAGGGGTGAGTCAGGCTGAAATGGATGTCGTCGAGCACATGCTCGCCTCGCTAACTACATGCGCGCTTCAGACCCGGGTTGCCCCCAGTAACGAACAGGTTGCGCATCATTTCGAGCTCGCCTGCAAGAGAGTTGGACTCCTTGTTACGCCGGCGTCTGCCATTCGAATCTTCAAGCGCCTCGCGCACGAGGTTCAGAAGGCAGAGTCGATTCTGGAATTCGTCGGTCCTGATACCGGTGAGTTGCAATGAGCAACCAATAGAGTTGTTGTGAGTTTGCGAGCGGAACCACTGTCCGTGCACGCAAAAGCCCTCGGCGTACGTCGGATGTAAACGGCGCCGAGGGTGTTGCTCGCAGGTCGCGCATTTGGATTGTGGCGCATTCCCGTTGGGCGCGAGGTAACGTTCCAGGATGACGCGATGCTGGTCCGCGGCACAATCCCCGTCGTCACACTTTCTGTATCTGGTGCAACGCAACCGGGCCTGTTGGCAGCAACCATTGCGACGTTTGGTCCGCCGCGTGACACACGATCGCGGCTTGATAAGCCCAATCGAGGAGTAGTGCCGCTTCAGATTGCCAGCGCGTCACGCCAAATTGTCGGAAACCGCGCAGGTCGGCGGCAGCTCGTTCCTCGTGCGATGAGCACCGGTCTATCGTACAGATCTTGAAGGTAGCGGCCATTCAGCCGCGTGTGTCGTCCAGCATCCAGTCAAGGCGAGCTGGCCGACGATCCGCAAGTCGACCAGCCAACGGCTGAGGATGCAGTGCCATCGAGTGGGAGCGCGATCGCTGATCGCAACCCAGAGCATTGGTGCTGGACCGGGATGTTCGATGGCTGTTGGCTGGAACTGAAACGGCGCCCGCTCTGGCGGTCGGCCGCGCTCAGCAGCTCTCGACCATACGCTTCGCCGCGCATGGGATTACAGGGGCGCCTCTTGTGCGCCTGCCTTGTGCCGCAGACAGGCTACGTATCTTGTTGTTGGCGGCAGCTTTGCTGACCTGCAAATGTCGCTTCTGTAGCAAAGCGCAGTGTCGCATTCGGACGAATGTCGGAGTTGCTTCGATCCTCCGACCCGCCGAATGACCGACGAGTGGCTCAACACACTGCTTTCAGACGTGAATTCATGACTGCCGGAAATTGGTACGACACTTGCTGTCCTAAGGGCAGCTCGGAAGTTCCGGAGTCCCGCATGCACCGTTTCGTCTCGATGAAGCAAAGTTGCAACTGCGCGCGGGTCCGCGTCGGACGCGCTGAGACGCTTGGTCATTGGCGCTTGAGATGGCATGCGGTTCTTGTGCGAGGTTCTCGTCTTCGGCAACGGCTATCTCGTGCGGCTCGCCGAGGGCGTCTTCACCAGCATCGAACAAAGAGAGCGGATGCGCTTTGCTCTACCGTGGATCCGGGTTGCGGAAACGCAAAAAGGCATCCCGAGGCTCCGCCACCGCTATGGCGCCTGCGATTGCACAACCGCACTCTTTTAGAAGTCGGTCATCCTCAACTCAGCGAGGAGCTCGCCGGCAGTCCGATAGCGGCCGCTCTCACTGTTCATGATAGCCGGCCCTGCGCGCTGCGACGAGCCGAATCGCAGCTGTCCACACGACAGTTAAGACGTGGCGGGCTTAATCCGTCGACACGCGTCCGCGGCCTTCTCGACTCGTCGCTGCTTCGAGGCGCCTATCCCTTCCGAGCGCGTTTCGGGAGAGCTTACCCGGCTCTGGAACTGCGTGCCGCAGCGCTCGGGCGCTCGCATTGCAAAGACGCGAAGCCCAACGGTGAAGGCGAGTGAACGACGCCCGCGCTCACCAAGCTCTGCGCGCAATGACGCAGTACGACTTTTGGGCCGTGGGGCCTCGTGAGGCGCTACATGGATCTTTTCAATTTCATCGAATGCGCCAAGGCAACTCACTCTATCAAGGTCTTATTCGACCTTCTCGTAAGCTGTGCGAGCGAGAAAGGCTTCAGTGAAGTCGCTTATGGAGCCCTCACTTTCGCGGAGGCATGTGGTCTGCCTGAATATCTGCCCTCCGGGGTAACGGTAACCTTCCCGTCCGATTGGTGCGGCCGGTACGTTGAACGCAAGTACCGTGTCATCGATCCGGTGGTACGACGGGCGCCAACGCTTTCGCGGCCGTTCCTGTGGGATCAACTTGCCAAAAAATGTCAATTGCAACCCAGCGAGCAGCGCGTACTCGCAGAAGCCAAAGAGGCAGGTCTGAAGCACGGTATGAGCGTGCCGTTGTACGGACCATTGGGCCAAGTGGCTCTGGCATCCTTTGCATCCCCGTTCGACGATGCTGATCCGCAGTGCCAGATGAGTCATCTCAACGTACTGGCCTGGCACTTCCACATTGCCCTTGCTGAAATCTCGCGGCCCTCCGCTAGCGGCTCAAATTGCGAAGTTGCACTGTCTGAGCGGGAAAAAGATTGCTTGCGATGGGTGGGAGAGGGCAAGTCCTCCTGGGAAATAGGCAAGATACTCGAGGTGAGCGAGAATACAGTCAACTTCCATCTCAAGAACGCGATACGAAAGCTCGGGACTTCAAACCGGACCCACGGAATTGCAAAGGCCATTCGCCAAAACCTCATTTGAATGCCCGGCCCGCCCCTGCACCGACAGTATCATTCGGTAAGGGACGACCGTCCTGCCCGCGATGTGCAACCGACCAGGTGGACATCGCCTTGAGCCGCACGTCGCCGTGGCGAGCGGTGCCCGTGGACGGCCAATTTCGCAGCTTCGTTACCGCCAAGGAAGGGTTGAGCGGACGCCGAGTGTTTCAGCAAGCAGGGGCTTAGGTTCGCACGGGCAGTGACGGATCAGTCCTGATCGTGCCTGCGCAGACAAGGCTGGGCGGCGGTCCAAACCGTTGTCATTTCTGGGGTGGCGGCAAGGTCATTCCCGCGTTGGCCCAGCTACCAAATATCGGTCCTGACAGATCCTTCGGCAGACCGATCAGCACGCCAATGGGACCTGCGTGGCCGTGGCGATAAGCCATGACCACAGACCGATCATCGCTAGAGGTGAACTGGAATGTCCCGGTAAAATGTCGACTTCGCAACACCGCAATGTTTGTGCTCCGACACAATGGGCAGCTGGTTGGCGGAGGACCGGCGGCATCGCGGTCAGAAATCGGTGCAGTCGATTCGATCAACTCAGATCGCTTGGAGAAGTTGTCGAGTTCCCCTCGTTCGGGAGCGCTGATCGTACCGGCGTCGGCCTTCAAGTTGAGGTCATACATCCGATCGATCTCCGCGTCGCGCTGCTGACGCATCTGCATCGCCGCACAATGCGCAGCTTGTGATTGCTGTTGCTGCTCGGTGAGTTGGGCCAGCCGCAAGTTGTCGCCGTTATCCGCGGCTCGCTGAATCTCATCTGCCAGAAAGCCTTGACTGGCATGATAACGTCGATCCGCATCCTGGCGGCGCATCATCTCATCCAGCAGCTCGGGGGCGAGATCGTTCATCTGCCGGACTTTGCTCTCGCTAACGTACGTCTCGTTGCCTTGTGCATCAACATAGATGAGGCTGGAATAGACCGGTGCCGCTTCAATCGTCCACACGGGAGGATACGGTCCGTCAACGAACCCGAATACTGTGTCATTTAAGGTCCCACCGCCCACGTAATA
The DNA here is from genome assembly GCF_021458635.1 of Bradyrhizobium monzae. Lineage (GTDB taxonomy): Bacteria > Pseudomonadota > Alphaproteobacteria > Rhizobiales > Xanthobacteraceae > Bradyrhizobium. The sequence continues at coordinate 58,208 of NZ_JAIRDQ010000012.1, forward strand.
GTGAGCCGGTGTCTCCCGATACTCGAGTTCGTGTTGCAGTGCTACGCCGTTCGAGCCACGATGATCGATGACGTCTTCAATGAACAGCACGCCAGGCGTACCTGGATGCGCGTCAATATATCTCTTGGCTTGTTCATAACGAAGAGTGCGACGCTGCGTTGTTTGTGGCGCGGGTCCATAAACGTCCGCCAGAAACGTGACGGTCGCGTCAATGGACCCCAGCTCCGCGGTATCAGTCGGAACCGGGGTTGGAGCCTCTGGCGTTTCAAATGGCTTCCATGCAGACATTGCTTGGGGCGATCGATCATCAGCCTCACCTGGCGCGGCATGTTCCTCCACCGCGGCAAGCAGGTGGGAATGTTGAGCACTGGCTTGAGCTTCAGCGAAAACAAGCATGCTACAAGCTACAAATATCTTACGCATTGGAGAGCCTCCGTTTTGGTGTGGTGCGGCCCTGGTCAACAAGCGCGGAGAACCGCACCAGTTGACCAGCTGGCTCGACTAGTGAGAGTGCCGAGGAAGTCCTGTTACGGGGTGCGAAAGACACGAGCGTGCGCGCGTCCCCTTGACATGTGCATCAGGGTATCGAGCGGCTGAATGAACCCATCGAACCGTGATGAGTTGCGTTCAATTCACTCGGCCTGTTCGACGATATTGTCTTGCCAACGGTAGACAATGAAGCCGGGAGCCGAATTGTCGCCCTTGGCGTCGAACCGGACGGCACCGATCACCGTGTCAATTGGCTGCGAACGAAGCGCAGCTGCTACTTTCGGTGAATCAAAAGTGCCGGCGCGCTTTGCGGCCTTCGCCCATGCCTGCACAGCCGCATAGGCGTAAAGCGAATAACCTTCCGAAGACCGGTTGGAGGCCTTGAGACGTGCCACGACGCTCGCCGCCTCAGCATTCTTGGTGGGATCCGGCATAAAGGTGAACAGTGTTCCGTTTCCGGCTTTGCCCGCGATCATCGAAAAATCGTGGGTCATCAGAGGATCATTGGCCATCACGGTCATACCTGCACCTGCTTCTGAGGCCTGGCGCACGATCAGCCCGATCTCATTGTAGTAGCCACCGATGTAAGCAAGTTTGATTCCGTCCGCTTTCATCCTCGAAACCAGGGCCATGTAATCCTTCTCCCCGGCCACGTAACTTTGTCGCTTCACATCCGATACCCCAACCTCCCGAAGATGAGCCGCGACGACATCGGCGATGCCTTTGCCAGCGGTGCTCCTGTCGTCAAGGACGGCAATCTTGGTGTTGGGAAAATGCCGTCGGATATATTCGGCCGCCACGACACCCTGCTGGTCGTCGCGCCCACAGATACGAAACACGGATTTGATGCCACGCTCTGTGAGCGCGGGATTGGTGGATCCTGGCGATATCTGAATAAGTTGCGCCTCGTCGTAGACGTTGGAAGCCGGTATCGACGAGGAAGAACAAAAGTGGCCAACGACCAACTTGACCTGATCTGATGCAAGCCGATTGGCGACTACGACCGCCTGCTTGGGATCGCACGCGTCGTCGGCGACGCTCAACGCGACCTTCGTTTCTGGAAGGAGGCCTGACGCATTCAAATCATCGACGGCGGCAGCAGCACCGTCCCGCATCTGCGCTCCAAGCGCAGCATTGCTTCCAGTCATTGGTCCTGCCACAGCAATATTGACGTCGGCCGCAGATGCAACGGACATCAAAGCAAGGAGTGCAATAGCTGCGAGAGAAATGGCGCCATGGATTGACATTATGAGAGTCCATGCGGGCTTGAGTTTGTGGCTGGTTTTGCCTTGAAAAAGTTCTGCTGAGGCGTCGAACAATGACAGCCGTCGGACCGGCGGCCCTTGCTGTGAGCCGTTCTCCGCCCGGTGCTCGCGCGCGTGCCGTGGTAAGCGAAAGATGGGCCGAAGGATGCCCCAGAGATCCGTTCTTCCGGCAGGCACTCGGGCAGGGTCAGACGAAAGCTGGCTCGAACCGCACTCGCGGTCGGCGCAAACGCGCTGATCAGACTCTGGTAGGGCCATAAAGATCCTTCATTGCTTGTCGAACGCCGAGAACGCAGCTTGTTCCATCGTACAATCTGACGTTACGTCCGATTCAAGCCTGTTCGAGAGACGCATCTCTCGATGTCGCGAGCGGTTCTCGTAGAAGGAGCGACAGCAACTAGGTTGATGAGGAGGCACGGAAGGAAGAGGCCGAGCCGGAAACGCAGCAGTCGCGACGTGCGGCCGCCAATCATTTAAATGAAGGACGCATCTGAGTCGGCGGCTGCGTCAGTGCCTGTCCTGCAATGCGGCCATTGCGAGATCAAGGTACTGCATCAGGCTGTGGTTCCAGCCGGCCAGGTTGCGCGGCGTGCTCAGTCGCGCAAGAACTTTCAGCATGGTTGAGGCCGCCGGGTCGGTCCCCGCAATTTCTGTGATGAGCGCGCGCGCCTTCAGCGCCACGGCAGCGGCCCGCTCGCTGCAAGGGTGCTCGCCACGATCGACACAATCGCGCAACTCATCCCGGATCTTTCGCCAGCGCTCTTCTCGATCAGCGCCGAGCGCGCACGTGCATCGTGGAGTCTGGGGGCGCGCCTCAGCGCGCGAAGCTGCATTCAGAGCAGCAGGCAGCTCATGCATGCTGACTTGCGTGTCAGAGTCCGTCGTCATGTTACGCAAACGATCCCGCAACTGGGTCGTGCGCGTGACCTGAAGTTCAATTTGCTCCAAATGCTTGCGCAGGAGGTCAGTAAGTGACGTCTTGCCTCCCATTGCCGTGCGAATATCATTCAGCGAAAAGCCGAGCTCGCGCAGCGCGCGAATTTGCGACACCCGTTGAATGCTTTCGCGTTCGTACATTCGATGACCGCCGTCCGTGCGTTCGGACGCGCTGAGCAGACCCGTGTGCTCGTAGTGATGCAGCGTGCGTACCGTTACCCCGGTAGCCTCCGCAAGTTCTCCAATGCGCCAGCGACGCCTTCGTGGTGTAGCTTTGATCATGATGTTCAATTGGCAAGCCTACAACCTGACGTCACGTGAGAATCAAGCTACTTGAATTAGCTGGTTGGGCAGTCGTCCATTCTGGCGCAAGCAGGCTGGCTCTGCTCCGATCGCCGCTCAACCGAGTGGGCAGATGGAAGGGCGTCGAGCAAGAGCATAAGGGACGCCAAGCCGGATTGGCTTGCTGCTGTACGCTCCAAAACAAGTTTGGCGATTGTGATCCGGTTTTCAGGCGTTCGCATAGATGCCGGCAATGACGCGATGGCTTTATCAAAGATCGCGCCGAGGACCGTGAGATCTTCCGGATCGTAGACACCACTATACTGCACCAATGTTCGGCTCCCTGTTTGTGATCGTCAGCTGGCCGAGGCGCTTGACTGCGCCGTTGGGCGAAAAGACGACAGAGCGGCGCCGTTCAGCGAGGAAGGCGCGATACGCACTCAAGTGACGCGGTTGTGCAACAGCGACGGACTTGCCTTGCCTGAAATCCAGGCAGCCGATGCCAGACGAATCTGAACAATCGAATGCTCTGCGGAATCCCCAGCTAACTGGTGCGCGAAACTGACGGCGAACTGTTCGGGTCAGCGCATCGCGGCGCCTGAACGATCACCGCGAGGCGCCGGCGGAGCGCGGTGATGGCAAGCGAGAACGACCGATGAGAACGGGAGGTTTGCGGCCTGTCATTGAGGGAGAGCGGGCGCTCTTTTGGGCCAAGGACTTTCGAACTATCATTCCGGTGCCCATGCGGATACCGGAGCCGGATGACCGGCTGATATCTGCGCGCTGGTGAGTTCAGGGGGGACACCGGCTGGCGCAGGCGCGAGGCGGCTTTCGCATGATCTGGAACGAGATCAACTTGAACGTCCGTGTAGCCCCTGGCGTGTTCGACATGTGAATCGGCCGCAAATTGCGCTTCGCCAGTCACACCAACTGATTCGCAATTTCGTCGTCGATCGACATCGATCAGCACTGTCAGAGACCAATGACATGTTGGCTCCATTCCTAGAGACGATCGCAAGCGACACATTCCATGTCGATGAGAACGACGGGACTGCGCGGCTATCACCAAAGCGGGGCGTCGTCAAATTTTAGCGGCGACTGGGTGATGTTGACGCAACACACTTGGCGCCGTCGGCAGCCCGAGTGTGTTGCGTCTGCGCAGCCCATCGCTCTCGGCTCGGCGTCATGCGCCGGCTCGGATGGCGGGCGCAACAGTTGAACGCGAAGATGCAACAAGAGAACGTTTGGCTCCTTCTGTCGACGTTCACTAGCAGGTCGCTTTCAGTTCACATCTGAATTTTGCAATAGTGTTCCATTCACTTGGAAGGCGAATGCTCTACCAAGGCCTTTCGAGTTGCTGCAGTCGCGCGCACCGATGGCATGCGCGAAGCCTGCTCCAACAATATTGTCCGCATCCAGATGCTTGCCGGATCGGTATTGTGAAGGGCCGGCCATTGAACGGCCTCTGTGAAAGACGGAATTGGCAGCGGAAGATCAACGATCCGCAGGGGCGTCGTCTTTCCGAAATGTCTGGCCAGCAACGAGGGCATCGTGCCTATACGACCAGTGCCCAGGAGCATGGGTGGAATCATGCTGAAGCTCTGCACGACAACCTCGATGCGTCGCTTGAGACCGTGCTCAATCAAGAACCATTCCTCGATCGAAGGCCTTTGGGTACGCCCGAATTTAGCCGCTACGTGCCCCATCGACATGTATTTCTCGAACGTCAGCTTGCGTGAGAGCTGCTTGTTACTCCGGCACCCCACGCATACGAGTTTTTCCTCGAACAGCGTCGCTCTTGGATGGGAGCGCGACATGTACATTTCCGGCAAGACAAGGAAGTCAATCTCGCCGCGCTGGAGAAGCTCATCGGGGTCGTCGGCGAGGGGCAGAAAGTCGAACGCAACGCCAGGAGCCTCCCGTGCGACCCTCTCCACGATGGCCTGAAAAAACACGACCATGACGAAGTCAGAAACGCCGATCCTGAACCTGCGGTCGGATAGAGCTGGGTTAAACGCGTCCCGCGAAATGATGGACAGCTGGATGTGCAGCAGGGCTTCGCGAATTGGGCCGGCGAGTCCCTCGGCGCGTGGTGTCGGGACGAGTTCTCGGCCCCTCATCGCGAATAGATCGTCGCGAAAGTAGGAACGCAACCGGCCAACCGCCGCGCTCATGGCCGGCTGGCTCAAGTTGATTCTGCGCGCTGCCGCCGTGAGATTGCGCTCCGTCATCAGAGCGTCGAGCGCGACGAGAAGGTTCAGATCAAGCCCTTTGAAACGCATGGTGGGAAATATCCAATCGGTGGATGGCTACCATAGAAACAATCGATTTTACCAATTTGATGCGGTGCGAGATACCAAAAACATCGGATCGGAGTGAGGCGTACCACAATGATTATTAATCGTTGGACCAGCCCCGAGAGGGATTTTCTAGCGTCCTACAAGCATCCATCGCGGCACGTGTCGAACGCGACCCCGCCGTTCCTCGGTCCGCGTACGGATGTCAAGCGCGCTGGCGACGCGTCCAAATGGATCGCGGCTCGAAGGCGAACCGCTCAAAGCGCTGCTGAAATATCCGCCCGGTCTCATGCGAATGGCGCCGCGCCTCAATGTCATCTTCAGGTCTTTTCCATCGTGAACGCGGCTTCTCCGAACGGTGAGCACTGGATCCAGGCGACGCGCGTCAACCTCTCCCGTTGGCGCATGAATGCGCCCGGCGAGAATGAGTGACTCGCGTGCACAAAGTACCAGATCAGATCTCGAACGTCGCAACGGGGACCACCATGAACATTGCCATATCCAACGATACAGGAGTGTTCTCCACGCACTCCAAAGTCCGGTGGAGGGTGTGCTGGGAAAACGAGTTGCAACTTGCTGAACACATCGAACTGTCCGAATTCTTTCGTAAGACGTACGGGCCGACCGGTGAATTCAATGCAAAACCGTTCGATGGCGGACGAAGCTGGGCCGGCGCGAGGCCCGAGATTCGTGTCATCGGCTACGATGCGCACGGCATCGCAGCTCATATCGGCGCACTGCGCCGCTTCATCAAAGTCGGGGACGTCGACCTGCTCGTGGCTGAGCTAGGATTGTACGGTGTTCGTCCGGATCTGGAGGGGCTGGGGATCACGCACTCAATGCGGGTGATGTATCCGGTGCTGCAGCAGCTCGCGGTCCCGTTTGGCTTTGGTGCAGTACGGCAGGCGTTACAGAAGCATGTGACCAAGCTGGTCGGCCGTCAGGGTCTCGCGACGATTTTGCCGGGAGTGAGCGTGCGTTCAACGCGGCCGGATATTCATCTGGACTTGCCGCCGACCCGTACCGACGACGACTTGGTGGTTCTGGTCTTCCCAATCGGACGTCCGATAAGCGAATGGCCGGTCGGGACCATGATCGATCGGAACGGGCCAGAGCTGTGACCTGCCCCGGCCGCTTGCCGGAAGCGCGAAGCGAGCACGTTAGCGCCACCGGAGATCGTAACGTTTACCTGACCTTTGACGACGGCCCGGATCCACGTTGGACGGCGTCTATCCTTGATGTTCTCGCCGAGCACGAGGTGCTGGCGACTTTCTTCGTCATCGGGACGTGCGCGGCAGCTCACCCGAAACTGATCCAACGAATAATCGCAGAAGGGCATGAAGTCGGAAACCACACGATGACACATCCCGATCTCTCCCGATGCGAACCACCTGAGGTGCAACATGAGATTCAGTCGGCGAGCGACGTCATCAGGACGGTTTGTCCCGAGGCGTCACTGCGGCACATACGTGCTCCGTATGGCATCTGGACTGACCAGGTACTCACGATGTCGACCAAAGCCGGACTGGTTCCCTTGCACTGGTCAGTAGACCCGAGAGACTGGTCTCGTCCCGGGGTTCCGGCGATTGTTGACGCGGTACTAGCGTCGGTCCGGCCCGGTGCTGTTGTGCTCTTGCACGACGGATGTCCTCCCGTCGAGCGCGAACAAGCCATCGATTGCGGTCGCGATCAGACCCTCGAGGCGCTTTCCCGGCTTATTCCGGCATTGGGCGAGCAAGGATTCGCCATCTGCTCACTTCCTCAGTCTCATTGAAAAAGAGCCGCCCCCATGAATCTGCTTGCCACAACAAGCGTTGTCGCCGTGTCGTCCTATGCCCTGCTGTCCGCCATCTACAGGAGCATGCAGACGCTCAATGCGCTCCGAACACAGATCCCGTCCCCGACTGACGAGGCTTCCGAGACCGGCCCGCTGCCGAGCGTCGATGTGATCGTGCCCTGCTTTAACGAGGACCCGCGCACGCTGGCGGCGTGCCTGGAGTCGATCGCAAGCCAAGACTACGAAGGGCAAGTGCGGGTGTACGTGGTAGATGACGGCTCGGAAAATCGTAGGTACCTGTGGCCTGTACAGGACGCCTACACAGATGATCCGCGGTTCAACTTCATGTGGCTGGGAAAGAATGTTGGCAAGCGCAAGGCGCAAATTGCAGCGCTGCGCCGCTCGTCCGGCGATTTGGTTCTCAACGTCGATTCAGATTCGACAATCGCCGTCGACGTGGTGACCAAGCTTGTCCGGAAGATGCAAAATCCAGCGGTTGGCGCTGTTATGGGGCAGCTCACAGCCAGCAATCGAAGCGGCACTTGGCTGACCAGGCTGATAGATATGGAGTACTGGCTGGCCTGTAATGAAGAGCGTTTGGCGGAAGCTCGCTTCGGAGCCGTCTTGTGTTGCTGTGGCCCGTGCGCCATGTATCGCCGATCGGCGCTCGATTTGGTCCTCCACGAGTACGAGACGCAGTATTTTCGAGGAAAGCCAAGCGACTTTGGCGAGGATCGCCATCTCACGATCCTGATGCTCGCGGCCGGATTTCGAACTGAGTACGTTCCTGATGCGATCGCAGCAACCGTCGTTCCGGATAGGCTGGTGCCATATCTGCGTCAACAATTGCGTTGGGCACGGAGTACCTTCCGGGATACAGCGCTTGCGCTACCCCTGCTGCCACGCCTCGACTTCTACATCACGCTGGACATTGCGGGGCAGAACCTCCTTCCGCTTCTGCTCGGCGTTTCAATACTGACCGCGCTTGCGCAAATCGCACTGACGAGCGAGTTGCCGTGGCCGACGGTACTGATCATCGCGTCAATGACCATGGTTCGCTGCAGCTTGGCAGCATTTCGTGCCCGACAGCTTCGCTTTCTCGCTTTCGCTCTACACAAACCGATTAGCATGTTCCTGTTACTTCCTGTGAAGGTATATGCGTTGTGCACATTGAGCAACAGTGACTGGTTGTCGCGCAAGTCCGCCAATATGCCAGATTCAGGTGAAGGTCAGGCCAGCACGCCGAGGCAGAGCGCCAGGTTAGATGCCACAGGCCATTCGGGTATTGCACCGTCGATGGGCGAAACGGCTACACGTGCACATGCGTTTGACGTTGACGGTACCTGACAGGCCTGGAGGCGACGCGTAACTGTGCGCGTCAAAGAGGTGAGAAGCTCGTGAGCCTAGACAAGAACTATCAGTTGCTAGAGCGAGAAATGGTCGCCGATGATCCGTGGCGTCTGGACGCGAATCCGTTCGAGCGGGAGCGATACACGCAAATGCTTCGGATGTCGCTCTCCCGCCAAAGCATCACAAGTGCGTTGGAGGTCGGTTGCGCTGCGGGCGCATTCACCGAGATGCTCGCGCCTCACTGCAAACGGCTCACGGTCGTCGACGTCGTGCCGCAGGCCATTAGCCGCGCACGTCACCGGACGGAGAGATGGTCACACATCGGCTGGAAAGTCGCTGACCTCCAACACTTTTCACCACCAGAGCGGTTCGACCTTATTGTTGTAGCAGAAGTCCTCTATTACCTCAGCGACACGCTGGAGATGCGCACGGCGGTCGACAACTTGGTAGGAATGCTCGCGCCAGGCGGGCTTGTGGTTTTCGGATCGGCGCGTGACCACATCTGCCGACGCTGGGGACACGCGGCCGGTGCAGAGACCGTCATCGCCATGTTGAATGAAGCGCTGGTCGAGGTCGAGCGTATCCACTGCCAAGGTGAGTCGGATAACGAAGATTGCTTGATCGCCAGCTTTCGGAGGCCGTCTGCATAAGCAACCCGCTTCGGAGGCTGACAAATGACTATGTCAGAGTTGCCGTATCGCAGACGGATCGCATTGCGGTTGTTGAAGGCGAGATCAGCGAGCTGGTCCGGCCGACAAACTGTAGCAGAAGGAATAGAAAAAATGCTTGGCGGCGTCGAAGCAGCGCCAATCTCGAGGCAAACAATCGCGATGGAGCCGGCGCCGGTCACGCCGGCTGACAGGGGGGCCGGGCGCGTATCGAACGTGGCTATCGATTTCACGGCCGTGAAAAAGTCCTATGGCGAGAAGGTGGTCGTCGACCAGCTGTCGTTCACGGTGGCATCGGGAAAGTGCTTCGGCCTGTTGGGACCGAACGGCGCGGGCAAGAGCACGATTGCGCGTTTGATTCTCGGGATGTCCACGCCCGAGGCTGGCAAGATAACCGTGCTCGGCGAGAAAGTGCCGGCACGCGCTCGATTGGCGCGCAAGCGCATCGGCGTCGTTCCGCAAGCTGACAATCTTGATCTCGAGTTCACCGTACGCGAAAACCTGCTGGTGTTCGGGCGCTATTTCGGGATGACAGCAAAGGATGTCGAGAAGATCACTCCGTCCCTTCTCGAGTTCGCCCGCCTTGAGAGCAAGGCAGACGCGCGGGTGACCGAACTGTCCGGTGGCATGAAGCGGCGTCTTACGCTGGCGCGGGCGCTCATCAACGATCCGGATATCCTTATCTTGGATGAGCCGACCACCGGGCTCGATCCGCATGCGCGGCATTTGATTTGGGAGCGGCTGCGCGCGCTGCTGTCGCGCGGCAAGACGATTCTTCTGACGACGCACTTCATGGAGGAGGCGGAGCGATTGTGCGATCGCCTGTGCGTCCTCGAGGCAGGACGCAAGATCGCCGAAGGGCCGCCACACACATTGATCGACGAACAGATCGGTTGCCCAGTCATTGAGGTCTACGGTGGCGATCCGAACGAGCTCTGCGGCCTCATCAAGCCGCTCGCTCAACGCACCGAAATCAGCGGCGAGACGCTCTTTTGCTATGCGCCAAATCCAGAGCAGGTGCTCGCGCGGCTGCGTGGGCGGACCGGTCTTCGTCTGCTTCAGCGGCCACCGAACCTCGAGGACGTCTTCTTACGGTTGACCGGTCGGGAGATGAGGGACTGAATGATGTGGGAGCAGTATGCGGCGGCTCTGCCCGCCAATGCGTGGAACTGGAGCGCCGTATGGCGCCGGAATTATATGGCTTGGCGCAAAGCGGCGCTGGCATCGCTTCTGGGAAACCTCGCTGAGCCCATGAGCGCCTTGTTCGGTCTCGGCTTCGGCCTGGGACTGATGATCGGCCAAGTCGATGGCATTTCATACGTCGCCTTTCTGGCGGCTGGGATGGTCGCGACAAGCGCGATGATTTCGGCGACCTTTGAAACCGTCTATGGGGCCTTCGCTCGGATGAACGCCCAGCGCACCTGGGACGCCATCCTTTGCACGGAGCTCACGCTTGGCGACGTCGTTCTCGGTGAATTGGCGTGGGCAGCGACAAAGGCTGTTCTGGCAGGAACGGGAATTACGATTGTAGCCGCCGCGCTGGGCTATGCGGCGTGGCCGTCCATCCCTTATGCGCTGCCAGCTATCGCGCTCACTGGTGTTGCCTTCGCCAGCCTCGCCATGGTTGTGATAGCGCTCGCGCCCAGTTACGACTACTTCGTGTTCTATCAGACCCTCTTTCTCACACCTATGATGTACTTGTGCGGCGCGATCTTTCCCGTTGCTCAACTGCCCATCGCGCTGCAGCGCGTAGCAGAGGCGTTGCCCTTAGCACATTCGATTGACCTCATTCGGCCGGCAATGCTGGACCGGGACGCCAGCAGCGTCGGCCTGCATGTGGGCGTACTTTGCTTATACACTGTGGTCGCGTTCGTCGTATCGGCTTTGCTGCTTCGCCGCCGGCTGATGCGTTGAACAAACCATGCCCCACATAGTGTGAATCAGTTCTGCGGAAATTTGCGGGTGTGGAAGCCAGCGGCAAGAATGCTCGTATCTCACCGATATATCCGCCTTGTGAACGATAGTATCACGTGCGGGCTGATCTAGCCTCATTGGTTAGGGGCCGAACTGTCTCGACCGAGTCAATCAGGAGCTGTCACAATGTTGAAATCGGAACGATCGCCTGAGCCATTCGTCATCCTCGCGATGCCGAGGAGCGGCACCCACTATCTGGAAGAATTGCTCAATGAACATCCGAACGTGGTGAGCAACGGGGAATTGCTCAATGAGTATGATCCAAATTGGCCCGACAAGGCGCGGCTCTTACGTAGCGATCGTGAGCTTCTGGAGTGCGCCTACTTGCGCTATCCAACGCCGAGCGACAAAATCGACGTGACTCATGTTGGCTGCAAGATCAACGAACCGCAGTTTCATGACCGTCCGGGGATGATGGCTGAGCTGGCCGGTTGGCCACGCCTTAAGGTCATCGTGTGTCGTAGAAACCCGCTGGAATCGCTCCGCTCACTCGTGCAGGCGAGGCAAACCGGTGAATGGCTGAAATACAGCTCTGATAGCGACGACTCGCAACCGCCACTCGTCAGCCTAAGCGTCAGCACCTGCGAAACCTACTTCAAGACCACCGCCGAGTTCCACGATAGGATCAGGCAGTCCTTCGCGTCGACCAACATCCTCGAGCTGGAGTATGAGACGCTTCTTCGCGAGCCGCACCTGTGCTTGGAGTTGGTTTGGGAATTCCTCGGGGTTCGTATGCGGAATGTTTCCGGTCGCGTCAAACTTCAGCGCCAGGAAGTGCGGCCGCTCGACCAAACCGTAGAGGATTTTGATGAGTTGCGTCGCCAATTCAAAGAGGGACCTTACGCCAGGTACTTTGAGGCTGTTGACGCCTGAGGATGGCCTTCTATTCCTCGGCGCCCGCGTTCGAATGCCCCTTGGTGGATTGGGGCAAGAGCAGCGGTATAAACCGCTGGGGTTGCCAGCGAGCGGGCGTCTTGAATTGGCAGGCACTACTGGATGGCCGGATGGGTGCCATCCCTCCTGTTGCTAATAGCTCCGCGAGGATCGGGACGAGCCGCGTGCGGCGCCATTCAACATCGGCAGGACCTTCACTCGCGCGTTCAGCCCAGATCTACGCAACGAAGTGTTGCGCAGCTGTGCGCGAAAAGAGTGAAGGTCATTTGCCGCGGTCCTCGCGTTGCCGCTGTCGGAAAGCCAACGGACTTGATGTCTGGAACTCGCCAAGCAGGTCGTAAACCACGCGGCCTGGCTTCGCAACACGCGTGAATCACTCTGTCGGTAGAGATGGCCCAAATCCTGCACCAAGAAGGTTGAGTGTAACCTGATAGGAGGCGTGTTTGAGGGCCGATCTGCCGAACAAGGATGCGGTCGCCAGACGAATGTCGGTTGACAACGAGGGCAGTTCATTCAAATCGGACAAGGCACGCGGCCGGCGGAGAGACCGAAAGACGCTGCTGCTGACCGGAGCATCGCGTGGGATAGGTTACGCCACCGGAAAGCTGTTTTCGGAAGCAGGCTGGCGGATCATCTCCTGCGCGCGGCAACCGATCGATGCCCGGCGATGTCCTTGGGAGGCCGCATCCGACAATCATGTCCAGCTCGACCTCAGCGAGCATCGGTTGCTGCCGCGCGCTATCACCGAGGTTAAAGAGCGCCTCGCGGGCGCGCCGTTGCACGCCTTGGTCAACAACGCAGCGATGTCACCGAAGACGACGAGCGGCGCACGACTAACATCGTTGGCGACATCGATCGAGACCTGGATGGACGTATTCCATCTCAATTTGGTGGCTCCAATTCTGCTTGCGCAGGGGCTCTTTGGCGAATTGAAAGCCGCGTCTGGATCGATCGTCAACGTGACCTCAATTGCAGGCTCGCGGGTGCACCCCTTCGCCGGCAGTGCCTACGCGACTTCGAAAGCCGCTCTTGCGTGTCTCACGCGCGAGATGGCTCACGACTACGCGCCGCATGGAATTCGTGTGAATGCAATCGCCCCGGGCGAGATCAAGACGGATATTTTGTCACCGGATACGGAAGCACGGGTCGTACCGAACATTCCGCTGCGCCGGGTGGGGACCCCTGAAGAGGTCGCTAAGGTCATCTTCTTCCTGTGCTCGGATGACGCCAGCTATATCACCGGCGTCGAAGTGCCGATCAATGGTGGCCAACACCTCTGATCGGTTGAAGATGGACCGATCGGTGCACGACACAAGCTTGTCTCTCTGGCCGACACCTGCGAACGTCAATCGAAGCTGCAATGAAGCGACACGTCAAAGAATTCAGGTCTGCAATCTGGCCAGGAGATCCGTTGCCCCGGACGAAGATGCAACACATTTGCTCGTGCGGTCGCGTTGCTGAAGAGCGCCGTTTGCGATCAGGAGTCGTCAACCCAAAGCTTGCCTGTTCAGATGGAAACTGGCTCCCGTCATTCAACGCAACACCTTGGACTAGCGAAAGACTTCGCTGCAAAGCATCATGGTACCAATGAGCACGATCAAAACCGTCTGTGTCTATTGCGGCTCCGGTCCCGGGACCAATTCCCACTTCATCGAAGGCGCCAAGGCTTTCGGCAAGGCGCTCGCCGAGAACAACATCCGCCTGGTCTATGGCGGCGGTTCGCTTGGCCTGATGGGCTCGGTCGCCACCTCCGTGCTCGATCACGGCGGCACCGTCACCGGCATCATTCCCGAATTCCTGCGGAAGCGCGAGAATGCGCTGACCCGCGTGCAGGAAATGATCGTCACGCCCGACATGCATGAGCGCAAGCGGTTGATGTTCGAGCGCTCCGACGCCTTCGTGGCGCTGCCGGGCGGCGTCGGCACGCTGGAGGAGCTGGTCGAGCAACTGACCTGGAAGCAGCTCGGCCGTCACGCCAAGCCGGTGCTGCTCGCCAATATCGCCAATTTCTGGGAGCCGCTGTTCTCGCTGCTGTCGCACATGCGCCAGATCGAGTTCATCCGCACCGGCTTTTCCGTCGATATCCTCAAGGCCGATCGCGTCGAGGACATCCTGCCGAAGCTGAAATCGGCGGTGGCCCAGATCGCCGAGGCGGAAAAGCAGCTCGCGCCGGACATCGTGCGGAAGCTCTAAGATTTTTCAGCCGGAAACGTCCCGTTTCGATCCGGTTGCCATCGGGATCGACGACGAAGGCTGCGTAGTAGCGCACGCGGTCGTGCGGGCGGAGGCTCGGTGCGCCATCGGATGCGCCGCCAGCCACAAGCGCGGCAGCGTGGAATACATCGACCTCGGCGGTTGTCTTCGCCCGCAGGCAGATATGCACGCCGCTCTCCGGTGCTACGTACGGCATCGCCTCGCGCAGATTGATCCAGAACTCCGGATAGGCCTTGCGGAAGCCAATTGTGCGATGAAGTGTGACCAGGCGCGGGAGCCCGCGGGCAGCGAGCGTGGCGTCGTAAAATCTTGCAGAGCGTTTGAGATCGCTGACGCCGACGGAGATGTGGTCGATCATTGCTAGTGCTCCCCCTCTCTCCTTCTCGTCATTGCGAGCGAAGCGAAGCAATCCGGACTGTTACCGCGGAAAGACTTTTGGATTGCTTCGCTTCGCTCGGTGTTTGTGGTGCCGCCGGTATGTCCGCCGCCGCAGCCTACGCCGGCGCACCGACTTCACACGGTAGCAGGCCGCGTTCACCCAATGTCACTGTAGAGACTTGCCGCCACGGGCATCCGGCGGATTTTCTCGTAGTGCAAAATTGCGAGCCTAAGGTCCGGTGTTCTTTCAACGCATTTAGGAAACGAAATGCGCCGAGCAGGCTGATCACGTGGTGGCTCTATGCAAAAAGCCCGTTGAACTCTCCTGATACTGACTATTGCACCTCAAGACTGATGGAACTCGGAAGCCAAATGCTCGCGTATCGCCACCGGATTAGTTTTCGGCGGCGGGTACTTCAGCCGCTCTGCGAGGACGCGCCGTCATTCGTCTTCCCGCCTAGCAGCTTTCCGGTCTTGCGATCTACGAAGTGCAGCTGGGAACAGGCGGGGCAAAACACGCCTTGAAACTGGTGTTCGGCAGCTTCGTCGTCGATTAGCCGATGCTGAACCACAACTCGTGTGATCGGGCAGAGGAAAGTGATGGTGCGCATATCTGCCCCATGCTGCTGGGCTCGGGTGAACAGGAAAACGGCCCGGCAGTGCGTGACCTCGCAACCAGCGCAGGTCCCGGCGTGCCACTCGGGATTAATCCAAACTACGACACCTGAACGGGGGCCGCCTTGTTCTCGCGCAAAACGCCATCACCGATTTTTCAGATCGATGATCAATGCGTCGATGGCACGACTAATGTCTCGCGATCTTCTTCAATCGGAGTGAACCGAACTCCAAAGCTGCGGCATCTCGATGGTGCATAGCACAAACACGGATAGAGGTCGGTCAGGAACGGCCTTCTGACGAAATGTGCTTCAGGAGCTGCAAGCGCTGCGCAAGCTTCCGAGAAAAGTCGGGTTGGACATCGCGTGCGCTCGCTGCCAGCTCCAGCGACAGGCTGCATGAACACGGTCGCCGCCCGTAGGCGCTAAATGAGTCCGGATGACGGTCATGCGGGAACTTGCGCCTTTGGCGTTAGAGAGCGCAAGCAGGCGCTGCTGCATGATCGTTCAGGAGAGTTGCGCTCTCGGCAGTTTCCGTATGCGGCCCGGGCCGACCAACCGCATCGACGCAGCTGGCGGCCTTGGTCGCGCCCATGGCGGGACGAGCTTGGCTCGATCGCGTCTAGCTGCGAATCGTACTGACAACGGCATTGCGACCAGCACGAGGCAGTCCTGGAACCAACGATTGCTTGTGAAACGCACATAGCTTTTTCGACCCTGAAGAGGGCGTGTCGCCGAACTCGAAACCTGGCTGATATCTCGATCCATCGAGGACGCTTGCTCGTGCAAGTCGCTCGGGAGCGCCGGAGCTGGTGAGTGGCATGGCGCTCACGAGAACGTGGCGAAGAGCAAGAGAGCGCCCCAAAGCACCAAGCCGAGGAGAAGTGCCGCGAGCGGCCACCGAGTCCAGGTCCTCAGGGGTTGGGAGGCATCAGGAGATAAATAGCCATCGCCCTCGTTCAGGTGTAGTTTTGGTGTGCGCCAGTGCATCATTCATCTCCTATTTCGTGTGCTTCAATTGTCGACGAGGGGCCGATCTCGTCGACCAGAACGATCGCGCCCGCCACCGAGCGGTCACGATCTTGGTGTGGACAAGCTCCGATCATCAGCCGTCACATGCCGCCGGGAAGTCTCGTGCGGCGCAGCGCCTGGTTCCCGGGCTCGATTGTTGCCCGAGAGTGCCGCGATAAATGTCTTCCTCGGCTCGTTCCCGCTCCTCAGCGGCCGAGGTCGCGCGCAGCCAGACGATCAGGCTTTTGCAGCACGAGGCAGGAAGTGAGCTCGGCTCATGTCGAGAAACTCGGAACATCACGGAACGGTCTCGTCATAGCTGAACTCCGCTGTCGACCTAGATGATGTTCTAGCTGGACATCCTGCGGCTCGTTGCCAGATCAATGTAGGATCGCTTTGACTGCTTCGAAGACCTCTGACAGCTTTGCATCAAGGAGACGCTCTACCTTGGTCCGATCCAGTTCCGTTCGTCGGAATCGCCCAGCGGACAACCTCGGCTTGCATCGCCGGCGCGCTATTTAAGGTCGAAGTAACGGTCGGTTCGGCGGTCCATGGTGGATCAGGTTCCTCTCTGTGAATCGTCTACAGCGCCAAGGCTGGTCAAGCCGGCGAGGGGTCATAGTCAGCGTAGCTGACCGCCAGCTGACGGACTTGAGGGTTTATGCGAGCGCGAGCCGCTTTAAGGGCACGCGTTGGCTCGCCGCGATGGCGGGCCTCCAGCACGCCAAGGCGATCTTGGCGACCAGCGGCCAGGATTGGGCCGGAGGCCCAGACGACCGGCTTCGCACATTCCCAATCTGACATTTTTTCATAAGTGCTGATCGAGCGTACGAACCGCGGGTGCTGCACAACCGAAAACAGGACGCGCCGTGTCGGAGAGTATGGAAGCTCGTCGTAGGGATTCAACGCGGCGGCCGAAAAAGCTCAATCTGAGTGCTCCAGACTTTGCCCATCGCAGCTTGCCGCGTTGACGCATCACGGTCGGCGCGTACGCCGTCAGCGCCGGCGCGTCGCCCGCGAGCAGGGCGAATGCTTTCTGACGGTGCTGAATTTGCGCAGATAGTCAGAACGCCTTCGACTTGGAAAAGGTCGTTTGCGCCGCGGTCCAAACGCGAGGGCGGCCGGCGCTCGTCTGCTCGCCTTCAAACCCCAGCTTGAGCCGATCCAACTGAGCGCAAATGCACCGCCTCCTGAATGGTCTGATCCTGACACCGCTGCTGGCCGAAGAAGTGCGGATGACTGAATGTCACGCGGTTTGCATCGGCGCATTTCCTGCCCAAACGACCGTGCTCTATAGGTCAGCAAGGAAATGGCCGTTCCACACCACCCCTCTTGTCACTTCGGGGCTCCATATTTCACGCAAATGGTGCAAAAGTTACGGATTTCATGGGAAATTACGCCTTTTCATGCCAAGCTGTGCTCAACACCAAGTTCGCTACGGCCGCCTTCATCGCTATCTGATCCATTACGTTCTGGCGGAACGCGGCTTCGATCCGCCGAACATGGTGTTTCCAGTCTCCGCGGCCATTTTGGATAACATGAACGCTTATCAGCGGATTCTTGAAAGCTATTCTGTCCGCCTGCTCCCCTTCATCAAATGGAAGGCGACGGGCGAACGGAGTGTTCGCGTCTTCAACGAGACGGCAGATTTCTAACGCTTCTTCGATGCCACTGCCACGCCTCACGCCGAATTTCTCTATGAATGGCGTGGCAAGGACAATCGATACAGATCTTCCGGCGGAGACGAGATATCTGGTATCTTAGGATACGTTCAGGCGTAGCGTGACGGAGATCGTCGACATGCGGGGCGGCACTGTCGATCTATTATTTCGCTTCTCCACCAGAACAAGGGTGTTCTGTCGATACGTGGCCGGGAAAAGGAATTTGCCAAACTGACCGACAACGAGGCCGCCGAGATCGAGGTGAGCTAGGAATTCGTTTCCTGAGTGACTGCATCCGAGTGCAGGCGCACACCGAGATGATTCAGCGCCGCGCGACCAGGTCCCAGTGCCACATCGCTCCTATCGCATGCGAGTCACACTTGACGGCGCTACTATGGCGCGCCTCCGAACATCGGGCCGCCATTGTGTCCGGAAAACCCTTCAGTGTTTCAATTGTAGTTGACTGAATAGAAGGCAGCACTTTTGCAGATATCAGGACGGAAGTGAATTCGCAAAAGCGGTTTATAAATCGCACGAAATGCGACGCGTCGCAACATTGCTAATTTGATCTTTCGTGCTAGAAGCCCCGCTCAACAACGAGTGGAGATTTCCAATGGCGAAGAAAGTGAAGAAGGTAGTCCGCCGCGAGTACACGAAGGCGGACGTCAAAGAACTTCGCGCGCACTCCAAGGCTAGGGTGCCGGTAGCGAAGATCGCGAAGTCTATGAAAAGGACGGAAGGTTCTCTCCGTCAAAAGGCAATCAAGCTCGGTATCTCTCTAGGGCATCGCCGGTAAGAGAGAGGGGATCAGCTTTGTGCTTCTGTCCCGACGCCACCAGTATTCGCGGGCCCCAAGTTTCCTTCAGAGGTGACCTGTCCGCGCGAGCGTTACGAAGTTTGAAATAAAATGAGGCTCGCTCTGCGATCATCACTCGTCTGCGAGATCCGAGAGGGATTGGCTCTGATTGCCGCGCTGACTGCTGCATCGGCCAATTTCAAACATTGACCTGCATACCGAATAGGGCATGCGCCGTCCACCTGTGACGCGTGAGCGAATGCTGGAAACAAAGATCGTTGTGTTTTTGCTTCCGATAGGTTTTAAACCGGTCGACTTCATCACCTCAGTGAATGAAAGTAATTCGTGTAGTTTTGCCGTGCTCGAACAAGAGGAAAAGAGCCGGCGATACATCACGCACTGTATCGTTCGGCGCTACAAAGGAATTCATCGTGGCCAAGATGACCAAGAACCAGCTCATTGACGCAATTGCTCAAGGAACGCAAGTTTCCAAAGGTGACGTAAAGGCCGTCATCGAGCAGTTGGCGACCGTCGGCTACAAGGAGTTGAACGAGTCTGGCGAGTTCGTCATCCCCGGCTTCGTCAAGATGTCGGTCGTGAACAAGCCTGCTACTGAAGCCCGCAGCGGAGTTAATCCTTTCACGAAGGAGCCGATGGAATTCGCAGCCAAGCCAGCCAGCAAGTCGGTCAAGGCGTCGCCGCTCAAGGTTGCTAAAGTCGCAGTCGCGACATCATGAGGTCGGCTGCCGTGGATCGCGCTACGTGGCGTTGGTGCGAGGACGGATGGCGGACCGAGGTTGCCACTGCCGGCGTAGGCATGCCGTAAGAAGCTCATCGGCCAACAGCTGGTTGTCAGCCGAACGAGTGCTGACCCGCCTGGCAGTTGGGAAACGCAGTCCGGGACGACGGTCACGACCAGACGTGCGGATCGTTGGCGAAGACGAAGCGGATCTCGCTCGTCTTGCCGCCAGTCGAGGCGCTGGCGAGGCATGGCCGTCGGCGGCAGACGTCAAAATCGTCGCGATCGATAACGCAAAAGTAGAAAGCAAACCCTAATGGACGCCGCGGCGCGCGAATTGGTGCGATCCGAACGTTGCTTTCACCGAGCCCGAGGAAAGACGCCAATCATTCCGGCGATGCGACGATCGTGGCCTTTGCGCTTCCGGCCGTAGTACTGCGCCGAAACGAACTAAGCCGGACAATGGCCGCGGCCTTGGCGTGGCGGATGGCGCCTCGTAGCCGTTGTGACACTGCTGCCTACGACATGCCGATGATGATGGTTGTCATGACAGCGCTGTCGGCGTCGGATCGGCAGCTGCATCATCATTTGGGGTAATCGGCAGCAACCGGCAGCCGCCTGGATCCCGCGAACTCATACGGACGTTGATGATCGGCGCCGATCGGCCGGCGGTTCTTGACGTCTTGAGCCAACGGCCTGTCATCGGCAGCAATGCCGTGGGAAGGACTCGGCACTGCGCGGAACGGACGTGGTCTGCGCCCCAGTCGGTGAGTTGCTTCGGTATGGCTACTCGGACTATGCAGGTATCGTCGAGGGGCCGTTGCACCTTGCGATCGCGAGGCGTAGTTTGGGTTTCGGCCAGTCCTATTTATACCAGCATAGCCCGCCCATTATTCCAGTTTATGGACATTCAGGTGGTCATTCTTGCTCGGATGCGCAGGGTTGTTGACGAGATCTGCGAGTATGTGTCCCGGTACGACAGCGGCGGCGGGACCAATGTCGCCTCAAAAGTCCTGGGAGCAACCACCGGGGGAGAGACGTCGGCCGACTGTGTACGGCAGGTTCGCCGCGAAGCGCTCTCGAAGGCGCCGACGATGTGGCGATAGTCACAAGAGGGTGCCGCGTGAACTTCCAGGTCACGGTTCTTAAGATCCTGGTGAGCTATCCGGATGGGTTTGCCGTGATGGCGGACTTGAAGCGCGACATGGCGATCCTGGCGACTAGCGGTAGCGATTGGGCCGAACGCACCCGACGACTGGGTTCGCTTGTGCCCGACCTTGACATCTTTTCGCAAGCCTTGATTGAACGTATCAACGGCGGGTGGCGCATAACGGAAAAGGGACGCGCCGTCTTGGAGTTCATGGAAGCGCGCCCCAGGCGTCCGGAGCCCGCAAAAGGTCCGCCCGAGTGCTCCATCCCCGCTGCCCCGCTGCCGGTGCTCGCGCGCTCAGGTCGGCACGGGCGGCGGCAGCGCCGCCGCTCCGACCACGCGCGAAGAAGCGCAAACGCTTCCTGATCCGCTCGCACAAAAGGGACATTCGGCCGGACCGCAGGTTCACAGGATCAAGGCAGGCGTCAGCCCGCGCCGATAATCCGGTCTACTCGCATGGTCCCGTTGGTTTCGAGGGCGTGCTCTAGAGGCTTGATTGGACAACACTCCATCGCAGGGGGAGAAAAAGAGGACCACGATCAGGAAACTCGCGCTATTTGCACTACCATTGAAGCGCGGCCGTGAAAATGCGCCCAGAAAAACGCAGCTGGTCTTCTCGGATTACACAACCGGGACAATCCACAAATCTGCTGGGTTAAAGACGAACGGCTCTCGTGTTTGCGCTAGATCAATTCAACCTGCCCGGGAACCGATACTGTTTTGCACATGCCAAAACCGCTCGCCGACTGAGCTGTTGCGGCTGCGTGGCTTGGGAGGTCCGGACACCTCCTCGCCACGCTCCTCGCGAAAGGGTGGGAGAAGTGCAAGATCCAGTCAGAAACCAAAACTGCCGTCCTCAAATCTTCCTTGTTGATGAGACGAGCGCGCGCACGATCGCAGCAGCGCAAGTGGCCTCAACTGACGCATGGCTTGAGGCATGGCTTGCCCGCTTCCTGCAGGTCCTCAGACAACTTGGAAAGCGAGGCTCCGCCTAACGCAAACCGGTCCGAATTCCCAGAGAGACGGAAGCACGTTGTAGCGCAATCCGCGCTGTTTGCGCCAAACCTTCGGCTCTAGGGTACATTGACCGGTGGCATGGATGCGGTTGGGCGCGGCACGAAACCAATCTGATGCTGGCTGCGCGCCGCCAGCATAATCACAAAGGTCACAAAGAGGATTAGCAGGCCGCGCATCTAAAAAAGGCTCCAATATCGGTAGCCGATATATGAATTCGTTGACGTGAGTGCCATAGCGGCGCCCCTGCGCGCGTAGGCCGTCGCCATCGACACGGCCGTACCGGCTAGGAGGCCGATATCATCGGCCTGGGGCTCTCGAACACCATGGGAAAAATCGACGCTCGCAAGCTTTCGAGCGCGCACTCTTCCTCCGACAGGCGTCTGCAGACGTACTGCCGGTCGTGTTCGGTGAGCTTGGTCTTCAGCAGTCTTCGGTGGCGCTGGATGGCGCTCAGATGTGTGCGCATGCGCGCCAAATTGTCGTCCATCATGGCCGTCATCGTTCCAATGCTCGTTGATGATGTTTTTCGCTTGCCTGATCGGCCTGAGCTTCCGATCAATTCAAGAAGGTCAGTCGGCCCAAGCGAAGCAGCCGAGCGCGAGAGCGCTTGGTTTCGCGCTCGACAACTAGTTGAGATCCAATTCCGTGCTCAGCCGGTCTGAAATGTGTCCCGGACCCATGCCGCTTGATCCAGTCCCGTTCAACCGCCAATGTCAGGTCCGTTTGGAAAACGCCGCCGGCGCGGCTGGCATCGCAAAGGAACTGGCCGTCGGTTGGGCTCGATGCCGCCGGCGATCGCTTGCGTGCCGCGGCTTCCGGATCGGCGAACGGGTGGCCTGCACCGAACTTCATCCAGCTTCGCCCGGACCTGAAAAGATCGATGCGGGCGGCGCGGTACGCGGAATCGGCAGCGGACGCTCCGTCGGGCGTGGCGCCCGCGCCAGATTTCCGCCCTTCACGTCGTAGCTGCCGGCCAGCTTCAGCAACCGCTGCCTGGTGAACGGATCGGCCCGCTCGGCGAGATCACGCGCCTGCTGCGCCAGTTTTCTGTAGAATTCAGGCCCCATAACACACTCTTACTGGCCGCCCGGGATCCTTGGGCGTGGCGTCAAGCCGTCGCTCCGGAAGACTGCTGATCCAAATTACTCACGCCAGCCCTCTCAAATCTGAGATATTCCTTTATTTGCGCCGCAAGACCGCTAAATGCCCTGCAGTCACGATGGAAAAATGCGTTCTTTGGTTGCAACAGCAGGAATAGGGCGCCGCATCCGAAAGTCTTTTTGTTAGCCCATCGAAGCAGCGCGGCGCAGCAAGAGCTGCTTTCGTCGACACATGCCGGGCATTTTGTTTTTGAACCGATCGCATCTGCCGATGAGGTCTCAATCAGTTCGGAGAATATCGTGTTTCGTGGACGGTGACTTGGGCGAGCAGGAGGCTGAACTAGACCCGCCAAAGGTTCGAGGCAGTTGCGCGCTTGCAAATAAATCGATGCGTCTCGGAGTGAGGATCGACTGGCCTGAACGCTCAAGGCGCTCTTTGAAGCGCAGCTGCCACGGACCGGCAATTGGTCTGCCGGAAGAGGGAGAATTCCGCGGTACTTCGGCCAGATGCGTGCGCGCGGTCGCAGGTTCGCTGGATCCTACCGGAAAATTCAAATGTGGCCGGGACCTGCGTTGGCGGTGACCAATGCCGGGACATCATCCGCCTGGAAGGGACGATGAATAGCCGCCTTCGGAAGAGCGCCAAAAGATCTAACGACGCTTTCATCCAGCCGGAATCCGTTGATCCGCGGCGCGGGCCTCGCGATGTTGCCCGCACACATGCGTCCAAGCATGGCTAGGCAGAGGTCTTGCATTTCTCGATTTACGCCTCCCAGCGCGCCAAAGACGTGCCCACTCTCGGCCCTGATCGGGGTTTCAATGTTGTCGAAGTAGTTGCCCTCAATCAGGCCTTGAACAGATGGTCCGGCGTCCAGCGCGTGGAAGAAACCATTGCGCTGCAGCAGCTCGGTGTTGTGGAAGTAGTTGTTCACCAGGTGAATGACCGACCGTAGACCGTCAATGTGCGGAGCCCGTCCGGAGACCTCATGGAAGTAGTTGTTGGCAACCGTGATCGACTGAGGACTGCCAAGAAAAAGAAGGTTCCAGTAATGCGCTCCGTTGCAATAAGAGGAGTAGTTATCCCTGCCATCAAAATCGTTCCACGAGACCGTGATATTCGTCGTCTCCCCAAGGCCGCCGGCAATCATCTGGCGCCCGATGTTATGAAAACGGTTATGATCGATCCAGACCCGGTTCGCTCGCGAAATCGCAATCGCATCGCCCGCGAAGACAATGCCGGGATTGATGTCAACGATGGTCAGATTGCGGACAATGACGTTGCTCACACCAGTCAGTCGCAGTCCCTTGCCCCTGATTGTAGCGCTTGATCCGACGCCAATCACGGTCTTGTTTGATCCGACCTCCAAGGGATGTTTGCCCGCTTTATCGAAGCTGACTTCCATTTTGAGCTTGCCGTCGCAGTGCGTGTCGAGCCCATCCAGGAGGAGAAGCGATTCACCCTTGTAGGGCGTCTGACAGGTGTTGCTGTATTGGCAACCCGGACCCTCGCCGCGCCCTTCCGCTCCTGTGAAGTCTATGGTCCCGACAATCTGGACAACGCGCGGACTATCGTCCTTGCAGATTCCGGAGCTATACGAACGACACAATTGATAAGTCAGATCTTTGAGTGAGTTGACCTGAACAACTTCGCCTCCCAGGCCGCCCGTGGTTCCAGCACCAAATCCCTGTGCGCTGTCCCATCTCGGATTGCTCGCTGCGATAGCACCGGAGATCCCAACAATGCCGGCGAGTCCAGCGAGCATCCCCAATAACTGTTTCAGCTGGCACACCGCTTGCCTCGTAGACATCGACTCTCCATCGGCAAATGAAAGAAACGTTGAAACGACCCATCGTCCCAACGGCCAGCCACGCGGATCAGTCTTTGTGGCATTGTTTGCATCCCGGCTCGACGGTGCCGATCCTGTGATCCATCTAAATGCACCGGCCTAGCATGTCACAAGAAAAATCTGGAACGTAGTGCACACGTTCCGTGGTCTGGCAGTGGATGGCCCATTCCCATAAGATTCAAGTCTGCCAATGATTGAGCGGCCCGCCCGGTCCGCAGAGGTCTGCTGGTCAATTGGATCGCTGCCAACGTCAGTCGCAACGAACTTCAACATCACCTGGATGAGCCGATCCAGTGAGTCTCGTGATGTGATCTACACAGGACGGATGACTACAGGAGAGAGCGGCCGAAGTCATCGCCTTCCGTATTTTGTCGTACCAGGGTTGTCGGATTGAAGACATTCGCTGCGTGGCACTCAAGAACGACAGACAAAGAAGCCCGCAAATCCGCACCAAACACACGGTCTTCTACAACTATTCACAGCGCGTTGGGAGCGGCACGCGAGTTGCTGAGGTGAGCAACGCGGCTGCTAGATCGCAGCGCGCGATTCAGTGTCGTTTTTAGGGAGCAAAGACAGTGGCGACTGGAAGCGTGAGATGGTTCAACCCGACTAAAGGCTACGGCTACATCGCGCCGGACGATGGCGGCCGTGACGTGTTTGTTCATATCTCTGCGGTGCAGAGGGCTGGCTTGGTCCTACTCCCACAAGGAGACAAGATCAGCTATGAACCAAAGATCGGCCGCTCGGGGAAAATATCAGCCGAAAACCTGCGCCTCATCTAGCTTCTGCTTTGGCAAGCGGGGGCTGAGGTCAGGGGCCATATTGGCGTGCGCCTTGTGCTTTCATGACTTGGTTTCACTTTTCCAAAGCAAGTCTTTGGCGACGCTTATCCCAATCGGGATATCGATCATCGTTTTCGAACGAAGGGCCGGCTCCCAGCCGGCGTCAATACAGTTGCCAGTTGGGAAGCTTCGCCAGCAGATATCGCTCGACGGCTTTGTTCTTTGTCCGGCCGCGCTTGAGGCGCAGGCGAAGCCGGGTCAGCATGTCGGGTTGGCGATGGCAATGTCGCGGGACTACCCGGAGCAGAGTGTACCAGCGTGGGCGCCGAGAATTACCAAGCATACATATCAATAACGCGGCGTCACTGACGTTGATGGCCGGGACAAGCCCGGCCATCGACGTGCGCCAATCAGTCTGACTTCGGCCCCGGAACGCCGGCAGGCAGCGCCGCGGCTTGCGGTGCGCGGCCGACAATGACGGTGAGCAGGCCCTGGCCCCACAGTCGCTTGGCGGCCGCCTTGGCGTCGTCCAGCGTGACCGCATCGACAATGGCGTTGCGCTTCTCGATATAATCGATCGGCAGCTGATCATGCTGATCTTGCAGCAGCGCATAGGCCAGCTTGGAGGAGGTGTCGAGCGCCAGCATCTGCGAGCCCTTGAGGTACGACTTGGCCTCGTCGAGCTCCTTCTGCGTCGGGCCCGCCTCGGCGATGCGGTGTACCTCCTTCTCGACGACGTCGATGGTGTCGCCGGCGCGGTCGGCGCGCGTGCCAGTATTACCGATGAACAGCGCCGAATGCTGCATCCATTGCAGCGAGTCGAACACCGAATAGGCGAGGCCCCGCTTCTCGCGCACCTCGCGATAGAGCCGCGAGGACATCCCGCCGCCGAGGATGTGACTGACGACATAAGCTGCCATGAAGTTCGGGTCGTTGCGCTTCACGCCGGGACCACCGAAGGTGATCACGGTCTGCGGCACGTCGAGCGGCACGAAGGCGCGCTGTGGCGGCTTTGCAGCTTCGACGTCGGGGACCGGCGCCAGATTGGCCTTGGCTGGCAGGGCGCCGAAGGTGTGGTCGAGCAGTTTGCCGAGCGTGTCCGGATCGACGTCGCCGACGACGGCGACCTTCAGCGTGTCCTTGGCCAGCACGCGGCCGACATAGTCCTTCATGTCGGCGATCGTGATGGTCGGCACGCTCTCCAGCGTGCCGTTGGTCTGCCGCCCGTAGGGATGATCGCCGAAGGCCACCTCCAGGAACTTGCGGTTTGCCAGCGACGTCGGATCCGTGGTCTCGTGGCGCAGGCCGGCGATCACCTGCGAGCGGACGCGCTCGACGTCGGCGGTGTCGAAACGCGGCGAGGTGAGCGCCGAGCGCAACAGGTCGAAGGCCTCGTCCTTGTTGTCGCGCAGCATGCGCAGGCTGCCACGGAAGGTGTCGCGGCTGGCGCTGAAGGAGAGCACGATGGCGCGGCGATCGAGCCGCTCATGGAACGTCTTGGAATCGAGATGGCCGGAGCCCTCGTCGAGGAGGTCGCCGACGAGATTGGCGACGCCGGGCTTGTCCCTGGGATCCTGCGCCGAGCCGCCGGCGAAGGAATATTCCATCGCGATCAGCGGCACGGTTGCGTCCTGGACGAACCAGGCCTCGATGCCGCCCGGCGAGATCAGGCGCTGAATCTTTGCGGCGGCCTCGGAGGGGAAGATCTGAGTCAAAGTGAGCGCTGCGCCGGCGGCCAACGACAGAACGATGCGTCGGGAGTGAAGGAAGGGATGGGTCACGAACGTTTCTCCTCGCGCCTGGTGGTAGTCTTTGCGCCAGTCTTGGCTGTGCTGGTGTCCTTGATCAGATAGCCGGTGACCGAGCGCTTCTTATCGAGCCATTTTTGCGCAGCTGCACGGACCTGTACGTCGGTGACGCCGCGAATTCGGTCCGGCCAGCTTCGGATGTCCTTGACGGAGAGCCCGGTGCTCAGCGCGCCGCCATACCAGCCCGCGAGTGCCGCCTGGTCGTCCTGGGCGTAGATCGCTCCTGCAATGAGCTGCGTCTTGACTCGCTCGAGGTCCTCGGCGCGGATCGGGTTCTGCGCGATGTCGGCGATGACGCCGTCGATCACCTGCTCGATGTCTGCAAAGCTGACGCCGGACTTCGGTGAGGCCGAGATCGCAAACTGGGTCGGGTCGAGCGAGATGCTGGAATAGCTGGCGCTGGCGGAGACCGCGAGCGGCTTGTCGGCGACGAGGGCGCGGTACAGATAGGAGTTGCTGCCGCCGCCCATCAGCTGCGCAAGCACGGCGATTGCCGCGCTCTCCCCGGGAGCGACCGTCGTCGCCGAGGGCACGAGGTAGAAGCGCTGCAGGACGGGCTGCTCGACGCGCGGGTCGGACAGCGTGACAGTGCGCGGGGCTTCCGGTTCAGGCTCCTGCGGGCGGACGCGCTGCGCCGGGATCGCGGGCTGGGCCGGGATCGAGCCGAAATTGCGTTCGACCAGCGGACGTATGTCGGCGGCCTCGACGTCGCCCGCGATCACCAGGATCGCGTTGTTCGGTGCGTAGAAGCGGCGATAGAAGGCGAGCGCGTCCTCGCGACCGAGCTTCTCAATCTCCTGATGCCAGCCGATCACGGGCCGGCTATAGGGATGATTGAGATAGAGCGCGGTCGTGATCTGTTCGCTCAAACGCTCATTGGGACTGTTGGCGACGCGCATGTTGTATTCCTCGAGCACGACGTCGCGCTCGGGCAGTACGTTTTCGTCCTTGAGGATGAGGCCGTTCATACGGTCGGCCTCCAACTCCATCACCGTCGGCAGCTGCTCGCGCGGGACGCGCTGAAAGTAGCTGGTGTAATCAAGTGAGGTGAACGCGTTTTCGTTGCCGCCGACGCGAAACACGGTCTTGGAAAATTCGCCGATCGGGTGCTTTTCCGTGCCCTTGAACATCAGATGCTCTAGAAAGTGGGCAAGCCCCGATTTGCCGGGCGTCTCGTCGGCGGAGCCGACCTTGTACCAGATCATCTCCGTGACCACGGGCGTGCGATGGTCCGGGATCACCACGACCTGAAGCCCGTTGCTGAGCGTGAAGCTGGCGGGCGCCGCCGACGTGAGCGTCGTCTGGGCAAATGCGCTGCCGGTCGAAAGACTGCAACTGGAGAGCAGTGCAGCAAGAACGCAAGCCGCCGATCGGTATGAAGGTGTTGGGATTCGTGTCAACATCCGAACCCAAAGATCCCAGGAGAAAGCACGATAAAGCGCTCGGCGTTTGGCTCTATTATTGCCATCGACATAGTTCGTCATCTGCTGGATCGGCATGGCTGTTCAAAAGCTCCATTGCGGTTCGTCAGGAATGAGGATGAGTGATGAACAAATTTCATCTCTCGGTGGCTCTAGACTCTCCGATCATCCAATCGAGAGTCTTTGCGTGTCCGCAGGACTATGTCGGTCCAACGCGATGCCCATTCCCCAAAGCATTAGCCGTGCCAAAAAGAAAGCTTCGCAAATACAAAGATCAGCTCGCACAAGCGATGTTGCGTCTCCGACATGGTCGTACATCGGACAATGCCAATCTTCATTCCAACATGGTTCAGGGAAGTGAATGCCTTTCAGACCCCTTCAGAAATAGAGCAGGAGACTGATGGTGCCGCTCGAATTCTGACGCAAGTCAATTGCCCTCACACGGCACCCACTCAGTGTCACAGTACTGGAACGATAATGATTGCTCGTCACCGAAGCGGCCTGGTAAATCCGCATCGTGGTAAGCCGCGCAATCGGACCCTCGTGCTAGTGATCCGGTGTTGCATTCACGGATGCGTCGCCCCTCTAGCTCATGTGATGCGCTCACCTTTTGTTGTTTCGACTAGGCGGAGCTGCGCAGCATGACTCTTTGAGAGGCTGACGCGAAGATTGTTCTGGAGCAGCCGCGCGAGCCTGCACCGCAGAAGTCATTGACCAGCAACGGCGCGCTGTTGTCATATTTGATTACGAATATCGGTAGTTGACGGCGACGCAGAAGTCAGCGCCCATCACCCGTTTTTGCCAATATCCATTTGCAGCGTATGACCTTGGGTCGCATCCTTGCGGCGTCTTGGCCGAAATCCCTCTGATGCATGCGTGGGAATGACTGTAAAAGCGCCAAGTACGAACTGCAGCTCGCCAGCGAACTGAAGGGCGCCGCGCCAACGTCAATGATGAAATCTGCGGAGCAGCGTTCACTTCGAAAGAATGAACTTGAATCGCATGCTGCGTCAGGTTGTAGGCTTCGTGTCTCGACCGAACCACATCATGCAAACCTCGATCGCAAATCGAAAGCGAACGCCAATGCCAGCCCTGGGAGTGAACGGGTGTCTAAAGCAAGCTCGCCGACAAAGTCGCAAGCTGGAGCGCCAACGCTCTCCGCTCCCGATGATGATCCCTATCTTTGGCTGGAAGAGATAGAGGGCCGGCGCGCGCTAAACTTTGTCGAGCGGCAGAACGACAGGACGTTGCGAGCGTTTGGCGGCGCGACCTTCGAGCGGGATCGCGATGTGCTGGCGTCGATCTACGATCGGCCGGACAATATTCCCTATATCGCGCGGCGTGGTGGCTATCTCTACAATGTCTGGAAGGACGCCAGCAATCGACGAGGCCTCTGGCGACGGACCACGCTAGACGAATTTCGCAAGCCGAACCCGTCCTGGGAAATCTTGCTCGATGTCGACCAGCTCGCGGCAAAGGAAGGTGAGGACTGGCTTCTGAACGCGACGGCTTCACTGCCGGGAGATCATCCGCGAACCATTGTGAGCCTGTCGCGCGGCGGCAGCGATGCCGTCGTCTTGCGCGAATTCGACCTCAATGCGAAAAGCTTTGTGGCCGACGGCTTCACCCTGCCGGAAGCGAAGAGTAGCGCCACATGGGTCGATCCCGATACGCTGCTGTTGTCCAGCGCGCATGGCGACGGCATGGCAACCACATCGGGCTATCCGAGGACAGTGCGGTTGTGGCGCCGCGGCGAACCCGTGGATCGCGCGGCCGTGGTGTTCGAGACGGCGCCCGATCGCATGTGGGCCTTTTGCGAAGTCGATCGGACTGGAAAAAGGCCATGCGTCTGGTTCTTCGATCAGCTGGACTTCTTCAATCTTGACGTCTGGCCCGGGACCGAAACCGGCGCGAGCGTGAAGCTCGATCTTCCCTCCGACATCTGGCTCCGGGCGCACGGGGACTGGTTAATCGTCAAATTGCGCTCGGCATGGAGGATTGCCGGCGTCACCCACGCGCCTGACACCGCGCTTGGCATATCGCTGTCGGCCTTTCTCGCCGGCGATCGCAACTTCACGGTCATTTTCGCGCCGCGCCCGCGCCGCGCGCTGCAGGGATTTTTCTGGGCCAGCGGCAAACTCGTGCTTTCCATCCTCGACGAGCTGCGACCTTCATTCGAGACTTGGACGCCCTCGTCTGCGGGCTGGAGCCATGAGGAGCTGCGCGGCCTTCCCGGCATCGGCGTCGTCGACGTGTGGCCCCTCGATTGCGATCGGTCCGAAAGCAACGGCGACCTGCTTGCCTGTGTCCAGGATCCGCTCACGTCGCCTTCGCTGATGCTGATCGAACGGAGTGTCTCGAGCCCAATCGTGCTGAAGCAGGCGCCAAAGACGTTTAGCCCCGAGGGCCTTGTGGTTACGCAGCACGAGGCTATCTCGATCGATGGTGAGCGGATTCCATATGTGCAGACCGGTCCCGCCGCGGAGAGCGGCAACGCGCCGGTCCATATGAGCGGCTACGGCGGCTTCGGACTTTCCATGAGGCCGTACTACAATTCGGCCCTCGGCAAGCTCTGGTTGGAGCGTGGTGGCACGACCGTACAGGCGAACCTGCGCGGTGGGGGCGAGTTCGGCACACGTTGGCACGACGCCGGACGGCTTGCTGGCAAGAAACTGTCGCATGATGACTTCGCGGCCGTGGCCGCCGATCTGGTGCGTCGCGGCGTGACTGAGCCGAGGCGGATAGCCGCCGAAAGTGGGTCGAACGGCGGCATCCTCATAAGCAACATGCTCACGCGCTATCCGGCGCGGTTCGGCGCATTGTTTTGCACGATTCCTCTGATCGACATGCGTCGCTACACAAAGCTCCTTGCCGGTGCGAGCTGGATCGCGGAATTTGGTGATCCCGACAAGCCAGCGGAGTGGGAATGGCTCAAGACGTATTCTGCCTATCATGCGGCAAGACCGAGTCAAAACTATCCGCCGATCCTGATTGCCACCACGCGGCGCGACGATCGGGTTCATCCGGCGCACGCCCGCAAGATGGTCGCGAAACTGCAGGTGATGGGCTACGAGGCTTATTTGTACGAGGCAGCCGCGGGGGGCCACGGCTATGGCAGGGACAACAAGGAGCGTGCCAGCTTTCAGGTGCTTGGTTTTCGGTTCCTGAGGAGCAAGATCGGCTGGTTGGATGAAGAGGCCTGAGCGAGCTTCACCCTTAACCTACGGCAAGCGCTGATCGCGCGGGACTGAAATCTTGGGCGCAGACGGGGAGAGGGGTGCCGTCACTGCTCCAGGCTCTGGCGAAGGTGAGAACGCCATGAGAGTGGTAGAGGTATTCTACAGCGATAATCGAAATGAGCGCGGCAAGGACATGCTCCGCCGCTTAGGCCTCGATGACCGGGCCGAGGTGGATCGGCCGGGCCGGCCAAAAGCACGGCACGGCCCACGGAACGCCTTCGCGGCATTTTGGCTCAAGGCGCCGCGTCCTGCTTCGACAGCCGAAAAAGAGCGCGAAAGCGGACAGTCCGCATCATTGCTGCGCTTGCGCAGGCGTGCTCCTGATCGGCAAGTTCGGCCGTCAAACCTTCCCGAGATCGTCGGGCGCGACGCCGCCGCGGCCATCACTGCGGCACGTCACAGCTGGTCGCGCTCGACGAGGCTCGATGAACGGCTTCGGGCAAGTCAACGAATGACTCCGACCGGAGAACAGGATCGATGAGATGGCGCAAGATGGTGTTTCGACCAAAGCTCGGCACCTTCTTTAGCTTCCCCCAAATTCGAGGGATGCCTGCAACCGTGGTTGAGGAAACAAACGATCCGTTCGTCGCAAATATAAGAAAGCTGGTTTTTCAACCACGACAAAAATGAGTGCGTCTTCGACTCGCGCCGTAGTTCATTCTCTGAGACTATTGGTGCCAACCGGTTCGTTCATAGTGGTGGGTTGATGAGATCGAATGATGTCTTCGACGAACTCCACAACTCCGATCCACCCGGCACGATGCGACATGCGTGCCGTTTTGTTGACCTAATTCACATCGTGTCCTCGTGCTGACACCGGCGATCGTGAAACACTTAAACGATTGTTTGGCGTCGCATTAAACACCCGCCGGCCCGCTCGCATGGAGCAAAATGCTACCTGCGTCAATTGGCCGCCAGTTTGATCGAGCTCATCTAGCTCGCCAAGCAAAGCAGGATTCCACCGAACGACAAATAGGGGCGCCGCATCGGATGCGGAATGTGTTTGGTGACCCGGCCGTTGCGTTGGCCAAACAGCGCTCTAGCTTGAGGCCGGATTACAATCGAAAGCTCGCGTAGATCAGCGGGAAGGCAGGTTTCGATTATGTCTTGAGCCAGAACCATCAGCTAAGCGCCAAGTGAAAATCTAGCGACCTCTCAATGGTGTGAACGAAAGCGTCATTGGACTTTCAAAGTAACAGCATATCTACTTTGAGTTGATGGCTGCGGCAGCTTCTGTCTCCGTTGCTGCCGCTGAACCACGTGGTGGAGGATGTGACATGGTGAAGACGAGTGAGGTGTCCGTCGATGATGCCGCAACGGTGACTCAGATGGTCAGTGCTCTGCTTGCCGAACTTGGGGCCGGTCACGTGCAGGCCGGAGTAGATACTCGACTGGTTGCCGACCTGCTGGCCATGAAAGAGCGCATCTCGGGGTTTCTTGCTTTTACGGAGGAACGCCCCGTCGGCCTCATCATGCTATCGGAAAGTGCCGCCCTCTTTGCGCGCGGAACCTACGGCATTATCACTGAGCTCTACGTGGTGCCTGACCAGCGATCATCTGGTGTTGCGATGGCGCTCATCGACGCAGCCGTTACCCTTGGGGCGACAAAAGGCTGGGGCCAACTTGAAGTCGGGGCGCCAAGGCAGCCGATGTGGAGCCGCAGTCCCAACTCAGCATTGTACCTGAAGCTCGGCTTCTCAGAGATTGGCCCGCGTCTCAAATTGCCATTGCACGGCTTAGCTGGTCCACGTGGGCAGGGTAGTCCTGCGGCCCCATCGGGGCTAGATCCTCGGCGGCGACGCGCACCGCGGCGCCGTATCCCGAATTCATCCGATGCAAGAGTTGCATAAATTTTGCGTAGCACATTCGGTGGATTGTGGCGGCTATGTCGTGCCGCCAGGCGAGGTTGATCTCTCACGGGGAAAGGCGGACATGCTCATTGGCGTCTTACACGACCGGATCGAGCATATGCCTAGCTAAGCCCTTCGCGGCTTTTTAATTGAAGCCTGCAAACGTGGAGGGCCCTCAGCCGAGCCATTCTTGCAGGCCAGAACTCCGACGGTGACTTCTATTTCTGACAACTCCATTTCGAATTGGGCCGGCCTGCACGATCAATCGCCATCGGATCGATCCTTGCGCTGGCGAATGCGTATGATGTCCCTATGGCGGCAGGACGATGCAATACCCATCTCGCGAAGACAGCCCATACGCCGGTAAATCCCGGCAAAGGGAGTCCCGGGCCGCGATCAAAAGCCTCGGTGGCAGATGATTGCCGAACGTTCGCATTCTATAGACACCTGTTCGACCTCTCCCACGATCAATTATGTTACCACCTTGCGTCCTTCTTCGGGCGTCCGAGTCTTCAAATGAAATGCACACACCCTGAAGACGAGATCAGGACGCGAGTTAACGGTTGCCCCTGCGCACAAGCGGGCCCCACAACGTAAGTTATCCATTATCGCGATAAAGTTAGGCTCGAGACCGGGTTTGGAGTCTGCGTCTTTCTATTCACGATGCAGCATTTGTGCGTGATACCGCGTCTTGCGCAAGAAAGCGTTGAACGATTGAGGAGCGCTGGAGTGAAACCCACGATCTCTTTCATGCAGCCGCCGATTCGCAGGCCAAAGCGCAAGCGGAAAGCTGCATTTGACTGTTCGCGAAAATACCGGCATCTCGCGACAACGGGCTGAACTCGACGGGCCCCCGTGCAAGCCACGACTGGATATCTAAATATCGGATAGCGAGGCATACAGCCCTGCTGTTGGTTCGCTCTCGAACAGCTCCGAACCGTTTTGCGGCGAAGAAGCGCCGAAAGCGGACAGGCGCTCCCAATAACGCTCGTGCAAGGAGATCACTGGAGTTCGACGAGAGCGATCTTGCCAAGATGGCAACTCCCTTTGGCACCGCTCACTCTTTGGATCGCAACTTCGGATCGTTCAGTTTCAAGGAAATATGGGTATCAGGGCCTCGCCGCGCCGGCTTGTTAATGCGCCTTATGGGATAAACCATGCGCTCAGACAAAGTTGCGCAAGGCTGCGCGCTCGGCTCCGGATGCTCTTGACCATTGCCCTTTATCGCGTCACGAGAAAAACCAACACGGATGAGAATGGCAGGCTCAGGGATGACGAATGTGATTGATCAAGTGAGCGGCTTGGAACCACCCTCTGTCTTGCACAAGTCGTCAAGACGTTTTGCGTCGATCTTCGCGCTCGTGGCGGTGTCCATCGGCCTGTGCGCCGGAGCAGCCTATTATTGGATCAGTGTCGAAGAGTTTTTCGAGAAGCCGTCGGCTCATGAAGTCGTCCCAACGACAGGCCTGTCACCTGAAGATAGGGAGGCACTTTTGGAGATTCGGTCCGAGCAGCAGAAGGCAAGTGATCAAATTGGAGAGATCAATCGTAACATCGGTGCGCAGCAGGACGATTTGAAACGCATGGCAGATCAGATCGAGGCGCTGACATCGAGAATTGAGTTGTTGCAGAAACCGGCCGTCGCTGCCCCCGTTCTTCTCGCGCCTTCTTCTCCCCCGCCTTCCCATCCCGTTTCGAGCCCGGCCAAGCGAGCCGTCCAACCCGCTAAGCCAGAAGGGCCAGTCTCGGTCGGGGGTAAGCCACTGATCTCCGAACCGAGCACGAACCAGCGTTGATGATCAGGCGACGCCTTTCGCGAAGGGTGTCGTGTTTCGGCGAAACGAAGACTGGCTGCGGGACGTTCGTCGACGAATGGAGATCGAGGACGGCGTCATCCGATTCCATTTTCCGAGAAAAGGGGTGTCGCAGCCTCCACCGAATTCGGTATGAACAACCTGCTCGAAGTCGGCCGGGTAGACAACGAAGATCCCGCCTGGCTCAAGCACTGGCACCCAAGATAAGCCAATCAGGCTACCGCTCACGCGGATGCGTCTCAAGTCGGTGACTCGATAGATCGTGGATCACCACGTGCTGTGGTTGATTACGCCGCGCATTCAAGTTCAGGCGAACTCATGCGATACGGGAGGCCTCCTGCACAAAAATGTTGCGCATCCAAATGCTCGCCGGATCAGCGTTGTGAAGAGCAGGCCACTGGACGGATTCGGTGAACGCAAAGTCCGGCAAAGGAGCTTGGATCGTTCGCAAGGGCATCGTGTTCTTGAAATGCTTGAACATCCTCGATGGCATTGTCGCTATGCGATCAGTTCCCAATATCAGGGGTGGGATCAGGCTAAAGCCCGGCACAGCGACTTCGACGCGAATCTTGAGATCATGCTCGAGCAAAAGCCATTCAGCGAACGAAGGTCTGATCGTCGGCCCAAACCTGGCCGTAACCTGTCCAATCGATAGGTATCGCTCCAATGTAAGCGGCTTAGCTAGCTGCTTGTTCTTGGGACAGCCGACGTACACGAATCTTTCGTCAAACAGGGGCATTTTGGGATGCGTGTGCGACATGAACAATTCCGGACAAACCAAGAAGTCAATCTCACTCCGCCGGAGAAGTTGATCGGGGTCCTCTTCGGGTGGCAGCAATTCGAAGGAGACGGCGGGCGCTTCCTGCGCGACGCGGTCCACGACCTTTCGAAGAAACACGGTCATCATGAAATCTGACAGGATGATCCTGAAGCGACGAGTCGACTGCGCCGGCTTGAATCCGTCGGGGGAGATAATGGAGAGTTGGATGTGCGACAAAGCCTCCCGAACCGGGGCAGCAAGCGCTTCGGCTCGCGGCGTGGGCACAAGCTTGCGGCCCATCATCGTAAAGAGCTCATCGCGGAAATAGGCGCGCAACCGGGCCACGGCTGCGCTCATGGCCGGCTGACTCAGGTTGATTCGCCGCGCCGCCGCGGTGAGGTTCGGCTCCGTCATGAGAGCGTCGAACGCGACGAGAAGATTTAGATCAAGGCCGTTGAAACGCATGGTGCGAATTTATCCATCGTGTGGATGTGCTTCATCTAAACAATCGATTTTACCTGCTCACGGGAGTCGCGGCAAATTTTAGATGGAGAGTTAGAGTTAAGACATAGCAGGACGATGACGAACTGCTGCATACAAAGGGTTGGAAAATCTATACCAAGGTTTGCCGTCTGCGATCCGGCGAACGCCTGCCGCTTCTATATCAGCTACTTGCTTCCGTAGAATCATGGGACCTTCCGACTTCGCTTTGGGTTTGCCGCGAAACGCGAGCAGGCGACTACAGCTATCAATCCTAGCTGCAAACAGGCGAAGGAATTGCGAACCATTCCAGAGTGCAGAATGGTATTTGAAATCCACATGCAATGGCCGGTGGTTGCAAGGCATGTGAAAAACCGAAAGCCCTGTCTCATCGCGACCGCCGCAGACAGGGCGGTCACACGCGGCCACTGCAAACCACATAAACGTCGGACAACTCGGCATGCTATGTGCTCTCCCTCGTCGCTTCAGCCGGTCACGTCCTCGGGGCGAGCGCCCACGAGCTTCTCATAGAGCGCTGGATCAGTGGCGCCCTCGGTATTGATCAGGAAGACACGGGCATTTGAGTCGAGCCCGATCTCCGAACGACACGCTGGATCACCCGCCACCTTTGCCAATCCAGCGAGACCTACTGCGCCACTTTCGCCGGCGACGATCGCCGGATCCCCGTCGACGGGATAGGCAAGCGCCTTCATCATCGTAACCGCCTCGTCGTCCTCGATGGTCATAAAGGCATCGGCAACGCGCGAGAGAATGCGCCAGGCAACAAGTGATGGTCCGTAGCATTCAAGCATCGCCATGACGGTTGGTCTGTCGTGCGGCACCTTCACGATCTGGCCGGCCTTGGCGCTCTCGAGAAGGCAGGCGGCTCGATCCGGCTCCACCACAGTGAAGAAGGGTCTGTCCTTTCCGAATACGAGCGCAAAATGAGCGGCAGTCGCCGCAGCGATGCCGCCGACACCGGCCTGGACAAACACGTGGGTTGGAGGCTTTGGCAGTGCGCCAAGAGCCTCACGAAGCAATGCTGTATAACCTTGCATAACGAGGTGAGGGATCCGTTCGTAACCTGGCCAAGATGTGTCGGAGACCACAATCCAGCCCCGTTCGCTGGCGATTTTAGATGCCGACGCAACGGAATCATCGTAGTTGCCCTGAACACGTTCGATACGAGCACCATACCGCGCGATCGCTTGGCAGCGCTCATCACTCACTCCAGCATGAACAAAGACAACGCAGTTTGCGCCCACGAGTTGAGCGCCTTGTGCAACGGATCGGCCGTGGTTGCCGTCCGTGGCGCACGTCAAGGTTATTCCAGCGGCGACTGTGGCGACTTCCGGTGAGCGCCACTCAGAAATGTCGACTGGACGGCCCCATCGTTGCGACGCGATCCCAAGGACAAGCTGTATGACCGCATAGGCTCCCCCCAGTGCTTTGAAGCTACCGAGACCCAGTCGTTGTCCTTCGTCCTTGACGTGGATGGATCCGACATCCAGACGACGGGCAAGGCCAGGAAGCGAAACCATCGGGGTAGGGGCGGTCCCCTGCCTATGCTGGAGAAAGCGCTCCACTGCCAGGGCAGCCTCGATGCCGAGAGCATCGGCATCTGAGGAATCGAGCGGCAAGCGATAGTTACTGTGCGTATTGCGGACCAGCATGGCGTTGTGTTGTGTTATCGGCATACCTACGACAGGGCATTGGCGAGGCCGCAGAGCAGAGCGGTTCATTCCATTCCAGGCGCTTGATGTCAGGCTGCCTTCTCCGACCAATACCGATTACGCAACTCCTGCTTCATGAGCTTGCCCGTCTGTGAACGCGGGACTTCAGGCACAAAATCGATGCTGCGGGGCGCCTTGTAGCCGGCAACACGATTCTTCACGAAGGCGATGATTTCTTCCGCCAAGTTCTCGCTGCCTTCCGTGTCGGGCAGCAATTGCACTATGGCTTTGACCTGTTCGCCCATATCAGGATCGGGGATTCCGATGACGGCTACGTCCGCGATAGCAGGATGAAGCACCAGAACGTTCTCAATCTCTTGAGGATAGATGTTGACCCCGCCTGAGATGATCATGAACGCCTTGCGATCGGTCAAGAAGAGGTAAGCCGTCCGCATCGACGTGTCCGATGTCGCCGACAGTGGTCCAGGACGGATGCGCCGGATGTTGCGCGGCCCGCGTCTTTTCCGGCTCGTCATGGTAGACGAACGGCATCCTATCGCGTTCGAAATAAATGGTACCCGTCTGACCAGCTGGAAGTTCGCTACCGTCCTCATCGCAGATGTGGATCTTCCCTAGAACGGCGCGACCGACGGAGCCGGGCTTCTGGAGCCACTCGTCGGGGCCGATCACCGTCATCCCGTTCATTTCGGTGGCGGAGTAGTACTCCCACAATATCGGCCCCCACCACTTCATCATCACTTGCTTGACTTCAACGGGACATGGTGCGGCAGCGTGAATCGCGATCTGCAAACTGCTCACGTCATATCGATTCCGAACTAACTCGGGCAATTTGAGCATCCGCACAAACATGGTCGGCACCCACTGACTGTGGGTCACCTTGTAGTCTTGGATGGCAGCCAAAGCGGCTTCGGCATCGAATTTGTCCATAACGAGTGCGGTGCCACCCAGCGCCTGGACGGTCGCGCAGGTTCGTAGCGGCGCTGCATGATAGAGAGGCGCAGGGGACAGATATATTGTCCTTTCATCAAAGCCAAAATTCGACGAAAACATCTGCACCATTGTGTCGCCAGGGTCGGAAACCTGTCGCTCCGGCAACGCATGTCTCACGCCTTTTGGCCTCTCGGTCGTGCCGGAAGAGTACAGCATGTCGGCGCCGCGCGGTTGAGACGCCGGGATCGTGGCGCGAGCGGTTTCCAGTATCTGCTGGTACGGTTCGTAACCTGACAGATTTCCCTCAGAACAAACGCGGTGCCTTAGTTTTTCGTGGGCGTCGATTTTTGATGCCGTCTCGAATCCACCACGTCCGACGAACAACGCCGCCGCGCCGGAATTTTCGAGCATATAGTCGACTTCACTGGGGCTCAGCCGAGAATTGATCGGCAACAGATATAGGCCCGAGCGTTGAGTGGCCCAGTAGATATCGAAAATCCAAGGGCTGTTGTCAGAGAGTACGCCCACAACGTCGCCGGGCCGCAAGCCGGCGTCGAAGAGCCAGTTTGCAGCCCGTCGAGACCGATCCTCCAATTCGGCGTATGTCACGATCTCACCGGTTGCCGTCATGATGAGGGCAGGGCGGTCCGGATTTGTTAGTGCGTGGGTGCCCGGATACATCAACACATTCCTGAATGTCGCCTTTCCTACAGAGAGGCGAAATTTGGATTTCGAACGGAATTGCCGCGACCGAGCACCCGAGGGCGCCCCCCTCCACGGGGGTACTGGCTGCATCGACGGGCCGGGCGAGCTCTGCAGCTCCCGGCCCCTGAACTGATGACGATTCGAGCCTAGCCAATAACTGACATTGACGTCATGTTACTGGGTTCCAAGCTGGTGGTCAAGCGGCCGCGGTGCTATGGGTGGCAAATGCTGGAGACCGATTCTGCGTTGGAGCCGTTAGCCCCTGCCACCGCGAAGGGAGCGGCGATGCGTCAGCGCCTGCTGAACGCCTCGGCACGCGTATTCGCGCGCAAAGGATACGAGGCCACCCGGGTCCAGGACATCGTCAAAATCGCTCGAACGTCTTACGGCAACTTCTACCGGCACTTTCGAAATAAGGACGAGATTCTGCTCGCCGTATTGCAGCCATTACTCGACGAGATCTACGTCGCGAGCAAGCGAACGTCGGGCCGCTCATTGAAGGCAACCGAAGCCGAGTTCGTCGAGAATACCATCGCTTATCTCAAGATCTATGCCCGACATCGCAAGCTGTTGCGCGTCATGCGCGAGGCGGCAGCTCGCGGAGAGAAAGCAACATTCCTTTCTCTCTATGTCAGCGAACGTAGCCGCTTCGTAAGGCGCACCGCGACTTGGCTGACCCGCCTTCAGGGATTGGGCGAACTAAGCCGTGAACTCGATCCTGAAATGGCTGCTGAAGTGCTCGGCGCCACGATGGAGCAGATTGCCTATATGAAATTTGATCTCGCCTCGGAAGATCCAAGCGACGCGGAGATTGAGCACATAGGGACGCACTGCGCAAAGGTCTGGTATCGAGGCGTGTTTGGTGCCGCCAAAGACGATCCCGCGGCTCCCAACTAGCATCCGTTCTGCCATTGATGCGAGCGCGTGTGTCGCAGCCAAACAGGCGTGACGCTGCTTGTTCATGAAATCTGCCCAGGGATCGCGAACAGCGTTCGAGCGCTGACAATCATCAATAAAAAGCCAGGTGAACGGGCTTGGCCCTGCGCTCCGGAGTCGGCTTGACGAGGCGGCCTGGCGGTAATATGACATCAATATCACTTTTAAGCGCCGGGACAGAAACGCGGAAATTCAGCAGGGAGGAGCCGGTCATTTCGGCGGAAAATGTAATGAAGCCAAGTACTTCATTGTCCTTCCCTTTAGTGCTTAGCGCAGTCGCGCTCGCTGTCCTGGGCTCGTCTGGGCGAAAAATCGACAGGCGCGCGTCGTGATCCTGACTGAAACGCAAGCCGCTATTCGCGACGAAGTGCGCAAGTTCGCGCAGGCGCGCGTTGCGCCCTTCGCTCGCGACTACGAACAAGCCAAGGAATACCCCGCGCGGTTGTTTGAGGAGCTCGCGAGCCTTGGACTTATGGGAATGACAGCGCCCGAAGCGGCCGGAGGAGCCGGCGCCGACTACGTATCCTATGCACTCTCGCTTGTTGAAATCGCCGCGGCCGACGGTGCGCTATCTACCATTCTGAGCATTCAAAACAGTCTGGTCGTTTCAGGCTTACTCAAGGACGGCACGCCGGAGCAGCAAGCAAGATTTCTGCCCTCGCTCATCTCTGGCCGAATGATTGGCGCATTCGCACTGACCGAGGCGGGAGCGGGTTCGGATGCCTCCGCATTGAGGACCCGGGCTGTTCGCGTGGGACATGGTTACAATCTAAACGGAGCGAAGCAGTTTATCTCGTCGGGGCGAACTGCCGGCCTTGCGATCGTGTTCGCCGTAACCGATCCTGCTGCAGGCAAGCGCGGCATCTCGGCTTTTCTGGTCCGCACCGACAGTCCTGGCTACAGCGTCGAGAGAATCGAACGCAAGCTGGGGCAGGCCGCATCCGACACCTGTGCCATTCGGTTCGACAACGTTTTCGTCGAAGATGCAATGCGGCTCGGTCCGGAAGGTGCCGGCTACTCCATCGCGCTCTCCAATCTTGAGGCCGGTCGCATCGGCATTGCGGCGCAATGCGTGGGAATGGCACGCGCCGCTCTCGACGCGGCGGTAAAGTACGCTGGCGAGCGAACGAGTTTCGGGTCGCCAATCATCGCGCATCAGGCCGTCGGGTTTCGTCTTGCGGATCTCGCCGCAAGACTGGAGGCCGCTCATCAGCTCGTGTTGCATGCCGCCGCGATGAAGGATGCAGCTCTTCCATGCCTCAAGGAAGCGTCTATGGCGAAGCTCGTCGCCTCCGAAACGGCCGAGGCGGTGGTTTCGGGTTCGCTGCAGACCTTCGGCGGCTACGGCTATCTGGAAGATTATTCCATCGCGAAGATCTATCGAGATGTGCGCGTCTGTCAGATCTACGAAGGCACATCGGATATCCAGCGAATGGTCATTGCGCGCGACCTCGCGAGGGCCGCGGCGGCGCGCGACTAACAACGAAGTGCACTGAGGAGCCTCCGTGTCAGATCCAGCCGTCATCGCAAGCTACGCAAGTACGCTCATTGGCGGCGGCGAAGCGATGGCGATGGCCATCGAAATTTGAACCTCGAGAAAACGGAAAAGGTGCATGCATATAGAGGGAACAGCCGCAATCGTCACGGGCGGCGCTTCCGGTCTCGGAGGCGCCACGGCCGAGCGACTCGCGGCGGCGGGCGCCAAGGTGACCATCTTGGATCTTAACGCCGAGTTGGGAGAGGCTCACGCCAAGACGATCGGCGGGCAATTCATCAAGGTCGACGTGACCGACGAGGACGGCGTCGAACAGGCGCTCGAGTCAGCAGAGCGCATGCACGGTAAGGGGCGCATCCTGGTCAACTGCGCCGGCCTCGGGCCGCCCGGTAAGGCGATCGGTCGAGACGGCAGTGCGCTTCCGCTGTGCGATTTCGCCAGGACCATCAACATCAATCTGATTGGCAGCTTCAACATGCTGTCGAAGTTTGCCGCCCGCCTTCATACGGCCGAGCCGGACGGTGAGGAACGGGGCATCATCATCAACACTGCCAGCGTTGCTGCGTTCGATGGCCAGATCGGCCAAGCCGCCTATTCAGCATCGAAGGGCGGAATTGTCGGCATGACGCTGCCTCTTGCGCGTGAGTTCGCGCGCTATGGCATTCGGGTGATGACGATTGCGCCAGGCATCTTTCTCACACCACTGCTGATGTCGCTTCCTGAAGAGGCGCAGACGTCGCTGGGCAAGCAGGTGCCCTTTCCGAGCCGGCTCGGTCATCCGTCCGAATTCGCTCAGATGGTCGAGTCCATCGTCACCAATCCAATGCTCAACGGCGAAACCATCCGCCTCGATGGCGCAATCCGAATGGCACCCAAATGAGCGGGGTTGGCGTGGAGCGTACTCAACAGATTGCCGATCGCGTTGAGCGCTTCGTTCGGGATGTCGTGGTCCCGTTCGAGCGTGATCCTCGCCGTGATCATCATGACTGTCCCAAGGACGAATTGGTCATCGAGTTGCGAGAACTGGCGCGGGATGCGGGCGTATTGACGCCACACATCCTGGCCGACGGGTCGCATCTCTCGCAGGCGGAAACCGCAATCGTCCTGGCCAAGACAGGCCTATCGCCACTTGGCCCCCTCGCATGCAATACGGCGGCTCCCGACGAAGGCAATATGTACCTCCTGGGCAAAATTGGCTCGCCGGAGATCAAGGAGCGCTTCCTAAAACCGCTCATTGAGGGTCGCGCGCGGTCCGCCTTTTTCATGACCGAGCCGGCCGAAGAGGGGGGAGCAGGGTCCGACCCATCGATGATGACCACGACCTGCCGTCCGGATGGCAACCAGTGGGTTGTGAACGGGCGCAAGGCGTTCATCACAGGTGCTCGCGGAGCCAAGGTCGGCATCGTGATGGCAAAGGCCGAGGAGGGCGCCTGCATGTTCCTGGTCGATTTGCCTGATCCAGCAATCACCATCGACCATGTGCCCAACACGATCGACAGTTCCATGCCGGGCGGTCATGCCGTCCTGACCATCCGGAATCTGCGCATCCCGGCCGATCAAATGCTCGGACACCCGGGTGAGGGCTTCAAATATGCGCAGATCCGCCTTTCGCCGGCCAGGTTGTCGCACTGCATGCGCTGGCTGGGCGCCTGCATTCGCGCGAACGAGATTGCGACCGGGTACGCCAACCGCCGGCAGGCGTTCGGCAAGACGCTCATCGATCACGAGGGAGTTGGCTTCATGCTTGCCGACAACCAGATCGACCTCAAACAGGCTGAGTTGATGATCTCCTGGTGTGCGAGCATCCTGGACACGGGATCGCTCGGAACAAACGAGAGTTCGATGGCAAAAGTGGCCGTGAGCGAGGCGCTCATGCGGGTCGCGGATCGTTGCGTTCAGGTGATGGGCGGGACGGGTGTCACCAACGAAACCATCGTCGAGCAGGTATTCCGCGAGGTTCGTGCATTTCGGATCTACGACGGTCCCACCGAGGTGCACAAATGGTCCCTCGCCAAGAAGATCAAGCGCGACTGGCAGAAGGCGAACCCATGAGCGCTCTCGACGATGCCGCCAACTTCGGATTGGCAGAGCCATCCGATGCCTATCGCCTCGACGAGGACTCCTTGTCGCGCTGGATGGCGGCTAATGTCGACGGGTTTCGAGGACCTCTCAACGTCTCGAAATTCAAGGGAGGTCAGTCGAACCCGACTTACCGTCTTCAATCCGCAGACGGCGTCTATGTGCTCCGGCGCAAACCCCCGGGTCCATTGGTGTCCGGAGCGCACGCCGTCGATCGCGAGGCGCGCGTACAGCGCGCGTTGTCGCAGGTCGGGTTTCCTGTGGCACGCATTTACGGCTATTGCGCCGACACGTCCGTCATTGGAAGCGAATTCTATGTGATGCAGCTCGTGGAGGGCCGAATCTTCTGGGACGCCACCTTCCCGGAAGTGGGCCGAGAAGCGCGTCCATCCTACTTCAACGCCATGTGCGACGTCATCGCGCAACTCCACTCCGTTGACCCGGCGTCGATCGGCTTGGGCGACTATGGAAAGCCAGGCAGCTACTTTGCGCGGCAGATCAGCCGGTGGTCGCGACAG
The DNA here is from genome assembly GCF_021458635.1 of Bradyrhizobium monzae. GTDB lineage: Bacteria > Pseudomonadota > Alphaproteobacteria > Rhizobiales > Xanthobacteraceae > Bradyrhizobium. The sequence goes on from NZ_JAIRDQ010000012.1 coordinate 103,178, forward strand.
TATCAGGAAGATCCGGAAGCCGGGCGCGACGCAAACATGGATCGTCTCGTCAAGGAGCTCCCGGGAATGGTCCCGTCGGGGGACGAGGCCTCCATCGTCCATGGCGACTTCCGCTGCGACAATCTGATCTTTCATCCGAGCGAGCCGCGGGTGATCGCCGTGCTCGACTGGGAGCTCTCGACTCTCGGACATCCGCTTGCGGACTTCGCATACCACGCGATCATGTATCGTATGCCTCCTCGTATCGTCGCCGGTCTTGCTGGAGCGGATCTGGCCGCGCTGAACATCCCCGGAGAAGCGGAATACATCGACAGGTACTGCCGCGCGACCGACCGAGAAGCGATTTCGGACTGGCACTTCTATGTCGCATTCAACTTCTTCAGGCTTGCGGCGATCATGCACGGCATTGCGGGCCGGGCGCTGCGCGGTACGGCCTCATCGACCCAGGCTATCGAGCGGGGGAAGACCTTTCCGGAGCTGGCGGCGCTCGCTGCTCGCGCATTGGAGAATCTAACATGAGCGCTCCGGTCGAGTTTTCCTGCGCCGAAAAGATCGCCACGTTGACGTTGTCGCGCCCGAACCACGGCAACACGATTGACCCGGCGATGGCGCTCGCCCTTTTGCAGGTCGCCGAACGCTGCGACGACGATGCGGATATCCGATGCGTCATTCTGACGGGGCGAGGAAAGCTGTTTTGCGGCGGCGGAGACGTCGGTGCCTTCGCCGCAGCCGGTGCCGACGCGCCGGCCTTCCTGCGGGATCTAGCCGGAACCTTGCATGCCGCGATCGTGCGCCTGATGCGCATGCGAAAGCCATTGATTACGCTCGTGAACGGGCCCGCAGCCGGAGCCGGCATGAGCTTGGCCATGATCGGCGATTTCGCGTTGGCGGCACGCTCAGCGCATTTTAGCGCTGCCTATACTGCGTTGGGTCTCAGCCCGGACGGAGGAATGAGCTGGCTGCTACCGCGGGTCGTTGGCCTTCGGCGAGCTCAGGAGATCATTTTGTCCAACCGTCGCGTGTCGAGCGACGAGGCAGAGCGGATTGGTCTCGTTACGCGGACCGTCGATGACGAGCAATTGGCCGCCACAGGCGCCGAAATCGCTGCAGAACTCGTCGCAGAACCGATGGCCGCGCTTGGAGCCGCACGCGGTCTGTTGCTCGAAAGCTACGATAGCATGTTGGAGGCGCACCTCGATCGGGAGATGCGAAGCATCGCCGAGTTGGGCGGCTCCGACGAGTCGCGCCGCCGGGTTGCGGCATTCGCCGCTCGTCGCAATTCAAACGGATGAAAGGATCAGGCGATGGCAGAAGCTTATCTCGTTGAGGTGGTACGGACAGCTGGTGGCAGGCGTAACGGCAAGCTTGCCGGCTGGCATCCGGCCAACATGGCTGCCGAAACACTCAACGCGGTCGTCGATCGGTCGGGGATCGACCCGGCCGCCGTCGAGGACGTGATCCTGGGTTGCGTGACACAGGCCGGCGAGCAGGCGTTCGCCTTCGGGCGGAATGCGGTGCTTGCCTCCAAGCTCCCGGAATCCGTTCCGGCCGTGACGATCGATCGGCAATGCGGCAGCTCGCAGCAGGCGGTGCAGTTCGCTGCGCAAGCGGTGATGTCGGGCACTCAGGATGTAGTGATAGCCGCCGGCGCGGAAAGCATGACTCGCGTTCCGATGTTCTCGAACATTTCGTTGCACCAGAAGGAAGGCATTGGAGCCGGCCCAATCAGCGACCGCATCCAGAAGCGGTTCGGCGTGGAATCCTTCAGCCAGTTCGAGGGAGCCGAGATGATCGCAAGGAAATACGGGTTTGATCGGCTGACCTTGGACCGGTTCGCGCTCGAAAGCCACCGGCGCGCGGCGGAGGCAACGAAATCCGGAGCCTTCAAGAGCGAGATCGTTCCGCTCAAGATCGAAGGGGGAGAGCACATCGTCGATGAAGGAATTCGATTCGACGCTTCGCTGGAGTCGATCGGCTCGGTCAAGCTTCTGAAGGAGAACGGCGTCGTCAGTGCCGCCAACGCGAGCCAGATCTGCGACGGCGCCTCTGCTGCACTGGTCGTCAGCGAAAAGGCCCTCAAGGACCACAATCTGAAGCCGATCGCGCGTATCGTTGGCCTCACGGTGACCGCCGGCGACCCCGTCATTATGCTTGAAGAGCCGATCAGCGCAACCCGTCGGGCCCTTTCAAAGGCCGGAAATGAAGATCGGCGATATTGACCTCTACGAAGTCAACGAGGCTTTCGCACCGGTGCCGCTGGCCTGGCTTCAGGCGATCGAGGCCGACCCCGCAAAGCTCAATGTCAACGGCGGCGCGATTGCACTCGGTCATCCGCTCGGAGCCTCGGGTACCAAGCTCCTGTCAACCCTGGTCCATGCTCTCAGGGCTCGAGGCAAGCGATATGGCCTTCAGACGATGTGTGAGGGCGGAGGCATCGCCAACGTGACCATCATTGAAGCGTTGGGATGACCTTCCAGACACGCTGGCAGGTCGCGATCAAGAGCCAAGAGTAGAACGTCAAAGCAAAATAGAAGTGAAACCCCACAGGGAGAGATGACATGTTTGCAAGGATTTTAGGGGCGACTGCCCTGGCGACAGCGGCAATCGCGCTCGCCTCGGGTACGGCGCTAGCCCAGAAGAAATACGATACGGGTGCGTCCGACACAGAGATCAAAGTCGGCAATCTCATGCCTTACAGTGGTCCGGGATCCGCCTACGGCGTCATCGGCCAAGTGCAGGCCGCATACTTCAAGATGATCAACGATAAGGGGGGCATCAACGGACGCAAGATCAACTTCACTAGCTATGACGACGCGTACTCGCCTCCCAAGGCTGTCGAGCAGACGCGTAAGCTGGTGGAGGGCGATGAAGTGCTGCTCATGTTTGATCCGCTCGGCACGGCGAACAACACAGCCATCCAGAAATACCTGAATTCAAAAAAGATCCCGCAGCTCTTCGTCGCCTCCGGCGCTACCAAATTCAACGACCCCAAGAGCTTCCCCTGGACCACGGGTTGGCAACCGTCCTACCAGAGCGAGGCGCACGCTTACGCTAAGTATATCTTGAAGGAAAAGCCGAACGCCAAAGTCGCGGTCTTCTTCCAAAATGACGATCTTGGAAAGGATTACCTGAAGGGCCTCAAGGACAGGCTCGGTGCGAAGATCGTCGCCGAGGAAAGCTACGAAACTTCGGAGCCGACGATTGACAGTCATATCGTCAAGCTCAAGGCGACGGGCGCCGACACGCTGGTCAACATCAGCTCTCCCAAATTTGCGGCTCAGGCAATCAGGAAGATCGCTGAAGTCGACTGGAAGCCGCTGCATATCCTCAGCAACGTTTCGGCGTCGGTCGGCAGTGTGATCAAGCCTGCCGGCTTCGAGAACGCGCAAGGCATCATTTCTGCCACTTACTTGAAGGATCCGGCGGATCCGCAGTGGGACAATGATCCCGGCATGAAGGAGTTTCAGAGCTTTCTGAGCAAATACTATCCAGAAGGCAACAAACGCGACATATTGCTGATCACCGGCTACGCACTTGCGGAGACGCTGGCGCAAACCTTGAAGCAGTGCGGTGACGATCTCACGCGCGAGAACGTCATGAAGCAGGCTGCGAACCTGAAGGAATGGCGCACCGAGGCGCTGTTGCCGGGGATCTACGCGAACACGTCGCCGACTGACTTTGCTCCGATCAGCCAACTTCAGCTGATGCGCTTTAGCGGCGAAAAGTGGGAGCTGTTCGGAGATGTGATCAACGGGGATGCGGCGGACTAGATCGGTCGCAGAGAACCGCGGCGCATGCCTCCGACCCAGCATTTGAACTTTGACTGTGTCGAAAGGCATGCGTGGCGGGCTGCAATCGCCAGAGTTCGGACAAAAAGAACTCCGGACACCCTGCAGCGGGCCATCCGATCGCACATCGCCGGGAACTGTTTCGAATTCAAGCGGCAGCGAGCGCAATTGTTGCGTTCGTAGAAACGATGAGTAAGACGCATGATCAACTATCGACCCTCCTGGCTTGAGTCTGACCTCGAGATGTATCGAGACACCGTGTCCCGCTTCATCGACAAGGAAATGGCGCCGCTGGATGAAGAGGCGCGCAAACGAGGCAATGTCGGGCACGAACTCTGGCTGAAAGCCGGGGCACTTGGGCTTCTGTGTTCGGACATTCCGACCGAATATGGCGGCGGCGGGGGTGATTTTCGGAACGAAGCGATTTTTTACGACGCTATGGCACGCCGCGGCCTGACGGGAATGAATCCGTCTGTCCACACGATCGTGGCCCACTATCTGCTGAATCACGGGACGGAGGAGCAAAAACGGGAATATTTGCCGCGCCTGGCGCGTGGAGAGTTGGTCGGAGCCATCGCGATGACCGAGCCGGGTGCGGGCTCGGATCTTCAATCCATTCGTACCCGTGCGGAACGGCGCGCCGATAGCTATGTGATCAACGGTTCCAAGACCTTCATCTCCAACGGCCTCCTTGCAGGTTTAGTGCTCGTAGTCGTGAAAACAAATCCGACCGAGCGCGCCAGCGGAATGTCGATCATTTTGGTCGAGACCGCGAAAGCTCCCGGCTTTAGGGTCGGCCGCGTGCTCGATAAGATTGGCCTTAAGGCGCAGGATACCTGCGAGCTGTTCTTCGACGAGGTCGTGGTGCCGGCCACAAATCTGCTTGGTGGAGTGGAGGGGCGTGGTTTCTATCAATTGATGTCGGACCTGCCTTATGAGCGGACCATTATCGGCGTGATGGCGGTTGCGGCAATGGAGGGCGCTCTTGAAGCCACGCTTGCTTTCGTCCGGGAACGCTGGGCTTTCGGGATGCCGATCGCTGAATTCCAGAACACCAAATACAGGCTGGCCGAGTTGGCGACGATCACAAAGGTCACGCGCTGCTTCGTCGACCAGTGTGTCGAAGCATTGGTTTCTGGCACACTCGATGCAGCCACGGCGTCGATGGCTAAACTCTGGGCGTCAGAGCAGCAGGGCAAGGTCATCGACGAGTGCTTGCAACTGCATGGTGGCTCCGGCTTCATGAACGAGTATCTCATTGCACGCATGTACGCCGACGCACGCGTGCAGCGCATTTACGGCGGGACGAGCGAGATGATGAAGGAAGTAATCTCGAGAGCGCTCTAGATTATCGGAGCTATTAGAAGTGACTCGACGACTGAACCCCCGGTGGGCCGGCGCGCTCAGGAGGATGCCATGAAAGCAGTGTTGGTCGAAAAGTTTGATTGTATCGAAAATATTGTCATCAAGGATGTGGCTAAGCCGGACTTGTCAACGGGAATGGTCCGCGTTCGAATCCAGGCAGCGGCCGTCGGCTTCGTGGATGGCCTGAAGGTGCAGGGCTTGTACCAGACAAAAGATCCTTTGCCATTTACGCCCGGGTCGGAGTTTGCGGGCATCGTCGACGAGGCGGCCGCAGATGTTGGGGGCCTCGCACCCGGTACGCCCGTCATCGGCATGGTCAGAAATGGTGGCCTTGCCGAGTATATCTGCGCACAGGCCCAAGATCTTTTCGTTACGCCAAAGGGCATAGCGCCAGAGGTCGGCGCCTCGTTCTTCGCCAATTACCTCACGGCGCTGTACGCGCTTAGCGCCCGGGCAAAGCTACAGGGCGGCGAGACACTTTTGGTTCTGGGGGCCGCCGGCGGGGTGGGAATAGCGGCTGTTCAGGTTGGAAAGTTGTTGGGCGCCCGCGTCATTGCGGCCGCTTCGACTGAGGAGAAGCGACAATTTGCGATCAAATATGGGGCAGATGCGGGCGTGGATTATACGCATGAAGGGTGGCGTGACGAACTCAAGGGACTCACCGGCGGTCACGGCGCGGATGTGATCTACGATCCCGTCGGAGGAGATCTGAGCCTGCAGGCATTCCGTTCGATCGCCTGGAATGGCCGGCACCTGGTGATCGGCTTTGCTTCCGGAATTATTCCAGCGCTGCGGTTCAATCTGCCTCTTCTAAAAGGAGGGGCGCTGTTGGGCGTCGACCTGGCGCAGATTGGTCGTCGTGAACCGGATGTGCGAGATCAAGTCATCGCCCAGCTATTCGGTTGGTTGAGCAAGAAGACACTGGTTCCGGTCGTAGGAAAGGTCTTTGCATTCGAGGAATTCCACGATGCGTTCAAAGCAATGACGACCCGCTCGGCCCTAGGAAAGATGGTCGTCAGGATCGGCTGACGATTCTCCTCGATTAGGTCTTCGGAGAAATCCTCATGAAAGTGTCAGACGCGCTGAACTCGAGGACCTCTGTGCGGGCATTCTTGGACTTCCCGGTCCCTATGGAGACTGTCCAAGAGATCCTGCTCACGGCCAGCCGCTCACCCTCCGGCGGAAATCTACAGCCGTGGCATGTCTGGGCGCTTGGCGGCCAAGAGCTCGCACGCTTCAAGGCGTTGATGGCCGAGCGGATCAAGATCAACCCGATGGGCGAACAGCCAGAATACAAGATCTATCCGCCAGAACTGAAGGAGCCCTATAGAACTCGGCGATTCAAGACTGGCGAAGATCTCTATCGCACCATCGGGGTTCCGCGCGAAGACAAACCTGCGCGTCTCAATCAGCTTGCAAAGAACTTTACCTTTTTTGGTGCGCCTGTCGGCCTGTTTTTCGCCATCGATCGCCAGATGGAGCCTGGGCAATGGGCCGATCTTGGCATGTACATGCAATCTATTATGTTGCTCGCTTTGGAGAAGGGATTGAGTACCTGCCCGCAAGAGGCGTGGGCGCTCTGGCACAAGACCGTCGCGGAATTCATCGGGCTGCCTTCCCATCTGATGCTCTTTTGCGGCATGGCTCTCGGCTACATGGACCCGGAACATCCGATCAACCGTCTGCGCGCAGATCGTGCCGGCCCATCGGAATTCATGACGATCCGTGGATTTTGATTAGGCGGGCTCGACTACGACGGAAGTCGCCCGATATCGAGCGTCCGTAAACTGATCAACGGCTTCGCCAGGAACATGCAATATCCGTTTTTAGCAGTGACCTGATGATGTACGACGCCACATAAGAAGGCTCACTCTGCATGAACATGGGAGGCAGGCCCGTGAGGGACATTGTGCAATCATCGCAATTAACAGGGCGAAGCCGCACAACACCTTGAACGAAGCCCGCCATACCGAACTTAAAAACCTCTTTGATTGATTCGCGGCCTTACCTGGCTCGCACGGAGGTCGGCGATCTCGAAACCGCGAAGTCGCCATTGATAACGTGACATGAGCCGCATTTTGACAGCTATCCATAGTGTAGATGCGGCCCATCAACATAATCGATTTTACCAATCCTAGAAGATCCCGCATAAGAAAACGTCTCGGTTTGGAGAAAAGCCTTCGGCCAATCAGAATGGTGCTCAATCTTTGCCTGGAGCCGAGGGAATATTTCGGTGCTTGCCGAGCATCAACTCAAGCGCATTTTCAGTGCGGCCAGGTGCTTGGGCGGTTTCATCGGTCGGTGGGGCCTACCACTGTCGACGGAAACCGACGGAATGTAGTAGCGTCGTCCTCCGAGACTGACTTCTGCCAGGTCACCCAAGGCGGCCGGGGTTCTTTTTGTGTGCCATGTGCGAGCGACAGCTTCGAGATGGATAATCCTCTATCCAGCTATCCGCTTTACGAATCTCTTGAGAAGGGGGCAGGGCCATCATGCTTGGCTCTCAATCCAGCCGACGATGATGAAGTTCATGCCGACAGATAGCTGGACTCCCCGCGGGTCGTCGATCTGCATCGAGTGTCATCGATGTTTGAGTGGCAACTTGCGTGATGTGTCCACGCGTCGGCCATACCGCGACTACGATGTTGTTTCCTTGCCGGAAGATAGAGGCTGCACACGCGATGGCGCTCTGTTCACCACGCGCTCGCGCCTTACCGCCTCCTGCTGCCGCGACATGCTGGCATTCGATCGTGCTCGCCAAAACCGCGCTTCGGCTGGCGAAGCTTGTTCTGCCCCGCAGAATCCGAACGACCCAGATCCGCAGCAATCTGAGCACCTTCAATCGAAGGTCTCAAGAAGAGCGTAGCTGTTCTGAAAGCATTATTCTTGAAATTGGGGGATGTTGACCCGCATGTGTGGGATTGTAGGCATTTTGGGGCGCGAACCCGTTGCTGAGCGGCTGATCGAAGCGCTCACTCGTCTGGAATATCGCGGCTACGATTCAGCGGGAGTTGCAACGCTCGACGGCAATCATCTTGAGCGCCGGCGCGCCGAGGGCAAGCTGAAAAATCTTGAGGCCAGCCTACGTCGCAATCCGCTACCGGGTCACACTGGTATTGGTCATACCCGCTGGGCCACTCATGGTAAGCCCACGGAGTCCAACGCGCATCCGCATACGACGGACAATGTCGCGGTCGTCCATAACGGAATCATCGAAAATTTTCGTGAGTTGCGCGCCGAACTTGAGCAGAATGGCGCTAGATTTGTTTCCGACACTGACACCGAGGTGGTGGCGCATCTGGTCGAATCCTATCTGAAGATGCGCTACTCGCCCCAAAAAGCAGTGAAAGAATCCCTACCGCGACTGCGCGGTACGTTTGCCCTGGTATTCCTGTTCAAGGAGCACTGCGATCTCATGATCGCTGCCCGGAAGGGATCCCCGCTCGCGATCGGCTATGGCAATGACGAAGTGTATATCGGTTCGGATGCCATTGCGCTCGCCCCGTTCACCGACGCCATCACTTATCTTGAAGATGGGGACTGGGCCGTGTTTACCCGCAAGATCGGCGTCATCTACGATTCCAAAGGCGCAGTCGCGCACCGCGAGACGCTGAAATTGGGTGTGTCGTCGTTCCTGGTTGACAAGGCGAATTATAGACACTTTATGGCCAAGGAGATCCATGAGCAGCCGGAGGTGGTCGGACAGACGCTGGCGCGCTATATCGACACGGCCTGCGAACGTGTTGCGCTGCCGGTCAAGCTGCCGTTCGACTTCAGAGAGGTCCGGCGCATCACGATCACTGCTTGCGGCACAGCGAGCTATGCGGGCAACGTCGCAAAATACTGGTTCGAGCGCTTTGCGCGCGTTCCGGTTGAAGTCGATGTCGCGTCCGAGTTCCGCTACCGCGAATCGACTTTGCAAAGAGGTGATCTCGCGATCTTTGTTTCGCAGTCAGGCGAGACGGCGGATACGCTTGCCGCGCTCCGCTATGCCAAGGCGGAAGGGGCACACACGCTCGCCGTCGTCAACGTACCAACATCGACGATCGCTCGCGAGAGCGAAACCGTGCTGCCGACGCTGGCCGGCCCCGAGATCGGCGTTGCCTCGACCAAAGCCTTTACCTGCCAACTGATAGTGCTAGCCGTGCTTGGAGTCGCGGCCGCCAAGGCGCGCGGCGAACTGTCCGAGGATGAGGAGATCGACTTGGTGCGTGGCTTGGTTGAAATTCCTCGCCTGATGTCGGCAGCGCTCACCACCGAGCCGCAGATCGAGAGGCTTGCGAGCGACATCGCGAAAGCGCGCGACGTGATCTACCTTGGTCGCGGTACGAGCTTCCCGATCGCGCTAGAGGGCGCACTGAAGCTAAAGGAAATCTCCTACATCCATGCAGAGGGGTATGCTGCGGGCGAGCTCAAGCACGGGCCGATTGCGCTGATCGACGAGACTGTGCCAGTCGTGGTGATCGCACCGCGTGATCGTTTATTCGAGAAGACGGTCTCGAACATGCAGGAGGTGGCAGCGCGCGGCGGCAACATTGTCCTCATGACCGATGCCAAGGGCGCTGAAGAGGCGACACTGGATACGTTCGCCACCATCGTGCTGCCGGACATGCCGGCCGCCTTCACGCCGATGGTCTACGCGATCCCCGTGCAACTGCTCGCATACCACACGGCCATCGTGATGGGCACGGATGTCGACCAGCCGCGGAATCTCGCCAAATCCGTTACCGTCGAATAGGGAGCCGGTCGATCGCTTCCGGTCCTCAAACTGGCCTAGACGATCATGTCTGAGCATTCACGTCTGGCCAGCCCGCTGAGGCTGGGCTGTAAAGATGCCAGCGTCTCCCTCTCGCGACCTCGCCAAAAAAGGGTGACAAAGGATTATGAAGCAGTTTTCAAGCATCGACGAAGTCATGTTCTCCGATCTGATTCAGAACGCGACTGATGCGGACGTCACGACGCCGCAATTGCTTCGCATCTGGGCCACGCTTCGGCGCCCGGGGCAGGCGATTGCAGGATGTGCATGACATGAACATCGTAGCCGAACACAAGATTTCGGGCGAACCGATTGATAAAGCGCCCAAGCGCCCGGTCCGGCCGGTGCTCTGGTTCATCATCGTCGGCGTGCTGCTCGGTGCGCTGGTCGGTGGCCTCGTCTGGTTCAACTACTTGCGTGGCCAGATGATCAAGCAGTTCTTCGCCAACAACAAGCCGCCGCCGACCTTGGTCAGCGCGGCCGAGGCGAAGTCCGAAGTGGTGCCGAACCTGCTCACCGCAGTCGGCGGCCTTACCGCCGTGCACCAGGTCGACGTCAGTGCCGACGTCAACGGCCGCGTCACCGAGATCAAGTTCGAGCCCGGCGCTCATGTCGAGGCCGGCATGCCGCTGGTGCAGCTGTTCGACGCGCCGGATCAGGGCGATCTTGCCAACTACAAGGCGCAGGCGACCGTTGCGCAGTTGTCGCTCGATCGCGCCAAGCAACTGGCTTCGCGCCAGTTCGGTCCGCAAGCGACCGTCGATTCCGCGCAGGCCGCCTATGACCAGGCGCTGGCCGGCATCGCCAAGACCGAAGCGCTGATCTCGCAGAAGCTGGTGCGCGCGCCGTTCTCGGGCGACCTCGGCGTCCGCAAGGTCGAGGTCGGACAGTATCTCACGGCAGGCACTGCGATCGTCTCGCTGACCGATCTGTCGGAGCTGTGGGCGAACTTCACGGTGACCGAAAAGGACTCGGGCAATCTCAAGGTTGGCCAGCCGGTGCGGCTGAAGGTCGATGCCTACCCGGGCCGCACCTTCGACGCAAAGATCACCACGATCGAGCCGCAGATCGCCACCGACACCCGTAACATCCGGGTGCAGGCGACGGTCGCTAATCCGGAGAAGATCCTGAAGCCTGGCATGTTCGTGACCACCACGGTGGTTCTGCCGGACAAGCCGGCGGTGGTCACCGTGCCCGAGACAGCGGTCGACTACACGCTGTACGGCGATTCCGTGTTTGTGATCGCCGAGAAAAAGGGAGAGGACGGCAAGACCAGCTTGAGCGCGGTGCGCACGTTCGTGCAGACCGGCAACCGGGTCGATGGTCGCGCTGAAATCGTCAAAGGCTTGAAGCCGGGTGACAAGGTCGTCGCCGTCGGCCAGCTCAAGCTGCAATCGGGCTCGGCCGCGTCGATTTCGACCGACCCGGCCCCGCAGATCCCGGCGCAGCCGCCGCGCCACTGACAATGCACTCGCGTGATCCGGTCTGACCGGATCACGTTCTTGAAACAAAAGAGATCGAGTTCGCCGCGATGACCTTTACCGATATCTTCATCAAGCGACCGGTTCTGTCGGTCGTCGTCAGTCTGCTGATCCTGCTAATTGGCCTGCGCGCGGCGATGGTACTGCCGATCCGGCAATATCCGAAGCTTTCGAACACGGTCATCAACATCACGACAGTCTACCCCGGCGCGTCTGCGGACCTGGTCCAGGGCTTCATCACGACGCCGATCGAGCAGGCGGTCGCTTCCGCCGAGGGCGTCGACTACGTTACCTCGTCCTCGGTGCTCGGCACGTCGACGATCCAGGTCTACATCAAGCTGAACTTTGACCCGAACCAGGGGCTCACCGAGGTGCTCGCCAAGGTGAATTCGGTCAAATATCTGATCCCGAAGGAATCCAACGATCCGGTCGTCACCAAGACCACCGGCCAGACCACGGCCGTGATGTATATAGGCTTCTCCTCTGAGGAACTGTCGGGCTCGGCAATCTCGGACTATCTGACGCGCGTCGTGCAGCCGGTGCTGTCGACCGTCGATGGCGTGGCGTCCGCCGATATCCTGGGCGGCCAGACCTTTGCGATGCGGTTGTGGCTCGATCCGGTGAAGATGGCCGGCCACAACGTGTCCCCGGCTGATGTCGCGGCCGCGATCACCGCCAACAACTTCCAGTCCGCGGCGGGCCAGACAAAGGGCTACCTCATCCTCTCGAACATCACGACGAACACAGGCCTGACCGACGTCAACGAGTTCAGGAAGTTGATCGTCAAGGCCAAGGACGGCGGCTTCGTGCGGATGGAGGACATCGCCACCGTCGAACTTGCAGCCCAGAGCACGGACGCCAGCGTTGCCTTTAACGGCGAGCACGCGATCTTCATCGGCGTGAACGCAACGCCGCAGGGCAACCCGCTGACTCTTGTGAACGGTGTGCGCGCGCTGTTCCCCGAGCTCGAGCGCAATCTGCCACCGTCGATGAAGATGAAGGTCGCCTACGACTCGACCAAGTTCATTCAGTCGTCGATCGACGAGGTGGAGAAGACGCTGGGCGAAGCCGTGATTATCGTGATCGTGGTGATCTTCCTGTTCCTGGGCTCGTTCCGCTCGGTGATCATCCCGGTCGTCACCATCCCGCTGTCGATGATCGGCGTCTGTACGCTGATGCTGGCGCTCGGCTTCAGCTTCAACCTGCTGACGTTGCTCGCCATGGTGCTCGCGATCGGCCTCGTGGTCGACGACGCCATCGTGGTGGTGGAGAACGTCCATCGCCATCTGGAGGAGGGTGAGACGCCGGTGCAGGCGGCGCTGCAAGGCGCGCGCGAGATCGTCGGTCCGGTCATCTCCATGACCATTACGCTCGCCGCGGTGTACGCTCCGATCGGCTTCCTCGGGGGCCTCACCGGCTCGCTGTTCCGTGAATTCGCCTTCACGCTGGCGGGCTCCGTGATCGTGTCCGGCGTCATCGCGCTGACGCTGTCGCCGATGATGTGCTCGGGACTGCTGAAGAACACCGAAGAGGGCCGGTTTGCAAAGCTGGTGAACAGGTTGTTCGGCGCCGTCACGCGCTGGTATGGCCGCAGGCTCGACCGCTCGCTCGACTATAAGGCCATCACCGGGCTGGTCGCGGTGACGATCCTTGGGCTCGTCGGGTTCCTCTACATGCACACATCGAAAGAGCTCGCACCTGAGGAAGACCAGGGCATCGTGTTCGCGGTGATCAAGGCGCCGAAATATGCCAACATCGACTATCTCGATTTCTATGGCGACAAGCTTGACAAGAAACTGCAAGGCTTTCCCGAGTCCGATCTGCGCTTCGCGCTGAACGGCATCAACGGTCCCCAGACCGGTATCGCCGGCATGCTGCTGAAGCCGTGGGATGAACGGAAGCGCTCTTCGATCCAGTTGGTTCCGCTGGTTCAGGCCGAGCTCAGCAAGATCGAGGGCATCCAGGCGTTCGCCTTCAACCTGCCGCCGCTGCCCGGCGGACCCGGCGGCCTGCCGGTGCAGATGGTGATCAATTCGACCGCGGGCTTCCAGGCCGTCTATGAGCAGATGGAGAAGCTGAAGGGCGCCGCGCGCAAGAGCGGCATGTTCATCGTCTCCGATAGCGATCTCGCCTTCAACCAGCCGACCGTGAAGGTGAACGTCGACCGCGCCAAGGCCCAGGATCTTGGCATCAACATGCAGAACGTCGGCAGCGCGCTCGCGATCCTGGGCGGCGGCAATTACATCAATCGCTTCAACCTGGAGGGCCGTTCCTATCAGGTGATCCCCCAGGTACCACGCGCCCAGCGGCTCTCGCCGGAAGCGCTCGGCAATTACTATGTGGCGACCAGCACCGGCCAGCAAGTGCCGCTGTCGACGGTGGTGTCGATCGAGACGTTGACCGCTCCGAATTCATTGACGCACTACAACCAGCTCAACTCGGCGACCTTCTCGGCCGTGCCGATGCCCGGCGTGACCGTCGGCCAGGCCGTCGACTTCCTTGAAGGCGAAGCCAAGAAGCTGCCGCAGGGCTTCAGCCACGACTACCTCGCGGATAGCCGTCAGTATGTGCAGGAAGGCAATCAGCTCGCGATCACCTTCAGCTTCGCACTGATCATCATCTTCCTGGTGCTGGCGGCGCAGTTCGAGAGCCTGCGCGACCCGCTGGTGATCATGATCTCGGTGCCGATGGCGATCGTCGGCGCGCTGATCCCGCTGTTCTTCGGTGCAGCGACCATGAACATCTACACGCAGGTGGGCCTGTTGACCCTGGTCGGCCTGATCACCAAGCACGGCATCCTGATGGTCGAGTTCGCCAACGAGCTCCAGCTCAACGAACGGCTTGACCGCCGCTCGGCGATCGAGATGGCGGCTCGCATCCGACTGCGGCCAATCCTGATGACGACGGCCGCGATGGTCACCGGCCTGATCCCGCTTCTGACCGCGACCGGCGCCGGGGCGGCCAGCCGCTTCTCGATCGGGCTCGTGGTTGTCGCTGGCATGTCGATCGGCACGCTGTTCACCCTGTTCGTGCTGCCGGCGGTCTATGTGGTGCTCGCGACCGACCACCGTGCCCCAGGCCAGATCCGTGCGGAACAAGCAGCTCGAAGAGCTGAGTCTCGGCTCGAACGCGGTGCGGCTGGCCTGAGGGCGCTCGATTGAAGATCCAAAACGGCATAGCCATTGCCCAGGCGCATCCGCGCGGAAGCAAGTGCTAGTTGTGTGCAGATGAGGGCGCTACCATCGGGCAGGCGTTGCGCCATAAGTCCGTGCAAATGATGGTCGATATTGACGGCCAGCTCGTAAGCATATGTCAGGAAGCCCCGCGGTCAAGCTTTGATGCTAGAGGTTAGTCCAAGATATTTTTTCGATTGAGGCAGCGAGCTCGATGCCCTCACCCAAGGAATCGACCATCTGCTTCAACCGCTTGGCTTGATTGACACACCTCTCCGGAAGCTGCGAACGTCCGACCGCTCGGGCTGAAAGGCCTCAACTAGAACTGGCACTGCGCTCGCAGGATTGCTGTCGCCACATACGAAAACATCAACGGCCGCGTAGGACCTCTCAGGCCAAGTATGTAAGGTCATGTGCGATTCAGCCAACAACGCAATTGCCGAGACGCCGTTGCCCGGACAAAACTTATGAACATGAAGGTGGAGTAATGTCGCATTCGCCGCATGGATGGCTTTTCGGATGGCGTCTTCCGCAAGGTCCGGATCGTCGAGGTTTTTCGCTCCCCATAGCTCGATGAGCATATGCGTCGCACCGGTCGACAGAGCCGGTGGTACTTCCTCTTCGTTATCAATAATCATTAAGCAATCTCCGTTGAATTGACGGCTCAATAAGATGAGCTATTCGGGATTTAGGTGACGAGGTGATCAGGCCGTGTGTTTTGCCGGCACGTGCATGACCTCAATACCGCCGTTGAATCCGACAATTGCGATGACCTTCGGCAACTGATTTGTGCCTTCGAGCCGACGCCAAGTCCTTGATGTGGCGATCAGCAGCTCGAGCACCATGGGCCTGGCGGTGATTGGCGACAAGATGTCCTTCGTCCGCCTTTGAACGCTTGACGACTGCCCTCGAGCGGCCGTGAACAGGACGCTGGTCTCGTGGAAACGGTAACACGTGTCTGTATCGGTTCTTGCACAATCGATGTTACCGCTTGAGCGCCGTAGAAATCCGCAGTCCGGCCAGCGCCAAGTCCGCTTTCATGAGGAGTGCATCAAACCACAGTCCAGGCGCCCGTTGGTTGCGGGTGCCATGCAGACTCACGCGTGTCGACTACAAGATCCGGTAGGTGCCAACGCCAATGCGGGGCCCTAGGGTCCGGCCGCGTTCCCCTGACTATCGTCGAGGTAACAGTAGTGAACGCAAAGGACGGGAAGCTAAGAAACGGACAAACCGGCACACTATGACCGGCCGATGCCGGGGGCGACGCACTGCACACCCTCAATCAGGATCGTCGGTGTTCTGATTTGAGGGCCCCAGAAGGCGATGAATGGGGGACGCGTATGCCTAGCCAAGATCTATCCAAAAAAAATCAGTTTGTGGAACGTCCACCGATCGAGGTGATCACGGCGATCGATCGCCTTGCAAGATCGGATCCGGAGAGGATTGCGCTGAGAAGCGGCGCAGACGAACTCACCTACGAGGCGCTGCGACTAAGATCGGATGCCCTCGCAAGGAGGCTACGAGAGCATGGCGCTCGGGGCGCGGTCGTCGGATATTGGGGTGAGCGCGGCTTCGACTGGGCGACGGCGGTCGTCGCGATTTTGAAGGCCGGATCAACGTACCTACCGCTCGATCCATCGTTACCGGCTTCACGCACATCGTTCATAATTGAGCAGAGCCGCTGTGCTCTGATTATTGGCCCCGACCAGCAGCATTCGCTCAGCCTGTTCCAGTCGAGCAGCAAAGGCACCACCCAATTCATGCCGATAGAAGCGGCGCTGCGTGAGGGCCAGCCTTCGTCTTTCGTGCCATCATCGCGCGCGGATGGACTCGCCTACATTCTGTTTACGTCTGGTTCGACGGGCCAGCCTAAGGGCGCAATGATTGCGCATGCAGCTTTAAACAATCATTTGGCGGCAAAAATCGATGCCCTAGCCCTCACTCGGACGGATTGCAGCGCGCAGACGGCATCGCATTGCTTTGACATCTCGCTGTGGCAACTTCTGGCAGGGCTTTGCGTCGGAGGCAGTATCGCGATCATTGATGATGCGACACTGAAATCGCCAGTATCTCTTCTTAAGGCAATTCAAGGGCACGGCGTGACGGTTGCTCAATTCGTCCCGTCAATGCTGGCAGTATTTGTTGAATATCTGCAGGCCCTTGCGGCGGCTGAGAGAGCTCTGGACAGTTTGCGGATTATTTCTACGGTTGGAGAACCCCTGACACCCGGACTGGCGCGCGCATGGCTTGCCTTATATCCGCAGGTCCCCATTCTCAACCACTACGGGCCGACCGAGTGCGCCGACGGCGTTACGCATCATCTGGTTTCAGTACCGCCCGCGGTGGCTGACACTTATGTGCCGATCGGCAAGCCGATTGCGAACCTTGAGGCCTATGTCACCGATGGATCTCGTCTGTGCGACACGGGAGAGGTCGGCGAAATCTGTGTGAGCGGCGTCGGTGTCGCTGCTGGTTACGTCAATGACGATGTTCGCACCAAGGATGCCTTTGGGCCAAACCCGTTCTCCAACAACCCGGGGTTCCGGCGCCTATACAGGACAGGTGATCTCGGGCGCGTTCGTCCCGATGGTCTCTTGGAATGTCTCGGTCGGCGGGACCGTCAGGTCAAAATCCGTGGGCACAGAATTGAGCTGGGAGAAATCGAGGCCCGCCTCTGCGCTCATCATTCGGTACATGGTGCTGTCGCGGTCGCCTCCGTCTGCGCAGGCGTAAAACTTATGGCGCGAGACATAACAAGCGCGGAGGGCGAAACTGGACCGAGACGGTTAATCGCGTATGTGTCAGCTCCGGCTGAAGTGACGGAAGCCGAGCTTCAGAACTTTGTCGCCGAAACGCTTCCTACCTACATGCTCCCGGAAAGGATCATCCACGTCAGCGGTATTCCGCGGACCAGAAACGGAAAGGTCGATTTTGGAGCATTGCCGGACCTGACCAGTGTTCGTCCTTTATTGCCGATGCCATTCGAGGAGCCGCGAACAGAGCTGGAAGCCAAGCTGTGTCAAATTTGGGCAGGCGTTCTGCGCATTGAGAACATTGGCGCGAATGATCAGTTTGTAAGCCTCGGCGGCGACTCGCTCCGAGCAATGCTCATATTGGGTCAATTGGAGACTCAGCTCGGAGTGAGAACGGATTTCAGGCTGATCCTGAATGGAACGGTACGGTCTCTTGCGGCTTCGATCGCGTCCCGAGGCGAATCCAAACCGTGCACAGCCCCCGCGTACGGAATGCTTGCGCGAGCACCTCTGACGCGAGTTCAGGAGCACCTATGGTTTCTCTCCCAGCTCGATCCGTCTGCCAGGAACTACATCATTCAAGGCGGCCTGCGAATAAGGGGCTTCCTTGATCTGGCCGCATTCAACCGTGCCTGGAGCGATGTCGTTCATTTCCATCAGGCACTTTCTGCACGCTTTATCGACGAGGATGGTCCGGTTCAGCTTTTTGATGATCCGCAATGCGCAAATCTTGATTTAACTGACGCATCTCATCTCACCGCACAGCAGGCCGAGGAGCTGATCACAGATTTACGGCAAACAGAGCTGAGCGGCTGCTTTGATCTCCGCCAAGGTCATCTGTTTCGCGCGCGCATGATCCGTTTGCGCCCTGACCACCATCTGATACTGATCACCGCTCACGAAATTATTATCGATGCCTGGTCGATCTCTGTTCTGCTCAGAGACCTTCGACAAAGGTACCTACATGCCGCGGCGTCTTTGCCAAAGAACTGCGCCTCCCTTTCGACCTACGCGGTCTGGGAAAAACAGCACGCGACCCCAGAGGCGCTGGCCAGCCAACGCAGCTATTGGCGCCGTCAGATTGGTGATGATCCGCCGGTGCTCTCGCTTGGAACAGGACAAGCGCAATCGCGGACGAAGTCTCACCGTGGCGCCTCGCATGCGGTGCTGCTCGGCAGCGAGCTCTCCAATCAGGTGCGGGAGTTTGCGCGCCGACATAGGTGCACCACGCCGACAGCCCTCCTCGCGTGCTTCAAGCTGCTGCTACGGATGTACAGCGGTCAGGACGATGTTATCGTCGGCATACCGCACGTCGTACGGGATCAACCCGGCAGTGCCGAGATTGTCGGCTTTTTTCTGAATATGCTGCCAATTCGTTCCGCGATCGATGTTGGTCAGTCCTTTGCGGTTCATGCCTTGCGCGTCCAGGGCCTGGTCAGCGATGCCATCGCAAATTCGGCATATCCGTTCGGCTGGATGGTAAGGGATAGCCGGCTATATCGCGAAACGGAACGATCGCCGATCTTCCAGGTCATGTTCAACATGTACTCCGAGGCCGCGGAGCCACCGGATCAGCATGAGTTCGATCTGACATTCCGCGAATACGACACCGGCTATGTAAAATTCGATCTGACCTTGTACGCACAAGATCAGGGCGATGAAATCGCCCTCCAGCTGGCATATGCCGAAGACATCCTTTCCAGCGATCTCATCGTCCGCATGGCTGATAATCTGCGCTGTCTGATTGCAGCCTGCGTTGAGAATCCACTTGCGCCCGTGAAGGATCTGAGCTGCCTCAGCGGGGCGGATGTCGTTATGCTGGACTCGTTGGACGGCTCGGCGCAGTCATACTCGACTGAATGTCCACTTGCCGAAGCGTTCGAGCAAATCAGTGCTACTCATCGCAGCCAGGTGGCATATTGTGGTGATTTCGGCGAAATCACATTCGGCGATCTGCGTGAGCGCGTAACAGCAATCAGGTCCTTACTGGAGGCGTGTGAGGTGGGGGCTGGCGACAGGGTCGCCATGCTGGTCGACCGGTCGCCTGACGTGGCCGCTGTTATTCTTGCGGCACGAGCCTTGCAATCCATCGTTGTCCCCATATCGCCGGATTATCCGCGTGATCGGATGGACCATATCCTGCGAGATAGTCGGGCAAAGCTTTTGGTTCACGCAGGTACCACTGACCTTGGTTTTGACCTGCCGTCGATTTGTCTGTTGACCCTGGAAGGGTGCGGCACGCTCGCGCACGAGTCTGAGTGCGGCGACAAACCATCAGATCAGGGAATTGCGAGCCTTATATACACGTCGTCCTCGACCGGGAAGGCGAAGGGGGTTCTCATACCGGAGTCGGCAATTCTTAATCGACTGAACTGGATGTGGCGAACCGCTCCGTTCGACAGCACCGACGTGATGGTTGTCCAGAAGTCCGCATCCCTTGTTGCGTCCGCTTGGGAATACTTCGGTGGGCTTCTAAGAGGTGTGCCCGCGCTGATCCTGACCCGAAAGCAGTTGCTGGATCCAGATCTGCTGTTGAGCACGTTGGCGGGACGTCGCGCGACACGCTTATTTGCCTCGCCGGCACTCCTGACCGGCCTCATTGCCTCCCAAGAGCGGCAGCCAAGATCCACTTCCTTGCGGTTCGTCACAAGCAGCGCTGAACCGATGCCATCTTCGCTCCCAGTTCGCTGGCGTACGTATTTCCCGGACGTGCCGTTGTGGAACTTCTATGGTGCTACGGAATGTGCGTCCAACGCCGCAGTCTACAAAACGTCGGATGCCGACGACGGCGCATCGCTCGTCCCCGTTGGGCGGCCAATCGATAACGTCAGACTCTACGTGCTCGATGCCGCGTTGAAGAGAGTCCCTGTCGGAGCCGCCGGTGAACTCTGCGTCGCTGGACGCTGCGTAAGCGCTGGGTACTGGAGGGATCAAGACCGGACAACACGTTGTTTCGTGCCAAATCCTTATGGTGACGGACAGTACAGCGTCCTTTATCGAAGCGGCGATATCGCCCGCATCTCAACCAGCGGCCTTCTCGAGATTTGCGGCCGATCGGACAACCAGATCAAGGTACGGGGGTATCGGATTGAGCTGGAAGAGGTGGAAAAGGCTCTTGAGTCTCATCCCGCAATCACGAAGGCCGCGGTCGCTGCAGATGGCATGGTTGGCGATCGTCGTTTGATCGCCAGCGTGATTCCCGCGCGCGACAGTCTAAGCTCGGAAGAGATTGTCACCCATCTTAAGCACTCATTGCCGTCCTACATGATTCCCGCCGCCTTCCGTTTGGTTGACAATATCCCCCTCACGACAAGCGGAAAGATAGATCGTGCGGGCCTGTCGTCCGTTCCTTACCGCGAGGTCGGGCCTGCTCCATCTGCCGAGCCCCGCACGGGGAAGGAACGTATTCTTGCTGGGATCTGGCAGGATCTATTGGGCGTCAAGCGGGTCGGAATTGATCAGGTCTTCTTTGATATCGGTGGAGATTCTCTTCTAAGCGTGCGCTGCGTCACGTTGGCGCGCAAAGCCGGGCTGAATCTTACTGTTGACCAACTCTATCGAACGCCGACAATCAGGGAATTGGCGGCAGATGGAGCGACGGTTGCACTCCATACCGCCGCTTCCGCGGACGGCTCGTTGCCGGTTACCCCGGCAATCGCATCTTGGAAGCCTCTTGTCGGCTTCGATGAGCACTACAACATAGGCGATCTGTTCTTCCTGCCCGGCGGGATCCTGGATATCCGGCTGCTGGAGCGCGCCGTTGCTCATGTCATGGATAGGCACGAAGGCCTTAGGCTCCGTGTCGCCCGAACCGACGATGGTCTACGTCTGACGATCGCAGCTTCCGTGGCCGAACGCCTTGTGGAGGAGATCAATCTTGGCGGAATGACCAGCCTGCGGCAGCGTAAGGCAATCGAGAGCATCTCAGCAAGACGTCAACATATGTTTCGTTTTGACGGCCAGACGCCTCTTGTTAATGTCACGGTGTTCCGCACATCGGAAAGCGGCGATTACTATCTGCTGGTCCTGATGCATCATTTTGTAGCGGACGGGATAGGTTATCGACTGTTCCTCGAAGCATTGGATGCGGCCTACGACGCCCTTGGCTCAGGCCACGCCGTGCGCGGCCCCGACAACATGCAAATACTCTCTTCATGGTTGAAGCGCCTTGAGCACTACGCGAACAGCGAGGCGCCAGCCGAACTCGAATACTGGGAGAGGATCGACTACAACCAGTTCAATTTGCATATCAGCCCCACGTCGGCGGGTGGCGCGAGCTTTTCGCAAGTGACCGCGAGAGAGCTTCACTATGCACGCCTTGAAGGTCGCGCGGATGACGCGAATTGCCGAGTCCTTTGGGAAGATCAGGCCAAGCATCATCTGGAGATTGGCAAAGAAGCGACAGCTGATCTGCTCAATATTGCAGCCAGATCGGCGCATTGTAAGGACATCGACGTAGTTCTTGCCGCCATATCCGGCGCCTGTGGACGTGTTTTCGGCAACTATTCGCTCTGGATTGATAGCCTTACCTCGACCCGAGGTCGACTGTTTGAAGATATTGATCCATCGCAGATCATTGGCCATATCAGCGAGCTCGTTCCGCTTTCCTTGAGTCTCGCCGGAACGGAGGCTCGTCCCGATCGTGTTCGTTCAATAAACCGCCAGCGCAATGCCCTGCCGCGCAGGGGAGTAGGGTTTCGGGTTTTGAAATTCGTAAACCGAGATCCAGCCGTGCAGAGCCGGATCGATCGTCTGCCCTTACCTAAAATCGGACTGAACTATCGAGCGGGTTTGCAGCGCCATTTTCCGCGCCGCCTCCTAGCCCAGGATCCGTCTCCAATCTGGATCGGCGAAGACATGGATGAAGCCGCCGCGAGTCACCTCCTCTGGTTCGACGTTGGATATCAAGCCGGCCGTCTACAGATCGAAACAAGGTATGATCCAACCCAGATCGGTTATGAGGTGACCCGTAATCTTTGCACGGTGTTGCAACAGGAGCTGTTGCTGACGATCGCCGAATTCGGAAGAGCCGGCGACACTGTCATCCATGAATGAGCCGGATGCGGAAGTGGCGGTCGAGTGCGATCGAGATGTGATGGCAAAGAAGAAGCAGAACATCGATCTATCGGATCCCAATCTGGCGAGCCTTATCCTGCGGCTCGCAATTCCGTCTATTGTTGGCCTATCGATCAACGCGGCACAGCAGGCCGTCAATGCGATCTTTGTTGGTGCACTTGGCGCGCAGGCGATCGCAGCTGTCAGCATGACCTTGCCGGTCGTGGTCCTGCTGACGGCAGTCGGTCAGGGAATCGGTGTTGGAACAGCCTCGTTCATATCTCGTCATCTCGGTGCTGGTGAGTACCTGGAGGCAAGTAGGGGCGCGAGTACTGCACTGGCCCTGGCCGCTCCGATTGGTATCATGTTTACGGTTCTCCTACTGCTCAACTTGCGACGGATCTTCGTAACGCTCGGGGCAACTCCAACCATCATGCCCGTGGCGCTCGACTATGCGGCGACGCTATTGTTGGGGTACTCCCTGATGCTTCTAAACATCGTCAACGGCTTCATCGTGAGAGCCGAGGGCAACACACGTTTCAGCATGTGGACGATGCTTACCGCCTTCATACTGAACGCGGTGCTCGATCCGGTCTTTATCTTCTTACTGGACCTCGGTGTGCGAGGCGCAGCCCTCGCAACGCTGGTATCCCAGATCGCTGCCATTAGCCTCTATATCGCGCATTTTTCGAAGCTGGGCGGGATAGTCCTCGTCAAGATATCTTACGTCTCATTGCGAGCAAGTCGCATCAGACAGCTTGCGTTCATAGGAGCGCCAGCCACCTTGACCGGCATTTTGTCTGCCATTGCCTCTATGCTCTTGTACGGAGCTGCTGCGCCGTTCGGGGACGACTGCATTGCGGCCATGGGAATAGCCGTGCGATTGCTGACGATCGGCGCACTGCCTGTCACCGGCTTTTGTATGGGCTCTCAAGCTGTCTTGGGTTTCGGTTGGGGCGCACGCGATCTTCCCCGCGTATGGAAGGCCGCAAAGCTTATGCTGTCCATGACTGTCGCGCTTTCGGTTGCGTATTCTGCGGCCGTTGTGAGTTTTGCCCGACCTTTGGTCAAACTGTTCAGCGATAACGAGAACGTCACGGAAATTGCCGTCTTGACCTGTATCGTTTTCCATCTCTTTTTTTGGCTTTTTGGTATTGAGAGTTTCGTGACGACGATGCTTCAGTCGTTCGGGAGAGCACGCCTCAGTGTGATTGTGTCCTTGGCGAGGCACGGCTATTTCTTCATACCGGCCGTACTGTTGTTGCCAGTCATATCGGGTTTCAACGGACTGTTGGCCAGTCAAGCGATCGCTGAGCTGGGTGCTGGAATGATTGCACTGTTTGCCATGTTCCACCAGTTTGCGGAGCTCAGACGAGCGCTCCGGCACGCAACTTCAAGACCGATCGAGATCGCGGATTGACCTGACCACGGACATCATCGCGGTCCGAAGCATTGAGCCTACATAGCTGTGGAGGCATTGCGCTCCAGGAAGTGTCGCACGTAATATCAGAGGCCAGCAGAATCTGTGCTCGCTCGAGTTTTTGGGACGAATGCTTGCCGCCGCTCAGCGGTGTCTTGAGTGCGGTGCGCTCGATATGGCTGAGGTCGGCGCCGAAGCTTGGACGAACGTGGCCTATCGCTCAAGGCGATATTTCGCAAGAGCGAGATACTGAATTTCGGTACCCTGGACGTTGGCGTTGTCGGTGACATCGGTGTCCTGTTTGGTCCACCTTGACCGAATATTTGCCACCATCACTGAAATTAGTCCATCGCAGGTGAGCGATGTCGATGCTCACGCGCTGCAACACCTCAAAAGGCCTGGCCTTTACCTTGAGCAAATCAATGCAAGCTTTCGGGCTTGAAAGGCCCGAAAACTTGCAGCTTTATTCTCTGTCCGCCCGACGCGAGCGGCAGGCTCCGCGATTTCGTCATGTATAGTCGCGGCTTCCGAAGCTTAGAGCGGTGAGCGAGCAGTTTCAGTCAAACTTGTAAGAGGCCTGCAGGAACGTGCCCCATCGCTCCATGCGATAGTTCGCAGGAAGGACCCACAAGGCAACGGGAGAGCTGCCCTCACTTTGGGCTTGATTGGGGAGTATGTCGCTATGCTTTGCAGTCCACATGGCCCAATAACGGGCGCCGACGCCGACGCTGAAATTGTTGGTGAGGAAATATGAGAGGGTACCTTCGACCTGCACACCACCGCCACCGCTCCCGCGTTGATCGCTGAAGAACGTCAAATCCCGCAACAGATGGTTGTCACGGCCCTGGAAGTCTGTCCAGGGCAGGTAAGCAACATCGGCGGTCACGCGCCAGCGGTCGAGCAAGGTGGTCTCGGCGCTGAGGCCGATGCGCAGCGCATTCCAATCAGTGTCCTGGCTGCCCATGATCGTTTTACCGCCGACTACTTGACGGCATGGCGATCTAGACGAGGAGCCGATCTGCGCGCATCCTGTCGTGTCAGAGTTCTGGCCGTAGTAGGTCCAGCCCATAAACCCACCGACCTTGAAGGTGGTGCCGCGCAAGAAATCGTAGCCCGCGTCGGCCGTGTAGTACATGAACCTTCCGTTCGTCTGGCCCGATGTCGTGTTGGAATATGCAATGAGATTGTCATGATAGTTCATGCCCCAATCTTCATCGTTCATATGTCCGTTGTTGAAGTGGCCGAGGCCGATATTGCCCTTCAGGAAGATCCCCCAGGGGCTGTCGACACGTTCGAACAACTCACCGGAGATCCCATCCAGTTTGTGGTAGGTGAGCCTTGATAGGAGATCGTCGCCCCCAGCGCCCCATTGAAACCTTCCTCGGCTCAGCCATAACCGTGTGCCGCTTTCCAGCGACCAACCCCGAGTGAAGGCAATCGGCGACGCCCTGACAGTCGGCGTTGCTCCGTATGGCGGCGTATCGAACCATCGCGGCGTCCTCGGATCGGCACCGAAATGATAGTTAAGAGCAATTTTTCCGATATGATAGCTGCTGGACGGGTGGGTGATGTTGGCCGGGACCGTTGCCAGCGGAAACCGTGCGGTCGGAGGGGTTGCCACACTTGGTCCACCAAACCACAGATACTCGTACTCAAGTCCAACGGACCATGCAGGCGTGATCGCCTGCTCGACGCCGGCGCCGATTGTGCCACCGACCCGACCATACTCGAAATGAGTTGCATTCTGTGGCGCCCAGCTAAATTCGTGGTTGTTGACGACATCGCCCTGAGTGTGGTGCCAACCTACGCCTCCCTTGAGATACATCAGCGTATGGCCCTGCGGGCCGAACGCATAACCCAGGCGACCGGTCCCGGTGATAAAGACGTTTGGACTCGCATTGCAGGTTGCGCTTACAACAGATCCGGAGGCGGCAAGACAGGTATTTGTACCGTCCGACGCAGCGCCACTGGCGTCCACTTCAACGCCAAAGACCCAGCGATCCTTCTGCCAATTGTAGCCGACCTGGCCTCCCAGCAGGAACACTGGGGTATCGACGACATCCCCATAGATTGACGGACCATACGGATCACTGAATGATGACCGGCCGTAGCCGCCACCAACGTGCGCGCCGAAATATCCTCCGGTCCAGCTCCACAGCACTGGTGGGACGTTTACTGCCGGCTTAAGATCTGCCGAATTGACCGCTCCGCCTGCGACGAGCGCTGCTGTTGCGGCACCCCAAGAAAGAACTCCAGATCGCATGTCACCTCACGAAACACAACGCGCGCGCCAGCTTGGAACGAGGCCCGAATGGCCGATGTTGTTGGCGCCGCTTCCACGCTGCTTGTGGTGTGCAGGATCGAGGCCAGCAGAGGCGATGCGCATCGCCTGCTGTTTTTCGTCGGCGATGTCGTCTTCTCCTCTCAAGGATGGTGGATTCGAAACACAATGCGTCTGATGACGGACACAAAGCGCGCGCCGCATGCTCGTCGTTTCAGGATTGAATACGTCACCGCTCTCTTGCGAAATAGTTCGTCTCTTGCTTCAGAAAGCTTGCAATTATTGTTCTTTGAGCTGGACAAGAACCCTCAGCGGTCAAGGCGGCCAGTGAGAACTTACGTTCGAGGATCACGCATCTCGAATGATTAAGCGCTTCGGGGGCGTAAAGTATCGATACTTGCCGGCGAGCGTTCCGTTAACGAACTGAAGGCCGTGATCGCCATAAATCATATCCTCTCGCATGTAGCCGTCGGCTATGGCTCCTTGATTGTTGCCTCCAACTGTCTTCTGAGTGATTGTCATTACTTGCTTGCCCGCCGGAGGACCGAACATTTCAATTGCGGCAGCGGATTGTGTGCCAAGTTTCAAGGCATCAAATTGTTTGGCCGGAATTACTCCGGCGGCCTTGATGGGCTCGGCTCTCATTCGCGAGAGAGTTTCAGATCCAATTTGCTTACGAGCCACAACCTTCTCGATGCAGTGAGAATGAATTGGAACGCCGGGGTGCGAGTCCCATTTAATGTAATGATCGGACCGTAAGATCTCCCAGCCGGCTTGGGCATAGATTGCCTCAAGCTCTCCACGCGAGAACGATTTCTTGTGACCGCATGCCAAACTCTCCTCAGGGATAGGATGGTCTGCTTGATCGAGCGTGTTGGTGAAGCAGTGAAACCCTCCAGGCCGTGTCCGATCCATTAAGACCGTCACGAGCGGTTTCCAGACGGCCCGTTCGGTGAAATGCAACACGCAGTGCGCTATAAAGACGTCGAGGTAAGCGGGCGCCTGGAATGTTTCAACGGGAGCGACACCACTCGTTATATTCACGCCAAGAGCGTCTGCGAGCCGATTGAGTTTGGAGATAGCGGTTTCAGATATATCGCTTGCGATGACCTGATGACCAAGCTGGGCCAAATAGAGGACGTTGCGCCCCTCGCCGCAACCCAGCTCGACAATCACACTCTTGGCGCGCAGAGCCGGGGTTATCTCGAAGATTTCGGGACTCGGACCACCCATACACGACACGTCGTGGTCGGCGTAGCCCGAGTCCCACCAGAAGTGTGAATCCTTCGCCATCTTTTGCATGCCGGACCTTACGCTGCCTGATATTGCTCCTCGAGGGCTGCCATCCTGGCGGAGTAAAACATCCGAGCTATGATGCTGGAGTACTTAAACCCCGTTCGAGTCAAGTGATAAGCGTCCCCATCTGCCAAATTCACGAGTTGCAAAGATTCAAGCGCCTCGAGTTCTTCGCCAAAATCAGCGGCGAGCGCTCGTCCGAATAAAGCAGCGTAATTACTTCTGCTCAAGGCTGACAACGTGAGGCCAAGTAGGACGTAACGACGCCGAAGATCTTCCTGCGTCAGCCTGATTCCGTGCGATGCTATCGCGTCGGGATCGAAGGGGCGAGCCGAGAAGGCGTTGATGATGGGCGAAGCCGCACTCGAGGCTACGGCGTAGTCCGTGCTAAAATGATATTGGCCAAAATAGCTTCTGGCGCCGGCCCCCACTCCTAGCAGGGGCGTTCCCTTGAAATCCGACACTTCCTGCTGGTAGGCATGATCGCCAGAGATCCTGGTGAAGCGTGTGAAGGATTCCTGGCGGTAACCTTTGGACGCCATCAGTGCAACGTTCTGATCGTAGACCTCATATTTTTCCGCCTCAGAGAGGAATAGTTCAGGATTGTGCGCCTTCGAGGTAGTGATGCTCGTCATCGGACGAACAACAACGGGATAAAGAGAAAGTGTCTGCGGCTCATACTCGAGCACCCGGCCAAGCGAAGAGATCAAAGAGTCACGGGTTTGACCACGCAAGCCGTAGATCAGATCAAGATTGACGTGAGAAAAACGCGTGATGAGGGCGTTGATTGCCGCTTTTGCGGTCTGGAGCGAATATGGCCGGCCAGAGTGCGCAAGCTCGCCGGGTTCCATGCTTTGGATACCCATGCTCATTCTGTCGACGCCAAGTGCCTTCAAGCAATCCAGGAGGTTGTTGTCCAAGGAGTCTGGCGTGCTCTCGACCGTCGTCTCACATCGCGAGCTTCGTTTTGGAAATGCTGCATCGAGGGCGGCGAAAAGCTCACCGAATTGATGCTGCGTCAGAAGCGTTGGAGTGCCGCCGCCGAAATAGATACTCACAACCTCCCGATCTCCGAAGTATTCTCCATATCGAGCGATGTGCTCCACCAGTCGAGCAACGTAAGACTCCCCGGTCTCCCCTCTATGGCGCGTTGTAAGAAAGAGCGTGCAGTAGGTGCAGCGATAGCGACAGAACGGAATGTGGATATAGATGTTGATTTGCTTTGAGCGATTGGCCTGCTCAACGACATCGGTTATGCGGAGTGGCTGCGAAAAAGCCCGATATGCTCGCTTCGAAGGATAGCCGTAGACATAAGTTGGCAGCTCCTTGTTCGCTATGTTTGTCCGAAGGAAGTCCAGACGATCCATGACTTAACCTGTTGATTGCCAACGCAGATGAATGCCTGAACGCCGTCTTCTCGAAGGCCACAAGTCAAATACTGATGACAATCAGCAGTCGCCTTGGAAGGTGCTAATCCGCATTCAGGATGGCGCTTGCGGCACTTATGTTCTTCAGATCCAATCGTGCGGCTTATGTGCAAGGGACCAAACGTCCGCATATATGGCTACAGCGGCTGCTACACCACCATTCCGCCAACTGCTCCCACAAACGGTCAAGACCACCTTCCGAAGTTGCGGTCGCCGTTTTCCGGAGTTAGTTCGGTCCCACCATAGGGGGACATATCGGTCTTCATTGTTGGCTCCTTCTCAAATGCGAAGATCAGTAAGTGAGGCCGGTTGGCAGCTCCTGCCGCCGCGCAATGAGAGAAACTCAAGAGTCGTGCCAACTCCGCAACACGGGCCTCCAAAAAAAGTCGTTCTGTATTGTGTTCAGGACAGTAGCTGGTCGACGCGATTCGGCCGTCGCCTCAGGTTAAGCGGTCGTCTTTGTTAATCGCTCTTAAGGACGGCAGTCGATCCCGCGCCCCGCCTAGGGGCGGCGCGATGCTGACGCTCATGCGGCTGTTTTGCTGGATGAGAAGCTGAGGCGTCCGTTTTGTCCATTTACATTCGAGCTTTATCGGGCGACCTCGATCCGAACGAATCGAGTCTGCAATCGCGAATCCGGTGCTGTCCTGGTGGGCGGCGCACGTGTCTGTCCTCACGACCAGCAAACGCAGGCTTTGTTAATGCCCGATGTTGTCGGGTTTGTAACAACGGTCTGCGGCTAGGTCGGGATTACAACAATCTTCGGATAGGCCGCTCGCGCGCACTATCTGCTTTCAATCGCACGGATTTGTTTCTCTGTCGCAGTCTTGGCACGATCATTGCCAAACCTGGGCCGAGCGCCGTCAACGCCAACAGGGAACTCCGAGGGGAGCATGAGTACCGTTACCACTCGCAAGGTCGCAGACATCACGGGCTACGCTAAGCAACCTATCGGCAATAAGCTACTTATCGAGCAAGCGCTGAAGGTCTACTCCGAGAAGACGGCGAAGAGCCGCGCTTGGCATGTCCGCTTCTCTCGCATGCGCGTGAACGAGCCAGGCGGTGGACCTAGGTTCATCCGCTGCAGCTACGCTGGGCAGTGCGACCTCTCAAATGTGCTCGCAGCGGTATTCAGAACACTGCATTGTGCGGACGCACTAACGAGGGCTTCGGCGAAGAATGCTCTGCTGACGATTGGTTTCGGATTTCATCGTTCTCTGTCCGCGACATTCGCGCGCAAATTGGTCAGGACATGGTTCGGGATCGATCCATTGAATTGGCGCTCTGTCGCGCCTCTCGTCAACAATATCGATATCCTCAGGGTGGCGGCGCTGTGGCAACCTGTCGATGATCTCGCGCGGTATCTACCTGTCCACGTCACAGCGATTCTGCAGCCATCCAACACGGGCTGGCTCTTCGCGGAGGCGAACGGAACCGTGGCGAGAGCGGTCGCCCTCGGGATGATCTCGTCTGGACGTCTGGCTCAGATCGCGCGGCCATTGTTGTGAGTCGGCCACATAGCAGGAGGCATAGCATGCGAGTGCCGGCCAAACTGCCGTCCAATCGACGCTTCGGCCTGACGTTTTGCGCCGTCTTTCTTGCGTTGGGCGCATGCGCGGCCATCAAGGGACAAGTCGCTGACGCTTACGTGTCGCTCTTTGCGGTTAGTGTCGCATTCGGCGGCATAGCATTGACCGTCCCGCGAATTCTCGCGCCGCCCAACCTGCTCTGGTTCTACTTCGGCGAGTTGCTTGGACGGATAGTCAGCCCGCTGGTTCTGGGCATCATTTATTTCGGGCTTCTAGTACCGATCGCCTTCGTCGCTCGCGTGCTCGGGCGCGATGAGCTTCATTTGAAGCGACGACCGGTCGCAAGTTACTGGATCAGTCGTAGCCCGCCAGGTCCGACAGGTCAGTCCTTCACACACCAGTTCTGAGGCGCATATGTTTCTCTTCATCAAGGAACTCTGGGCGTTCATGCGTGTTCGCAAAAAGATGTGGCTTGCCCCCCCAATTCTTCTCATGGTTGTCATAGCCGCTCTGCTAGTTCTGGCGCAAGGCTCTGTCATGGCGCCGTTCGTTTACACGCTGTTTTGACCAGTGAATATCCTGGGCATCTCAGCCTACTACCATGACTCCGCCGCTTGTCTCGTCTCAGACGGCGAACTGGTAGCTGCCGCGCAGGAAGAGCGCTTTACGCGGAAAAAACACGATCCAGGCTTTCCTGCCTGTGCGGTTCGTTACTGTCTCCGCGCTGCAGGGCTATGTCCAGCCGACGTCGACTATGTCGTCTTCTACGACAAACCCTTTTGCAAATTCGAGCGGATATTTGAAACCTATCTAGCTTTCGCGCCAAAGGGATTTAAGAGTTTCGCAACGTCGATGCCGGTTTGGCTAAAGGACAAGCTGTTTCAAAGAACGTTGATTGCTGAGGCCCTGAACGAGCACCTCGGGAGTGATGTTGATTGGTCGAGGCGACTCCGCTTTTCAGAGCACCATCTCAGTCACGCAGCGTCGGCGTTCTTCCCGTCACCATTTCACGAAGCCGCAGTGTTAACGATGGATGGTGTCGGAGAGTGGACGACAACCTCGCTTGCGATCGGTAAGGGAAAGGACCTATCAGTCTACAAGGAGATTCACTTCCCGCATTCGCTTGGCTTGTTGTACTCGGCGTTCACTTACTACATCGGTTTCAAGGTAAACTCCGGTGAGTACAAGGTAATGGGACTGGCGCCCTACGGCGAGCCAAAGTATGTGCATCTGATAAAGGAGCACCTGATCAACATCAAGGAGGACGGGTCATTCCACCTCGACATGAGCTTCTTTGACTACTGTACCGGACTAACAATGACCAATGGTCGCTTCGAGACGCTATTTGGTGGTCCGGCCAGGCGCCCGGAAAGTGGGTTGACGCAGAGGGAGATGGATCTCGCGGCCTCCATTCAGGCCGTTACCGAGGAGGTCGTCCTAAGGCTTGCAAAAGAAATCCGGACCACAACCGGCCAGAGAAATCTCTGCCTCGCAGGAGGAGTGGCGCTCAATTGTGTTGCGAACGGAAAGCTCATGCGGGAAAAGCTCTTCGACAACATCTGGATTCAGCCGGCTTCTGGTGACGCCGGCGGCGCAGTGGGCGCAGCACTCGCTGCCTACCATCTCATGCTTGAAAAGCCCAGGAGCATCCATGCGGGCGACAGCATGAACGGCGCGTACCTCGGACCGGAGTTCAGTCAGCGCGAAATTGAAGAGCGTCTAGGAAAGGCCGGCGCGGTATTCACGGTCGAATTCGATGAAGCACTGATTGACATTGTCGCACATGCTCTCGTCGACGGTAAGGCGGTTGGGTGGATGCAGGGTCGGATGGAGTTCGGCCCGCGTGCGCTCGGCGGACGTTCCATCATTGCTGATCCCCGCTCACCGACCGTCCAGAAGCAGCTAAATCTCAAGGTGAAGTATCGCGAGTCTTTCCGCCCATTTGCGCCGAGTGTTTTGCGAGAGGACGTGGCGCAATGGTTTCAGCTTCATTCCGACAGCCCCTACATGCTCCTTGTGGCCGACGTGCTGAGCACGAAGCAGTTGCCGATGTCGGAAAAGCAAAGGCAGCTCTTCGGCATCGATAAATTGAACGTCGTGCGCTCGGAAATTCCGGCCGTCACACACGTGGACTACTCCGCGCGCGTGCAGACTGTGCACAGCACGACCAATCCGCGGTTTCACAGGCTGATATCGAAGTTCAAGGAACTAACCGGATGCCCCGTTCTCGTGAACACCTCATTCAACGTGCGAGGAGAACCGATCGTTTGCACGCCAGAGGATGCGTTCCGCTGTTTCATGGGAACGGAAATCGAAATGCTGGCCGTCGGCAATTCGCTCTTACGGAAGGAAGAGCAGAGCAGAACGTTGATGAAGGACTGTCGTTGTTGCTATGAACTTGATTAGAACGCCAGGCGTTCAAGCCGTGTGCCTGGCAGCGGTCGTGATCTCTATTTTCTGTACGACGATGTCGGCGCGCAGTTCGAGGAAAAACCATCCACATGGATGTCAGAATAAAAAACGCAATCTTCGGAATAGTTTCAATAGCGACTAGCCTGATTATGGCTGCGGCTCTCCTGGAATTCTATCTGCGTTTAACGCAGGCAGACGGCACGAATTTCGACATCGAAATGTGGCGTTACGCCAAAGACCTGAAAGTGGCTAGTGACACACCCGGTGCAGGGCACGAACATATCCCTGGAAAGGGTGGGGTTTACATGGGGGTCCCAGTAACAATCAACTCCGCAGGTTGGCGCGATCGCGAACATTCCGTAGAGAAAGCGAATGGCACTGTTCGAATCATGATGCTTGGCGACTCCTTGACGTTCGGGTGGGGCGCAAGACCTGAAGACGTCACATCATACCGATTGGAAAGGCTGCTGAACGCGAAGGAAAAAAAATTCGAGGTCATAAATACGGGGATTGGAAATGCTAACACAGCTATGGAAGCAACGTACTTCATGAAAAAGGCGTACGTATATAGGCCTGACATCGTCGTACTAAACTACTTTATCAATGACGCAGAGCCAACACCGCGAAGGACGGAGAATTTCTTTCTAGAGCACTTCTATTCAGCAGTATTCATCGCGGGTCGTTTCGATGTCCTTATGCGAACATACTTCGGCAAGGCTGATTGGCAGCACTATTACCGCGGTCTCTACCAAGAGAATGAACCGGGCTGGTTGGTTGCACAGAGTGCGTTGAAAGAACTTGCGAGCTATTGCAAGGCTCGAAACATCAAACTTATTGTAGTTAACTACCCGGATCTGCACGAGCTGTCCCCATATCCATTTCAAGATATAACGAGTCTCGTAGCCTCCAAGGTGAAAGCTCTCAGCATACCATTTCTGGACCTTCTTCCGGCTGTGGAAAATCAAGCCCCACAATCCCTCTGGGTCACGAAGACGGACTCCCACCCAAACGGTAAAGCGGCCGGACTCTATTCGGACTCAATTGCGAGAGTCCTGGTGACCCAAATTCCGGAAGACTTTCGAGGGTCTGTAAATTGAAAGAATCCTCTTCCACGGAAAACCCTATGGGAGCAAATGATGCGCTGCTGAGAGCATCCGTTGCGAGGACGAGGGGCATTCGCTTGACGGCCCTATTGAATGAAATATGGGCCATCCTTGGTGTTGCTCTTCTTTTAATGACGATTCTGGAAGTATCGCTGACCTCTTACTACGAGAGAGCTGACAAGAGAGAACGTCAAAGTGCCGCCAAGGCTGCAGCCAATTCTGGGGTATATGCGAATGCCGACTTCGCGGAAGAGTACTTCAAAGAACTCACCGATGCTAAGCATCGGACGTGGGCTCCATATACGCAAACACGCGAAACGGACTACAGGGGGAAGTTTATTAATGTAGACGACGGCACCAGAAGAACTTGGGAATCCGAGGCAATCAACGATGATAGGCGTGCCAGGCTAAAAATATTCTTTTTTGGTGGGTCGACTTTGTGGGGGCTTGGATCTAGGGACGACTTCACCATTCCCTCACTTGTCGCCAAAATGTTAGCCGAAAATGGAATCCGCGCTGAAGTCACAAATTATGCAGTCATTGGGGATGTAACTACCCAAAGCTTGATTCGCTTCGTTATCGAATTGAGAAAGCGGAATGTTCCTGATTTGGTGGTCTTTTACGGCGGATCGGTTGAGGCTTTCTCCGCTTGTTATGAAGGAGAACCGGGCGTTCCGCTTGGCAACTCAACCCTCGAAAAAATATCTCCGAAAAAGGAGGCAAAAGCGCGCATAAGTATAAGGTTAGAAAACTTCGGGCTGATAAGACTGCTCACCGGCGAACCACAGCTCGCAGGGTGCTCGAAAAATTTAGACGTGCTGTCTGACGGAGCTCTGGATGTCTATCTAGGGAATGTTCGGTTTATAGAGGCTATTTCAAGGAGCTTATCCTTTAAAACATTATTCTACCTTGAGCCTCAGTTGTCCGATAAAACACACAGGACAAAATATGAAGAGGATCAGCTTTCAAAATCAGAGAAACGGCTTCCAGGAAAAAACGATCTTTACTCTCTTATGAGAAGCAAGTTGGCCAAGAGAGAAGATGAGAGTTTGGAGCAAAACGTGATTCATGACTTACGTACTATCTTTTCCGATGTTGCCAGCCCAATTTACATGGACGGCGGGCATTATGGCGAGGATGGAAATGATCGGATCTCTCGGAGAATTACAGCCGACATATTGGCACTCTATGCTCCCGTGAAGTGAACAACAGAGCTGGTCCCAATTGTCTGAACAGAGTTTTCGGCGCACCGCTCCGCGCTCATGGCCAAGAACAGCCGCTGGCACCGCGGCATCCACCACCGCCGGCACAACCTGTACTTCTTCCGCCTGCTGCTTCTCGCAACTGACGTCGCCAACCGAACAACTGCTGCGGCGACATGCCGTCGCGCTATCGAACAGACTGAGACGCTGCTCGCTACGAGTTCCCCAACGATTCGTGCCTTGTCGCTCCACTTCCGCCGACGCGCGGCTCCGAGGCGGTCGTAGCTGGCGGCGGAGCAGGCACGGACGAGATCATCGACCGCCGCAATGCGCTCGCCAGCCCCAAACAGGTGTTGGACCTCTGAAAACCAGAACTGGGGCGCGGCCGCGCATTCGAAGTTGTCGGTATTGATCCGGGCCCGGATATGGAGGCGCTCGGGATTGGGAGGTGCTCTTCCCTCTATATACGACGCGAGGCGGGCAGATGATGGACGAAGTGGCGTCCCGCGTCCGCAGATGGCGCGTCTTCACGATGTGTTTCAAGGATGCAAATGAGCAGACCGCCACGGAACTGTTTGAATGCACGTTCGTGCGGCTTACAGGGCAATGATTTCTTTGCCACGGAAGACGAGATGATGACGAACCGGTTGTCTGGCCGCTCGCGTCGAGATGATTTTGACAGAGTTTGAACAGCGCCAAGATCGCTATAGGGATGTCAGGCCTCGCCGATGAGGCTGGTGCGATGAAGGGCGGCAGTCCGTATCGAGCTTGTTAGTTGCTCGGGAAAGTCCTTGGGAAGGGCTTTGAGCACATCGTTAAACGCTGTTTCGAACGTTGCTGCGAGATCCTTGAAGATGGAGCGTACGACGGCAAGCCCGACGCCGGAGATCTCGGCCGTCTGTATGAAGTGCCGAGGCAGGATTTCATTCACGGTGTAGTGTCGGTTCTTGCCGACCGACATCGCAAGCTTAAGTGCCTTGGGTTGAATTTGCTTCGCGTCCAGACTGGGTTGTGCACTTAGCACATCATAAAGTGGTGTCGGACGAAACCGGCCTCCGGGGCCGAGAAAGATACTGAAATTCTTGGCGTGACCGTCAGTTGCTCCAATGAGCCAGAACACGATGCTCGCACGGAGCAACATCGTGAGATCTTGAGTTGGTGCATCGCTTCCTTTCAGCAGCTCCAAAATGTCTTTTAGTCCGGGCCCGCCATCCGACTGATATTTTCTGGTCGGCGGTACCGACAACGCTTGGCAGCAATCCTCCTGGGGCAGGCGGAGTAATCGCTTGTCGCTTGTCCAGCGGCGATCAAAACGCTCGACAACGAGCGTGCGGCGGCCTCCAAAGTCAGATATCTCGACGTTCGCTGCCGGGATACCAAGAGCTGAAATGAGTTTGAGGCAGAAGAATTCGTTCTCCACGCTGTTTGAAAGATCGATGCCGTTCGGCAAGCGCCCCATTTGCGGCTTCAGGATATGGGTGGTGGCGGTGGTCCCCACCGGCTTGTACCATTTGCCGTCCTGGCGCAGCAAAGCGGTCTTTTCCTGCGCACCGGCGATGGAAATTCGAAAATCTTCGTCCTCATCGAGACCGAGCGGAGCCGCCGCCAGATTCTGAATGATATGCGCGACTTCATCGTCACTGATGAGCTTGTCTTCGATCTTGCCCGCCGGTCCCGGATCGATGCCTTCCGGTAGAAATTGGAGTGCCCCGACGCAGTCGTGTCCGAGAGCCGAGAGCATGCTGTAGGCGTCCGTACCGGTCGCGCCAACACGTTCGGCGACGCGCCTGCGTATCGGTTCGCTGTCCGGCAGCAGATTGTCGAACACGTTGATGACCGGAGCACCGATATAGCGGTCCTCGCGAAGGGGCAGGGAGAGCGAGATCGGGAAGGTCGACTGCCATGAGAGCCATTGCGCGTCGTAGCGAAAGTCGATGGCGCCGCTGGACTCGCGCTTGAGTACGCCGACCAGGCGGCCATTTACGAACACGTTTAACGGAGCGTTGGCTTTCGGACGGGGCATTAGAATGCGCTCTCGATATCGGCCGCACTCGCTTTACTTCGCGGGCGAACCACCAATTCCAAGTCAAGGGCAGCCAGCGCTTCAATGAGAGTGTGGAGTTGAACGGCGGGTGCACCCGCCTCAAGCCGGGACACGGTTCCCTGACGCAGATGAATGTTTTTTCCGAGCTCGGATTGCGTCAGTCCGGCCTGCTTGCGAGCCCTTCGTAGAATGGCTCCCAGTTGTTTTTCGGTGCGGGCGATGTGCTGCGGCATGTGAACCTCGAGCCCCAATATACGCGATCGCGTATATATAGTCAATATACGCAAATACGTATATCCTAAAACTAGACGCGAGCGCGTATAAAGTTAAGCTATACGCATTTGCGTATTTTGGCCGCTCCTCTAAATAGCCGCTAATATTCCGGAATGACCGAGCACTTTCCCAACCAATTCCGGGCGAAACCGTCCAGCAAGCTTTCGCCGTCTCATTTCATGAGAAGCCTTCGGCCTGAGTCTGACTACTACGTAGACGCTGAAGACCGTGCCGCCTACAGCATCCCGTCGGCATCGAAGGAAATGCGCGGCGAGAAATTCCAGGTGGTCGGCGCATTGATCTGATAGCGCTCGATTCTGCCATCGCCGGCCGCCATCCAATGCCTGGCTGCCGTGCG
Organism: Bradyrhizobium monzae; assembly: GCF_021458635.1. GTDB lineage: Bacteria > Pseudomonadota > Alphaproteobacteria > Rhizobiales > Xanthobacteraceae > Bradyrhizobium. The sequence goes on from NZ_JAIRDQ010000012.1 coordinate 140,894, forward strand.
CGGCCTCGACCAAGCCGACATAGGCATCATCAGGCGTTTCGCGCGAGTTGTGGCAGAACGGCTGTTCGATGAAAGCGTCATTGACCGGAGAATGAGCAGGGAGATGACGACTTCCGGCCGGTTGTCTGGCATCTCCCTGTTTGCGGCATGCTCCGGGAGAAGTGAGTTCGGGAACGATCTCTGCAGATATTTCCGAATCGCTCGGTATGCTTCCCGTAAACCTCGTTGCCAGCTGCAAATCGAATTGTTCCGTTTCTCACTGTCGCGATCTCTTCGCGCGCTGTGAATTGGGCGATTCAAATCCGTAACATCTCGGAATTTCCCCAGTTTCCGCGCGCCGCTGCGGCTGGCCTGCTTCTTGCTGTCCTTGTTGCAGCGATAAGTCAAAGCCGAAGACGGGAGGGGGCATGGGCGCGGCAATGGAAACATTTTACAGCGTGATCAGGCGGCAGGGCATCACGCGTCGGAGTTTTCACAAATTCTGCAGCCTGACGGCGACAAGCCTCGGGCTTGAGCCGTTGGCGGCGGGTCGCATCGCCAATGCGCTCGAAACCAAACCGCGTGTGCCGGTGATCTGGATGCATGGTCTTGAATGCACCTGCTGCTCAGAGAGCTTCATCCGCTCCGCGCATCCGTTGGCGAAGGATGCCGTGCTGTCGATGATCTCGCTCGATTATGACGATACCATCATGGCGGCCGCAGGCCATCAGGCGGAAGCAATCCTCGAAGAGACCCGCGCCAAACACAAGGGCCAGTACATTCTTGCCGTGGAAGGCAATCCGCCGCTGAACGAGGGCGGCATGTTCTGCATCGACGGCGGCAAGCCGTTCGTCGAGAAACTCAAGCTGATGGCCAACGATGCTATGGCGATCATTGCCTGGGGCTCATGCGCGTCCTGGGGGTGCGTGCAGGCGGCCAAACCCAATCCGACGCAGGCCACGCCCATCGATCAGGTCATCTCCAACAAGCCGATCATCAAGGTACCGGGATGCCCCCCGATCGCCGAAGTGATGACCGGCGTCGTCACCTTCATCACGACCTTCGGCAGGCTGCCCGAGCTCGACCGCCAGGGCCGGCCGAAAATGTTCTACTCACAGCGCATTCACGACAAGTGCTATCGGCGATCGCATTTCGATGCCGGGCAGTTCGTCGAGGAGTGGGACGACGAGGCGGCGCGCAAGGGCTATTGCCTCTACAAGATGGGCTGCAAGGGCCCGACCACCTACAACGCCTGCTCGACCGTGCGCTGGAACGGCGGCGTGTCCTTTCCGATTCAGTCGGGCCACGGCTGCATCGGTTGCTCGGAGGACGGCTTCTGGGACAAGGGCTCGTTCTACGATCGCCTGACCAACATCAAACAGTTTGGCATCGAGAAGAACGCTGACCAGATCGGCATGGCTGCGGCCGGCGCCGTCGGTGCCGCTGTGGCGGTGCATGCGGCCGTCACCGCTGTGAAGCGGCTCGCCTCCAAGCGCGAAGACGCAAATCAAGTTCATTAGTCGTCAGGGAAAGTAACGATGGGCATCCAGACACCCAACGGATTCAAACTCCACAATTCCGGCAAGCGCATTGTCATCGATCCGGTCACTCGCATCGAAGGTCGCATGCGCGTCGAGGTCAACCTCGACGCAAATAACGTCATCCGGAACGCCGTATCCACAGGCACGATGTGGCGCGGCATCGAAGTCATCCTGAAGGATCGCGATCCGCGCGATGCCTGGGCGTTCACCGAACGGATCTGCGGCGTGTGCACCGGCACCCACGCCCTGACGTCGGTGCGCGCGGTCGAGAATGCGCTCGGAATCACCATTCCGGAGAATGCCAACTCGATCCGCAACCTGATGCAGCTCGCGCTGCAGGTGCACGATCATGTCGTTCACTTCTATCACCTGCACGCACTGGATTGGGTCGACGTGGTCTCGGCGCTCTCGGCCGACCCGCGGGCCACTTCCACGCTCGCGCAGTCGATCTCGAACTGGCCGTTGTCATCGCCTGGCTACTTCAAGGACCTCCAGACACGCCTCAAGAAGTTCGTCGAGTCGGGGCAGTTGGGTCCTTTCAAGAACGGCTACTGGGGCAGCAAGGCCTACAAATTGCCGCCCGAAGCCAATCTGATGGCTGTGGCGCATTATCTGGAAGCGCTCGATTTCCAGAAGGAAATCGTAAAGATCCACACCATATTCGGCGGCAAGAATCCTCATCCGAACTGGCTCGTCGGCGGCGTACCCTGTCCGATCAATGTCGACGGTACCGGGGCGGTCGGAGCCATCAACATGGAGCGGCTGAACCTGATCTCGTCGATCATCGATCATCTAACTGAATTCAACGAGCAGGTTTACTTGCCTGACGTGGCGGCGATCGGGTCGTTCTACAAGGATTGGCTCTATGGCGGTGGTCTTTCGGGCAAGAGTGTGCTCGCATATGGCGACGTGCCGGAACACGCCAACGACTACTCCTCCAGGAACCTGAAGCTGCCGCGAGGGTCCATCATCAACGGCAATCTCTCGGAGGTGTTTCCAGTCGACCACGCCAACCCCGACGAGATCCAGGAATTCGTCGTTCACTCCTGGTACAAATATCCCGACGAGACCAAGGGCCTGCACCCCTGGGATGGCGTCACCGAGCCGAACTACGTGCTCGGGCCCAAGGCGAAGGGCACCAAGACGGCGATCGAGCAGCTCGATGAGAGCGGCAAATATTCCTGGATCAAGGCGCCGCGTTGGCGAGGCCACGCCATGGAGGTCGGGCCGCTCGCACGCTGGGTCGTCGGTTACGCGCAGAACAAGGCCGAGTTCAAGGATCCGGTCGACAAATTCCTGAAGGACCTCGACCTGCCGCTGTCGGCGCTGTTCTCGACGCTCGGCCGCACCGCGGCGCGCGCGCTGGAATCGGTTTGGGCCGGCCGCCAGATGCGCTATTTCCAGGATAAGCTCGTCGCCAATATCAAGGCGGGCGATAGCTCGACCGCCAACGTCGACAAGTGGAAGCCGGAGAGCTGGCCAAAGGAGGCCAAGGGCTTTGGCTTTACCGAGGCGCCGCGCGGCGCGCTCGCGCACTGGATCAAGATCAAGCAAACCAAGATCGACAACTACCAGTGCGTAGTGCCGACCACCTGGAACGGCTCGCCGCGCGATCCCAAGGGAAATATCGGCGCATTCGAGGCCTCCTTGATGGATACTCCGATGGTGAATCCCGAGCAGCCGCTGGAGATCCTTCGCACCATTCATTCCTTCGATCCGTGCCTGGCGTGCGCGACGCACGTCATGAGTCCGGATGGCCAGGAATTGGCGACCGTCAAGGTCAGATAAACCAGGGGTGAAGCACCATGATGGATGCGGCTGAACGTCGCGCGAAGACCAAGCCGGATCTCGCCGCCATCGCAGCGGACGCGGTCGGTGGACATGCGATCGGGCGTCCCACCGCCTATGTCTACGAAGCACCGGTGCGAATCTGCCACTGGGTCAATGCATTCTCTATCGTCGCGCTGATGATGACCGGCTACCTGATCGGAATGCCGTTGCCATCGGTGGAGGGCGAGGCGTCGGCGAACTTCGTAATGGGCTATATCCGCTTCGCCCACTTCGCGGCTGGTCAGGTGCTGGCAGTGTTCTTCCTCACCCGCGTCTTCTGGGCTTTCGTCGGCAACCATCATTCCCGGCAGATCTTCTTTCTGCCGGCTCATCGCAAGCAGTTCTGGCGCGAAATGCTGGATGAAATCCGCTGGTACGCGTTCCTGGAACAAACGCCGAAAATGTATGTCGGCCACAATCCCTTGGCGCGGACCGGGATGTTCACGGGCTTCACGCTGTTCGTGGCCTACATGATCATCACCGGCTTTGCGCTCTATTCGGAAGGCAGCGGAATCGATAGCTGGCAGCACAAGCTGTTCGGCTGGGTGTTCGCGATCTGGCCGAACAGCCAGGATGTGCACACTTGGCATCATCTCGGCATGTGGCCGCTCGTGACGTTCGTCATAGCACACGTCTATGCCGCGATCCGCGAAGACATCATGTCGCGTCAGGGCATCATCTCCTCGATGGTCTCCGGCGAACGGCAATTTCGCGACTGAAGTCGGAAACGAGGGCCTATGCCGACATCGTCAACAGACCGCATTCTGGTGCTCGGCATCGGCAATATCCTGTGGGCCGATGACGGGTTCGGCGTACGGGCGGTGGAGGAATTCCACCGCCGCTACGTCGTATCGGACAATGTCACCATTCTCGACGGCGGGACGCAGGGCCTCTACCTCGTCAGCTATCTGGAAGAGGCCGATCGTCTGATCGTGTTCGACGCGATCGACTATGGGCTCGAGCCTGGAGAGTTGAAGCTGGTGCGCGACGAGGAAGTTCCACGTTTCACGGGCGCGAAGAAGATGAGCTTGCATCAGACAGGATTTCAGGAAGTCATCAGCGCGGCGGATCTGCTCGGGCGCTGCCCGAAGCATCTCGCGTTGATCGGCTGCCAACCGCGCGATCTCGATGACTGGGGCGGCCCTTTGACCAAGCCGGTGAGCGATCAGATCGGGCCGGCGATCGAGCTGGTCTGCGCAATCCTGGCTGAGTGGGGCGCGACGGCGAGTCCGCGCAGCAAGCCGCTGCTGGAGTCCGAACGGCTGCTCACCAACGATATCGACCATCAGCACTACGAGATGAGGATGCGGCCGGTCTGACCGGCGTGCGCGACCGGAGACGCGGGATGTGCCTTGGCCTGCCGATGACGATTGTTGAGACTGACGGCGTTTCGGCGCTATGCGAGTTTCGCGGCGAGCGGCGGCGTGTCTCGATACTTTTGCTCCCCGACCTGCCGGTCGGCAGCAAGGTGCTCGTCCATATCGACACCGCGATCCGTCTGCTCGATGAGGCAGAGGCGCGACTGATCGCTGAGGCGATCGAGGGGCTGACCGCGGTGCTCGGTGGCGAGGATTGCAACCGTTTCTTCGCCGACCTCATCGAGCGAGAACCGCAACTGCCCGAGCATCTCCGGTTTGACCCAGCGGCCGACCTTCCAAATCCGATCCTCGATGTCACCCGCATCGCGGGCGGCTCGGGTTGGTCCGCCGCGGATGAAAGACAAGTTTCATTCGAAACCATCCCGTTTCGCGGACGCGAAAATGAAGGATCTATCTCAATCAGATCGGCCAGGAAAGGCGATAACTGATCGTGACATGTGCTTTGCTAACCTCTCACGTCAGAGAAAAAGGCTTGCCAGGGGGCTGATGGAATTCCAGCAGGGAAAGCATAATCTGACGCGGCGCGGCCTGCCCGAGGTCGATGCCGCGAGTGTCGATCGGTTTCTTGGCGCGGCCAATGAGGCCGGTGCGGTGGCCGTGCTGTTGTCGGCGGGCGATCCCGCGCGTTTTATGGAGGCGATCGACGTCGCGGTCGTGTTGCCGGAACTGATTGACGCTTTTCAGGGGCGGCTGCGGGGTGCCGTGATCGCGCGTTGCGCCGAGAGCGAGCTCGGCCAGCGCTTTGGCGTCCGGGTGCAGCCGACGCTGATCTTTATCGCCAAGGGCGAAACGCTCGGATTGATCGCCAAGATCCAGGACTGGTCGGTCTATGTCGACCGCATCGCCAAGCTGATCGACCGTCCGTGCGGCGCGAGCGTGTTGTCGTGACAGTCATCATTCCCCAGCGTCGCTCACAGGGTGTCGAATTATGAAAGCGGGTTTCTGGACCGCGCCTGGAGGTGCCGAGCAGCCGATCAACGTGTTTTCGATCGGCGAGGCAAGCCTGAATGCATCGAGCGTCCGCCTGACGGCCGCGGGTGCGTTGGCGAGGCTTGCCACGCTGGACAGCGCGGAGCTGGCCAAGCGCTGTCCGAATGCAATCGATCTGCTGTCGAAAGTGGTAGCGGCCATCGCAAGCCAAAAGACCGACGTGCCGACACGATTGTTCCGGCTCGCCAATCTCAACGATCTCGAGCGCAAGCTGATTGCGGACGTGCTCGGCCAAGGTGAGGTTGCCGGCTTCGTCGCGCTGCCGGACGGATCGCTGGCGCAGATCCAGGAATCGGCGCTGGCCGGAATCTGGCACGTGCGGCTCGAGATCGACGCCAATCATGAGTACCTCGAAGTCGGCGCAATCCCGGAAATCGTCAAGCGCGCCGCTGCTGATCTTACCACTGCGGATTTCGAGATCGGGCAGGCGCCGGAAGGCGCGATGAACGCGCTGCCGGTGCTCGCGGAAATCCGCGAGCGCGCGCTGGCCTGGCGGCCGAGCATTCGCTCGCAAATCATCAATTTCACGCTGCTGCCGATGAGCCCCGTCGACATGAGCTTCCTCCATGACACCATCAGGAATGGGCCGATCCAGCTCGTTTCACGCGGCTACGGCACTTGCCGGGTGCTCTCGACGGGTATCCGCAACGTCTGGTCGGTGCAGTTCTTCAACGCCATGGATGCCATCATCCTTGACACGCTGGAGGTTGGCGGTGTGCCGACCGTGGCAATCGCGGCTGACGAGGACTTCGAAGACTCCGCTGAGCGCCTCCAGGAAATCATCGAGGCCTATTTCAAATGAGCGTATTCGAGAATTTTGGCGTTCGCCAGGATGTCACCGAAGGCACGCGACTGGAATGCGGCATCTGCTGGACGGTGTACGATCCCGCCGATGGCGACGATGTCGCGCAGATCGCATCCGGCACGCCCTTCGCGGTCCTTCCTGACGATTGGCGCTGCCCGAACTGTGACGCGCCAAAGTCCAAATTCATGGCCATCGCGTCATGAAACCTCATGCGCAAGCGCCTGCCACTGACGCCGACGCGGCAGCTTGGGGGCAGCGGCTGGCTCACGTCTACCGGGACATCGGCGAGCGCGCGATGCGCGAGCTGCCGATCTACAACGACGCCCTCGACGTCGAGGCAGTTAGCTTCCGCGTGTTCAACGGCACGATCATCGGTATCATGGTCACGCCCTGGTTCATGAACGTGGTGATGCCGGCCGGCGAATTGGCGCCGGCGGCCTCAGCTTCGACATTGCGCTCTCGCTTTCCGGCCGGCGATATTGAGTTCATCCTCAGCGACGTCAACCATGTGGGCCGCATCGCGAGCTGTTCGCTGTTCTCGCCCATGTTCGGGTTTGCCGACGTGGCCTCTGCGCGGGCAACGGCGGAAGCGGCCATCAACGAACTCATGTTGCCGGCCGACGGCAAGGAGGCGACCCGACGCCGCGAAACCGCTACAAGCGCGATCGATCGGCGTAGCTTCATGCGGGCTGTTCTGACGGAGCAGCACGAATGAACCCCGGCTTCCGCAACGAGATCGACATCACGGTGTGGCTCGCCAAGGATACGATCGCCGACGTCGCAATCCTGCCCCGGAGCCGGCTGCCGTTGACGCGTCTGTTTGCGGGCAAGCCCGTCTCGTCGCAGCTCTCCGTGCTGCCGCGGCTGTTCTCGCCGTGCTCGGTTGCACATCAGGTGGCGTTTCTGGGAGCGGTGGAAGCCGCGCGCGGCGAGGATTGTCCTCCGGAGACCATGCATCGCCGCGTCACCGCTGTCGTCGCCGAGCGGCTGGCGGAACTGTTCCGTGGTCTGTTCGTCGGCCAGCTCACCCTGGACGGCGCGAGCGCCGCCGCGGTCCGCGCCATGATGCAGGCGACCGCCGTCCTTGGTGGCCTCCTCGGCGAAGGCGGGCAGGTGTCGGCGCGTTGCGAGGCGGTATCGCGCATCAAGGCGGTGCTCGCTGCACTCGGAATCGCGGGCGAAGGAGAGGCGCTGACGCCAGGCAGCGCGCTGGCAGCGCATTTTTCGAGCTTCGATGGGCATGCGCTGCTGCAGCCGGTCGTCGAACACTCGTTTCTTTCCGTCGCCGATGATCTCGATGTCATCATGCGGCTGCTTGCGGATGGCGCGAGCTTCTCCGATGCCCCCGATCTCCACGGTCGAATTCCCGAGACCGGTGTGTGGGCACGCCGGGTCCGGCGCCAGCCGGTCCTGCCGCCGAGCGCCGGACCTGCCGAGCGGCTGAAGGCGCGGATTGCGGAAGTGACGCGCCTCTGCTCCTGGCTCGAGACGGGCGACGAGGCGCTCGAGGACGGCGTCGTCGATAGCTACCGGCTTGGCGCCGGCAGAGGTGCGGCGGCCGTCGAATGCGCCCGCGGCCGGCTCTATCAAATCGTCGAGTGCAATAACGAAAACCGCATCGTCCGCTTCGAATCGCTGGCTCCGACCGAATGGAACTTCCATGCACGTGGACCGCTGGTCCGCAGCCTGCAGGGCTCGGCCCTTGCCGCCGGTCGACAGGGGCAGAATGCCGTCCGTACGCTCATCGGCTCCTTCGATCCCTGCGTCGGATTTAACCTCAGCTTCCGTGAGGTTGGCCATGCATGAGATGGCGGTTTGCCAAGGCATCATCGAGATCGTCGAGGAGGAGGCGCGCAGGCGCGCGTTCCCAAAAGTGAAGGCAGTGTGCCTCGAGATCGGCGCGTTGAGCCATGTTGCGCCGGAGGCGATGAAATTTTGCTTCGAAGCGGTCGCCGCACGCACCATTGCACAAGGTGCGACCCTGGACATCGTCGAGACGCCTGGGACCGCCTGGTGCATGGCCTGCTCGACAAGCGTCGAAATCAAGCAGCGCTATGAGCCATGCCCTGGCTGTGGCAGCTATCAATTGCAAGTGACCGGTGGAGAAGAGATGCGGGTCAGGGCATTGGAGGTCGACTGATGTGTACAGTATGCGGCTGCGGTGACGGCAAAGCTTCCATTGAGCGTGGGCACGATCACCCCCATGGGCATGATCACGCGCATCTTCATAGTCATCATCACGATCATGGTCACGATGGACACGGTCATCACGACCAAGATCATCGCCCTCATCATCACCACGATCGAAACCGCGGAGATCCCGGCCTGCTCGACTGCGGCGCCGACCCGGCCGAGCAGACGATCGCCGGCATGAGCAGCGACCGCATCATCCAGGTCGAGCGTGACATCCTCGGCAAGAACGACCGCCTTGCGGCCGACAACCGCGCGCGGTTCCGCGCGGATGACGTGCTCGCCTTCAACCTGGTCTCGAGCCCCGGCGCCGGAAAGACCACGCTGTTGGCCCGCGCCGTGTCCGAACTGAAAGACAATTGCCCGATCGGCGTGATCGAGGGCGATCAGCAGACCTCGAACGACGCCGAGCGGATCCGGGCGACAGGCGTACCGGCGGTCCAGGTCAACACTGGCAAGGGCTGCCACCTCGATGCGGCCATGATCGGCGAGGCCTATGACCGGTTGCCCCGGCTCAACGGCGGCATCCTTTTCATCGAGAATGTCGGCAATCTCGTCTGTCCGGCAGCGTTTGATCTCGGCGAGGCCTGCAAGATCGTGGTGCTCTCGACCACCGAAGGCGAGGACAAGCCGCTCAAATATCCCAACATGTTCGCAGTGTCCTCGTTGATGCTGATCAACAAGATCGATCTCGCGCCTGTGCTCGACTTCGATCTCGCCAGGACGATCGAATATGCGCGGCGGGTCAACCCAAAGATCGAGGTGCTGACGTTATCGGCGCGGACCGGAGAGGGATTTGCGGCATTCTATGCCTGGATCCGGAAGCGCGCCGAGAAGGCGAGGGCGGCATCCCTGAGTGCCGTATCGGCATGATGATGAGCGGCGGAGCCGCAGCGCGCGATGGTCGGAGGCTCCGCCTGCACGTGCGCGGCGCCGTGCAGGGCGTTGGCTTTCGGCCCTATGTCTATGGCCTTGCCATACGCTATCGCCTCGGCGGCTTCGTGGCCAATGACCCGCACGGTGTTGTGATCGAGGTTGAAGGTGCGCGCGCTGCCGATTTCGTCGCTGCGCTGCGACTGGAGAAACCGCCGCTGGCACGGATCGACGGGATCTCCGTGCAGCGGATCGGCGCCATTGAAAGCGACGAGTTCATTATTCGCGCCAGCGAGCAGGGCAGGGTGTCGACCCGGATCGTCGCCGACGCCGCCACTTGTACCCAGTGCCTGAGCGAGCTGTTCAATCCGAGCAGCCGCTTCCATCTTTACCCCTTCGTCAACTGCACCAATTGCGGTCCGCGCTATACCATTGCCGAGCGGCTGCCATATGACCGCCGCTCCACCGCGATGAAGCATTTCGCGATGTGCGCAGCTTGCGCCGCAGAATATGCCGATCCCGCAAGCCGCCGCTTTCATGCCGAGGCGATCGCCTGTCCATTGTGTGGTCCGCGCTTGAGCCACGGCATCGAGCAGATCGCCGCTGAGATCGCAGGCGGAAAAATCGTGGCGCTCAAGGGACTCGGTGGATATCAGCTCTTGTGCGATGCCCGAGACGACGAGGCGGTGCGGCGTCTGCGGCGGAGGAAGCAGCGGGAGCGGAAGCCGTTTGCGGTCATGGTTGCCGCAGTCGACGCTGTCGCGAAGATCGCTAACGCGGATGCAACAGAGCTGGCATTGTTGGAGTCGACGCCGCGCCCGATCGTATTGCTGACATCGCGTCGGCAACTCGCGCCGGCAATCGCGCCGGACCTGTCGCGGATCGGCGTCATGCTGCCGGTCGCGCCGCTGCATCATCTGGTGTTCCATGTGCTGAACTCGGCGCACCCGTGTGCGGACGGCTCCCCCTGGGTGATCGTGGCGACGAGCGCCAATCCGGGCGGCGAGCCGCTAGTCATCGAGAATGACGAGGCGGAGCGGCGGCTCGCCGGCATTGCCGACCTGATCGTCACCCATGATCGCGATATCGTCACGCGCGCTGACGATTCCGTGCTGTCGGTCGTTGCCGGACGCGCGCAATTCATCCGGAGGGCCCGCGGCTATGTTCCCGAGCCGATTCGGTTGGCGTGTGCCGTGCCGCCGGTGCTCGCAGTGGGCGGCGCGCTGAAGGCATCTGTCACGATCATGCGCGGTGATGAAGCCTTCGTCTCCCAGCACATCGGCGATCTCGATACCGTGGAGGGCATTCGCTTCTTCGAGGAGACGATCGAGCACCTGATCTCGACGCTGGATGTCGAGCCGGCCGTCGTGGCGCATGATCTTCACCCCAACATGGCCTCCACCCGCTTTGCCGAGGCGAGCGGCCGCCGGCTGATCGCGGTTCAGCACCATCATGCACATGCGGCGTCCGTGATGGCGGAGCACGGTATCGACGAGCCCGTGCTGGCACTGGTGCTTGACGGCTTTGGTCATGGTAGCGACGGCGGGAGTTGGGGCGGCGAGCTCTTGCGATGTGAGGGCGCGCGCTTCCGGCGGATCGGACATCTGGTGCCGCTCAGGATGCCAGGCGGCGATCGCGCCGCGCGCGAGCCTTGGCGGATGGCTGCCGGCGTGCTTCAGGCGCTCGGGCGCGGCGCGGAGATTCCACGTCGCTTTGCGGCGCAGCCGTTGGCGGCGGGTGTTTTGGCCCTGCTCGACCAGCCCGACGTGCCAACGACGACCAGCGCCGGTCGGATGTTCGATGCAGCCGCCGGATTGCTGGGGCTCTCCACGCGGCAGAGCTATGAAGGCGAAGCCGCGATGAAGCTGGAGGCGCGTGTTCGCCGGACACGCGTCGCTGAGGATGCCTGGACAATCGAACAAGGCGTGTTGTCGCTGTATCCGCTGTTTGAACGTCTTGTGGCTGATGCCCCCGGTCCGACCGTAGGCACGGAGCTGCTTCATGGCACGTTTGCCGCGGCCTGTGTCGACTGGATCGCGTGTGCGGCACGAGAGACCGGCCTCACTACCGTCGTTTTGAGCGGCGGCTGCTTCCTCAACGCGATCCTGAGCGAGGAGGTGCAGCGCGGCTGCGTCGCTGTCGGGCTCAATCCGCAGCTCGCGCGCCAGGTGCCGCCGAATGACGGCGGCTTGAGCTTCGGCCAAGCCTGGGTTGCCGCTCTCCAAATGCTCGAACAACAAAGGCTGGAAGGAAACGCCTGATGTGTCTCGCCATACCTGCAGAGGTTACAAAGCTCCTTCCCGACGAGATGGCCGTCGTCTCGATCGACGGCGTCACCAAGGAGATTTCGGTGGCGCTGATCGAAGATCTTGCCGTCGGCGACTACGTGATCATCCATGTCGGCTATGCCTTGACCAAGATCGATCCGGATGAGGTGAGGCGGACGCTGGAGCTCTTGCGTGAGCTCAGCACCGAAGGGCAGGGAGCAATGCAGTGAAATACGCCGACGAATTTCGGGACAAGGCAATCGCGCTGGGATTGGCCAGGGCGATCCGGTCTGAGGCCAATCCGCAGAGGTCCTACCGCTTCATGGAGTTCTGCGGCGGACATACGCACGCGATTTCGCGCTATGGCCTGGAGGACATACTGCCCAAGAACGTGCGGATGATCCACGGCCCCGGCTGTCCCGTCTGCGTGCTGCCGGCGGGACGTATCGACATGGCGATCCGGCTGGCCGATCGGCCGGAGGTGATCCTTTGCGTCTATGGCGATTTGATGCGGGTGCCGGGCTCGCAAGGTGCCTCGCTGTTGAAGGCGAAGGCACGTGGCGCCGACGTCCGCATGGTCTATTCCACGGTCGATGCGATCCGGATCGCGGAAGAGAATCCGGAGCAGGAAGTCGTGTTCTTCGCGATCGGCTTCGAGACCACGACGCCGCCGACCGCAATCTTGATCCGGCGCGCTGAGAAGAAGCAGCTCGAAAACTTCAGCGTGGTCTGCAACCACGTGCGGACGCCGCCGGCGATGCAGAACATTTTGGAGAGTCCCGACACCCGCAGCATCCGCCGCGTCGAGATCGACGGTTTCGTGGGGCCCGCGCATGTCAGCATCATCATTGGCACCGAGCCCTACGAGGTCTTTGCAGAGGAATTTGGCAAGCCGGTGGTGATCTCGGGCTTCGAGCCGCTTGACATGATGCAGGCGATTCTGATGCTGGTGCGTCAGGTCAACGAGAACCGGAACGAGGTGGAGAATCAATACAGCCGTGCCGTAACGCGCGATGGGAATCCGCGCGCCAAGGAGGAGGTCTCGAATATTTTCGAGCTGCGCGATCAGTTCGAATGGCGAGGCCTCGGGCTCGTGCCCTATAGCGGATTGAAGCTGAAGCAAACCTACGCCAGATTTGATGCGGAGGTACGTTTCGCCTTGAACGAGCTGCGCGTCCCCGACAATCCGGCCTGCGAATGCGGCGCGATCCTGCGCGGTGTCAAGAAACCGGTCGACTGCAAGCTGTTCGGAACGGTGTGCACGCCGGAGACCCCGGTGGGATCCTGCATGGTCTCCTCGGAAGGCGCATGTGCCGCGCATTGGACCTATGGTCGCTTCCGCGATCGTCAGCAGAAGCGGGCGTCATGAGAGCCCATCAGCGCAAGCTCGACATCAAGCACGGCTGCGTCGACCTGTCCCACGGTTCCGGCGGCCGTGCGATGTCGCAGTTGATCTCGGGCCTGTTCCACGAGGCGTTCGGCAACGAATGGCTGGCGCGCGGCAACGATCAGTCCGCCTTCGACGTCGGCGCCGGGCGCATGGTGATGACGACTGATGGCTATGTGGTTTCACCGCTGTTCTTTCCCGGAGGCAATATCGGCTCGCTCGCGGTGCACGGCACCGTCAACGACATCGCCATGGCCGGTGCCCGACCGCTTTATCTGTCTGCGAGTTTCATTATTGAGGAAGGCTTTCGGTTTTCAGACCTCAAGATGATCGCGGACTCCATGGGCGAGGCGGCGCAATCCGCCGGCGTTCATATCATCACCGGCGACACCAAGGTGGTCGAGCGCGGCAAGGCCGATGGCCTGTTCATTTCGACCGCGGGCGTTGGCCTGGTGCCTGAGGGACTGGATCTCTCCGCCGAGAATGCGAGGGTCGGAGATCGGGTGCTGATCTCGGGCACGCTTGGCGATCACGGCGTCGCAATCATGTCAAAGCGCCAGAACCTCGCCTTTGAAACGGAGATCGTCTCGGATTCGGCCGCCCTGCATGATCTGGTCGCCAGGATGGTGGCGGCGGGCGGCCGCGGCATCCGTCTGATGCGAGATCCCACGCGCGGCGGCCTCGCGGCGACATTGAACGAAATTGCCCAGCAGTCCGAACTAGGCTTCAGTCTCCAGGAAGAGGCGATTCCGGTCAAGCCGGGGGTGGCGGCTGCCTGCGAGTTGCTCGGGCTCGATCCGCTCTACGTCGCCAATGAGGGGAAGCTGGTCGCGATCGTGTCGCCTGATGTCGCCGGAGCCGTGCTGGCCGCCATGAGAGCGCACCCGCTCAGTCGCGATGCCGCCGATATCGGCGAAGCGGTGCCGGACGATCATCACTTCGTGCAGATGGCGACGAGCTTTGGCGGTGGCCGAATCGTCGACTGGTTGTCGGGCGAGCAACTGCCCCGGATCTGTTGAGGCCCAAGATGCGCATTTAGCCCCATGCCAACGCCGCGTCCTATACCTACACCGCGAAGCACGAGAGTTCAGTCCGGTGGATTCGCTTGAAACCTTCGATATCGCGAGCCAGCACTGTGAGGAGCATTCAATCGAAGTCCTCAACGAATTCATTAAAGTATCTTTTCGCTGGCTGTGCACTCCGGATTGACCGACAAGACCCAATGGCTCAATTCAAAGCGCCCAGACCGAAATCCCTCTACCGGCAGGTCAACCCCGTAAACGACGCAGAACGGCAAGACTTTGCATCTTCGGTTCATTGTTGACCCAAGCCGCGTAGTAGAATACTTGAGAAGTGCAGCCACAATTTTGATGTCGTGACTCAGGAGGTCGAGTCCCAAAGACGTCGCTTGCGGAAGAGATCGGCTTCGGCCGACGCCGAAGGAGCAACCGCCCCGGAAACTCTCAGGCAACAAGGACCGCGTGTGACGAAACAACATCTGGAAAGAGGTGCCTTGGCACCCGCCGACGGGATAATACTCTCAGGCAAATAGACAGATGGGGCGCATTTGAAATCAATCACTTGATTGAGGTGTGCGCCCATGTCCCAGACTGTCGAACAAGTCACCACGCCCGGTTTATCGTCCAGGCGCCTAGCCGGTCCGATCAGTGTCCTCGATCTATTCACGATCGGAATCGGCCCATCCAGCTCGCATACCGTTGGACCGATGCGCGCGGCCCATCGATTCATCGAATGCTTGGGCGAAGATCTATGGCGCTGTCGCTTGGTTGTCGTCGAGCTCTACGGGTCGCTGGCGCTGACTGGCAAGGGTCACCGCACCGATATTGCCCTTCTGCTGGGACTATCGGGCTGGCTGCCAGAATCCGTTGATCCTGAAGCCATATCCATTATTGCCGGGCTGATCCGATCGCGTTCCGAGATCTTGCTTGGCGGTCGTCATGCGGTTGGCTTCGATGAGCGTCAGCACCTCACCTTCCGCACCGGCGAGTTCCTGCCGGGGCACTCAAATGGTATGAAATTCGCAGCGCATTCGGATACGGGCGTCCTGCTTCGTCAAACCTATTACTCCGTTGGCGGCGGCGCGATCGTGTGTGAAGGCGACCAGCCGAGGAACCCCGCTGTTCGAAACGTTGGATGTGAGCCGTACCCGTTCACGTCAGCGCATGAGCTTCTTGCGATAGGTGAGAGGACCAGCTTGTCGATTGCCGATATCGTTGCTGCCAACGAACTATCGCATAGGGAGGAGACTGAAACCAATGCATTCCTGGATAGCGTTCGCGATGCCATGATGCGCTGCATCGATCGCGGGTGTGTCAACGGGGGTGTTCTGCCTGGTGGCCTGAAGGTACCGCGCCGTGCGCCAGGCCTGCTCAGCAAGCTCAAGACGACGTCAAAGGGGGCGGCACATCCATTTCACGTGATGGAATGGGTCAGCCTCTTTGCTCTCGCGGTCAATGAAGAGAACGCGGCCGGGGACGGGTCGTGACTGCGCCGACGAATGGAGCTGCCGGCGTCATACCCGCGGTCCTGAAATTCTCCGAGATGTTCTTCCCGGATCCGAGCCCGGCAAAAGCCCGCATCTTTCTCCTGACGGCGTCCGCGATCGGTATGCTCTACAAACGGAACGCTTCGATATCCGCCGCCGAAATGGGTTGTCAGGGCGAGGTCGGCGTTGCTTGCTCCATGGCGGCAGCAGGTCTTGTGGCCGTCCTGGGTGGCACCAACCGGCAGATCGAGAACGCCGCCGAAATCGGCATGGAGCACAATCTCGGTCTCACATGTGACCCGATCGGTGGCCTCGTGCAGATCCCGTGTATTGAGCGCAACACAATGGGTGCGATCAAGGCGATCAATGCCGCGATGCTCGCGTTGCATGGTGATGGCCGACATCACGTGTCCCTCGATGCCGTCATTGAAACGATGCGCCAGACGGGGGAGGACATGCGCACCAAGTACAAGGAAACGAGTCTGGGTGGCCTGGCCGTCAACGTGGTCGATTGCTAGATACCCTGAAGCAAGCGTTCTTCAAGGAACGCTCATTTCGGACAATGCTCCGACCCGCGACGCGTTCGGCGTAACAGCGCCGCTGGTCGAGACCCGCTGCATCTTCACCCCGCAACCGGGAAGCCAATCTGTCGGGAATTCCGTCGTCGATGGGCAACGTCGAGAATGAGGGTTCGCAGCCACTGCAGCCCGGGATCTCGTTCATGCGAGATGCGCCACTGAAGAACGTCGGTCATGAGGGGGAGGGATATGGGAGCTTCCACTTTCCTTATCGGCAGCGTGGCCGTTGCCCGATCAGCCAGGTCCGCGGGGATGAGCGCCAGGAACTGGGTCCCGATAAGCGCTTGCGGAAGCAGGGTGAAGCTTGGTGCCGTTATCCCGGCCTGTGGAGCGCGGCCAAATTGCTTGAAGAACCAAGCCTCTATGAACGTCGCTCGCTCGCTATAGGCCTGCGCATGACGCATCTCGAGAAACTGTTCGAGCGTCAAGCTATCTCCGACGCTTTCGTTCTCCTTCCATACGATACATTCGTAGCTAATCGAAGGGAGGGCGGCGAACGGACAATCTTCCAGCATGAATCGATCCGGAACGATCAGGAAATCGATTTCGGTGCGAAAAAAGCGGGTGCTTGGGCCTTGGTAGAATATGTTGACCGAGGGGGCGACAGCGCGCAATGCGGCAAGGATATCGACGATAAGAGTTGCCCAGACATAGTCAGAGCACGCGATCGTAAAATGTCGCTCGGAGGTTGCTGGGTCGAACGAGGTCCGCATTGCCAAGAGTTTTTCCGTTTCGGTCAGGATGGCGCGGAGCGGTGCCACCAATTCCTCTGCGAGAGGGGTGAGAGCCATTCGGCGGCCGTTCCGAACCAGCAACTCGTCTTCGAAGTGCTGGCGCAGCCTGGATAGAATCCCGCTGGTCGCCGACTGGCTGAGCAGCAGTCGCTCGGCCGCCCGCGATATGTTTTGATGGGTCAGGATCGCGTCCAAGGCGACGAGCAGATTCATGTCGAGGTGCCGGAACCGCATGGGTGGTCTCTTCGAAGTTTCCATGGTCTGTCGGGAGCCCTTTCGCTCCCTTCCCTGGCACGAGTGTACCCGAGGCGCATTTGGCGACTGGGGGCGTTTGTGCTTGGCCCGGGCGGGTAAGCCGCTTGACATTAAGTCTTATGTGATCACAATACGAGATCAAATTTATCGGGGGTTGTTTCGGTCACGGGCACTTGCCCGCAGAGACCAGAAGAGGAGGGACTTATGCCAAAACTGCACCACGTTTTTGGGATTCTTGCGGTCGCGATCGCCGCCTCGTTCTGGACAACGACAGCGTCCGCCCTGGACACTGTGAACGTCCGGTTTAGCTGGAAGCTAAAGGGCGAGTATGGCTTCCTCTATCTGGGTAAAGAGAGAGGCCTCTACCAAAAGAAGGGAATCGATATCGTTCTCGGAGAAGGCGCGGGTGCACAAGCAGCTCTCGGAGGTCTTGTACGCGGCAATGAAGATGTCGTGGTCGTTCCCGCCATATTTGCCATCTCGGCAATCGGAAAAGGAATGCCGGTCAAACTCGCGGCGATTTATCAGGAGCGAGCGCCCTTCGCCCTCATTTCGTGGCCCGACAAGGCCGTGACAACACCGGCGCAGATGGAAGGCAAGTCGCTTGCGATCTCCGTCGGAGACCCTGCCACGACCTATCTAGACGTCTTCTGCGCGATCAACAAAATCAACTGCGACAAGATCAGTAAGGTTCAAGTCGACCCGCAGGTGAAATTTCCCCAATTCATGCAAAGGCGCGTCGATCTCATCAGCGTTTATACCAATGTTGATCTGCCCCTTATCGAAGAGCGAAGTGGCACAAAATTTCCTGTGTTGGACATGCCGAAGTTCGGCCTCGGCGTACCTGGGCTTGCCGTCGTGGTGAGCGACAAGGGAATCGCCGAAAAATCTGAACCGCTCAGGCGCTTCCTCGCCGCGACCGAGGAGGCAATCGAGTTGACCAAGTCAGAGCCGGCGGCAGCGACGGCCGCGCTGAAAAGCGCTTGGAGCGCGGCTCCCTCGGACGAGCTGATAAAAGCGCAGATCGTTGCAACTTCAGCCACGCTGAATTTCGAGAAGGGTCGGCCAGCCGGCTGGATCAGCGACAAAACGATATCGGACGCGTTGAAATTGATGTCCGCAACCGAGAGTACCGACCCGAACAAGCCGGTTACAGACTTCTACACCAACGATCTACTCAAGAAGTAGCTCACGCCAGGTCGGTGGCGACGATCGATATACAGCTACTCAAACTTCTGTTGCGGTCCCGCCGTCTCTTCGAGCCGACCGGCATGGCGTGACTGTCGTGGGCGAGGCGAAGCGCTGTGGGTCGTCGTGGATTTCGTCCTTGGATGTGTCCACCCAGGTCCGCCTTCACCTACGCAGGTGCATGGTCGGGTGCCGGAGAAGAGCGAATGTTTTGCTCGCTCAGGCCGTGCGAGCGTCAGTGTCCTCAAGGCAGCCGCGAATGATCGTGCGGCATGCGACGTCAACAGCGAACTCCTGAACGTATGGGCTCTCAGCTCTGCCAGCGCGGGAAGAATGGTTACATGTTCGGATCTCTTCGCATCTCCACCAAGCTCTTGATCGTCGTCTTGTTGTCAATTCTCGGGATGGTCGGCACCGCCGGCATCGGCCTATCGACCCTGAAGAATACCTTGCTCGCGGATAGAAAGGCGAAGGTGAAGGAGCTGGTCCTGCTCGCTCGCTCCGCGATCGAAGCCGACTACCAAGCCGGGCGCAAAACCGGCCTGTCAGAACTGGAGGCGCGTGAACGATCGAGAGCGCTGCTTCGCATGCTGCGTTACGACAACGACAACGCCTTCTACGCCGCGACCAAAGAAGGCATCCTCGAAGTGCATCCCAAGCAGGCCGTCGAGGGCAAAGATATGACGCAAACGAAAGACGCAAATGGCGTCTACTTCTTTCGTGATGCGGTCGCGGCCGCTGCCCGCGGCGGCGGTTTCGTGACTTTCAGCTTCCCGCGCCCCGGCGGCAGCGAGCCGGTGCAGACCCTCACTTATGCCACTCAAGTTCCAATATACGGATGGGTTCTGACCAGCGCCCTTTATATCGACGATATCGATCAGATCTTCTGGACAGAAGCGCGCCGCCTGGGAGGGATCGTCTTCTTCATCCTCTTGCTCGTGGCCGGAGTATCTCTCCTGATTAGCCGTAACGTGGCCAACCCCATCGCGGCGATGACGACGGCGATGCTCGAGCTCTCGAGCGGGGGGACCGAGGTGACAATTCCCGCTCAGGACAGAAAAGACGAAATTGGCGCAATGGCCAGATCCGTCCAGGTTTTCAAGGAGAGCATGACCGAGACCATTCGTTTGCGTCACGCTCAGGATGAGTTGAGGCAGCAGAGCGAAGCTGAGAAGAGGCTGTTCATCACCAAGACGGCCGATGAATTCGAAAGCGAGATCAGGAGATCGCTGGATACGCTCGCCAAGGCCGCGCGCGAAATGCATATCACGTCGCAGCGCATGTCGACGTCATCGGAGGAGGCGACCGAACAGGCGACGACTGTCGTGGCAGCCGCAGAGCAAACCTCCGCCAATGTGCAGACAGTCGCTGCCGCAACGGAGCAGCTTTCCGCATCCGTTCATGAGATCGGTCGCCAGGTGGATCAATCGACCACGATTGCTTCAAAGGCCATGGATGAAGCCAAACGCACGAACGAGGTTGTGCATGGGTTGTCGTCCGCGGCCCAGAAGATCGGGGATGTCGTGAAATTGATCACCAATATTGCCGGTCAGACTGATCTTCTGGCTCTCAACGCAACTATTGAGGCCGCTCGTGCTGGAGACGCTGGTAGCGGCTTCGCGGTGGTGGCCAACGAGGTAAAGTCGCTCGCAGGCCAAACAGCCAAGGCGACTGAGGCAATCTCCGCGCAGATAGAAGCCATGCAAGTCGCGACCACGGAGGCCGTCGAGGCCATCGAGGGTATCGGTAGCACGATCGTCTCGATCAACGAGATCACGGTGGCTATCGCCGCGGCCATTCAGCAGCAGGGCCTTGCGACTGGCCAGATCGCGCGCAACATACAGGAAGCGGCACGCGGCACCAACCAAGTCTCGGATAACATCGTTCGCGTCAATCGAATGGCAGGCGAAACCGGCGCAGCGGCGCAACTCGTGTCCCGTTCGGCCGAGGACCTCAGTAAGCAGTCTGCAGGCCTGCTTGTCGACGTTGAACGCCTCGTTGCCAACATTCGAGGCGCATAGGCTCGCTGAAGGCAGCGAGCGGAGTATCTCCGCGGTGCTTCGGGTGTACTATCGATCGGGCCGATAGTTGGGCTCCAGGAAACCGATTTCCGCGCTGTTCTGGAATTGAATAACATCCAGCCCATAGGCGGTGATTGCGGCGATGGCGGGCAAGTCGCTCATGGCATGCGTCGGATTTGAACGATGGTCGATCCAGGACATACGATGGAAACAAGGATTCGCAGGGTCCACTACGTTGCTTGCGATATAGTGAGCATCGAGCTCGAATCCGCAACGTCAAATGAACTCCCGCCTGCTTCTGCCGGATCGCATGTTGATGTCCATGTCTCCGACAAGATCGTTCGGCAGTATTCTGTTTGCAATGACCCCTCCCAGTCAGGCTATTACAGACTTGCAATACTCAACGACCCGGGCTCGAGAGGGGGATCCAGGGCGATCCACGAGACCTTTCGCGAGGGAATGATCGTTAAGATAGGACGGCCGCGCAACAATTTCGGGCTTGTTGAGGATGGCGGGCGCGCGATCCTCCTCGCAGGGGGAATCGGAATCACTCCGCTGCTCTCGATGGCCTATCGGCTTCAGGCGATCGGCAACGATTTCGACTTCCACCTGTGCGTTCGGACCCGGGATCGTGCACCTTTCGTCGATGAA
Organism: Bradyrhizobium monzae; assembly: GCF_021458635.1. GTDB lineage: Bacteria > Pseudomonadota > Alphaproteobacteria > Rhizobiales > Xanthobacteraceae > Bradyrhizobium. The sequence goes on from NZ_JAIRDQ010000012.1 coordinate 162,068, forward strand.
ATCTCGGCCTCGCCGTTCGCTTGGCGATTTCGGCTCCACGTTGACGACGGGCCGGCGGAGCAGCGATTTCAGCCGGAACTGGATCTCAACGGAGTGTGCTCCAGCACGCGCATCTACATATGTGGACCGAGAGGCTTCATAGACTTTGCCGTCTCCGCTGCGAGAAGGGCTGGCTGCCTCGAGGAGAGGATTCACACCGAAAGCTTCTCCGCTGGCGACGTGAAGGGCGGGGCGTCGTTCACGGTTGTGGCTTCACGAAGCGGCCAACGACTTGTTGTGCCCGGCGACAAATCGATCGCATCGGTCCTCGAGCAGAATGGAATTAGCGTCGAACTTTCCTGCGAACAAGGAATCTGTGGAACGTGCCTTACGAGAGTCCTCGCGGGACGACCTGAGCACAGGGATTCCTTTCAGACCAACGCCGAGAAGCAAATGAACGACAGGATCGCAATTTGTTGTTCTCGGTCTTTGTCCGAGGAACTGATTCTCGACGTCTAGCCGAGTCCGGATCGCGCGTTCGAGTCGATCCGCCTGCGCCGTCGTACCCTTGGACGACCGGCCGATCTGGCAGACGCGCATGGCGCGTGGGCACTGATAGGGAGGTGTCAGATCGACTGTAACAGACGCCCGCATGGCCCGCCCTTGCCAGAGTCAGCTGGTTCTCGCGCTGCGCGCTGCAAAAAAAAGCCGCCGATCTGATGCGGCGGCCAAGTCAGGGAGGGGCAGACGCCCGGTCTGCCAGCGGAAACGATCGACCTTGCTTGCTGAGTAGCTTGAGAAACTCGTCGCCCGTTGTCTGGCGATCAGGTGTCAAACGCTATGCCTTACGACTGCTCGGCTTTGAGCTGAGCCTCCACGATCCGCCGTGCCCTGACCGCCGGGCCGTCGGTCTGTAGAAGAACGGGCTTGAGCGACATCAAGTCCTGGGTGTTCACCATGCGCTGCTGAGCCTCGATGACCGGCTTGTCTTCGTCGTCGAAGAGAGCCACGCCGGCCTTTAGCAATTCTTGGCTGAGGTCATCTTCATCCTGGCGGAAATCGCGCGACATAGCCCAGAAGTAATGTGTCGACGTTTCTGTTTCCGGAGTGAGCAGATGAGACGTTGGAATTGAAAGGCCTTCTTCTACCGGCCTGTTGACGCCCGTCATGCCGACGTCAAGCAGAAGGAGCGAGGGAGCGTTCCAACGCATGAAGTTGCGATGGTCGCCACGCTGGTCCCCTGGAAACCCCAGCATCTGAAAATACTTGTTCGGCAGTTGATTAGGACGCGAGAATTTCGCCCAGACCTCATTGGGTTGCGGTTCCTTTTCGGCCTCGAATTTGGGCGGCCCCTCCGCATTCTTGAACATCGGATGAAGGTACTGCCCATGGCTCAAATCGAGCAGGTTGTCAGAAACCAGCTGATAATTTGCCTGGACGTGGAGGTAGCTACTGACCGTGCGAAACTTCGGGTTTGTCAGAACACTGAAGTCCGCGATCAAGGACTCGTCGGCCTTGCTTGCGTCTCCAAGCCAAACCCACGCGACGTCATGTTTCTCCACGACCTTGTAGCTCTTGACTTTGGCTGCCCTCGGGATCGCGCCATCGCCATGTGGATTGAGGGTACATGCGCCGCTCGGATCGAAGCACAGTCCGTGGTAGGCGCACTCGACGATGTCGCCTTTGAGCTTCCCGAGGTGAAGCGGGACAAAGCGATGCGGGCACCGATCAGTAAGCGCGGCGACATCTCCGGCTTCCTTGCGGTAGAAGACAATGCTCTCGTTGGCGATGGTTCGTGACAGCAAGCTGCGTGTGATTTCACGCGACCATGCCGCGGCGTACCAGGTGTTCTGGATGAATGACATTGGCTCCTCTTTGCTCCGTTCTGTCGGACGGCTGTCGGAGGAAACTCTCACCATTAGAGCGGTTTTAAAAATCAGCATTTTCAATGCAAACTATCGGGATCTCCGATAGTTCGCCGATTGAGCGGCCCTTCACGATGCCAAGGAGGGGAGACCGAGATGCGCCAATGGGCTCTACATCCTCGCTAACGCTGAGGCGCGTGGATCCCCGGCATCTTAGCGGCTGTCGTCGACTTCATAGACGTGTCGCTCGAACCGTTCCACCAGCGTGTGCATCACCCGGCGTGCTTGAACAAACGCCTCTGAGCCGGCTCGAGCTGCCATATCGGCCTCGTATGCTGCGCAAGAGGGAAATCTGCACTCCCATCTGACGTCGGGTCCATTTCCCTCGCGCCGGACAAGGATCTCGCCGGGCTCCAGGCCGAGTTCGCGCCGGATGCCGCTTGCCTGGCGGCGCTGTTGGAGCACCGCCGGCGCCTGATCCTGCCTGGCGAAGTAGTTTGTTGCTTCGACGATCGTCAATTTTTCCTCCTCTGACCCGCGGACCGTCGGCGCCTACGCCATGCGCAATGCGGTCGCTGCGACACTTGACCGTTACGGTTTATGATCATAAAGTGTGATCACGATAAATGATCTTGGTTTCGACCATAGCAAACTGAGCGCGAAACCAAAACGAAATAAGGCAGGCCCATTTGCCCACGATCAAATCCGTCGAAACATTGATTGTCCAACTGCCGACGCGGCGAGAGCACAAATGGGCAGGTCTGACCGAGGTGATCGGTCGATACGTCATCGTCAAGATGACCGACAGCGACGGTCGCGTTGGTTGGGGCGAGGCGCCGGCGCTCAAGGACTGGGGTGGTGAATTCGGCCGGTATTTCGGCGAATCCGCTCTGATCACGCGAGTCGTGATCGACACCTATCTGGCTCCCGCGATAGTCGGTGTCGAGCTCGGGAACATCGCCGAACTGCACGCGCGAATGGACGCAGTCATCAGGGGCTACCCCTATTCCAAGGCTGCCGTCGAGTTCGCCGCCTACGACCTTGCCGGTCGTTGGCTCGATATCCCCGTCAGTACCCTGCTCGGCGGCAGGGCGCGCGATCGTGTGCCCGTTACGCATTCCATCGGCTTGATCTCGATCGAAGAGGCGCGCGTCGAGGTTGCAAAGCTCGTGCAGGAGGGGGTGCGAACCATCAAGGTGAAGATCGGGGTCGAACCGGATCGAGACGTTGCAATGGTCGATGCCGTTCGCGAGGTCGCCGGCAATGCCGTCGAAATCTGCGTGGACGCCAACGAAGGCTACAAGACGCCTGGCGAGGCCGTTCAAGTTGTTCGTCGGATGGAGAAGAATCGACTGAAATATGTCGAGCAACCCGTCATGGGCATCGAGCGCATTGCCGAGGTAGGTCGCCGCATCGACGCACCCGTCATGGCCGACGAGTCGGCGTGGAATGCGCACGATTCGATCCAGATCGTTCGGTCCGGCGGCATCCAAATCGTGTCCATCTATACGACAAAGGCCGGTGGTCTCTACAAAGCCATGGAGGTCGGGGCGGTGTGCCGGGCAGCCGGCATCATCTGTAACGTCAACGGTTCGATCGAGACCGGGATCGGGAATCTCGCCAACGTTCAACTCGCCGCAGCCTCACCCTCCGTGACCGTGTCTTGCGTCATTCCGATTTCGACGCCGGCAGAGTTCCAGCACGGTCAGGTTGCCGGCATCTACTACAAGGACGATCTGCTCGCCGAACCGATGAAGGTCGCAGATGGCGCAATCGTCGTTCCATCCGGACCGGGAATGGGTATCGAGGTCGATCAGAAGAAAATCGAAAAGTACCGCGTGCGGGATTAAGCGCGCAGCAAGAAGTTGAAAAAAGGGAGCAGTCATGCGGGCGGAAATTGTCGCGAAACAAGTCAAATCAATGTCTCAGCATGGGTTGGATGCCATCATTTGCTCTTCGCCTGAGAATTTCTCGTACACTGCGGGGTTCGTGGTCCCCTCGCAACCGCTCATCCGGCACCGCCATGCAATGACCATCGTCACTGCCGACGGCCGCTCGGCATTGTTCGGCGTCGATATGGAGGCGTCGACGATCAAGCGTCGCCAGCCGGACGTGCCGACGCGCATTTGGGCGGAATTCTCGGACGATCCCATGCTTGTGCTCGCCGACCAGCTCGCGGGGCTCGGACTTGCTCAGGCTCGCATTGGACTCGAAATGGATTACCTGCCGGCAGGTGATTTTGCTCGTTTGCTCGCGGCCATGCCGGCCGCGAAGTTCGAGCGTGCCGAACCGATTCTGGCGCGGCTCCGTCAAATCAAGACCTCGGAGGAGATTGCGCTTTTGCGCAAGCTTTCTCGTATTGCCGACCAGGCCATTACCGACACTCTCGCCGTCGTCGACGAGGGCAATTCCGAAATGGACATCGCCGGCCACCTGACCCGCAATGTCTATGCTCTTGGCGCCGATCACTTCAAGCTGATGATCGTGGCGACCGGCGAGCGTAGCGTCTTGCCAAACGTCGGCCCGTCGGAGCGCATCTTGAAGCGTGGGGACGTCTGCCGGGTGGAGATCTTCTCCGTCATCGAGGGGTATCAGGCTGGCGTCTGCCGTACGGCGATCGTCGGCGAGGCGCCGCCCATGGCCGAGAAGATCTGGGCGCATCTGGTCGAATGCAAATACGAAATCATGGAGAAAGTGAAGCCGGGCGCGAGCTGTCGCAACGTCTACGATGCGTTCATTGCGAAGCTCGCCAAGCTCGATCTGCCGCCGATCTCGTTCGTGGGCCACGGCATTGGGCTGCACCTGCACGAAGATCCCTACCTCGGAATGACGCCGGTGCTGGGCAAGCCGGGCACCGACGCGCCGCTCGAGGAGAACATGGTCCTCGGTTTCGAGCCGCTTTGTTACGACACCGGCCATGGCTTCGGCATGCAGAACAAGGATATGCTGCTGGTGACGGCCAATGGATCGGAACTGCTTTCCGACTACGCTGACACCGACCGGTTGATTCCCGTGGGTACGGCCAAGAGAGGCGAGACCGTGCGCAGGGCCGCCGTCGCTTGACGGAGGCTCCGAGGGGGACGAGCTGTTTAGCTTGGTTGAAGGCCGCTCCAAATTGCCCGACGTAACGGCGCGGTGGGCCGGCGGCGCGGTCGTGATGGTAGAGCATTGGGTGAAGAAGCATGCGCACGCTGATCAAGGACTTGAATTTCGCCTTCACGGTCGACAAGAACGACACGGTCGTGCGCAACGCCAGCCTCGTGATCGAAAACGACCGCATCTCGGATATCGGTCCGGCCGATGATGTGGCCGCACGGCAGAAGAACGTCAGTTTCGACAGGGTGATCGATGGCAAGATGCTCGGCGTCTGCCCGGGCTTCGTTGACAGCCACGTCCACCTTTCGGAGACGCTGTCACGCGCGGTCTTTCCGGATAATCTCAATACTCGCGCCTGGGTGTTCCACTGGGCTAAGCCATTTTACGCTCACATCACCGAGGAAGACGAATATTGGGGTGCGCTGCTGGGCATCACCGAGATGCTGCGTTGTGGCACCACGTGTTTTCTCGACATGGGATCGCAATACGATCCCGGCATCGTCGTTCGCGCGATGGAAAAGGTCGGTATTCGCGGCATCACCGGGCGGCACGCGGCCGACAATCCCCCGCCCGAGCTCCCCCGCGGCTGGACCCAGGAAATGGTGGATCATCATTTCTTCCCGAACGCCGAGGCCGCACTCAAGGTGCTCGAGGATTGTGTGGTCCGCTACAATGGCGCCCTCGACGGCCGTGCCCGTTGCTGGGTCAATATCGAAGGCAAGGAACCGTGTAGCCTCGAGCTCCACGTTGGAGCGGTGAAACTGGCTGAGAGGTTGGGCGTCGGCACGACCTATCATCTCGCCACCTCGATCGAGGAGGCGAGGGTTTGCGAGAAAAAATATGGCTGTTGGCCGATCACCCGCATCGATCGGGCCGGAGGCATAGGAAGGAACCTGGTCATCGCTCACGGCGCGGCCGTTTCCGACGAAGAGGTCCGTCTGCTCGCCGCGCGTGGCGCCAGCGTCGCCTTCTGCCCATGCTCGTCATTCAAGCTGGGGAAGGGTGCAACCGCGATCGGCAAATATCCAGAGATGGTGAAGGCCGGCGTTAAAGTCGGCCTCGGCACCGATGGCGTGTCGGCCGCCGGCAACATGAACCTCATGCGGCAAATGCTGCTCGTCGCCGGCATGTTCAAGGACGCCCGCTTGCAACCGGACATATTCACCGCACGACAAGCACTGCGCGCTGCGACTATCGAAGGTGCGAAGGCGTTGATGTGGGACGACGAGATCGGTTCGCTGGAAATCGGCAAGAAGGCCGATTTCGTCCTTTTCGACCTGGACCACGTCGAATGGACGCCGTTCTACGATCCACTGCAGGCTTTGGTATTCTCTGCATCGACCGCTTCGATCGTGCAGACTTGGGTTGATGGGAAGGCGTCATATGTCGACGGCAAGGTGCAGGGCGTTGACGAGGCGCAGATTCGGCGCAAAGCCCGGCAACTCGCCGCGGCGGCGGTAGAGCGCGCTGGTCTGCATGACGAAGCGGTCGAGACGACCACGACTCTTTACGACGTTGGCAATTGACAGGCCGACTCCCATTGCGGAGGCACAAGAGAAGAACCTATCGCGTTCAATAGGCTGCATGGGAGAGATCGGTCGCCGTCGTGAACGGTGTTGGCCGGCGCCGAAGGAGCAACCCCCAGGAAACTCTCAGGCAAAAGTGACCGTGCAGCTGAACGATCTGGAGAGTGGCACTTCGAGTGCCCACCGAAGGGGACCGCCGCGTCGGCCGAGCCGTCGCGGTTAATCTCTCAGGTACAGCGACAGATTGGGGATAAGCCGCGGGCTTCGGTCCGCTTCCCAACTTTGATCGCGGAGAGCGAAATGCCACATGTTGTCGTCATCGGCGCCGGTATCACCGGCGTGACCACCGCCTACGCCCTTCTCAATCGCGGCTATTCCGTTACGGTGATCGAGCGTCAGCGCTACGCGGGCATGGAAACATCGTTCGCCAATGGCGGCCAACTTTCCGCGAGCAACGCGGAGGTCTGGAACAGCTGGTCCACGATCATCAAGGGAATGAAGTGGATGTTGAGGCGCGATGCGCCGCTCCTCATGAATCCAGCGCCGACCTGGCACAAATATTCCTGGCTTGGCGAATTTATCTTCAACATCAGGAACTATCGCGACAACACGGTTGAGACGACACGGCTCGCCATCGCCGCACGCAAGCATCTCTTCGCCATTGCCGAGCGCGAGGGCATCGACTTCGACCACGAGCGTCGCGGCATCCTTCACTTCTATCGGGATAAGCAGAGTTTCCAACACGCGCTGAAGGTCAATGCCATTCTCGTGGAGGGGGGCTTGGACCGTCGTCCAGTGACGGCCGCAGAGGTGAAGTCGATCGAGCCGACGCTGCACGGCGACTTCTTCGGAGGCTTCTATACCCCATCGGATTCAACCGGAGACATCCACAAGTTCGTTTGCGGTCTCGCCAAGGCATGCGAGAGACGTGGCGTGCGCTTCGTTTTTGACGCCACCGTGAGGGAGATCGCTCGGGACGAAATTCTCCGCATCCAGTATTCGCGTGACGAGCCTTCGGGCGGCGCTCGTGTCGATGAGATCGATGCCGACAGTGTTGTCATATGCGCCGGTTCCGCAAGCCGCGACCTCGCGGCGATGCTCGGCGACCGTCTCAATGTCTACCCTGTAAAGGGCTATTCGATCACCGTGCACCTTGACGACGAGCAGAGCCAGAAAGCTGCGCCTTGGGTCAGCCTGCTCGATGATGGCGCCAAGATCGTTACCAGTCGATTGGGCGCTACGCGCTTTCGCGTCGCCGGAACGGCAGAGTTCAACGGCATGAACCGCGACATACGCCAAGACCGCATCAAGCCGCTGGTTGACTGGACGCGAGCCCTGTTCCCCTCTGTCGACACCAACCGCGTCGTGCCTTGGGCCGGGTTGCGTCCGATGATGCCGAACATGATGCCGCGTGTCGGTAGGGGCAGGATGCCGGGCATCTTCTACAACACCGGTCACGGCCACCTGGGCTGGACCCTTTCGGCCGCAACAGCGGAGACGGTTGCCGAATGCCTTGCCGGCGAATTTGGGCCCAGCATCACGGAATGGCTCCGACTGGCAACGTAGCCCGTCTAACCGTCGAGTGGTTGCATGCGGCGTCCGCAATTCTCTCGCTTGACAATCGCAATTGTGATCATAAGCTGTGATCAAAATTGACCCTCGGGTGGCGCGGATTGCGCTTTGATCTGCGGAGAACAGAATGAAGGTTGCGGTACTTGGGGGAGGAGCGGGGGGCGCGGCCTCGGTCGCAGAATTGGTTCTCGCAGGCCACTCCGTTCATTTCTGGGCGCGTTCGGCCGAAACGCTTGAACCGCACATCAAGCTCGGCGGCGTTGCATTCGACGGCAAGCTCGGCGAAGGAGTTGCAAAGCCTACCCTGATTTCGACAGATCTCAAGTCGGCCATCTCCGGAGTCGACGTGGCGGTCGTGGTCCTGCCGACTTTCTCGCACTCGGCCATAGCCAACGCACTCGCCGCGGCCGGTTGGCCGTCGAACAAACCGGTCGTGCTTAACCCCGGCCACACCGGAGGGGCGCTGGAATTCGCCGAGGCCTATTCCCGCACCGAGCGGGCAGTGCCGCCGGTGGTTGAGTTCTCGACCCTTACGTACGTCGCGCGCAAATATCGTCCTGACGGCGTCACCATTAGCGGTCGGGCGAAGCAACTGAAGGCTGCCGCTCTCAAAGGAGGAGCGGAGGCGCTGGAGGTAGCTGCGAAATTGTATCCGGGCGTCACGCCCGTTCGTGACGTTATCGCCTCCGACCTCTCCAACGTGAACATGGTTCTGCACCCCCCCGGGGCGGTGCTGGGCGCCGCCTGGGTCGAGGCGACCGGCGGCAACTTCACTTTCTATGTCGATGCCATGACGCCCGGGGTCGCCCGGGTCATGCGGCAACTGGACGGCGAGCGCTTGGCGGTCGCCCGGGCATTCGGGCATGAACTGCCGAATTTGATTGAAGAGATGAAGCTGCTCGGCACGGTGGAGGCTGACGTGACTGATGTCACCGACTACCGCGCCGCAATCGCGGGCGGCGAGGCCAATCGCCGTATCAAGGGACCGGACTCGCTCGAATATCGCTACTACAAGGAGGATTTCGGTCACGGCCTGCTGCCCTTCCTGGAGTTTGCGCGGATCGCCGACGTCAACGTGCCCGTCGCGACGTCGCTCTATCGCCTGGCGCAGGCCGCAGTCGGAACTGACTATAGGATCGGTGGCCGGACCGCAGAAGCAATGGGCATCACCGGCATGTCCAGGGATCAGCTCATTGAGAAGGTAAGAGCCCCATGAGTTGGCAGAATACAGTCATCGCAATCGTAGCCGGCGACGCACGCGAACAGGAGATCGCTCGCTGTGCTGTCCGGGCTGGAGCTGCCGTTCGGGCCTACGGCTTTCCATGGCCTGATGGGGGTATCGAAGGCGTCTATCATGCTGCGGACGCAACTGATGCATTGAAGGGTGCCGACATAGCGCTGTTTCCGATTCCGGGCATCAGCACGGAGGGCGCACTCTTCGCGCCGAAGGGTCCGCAAAAGATCATTCCGACGCGCGAGATGTTGGCCGGCATGAGGCGCCCCGGCAACATCATACTCGGTTGGGCGGACGACAATCTAAAGACCCATTGCAACGCGCTCGGCATCGCACTGCACGAGTACGAATGGGACGTCGATCTCATGCTGCTGCGCGGGCCGGCGATCGTCGAGGGCGTATTGAAGGTGATCATCGAGAACACGCAGATCACCATCCACAAGTCCAACGTTTGCTTGGTTGGCCAAGGCACCATCGGCTCGCTTCTGACGAAGACGTTGGTCGGCCTCGGGGCTCATGTCCACGTCGCGGCGCGCAACCCGGTTCAGCGTGCAGCTGCCTATGCGACCGGTGCAGAGGCGCTGACACTCGAACAATTGTCTTCTGTCCTGCATCGTATGGACATCGTTATCGGCAGCGTTCCAAAACGATTGCTCGAGCGCGATCAACTGGCTCTGCTGCCCAAACACGCGCTGCTGGTCGATGTCGCGGCGCCTCCTGGAACGATCGACCGGGACGCCGCCGTCGAACTAGGGCTGAAGGTTGTCTGGGCGCGCGGCATGGGCGCGCGTGCACCGATCACCGTCGGCCGCAGCCAGTGGACGGGCATCAGCCGGCGCATAGAGGCAATACTGGAGCAAGGACAATGAAGGCGGATCTGGTCATAAAGAACGCGCGAGTGGTTCGCCACGACGGAGAATTCCACGGCGGCGTCGCGGTGAAGGACGGCAAGATCGTCCTTACCGGGGCTGACGAAGTCCTTCCCGACGCCAAGCGCACCATCGACGCCGAGGGGCGGGTGTTGATGCCGGGCTTGATCGACCCGCACTGCCATCTGGGCGTGAAGTTTCCCTTCGCGGAGGATATGCGCACCGAAACGGCGGCTGCGGCCTCCGGCGGCGTGACGACAGCTCTTCTCTATATCCGCAATCTCAAGGAGTCCTATCTGCCGTTCTACGCGGAGCGCAAAGCGATCGGCGAGGAAAACTCGGTGATCGACTTCGGCTTTCATTTTGGTATCCAGCGTGAGGAACATATCGCCGAGATTCCAGATGTCATCGCGAAGACGGGCGTCAAATCCTTCAAATGCTATTTCGGTTACGAACCTGACAATCCGATCGGCATCGTGCCGGCCACGGACGGCTGGGTCTATGCCGCGATGCGCATCTTGTCGAAGGTTCCCGGCGGGGTAATCAACGTTCACTGCGAGAACACCCAGATCGCGTCCTGGATCAAAAAGGAGATCGCGGCAACCGGCCGTCAGGATCTCGGCGCATACACGGAATCCCGCCCGGCCTTCTGCGAGGTGGAGACCATCCGGCGCATGCTCTTCCTTGCCGAGAAGACCGGCTGTTCGCTTCATCTGGTCCACACCTCCGTCGGTATGGGTCCCGTGCTCGCCGCCGAGGCACAGGCCCGTGGCGTGCGCGTGACGGTAGAGACCTGTCCTCACTACCTCACCCGCACGTGCTACGACGAAGATCTCGACATGCGTGCGAAGATATCGCCGCCGTTGCGCGACCGGAACGAACTCGAAGGTCTTTGGCACGGCGTCATGAACGGCTCGGTCTACAGCCTTGGGACGGACCACGTGCCGTTCCTGCCCAAGAAGCTGGAAGATCTTTGGACCGAATTCCCAGGTGTGGTGAGCTTCCCCTGGGAGCTGTCGCTGATGCTTCATTTCGGCGTCCATCAGCGCGGCTTGCCGTTGACCCGGCTTGTCGAGCTCAACTCTTTCAACCCTGCGCGACGCTTCGGGCTCTGGCCGCGCAAGGGCCATATCGATGTCGGCTTCGACGCCGACCTCGTGCTGGTCGACCTCGATGAGCAGCGCACGGTCAAGCACACCGGCAAGGGCACGTGCATCTATGAAGGATGGACGCTCAAGGGGTGGCCGGTGATGACGGTTGCCCGCGGTGACATCGTCTATGAAAACGGTTCCGTGGCCGACAACCACTATGGTCGCGGCCGATGCGTGACCCTGCCGTCATGAGTGGCGCGGACTTTCATCGACTGGAGCTGGCGGGCCGAGAGTCGCTCTTGCCCGCTCAAATGTCGGCGAGCGAGGCGGTCGCCCGTATTGTGGCGCGGAAGGCCACGGTCCGCCAGGAACGACTGTCTGGAATCCACAATCCATGGGGACATGCGATCGGGTTGACCGATCCCTGGGCTTTTCTGGGCCTTTGCGAGAGCGAGGGTGTCGTCAATGCAGCGCGCAACGTCCTGGGGCCTGACATCATCCTGTGGGACAGCGAGCTGTTCATGGAAGCGCGCGGTTATGCCGACTTCCTGCGCCAAGGGCGGGAAGGTCGCTATTGGCCGGTTACGCCATTCGCTGGAGCGATCGTCTTGATACCCGTTGGCCAGGCTGATCCGAAACCGAGGGCGATCGGTGTGAATGAGATCGGAACGAATGTGCTCGAGATGCTCGATCCGTCGGAACCGATTTATGTCATCCGGCTAATGCCGGGCACTAGTCATTTCGATCGAGACCCGCGGCATTCCGCCCATCGCGCATGCATGGAGGAGCAGGTTCTGATCAACTATGCCAACCGTCCACTGTGGCTGCTCAGCGGCGTCGATCGGGCAAGCAACGATCTGGTTACGGGCTTCGCCGTCGCCGCGCCAACTTGGGCGTCCGGCGCTCTGCCCATCCAAAGAGGAGGAGATATCTGATGCCGTTTGTCGTCGTCGAGATGTGGGAGGGCCGCACAGTCGAGCAGAAGCGCCGACTCGTAAAGGCTATCACCAATGCAATGGTTGAGGAGGCCGCCTGCAAGCCTGATCATTTGCATGTGGTGATCCATGAAACGCCAAAAGACAGCTGGGGCCGCGCCGGGGTGCTCGGCATCGACATGGCGGAGGACAAGAAATGAGCCTGGAAGCCCTCGATTATCGCAAGTCGGCCCTGCTGGCCATCGATCTCCAGAATGCCTTCATCCACGAGAAGGGAACGCTGGGCATTTCCGGAGTGGATACAAAGCGCCTGTCCTCGATCGTGTCGCCGCTGGCAAGGCTGATCAAGCGGTGCCAGGACGTCGACATTCCCGTCATCTGGACCATGCAGGAGCATTTCGCCGTCGACAGGAATCGTGCCAAAAAGAAGTTGCTCGGCCATACCGCCCGCCGCAAGCAGGTATCCGCACTCGCCGGCAGCTGGGACGAGGAAATCATCGACGAGCTCAAGCCGCTGGCCGAGTTCAATCCTTCCTTCGTGATCCGCAAGCACCGTTTCGGTGCGTTCTACGAGACCCGGCTCGAAATGATGTTGAAGATGCTGGGGACGCAGCACCTGTTCATCACCGGGGCAACCACCAACGCCTGCGTCGAGACGAGCATCCGCGAAGCCTATCTCCGGGATCTCGATGTGATTGCCGTCGAGGATTGCGTATCGGGCGTCAATGCGGATTGGGAAGCCACGGCCAAGCAGGTGTGGAAGCAGTACTTCTGCGAGATAGCGCCGTCGTCGGAAGTTCTCGACTGGATCGCCGAGCAAGTGAAGCCGAGGGTTACCAACTACGGTCACCAGTTGATCATGGTCAATGACATCGACAGGTCGGTCGACTTCTATACCCGTCAACTGGGATTCACGATCAGGCCGGCCAAGCCGCTGGCTGACGGACGGCCTTTCATTGCCTTCCACCAAGGCATAGCTCTCATCAACGGCAAGGCTACAGACCATCGCCAGCTCGACCACATCGCCTTTGAGGTCAACGATGTGCGCGCGCTCGATGCCAAGTTGAAAAAAGCCGGCGTGCACTACTACAATGAGCTGCATGATGGGCCTTATGGCTTGACGATCTACATCGCCGATCCGGACGGAACCAAGGTCGAGCTCTATCAGGTCGGGGCAAACGCTTAATCCCAGGGCGGGTGCTCCAGACAACGTTGTTTGCGCCAATCGGCAGGCCGAGCCAACCTTGGCGTGCCGATTTGCGGCATCACTGCTCCACGCTGCGGTTGCCGCCCGGTCTCAAATCTACTACTGATCACGGTATGAGATCACAGGATGCAAGCCATCCAAGTCTTCAAGGATTGGTCTCAATGTCCTCAGGCATATCGGATGGCGCGTAGCGACGTCCTAAGAGAAAGAGAGTCGGGAGATGCGGACCGAGAAAGCGGAAGTTGCCGCAAACGGCAACGAAGAAGGCAAGCGGCAGCGGGGGCACATCTACGAACGTGTGCTGAGCTATATGCGCAGAGGGCTTATGGTCGGGGCCTTTGTTCCCGGCCAGGTCATGAGTTTGCGCAAGTTAGCGGCAGGGCTAGGAACCAGCCCCATGCCGGTTCGTGAAGTGCTGAGCCAGCTCGTAGCGGCGAATGCCTTGGAAGAAACCAAGGGGGGCTCGGTACGCGTGCCGAGGCTGAGCGCTGAGAAGCTGAGCGATATCTTTTCGGTGCGCGAACTGCTTGAGGGTACGGCAGCCGAGCTTGCCGCCAAGAAAGCTTCACCTGCGCTCCTTAGCGGACTGACGTCCATCAACAAGCAATTGCTTCAGGCGATCGCCAAGCGTGACATCCTGAACTGCCTTTCGTTCAACCAAAAATTTCATTTCACGCTCTACCAGGCGAGCGAATCCGAGACGCTCATGCTCTTGATCGAGTCGCTTTGGTTGCAGTTCGGGCCGACCATGTACATGTCGTTACTGATCCCCTCGAAGCCTTGGAGTGCGTCTCATCACGAGGACATTCTGGCGGGTCTGAAGGAGGGCAACGCAACCGCGGTCAAACGCGGGACGATCCAGGACATCCGGACGACTTGCCGGGCCTTGCTCAGCATCGCCGGCTCGCAGGGAGCCGAGCTGCCCTTCGCACAAGGAATGGAACTGCAATTCGAGGACTGACGAACAGAGATCCGGAGTACCGCGCCATGGCAGCAAAGATCGAACAAAAACTGGCCCAACTGGGAATCAACCTGCCCGCAACCGCGTCTCCAAGCGCCAACTACGTTCCTGCGCGCAGACTGGGTAGCCAGATCTACATCTCCGGGCAGGTCCCTAGCGAGGGCGGCAAGGACAAGTACACCGGTAAGCTCGGTTCGGACTTCTCCGTAGAGGAAGGTCAAAAAGCTGCGCGTCTCTGCGCCATCAACATCCTTGCCCAGCTCAAGCAGGCGCTGGACGGCAATCTCGACAGGGTGGTTGGGGTCATTCGGCTGGGCGGCTTTGTCAATGCTGAGCCGGACTTCAAAGATCATCCCAAAGTCATCAATGGGGCGTCTGACCTGATGGTGGAGGTGTTTGGCGAGGCGGGGCGCCACGCCCGCGCGGCGGTCGGCTGCAGTTCATTGCCCCGCAACGTTCCTGTCGAGGTCGACGCAATATTCGAGGTCAACTGAACCATGCAGCCTGTCGCTCCCTCCCCCGATGCGCGGATTCCAGTTCATGTGCTGACGGGGTTTCTCGGGAGCGGCAAGACAACGTTTCTTCGTCACCTGCTCGGGGAGCCGGGACTCGCCGAGACTGCGGTGATCATCAATGAATTCGGCGAAATAGGACTGGACCACCTGCTGGTGCGGGAAGTCGCGGAAGATGTGGTCCTGCTGTCGTCCGGATGTTTGTGCTGCGCTGTGCGCGACGATCTCGTGTCAACCTTGGCCGAGCTTATGGCGATGGTCCGCAGCGGCGCAGTGGCGCCTTTCCGCCAGGTCGTGGTCGAGACCACCGGCCTCGCCGATCCGGCGCCCATCATACAGGCGGTGATGAGCGCCTCCGAATTGCTGCATGGCTATCGACCCGGCAGCATCATTACGACTGTGGACGGCGTCAGTGGCCTCAACAGCATTCGAAACTTCGCAGAAGCGGCGCAGCAGGTGGCGTTAGCGGATTGCGTTGTCATCACAAAGTCGGATCTTGTCGAGCGCGGCCAATTGGACACGCTTGAGCTCGATGTCGCCAAGGTCAATCCTTCGGTGCGCGCGCTGACCTCGAGCAAACAGGCGATGCCCTCGGCGGCCGACGTCCTGGCCCATGGCGACGACTGGGAGCCACACTATCTGAGAGTATCTGACAGGCCTGCGCAGGGAGTCCACAGCCACGGCATAAAAACCTTCACGGTCGAGGTGACGCGTGAAGTCGAATGGCCGGCCTTTGTCGATTGGCTGGAATTGTTGCTGGCTGCACGCGGTGAATCCATTCTCCGTGTAAAGGGGTTGTTGCCGGTCAGAGGCGACGAGCGACCGGTTGTCATCCACGGTGTGCAACACGTCGTCTATCCGCCAGAATTTCTGCCACGCTGGCCGGAAGGTTCGCCACGCGGCTGGCTGGTGTTCATCGCGCGCAACTTGACGCGCACCGCGATCGAAAATTCCCTGCCAAGTATCTTTGCCGCCAGGCACTGACGGTCGAAAGCGCAACCGCGCCGATACGATATCGATCGCAATTCTTCTCCATCACCTGCGAAGCCGAGCCGCTCATCGAAGGCACGGGCAATTCGTCGCCATGCTTTCCTGCTCATGTTTGCGGCGCAGAAATCACTCGAATGCATGAAAAATGGCCGGAGGCAGCCGATATTACACGCTTGACAATACCAAACTGTGATCACATCATGAGATCAAATATAGTTGGTTTGGGAAGTGACGCCATCTCACCGCAGGGACGCGCCGCATGAGTCGTGTTGTCCGGTGGCGAAACCCAGCCCAAGATTGACGGGGATGAACGGGATGTCTCGGGTGAATCTCGCAGCAGCAGTGTCGGCCCTGAGGGCGCGCCGGCGAGCCGGGTTCTTTCGACGAGATCGCCGGGCGGTCGTCAAATCTGCGCGACCTCTCGTTGATTGGTTCGTTGAGGAAGTCCGACTGTGCCTCGAGAGCGCGCTTGTCGGCGATGTGTTCGTTGATGTGACAAGACCATCGAAGGCGTCGGTGGACGGTTCTGCCAAAAACAACTGTAATCTTCTAACGCGGTGAGGCTACGGTGGCGAGTACGCATATTGTCAGTGCCGGCAAGGCACAGCGGAAGCAGGGCAAAAGCATGAGCGGCAAGAAACGCGCTCGCGGCAGCTGGCTAGAACGCTATTCGGCGCTCCTCGTAGCCGCGGCGCTGATCGGTGCTTGGCAAATTCTCGTGCCGCTGTCGGGTCTTTCAGAGTTTGTCCTCCCGACGCCGTCGGCCGTCGCCACCCGAATGATCAATGACGCGCCGCTGCTCGCCGCCCACCTCTATGTGACGCTGTTCGAAGTGATCGTCGGCTTTGGCGTGGGCGTGCTGGTCGGTGTCCCTCTGGCGTTATCGATCTTCTACTCCAAGCCCTTCGAGCGCGCCATCTATCCGATCCTCGTGGGTCTACAGACGGTACCCAAGGTGTCGCTGGCGCCGATCTTGGTACTGTATCTCGGCTACGGTTGGGCACCGAAGATCGTGCTTGCCTTCTTGATCTCGTTTTTCCCGATCGTGATATCGACCGTCGTCGGCCTGCAGTCCCTCGACAAGAATCTCGTCAACCTGGTCCGCTCAATGGGTGCAAACGAGTGGCAGACCTTCTTCAAGCTGCGTCTGCCAGCAGCGCTGCCCAACATCTTCGGTGGCTTCAAGGTGGCCATATCTCTCGCCGTCATCGGTGCGGTCATCGGTGAGTACGTGGCAGCCGAGCGGGGGCTTGGCTATCTGCAGCTTCAGGCAAATTCACTGTTCGATACCACGCTCAACTTCGCGACCGTAGTGACGATCTCGCTGCTCGGCGTGATCCTTTACTACATCATCGATGTGGTCGAGGCGCGCGTTTCCTACAAGCGCGACGACGCCAAATGAAATGCCTTTAGGTGTCAATTGATTACAACGATGCACAGTTACAGCGAGGCAGTGCGATGAATGCCATCCAAACATCAGGTGCGGCAGTCGAAATTTCGCAGCTTTCGAAGGTCTACAAGACCCGCGAAGATGATGATGTCGTCGCCATCGAGCGGATAGATCTTCAATTCGAGCCAGGCACCTTCGTTGCTGTGGTGGGGCCGAGCGGGTGCGGCAAGAGTACCTTGCTTTCGATGCTTGCGGGCCTTGTCTCCGCCTCCAGTGGCAAGATCGCCATTGACGGGGACGCGATCAACCGTCCGCATCCCAAGATCGGCGTCGTGTTTCAGTCCGATCTCCTTCTCTACTGGCGCACCGTGCTCGATAACATCTTGCTGCCGATCGAGATCAAGAAGCTCGATCTTTCAAAGTTCCGAATGCGTGCCGAGGAGCTACTTGAGCAAGTTGGCCTCAAGGGTTTCGGCAACAAGTTTCCATCGGAGCTCTCGGGCGGCATGCGCCAACGAGTGGCGATATGCCGCGCGCTGATCCAGGAGCCGGGCCTGCTGTTGATGGACGAGCCCTTTGGTGCGCTTGACGCACTGACCCGCGAGCAGATGATCATGGACATGCAGTCTATGTGGCTGAGGGTGCAGAACACGGTTCTGTTTATCACGCACGGTATTGACGAAGCTGTATTCCTCGCCGATCGCGTGCTGGTGATGTCTCCCCGCCCCGGTCGGATTGATCTTGACCTGAAGATCGATATGCCCCGTCCACGACAGTGGAGCAAGGTCCACGAAGACAAGGTCTATCATGGTTACGTGCGCCAGATCCGCGAGATCTTCGAGGCTAAGGGTGTACTCGTCGCCCACTGAGCAAGGGTAGGCGCGTCAATTTTCAAGAGAACCAGGCATGAGTGCCGCAGGATGATCTCCTGCGGGAGATGACTTGCGTCCCAAATCATGCGGCTGTGAGCCTATTCAGGGACTTCATGCGGAATTGGGTGCGGTCCGCAGTGATGTGGCCGCCGCCATTTCCGAGGCCTCGTCGCATTCCGACTATCGCGTTGAGTATGCCCGACGGGCAGCTCGTTTTTGAAGAGGGGGACTAAACATGCTTTCTGCCAAACTTGTGAGTCGAACAATACTTGCGGTCAGTCTGATCGCTTGCGCATCTACTGCAAGAGCTGCGGATGAACAGGCACCGGCCAAGGCGAAGCCAAAACTCGTTGCGGACGCTCCGTTCTTCCTGGTGAATGACAACCGGCTTACCTACTCCTACCAGTTTACGGCTACGGATCCCGGAGCTTTTAGCACCCGGCCGGATGGGACGATCAACGGTAAGACCGCAAAACAGGTCTATTCATTCACTCATTTCGACATATGGGCTTACGGCACAAACTTCTTCAACGTTGATATGTTGAAATCCGATCACAACGATCCTGCCTCACCTTGCTCGCCCGCCGGCGTGCTGCCCTTTGGGCCACAAGGGACTTGCGCCGGCGCGACAGAGTTCTACGGGATAGAGCGCAGCACGTTCGGCTGGAATGAGCTATTCAACACAAAGCAGTTCAGCATAGGGCCGCTGCGAAACATTTCGTTCGAGGTGGGCCTCGATCTCGGTACGGCAAATAGCTATTATGCACCCTCGACCAATAACGTCGTTGGCGGCCTGCAATTCGCTTTCGATCTTCCGTACAAGGGCTATTTCAACGTGGCGCCGCTGGTCGTCAAAGGGTTGGCGAGCCACAAATCCTTTCTTCAGTGCGGTCTCTTTAGCCCCGGCGTTCCGGGGGTAACCTGCCTTGCGGACGGAAACCGTGTGTTCCCGGCGACCTGGAAGATTGAAACAAATTACTACATGGATCTGGGATTCCTCCCCGAAAGCATCAGGTATTTCGCCATCAGCGGCCGTGTTTCTGTGACGGGAGCGAAGGGCGATATCAACACGCTCCCGGCGCTGTCCGGTGTTGGACGGTTCAGCAACGCCACCAAGATCGAATTGAACAGCGAGCCGATCCGCTTGACGTTTGACGCCAGCAAAGCCTTCATTGGTCCAAAATACAGTCACTTTGTCGACGTCTGGGTTGCCTACCGATATTGGCAGAATAAGTATGGTCTCGATAGCAATGCTACACCCGGCACTTGCACCGTCGCGGCAACGGGCGTCAGCACCAACAGCTGTACGGAAAAATCAGCCAGCGCGGGTGTCTCGGTGAAATTCTAGCACCTGGTCTCGTTCGCACAGCAAGATGGCGCGGCGGTCAATCACGCGGCGCCATCAAAGCTCCTGATTGAACCGACCTGACCATTTCCGCCGGCTCAGCACTGAAGATGCTGAGCTGCGTCAAATCACCAACGTCGTCACGAGCGAATCAATTCGGCTGGCGTTCGGGACGCCGCGGCCACCCGGTTTCGCAAGCATAGCGGCCGGATTCCGGCGTCGCTGATCATCCGATGCGGGGGCAGGTCAGCGCTTGGACGGCACGGCGCCTCAAGTTCACTTGGAGGCGGTGGTCCAACCGCGAGAGATGATGTCGGCAACTCGAAAGGGAATCTATGGCTGCAGGGTTCCAGAGAACGATGCCGAACAGCACTGCGGTGGCGGCAATAGCTCTGCTCGTCGCTGTCATCAGTTCATCGATGGCCTTGGCGGCCGACGATGTGCGAGTGCGGCTCAGCTGGAAGCTCAAGGGCGAGTATGGTCACCTCTATCTGGCGCAAGACAGAGGTCTTTATGCTGCCAAGAACCTCACCGTACGCATGGGGGAAGGCGCAGGTTCGCAGGCGGCACTTGGGGCGCTCGTTCAGGGCCAAGAAGACATCGTCATCATGCCTGGGATCTTCGCTGCCTCCGCGATCCAGAAGGGCATGCCGATCAAAATCATCGCGCTTTATCATCCAAAGACACCTGTCGTCATGATCTCGCATCCCGACAAGCCCATCCTCAAACCGCAGGATCTCGAGGGCAAGATCGTGGCGCATGCCGTCGGCGAGACGGGGACATCCTATCTCGGAACCTTCTGCGCGGTGAACAAGATCGACTGCACCAAGATCAAGAAGGTTCAGATGGACGCGCAATCGCGCGTGTCCCAGTTCCTGCAGAACCAGGTGGACGCTGTGAGCATCTATCGCACCAGCGACCTGCCCGTCCTCGAGCAGCGGACCGGAATCAAGTTTCCGATCCTCGATCTCGCACAATTTGGGCTTGTCGTTCCAGGATTGGCGGCAGTCACGAGCGATGCCGCTATCGAGAAGAAGCCCGATGTCCTCAAGCGCTATCTCGCGGCTGTTAGCGAGGGTATCGAGGCAACGCGAAGGGATTCGAGGGCCGCTGCCAATGCCATCGCCAAGGTTTGGCAAGTCGGCCCGTCGGTGGACGTCATCGAAGCACAAGTCAGGGCAACGATTGACGCGATGGTGCCCGAGGAAGGAAAGCCCATTGGATGGGTCGACGCGAAGCTCATCGAACAAGCGATCGAGTTGCTCAAGACCGAACAAGCGATCGATCATCCAAAACCCGCGGCGTCGTTCTTTACCAATGAACTCCTCGCCAACTGACCGGCCAAAGATGACATGCGAGTGCGACTATGGGCGTCGGGCTTGGTCAGACGATATGAATCCTGCGCATCATTGCGTTCACATATATTCGAGGTCTGACGCCCACAGGTGGGACCGGGGCGGCAATCCTCGATGAAATGGCTCGCGGGGCCGTTTACTGCATTGTTGCCTCGGGCAAGCCTGTGGTGAGACTATTGCCAGCTGCTCTGTGCTCGTATCCGCCTCTAAAACTCATAAGTCATCAGTGGATCCCAAGAAGCTTCCTCCGGTGCCCATTCATGGCCCTGACCTTGAGGATCTCGGTCCGGCAGTTGAATTGCTTGTGCAGATGATCGCCGCGCTGCCCGCAGGACGGTAGCTCCGCGAAATCGCCTTAAAATCTCTAAACGATGACCACAAGAATCACGTTCCGTGCTGACGGCGCCGTTCTCAGTATTGACGCGTTGAACGATCCGGTGAACGCGAATGGCGTCGGAGTGATGGAATCGTTCAATCGCGAACAAGTCCAGGAGAGATGATGAAGTTGGTGAAGACCTCTGTAGTCGCATGTGTCCTTTCGGCTCTGCTTGCGGGCCAGGTGCTCGCGCAAGACCTTTCGACCGGCGCCAAGAATCGCGGCGGCATGCAAGGCAAGAGCATACAGGGCGGCATGAGCGATGATGAGGATTCGACCGCTCAGCTCGGCGCTGCGGACCGAAAGGCGGGGATGAAGCCGGCCAAGAGCACAAAGGGGGCAGCCGGCACCACTGGGATCGCTCCGAACAAGGGGGCAGCTGACGAGTCTTCAGACGGCGGGACGCCGACGGCCGGCAAGCGCCACTAACGCGGGCGACTCTTATCGGCAAACCTCCGGTCGCGCGCAGGCGGCCGGAGGTTTTTCCGTGCGTAGTTCGATCTCGGCGCGAATGGCCCAGCAGCAAGCGATCAAGTTGATTGCTGCGTCAAGGCTATCAGCGCCCCCTTGCGGCTCGTCCACCAAACTGAGTTGCTGTTCGGCATAGGGTGGAAGCATTTGCCGTTGGTCTTACCGCGGAAGAACGCTCCGTGAGCTGGTCGAGTCTGCGCGCCAACACGGCGGCACTTCAATACGCGGAATGATCTGGCTTGATTATCAAGTGATATTTCTGGTTTCTCCCGGCGCGAGCGCGGATGATATGTGTTGTCAGCCAAGCGTTGGGCGCGCCCTCACTGCTGATGCTATCGTTTATCCAGGTCGCGTAGCGCCGAATGGTGCTGTTCGGGGCGACGCCTCAAGCTCTGCAGCGGAGTGCGTCCAGCCGCTACCCGCATAGATGAGGTCGTCACAGCACGTTCCGGCAGGATAACGTCAGCTCGGCTGCCCGGCTCGGGAGCTGATAATTAGGAACAGGCTCTCTTCGCCGATTTGCGGTCGAGCCGGATGCAGTGAAGAAGTAATCGCGGTGTTTCGCGCAACGGGGGCTTTTGCCCTCCTCATGCCAATCCGCTTTTGGAGCTTCATGCCCAGGCTGTTAATCGGCATTCAAAGTTGACGCTCCCGCGGATTATTCGCAAGCTTGCGCCGTACCGCCGGATTTCCTCCGCCACGGCCTCGCAGTTCGGGGAGCCTTGTCGGCGCATTTCCGACGTGACGGACAATTGCAGCCGAGGGAGTTTGCGTGATGCAAGGCGATCCGACTTCGCACGGACTCTGGGAACTGACGGCTCCGCATGCACCTCAGACCGGTCGTCTAGCCGGCGAGATTGACGTCGATATCCTCGTCATCGGTGGCGGATATACTGGGCTTTCGTCGGCTCTCCACCTTGCAGAAGCAGGAGCGCGCGTCGCGGTCCTCGATGCGTCTGAAATCGGCTTCGGCGGCTCCGGACGCAATGTCGGTCTCGTGAATGCCGGTATGTGGGTCATGCCGGACACTCTCGTAGCGACGCTGGGACAAACCCTTGGGGAGCGCCTGATCGATCTGCTCGGCCATGGGCCGCGACGGGTGTTCGATCTGATCGCGCAACATGACATTGAATGCGAGCAAGAGCCAACGGGCACGTTGCATTGTGCAGTCGGACGCAGGGGATTGGAAGAAATCGAGGCTCGTGCTGAACAATGGCAGCGACGTGGCGCGCCGGTCGAGATTCTCGATGCCGCGGAGACGCGCCGGAGGATCGGCGGTGGCGACTACGCCGGTGCATTGCTGGATAAACGCGCTGGCACAATTCAGCCGCTGGCCTATGTTCGTGGTTTGGCTCGTGCCGCGCTTGCTGCGGGCGCGAAAATATTCACTCAGAGTGCCGCTCTCACCGCCAGCGACGGCGGATCGCGCTGGAAGGTCAATACGACAGCCGGATCTGTGCGTGCAGATTGGGTGATTGTTGCCACCGATGCCTACGCGCGAGGACCCTGGTCGCAGGTTCGGCAGGAGCAGATCCAACTGCCTTACTTCAACTTTGCGACCCAACCCCTCTCGGATAATTTGAGAGCATCGATCCTGCCCGAACGCCAGGGAGCCTGGGATACGAAACAGGTGCTCAGTTCATTTCGCTTCGACCGTGCAGGTCGGCTGGTTTATGGCAGCATCGGTGCTCTTGAGCGGAGCAGTGCAGCAGTGCACAGGGCGTGGGCAATCCGCTCACTGGGCAAGCTGTTTCCTCAGCTCGCCGACATCGAATTCGAGACCGGTTGGTTCGGGATGATCGGTATGACCTCGGACAACCTACCCCGCTTTCACAAGCTGGACCGCAATGTAATTGCGTTCAGTGGATACAACGGCCGCGGAATTGCGCCAGGCACGGTGTTCGGCGGCGTGCTCGCGTCCTATGTGCTGGGGCACGTTGCCGACCAAGACCTTCCGCTTCCGATCACACCGGTGGAGGAGCCGCGCTTCCGCGACACGCGGGAGGCGCTCTATCGCATCGGGGCGCAACTCGTTCATTTGACCGAAGCCCGGCTCTGATCCGCCAGCTCTCGGTAGTCCGTGAGCTCCGCGCAAGGCACATGCTGGCTTCTCGCCGACATATGGCAATTCCGCCGGCCTCGGAGACGGCTATTGCCAATCTCGCTCGATCGCTGACGTCAGATGCCGACAACATGGTCGAACTCCCGACAGCGTTCTCAACGTGCCCACGAGTTTGAAAGAAGGAACCGAGCCGACTCCAGTCGCGATCTCCGCAAGTCAATCAAGCGGATCAGCGATGTTTTCTCCCTCGATGAAACTGGACGTCCGTGCTCACGCGCCATGGATTTGGCGCAGATCGGCACGCTTTGGACAAGCGCAATGCGAGACGCGTTCGGTTTGAGCATGAATTCCAGGCGGCCCTTGCGACAGCGCGTGGTGCGATCATTGTGAGTTTGTCAGCTTTGGTACCATTGTCCATGAGCTGACGCTACGCACACTGATGCGAAGGGTCTATGAACCCAGCTGTTTTCGTCGCGGCACGCAGCTTGCTTTGGTGGGCATACCATCACCATTCCAGGGCTTGGTGATGCAGGGGCGGACCGGACGCATCACCTGCGTTTGAGTCCGTCCCGTCGATCTGCGAGGCGACATGAAACGGCCGCCGGAAGAACTACGCAACAATCAGGGAGTACCCAATGGAGATCGTCTTGGGATGTTGCGCCGGGCTCGTTTTCACCGGCATCCTGGTTGCGTGCTACTGGGCAGTGCGGTGACAAGGAGCCGCAACGCGTGTCTTTGCTTTTGAAAGTGATCGAACCTGACCCGCGCCATAGCCTCCTGAAGCGAACCTTGTCGCACGGCTCGCAAGCCTTTGGGCTCGTCAACAATAGTCTTTGGTATCGTCTTCCGAATAGAGCGCTGCAAAGTGCGTTTCCTGACGTTTCTATTCCGGAGGCTGCATTGAGGGACCCGCGCGCAGCCAAGCGCGAAAGATGCCCCGCCACCGCTATCAAGTCGATCATAGCGTACGTTTCCGCCCCGCTGAGTCCGACGAGTAATGAGACGCGACAATGTGATGATCCGCTCGGCTTTGGCTGTTCCGCCTAGCTTTGGTCAACGCTGGATTGGAAATCATAGGACCCACGCTGCCCACGGGCATAGCAGGCCAATGTCACCTGGACTGGCCAGTCTTGCTGCTTGCGCCGACTCGCTGCCGCGGATCGCACAAGCGCGGCTAATGGAACGGGATGTCGCATCTTAGTCAGCCGAACGAGCTCTGTGCCGCAATGGGCTATGCTGACGTGCTCATTGCTTCAAAGAAGTAAACCATTGCGGGCCATATGAGTTGCCAGCTTACGGGAATGTCTGATGCCCCGACGATCGGTCGTGGCGTCAGTTCTCCTTGGCAACTCTGGCCGCGCGATCGAGGACATCCCGATGTCCGGAGCACCCTGCCGAGTAGGCTCTGAACGGACAACGTGGAGAGGCGACTTGCATGGAACGGTACACTGTCTACGTCGTCAGACGCGACGGGCATCTCGTAGGCTTTGTCGAGTTTATCTGTTCGGACGAAGGGACCGCCACGGAGCGGGTGCGGAAGCTTGCAAGCGACCACGCGGTTGAGCTTTGGCAGAACGATCGTAGGATCGCAGCATATGAAGGACGCCGGTGGCTCCGCGAAAAGGAGATCGATTGAGATGAGCACGCGACGAAATTATTCGACGTGGGGAGCTGGCCGCCCGCCCCAGAATCGGCAGATGTTCGATATCCGCTAGCTAAGCAGGTTGCTCTCCGCAGAGTTGTCGAACATGCTCGGCACACAAACAAAAACCCCGGCATCGCTGCCGGGGTTTCGCATTCCGTGGTTCGCCTGAGTGGCCGGACTCAGAAGTCCATGCCGCCCATGCCACCCATGCCGCCGCCCGGGGGCATCGCCGGGCCGGCGCCGCCCTTCTTGGGGAGCTCGGCGACCATGGCTTCGGTGGTGATCAGCAGCGCCGCCACGGAGGAGGCGTTCTGGATCGCGGTGCGAACGACCTTCGTCGGATCGATAATGCCCTTGGTGACGAGGTTGCCGTACTCGCCGGTCTGCGAGTCGAAGCCATAGGCGTACTGATCTTTCTCCAGGATCTTGCCGACGATCACCGAACCGTCTTCACCGGCGTTGATCGCGATCTGGCGAGCGGGCGCGGAGAGCGCCTTGCGCACGATCTCGACGCCGGTCTTCTGGTCGTCGTTCTTGGTACGCAGGCCCTTGAGCTGCTCGGAAGCACGGAGCAGGGCGACGCCGCCGCCCGGGACGATGCCTTCCTCGACAGCCGCGCGGGTCGCATGCATCGCGTCATCAACGCGATCCTTGCGCTCCTTCACCTCGACCTCGGTCGCGCCGCCGACGCGGATCACCGCGACACCGCCCGCGAGCTTGGCAAGACGCTCCTGGAGCTTCTCACGGTCATAGTCCGAGGTGGTCTCCTCGATCTGCGCCTTGATCTGGGCCACGCGCGCCTCGATGTCGGCCTTCTTGCCGGCGCCGCTGACGATCGTGGTGTTCTCCTTGTCGATCATCACCTTCTTGGCGCGACCGAGCATGTTGAGCGTGACGTTCTCGAGCTTGATGCCGAGATCTTCCGAGATCGCCTGGCCGCCGGTCAGGATCGCGATGTCCTGCAGCATGGCCTTGCGGCGATCGCCGAAGCCCGGAGCCTTCACGGCCGCGACCTTCAGACCACCGCGCAGACGGTTCACGACGAGGGTGGCGAGCGCTTCGCCTTCGACGTCTTCCGCGATAATCACAAGCGGCTTGCCGCTCTGCACCACGGCTTCCAACAAGGGAAGCAGTTCATTCAACTGAGATAGCTTTTTCTCATTGATCAGGACGTAGGCATCTTCCATTTCAACGCGCATCTTGTCGGCGTTGGTGACGAAGTAGGGCGAGATGTAGCCGCGGTCGAACTGCATGCCCTCGACAACTTCGAGTTCGGTCTCGAGCGACTTGGCTTCCTCGACGGTGATGACACCCTCGTTGCCGACCTTCTTCATAGCGTCAGAGAGGAACTTGCCGATTTCGGCATCGCCATTGGCCGAAATGGTGCCGACCTGGGCGATCTCGTCGTTCGAGGTGACCTTCTTGGAGTTCTTCTGCAGGTCCGCCACGACGGCGTCTACGGCCAGATCGATACCGCGCTTGAGGTCCATCGGGTTCATGCCGGCGGCGACCGCCTTGGCGCCTTCGCGCACGATCGCAGCCGCGAGAACGGTCGCGGTGGTGGTGCCGTCGCCGGCCGCGTCTGCGGACTTGGAGGCGACTTCGCGCACCATCTGGGCGCCCATGTTCTCGAACTTATCGTCGAGCTCAATGTCCTTGGCGACGGTGACGCCGTCCTTGGTGATGCGCGGAGCGCCGAACGACTTGTCGAGCACGACGTTGCGGCCCTTCGGACCGAGCGTCACCTTCACCGCGTTGTTGAGGATGTCGACGCCGCGCAGCATACGGTCGCGGGCGTCGACGCCGAATTTGACTTCTTTGGCTGACATATTTGTTTCCCTGAGTTGATTGGTCTCATCTCACTCCTGAGGCGCCCGGCAGGCGCTCCTCAGAGGTGAGCGGTGCGAGCGGTTGGATTAGGCGGCCTTCTTCTTGGCCGACGCATCGGTGAGAACGCCCATGATGTCGCTCTCCTTCATGATCAACAGCTCCTGGCCGTCGATCTTGACCTCGGTGCCCGACCACTTGCCGAACAGCACGCGATCGCCGACCTCGACGTCGATCGGGATCAGCTTGCCGCTCTCGTCGCGGCCGCCCGGGCCAACGGCGATCACTTCGCCCTGGGACGGCTTTTCCTTGGCCGTGTCGGGAATAATGATGCCGCCTGCGGTCTTCTCTTCTGCGTCGATGCGCTTGACCACGACGCGGTCGTGAAGCGGACGGAATTTCATGCAGTCCTCCTAAGCAATTGCTTGGGTTGGTGATTTTAGGTAGTTAGCAGTCGATGCCCACGAGTGCCAATGCGGGCTGAGCTCAAGTAGGGCTGGTCTTTTCGGGAAGCAAGGGCTCCTCGCAGAAAAAAGGGGCTCAGGGTACTCGCCGGCTGTTCGTGGTCATACCGGCGAATGACCGAACCGGCGATCTGCCCTTGGTGCCTAGGATTTTCCTCACTATCCCGCGCGGACGCGAACTCGTGATGGCACGCTGGGGCGTGCCGAACTCGTGGCGGGTTCTGTGGACGCCACCAAGAAGCTAGAAGCAAGGGGCAGGCCAGTCGACTTCCAGCAGCTGCTGAGGATGAGCTCGATGGCGGCACGACCAACGTCCGGTAGTGAGAGCGCGCACTGGAAGCGCTGGCTCGATCCGCAGAGCTGCTGCCTGGTGCCGTTCACCTCGTTCTCCGAGGACGACACCATCGATGGCAAGAAGGTGTCGGTCCGGTTCGCTCCCGACGAGAGCCGGCCTGTTCTCGACGATGGAGTTGCAGCCGGCAAGACGGAATGCATTTCCGCGAACGCCGCCGTGAGGCGTGCCGAGGCGTTGTCCCGCAAGCCCGGCATCATGGGCGCGGTCGCCTTCTCGGTGACCGAAGGACCCATCGCGCGGCGACTTCGGCGACGCCAAGGTGATCCGGAAATGCGGCGACGTACCCGAAGATCTGAGCACGCCGATCGTCCCGACGTCGCCACACCCCAGTGGTGGCATCAGGGCGGAATTAGCCTGCGGACTCGCATTTGAGGCATCGCCAGATCGTGGCTCCCTGCTATCACGATTTGCGGCCAAGTCATGGACTTCCTGCAACAAGGGCAGACGCAAATGATGCTGGAAGGTGGCGTTGGGCGACACGAAGAAGGCGAGCGATCAACTGAGAGGATCCGCCGGATGCTCGGCGAAACCAGATGAACCGGGCAAGCTCGAACCCGATCCCGCAGGCTGCTCCGCGGCGAGCCTTTCGACTTGTTCGACGAACTCGGACCGTGCGCGTTGATCGCCTATTCGGAGAAAAGCGCGGATCAGCCTAAGTCCCTGCAGATCGCTTCGCATTGAAGACGCGTTGTCGTTCATTTTCGAGCTCCCTGACTTTCTGTAGGTGGTCCAAGTCGCAAGTGCAAGAATGATCCGTATCACGCGTCGGTTGCAACATAAATCCTACCAAAAGGGGGGCTGCTCGGGCCCGAACGCAGGTTCACGCGGAGCCGGTGCGGGGTAGGATGCGGGCCAAAGTTTGCCCTTCATAGCCTCCCATCCTGTTGCAAAGACGATGAAGCGAAGCGCAATTCAGCGACGAGAGCAGCCGTAGCTGCTGCCCATACGTTCCAATACACCGAATCTAGTTGTGCGCCTTTCGACAAATTCGGATGGGACAACGCGGCGGATGTTAGCCACAAACGGTCGGAAGCCAGCTACAGGACAGCTCTTAGAAACTTCCATACCTCGTCTTAGACGAGCCTTCCTCCACCGCATTCAATTCGTCGTATCCTCGCCATTCGAGCGCCGAATCCGGCGCGCAGCAAATACAGCTCTCGATGCCGCAATAAGGTCGTAGCGATCAGGTGAAACGAAGGGAGCCAGTGCCACGCTGTCGATCTCGCTGAGGTGATCGCGTTATCGGTTGGCGCAGGGTAAAATCAGACAGAGAGCATAAGGCCGTAATCCGTGGCAATGAATCGTCGAAACTTCGCTGCAGCCGGGTTTTCTACGCTCGTGTGCGGATACGCACTGATGCAGCCGGGACGGGCCACGCCGTCCAGGAGGCCAGTGGTCGCCGGCTATGTCGCCCCGTGGAAGGCCCGGACGGGCGGCCCAAACATCAAGACGATCCCGGCTCGCGAGCTGACCCACTTGATGTACGCGTTCGGCACCGTTTCGGCAGAAGGACTGGCTGGACTTTCGGATCGTTGCCTCGACGCAGGAGCCTGCGAAGGAACCGCGCCGTCGACCCCGTTCGGCGGCAATTTCGCCCAACTCACCGAATTGAAGCGGAGCAGTCCGGAGCTCCGGATCCTGATTTCGTTGGGCGGTTGGAGCGGGTCGAAATATTTCTCGGCCGCCGCTGGCACGCCGATGTCGCGCGCGCGGTTCGCACAATCCGTTATCGAGGCGTTCTTTCGGCCGTATCCGGGTCTGTTCGATGGTGTGGATGTCGATTGGGAGTTTCCCGTCTCAGGAGGACGTCCAGGGAATCTCGCGCGCCTCGAGGACCGTACGAATTTCACGCTCCTGATTGCGGAGCTTCGCCGAAGACTCACTGAGTTTTCCGCATTGGAGCGCAGGGAGCTGGAGCTCACCATTGCCGCATCGGCCGTCCCCAATAAGATTGCCAATCTGGAGGCGGCCGCTCTCGCCCCGCTGGTCGACCGGATTCATCTAATGGCCTACGACTATCATGCGGGCTCGACCTTTGCCGGCTTCAATGCTCCGCTGTTTGCCTGTGCCGGCGATCCAAGTCCCGATCTCAATGTCGATGCAAGTGTGAACGCCTTGATCCGGGCCGGGGTGCCGCGAGCCAAGGTCACGCTCGGGATAGCCTTCTATGGCCGAGCTATTGCAGGCGTTCCGCAGGAGAACGGGGGGCTCTTGCAAAAGGGGACGACGGCGAGCGAGGAGTGGGGAGGGAACGACGGCATCGATTATCGCGATCTCGTTGTCCGGCGACCGGAAGAGCAGGGCTTTCGCCGGTATTGGAGTGATGAGGCCCAGGTGCCGTGGCTCTATGACGCCGAACGGCGGATATGGATCAGCTACGACGATCCGCTATCCATCGCACGCAAGACGATGTACGCGCGCGCCCATGGACTCGCCGGGATCATGATCTGGGACCTGTTCGCCGACGACGGTTCGCTGCTGCTCGCAGCGCTCCCCATCCCTCCTGTGCGAAGATCCGAATAGAAGTGCCGTCATCACGTCGCCTTGAAGCGCGTCATTTGTGCGCGCCTCGAGCGAAATCAGCCGCGAAACGCGTTCGATGCTGTGAGATCAGCTACGTCGAATTGAAACGACGATGTCGGAAATCTGACAACCGGCAGCATCGTTCCGGAGGCATGCTGGCGGCAATGCGGGCTAGCGCCGTGACGCGACCTGCGCGCCGGATCCCATCCGGTTGATCGCGAGGCCGGACGACTCTTCGCGACGCCTCACTCGAAGGCTTGACCAACCCTGACTTAAGCCATGTCCGTGTATCGGCGTGGGGTCCCGACCCCGATCGGCGCCATAAGTCACTGATCCATGCGACATAGAAGAGGCATGCCTCGGCGTTCCTTATCAGGCGAGACATCGGCAGAGTTGCTGCGGATGCTCTATGGCCACGATCGCGAATTCGTTTTCCGAAAGTCCAATATGGGTGAGTAATCCGTGTGCGTCGTTAGCTTCCCTAATAGGGCGTTAGCCTCTCCAGGTTTCATTGATAGAACTTGAACGCAACCATCTTGTTTGCGCGTACGGGGCGGCAGCACGCAGATTGACTCGATGTCGTCTGCGTTCATTACGAGATCCTTGGCAATCTACGTCGGCAACTTGATCCTATTGTCGATTAAGCATCTGGGCGGCAGAGGCAAGAAATGTCGCCCGTGATACCGCAAACGTATTGTCCGGCTTAACATCGGTGGGCCGGCTGTGCTGTCGATTTGGGCCGGCGGCTGCAAGCAGACTGGCAAGGGGCCGCCCTGCGTGATGCTGAGGCAGGGCGGCCCCACTGCTTTGATTGCTACCAGAGTGTGGATATACCTCGCCGTTGGGCGGCAGTTCTGAGCAGAAATACGGCGCCTGAGCGCCCGCAACCGCCGCTAATCGTTGTGGTTGTGATGCTACATCGCCCAATATTCCTGAGGAAGGTCGGCCATTGGTTAGATCACCATATTTCGTCATCGCCGCGATGCTCTTTTGGGGCGCTCTCGGGTGGCTTCTCTACTCCCTTTGGAAGTTGCCGTTCTAATGATCGCGCTGGCTGGTCTTACTATCGGCATCGCAGCATCTAAGCGCCGCGCATCGAAGGCTTGGCCTTGTCTCTCCTGGCGGGATGGCTGCAGACGGCATTACAAGCTCAAGAACGCAACGGTCGGACCATCAAAGACGTCGACTCGAAGTTGCGCGGCCGACCAACCTTTTCGGCTGTTGACGTCCTAGTCTTTGCCCTGCAACACAAGCCGGAATTGGCTCTGCCGTGAGTGGAATGAGGTCCCGCAACGCATGTAGGAGATTAGATGCTAATGTATGTCTCGAGGATCTTCGCAACTGCGGGCCAACGCGCTTGGATTACCGGGCCACAACTACTGATCTTGATGCGCTGCCCAGGGCGAGTCGCTGTCGTTCGGCACCAGAAAGATGTGATGGCGAACGCTCAAGGAGTGGCCCCAGGTCGAGCAACTCGATCACGCCATCAAAGTCGATCAGCGTCGGTTTCGACTTTGACGCGTTACGGAACCTGACAGACAAATGCGAAAAAAGAATCGGCCGCTGGGAACTGCACGCAGGTGCGGGCAAAACGTGGTTCTCATCCTGGCAAATCTCGCCGTGAATCGCGCAAAATCCGCTCGGCCGACGCTGTGCGCTCGCGATGCAGCGTGCGAGTGTGGCCTTGCCGCATCCAGGCGGTCCGAAAATTGCCGTGACGCCTTTGGCGGGTGCGCTGAAGTGCGCGTCGAGCGGCACGCTTGCCGGAGAGCCGCTGAAGGCAACTTCAATATAGCCCTGTTTTGCTGCTCTCACGTGCTCGCGCCTGCGCTGTCTTTTCTCGACTAAGGTTGCGAGTAGAATGGTGCAGTGGTGGTAATCACCATGCCGCCGACAAGCCGGCCAGGCGGCGTCTCCGCTCGGGGAAGGCCATGACCTGCGGCGGTTGGATTGCAAATCCATTGTGTCCCGAAAGCCGGCAGCCTGAGCGTCTCGGCGCCATCAAGGCTCGTCGCAACCGAACGCTGCCGCGCCCCTTGCCGATAGACCACCAGATTGTGAAGTTTTAGCCGGCTTGGCCTGACGAGGTTGTCCCCTGGGTGGATTGCCCGGGTTGTCTCGCTCGGCTGTAGAAGTATCGGCGATCACCAGAGTTCGACGGCGCTTCTGGGTCGGCAATGCGCATAGTCCTGGTAACCAATATGAATTTTGCGCGCGAGCTCATGTCCATGGCTTCGGCAATTTCAGGTGCAAGCAACGTCAAAACCAGATTGATCAGAATCAATCGCATAAGTCTCATTGGAACTCCGAGGATGTCCGCCGCGACCGAATTCTTTGCGGCGGCTCCTTTGCTCTTTCATCCAGCAATCTGCATGCCGCTTCGCGGACTGCGGAGCGCGGCCGGCTTGTTCATGAGGAACTCGCATAGTATCCAGCCCAGCGTGCGGCTGACCACATTGTATCGTCGTGTTTCTGACGTTCGAGTCATTAAGCGGACAAGCAGGACGCACGAGGTGGGAGCTGACAACGATGCTATCACCTCTTGTGTTGAAGATAGTGTTTGGCGATCCCGCGAGAGACTGATGCATAATCGGTACCATCCAATTTGTCGAACTTCCGATCTGCGCAGATGGAGGTCGGCTCATCGGCACTCTGAAGGCATATGATCACTTGGGTAGAAATTTAGTGATCTCTTCGACATTTAAAAGACGCGAGCTATCGTCAGTACATGAGATCACGATCTAGTCCTGTCCGCATCGGCGAACGGTCAACTGTGTCCCGCTATGCGGACCATTCTCTCATCGAACACGAGTATATAGGACAACCAGGGCTATCGCACCATTGCGCATCAGCGCCCCGCAATCACGTATCGAGACTGCGACATTGCGTTCCTGGAGGAGGGAGACTCGCCGGCTAGGGTCATCTGTACTGATGCGGACAGCGGCTTGATCATTGGCAGTCCATCAATCGCGCCGACCCGCAAGGAGAGTCATAGAAGTGTCAACCCGGATGAGATCATCCGTCTAATTGGCGGCACTACCGCCTGGCTTCGATAGCCACCGAGATGGGGGCGCGTGATCTGACGAGGCGGAATCCTCACATCTGACGGGTTGCGACGCCGCCGGAGGCTATGGACAACGATTGCCGCGTCCTTAAATGGCGGCGACGTTTGAACAGATTCGAAAGAACCCATCGGTTGACCTTCGACAGCATCGTCAGGCCGCTCGGCAGTTCCCTAGAGCCGGACTTCAAGTCCTTCAGCATGCTTCGAGCTGAAACCAACCACTTCAGGTGACACGTGCAGCAAGCGCCTTGTGCACGACTTCCTACCCGCGATGCGTTGAACAGTCACCGGTCTTGGCGCGAAAACGACATTGAGATCGAAAAAAAGCTGGTACGCCCGCCGCATCAGCTGGCATGGCCCCTGCATATTAGCGGCGGCTAAGCAGCGCCGGGACGTTGGTCTGGTCGTTGCGGTTGGCACAAGCTTGTCTTGCTTTCGTGAGGTGATATGCGATCTGGAGTTCTTGTAATGCTTGCGATACTGGCTCAGCACGCTTCTGCTGCCGCGAACGTCCTGGCTGACGACATCGCCAATCCACCGCTGGTGCAGTCCGATTACGAACGAGCGCTGACGATCGGCGATCGCTATGGCCAACTTACCGTCAATGTCCCCGACATGCCGTTCTGGCTCTCAGAAGGCGAGGCGTTCGTCTACCGACAGACAACCCAGGGCAAACGTCAGTTCACGCTGATTAATGCTGCCACAGGCGTAAAGCGGCCGGCTTTTGATCAGATCCGCCTCGCGGCGGCGCTGAACAGCATGAGCCATAAGACCTACAAGTCCGACGATCTGCCGTTCGCCCGTTTCGAGCTGACCGATAACGGTCAAAGGCTCAGCTTCGAGATCGAGAATACGCACTGGAGTTGCGACCTTGCAGGCTATGTCTGCACAAGCACGCAGGTCCCTCAGCGGTTGGGCTACGGCCACACGCCACCCGCTGAGAATGATCCGCGCAAGACAACAGTATCTCCTAACGGAAAATGGGACGCCTATATTAGAAACTACAATATCTTCCTGCGCAGCAAGGACGGTTCGCAAGACATCCCATTGACGTGGGACGGATCTGAAGGCAACTACTATGCTTTATCGACGCTGAGATGGTCTCCGGACTCAACTCACCTGGCTGGTTATCGGGTCCGTCCAGGCGACCAACGGAAGATTCATTACGTCGAATCTTCCCCAACCGACCAGCTTCAACCCAAGCCTTGGTCGATTGGATACCCGAAGCCGGGTGATGCCGTGGCACTGTCCCAACCGGTGCTGTTTGACATCATCAGCCAGCGCGTGATCGCAATCGACAACACCGCGTTTCCCAATCCCTATTTCCTTTCGCCGATCCAGTGGTGGAAGGACGGGCGCGGTTTTACCTTCGAATACAATCAACGTGGGCATCAGCTCTATCGCCTTGTCGAGGTCGACGCCGCCACGGGCCAGGTGCGCTCGTTGATTGACGAGGCCAGCCAGACCTTTATCGACTACAAGCGTCTGGCAACTGGAAGGATCTTCCGCTACGACGTCGAGGATGGGAAGGAGATCATCTGGGCGTCCGAGCGCGACGGATATGAGCATCTCTATTTGTTCAATGGCAGGACCGGCGAGCTCAAAAACCAGATCACCAGGGGAGATTGGGTGGTTCGCGCCGTCTATTATGTCGATCCGATCATGCGCCAGATCTGGTTTGGCGCCAGTGGGATGAACTCAGGGGAGGATCCCTATTTCGTCCATGCCTATCGCATCGATTTCGACGGAAAGGGACTGACTGCGCTGACACCTGAGCAGGCCGATCATCACATTGAGTTCTCACCGAGCGGCCGCTACTATGTCGATCTGTGGTCACGCATTGATGTTCCGCCGCACATCGTGCTGTACCGAACCAGCGATAATGCCGAACTGATGAAGGTCGAGAACGCCGACATAAGCGAACTCATCGGCGCCGGCTGGCAGCCGCCACTCAGCTTTCATGCCAAGGGGCGGGACGGCAAAACCGATATATGGGGCGTCATTCACCTGCCAGTCAACTTCGATCCAAACAAGAGGTATCCGGTCGTGGAGCGCATCTACGCCGGCCCACAGGGTTCTTTCGTTCCGAAATCCTTCTCGACCAGGGTCGAGCCGCTCACCCAGCTGGGATTTATCGTCGTCCAGATCGACGGCATGGGTACGAACAACCGTTCGCGCGCCTTCCATGATGTTGCGTGGAAGAATCTGAAGGACGGCGGCTTTCCGGATCGAATTCTGTGGCACGAGGCGGCCAGCGCAAGGTATTCGTGGTACGATATCTCCAATGTCGGCATCTTTGGCACATCCGCTGGCGGGCAGAATGCGGTGAGCGCGCTGCTCTTTTATCCTGAGTTCTACAAAGTAGCCGTGGCCAACAGCGGTTGCTACGACAACCGGATGGACAAGATCTGGTGGAATGAACAGTGGATGGGCTGGCCGGTCGGTATCGAGTATTCGCAGTCGTCAGCGATCGACAACGCCCATCGACTGCAGGGTAAGCTGATGCTCATTGTCGGGGAAATGGACCACAATGTCGATCCGGCCTCCACCTTCCAGCTTGCAGATCGGCTCATCAAGGCGAGAAAATACTTCGACATGCTTTATGTGCCGGGTGCCGATCACGGAACGCCGGGTGCTTATGCCGAGCTCAAGCTGCTGGACTTCTTTGTTCGCAACATACTCGGTCAGAGACCGCCGAACTGGAACGCCGTACTGACCGAGCT
This sequence comes from Bradyrhizobium monzae, assembly GCF_021458635.1. Taxonomy (GTDB): domain Bacteria; phylum Pseudomonadota; class Alphaproteobacteria; order Rhizobiales; family Xanthobacteraceae; genus Bradyrhizobium. The sequence goes on from NZ_JAIRDQ010000012.1 coordinate 198,377, forward strand.
GCCGAAGAGCAAATAAGGGGATGATGGCGCAAACATCCTTGATCATTTGGTCGCAGGCGCCGTTGCGCGATTGCTCTCCGAAACTCAGGCCGGGCAGCATTTCGAGCGAAGAGCCATTTATAAACGAATGGTCTTCTTGAGAAGCTCGTCGCGAGCCTGAGGCAGCAGTCTCAGCTTGCAGCCTGCGGGAGCTCGTGCGCATCTTCGATGCGACCGCGTCCGCCTGTCAGATAGCGAATTCCGCAGACGAGACACGCAGCGTGCCGCGGCTCACACGAGGTCGGAGGTTGCCGTGCCGTCGCAGCGGTTGCGCAGTTCAGGGGGCAAACCAGGCAAAGCTCTCACAACGGCCGACCTCCTCATCAGAGCGGGTTCGTACAGATTGTGTGTCTCAGAAACCTGCGGATGCCGCATCACCTTTGATGCTGTTCGAGAGAGTGGCTGCCGTTCGCACAACCGGACGGCATGGATATCCAAAGCGCGCAAGACCCACCTGCAGTCCGAAAAAGCCCTACGTCATGCTGAGGAGCAGCAGGTTGAGAGGCTTCGCTATCAAGCAGCCCTCGCCGAGCGCCAGTTCAATCGCGCCGATCCCGACAACCGGCTGGTGGCTGGCGAACTGGAGCGGCGGTGGGAAGCCGCTCTGTTGGAGCTGCGCCGAGCCGAGGAAGCATCGGCCCAGCGAAAGATGCCCCAGGCCAATGAACCCCTGGGCGTTCCTCATGATGTGCGTGCCAACGTGATCGCCCTCGGAAATCGCCTTCCGGCGCTGTGGGACAATCAGGCGACCCGCAGGGATCATCGTAAGGCGCTCTTGCGCTGTCTGATCGAAAAGGTCGTGATGCGTCGTTGCGCCCGCGACAAGGCCGAGGTGCGCATCGTGTGGCGCGGTGGCGCAACTACTCCAGCTTCTGCTCACTACCAGTTAATGCCGTGGCTGCCTTGCCGCGGCACCAAGAAATGGTGGAGCGCATATGCACGCTGACTCGTGAGGGCATGCATGACGATGAGATCGCGCGCATTCTGACGCAGGAAGGACATCACTCGCCATAGGAGGCGGATAAAGTCCTGCCGATCACCGTCCAGCGCATTCGTCTTAAACGCCGCCTCAAGATACAACATCGGCAAACACGATGGCCGGCGGTCGCAGACCATTTGACAGTAACCCAATTGGCAACCCGCCTCGAGATTCCCACCAAGTGGATCTATGTCCAGCTCAAGCGAGGGAGCATCCTGACCATCCGAGAGCTGTCAGGCCGCTTTCTCTTCCCCGACAACGAAACCGCTTTGCACGCCATCCGCAGCTTGAGACATCACAGTGTCGCGAAGATCGATCTGAGGGAGGATCACCACGAAAAGTAGGGGCATCAACAAAGGCCCTCGAGCATATAAGCCATCTGCGCGGTCGAGATCGACACCGCACCAGCCGACGCTGAGGGCCAGATGAACTTGCCGCGGTCCAGGCGTTTGGCGTACAGCGACATGCCCAACCCATCGTGCTAGAGGATCTTGACCAGATCGCTGCGACGACCCCGGAAGATATAGAGATCGCCGGCATGAGGATCGCGCTTCAAACTCTCCTGAACCGTAAGAGCTAGGCTTCGCATCCCGCGGCATGTCGGGTGGCCAGTCGCGATCCAGACCCGGACGCCGCTCGGGATCGGGATTATCGCCGCCTCAGAAGCTCAAGGACCCGCTGCAATGCCTCGGTGTCCACGTTCGGTCAACGCGCACGCGACAGCCGCCAAGTTCGATGTCGATTATTCCGGCCCTCACGCGCTGCGCAGGAGGCGAAGATGACGGCTGCGGTGCACACGTCGACGCCGAAGCCCGCGTGGATGTGATCTCGACGGGAACAAGAGCCGGCACAGCCTCGCCGCCTAGGCGGCCCTGGCGCGCCTGCCGACGCCAGGTGAACAGGCTCTGAGCCATTCCATGCCGGCGCGTAACGCCGCACACAGTCTCGCCAGCTTGCAAGGTCTCCTCAACCAGACGAACCTTCTCGTCGTAACTCCACCGGCGCCGGCGCTCGGCACCCAGCACCCTGAGCTGCATTCGCCACATGACCTTAAGGCTAGACTTAAGGTCACATCCTCAGAAACGCCGCCGAACTCCACAAGACGGCCGCCGCCGGAGGGAGACGCATGAAAGGACGTGAAGCTTACGTAGTGTCAGATTGTAGCCTCGGTGGAAGCGCGATCGAGGCGGCGCTACGCAGACTTAGAGAAAAGTCGCGCATCAAGTTCGTCCGATGGCTTGGCCGATCCTGGAGTCTCCAGAATTAACTCTTCGCTAGAGCGCGCAGTGGCTCGTCCGTTCTTGAAATTGCTTGAAACGGCCTAGCTTTCAACTCATGAGAGAATATCGAGATATGCGAGCGCTCAAATGCGCGACGACGCCGCATCTGCTCGGGCCGAGGCAGGATTATCGTGTCGTGGACGAGACGGCAGGGCAGCCGGCTCGCCGCCTCCCAGGGCCAGGCATCGTTCAGCACAAGCCGAATGCTTGTCCGGAACCCGGTGGCCTGGGATCGTATCGGTATGCAGATCATCACGCGAACCGGTTTCCCGCCCAACCTGACCACCTGCTTTCACGGGCGAGCACGTTCTCGTCTGTTCTCGGTATCGTGGGGGCGGGGGCTTCCTGTGTTTCAGCCTTGGTCAGACATTTTGAGGCAGATGCTGTGTGCCAGCGGGGGCCGTCCTCCTGTTCTCACCGCTCCGATGTCAGTGGACACAACGAGACACTCGCTAAGCGCCTGGCTGCCTAGAAGTCAATCGGAGTTCGCCGGTGCTATCGATGTGGCGTCTAGCTTCTCGGCTGGCGGCGATGTGGGCATCGATGGCGCGGTGGTCGACTGGGCTGGGTCCATTGGCGAGCGGCCTACGATAACGGTGAGCAGGCCCCGGCCCCACAGCCGCTGCGCGATCCTCTTGGCGTCCTCCAACGTCACCGCGTCGACTACGGCGTTGTGCTTTTCGAAATAGTCGATCGGCAGCTTATCAAGCTGATGCTGCAGCAGCGATCGCGCAAGCTTTGATGATGTGTTGAGGGCGAGCATTTGCGAGCCCTTCAGGTATGACTTTACATCATCGAGTTCCTGTTGGGTAGGGCCTTCCTCGGCGATGTGCCGGATTTGCGTCTCGATCAGTTCGACCGTCTCGCCGGCGCGATCGGCGCAGGTGCCGCTACTGCCGACAAACATGGCCGAATGATCCATCCAGACGAGGTGCTCACGGACGAAATAGGCAAGGCCGCGCTTCTCACGGACTTCGCGGAATAATCGCGACGTCAGACCGGCGCCGCCGAGGATTTGGTTGACGACGCAGGCCGCCATGAAATCGGGCTCGCTGCGGCGAACGCCGGGACCGCCGAAAGTCACAACTGTCTGCGGCACATCGAACGGGATGAAGACGCGCTGCGGCGGCTTTGCTGCGACCACTTCGGAGACCGGCGTCGATTCCGCCTTGGCCGGCAGGCCGCCAAAGGCCTTGTCGAGCAGTGTACAGAGAACCTCCGGATCGACGTCGCCGACCACCGCGATCTTGAGCGTGTCTTTTGCGATCACGCGTCGGACATAGTCCCTGAGATCCGCGACCTCTATCTTCGGCACGCTTTCGATCGAGCCCAGGGCTGGGCGAGCATAAGGATGATCGTTGAAGGCGACTTCGAGGAACTTGCGATTGGCGAGCGAGGAAGGGTCAGTCGAGTCGTGCCGAAGGCGCGCAAGCTCGCTGGCACGGATCCGTTCGACATCGGCCGGGTCGAAACGCGGCGAGGTTAGTGCCATCCGTAAAAGGTCGAAGGCCTCGTCCCCATTGTCGTTGAGTGTGCGCAGGGCACCACAGAAGTGATCGTGGGTCGAGCGAAAGCTCAGCTCTATGGCACGACGGTCGAGCCTCTCATGAAAGGTCTTGAAGTCGAGATCGCCGGAACCTTCCTTGAGCAGGCAAGCAACCATGTGGCCGACGCCGGGTTTGTCGGCGGGGTCTTGGGTCGCCCCGCCGGCGAACGCGAATTCCATAGCGATCAACGGGACAGTGGAATCCCGCACGAACCAGGCTTCTATACCGCAAGGCGAGGTCAGGCGCTTGATCTTGGTCGCGGCAAGCGTTCTGGCGGTGGCAAGCGGAGCGGCCGAGGCGATCATCGTGATTGAGAGCGATGCTCCGCCGAGGAGAACCCCACGTCGTGTGCAAGAATAGGTCACTGCAGCTTCTCCTCGTGTTTTGGCGCTAACTCTTTGGTGAGATAGCCGGTCACCGAGCGTTTCTTGTCGAGCCACTTCCGCGCGGCCTCGCGCACCTGCTGGGCACCGACGGCGCGGATTCCATCCGGCCAACCCCGAATATCATCGATGCATAATCCCGTTGTCAGGCCGCGGCCATACCAGCGCGCGACCATTTCCTGATCGTCCTGAGCGTAAATTGCCTGCGCGATCAGCCGCGTCTTGACCCGCTCGAGATCTTCCGTGCTCGGCGGATTATGCGCAATGTCGGCGATCACATCGTCGATGGCGTGCTGGATGTGGTCGAACTTGACGCCAGATTTTGGTATGGCAGAAATCCGAAATGGCGAGGGATCGAACGCGGCAGAGTGGTAGCTCGCCCTGACAGCAACCGCGAGCTGCTTGTCGATTACCAGCGAGCGATACAGATATGAGTTGACGCCGCCGCCCATCAACTGCTCGAGCACGTCAAGCACCGGACTCTCGCCGGCGGCCGCGGTGCGAGCCGACGGCACGAGATAATAGCGGTGCAACGCTGGCTGCTCGACGCGGGGATCGGCCAGCGTCACTGTGCGCGGCGCCGCCGGCGTCGGCTCCTGCGGTCGCTGGCGTTCCGCGGGGATCGATGGTCGCTGTGGGATGCCGCCAAACTTCTCCTCCACCATGGGGCGGATTTCTTTGGGGTCCACGTCCCCAGCGATGATCAGGATCGCGTTGTTCGGTGCATAGAAGCGCTTGTAGAAGGCAAGCGCGTCCTCGCGGTCGAGCTTTTCGATCTCATGCCGCCACCCGATAATAGGCCGACCATAGGGGTGGTTGAGGTAAAGCGCCGCCATCATGAGCTCGTCGAGCTGCGCATCCGGCTTATTGGCGACGCCCCTATTGAATTCCTCCAGCACGACATCGCGCTCAGACAGCACGTTCTCATCTTTGAGAATAAGACCGGTCATGCGGTCGGCTTCAAATTCCATCATCTTGCCAAGCTGCTCGCGTGGCACGTGCTGGAAATAGCTGGTGTAGTCGACCCCAGTGAAGGCGTTCTGCTTGCCGCCGACGCGCAGCACGGTCTGGGAGAACTCATTCGTCGGATGTTTGGACGTACCCTTGAACATCAAGTGTTCGAAGAAATGCGCAAGCCCCGATTTGCCGGGCGGCTCGTCGGCTGAGCCGACCCTATACCAGATCATCTGAGTGACAATGGGCGTGCGACGATCCGCAATCACCACTACCTGCAGGCCGTTCTGAAGCGTGAAGTTGGCTGGCCGATCTGACTTGACCGAGTCCTCGGCAAATGTGATCCCCTCTTCAGGAAAGTATAGGTCAGTGCTACCATCTGTTTTGTGCTCGATTGCCGGCGTGGTGCGCATCGTCGAATCCAAGGCACCAGTGGTGCTGCCCGCCTTGGCGGTGACCGAACTCCGGTTCTTCATGGCATCGCCTTTTGTTCCATGCTGATCCACGTTTTGTGGCGGGCAAATCCGACAAAGCGGTCAGCCGCACACCGTGTGGCATGTAGCGCAGCAAAGACCGGGCCAATTGCCCGGTGGCCTGCGCACGGCCGCGTGGCACGCCAAGTGGACGCAAAAAAGAGCCGGCGCGTGTGTCGGGCCAACGGTCAACAGTCGGCCATGTCATGAACACGACATTGCGTATGACCGCGCACAAGCTGGCGCCAACTGGCAGAATGGAAACTTACAGAGAAGCGTAGATTGAGCGGCGATGTGACGCCGGCTCATTTTGCGCCAGGCTCGCTATTACACATCTCGCTCTACACCGTGAGCGGCCTGGCAATATTTCTCATGGTCGCGAGGCGGGAGTCGGCGAGCAGCTCCTTGGAGTACGCTGCGCCGAAGTAGTCCAGGACGAAGGCGCCAGAATTGCGTATATTAGTCGCGCGGATTAGGTTATCGACAATTGAGCCGAGTTGGCCGATGCAGTCGCGATAGCGCGCGCTGATAACGTTAACCGCGTTCATTGAGTGAACCGCCTCGTCGGCAATTACCTCCCGCAACCAATGATGAAAGGTGTTGTTCCCAAGGGCGTCATAAAATGCCCTTTTCTGCTGCATAGGCACGGCCTGGTCTTTGTCGCGCTCAATGTCGTGACAGCGATAAGCTGGATCGGCCTTTTTATCGGACTGAATACTGAACCTGCGATCGTCGTCGCCTTCATGGTCGCGTTAGGATCGACCGCAACAGTGTGGTTAAACGCACTGATCAGGCGCCATGGCGCCCCTCCAGCATCCGATATCATCGTGAGCGTTACGATCGCGACGATCGGGAGTTACATGATTTGGATCTCGGCCAGCGGCAACGCGGGCGTGGGGTGGGGCCTCGATCGTCCTTTGGCGTCGTCTTGGCCATCGTGGCCGGCCTATCGCTGGCCGTTACGAATATGCTTGTCAAACTGCTGTTCGACCGCGGGTTTTCTGCCCGACAAGTGCTGGCGCATCGTTTTTATGGAACGATTCTCGTGCTGCTGGGACTGGTTGACCATTCATCCATCGTGCCTGAGATCTCACAGCATTGGTTTGCGATCGCAACGATTGGGCTGTCGACGATCATTGTTCCATTTGCTCTTGATCTAGGAGGGCATTCGCCGCGTAGAACCCTTCACCGTCAACATGGTCCTGTCCACGGCCCCCATCACCACCTTCTATTTCAGTACTTCGATTCTCGCATCGTGCCTTCGTCACATACATTCGTTGGAAATATTCTCATTGCGGCTGTCGCTGTCGGCAACATCTACTTGCAGTAATGGAGATCCGCATGAACGAACGGAAGTGTGCAATCGTCGACGCGTACTCTGCCGGCCGATACCTACCGGAAGAATTCAAGCGTTATGGAATTGGAACGGTGCATGTGATGTCGGCTGCACAGATTCCGCCGATATTCCAATCGCATTTCAATGCAGATCTGTATGATGAAGTCATTCGCCCCAGCGAGCGCATGGGGTACGACGACATCGTTGAATATCACCTTCAGGCTCTCCGCGGCAGGAAATTGGAGTCGTTATCGCGGGTTGCGAGACCGAAGTTGAGCTCGCGGATTCATTGTCGGAGCGGCTTGGCTTACCTTCAAATGGGACCGCGCTGTCGGCCGCTCGGCGTGACAAAGCACGCTTGTCTGAAGCGTTGGCCTCAGCAGGTGTGCGATCGATCAGACAAGTCGTGTCGGACGATGCGGAAGAGGTCGCAAGCTGGAAAGATCAGGCAGGTTTCGACGAAATTGTGATTAAGCCAATGAACAGTACGGGTACCGAGGATGTGTTCTTTTGCTCGACAAATGCTGATATTCAGCGGGCTCTAAGCGCAATTGTCGGGAAGATGAACCGTGTCGGATCCTTGAATCGGTTCGCGCTTGGACAGGAGAAAATCAACGGCCAGCATTACACCGTAAATGCCGTCTCGATCGACGGGGAAGCGTTTGTCACGGAGGCCTCGACCTATGACACCGTTCCTATTGAGCAGGCCGGTCTGCTGACTTGAGAGGTTGTTGGGTGGCACAGAACTAATCGTTCAGGAGCTATCCGACTACTTGGTGCGTGCGTTGCGGGCGCTTCAGATCGTCGACGGACCGGCTCATGCTGAGATCATCGTCGATAATCGGGGGGCGGTTCTGGTGGACTTCGGAGCGAGGCTTCAAGGGACCATGTCGGCAAAAGCGCGAAGCATGGCGTTGGGGCACAACCATATGACGCTACGGCGTGGCGCTACGCAGATCCCAAGGGCTTTGATGAGTATATGAGGCTGCGCGGGTCCTACAAGCGGCAGTGCTCAGGCACTGTGCGTCTCGTTGATCTCCGATACGGGCGGTGTCGTTGCCGGTTATTCCGGACTCGAATCGATCCGCAAGCTTCCGAGCTTCGCGGATGCCATTGCATTCGTTCCGATTGGTCAAAAGCTGGTTCCGACGATCGACTTGGTGTCGACACCAGGCATCGTTTATCTCGTGAATAACGACTGGACTCAACTTGAGGATGACTATCGCAAGTTGCAGGCGATGCGGATGGACCAGGTGTTCGATTTAGTGACGCAGGATTTCGACTAGTGCCAATTGATGCCAGAGTGACTGGGGCGAATCCAGCCCACGCGGCCATGATCGGCGTGAGCGACTTTGATGGTGTCATGCGAGGCAAGCACGACTTGAGCGAAGATCTCTCAGATGGAGACAAATTTATCAAGTTTTCTGAAGCGGTGGTGGCGTGGGATTGTTCGGACCTGGCGCGCATCAAATCCTGCGCCGGACCGACATGCAAAAGTTGCCTTCGGTCCAACGGGCGCATTGTTTATTACGGAATCATCAACCGGCTCCGTATTGATGGCGGACCCCGGGTAAGACCGATGACATGCACCCGACCCCTGTCGAGCTCGGTCAGGCGCAGGATAGGAGCAGATAACGTAGGTTTGAGCTTAGAAGATGTTCACTGCGTTCGGGACGCTGGGTCACATTGTGTTGCGGCTAGGAGGCGCGCTTAACGACTACGCACGTCTCAAGTATTCACGCCTCAACCGAACCGTAAGAATCGAGTGTGTGCGAGCATTGCGCCCAAATCGAGTGCTCCATTTCCGGTTGTAAGCGATCAGGCGATCGCCTGAATCTCCTTCGCATACACACTCGCCGGCCGCTCCAGCCCGTAGTGCTCGCGCAGCGTCGTGCCGATGTAGTCGTGGCGGAACAAGCCGCGCTTGCGCAGGATCGGTACGACCTGTTCGGCGAACAGGTCGAAGCCGCCGGGCAGGAACGGCGGCATGACGTTGAAGCCGTCAGCTGCGGCGTTTTCGAACCAGGTCTGGATGTTGTCGGCGATCTTTTCCGGCGGGCCAGCGATCACCCAATGGCCACGCGCGCCGGCGAGGCGCTGCACGAGCTGACGGATTGTCGGCTTCTCCCGATCAACGATGTCGACCACCAGCTTGAACCTGCTGGCGACGCCATGCGCGCCGTTGGTGTCGATCAGATGCCGTGGGAAGGGGCCATCAAGGTCGAACCCGGTGAGGTCAAGACCAGTCATCTGGCGGAGCTGGCTCAGCGAGAATTCCGGCTGGATCAGCGCGTTGAACTCCTCTTGCAGGCGATCAGCCTCAACCTGAGTGCTCGCGGTGAAGGGACTGATGCCGGGCAGGATCTTGATCTGATCGGGAGTGCGGTCGAACGCGCGCGCCTGGCGCTTGATGTCGGCATAGAATTCCTGCGCGCTGGTCAATGTCTGGTGCGCGGTGAAGATGGCTTCCGCAAAGCGCGCGGCGAAGGCTCGCCCATCCTCGGACGATCCTGCCTGGACATAGACCGGTCGCCCCTGCGGCGGCCGCGAGACGTTGAGCGGGCCGCGTACGCGGAAATGCTGTCCGATGTGATCGATCGTGTGGATCTTGCTGGTGTCGGCGAAAATGCCGGAGACGGGATCGTTGACCAGCGCGTCGTCTTCCCAACTGTCCCACAACTTGGTGATGACATCGAGATATTCCCGCGCCCGCTCATAGCGTTCGTGATGCGGCGGATGCTCGGGCAGGCCGAAGTTCTGGGCCGCCTGCGGCGAGCTCGTGGTCACGATGTTCCACCCGGCGCGCCCGCCGCTGATGTGATCCAGCGAGGCGAACAGCCGCGCAAGATTGTAGGGCTCAGTGTAAGTCGTCGACGCAGTCGCGATCAGGCCGATACGCTTTGTGGCCGATGCGATCGCAGTAAGCAGGGTGATTGGCTCGAGCCGGAACCGCTGCGCGTAGCGGACGTTGTCGGCCAGCGCCGGACCGTCGGCGAAGAACACCGCGTCGAACTTGTGCGCTTCGGCGCGCTGCGCCAGCTCCTGATAGTAGGTGACATCGAGGATGCGGTCCGTCGTCGAGGCATTGTGACGCCAGGCCGCCTCGTGGTGACCGTCAGGATAAATGAAGAAGTCGAGAGAAAGTTGCCGTTTGCTCATTGCTTGGCTCGCAAATGTTGGACGTTGTCGAATGTTTGCATCGTGCTTGCGTGTTGATCCGAGTCTATGTCGGAGCTCGCGAAGCTGTCGATGAAATGAATTTGCGTTGTTGCGGGCGAAGCGAGCATGAAGCGCGTGAGCTCGTCGTCGATCGGAGACGGGTGCGTTCGTCGTCACGAACGACCGCAGCAATTCGAGCTGTTTCGTACCTCGGCTGGACTGATTTCGCTCGCTGTCACGCCGGTGAAACGGCGTAACCGACCACCACCATCGCAAATATTTCCGTGTCCGCTTGGCGTGCGAAGCGATCATTGCTCGCCGCGCAAAACAAAGCTGGTTTCGTTTCATTGACTGGATCGCGATCGCATTTACGATCTGCACCGTCCAAGCGAGGTCGTTCACCATGCGGCAATCCGGTCCACCCGTCGTTCGCGAAGCAGCCCGGCTGACCTCGGCTCTGCGTGTGCGGTGCTGCGCCGGCACGATGGCGGAGAGCTGTACCGCCGGGATCCGTGTGCCGCGAGCCATCCAGCCGCCGACGTAATCCCCTAGGACCACATCCGAGATATCACCATCATCCTTCGCCGCTGCTCGTACGACCGGCGCATGGCGCAGCTTTGTCCAAAACACACAGGAAAGACAACGATCATGAGCACTACGACCATCACCATCGACAACGTCATCCCGCGCGCCGACATCGTGAAACGCGCGGCACGGCTCGGCGCCGAGATCAGGAACGTCAAGCTGTCGGGCGACCTGCCTGACGATGTCGTTCGCGCCATCAACCAGGTGCTGCTCGAGCACAAGGTCATTTTCTTCAGGGACCAGGAGCATCTCGACGATGCCGAGCAGGAGCGCTTTGCTATCAGGCTGGGAAAACTCGTGCCGCATCCGACGGTCGGCGCGACCAACGGGACGTCGTCGATTCTGGAGCTCGACTCGGGTCGGGGCGGTGGCCGTGCCGACCAGTGGCACACGGACGTGACTTTCGTCGACGCCTATCCGAAGATTTCGGTGCTGCGGGGCGTGGTGATCCCGCCATACGGTGGTGACACCGTGTGGTCGAACACGGCGGCAGCCTATCTCGACCTGCCTGCGCCGCTGCGCAAGCTCGCCGACGAGCTCTGGGCGGTCCACAGCAACGCCTACGACTACGCCGTGAAGACGCGCGCGAGCGAGGCGGATAGAAAGCACTTCGACGAGGTGTTCACCGGCACCATCTACGAGACCGAGCACCCGGTGGTGCGCGTTCATCCCGAGACCGGCGAGCGCACGCTCGTGCTGGGCAATTTCGTGCAGCGCTTCGTCGGCCTGCCGAAATACGACGGCCAAAAACTGTTCGACCTGTTCCAGTCCCACATCATCGCGCCCGAAAACACCGTGCGCTGGACCTGGCTGGCCGGTGACGTCGCGATCTGGGACAATCGCGCAACCCAGCACTACGCTGTCAACGACTATGGCGACCAGCGCCGGGTCGTTCGCCGCGCCACCATCGACGGCGAGGTGCCGCTCAGCGTCGACGGTCGCCGCAGTGTGACGCGCATCAAGGCGTCGAAACCGCAGACGGCCAAGGCCGCCTGATCCCGCTTCACTGACCGGATTTATCAGAATGAATTCGCTATTTCGATTGGATCGCGCACGGCATCGCGCCGCGCGATTGGCGCTCGCTGGCGCCTTCATGCTGGGCCTCGCGGCTCCGGCCGCCGCCGAGCCGCCGCTCGAAAAGACCGAGATCCGCTATCAGGGGTGGGTCGGGCAGGTGACGTTTATCGAGCTCGCCGACGACCTCGGCTATCTCGCACCGCTGAAGCTGAAATGGGTCGGCAACACCATCAGCGGCCCGCAGGACATCCAAACCGTCGTGACCGGTGATATCGATATCGGCGGCGCTTTCTATGGCGCGATCCTCAAGCTCATTGCCGCAAGGGCGCCGATCAAGGCCGTCGTCGGGTACTACGGCTCCGACGCCAACACCTATAACGGCTACTATGTGAAGGACGACAGCCCGATCAAGACCGCTCGCGACTTGATCGGCAAGAAGGTCGCCATAAATACGCTGGGCGCGCATCTGGAGTTCGTGCTTCGCGAATATCTGGTCCGTAACGGCCTCAGCACAAGCGAAGCCAAGCAGGTGACGCTTGTGGCGGTCCCGCCGGTGACCGGCGAGCAGGCGTTGCGTCAGGGTCAGGTCGAAGTGAGCGCGCTCGGCGGCGTGCTGCGGGACAAGGCACTGGAAAGGGGTGGTATCCGCTCACTCTTCAACGACACCGATCTGTTCGGCCAGTTCACCGGCGGCTCTTATGTGCTGCGGGACAAGTTCATCAAGGACAATCCTGATGCCGCCCGCAGGCTGGTCGAGGGCATTTCGCGCGCGATTGACTGGGCGCAGACGACGCCCGCCGAAGAGGTGCGGGCCCGGTTCGACCGGATCATCGCCGAGCGCAAGCGCAACGAGGATGCCTCTTCGATCAAGTATTGGAAGAGCACCGGCGTCGCATCCAAGGGCGGGGTGATCTCGGACCGCGAAATCCAGCTGTGGATCGACTGGCTCGAGAAGGATGGCCTGTTCAGGCCGGGTCAGATCAAGGCCTCCGACACCTACACCAACGCGTTCAACTATTTCCGTCCCGGCAAGACGGCGGAGGTGCAATGATCCCGGTCAAGATCAGCTTCGAGCAGGTCCGCAAGGAATTCATCACGCGAGGTAAGGGCGGCCGCCCTGCAGGGCGCTTCACGGCCCTTGACGACATCACGCTCGACGTTCGCGCCGGCCAGTTCCTGGTCTTGGTCGGCGCAAGCGGCTGCGGGAAATCAACCTTGCTCGACTTGCTTGGCGGACTGACGACGCCGACCAGCGGCCGCATCCTGCTCGACGGGCGCCCCATCGTCGGACCCGGACGCGACCGCGGAATCGTGTTTCAGCAGTACGCCCTGTTTCCTTGGCGGACCGCCGCGGAGAACGTCGAATTCGGGCTCGAGATCGCCGGGTTCAAGGCCAGGCAGCGGCTTGAGATCGCGCGACATTTCCTCGACCTGGTCGGCTTGTCGGGCTTTGCCAATCGGTATCCGCACGAGCTGTCCGGCGGCATGAAGCAGCGCGTCGCGATCGCCCGAAGCCTCGCCTACGATCCGGAGGTGCTGCTGATGGATGAACCGTTCGCGGCCCTGGACGCTCAGACTCGCGAGACGCTCCAGGGTGAATTGCTGCGGATCTGGCGCGCCACTGGCAAGACCATCGTCTTCATCACCCATGGCATCGACGAAGCCGTCGTGCTCGGCGAGCGCGTAGCGGTCATGACGTCGCGTCCGGGCCGGATCAAGCAAGTCATCGACATCCCCAAGGTACTGAGCCACGAGGCAGACGATGTGCGCTCGCTGCCGGAGTTCGGCCATGTACGCCATGAAGTCTGGTGCCTACTGCGCGACGAGGTTCAGAAGGCTCAGCGGGGCCAGTTGAACGCAGGTGTCGGTGTGCGTCATGTGGACCACGAGGTGAAGGAGGTTGCACATGTCTAGTCTTGAAACGCTGACACTGCTGGAACTCGCGCACGGACGCCGAGAGGCGCTCACCGGCGCGCAAGGTCTACCGTCGCCGACGGTGAGTAGGGTTCGTGCCGCGATCCGCCGGCTGACTGTCCTTGGACACCGCTCCCTGTTACTGATTGCCCTGTTGTTGCTGTGGGAGGCGGCTCCCAGGCTCGGCCTGATCGATGCGGTGTTCCTACCGCCGTTCTCGGAGGTGATTGCCGCCGGCTGGCAGCTCGCGCAAACCGGCGAGCTCTGTGATGATGTCTCCGCCAGCTTGCTGCGCGCGCTGAGCGGGTTTCTGATATCAGTCGCACTAATTGTGCCGCTTGGCCTGGCGGTCGGCCGGTCAGCCCGGCTCGGTAATCTCCTGAACCAGTTCATCGAGATCTGCCGCAACACCGCGCCGCTCGCGCTGCTGCCGGTGTTCATCCTGCTGCTCGGGATCGGCGAGATGTCGAAGATCACGATGGTCGTCTATAGCTGCGCCTGGCCGCTCTTGCTCAACACCATTGCCGCGGTGAAGCAGGTCGATCCGCTCTTGATCAAATCGGCGCGGACCATGGGCGCAACGCCGCCGCAGCTGTTCCGAAAGGTGATCCTGCCGGCTGCACTTCCGACCATCTTCGTTGGTATTCGCCTCGCGAGCGCATCCGCCATGCTCGTGCTCGTCGCGTCCGAGATGGTCGGCGCCAAGGCCGGTCTTGGCTATCTCATCATCAACAGCCAGTACAGCTTCCTGATCCCGCAGATGTATTTCGGCATCCTTAGCATCACGGTCATCGGGCTCGCCTGCAATGCCGTCCTTCAGGCGCTAGAGCAGCGCTTCATGCGGTGGAAGGCGCCGGTGACGGCATGAGCATGCAGATATCGTCGCGACGCGAAGCACGATCGCAATCATCTGAACTGCGGACGTGAGAAATCCATCGCGCAGACCAGAGGTCCCGCGCCGTCCGGTTAACGATGCCGACGTGGCTGGTGCTTGCCGGCGGACAGGCAGTGATCGGGGCAGCGGCGAGTTGTGGGCGGCCAATCCAGACCATCGCTTTCGTCGAGCATGACCTGAAAGGCCCACGGGGAAGCTTTAGTCTTTCCGGCAACAGACGTCACGGATGTCATCAGAGCCCCTCGATGTTCCAGAAGCGCAGTTGGCCCGGTGGGTCGGCTACCCAACAATCCCGATCCGAGAGATAGCGTCGAAGCGCCCGGCGTCCTTACGAACCACGAGGACGTCCATGTAAGCATGGCCCGGTACTGTCGTCGGACAAAGTGTTCAATGGCGACCCACCGCGATCCACCATGGAAGGTCGCGCTCTGTAAGAGGGAAGCAACCTCCTTCAGATTCAACGGTTTCCGCGGCTTTTCGTGTTCGTGCATGGATTGACCATGGAAGGCATCCAAAATATGCAGCAAGGGCCGACTCAAGTCAGAACGAGCTCGTCCGGCGCGCTTTCGCAAAGGCGCGATCTGCCGCGAAGAAGCGCTCGGCAGGGGGCGGACGTAGAGCCACTTAGTGAAGGGCCGGAGCGGCCCGATCCCGTGTAAGCCTGCGGGGGTTTTTCTTTAACTGCGTGAATCTCGTGTAGGGGGAGGATTTATGGTTGTCGCCCGAGCGCGATCAAGCTTTCGTCGCAGCTAACCTCGCGCGCGTCGCTCGGCCGTTCTGTACCGACAAAGACCGAGTCAGCAACAGATCGAAGGCACTTGAATCTGCCCTTGCGTCAGGTTGTACATTCTTTGCAAAGACACATTCGCGAAAGCATCGGCAAATGAAGCAACCGTTTTTCACTATTGTTCTATGTTCTGCTTTCGGTTTGCTCGGGCTGACTGGGGGAGCGCTCGCGGACTCAATCCGACGCTACGACTGCACCATAGACGGAACCGATCGCGAGGCGATAGGTGATCGGAATGGGCACATCATTGTCAGCCTTCAATATACCTGCCACATTGCAGATGGGCTGTTGAAGGACGCAGGAATCACGGCGATATCGGTCAGCGAATGGGACAGCGAGAAAGGGAGGTACTTGGCTTCTCTCGACGTTCACCGCGCGCTCGAAGGATATGCGGTCGGTCAGCTCTTGGACGGGGACGGCGCCTCGGTCATGGAGGACAACAGGGCTGCCGGTATCGCAGCTGCCGGGAAGACGGTGTTCAAATTCGCGTCCGGCTCATTGGCGGCTCTCTCCGGAAAGACCGTCAAATTCACGACCAAATCTGTCGGCTCTCGTCGCTTCGAGATGGAGTTCGCAGATTGGCCTGAAGCTTCTCTACCGAAGTGACTGCGCGGCGGCTCCCGTCCTCATTACAACACCCTCCGGCACGGCATGCACTACAGAGACCCCGGCGCGGATCACTATGAGCAGCAATATCGCGGCCGTGTCCTCGCTAACCTTCAGCGCCGAGCCAAATCTCTGGGCTTCGTGTTACACGCAATTCCAGGCGCCCCGACCTGGCTGTTTCTTAGGAAGTCGATGCCGGAACCCGGACATGAGCTTCCGCTTCATTGAGGACCACCGCGACACCTATCCGGTACGGCTGATGTGCGCCGTGCTCGAGGTCTCGCCGGCCGGCTATTACGCCTAGCGCGATCGCCCGGTGAGTGAGCGGACAAAATCCAATGCTGCGCTTCTGGCCGCGATCCGGCAGGTCCATCGAGACAGCAGCAGGCGCTACGGCAGTCCCCACGTCCATGCCGTCCTGCGCAGGCAGGGCCGTGGCATCAGCCGCGGCCGGATCGAGCGGATGATGCGTCAGCAGGTATCCGCGCCATCATGGCGCTGCCGCGCCCCGACAGCCGTCACGACCTGCCGATCGCACCGAACCTCATCGCACACGACTTTACGGCTAAAGCCCCGAACCGGGTCTGGCTCGCCGATATCACCTACATCCCGACCGCAGAGGGCTGGCTGTATCTGGCGCGGCCGTCGTGGATCTGTTCAGCCGCAAGATCATCGGCTGGGCTATGCGGGATCACATGCAGATCGAACTCGCATCCGCGGCACTGACGATGGCTATCCAGCAGCAACAGCCGTAGGCCGGATTACAGTATGCCTCACACGCCTATCGCAACGCTCTCACCAGAGCTGGCATCACCGTATCAATAGCCGCAAGGCCGATTGCTACGACAAAGCCGCGATGGAGAGCTTCTTCCATACCCTGAAGAGCGAGCTCGTGCATTATCGCAGCTACACGACCCGCGCCGAGGCCCAGCGCGATATCTTCGCCTTCATCGAGGGCTTCTATAACGAAGAACGGCCCCATGGGGCGATCGGCAATCGACCGCCGATTTTACTGCACAACCACGTCGGCGCCAGCCGCCAACGTGACAGAGGGGCAAAACTCTAGTTCTGGGTGGTCCAAAGTTCGGTCTCGCTACATGCTACAAAAACCCCGAGACTGCCGCTGGATGAAAGTTAAGTGGCAGGCCAATCTGCAGCAGCGGCTGCGTCGGGTGCACCGCCTTATTTGAGAAGTGTAGCCTCGAGCGCTGGGGTACGTCACTTCAGGCCGCTTCTTATAAGTGGAACGGAAAAGCCGTACCGTAGCGAAGCGCCGCTTTCGGCGTAAAGCTGCTGGTGGGGCCCGCCCATCTGCTCTTCCATTGCGCACGAACATCATCGGTTGTTCCGATATTGTCCGCGAAATCGCGCAGACGGACATCCGTCCGACATACAGACTGTTGCAATTGAGTAATGCTTCATTATTAACCTCGGCCGGATCGTTGAAGGATGCCTCACGCTGCGGCGCCTACCCTCTCCGCCGCACGGCACGGTGTTACTACGGGTGACGAGGCGCTGAGGCGCCGCCCGGTTCAGTCGCAGCGCGCCAAATCTGCCGCCGTCGGGGGCACCGCGGGCGGCACCACCTTGGCGGGTGACAGGACTTCCCACTCCTCGATACCGAACGCGGCATGGCTCTTGCCATCGGTCGACGCTTCGAGCACCAGCCGCAGGCAACGCGTGGTGACGGGGCCGAAGCGCAGCTCCACCGGCTGTGCCGTTCCGGTGGTCGGCACGCCCCGCGTCACCAGCGGGCGCCAGCGGCCGCCCTTGCCCACCTCGAGATGCCAGGCGCGTGGCGTCGCGATGCCGACGCCGGCACCAGGCGGCTGATCGCCCCAGAACTTCAGGCGAACCCCGTCGATTGTTACCGGCGCGTCCCAGCGATATTGCACCCACCCGTGGCTCACGTCGCCACGCCCATTCCAGCTCGCCCACATGTCCGGTGGCAGCGGCGCCGGGTAGATCACGCCGTCGTTGAGCGCCGCCAGCCGATATTGCAGCGGGATCGGCACGTTGAACGCGGTCGGATGGGCGATTCGCGCGACATTGTGTGTCGGCGTGCGGTCGGCCGGCGCGTGCGTCGGCACCACTTTGCGGATCGCCGCCGGCTGGACGCTGTCATCCCATTCCACACGGTCGATGGCCACGCTCCGCCGGAAATGGCCGCCCAGCTTCGCATCAGCCGTATGATAGGCCATGTACCACTGGCCCTTAAACGGGATCAAGCCCGCGTGAGACGTGGTCGACGAAACCGGATCCAAGATCACGCCGCGATACGTCCAGGGCCCGAGCGGCGTGGGGGCGGTGCCATAAGCCTGGCAGGCATGGTAGACGGCGTTGGTGCAGGGTGAATCGGGCCCGGCATTGTTCGCAGCATAGACCATGTACCAAGTGCCCTTGCGCTTGAAGAGCCAGGGCGCCTCGAAGAAGCCGGTCAGCGTCTTCACCGACACGGGTTCGCCCACTGTCTTCATGTCGGATCCCAGGCGAGCGCCGCGCAACTGGCCGAATGTTCCCCAATACAGGTAGGCGGCACCATCCTCGTCGACGAAGACGGTCGGATCGATGTTCTTGATGTGGTTGGCCGTCGGCAGGCGCTGCGAAACGATCGGGCCTTCCGGATGCCAATCGTGCCATGGCCCGAGCGGGTGGTCTGCAACCGCCACGCCGATGCCCATGCAGTCCTGGTCGCCACAGTCGCGCTGCTCGACCGGCGCATAGAGGTAGAACAGCCCATCGGGTCCCTGTACCATCTGCGCGGCCCAGGCCGCGCCGCCGCTGGCCCAGGCAAACAGTTTATCGGGCCGCAGAAACTGCGGGTACAGCGTCCATTTGCCGGATGCCGGGTCGGTCGAGGCCAGCAGTTCCCATTCGTGCATGGCGAACCCCGCTTGGTCCCTTCGCGCTTCGTCGCGCCCCGTAAGGACGTACAGCGTGTCGGCCAGCGCGATCGGCGCGGGATCAGCCGTATAGAAGCTGCCGTCGGCGATAATGGGATTGTGTCGCGCGTCGATGGCGATCGGTGCCGGCCTACGGTCCTGCGCGAGCGAAGGCCCGGCTAGGCCCGCAACCAGCCCCAGGCCGGAAAGGAGAATGGATCGCTTCACGATTCGCATGGACGAACCTCGCCAACGATGGAATAGGACCTGAGCTATGACGTTCAGGGCTTTTGCGCAATGTATGACAGCAAGTTCGGCGATCTATTCGTGGAAGACTCCAATCTCGGCGCAAAGATCGATGTATTCTCTATGCTCTGCTCAATTTGCCGAGCTCTACAAGCTCGCGACAGAGATCACGGCGAGGCGTTGAATCTGACGCGCTCTGGATCCGTTGTCGGAGACCTGCCGCGCCGATGTCAGCCTTAAGACGACAATCGACCTGTTCACGACAAACAGGATCACAAAGCGCCTGCGATAGCAGCAATTTCCAATTCGGCACGCCACTTGCTCTATTCACGGCAACGTCACCGATCAGTCCGGAGGATTGGTGATGTAAGGCGGCTCAGTCGCGCAGTTCGCCGCCGAGGGCCTGATCCGCCGCCGGTTTGCTGGGACTGCGCTTGACATTGCTGCTCGGTAACAGCCGTTGCTCGGGTAGATGTCTTGGCATGGGAGTAAAGAAATGAGCTGCACGAGCCTGGCGCGACAATGTGTTCGTCCAGCGGCTGTGGCGCAGCGTCAAAATTCGAGGAGGTCTATCTGCGCGCCTAAGACACCGTGTCCGACGCCCGCGCCTCGATCCGCCGATACCTCGACTTTTACAATGGCCCACGTCCCCACTCGCGTCTTGGCGGCCCCCGGATCAAGCTTACTTCAACCCGCTGCCGTTCCGCGCGGCGACCTAACTCTGGCAGAAGCTCCACTTATCGACGCGGAATTGCCGTCCAGATAACCGCGACCACCTCAGTTTACCGTATTCCACAGGAGCTTGCCGGAAATGAGAAACAGTCGACGGGAGTGGATGGCAGGTGCGGCGACGACGGCCATCTGCGGGTTCCATCTTGAGGCGGGCGCAGCGACTGTCGGACCCAAACTTCCGCTGAAGGCCAACCCACTGCCGCTGACCGATGTGCGCCTTCGCCCGTCAAATTATGCAAGCGCGGTCGAGATCAACATCAAATTCCTACTCTCGCTCAGCCCGGATCGCCTGCTGCACAACTTCCGCAAGTACGCCGGGCTCGAACCCAAGGCGCCTATCTATGGCGGCTGGGAATCTGAGGCGATCGCGGGACACACTCTCGGCCACTACATGAGCGCTCTGGTGCTAGCCTGGCAGCAGACCGACAAGGCCGAGTGCCGCCGCCGCGCCGATTACATCGTCGACGAGGTCGCTCTCTGCCAGTCGAAGCGCAAGGACGGTTATGTCGGCGCACTCGGTCGAAAGGCAGGGGACGGCCGAATCATCGATGGTCAGGAAATCTTCAGAGAAATCGTGCGCGGCGAGATCAAGCCGGGCCGTTTCGAACTCAATGGTTCATGGGTCCCGCTTTACACCGTTCACAAAATACTAGCAGGGCTCCTGGACGTTCATGCGGCCTGGGACAATGCGACCGCCCTCAAGGTTGCCACTCTGCTTGGCAGCTACTTCGAGAAGGTCTTCGCTGCGCTGAACGATGAGCAGATGCAGGAGCTGCTTGTCTGTGAATACGGCGGTCTGAACGAGAGCTATGCAGAGCTCTATGCTCGCACCGGCGATCAGCGTTGGTTGAAGCTCGCCGAGCGTCTCTGCGACCGCGAGTTGCTCGATCCTCTTGTGGCGCGGGAGGACAAACTTTCCGGCTTTCACGCAAATACACAGGTTCCCAAGTTGATCGGCCTCGCGCGCATCCATGAGCTCACCGGCAAGGACGCTCCACGCGACGCCGCTCGGTTCTTCTGGGAGCGCGTAACCCGCCACCATAGCTATGTCATAGGCGGCAACTCCGATCACGAGTACTTTTTTGAGCCCGATACGATTGCGTTGCACCTCACAGAATCGACGTGCGAGCATTGCAACACGTACAACATGCTCAAGCTGACGCGACAGCTCTATTCCCGGGCCCCGAACGGTTCGTTTTTTGATTATTACGAGCGGGCGCATCTCAACCACGTCATGGCGACGCAGAACCCAGAGACGGGCGGCTTCACTTATCTGATGCCGATGATGAGCGGTGCTCCCCGCAGATATTCCAAGCCGGGAGAGGAGGTGTTCTGGTGCTGCGTCGGCACGGGGATGGAAAGCCATGCCAAGCACGGCGATTCCATCTTCTGGGAAGGACACGATACGCTGTTTGTCAATCTCTACATCCCCTCGACCGCTCAATGGCAAGCGAAAGGCGTCGCACTCACACTTGAGACCGATTACCCGTTTAGATCTGAGACCAAGCTCGTGTTTGATTCGGTGAAGCTAGATCGGTTCGCGGTAGCATTACGCATTCCAGGCTGGGCCAATGGCTGCGCGGAGATCACGGTCAACAGTGACCCAGTCCCCTCTACGCCGGTCAACGGCTATGCCGTGATCCACCGTTGTTGGAAAAAAGGCGACGTCGTCTCCCTCAGCATGCCGCTGGAACTTCGCCTCGAGACGGCTGAAGGTTCCCAGGATGTCCTCGCCGTCATGTACGGCCCCCTCGTTATGGCCGCGGATCTCGGCCCGGAAACGGAATGGACTGGCGTCGAACCCACCATGGTAGGGGAGAACCTACTGAGCGCCTTCGCGCCCATGGCTTCGGATCGCCCTCGCTTTCGGGCGCAGGGTATCGTTCGCCCCGCAGACCTTACATTCCTGCCGTTCTACAGCCAGTACGATCGGCGCAGCGCGGTTTACTTCAAGCACTTCACCGAATCGGGTTGGAAGCAAGAGGAAACTGCCCTTGTTGCGGAGCAGGCGCGCCAGAACGACATCGCTGCCCGTTCGATTGACGTTATGCACCTCGGCAAAATGCAGTCCGAACGTGACCATGTCCTGACCTCCCACATCTCGTATCCGGTCACCCACCGTGGTCGCCAAGGGCGCGATGCCCGCTCTGGCGGCTATTTCGAGTTCACGATGAAAGTGATACCCAGCCCGCTGCTGCTGCAGGCCAGCTACTGGGGCGGGGCGCGTTTGCGCACGTTCGACATCCTCGTCGACGGCGTGAAGATCGCGACGCAGAAGCTGGACCAAAATGCACCCGGCAAGTTTTTCGACGTCGATTACCCGCTGCCCAGCAAGCTGACCAGGGACAAGGAGAGCGTCAAAGTGCGCTTCGCACCCCATCACCTCAGCTCGGCTGGACCCGTGTTCGGCGTCCGTTTATTGACGGTCAAGGTTCCGAAACATAACGAGCGTGCCCCATAGATGCGGTGGAGGCAAAGCCGAAGGAGGCTATTCTCAAAAGTTCGAGGTTCGCACTCCACGAACATCCGATTGTCGCGGCCCGTCGAACCCTTCTGGTCGGGCCGACCTATGATCAGCGGCGCGATCCGTTCCCACGCCGCATCGCTCAGAACCAAACGATCCATCAACACCCAAGACTGCCTCCCCAAAGCAGTCTTGAATCTGACTTGCTCCCAAAGGGGAATCCCTAGAGCCCACACCACCTAGCCCCACTATCTAGTGGACGACGATCTGGTGGGCCGGAAAAATCTCAAACTGAAGCACGACAGATTTTTCAAGTCTTCGGATTGCTAGCTTTGGGGGCGCCGCTGGCAGCGCCGGTTCCAGGACGTCAGCCTCTCGTCAGGTTGCGACGGTAGCCTGTCCAGTCGAACGAGGTCGCGATGGATCCGAACAGATTCAATACTTTCCCTTCCGACCGGCAAGATGGGTATCACCCCGCCTTGGCGGAGCAACAGTCAGGTCAGGGGAGGCAAGCGGACGAGGCTGCGCATCGGAGCTTTGAGCAACGCTTGGACGAGGTGCAACAAGCCGATGCCGCTCCAGTCCCAGCGGCGCCCGCGCCTCGAGACCGATACACCCCCAATCTGTCTAATGAAGACGCCTCCCTGATCGACAATGCCATTCGGTCAGCGGGTGAACGCCGGGGGCTGAGCGCGGCAACGGTCGTTGGTTATGTAGCCTTTCTTCGTCGGCTTGGGGAGGACCTCGCACGTAATGGGCAATCGATTTCTGCGCTCGATGACGATTCGCTGGCAGCCCACGCTAATAAATTCGATGACACGAGAGTTGCTGCCTTGCGCTATCTTCGGGAGTATCTTGAACCCGGTGCTACATTAGGCCGTTCCCAGCGTGGGCGGCGCCCGGGGGGCAACGGAGTATTCCAGCGGAAGACCAGGCCCTCATCGAGGCCGCAGCTCGTAGCAGCAAGCGACCCGCAACGGCGGTTGAGGTCTATAGTTGCAGCCTTCGCATATTTTCTGAAGCGCTTAACCGCGAGGGCCACGGAATTGCCAGGCTAGATCACGAGTCACGCATCAAGCGCGCCAAAGAGCTGCGTCCGAACGACAGAAGCCTCTTGACCGCGTTGAAGATGATTAACGACTTTCAACGCGCGGAGCGCCCATCCGGCGCAAGTAGCTCATGGCATCTTGGTCTTTATCCCGAAGACGCCGCCATCATAGACGGAGCGCTCGGCCAAGCCTTGAACAATCTTGAGCTAAGGAAGTCTGCCCAGCAGCGGGCTGCACGTCTTCATGCCCTGGGTGCGTGGCTTAAAGAAAATGGCAGGGAGAGCATGGCTGGCCGACTTAACCGCTCCGACAAGGAGGATTTTGCGCTGCGCGACGATGTGCTTGCATTCAAACTGACTGGAAGCAGACTCTATGATCCCGATTTGGCGCATCTTCGGAACTCCTTAAAACTCGTCGAGGCGAACCATGCTCTAGAGCTAGAAGCCCGCGAGCAGCCGGCTTTGCCGTCCGGGCTGGGCGCTGGGCAGCCCAGCCCGTCGCAGGCGCTTCCCGCAACCCCAGCCAGCCCGAGCGAGGGAGCTTGGGCTTTGTTGAGGAAGGAGATGCAAGAACGCGCGTCACCGTCAACTGCCAGGGCTCCCTCAGACACTTACGCCGGCCTTGAGCCGTTTGTTGACCTGAATGCTCCGACGCCATCCGAATTGCACGACGACGCTCATTTTTCGCCAGCGCACGCTGCCGGGACTCGCTCAGACACCTACGCCGGTCTTGAGCCTCTCGTTGATCTGAACGGGCCGACGCCATCCGAATTGGACGACGAGGTTGATTCTGCGCGGGCATTTCCGGCCCTCCCCTGCGATGCTCAGATCAGAGGTTTGGACCCGACAGCGCGTTCCCGAGGTCCCGGGCTGGTGCCTCCGCAGAATGCGCCAGCTCCCTCATCAGATATCTACCGCGGTCTTCAGTCTTTCGTTGATCTGCCGTACACGCCGCAGGAGATGCGTGACGATGCTCAGTCCGCGCCGGTGCTTAGCCCTGCCGGCAGACCCTCGCTCTTCATCGGGCAATCAGGCGCGCCTCAAAAGCTGCAGGATATCTGGCATCTCCTGGACGCCCAGCATTGGCAGCATGGCTCCCAGCCGGTGCCGGATGCCCTGCTCGGTGTGCTGAATAATAACGGGTTGCTGCCGACCCAGTTCAGCGGCCCAACGCAGGTCTTGATCAACGGTGAGACCTACTCGATCGCATTGGGGCCGCGAGGACGCGGTGCGCAATTCATCCATCATCCTCACCCGTCCCCGGTCCCGCGTGCTCAGATCGGCCCTTCGGTTACCGGAGCCTCTTCCGTCAACCACAGCGGACGCGTGCTGGGTCCTAGGCAGTGGCTGGGTGACGAGCATATCGAGCGGGACTATGACCTCCTGAGGCGGGAGTTGCAGGAGAGCAATCCGGATCTCGCCGCCCGGATGCGGTTCGTGGATCCTCTGATAGCCCAAATGTTGCGGTCAGGCTCCAACGAGGGCGCGGAACGCGCATTCGGGTGGATTCGCGGTGATAAAGCCGACTTCCTGTTCCTGCCCGTAAGCGATGCCAGCGCTGCGGATGGAGAGCGGCGCGGCAGTCACTGGTCGCTGCTGCTGGTTGACCGCCGCGATCGGGCAAGACCGGTTGCCTATCACTATGATTCCGCTCGGGGATACAATGACAGACCCGCGGCAATGCTCGCAGCACAGGTGGGAGCCAACCTGCAAGACGCTCCCATAAGCCAGCAGAGAAACACCTATGATTGCGGCGTCTTTGTCGTGGACGGCACGCGGGAGCTGGTTAGGCGATTGGCGGAAAGATACCCAGACCCCCTGAACCTCAACGACCTCCGCATCAATCGCCCGGCACTGCAAAACCGTCTCAGGGGCTGATGTCGGCTTCAACTGAATAGGGCGCGCGCAGCTGGTTGGAAACGCGACTTCTCGCCGATCAAAGGTCAGCAATCGGCGTGTTCGCAGAGCATCATGGTGTCTCACGCTGAAGCCGGAGCTAGCTAATCTTACTGCGTCATAAATTTCGATAGCTACTTTGACTTGAGATTGCCGTGATGCAACAAGGGCATCGAGATAGTGTGACGACGAGAGCAGCGCTCAACTTTCTTCGGATGGTCGCAATCGAATTTGGGACGTGCCGTTCAGGCCGCAATGGCGGATGCCCTCGGCCGATAATTTTCGGGAATGGTAGCTCCCTTGAAGATTTTGGTGGAGGCTGTTTCTGAGCGGGAAATCGTTTCTCGCTCCGAGACCAGGAATCCGTAAGCGGCGATGCACAGTGTTGCGTGATGGTGAAAGCCACGCACAGCTTCGCCCCTCGAAGTGGGCAAGGCCAACCTCCTGTTTAAGGTCATGGTAGTCGCACTCAATGCGCCAGCGCAGCTTTGCGATATCGACGAGCTGACGAAATCCAATGTTGGCCGGAAGCGTTGAAAACCAATATTTGGTCGGCGCTTCCTCGCCCTCTGGCCACTCGATCAGAAGCCATTCCTCCGGCCGGCTTTCGGCGAGCCAGTAATCTCGATGTGCCGGACGGACGCGCACACGGGCAAACCGCAAAGACAACCGTTCTGCCGCACCCTCACGCCACGTGATCTTGTGCCAAGCTTGCGCTGGCAGACCGATCGCAAGCTTCTTGACCGAAGTCGGTTGGTGTTTGCTATCGCGCCGTAGCAGTTTTGGAGGTCGTCCGTTCCCCGACCATTCCTTCGGCGGCCGCGGTCCAGTTCCGGGCGCCCATACCGAGGTTTGTGGCAAGATGCCGGCCACATAGCTCAGGCCCAGTTCGGTAATGCTCCCACGCAGAGCGGTGTCGCTGCCATAGCCGGCGTCCATCAGGACCACGCCGCGCGGTAAGCCCACCGCACAGGCCCAGCGCAAATGATCAAGTGCAATTGCCGGCTTGGTCTTGAAGGTGATTTCCTTGGGGACTCCAGCTTTGCGCCGACGTACACGGTCCGTCACCCACTCCCTTGGTAGATAGAGCCGATAGGCCACCGGCAAGCTCGCATGGTGGTTCGCAAGCGAAAGCGTCACGGCAACCTGACAATTGTCTTGCTTGCCCAACTGACCGCAATATTGTCGTGCAACCCCGACCGAATGCCGCGCCTTCTTAGGAAAGCCCGTATCATCGATGATCCAAGCTTCGATCTCTCCGTGCCGTTCGATGCTCGGCAGCACTAACTCACCGATCTTGGCCAGCACTTGCTGATCCGACCAGTCGCCTTGACCAACAAAATGCAACAACGCCTGGTGTTGCGCGGCTGTCCGCTCAGGAGCCGTCATCGCCGCCATCGGCTCGACACTCTTGCGATCGGATGGCATCACCAGCCCAGTGCAATAATCGCGAAGCGGTTTGGCTCGTCCCGCATGTCCGATCACGCCCGCAAGGCCCGCAATATATGCCGAAAACCGCGACCCTACGTCTCCCGATTTTGACGGACTCATCTCAGCCTCCGCATGCTGAAAAGTGAGCCTTCTCAAATATATGATTCCTGTCGACCGTCGCACCACGGCTATGCGAGCCTCGTAGGACGGACGCACTGTTTCTCTCAAGGAGCTTTAGTCGCGAGCCACCGAGGGCGCGTCGTCGTGCTTGAGGTGTCGCTTCCGGATGTTGTAACTCACCAGCCAGATCACGCCGACCGCGATCGGCACGAAGGCTGCGGTTAGGAACGAGGGCTCTACACGCAGTCCGACGTCGTGCGCGCCCTTGGCCAGATAGCTAAACAGGCTGACCACGTAATATCCGATCGCCCCGACCGACAATCCTTCGACCGTGCACTGCATCCGAAGTTGCTGCCTCGCGCGCTCGTTGATAGCGTGCAAGAGGTCACGATTCTGTCGTTCAATTTCGACGTCGACACGGGTTCGCAACAGATCGGCGGTACGCGCGAGCTTGACCGACAGGGCCGCCTGACGATCCTCCACGGTCGCGCAAGTTCGCATCGCAGGCGCCATGCGGCGCGCCAGAAACGACGACCAGGTCGGATAGCCCGAGACGTCGTTGCCTTCAATGATTGACAATCGCGATTGGACCAGCTCGTTATAGGCCCTGCTGGCGCCGAAGCGAAACAGGCTGCCGGTCGCGCCTCTTTCGAAGGAGGCGGCCAACGCCGTCAGCTCGGCAAGCAGATGGTTGTTGAATTGCAGCCCTGCACCGCTTTGCATTTTTTCGAGCGCCTCGACAAGACGGCGGTCGATGCGATCAACAGACGGTGCAAGCTCAAGGGCCGCCGACAGGCCAAGCAGCGCCAAAGGACGGTAGGTCTCGATTTCCAGGAGCCGTTGCACCAGCGCTCCGAGATCGTGCGACATCAACCCGAGGTCGCAGACGAGGATTTTCGTGAAGCCTTTTTCGTCCACGCGGAAGTCTGAGGCGGCAACGCCTGCACCGCTCTTTGTGGCGACCATGGCCAGGCTATTCTTATCAAAAATCTGTTCGGCCCGCTTGGTCGGCGAAGCGTCCTGCTCCACGTCTAACCTGATCGCGACCAGCAATTGTCCGGACTGCCGCAACGCGCGGATCAGCGATCGGACGGCATCATCAACTTTGTCGAATTGGTGAGCGGCAGGACCATTTGCGTTAGTCCAGAACCAGGTGAATGTCGTAAATTCCGAATGCTGCTCCCAGCGTAGCGTCGCGGGACCGATGACAATCTGATGATGTTTCGCCGATTGCGCAGGCGGCGGAAGATTGCGCTCCAGGCAGAAATCGATAAAACGGCAGCGATCGCTTGCGGCCGCCTCGCCCTGCGCAAGAAAAGCCAAGTGGATCACGCTGAATGGCGAAACAAGGCGCGTGAAAGGGCGCGCGTGCACTTCGCCGAGCACGGCGTCGCGTTGCGGATGTGGCGTGAAGGTTCGCAGATCCAGTTCATCGATCATGTATTGACGCCTCGCTTCAGAGTGAGCAAGCAACCGTCAGCCTTGACGCGGGAGGCATTGGCGGTGCTGGAAAACGGGTGCGCGGCAAGGCACCGATCAAGTCACGTTAACGATCGATCCCGAGGTCGCCTTCAGCTCGAGAAAGTGCTCTTGCGGGAGCAGGATCAGGCCGAGCAGATTGAGCCGGAACAGCCTCATCCCGCTTTCGACTGACGCCGTCAAAGACGTCTGCGGGGTACGGTCCGCTGTCTATGGCGAAATGCCGGTATTGTGGATTAATGCTTCTAGCGGTGCGCCAGCAAGCCGTTCCCCGACCTCGGGGGCGGCGTGCGACACCGTCCGACGAAGGCCTAGAACGACGTGGGCATGGTTGTCTGTCTCCGAATCCCACGGACATCGCCCACCACCGAAGGATTGCCGCGTGCAAGTGAAGATACCCCAGCCATCTTCTGAAAACAGGTTTCCGGTGAGGCCGTGGCAAGCAGAAGCGTCTTCCGTTCTCCCAGCGCGGACAGGCGACCTCCGGTGCGGCAACCGCATTATCGATTGACAGATCGATGCCCAAACGCGACTCCCATCTTGTTGCTGCCGCCCAACTTCCTGGCGCGGAGAGCCGGTGCAGGATTTGGGCCAGCACTGTTGAAGGGGCACGCTCGCGTCTTTCTTGGCGCAATGTGGTTTTCGAAGACAGTCGGAGACGGGTTTCAGACATGAAGCGCGCTTGTATTCTGACAGAATGCCCACGTGAGGCAGGCCACAGGGAATTGCCTGTTCCGCAAGATGATGGCTCGCCGGCCGCTGCCATTGTCTCAGCGGCCACGCTGTGGTCGGATTTGTCGATCCAGAGCCCGGAGAGTGACCGCGCCCGGACCCGCGCGGCAGGGCTTAGCGATGGGCTCATAACGTCACATCGAGTGATGTTGACTTGATCACGCACCCAGAGCGCTCGCCTTCCTCGTCTTTGAAGCGACACTCAGAGCAGCACCAGCCTCGCGGCTCGACCGAATATCGCAGGGAGGCAGATACGTGCGTAAGTGATCGACCAAATAGCGGCGGATCGCAGATACGGCCGACAGCCCAAGTCATCGGGCGTATTGCTCGAGTACGGCCTCTTCGATGGATTGATCGGCCGAAGACCGGCTGAAGCCTCGACCACCTATGGCGCAACAGCGGCGTCACAACTTTCATCTCCCCACCGAGCGCCGCTTCTAAAGAGACCGAGCGTTGGATGGCTATCGAGCGGAGAGGTTGGAGTACGCAAGCAGGTTGGAGCCGATGTCTACAAATTGCCATGCGACCTCGGAGACTGGTCGGCCGCTATTGAGGATGTCCGAATCAGCCGGTAGCTGCTTAGCGGCCGCACCAGCTTAGTTGTTTCGCAAACTACGGTTTGGCCAGCAAAGAGAGGTGGTCGGAGGCACTCGGCCCGAATCTTCCGAATTTTAACTCGACATCAAGGCGGCCTTCGCCTTCTACCTTGATCGATCGGGCAACGTACTCGAACTGCGTCATTGATCCGTCCAATCGTCGCGACGTCGACTTTACGTCCACTCGGGTGACTTCCGCTCCGTTCAGGGTGACCGTGAGGAACGCTGGCGGGGCGACTGCGTCGTCGGGAGCTGAGAGCGAAAGTATGCCCGTGGCGATAAAGCCGTCCGACGAAGTGTCGTCCTCCGAGAGCTCGACCGAGACAAAGTCGATCGGCAATCTTGCGGAAGGTCCCAATTGGCGGCCGATCTCCACGGTCGGAATTGTCGCGCTGAAGTCGCTAGAAGCCATTTCGCATCGAAATAGGATAGTTTCGAGCTTGGCGTGGGCGTTCTCGTCGTTGAAGAGACTCATGTGTGGCGTGAAGGAGAGAAAGCCGCCACCGGGGTTGCCGGAGGTGGCGCTACGGAGGGAAACCGTTCCGTCGCCCCGCCGTTCGACGTAGAGCATTTTGCCCGATCCTATCGTGACGCTCTGGCGCGTGCCGTTCCTGTCGCCGGCGAAGGTGAACAGCCCCTCGGGTGATGGCCCGGGGCAGGTTGTAGCGTTACGGATGTGCTTCGGAAAACCGCCTTCAACGATGGTCTTGAGGTCTGCCGCGGATTTCAGGGCCTGGGAGATACGTTCGGAAGAAATGCCGCTCCTCACGAGATCGAAGGGCACGACGGAAAAGTCGGCCGGATCGAGCAGGTTCAGCGACCGCACACTTGGCCCGTCGGTAGACACGCAGCAATTTTCGTAGGTCGGCAGCAGCTCGTAAAGGGAAGGCCAGGACATAAGAGTTCGCATTATGGTGTCACTGCCGCCGATCAGCCAGCGCGAGGCTCGTCCCCACCCCAGAAAGGGCGTGGCGACGGCGGTCACCGATCCCCAAAAGGGTGTTCCCATCGTTACGACGGTTTTTACGCGGCAAGACTTCGGAAAGTCACATTTTCCTTCCGAGTTCGGAGGCGCGTCGTATTTCGTGGTGTAGATGAGAGACACTAGGCCGCCCATGCTGTGTGCAAGGATATCGAATTCCTTTCCAGCCAATTCGGGTTTGCTTTTGACGAATGTATCCAGGTCGGCCGCGGTGTCGAAATTGCTACGTCGCCAATCGTAGGGGAAAACGAAAAGGTTCTTTTGCTCGCCAAACCGGTGGTAGCCGAGAGACTCGAGAAAAGACCAAAGAGGGGCGTACACGTCGGCCTTCAAAGGGCCTAAGGCGACAAATTGGTTCAGGGTGCCACAGCTTGTTCTGTAGTCGTCGTTCGAGTTGTTTGGGTCGCATGTGTCGGCCGCTGAGATCTTTCGGGGGCCGTCCGCGATGCGTAGGGTTTCCAAGTGACGCAGTCCGTCGAGTGTACCCCAGGCAAGCTTGCCATCGATCCATAATTCCGACCCTGCGATCCCAGGGATGATGATCAGGGGACGAGGCGGAGGCACGTGCGGCTGAGTGCTTCGGTTCCCGGCCGCGTAGCAGCCGTCTACCCAAAGGTAGACCATCAGAATGGCTGCGAGTTTCATAACGGTCAATTGGGCAGCTTTTCTGGATTGGGAGGAAGAGGGCACTTATCGGTAAGTGCGAGCTTGAATGTCGGTCCGGAACGATAGCGAAGCTGGCAGTAGAATTTGTACTGGGATTCACGCACGATGTAGCTGCCGTCTCTCCAGCCGGTAAAGAACCGCTGATCCACATTGCCGTGGTTTTCTATCGAGATGTCTTCACCTGGATGCGAGTTCATCTCCGACGACCTTAGCGATCCGCAGAAGCCCTCACTGGTGGATCCGCCTCTGAGCCAGTCAGATTCGGTGCGCGGCCCGAGCATGTCGCGGTCATAACGCTCGACGCCGTGACTAGGATCGCGGCACGCGACCGCGCATGCCCCGAGGACGAAGTTTCTTAGCTCGCTGGCCGGCGTGAAGAAGCTTTCCGAGCTGATACCGACCGATTGGCCTCCCTTTAACACGCCGACCAAACGCCAGTTATCCTGGTTCTCGACGAGAAATACCGGGCCGCCACTAAAACCGGATCTCGTCTGAGCCGACAATCGCCGAAGCTTACCGTCTTCTGGTTGTCCTTCGTTGAGGACACCGACGTTTAGTTCGAGGCGAGGCACGTCTGTGCCCTCGCTGTTGAGTATGCCAGCCACGTTCAGTTGCGTCCCAACCTTATCGGCTTCGGCGGCCGGGCACGTGCTTAGTCCTCGCCGCGGCAGACCTTCGAATTCGAGTAGGGCGGAGTCCTTGTCCGGAACGCTTTTTTGAACGCTCGCACGCCTGATCTCGGTCAATAACCCGGTTTGCTGATCTCTGAACCTTATGACGACGGTGACGTCGGCGAGACCAAAATCAGTTTTAGCCCATCCTTCGGGTGGCGTCGCTACGACATGATTTGCGGTGACCACGTTTCTGCTGGTGCCGACGACGAACCCGGTCCCGTTGCGCTCAACGGTGGTTCCGTTGGCCACTTTTCCACGCACGGCCACCATGACGATCGCGTTCGTGACATCGTCACGAGTGTCTGCCGCAGTAGCCGGCAGCGACAACATCGATCCCAGGACGATCAGGGGTAAAACGAGCCGCACGCCCGTCTCCTCGGTTGAGGGTGAACAATGGCTATCGGGGTGAGATGCTATCCCGCAAATTTGGTGAGGTGAAGTATCTAGTTTACTCACGCCATGATTGCGTACATACTTTGGCTTTGATCGTGCCGGCCGATTTTACGAGATCATTATGCCGAAGATCATTCGACCGATGATCATGTTTTCGTGGACTACATTACCGACATGATCGAAATCTCCGCACTGAAATGGCTGCAGGACACCATCGGCCAGAGGCGCGTCGTTTTCCGCATCACCAGTCCCCTTGTCCAATTGGACGCCGTCAGGCGCGGCTCCGGGATTGGAATGTTTCCCACCTATCTGGCGGCCTCTGAGCCTACCCTAAGGCGCGTACTGGCGGTTGAGGCAAGAACGAATCGCGAGTTTTGGCTTGCCATCCACGAAGAGTTAGGGCGCGTCCCCAGGATGGCAGCGGTTTTTGATTTCATTGCTGAAATATTCGCCGCAAACAAGTTTCTAAGCTAGTGCGACCAGAGCACCGCAGCCATTTGTGAAGCGATGGTCGCCGCTCTAGCTTCTTCGAGGCCTCGACTGCTGACGGAAATTGAAGGAGTTGGCGAGCCGCGATCCGAACGGGCGAACTATCGATAAGCCGCCAACACGCTGAGTTCTAGGTCGCCAACTGAACGTCTCAGGCCAATCGGCGCCGGTTGCAATGTACGGTTATGCGGCGATCCCCCTGACCGCTGACGCGAGAGTGTGAACCTCCTCAATCGTATTGTAGTAGTGTGGGGATGCGCGAACGATGTCCGGGAGGCCTCTCCGCGCTGCGTCCAACGGTGTACTTGTTGGTGGCGAGACCGACAGGTTGATCTTCTGCCTTGCAAGGCTGCGCATGACCTCGCGTGCGACCGTATTGCGAAGCGTGAATGACACGATTGAAGCGGGACGTTCTCCAAGATCGTAAAGCAACACCCCAGGGACCGCGCCAAGTGCTGCTCGCAATTCATTCGCAAGCTGTCGGCAACGTCGTTCGATCCTCTCGACGCCAATTGAAAGCGCGTAGTCAGCAGCGATCCCAAGTCCAAGTCGCGCCGCATAATTCGTTTCCCACGTCTCGAATCGTCGTGCGTCGGACCTAAGTTCGTAGCGCTCAGGTCCAACCAAAGGTGCGCCGAACAGGTCGATCATGGCCGGTTCAATGTCCTTCAGGAAATCGTCGCGCATATAGAGGAAGCCTGTTCCGCGCGGACCGCGCAAGAATTTCCGGCCTGTTGCCGTGAGCATGTCGCAACCAAGTGCACGGACGTCGACCGGGATCTGCCCAACAGCCTGGCACGCATCCAGCAGGTAGGGAACACCATGAGCGCGCGCGATGCGTCCCACGGCTTCAGCCGGGTTCACCAGGCCGCCGTTGGTCGGTATCCACGTGATGGCGATCAGTCGTACGTGCTCATCGATCATGCGCTCGAGCGCCTGCGGGTCGAGAACCTGATTTGCATCGTCGGGTATAACCTCGACCCGTGCGCCGGTACGGCGGGCGACCTGCAAGAACGCGACATAGTTTGCCGCAAACTCTGCGGAGGTGGTGAGAATTCGGTCTCCAGGGCCAAAATGGAGCGAGTAAAAGGCGCGTTGCCATGCCAGAGTCGCGTTCTCGGCCAGCGCGATTTCTTCCCGCTTTGAACCGACGAGTCGGGCGATGCTGTCGTACACATCTTCTAGACGTCCGGTGCTTTCGGCGCTCGCCTCGTAGCCGCCAATTTCAGCTTCTCGCTGAAGGTATGCGACCATGCCATCGACGACAGGCCTCGGCATCAACGCGGCGCCCGCATTGTTGAGATGGATTCGATGTGCAACGCCTGGCGTATCTGCTCGCAAACGATCGACTTCGGCGTCTGAAAGATCCTCGATCGAGCTTGCGGGTTGCTCCCGATTATCCTGCATCAGAGGTCCCTTCTTCACGACGGCGGTGGAATGACAGATTGGTCGGCGCTACCGGTCTTCGATCAGCAAATCTTTGGAAATATACCTGACACGAGAGCCCAAACCCGCCATTTTAGGATCAACAACGCCGAATTCTTTCATGGATCGGGTCAAAGTTTCCACCAAACGGCTTTGTGGGTCGGCAAAGTGCGATCCGAAGATCGTACTTGCTCGCCAGGAGGTTTGACCTTGGTACTCCCTTTGAAGCCCGCGGGAACCCCGGCGGAGACGCTCGCCAATCATCGGCCCGTTCTGCTGCGCAATCGTTCACCCGGCGTGAAACAGGCTCCTTGGTGGTGCGACCGCAACGCAGGAGATGAGCCTCTCCGTCTCCTTCAAGCCTGCCCGCGCTATGCTCCGACCGATCTGATTTCTCTGCCGCGTACCGCCGAAAGGCTGGGTCTTGGCGAAATCTGGATCAAGGATGAGACACAGCGGCTTGGCATAAGCAGCTTCAAGGGGCTCGGCGGAGCCTACGCAGTGCTGAAGCTCGCAATGAAGCACGTTGAGAGACGGACTGGACGCACGATTCTGCCTGCAGAGTTGTTGGAGCCTGGCGTGCGATCTATGCTTTCAGAGCTCACATTTTCATGTGCTTCGGACGGCAACCATGGCCGTTCGGTGTCGGCCGGAGCGAGGCTCATCGGAGCGCGGGCCGTCGTATATCTCCACGCGGGTGTGAGCGACGAGCGGGCCGCTCATATCTCGCGGCTCGGCGCTGCGATCGTGCGGGTGGCCGGAGACTATAACGAGTCCGTCGAGGCTGCGGCCAAGGCTGCCTCGCAGGACGGTTGGATTGCTGTCCCGGATACAGTCGGCCCGGGGGAGGACGACACTGCTTGCACGTTTGTGGTCCAGGGGTATGCGATACTGATCGACGAAATCGTTGCAGCAACGGCAGGACAGTCAAAGCCGTTTACGCATGTTCTGGTTCAGGCTGGTGTAGGAGGCCTTGCAGCAAGCGTGTTCGCCCATGGCTCGGCGCGGGGTCTATTCGGGCGCGATACCCATCTCTGGATCGTGGAGCCCGAGCGGTCGGCCTGTCTTTATGAAAGCGCCCGAGCCAAGATGCCCGTGCGGCTTCCGCCGGGGCCCGCGACGAACATGTCGATGCTCGAATGCCAAAGCCCATCGTTGTTGGTTTGGCCGATCATCGAAGAGCTGACCAGCGGCTACATCACGGTAACGGACGAAGAGGCCGCGGACGCGGTACGTTTGCTTGATGAGGGCGTTTCAGGCGATCGGCGTCTTCGCGTCGGAGAGTCGGGAGCGGCGGGATTGGCAGGGCTCTTACGCGCGGTCGAAGAGAAGGACCGAAAGGGGCTTGGGCTCGATCAGTCCGCCAAGGTTCTGCTATTCGCGACGGAAGGCCCTACTGATCTGTCGGTTTGGAGCGGAAACCAGTAGGCAGGAGCAAAGCGCTGCCAGTCAGGATACGTCAAGATTGATGCGGGTGGTGAACTTGACCGTCTGCATCGACACGTATGTGTTGAACGACTTGATGTTCTTGTCGGGAAAGAATGCTCGTTCGGTGAAAGCCCCGTACTCCTCCATCGAGCCCGTGTTGACGACCAGAATGAAATCAGCCGAACCGGTGACGTAGTAGCACTGCGTAACCTCGGGATAGGCGCTCATCCGATTCTTGAAGGTGTCTAGAAGATCGAGGTGCTCTTGCTCGAGCGCCACCAGCACGATCGACGTGACCCGTGCCCCCGCGACCGAAGGCGATATGATCGAAACGTCGGACATGATCGCCCCGTTCTCGCGCAATCGTCTTAGCCGACGCAGGCAAGAAGTTGGTGAAAGTCCGACGCGCTCGGCGAGCTCCTCAGAAGTCTGCTGATTGTTCTCCTGCAGAAGCATGAGCAGCTTCAGATCGAGGCGATCTAGATCGGCGCGCGCGACAGCCATTTAAAATTCTTTAACTTTGCAGTTTTCTGGCATCAAGCGTGGCAAAACGGCGAATTTCGTCACCAGCCTGTCGCATTATATGCACGAGGCCAGATTGAGCAAGTACTGGCCACAAAACGGAGGGAACATGGTGGATATCGTCAGACGCAAGCTGCTGCAGGGCACCGCTTTGGCTGGGGGTCTGGCGGCCACGCGCTCGCTGTTGCCCGCCCCCGCGATTGCACAGATTTCCAAGGGCACCGGTGAGGTCGTTGTCTACGACGGCGGCGGGTCGTGGGGCGAGGCCAAGCGGATCGCCTATTTCGAGCCCTTTGAGAAAGAGACCGGCATCAAGGTTATCGCGCAACCGCGCACCGATACGGGAGCGGTGCGCGCGAGCGTGTTGGCCGGCGCCCCCCGATACGACGTAACGATCCTTCCTGGCGGCAAGGCCCCGACTTTCGAGCGGGACAATCTTCTGCTTCCGATCGACTACGGCTACTTCAACAAGGCAGACCTCGACGCGTTCAGTCCAGTCAAGGTCGGCAAGTTCACCGTGCCCGCAATCATCTATTCGCTGTTCATTGCGTATGATGCATCGAAGTTTGCATCCGATGCGCCGAACTCGTGGGCGGATGTGTGGGACGCCCAAAAATTTGCGGGACGGCGTTCGCTCATGGCAGGAACGTGGGCCTCGGACGGCGGCACGTTCGAAGCAGCTCTGATGGCGGATGGCGTTGATCCGTCGAAGCTCTATCCACTTGATTGGGATCGCGCGTTCAAGAGCCTCAGCCGGGTCAAGCCGAGCATCCTGAAATGGTGGAATAACGGTGCGGAAGCTCCGCAGATGATCATTGATAAGTTGATCACGGCCGGTAGCGCCTGGAACGGTCGGGTTTCGGCAGCCAACGAGCAGGGCGCCAAGATCGGCTATACCTGGAATCAGGGAATGCTGCAGTACGACACCTGGGTGGTCCTGAAAGGCACCAAGAACGCGGACAACGCATTCAAGTTTCTCGCGTTCTCAGCGCGAGCCGAGAATCAGGCGAAGTTCGTCCAACACATTCTCTACGCGCCACCGAACTCGCGTGCATTCGACTTTGTGCCGTCTGAAAGGGCGAAATTCCTGCCCACCTCGCCCGAAGCACGGAAGCTGCAATTCGTCCAGGATTACGAATTCTGGAACACCGTGGGCTCCAATGGCAAGGCCAACAATGAAATTGCCGTCGCTCAATGGGAGCGTTGGATTTCCGGCGCACGGTAGGTCAAGATGGTGGATGCGAGTGTGGCCATGCCGCATAGGAGATACACATTAGGACGGGGGCGCCTGGTGCCCGTCCTTCTTCTCTTGCCGATCGTGATCCTGTTCTCGATCGGCTACGTCGTGCCGCTTGCGCAACTCGTGCTCAAGAGCCTGCAGCTCGATGGTGCCTGGTCGCTCAAGAGCTATGTCGAGATCGCCAACTCGCCGGCGTTTCTATGGATCGTCCTCAGGACACTCGCACTCGCCGCGACCGTGACGCTCGTCTGCCTGCTCATTGCTTATCCGCTCGCTTATGCCATATCGAAATGTCCCCCGCGCCCAGCGGCGTTTCTTCTGCTCATTGTCACGCTTCCATATATAACGAGTGTCCTGATCAGAACGTACGCATGGATCGTGCTGCTCAGCCCCAACGGGCCGATCAACCAGCTGTTCTTGCGCCTCGGCCTCATTTCCGAGCCATTGCAAATGGTGTTCAATTCGATTGGCGTCTACGTCGGCATGGTGCAGGTCCAACTGCCGCTCATGGTCTTTCCCCTCTATGCCGTGCTGGCGCGGGTTAATCCAAGTCTTGCAAAAGCGGCACAAAGCCTCGGAAGTCCTCCTACCGACGCATTTTTGAGGATCACGCTGCCATCCTCGATGCCAGGCGTGATTAGCGGCTGCACGCTCGTCTTTCTGTCCAGTCTCGGGTTCTATATTACGCCAGAGCTTCTTGGTGGGCCTGACAGCTATCTGATCGCTCAGGGCATTAGCCTGCGCGTGCTGATCTTGGGTAATTTTGATGAAGCCGCAGCCCAATCATCGATCTTGATGCTGATGGTGATCGTGGTCTTCCTCATATTTCGTCAGCGGATTGCGGAAGAACTCGATGATCGCCCGCACAACAACGTCCCTCCGACCGGCACGTCGACATCCGGTCTCTCCACGCAGCGGCCGATCCTGGAGCGGTTGACGGCGATCTTGCATGGCCCGTCGTTGAGGCTGCATCAGGCGTTCACGGTCGTCCGCCGACCCTTGCTGTACGTTAGCGCGGCGCTAGCGCTGCTTTTTCTGGTACTGCCTTTCGTGGCCGTAATTCCTCTTGCCTTCAGCGATGCACCATACCTCACCTTTCCGCCGCCCGGCTACTCACTGCGGTGGTTCTCAAGTCTGCTCAAAAATACCCAATGGCTCGATGCCCTAAGCTTCAGCCTGAGATGGGCAGGACTGTCCGCTCTTTTGAGCTTGGCGATTGGTGTTCCCGCCGCCTTCGCTCTCGTGCGGTACCGCTTCCCCGCGCGCGTGCCTGTCTATCTTCTCTTGATTTCCCCGCTGATCGTTCCTCATGTCGTAATTGCAGTCTCCCTCTTCTTCGCGCTCGCCGGATCCTCGCTGATCGGCAATCCGCTGGCATTTGCCCTCAGCTACACGATCATTGGCACACCATATGCGGTCGTCGTCATGATCGCAGGGCTCAAGCGCTTCAATCGCACCCTCGAGTTGGCTGCCGCGAGTCTAGGCTCGAGCCCTCTCGCGACGCTGAGAACAGTGACGCTCCCATTGCTGTTGCCGACGCTAGCGAGCGCAGCAATCTTCGCTTTCATCGTGGGATTCGATGACGTCGTGTTCGGTCTATTCCTGAGCGGGCCTACGGCGACGCCTTTGCCCATGAGAATGTGGGACAACATCCGCCTGGAAATCAGTCCCCAGATAGCCGTCATTGCCGTTCTGTTTCTCATCGTGCTTGCGCTTCTGCTGCTTCTGCGGCTGTTCGTCGGCGCGGTTGTTCAAGGCCGTCGGCCGCAGGAAAGCCTCCATCCTTGAGTGAAGGAGATGAACGGATCGCGCTTGCGACATTGTTCATCCTAACGAGAAAGCCAATGACGCCTTTCCTGAAGCAGTCCACTCGAGCCAATCTGGGTCGAGGTCTCAAAATCGCAACGGAGCATCGATCATGAGCCGCGATCTCACATTCTCCGTCGAGGAGTACAAGCGTCGGTGTGAGGCCGTCAGGAAGTTGATGGCGGAGCGTCGTCTTGACTGCGTCATCTTCGACGAGCCAGAGATGATGTCGTGGCTCTCGGGCTATACGGTCTCCGAGAATCTCTGGCGAGCGTGCATCGTGCCGGCATCGTCCGAACCGTTTCTGCTGGTGCGCAAGCTTGATATGCCCCCGGCGCGGCAGCGCACGTGGATGGACAACATTGTGGGCTTTGGTGATTGGGACGATCCGCTGGCGGTGCTGGTCAGCACCTTGCGGGAAAAGGGTTCGGGACCTGCCCGGATCGGCGTTGAGTTTCAATCCAACTCGTTTACGATCCAAAGATTGCAGTCGCTTCGCAAGCTCTTGCCGGACTCCGAGTTTTGTGATCTTGAGCGTTCGGGATGGGATCTCAGGCGATGCAAGTCGTCGGAAGAGATCGCGCATATGTCGCGTGCGGGTTCGCTCTTGGACGCGGCCTTCGAGGCGGCTGTCAAGGAGGTGGCAAGCGGCAAGAGTCAGCGTGATATCGCTGCCGCTGCCGCCGCCGCTTACTATCGGCTTGGGTTCGACGACGGCTTTGTTGGGCCTCTCAATGTCGGATCGGGCTGGGATTCGCTGCATGGATTCCTCGCAGAGCGGCCGCTGGCCGAGGGCGATATCGTTCATATCGAGCTCTTACCGCGTTTGCGATTCTATACGGTGCGGATCATGCGATCAGTCATCGTCGGACGCGCAACCGGCGAGCAGCGAGCTGCGGCCCAGACTCTGATTGCGCTGCAAGATCGCCAAATCGCCGCGCTACGGCCTGGCGCGATTGCCGCTGACGTTGACCGCATCGTGCGCGAAGGGGTTGTCGCAGCCGGGTTGCGCGAGACGTACGATAACATCACCGGGTACACACTCGGTACCGCTCCGCTCGTGTCCCAGCACACGAGTGACCTATATCGCTGTTTCACGCCTCGTTCAGATTGGGTCATCGAGGAAGGAATGGTCTTTCACATGTACACGTCCGCTGCTGGTCTTGCCTTCAGCGAATCCGTCGTGGTGACTAGTTCGGGTGGGAAGCGATTGACCTCAATACCGCGCAAGATATTCGAGACGGAGCCGAAATGAGCGTCAGCACAGCAATTGTGAACGAAAAGGCAATGTCGGGTGCAGCTGCGGCAAACAATCAACGTGGCTCCGTCTCGGTCAAGTCGTTGACCAAGATGTTTGGTCCGGTTAAGGCGGTCGACGACGTATCACTGTCCATCCAGCCAGGCGAGTTCGTCGCGTTGCTTGGATCGAGCGGATCAGGAAAGTCAACTTTGCTGATGATGATCGCCGGGTTCGAAGCGTCGTCATCCGGCGATATCATGCTCGACGGCGTACGGATTAATGATGTTCCGAGCTATCGTCGCGGCTTCGGCATGGTCTTTCAGAGCTACGCTTTGTTTCCCCATATGACCATCGCTGAGAACATCGCCTATCCACTGCGGCGCCGGGGCCTACGTGGCGGAGACGTCGAGCGTGAAGTCGCAAAAGCCCTGAAGCTCGTTGCACTTGACGGATATGGTGCGCGACTTCCAAGCCAGTTGTCGGGGGGGCAGCAGCAGCGTGTCGCGCTGGCCCGCGCTCTCGTCTTCCGTCCGCCGCTGTTGCTCATGGATGAGCCGCTCGGAGCCCTCGATCGCAAGCTCAGGCAGCAACTTCAAATGGAGATCAAGCTGATCCATAAGGAGGTTGGTAGCACCATCATTTTCGTGACCCACGATCAGGAGGAAGCGCTGTCCATGGCCGATCGCGTTGCGGTCCTCGAGGGAGGCCGCTTACAGCAGTGTGGGACACCGCGTGAGCTATACGAGCATCCGGCGACTGCTTTTGTCGCGGATTTCATCGGCGAGATGAACTTTCTGCCGGTCGAGTTACGGCGGTCTGCAGGCGAGGTCTGTGCCCGCAGCGCTGATCTTGGGGTTGAGGTTGTGCAGAAGGCCACTCAGGTGCTCACGTCCGGCGATCGAGGGTTCCTGGCCGTTCGCCCGGAGTATGTCGATCTGACACCCGACGAGCGCGCCACCGCGATGGTTTTGGAATCTGCCTACACGGGCACGAACCAGAGCGTGCTCGTGCAGGTGGGATCCATTCGATTGACAGCCCGGACTTCGGTGAGCCCCGGACGGCCGCTGTTCCAATCCGGTCAACGGGTCCGCGTTGAGATCGAGGCTGCGCATACCCGCGTGTTTCCGGCCGCCCGCTGAGCTCCCTTTGGCTTGCAAGGAGCTGCCCGAAATGAGCCGGAACGCCGCAATCTCGCGCGCGAGAAGCCATCTCGATTCCGGGGACTTCGAGACCGTGCTCTCGCGGCTCGTCGCGATTCCCTCAGAAAGCCAGAACCCGGAGCGAACACTTCAGATTGTTGAGTATCTCGACCAACTCCGCTGCCTGCTTGAAGAGCTCGGCTGCGATTGCCAGCACTTGACGGCTGCAGGCGCGGACTTCCTGTATGCAGAGCGCAGAGAAGATGGAGCATTGCTGACGGTGCTCGGATATGGGCACGGCGATGTGGTTCGAGGAATGGATGACTC
The DNA here is from genome assembly GCF_021458635.1 of Bradyrhizobium monzae. Classification (GTDB taxonomy): domain Bacteria; phylum Pseudomonadota; class Alphaproteobacteria; order Rhizobiales; family Xanthobacteraceae; genus Bradyrhizobium. Next base: position 240,288 of record NZ_JAIRDQ010000012.1, read on the forward strand.
GTGGGCTGCAGGAATGTCACCTTGGCGCCTCGCAAAGCTCAAAGATCGCTGGTACGGCCGTGGTGTCGCAGACAACAAGGGACAGCATGCCATCAATATTGCCAGCCTCCGCGCTGTCCTCGAGACGAGAGGTCGGCTCGGGTTCAACCTGAAATACCTCATCGAGATGGGCGAAGAGGTCGATTCGCCCGGCCTCCGCGAACTATGCACGATGCACAAGAAGCTGCTCCGCGCCGATCTCTTCATGGCGTCTGACGGACCCCGACTCTCCGAGCATCGGCCAACCATATTTCTGGGCTCGCGCGGATGTGTCACCTTCGACATCTCAATCGACGCGCGCGAGAGCCCACAGCATTCCGGAAATTGGGGCGGTTTGCTTTCCGATCCTGCAATCCAGCTCGCGCACGCCCTGGCGACGATCGTCTCTCCGAGCGGCCGCATCCTGATTCCAGAATGGCTGCCAATCGGGCTGCCTGAGTCCGTCCGGAGAGTGCTTGCCGATTGTGTCGTTGACGGGGGACTTGGCGGGCCTGAGATCGATCCGGCTTGGGGCGAGCCGGGATTGACTCCGGCAGAGCAGGTGTATGGCTGGTGCTCGTTTGACGTTCTCGCCTTCAGTTGCGGAAATCCGCAGGCGCCGGTCAACGCCATTCCCCCAAGTGCCTGGGCGCGCTGTCAGCTTCGTTTCGTCGTCGGCGTTGATCACGAGGACATTTTGCCGGCGCTTCGGCGACACCTCGCGACGTCCGGTCTCGACATGGTCCAGGTGACACTTAGCCCCGACGATGGCGTTTTTCTTGCCACGCGCCTCGATCCTTCGGATCCCTGGGCCGGGTGGGCCCAAGCTTCGATCGCTCGGACGACACAGAAATCGCCGGCGATCTTGCCCAATTTCGCAGGATCGCTTCCGAACGACATCTTTGCCAACGTACTGAAATTGCCGACGTTGTGGGTACCACACGCCTATCCTGGATGCCGGCAACATGCAGCCAACGAGCACCTGCCGATCGGACTCGCGCGTGAAGCTCTGGAGATTATGGCGGGGCTATATTGGGATCTTGGTGAGCCAGATACCCTGCCTTCAGTGCGACGAGGATGAACTGATCGGCTGCGCTTTGCTCGTGCCTGTGGGCCGGGTGATCGCATTTCCGCGAAGGCCCTTGCGCATTTTCGAAGTACCGCTTCCCGACTGATACGCCAAGCTCCGTCAGGACGCGGCCGAGCGCCAGCTTCGAATCCGGACGCTGAAGGGGCAAAGCATATGGGTGATGAATTGGACCATCATGGCTTCGGCGGCAAGAGTTGCAATTGCTGCGAGCTTGGCCCGGCTCAGCCGAGCCTCGAGGGTGCGGTCTCGAACCGAGTCGAGCAGGCGCTGCTCCAGGGTCTATTCCCGCAGCCGATATTGCGGCGCGAATTGCTGCGAACCGTCGGGGCCGGTGCGATCATCGGGGCACTTTCGAGCATTCTCCCGATCGAGACGCTGAAGGCAATTGCCCAGGAGCGCAAGCCTCTCGAGAAGTCGAAGCTTGCTGTGGGCTTTTTGCCGATTACCTGCGCCGTCCCGCTGATCTACGGCGAGAAGCTTGGAAGCTACAGCAGGGAAGGCCTCGAGGTCAGCCTGCAGAAGATCGCCGGAATCGCATTGATTCGCGACAAGATGCTCAATGGAGAGCTGGACGTTTCACAGCAGGTGATGCCAGTGCCCCTGACGATGACGGCAGGACTGGGGGGCAATGTCCAGTCGATCAAAGTGCTTACCATCCTCAATCAAAATGGAAACTCTCTCGTCCTCGCGAACAAGCACAGGGACAACCGCGATCCGAAGAACTGGAAGGGCTTTACCTTCGCCGTTCCGTTCGAGCAGAGCCACCAGAGCTTGCAGCTTCGGAATTATCTGGCCGCGGCCGGCCTCGATCCGGACCAAGACGTCAAATATCGGATCGTCCCGCCCACCGAGTACGTCGCGAGCCTTCGCGTCGGGAGCATCGATGGCTTCTTTGGTGGTGAGCCGGGCGGCCAGCGCGCAGTTTACGAGGGGGCCGGATTTATCCACCTTATTTCGAAAGAGATATGGGACGGCCATCCGTGCTGCTCCGTCACCGCGTCCGAGAGCTGGATCCAGCAGAACCCGAACACCTTTATGGCTTTCTACCGCGCCATCATCGCCGCCAGTCTTCACGTTTCGAAGCCGGAGAACCGCGTCGGCATGGCGAAGGTGCTGTCGGAGCCGCAGTATCTCAATGCTCCTGAAATCGTCATCGAGCAGGTTCTGGGCGGGACCTATGCCGATGGCCTCGGGAGCATCAGGAAAGATGCTCGCCGGGTCGATTATCAGCCATTTCCGCAATATTCAGCGGCCGTTTGGCTGATGACGCAGCTCAGGCGCTGGAACATGCTGAAGGAGGACGTCGACTACAAAGCGCTCGCTGAAAAAGTGATGCTCGCAACGGACGCTGCGCGTATCATGCGGGAGGAGGGTGCGTCCCCGTCGGGCGTCGGTTTCGGTAGTGAGAAGATCCTCGGGAAGGACTTCGATTCCAGTAAGCCGGAGCAATACCTGGCGTCGGTCAAGAAGCCAGGTTGACGCAAATGTTGCATCGATTGCGACAGCCTTGGGTGGCCTCTCTTGCGATTTTTGTAGGGTTCATCTGCATCTGGGCTTGGCTCACGACGACGCCGTCCGGGCCTGTCAATGCTGCCGACGCGGAGTATGCGCGGCTTGCGGGCCAGAGTGCAGCGGGGCAGCAAGCCAGCGCGATCCCTTCCCCGCGGGCCGTTGCACTGCGCGGCTATGAGCTGATCGCGCACGCCTTGGACGATGATAACCCTAACAATCTAGGGATCGCCTGGCACTTGGTCTACTCGATGGGGCGAGTAGCTCTTGGCTTCACGTTGGCTTTAGCCGTTGCCGTTCCGCTGGGCTTCATTCTTGGACTGTGGCCGGCATGCTATCAAGCCCTCGATCCTTTCATTCAGGTTCTTAGGCCGGTATCACCGCTCGCGTGGATGCCACTTGCTCTCTACACCTTTCGCGACAGCACGATCTCGACGATCTTCATTATTTTCATCTGCGCCGTGTGGCCGATGTTGATTAGCACGGCGACCGGAACGGCATCTGTGCGCGCGGAGTGGCTGAACGTGTCGCGCGTATTCGGGGTTCCGAGACTCGAGCACGTGACGCGAGTCGTCTTCCCCGCCAGCGTGCCGATGATCTTGTCGGGAATGCGTATCTCCATCGGCATAGCGTGGTTCGTCATCGTGGCTGCAGAAATGGTCGGCGCGCAAAGCGGGATCGGGTATTTCATCTGGAACGAATGGAATAACCTGCAGATCGCCAGCATGATCGTTGCCATCGTTCTCGTCGGTGGGATCGGCCTGGCGCTCGACGTCATTCTCAAACGAATTGGCGAGGGTCTCAGCTTTCGGGAGTAGGGCGATGGCCGATCTCAATATCAATGACGTCTCGATGTCGTTTGTGGACCGTTCCGGCAAGGCGCTGCTCGCGCTCGACCGGATATCGCTCGCAATCGAACATAGCGAGTTCGTCTGCCTGATCGGCCACTCCGGCTGCGGCAAAAGTACCTTGCTCAACATCGTAGCCGGGCTTCTGAGGCCCACGTCAGGTGCAATCCGCTGCGCCGGCGCGGTCGTCACTGGTCCCGGGCCGGAGAGGGCAATGGTCTTCCAGAGCCATGCCTTGCTCCCCTGGATGACCTGCGTCGAAAACGTTCATCTTGCCGTAAAGCAGGCGTTTCGGGGAGCGCCGAGGTCCGAACTGATGGATCGGGCCGAACAGGCGCTAAAGCTCGTGCACCTGGAGCACGCGATCGGCAAATACCCCTTTGAAATCTCTGGCGGCATGAAGCAGCGCGTCGGTATCGCGCGAGCGTTCGCCGTTCAGCCAAAGGTGCTCTTGCTGGACGAACCCTTCGGTGCGCTCGACGCATTGACGAGATCAAGCCTTCAGGACGAACTCGTGCGGATTGTTGAGACGACGAAAACGACCGTCGTCATGGTCACTCATGACATCGACGAAGCGATCTTTCTCAGCGACAGGATTGTCGCACTCTCCAACGGACCGGCTGCTCGAATCGGTCGGATCTGGAAAGTCGAGACGCCCCGACCACGCGACCGACTAAAGCTGACGTCCGACTTTGAGGTTATCAAGTACCGAAAGGAGATACTCGAGTTCTTGTACAAGAAAGCGCCGTTCCCGCAATTAGCCAGCTAAATGTTCTGATCGTGTGATCGCGGACACGTCAACCATCGCGCTGGGACATGACGAAAATGTGCAAGTCCTCTCTCGGAAATTCTCAGTGCACAACGATTCGAAGTCTGTCGAAATTGTCACGAACAATTGAGGAGGAGCAGGTGAGCATTTCGTCGAACGCCCTGGAAGGAGGGCTGACAGCATTGGCGCGGTCAAGGTTGACCGTGGCTGCGTCGCTGAGCCTGACAATGATCGCCATCTATTTCGGCTTCATGGGCTTGTTCGCGTTTGCCAAACCTGTCCTCGGCACAATGCTCGCCCCTGGCCTGTCGCTTTGCATTTTGCTGGGCCCAATGGTCATCATCAGCTCGTTTCTGCTCTGCCTCGTCTACGTGTACTGGGCGAACAACGTCTTCGACCGCAACGTTAAGTCCACGCTGGAGCAAGCATGATGCAGTCGCAGACCAGCAACATCTCGATCGCATTCTTCTTCGCGTTCATGGCCGTGACGCTTGCCATAACCTATTGGGCGGCCAAACGGACGAAGACAACTGAGACGTTCTTTGCGGCGGGTGGTGAGATCACCGCCTGGCAAAATGGTTGGGCTCTCGCCGGAGACTTTCTCTCGGCGGCGGCGCTTTTAGGAATCGCCGGCATCGTCACCTCGAACGGCTTCGATGGCATGGTATATTCGATCGGCTGGCTCGTCGGATGGCCGATCATTCTCTTTCTGATCGTCGAGCCACTTCGAAATGTCGGAAAGTTCACTTTCGCCGATGTGGTGGCGTATCGGCTGTCGCAAAGACCTGTTCGTTCTGCCGCAGCGATCGGAACTCTAGCCGTGATCTCCTTCTACCTCATCGCGCAGATGGTTGCGACGGGGGCGCTCATCAAGCTACTCTTCGGCATTCCTTACTTCTGGTCGGTCGTCATTGTCGGGACGGCCATGCTGATCTACGTGCTGTTTGGTGGCATGCTCGCGACGACTTGGGTTCAGGTCGTCAAAGCGGTGCTGCTGATGGCGGGAGGGGCTATCCTCACGATTCTCGTCCTTGCGCAATTCCAAATGAATCCGATGCGGCTATTCGCAGCGGCTGCTGAGCGGTACGGCGCGAATGTGCTTCAGCCCGGCTCGCGCGTCGTTTCCGGTCAATGGGACGCGATATCTCTGGGCCTTGGTCTCATGTTCGGTACGGCGGCCATGCCGCACATTCTCATGCGCGTCTATACGGTCAAGGACGTCAAAGCCGCGCGGCTTTCAATTCTCTATGCGACCGGGCTCATCGGAGCATTTCATCTCATGGTCTTCGTCATCGGCTTTGGAGCAATGGTGATCGTCGGACCAGAGGCGGTGCTCAAAGCGGGAGGCGGCGGTAACATGGCCGCCCCCTTGCTGGCTCGAGCGGTTGGAGGCAACGCATTCTTCGGCTTCATTTGCGCCGTGGCGTTCGCCACCATGCTCGCAGTCGTCGCCGGATTGACCCTCTCGGGCGTCGCTACTCTTTGCCATGACATTTGGGCCAACGTGATAAGGGTTGGACGGGCCACAGAGAGAGAGCAGTTGACGGTCGCGCGCGCCGCCACAATCATCATTGCGATCCTCGCGGTCGTCTTGGGAATCCTGTTCGAGGGTCAGAATGTTGCCTTCATGGCGGGACTGGCGTTCTCCGTGGCCTGTGCAGCCAATTTTCCTTCCCTGGTGCTGGCAATTGGTTGGAAGCGCTTCACCACACAGGGGGCGGTGGCGAGTATTCTTGTTGGCACTGTAGGCTCGATTGTTCTGATATGCCTGTCGCCGACGGTCCAGGTCGATGTACTTGGCAAATCCATGGCAGACATTGCTGGCGCCTGGTGGTTTGTCCCCTTGAAGAATCCGGCGATTATCGCCATGCCGCTTTCGTTTGTGGTGGCCATCGCCGTATCCCTTGCCACGGCTGAGCTAGATGCCGACCGCACTTTCCGGGAGATGCAACGAAGGATCCTGTTGGGCGCGTCCGGTCCGGCGCGCGCCGCAGCTGGTGCACGTGAGGAGGGATCGGTTTCAGAACTAAGTAGCTGATATTCCCACTAGAATAGGCGGCGTGCCTTGCGGGCCTGTCGCCGAGGCTGATGGTTCAGATGCGTCCTGAGGACGCTGGCAATCTCTTGAGACTAATGCGAAATTCGCTGAAGGTCTTCGAGGGGCAGAGCGGAGCGAATGTTCGACTGGAACGATCTGAAGTTCTTCCTAGAGCTTGCAAAACAAGGCCGACTGATGCCAGCCGCTCGGCGGCTCAAGGTCGATCACACGACGGTCAGTCGGCGGATATCGGAGCTAGAGAGAGATCTCGCAATCAAGATATTCGATAGAAAGCCGGATGGTTTCGTTCTGACCGAGGACGGCCACAAGCTCTATCAGGCCGCCGAGAAGATCGAAGCCGCGGCTTTGGTGATTTCGGAGGATTTCCGTACGCCAACTGAGCCGACGGGGCGGGTCCGGCTTACCAGTATGGAAGGTATCGCCGCCTTCTATCTGGCCGAGAAGCTGGTTCAATTCAATGAGAAGCACCCCGGCGTGCTCGTTGAGCTGGTTACTGAGAGGCATCTGATCAATCTTACGAAACGCGAGGCAGACGTCTGTGTCAGTTTCGTGCCGTTGGTAGGTCCAAAGCTGTCGGTCAAGAAGGCCGGAGAGTTTAAGCTCGGACTGTTTGCGTCGTCAAAGTACATTGTGAACAGGGGCGCGCCCGCCTCGATGGACGAACTGAAGCGTCACGATTTCATTGATTACGTCGACGATCTGGTGGCCATCCAGCCGGTGCAGTGGTTGCACGATGTTCTGGTGCCGGAGAACGTCGTGTTCCGCTCGACAAGCATGGCAGCTCAGCAGAATGCAATTGGTGTCGGGCGCGGTATCGGCCTCTTGCCGTTCTTTTCCGCGAAGAAGGACCATCGCCTTGTGCGCATCATGAATGACGTGGTCGTCACAAGGTCGTTGTTTGTCTCCGTCCACGAAGACATCGAATACATGGGACGAGTGCGCACGTTGCTGCGCTTCCTCAATGAGATATTCAGGGCAGACAAAGCCTTCTTGAACGAGTTCGACTGACCAAATTCATGCAAGCGCGCCTGCGGAATTTTGGTCAAGCGTTTCCGTGAGATCGGATAAGGTTCGCAGCTCCCACGGAGCGCTGCAATGTCTGACGAATTTTCATACAAGATTCGCGGCTTTTTCGGCCGAATTCCATCTGAGCCTCATGACCTGACGGACCGCATCACGCGGACCGAGGCCTGTATCGTCCTGTGCCATCTCGGCGTTGTAGACGGCCATACCGCCGATGATTGGCGGCTGGAGATCGGCGGCCTCGTCGAGCGACCCAAGGTTCTAACCGTTCGCGAGCTCAAGAGCTTTCCGCGGCACGAAATCGCTTCAGTGCATCAATGCGCAGGAAGTCCGCTCGCGCCCGATAAGCCGACAAGGCGAGTCTGCAATGTATCATGGGCTGGGGTCCGTCTGGACTACTTGTTGAAAATGGTCGGAGTAGAGCGGACAGCGCGTTTCGTCTGGTCGAACGGCGCGGATTCAGGCGAATTCGGAGGCATCGAGTGTGGCCACTACGTGAAAGATCTGCCTCTCTCGCGGGCAGCGAACGATGTTCTGCTGGCCTACGAAATGAACGGTTCCGGGCTGCTCCCCGAGCACGGCTTTCCGTTGCGGCTCGTCGTTCCCGGGTATTACGGCACGAACAGTGTCAAGTGGCTGCGCAAGATCGAGCTTCGCGCGGAACGCGCACCGGGTGTTTTCACGACGAGATGGTACAATGATCCCGAGCCTGACGGCTCAACCCGTCCAGTGTGGGAAATAGCTCCTCAATCGATCATTGTCTCGCCAAAACCAGATAGCCGCCTCAACAGCGGCGGTTTGGTGCAAGTGTGGGGCTGGGCCTGGGGTGACTCCAATCTGGCAGCGGTCGAACTCAGCTCTGATGATGGGGCCACTTGGCAGCAATGCCGTCTGGAGCACGCACCAGGGTGGTCATGGACCAAGTTCGTGTGCGACTTTTTCGTAACGGAACGCTGCACGGGGTTGTTGTCGCGAGCCAGATCCAGATCGGGCGAACTTCAACCGGTAACCGGACGGCGCAACGCGATCTATCGTGTGCCGATCTCGGTGCTTTGAAGACCTGCAACAAGCCGTGCAGATTTTCGCATTCGCCCCCATCCCATGCTGGACTAACCTGGAGTGGCCAACACCGGGAGGGTTATCTCAAATGGTTTCGACTTTGCCGCGCTTCAAGGCCGCCGCGTGCCACACGTCTTCAGTATTTCTCGATGCAGCCAAGACTGCTGAAAAGGCGTGTGATCTCATTGCGGAGGCGGCGCGCAACGGCGCCTCTCTCGTCGCCTTTCCGGAGTCCTTTATTCCAGGATTCCCGGTCTGGGCAGCATTACAGGCGCCCATCATGTCCCACGACTTCTTCAGAGCCTTGTCGGCGCAGGCGCTGTTGCTCGACAGCCCCGAATTGATGAGGGTCAGAATGGCGGCCAAGCGCCACGGGGTCGCGGTCTCTATCGGCTTCACCGAAGGCACTGTGGCAAGCCTCGGCTGCATCTGGAATTCCAATCTCCTGGTCGGCGAAGACGGATCGATCCTCAATCATCACCGCAAGCTCGTTCCAACATTCTATGAGAAGCTAGTCTGGGCGGCTGGAGACGCACGGGGGCTGCGGGTCGTCGAGACGAATGTGGGTCGCGTTGGAATGCTGATTTGCGGCGAGAACACAAATCCACTGGCGCGCTATTCGCTTATGGCTCAGGGCGAGCAAGTGCACATTTCGACGTACCCGCCGATCTGGCCCACCCGTCCGTCCAAAGAAAAGGGTGGCTATGACCTGCGCAAGGCTATCGAGATACGCGCCGGCGCCCATTCGTTTGAGGCCAAATGCTTCAACATCGTTTCGTCAGCCTGCGTTGACGTCGGAATGAGGGACGCACTCGGCCAGGCAAATCCGGCGATGCTGGATATGATCGAAGGAACCCCTCATGCCGTCTCGATGATTCTTGATCCGACCGGACAGGTCATCAGCGAGGTGCTTTCCGAGAGCGAAGGCATTGCATATGCCGATATCGACATTGCTCATTGCGTCGAACCGAAGCAATTCCATGACGTCGTTGGCTATTACAACCGGTTCGACGTGTTCTCGCTGACGATCGACAGATCGCACCGCGATCCGGCGGTTTTCGTCGACGTCGAAGGACAAGAGTTGGTGGACAGATCGGCACAGGTTAGGCGCCGCGAGACGCTGGAGCCACCAGCGGGCGAACTTGAACGCCTGGTCTCCAACTGATCATCTTCAAGCGGCGGATCGAGCGCCTTCTCAACGAGCTCTTGGAGACGACGAGAGCCAGTTGCTCATGAATCGCGATCCGTCGCGGTCAGGTCCAGAACCGCAGTATGCCAGAGGGTCATGGAGCGTCCATCACCCTCTGCTGCCGCGCGTCAGCTCATCGTCGGCATCACGAACTCAGCGCCGGCGCGAATGCCTGTCGGCCACCGAGTCGTGATTGTCTTGAGCTTGGTATAGAATCGAACGCCCTCGGGCCCGTGCATGTGGTGATCGCCGAACAGGGATGCCTTCCAACCGCCGAAGGAGTGAAACGCCATCGGAACGGGTATCGGCACGTTGATGCCGATCATGCCGACCTGGATCTGATGCGCGAATTCCCGCGCTGCATCGCCATCCCTTGTGAAGATGGCGGTGCCGTTGCCAAACTCGTGCTTGTTGATCATATCGGCGGCGTCATCGTACGATTTGGCGCGCGCGACGGCGAGCACCGGTCCGAAGATCTCCTCGCGGTAGATCTTCATGTCGGTCGTCACGCGGTCAAACAGCGTTCCTCCGACGAAATATCCTTTCTCGTAGCCCTGGCGCCGGAAGTCGCGTCCGTCGACGATCAGCTGGGCACCTTCATCGACGCCAGCATCGATGTAGCTGCGGACCTTGTCGAGATGCTGCTTTGTCACCAACGGGCCCATTTCGGCCTCGGGATCGGTGCCAGGACCGATATTGAGGGCCCGAACCTTGGGCGCCAGCTTCTCGATCAACCGGTCCGCCGTCGTCTCGCCGATCGGGACCGCCACCGAAATCGCCATGCAGCGTTCGCCGGCGGAGCCATAGGCGGCTCCCATCAGTGCGTCCACCGCCTGATCCATGTCGGCGTCCGGCATGACGATCATGTGGTTCTTGGCGCCTCCGAGCGCCTGGCAGCGCTTGCCGTGGCGCGTGGCGGTCTCATAGATGTATCGAGCAATCGGCGTCGAGCCGACGAAGCTGACAGCAACGATATCGGGATCAGTCAGGATGGCATCGACCGCCTCCTTGTCACCGTGGACGACGTTGAAGACGCCGTCAGGCAAGCCGGCTTCTTTCAGCCACCGGGCAAGGACGAGCGAAGCGGATGGATCGCGCTCGGACGGTTTCAGGATGAATGTGTTGCCGCAGGCGAGGGCAACCGGGAACATCCACATGGGCACCATCGCCGGGAAATTGAACGGCGCGATCCCGGCGACGACGCCAAGCGGCTGACGCAGCGAGTGGCTGTCAACGCGGGTGCCGACGTTCTCTGTAATCTCTCCCTTGAGGAGTTGCGGCGCAGCGGTCGCGAATTCGACGACTTCCATGCCGCGCTGGATTTCGCCCTTGGCGTCCGAGAGCACCTTGCCGTGCTCGGCCGTGATCACCCCGGCGAGCTCGTCGATCCGATCTTCGAGGATTCGCAGGAAGCGGTTAAGAATGCGAGCGCGGCGGAGAGGAGTCGTGTTGGCCCAGGCGGGGAAGGCCTTCTTCGCTGCCGCGACCGCCGATTGGACCTCCTGCGTCGTTGCCAATCCGAGCGTTCCCGATTGCTCGCCGGTTGCCGGATTATAGACGGGCGATGTGCGGGTGCTCCGGCTCGGCACCAACTCGCCGTCGATGAAATTCGGAATGGTCGCAGTCACGGGCTCTCCTCCAAACGAAGCTTGATCGGTCTTTGTATGAAGCGCATAAAAACGCGTATCAACGGCCGAATTTGCGGCTCCGTTGTGCAGAAAGTGTAGTCGATGGATTGGGAGCGAGTCCGGATATTTCTCGAGGTCGCGCGCGCAGGTCAGATTCTGAAAGCGTCGAAACACCTGCGCTTGAATCACGCCACTGTGGCTCGCCAGCTCACTGCATTGGAGCGCAGCCTGGACGCCAAGCTGCTCGAACGGCATACCTCAGGCTGCACGCTTACGGCGGCGGGCGAGGCGTTGCTCGCCGCCGCAGAACGCGCAGAAAGCGAGTTTCTCAAGGTTGGCTCAAGCATCGGAGGCCCAACCGAGGCAATCATTGGCACTGTACGCGTGGGGGCACCCGACGGGCTCGGCAACTACTTCCTGGCCGATCAGCTCGGGTCACTGGCGGCGAGGCATCCTGGCCTTGTCATTCAACTCGTGCCGCTGCCGCGCAATTTCTCGCTGTCTCGGCGAGAGGCAGATATCGCGATTACGCTGGATCGGCCGAAGCAGGGGCGTCTGATATTGGCAAAGCTGACCGACTACACCCTCAGCGTTTACGCGGCCGCGAGTTACCTCGCGCGCGAGGGACCCATAAACGATCAGGCCGATCTTGCCGGCCGTCTATTTGTCACGCATGTCGAGGATTTCGTTTACAGCCGTGCCCTGGACTATGCGTCCGTTCTGGGCCGGCTCATGTCGCGGCGTTACGAATGCGGCAGCGTTGTCGCTCAGATGGAGGCCGTCCGGAGCGGGCACGGTGTCGGAATCCTGCACAATTACGCTGCCCGCCGCTATCCCGAACTGAAGCGCCTGCTGCCTGACGTGCGTTTCGTCCGGAATTACTGGTTGACGTCTCATCCCGACACGCATGAGACCCGGCGAGTTCAGGAGGTTCATCGCTTCATCACGACCGCGGTGAAAGCGGCGAGGTCGTCGTTCGAGGCGGACTAGCCGCATTCGCCGCCGCGGTGGCTGCAAGGATTGTCGCTGAAGGCGTTGATCCCGCGCATTCCATGAACGCCCGCAATGCGGATGAAACGAACGCATCTTTGCGATGGATGAAAAGCGTGGTGGCTCTTCCTGTTCCATCCGGCAGCAAATGGGTTCGAAGCAATCCCTGCCGTTCTGCCGGTTCGGCAACCACGTGCGGGACTAACGAAAGGCCGACCGACGCTGCGACACAGCCGATAATTCCGTCGAGCGTTCCCATTTCCATCCAGCGCAGGTCGACAAAGCCGCGGTGAGCAAGATATTCCGACAAGCGCTGTCGATACGAGCAACCCGCACGGAAAACGATCACCTTGCGGCCGCTTCCGGTCGCCAGAAACTTGTTGAGGTGACCAGTGGACGTGACCATCGGCGGCGTGATGAGGACCAACTCCTCCTCCACGATCGGCTTGCAGATCAGTTCGCTATGCGTCACCGGTGCGGAGACGAAAGCGCCATCGAGTTTTCGCGTCAGTACGCTCTCGACCAGACCTGCCGTTGGTCCTGTTTCAATCTGAACGTCGACGTCCGGATAGGCGATTGCGTAATGCGTCAGCATGGGCGGCAAGCGCAAGGCCGCCGTCGTTTCCATCGAACCGATGCGCAATTCGCCACCCGGAGAGGCCTCGTCCTTCACCGCGCGTTGGGCCTCCGCCAAGAGCTCGCTAATCCGCTTGGCATACGGAAGTAGCCTGCTTCCCATCGACGTGAGCGTCACCCCCTTCTTGGATCGATGAAAGAGCTGGACACCAAGTTGAACCTCCAGTGCACGAATTCGCTGTGTCACGTTGGATTGCACTGTGTGGAGATCGTTGGCCGCCCGGCCGATGCCGCCAGCCGTAGCCACCGCGGCAAAGAAATTGAGGTCAGTGCTATCCATAGGGTCATCTCCCAAAGTGATGACATAGATCAGAAATAATCACTTTCCCATTGTCAATGGCCGATCTAGCCTTTCCGCATCAAAAGGCGGATCGCCTGAGGGGAGGGAATATGGCTATCAAGACGAGATTGACTGAATTTTTTGGACTTGAGCATCCGATCGTGCTCGCGCCGATGGATCCGGCCTCTGGCGGCGAGCTCGCGTCGGCAGTGTCCGCGGCCGGCGCGCTGGGCCTGCTCGGCGGGGGCTACGCGAACCGGGCCTGGTTCGAAGAGCAATCGGCCAAGGTCAGCCGCCCGGACGTGGGTTGTGGTTTCATCACTTGGGCGCTGGCGAGCGATCCGGGTCTGCTTGAACTCGCCCTGCAGCGACATAGCAGGGCGATCATGTTGTCGTTCTCGGATCCTGCGCCCTTCGCGCCGAAGGTGAAGCAGGCCGGCATTCCGCTGATCTGCCAAGTGCACACTCTTGAGCACGTGAAGCGCGCAATTGACGTGGGCGCTGATGTCGTAATCGCGCAAGGCACCGAGGCGGGGGGGCACGGACTAGTGGCGCGATCCACAATGCCGTTCGTTCCGGCGGCTGCCGATCTGATCGCACAGAGAGCACCCCGCGTTCTCTTGCTCGCGGCCGGCGGCATTGCCGACGGCCGGGGCCTCGCCGCGGCGCTCATGCTTGGCGCCGACGGTGTACTAATGGGAACGCGTTTCTGGGCCACACAGGAATCCGTCATCCATCGTATCGCCAAGGAAAAAGTCGTCAGTGCCACCGGAGATGAAACAATCCGCACCCGTGTCTACGATGTCGTCCGCAAAAAGGCTTGGCCCAGTGAGTATACCGGACGTCTGATGAAAAATGGTTTCATCGAAAAGTGGCACGGTCGCGAGGATGAGCTGCGTACCCTTCAGGAAGCGGAGTTGCAGCGGGTCGAGCAAGCCTGGACGTCGGGCGATTACGACACCGCCAATGTCACCGTCGGAGAGGGCATCGGACTCGTTAACGACATCCCAACCGCCGGAGAGCTGGTGAAGCGCATTTCGGCGGAGGCGAGCGCCTGTCTTTCGCGTTACGCTCCTGCGCAGAGTTCGATCGCGGCCTAAGCGGGATCCGCCTTCTACATATTGCCGGCGAAACCGGGAGCGTGCGCGATGGCGCACGCGATTGAGAGAACTCGTGCCTAGAGGGGCGAAGGAGAGAGATGTTGATGAGCGAACCGAGAATGGACGTCCAGGCTCCGGGAATATGGACCGTGGTACTTGCCTCAAGTGCAGGTACGATCATCGAGTGGTACGACTTCTACCTGTACGGCAGTCTCGCCGTATTTTTCTCGACACTTTTCTATCCGGCCAATGATCCCAACGCGGCGGTCCTGATCAGCGTTGCAACCTTTGCCACCGGATTCGTTATACGTCCATTCGGCGCCATCGTCTTTGGCAGCCTCGGCGACCGGCTGGGACGCAAACACACGTTCCTGCTCACCCTGATCTTGATGGGCATTTCGACGACGTTGGTCGGATTCCTGCCGACATATGCGACCATCGGAGTTGCCGCCCCCGTCGCGCTTGTGCTGCTGCGGTTGGTCCAGGGGTTGGCTATCGGCGGAGAGTACGGCGGCGCTGCCGTTTATGTGGCCGAGCATGCTCCAGAGAACCGTCGCGGCTTCTACACAAGCTTCATTCAAACCACGGCAACGGTCGGCTTTTTCGTCGCCATTCTCGTTGTGCTTGCGTGTCGTCTCTCCCTCGGCGAAGATGCTTTTCGCGCGTGGGGATGGCGCATTCCGTTTCTTCTGTCCGCCGTTCTCGTCTTGCTTTCGATTTATCTCCGCCTGAAGCTTAGTGAGTCGCCCGTCTTTGAGCAGATGCGTCGAGCCGGAAAAGTCTCGCGCTCCCCTGTGCGCGAAAGCTTCGGCAGCGGGCAGGGGCTGCGATACGCGCTGTACGCCCTGTTTGGCGCAACCGCTGGTCTTGGTTGTGTATGGTACACCGGACAGTTCTACGCTTTGTACTTCCTACAGAGTGTTCTCAAGGTGGACTTCCTAACGGCGAACATATGCGT
Source organism: Bradyrhizobium monzae (assembly GCF_021458635.1). GTDB lineage: Bacteria > Pseudomonadota > Alphaproteobacteria > Rhizobiales > Xanthobacteraceae > Bradyrhizobium. The sequence continues at coordinate 255,444 of NZ_JAIRDQ010000012.1, forward strand.
CGCCGTCGCCTTGGCGATCGGAACGCCGTTGATCGTTCTAAGTGGTGCCCTTTCTGATCGTGTCGGGCGTCGCCCACTGATAGTAGCGGGACTCCTGCTCGCTGCCGCTCTCTATGTTCCGATCTACATGGGAATGGCAGCGGCAACCGCGGCTCAGAACTATGTCGCCGTTACGGCGTTAATCTTGGCACAACTCGTCTTCGTCGCACTGGTCTATGGGCCGAATGCCGCGTTCCTCGTCGAGCTTTTTCCCCCGCGTTTGCGGTATACTTCCCTTTCTCTTCCCTACCACATCGGCACCGGTATATTCGGCGGCTTCGTTCCGTTGGTTAGCCTCTCGCTCGTAAGCTACACGGGTAACATCTATTCGGGTCTAATCTATCCAATAGCGGTTTCCCTTTTGACAGCGACCGTCAACATTTTGTGCCTGCCAAAAGCTGCAGCAGCCGAGACGCCGATCGAGTTCGAATCAACGCCTGCGGTGGGGCGACATCCCGCATGAAACGAGAATGGCCCTTCTGACGAAAGTATTCGTGCAACGCCCTTTGCGCGGATACTCGTCTCGAGGCTGCCTCTGTATGGTATGATGCGTTTCTCCCTAG
>NZ_JAIRDQ010000013.1 GCF_021458635.1 Bradyrhizobium monzae
TTAGGTCGCACTCGCACGGATTGATGAAGAACAGGACTCACCGACATGGACGAAGACCTTTCTGTCGCGATCGACAATCACAGAACACTGTGGCTCACGGAAATTTCGCGAGTCACTTATGAGGATCAAGCTCTCGACCAACTTGGGGGGGATGGGGGGCTGTTTGTTGTTCTGGAGGACTGTGCCGAAGGTACGTTTGAGGTGCTAGCTAAGGCCGCATCGACCTGGGCCGGGCAGTCCCTCTTGAACCTATTCGCATCGCGTCTTCGAAACCCGAATCACCTCGTCGTCGTCTCTCAATAATTACTACCAAAGCGTAAAAATCGACTTAATCGCTGAACACTTTATTAGTGTTGTCCTGACTTGACTCTCTGCCAATTGCGCTTACGCGAAGTCCGATTCTATGCGCGCCAAGCTCCGGCTAGTCACCGAGGCAGCATCAACCACCTTGTGCACCAAAAGTAATCGACAATTTAACTCCCAGCCGGTGCCACCACAGGGCGATTATGGTGACGCCTGGATCGAGACCGCCCACCGGGAAATCATGAAGATTCCGAAGTATCATATTGCGGCCGATACGCAATCCGACTGAACACCGGGGTCACCACCTCGACCGCACGGTCGAGCTACACACGATTGCTCGCCACTCAGGTAGTCTTCGTTTCGTTCGCGAATGACCTATGTCGCCTGGGATTGTGTCGCTAACGATCTTCGCGCTACAGTGGCTAATTGCAGCTGAGTAATCTATGAGATTCTCACGATCGATTGATGTTTTGGGGCGCACAGTGCTGCGTCCACTCCGATACTTGGGTGAAATATGAAGAACAAGGTGCTTATCGGCTTTCTCGTCATCGTCGCCTTCGCGCTAATCGCCGTGTTCATCCGCCCATCTCCGACCATTTGTGCGGACGACGTGCGCGGATACGAAACGACCGCCAGCTCGTCAATCGAAGTCGCACGAAACGCGTTGAGCAAAATAAACTCGAGCGCATCGACGACCATCGGGACCAAGGTCGCCGCTCAGCTTGATGGACTGAATGCGACGAACTTTGCGTCTATCAAGGCGTGCGACACTCAGTGCAAGCTTCTGGATAGATGTTTGAGATTCGTGTTCTTCAAGCCTCCGTCGGAAGCTTGTCCGACCGAATATAGAGACTACAAACAGCGCATCGATGCGGCGTCCGGTCTGCTCAGGCAGGTGGAAGGGGTCGCCGCCTCCGCCGAAGACGCGCGGAAGAAGGCGGACGAGATAGGACGCAGTCAGAAGGCGATCGAAGAACTCGCCAATTCATCCGGCGCGACGGGCGGGAGGGTCGATCAATTGAAAGCGCAAATCGGAAAGCTGACGAACGATCTCTCTGCGCAACTCTCGTCAATCGACGGAAAACTCGATGAAATCGCGAAGGACCAGAGGAAGGGCGGCTAATGCGGTCAATCTTCGTCGCGCTCCTCCTGGTATTGCCTTTCGCGCAGAGTTCTTCGGTCGCAGCAGCCCCCGTCGATTTCGGGGCCGCTTGCGATTCGCCGGTGACCAATCCGGACGCCAACGCCATCGTCCACGAGGTATTCGACGTGAAGACGGAAGAGTTGGCAAAAGCCGGACTCCTTCCTCCTGGTTTCTGGGAGCGCAACAAGGATTACGGCTTCGCCATATGCGACAATCCGGGAAGCTACGACGCGAACGCGATTTACGGAAAGGGCGTCATGTTCGACTATGGCCTTGTCGTCTTTCTCTTCGCGCAAGCGAGAGCATTGATCCTGGGCCGGTACATCTCCGCTCCGCGTCAGTTCGACGTCTTCACCGAACTCGTGGCACGGTTCGCGGATCAGGGTCCGGACACGAAGATGAATCCGTTTCAAGTACTGACGGAATCCGCGGTGGAACGAGGCGTGAGTCCCGAAGAGGTCAGGAAGACTGTGTCGGATCCCGCCTTCCAGAAGCGCGAACAGACCCTCATGCTGGTGACAATGTATTTCCTGTCGATGCACGAGCGCTGCCACATCGCGCTGGATCACGGTACGAGGCTTGCGGAAATCAACAAGCTGCCGGAGCCCGAAAGAGCCAAACCAAAGCAAGATCTCGAGATCGAAGCCGATCGGTGCGCACTCGATATCATCAACAAAGATGAGTCGCGGTTCAAGAGTTCACCCGTATCATTCTTTGGCGTTCTCGTAGTCATCGCAACGCAAGCCGTCGTTTCCTCGCGTCCCGCGCTCAGCCGCGAGAATAGTCACCCCTCGACACGAGCGCGGCTCAAGATCGCTAAGGCCCGCGTCCTTGAATTCATCGGCACTCCTTCGACTCAGGCGGCCAGCAACTACGCTGCAACGATTTCGGCTACCGCAGATTTATTCGATACTCTTCTTGCGAAGCTGGAAGTTGCCCAATGATGCCCTTCCTCGCAGGATAAGCGCGCTGGATGAGTGGCTACTGTCCTCGAATACTCCCCAGTTTGAAGCAAGCCGAGGCAGGCCGCGACCTAGTAAAATCCATACCAAGCCACTATCCGAGCATTGTTAGGCTCAGGCCGCCCAGCACCGGAAGAGCGGCCAACGCGCTCAACGCAACGACTGCCAACTCTTTCTTCGCGCTTCGCTCGTCATGATCGCTTTCTTCGTTCGATGCTGTTCGAACGGCTGGAGGCTGAGTTCCGTTCCGGTGGAAACCAGATCAAATTCCGTCGTTGTAAGGGAACAAGGCGAGCGTACGCTTGATCCGTGACCCACCAAGGCTTGGCACCGTCGAAGCATAGGCACTGTTCCAAACCGTCCCGCGAGATGGACTAGTCCCTCATTCACTCGACTCGTCGCAATGCATGCGGGGCAATTCGATCGCCATGCGCGCCTGCCCTGGCCCGCCATGATCCCGCGCGATCCTCCTCCAGCGTCGTTAGTTCCGTTCGTCGGCGCAGGGATTCAGCCGGGCAAGCACTGGGACTGTGCGTCCTCCGCGCAAAGCTCGCACCGCAGGTAAGGAGGGCCGCCGATAGTAGTACCCTTGCACGAGGTGCATTTGAACACTTCCTGTCGCTTCCCGCAGATGAGACACAGCGTGGGGAGCTTCTTATTGATGTCGAGGTTTAGGTGATCGTAGATTACGCTCCGTTCAGAACAATGCTCGCACGTGAGCAGCCTTATGGAAGGATCTTCATACCCGCATGAGAAACATTTGAGTTCGTAATCCGAAAAGGCCTTCTGATCGCACATCGGACACCGCAGCACGACCCTAGAGTATTCTCTGGCGATTTTTTCGACGTGATATTGGTAGGGTGGAAAGCGAATGAGCTTTTGAAATACCTCACGAGAGAGAAGATTGGCTACGTTGTTGGGATGGTCTGAATCGTCTTCGCAGATGAAGCGCGAGACTATGTGGACGAGCATGAAAGTCGCCTCGTACTTGAGATCGTAAAGGTCTCCCTCCTCGAAGCGAAAATGGAGATGCATTATCTTGTTACGTGACTGTTGGAACCGATCGACAACTTCCTCGAAATCGGAATACCTTTCCACGTGCTTGCTCGCGATGAGTTCTCGGTAATCCTGGAATGTCTTTGTTCGCAGCTCGTTGGCCTGCCATTTTTCGCGGATCTGATCGTCAGATAGCGCTTCTGGTTTCGTGAGAATCGTCCTTATGCCATCGTGCTTGACCAGAAAGCTCGCCATAGCAAGCTCGAGCGACATTTGAGTAAGCACTGTCACAACCGTGCCTGTCTCGTGGTCAAAGGCAGTATCTTCGCTGTCGTCGTGACCTGCCATTTCGGTAGCCGCGCGGCGAAGGAATATGATTCCATTCGCCCGGATCGCTTCGGCCACCTCATGTTCAAATGTCTTCCATTCGTTCATTCATCAGCTCGGCGGGATAGAGGAGGCAACAGGCGCAAAAAGTGTTGAAGTGGCCTGCGGACAGAGGATTGAACCGCTAATGACCATCGGCCTAAGGATCAAGCCCTCGTCCCGCACGCACCAGATGAGATCCGGATAGCTGCGTCGGAAATCACGCCCCTAGCGGAGACTAAAGCAATTCCGTCGCCCTCGGCTTGGAGGTTGTCGGCGTTGATGCGCGCGTTCGAGGCGACGATCACCTGGACTTCCCGGATTTCGGACCGATGGTCCCTGACGTGCTTCACCAGCTCCGCCACTTCCGGGCGGTCGTCGAGCTCCTTATCGTTGTTCGACGAGATCGTGATCGGCGTCGTGAAGCAGGACGAACTGTACAGCATCCGCCGCATGACATCATGAAGGCCTTCATCCCAGTCCTTGGCGGGGTCGCCCGACATGCCATCTTCCTTTCTGGAGCTACGGAGCCATAGCCGCGACGCTCATCCGACGAATCCCCATTCCTTGCGCTCCAGCCAGTCGTCCGGGAAGCCCATCTCCGTCATCGGCAGATGGGGGCTGGCCGCGACTAGGGCGCGGAGTTGCTCGGCCCAATTGTTGTTGGCCCAGATGCGTTGCAGCAGGATCTGCATCGTCAGAAGCGATGCATAGATGAGCTCGTTTCGATTACCGCCAAACTGCGCACGGCGGTCGGACGGTATGACGGGCTTGATCGTCATCTGATGCTTCCACAATCGGGAATGATGAGCGCACAGGTTGCGCACGTAGGACATGGAATGTAGCCAAGAACTCAAGATCTGATGGTTGAGGCCGAACTTTCCGCACGTGGCTTTCACCTCGGGGCGGGGGACAGAAGGGCTCCGACTTGGCTATCGCGACGGCGACGGCAGCCGCCATGGTCGGGTCCTTCGGACTGGCCGGCGACACGCCGCTCCTCTACCTCGGTGCCGCGACAGACACCTCGCACCTTCTGTCGTTCGAGAGCGTGCGTGGTCAGGTGAGCACAGAATTGGAGAAATCTCTCGCGCGGAGCACGCGCATTCTCCGTCGGCACCGGAACGCACTCGACGCCATCGCCGGTCGGCTGATGCGCCATGGTCGCATCGAAGGGCGGGAGGTCGAGGCCTTCATCGACAACCCGCCGACGCCGGACTCATACCCGGATTCCAAAGATTGATCGCTCCGCTCGAGCGGACTTCGTCGCATTCGCGTTCGGTAAGTTGCAGGGATCTGTCCCAATCCTAAGCGAAGCGATGGGCCAGGTGAGTAGCTTGTGTCCATTTTTCGGCAGTCGGCCGACCCATCCCGAGCTAGGATGGATTCGGGTTCGAGCCCTTCGTGCTTCCCCTCGACCCCTTGGAAGGGGCCGAGGTCAGAAACCGCGGTTCACCTGGAAAGCTTCGTTCCGATGCGGAAGAGTACGCCGCAATGGCAAAAATGGCCGTCAGTAGCGAAGAACGAGAGCGCCTCGAGCGACCGGCGGCTCATATCCGCGAGTTGGTAAGCCAACTAGAGAAAACCTTGTCCAACGAGGCCCGGCCGACGGGCACCATGCCGAAAGAACGGCGTTCGAAGGCGAACGCTCGGTGATGGCGAAAGCAGGGAGCCGCCAGACCGGCTTCGGGAGCGTTGAACGACTTCTCTCCAGATGGACGCGGCCAAGGCTCCTCAGTGGTCTACCGGTGCGGTCTTCAGCACATCTACCCAAGTACACATGCCGGAATCGTCCTTATAGCAGACTGAGATATAACCCGGTTTCGAGGATGGAGCATGTCCGCAAACCGAACCCGCGCGGGCACCGTGCTGCGCAAACTGCACGAAGTTCTCCTCCACGTCGGAGAACTTGACCCGACGCTTTTTGTAGCCGAGTGCGAGCGCCGTCTTGAGGGTCCGCGGGATGCCGCGGTGCCGAACGGGAATATCGTCTTCCTTCATGAAATCTGCTCCTTGCAAGAGGCTTCGGTCGTCAAGGCGTGCGTCCGCTGATCGCGTTGGCAACGGCGATACCGATCGCGGCGGCGAGATCCTGGTTCTGTTGGTGCACGGCCGCGGCGGCCGCGGCGTCGTTCGGCGCAGGGCCGAGAGTCAGGACGAGATCCTGCGTGCGCGTGCGTTGCGCGTTGAAGAAGTTGCCACCCTGGTTGGCCGAAACGCGCACCAGCTTCCAGCCCGGCGTGGCGTTTCCACTGTACGACACCACGAAGGTGATCTGATTTTGCAGTACGTCCTTCTTGGCAACCTTTATTTCGTTCTGAAGGTTTTTGGCGAAGTCGCCCGTCACGCCGTTGTCGACGAAAGCCGTGCGCAATGACATGATCAGCCACTGTCGTATTTTCAGGTCGCCCTCGATGAGAACGCCGCCGGGATACTTGCATATCGGCGGCAGCGTATCGCTTCCCGCAGCGACAGCCTGCCTCTGGAGCTCATCGTAGGTCCTCTTCGCCACGGCGAGTTCTGGAGTCAACTTCCTCAGAAGATCGGTAACTTGCTTCGGGGGCGGCTTCGCTCCTGTCTGGGCCAAGAAGGACGGCTTTTCGACGTCCACCTTCGTGAACTCTCTGAAGTCGACGAACCAGGAGACTACGGCCTTCCGCGTGGCATCCGTGGAGCCAGTGGCGCCCAAAGAAATCGTTTCGAGTTGCGACGTAGAGACGTTGCCGCTCGTGAAAACCGATGTCGCGTTCGGCAACACCTTGTTCAACGTTACGCCAGGACTCAGGGTCGTCTTTTCCTGGACCGTCAAGGTGAGCGAGAGCTGCGCTCCCCAATCGTCAAGCCATTTGAGATGGCGCTTGGCAGGCAAGCCACTCGCGATGTCGTTGCGAGCAAGCTCGATGTCATCGAGAATCAGAAACTCGATCTGGCTCTTCACTTCACAGTGGACATGGCTGACGATCGCATCGATCAAGGCGTCCGGTACAGCAGACGTTGTGTCGTACAGTTCGCCGAATTCCGGAACGAACGCACCGCAACCGGAAAGCACGCATGCAAATCCGATCGTTGCAGCAGCAACCTGCAATCTCCCCATAGCCCCTCTCCCCCGCAGTTGGCGGATTAAAGCCGTAAAACTCTACGTTGTGAAGTGGCGTCCGACAATTTATCTTCGGGCGTCGCTCTCAATTGCTGACGAACACTCGAGCTTCCTTGAGAGGGAAGCTGAGCGGACTTCGGGAGTGATGGCGACGTTGGCTTGCGGACTGGAGGGCAGGATGGACGTGAGAACGGGCGCCTTCGACCACGCCGTATTGATTCCAGGCAGGGCTCTTGCCGTCATTCTGCTGATGTTGGTCGTCGGGAGGTGCCCTGCATACGGCGATACCCAGAAGCCGAGCCTCGTATTCGTAGACGGAGCCGCAGCCACGCTGTCACCGAACAGTTCAGGCGCGTTCGAACTCGATGTTCCGATCAGAAGCGCCGCAAGCGTGGATGCAGCGGGTTCGTTGAAGCTTCTGGATGAGAAGGACAACGGATGCGGCAAGGTCCCGCCCCAGGCAATCGCCAAGCTTCCGCAGGGCAATATGTCCGTGGTTCACCTTTCTGTTGCCGACGTGTCGCTGCCGGCGACGTGCTATCTCGAACTGCGCACCGACGGTGGAGACACCGTACTCAAACAGTTGAAGCTCGTCCAGCGCTACGTGACATCGGCCGTGGTCACTCCTCTGTGGTACTGTTTCTGGCTTTCCATCGGCACCGCGATTCTTGCCGGACTCGCAATCGGCCTCTTGATCGCCTGGATACCACCGTGGTTCAAACTGGGCTCTCCCGCGTGGGAATTCGCCAAAAGCTGGACATCGACCACGACCCTCGTAGGTGGGGTGCTTGCGACCGCGCTCAGCTTGAGCGCCCTTCCGGATCTTACCCTATATGCGAGCAAGGCAGGCTATTCGGCCGCGGCCCTTTTGGTCTCGTTGGTTGTCGTGGTCGCTCCGTTCATCTACGTCGCTCTAAGGAGGGGTAGCTTCGAGAAGGACGCCACGTCGAAGGTCTACTCCGTCGGATACCACGGCTATCTCTGGACGTTCCTGCTCTCATGCGCTGTAACCCTCTTCGGGGGCCTTGCGCAGATCGTCATCCTGTCTCTGCTGCTCCACGAAGTGTTTCGGGGGTACCGGTTCTGGTCTGTTTCGAGCGGTCTCGATCCGTGGGGCTGGAACTTCTGGTCGATCGCGACGTGCGTCTTGGGTGCGATCATGTGCTGGTATGCTGGCTATTCGATGTACCTGACAGTCGGCTTGCAGAAGGAAGCCGACAATGACGCAATTGCCGAGAAGAAGGATCGTCATGCCAAAGACCGTAATCTAGTGGACACAGAAGGACCTCCCGAGACGGCGAAAGGGCCACTACTTTCCTGGCCGGTGCTCTGGAGCCACTACGTCGCAGTCGGACAAGTTGCGCCGATAGAGGCGTAGGACCCGCTGTTGGCGTTCGAAGAAATCGTCGGATTGTCTCGCGAGCTAGAACAAACGGTCGAGTCCGGCCCTCGAAAAAAGCTTTAGGTTCCAACATTGCGTGCGCGGGCTCCCTCTCTGGTCCGAGGCGAAATGCAGGCATGCGGGCCTAGCGCAGATCCCTTATTCCATGCGTTCTTGGCTGACCGTATCTCCTTCGGTTATCCTGCATCCCAACGATTCGCTCCGACAGGAAGAACGCGCAACCCCATGACTCCAAACTTCGACGCGATGAACGAGACAGACGTGCGAGAAATCATCGTGCGCCCACTTCTGCAACGGCTTGGCTATGCACATGGTACAATCGCCAACGTCCGCACCGAAGTCCCACTGCGCTATGACAGGGCCTTTTTGGGCCGGAAGCAGCCTAAGAAAGATCCACCCTTGGCTGGCGAGCAGATTACATCTGCGACGCTACCTCCTATGGGCGCTGGGCCGTAGAAGTAAAAGCGCCTTCGCAGTCGCTAACTCAAGACGATGTTGAGCAGGCCCACACCTACTGTGCGCATCCAGAGATTAGCGCTGCATACTTCCTACTGACGAACGGGCGGGAGTTTAGGCTGTACGCGACGGGGCAACTTACGGAGCCTTATCTGAGCTGGACTTACGAAGAGGCCGATCAGAAGCTAATGAATCTCTTCAACGTCGTGGGTTACGACGCAATCAAAAGGCTATGGCGGTTCGAAAGATTGGATCATTCTATTCTCCCTCTACGTCGATAAAGGAGGGGAGTTTGAGCGAGCGACCTCATCGCGCGTCAGAGGCAATCGCGTGTATCGAACCTACCTCAAGGACGGGATTGAGCAAGGTGCCGTGGAACTTCTCCGCTGCTCATTCAGCGAGGCGCTGAGGGCGATGACCGAGCATTTGAGTGAGGAAGAGCGAAATCGTATGACCGTCTTTCGTTCTAACAATGCTGGTCGATACGAATTTCGGCACGAATAACGCGGTCGATTAAGCGGTCCGGCCTCGCGAGCCAACATGCCTGCAATTGAACGGCGATAACATGCATTAGGTCAGAGGCTAGAATCGCGCCATGCTTTGAAGTAGACGCGCCGATTCCGCGTGCAGTCCGATGGCTTCATGGTGCAGCACAATGGCTGACAAGAAGTTAAAGTACGTCCCGTTCGTCACCGAAGTCATGACGCCCGCTATCCGAAGCTCTCGGAGCCCGACACCAAGGGCCAGTACGCGGACAGCAAGTACAAGACCGAAGCGACCGCTGACGAGGACTATGCGGAGCGTTTCCAAGAGGAAATTCAGGCCGTCATTGACCAGCACTTCGGCGGCAAGAGGGTGGTCTATCTACCTGTGAAGAAGGCCAAGGACGGAGCTATCGTCTTCGTCTTCAAATCGCCCAAGAAGCAGCCGGAGCTTGTCGATGCTAAGGGAAACGCTCTCGGGCAGGGCATCATCATTCGCGGCGGCTCGCTCATCCGCATCACGGGCGTCATGGCCCTGTGGGAGAAGGGCGGCATTCGCGCCGTAAGTCTCTGGCCCGACGCCGTGCGTGCGGATTCCGATCGATGTCGCCCAGGATTCCGAGATGATCTCGCCCACCATTCCGATTTGAAGTCGCCCACCCGTTCCGAGATGATGTCGCCCGCCATTCCGGGATGATGTCGCCGTGACGAGGCCCCTTCTGGCTCCCATAGGATCAACCCTTTCGGCTTTGCGAAGGGGGATCCTGGATGCCGACGGAGAGGCTTGCGATGCGCCGTGTGCGCGATGTGATCAGAATGAAGGCGGCCCGGCTGCCGAGCCGCGAGATTGCGCGACGAGTGGGCGCGGCCCCCTCGACGGTGCGGCTGGCGATCCGGCGGTCGATCGCCTCGTCCACAATGCCCATCGGCTCGACCTCACCGGTGAGAGCCTGCGCCGAACCCGGCAATCCGACCGAAAGACCTGAGCCCGTGGCGCTGTGGACATGCCGCTGCGCTTGGACAGCGCAATCGCGTTGCCCACATGCCCACAGCAACCGCAGAAGAAGAAAAACAGGTTGAAGTCGCAATTCCAGATTGACCACGCGGCTTGACCGATGCCAGAGAACCAGCCGGTCAGAACGCCTCGCCACTGGGCGAGATCAAATCGGAAAGGTGGGCGACATCGTCTCGGAATCCACGGGCGACTTGATATCGGTACGCCTCGGCGACTTCGTCGGAATCCTCACCGTGCGCGTTATCAAGCCTGCAGAAGGCTTCGCCGCTGCGTTCGGTCCACCTGAAGAAGGCTTCGACGGAACAGTTCGCTGCAAAGGCCCTCGGAAGTCTGGTTTGGCGGCCGGAAGCAGGACATGGTAGCAAAGACGAAGCAGGCAAGCTGATTTGTCCTGTTTTTGCTTGGGCTTATCTCGGAGCGCTTTGCCTCCCCCTAGGCAGCGCCAGAGATTTCAATGACTTAGATCCGTTTTGAACAAGTCGTCGAATATCCATTGAATAAGCGTCGGCGAACGTTGGCGAACTCCGCCGCGCTAATCAGGAGGCCCAGCCGCAGCTTATTTTCGCTTCCATCGCCGGCTAGCGTTCGCTGTGTTCCGCTGTACATTGAGATCAGCACGAGCAACTGCTGTGGGGATCATCACACCGCGCTCGTCACGCTGAATCAGGCGTGAAACTCTGCTTGATGAACATGCCCGTTTCATCGACCAAAACGCTGAAGCGTCCACCGTCGATCGCCTGTTCGATCTCCTGCTGCGTCTTTCCTGCGACTCGTATCTGCTTCACGCTTTCGCCGAACGAGTCGTGCAGCAGGCGTCCTCGCAGTGCAAAGTTGAGTTCACCCAACTCGAAGGGATCTGGCATCACGGCCTTCTCGGTAACTAGAAGTTGCTGGTGTGATGAAGTCGAGCCGCAGCATTATCCCCCGCGCCCTTCACGGCGAGCAGCGATACTCTAGTCATCGACCTCGGGCACGGCAGCTAGACGCCGTGCGTAATTCATCAACTGGCACTTGGTACATCTCGTTGATCCCCAATTGTTGCCTGATCGGTTCGGTGTTGCCCTTATTTCGGTTACTTTGCTCGGTTGGCATCCTCCGGGCTTGTGATTGCCGTTGCAAACGCCGCGCCAAGCCAGGAAGTTTTGTTAAGATGCCACGATCGCTCTACCAGAGTAGCGTTGCTTGTCCGACATGTCGGAAACCACACAAGTGATGCAACTGCACATCTAAGAGTCTGTTTTGAAAATCCGGGATGGTATTTCGTCGGATGAGTTCCACGCATTGCGACGAGGATCATGGCGTGAACGACGTCGATGCGCTTCTCGTAGTCGCGCGCGAGCCGTAAGCGTGGACTGAGGCCGTTTGGGGATAGCGATCGTTTGCCCATGGGGAGTGAATGGCGTGGATATCGAATCAACCGAGCCTTGCCGATGTCTATCGAATCCCGGTTGCCCGAGAAGTTGTGGAAGATCGAGGCACTTTTTGCGGGAGCTAGAATGGCCGGCGAGCGGCTCGCGGCGGAAGCTGCGCTGGAACGTGTGCGGGAGAATTTGACGGAACTTGGTCGGCAAATCCGTTTATTGAGATGCAATTCTCGATCGCGGAGCGATGGTCGCACCATCCGTTTTTCGCCTTGTCGATGAACTCCTGCGCTCGTTCGCGCACCGCACGTTCAATCGGATCGAACCAATCGTCGAAAAGCTGGGAGCCGTCTCCCCTTCACACTGCGGAGAATGTGTCTTCGTGATATTGCTGCTCATGGCGTGGTCTCCGATCCGGCGCTCCAACGCCGGATGATTCGAGATTGATCAACTTGGAAACTTCGCCACCTTCAATTCCAACCAATCTCGCGACGGGACCGCGCGTTGCGGGTACAGGTTGGCGCCGTCGATAAAGAGCGCGATTTTGTCGGATGGCGCATTGGCGTTCGACCGCTGTCGCCACTCATTCGGCCGCATGCAATCCATCCAAAAAAGATACCCGATGCTCGCTCATCCGAGTTTAAGAGATAGTTCAAGAGTGTCCCCTGTTAGAAGTTGACCAATGCCGTACAACACAGACAACGCAACAATCACAGCGTAGAGATAGGCCGCAAGTTGAGACCAGAATTCACCGTCACGGCTGAACATTAGCGCGCCACTGAAGCTCAAAAGCAATCGCTGCCATCGCCTACAACAAGGCGCGTTTGCTCTGTCCAGCCCGTCATCAATGTGTCTCCCGACCTATCCGGCGCTTCCAACTAAAAATTAGGAGCCCCGCCCCCTGGATCACAAGGGCGGGGCCGCTCCCCATGCCCCCCAAGACGGGAAGCCGCGCTGCTGGGAAACAGCGCGCCTCTTCGGCGTCGCTCAGAGACCCACGGGCGTGCCGATTGTCGCCCCTCGTCGCTCTCGACGACGTTGCGCAAGACAATTTCAGAAAGCTGCACAACCAGCTGTCTGAGGCGCGCAATCTCTTGCTTGCAGCGCTCCAGCTCGCGCCGTTCGTCTGTCATCGCCGGTGCTTCACGGCGATTCCTCCTTGCATCATGATTCATGTAGAACCATTGTCCGCGAAGGGCTCAAACTATTGCGTTTGGCAGACGTCTTTTCGACCAGGAATTGCGCGGGCTCGCCGTGATTGCCTTCGACAAAGCCCCTCGCCACCAACAGCTCGCGGGCATCGCGCATCAGTGCAGGGCTGCCGCAAATCATAACGCGGTCATGCTGCGGCTCGAGTTCCGGCAGCTCGATGTCCGTAAACAGCTTGCCTGACGTGATCAGATCGGTGATCCTACCGCGGTTGTGGAAGGGATCGCGCGTCACGGTCGGATAATAGATCAGCTGGTACCGCACGAAGTCGCCGACCAGCTCATCGCTCGGCAGTTTTTCCGTGATCATCTCGCCATAGGCGAGCTCGGCGATCCGGCGGCAGCCATGCAGCAGCACGACATTCTCGAATCGCAGATAGGTTTCGGGATTCTTGATCACGCTCAGGAACGGCGCAAGCCCGGAGCCCGTGCCGATCAGATAGAGATTGCGCCCGTCCTCGAGATTATCGATGACCAGCGTCCCCGTCGCCTTGCGGCTGACGATGATCTCGTCACCCTCTTTCAGATGCTGCAGACGCGAGGTTAAGGGACCACCCGGCACCTTAGTCGAGAAGAATTCGAGCCGGTCCTCGTAATGGGCGCTGGCGAGGCTGTAGGCACGTAACAACGGCTTCTCGTCGACCTTGAGCCCGATCATCGTGAATTCGCCGCTGCGGAAGCAGAATGATGGATTCCGCGTGGTGGTGAAGCTGAAGAGATTGTCGGTCCAGTGATGAACGCTCAGCACGCTTTCCTGGTTGAAATTACTCATTGTGACCGCTCGCGAAAAAATTAGAGCATAATGATCGTTCCGAGTTGCCGAGCATCTCATCCTCAAACGGAACCTTGAATGACAAGAGCGCGAAACGCACCAACGCGTTCTCCTTAGGTAAAGGCAAAGGCGAGCAGGCTTGAGCTGAGCAGCACGAGACCGACTCCGGTCACTGCCAAGAAGCTGTCGGAGACAAGGTCATGATTGCCCATGAAATACCCTCGACAAGGCGTCGCCGCTGGAGGGATACGTAAGTCGCGCTCGGGTCGCCGCGGAAACAGGATCATGACCGCGCCTTCGTCACGCTGAGATGAAGCCTCTGCCCACCCTCCAGCAGGAGAGATAGCAGTGGGCAGTTGCTGGTTGGCTTGCTGATAGAAATCGCGACCTTGCGCCGCCCAAAATAGTATCTCAGAAGGGCTTCCTTCACGTCCTCTGCAAGGATTTCTCGAGGATCTGAAAGCACGGTGGTTGTCATGGCTTTTGGTTTCCCGGTTTGCTGTGGGGTCGAATCTGTAAAGTGGCGACCGCCGGGTGGTTGGGTTGATGTCCTAAATTGCCATCATTCAGCAGCAGCAGAGGTGTCGTAAAACTGTCATTCAGCATACTGGTGTCGTATAACTGTTTTCGTTGCATTTTCCTTGTCATTCGGAGGACTTTCTGCATCGCATGGGCATCTGGCGACGGAATCCACCTCAAAGGGAGGAGCCGATTGTGCGATACGACCGAACGGACGCCCGCATCCTCGAGATTGTGCAAAAGAACAATCGTCTAACTTCCGAGGCGATCGGCGAATTGGCCGGGCTTTCTGCGACCGCATGTCAACGACGACTGAAGAGGCTCCGCTCGGAAGGCATCATCCAAGCCGATATCTCAATCGTTTCGCCAAAGGCGGTAGGAAGACCTATTCAAGTGCTTGCGTTAGTGAGCCTGGAGCGGGAAAGTTCGGGTATAATTGATAGGTTTAAGAAGGCCATCAAATCGTCGGTTGAAGTCGTCAATGGATTCTACGTCACGGGCGACGCTGACTTTGTCCTCTACATTACCGCGTGCACCATGGACGATTATGAGCAGTTCACCCGGCGATTCTTCTATCAGAACCCGGACATTAAGGGCTTCAAGACGATGGTCATAATGGATCGCGTAAAGGCGGGCTTTGCCGTTCCAGTTGAGGTCCCGCCCGAGGATTGACGAAACTCGGATGCAGATGTCTCATCCCCCGGATCCTCTTGGCGCAGGGATGTAAAAGGCACCGAAGCTGATAACAAAATCGGCATGAAGAACGTCCATGCGCGCACGTGCACGATTACATTCGCAATCGTTCGATGAGCGAAGGTGCCAGGCGCAGTCTTTTGCCACCCTCGCCACACCGCTCACAAGAGCCTCTGCCTCTACAGATCCGAAGAGCGTCGACGGCAGATCGTACGCAACCTGAAATTACACCCGATACCCCGCTTCCACACCTAGAGCGCGGCCGCTACTACCGTCTGAAACAGGGCAGCGCGAAAACCAACAAGCGGCAACCGACGGTCCCGATTCCCTTCCGCTTGCTTGCTTACCTGCGGCGCTGGCTCCGGATTGGTCGAGGCGAAGCATTTCGTCGAGTACAACGGAAGGCCCGTAACCTCGGTCAAAACGGTGTTCAAGAGTGCCGTTAGGCTCGCAGGGCTTGGTCCCGGAATATCCCCTCATACGTTGCGACACACCGCGGCGTCCTGGCTGATACAGAGAGGTGCAGATCGATGGCAGGCAGCTCGTTATCTCGGAATGTCGCTTGAAGTTCTCCCTCAACACCTATGGCCACCATCACCCTGGCCATTTGTCGGCGGCCGTCGAGAAAATCGCCATGCACGCGTCGACAGGCGAACGAAAGGCGCACGTATATCTGGTGCGGTTTCTGGTGCGGTGATTCCGATCCGGCGAAACAGCACCTGATAAGCGGTTGATTTCATTGGTGGGCCCGGCAGGACTCGAACCTGCAACCAGACCGTTATGAGCGGCAGAATATCGCTCGGCTTCGTTGATTTTGCTGTGTTTTCGTTTGAGTTCGATCGCGTTCGTGAGGGTTTGTTCGCGTTGTTTCTGGTGCGAAACTGGTGCAGCTGAGTGTTGGGCTGCTCTGCTCTCACCACGTATGGACTCGAGCTAGTCACGCTCCAACTTGCGTTCGACCCGTCGCGTCCTGCCACCATGCCGAGCGAAGAGAGTTTGCTCGGTGACGCTTCCCCCCCCCCCATCTGCGTGCCCAAAAACTATTTTCATCTGCGAGCAGAGAACGATCAGCGCAAGATCGTGGGTTTGTAGGCGGTCTATGATTCCAACCGGCAGATGAGAACCGCAGATTGATCCCTAGCACCACCGCGGATCCTGGACCTTAACCAAACCATCTGGGGTCTGCGATCCGTCTCGGCTATCCCATCGAAGATCGCCTGCATGCAATAATGCCGTGAAGGGCATCAGAAGCGTCTCTAATTCACCGAGATGGCTGTAGTCGCGCTCCCATTCCTTCCCCGCAGCTGACGCAGCACCAGGTGCTGGAATGCGATCCCTTCGTCCTGTCTTCCGAACGTGATCGGATCGCTCGCACAACGCACGTAGGGGCCAGCGATGCTGATATTCGCCGAGATGGTTGCGGTAATCGTGGGGTCCGTTGTACAAGTCCTCAAGGCAGTTGACGTAGCGTTTCACCATCAGGTCGGCGAGCTTTCTGCCGACCCGCACCGCCGACGCCCGGCGAGCCGCGACAGATGATCGTGCTCACGACATGGGTCGCTCATCGGCAGCGCATGGAAGGCATTCAGCGGGCTACCGCTGTGAAGCCATTCTGTTGAAACGGCAGGGGTGCTCCTCGCATTGGGTCTTCATAGAAGCGAGCTCAGACGGCTAGAGCCAGAGTTATTAGGCTGGCGCTAGATCTGCCAAAAAAACGCCGTTGAGGCCAAAAACTGGCTTGTTTCTAAGGGTTTTGTGATATGAGTGTGTCGGGGAGGTGATGCAATTGGTTCGTGCGTAGTCGGTCCGCGGCCTATTTCGCTGTGGGAAAGCCAACGCTCAATCGCGAGGACGGCCACGAGACTTGGTGCTTTGCGACTTGAGATGTACGCTTTGCACAGCTTGATTCGAGGCTTCGAGGCTTTCCGAATGGCCACGCTGACGTGCGACCCATTACGTCGCCTCTCCGGCAAAATCCCTCCGATCGATCTCTATCCATTATTGGTCCAGCATCCACGCGGCAAGAAGTTTCGGTGCGTCAGTCAGTTTGTCATGATCATTTTTGAGAAGAACGTTTTCGAAGGCCGACGGCCGCTCCACGTCCTTATTGTCGTCGTTGGCGATGACAAGGATGCCCCGCTTTTCAACGCTCAGGCGTTCTGTCAAAGCGTGGTCGATTTCTGGATCCGGCATGACGATGAAACACTCGCGCACGGAATGTCCCTCGGCACGATCGACCTGGTCGCCAGCGACAGCCGCGAACCTAACGGCGCGGTAACGGTTCGGGTCCCATCCGGCACCCACACCGTGGAAAATCCAAACTGGGCTAACGCTCGCCGCGCCATCCAGAACTGGTGCGCTCGGGTACAGAAGGATGGAGCGGGCATCATTCACTGGGTTGGTCACGGCTATGCCGAAGGCATGCAAGAGGGCGGAGGTGTTCAAATATTGTTCACCGACGACAAGCTGGAAAACCGAAGGGAGGGCATTAACTGGAATACTACGATCGTTGGAATTGACGAAAGAACTCGGGGAAAGCCGGTGTTCTGCTTCGTCGACGGTTGTCGAGTCTCCCAACCCAGCGAGGGCTTGTATCAATCAGCCTTCGACGGCACCGTGTGGCCGGAAAGGAAACAGGCGGCCGTCGTTTACGGGGTCGCGCCTGGGAGTCCTGGCATCTGGGACGACATGCGCCATTTCGGCGATCGCGCGGCTGACCTCGATTTTTCGGGCGGCCCGGTCGCTACTAACGCATTTGTTAAATGTTTTGAAGGGCTTGGGGCGGATTATGTTCCAGGTCGAGGGCGGCACGACGTCAAAATGCACCGTATCGAAGAGGGTTCGAGAGCGTTAGTCTGTAGGTGGATGCACGCCATTGGCAGGCCGGTCGCCAACGGCGACGACAAGGATATGGTATTTGTGGATTATGCGGGAAGGTTCGCCCCGATGATACACAGTTTGACGCCGCAGTCGGCGGTCGACGTCATGTCGCAAGGCGCGACCGCTTGTTCTTTGACTTCGATAGCGACGGCGGTCCCGGCGCACGGCGTGATGGTGCCGAGCTCGCAGCCGTCCACGTTCGAATTCATCGTGCCGCGCGGTGACTTCAATGCTGACGTCCGCGACGGTAGCGGTAGCTATCGGAAGCCGCTTGGAGAGACCATCACGATCCCACATCAGCAGGTGACTGTCGCGCGATGAAAACGATAGCCACATCCGAGTCTCTTCCTCCTCCTCCGCTTCTCTTCATCGAGACAGTCGGAAGCGACGGAGAAGCGCAAAAGCGTATCGTTCAAACGAGCGATGAGTTTCCTGCGTGGTTTTCAATGGAAGCCCCTATCCGTGTCGTCGCTCCCAATGGCATGCGACGAGAGGGTAAGATTAGAAGCGACGTCTACAAGACAAGTTTTTACGAGGCTTGCAGGAGCGTAGTCGGTACAGATGCGGATTGGCTACCCGCACTTCCCGAGAACAAGAAGGCGTACGAGCCTAGCCACGACTATCGTGTCTGGATCGACGGGAAGCCATCGGACCTGGAGCTCGGCCGGCTGGCGGGAAAATGCATCAAGTTCGAAATTCCCAACGGTCTGTCCGATCTATATTTCGAGGTTTCGAACGAAAAGGGACCGAAGATCTTCGCTCCGATAGACGCGAACATCGTCGTCTATATCGACATCCTGAAGGGCAAGACGGGAGACTATCTATGTCCCCGGGTTCTGACTAACTTCACGTTTCCGGCAGCATTGTGGGCATTCCGGCGCATACGAATTTCGGATGCTGCTGAGGTCGCGGCTGTCGAGGTAGTGAGTCGATGCACGGAGAACGAAGATAGGATCGATTGGGTCGTTGCCGCCGGTCAAAGCATAATTCTCTATCCCGATCGAACTGAATCCAATCGTTCTAAGGTGGTCAAAGCTCTGATGAGAGCCTCGTCGAGAAGCCCCGACGCGGAGATCTGCCTTGCGCTGATCCAAATGATGAACACGGACAATCGGGAGCTGGCGTACTCGGCTGCCAAGCAGGCTGTGATAAATCTCGCGGCAACTCCACCCCGGTATGCGTGCACGATGGAAGTCTTGGACGCGAACATTGACGCTCTTGCCGACCTGTTCCGCGCGGACGGCAAGGCCGCGGAGGCACTTGCGGCGGCCCGTTCCATCATCACGCGTGTCCGAGCCAGCTTCGGGCGAGGAGACGTGAACGTATTTCGAGGGAACTCCCCGACCGAACCAGATAGCAAAGCGGTCGGTGGAAGCGGCTCAAAAAAAAAGCCTAACTTAATCGAAGATCATTTCGCTTCTCGCCAAACAGTTGCTGCAAGTCCGGAAAAAAGGCCTGAGAAGGAGCAAGCTGCCGCACGACTCGATGCAGGGCCGGCGGCCGTCCGCCCACAGTCCACCCCCGCTCCTGTGTCCAAGCAACGGGTGAACCCCGATCGGATTGACGGCACTCGCAAGCGCGAAAAGCGAGATCGTTTCGACGGGAGGAATGAGCCAGACGATGATTTCGTCGACAAGCTCGTTCACATCAATCGAGTAGCGAAGGTCGTCAAAGGCGGCAAGCGATTTGGGTTTGCAGCGCTGGTCGTGATCGGTGATCAAAAAGGCCGGGTTGGCTTCGGCCACGGCAAGGCGCGTGAAGTTCCGGAAGCGATTCGGAAAGCCACAGCGGAGGCGAAAAGCAGCTTGACGCGCATACCGTTGCGCGAGGGTCGCACGTTGCATCACGACATTGCCGGTCGTCACGGAGCCGGCAGAGTGTACCTGCGGTCGGCGCCCGCCGGTACGGGTATCATCGCCGGTGGACCGATGCGGGCCGTGTTCGAGACGCTCGGCATCCAAGACGTTGTGGCAAAGTCGATAGGTTCGTCGAATCCCTACAACATGGTTCGGGCCACGTTCAACGCACTGAAACGTCAGGAGTCGCCGCGATCGGTGGCTGCGCGCCGAAATATCAAAGAGTCAGTCATTAGAGGCCGAATGCAAGATGGCCAAGACTGGCAGCAGGCGGCAGAGTAGCACTATCACGCCTGACAAGGCGCGCAACGGATCCACCGTTCCCTTCGTACAGAAACGCTTGGTACCGTAGCGTCAACGCTTCATCTTCAGTTTGAGAGGGTGCCATGACCGAAGTTAGCGCTGCGGGACCATATCCTCTCCCGGACGTGACGATGCAAACCTGGATCGTGAGGTACGATCAGGATGGCAGCTGTTGTTCCCCCGAGACACGCGAAGCCTGCATCGATGCCGTCGCGGCCTCCGGTGATCGCCCGGTCATCCTGTTCTCTCACGGGTGGAACAACGACTTCAACGACGCCACAGATCTCTACCGCCGATTTCTCGTCGAGTTCGAAAAGGTCCAGCAGAAGCATCCGCTCAAGGGAGGTGAGCCTATGTTCATCGGCGTGACTTGGCCGAGCATATGGCTGCCGCTCGAGAAGGGTCCCAAGATGTCCGCGGACCCGACTGGAGCCTTCGATGGCGCCGCAAAATCGATCGCGGACACGATAACTGATCCGACCGATCGCGCACGATTTCACGGACTAATCGGATCGAGTTCGTTGAACTTGCAGGATGCGCGCGATCTTGCTCGGTTGCTTTCTGGGATCTTGCAGACCGGTAACGACGAGGGACCTCCCGTCGCCGCTGCCGACGAAGCGAACATGCTTGAAGCTTTCAAGGCAATCGAAGAGCTCGAGCCTGGAGAGGATTATGACGATATCGACCGGATCCGACGTGTCGATGGACCGGGAACCCGCCAGCCGCGTGAGGCCGCCGCTGCCGGGTACAGTCTGGATCCCAAGAACATACTCCGGCTGGCGTCCCTCTATCTCATGAAGGGGCGCGCGGGAACGGTGGGGTCCAAGGGCGTATCTTCTCTGGTCGCCGACATCCTCGGAAGGACCAAGGCGTCGTTGCATTTGGTGGGCCATTCGTTCGGATGCAAGGTGCTCCTGTCGGCCCTCGCCGAGAACAATCCTCCTCCCCGCAAGATCGGTTCGATCCTCCTGCTGCAACCTGCGATATCGCACCTCGCCTTCGCGGATACGATACCTGGACGCGACGGACCGGGGGCGTACCGCACCGCGTTCGCAATGGTCGAAAGACCGATTTTTTGCACCTATAGTGCTCACGATTTTCCCCTCCACGGCGTCTACCATCACGCCATGGCGAGGAGGAAGGATGTAGGGGAGATACGGAGCGCGGCTTCTAAAACTTCCGCCGGTGCGCCTCCCAACAACTACGCCGCACTCGGAGGTTACGGACCGCGCACCTCGGGAGAACAGCTCCTGGATCCTATTCCGAACGTGGGCGAACCGCACAACGTCGACGAAACAGCATTGATCGTCGGGCTCGACGGCTCAGCGGGACGGAGGATCGATGGGCACGGCGGCGTGGCCAACGTCTACACCGCCTGGGCACTGCGCGCGCAGATGACGTAATGCTTGCTGCAGTGAACTAGTACCCGGAATCATTGGTCCGCGAAACGGGCTTTGAGGCGTTTCTGGTGAACCTCAGACTTGGTCCAAACGAATGGCCTGGCGTCGGCATTGTAGGCCTCGATGAACGCATCGATGTGGGCTCTGAGTTGTTTGACCGAGGTGAAGGATTCGCCACTGAGAGACTTTCCCTGCAGGATCGAGAACCAGATTTCCACCTGGTTGAGCCAGTAGGCCCGGGTCGGCGTGAAGTGGAAGTGCACGTTCGGATGACGCCTGATCCAGCGGTCATTTTTGGGCTTGTGGGTATTGAGGTTGTCGAGCACGACATGGATCGCCGTGTTGGGGTGGTGGGCGACGATGTCATTCATGAAATCGAGGAATTCGACGCGCCGCCGACGCATCTTGTGAGCGGCCGTCACCTTGCCGGTGGCGACCTCAAAAGCAGCAAACAATGTCGAGGTGCCCTTCCGCTTGTAGTCGTGGCTATGACCGGTCAGCGCCCGGCCGTTGGGGAACTTCAGATAGCCCTGCGCACGCTCCAGCGCCTGGATCGAGGGCTTTTCATCGACACAGATGACAATCGCGTTCTCTGGCGGCGCCATGTAGAGCCCAACCACGTCAGCGGCCTTTGCAGCGAATTCCGGATCGTTGCTCTCGCACCACGACTTTCGTCCGACAAGATCGATCTTCTGGGCGCGCAGGAAGCGCCAGACATACTGCACATCGACATCGCCGAGCGCCGCGGCCAGCAGCGGTCCAGACCAGCGGGCATAGCCCTGGGGCGGCGATTGATCCAACAGCCTCAGAATGCGCTTATCGGTCGCTGCCGTGTACTTTTGGCTCGGCGCCCCGATCGCCCGTCTCGTCGAGGCCGCCAAGCCGTCGCTCGGCGTAGCGCACTCGCCATTTCGAGGCCGTGCCGGTCGTGCAGCCGACCGCACGGCCAATCGCGCGCGTGGCCACACCGTCCGCTGCCATCAGCACGATCCGCGCCCGTTGGCGCATCCGGTGTTCCGTCTTCGTCGAACGCGCCAAGCCTTCAAGCTCGGCGCGCTCCTCCTTCGTCAGGCTAATCGCTGTCGCTTCAGGGATGCTGCTCATGCACCCTTGAATCACGACTCAACTTTCAGGAATAGTGGGTACTAGCGCGTCGACCATCGGCCAAGGCCGAAGAGGTAGGAGTGGCATGACGGACTCGATCATTCGTCCGAAATTTGTTTCCGTGAATGCTTGGGACGGCACCAGAACGTTCCGATCACCGTTGCCGGCCGAGACACCATGGGAAGTCCAGCACCATTTCAAAGTGGCTTCGATCAAGACGCTCGCTGCGCCTCGGGCGGTGGAATACCGTGATTGGAGGCGTCCGGACGTCGGTTGGGGTTTGATCCTACCTGAGAATACGACGCTGTCTCCGAAGGAGCGGTCGACGGCCGTCGATGCGCCTGCCGCGATCGGTCGACTGGTTGATAGCCGCAATGGGGCGGTCGTGCTGCGGTGGCGCCCGGAAGTGGAAGATTTCCTGCTGCGGTATTACGAGGGTGGCTACAGCCACGATCTATCAATCAAATCGCCGAATCACGGCATCGGACCAGATTGCATTCCGCATTACCTGCTCATCTACGCGCCGCCTCGCCAGATTCCCTGGTCGGTTCAGTACGCACTGAACATGTCGACGTACGTTGGTCGATTGGATCTAGAAGGGCGGGCGCTCGAAAATTACGTCGATGCGTTGATCGGCAATTGGGGCGGCCAACTTGCCGATGCACGTGCACCTCTCGTCTGGAGCGTGGACCACGGCGGTGCGGATATCACGAGGCTGATGGCGCGCGCCATCGGTGGAAAGGTCTGGGAAAAGTTCGAATCCGATCCAGAACTCTCCAAGCGAAAGTTTCTGTGTGACGACCGTGCTTCGGCGAAGGATCTTGTCGCATCCCTGGTGGAGCTGACGCCTGGCTTGGTTGTTACCACGAGTCATGGAATGACGGGGCCCCTCGGAAACGGCGCGCAGCTTTCCGCTCAGTTGGGCTGTCCAGTAGACTGCGACTATTCCGTTATTCAACCGGCCGATCTGATGGCTTGGAATCCCAATGGAGCCATTTGGTACGCCCATGCTTGTTGCTCCGCGGGATCAGACAGCGTGTCGCGTTACCAGGATTTATTCCCGGCCGGAACGGATATTGGCGACCTGCTTCGCGGCATCGCCGCCGGTGCCGGCGCGATCGTCGCGCCTCTCGCGCGAGCGCTACTGGGAGCCGAAAAGCCGCTCGGCGCCTTCGTCGGTCACGTCGAACCGACCTTCGACTGGACTTTGCGAGACACGCTGAACGGACAGATTGTGACACGCCAACTCGTATCCGCACTCTACAACAGACTTTACCAGGACTACGCGCGAAATCCGATCGGTTGGGTGCTCGATCAGGTATACAGAGAGGCGGGAGCCTATTTCGCTGATTGGTCGAACGGTGTCGCCAACGCCAAAGGCCAACCGGCGTCACTTCAAGATCGGACGAGGTACTGCAAGCTGGTCGGGATGGACCGGCAAACCACTGTCATAATTGGAGATCCGACGGTTTCGCTCGCTCCCCTCAGCACAGCAACGAGCTAGAAGCTTTTTTGGCGCGACCGTTAGATGAACGTGTTGTGCAGATCGAGCGGCGCGAGGATGGGAGGAGCCGCTCGACATCGTTTCGGTTGTGCCGCCGGTCGCGGTACTGGAACGAAAGAGTCCCGGAGGCGTGCTGAATCCCTCGGAGGTCGAGCGGCTCATACCCTGATTATGGCCCTCGGAAGAGCTTTCGCTGTAGCTCTGCGAAACACGCTCAACCGTCGATGCGCCCAGCATGCGCGAGACGTAGTCGGCGGTGAAGAGATCGCTGACGGCAAAGAAGCGCTGAAACGTGTTGTTGACGAAGCTTTCCCAGCCGTCCTTGAATTCGCGCCGAAGCTAGGCTAGGTCCTGCACCGCAAAATGATATTTGATATCGAAGCCGCGCGCGACCGCGACCTCATTGAGCATGAAACTCGCCTCGCCCAGCGTGGGCAACTCATCGATCACGATATGCCGCCAGCGCTTGGCTTGAGGAAGCTTGGAATCAGACCGCGCGCGCTTGAGGGCATCGCCAAAAGCAGTCACCATGAGGCGCAACCAGGCGCGGTGCGTCATAAAGTATTCGGGCGGCAACACGACCAAGTATTTGCGTCCGCTCAGCATCGCCGGGTTGGAAAGATCAAGGCCCGGCGCCCTTTCAGCACGGAAACCATAGGCGGGCTGTCGATCCACGCTCCATCGCGCTCGATGCTGCTAAGAATGCCCGAGCGCTCCGACGTTTCTGCATGAGGGCACGCATCATGCCTGCTTCATGTCCCCGCTCGGCACCGCTCTTGCGCTGCTGCGCATGCGCGCTTACCGTCGCGCGACGCATCTTCGAACGAGGCCTCATGACGATCACTGGGACCTGCTTGAAGATGTCTTGCGTCAGGAAGTGACCATGGAGTCGCTAAGACCCCTTTCGGAGGGGCTGGCCTGTTTTTCCGAACTCGATTCCATACCCGGGCGCTCCGATGTCTTGACGACGCCGATGATGTCGACGTTCTTCAATTTCGGTGGTCTGGACGGCTCCAGGACATCGGACGAGGTCACGCGAGCGGACGGTGCAAATCTCTACCTGTTTTCGTTGCTTTTCCGCGCGCGGCAAGATCCCGATCTGACGCAGCGGCGGGAAAATGTTCTCGCGGGCCGGTTTCCGATGCGATACGGCGGGCATTTGCCAGGCTACTTGGCGCTCAAGAATATCTGGCGCGTAGCCAGACAAAGTTCATGGCGAGCAAACGATTAAGAGTTGTTCAGCAATTTCGTGCGGTCCTATTTCTACGACGACTATGGGTTCATTGCCGTGCTTCTCGATGGCAGCAGGAGCGAGCACAAGGCTGCCAATGCCATTGCCGACTATTTCCTGAGCCGGTTGAAACAACTTTTGAAACTCGATTGGGACACAGCGCTCCATGAATTCGAGAAACATTTTGGGCGAACCGTTCCTTCCACGCAGGAGACCATCAACCTTCTTCATCCTCTGCCCGGCGGGCTTTGCAATGATGCTCGACTTCACGCACAGGGAGTCGAGGAACTCGAAAGACTTGTTTGCGAGGTGGCCGATACCGAACAGACGGACCTTGTTCAGAGACTGATGTGCCAGCTGGATGCACAGCGCCTGCAGAAACGGCAGCTTCTCTGCCTTGGGAGTCTCGAAGCAGAGATCGAAGTGAACATTCATGACCGAGTATCCGTGTGGCCGAAAGATAGCGGCCTACCGCACAAAGTTCCGACGTTCAACGCCTCAGCGATGGAAGGCGTGAGGGAGGGCACAGCCAGCGGCTCGCTTGAATTCTATCTGCTTCCCAACGACCACGCCCGAGCGTCCACCATTATTCGCGAGCATGAAGTCGTTTACGTCAACTTCGATGGCGAGCTCGGCGACGAACAGAAGAAACAACTGACTTTGCTGTTCGGAACCCGTGCGAGGGATCTGAAGATGATCGAGGAGCAGGAAGCAAATCTCGAAATTGTCGTCGCAGACGATGCGATCAGGATCGTCCGCGCTCAGGCAAAAAAGACCGCGCCGGAAGGCATTGAGCAACTTTATCGCTGGCTGACGACTATTCCGATCGAGGATGATCGATGGAACGAAGCTGCCCAGAAGCTTTCAAGCGGAGGCTTTTTCAGACTCTGCGACAACGATGGCGATTTCATCCGGGGCCTGTCCTTTTTGGGCGTAGTCAGCTCCGTGAATCCTGACAAGACCGAAATCGCCGAGCTCGCCAGAGCGCGCGGCTTTGATCTGGAGGAGCTTTTGCGGCAAGCGAAAGCGCTTGAGGCCGCGACCGGATTTCCTACCATTCGGGAAGTCGACGGAAAGATTGTCGTACTCGTGTGATGGCATTGACAGCCAAAGTCAGCCAAGCCTTGGCTCTTGCGGATTTGCACGAGCGGGCTTTCGAACCGCGTGCGCGCTTAGCAATTGGCCACAGTATCAGCAGCTGTCTCAGGCGGAAAAGACTGGAGGGACAATGACGGAGCTTCGAGTCGAAGGAATTTCTCAGGACGAATTTGTTTCACTGTGCGGTCAGGTTGGCCTCTCGCATCAGGCCCTTCAGATGACGACACCCAAAAATGCGACCGGAAACGTCGTTCTCGATGTCCTTTTGCCGCTGAAAGACGTTGATCTGAATGCGTTCTCATTGCTGGGTGGGATACCTGCTTGGTCGGGGCACTGGCCTCTACGAATTGGTCGGCGGTCGCTTGCGCAAATTGCTTGATCTGCGAGACGTGAAGAAAACCATCGACAAGCCGGATGAGTGAAAAGCCTAAGGTCGCCCGGCCGTCCATCGATGCGAATCCCTTCCTGCAACGTATTCTGCGGAACAAAATTGCGCCGCCGACCATTCCATGCCTCAACCGTGTCGCTGCGGCCGAAGCGTTTCCTCATATTTTGGCCACGGTGCTAGCAGGTGCGTGGCCGTCTGGCTTGCCACTTCCGGACTTTCTTGTCGTTTCAACGCTTGCGCGAAGCCCATTTTACGAGCACGGCGTGCCAGGCATCGTTATCCATGATGAAGGCGCAGTTGACCTATACGTGGCAACAGCATCGATACTCCAACATTGCATCCCTTATCTGCCCGCGCCACCTCTTGCCTACGCCTATACGTCTGAGCAGATGATCGTGAACAGGCGCATCGATCTTGGAGCAATGCGCTGTTCCATTTGCTTCTCTGACGGCGGGCCTCCTCATCCGATGTTCGCAAAGGGCATGTTGCATGCGCGAGATCCGCAACTTGCAGCGTTTTTTGAAAGAGACTCGGACTTTTCCTTGAATAGCAGCTGGGCGATCGGGGATATCATCCTTGAGCAGGAGCTTGAGCAGATCGTGCGGCTGATTTTAATCTGCCACGAACTAGGTCACTACTTGGTGGCTGAAGGTCAGACCGCGAAGATCGTTGCTCGGCTCAGGCTGGACGACGCTATCGTTGCAAACGAGGAGGTCTTGGCCGATATCATTGCGGTGACGCTTGCGTACGCGACGTTGTATGGCGCCCCGGGCTTTACGCGCAAAGGCGCCATGTCTGCGATACTCGGCCTTTGCTTCGTGATCTTTGAAATCAACGATGTATTTTCCCACGCGCAAGAGCGCATCCGCGACCTTTGCAGCAACCCTGTCCTCAACAGGGGGACGCACCGCACCCTACCAAGCGATCGATTTAGAGTGGTTCGGGATGCGCTTACTGACACTGTGCTTGCTCGCCGGATGCTTCGTTTGGCAGGTTCTCGCGCCAGCCATATACACCCAATTATTTATGCTGCCGCTCACCCCGCTCGGGAACATGGTGGGCTGCTGTCGCGACTATCTAACGCGCATGCACGTTTGATGCTAGGTACCTAGGTGCCTGTATTGTTCTTGTTATATTGACAAGTTAAGGCTGGCTCGGACGGAGCGCGGCCGCCCGGTCCTGCCAAAACAAAGAAAGGAAGTCCGCCGATGCCCGATATAAGTCTCCTTGCAACCGGGGACTCAATGTTGACCCGAGCGATTTCCGCAACACCGGACGCTGCATTCCGAGACCTCATCGCGCTCCTGAGAAGCGCAGACGTGACTATCACCAATGTTGAGATGTCGTTTCCAGGACCTGGCCGTCAACCGTCGACGACGTTTCACGGCACCCCGCTGGGAGCAAATCCCAGCCTGCTCGCAGAGTTCGAGTTCTTGGGCGTAAACCTTTATGGGATCGCAAACAACCATGCCACAGACTACGGTACCAATGGCCTTATTGCGACCTTGGAGGCATTGGAGCGCAGAAACATGCGATACGCAGGCGCGGGGCGAACCCTGCGAGAGGCTCGGCAACCCTGCTACTTCCACACAGCAGGCGGTCAAGTAGCGTTTATCGCAGCAGCATCGAGTAACGCCAGGTTGTCGGTCGCCGCCGATGCCGGGATCGGCGACGACGGCCGGCCTGGCATTGCGCCGTTGCGCTTGCAGAAGACCCACTACGTCAAGACAGAACAGTTTGGAACATTGCGTAAAATGCTGGCCGAGACCGGCGTGAACATCGAACCGGCCGGAACGAGGGCTCCGGGAAGCCATTTCGCCTACCCCGATCGCAACGTCTATGATCCCCCGCCGCCGGGCGGCATAGCCGTAGAGAGCGTTCACTTCGTAGCCGATGATAATCCGCGGATACAAACGGACGTTCTGGAACGCGACGTAAAACCGCTTGTCAGCGCAGTCGCCGAGGCTAGTCGGATGGCCGACCTTGTCGTCGTGGCTCTTCACTGTCACGAGGGGTTGCAGGGGGGCTGGAACACGGATCTTCCTGCCGAATTCATGCAGCCGCTTGCGCGTCGGCTCATCGATGCGGGTGCCCATGCCATTATCGGGCATGGGCCTCACACATTGCGTGGGATCGAACTCTATCGCAAGCGCCCGATTTGCTATTCGCTGGGCAACTTCATCCACAATTTGGCGACTGCCTCGTTTCCAATCGAACTTTACGAGCAGCAGGGCATGCCGTTGTCATCGACACCTGCCGATCTTTATGACGTTATGCCAGGCTATGAGATCAAGCCGCACTATTGGGAATCTGTCGTGGGCCAGTTCAACTTCGCTGCCGGCCAACTTGCCAAGTTGGAGCTCCATCCCATCACAATGGGATACGGACTTCCCAGAAGCCACCGAGGAACGCCGATGCTAGCGGATGCAGAGCAAGGCGCTCGCATTCTCTCGCGGCTCGACAGCTTGTCGCGTCCCTTTGGGACGATGGTCGAGATCGATCGCCGCAACGGGCGGTGCTTGGGCCGGATGGCTGCGACAGAATAGGCCCTGCATTCAGCAAAGCCCCGAAGGATGAAGCCGGTCGAACTCGCCGACCGGCTGACGGCTGATCTTGGGTCTGGCCGACAGCCTTACCTCAAACGGCAGCGCACGCACTTCACCGCGGATCCACCCACGTGCCGAACGTTGTGGTGCATTTTTCGCCGCTCGCGTCTTATCAACGCCTCGTCGGTGCCGTCGAGATCGGAGAGGCCATATGCGCATTGCCAACGCCGTTGACGCCGCTCGACTCAATCTGTTGCCCAACGGTCTGCTAGGCCGGCAAACCACCCGTCGGTTCGCTCAACCGCAAGCGAGAGCCTCTGGGCCTTCGCTGTCCATATCGCGTGCCAGAAAGCGGTTGCTGGAGGCTTCCAATTTTCATGTGAGCTATGAACGCGCCGTTCCCTTCTGCATTTTCTTGAAATCGATGAAAAAGCTTATCCTGGACGCGCAGAGTACGTTTTCCCCGAATTTTATTGGCGTGCCGTTAGCGCAGTCCAAGTTCTCTTTGATGAATACGGGTTGAGCCATCGACATCCCGAGAAGGCGCGCCTCCGCTTCTGTCGGCATCCGCGCGTTGATCTGGACCCATTGCTGGGAATAAGCTGCGACGCCGACGCGCTTTAAAGCCTTCGAGATCGAATTGACTCCGGAGAATTCATCCAACAGCCCGGGTACACGTTCCGCCGGAAAATAGCTGTGCGCGATCACGATCGGGATTTCGTCCTGGAAGCTCAAAGTTGTCATCAGAAGAACGTCATCGCCTACCTTCAGGTGGAGATGCTTTGCCAGACGCTCGTTCGCAGCGATTGTCTCCGATGAAAGAATGGAACGACGGGCCAGGCGACCGTGCGCGACAAGGTTGTCGGTGAGGCGGGTGCCGGCCGAAAGCAGGTAAGGGGTCGTGTTTTCAACGACAAAAGTCCCTCGTCCTTGCTCCACGCGAAGGATGCCCTTTTGCTCAAGTGCTCGGATGGCATATCGAACAGTGTGTCTATTAACACCGTATAGTCGGGCAAGTTCGATGTCGTTCGGCAGCTTGTCACCAGGAGCAAAATTGTTCGAGGCGATATTCGCCTCGATCTTCGCTCTGACGAACTCCCATCGTTTTCCCTGAAACATCAGTTGTCTCTTTTTGTTTAGCTCAACGCGTATGAACGGTCGATTGGTCGCCGTTGCCGAGACTCCTAAACCATTGATAGTCGGTTCCTTTTAGATAGAGGTGCCCGCCATAGCTGTCTCTGCGAACTTTGGCCGAGCGAACCGAATTGCTAACTGACACGCTGACATCTTCGACATGATCAGACGGCATCCCTTCGCAGCTGAGAAGGGCTTCCTCGATCAGCCGCCCCTGGACTGTGACCGGAATCGGGAGGCCAAGACCAGTTAGTATAGTTGGCGCGAGATCGACAATGCCCGTGGGAGTGGTCAGCGTTCCTTGGCGGAACCAATCCCCAGCAAAGATGCCGAGGGCTGAGAGTTCATAGGAGGTAAGACCGCCATGCATTCCTACGCCGAGCGGGTAGGAGCCGTCATAAAACACGGCCTCAGGATTGCAGTCGGGGTCTGTCGCGGCGCAGTCGCCAAGGACGAATGATAAGTCTGGGCTTCTCGCATGTTCGAACATCACGGCCGAATGGGGAAGTGTGCCCACGATGCGGGGAATTTCGCCGGCCATCGTTCGCGAAAACCCGACCCCGTACCAAGGTGCTGCGGAAAGGCAGTCATGGATCTCGCCGAGCAGTCCCAAATCCTGATCCCGGACCCATAGATTGACTGCGCGTTGCGGCTTGACAACGACGTCGGCGCCCGCCTCTAACGTGTCGGCGACCTTGAATCCTGCTTTGCCAAGATAGTCGGCAACGCAGACATTCTTGCCGATGATTGCATGACCGTGGTCTGAAGCTGCGATGAGTTGAACCCGATCGCTTCTCCTGGTGCCCTCCCACCAATCGAGGATACGTCCAAACTCCTGATCGACCTTGGAAAGAACGTGTCGTGCGCTGGGATGCACCAATCCGAACATGTGGTAGCTGATGTCCGGCTCGGAGAGCCAAAGGAGCGTGAGTTCGGGAACCACCTCGCTTGTCACGTAGGACAGAAAGCCGTCGACAACACGTTTGATCGTCTGCAATGCTGGCTGTTCTGCAGTCGGAAGCTCCGGGAAGCGGGACGCAATCCCGCGGATGATCGGATTGCTTCCAAAACGTTGCGCATCGTGAACCCAATACGCAGGCCCGCCGGTTTGCCAATTGCCCCAGTTGGACAGGCCCCATGAGCCCTGCGACTGAGATCCAATGGCAAGCATCGTCTTTCCATGCTTGGCCAAAACCTCTCCAATCGCGACGGAGGTCATGACACCGCCCTGCCTACTTCCAAGAGACAGAAGCGCCGGGAGAGACGCGCCGTCGATCGCGGCTCCATTGGCGAAGAATTTGTTCGCCACGATTCCATGACGGCCGGCATGGCTGCCTGTCGCGAGCGCCGCCGACGATACGCGCGTTTCGCTTGGAAACGACGCCGTATGATCACCGAGAACGAGCCCCAGTTTCGCAAATGCGCAAAGATTGGGAGTTACTTTCTCGGCAAGTTGGTCGGGACGTAGCCCGTCGAATACCACGACTACGAATTTCATTCGCGCATGCCTCTTGTTGCGGCCCTTATTGCTCTCTCCATAGACTTCCAAAAAAAGCAGGTCGAGCTAAAAATTAGGTACCTAGGTATCTAGGCAACTGTGTTATTTCTGTCATATAAGTCAGCTATCTGCTCTCGGTGAGGGCCGTCCACAGGTCTGCGGGCCCCCCCCGAAACCGGAGCAGAGGAGCTTGAGCATGATGGCGCCATCACGTCGCAACATTTTGAAGATGATCGGGGGAGCAAGTTTGCTCCCTCGCGTCATGCCTGCCCAGGCGACCTCGGCAGCGCGGTTGCGGGTCGCCATGCAGGACCTGCGCACGGAGCTGGATCCCTTGCATCCTCGCGCAAGCGCGTTATCGAGCTTTCGCGTTCTGGAAAGCGTGCACGACAAGCTGTTCAGCATAGACTATCAGAACGGCGCCAAGCTGAAGCCGATGCTCGCCGAAGCGATCGAGACGACAGACAGCGTCGTATTCAAGGTTCGCCTGCGCCAGCGTGTCAAGTTCCACAACGGCGACGAACTAACGGCTGATGATGTGGCGTTCACCTTCGGTCCTGAACGCATGCTTCAAAAGGATGCTCCTGGCTATGGCATTGGGCAGGTCACGTTCCCAACCCTCGCAGAAGTCAAGGTCCTCGACCGCTACAACGTGGAATTCAAGACCAAGGGGGCAGATCCGGTTTTCTGGATGAGGTTCACTTCCTATGGCGGCGGGGTCATCTGCAAGTCTGCCTATCTGAAGGCAGCCAGCTTCGACCAATGGGCGAAGTCTCCGGTTGGCGCCGGCCCCTACCGGCTCGTTGAGTCATCGGAAAACAACTACATCAAGCTGGAGGCTCACCCGGAGTATTGGGGTGGTCGGCCGCCGCTTTCGGCAATCGAGTTTCGGATGGTGCGAGAGCCAGCCGCGCGCGTCGCCGGCCTTCGTGCCGGCGACTTCGATCTCATCACGACGATCGCGCCAGATCAGTTTGATGTCATCACGGCCGACAAGCGCCTGGACATCGTCGGTGGCGATACGGTTTCGTTCCGTACGATGCAGTACGATTCACTGAGCAATCCCGTGCTTCGCGACCCGAAGTTGAGACGTGCTCTCAATCTCTCGATCGATAGGCAAGGATTGGTCAAGAGCATATGGCATGGGCGGATTTCGATCCCCCGGTCCCATCAGCAGCCGGTCTACGGCGCCCTCTATAATCGGGACAGGCCGATCCCCGCGTATGATCCGGCGCGCTCGCAGCAGCTGATTAAGGAAGCCGGATACAAGGGTGAGAAGATCCTCTTCAAGACAGTCGGCGACTACTACACTGCAGAGCTTGCGGAGACGCAAGTCATGGCTGCGATGTGGAATGCCGTCGGCCTCAATGTTGAGATTCAGCGGAAGGAAAACTGGGCTCAAGTGATGGACGAAAAGCCTCGCTGGATCAACAATTCCTCAGACGGCACCTATTTCCCCGATCCAACGGCATCCTTCTCGTCGCGTTGGGGCGCGAGCAGCGCCTTCCAGAGGAGCGGGTACTGGAAGAACGACCGGTTCAACAAACTGGAGAAAACTCTCGTAGGTTCGCTCGACACGGCCGAGCGTCGTCGAGCCTATCAGGAGATGTTGGACATTTTCGACGAGGTTGATCCGCCGGGCACCGTCCTGCACTCGCTTGCTGAGTTCTTTGGAAAGCGGTCCGACTTAAAATGGTCGCCGACACCAACCGGCCTTCTGGACTTTCGCCCGGGCACGATCGCCTCGTAATGGAGACGCTTGTGTCATTCACCGCGTCGCCAAGTGCCGAACCCACCCTCGCCGATATGGCGAGGGTGCCCGGCACCGAGTCCGGCGCAGTGCAGCCGAGCTTGCTGCCCAGGACACAACCGCTTCTCGAAGTCTCCGGCCTCGATGTCTGGACGGCGGGATCTCACGAGGAAATTCGGCTGCTGGAATCCATCTCGCTGACCATTCGGGAGGGCGAGTTTTTCGCGTTGGTGGGTGAAAGCGGTAGCGGCAAAAGCCTGCTGTGTTCGACGTTAATGGGCATCTTGCCCACCAATCTCGGTGCTCGCGGGGACATATATTTCGATGGCGGGCCATTGGCGGCCGTGGACCGCAGGTCACGCGCAATGATCTTCCAGCAGCCCAGCCGATACCTCAATCCGGTCAGAACCATCGGTTTTCAGCTGACTGAAACCGTTCGCATTGTTTCGCGAGGATCGACACACGAAGCAGGCGAACGCGCAATCTCCCTCCTCGAAGCCGTCGGAATTGAAGATCCGCGTTCGACGATCAAAAAATACCCACACGAACTCTCCGGCGGCATGAACCAGAGGGTGATGATTGCACTTGCCCTTGCACGTCGCCCCCGACTTCTGATTGCCGATGAGCCGACCTCAGCACTCGACGTTACGACGCAACGTCAGATCATGGATCTGATCGAGAAGTTGCGAGCAGACTGGAACATGGCGGTTCTCTTCGTAACGCATGATCTCAATCTGGCAATAGAACGCTCGGATCGTATCGGGGTGATCTACGCGGGCCAGCTCATCGAAATGGGAGCCACCGACGCGATCGCACAACAGCCGCTGCACCCCTATACGAGAAACCTTTTCTCCGCCGTCCCGGAAATTTCGCTCAATAAGGTCAAGCTCGTTGCCTTGGCCGGTGGTGTACCGGACCCAGCCATAAGAGGCCCAGGCTGTCATTTCGCGCCCCGCTGCGCGCACGCGGTAGAGGCATGTGCGCGCGTCAAACCCGCGTTCCCAGACGCGCTAAGTCATGCAGCAGCCTGCCACAACCTTGGGCTCGGTCATGCAGCATCATAACAGAAGCGAGCTAGACAGCGGGAACGCTCAACCGCTTCTCCAGCTTGAAAGAGTAGGCTTTGACTACGGACGCGGGCGGGTGCGCGAGCATCAAACCCTGAGCGATATCAGTTTTTCCGTCAGACGAGGGCAAGCCCTCGGCCTGATCGGCCAATCGGGTAGTGGCAAGAGTACGATTGCGAAGCTGGTACTGGGACTGGCAAAGCCGCGCGAGGGCGCGATTCTATTCGAGGGAAAGCCCGTCACCCCGCAAGGTCTCCGGTCTTTCCGGAAAAGAGCACAGCCGATCTTCCAGAACCCCATGGATGCACTGGATCCGCGGATGAAGATTGGCGATCAACTGATGGAGCCCCTTCTTGCCAACTTCCGGCTGCCGCGTTCAGAACGGCTGGAGCGGATCGCGACGGCACTTCAAGATGTCGGTCTTTCTCTCGAGATTGCCGAAAAGCGCCCGCGCCAGATCAGTGGCGGCCAAGCGCAGCGTGTGACCATCGCCCGCGCGCTTCTTCTGGAGCCCGATCTGTTGATTTGCGATGAGCCTGTGTCCGCTCTCGACATGACCGTACAGGCGCAAATCCTCAATCTTCTGTGTGAACTGCGTGAGCAGCAGGGTCTGAGCCTTTTGTTCATCAGCCATGACATCAGGGCGGTGTCTTACCTATGCTCCGAGATCGTTGTGCTGCATCGCGGCCGCATCGTCGAAGCCGGGATGCGGGACGACGTCCTCCTTCATCCTCAGGCCGAATACACGCAGACCCTCATAGCCTCGGTCCCCAAACAGTCTCAGCGATTGCCATCCGCCGCAGGAGCGGATCGGCCTATCTTGAGAGAGCTGACCGACGATGGGGGGCCGCAATGATCAGCACGCTCTTTAGGTTTACCTGGATCAAACTGCTACGCGCAGCTTTATCGATCGCCTTGATGGTGACGTGCGTATTCGTGTTGCTGCGCAGCGTCGGGGACCCAGTGACAATCTTTCTCGGACCAGATGCGACGCCGGACATGAGGATCGCCTACGCCCGTGAACTTGGCTTGGATAAGCCGATTTTGCAGCAGTATTTGGCCTATGCTGAGAACATCCTCCACGGCAGCTTCGGCCGCTCCTACATCTATCACCGTGATGCGCTGACGGTGGTTTTCGACAACCTGGGAGCGACGCTGACCCTGATGGCGACGTCGTTGGCGCTTGCTGTCGTGATGGGACTTGGAGCGGGGATCATTGCCGCGATGTTTCGCCGCAAGTTCGTCGACCGTCTCGTGACGATCGTCAGCTCAGTTGGTCTTTGTGTCCCCGCATTTTTTCTTGCCCTCGTTCTGATGCTCGTCTTCTCGATCGAGCTGAGACTGCTGCCCACCAACGGTGCACAGAGCTGGTCCAGCCTCATCTTGCCCGCCATCACGGTGGCAGCTGCAAATTCTGCAGTGCTAGCCCGATATACGCGCACGGTTCTGGCTGAGGCTCTTGACAGTCCGTTCATGGTGGCGGCGAGAACCCGCGACATACCGAGTTGGCGTATTCTGGTGCATCACGCCTTGCCCAACGCAGCCATTCCCATCCTGACAGTCCTCGGACTGATGGTGGGTGGCCTGGTCACGGGATCGATCGTTGTCGAGACAGTGTTTTCCTGGCCCGGGATCGGAAATCTCTTCATCAGCTCCATCGGAAACCGGGACATTCCAGTCGTGCAGGCGATCGTCATCCTGGCCGGTGCGGTGATGGTTTTGACCAACCTTGTCGTGGATGTCCTCTACGTCGTCGTCGATCCGCGCGCGCGCAGATCCGATCATTGATGGAGATCGAAATGTCTGATGTTTCCGTGAAAGCGGCTCTGCCTCCGGCGCGACTTTCCGTGAATGCGGCTCTTCCTTCGCAGCGAGTTTCATCGAATGTGCAGTGGTGGCGCGAAGCGGACGTTTCCGTGAAGCTATCGATGTTCTGGATCATGGGCTGCGTTATCGTTGCCATCGTGGCCCAGCAGATCGCCCCATACGATCCCGCAGCGATTGACCTCAACGCCCGCTTGCAGCCGCCGATCCTGTTGGGTGGCGCCTGGACCCACGCCCTGGGCACCGATGATCTTGGCCGCGATGTGCTGTCCAGGTTGCTCTACTCGGTCCAGATAACTGTCGCGGTGGCGGTGGCCGGCACGATCATCAGTACGTCGCTGGGAACGCTGTTAGGCTTTCTGGCTGCGGAGCTGGGGAGTGCGGTCGACGAATGCATCACCGCGTTCGTCGATATGCAAGCAGCCATGCCGTTTATGATCGTTGCGTTGCTGTTGATCGCCGTATTCGGCAACTCGATTCTCCTCTTCGTCTTTGTTCTCGGCCTCTACGGCTGGGAGCGACACGCGCGCGTGGTGCGGGGCGCCGCGCTAACCACGAGAAATCACCTCTACGTAATCGCCGCGCGGACCTACAACGCCTCGAGAATCCGGATCTATCGCAAGCACGTGCTGCCCTCATGCCTGCCGACGATCGTTGCGGGCATGACCATAGGCCTCACGCAGATAGTTCTACTGGAGGGCACGTTGAGCTTTCTCGGATTGGGCATCCAGCCTCCGATGTCCAGCCTCGGTAACATGGTCGGCTTCGGACGTGGATACCTGATGACCGCGTGGTGGATCGCTGTTCTTCCCGGCCTGGTGATCGCGGCGACAGCGTTGGCGCTGATGCTTCTGAGTGATTTTTTACGTGACCGAAACTGGTCGGCGAATGATCGCATCAAACAATGAGGCGTAGCAGTGCCTGAACAAGGCAGTGCCTTGGTGGTCTTGTATTTCGAAAGATTTCCCGTTTTGGCCGTGCCGAAGAACGACATGTCGTGCTGGCCAGAACGAGGTCGATGGCAGCACTGCCATACCCATCCGACACAAAGAACCGAAGCTCGCACTCTTCAGGATAGAGAACTGGCATAATGACAGAGAAGCCCGTACGCGATCTCATCGCCGGCGGTTTCGATCACCGGCGTGCACTTGAAATTCTTGCATCGGCCCGGCCAGCCGCGATCAAGGCCTGCGCCGAAAAGGTTCTCGATGGCCTCGGCGAGGTGGCGGTTCTGGCCAATCGCACTGGGCTCGCGATGCTGCCTTATGAAGACACTGTCAGGGGCACAACCTTCCACCTCGGTGAGGTCCTCGTCGCGGAGGCCCATATCCAGGTGCCTGGCCGGGACGTCGAGGGCTATGGCGCGGTTGTGGGCAGGGATCTTGAACATGCGATGGGGATGGCCGTGATCGACGCCGCAATCGCGGCCGACCAGAGCATTTCGCCGAT
Organism: Bradyrhizobium monzae; assembly: GCF_021458635.1. Taxonomy (GTDB): domain Bacteria; phylum Pseudomonadota; class Alphaproteobacteria; order Rhizobiales; family Xanthobacteraceae; genus Bradyrhizobium. Next base: position 37,806 of record NZ_JAIRDQ010000013.1, read on the forward strand.
TCTCGAACTGCTCATCGCGGAATCTGCCCACCAGCAGCGAACGGACAGAGAGCGGCTGAGGAAAGTCGAAGCCACCCGCGTCGAGATGGAAACTTTCTGATGAGTGTCTCTCTTCAACCGACCACCGAGGATAGCCGGACCAACGCCACGTTCGAAGAAATAATGTGGGCCTTGAGCAGACCCGGGCTCGTCCGAACGCTCCCGTCCGCCGGGCTTGCAGCGATCGGGGAAAGCCTGCTCGATGCGGAATGCTCTTTCGCGGTCGTGGACGATGCAGAATTCGCACGTGTCCTGAGCAAGAACGGAGCTCGAAGCGCACCGATGCAGGAAGCAGATTATGTCTTCGCCACGGCGGACACAGCAGAAAAGACTTCGCAATTCGCGAAGTTGCGGATTGGCTCGCTAAATTATCCCGACCATGCGGCCACCTTGTTCATACCCGCCCGATTCGGTTTAGGCGCCCGTCTGATGCTGAGCGGTCCAGGCATCAAAGACGGTGTTACGGTCGCCGTCGACGGCATCGATCCTTCCTTCTGGCGTGTGCGCGCCCAAGCCGTTCGTTATCCGCTCGGTTGGGACGTCTATCTCGTCGATGGCGATCACGTGATAGGCCTTCCCCGCTCAACCAGAATCGAGGTGCTTTGATGGCCTATGTGGCAACCCGTGGCGGCGAACGCGCCATTGAACAATCGGAACGGCTGTTTCGTGAAGATCTCGATGCCGTCGACCTCGACCGAGTGACTGCTATTCGCAAGAGTCTGCCCTACTTGATCGATCGCGTCATGGGCGAAGCGTCGCTCTATGAACCGGATCTGGCTGCACTCGCGTTGGCGCAGGCGGGGGGAGACCAATACGAAGCCGTATTGCTGCTTAGGGCGTACCGAACGACACAACCCCGAATCGGCTTCGCCAAACCAGTCAGGCAGCCGGACCTCTTCACCGTGCGCCGCATTTCCGCGGCATTTAAAGACATTCCGGGAGGACAGCTCCTCGGGCCGACGCTGGACTATTCCCACCGTCTGCTTCAGGTCGGCGTCCTCAAGGGCAAGGCGTTCGCCCGGGAACCAGTGATCCCGGCAGACAAACCCGCGCCTGCAACCCAGCCGTCCTTGACCGCTTGGCAAAAGGCGCAGGGTCTCATCACGGACCATCCCGTCGAGACAATACCTCTGGAAGAGGTTCCTGACATCACCCGCCAGCCTCTGCTCTTCCCGGTAAGCCGTGCGCACAAGCTGCAGAGCCTCGCACGGGCAGATACGGGCGGCACGATGGCGCTTGGATTCTCCACAATGCGCGGATACGGCGCTGTCCATCCTACCGTCAATGAGCTTAGGCTCGCCGAAGCACCAGTTCGGCTTCGCCATCCGCGTGGCACGGTCTTTAGCGCGGGGCGTGTCCGCGTCAGCCAGGCCGAAATTGTTTCCAAGTCGAAGAGCCTGGAATTGGGATTCTCGGCCACCCTTGGCTGGAATGAGGTCAAGGTCATCGCTGCGGCGTCGCTCGACGTTGCTTCGAGCCAACCGGATACCCACCCGGCCGCGACAGAGGAGTTCATCCTTTACCATACTGAGCCGGTCGAAGGATCTGGCTTCTGTCTTCACTTCAAGCTTCCGCACTACGTGACGTTCCAATCGGCCCTCGACACCTATCGACGGGTCAAGACTGACCGCGACGGCGCTGTCGAGAAAGCTCCACCTGCGCCGAAAGTGGCACCGAAAAAGAAAGAGGTCACGCAGTGAAACTCCAAGAACTGACCAAGGAGTGGGCGGACTTCAACTACGGGTTTCTCGACGAGTCAGCCAAACGCGAAATTCGCCGTCGCATTCTCAAGGCGATCGCCGTACCGGGCTATCAGGTCCCATATGCCAGCCGCGAGGTGCCGATGGCACGCGGCTGGGGGACCGGCGGCCTTCAAGTAACGCTGACGCTCCTGAAACCGACTTCGGTCGTCAAGGTGATCGATCAGGGAGCGGACGATTCGGTCAATGCCTGCAGCATCCGCAAATTCTTTGGACGCGTCGGGGGCTGCCTCGAGACTATGGATGGGCAGGAGGCAACGATCATCCAGTCGCGCCATCGCATCCCCGAAGAAAAGCTGGGCGACCAGCAGGTCCTAGTCTTGCAGGTCCCGAACCCGGAGCCGCTCCGTCCGGTGCAGCCAGACATGTCCGTCGCGAGGGTCATGCATGGCGACGCCGACTACGGCCAACTCTGGCTCATCCTTTACGAGCAGCTTGTGAAATTCGGCCGCATCATGAAGGCCGACCAGTATCCGAGCCTAGTGAACGGGCGGCACGTGATCACCCCCTCGCCGATCCCTCGCTGGGACGTATTGAAGCTGCACCAGGCAGAGCACTTGACCATTCTTGCGGCGGGCGGCGAGAAGCGGATCTACGTCGTGCCGCCCTATACGAAGGTCGAGCCTCTTGTCTTCGACGATGTGCCCTACCGCGTCGAGGATCACCAGGACAAGACCTGCTATCGCAGCAACGTCACCGGCTTCTTCATGAACGAGCTGCCGCAGGACGACGGCTCTTCGAAAGTCGAGCTTTCCGATAGCAATTTTGCCGCCAAGCACATCCGCAAGGCGGAAGGGGAGGCGGTCGAGATCGGCGAAACCTGGTACAAGAACGGAAGGATAGACGAGTGACGGGCCTGAACATTCAAAGCGCTGCGGGCCTGACACGTCAGCAGCCACGTCTGATGCTGGCCAAGCCCATGCTGACCATGCGCGGGATCCAGCACAAGTTCGGCTCAGTTCAGGCGCTTGGCGGTGTCGACGTCACCGTCTATCCCGGCGAGGTGCTGGGTATCGTAGGCGAATCCGGCTCGGGCAAATCGACCCTGCTCCGCATGATGAACCTCGAGGACACCCCGGCCGCCGGCCATTATCACCTGGCGCTGTCGGGCCAGGAGGATCGCAACCTGTTTGCGCTCGATCGCTTCGAACGGCGGATGTTGAGAGCCCGTCATATTGGTATCGTCTATCAGAACCCGCATCTGGGCCTGCTGATGAACCACTCCAGCAGCGGCAACGTCGCCGAACGACTGCTGATTGCCGGCAACCGCAATTTCGCTGAGCTGCGGGAAAGGGCTATGCAATCGCTGGATGCATCGGAGTTTCCTGTCGAGCGCATGGACGCGACGCCACACGAGCTCTCCGGTGGCATGCAGCAGCGCGTCCAGCTGGCGAAGGCAATCGCGCTGGAGCCTGCGGTGCTCCTGCTCGACGAGCCGACCACGGGTCTCGACGTCAGCGTCCAGGCGCTCGTGCTTGATACGCTGAAGCGGCTGCAGCGCGATCGCGCCATCACCATGGTCTTGGTCTCGCACGATCTCGGTGTCATTCGCACCATGGCAGACCGGGTCATGGTCATGCGGCGTGGCATGGTCGTTGAACAGGGGCTGGCGGATCAGATCTTCCAGGATCCTCAGCACGCCTACACCCAGCAGCTCGTCCACGCGAAGCTATAAAGAATCTAACGAAATGAACATTCAACTCAATGCCCGGTGGGATGCGACGCAAGTGCTTCGCGTCGAAAATCTCTCGAAGCAGTTCGAGATGCATCATCTGAAGCGAACGCTCTTTGCTTTCGAGAATATCGACTTTGAGCTTCATGAGGGGGAATTCATCCTGCTTAAAGGCGAAAACGGCGCCGGCAAGTCAACGCTGCTACGAACACTTTATAGATCTTACCTGCCTCGGGGAGGCCACATCTATTACCACACGAAGGAAGGCGTCATCGACCTTGCCGCCGCGGCCGACGTCGACATTGCCATTCTGCGGCGCAGGGAAATTGGTTTTGTAACGCAGTTCCTCAACGCCAGGCCGCGCGTCGCGGCGGAGGAGATCGTAGCCGAACCGCTTAGGTTTGCCGGGACGCCCCATGCTGAGGCTCTGGCTCAAGCTCGCCGTTCGCTGGCTGGCTTCGGCGTAAAGAGGGGGCTCTGGGCCGCCTATCCCTCGATGTTTTCCGGCGGCGAGCAGCAGAAGGTCAACCTTGCCCGCGCGCTGATCCTGCCGCAGCGGCTGCTGCTGCTCGACGAGCCGACTGCCTCGCTCGACCGCGACGCTCGCCGCGCGCTGGTCGATCGACTGGCGGAGCTTAAGGCGGCAGGTGTCGCGATGATCGGCGTCTTCCATCATCCTGAGGACGTGGTCGACCTGATCGACCGGGAGATCCATCTCAAGGCCATCAAGATCGAAGACGAGGCGGACCATGTGGCTGAATGATTTCGAGATCGTCCTCGAAGACCGCGTCATCGAACGGGGCGCTGTCCGAATCGAGGAGGGGCTAATAGCCGAAATCCGCGAAACTCCGGTTGCGGGTGCGGATGTCGAAGGTGCAGGCGGACTGCTGCTGCCTGGCTTTGTCGATATGCATGGTGATATGATTGAGAAGGAAGTCGAGCCACGTGCCAATGTGCGCATGCCGCTGGAGCTTGGCATCCACGACCTCGACAAGAAGCTCGCCTCCAGCGGCATTACGACGGCCTATGCGGCGCTCGCCTTTACTCCGGCGATCGACGGCCGGCTGCGTTCGGTCGAGCACACCACCGCGCTGATCGAGGCTTTGACATCCAAGCGTGACGAGTTGCTGGTCGACCACCGCGTTCACGCCCGCTTCGAGGTGACCTTCCCCTCGGCGATGAGCGTCGCCGAAAAGCTGATGGAGGGCGGTGCTCTCAATCTGATTTCCCTGATGGATCATACGCCTGGCCAGGGACAGTACCGCGACATCGAAATTCATGTCGCCAATATAGCCAAGGCACAAAAGATCAGTGAAACCCAGGCATCCGAACTCGTGAAGCAGCGCATCGCCGATCGCACCGAACGGGGCGACGCGATGCGCGTTATCTCCGGCCTTGCGAAGCTGGCGAGAGCACGTGGCGTTGCGATCGCATCCCATGACGATGATCGTCTCGAGAAGGTCTCGTTGATGCACGCGATCGGCGCTGCGATCAGCGAGTTTCCGATCACCATCGAAGCCGCGGTCGAGGCGCGACGGCTCGGTCTGGCAACCGCGATGGGCGCTCCCAATGCCCTGCGTGGCCTGTCCTATTCCGGTAATCTCTCGGCGCGCGATGCCTACAAGGCGGGGCTCTTGGATATCCTCGCCAGTGACTACCATCCTTCGGCCATTCTGCCGGCAGTGATTGCACTTGACGAAATGGGTGAAGGTGGGCTTGCGAAAGCAGTCGCTTTGGCGAGTGCCAATCCGGCCAAGGTACTGGGATTGCACGACCGCGGCGCGATCGCGGAGGGACTCCGGGCCGATCTCGTCATCGCTGAGCGTGGCAGCATGCCGCGCGTGCGCGCCACACTGCGCGGCGGCAGGTTGATCTATCTCGACACCGCTTTCTTCCGATGCCCTCCGTTCGTACCGTGCCTGAAGCTCGGGCGTCACGATGGCCGGGACAAATTCGGTCGCAGCCGCTCGCTCGACTGCACTGCGTTGTAGGGCGCTTTAGGTCCGTAGAGATGCCCTTTGGCAGAGCATAGCGCGTCGACGCGACAGGGCCGAGATAGCTATCGTGGGCGCCTCTATGTGAAGCGGACCGAATACGATTGGTCGATGCCTAACCAGCTTTCGTGCCGACGTGCGTGAGACTTGATTGATGATTAAGAGAGATGATCGATGTTTCAAGGAAAGCGATGGGAGTTTGTCAGAACGAAAATCGAGGAAAACATTGCCTCAAAGAGCTTTGCGCCGGGAGAAAAGCTGCCGAATGATGTCGATCTCGCCCGGCTGTACGGGGTCAACCGACATACGGTTCGATACGCCATCCGAGCGCTTGAAGAGAAGGGCATTCTCCGTGTGGAGCAGGGGAGAGGGACATTCGTGGTGGAAAACACGACGCCGTACCTGCTGTCCACCAACACGCGACTGACCGACAACCTCGTCGCTCACGGCCATTTGGCCCGCCGAAAAATGCTATCTTCGGAAACAATGGCTGCGGACGAACGCTTGGCAAAGCATCTTGATCTTGAGATCGGAGACGATGTGCTTTTCATCAGAACCTTGAGCATTCAAGACGAGATACCGATCGTGATCGCAAACAGCTACTTCCCAGCTCAACGCGTGCCTGGACTGTTGGACGAGTTTTCTGGCGCAAACTCGATTTCCAAGGCACTGAAGCGCGTCGGCGTCGCCTCCTATTCCCAGCAATGGGTACAAATCAACGCCAGAATGCCAACCGAGGAAGAAGCCCGCCTGCTCGGGATGTCTACCGCCACGCCGGTCTTCATCAAAGAAAATCTTGATCGCTCCGAGGGCGCACCGATCAAGTTCGGGGAGAACGTACTATGCGCCTCCAGGATCAACTTCTTTATTGATTTCAATGATCTTCGGATGAGGTGAGATCCATGGGCAGCCGTGCCCGACGGCGAGCTTCTGCAGGTACCGCCGCCGCAGGAAACCACTGGTTTCCCGCAACTCGTCAGTCGTTATGAAAGTGACCCCGAACGTCTTCAACATTTATCTAAGGAGTCGTCATGTCGGACCTCGGCGCCGAGAGTTTAAGTGGTCAAATCGTGAGACACATTCCCTTGTATCGGCAAAGAAGGAACTATACTTGCGGACCATCGTCGCTGATGATGGTTATGTCCGCGCTGGATGAGAGATACCAGCCGAATGTCAAAGCCGAGCTTGAGCTATGGCGGGAGGCAACGACTATCCATGGAGGTTGCGGGCCCGTTGGTCTCGCATTGGCGCTGAAACGACGCGGGTTCGCGGCGGTTGTTGTCGTGAGCCACGGTGGGGTGTTTCTTGAGGCTCGCGCTTCGCGAACGGAAGAGATAGAGGCGATTCGGATACTCCAGGAGCGAGATCTCGTCGAGGCCAATGAGCGTGGAGTCCACGTATATGTCGGAAATTACAGCCTGCATGATCTCTCGAACTGGATGGCAGAGGGATGGTATCCTGTCGTGATGATCAGCATTGAATTCGAAGGTAAGACCGTCACTCACTGGGTGGTGATCACCGGAGTTGATACCGATTACGTATTCTTCAATGATCCCCTGAAAGACCAAGCGCAGGGGGATGATGCCACCCGTGTCGACCACGCAACCTTTGCCGACATGAATGAGTTCGGACCGAAGCGCGAAAAAGCGGTCGTTCTTGCGGGCCTTCCTCAAATGGCAAACATTGAGCTCTCGCTTCCCAAGCTCAATCTCGACCATGAGCCGCTAAGTTGACAATGGCGGAAGGCGGCTGCTCGCCAGGGGCGCGCAAAGGCGAAGGTTGTGGCCGACCGGTATGAAGAACCATGGTGGTAATCCCTCCCGGCCGTCAGATGACAGTGGCCAGAGGTGTTCGTTGTCTTTCAAGTGACCGTCACGGGCGCGATCGCAGCGCGGCGCCCTGAAGCTCATTTGCTGGCTCCGAACACGCCACGGTTCGGGATTGTCGGTTTGCGACCACGATGATCCTTCGATCAGGTCGGCGCGGTCTCACAACCGGCGATCTTTGTGTCGCCGAGGCCAGCGCCTTGCATCGCCACGTAAAACAAACCGCAATGGATTAAGCCCCCTGAGAGCGCGCTACCGCCGGGCTAGGTGAGCGGCGTGTTTTTCCCTCGTGGTTCCCTTGATGCACGTTGCAAAAAGCGATGAGTGCGGCACCAGATCATGCAGCCGAGCCCGCGGTCTCACAAAGAAGACCAATCCAAGCGGCGCAGCGTAGAGAGAGAGAGCGCGCGCGGACGGCCGAAGAACTGGCCGCCGATAGGAGGGAGATCATATGCTTGAGCCGACCGATCAGCGGCGAGGTCAGAAGAAAAGCAAAAGCGCCCTCAAAGAAAACACGCTGCTCGACATGCTGGTCATCGTCCTGCAGTCGGGCGAGAAAGGTCGTCAGGGTGCGGTGGGCGCAAACAGCCAAGAAAAAGGGAATCGCGGTTCGGCGACGAAGGTCGTTGCGCGCGCCCATTGTATCGCCTCCTACAGACCCGAGGACTGTAATTGACGAAGGAAAATCTCAAGATTGCAAATCAACCAGAGTTGTCTTCCAAATGCATCGTTCGCGGCGCGAGAGCGCTCCCCATACCATCGTCGGAGGGCGCCGATATCGAGATAATCAGCGATGGCAGCAGATCCTCCGAAGATTAAGTCGCGAAACGGTGTCGAGCATTCGTTAGTCGCCCAATGGCCCAAGGGTAACGGAAACCCGAGCTTCTTCCTCGCGGTCACGCTGGTCGGAAGACGAGTTCTGTAAAGAGTACGTAGCGCAGACTTTGAGACGTCAAGTGTTTCGCTGAATTCCTGAATAGGCGCGAAGGCCGCTCGGACTGGCGACCAGGCGTCCTTCCAACGCAAGTGTTCTGAGGCAGGCATGCCAAGAGCTAGCGTAACGAGTCGATGATCTGTGAAAGGTACGCGCCCTTCGACGCCGGCGGCCATCGTCGTGTTGTCGACCATTTCGAGCAGCGCCGGTAGATGATGACGTACGAAGAACAGCCTGATGCGATCATCAGGAGTGGCGCCACCTGAATGATAGTCAATGCTCATCCAATTAAGCAACGCCGCATCATCCGCGAGCTCTGTTCTCCACGCGGATGTCGCCAGTTGCAGCTTCTCGGATTGGGCGAAGTAGGTGTATCGCGAGAGAAAAAAGTCGAACTCCTTCGTTTCGGCCTTGGGTAGGCCGAAGCGCCGGCGCGCCGGGCAGGCAATGACGTCTGGCAAGGCGGACAAGAACGCTTGGCGTTGTAGGTCAAATGGCAGTCTGAAAATTCGGCTATACCCAGAGAATATCTCGTCGGCGCCCTCGCCGGTAAGAAGTACTTTGTGCGAGTGCGCGGCCGCCTGAGCGAGTAAATACATCGCCCCTTCATTGTGCATGCCGATTGGGTGACCTCGTAACGCGGTGAGGCGTTGGATGGTGTCAAGGCTCGTCGCGTCGGGCAGCTGTACCAAAACATGCGGTAGCTTGAGAGACTCCGCCACTTCGATCGCATAGCGACTTTCGTCGTACGCGTCACCAGCTACCATTCCGGTGAAACATGTCGGCTTTTGTGCAGAGCGCCTGGAGAGCTCGAAAGCCAAGACGCTGGAGTCCAGCCCGCCGGAAAGCAGCGCTGCGACGGGAGTGTCGGCCACCAGATGCTCTTCTACGGCACTGCCGATCAGGGCGTCCAGCGAGGAGCACGGGTCCTTGTTGTCTGAGCGAGCGGGATCCCACCACCGCGCATGCTCGTGCGATTGGGCGGTTATCTTTAGCCAAGTGCCGGGTTGCAGCTTACGAACGTCCGTAAAAAGAGTCCTCTCACCGAAGACGGCACGAAAAGAAAGAAAACTGGACAGTCCAACCGGATCGAGCTTCGAGCGAACCCCAGGCCAATGGAGAAGAGCCGACGGTTGTGAAGCAAAAACGAATCCGCGGTTCGTTTGAGCGTAATATAGCGGCTTAATTCCAAGCCGATCTCTGACAAGGAATGCTGTTCCGCTCCTTTTGTCGTAGATTGCGAATGCGAACATTCCCCGTAGACGTTCGAGGCAATCAATGCCCCAACAAGCGAATGCCTTGCATATGACCTCCGTGTCGGACTCAGTACGAAACCGGTACCCGCGTTGCAGCAAGTCGCGCCTCACGTCACGGTAGTTGTAGATCTCCCCGTTGTACGTGATTGCGATGTCCAATTGCTGATCAAGGAAGGGTTGATTCGACCGATGGTTTAGGTCGATTATGGCAAGCCTTTGATGCGCAAAAGCAAAGGATGGAGTCACATAAACACCATTCGCGTCCGGTCCTCGATGGGCAAGCGTCTGAATGCAACGAGCGATCTCACGCTCGGTCGCCGCCTCGTCAGTGACCCGTCCGACAAATCCGAAAATTGCGCACAAAGGCCCGTCCTCCTACCCCGAGCTGATTGCCTGATCCCCGGCCTTGCAGTCTCGCTCGCATGTTGGGATGGCTCGACTTGTCATAAAAAGTGGCTGCCCTGCCAAGGTCGTGCTGAAGAGGAGCGCGGCGTTCTGATGGTAATCTCGGTCGACAGTCGCCTAAGGTTCCCTCCGAAGCAGGATCTCCGGCAATCCCGGAGTCAGCTGCGAGTCCGCCGCCACGTTCAAAGCTGTGCCTGGCGCGCAGCTACGCCGAAGGATCGTTCGCACCTCGTTTGCCAGAACCCTTTGAACGAGCCACTTCGGAGGCGTGAAACGCGGTGGGAGGTATAATGCACGATACAGCCGCTCGAGTTGTTCGGCGTCGCGCGGAACATCCGCCGATTCCAGGAGTTCGGCGATCTTCCGCGTGGTGTAGAAGCGAGGCTCGCGCTTATGCTCAGCTATCAGCGACGCTTGCGATCGCGGGACAAAGGATCCGTCCAACAAGCGCAGCCATACCTCGCAGAAGAGCGCGTAGCCATAAAGTTGCGCCCTGGTGTCTAGGGAGAGAGCTGTCTCTGAAGGCAAGACGGGGAACCGCATCTCGCCGATGATGTCCCCCGTATCGGCCCGCTCCGCGAGGTAGTGGATGGTCACTCCGAAGCTCTCGGCCCCGTTAAGGATCGCATGAGTCCGGGCAAAGCTGCCACGATATTCAGGCAGTGGAGCCGGATGCAGGTTGATTCCCCCTCGATCAAACCGCGCAAGGGTGTGGGCCGGAAAAATCTTATTCCACAACACGCTTACGAGAAAGCCCCCGTAACGGGAAACGTCGTCCATTGACTCGAGATAGGGTATTCCGTAGCGGTCGGCGATCTGCCATAGCTCCTCGCTGGTTTCGTGGCTCCACCACGTTTGTTCGTTCCGGGGGGGACCGAGAATTGCGGAGACGAGGTCTTTGCCGCAGGTCTCGATGATAAACACAATGCAGCGGCTTGCGAGCCCCCGGGTGCCAGCAAACACGAGCCCGTTACTTACAGTCGACATGTCTTACCTCTGGGCCTTCTACGCCGCGACGTTATGCTCGGATGCCACTGGTTATCAGCAGTCCGGCGGACCCGATGATCGCAATTGCGATCGTAAGCACATGAACGAGAGTGCCTGAGGCTTTGATCTTGAGCGGTGCAATGTGGAGCAACGACAACGGTAGAAAGATAGCCGGAAGAACGACACTTAATTCAAGTGGTGCGACGATGCGGTGGATCAGAAATATGGCCGCGAGCACTGGCAAGTCGTAGGATAGAGGTAGACCGGTTGAATAACCCTCATCGCTCAGGCCAAAATAGTCAAAATACGCGAGACGGAGAGCTCCGATCAATAACAGGTACGCCGCGAACACCCCTGACGCAGCAAAATCCATGACCGATGCAATCACGATTGCCGGTATGACTGATCCAAAGATGAGGTCCGAGAATCCATCTAGGGATTTTCCGATGGCCTTCGCGGCCATCGTACGGTTCTTTGCGCGCCGGGCGATTGCGCCGTCCACGTCATCGGCAATTATCGCCCAGAGCCCGAGGGCTATACCCGCCTCGTAGTTTCCTCTAACGGCCAGCCCTATCCCCGCACCAGAACATAGTATCCCAAGTGCCGTAACGCTATTGGCGCGGTCAGATAGGTACGCGATCATTGAGTGCCTCGACGTTCTGGCCTCTGCGGAGAGAAGCGCACGCTATTTCCTGCGACAATCTGAATGCTCTGCATTGCTGCAGGCGAGGAGCCGGCGCATCGATCAGAGCTGGTGTGTCGACAACAGAGTGTATGCGACCTTGCATGCCGAACTCCTAGCCGGCGCGCTCGGCCTGCCAAACGTTCATCCGTCTGCTGGTGACACGTCTCTGTCGTCCGGATCAATTACTGGAGTTGGTAGTTGACCGGCTCGCAAAACGTTGCATCTCCCTATTGGATTGACGTAGCACGCCTGCTGACGATTTCCGATCCGCAGGCGGCAAGACGCTGCTCAAGGAGTGCGTCGCCGCCTGGCATGCACGATGACGGTGTAAGAATCGCCAACCTCGACCCGTTTTGAGTGGATCCAGTGACTGCAGTGCCTCGGATATACGGCTGCGCCAGGGTTTCCAATAGATGATCGGCCCGAGGCTGAAGGCGACACCTTTGCCTGTGAGCGGACCCACCGAGATGAAGATCACGCCCTTGCGCAAGAAGAGTCGCGGGGACTGACGCCAATCCGCTCCCAACGCTCCGCCAACGCCGGCTGCAGGGCGATGTATTGAGCATGGTCGAACGCAATCAGAGTATTAAAACCTGCGGTATAACCCGGCGAACTTCAGTGTCGGTCGCGAGGTCCGCGATCTTGGCCGCCGGCTCTTGGTCAGTTCTCATCAGACATTATAGCCGCCTCGAAGCGCTGACGCGTGGAAACTGCAAGCCGGCCGAGTCCAAAGTGTTCCTGCATGCCGCGGATCAACTCTTCATCCTCCTCAAGGCCCTCGGCACGAAGAAAATCGCCAAGGCCCGCCAATTCGGACAGCGGCACATCGCCGTGCTCGCGACCGCCGCCGCCGCGGTAGGGCGACTTAGCGCTGGGCGCCGTGTTTTGCGGCCAAATGATCTCTCGATCGCCGTCTCGGCTTGTGGGGAAGCGGTCTCGACCAAGCGCTGCCCGGATGATCCGCTGCACCGTTTCGCCCGAACGTTGGAAGCCGTGTGCGCGTGCGACGCGGTCGATTAGAACGTCGAAATAGATCGGTCCTTCGATTTCGATCACATGGTCAATCATATTGCGGAGATTGCCCCGGTAGCCAACGTCGTAGAAGCGCTCTCGGTCGGGGGCCACGACTGTGCTGGGGTCAGCCTTCGTGTACATCCTCGGCATTGCGGCAGGGTCAGCGGCAGCCGGCCCTGGTCCGCGCGCGTAGATCCTCGGCTCCTCGTCAGGCTCGCTCTCGTTTGCGGGTGCAGGGAGAAGCGGCTGCGAGCACGGAGGATCGTCCTCGGCGGAAGGAGCCGGGTCCGCCTGCTCGTCAGACGGTGTAATCTCCGCTGTTTCCAAGGCATCCTGAGCACTGACCGACATTTCCCCCATAACCGGAAGCGCACCAAAATCGGTGACCTCTTCCGGGGAGGTGGCAGATGGGCGTGACGCGCGGTCCGCTTCGAGATCGGCTGTCAGCCGCGTATGGATCTTTTCTGCAGCCGAGGAGCTGTCCATCCACCATTCGGTGCTCCAGATGCGCAAGATGCGCCAACCGAGGTCCGTCAGGACCATCTCGCGGAGCCGGTCGCGATCCCGGGCGGTAGCCGAGCGGTGATAGGTAGCGCCGTCGCATTCGATGCCAGCGAGATAGCGGCCCGGAAAGTCCGGGTGCACGACGCCGAGGTCGACTCGGAAGAACGAAACGCCTACTTGTGGATGGACTTCCCACCCCCGCTTTTGCAGCGCGTCCATCACGGCATCCTCGAACGGCGAATCCGTTCCGCGACCGGTCGGCGAGAACGCCTCGGCGATGGCGCGCGCGCCGTACTCGGCGAATTCCAGAAAGTGCTTGAAGTCGACCACGCCTTTGGCCCTGGTGCGCCCTAGGTCAATCTGCTCGGGGCGGAGTGTCGCGAACACCAAAAGCTCGCTGCGTGCACGGGTGATCGCGACATTGAGTCGGCGGTGGCCACCCTCGCCGTTGAGCGAGGAGATTTGCGCGGTAACTCGGCCGGTCTTATCGGGACCGACGGCGACCGAAAAGATGATGACGTCGCGCTCGTCGCCCTGCACGTTCTCGATGTTCTTGACCAGAATCGGCTCGCGAGTTTGGTTCTTGTCGAAATGGGACTCCAGGGCGAGATCGCTGCGTCGGGCCTGATCGAGCATATTTTCGATCAGGCGCTGCTGGTCGCCGTTGAAAGTGACGACCCCGATCGATTTTGACGATGTCTTCAGGCGCCGGACAACCTCGGCGACGACCGCTTCGGCTTCCTTCCGGTTTACCTTGGCACCGCCGCGTTCGTAGATGCCGCCCTCGACATGCACGTAGCGAACCGCGGTGTCGCGGGTCACCGGAGACGGAAAGGTCATCAGTTCACCGCGGTAGTATTTTGCGTTCGAAAACGCGATCAAGCTCTCGTGGCGGCTGCGGTAGTGCCACGACAGTCGCATGCTTGGGATGTTCGAGGCGAGACATTCGTCCAGTATGCTCTGCTGGCTCTGGACTGTTGAACCGTCGTCGTCCTCATCGTCGACGCCGCGCTGGCCGACGCTGGTTGGCGGAAGCTGCTCAGGGTCGCCGACGATGATCACTTGGCTGCCGCGAGCGATGGCGCCGATGGCGTCCCAAACGGGAATTTGCGAAGCTTCGTCAAAGATCACGACGTCGAACGGTTTCGCTTCCGCCGGAAGGTATTGCGCGATCGAAAGCGGGCTCATCATGATGCAGGGCGCAAGCTGGGTCATGACGTTCGGAATCTTCCCGAAGAGCTGGCGCAGCGGTATGTGGCGGGCCTTCTTGTTGATCTCACGCGCTAGCGTCCCCCATTCCGGGTCCTTGCCGAAATTGGTCTGTGTCGGCACGGAGGCGCCAATCCGCGCCTTGACGATCTGCCTGGCGAGCTCGCAGACCTTCTGGTCGGCGGCGACGAAGGCATCGATGAGGGCCTCATGCCTCTCGGCCAGGAACCCGCTCAGCACCTCGTCCTCGTTCACGATGGTCTCCGCGACCCAACGCGCGTAAGCAAAGTCGAACGCGCCGGCGAGCTCGTCGCGAGTAACTCGGCCGTCCTCAACGGCGTCCACGAGCGGCGAAAGTCCGGCCGCGCGCGCAGTTTTTGCAGCTGCCCGCCATGTCGCCCATTGCGGAGCCTTGATGATGTTGGCCTTCCACCGTGCCGTGCGTTCCTGCAACTCGTTGATCCAGCCGGGCTCCAGCTGGATGATCTCTTCAGGGCGATCGAGGCCGATATACGTGCCAACATCCTTGGCCGCCTGATGCATGGCCGGGAAAGCCTGCTGCATGGTGTCAAACGCCCTGCGTACCTGACCCCCGGGACGAAAGCGTGAGATGTCCTGAGTGAGGAGGGCGGTGATGTGTGCGGCTATCTGTTCTGGTGGCACGTCGTCGATCTCGAAGCCGTCGACGGCAGCTTGCAGGTCTTGAGCCCATTTGATGAGCGCTGCGATGCGCGCCGGGTCGCTATCCAATCCCCGCCACAACCGCTCGATACCGCGGAAATGCGGCCTCAGTGCTTCCAGTCCGCGAATCAGATCGCAAAGATCTTGCAAGACGATGAGGTCACGCCCGATCTCGTCTGGCACATCGCCCGGGCAGTACGGCTGCAGATGAACACGTATCTTTTTCTTGCGGCCGCCGCGCACCAGCATGTTGGATGCGCAAGCCTCGGTCCATTCCCGCTGCAGGACCGGTAGGTCGAGCAGCGCTGCCGCCTTGAGGTCGTATTCGGCCGACAATTCGGACGCCTTGTCGCGGATGCGGCCAACCACGTCGGCCAGGGCGGTCAGCGCACGGATACGATGGTGAGCCTCTTCGCCGAACAGCAGCGCACCGTCTGCGGCGTCCGGGTTCAGCATCAGCGCAACCAACTTGACGAGTTGCGGCAACGAGCTGTCGTCGACCACCTCGTTCAGTCCAAGCGAGGTGACGAGCGCGTCCGCCGCCGCGCGCATTTGCTGCAGCGTGTTCTGCAGCCGATCGATCGCCTGCTGCAAGGATTGCGCCCAGGCCGGATTCCAGCGAGTATGCTCGATACCCTGCAACGGATGGACAGACGGGTCTCCGACCGCCTCCAATGCGGTGCGGATGTCCGCGCAGCTCTCACGCATCCTGGCGAGCTGCTCCGGCGAATGCACTGTTCCATCGGGCCATGCCAGTTCGATGTCGGCGAGGCGGTCGCGATCTGCGACCACGCGTCCGAAAGCCTCGTAGGCCGTCATGCCGTTCGCGCGCCTGCGGTGCAGCGCCAAGACCAGCCTGTTCAACTGATCGCGCTTCTTCTTCAGGTCGCCGGCGGCCGTCGACCAGTGCTCTTCGGTCACCAGATTGCGCTCGCGCCAGGCGGTCGCGAGTTGCTCAAGCACGCTGGACTTCTGGGCCTTGGTCGAGTGCACTTCGAGACAATAGTTGCCGAGTCCGATGGCCTGCATGCGCTGCCTGACGACCTCGAGCGCTGCAGTTTTCTGTGAGACGAACAGCACCGTCTTCTGGTGGGCAAGGCAGTTCGTGATGGCGTTGGCGATGGTCTGGCTCTTGCCAGTGCCGGGAGGGCCGAAGAGAACGTAGTCCGCGCCCCGCTGGGCGGCGACCACGGCAGCGATCTGCGAGGAATCGGCCGAGAGCGGCGCGAACAGTTCAGCCGGCTCGACGATTTCGTCGATGGTTCGCGCGTCGATGAAGCCCGCTCCGGATCCCTCATAGCTGTGGGTCGGGGTATCGATCAGGTGGCGCACCACGGGATTGCGCTTGAGCAGATCGGTGCGGTCGACGAGGTCCTTCCACATCAGATACTTGGTGAAGGAGAGTGTCGAGAGCGTAACCTGCTCGGTGACCTCCCAGCCCTTGATGCTCTTGATGTGGCGGCGGACGGTCTTCCAGATCCCGGCGACGTCGATGCCCGAGGCGTCCTGCGGCAATTCTCCATCGAACTCCGGCATCGACAGATCGAAATCCTGCTTTAGCATCTGCAGGAGTGTCGGATTGAAGCGCGCTTCGTCTTCGTGCAGCGCGAGGCGGAAACCAGAGCGCACGCTTTTGCGCTCGAGCTGCACGGGTACCAGGATCAGCGGCGCTCTGTAGGGCCCGGACCCGTCCTGCGGCGTCCATTTCAAGAAGCCGAGGCAGAGATAGAGGATGTTCGCGCCACCCTCCTCGAAGGCGAGTCGCGATGCCCGGTAGAGATCGGTGAGCCGGTTTTCCAGCTCGATGTCGGCGACGTTTGTGTGCAGGTCGCCTCGTTTCATCGCGTCCAGGATGAAGTCCTTGCGTGCGTCCTCATTCTGGCGGTCGGCAAGCAGCGTCGTATCGCGCCCGTCGCTGCCGTCGAGCACCGTGGTCCTGCCCAGCAGTTTGAAACGTTCGCCATCGGAGAGCCTGTCCTCGAGCATCGCGCAATCGGGGCACTCGATTGCGATGGTCGATTTTGCATCCTTGAAATTGAGCAGCCGGTTCTTCAGCGAGAGGTCGAGAAGGTTGCGCTTCCAGATCTCGAGCCTGTCGAGGTTCTTTTCGGGGGCCGGCTCGCGACGCTTGTCGAGATCCTCTTCGAAATGCGGAGCTTCGCCCACTTCCTGCGCGATCGCCGCAGTGTCGGTGACGGGCCGGATTGCCGGTTCGGCCGAGCCCGACAGGTCGAGAGGACGGATCTTGGCACTTCGCGCCCGACGTACGTCGATGGCGAGTTCGAATGGTGAGGCGGCGTCCTCAGCAATCAATTTCTTGGCCGCTTCGACCGCCTGCTTGAAGCGCGCCGGGTGCGCACCCGTGAGCAGGGTTGTCTCGACCACGACCATTTCTTCCAGTTGCACGCGCTTGCGCAACATCTGGGGATCGTCGACGACGAGGCCGGAGAAATCCTCGTCCACCAGCCAGATGCCGACAAATGCATGGCCGTCGGTGAGGGCAACGACAGGGTTGAGGCCCGCTTGTTCGAGGCACGACGCGTACAGCAGCGTCAGGTCGAGACAGGTGCCGACCTTGCGCGAAAGAATTTCGCTGGGGCCACGGACCATCTGGCCAGAACGTTCGAAGCTTTTCGGCGGCAAGACGTAGGCGATCGAATGTGACACCAGCGCAGCCCAGATCGCCTCGGCGATCTCCCAGGCGCGAGCCTTGGTCCCCTTGCGGTACCCATCCAGGGCCTCGTCACGACCGGCGGATGCAAGTTTGTTGGAGGCTTCGCGCAGGATGACATCGATGCTGGGATCGGTCGGCCGGACGAAGGCCGCCAGCAGTTCGGGCGCTGAATTGACGCCGCCCCAGTGCGAGGGTGGCAACAGATTGATTTCGACGGTTTGATCGCCAAGCACGGTCCCCGCCGCTTCGACCCGGATGCGAAGTTCGCCGCGCCGAGAGGCGTTGATGCCAGCGAGAAAGGCAGGATCAAGCTTCAGATCAAGACTGCGAATATGGTGGACAGTTTGGTCCGCAATACGATCGATGCGCCAAACCCCGGGGGTGAGAAATGGCGGTTCCGACGTAAGATGGATCGAAACTCCCGTTAGATCGCTACCCAGCGCGTTTTCGACCGCGAGATCCCGGATGATGGGCACGGCATTCTGATAGAACGCGACGTTGACGTTATCAGCGGCGGTGCAAGCGATTTTTATGGCTCCGCTCACCGCGTTCTCACATTGGATCCGCTCCAGCATGATTTGCCCTCAGAATACCCCATGCAACTCGTGTTCGCCCGGCACCAGACGTGCTTGAGAGCAGCGCTGGTGTGGTCCGATCACGAACTGCTTCGTTTATGGGAGGCGTCGGATATTCTACACGACGGGTCAAATGGATAGGTCAAACAACCCGATTGCACTATGTCGTACAGCGATCTGGCCCTAACGGGCCGAATCTCCCAAACAAGCCAATGCCCCCACATACTCTTTTGACGCGATTATAAGTGGATTGCTCGCCCAGTTCGAGCATATTCACAGGGCTGATCCCTGGAAAGATCGAATAATATTGGCGCTTAGATCGAGCGTGCCGAAAGCTCCAGCCGTGCATAAGAAGCTCGCTCACCTCTAGTATCTGACACTCCTATCCAAAAAGAGGTCACGATTGCCGCCGGGGCGGTGTGACCGTCAAATTGATGGATATGACGTAGGGTCTTCCGGGCCCCGGACTGGCCAGCCGCAGATAGGGATGAGCACCCTGCGAGACTTGCCGTCCTTTCTTACCCCGCCTTGCGACCGGGGTCGCTCTCATTCTCCAACAGTGGCATGTCCAGACTTGGGATGTCCGGCATAGCCTTGCCGGCTATGGCCTGAAGATCTCCCACCATACCCACGGTGGAGTCGATGACAGCCAATATCTGGGTTTCCCGCTTGGCCCACTGTCGGCCCATGAATTTGCGCTCTTTGTCGAGATCTTCCCGCATGTCGTTGAACTTCTCGACCACGGCTTCGACGCGCTGCCTGAACTTGGTGCCCGTCAGATAGTGATAAACCTCCTCCATCTTGGATTTTTGACCCTGCTGGACGAGTCGCGAACCGCTGATGTCAATGAGCGCCTGACGGAGAGCGACGGCAACCGGCAGTGCACAGCGGGGGTGCGTCACCCACACGCCGTCGACGAGGTCGAAATGCTCGACTTGCTTGGGAAGTGTTTGCGATACTATGAGAGCAACATCAGCCCCACACCGGCGTTGATCGTCCCGAAGCTTGCCGAGCCATCCGTCGCTCCAAGCTTTGGTACGCTTCGATTCCCAGAGAATAATGCCCGCCGGCTGTCCAAGCGACCCGTTGACTTGCTGAACCACGTCAGCGCCAAGCTCACCTTTTCCGACTGGCTCGACCAGGTCAGTCGGAAAACGACCGCGCAGAAGCCCTTCGAGTTCAAGTTCCAGGACCTCGCCCTGTGACTGCTGCGATCCCTGCTCGGCCTTACGCTTCAACTCCTCGATCGTTCGGGACATCGACTCGATCGTCTGATCTTTCTCCGCGACCCGCAGCCGGGCCGCCTCGTCAGCCTCTTGCTTGGCCTTTGTCTGGATCTGATCGACCGAGGCCTGGACCCGTTTCTCAACTGTTAAGTCCAACTCTCGCTTCTCCTCGTCGAGAGCCCGCTGCCTCCGCATGAGTTCAGCCTGTGCCTGCTGCGCCTCAGCCAGCTTGACGTTGTTGGCGTCAAGCACCAACCGAAGCTCCGTCGCTTCGTCTGTTCGGGCCTGCACCTCGGCCGCCGCCGCGTCCCGGGCCTTCTTGGCTTCCGCAGCGACGAGCCGGCTGCGTTCCGCGGCCAATCTTTGCGTCACTTGGTCTTCGACCTGCTCGCGATCCTTTTCGAGCTGTTCGCGCTCCCCTCGAAGGGCTTCCGCCTTACGTGCGATTTCCGCATCCTTGTTGGCCAGCTGTTCCTGAAACTTCTGACGTGTTTCCGCGAGAAGGGGCGCGGCAAGCGATTCCGTCAACCGAATCTCGTGATTGCAATTCGGGCAATGAAGGGTGGGTTCATGTGCGGCACCAGCCGCGGTCGCGTTGAATGTCATGAACTCTCCCGTTCCGTGGCACCAAGCCGCAATAGCCGTGATCCAGCCAGCTTCGTTAGGCTTGCGATATGCCTTAGCGCTATTTCAACGCTCCGGTCGAACGCCGTCGGCATGTGCGGCGGCTTTTCCACTGAAACCAACTTGAAATCCGCTCGAAGCAGCTTTGACAGGCGGGTTGCTCCATCTCAATCAGCTTGACGCTTTCAGTCCGCGTTATCTCTCGCCCCGCCACTAGCGGCTACAGCTGGACAACGAGGACCGCTTTCAATCGATGTTTTTCGGCGTGTGATAGGCCTAGATCGGCGAAAAACGGTGCCGGAGCCCATGCTATCGTTTCAGCACCTTTGTTATGCTCATCACACTCTCGCTTTTTGCGTTGTGGATGGTCTCGGCGTCGCCCGCGCGCCACCGACCGACGCAATGCGTCGCTGCGGGTGGGCAACCTCGCTGGCGGAATCTTCTGGAATGCGTGCGCGACGTACAGAACGACCTCTAGGTCCTTTGTGTAGACAGTGCGGTAGGTATCAAGGTCAAGATTGTCGCGAATCGGACGTTCACCACGTGCGCTTCAAACAAAGGATCTCCGATCTCGCTTCGTACGGTCGCAGAAAAAAGCCGGCAGGCCCTTCTTGCTCGAGCCCGCAAAATCCCCTGGGCTCATCGCTGCGGATCAATCAGGGCACCATAGTGATACGCTTGGAAGCGTATCGACGACTTTCATCGGAGAACGGGAAGGGCGGCTTGACAACCCAAACGACGCCCCCTTCCATTGCTGCTATCAATAGTTTTGCATTGCCTGATATACAATTGCCCTGGAGTACGAATGACTGGCGATAGCGATCTGTTTGGATGGTGCGTCGCACGCCCCCGCTGGCAGCAAGAGGCCATACGTCTTCTGACCACCAAGCCGAAGTTGGACGAGGACGAACTTGGCGCACTCGAGGCCGCTATCAGAATCGAAGCCGGAGTCCTCGACGGCACACCTCCGACGTGGGCCGACCTCACCAAAGCCAGCCTGAAAGCGGGCAACAAGTTTGCGCCCGTCACTGTTCTCGGCTCGATTGGACCGCTTCGCAACATTGATCGATTGGCTACAGATCAGCCGCCACTGAAGTTTGCGATTAATGGCCTGACGCTCATCTACGGCCCGAACGGTTCCGGCAAAAGCGGCTATTGTCGTATTGCCAAGAAAATCTGCCACTGTCTGCACGATGTGACCCTGCGAGGAAACATATTTGAGCCCGAATCGCTCGACCCGCGGGAGATCACGCTCACCTTCAAAGTCGACGGTGACAAGGAGAAGCGTACGGTTGTCTGGAACGATCAAAGCGCTCCTCCACCCGAACTGGCCAGAATTTCAGTGTTCGATAGCGATGCGGCCGGCCTGTACGTGGATGCTGAACGCAACATCGAATTCTTACCTTTCGAACTCGCGCTGCTGACGAATCTGGCTGAAGCCCTGCGTACGCTGGACGCTCGCTTTCGGGCGGAGGAGGCGCAGCTCAACAAATCGCACCAAGCGGCTCTTCCGCTGGGCTATATGGAAAACACCAAAGTATCGGCCATGATCGCCACGTTAAAGGCAAATCAACCGCTGCCCAGCGAAGCCAGCATGCGAGCGCTGGCGACCTGGGACGAAGAGGACGAGGCCGAATTGCTCGAGCTTAAGCTGGAGCTCAGCAAGGATCCGATCTTTCTGTCGAAAGTAAAGGAAGCGACCAGATCAACGGTCGACACATTGGTTCACGAGGCAAACACGATCTTCGATACCATCGGAAACTCCGGCATAGAGACACTGAAAGAAGCGCGACGGCAGGCGACTGCATCACGCGATGCTGCCAAGGCGGCCGCAATCGGCCTGGCAGAGGAGTCAGCAGTCCCGCAGCTAGGCAGTGAGACATGGCGCCTGATGCTGATGTACGCGCGCGACTTCGCCGCCGAAGCGTATCCGGCCCTGAACCCGCCCCAGTTGGTTACCGCGGGGGCCTGTGTGCTGTGCCACCAGCCTCTCGATGCGCGGGCGCGTGCCCGCCTGGCTGCGTTCGATGAATATGTCGAAGGTCGCGCCAGTGCGGACGCCGAGAAAGCAAAACACCGTTTTGCGGAGATTGCTCGGGCCATCCTCGATCTGAAGGTCGTCGATGCTCAGGAAGTCACGACGAGGCTTGTCAACTTCGTAGAAGGACACGGCCACCGCCAAGCTTTGGCGGAAAGGTTGAAGGGGTTCTACGACTCCTGCCGCGCGCGCCACGCTGTGCTGGTAACGGCCATCCAGGCGCTCGATTACGAGAGCCTCGACGATCTGGTGGATATCGACAGGTCCGTGGTCGACGAGCTTCTGTGCGAAGTGCCTGCTCTTCAGATGGAAATCGAAGAACTAAAGCCGAATGCAGGTGAGGCTGATAAGCGCCTGCAGCGCAAGCAGCAGGTCTGCGAGCTGGAGGCGCGGAAGAAACTTTCGGCCGACATCGAAACATTTGTGGCACGGCGAAACTCGTTGGAGCTGCTTATGAAGACCAAGGCGTGCACGGCGGCCTGCTCTGTCGCCGGCATCACAGCCCAGATTACCCGCCTGAGAAGAAAGGTTCTTACGCCCTCCCTAAAAGCCAGTCTTCAGGATGAGATCACCGCTCTCGACCTTGAGCATTTGCCCCTGAAACTCGCTGATCGGGGCGAGGTCGGCAAGAGCAAGGTTCATATCGGACTAGAAGCCCAGCAGAAGATAGCAAAGAACAGCGATATCTTGAGTGAGGGCGAGAAGCGGGCTCTAGCTTTGGCAGGCTTCCTTGCTGAATTAAAGGAACTCGGTTCGAAGCACGGGATCGTGGTCGATGATCCGGTATCGTCGCTCGATCATGCCCGGATGGAGGCGGTCGCGAAACGTCTGGTGAAAGAGGCCGCAGCGGGGCGCCAGGTTATTGTCTTCACGCACAATCTGTTCTTTCACTACACGGTGCTCGAAGCCGCGCGCGAAATGAAGGTCGGCGTGCGGGAGGAATGGATCGCCAAGTATGGTGATGGGCGATTCGGCATCATCGACGATAAGCAGCAACCGTGGATTTCCATGAGTGTCACCAAGCGGATATCAATCATTGATGGCCTGCTTCAGAGCGCGAAGGAGACGTATTCCGAAGCTGACGAAGCAAAGCGCTCGTTTGTGACGGACGTCTACACCAAGATGCGCGAGACGTGGGAGCATACTGTTGAGGAAATCCTCTTCGCCGGGGTCGTAGGACGGTTCCGGCCAAATGTTGCAACTCTGAGACTGAGGGCTGCCCATGTGGACAAAACGGACTACGAGGCGGTGCTCGCTGGAATGACGCGATGCTCGAAGTTCTCGGGCCATGACCAGTCAGTCGGAGTGCCGGCCGGTCTTCCAAAGTTCGCGGATATTAAGGCCGACCTCGACAAGCTCAGCTCCTTCGTTTCCGCTGCGAACGCTCGTCGGAAAACGCTCGAAAAGGAAGGGCACGCCTACGAGGAAGGCCCCGTGGCGGCTGACGTCCTCGACTAGTCATCTTTGCGGAAGGCCACGCCCCTACTGCGGGATTGCAACGGCGCCCGGAGCTGCAGTTTCAGGGATAGTCGTGCAAGCTTATTTGCGGTGTACACCGGTTAAAAAAGCGATGGCCAACTTGGACATAAGCGAACTTGTCAAGGATTGCGGCGGGTTAGACAAACTCGTGGCCGAGCTGCACGAAACCGGCGAAGGCATCTCCCGCCGAAAACGGCAAATGCTGCCTAGAACCCACTGGGAATAGGGCTGCATCGCTCGGACGCGGCCTCCTAAAACAAATTGTTAGAAAACTTAAGCCTCTTGCATTCTACGGCAATCTCGCCGGAGGTAGCGGACCTGTTGCCGGGCTCGGCCCGACGCTAGCGCAAGAGCTCGAAGATCGAGCCCTTCCATCGCTCAGTGTGTGCACGCCCGCAGCAACGAGCGCACATGAGGCGCATGTTGCGCGTCTTGCGTCCGCGGCCATCGAATAGACAACCAGTAGTACGCAGCAGGTTTCCCGGTAGCTCTTCATTGCTTGTTCGATCGGCGTTTCGGCAATTTCCGCTCGCGAACGGAAATAGCTATAAAGACTTTACACCCAGATCCGCCGCGAGGAGGCTTGGCTTTGGAAAAAGCTCCATTGATCCATCGCTACAACGCAAATGATAGGCCGATGAATCCGGTGCCAGCAAATAGAACAAAGGAGATATGAGAGCTCAGCATCTTGGTGGCGTCACCCAGAATCTTCAACATGAAAGGCGCGAAAGAGACGGGGAGGTCGCGCCAGAGCGCAACTGCAAGATCCTGCGCTCGTTGTGCTACTTTCGGCGACATTGCGTTTGTCAATGACGGCTAAGTATCTCGCTGGCGCTGCCTTGTCGCTCTTCGAAATGGTGCGCTCGTGAAACGGTTGCGTTCGTCTAAGCACAATAGCCGCACCTCAACTATTGATGGATGCAACTGGGCCCGGGCCGACGCTTAATTTCCGCGCTCCGGTGGATTTTTTCGACGGATTTCACCATCTGGTCGGAGCACAGAAAGACTGATCGAAGACATTCTGGCGGTATCCGTCCCCAATCATAATTCGGAACAGCTAGGCACGATTCACGCAAGTTGTGTTATCCGTTTTCACTTTCCAACGTTGCGAACTTCCCGCTAGACTGCCAAAAGGAGCATTGGGGTGATCGAGGGGGTTCGTTGCGTCATGACCTTGGAGAAGTTGATTGAAGCGGACATCGATCCATATCGGCGCAAAGAACTAGAAGTCTCGGGTTGGATCTGCGTCAACATCGATCGGCAAAAGCGGAATGTCGTAAACCGGCCGTCGTTACTACGCCAAGTATTGCGACAGCAACTGTGGCCATCAACCCGGCCGGTCTGGTTCGGCATATCGTCGGTGGATGTCTCTTTTCCGAGCCGACGGGACGACGCAAGGTTACGTGTGACGTCGAACTGACGTTGTCCGTTCTAGATCGATCGAAATTCGGATCAGTGCAAGCGAGCAATGCGCTCGGCTATCTGGCCAGCCTGGACCTCGACCCAATTTCTGCCGTCAAGATACTCGTCGACATCGCGGCGGCAGAGGTTCAGCGGAGGTTAAGGAATGAAACGATCCACGACTTTGACAGAGTCGTCCTGCCTCGGTTCCGGGATGAAGTAGTCGAGTACTTTGCACGGATAGACCTGCACGCTGACGCGACCATCGAATGGGAGAACTATGGCGAGCGTCCCGCATTCGATATGGATGAAATCGTCGCGCCGTTCCGCATTCCCGGTGTGGCGCGCCGTCTCGAAACAAGATTGCACTGTGAGGTTGTCCCCGATCCTCGATTTAACGCAGTCATCGCCTGCTTGCAGCCCGACAAAGCAATCCTGACGCGCGTAGTAAACGAAGCTGTAGCGACGTTTTTCGACGATGCTACGCTATTTGACCGTATTCTCCGCGATCGCCGTGCCGTTGAGAAGGCCAGCGAAAGCTTCATCAATGATCGTCTCAGGCATTACGGACATCAGTTGCGTGGCTTTGCTTTGCCCGAACCGCGCGGTCTGCCGGACAGGCCAGCGAACCAGATTGAGGTCGAGGTCGAGACCCCGATTCAACTCAGTGATAGCGAGCAGCCGGTTCCGCTCCGGCACACCGCGCAACTAGTCCTAGCGGATTTCAGCAAATTCGTCGGCGAAAGCCTCGATCGGACGGTCGATCCTAAGGATTACGCCATTAAGGCGATTAAGGGCGCCGCAGCGAAAAAGCTGCAGGGCAAAACGTTCGTTGACCTGATTCAGGCCTTCGTGCTCGATCCGTTGAATGTCGAACGTAACAAGGAAGAGCCGAAGCTCCCGCTGGGCAAGGAATTCAATACGGAGATCAAGGACAAGCTCGCGGCGATCGGATATGATATCTATCACCTTGTGACCGCGCCGAAAGCAAAGCTGGTCGAACTCCTTATCCAGGCGCCGAATATCACGCTTACAAAGAAAGAATACCAACTCAAGGGTGGATCGCAGGTCAGCGTCACCATCAGCTTCAGCGGCAGCGTCACGAGTCTCGATCAAATCCGGGGCCGAATGACGCTCGAGACCGATCCGATCGCCGATATGCAAACTGATCTGCCAGGGACAGTTCAAACGGTGCTCGGTGATGTGAATCCCTTCAACTACGACACCGGAATGCCAATCGGCGAAAATGGCGAAAACTGGATGAAGAGGTTGGAAGGCGAGATCAAGAAGCGGCTGGAGGACGCTTATGGATTCCGTATTCACAGCATTCAAATTAATGGACAAGAGAGCGTGCCGCGATCGTATCTGCGCGCGCTACAGGCAGGAGGTGGGCATAGTTTCACCATCAATAACCTGGCGCAGAGCGCGGGCGGCCAACTGGGTGGTCTGGTGCTGCGAGCCACCTATGTGGTCAAGGAGCCGCGTTATACCGATGCCATCGCACAGGGAAATGAGCCCAGCACCTACGAGCGCTATATTGAAACGAGCCTCTATGCGTTCGACGTTACCGAGGTCCACGGTCGGATTGAGGCGGCCGTCGTCAGTCAGTTGAATCAGCTTCTCAGCAGGATGAATCGGGACCAAATCCAGACGCTTCTTGCGACCGGACGAAACGGACCGAACGCGGAGATGCGGGGATATTATCAAAGCTTAGTGCAGCGAGCTGAGACATTCGTTGCAAAAACCTTCGGGCTGATTGTCGAGCTCGAAATTGCAGTGAACGACGATGATCCGCTGGGAATGAAATCAATTGCGGCCAATAGCTATCTCGAAAATTTCAAGGATCTCTTAGCCCTCGCCAACGACTTGCAGCGGACGCGGAACGACGCAGCTCGGGTGGCTCTGACGCAGTATCATACCGCTTTGTTGAAATTCGATCCCGTTACGAGTGACGAGAAAGATAAGCAGGCGCTCGACCTGTTGAAAGAACGCGCGCAAACGCTCGCAACGGAGGCCACTCTTGATCAGGGTGACGGGCCGGGACATGGAACATTGACCTTTCCAGGTTCTGCTTCGCCGGCTTTGCTGTCCGAGGTCTTTGGCTCGAAGGAAGGAGACGATCGCAAGCAACTTTCACAACATGCGTCGGCGTGGCGAGCCGATGGAGACATCGTTGATCAGCAGCCGTCGTGAACAGAGCTGGCTCGCCTCAGAGCCCACTCCGTCGAGAACTGTTAGGCTCTTACTGGAGGACAGGAAGACATGATTGACGCTATTATTTCAGCTCTGGCTTCAGGTGCGGCGTCCGAGGCGAGCAAAGAACTGGTCAAGCGGATCGGGGTTGGTCTCGGGATGCTGCTGAAGACGAGGGACGCTCCCGCCCATGCAACGGCGGCTGCGGAAAAGCTTGAACGCAGTGAAATTGATCGTGACGGGCTGCGCTACGCGCTCTCACTGCTCACTGAGCGGGAACTCGCCCCCATCGCCACCGAGGCGCAAAAGCTACCCAAGGGCGGAGATATCACCGCGAATCTCAATTTTCAGGGAGCAACAATCAACTCATCGTCAATTATCGGCCTCTCGATCGGATCCCGGAGAGACTGACGCAAGGTTCTAGGACCGACAGGAAAGACACAAGGGTTTTTGAGAATGCAACCGGCGGAAGCGCCCAAAGAGATGGAGGCTCCGGCGAACGCTGCAGCGGCGGCGCCCGCGGTCGACCCCAAGCCGGAACTAGCTGCGGGCGCATCTTTGCCATCGCAAGGCGCCGACGAGGGCTTAGCCAATCCAACCCCGTCCCAGGCCCCGCAAGCAGCAATTGCCGGCGGACCGGTGCCCCCGAGCGAGCCACAGACGTTCGTAAACACGCTGAGTGTGAATGCCAATTTTGAAAAGGCAAAGCTCGAAGGTTCCGAGATCAATTTCATAAAAGCGGTACTGAATGCCGGAGCGCGTAACATATCCGATTTGATTGAAATCGGCGTGAAACCTCATGTCGAATGTCGCGTCGACCTGGTAGTTTGCAATCGCCTTCGTCAACGAGCCTTCCATAAGCCATTTCCGGAAGCGGGCCTCGTCGTTATTGAATATCCAAACGACGATGTGCTCGGTGTCGTGCGAGCTTCGGCGCTTTCTGCTGTACGGCTCGACAGTGCCGGCTCCGGCAACGACGTGCACCGGGTTGATGTAATATTCCGGGAAGAGCGCCGTAACTGGATTGCGAAGGCGATTGAAAAAACAATCACCGAGTTGGCTGAGAAGGCGGTGACGGTTGGACTACTCTATCCCCTCACCGGATCAGACTTCTACGAAGACTTCATGCGGTCCGACGATCAGATCCGTCACCTAGGCGAAGCTTGCAGGCAGACGAATATCCTGTTGATTGTCTTCCTCGAGGAGCGGCCAGCGCTTCCGGGGGCGACGACAGGTCGCCGCGACAGTGATGTGCGTATCTGTGTGCGCCTCGAGACAGCTCTCGCCGCAACCTTCGATAGGGAAGAAACTTGGGTCGAAGACTTGAGACGAAGACTGGTTGCCGGCGGCACGGGTGCTGAGTTGAGCTATGTTGAACTCAAAAGTGCTTGCGAGGCTGCACTTAGATTCACGAACCTCAAGCAATATACGGAATCGCTGCGCAATGATGCCGATGCCTCAGCCAACTTTCTGCTCAAGGTCATGACGGAACAATTGGGCGAAAACGTTGATCATGTGTTCGACCTGGTTGCACTGTTTCTCGCGGCCTACATTCCTGGCCTCGGTTTGTCCGATTTTGAAAGATTGGCAAATGCGATCATCGCGACGCTACCTTTACCGCCTCCTGTAACAGGCACCGCCGTGCCCGTAGCCCGGCCGAGATGGACGCCAGCACGCTTGCAACGGCTGCGGACTGAAGGGATCGTGCAGTTGAAGACAGGGGCCGAAGGAATGCGTCAGGTATTCTGCGCATCTCCGGCGATTGCCGCCCGGCTGAGAGCGGAATTCGATGACGAGCACGTCACGCTCGCAGGGCTGCGGCGTGCGTTGGTACCCAGTACGTTGTTTGTCGAGAAGCAACTTTCGACTGACCAAATCGAATGCTGGACCGCGCTAATGACGGTGGCGCAGAGAGATGACGCCAGTACGGATGCTATAGCAGGATTCGCAAAGACATTTGGCGATGACGGTATTCGGCTGCCCTCGCGAGAGCGCGGCCATCGAGCCGGACTGGCATTAACAAGTTTTTGGCTGAACCCGCAGCAGGATGAGAGCCGCGGACCGGCTACGGATTTTGTCCGAGCTTTGCTCAAGCAGGCCGGTCCTGAAGTCGCATTTCAAGCGCTTCGCTCTTGCAGCCGCAACGCGTCGAATCCAATTGCCATCAATGCCCTGAAAAGCTGGACCCATCGAATTCTCCAGACGGGACAGTCCATACCGGAAACGCTGACATACGCTTATGTACGTGATCTGCTCTCAACCCCAACTGTGGAACGTCGACAGAAATTTGTTGTGCAGCTTGTGGAGTGGATCGGGACGGACGATGAACCGGACGCGCTGAGCAAGGTACTCCGCGACAGCATTGCAAACGCTCTATGGGCGCCGCTTGTGACCGCTGCCGCCAACGCCTCCGATATTCCGACCGTCGGAACGTTACCAATTTTCGGCGGCCTTCCTGCCGAAACCTGTTCGAAGCTGTTGGCCTGCCTCATAACCGAGGCGCCTGTTCGGATCATCGACTCGAATGTCCGTGAGGCTTTTGCAGCCACATCCAGGCCGAACATTGACGAACCCCAAAGCTGGCTGGAAATGCCACCGGGCCGGATTGTAGCCTTTCTCTTCGCCATGTGGCGGGAATGGCTAGCTGCTGGCGATGCGTCGGCGCAGGCTGAAGGCGATGCTTGGCTCCAAACCATCCTTCGAGAACTCCGCCAGGATCGTAGGCACCGTCGATATTTGCTTCAATCTGTGACGGAACTCTTGGCTCTCTTTCGCGACCACAGGCAAAGAGAAGTGGACAAGGCTGTGCAGCAGACCTACCTGCGACTTATCCAGCAGCTTCTATGGGTGCGTGCGGCTTCGGCATGAGCAGACGATGAGACATGTCGGTAACTCGTCCACATGGGGCTTTCTTGGAGGTCGGAGAACATGAGCTATGAGCCGGAGAGCAGACAGACTGCTTCGTCAGAATTCCGAACGCGGCTGCAGACGATCGGTGCGGAGCTTGAGAGTCAGACCAGACAATTTGCGTATGTGACGCGTCTCGACTTTCTCATTCAGTTTTGCGTGGTCGCGGCGATCTTCGTGATCATCATGACGTTGCTTGGCAATCCCTGGGTCGGCATTTTCTTGCTGGCAATCGTCTCAAGCGTACTCGTCGCACTGCGCTGGATCCAGGTGCATGGTGTGCTGACCGCGATCGACAAGATTAAAGAGATTTTGCGGTAGCCGAGCCGTTCGGTGAAGGAATAGCCGAAGCTTATCAGTTAAAGAGAAAACACGCTATTCACCTCCAAATGTTGTATCATATCGCATTATTGAACGATTGCGAGCGGATCCTCTGTTGAAGAGAGATTTCCGTCAGCAAGATACTGACCGAGGTTGGGACCTCAACTATTTTAGGCAATGCTGCAACATTGATCGGGTAGGCCCATCGACGAAGAGCAAGCTAAGCGTTGGTCCACGCTCACTGTTTTCGTGGCGCAATAGAACGCGCCGCATGAAGGCCAATGGTCCCGGGCGCATACTGGGCGAATGGTGAGTCTCCGATAAGAACATCGGCGTACTGCGCGACGACGACCGGGTCGAATGTTCAAGCGGCGAGCGTTTCTGGCTATTTCGGGACGCGCCCGTCGAAGCGGGCGGCTGTCGGTGGTTGTAGGGAATTGGCGAAGCATGAGGTGAACCAAATCAACTTTGGGATAGGAATCTCGCGCCAGTCGAGAGCCGCGACGCGAACTTCTCATTTGTAATTGCAATTTGTTTTCCTTGAGCAATCGCCATTGCGCGATCCGAAATCCAGAACCTGGCCCGCCTTACTGAGTAACGACAGGCTTGATGGAGGCGTTTTGGATGCTTGAGGCGCAAGGATATATCGCAATTTCGGTCATCTATCTGGTCGTCGCCTGGGTTCATTGGCGGTTTTCAAACAAAGCTGACGTTGCGACCGGCCCATCGACGGCGAACGAACCGAATGAGCAAGGAGCCAGAGAATGAACAAGCAGACCCTGATCATCTGCGCGAGTTGCCGTCCAGCCGGGCGACATCGTCATCGCGGATGATGACGGCGTGATGGTCGTGCCAAAGGCGACCGGCGCCGCGTTCGTGAAAGTCGCAGCCGCACGTGACGAGAAGGAAGCAGGAGTCATGAAGGCAGTCCTGGATGGTGGCGACATTCTCGAGCCTTCCGGGGTGCTTTCCGTCAAGAATTGCAGTTGGGACTGAGGCCGGGGTGCCGCTTTTCGCGCCGATGGCACCGGCAAGCGAGAATTGGTGCTAATGAAGGCGGTCACACGGTTTCCTTTGGCAGCAAAAGCATCGCACCTCATCGGCTTCGTTTCGCAAAAATCGCCGGCCACGTCATCCTGTTGGATGGCGAGCGTGCTGTCGAAAGCGAGCGAGACGGAAAGCCGTCCCCGCTCTCTTACCGAGCGGCGGCAGGAACTGTCTGGATCAGATCATCCGGCAGACCAGGTTCACTGTGGAAGACCACCTTGATGCATGGGATCGGGCGCATCGAAAGGGCGCTTCACTCCATGAGTTGCGGTCTTGGAATAAGCAAACCGCGACGGGCGCAGCCGGAAGATCGACCGAGCGCGAGGGCCTGGTAACCGATTGCCACAGGGCGAACGGCGCTACTTTCGGGCCTGCTTGTCAGCCCCGAGGGTCGCGCCGTGAAGGGGCTCAGAAGCCAGCTCGTTTCATCACCGTCCCCCGGGGTGGGAAACCATCAGGGAACTCAGGGCATCGGCTCTTTTCTAGGGAAAGACCCGTTTAGGGATCATTGATGATACCGAAGATACGTAAACATATCAGATTGACTAGCATGTCTATGATCTGCATACGTATCAATTAGCCTCTGAATGTTCCGAGAACGTATCATGTCTGCTGCACCGGATCCACTCCTCAAGGACCTTGGCCTGCGCTTTCGCAAGGCGCGCTTGGCCGCTCGCTTGTCGCAGCAGCAAATCGCCCAGCGGGCCAACATCAGCAGGCCTCGCTATCGGGACATCGAAACGGGCGCTGCCGCCGCCCGTGCAACCACGCTCGTCAATGTCGCACGCGCGCTTGGCATGGAGATGATGCTGATCCCGCAGGCGATGGTGCCCGCTGTTCAGTCCATGCTCCAGCCTGCGGATAGCGATGATGATCGTCCAGCGTTCACGTCGGATGTCGAAGACGAGGAAGGATCATGAGCGCGACACCCCACGCCGCCGAGCGTATCCAGTCGCTCGATATCTCGTTGAACAATCTTCCGGTCGGCACCCTGGTCCGGACGCCGGGCGACTACAACGCGTTCAACCTCTTGCCTTCTTATCGGAGCTTGAACAACCCGCCGATCTTCAGCCTGTCGCTTCGATCGATCGATGGCGGCCTTCGCAGGGACCCGAAACCGATACGCGGCGCACTTCCACCGTTCTTTGCAAACCTGTTGCCCGAAGAGAAGCTGCGCGAGGCTATGGAAAGGCACCACGCCGCGTCAGTCAGGCCGGGCAACGACTTCGATCTGCTCGCAGCCTTGGGGACCAACCTGCCCGGGGCGGTGCGCGCACTGCCAAGTGACGGCATTCCCGTTCCAATTGGCCCGGAAGCGGAAGCCGGCAAGAAGGCACGCTTCTCGCTCGCCGGCGTGCAGATGAAGCTGTCGGTCATGAAAAACACGGGAAAGGAAGGCGGGATCACGCTCGCCCTGGACGACGAACAAGGCCAATACATCGCAAAATTTCCCTTGCTTACGCACATAGGGCTTTCGGAGAACGAATTCGCGATCCTGGCCCTTGCGGAAGCGCTGGGAATGGACGTGCCCGCCCGCGAACTCGTCGACAGATCAGAGTTCGCTGGCATCCCGGAGGAATTCAACACCATGTCGACGGGCAAGGTCCTGCTTGTCCGCCGCTTCGACCGCGAGGCTAGCGGCGGGCGCGTGCACATGGAGGATTTCGCGCAAGTGTTTGGCCGATATCCGTCCGAGAAATACAGCGGCGCAGCCTATCACAATATCGCGGCAGCGCTGAACAGCGGCGTCTCCTTCGATGCAGCCATCGAATTTGTGCGACGCCTCGCCCTCACAGCGCTCACAGGCAACGGTGACATGCACCTCAAGAACTGGTCTCTGCTGTATCCCGGAGACGGCCGGACACCAACGCTGTCGCCTGTCTATGACGTGCTTTCAACGATTCCCTATATCCCAAAAGACGGCATGGCACTTAGCCTTGCCGGCGAAAAGTCGTTCAAGGCGCTGACCCAGGAGCGCTGGCGCAATTTTGCAAACCGCAGCCGTCTTCCGGAAGGGGCCGTGGTGACAGCAGTAGCTGAGACTGCGGCGGTCGTGCGCGAGAAGTGGTCGGTTCTTCCGGAACGCGATGTTGTGCCTGCGCAGGTCCTCGAACGGATCGATGCGCATGTCGATGAAATGGCCGCCATCCTCGACTTTTAATGTTGGCAGGCCTTGTGTCCCTTGTCGGCGGCAACGAATTTGACGGTGTCGCCGGGCTCGATTTGCACCAGCGTCGGCTCGAACACCATGATCCCGCCGTCTAAACCTTTGTTCAGCATCTTGACCTCGATTTCGGCCGCAGCATACTCTTGTGCCGTTACGGGCGAACGTATCGCACGGAACGAAGCGCAGATGGATCACTTTCCTCCAGATCGCGACCCTTGGGAAAGGTCTCCGCTGAGGGCACCAAGGCCTCTATCGCTGTGGCGCAAATTGCTCCGACCCCCGGAATGGTCATTAGACCTGAAGCGACCTCGTCTCGTCTGGCGCGCATGCGTTGTCCTTTCTCCAGTTCTGCTATTTGCTCCGACAGCGCCTCCACATGTTTCAAGAGATTCTGGCAAAGGGTCCGGGCAGACGTCATATCCTGTCCCGGCCCCATAGCAGCCAACACAATGGGGTGCTTTCCGTGCCGCTCTCGGAAAGCTCCCTCGGAGTGGAACGAACGCGATGGCGATCGTCGGTCCGCGCCGATCAACTCCGGCCGTAAACTTCGGCACCGCCGCCGCGCGCAGGGCCGGCGGTAGGATCGTCGACGCCTTCAGGAAGATCGACGACGAGCGAATGGGTCGTCAGGATCAGCTTGGCCACCGACACCGCATTCTCGAGAGCGGCGCAGGTAACCTTGACGGGATCAATGACGCCGGCTTCGAACATGTCGGTAAATTTGCCGCTCCTGGCATCGAAGCCCGTGCCGGGTTGCTCGGCGACGACCCGTGTCACGATCAGAGCGCCATCCTGTCCGGCATTGCCGGCGATGATCGCCAATGGGCGCTTGATCGCGTCGCGGACCAGCATCGCACCAGCTTGTGCGCCATCAACCTCCTGATCCACCAATGGATCGAGCCGCGCTGCGACCTGCGCGAGGGCAGTACCGCCACCGGCCACCACACCTTCGTCACGGGCAGCCCGGGCTGCGTTAAGGCCATCTTCGAGGAGTTGCGCCGTGCGTTTTTGCTCGACTGGCGTGGCGCCGCCTGCGAGCAGGAGTGCGGTCCCGCGAGTGAGCTTTGCAAGGCGATCGGCCAGCTTGTCGCGCTGGATATTCTGCGGTGCCTCGTCCCACAGCTTCTGGACCAGTTGCCGCCGCCCGTCGATGGCCGCTTTGTCGCCATTGCCGCCCAGGATCACGGTCGCGGATGCGGATACCCTCGCGCGCGTCGCATTGCCCAGATCGGCGATCGTCACCTCCTCGATCCGGGCACCCAGGTCGCGCGCGATCACCCGGCCACCCGTCATGATCGCGAGATCCTCCATCATCGCCTTGCGCCAATGGCCGAATTCCGGCGGATTGATCGCGACGACGGTGCCACGTCCTGAAGCCGAGCCTGCATCACCGCCGCGATGACCTCAGGCGCGATCTCGTCCGCTACCAGCAGCAGCTGCCGCCCGCTTTCCTTGAGCTGGTCGAGGATCCGCAGGATCGGCTCGGCCGATGGCACTTTGTGGTCGGTCAGCAGGATCGCCGGATTGTCGAGTTCGGCGGCCAGGCTTGAACTGTCGGTCGCCATATGGTGCGATACGAATCCGCGATCGAGCACGAGCCCTTCGTCGACCTCCAGCCGCGTCGGTGAGCCCGGCAACGCATATTCGACATGGACGACGCCTTCGATGCCGACCCGCTCGAGCGCTTCCGCTATAAGCTCTCCCAGTGACGTCTCGGTGGCCGCGACGCTTGCAACCATGCGCAATTCGCCCTGACGCAGCGGCCGAGAGCCCTCTCGCAGTGCTTTGATGACCAGATCGCGGGCGTGGTCCATGCCGGCGACAACGTCGACCGCCTTGTGCTCGTGCTCGACCAGTTTCACGCCATCCTGCACCAGCGCATTGGCGAGCGCTGTCGCGGTCGTGGTGCCGTCACCGGCGATCTCATTGGTCTGGGCGGACACCTCGCGAACAACCTGCGCGCCCAGATTCTCGAACCGGCAGGGTAACTCGATCTCGGCCGCGATGCTGACACCATCGCGCGACACCAACGGCGTCCCGATCGGGCGATCCATGATGACGTTGGTTCCCTTGGGGCCGAGCGTACCGACGACAGCGCGGGCAAGCTGGTCCACGCCGCGCGCAAGCGCCGCCCTAGCTTCAGCATCGTAAAGCATGATCTTGGCCATCTATCGTCTCCTGTGTGCGCCGCCATCCGTTGGGCGGAGCCTTGTCATTCCGGTCTGGCTAGGGGGATAGCCCGCGCCGGTGGCGCGGCCGCCGGCGCGTGATCGTGTCATTCGTATTGGAGCGCCTCGTCCATGTCCCCGAAGAGGATCACGGTGTTCTCGTCGATCATCACCATCCGGCCGTAATGGGTGGCGGTGGAAATCTCGAAGATGTGCGGTGTCATCTCGCGGCCGAGCGCCTCGCTGATCTCGGCCATGTCGAAGACGATCTTACCCTCGCCGTCCACACGGATCATCGCCGGCAGGTAGGTAACCTTGATTCCGGGACGCTGTTCCATGATCTCGGCGATGCAACGTGCCTCGACGCTGTCGTTCATCGTCACGCCGCATTGATGCGAGATGATGCGTTCCTGGGTGATGTCCTTGAGCGGCGTGAAGAGCTGCTGCTCGGTGGTAACGGCCATGTTGTGGGTTCCTTTCGTCGCGCGATTATTCGACGGGCTCGGCGACCTGCAGCTCCGGCATCGGAATTTGCGTCGAGAAGACGCCGATCTCCGACACGATCGCCTGCAGGCGGTTGATCGCCGACGCATAAGATTTGGCGAACTGCGCAGATTTCACCCGCGGCTGTGACCAGATGGGTTGCAGATCGAGCGCCGCCTGGGTCGCGATCGGCGAATATTTGTCGAACCAGTCCTGCAGCAGGCGCCGATTGTCCTCACCATGCGCGGGATCGCGCACGAGGGTCGCAAACAGCTCAACCGTATTGGCAAGGTTGCGCTCGTAATCCGCTTCCGCCGCTGAGATGACGACGGGCGACGAATAGTCGTTCTGTGTCGCCGCGACCTGCATGACGAAACCAGAGCGGAACAACTCGCCCACCAGTGGCTCGAATAGCACGTTGACGATGAAATACTGCTCCAGGAAATCCTCGGCGCCGCGTGCAGATTCCACGAGTTCGCGAGCCTTCTGCCAGATCGAATTCTCCAGCCAATTGCGCTTGCCGGCGTCGACGTCGAAGCCTTCGATGTCGAGCGCGATCTCGCCGAGATAGAGCGTTAGATCCTGCGCCAGCCGCAGCTTGTAGGACGAGTTGGTCAGGATCGCGTTGTTGACCATTTGGGTATAGCCGTAGCGCTGCGCGCGCATCAGCGCGGTGCCCAGGCCATATTCGGCATGCTTGAAGGCACCCAGATGATCTTGCAGTATCTTCACCCACGCCTTGTCGAAGCGCCTCGGTGCGCCGGCGCGCCGCGCGTTGTCGATTACGTTCTTGATCATGCCGCAGATGGTCGACTGGCGTTGATAGTGCGTCCGTTCCCATTCCTGGTCGGGCGCGCGATAGAGGTGCCAGTCGCTGCTCTTCAGCGCGGTCCACTCCTTCGAGTATGTCGGCGTGCCGTCCCCGAAGGAAATGATCCAATTCTGGAGGAGGTAGCGTTCGGGGTCCGGCTGGACGTCAACGGTGACGTCCTCGTAATGCGTCGCCCGACGCCCCTTCGGCTCGAAATAATTATAGGCTCGGCTATCCGATCCCGGGAAGGTCTTGGCGCCCGCCGCTGCGGACCTCTGCTCCTGCTCCATCACTCGTCCAGACATCGTCTTCTCCCTCTCTCTCTTGGGCATTCGGCCTCATGCTTGGGTGGCGGGCGTGAACTTGTCGAAATACATCCTGGCCGGATCGATATCGGCCATTTGCAGGATCGGCAGTGCGGCATCGATCATCGGCGGTGGACCGCAGCTATAGGCGTCCGCTTCCTCGGTATTCTCCATGTCGAGCAGGTGGCGGCGCAGCACGTCGTGGATGAATCCGGTTTCGCCGTTCCACTCCGAATCCGCTTCGACATGTGACAAGGCGGGAATGAACTTGAAGTCGGGCATCCGCGCTTCAAGGTCGGCGAAGACGTCGAGTGCGAACAGATCCCGCGTTGTCCGGGCGCCGTAGAAGAAGCGAACCGGGCGCGTCTCGCCGCTTGCCGCCTGGTCGAGCAAGATCGACATCAACGGTGCCATGCCCGATCCGCTGCCGACCAGGATCATCGGCCCGTCGCGCTGCTCGCGACGGAAGCAAGAGCCATAAGGCCCCTTCACCGTGATCGGATCACCGATCTTCGCCTCGCCGATCGCGGTCGAGAAGGCACCGCCGGGATAACGCTTGATGATGAACTCCAGGCCATCGGGCTCACTCGGTGGATTGCTCATCGAATAGGAGCGCGTGATCTCCGCGCCATGGAGCGTCAGGTCCGCAAACTGTCCGGCCCAGAACTTCATCGGCTCGTCTAGGTCGATCGCGATGCGAACGATGTCGTGCGTCAGCGGCTCGACGCTCGCCAGCTTTCCGTTGAACGCCTTGACTGCGACCGAGCGCGACAGCAGGTCCTCGTCATAGTTGAGCAGCTCGACATCGACGTCGCTATAGACGAGCGTCCGGCACAGCAGGACCTGACCGCTTTCCTTCTCCGGGTCGGAGAGCGCGAAGGTGGAATATTTGAGCATCTCGACATCCCCTTCGTTGAGGATGCATTTGCACGCGGAGCACTGCCCTTCCTTGCAGCCGTGCGGCAGGGCGACGCCCTGGCGGAAGGCTGCGTCGAGGACGGTCTCACCTTCCTCCACTTCCATCTCGATCCCGACCGGCTCGAGGCGCACCCTGTGCACCGCCGGCCTGCGCTGAGGCATTTCCTGTCCCATGATCATTCTCCGTGAGGCAGCCGCAGCGGATGCCGGGGGAGGCGGCGACACCACTTCCCCGGCTGCCGGTGGGGGGGTCAGATCCGGCGGATCTTGAAACCCTTGCGATAGTCCTCGACATGTTTGGCCCGCGCCTCGGGCTTCAGTTCGCGCAACGCGAGCAGCGGGCTGCGGATGGTGTGGCCTCGGACATGGTCAAGCGTCCACATGTCCTTCTCCTCGAACGACATGTGCGGCTGAGCGATCAGCGTCTTGCCGTCAGGACGCACGAAGCCCATGTCAACGATGGCGTCGGCGAGATCCCAGCCGTCATAGATTTCTTCCCACTGGCGGCGGCCCGAGAAGCGGCCCATCGCCGGGGTCGGACGGCCCTGATATTCGGCGGCGAACGCTTCCTTGTGGGTCCAACGGTCGACCTCGCTGGCATAGGTGAACAGCTCGCCGTCCACCTCGTCGACGCAGAAGTCCTCGCGGACGACGCATGGCACCAGGCTCGACCAGCAGCGATGCGGATAAACGTAGCCGGTGTCGGCGAAGGTGATGATCTCGCTGCCGGGTTTGGAGAGTTTCTCGTAATTCTCCCACCAGGCGCCGAACTCGTCGTACCAGCCCGGATACTTGGCCTCGAACCATTCGAAGTCGCGCTCGGTCTGCGCCTCGATCCGCCAGAAATTTGCCCACCAGCCGGCCGAGATGGCCTGCGCGACCTTGTGGACATAGCCCTTCTTGACGATCGAATCGAACGCCTCATGGACGTCATCGTGGTGGATCTTGATGCCGTATTTTTCGAGCGGCAGCATATAAGTGCGATAATAGTCCTCGAAGATCCAGCGGTGCCACAGCTCCGCGTAGCTCTCCTTATTCTTGTCGCGATTCTTGGTGCCATATTCGATGATCGTACCGATCATCGCGTCAACGAACATGTGGTTCTGCCAGAAGGAATAACGAATATCGCGTTCCAACAGCAGATGATTATCTGGCTCCTTCAGTACCGACATCAGCATCGAATGGCCGTTGCCGATATGGCGGCTTTCGTCGCTCTGGACCGAGAGGAATACGGTCGGCAACGCGTAGTCGCCGTTGCGTGCGGCCTCCGACGGCATCGCCACAAACAGCGTGTTGGTGAACGCCGTCTCGGCGGCGACTTGGAGATAGATATTCGATGCGGTGATCGCATCACCGGTCAGGAAGGCCTCGCCAAACTGCCGCCCGATCGTCGTCGCAGCGCATTTGCCGAACGCCTTCTCAGTGATGTCGAACCCGGCCGGATCGATATAATTCTCCATGTACCATTTCTTGAGGTTCATCTGGATGGTCGAGTGCCGGAACTCGTCCACCATCTGCATCGTGAAGCCGGTGCGCAGATGATCGCCGGGGGCGAGCTGTCCGAGCGGCGCCATTGCTCGGGCGGCCGAGATCTCGGGGAAGGGGATGATCGCCAGGAACAGCTTCATCCATTCAATCCAGCGCGGCTCGACGTTGCGGAACATGTCGCCGCGCAAGGCTGCGTCGAGCGCGCCATAGACACGATTGTCCTTCTCTTCCTGCATGGGGAAATAGGAACGCAGCACCTGCTTCATCGGGTCGCGCGGCGTCTTGCTGATCTTGTAATCGGTCGGGAACGCCATCGCGTCCTGCACATAGGACGGGGTCCAGCCCAGATCGGCGATGAGGCGCGTCGCCTCCCCGATACTGATGCCCTTCTGGCTTGTGATCTTGTTGAGTGTGAGTGCCTCAGTCATCGCTCATCTCCTTTCCCTGGCGCGGCGGGGCTTTTTGCAGTTTGGCTGTGACGACATGGCCCGATCATCAGGCACGGCCACCGCTTGAGTCCGCTCAGCAACATACGTGCCAAGGGGAGAAGTGCTGGATTTCTTGGAATGGGCGGAGCGGGGCGCGTCATCGATGCGACACGGCGCGCAACACTATTGTCCCGTCGGTGACGCAGACCTGTTCCGTCGACGCGCGATGCGGGTCCGCCGATCGTCTTCGGCTCTTCACAGAAACGACCTGTTTCCGTCACCCAAGCGCCTCACCTTCCTGCCTGGCATCATCAAGCATGGCATTTGCCATCGCTTCACCTCCTCCCATCAGCTCATGCCAGCCTGTATCCCAAGCGAACCGCGCGATGACGAGGTGGCGGCCTCATGCCGGTTACGGTGGTTTTGGGAAATTGGCGAAGCATGAGGTGAACTAAAATCGACCTCGGGATGGGAATCTCGCGCCAGTCGGGAGCAGCGGCGCGAACATCTCATTTGAAATTGCAA
This sequence comes from Bradyrhizobium monzae, assembly GCF_021458635.1. Taxonomy (GTDB): domain Bacteria; phylum Pseudomonadota; class Alphaproteobacteria; order Rhizobiales; family Xanthobacteraceae; genus Bradyrhizobium. Next base: position 78,550 of record NZ_JAIRDQ010000013.1, read on the forward strand.
TTTGCTTTCCTTGAGCAATCGCGCGTCGCGCGATCCGAAATCCAGAACCTGAGCCGCCTTACTGAGTAAGGACAGGTTGGATGGAGGCGTTTTGGATGCTTGAGGCGCAAGGATATATCGCAATTTCGGTCATCTATTTGGTCGTCGCCTGGGTTCATTGGCGGTTTTCAAACGATGCTCACGTTGCGACCAGCCAATCGACGACGGACGAATCGAATGAGCAAGGAGCCAGAGAATGAACAAGGAGACCCTGATCATCTCCGCGAGTTACGCCGCCATCGCACTGATCTACTTCGCGATGGCGATTGCTCATGCGGTGGGCATTTAGAAGAAGCGGGCGAGTGAGAGTGCACTCGCCGGCTTGATTGCTAGCTCTCAGGGCCGGATTTTGTCGGTATTGGTTGGCAATGGCGAGCACCGAACACTGCTCATATATCCGAGTTTCTCGAGGTCGATGGACGAGTTAACGTCGCGATTCAATCTTGGCATCTCGATGACCTTCGATGTGGATGGCATTGCATGAGCCAAAGACAATGTCCGATCCTTCATTCCAGAGGCTTGAGTCTCTTGGAGTGTCGGAGGGGAGAACATGATCTGTCCTTCCCGATTGGCAAAGGTAGCCCGCGCAGTCTTGATCTGTAAGGCGATCTCGGAAATCTCATTTTGCCCTTTCTTTAGCTCTGCTGTGACTTCCTTTTGCTGCCTCACAAACGAGGCGACGACATCTGCTAGCGATTCCGAGCGCGCAGGCTTCAGGGACTGGTTGATCCAGTGCATCTCGGCAACTTCAGCTCGCAACTGGAGAGAGAATTCGATCATCGTCATCGTGCTTGCAACGAGAGCGACGCCAGCTATTCCAAACCCTAGACGCAAGCACCATCGCGTCGTGAAGAAGCGCGCAATGGCGTTTGCAGCAGCGCCGAACCGCCCATATGGGTGGAGGTCTCCTCGAGGCTTCGGATCGCCCTGAGACTTTGCCGTCAGCTCGCGCAAGGCCTGCGGCATTTCGGGGCGCAGTCCCGCTGCTCGCAGTTCCTCTCGAATGACGGCGTCCGGATAATCAAGAACATCCGTATGATCTTCCGGCGGGTTCGCCTCGAGGCGAGCCAAGATCGTTTCGATCAGCGGTTTATCCATGTTTACTCCTCCAATTCAGCGATCTTGGTGCTAGACGGCGGCTTACGCTTGAGGCGCAAGTCGTTCCCTCCAAGCTCCAGAATGATGCGGCGCAAACTCTTCTTGAGCGCGTCCACTTTCTGAGGAGAAACACTCATGGCCTCGGCTATTTCACGCGAGGTTCTCAGTCCTGCGAGCAAATGCATCGCCACTTGGTTGGCCCCTGGGTCCTGTTGTTCGATGAGTCGCGAAAGACCCGCAATCGACAGTGCGTCGTCTTGAATGGGACGCGCGGGGAAGCGGATCACCGCTTCATCATCGAAATCGAACAACCTTGCGCCTGGTGATCTCATCTGATCGCTGCGAATGCTTCGCATGATGCCGACGAGATAGACGAAGAGCTCATACCTTTTTAGATCAACCGTCCTGGTTGTGAAGCTCCGCGTGATAGCTTCTTGCGCAAGTTGTTCGGCTTCGTGCCGCCTGTTCGCTCGACCGACACTTATCCGATAGGCGACAGCGAGGACTCTTGGATAGAGGTCGTCCCAATCGATGTCGTCCACCCACTCCGGTCGTTTTTGCATTCTTCACCGCCTTGATCGAGGCATTCCAATGCCCGCCGCCAATCAGGTTGGCGAACAGCTGAATCTCATTCGGGTAGGCGAGCCTGCGGCACGTTTTCATCGCCACCAGACCAAATAAATTCGGCAACATAACAATCTTTGCAAAATCAGCGGCTTGTTCTTTTGGCAAGACACTGTCGGCGCGACGTGGCGGCGATCCGCGTGTTCGGCTTCAACGTGTTCAGCTGTGAGCTCTTCACGAAGGGCTCCGTCAAGCAGACACTCGGGACGATCAATCAGCCAGTCCTCTGCTTGCGGCATTGTGTCACTTGTCGGCGGCAACGAATTTGATGGTGTCGCCGGGTTCGAGTTTCATCAGCGTCGGCTCGAACACCATTTTGCCGCCGTCTGAACCTTTGTTCAGCATCTTGACCGCGATTACGGCCGCAGCGGCGAAGCTCGTATGATCTGCATCGCTGCGGCATCCAGAAGCAGCGCCTTGTGCATTGTGATCTCCTGTCATCTCGCGTTGACGGACTTCGACGATATCCGGGATGTCACGAGACCGAGGAGCGCGGATGAAGGGGGTAACGCGAGTCCTTCGGGAAAAATTCGCGCCGCCCCTTGAAACCTTTTCCGGCCTTCTTAGTCTTTTCGGCGTCGCGACCGCGGCGATCGGGATGCTCTCGGGGGCCCGCGAATGAGTCGGGCGCCGGACGGTGTCCGGAGCCTGCTCGTACCCATCTTGCTCCAGGGAGGATTTGGCGATGAGGTATGATTGGACTCCCCTCGGGAGGTCCGCTATCGGCTTCGACCGTCTTTTCGACGTGCTCGACGAGGTCCAGCGGACCGCCGAAGAGAGCTATCCCCCTTACAACATCGAACGTCTCGACGAGAACCGTTTCCAGATCGCGGTGGCGCTGGCCGGATTCACGCCGGACGAGGTCGCGCTGACGGTCGAGCAGAACGTCCTGACCCTCGAGGGCCGCAAGAACGAGAAGGAGGAGAAGACCTACCTGCATCGCAGCATCTCGGCGCGCAATGTCAAGCGCCAGTTCACCCTCGCCGAGCATGTCGAGGTCAAGGGCGCCCGCTTCGAGAACGGTCTGCTCATCATCGAGCTGCAGCGGGAGATCCCCGAGGCGATGAAGCCGCGCCGCATCGCGATCGACGGCATCGCTGCGAGCAACGTCACACAGATCGAATCCCGGTTCGCCTGATCGGTCCCGAAAATCTGCAAAATCTGAAATTGCCGCCGCGAGGACCCGCGCGGCGGATGCTGTAACTCGTCCTGGATCAGGAGGCGACCATGCGGCCGGCGACCGCTCCCGGCGAGAACATTGTCGATTTCTACTCTTCCTTCATCCCGGCGTCGCGTTCGAGCACCCGCCCGATGTCGTCTCACACCCGGGCCTCAGCTTTTCCGGGAAGCGCGCCATCCGGGCCTCGTGGGCATCGGATGCGACCGCGATCGCGTCGTGCCCGTCGCTCAGGGTTCCCGAAGGGCTCAAGGCGCCGGTGACCATCGACGAGCTCCTGGAAGCGCTCTGCGCGCTGGACGGCGGCCCGCGGCAATTGCATGCCGGCGTCGCTATCACTGGCCCGGGTTTGGCTGCCTTGTTCCATGACCGATCGAAGCTGCCGCCCGATCCTCGCCAGCAAGACGCCGCGGTGACATCTATCGGCATCGCGCAGGATAATGATCGACCGACATCGCCGGCGCCCTGATCAGACATTCCCGCCCGCCGAAGCAGGCGGATCTTGCGGCGGCTCGGACTTCCATGACACCTCCAAGGGTGCGAGCTCGCTCAACATGATTGAGATCGAGATTGAGCATCTTGCGGGGAAAATGTCTCTATCGGCTCGATCGATGATCTAACCCATTACGCCGCGCGATCACCGCTTGGGAACGGCAGTGGGATGCCGGGACGCTTCCGCATCAAATGGATGTTGGCTACAGACAGGCCCGCGCCAAAAGGGGTCGAAGCGATCCCGACACTTCCAAAGAGTCATGATCGCTGTGCAGAGGCCCTCGTGCGGTCGGAGGCAGGTGGCGGCGCTGCTTATGTCCGAAAGCAAACGCACGGCTTGTCCGAAGCTCGCCAAGCGATCGCGAACGCGACATTGCGCGCGACCAACCAGAGGCAATGAAGGCCGCTTTGGTGCTGGCCTCAATCCTGCAATCGCGAAGGCTGCGTGTGTAAAGCGGCGTCACAGCATCAGCAACGCAACGATTTTGGACTGCGATGAGACCCGCTGCCCGTCGCAGGCGGTGAGCTTCGACGCATTTCCATCTCGGTGTGTCGCTGATGCATGCGCTGTGGCGACACGCCTGAAGCAGATGTCGCACCGGTCCACCGAAGGACGGGTGCAAATTTCTGTGTGTCATCAGCCTTCGTTCGATGATGACGCACATGATGAGGTGATGATGCGATTTGGAGTTCTTACCTGGGCTGCTGCCGCAACAGCTGCGCTTGTTGCAAGCGGAGCGGTCAATTCAACAGATCTAAAGCCGGCAGCAAAAGCCCCGCCGAAACTGTGGAGCTGGAGCGGAGGATATATCGGCGGACACGTCGCCGGGGGCTACGGCCGGACGTCGTTCAGTGATCCCTATGGCCCGTCAATTTACGGGGACGTCGTTGATACGCCTGCATTCCTGGCTGGCGGACAGCTCGGCTACAACTGGCAGAGGGACCGCTGGGTGTTCGGCGTCGAACTGGAGGCGAGCCGTGCTGTCTCGGACGGCACAAACACCTGTCTTGCCTTCTCCAGCGTTGTTGTGATCGCAACCTGCAACGCGGGTCCAAGCGTCCTTGCCACGGGAACCGGTCGTGTGGGTTACGCTTTTGGCCCGCACGGCCACACGCTGGCCTACGTCAAAGGAGGCGGCGCCTGGCAACATAATCGCGGTGCGATCGCCAATCACAACGAATTTCGGGACGGGAACTTTGCCGGCTTCCCGCGGCATACGACGCAGTTCGATGACGGTCGCTTCGGCGGGACTGTCGGCGTCGGCATCGAGCAGCAGCTCACACCCGCCTGGTCCGTCAAATTTGAGTACGACTATATGGGGTTTGCCGGCCCTCGTGTGGCGACCCCTCCAACCGTGCAGCGTCCGCCCCTTGCGATCATTCCTGCCAGCACCAGCAGCCTATCCAGCGATTATCACGTCGGTAAAGTGGGCTTGAATTATCACTTTGGCGTCGATCCGAGGGCGGAATGGGCCGATGCGCCGCTGCACCCCGCAACAGCGACCGCCGAAGCCAAGCCTGTTCTATCGACAGGCGACTGGTCGCTCGAAGGCGGCTCACGGGTCTGGCTCAGCCGGGGAGCTTTCCAGTGGGACTACACAATTCCGCCCCGGTTTCCAGGAGATGAGAGCGTTCCCAGTTCAAGGCTCACCTATCAGGGGTTGGACGGCGTGTCCGGCGAGTTGTTCGGACGCCTTGACAGCCCCTTTGGGATATTCCTGAAGGGCAATATCGGCCTCGGGCGCTTCAACAAAGGAAAGATGAACGACGAAGATTCGAGCATCTTGAACCGTGCCTATTCCAACACGTTATCAGGTCAGGCGAACGGACGGTTCGTGTACTACACGGCGGACGCCGGCTACGATTTTCTGCGCGGCAGCACCTACAAGCTGGGCGCATTTATCGGATGGACCTCCTACGGCCAGAAGTCTGATTCGATAGGTTGCGTGCGGATCGCCTCGTCCTCGTCGGACCGGGCATGCGCGGGGCAGCGGCAGATCATCGGCAGTCAAGACACCAATTGGAATGCGCCGCGCATCGGCCTCAGCGCCGAGGCTTTGGTGCTTGAACGCTGGCGCGTGAGCGCCGACGTAGCTTACCTACCATGGACCGATTTCACTGGTCGCGACAACCATCTCCTCCGCCCAGCGACAACTTTCTACGATCAGCGCGGAGACGGTGGTGGAGGCCTTCAGGTGGAAGGGGTGCTTTCCTACTTTCTCACCAAGAATGTCAGCATCGGAGTTGGTGGCCGATATTGGTCAATGTGGACCAGGAAGGACAGCGATGTGACCTACAACGCCAATTTGGAGAATACCCGCGTCCAAGGGCCTGCTCTTGCGAAATACCGCATGGAACGATGGGGTACGTTCATCCAGGCCTCCTACAAATTTGACTGACAAGCCAGGTGGCTCTGCACGGTGTTTTGACCGGTTGCGTGCGGCGGCGGTCAGATGTCGTGCGCGACAAGTGATCGCCCTTCCAGAACGCGATGTCGTTCTACGGGACCCTGATAGTTGCGCGAAGGCGCGCGACCGACATACGGGAGCTCTCCTACTTGGAGGGAGTCTTGACGGCTTCCAGTTTCTCGAACAGCGTCGCAAACATCTGCTTGGCTTTGCCGACCTGCGGCACCGCCTTGGCCTGCTCGATGTTGGTCGGCGTGCCGACCACGATCATCGCCACCATGCCCAAGGCGTAATGCGGCACGCACTTCACGCCATAGACGCCGGCCTGATCGAATTTCACGCTCATGTCTTCGCCATTCTTGCCGACGAAGGGAGCCGCGCCGTCCGGCAGCATGCCCTTGATGCTCGCGGCATTGTGTCCCTTGTCGGAGGCAACGAATTTTACGGTGTCGCCGGGCGCGATTTTCACCAGCGCCGGCTCGAACACCATTATGCTGCCGTCAGAACCCTTGTTCAGCATCTTGATCTCGATTTCGGCCGCGGCAGCGAAGCTCGTCATCGTCAGCATCACTGCGGCGGCCAGAAGTAGCGCCTTGTGCATTGCAATTTCCTGTCGTCGCGAGTTGACGGGCCACTAACTAGAGCTGGAAGGCCGGTCGAGATTTGAGCTGACGCAATCTTTCCGAAGAATCTCCCTTTTGTGATCACTCTGGAGCTGCCGCGGAGAGAAAATGCCGGCAATCGACCGTTCGGTCGAGATCCCGTTGTTTTCCTGACTTTCACCTGGAGAACTCGAAACTTCGCGTCAGGCGCGCTCCGTCCGCTATGAGAAGGACACCGCTGTCGTCGAGCGGGGCCCGATGCGAAGTTGTTTCTCGTGCTGTTGCACGGCCATTTGCGCGTTGACAACACGACGCCGTGCTGTCCGTCGGTAGCGCGGCAACGGCTGGCGGCGAAATTTGCGGTGCTTGCGGTGAATGCGCTACAGACCGTCGGCCGCCGGCTGCAGGACACCCAGACGCGGGTGCTGGAAATGTCGCGCGAGCCGGTCGAGCAGCGGGTTTCGCATGCTGTTACGCCTTTCCGAGCAGGTCGGCGGCAAGACCGACCCGGGGATCGATATCATGCATCCGGTCAGCCAAATCCTCGGTGTATGGCGCAACGGGAGTTGGTTGAAGGCGGTCGCCAGTGGATCGTTCTGCGCAATCTCATGAGTCGTTCGGGCTTGCCGAGGCCAGCCGAGGCGGTTTCGGCCAACCTCAACGTAATTTGCGCGCGCTCGCGCAGCCGTTCCAGAAGTTTCTCGAGATCGATCCCGTGTTCGCGGTAGGCCTCGTCGACCGCGTGGAAGGTCGCGATCAGGCCGCCGGCGCAATGCATGCTGAAATCGAGGGAGATTCGGATGCTCGAAGGCGAACGCTGTATGATTGTGTCGACAATCAGCTCGATGGTCGGGAACGCGATCTCTATCATGGTGCCAGTCTGCGCGTCTGGCGTTGCCGCCTGTTGTGTTAATGCAAGCAGCACGGCGATGACCGCTTCGCCGGATTGACGGACAACGGCTGCGCGTCGTTCTTGACCTGCGTCAATGCCCCGGCGGCAAGCGTTGCTAATGTGCACTCTTTGTAGAAGTCTCGCCAAGGCGCTGGATGCGCGACCGTTGCATGCTCCTCAGGCGGGCGAGGGTACCCTGCGAGATGGAAGCAATGGACGAGCGAGCCATGTGGGAAGGGATTTCGACGGCCCCGTACGAGCGAGCGCTCGAGCTCGCTGTGATCGAAGGCAATCGCGTGCATCCGCTGATCTTCGCCTGCCGTCGCACACCGAGCGGCTGGGTCAATGATACGACCCGTGAGCGGGTTGTCGTCCATCCGACGCACTGGCGTCCATGGCCTTCGAAAGACTAGTTTGCTCCAGCTCCCCTCTTGCCGAAGAGACGGCCAGTCGTGCTATGAGGCGATCACCGTCCCAGTCTCACAAAGGCGCGTTCGTTTCTGCATCGGGTTACTGAATGACAGCACAAGGCCGATTTTGGCTTCGCTACGGGGCGGCGGCCGCTGCCGTCGCTGCCATATTTTGCGTGCGCCTTGCCTTGCATCATTATTTCGAGGACCGGACCTTCACCGTGATCTATGTTCCGGTCGTGGTCTTTGCGGCATTTGCTGGCGGCCGCGGGCCTGCAATCTTCGCCACTCTGTTGTGTCTTGCGAGCGCCAGCTACTTCCTGGGACCGAGCCTTTACAGCAACCCGGCGAACCTGATCGATGTCTCGTTCTTCGCAGTCATGGGGCTCATCCTCGGCGTGATGGGCGACCGGCTGTTGCGGGAGACGGAAGACGCCGGATATCGGCAGGCGCAGCTCCAGTCGATCCTGGATACCGTCCCGGAAGCCATGGTTCTGATCGATGAGCGGGGCATCATGCGATCCTTCAGCGTCACAGCCGAGCACCTCTTCGGCTGGTCGGCCGCGGAGGCGATCGGAAAGAATGTCTCGATCCTCATGCCCGCGCCGTACCGGCAGGAGCACGATAGCTATCTCGATCGCTACCGCTCTACGGGCGAGCGTCGCATCATCGGGATCGGGCGGATCGTGGTCGGCGAGCGCAAGGATGGCTCGACGTTTCCGATGGAGCTCGCAGTGGGCGAGGCCAAGGCCGGCGCCGAGCGATACTTTACCGGCTTCGTCCGCGACCTGACCGAACGAAGAACCCAGGAACGCCGGATGCAGGAATTGCAGTCCGAGCTGGTGCACGTGTCGCGGCTGACCGCCATGGGCGAGATGGCGTCCTCGCTGGCGCACGAGCTCAATCAGCCATTGTCCGCGATCACGAGTTATTTGCGCGGGGCTGCGACGCTGCTGAAGGCGAGCGAGGTCGACAAGGAGCGCGTGCGCGAGGCCATGGATCGCAGCGCCGACCAGGCGTTGCGCGCCGGCGACATCATCAAGCGCCTGCGGGAGTTCGTCGCCAAAGGCGAGACCGAGCACACCATCGAGGACCCGGCAACGCTGCTCGAGGAGGCGGCTGCGCTGGCCCTGGTCGGCGCCAGGGAACAGGGTGTGCGCGTGTCGCTGCGCTGTGACCACAATCTTCCCGATATTGTCGTCGACAAGGTGCAGATCCAACAAGTCGCGCTCAACCTCATCAGGAACGGCATCGAGGCGATGGAGACGACCAGCCGGCGCGAGCTGACCATCGGTGTCATCCGCCAGAACAGGTTCGCGTTCTTCTCCGTCACTGATACCGGCATGGGCATCGCGCCGGAGATCGACGAGAAGCTGTTTCAACCCTTCGTCACCAGCAAGGCAAACGGCATGGGTGTCGGTCTTTCAATCTGCCGAACCATCATCGAAGCACATGGCGGCCGCATCGCGGCGCGTCCCAATGATGACGGCGGCGGCACAATATTCGAGTTTACGCTCCCCTTCGCCGAAACGGAGGTGGGCGATGAACGATAAGACCGTCATTCACGTCATCGACGATGACGCTGCGATGCGGGATTCGCTGGCGTTCCTGCTCGACGTCAATGGATACAAGTCGCAGGTCTACGAGACGGCCGATGCGTTTCTGGCTGGCGCCGGCGCCGGGACGTTGAGCTGCGTCGTCTCCGATATTCGCATGCCGGGCATAAGCGGCATCGAGCTGGTTAGGAAGCTGAAACGCCAAGGAACATCCAGCGCGGTCATCCTGATCACCGGTCACGGCGACGTCGCGCTCGCCGTGGAGGCGATGAAGGCGGGTGCCGCGGATTTCATCGAAAAGCCGTTCGACGATGCCGCGCTGCTGGGGGCAATCCGCTCTGCGCTGGAGGCGCGGCCCGCGGCAGGAAGCGAGAGTTCGGCGAAGAAGGAGGCTGAAGCGCGGCTTGCCGATCTGTCACCGCGCGAGCGGGACGTCCTGCAGGGGCTTGTGGCAGGCAAAATCAATAAGGTCATTGCGCATGACCTCAGCATCAGTCCGCGCACCGTTGAGGTCTATCGTGCCAATCTCATGGTGAAGACGGGGGCGTGCAGCATGTCCGAACTGATGCGTCTCGCGCTCGCTGCGGGTCTGTGAGGCCCGGGCAACCAGGCATCTCGAAAAGCTTCACAGAGATGCCCCTGAGTGCGCCCTGGTCCGGGACCTTGCGACCGACAAGGCCAAGCGATCTGTTTGATCGGCTAGCGAGCCATCTGACGGGTCTTGCGGAACACGTTGAGATGGCGATGCTCGAACGGAACAACGGAACGGAAAAGTAGGGCCGTCTCAGTTGGCGGCCTCCGCCAGTGACACAGCGACATCATTCCGCTTTTCCATCAGCTGCAGCACGCGCTGCAATCTCCTCGGACCCTCATGATGTGGTGCAACATGATCTCGTCGATGGCCGTACCCATCATGTCACGTCGTGCGGCAGGATGCCGCTTGACTGGGAACAAAGCCTTCAATGCATCGGCTTTCGAGACGATCCCGCCTAGTGGCTCTGCACAGTGATTTTGACAGGTTGGGTCCGGCGGTCAGATTAGCTCCTCGGATCAATGAGGACCTCGATGCTGCGAGGCGTCCTTGGCTGCCGTCTGATGAGGCCGACGCGTTCCCGCGTCAGCACCATCTGGTGAACCGAAGGCGGGCTGACGCGGAAATATTCCTGCATGTCGGTCTCGACCGGGGGCCTGCGATGCAGCCGGGTATAGAGGTGGATAAAAGCCAGATACTGCCCCTGCGTGGGCGTGAAGAGTTTTGACGAAGGACTCAAGCCGGTCATCCGATTCAGTTGTTCGTGCGTGCCTCGAACGAGGTCGGCACGCCATGAATGTACGCTATCGGGTCGAACTCAGCCAAATCGAGCGCACCGAACTGAGGGCGCTGCTCAGCGGCGGCAAGCATGCGTCCCGCAAGCTCAAGCGAGCGCAGATTTTGCTGGCCGCCGATGCCGGGACCAGCGACGAGGAGGTCGCAAGGAGCGTTGGCGTAAGCGGCTCGACCGTATATCGGACCAAGCGACGCTTCGTGGAAGGCAATCTGGAGCGGGCGCTGAGCGAAGAGCCGTGCCCCGGAGCGAAGCGCAAACTCACCGGCAAGGAAGAAGCCTTGCTGGTGGCGACCGCCTGTGCCAGTCCCCCAAAGGGCCGTGCGCGCTGGACGCTCAAGCTGCTGGCAGGCGCGAAGGTCAAACTCACCGAACACAAGAGCCTGCCGCATGAGACGGTTCGGCGGCGCCTGGCCGAGAATGACCTCAAGCCCTGGCGCAAAGACATGTGGTGCATTCCGCAGGTCGATGGCGAATACGTCGCCCGCATGGAGGATGTGCTCGACCTTTACGCCGAGGCGTCTGATCCCGCGCGGCCGGTGGTATGCTTCGATGAAAGCCCCGTGCAACTCATCGGCGAAACGCGTCAGCCCATTCCGGCCAAGCCCGGTAGCTCGAACGTTACGATTATGAGTATCGTCGCAGCGGCGCGCGGCAAGAGACTACGCCGAATGCATGCGCGAGCTCGTCGACATCCATTATCCCGACGCCGAGACCATCCGGGTCGTCCAGGACAATTTATCGACCCACTCCGCCGGCGCCCTCTATCAGGCGTTCCCGCCCGCCGAAGCCAGGCGGATTTTGCGGCGGCTCGAATACACCCCAAAGCACGCAAGTTGGCTCAACATGGTCGAGATCGAAATCGGCGTCCTGCGAGGCCAGTGCCTGGATCGCAGGATCGACGATCCCAAGCGACTGCGCCGCGAAATCACCGCCTGGGAACGGCAACGAAATGCCGCCCGCTCCCGCATAAAAAGGTTGTTCACAACAGACAAGGCTCGCGCCAAAATGGCAGGCGCCTATCCGGATCAGGCGAACGCCGATGCAAGTCAATACTGCTGAGCGCGGGATCCTGTACTCGATCTCGAATGCTGACCCGATGCCGCCGCACTCGGTGCTGATTAGTTCGTCTCATCTCAGTTACCCGCCGGGTTCGCCCGCGATGTACTCCTCCCACAGGATCGACCGCGTCACGTGCTTGCGCTTGAGCTCGCGATGCACCGCCGCCCAGTCCGGCTCCGCCTGCCGGCGATGGCCTCGCCGGGTGCCGGAGCCGGCTCCCGCACCGGCGAACAGCCGGGGCTCCAGCTCCGTGTCGGTGATGTGGTCCGGTATCGAGGGCGCCAACGGCGGCAGAGATCGCTATGCGATGCTGCCGCCATGTCTTCTGGAGATCCTTCGTGCTTATTGAAAGCGAGCGCAGCCGGGCTTGCGGCCGTTTCCCGGTCGGGAGCCCGGGAGCCATGTGAGCCGCGGCGCCCTTCAATCTGCCTGTCGCGCAGCAAGGCGGCGGGCCCGGATCGGCAAGCGTGTGACCCCCCATTCGCTGCGGCAGCAGCTCATTCGGCCGACATTGGCGCCTATCTCGGCCTAACACCAAGACGTCATCAATCCGGTGAGATCGATCGCACTGGCCGCATCTCAAAGCGCGGTAATCACCAGGTTCGAACTTGTCTGTTCGAGGCCGCGAACGTCCTGCTGACCGTTGTTAGACGAGGTTCTGCGCTCAAGCGCTGGGGCAGCAAGCTGGCCAAACGCATCGCTGCCAAAAAGGCCAAGGTCGCCCTCGCTCGCAAAATGGCTGTCATCCTCCATTCCATCTGGACCGCCTTAAACCTACCCTGATCCGCCTTAGGCGGAACATGCGTCCCTGCTTCTTTTTTGCCTGCGGCCCTTGCTGCCGCGCATTCTCTTCAAATTGACGATTGATTCGGCGATAGCGCTTGTCGTGGAGATCTCACGGCAAGTCGCAAGTCGACAGTGACGGATCCGGGACAGGGGATGTGGGAAAGTTCACGACCCGATCGTGAACTGACGGAACCGTTGAGACGGACGCTGCGATTTGAACGCGTCATGATCCGATCGCGTCGCCAGGCCGGCTGATGAGAATTCTCGGACCCCGATTGTTGAGAGAGTTGTGCTGCGGACGTAAAAGGTTGATTTTCGCCCCTGCAGAGCTTCTTCATGAGCCGCTGCGCCGCGCGCGAATCTCGTCGGCGCTTGATCACGACGTCGAGCACGAGGCCATTCTGGTCGACAGCGCGCCAGAACCAATGATGTTCGCCGGAATCGAGATAAGGACTTCGTCGAGATGTCTTTTGTGGCTGCGAACGGAGCTAGCGAATCCAATCGGAGTGGATAACGCAAGTACGTTAGATGCCCGACAATATCGGACGAGTGAAATAGCAGTATTAGAGCTAGCATATTGACAGAGAACGATTTCTCCTTTGGCACAGTACCTGCTTAGCCTCCTCTATAAAGGCGCATTAACTGAGGAGAAGTCGTCCGATTCCTACGGAGAAAACGCCGCCGGGGCATGAGCTCACGACAACCCGACGATCTGCCAGGTGCCAGCGGAGGAGGCCGGCAGCTCCGAAACCCCGGCCAACTCCGCACCCAGCCTCCTCCTCAACCCAAGCCGGGAGCAAAATAGATGAGGCAACCCATCACCGGGAGCATCGATATGTGCGGCAATACGCACTGTCACTTTGATCGTCGCGCCGCACGTGGAGGCGCATCAGCTCGGATGGACGGCGGCCGGCACGTCCGAATGGGGACCTGGCGATTTTGATAGGTTGTGTCGCGGAGCGTCACATGTGAGAGTTCACACCGACGGGGGTCGGCCACAACATCAAGCCATTGCTTCCGCAGAACGTGTCCAGACGACATGCGCACTAGCGTCTCAAATCCTTGTTAAAGGGAGTATCACATGACTAACGCCAAAGCGCTCGTTCAGGAGCGGTCCCGGCCCATGCCAGCGGACCTTCCACTTCCAGCAGTGGCACCTCCGACTATTAAGTGGCCCAAGGGCTCTCTCCCGAATGACAGCGCTTATGCCGGCTATCTCACCTGAGTCTATCGGATTATGCCTACTTGGCGCCGCCCCTCAGACGAGGGCGGTCGAGTTATAAAACAATGCTCAAGGCCTGCCTGAGGATACGCGACCTTGAACTCTTTGATCCTGTGGCCAATGGCTCTTCAATATCAATTGGCGACAGCTATATTCACCCTTTCCATCATCAGAGTCTCGAGAGCTTTCTCCTCAAGACGTCTGAACAATGGTTCGTCGTCACGCGAGAGCGCCTGCGATCGGAAGCTCACTTGAGCGCCCCGATTGCTGTCGCCGCTAACGTCTCTGCCAATCACTTTCGCCAGTGCTATCAGGAGAGCCTGAATTGGCCTCTCGACTTCATTATCGTCGAGGCGGCCCGCAGCGGCGGCCGGCTCCGTGTGCGAGCTGGCCAATTGGGGAGCCTGCCGATCTATTTCACCGTTGAGGAACGCATTCGTTCGGTGACGCTTTCCTGGGACTTTGCTGATTTCTTGCGTGAATCGCGCGCGCTTGACACCGAAGTGATCGCGCATCATCTGGCGATGAGAACGTTCTACTCTGCACGGCAAGCCTGCCTCGGCGTTAACCTACTAACAGTTGGCGCGAGTTTATACGTCGACACGTCGGACACACTGTTTGATTGCGGCCCAAGACGATCACTACCTGATGCGCACGCTGGGTTGACGACCACCGATGCGATTCGTGAGTTTCATCAATTGCTGCATGAGGTTGTCGTTTCTCGACCAACCAACTGTGGTGCAAGTGCGGTGGAATTGAGCGGAGGAATGGATTCCGCTTCCGTCGCGATCGCTGTCGGCGAGGGCGTCGGATCGTTAACATGTGGGGGCATACTACTGGGTGATGAGAGTAGCCCCAACCAGACTGATAGACGAAATAGTATTGTGGCCGCACTGAATTGCCGCGACTACGCGATCGAAATGAACGCCCACATGCCGGCGATTGATCTGAATCTCGACTTAATCCACCACCTGCCACTTGTTTCGGAATATTACCTTGAGGCGTTCGACGCACTTTGGGGTAGGTTTCGTGACGCGGGTTGCGAGATAATCTGGTCCGGTATAGGAGGAGATGAGCTCTTCTTTCGCTACTCTGGCGAGGATGGTGAAGCAAGGTCTCCGTCGTCACGTTGCTTCGATATCGCCGTTGGACATGCGGAAGCCTTGCTAACGAGACGCGGCCTTGATGCCGCGCGTTCGTCTTTCCTATTTAGCGCGCCTCCTGGCGTCATCGCGTCAACGACTCTTATAGGGAAACTGTGTCATGCTCGACCTCTCGCGATGCGAGGACTTTGGCCAGTGACCCCGCTAGGCGATCCGCGATTGATCAACTTTTCAGCGACCCTACCGCTCGAACTTCGAGCAAACAAGCAGATGCTCCGTCTTTGCATGCGTGTCCGTAACGGCCTTGAGATGTTTCCGCGAGACTATAAGAAGGAGAGTTTCGAGCTTGTATTGCCAAGGGCGATTTCCGCGCGGGCGGACTCACTTGCATGCCAGCTAAAGTCTTGCGCATTGGCGGACTTAGGCTTGGTTTCGCCAGATTCGGTTATGACGCTTCTGAACAAGGTAATAGCAACGCGCGAATTTTCTGCGACGAGTGCCTTGGTGCGTTTTCTGTGGGCGGAGCGTTTCGCCCGGCAACTTGGTTGATGGTGTCCGTCCGACGCAGCGGCTGAATTCTGAGGCTTAATCGTCCAAAAGAATATCAAAGAATATCAATGACATGGAGCGGGGAGTCATACTCCTCGTAGGTGCCAAGCATGGTTTGGCCAAGTGCCAAATTGTGCACGGGATCGATGACCGAGGGCGATTCGTAAGTTGGTGAAATGGACCCAGCAAACAGTACTTCTTCGTCCCGCTCGTCACGTCGGAACGTTCGGTCCGCGCACCATTTGACAAGTTGCGTGCGGCGGGCCGCAAGCCGCTGTTCGGCTAGACCGCCTGCAGGCGTTCGATCACTTCATGAGCGAATGGCGACTGCATCGTCTTGTACACCTCGACGAACTTGCGTCGGTGCGCCAGACAAAAAGCCAGCTGGATCGCGCCGCCATGATTGCGCGCCAGCGCCTTGTAGGCGGCATAGCCGTCGACCTGCAGAATGCCGGAAAAGCCGTCAATTGCACGGCAATCTTGTCGGTGCCGCGGCCGTCGGCGAACACATAGGCGACCGCCGGCGGCGACGGGCCGCCCCGTGGGCGATCATCGATCGCATGCGCCCAGAACTGGCAGATGCGGGTGCGATGTCGCCCAGGATCAAGCACCGGGCATCGGCGTCTCGTCGCAGAACAGCCGCGGCGAGGCCTGGATCGTCTTGAGTTGCAACTGATAGAGGCTCTCGAGCCACCATGCGGCACGCTTCACCCAGCCGGCGAGCGTCGCGCGGTCGAGATGAATGCCCTGGCCGGCCAGCATCTGCACCTGCCGATACAGCGGCAGATACCAGGCGAACTTCGACACCACCACGTGGGTCACCAGCGCCGTCGAGGCCATGCCGCCCTCGATCAGCCGCGGCAGCACCTTCGCCTGTACCACGCCGTCGGTGCAGCCGCGGCAGGCATATTTGGGACGGATCGTGCGCAGCACCCGCAGAGCGCCGGGATCACGTCCAGCACCTCGCTCACGTCTTCGCCGATCTTGTGCAGACCGCCGTCGCAGCACGGGCACGCCGTCGCGTCCGGCTCGAGCACCTGCTCGTAGCGCGGCAAGTGCTTGGGCAGCGCGCCGATGTTGCGCCTCGCCTTCTTGCGCGGCTTGCCGAGCGGCTTCGTCGCAGGGGCATCGTCGTTCGCAGACAGAGGCGGCGTGGCGCCGGTCGCGAGATCGTCCAGCTCGAGCGCGAGTTGCTCGGCGACGATCGCCGCAAGCCGCTCCGAACGCTTGCCGAAGATCATCTCCTTGAGCGTCTGCATCGCCACGCGCCGCATCTCATTCTCGGCGTCGAGCGCGAGCACCATCTCGGTCAGAGCCGCTGCGTCAGTCGGGAGAGCTTCGGGACGAATCGCCATGACAAAACGATACATGCGTTCGCCATCGGCTCCAGCGAAATCCTCGCCTCTCAGCCGACAACGGCCGGCCGCGGCACAGGGCTTGGGTGAAACACGCGTCCATGCTGAACCGTCTCCTTGAGACATTCGTACAAGACAGCCTCTTCGCGGTCGCGGGTTTGATTGCGCGATCATCCAGCGATGGCGCGACCGCTCCTTGAGCTGGATCAAGTGATAGCGACAGTTGATTGAGATCAACGCGCGCACCGTTCCCCCGGGCTAAGGATCTCTTAGCGAAACCGGGAGGCGGGACATGCCCCAAATATTGGAAGTGGTCCACGCCGTAGTCGGCTTTGCCGCGATCTCCTAAGAATGGACCTTGCGTTCGAAGGCCTGGGTCTTACGGCCTTTATCGCCGCCAATCGGCTGGCGACCGCGCCCTTTCTCTTTTGCTCGCCTTATGGCGTCTTCGGGCTGTCCACTTATGGACGGCTGGATGGTTCGGTCGGAGCCATCCGAGAAGTGAAGACAAGCCGCGTCGCGCCTTCAGCGTCTCGGCCGATCGCGTCCGTCATGCAACACAGTGAACGAGTTGGACCCGGAGCCGGCTGCAGTCGACAGGCGAGGCGGAGCCATGGTTTAACCCGCGAGCTTTCCGGGCAGTTCCCGACGCTTGATGTTGGGTTATCAGTTGCAAATGAAGGCTGGGGTCTTGGTCCCGTTGTGAGTTTCGTTGCTGTCATCCTGATCATCGGCTTTGCCGTTGTTGCAGTGGGATGGGCGATCGGGCGCGATGTCTGATTGATCTTGCTCAAGGACTTCGCTCCGGTTCTGAGCAACATGTCGGCAAATAGGAGAACATAATGCCCTTATTTGAGGTGCGCTTCATCAAGACCGTCTGCGACGACACTGGGCACGAGCATCGTGCCTGCCAGGCGGCGTTCACCATCGAAGCTCCGTCCCTGACG
The DNA here is from genome assembly GCF_021458635.1 of Bradyrhizobium monzae. GTDB lineage: Bacteria > Pseudomonadota > Alphaproteobacteria > Rhizobiales > Xanthobacteraceae > Bradyrhizobium. The sequence goes on from NZ_JAIRDQ010000013.1 coordinate 96,197, forward strand.
GAAGCGGTGCGACGATCGGAAGCGGACTTCTGCAGGCAGAGGCACGTCCACGACTGGACGATCTTCGCGGATGCCGTCGAATTCCGGGCGCCGACCGCGCTGGAGCGGGCCGGGGCCTCCTAGCAAGGTCGATGCGTCTTGAACCCCGTCGTGCGCCGCTATGCGGGCTACAATGTGCCGCGCTATACGTCTTATCCGACTGCCGTCGATTTCTCGCCTGAGGTTGGCGCGAAAGACCACGAGACTTGGCTCGCCGGCCTCAACGCGCGTCAGGCCGTCTCGGTCTATCTTCACGTGCCTTATTGCCGAAAGATATGCCTGTACTGCGGTTGCAACACCAAGATGGCGGTACGTGACGATGTGATCGATGGCTATCGCCGCGCGCTTGAAGCCGAGATCGATCTTGTTGCGAGCCTGGTCGGGGCGAGGCCTGAAATTGCCCGTCTGCACTGGGGCGGCGGCACGCCCGGGATTCTCGGACCTGACGGCTTGCGATCCGTCGTCGCCGCACTCCGCCGTCAATTCCCGTTCGCGAACGGCCTCGAGCACGCGATCGAACTGGATCCACGTCACGTGACTGTCGCCTTCGTGGACGCCCTGGCGGAACTCGGCGTCGGCCGTGCAAGTCTGGGCGTTCAGGACATCAATCCTTTAGTCCAGGCCGCGATCGGCCGCCAGCAGCCGCGCGTTGTCATCGAGGCGGCCGTCGAGCGATTGCGGTCGGCCGGAATCGGAAATCTGAACTTCGATCTGATGTATGGGCTGCCGCTGCAGACCGCCGACTCGGTTCGAAAGACCTGCGCCTCGGTTGCGGCGATGGAGCCGGACCGCATCGCCTGTTTCGGCTATGCCCATCTGCCGCGGTTCAAGGCCAACCAGCGGCGGATCGACGAAGCCGGGCTGCCGTCGCAGGATCAGCGCATCGAGCAGGCCGAGGTCATGTCCGAGGAGCTGATTTCCGCCGGCTATGTGAGAATCGGCATCGATCATTTTGCCAGGCCCGGCGATGCGCTCGCAAGGGCTGCGGCAGGCGGGAAGCTGCATCGCAATTTCCAGGGTTATACCGAGGATGCCAGCAGCGTCCTTCTCGGGCTCGGCGCCTCCTCGATATCGACTTTCGCGGACGGCTTCGTGCAGAACGTCACGGATGTTCCAAGATATGTCGGCGCCATCGCTGCCGGCTCACTCGCCTCTGCCAGGGGGTGCCGGCGCGATGAAAACGACCGACAGCGCGCGCGAATCATCGAGCGGCTGATGTGCGATTTCGCCGTCGATCTCGATGAAGTCGCGCCGAATGCCGATCTTCGCGATGAACTGGCGAGGCTGACACCGATGCAATCGGAGGGGCTGGTCGAGATCGAGGGCGCGAGATTGACGGTAACGGACGCCGGCCGGCTCGTCGTTCGCGTCATCGCCGCAACTTTCGATACCTATGGACGCTCGCGCGCCGCACAGTTCAGCAAGGCAATTTGATCTGCATCAACGACAATGTCCCTTGGCGGATGTAACACATCATCGAAAAAGGGACCCAAATCGTCAAATGTTGATTGAAGCGGCCGGCAAGACGTGCAGCACACTGTTCGGCAATCTCCGTGACCGTTTGAAGGGCGCCATGGATCGCAGGAACGAGTTGCAGCGGCTGGACCCGCGGGAGATCGACGTTATCGCGCGCGAGCTGAATCTTTCCAGGACGGAGTTCGCTGCGCTGATCTTGAAGCCTTCGGGGTCGCTTCAGTCCCTGAGCAGGCGCCTCTCCCATGCGGGCCTTGCCGAGGACGACCTGGAAGCATCTCACGGTGACGTGCTCCGCGATCTGCGACGCGTGTGCTGCCAATGCTCGTCCAAGGCGCGCTGCGCCCGGGACTTGAATCACGAGCGGCAAGCGAGCCCAGCAAAATACTGCCCAAATGAGCAGACGCTGCGGGCGTTGGCGGACGATGTGCAGCGGTGCGCCCCACCGGTTCTGCCGGCCCCCGCCACCCGCAATTGATGTCGATCAACCCGGGCGCCGCGCGTGCCTCCCTGATCCACTCATTGAGGATGTCGCACCATGACGAACGTCTCCGCTGGCGCAAAATCGATGACGATCGGAGAAACGGTGTTGTGGCCGCTGTTTGCGGTGCTCGCATTCCTGTGCCTGATCGGTGCGGGATTCGCGCATGACGCCCCGTTCGCCTTTCACGCGTCGCTTGGATGCGCCGCCAGCATCGCGGCTGCGTTTGCGATCCTCAACCGCTACTATGATCGCCCGGCCAAACTGCCGCCGCAGGAGATCAACGGGCGTCCCAACTACAACATGGGTCCGATCAAGTTCGCATCGGTGGCGGCGATGTTCTGGGGCATCGCCGGCTTTGCCGTCGGGCTGATCATCGCCTCGCAACTGGCATGGCCCGCGCTTAATCTCGATTTGCCCTGGACCACCTTCGGCCGCCTGCGTCCGCTGCACACGTCGGCCGTGATCTTCGCGTTCGGCGGCAACGTCCTGATCGCGACCTCGTTCTACGTCGTGCAGAAGACCTGCCGCACGCGGCTTGCCGGCGATCTCGCGCCCTGGTTCGTCGTGCTCGGTTACAACTTCTTTATCCTGATCGCCGGCACCGGCTATCTGCTCGGCGTCACCCAGTCCAAGGAATATGCGGAGCCCGAGTGGTACGCCGATCTTTGGCTGACCATCGTTTGGGTGACTTATCTGCTGGTGTTCCTGATGACGCTGGTCAAGCGCAAGGAACCGCACATCTTCGTCGCCAACTGGTTCTACCTGGCGTTCATCGTCACAATTGCCGTGCTCCATCTCGGCAATAATCCGGCGCTGCCGGTATCTGTCTTCGGCTCGAAGTCCTACATTGCCTGGGGTGGCGTGCAGGATGCGATGTTCCAATGGTGGTACGGGCACAATGCGGTCGGCTTCTTCCTCACCGCCGGCTTCCTTGCGATCATGTACTATTTCATCCCGAAGCGCGCCGAGCGGCCGATCTATTCCTATCGGCTTTCCATCATCCATTTCTGGGCGCTGATCTTCCTCTACATCTGGGCCGGCCCGCACCATCTGCACTATACCGCGCTGCCTGACTGGGCGCAGACGCTGGGCATGACCTTTTCGATCATGCTGTGGATGCCCTCCTGGGGCGGCATGATCAACGGGCTCATGACCTTGTCCGGCGCCTGGGACAAGCTGCGCACCGATCCGGTGCTGCGCATGCTCGTCGTCTCCGTCGCCTTTTACGGCATGTCGACGTTCGAAGGCCCGATGATGGCGATCAAGGTCGTCAACTCGCTCAGCCACTACACCGACTGGACCATCGGCCACGTGCATTCCGGCGCGCTCGGCTGGGTTGGCTTCGTCTCCTTCGGCGCGCTCTACTGCCTGGTGCCGTGGGCGTGGAATCGCAACGGACTCTACAGCCTGAAGCTGGTCAACTGGCACTTCTGGATCGCCACCATCGGCATCGTGCTCTACATTTCCGCCATGTGGGTGTCCGGAATCCTGCAGGGTCTGATGTGGCGCGCCTACACCTCGCTCGGCTTCCTCGAATATTCCTTTATCGAGACCGTCGAGGCCATGCATCCCTTCTACATCATCCGTGCAGCCGGGGGCGCGTTGTTCCTGATCGGCGCGCTGATCATGGCCTTCAATCTCTGGATGACCGTCAGGGCCGGCGAAGCCGAGGAGGCACGAGCCGCCGGACGGCTCCAGCCTGCCGAATAGGTCATCCCATGTCCTTCTGGAATCGACACAAGATCTTCGAGAAGAACGCGACCATCCTGATCGGTGGAATCCTCGTGGTCATCGCGATCGGCGGTCTCGTCGAAATCACGCCGCTGTTCTATCTCAAGAGCACGATCGAGGTGGTCGACGGCGTTCGTCCCTACACGCCGCTCGAGCTTGCCGGGCGCAACATCTATGTCCGTGAGGGTTGCTATCTCTGCCATTCGCAGATGATCCGCCCTTTGCGCGACGAAGTGGAGCGCTACGGCCACTACTCGCTGGCCGCCGAGAGCATGTACGATCACCCCTTCCAGTGGGGATCGAAGCGTACGGGTCCCGATCTCGCCCGCGTCGGCGCCAAATATTCCGATGATTGGCATGTCCGGCACCTGATCAATCCGCGGGCGATCGTGCCGCAATCGGTGATGCCGGGGTATCCATCGCTGGCTGCGACCGAACTCGAGCTTGAGGACGTCGCCGCGCATCTGCGGACCAGCCGCGCGATCGGCGTACCCTATACCGACGACCAGATCGCCAATGCCAAAGCCGACCTCAAGGCTCAGCTCGATCCCGATGGTGCGGATGCCGAAGCGTTCCAGAGGCGCTATCCAAATGCGGTTGTCCGCAACTTCGACGGCAAGGCTGGCGAACCCACCGAACTCGATGCGCTGGTCGCTTACCTGCAGATGCTGGGGACGCTGGTCGACTTCAAGCTCTATGACGAAAAAGCCAATCTGCGGTGAAGGTGATTTGTGATGAAGGCGATTGTCTCCGTTGACAACCTGGTGTCGCAGTTCGTGCTCAATTTCTGGACGCCGATCTTCGTCGGCATCTTCCTTGCCATCGTCTTTCACGCGCTGCGTCCCCGCAACAAGGCGCCGTTCGATGCCGCGGCGAAAATGCCGCTGCGGGAGGATTGACAGATGAGCGCGCACAACGACATCGACCGCGTGTCCGGCCGGTCGACCACGGGCCACGAATGGGACGGCATCAAGGAGCTGAACACGCCGCTTCCCCGCTGGTGGGTGCTGACCTTCTACGCCACCATCATCTGGGCCTTCGGCTATTGGCTAGTCTATCCGGCGTGGCCGCTGGTGAGCGGCTATACGACCGGTGTCCTGCACACCACCAATCGCGCCGCCGTTACCGCGAATCTCGCCCAACTCGAAGCTTTGCGCGGCGAAAAGATGAAGGCGCTTGGCACCGCGTCTCTTGCCGACATCGAGAAGGACCCAGCCCTCCTGGCCTTGGCGCGGGCGCGGGGCAAGGCGGTGTTCGGCGACAATTGTGCGCCCTGTCACGGCAGCGGCGCCGCCGGCGCGAAGGGCTATCCAAATCTGAACGACGACGACTGGCTCTGGGGCGGCACGCTCGACCAGATCATGCAGACCATCCAGTTCGGCGCGCGATCCGGGAACGCGAAGGCGCATGAAGGCCAGATGCTCGCTTTCGGGCGCGATGGCATCTTGAAGAAGGACGAGATCGTCACGGTTGCCAATTACGTGCGCTCGCTCTCGGGACTTTCGACCGCGGCCGGCTATGACCCGGCCGCCGGCAAGACGATCTTTGCCGAGAACTGCGTGAGCTGTCACGGCGAGGATGGCAAGGGCAATCAGGAGTTCGGCGCGCCGAACCTGACCGACCAGATCTGGCTCTATGGCTCAGACGAGTCCACCCTTGTGGAGACGATCACCAAGGGCCGCGCCGGCGTCATGCCCGCCTGGAGCGGACGGCTGGACCCGGTCACGACCAGGGCGCTCGCAGTCTACGTCCACTCGCTGGGCGGCGGCAAATAGCAATGCCGGGCGAGGTTTGAGCGGTTCACCCAGGTGAAGCGGTAATGGAGCCTTATCGGGGGATTTTGATGGGCCTTCCGATGACCAAGAACGTCACGCCGAAGGTGCTGATGGGCGGCGATGATGATCTGCCGCTCTATGCACCACAGAAGAAAATCTATCCCCAGCGGGTTTCCGGCACCTTCCGGCGACTCAAATGGGGGCTGATGGCGCTCTGCCTCGGCGTCTATTACCTGCTACCGTTGGTGCGCTGGGATCGCGGCCTCGGCGCGCCGGACCAGGCCGTGCTGATCGATTTTCCAAACCAGCGCTTCTATTTCTTCTTCATCGAGCTGTGGCCGCAGGAGATCTACTACTTCACCGGGCTGTTGATCCTCGCTGCCTTCACCTTGTTTCTGATGAATGCGCTCGGCGGCCGCATCTGGTGCGGCTACCTCTGTCCGCAGACGGTGTGGACCGACCTGTTCTACGCGGTGGAGCGCTGGACCGAGGGCGACCGCCGCGAGCGAATCAAAACCGATGCCGGTCCGCTGACTGCCAAGCGCCTGGCGCGGCGCGCGTTGAAGCAGGCGATCTGGCTGATCATCGCCTGGTGGACCGGCGGCGCATGGGTCCTCTATTTCTCGGATGCACCGACGCTGGTGAGGGATCTCGCCACCTTCCAGGCGCCGGCGATCGCCTACATCTGGATCGGCATTCTGACGGCGTCGACCTATCTCCTGGCCGGCCACGCACGGGAGCAGGTCTGTCTCTACATGTGCCCATGGCCGCGCATCCAGGCCGCGCTCACCGATGAGTGGGCGCTCAACGTCACCTACAAATACGACCGTGGCGAGCCGCGTTGTTCGATGAAGAAGGGAAGAGACCTGCGCGCGCTGGGCGAGAAGATCGGTGAGTGCATCGATTGCAAGCAGTGCGTCGCAGTTTGTCCGACCGGCATCGATATCCGTGATGGCGCGCAGCTCGGCTGCATCCAGTGCGGCCTCTGCATCGATGCCTGCGATAACGTGATGAAGAAGATCGGCCGGCCGATGCGGCTGATCGGCTACGACAACGACATCAATGTTCAGCGCCGGACATCCGGCAACACGGAAGCCTTCAAGCCGATCCGTGCCCGGACGGGGGTCTATGCATCGTTGATCACCCTGGTTTGCGCGGTGATGCTGCATACGCTGCTGACGCGCTCGCTGCTGGACGTCAACGTGCTGCACGACCGCAACCCCGTGGCGGTCAAGCTCAGCGATGGCGCGATCCGCAACGGCTATACGCTGCGCTTCCTCAACAAGCGCGGCTTTGATCGCGTGATTGCCGTCGATGTCGACGGGCCCGCCAATGCGCAAATCCACATCGTCGGCGTCGACTCCGTCACGCCCGAGCGGCCAATGATCGTCCTCGCGCGCGATGCCACCACCGAGTTGCGCGTGCTGGTGACCGCACCCTTCGACGAGAAAGTGGAGAAGACCCAGCCGGTCAAATTCCGCATCACCGACATCGGGCTCGGCGAGGTTGCCTCCGCCACCGATCATTTTGTGACGCCCTGAGATGAGAGGAAACCGGACATGACAACGTCTTCATCCGCCATACGGCCAATCACCGGGCGCTTCGTCCTGATCGCCGTGGTTTCTTTCTTTGCCGTCGTGATCGGCGTCAACGCGGTGATGATGCGGCTTGCCATCGCCACGCTGCCGGGGACCGACGTCGACAGCGCCTATAGCGCGAGCCTGGCCTATCAAAAGGAAATCCAGGCCGCGCATCAGCAGAACGGGCGCGATTGGAAGGTCGCCGCGCATATCGAGCGCCAGGCCGACGGGACGGCCCGGCTGAACCTGGATGCAAAGGCGCAGGACGGCGCGCCGCTTGCGGGATTGTCGGTCTTCGGCCGGCTCGAGCGTCCCACTGATCGCAGAGCCGACCAGGTGCTCGAGATGATCGAGGGCGGCGGCGGCAGCTACCGCGGCATCGCGCACGGCGTTGCAGCGGGACAGTGGGAGCTGGTGATCGAGGCCGATCGGGACGGAAAGCGCCTGTTCCTGTCGCGCAATCGTGTGGTCCTGAACTGACGGAGCGCTGCAATGCAGTCGACGATCGATTTTTCGCACTTCCTGAAGAAGTCCGGCTCGAATCTGCGCCTCGATCTCGCAGTCGACGGCATCCGTTGCGCCGCCTGCATGGCCAAGATCGAGCGCAACTTATCGCAGATCCCGGATGTCACCTTGGCGCGAGTCAATCTGACCGATCGGCGCCTGGCGCTGGAGTGGAAGGCGGGCGCGGTGGATCCCGCGCTATTCGTCGTTCGTCTTGCCGAGCTCGGTTACAGGGCCTATCCGTTCGAGCGCGCCGACGCCGAGACACGGGAGGCCGAGCGCGCAAGTGCGCTGCTGCGGCGCCTGGGCGTCGCCGCCTTCGCGGCGATGAACGTGATGATGCTGTCGGTGCCGGTCTGGTCCGGAAATCTCAGTGACATGCTGGGCGAGCAGCGCGACTTCTTCCACTGGCTCTCGGCGCTGATCGTGCTGCCGGCCGCGGCCTATTCGGCCCAGCCGTTCTTTTCCTCGGCCTGGGCGGCGCTCCGCGCCCGCAATGTCAACATGGACGTGCCGATCTCGGTCGGCATCGTCCTGGCACTGGCGATGTCGCTGTTCGAAACGGCCATGCATGCCGAGCACGCCTATTTCGACGCGGCGATCATGCTGATCGCGTTCCTGCTGGCAGGTCGCTATCTCGACCAGAACATGCGACGGCGCACCCGCGCCTTTGCCGGCAATCTTGCCGCGCTGAAGGCGGAGACCGCGACCAAGTTCGTCAGCGAAGAGGAGATCCGCACGGTCCCCGTCGCCGCGATCCGCCCCGGCGACATCGTGCTGCTCCGTCCTGGCGAGCGTTCGGCCGTCGACGGCAACGTCATCAGCGGCCGCTCCCAGATCGACCAAAGCCTGATCACCGGCGAGACAGTGCCGACGACGGTAATAGCGGGAAGCGCGGTCTATGCGGGAACGCTGGTGCGGTCGGGCGCGTTGCGTGTCCGCGTATCGGCGGCCTCCGAAGCAACGCTTCTGTCTGAAATATCGCGCCTGCTCGAGAATGCCGTGCAGTCGCGCTCGCGCTACCTGCGTCTGGCCGAACGTGCCTCGAGGCTCTATGCCCCGCTCGTCCACGCCACTGCACTGCTGACGATGATCGGCTGGCTCATCGCAGGCGCCACGCTCCACGATTCGATCGTGACGGCGATTGCGGTCCTCATTATCACCTGTCCCTGCGCGCTCGGCCTCGCCATTCCGGCCGTGCAGACGGTCGCTTCCGGCGCCTTGTTTGGCTCGGGCGTATTGCTCAATGCGGGTGACGCGATCGAGCGGATCGCCGAGGTCGATCGCGTGATCTTCGACAAGACCGGCACATTGACCTTGCCCGAGCTCGACGTTGCGAATGCTGCGGCGATCCCTCCGGATGTCTTCAGTCTTGCGGGCCGCCTGGCGCTGTCGAGCCGCCACCCCGTCGCTGCCGCAGTGGCACGTGCGGCCGGCGCCAAAATGCCGCTGCCAGGCATCGAAGAGGAGCCGGGGCAGGGTGTATTCGGCGTGGTCGATGGCATTGAAATCAAGCTCGGGCGTCCGTCCTGGTGCGGCGCGGACAAGGCGGCCAACCAAATCCTGCAGAGCGATCCCGAGGCATCCGTCGTTGCGTTCCGGCATGGTGAGACCTGCCATGTCTTCGCGGTCAGGCAGCGGATCCGTCCCGACGCCGCGAAGATCGTTTCTACACTGCATCGGCTGGGTCTGATCGTCGAGATGCTGTCCGGCGACCGGGAGCCGGCCGTGAGGGCCGCTGCCGAGGCGCTCGGCATTCAGCGATGGCGCGCCGAGGTGACGCCGGTCGATAAGATTGCGCGCATCGACGATCTCAAGCGCTTCGGCCACAAGGTGCTGATGGTCGGGGACGGCCTGAACGATGCGCCGGCGCTGGCAGCCGCCCATGCCTCGATGTCGCCGGTCACCGCGACGCATCTCAGTCAGTCGGTCGCCGATGCCGTGTTTCTCGGTGAGCGGCTTGCACCCGTGGAAGCCGCAATCGGAGTTTCGCGCAAGGCGCTGCGGCTGATGCGGCAGAACCTCTGGCTCGCGGTGATCTACAACGCGCTCGCCGTGCCGGTGGCCATGGGCGGCCTGGTGACGCCGCTGATCGCCGCGGCCGCGATGTCCACCTCATCGCTGCTCGTGATGCTCAATGCCTTGCGCGCGCGCCGGTAGAGGGAAACTGCCTGATGGAAGTCCTGCTCTATCTGGTGCCGCTTGCGATCGCGCTTGGCGGGCTCGGCCTTGCGGCCTTTCTCTGGTCGCTCAGGAACGGCCAGTATGACGATCTCGATGGCGCCGCCTGGCGGGCGATCGCCGACGATGAGCCGCCTGAGACATCCGCCACCTCGGCGCACCCCGCGAGCGCCCAGCATCGTCAACGCGATCGCAATCCCGGCAAAGACCAGTAGGGCCCACCAGGACGCCTGGGCGGCGAACCGAGCGGGGTTCGGTAAACCGGACGGTCGCCACCACTCAGCGATGCCGCCCACCCATCAACATCAGCTGATCGGCGGCGTTACCGGCCGCCTGTAGCGCCAGTGCGTGGCAGTTACATCGACCTGCCTCAGCGTTCCTCGAGCCAACCCGCGCCGTGACGCAGGCATGAGCCGGCGCACATGATGATGCAGCCGTCAATCATGGCAACCTCGATCTCACGATCGAACGGCGCACTGGCGATCTCGCGCCATCTGTCGCGCAGCAGGCGCGACAAGAATGCTCTTGGTCGAATGATGCCTGCATTCCGCCATCTTGAGGAATGGTGACGATGGTAGCGCAAACATGCGTGAGCCGCCTTGAGCTGCGCCAAGGGGCGCACGAACCGCCGTGCAACTTTCGAAAAATTGCAGGTGCCTCCGGATTTATACTTAGGGGAATAACACGAGTTTCGAAACCCGGGGAAGCGGGCAGACTGCCGTCACCGACGATCGAAAGGAGTTTCTGCCATGCTCACCGCCGCAACCGCCGAGTCTACAATCCACGCGCGTCCGGCCGCCGCGGTTCGGTCGAACTCCCTGCCCGAAGGCCCGCTGGGCTTGATCGGCGCTTCGACGCGCTTTGCGCGCAATGCTGAAATTTACAGCGAAGACGATCCGGCTGAATACCTTTACCAAGTTATCTCCGGCGCGGTGCGAACCTGTCGCACGCTGGATGACGGCCGTCGCCAGATCGGCAGCTTCTATCTGCCCGGCGATATCTTTGACGTCGAAGCCACCGAGGTGCATCTTGCCTCGGCGGAAGCGATCAGGGAGGCGCATGTCGTGGTCGCCAAGCGCAGCGCCGTAATGGCCCGGGCCGAGTACGAAAAGGATCTTGCCAGACAGCTCTGGACGCTTGCGGTCCGCGAGCTGCAGCGTATGCACGAGCATTCAATGGTGCTGATGAAGAGCGCGGAAGAACGGGTGGCCGGATTTCTGCTGGAAATGGCGGGCCGCAATGCCGCCGCTCAGTCGATCGAACTGCCGATGACGCGTCAGGACATCGCCGACTATCTGGGCATGACGATCGAGACGGTGTCGCGGACGCTCAGTCAGCTGGCGCAGTCCGGAACCATCGCCCTGGAAACCTCGCGCCGTATCCTCCTCCGCGACCGCGTGGCGCTGAGCCGGATCAATGCCTGACAATCGAATCTCTGTCCGAGTTTTTTTGTCACCAGCGATTTCGCTTTGCTGCGTTTGGCCCCGAGCACCGTGTCGTGAACGGGGCAGTGAGGTGAACGGGCTGAGAAGGCGAGGCAGGTCACCATCCCATCGCGCGAGCCGGGGGAGGTCTCCTCCGCGACCAGCCCCTGGATCTTCTGGCCGGTCACCGGGCAATCGAACAGGGCGCCAGCGCTCATGGGCGGTCATTCGTCACTCCAAAGCGCGGTGAGATTGGGATGAATCGTCATCGCGCTTTAGATATATTTGAGCATGATCTCCGAGCAAACGCTCCGCGTTTGTCGCGAGGGAAAACCGCTGCTCACGTTCTGCGGATCATGCTCTAAGTGCGTGCCCCGCGCGCTGCGCTCATCTGCCGTCGTTAAAGCCGCTCGAGAATTGGCCGCATTTGATCCGCGCAATCTGCGCTGACCACTGGAACTCCATGATCATGAGCAAGCGCAAAACCCTCCTACTCATGCTCCTGCTGTTGTCGAGGGCGGCCTCGGCTGCAGATTTTGTCGGACAGGCCAGTGTCATTGATGGTGATACGCTGGAAATACAGGGAATACGCATCCGGTTTTGGGGGATCGATGCGCCGGAAAGCACTCAGCTGTGCCGAGGTGCTGACAGCAATCTGTATCGCTGTGGCGCGAACGCCGCAAATCAACTCGATAGTTTCATCGCCCGACGTCCGGTGAGCTGCACCTCGCTGTCCAAGGACCAATATGGGCGTACGGTCGCGACATGTCTGGTCGGGACTGCCGATCTCGGGGAATGGCTGGTCAGCAACGGTCTCGCACTGGATTGGCCGCACTATTCCGGCGGCCGGTATCGCGCCGCGCAGCGCGATGCTGATCGTTCAGGTCGCGGGATGTGGGCAGGCAGCTATGTGGAGCCCTGGCTGTACCGCGCGTGCATGCGATCGGGCGGCTCACCGGTTCATTGTTCGGATGACGCCAACGCACATCCTTGAAGGCATCTTGGATGCGTCTTGGATGCAGCGAATCAGCGCCCGTGCAGCTTGGCCGAAAAATCAACAATTTTGGTTCACTGGCGCGCATTGGGCGACTCGGGGTAAGCCGTTATCCTCGATCTCGCCGTTGAGCAAAGGACTAAGATGGTTGCAGCTGCCCGTGAATTGCCAGCTTCAGGTTATGCGCTCGAAGTTGATGGCCGCCTCAAGGCCGAATTTGCGACCAGGGATGGGGCCAAGACCGGTGCGGAAGAGCTGAAGAAGCGTTTTCCGATGCTTCGGATCAGAATCTATGACGCAGAGACAAAGACGCGTGAGGATATCTAAAGCGCGATAAGATCGGGCTGCATCGTCATCGCGCTTGAAGTTGTCGTTTGAGCATGACCTCCGCGCAAACGCGCTGCCGCGTTTGCCGCGAGGCAAAGCCGCGGCACACTTTTTTCGGATCATGCTCTGGCGCTCCAGGCGCCTGGATGTTCCATCCGCATTGGATTTGCGGTGCATCTCCCTGCGGGACCGGGCTGTCGGCTGCGCTGAAACCCCGGCTTTGGCCGGGTTTTCACCCATTCGGGCTTCCATCCCTGACGCGAAGGCCGGCGCTCATCTGAGGATCTGGCACCGCCACGTTGCTCCTGCAACAGACTTAACGCGCCTGCAACAAGCATTGAGAGTGAGAGGGCTGGCCGGGTTCGGCAGCGACGGGTTGGAGCTGCGAGAGAGGCTTGCAGCGCCCGTCGCGAAAGACCCGCGATGTCCAGACATCCTCGCGCGCGCACCGGCCAGGACCGGGCCACCCTTTATGACGAAATCACCGACAAGATCATCGCCGAGCTGGAGGCGGGGCGCGTGCCCTGGGTTCAACCCTGGGGGACGGAGGCAGCAAAGGCGCCGCTGTCGATGCCAAGGAACGCCGCGTCTGCCCGGCCCTACAGCGGCATCAACGTTCTCATCCTCTGGGGGGCGGTGATCGAGCGCGGTTTTGCCGGCCAAAGCTGGCTGACCTTCCGCCAGGCGCTTGCGCTCGGCGGTCACGTCCGCAAGGGCGAGCGCGGCATAACCGTGGTCTATGCCGACCGCTTCGTGCCGGCCGACGAACGGCGCCGCGCGCGTGAGACGGGCGAGGAGGCACAGGCCGTTCCATTTCTGAAACGGTTCACCGTCTTCAACACCGATCAATGCGACGGATTGTCCGCCGACATCGCGACCACCGCGCCAATGCCGCCGCCGGGCATGATCGAGCCGCAAGTCGAGGCGCTGATCAAGGCAACCGGCATCGACTTCCACATCGGCGGCAATCGCGCCTTCTATATGCCGGCAGAAGATTATGTGCAGGTGCCGCCGCCGGCGGCCTATTTCGAACCGATCAATTGGCACCGGACCGCGCTGCATGAGCTCGGCCACGCCAGTGGTCATCCTTCGCGCCTCAACCGCGATCTCGGCGGTTCGTACGGCACACAAAAATACGCGTTCGAGGAATTGATCGCCGAATTGTGCGCAGCGTTTTCCTGCGCTTCACTCGGCATCGTTCCGACCGTGCGGCACGCCGACTATATCGGTTCCTGGCTGGAAGTTCTGCGCGAAGACAACCGCGCGATCGTGCGGGCGGCCTCACAAGCGAGTAAAGCCGCGGATTATCTGCTTGGCTTCCTGCCAGCAGATAGTCCAACCGCTTCGGCCGATTGTGCCGAGGCAGATCAGGAGGCGGCGTGAGCGGAGTTGAGCCGCCAGACAGAGGAAGAGGGCGGCGCCGAGCGCCATGACGGGTTGGAGGTCGAGAGAGAGGCTTTCGGCCGCCCGTCGTGGAGCAGAAAAATGACAAAGGCAGTCCAAAAGATCACGCTGTCGCCCTCGCGTGACATTCCCTTCAACAAGCTGGTGCTGAGTCAGTCCAACGTTCGGCGCGTCAAGGCGGGCGTCTCGATCGAGCAGCTTGCCGAGAGCATCGCCCAGCGCACGCTATTGCAAAGTCTCAATGTCCGCGCCATCGTGGACGAAGAGGGCAACGAGACAGGCATGTTCGAGGTGCCGGCCGGCGGCAGGCGCTACCGTGCTCTCGAGCTCCTGGTCAAGCAGAAGCGTATGTCCAAGACGCAGGCCGTGCCCTGCGTTGTGCGCGAGGGAGGCATTGCGGAAGACGATTCGATCGCAGAGAACGATGAGCGCGTCGGACTGCATCCGCTTGATCAGTTCCGCGCATTCCAGACGCTCCGCGACCTCGGCATGAGCGAAGAGGACATTGCCGCGCGGCATTTCGTGGCGGCCGCAATCGTCAAGCAGCGCCTGCGCCTCGCCTCAGTCTCGCCGAAGCTGCATGAGGTCTATGCCGACGACGGCATGACGCTGGAGCAGCTCATGGCATTCTCGGTGAGCGGCGATCACGCGCGCCAGGAGCAGGTCTGGGACAATGTCAGCCGGTCCGGCTATGATGAGCCGTACCAGATCCGCCGCATGCTGACCGAGAACACCGCGCGTGGGTCCGATCGCCGTGCGCTGTATGTTGGCGTCGAGGCCTACGAGCGCGCCGGAGGTCCGGTCCTGCACGATCTGTTCGAGCATGACGACGGTGGCTGGCTCCAGGACGTTGCCCTGCTCGATCGTCTTGTCACGGAGAAGCTCAAGCAGGACGCCGAGGTGATCGCGGCGGAAGGGTGGAAGTGGATCTCGGTGGCCATCGATTTTCCATTTGGCCACACCAGCGGCTTTCGGGAACTGGAGGGAACGCCGGCCTCGCTCAGCATCGAGGAGCAGGGCACGATCGATGCGCTCAATGCCGAGCATGACAGGCTCGAAGCCGAGCATCAGGATGCTGACGAACTCCCCGAGGCGGTCGACCAACGCCTTGGCGAGATCGAGGCGGCATTGCTCGCGTTCGAGGAGCGACCAATGATCTACGATCCGGCCGACATCGCCCGCGCCGGGGTCTTCATCAGCATCGATTCCGACGGACGGCTCTCGGTGGATCGCGGCTACGTCCGGCCGGAGGACGAACAGGCGGTCGTCGAAACTGAGCCCGGACAGGGCAGCACAAGTGTTGACGGGGAGGAAGCCGTTGCTCCGGCGTACTGTACCGCCATCACCGTCGGTGGCGCGCCAACCGAGCCGGCCGAAGAGGATGAGGACGATGCTGCAAGACCGCTGCCGGACCGCCTGATCACCGAGCTGACGGCCTATCGAACGCTGGCGTTGCGCGACGCGCTTGCCGAGCATCCCTCGATCACGTTCCTGGCGGTCATGCACAGTTTCGTGCTGGCAACATTTTACAGGTTCGCATCGTCCGCCAGTTGCCTCGAGATCGCGGTTCACACGCCGACATTTCCGGCCCAGGCTCCGGGATTGAAGGACAGCGCGCCGGCCAAGGCGATCGATACCAGGCACGAAGCCTGGAAAGCGCGGCTGCCCAACGATGCGAAGGAGCTTTGGGATACGCTCTGCGCATTGAACGGCGATGCGCAAGCAGCCCTGTTCGCTCATTGTGCGTCGTTCTCGGTCAACGCCCTCTTTGAACCCGTGAACCGCTATGCCCAGGGGCGGGTATCGGCTGATGGGCTCGCGCGCAGGCTCGGCCAGGCCGACGTGCTGGCGCGGGCGGTCGGGCTCGACATGGTGCAGGCCGGCTGGAGGCCGACCGTCGATAACTATCTCGGCCGCGTCACCAAGCCACGTATTCTGGAGGCGGTGAGGCAAGCAAAGGGCGAAGCCTCGGCAGAACTGATCGACCATCTGAAGAAGGCCGATATGGCCAGCGAAGCCGAGCGCCTTCTCGAGGGCGCGGGATGGCTGCCGGAGCCACTGCGCCTCACTGACGCTATCCAATCGGCAGACCAGGACGCAGACGCGGGCCCGCTTCCCGAGTTCCTCGCTGGCGATGAGGAGGGTCGCGGCACCGCAGACGACGTTCAGCCACACGGCATTGCCGCTGAATGAATGTCCGGGCGTAGCGCGGCCATCCCGCCGTGCGCTTCATTCGAACTTGCTTCCGAAGCCCGGCATCGCGCCGGGCTTCTCATTTTGGAATGCGGCTGCGGCGCACAAAGCCTTGCGCGCGGCGTGGCCGCGTCCTCCCCCGTGCGGTGGAGGCAAGGGGGTCAGCAGAGTGAGAGATCGGCCGGGACAGGTTTGAGCCGGTCGGGTCGAGAGAGCGCCCGTCGGCCCGCTCCATTCCCGCTCTCCTCGAAAGCTCAACTCCCATGATCAATCTGTCCTGCTCCGCGACCGCCGCGGCTGCGTCCTCCATCGCCCAAGCCGCGCGGCTTATCCTCTCTAACCTCGAACATGGCCGGCGCATCGATGCAGCAAATGTTCTGCGTTCCGCCATGGAAAGCGCAGTCGGCGGCTCGGATGCCGCCGGCGCCTGGCATTGGAAAGCCGCCTATGAGGCCTGTGAGGCGGCAACCGTTCTTTTCCTTCGCAAGCATGGCGCCGCCATGCGGACCGAGGCGGGATCGCCGGCAGCGCACCTCTCGATGCTGGCGAAGGTCGCAAGCCTGCTTCCAACCCATACGCGCAGGTCCGAAGAAAGCGAGGCGTTTCAGCAATTCTCGACGCCGATCCCGCTCGGCTTCGTCGCCTGCACCGCCGCCGGCATCACCAACACAGACCTCGTGCTGGAGCCCTCGGCGGGCACCGGACTTCTCGCCATCCTCGCTGAGATCTCCGGCGGCACACTTGCCCTGAACGAGCTCGCCGAGACCCGTGCCGGGCTGCTCGATCTTCTGTTTCCCAACGTGACCGTCACGCGCTACGACGCGGCGCAGATCGACGATCATCTCGAGGCGGCTGTTGCCCCGAGCGTCGTGCTGATGAATCCGCCATTTTCGGCTCTGCCCAATGTGGATCGGCGGATGGCGGACGCAGCACTGCGCCATCTCGCCTCGGCATTGGCCAGGCTTCGCCACGGCGGTCGCCTCGTGGCGGTGACCGGCGCAAGTCTCGCCCCCGACAATCCAGGCTGGACCGAGGCCTTCATCCGTCTCCAGGAGCGCGGCCGCGTGGTATTTTCGGCTGCGATCGCAGGGGCGGCTTTTGCCAGGCACGGGACGGCGATCGATACCCGGCTCACCGTCATCGACAAGCAGCCCGCGCCGGACAGAAACGTCTTTCCAGCATCTCCGGGCGTGGCGCCGGACGCAGCCACGCTGCTGGCATGGGTCCTCGAACATGTGCCGCCGCGGCTTCCGATCACTTCACCTGTTCTCGCTCCGGTCAGCTCGACCGTGCCGGTTCGGCGATCCGCTCCCGCCCTCACGATGCGCGCCTCGTCCGGTCAGCGGCTCGGCGATCCGCAAAGCGTAGAGCTCACCTACCAGACGGTCGACTGGACGCCTCCGGACGGAGCTCATCTGACCGATGCCCTCTATGAGGACTACACCCTGCAATCGATCCGCATTCACGGATCGCAGCCGCATCCGACCAAACTGGTGCAGTCGGCAGCGATGGCCTCGGTTGCTCCGCCGAAGCCGTCATACCGGCCCCATTTCCCGGTCAACCTCGCTATGGACGGCCTGTTGTCGGACGCCCAGCTCGAGAGCGTGGTCTACGCCGGCGAAGCACACGCGGCCTTCCTTGCAGGCGCCTGGACGGTCGATGCGACCTTCGACGGTGTGGCAGCTGCGCGCGACGACGCTTCAAATGCCGTCCGCTTCCGCCGCGGCTGGTTTCTGGGCGACGGCACCGGCGCGGGCAAGGGCCGGCAGGTCGCCGGCATCCTCCTTGATAACTGGCTGAAGGGCCGGCGCCGGGCGGTCTGGATCTCCAAGAGCGACAAGCTGATCGAGGACGCGCAGCGCGACTGGTCGGCGCTCGGCATGGAGCGGCTCCTGGTCACGCCGCTCTCACGCTTCCGCCAGGGCACCCCGATCCGGCTGTCGGAAGGCATCCTATTTACCACCTACGCTACGCTGCGCACCGATGAGCGCGGCGAAAAGCTTTCGCGTGTCCGGCAGATCGTCGAATGGTTGGGCTCCGATTTCGACGGAGTGGTTGTTTTCGACGAGAGCCACGCCATGCAGAACGCCGTGGGCGGCAAGGGCGAGCGCGGCGAGCAGGCCGCCTCGCAGCAGGGACGCGCAGGTCTGCGGCTGCAGCACGCGCTCCCCAATGCACGGGTGGTCTACGTTTCCGCCACCGGTGCCACGACCGTTCACAACCTCGCTTATGCCCAGCGGCTCGGCTTGTGGGGCGGTGATGATTTTCCGTTCGCCACGCGCGCCCAGTTCGTCGAGGCGATCGAGGCGGGCGGTGTTGCGGCGATGGAGGTGCTGGCACGCGACCTCAAGGCGCTTGGTCTGTATGCGGCGCGTTCCCTTTCCTATGAAGGCGTCGAATATGAACTGATCGAGCATGAGCTCACCCCCGAACAGATCCGCATCTATGACGCCTATGCAGCCGCGTTCAGCATCATTCACAACAACCTCAATGCCGCGATGCGAGCGGCCAACATCACCGGCGAGACCGGGACCTTGAACGCCCAGGCGAAGTCGGCGGCCCGGTCGGCCTTCGAGTCCGCAAAGCAGCGCTTCTTCGGCCATTTGCTGACGTCGATGAAGACCCCGTCCTTGATCTGCGCGATCGAGCGCGATCTCGGGCAGGGGCATGCCGCCGTTATCCAGATCGTCTCGACCGGCGAAGCGCTGATGGAGCGCCGGCTCGCGGAAATCCCGACCGAGGAATGGGGTGATGTCCAGGTTGACATCACGCCGCGCGAATATGTGCTCGACTACCTCGCCCATTCCTTCCCGGTCCAGCTTTACGAGCCTTTCACCGACTCCGAAGGCAACCTCTCCTCCCGGCCCGTATACCGTGATGGTCAGCCCGTCGAGAGCCGGGATGCGGTTGCGCGTCGCGACCGGCTGATCGAGAAGCTTGCCTCGCTCGCGCCCGTGCCCGGCGCCCTCGACCAGATCGTCCAGCGCTTTGGCACCGACAGGGTCGCCGAAGTCACCGGGCGCTCACGCCGGATCATCCGGACACATGACCGCCTGATGGTCGAGAACCGCGCCGGTTCGGCAAACCTCGCCGAAACCGCAGCCTTCATGGACGACCTCAAGCGCATCCTCGTCTTCTCGGATGCCGGCGGCACGGGGCGCAGTTACCACGCCGAACTGTCGGCGCGGAACCGGCGTCTGCGGGTGCACTACCTGCTCGAACCCGGCTGGAAGGCCGATGCAGCAATCCAGGGCCTCGGCCGAACCAACCGGACCAATCAGGCGCAGCCGCCGTTGTTTCGTCCGATTGCGACCGACGTGAAGGCCGAGAAGCGCTTTCTCAGCACGATTGCGCGCCGCCTCGATACGCTCGGCGCCATCACCCGCGGTCAGCGTCAGACCGGGGGGCAGGGGCTGTTTCGGCCCGAGGATAATCTCGAGAGCATCTATGGCCGTGATGCTCTGCGCCAACTCTATTTGCTCCTGGTTCGCGGCAAGGTGGATGGTTGCTCTCTTGAGATGTTCGAGAATGCGACCGGGCTGAAGCTCGTCGACTCCAATGGCATCAGGGATGACCTGCCGCCGATCACGACTTTCCTCAACCGTCTGCTGGCGCTGACCATCGCGCTGCAAAACGTGCTGTTCACCGCCTTCGAGCAGTTGCTGACGGCGCGGATCGAAGGCGCAATCGCCTCCGGAATCTATGATGCGGGCCTCGAGACCCTTCGCGCCGAAAGCTTCGTCGTCACGCATCGGCGCACCATCTATACCCATCCCGCGACCGGCGCCGAGACACGGCTTCTGACGATCATCCAGCGCGAACGCAACCGCCCGCTCTCGCTGGATGATGCCCTCGGCCTCCTGTCGGATCGCCGCGCCGTCCTGCTGGTGAACGAACGTTCCGGCCGCGCGGCGGTGCAAGTCCCGGCTCCGAGCCTGATGCTGGACGACGGCGAAATCGAACAGCGCGTCAAATTGGTTCGGCCCATGGAAAGCCACAATGTCCCATCCAAGGCCATGGCCGAAAGTCATTGGATCGAGACGGATCGCGAGCAATTCAGTGCAGCCTGGACAGCTGAGCTTGCAGACGTGCCGGCGTTCACCGAGAGCACGATCCACGTCGTGGCCGGGCTGCTCCTGCCGATCTGGAAACGGCTGCCGAAGGAATCGGCCCGCGTCTACCGCCTCCAGACCGACGCCGGCGAGCGGATCATTGGGCGGAAGGTCTCGTCCGCCTGGGTCGCCGACGCGCTTTCGGGTGAGCGGCCGACACTCAAACCCGAAGACGTCTTCGCCGCCTTGCGCGACGGTCGCGCGTTCGTCGAGCTCGCCGAGGGCCTGACACTGCGGCGCGTCCGCGTCATGGGTGCGCATCGCATTGAGCTCGCGGACTTCAACGACACCATGCGCGATCGCTTGCGGACCTACGGACTGTTCAGTGAGATCATCTCCTGGAAGCTGCGCATGTTCGTGCCGACCGATGCAAGCGGGGCCGTCGTGCTGGGCAAGGTGCTCGAATGCTACCCGGTCGAGCGCATCTGCGAACGCGAGGCCGCCTGATGCGGCGCGATGCGTTCGAACTGGCATGCCGCCTCGCGCGTGAGGCCGAGGCTGTGTGCCGCCACTCTTTCTCCAGCCGCAAGGGCGAGGGACGCTGCTGGCTGCCGGGCGATGTCCACAACCGGCCTGGCCGCTTCTTGTTTGTGCGGCTCCACAACTCGTCCAAAGGATCCGCCGGCAAGTGGGCCGAACAGGGCGCGCGGCGGATCAGCTTGCGCGTTTGCGCTTGGGTGCTGCCTCACAGACGGTTGACAGCTCCTGCGCAACCAACTGCCAGCGCAGTGCGGGAGGTTGCGTGATGACCCGCGACGCTTCTGAACTGGCGCGCCGCCTCGCCCGTGATGCCGAGGCGGTCTGCCGCCATTACCTGTCCAATGGACGGCGCCAGGGCCGCTATTGGATCGTCGGCGACGTCCGAAATACGCCCGGCCGCTCGATGTTCGTCCGGCTCAGCGGACCGGACTCTGGTCCCGGCGCCGCCGGGCACTGGCGAGATGCTGCCTCGGGCGAACATGGCGATCTCCTCGACGTGATCCGCGAGAGCTGCGGTTTCGTCGATTTTCGCGATGTCGCAGGCGAGGCACGACGCTTTCTGAGTCTGCCGCGCGCCGAACCGCGCCGTAGCCCAAAGCGCACACCCGTCCCCGCCGGATCGGCGGAAGCGGCACGGCGGCTCTTCGCCATGTCGCAGCCGATCCGCCGCACGCTTGTTGAGACCTACCTCGGCCATCGCGGCATCAAGCCTGTCCACGATGCGGGCGCGCTGCGGTTTCATCCGCGCAGCTACTATCGCCCGGACGACGGTTCGCCGACTGAGACCTGGCCGGCGATGATCGCCGCCGTGACCGATCTTGCGGATCGCATCACCGGCGCACATCGCACCTGGCTCGCGCCCGACGGCTCTCACAAGGCGCCGGTCGACACGCCGCGACGGGCCATGGGCGGTCTCCTCGGCCATGCCGTCCGCTTTGGCGCGGACGACGACGTCCTCGCTGCGGGCGAAGGTATCGAGACGATGCTGTCGCTGCGCTGTGCGCTGCCTGCCATGCCGATGGCCGCTGCGCTCTCGGCCAACCATCTTGCCGCCCTTCTGCTGCCGCCGACGCTGCGTCGGCTCTACGTCGCCCGCGATGCCGATGCCGCGGGTGACACGGCGGTCGCGGCATTGACCCAATGCGCCGAAGCCGCGGGCATTGAGGCGCTTGTCCTGTCTCCGCGGACGGGCGACTTCAACGAGGACCTGCATGCATTCGGCCTCGGCGCCCTACGGGCGGCGCTGTGCATCCAACTCGCGCCGCAGGACGTCGCTCGGTTTATGCTGTTCGCCGATGCCGGGACCGCTTGACCGACCGATCTGCGGTGCCGCCGGCAATTGAAGAGATGATGTCTGTTGTCGGTTATGTTGCGGACCGCAGTTGAGTTTGGAAGAGCGCTACAGCCGGCCTTGCCCAATCGCTGCCGAGATCCGCGGCGCAACCACTCGGCAGCGATCTGAGCGACAGCGACCGTGGCGCTACCGAATTTGGTAGGTCAGCTTTGACCAAAGCAGAACAGTTGATGATCGTAATCGACCTGCGGTTTGTGCTACGCGACGCCTGACGAAAGGGATATCTGATGGCATGGCTATACATACTTCTGGCGGACGTGTTCGAGGTCGCTTGGCCTTTCATGTTGAAGCGCTCGGTCGGGCTTCCGAAATGGACAACAGTGTTTTCGGCGGTGGTCTTCGCTCTTCCGATTTTTCTTCTGTTGGGTGAATCTGTAAAGTGCTTGCCCGCTTCGACGGTTTACGCGGGCTTCGCCGGAATTGCGACCGTGGGGACAGCAATTGTGGGCATTGCGTTTTTCGGCGAGAGCGCAAATCCTGCTCGCCTCTGTTCGGTCATGTTGGTTGTTGTCGGTCTGGTCGGCGTCAAGTTGTTTTCGGAATAGTCTGTATTTGCATCGTTCGTAAACGGATCATCAGCCATGGCGAATGCGGCTGTCATGTGTTATCGAAGCGCGCACATTGCGGAAGTTGACGCGCTATGGAAAAACGCATTCCGGATGACAAGAGTTGAAATGTCGCTGCCGCAGACATCCCGGAGAAGATCCGCTTCCAGCCGGATCTCATGTTGCTGGCTTTAGTAGGGTGGATCCAACCCTGATTTGCAACGCTGTTGCTGAGTTCCTCTCAGAAAACGTCAAGCGGCGTTCTGAATCCGAGTCTCTTGCGTCGTCGCTCGCAGAGGCGTTGCTCGACCCATCGCAGGCGCTCTTCGGTGATGGTGCTGAAGTCGGTGTCGGCAAGTGACTTGCGTGTCAGTCCATTTGCGGTTTCGTTGCTGCCGCGTTGCCAAGCAGCGTATGGATCGGCAAAGTAGAGATCGGCCTGCAGGGCGCTGGCAATGAGTCGCCGTCCTTGCGCCGGCTCAGGGCGGTGTCGCTCATGCTCGCTCCATTCGTCGCATCGGGCGACGGCGTTGCGCCGGATCGGACCGACAGCAGCGCGCGCACCGCCGCCTCCCGCGCGTTCAGGCCGGCGCACGCTTGCCTCCCCCCGCAGCGTCGCTGCGGTAGCGGCCGGTCGAGGTCTGGTAGTACTGCGCGCGCATGGCCGCCATGGCCTCGATCAACGGTCCCCACGGCGCGGGAAAGCGTTCTTCCGCCATCACCCGCTGCAGCATGCGCGTATGGCCGGCCAGCTCGTCGTTGAGGAACTCCACCACAGGCATAGCCGGATAGCGCTGCAGCAGCAGGATCGCCGCGTTGTCGGCCTCGCCGGCCGACCTGTCCTTGTCGCGTCCATGCAGATCGTTCTGCAGGCGCCCTATCGCGGAGATGAGCCGCAGGACCTGGCGAAACGCCGGACGCGCGCGCAAGGTCGCCATGTCCAGCCCCCACAGCAACGACAGGCAACAGAACACGTTCTCGTAGGCGATCGAATCGATACCGTTGTGCAGGTACTCAGCGTAGGACCAGCGTTCCGCCCCTGCCGCCTGCGCGTGTCCGGCGCGCAGCGCCGCGCAGTAGCACAGGGTATCGTCGAGAAGCTGAGCATAGTCGCGACGATCGTAGGCGAGCGCGGCCAGCGAGGCGCGCAGCACAGCGCAGCCCACGAATCCGGGGAGCGCGCACGGCACGCCCTGCGTCAGCGCCTGCTCCACCGCGGCGAGCTGCTCCGGCGCGATCAGGCCAAGGTCGTTGCAATCGTCGAGCCAGAACAGCAGCGCCAGTTCGCGATAGAACGCCACGATCAGCGTTTCGTCCTGCGGATCGCGGCCGGTGCGGGCGCTGGTGTCGCGCAGGCTCGGGTGGATGCGCTGCAGGATGTACTGGCCGCCCCTGACCGCTTCTACGGCATGCTCGTCGGCGAACCCGGTCAGGGAGCGCCCCCACTCCAGCACCTGCTGCAGCGCGCGTTCGGTCTGGATCATGGCGCCGCTCCTGCTCCCTCGGCCAGGACGCGCCGCCCCCAACGAAGCGCCAGCCACAACCCGGCGAGTTCGGCCACACGCACGACCCGGGTGGGGCAAAACAGTTCCTTACCGATCCACAGCGGCGTCTGCGGCAATGCATGCGCCGCATGGCGGGCGAGCATCCAATCCAGCGCACGCGCCACCGCCTGCGCGATGCGCCGGCGCCCTGTCGGCTCTTCGCTCCCGTCCATCACGTGCAACGCGAACAGCGCATAGGCGGTTTCCTCGAATGTGGACGCGCGACCGGCGCCCCAACCGCCGTCGTCACGCTGCGCCTGCAGCAGCGCCGCCAGCGCGCGCTCGTCGCGCCGCTGGGGCTTGCCTTGCGCCAGCGCAGCGACCGCATGCGCGGTGGGATACAGCCACGAAACGTGCCATTTTTCGTTGTCCCATAGACCGTGCGGGTTGCGATGGGCCTCGACGTAGGCGCTGGTGCCGGCGGCGGGCTTTCCCAACAGTCGCAACGCATGCAGGGCATGGATGTTGGTCGACACCGAGGCATTGCGCTCGCCGGGGAAGGTGACGAACAGCTCGCCGATTTCGAAATGGCGCAACGCATCGACCGCCGGGTCGCGGCCTGCAAGGCGCAGGACGCACAACGCAATTGCGGTGTCGTCCGCATCGGCCGCGAAGTGCAAGGCCGGGCCCAGACCGCGCACGCCCAGGCGGGCGTCGAGCTGCGCGACGATCACGCGCACCGCCTCGGCGAGCGCGGGATGCGCGAACAGCCCGGCCAGATGCAGGGTGTACAGCGACCAGCATGGCTCGAACACATTGATCGGCCAGACGTTGGGAACGACACCTTCGATGCCGCTGCGCGTCGCCCGCGATGCCGCCTGCAGATACGCGTCGGCGCGCTCGACCTGCGGCGTGCTCCCCTGTGTCACGGCGTGCGCACGCCACGCGGCGGTGGCCGCCGGACTGATGCCGATGCTGCCGTCATCATCCGGGCATGTGGTGGTCGGCGACGTCCCCCAGGCTTCCCAGGAGTGCAGCAACGGATGGCCGCTCGGCAACGTCGCCATGGCCCCCAGCTCGGCCCCCAGCTTGACCAGGCGCGCGTCCCGCAACGGCAACAGCGCCGGGTGGCGCGGAAACGCCACGCCGCCCGGCAGGGATGCGGCCTCGCCGCAAAATTGCGGCAGGATCAGCTCCGCGCCGATTGGCGCGTCTTCCGGCACCGCATGCGCGTAGGGATCGGGGTGGCGCTGGAGGAACCGGGTTGCAGCCTGGACTGCGTCGGCAGCGCCGGGAAGAGGATCGGCACGCTGCAATGCCAGCATCGCCGCCCATGTGGGCGCATGGCGGAACAGCGGGAAGTCTGCGCTTCCCCATCCGCCATCGGCCTGTTGCTGCGCGATGAGCCACGCGTATGCGTCCTGCCGATCGGTGACGTTGCCGTGGAACTGCAGAGCTCGCGCCGTGTCGTAGACGGACGGACCGACGCTGCCGCCATCGCTCATCTCGCTCAGCAGGTGGCGCAATTCGGAAAGGATCTGTTCGGACAGCGCGTTCACGCGGGATGTTCCTTCTGCAGACGGTTGACGAGAACCAGGATCGGGCAGATGCCGCGCACGTCGCCGCAGGCCCGTCGCGGCCCGGCGTATGTTCGGCGCAGAGAAGACGCGCCAGCGCCTGTTCGACCCGTTTTGCGCCGTGCTCATCCAGATCTCCGGCAGCAGCCCGCTGGATGCGCCGCGCGCGTGCGCGCGCAATCCGCCGAGCGCGGAAACGCCAGGTCGGTCGTCGTGTAGCGTCGAACCGGTCTGCATGTTGTTCATGTCCTCGTACCTGACAGGAGACGGCCACGGCGAGCGGCGAGCCGCCGCGGTGTTGCCGGCGTCGCACCAAGCGCGCGCGCCGAGTGCAGCAATGCCGCGCGTCGCCGGTGCCGCTGCCTCGCCACACGGGGTATGCGATGTCGGTTCATGAGAATCCGATCCGGATTGTCATGGACGGATGTGCGGTCGGGTAATAGCGCTGGCCCTCGACGCCGCTCAGCAACCGCGGCCGTACCCCGGCCTTGTGCATGGTCAGCGCCAAGGCGATAGAGAACTGCACCAGTTCCAGCCATACCAGGTGGTAGCCGATGCAGACGTGTGGGCCGGTACCGAACTGCAGCATGTCCACCGGCCGGATCGGCTCCGTGCGTTGCAGCCACCGCGCCAGGCTGAACTGATCAGGCGCCTCGTGCAGCAGCGCCGAGGTCGAGAAATGCAGCAGCGGGATGCACAGATCAGTGCCCGCGGGAATGCGCCGTTGGCCGAGTTGCAAGTCCTGCAGCGCGCGACGCGGCAGGACCGTGGTCGCCGGATGCAGGCGCAGCGTCTCGCGGAACAGCGCCTCGGCGACCGGACATTGCGCCAGGTCCGCGTGCCGGGTCGGCACCGCGCCCACACGTTGCGCCTCCTCGACCAGGGTGTCCCACAGCATAGGTTGCCGCGCCAGCTCGATCACCATCCAGGCCATCGTCGAGGCGGTGGTGTCGTGACCGCCAAGCAGCAGCAAGCGGATATTGGCGACCAGGACGTCATCGGAGAGCGCATCGTCGCTGCGATCGAAGGCGCTCACCATGTCGTTGATCAACCCGGTGCGCGCGGCATGCGCGCGCGCGTCGCGGACGTACTGGCGCAACTGCGTGTCGATCCAGTCGCGGGCGGCGCGGCCGCGCCGCAAGGGCAGTCCGGGCAGGTCGACCGGGGGCGCGACGATCAACTGCAGCAGTTGCCGGTACTTGCGATGCCATCCCGGCAGGTCCTGCGCGGGGATTCCCATGAGGCTGAAGATGAGCTTGAGCATCAGGTCGCCGGTTTCGCGCAGGATGGTGACGTCGCCGCGGTCGCGCCACGCCTGCACCCGCGCCCGGATGACGGGCGCGAACAGATCGCCGATGCCGGCCTGGGTCAGCCCCTTGGGCAGGAACGCCGCCTTGATCGCATCGCGCGCCTGCCGGTGCGCGCCGCCGTCCTGGGTGACCAACGTTCCGCGAAACAATTCGGGCGCGATGTCTTCGATCAGCGCGGAGGACACGTCCTTGTGCCGGAGCAGTGCGAACGCATCCGGATCCACGCAGGTCATCAGGTGTCCGGCAGGGCCGAAATCCAGCCAGAAGTGGCTGCCCAGCGTCCGTTCCGCGCGCCGCAGCAGGCGCGGCAGGTCGCAGACGATGGCGGGAAGATGCCCGACCAGGGGGTAAGCGCCGGGCACGACCGGGATGTCGCACCGCAGCCGGTGCCGACGGTCCAGCGGGTTGAGCAGCATGTCCATCAGAGCCGCGCCGCCGCGGCGGCTTCGGCGGTGTCGCCGGCAGGCCGCGCGGCGGGGCTGTTGCCACCGTCGGCGTATGTCGGCACATGCGCCAGCATGCCGCCGTCGATGCACAGCACCTGGCCGGTGATGAACGCAGCATCGTCGGAGAGCAGGAACGTCACCAGCGCGGCCACGTCCTCGGGGCGGCCGACGCGCGGCAGGAGCTGGTGCCGGCGCAGATGCCGTTGCATGCACTCGTCCAGCTTGGCGAGGAGACGCTCGGTCATGATGAGACCCGGCGCAACCGCGTTGCAGCGGATCTGCGCATGACCGTACTGGGTGGCGAGCGAGGCCGACAGCATGTTCATCGCCGCCTTCGACGCGGCGTAGGACGTCAGCGCGGTGTCACCGCTGAGCCCCTGGCACGACGACATGTTGACGATCGCGCCACCGCCGCGGGCGATCATCCGTGGGACGGCCTGCCGGCAGCAGAGCAGCGTGCCGCGCAGATTGGTCGCCATGGTCTGATCCCAGACCGCCAGGTCCAGGTCAAGGATCGCGCCGTCGCGCGGGGTCAGATGCATGGCGCTCGCGTTGTTCACCAGCAGGTCGACCCCGCCGAAGTGCCGCTCCGCCGTCTCGAACAGCGTTGCCACCGCCTGCGCATCGGCGATGTCCATGGCCAGAGCCAGCGCGTGGCCCGCTTCGGCCGCGATCTGCGCGGTGCAGGCGATGGCCGCCGAGCCATCAATGTCGGCCACCACCACTCTGCCGCCCTCGCGCGCGATGGCGAGGGCGCATGCCTTGCCGATGCCGGCGCCGGCGCCGGTCACCACGGCCACCTTGCCTTCAAACCGTCCCATCGTGTCCTCCTGGATTGCGTTGGTCTTTCGCGGCATGCAGCTCGGCCTCCGCCGGAGAAGGCGCAGGGTCGGCGCTGGCGCGCTCGTCATCGCCAGCGTCGCTTTCGATGACCCGAATGGCGGCGACCGGGCACTGGCTGGCCGCGAGCCGCACGGCGGCGTACAGCGCCTGCGGGACCGTCGCCACGCACACTTCGGCCACGCCGTCCGGCTCGCGCTGGCGAAAGGTGCCCGGCAGCGTCAGCACGCACTGCCCGGTGGTTCCGCACAGATCCTGGTCGACCACGACGTGCATCTCAGCCACCCCGCGCATGCAGCCGCACCGGCAGCGCGCGGAACGTCCTAAGGAACGCGGAGGGCTCCCGGGTCGGCTGCTCGGCTAATGCCAGTGCGGGGAAGCGCGCCTGGATCCGCGGCAGGCTCTCGGCCAACTGCACCCGGGCCAGTTGCGCACCGAGGCAGAAGTGGATGCCGTGGCCGAAGCTCAGCATGATCTTCCCGTCGGTCGACATGCCGGGACTGGTGCCGTAGAACCGCGCGGGATCGAAGCGGTCGGGATCGGCGAAGGCGTCCGGGTCGCGATTGCCGGCCGCGATCAGCACGCGCACGTCCGCGTTCTTCGGGATCACCACGCCGCCCAGTTCGATGTCGCGCTGGGCGATACGCGGAATGGAGCTGAACATGGCGGGCGCGTCGCAGCGCAGGACTTCTTCGACGAATGCCTTCACCCTCACGGCGTCTCCCTGCAGCCAGTGCCGCTGTTCGGGATACGCCAGCATCGCCAGGACCGCATGGTCGATGGTCGCAGCCGTGGTGGCGAAGCCGCCCAGCAGCATGCCCCACAGCATGCTGATCAACTCCGCATCCGACAGCGTGTCGGCATCGTCGTCGTGTGCGCCGACCAGCATCGACACGATGTCGTGGCGGGGATCGGTGCGCTTGCGCTGTATGAGGTCGCCGAAATAGGCCTTTACCCTGGCGCTCGCCGCGTCCGCCGCGGCAAGCTGGCGATCGCTGGCGTGCGGGCTCAGGCCTTCCAGAATGGCGCCGATGCCGGCGGCGAGCCCGAACATGTCGTCCTGGGGCATGCCGAACAGTTCGGCGAAGACCAGCATGGGCAAGGCCAGCGCGAATTCCCGATGCAGGTCCACCGCCTCCCCGCGCTCCAGCGCGGGCGCCATGCCGTCCAGGCGCGCTGCGACGATGCGCGCGATGCTCGGCCGCAGGTTGTCGATCTGGCGTATGGTGAAATCGCGCGAGATCAACCGGCGCAGACGCGTATGCGTCGGTGGGTCCTTCATCCCCAGCGTGGACGCCAGCAGATTGAGCGACAGGCTGGTCGCCGCGCGCGGGAAATAGCGCGCCAGTTCGCCCGGCGCCGGTCCCCGAAACGCATCGCCCGTGGCCTCGAGCGCCCAGTAGATGTCGGCGTGGCGGCTCAACAGAAAGCGGCCCGACGCCGCGCGATGCACCGGATCATGCTCGCGCAACCACCGCATGAACGGATACGGGTCGTGGATGCACGCTGGCGACGCCAGTTCGGCGAAGGCGTCCCGGCATGCTGCCGTGGTGTCTGGCACGTCCATCTCTTACCTGTTGGCTGGCTGATCTGACCGGCGCGCGCCAGGCGTGCCGGCAAATTGCGGAGACGATCGCGATCCCCGGCGGCGTCCGCGCATCACCAGAGCACCGGGAACTCCTCGAACCCGCCAGTGATGATCTCCTTGCGCAACTTCAGTTCTTCGGGCGCCACAGCCAGGCGCAGCGCGGGAAAGCGCTGGAAGATCGAACCGAACACCAATTTGAGTTCGAGCCTCGCCAGCGCCACGCCGATGCACTGGTGCGGCCCGTGGGAGAACGCCAGGTGCGGCTCCCCGTCGCGTCCGATGTCGAAGATTTCCGGGTCGTCGAAATGGCGCGGATCGAACGACGTCGCCGGCAGGCCGACCAGCACCTTGCTCTCCGCGGGAATATGCACGCCCGCGATGGTCACGTCGGTCCTCGGATAGCGCATGATGCCGTCCCAGCCCGCGCCCGGCGGGTACATGCGCAGGATTTCCTCCACCGCCTTATCCAGCAGGGATGGATCGCCGACCAGGCGTTCGCGCTGTTGCGGATGGCGGAGCATGGCCAGCAGGCCGAATTCGATCTGCGCGACGGTGCTCTCGTGCCCCGCCACCAGCATGCCCGCGGCCAGGCCGATCGCCTCTTCCTCGGTCGCCTTGCCCTGGTCGACCGCCGCGAGCAGATCCGTCAGCAGGTTGTCGCCCGGATCCTGGCGCTTGTCCCGCATCTTGCCGCGAATGTAGGCGCGCAGTTCGTCCCAGGCCAGGCGCGACGCGCTGCGCGGGCCGCTTTCATGCTGGTGCGTCATCACCTCGTCGGACAGCCCGGCGAAAAAGACGTGATCCTCGTAGAGCACGCCCATCAGCGCGCTGATGACCATGGCCGGAAGCGGAAAGGAGAGGTGGCGCCGCAGGTCGGCGGGCTGGGGCTGGGCCGCCAGCGTCTCGAACAAGTGCGCGGCGATCGCTTCGGCCTGCTGCGTTAGCAGCTTCATCCTGCGGTTGCCGAAGGCCGGCGCCACGATCGTGCGTAACCGGGCATGCTCGCCCCCCTCGTGCGAGACCAGCCATCCCGGCGAACCGAGAATCACCGAATCCGGGGTGAATGCCGCCGGCGGCATTCCCGCGGGCCGGAACGCCGCGTCGGACAGCACCGCCTTGGCCTCGTCGTAGCCTGTCACCCACCAGCCTTCATGCCCGGACGGGAAGCGCACGCGGTGGATCGGACCGTTGGCGCTTAGCGCCAACATCTCGGGCGAGGGCTCGATGTGATCGACGCGCCACATCGGCAGCGTCGGCAAAGGTTGTTCGGACATCAAGGGTTGTTCGGACATGGTGGCACTTCACTCTCTCAGCGATGGAAGGGCGGAAGGTGACCGGCAGGCGCTGCGGGCAGTGAATGACGTAAGACGGCATGTCGACGACGTCCTCCGCGGCGATGGTCAGCGCCAGATCCTCCAGCCGCACGAACAGGGCGGGAAAGGCGCATCGCAATTCCAGGCGTGCTAGCCGCGGCGCCCAGGCAGAAATGCGCCCCTAGCCGAACGACAAATGCGGGTTGTGCCGGCGGGTGACATCGAACCTGGCGGCATCGCCATAGATCGACTGACCGTAGGATTGGTGAAGGAGGTTCGACCGTCCCCGCCCACCGACGTGTCTGCCAATATAGCCTCCGGACGAGTCCCACACCGCCGGTGGCAGTTTCACGCCTGGCTCAAGGTCTGCCGCTTTGGTTGCATCGCTCGCGAGGAGCGCAATTGTCGTGGCTCCCAAAAGAAGAACTCCAGATCGCATCCAACACTTCCCTGCATTTTCTCGGTCCACAACCGAGCGCCAAGTCATTGCCACAGCAAACCGCCGGAACGGACCAGACGCGAACAGCGACGCGCGCCGTGTCCGTCCCGAAGACCATCGCACTGCGATTGGTGATGATGCCGTGAACACAGCAAATCGCGTGCCGAAGTGAATTCGCAGGCCGAGCAGGCACTTCGTAGCGGCGCGTAGTGTCAGGTTTCCGGCATTGGTCTCAATGCCGACAACCGGCGCAGCAAGTGTCCGACAAAGGCCTGCTCTTGCGGAATATGCGCGAGCATGTCGTCGAATATTTTCAAGGCGGCGGTCACGCGTCAGATCTATGGTCTGT
Organism: Bradyrhizobium monzae; assembly: GCF_021458635.1. Classification (GTDB taxonomy): domain Bacteria; phylum Pseudomonadota; class Alphaproteobacteria; order Rhizobiales; family Xanthobacteraceae; genus Bradyrhizobium. The sequence goes on from NZ_JAIRDQ010000013.1 coordinate 128,143, forward strand.
CGAGATTGCCGAGAACAGAGCAACTGTCATGCCGGGTCGAAAATGCTGATACTCCAGGGATGAGCATCAGGGATGAGCATCGAATCGACGGCAATGGACGCAAAGCTGACAATCGTGTGCGATTGCACACATTCTCAGGCTGGTTCGATCAGTTGGGATGACTGGAGGCAGCACACCGCACGCTGCTTGTAGGTCCTGGAGCGGCATGACGCGAGCGCGGCGTGCTGCATTTGAAAGGTGCTCGACCTGATTAGCTCGCATATTGCTGGGTTATCCTGCAGACTGGTCGCTCGGAGATTTGACGGTGTTCATCCGTATCTGGCCGGTGACACAATGTCCGCAACTCAACCTTTGAACCTCGGGGCTCGCACCGGCGCGGCGCACCCGTCGTCGCCATTGACGCATTCACTGCACAGATGCTCTGGTGGCACACCAATTGCTAATTAGGTCCCAGATCCCTGACCGGTCAGTCGTTCCGGTCCAAGCTCCAGTCGCGACTATCAACCATGACCAATAGCTTGAGATGTCAGCCTATCTGCGCAAGCTCTTTCGCGCAAAGGATAAGGCGAACAGGCATCGTCAACTTCATCGACCGCTGAGCTGAAGGAGTCAACTATCAAAGGTTCGAGATTCGGCCGTCCCATCAGGCTCTACGGTTTCTCGATTGAAAAGCATCATGATCCGCCGGCGTCGCCGCGTCGGCTGATGAGAATTCTCGGCCCGATTGTTGAGAGATTTGTGCCAGCGATGTTCGGCGTGAACGCCCATCTTCGCCCTCGTCACGCCGTACGAACCGAGCTTGTCAGCGATCATCACGCGCGGCGGCGTGCCGGCGAATTTAAAGAGCTTCGTGATGAGCCGTTGCGCAGCGCGCGAGTTTCTTCGGCTTTGGATCAGGACGTCGAGAACGACGCCATTCTGGTCGACAACGAGCCGGAGCCAATGTTGTTCGCGTGATCGAGATAACGAATTCGTCCAGATGCCATGTCGCCGCGAGTGGGAGTGCGCCGGGCGATCCCGATGGGAGAACGCCTGCCGAGTTTGCGCCCCCACTGACGCCCGGTTTCATAGGTCACGCCAATACCACGCGCCGCCAGCGTTTCGTCGACCATGCGAAAGCTTAAGGAAAGCCGGAAATACAACCAGACGGCATAGCTGATCACTTCCGATGGGAAACGATGCGCCGATAAAGAGGGCCCCGTGCGGTCGGCATGCCGGTCGCCAACCCCTTGGCCGTTCCAATTCGTTGACTTGACGGTGCCCCAGAATCTGAAGAGACGCAAAATTGGCCTTTCATTCGGCACCGGTTGAACCACGCCCTATTCCGGTTTTTGTCTCAAAAGTGGAGATGCGATATGATTTCGAGTCACCCAGTCGATGTGGTTGGCGGTAGCGACGAGCTCATCGAGCAGGCGCTGCGAGCCGCGATGGGTAGTGCTCTGAGTCCGGAGTCGCCGACTCACCTGCGGGAAGCGCTAGAAGCGGCAGTGTTTCCAGGTGGCGCCCGGATGCGCCCCAAGCTCTGCTTGAAAGTCTTCAATGCATCCGGCGCAAGCCATCCGGAGCTGGCTGCAAGAGCTGCGGCAGCAATCGAATTGCTGCACTGTGCCTCGTTGGTCCATGACGACCTGCCTTGCTTCGATAACGCCGCGCTGCGCCGCGGCAAACCGACGGTGCACCGGCTCTTCGGAGAGCCGACCGCCGTTCTGGCCGGCGATGCCTTGATCGTGACGGCTTTCAAATACCTCAGCCGGCAGGCTGCGCGGGCACCTGAGTTGGTCGCGCGCATGATCGAGGTGGTCGCGGAGGCGGTCGGCCCCAGTCATGGACTGATCGCCGGACAGTCGATGGAGGCCATGACGCACGTCCCAATCGACCGCTATCACCATTACAAGACCGGCGCCCTCTTTGTGGCGGCGGCCACGTGCGGCGCCCTGACAGGTGGTGCTGACCCGGCCCTATGGGCGAAGGTGGGGGAACTGCTCGGGCATGCGTACCAGATCGCCGACGACATCGCAGACACGGTCGGCCGCGCCGAGGCGCTTGGCAAATTGCCTGCCGTGGACACGCAACTGAATCGACCCAATATCGTTCGCAGCCAAGGGTTGGATAGCGCAGCCGCCAAATTTTACGCCTATCTCGAACAGATAAGTGACACCATTCCTGCCGGCCCTCACAAAGGGTCCTTCGTTGACTGGCTGAACCAGGCGCTTTGCAAGGGCATAGCGGGCCCGGGAAAAGCCGGACTGATACAACAAGCGGCGCTGGAATGCGTCCAACCTTGATGAGAAATGAATTACAGCAAGGAAATCTGGTCGTTGGCTCCGTCATGGCTGGATACAATCGACATCGAGGCTCGATCTTTCCGATCGCCGTGCTGAACTCTCACCGGAAAAGCTAGAGGACAGGAGCTCATTGCTCGTGCAGAAGCGCGGCTTGCGACACTCGGCTGCGTCAAAGTCAATCTACAAGTGGTCGAAATCCAACTCAGCCTTGCGCGCACAACGCGTGCCCGAGGATCGCCCGCGTTCTGCCGCGTCCAAGGGGCGCTACGGGATAGCGCCAAGCAATTTGAACTCGATATCGTCATGACCGGTCATTGCGTGGGCAGCCTTTGCCGGGCGGGGCGCGCCCAGGGCCTTCTAGCGGGCGATCGGACGGCAAGCGGCCCGGCCCGGCAATGGCAGAGGTGCGGCTATTTTCCGCCGGCGCTCACGCGCCTTTGCATCGCGAAACAAAATAGCCGCACCTCTGCCATCCTCCGCTTCGCTGCGGCCCTGCGCTTCCACCTGCGCCCTGCGGGCTTCGGCGGATTGATCGCTCCGGGTTCTGGTCCGTTCCGCCCGCCGTCTGGTGATCGCCACGAAGGCCGCGATGGGCGCGGCCGAACGGCAAAGGACCCTAAGCCATGATGACCGAACACGACGACAGCCAGTTCGAACCGCCGCACGGCTCATCACCGACCGATCATATCCTTAACGAGCTTCAGCTCTATGGCCATCGTCCCTTTCACGACGAGCCTGATCCAAGGCCGCTCCCGGAAGCCAAGGCCATCACAGGCGCGATCGCCGACATCTTTGATGCGCTTGTGGCGACCCTGAGCGACACACGGCTTGAACCCGACCTCGAAGATCTCCTCTGGTCGACCGTCAATCTCTTCCATCGCGCCACGGGCCGCATCGAGCGCGAACTCGACGACAACGAAAAAGCCCAGCAAAAGAGCCAGCGCGAGCAGAATGGATCGGAGGTGCGATCGGTCGAACTGGAAAGGCTCACGGCCGAAGGCGTCACTTTGGTCGAACGCCGCAACGCCATGGAGCTGTTCCGCGATCTGGCGACTGAGCAATTCGAGCTTCATACCGGCTCGCCCTGGCGCCCCCGGTCCGGATCACTCGTCAATCATCGCACGCTCACCTCTGCGATGATCGACAGCCGCGATTTCCTGGCTGCCAAACGTCGCGCGGACACAGAGGCGTTGCTGCCGTCGGGACCCAAGATCGCGCTTACCGGTGGACTCGATTTTGACGACGTCTCACTGATCTGGGACCGCCTCGACAAGGCCCATGCCAAGCATCCGGACATGGTGCTGCTGCATGGTGGCTCGCCGAAGGGCGCCGAGCTGATCGCCGCCAAATGGGCGACCAACCGCAAGGTTCCCCAGGTCGCCTTCAAGCCGGACTGGACGAAGCACGGCAAGGCAGCTCCGTTCAAGCGCAACGACGCCATGCTTGCAGTGCTGCCGATCGGTCTCATGCACTTTCCGGGCACCGGGATACAGGACAACCTTGCCGACAAGGCCAGGAAGCTCGGCATTCCCGTCTGGAAGTTCGGCGGCGCGTAAGCGCCATCGGCGCTTCTTCATCGAGGACCAAGTTCGCCCGCGCAGATCAATGCAATTCTGTGATCGCGACCGATACGGAGCTCGAGCAGAAGCTTCGGGTCTTGTCCGATTCGACGAACGAGGCCACGCACTCGCACAGCGGCTCATTCTGCGCTATTATTCTCATCGCGCCGTGGTGGTGGTGGAAGGCGCGAGCGTCATGTCTTTTGCCGCGGAGCCACCCCCATGCTTATCATCGCACTCGTCCTCAATATGCTTGGCTTCGGCCTGTTCTGCTGGCTAGGTCTCACCCTTGCTGTCTACGCGCTGCCATGTTTCGTTGCGCTTTCTGCAGGATTGGCGGCTGTTCACGCTGGGGCAAGCATTGCCTCCGCAGCTCTGGTCGCAATTCTTGCCGGCGCCGTGACCATTCTCATCGGTCAAACCGCCTTGATCTGGGCTCGATCCAGCTTCGTGCGCGCGGTGATTGCCGCAGCTTTCACCGTCCCGGCGGCTGTCGCGGGCTATCACCTCGCCCATGGCCTGTCGCAAATCGCGATGCCATCCTCACTTTGGCGGGAGATCTTCAGCTGGACCGGCGCTTTTGCCATCGCCGGCATGGCTTGGAGACGGATAACCAGCTTTGCCGAGCCTCCGGCATTGGGCGAGGCTTTGCTGGAGGAACATCAGTAGCCCCTCTCGGCCAAGACGCGAAAGGATAAGCCTTGGGTCTCGACGCTGAGGCTGCTCAGTTCCAAGCGCTGGCTGGGTCGAAGAGCTTGAGCGAGAGATAGTCGCGGCGTTCTCGAAAGGCTTTGGCACCCGGCACCTGACCTCCCGGCGGAAGGCACCAGCCAGGGGCATCTCATCGCCGATGGTTCACGGCAAACGCGATCGCCTTTTCTTCGCTTTTGTTTCCAACTCTACGCCTGAGCGCAGCGACCTCTTGTGCAGCCGAACCGAGCGGCGCCACAACTTCTTCCGGGGTTGCTGTTCAGCGCACGGACCACCTGGCCTCTTGATGGCTCGATCTGGCCGAAGAGCGGCTGCGCCTCGATCGCCTGAACGCAACGCCAGCGGTTCGACTTTCTTCCCCTGGGCTACGCCCATTCCTCGCGAGGCAAGAAAGTCGCCCCGCTGGCGTCCTCCGCTGCGCTGCGGCCCGCGGGCGGGTGCGTCGTCGATCGTCTTCGGCCTGTAGATCGCCATCGAGGCCGCGGTGGTCGCGGCTCGAAACAGCAAAGGAGAAGTAACATGGCTAACATCGGTTCTTTCAAGAAGATCGGCAGCGACTTCCAGGGCGAGATCGTCACCCTCAGCCTCCAGACCAAGGGCGTCCGCATCGTGCCCGAGGCCAACCGCACCAACGAGAACGCCCCCAGCCACCGCGTCTTCGTCGGCCGGGCCGAGATCGGGGCCGCCTGGTCGAAGCGCTCCGAGGAGGGCCGCGACTATCTCTCGCTCAAGCTCGATGACCCCTCGTTCAACGCACCGATCTACGCCAACCTGTTCAACGACGAGGACGGCGACGGCTTCAGCCTGATCTGGTCGCGGCCCCGTAAGAACGGCGACTGAGGTCGCCAAAAAGCCCCGCCCGGTCCGCCGGGCGGGGCTTCTCAATTCGAGGTAACTGCGAGTTCGGACGCGTGCGGGCGGGTCGAGCCGCTCGGGTCCCACTGGTATTCAGTCTGCCGCGCGTCTTTTGTTGGCCCGTGCGTATGGCGACGCGATCGGTGTTGAAATCTGTGAGATCGGTCGATTCTTGCGCCATTATAACTATCCGGCCCTTGGTAGTGTAGGCGCTCGTCAACCCCGCCCGAGGTCTGAAGGGGCGAAAGCTAAACTATATCGATCGACTTTTTGATCTCGGCGAGTATCTGCTCGAATGTCGGCCTACCGGCGTAATAGAGCGCTCTGCTGCGCTCATAGGCGTCGGTGTAGAGTGCGCGCGTTTTCGCGTCCCTCAAGATGAACGCTTCGTTTTCAGCAATGTTCTGATTGTCGTCCTTGCGAAAGCGCGCCTGCTTGTGGGTCTTGTAGGCATCAGTGCCAATAAACTTCTGAACCTCGGGCCGTCGCAACAGCTCATAGACATCGTAGTAGTGGCGCATGAATCCGACCGGATCGCTACGGTCGGCCTGCTGCTTGCGGAATTTCGTAGAGATCGTTTGCAGTTTTTCGACAAAAGTGTAGCCGGGGTCGTAGCAAGGAACCGCTTTGGCTCGGTTGTCGATGACATCCACATTGCTAGCAACGGCCCGGTCGTAAAGCCAGGAACTGATGTCTTTTGGCGTGTTTGGGGCCACGGTGTCGAAGCCGACCTCCAGCAGGACGCCTTCGCGCAGACCTTCCATGGCCTCGACGACCGTTGTGTGGTTCAGCTTGATGCCCGCGCTCCGATAGTTCGGCACATCATCGAACGCGGTGTCCCTTTCGACTGCCGTAATGCCGTCGATCTTGATCGTCTGCGTCAGCCAGTCGTAGAATTCGGTCCGTGTCTTGATTTGCGCTGCACTGTTCTGATTCTTCCCCGGTTTCACATCCCGGTCCTTCGGAGGCTCAATCAGGATATCGATATCCTCCGAAAACCGGTTGATGATCTGATGTCCCTTGGAAAGGGATGTGCCGCCCTTCAGCTGAAATGTGAAGCCAAGCTGCCGAAGCCCGCAAAGGCAATGCATGATCCAGTAGTCTTTTTCGACGAGTGCGGGATCAATGCCCTTTTCTTCCGCCACGATCCGGATCAGGTCGGCAAATTGCGGATGGTTGTGGAGGGAATCACGCGGCATGCAGTTCGTCCGCTCTCAGCACACGATCGAAGAACTTCTTCGTTCTTTCGTTTCCATAATCGCGAACCGCGCGGCGTAAGCGCCGCCGGTCGGTCGATGCGGCACGCTGCATCACCCGCTTCAAGACGTCATCCTTGGCTTCCGCAAGCTGATCGACGTTGTTGACGAGATCGACAAGCAGAAACTCCTTCGTGAGCGACTTCGGAAAGCGCGGCTTCACGCGAAACGCGAACTTGCGGTTGCCAAGCTGAAACTCGCCGTGGCGCTTGTGATTGTAGACGACCGTCTTGTCATAGAGCTGCGTCGTTCCCACACCGAGGCTGTTGTAAGCATTGGGGGAGGCCAGCAGAAACGGATCGTTCTTGAGGAAAGCGCCGACCACTTCCTTGTCGGAAGCCGGCGCCGGGCCGAACGCGGTTTCCTTCGGATAGGCGTAAAGTCCGCCCGAAAGCTTCTTGAGCATGCCGCTCTCAACCAGCTGCTTGAGGTGCCGATCGACGGATGTCGACCAGCGGGCCAAATCCGCTCGCCGATAGGCTTGGCCGGGCTTCAGGCGCTTCTTGAGGGCATCGAGCTTCGTCATGGCTTGGAGTATAAGTCAGAACTGACTGTTTGCAAGTTATTTCATTGAAAAATCATGCATCGACTTGGCATAAGGTACTGAAATTTCAACCGAACCCTGGCTCGATCCGGAAGGCTCCTACGTCAAAGACACAGAGCTTCCGAACGCTTAGACTTCGGCACTTCATCTTGATCACATCGCGCACGTGGCGCATCGCAAGCCTCTCCGTCGGCATCCAGGTCCCCCTTCGCAAAGCCGAAAGGGCGGATCTATGGGAGCCGAAGAGGCCTCGTCATCTTGGCGGCATCATCCCGGAATGGTGGGCGCCATCATCTCGGAACGGGCGGGCGAGATCAAATCGGAACGGTGGGCGGGATCATTCCGGAATGCTGGGCGACATCGAGCGGAATCAGCGCGCGCGATCTGCGCAATCGTACAATTCGCCTCGTGCAGACGGGAACAGATCTGCTGAGCTGGGCGACGACGCCCAAAACTTCATGGAAATGGGACAGGGCCTTCACTCGGTAATAGTCGCTTTGATCCCGCAAGGCGCTTCGTCATCGTTTCTGGCTCACAACAGACGTGGGTCAAGAACGAAAGGCTCGACAGAGATCACAGAGATCCGCGCCGCGCCCTTGTGAGTGTGGTTGATCAGGATGTTGACGTCGGGGGACTGATCTACAGGGACGATGGCAGAGGGAACGCGGAGGAGGGGTGTCGCGAGCGAGGCGTGCCATTGATCACCTCGTTGCTGGGTCCAAACTTCCTGGCGCCGCCAATCGGCGGGCAGATCGCTTAAGCCCAGCGTCTCGACGCCAAGGTCATCTGGCCCATCGTAGCGCACCATCATAAGCGCGGGCATGAGAGCTGGATCCTCGATATGGACCAGTTTTTCCAACACGCACAGCGCAGGCGACGTGCTGCAGTAGGTGACAGGCCGTCCGACCGTATTCCAGCGTCCGTCAAAAAGCGGGCCATAGCCACCATCGAACGTCTTGGCATGCTGTATGCCCGACAAACGCCAAAGAAGCATCAGGCGGCGGCGCCCCACGCGATCTTGCCGAGTATGGTCTCGATGACGCGGGCGCCAGTTTCGGTTTGTGCTACCGCCAACGGCGTCTCGCCATGAAGTTCTGCTAACGAACGCCGGAGCCATATATTGGCCTTGTCGGCGTCGCCGAAGGTCTCCTCGGCAAGTGTCTGCACCCGCAGCAATCGCACTGCCCGGTCGGATTCTTCCACGGTGAGCGGTTGCTTTTTCTCCGCGCGATGCCGGCGCGTTCGTTGCGGAATGACGAACAATTCGATTTCCTGATCACTAAGTCCCGCCTTCGCCAGCCCATGCAGCGCGGTCAGGGGAAGCCGCTTTCGTACCGCCAGGGCGAGGTCCGCCTGCGAGCGTATGACCCCTCCAAGGACCGAGCGTCCACCCAGCTTCCTTGCTACGATTTCGACGATGGACACAGGGGCCTCCCAGAACCTGGCGGCAATATGCCGTATAGATAGCGGCATATTGCCGAATTTGCAAGGGCTCCACACAGGCCCGCCTGCGAGGAGCCGGAGTGGGGACAGGGTCGTCGGGGCAGGTACTTTCGATGCAGGGGCATGTTGGCACCGCTGGCAACCGCATCCACGCACCGGGAACCGTCCTGAACGACAAGTTTGGGAGCGCAGATCTTGGAGCGACTATCTTACCGCGCTTCAGAGCCGAAATCCGGTCATTCGAGCGCGCGGGATCATCGACACTGCAGCCTTTCGACCTATCGGCGCGTTATCGAAGAGAAAGGCAAAGGCCGTCTTCCGCAATGCAATCTGATTTCTCCACCAGGATCTCCCTATCGGATTCGCTCTCCTCGAGCTCCTCCAACAGCTTGTCCACGCACGCAATCTCATCAGAAAGCTGGTCGCCGTCGGCCGATCTGAACTCAAGCTCCTGTCTATCCTTTCAAGGGCCTTGTATTGGCCCACACGAAGGCAGGCAGGGCATTGCAGGGCGAATTATTCCAGGCAATCGAATCCATCTCTTCCTTCGCTAGTGTTGTTTTCTCCACGCCTGAGCGTAGCGACCTCTTGTGCAGCCCAACCGAGCGGCGCCACAACTTCTTCCGGGGATGCTGTTCAGCGCACGGACCACCTGGCCTCTTGATGGCTCGATCTGGCCGAAGAGCGGCTGCGCCTCGATCGCCTGAACGCAACGCCAGCGGCTCGACTTTCTTCCCCTGGGCTACGCCCATTCCTCGCGAGGCAAGAAAGTCGCCCCGCTGGCGTCCTCCGCTGCGCTGCGGCCCGCGGGCGGGTGCGTCGTCGATCGTCTTCGGCCTGTAGATCGCCATCGAGGCCGCGGTGGTCGCGGCTCGAAACAGCAAGGAGAAGTAACATGGCTAACATCGGTTCTTTCAAGAAGATCGGCAGCGACTTCCAGGGCGAGATCGTCACCCTCAGCCTCCAGACCAAGGGCGTCCGCATCGTGCCCGAGGCCAACCGCACCAACGAGAACGCCCCGAGCCACCGCGTCTTCGTCGGCCGGGCCGAGATCGGGGCCGCCTGGTCGAAGCGCTCCGAGGAGGGCCGCGACTATCTCTCGCTCAAGCTCGACGACCCCTCGTTCAACGCACCGATCTACGCCAACCTGTTCAACGACGAGGACGGCGACGGCTTCAGCCTGATCTGGTCGCGGCCCCGTAAGAACGGCGACTGAGGTCGCCAAAAAGCCCCGCCCGGTCCGCCGGGCGGGGCGTTTCGCTCGCCCGGGCATCAAAGAATAGTCGCGAGGCCACTGCGCTTCAGCGCCTCGCGTTGATCGACTTTCGCGGTCCTGTCCGTGAACGATCTGCGGATCGTCGACATCCTTTCATCCGGCGAGGAAGCACCGTGCCGGTTCGATTCCTCCGACGCCTCTCGTCGCGGAAAAATGCGGCAGGATTCGTTGAGCGCTCCAACGGTTCATCCGCTGATGGCAACTCGGTATCAACTGGGATGCATAACGCGAGAGCGCTTGCACTCTGCCGCGCCCGATCGGGTTACTTGTGCAGCGATCAGTGCAATCACGATGATCACGATGAGCATCTAATCGCACGCTGTCGGGGGTTAGAGAGGCTTCAAAGTCGCAACGATCGATGGATCGGCCAACTGGAACTGCGCCAAAAAGCGCTGCAGCCCTAAGGTCCGGCATTACGAACATCATCCCTGAACGGATGTACGCGTTAGATTCAGAAATAGCCGCCGTTACTCAAGACTCGGGTTGTCGTGTTCGGTCGTGTCCGCTCGAAGACGTTTATGTCCCTAATCGGACGCGCGAGGCGCAAGTCTTCCGTCTTTGCCGCTCGCAGCATATGTTTTTGGGTTCTCTCCAAGCAAGGCGCGCTCGCTTCTGGTGGCACGCCAATTGCTGGTCCACAGTGATGGAGTTTGTTGGGCCGTGTCGCTCAGCGCAAGCATGCAACGGCGCGCCAATGTCGGCCCCGATTTGGAGGAAGCCAGATGAAGCTTGGTGTCCGTTTCGAACTTCGATTGCTCCCCAGGGGTGAGGGGGACCGGACAGAAGTTGTGCGCGAGCCCGCTGGACCGGGCCGAGTTCGCCCAGCGATTCCGCTTTCGTCACATCTGGGGGCTCGCGCATCATTTTTCGAGGAATCCTTCAGCGCCGTGTTTGAAGCATCGGGTGCCGCTTCGCGACAGACGAACAATGTTCGCCTCGGCTGCGAGGTCTGATTATCGTCGTCGAACGAACTCAGCCGCCATCGTGTCCTGCCCCGCACGCAAACGCTGAAGGAGTCCAAAAGATGCGCGCGCCAAGCTATTCCGAAGCCTTGGAGTTCGCGATCGATCGGTCGTACGACATCAACATTGACATGTTGAGGTCGCGAAATTTGCACCTTGACACGTTTAACGATTATCTCGTCGGTACATATCCGCCTCTTAAGGCAATGGGGGACTTCAATCCCGAAAAGTTGTTGGATCGGATTGCCCCGTCAATTGATCTGTATTTTCACATCCCCTTCTGCCATCAAAATTGTACCTTTTGCCACTTCGGCAAGCAGATTAATCCACCTCGCGGGCGAATCGAACGTTACTTGGCAGCTCTAGAAAAGGAGATGAGTTGGTCGGAGGCGGCGCTTGCCGGCAGAACCATTGAGACAGCCTTCATTGGAGGCGGCACCCCTTCATTTTTGACGAACGATCAACTCAAAACGCTGTTTGGTATGATCAAGCAGCGCTTTGATTTGTCCAAGTCCGAAGTGAGTTTCGAATTACATCCCGCTCTCGGGAAGCAAGTGGACGCTGTAGATCGCGTGTCGGCTTTACTGAGAGGCGGCGTAAATCGCTTCGTTCTCGGTGTTCAAACTCTCGATCGAAGTATTTTGCGCATCCTCAACCGCGGGCACGGTGTAGACGAGGTGATGCAGACAGTGAAATTGCTGAACGACATGGGCGTTGGGAATCTATCCCTCGACCTCATGTATGGGTTGCCGCAGCAAACGCTTCGGAGTTGGTACGACTCCCTCATCGGCCTCATCGTTATGGGAATAGAGAAGTTCAATGTATTCCCATTGATGTTCAAATCGACGGACCTCGTAGCCCGCCATTTGGCTAGCGGACGATATCAATTCGCCGGGGCTAAGGAGCGCATTATAATGCATTTCATGGCGGAGCACATCCTTACGAGCCTCGGCTATCGCCATGGGCCGATTTTCTATTGGACTAAGAGGTCGCAGCCGCACTCCGTTCAACAGGCCCGCAAATACGATTCCTGGAACGACAATAACCTGGTCCCGTTTGGAGTTAGCGGATTTGGTTACATGAGTGAGTGCCAGTTCTATAACGAGGTAGATTTGGATCGCTACTTGGACAAGGTTGAGGCGGGCGAGAAACCGGTGTGGAAGGGTGCCGTCTTGTCGCGAGACGATCTCATGCGCAGAACGGTCATATTCGCTTTGCGAAGCAGCGGCGTGTTGCTCTCCCGTTTCGAGCAGGAATTTGGGGTGTCCCTCGAGGGGTACTTTGCTCGCGAGCTTAAAATCCTGAATGAGGCAGGACTCATCTGCATTTCAAATGATGGCCTGCTTTCGTTAACAGCTTCCGGCATTGTCAATTCGGGCGCAGTGTCATTGCGATTTTTCTCGGATAGCGTGCTTGAGCAGGTCGCGTACAATGACAGCAGGATAAAAGACAAACGAACTGATCCTCTCGAAAAGCACGACTACTCGCCGGCCGCAAGATACGGGTCAAGCGCCGAGATGAAGGCTGTTTTTCAATGAGGTAGGTATCCTCAGCTATGATCGATACTGGTTCGTTTGCCGCCCCAGAACCGCCGCTCCTGGCGTCGCGGGACATATTCTCTCATCTGACCGACACCATCGATCGTAAGCAGCGAAAACGCCCGCTTGGATTGTTCAGTGATTTTGTCGTCGATCAATTGCCCCACCGTATTGCGGACATCAAATGCAGTGAACGACCGAGCGAAGCGGTTAAGGCCCTTCGTCGTACCATAAACGCAATTACTGCGGAGGTGGACTATGATGCGCTGCTGCTGAGTTTGCCGAAGTCCGATTTCGAGGTCGCCAAGACAGACGTCCAGTACCTCGTCAATTGTGCTTATCAGGTGTCCGCGTTCGCCGGCCTCCATCCCTGGGACGCCGAACAGACCGTGGGAGTGGCATTGAGTCGTCTGGCGCGCTTGACTCTTGAACGGCAGCCTAGCATCGGGGTCCTCTCCTATGAAGATATGATCCTTACGAATCCGGTGCAAAGCGACCCTCGCGTATATTGCCTTGGCGCGGCTGGGGTCGAGGAGCGCGACTTTTGCTTAGGCCATCAACTGATCGAGACCGAACTGCAGTCAGCAATTGAGGCGCTGGTTGAGTTGCGTGATGTCGCCGACGCGGATGCAGGTCAATGTCTTTCGCGATGTCTAGAGCGCCTTGAGTCGGCAAATTGTGTACTGACGCGCTTTTACGAACATATGTCGCCGGACCTATTTGGCCAGTTTCGCGTGTTCTACGAAAAAAATCCTTACAAAAATACACTTGGCCCAAGCGGCCGTTTCTCAGCCCGCGTTGTGGCAGTCTCGGTGCTGTTGATCGGCGAAGAGCTGTTCCGCCAAAGGCCCCAATTTTATAGGGACGTATATCGGCTGTCTGAATACTATCCGCAGGGATGCATTCGCGAGGTATTCCGTTGGCTGTCGCCAGACAAGGAGAGCGCCTGGGTCAAGCCAGGTTGGCTAGAAGGGAAAATGAACTTTCCTAGGTCTGCAACCATTTCGCCCGTGACGGAGCATCCTCACGGTGAAATCGCGAGGTTGCGCGCGTCCTGCGTTTGTGCGTTGGATCGGTTTACGCGGATGCACCGTGGTGCGGCTTTAAAATACACGGTTGGGCCAGGCCGATCAATTGTCGGCGTTGAGGTGTCGGAAACTGTCGAGGCTGTACTGTCTCAGCGGTTGTTGACTCCAGCGCGTCCGTAAGCCGGGCGTGGTATTGTCCTCGGCAGACGCCAGGGGTGGCAGAGAGGGGTAGCAGAGTCTTGGGCGTTCCGATGCAACTTGGAAGGTGATTGGTCAATGTCTCAGGACGAAGTGGTCTTTCGTCGCTTTGAGTCAGCCGATACCGATGACGTGTGGCATCTGCATAGAACCGCATCGGAGGATGTTGGTGTGTGTGGCCCGGAAGGTAAATGGGAGGATGATTTACGGAATATCGGGGAGGTCTACATTGCGTCAGGCGGTGACTTCATACTGGCGCATATTGGTTCCCGTCTCGTTGCAATGGCTGGGCTGAGACCTATTGATGATGATGTCGCAGAGTTAAAGCGTATGCGGGTCGATCCCGCCCTCCAAGGACGGGGACTTGGAAGAAGGATTCTTGGTGCTTTGGAAGCGCGAGCCGTTGTGCTGGAATTCAAGTCGATCGTGCTCGACACGACAACGATCCAAGTAGGGGCTCAAAGACTTTATGAGAGCTCTGGCTATGTTCGACGCAAGAAAGGGATGCGACACGGATATGCGGTGATCTTTTACGAGAAGCGGCTCACGGGCCAGGATGATCCCTTCTGGCCAACCAAATAAGGTTGGCGGCTGCGTAATCCTGTCGCGCTGCAGATGACTCTATAACGCAGATCCGCCAATCAAGGCTATCAAGTGAGTGGATGGACAACTGGCGTAGCTGGGGCTGCCGTGGCTCTCTCGCAACGTTCCTATTGCGGGAGGTCGTGCGGAAAGGATCGTGAATTAGAGCCACTTCATGGAAAACCCGGTTGCGCGGGGAGCCCGAGGAGGAGCCGGCCGGCGCTCTGCAGCGTTCCCTCGCTGAGAAAGGCGTGCTGGGCTACCACAAAACTGTCGCACATCGCCCGCGCCAGATTGTGCGTTGCGTAAACTGATCTGGTTCCGGCGAGACCGCAGGCGATCTTAGCGACTTCGGCGCTGCATCGTGCGGCATTCGTCGCAGCGAGCCGCATCAGCATCACCGTGGTCGGATTTGCAAGACCATTGAGCGCTTCGTTCCACAGCTCCTCGGTGGCCTCATAGAAGAAGGAACGGGCGGAGCGCAGCATGGCCTCCGCTCTGGCTATCTCCAGCTGGATGTAGCCGCGCTCGGCCATAGCGGGTGCTCCAGTGATCGAGGGGCCGCTCCCGGCCATGGCGATGACATCGTCCAGCGCGGAGCGCGCAATACCGATGCCGACGATCGCAAGCACCTGCGCGGCGAACGCCACGGACGGATAGCGGTAGATCGCTGCATCGAGCGACGACCGGCCGCCGCGGATCAGGGTCCATTCCTCGGGCACTGCGACATCCCTGACCACGAGCTCGTGGCTGCCGGTGCCTTGCAGTCCGATCACGTCCCAATTGGAGCGGATTGTCACTTTGTCGGCCGGCATCACGGCAACACGCGGAAGGCCCTCGGTTGAGACGCCTTTCACTGTGATGCCGACGCCGATCAGGTCCGCGCCGGGCGAGCCGCTGCCGAACTGCCACACCCCGTTGACGATAAAGCCGTCGGTGCTGCGCCGGGCCGGCTGCAGCGGGAAAAGCCCGCCTGCGTACACCACGTCGGGTCCATTCGCATAGATCTTGCGAAGCGTCTCAACGGGAAGCGCGGCGAGATAGCAAGCGGCACTCCCGAAGCTTGCCACCCAACCTGCGGAGCCGTCCGCCTCGGAAATGCGCTCGATCACGCGGCAAAACTGCGCTGGCGTTCGCTCCTCGCCGCCGAAACACTTGGCGACCATTGCTCGATAGACGCCAAGCCGCTTAAAGCCGTGGATGATGTCGTCTGGGATCTTCTGCGCGATGACGAACTCAGACCGACGCGCCCGGATCTCGGCGAGCAGGTTCGACAGAGTTATCCCGCCTGACTTGCTTGTCGTCGCACGCTTATCCGGCTCTTTTTCCTGGGTGCTCATAACGGCACTCCGCCTGCTAGACCCTTTTCGAGAAAACGTTTCGCGTTATTGCCGAGCATAAAATTCTTGTGCCAAGCCGATAACGAGCCGATTAGTGCGCGTCACGCCTTCACGTATCCTCAGCGCAGTCTAGGTGCCGCCTCATGAAGACAATTAGGGAGCCAGACTCCTTGTTTCCTCGGAACCGACGGAATGACATGCCGCGCTCGGTTTGACAGTGGGCAACATTAACCAGTCAACGATCCGGCCTAAACCCACCTAGGCCAATGTATGCCTTTCCGCTTCCTTGATGAGTGCTACTTCATGAAGTTAGCATCCGTCCGCTCCAGCATCCGCCTGAAGGCGGCCCATTCGATATCAGATGTCCCCTGCACTTCGATGCTGTCGTAAAGATTGGCGTATTGCTGGGCGGTGTAACGGGCGACTCCTTCGGAGACAGGCGCAATTGCGGCCCCCGTAGCCTGGATCGCGAGCTGCGCACGGCAGGACCGCTCGAGATTGTGCATCAATTTGAAGGCTTCGGCGACCGAGCGTCCGCAGGTGACCAAGCCGTGGTTGCGCAACACCATCACGAACTTGTCGCCGAGATCGGCAACCAGACGAACGCGCTCATCGAGATCGAGCGCGACTCCTTCGTAATCATGGTAGGCGACACGCTCGGTGAACTGCAATGACCATTGATTGAGCGGCAACAGCCCCTCCTTCAGCGATGAGACCGCAACGCCCGCAATCGTGTGGGTGTGCAGCACGCAAATCGCATCTTTGCGCGCTGAGTGGATCGCGCTGTGAATGGTGAAGCCGGCCGGATTTATGCCGAGCCGGAGGGGATCGTCGACAATGTTGCCGTCCATATCGACCGTGACAAGGTTGGAGGCGGTCACCTCTTCGAAGCGCAGGCCGAACGGATTGATCAAAAACCGATCATGAGCGTCGGGAATGCTGACCGAGATGTGGGTGTAGATGCCGTCATCGAGACCGAGCCGGTGTACCAGCCGATAGGCTGCGGCTAGGTCGATCCGCCTCTCCTGCACTACGTCTCTGACGGCGGACAACGGCGCATCTCTCGTCATGGCTTCTCAAAACTTTCCGTTTGTGACGGTAGCCGCCGGGCCACTGCGGACCAAATCAAAGGATTCCTCGGCCGGTGAGTGTTGGATCGCCCCGATCGTACGAATACTTGGCCGTGTTACAGCAATCGACGTGCCAGCAAAGATGTTGTGCGTGCCTTGCTTGAACTGAGCAAAGATCATGTGATTCGTGCCGGGTCGACAGAAGGCTCGTGGCTCAGTGTCTGGTTCCGGACATAAACATCGCCAAGTGGACACGGCGAGCTGAACACGACAGCGCGGAGGTTGAATGATAACGTCGCCTCTCAGCCCGAACTCGAACGTTCGTTCGAGGATGTCTTCAATTGCGATCCGGACTTCAGACATGGTCGCTGCACTGCGCAACTGAAGCAATGGAGCAGAACCTAGCCTTCCGGATCAGATCGTCGGTCTCGTGTTGAGCGAGGGACAGCGTCTCTGTTTGTCCCGGGGCGAGTGGATATCTGATGTCCCTGGACCTAAGCGCTCTCCCGCTTCTTGCGCTTCGTTCGGATCGGCTTTCGACCCTTAGGCAGCGTCTTGGGGGGCGCGGCTCCTTTGGGTGGCTGAACAAAGAACTCTGATAGTTCAACATCTAGCGTTTCGGCCAGTCGATCGAGCAGATCAATCGTCGGGTTCTCCGTTTGCCGCTCAAGACCGCCCATGTATGAGCGATCGATCCCGGCATCGTATGCCAATTGCTCCTGCGGAATGCCGCGATCAACGCGTATCCGGCGGACATTCCAGGCAACAAGCGCACGAGCTTTCATGCGCAAAAGCAGCCATTCAGTGGGCCATCAAACCACTGGCTATAACCGACCTATTGCGTTAGGTTGCTCGACGAGACAGGCATAGGCTCCAACAGCTGCTGTACACCCATATGAAAGGACCGCCAGTAGATCCCGATGTCGCCGATATGGCGCCGAACGAGCCGACGCTGACAGCCTATGATGAACAGCATGTCGTCACATACATTCGCCTTCTGCAGGCGGAGGCTGAGGGGGCGGACTGGCGGGAAGTAGCTCGAATCGTCTTGCATATCGATCCGGAGCGGGAGCCGGACCGTGCGCGCAACGCTTACCAGAGTCATCGTGCGCGCGCCAAATGGGTGACCGAGCAGGGGCGCCTCTTACGTGGCGTGGGCTCAAAATAGAAAGTTGCCGACTAGAATTTTGCGGCTAAACTATTTTCCGTGGTCATTTTCGCGCACCACGTGGTGCCAAACGAGGGACTTCCTGCAACTCAATCGTTCAGAATTATTGCTCCGCAATCCTTGTTGGTCGTATGCAATGGGAGCGGAAGCAATGCCTGAATTCGACTGGCGGTCGCGAGATTTGTTGAGAAGCCTACCGGGCTGCGCAAAGATCGAAAGATTGAAGTGTCGCTCCAGATAGGCCGCGGGCGAGCGTCCAAACAGACCTGAGGGCGCGACTTTGATGTCGCGCGCCTGCCCAAGCGGGTCCTGAAGATGAAAGGCGTTCCCGCGTCGGTCGGCGCCAGCAGCGCGTCGAGAATGGACCACGCGGCATGGGCGGCGCCGGGTATCTACAGCACCTCCCGAATGCCGGCATCCTCGATATCGGGAACTTCAAGCTCGACGGTCGGGCCGGCGGTCAGGCTCGCCGCTGCAGGATCGAAGCTATGAAGGAATGTCCGTGTCAAAGCGCCAGCGCTCGTTTGAGATCGTCGTGCTCGAAAGCGCTGGCCATGCGATTGATCTCGGCCGCGCGGGCGCCGGCTGCTTTGGCCGTGTCGCGCCAGGTCGCGGTCGCGGTCGCGACTTCCTTAATGATTGCGCGGGCCTGCGGCAGCGTAAGCCCAAAATACTCCGACGCGGCCTCAAGCAGGTCGAGCGAGCAGGTGCCTTCGTCGAGATCGATGTTCGTCGTCAGCACCCGCGCCTTCACATCAGTAGGCACGGGATTGAGATCGTAAGCCGGAGAGAGCGACCATCCCGCCTTTCCCAACCACAGGAAACCGTGTTGCGCAGATGATCATCGACATTGGAGATCAGCACATTGAAGACGACACGCCTGTAGAGGGCATGGGCGTCCGTCTTTCCTTGCGCACCATGTTGCGCGAGAGCGTCGACAATCTCCGGGTAGCTGCCGCGCTCGCCGTCTTTCGCGCCCATCATCGCCATGGCGGACAGGAACGGGACGCGGACGGCGTCGTTGCGATCGAAGCGGCGCGACATCATGACGGCCTTGCCGGCCACTTCGATCAGTTCGTGTTGCGGGGTGGCGATCCCGGCCTTGCTGGCGAGCCGCAGCGCAATCTCCTCCCAGGTCTCCATGCTGTAGTCGTCGGTCTCCTTTGGAAACTTGGCGATCGAGAGATTGCCGTGTTGGTCGATGACCGAGGCCTTCGGCCGCCCGCCACCGAGGGAGGAGCCGGGCGCAAAGATGAGCTGGAGATCTTCCTCCGTTTCCTCATCGCGGAGAATGCGCTCGGTGATCTGGAGCAGCCGCCCGAGGTCGATGTGGGGCGGTACACCGGCGCGGGTCGGCGCCTGGAAAGTTTCGTCGCCGACCCAGCGGAAGTGCGCCAAGTCGCGCTTCGTCGGCAACGCCGAGCAAATAGTCGCTTTCTGCAAGCGTGCGAACGGCGCGGCCTTCGCGGTCGGCGAGGCGGCGTTCGGCGCGCTGCATGAGGCGGCGACCCCAGGTGTCAGGCGCGGAGTCGCCGATCGAGCCGAAAGTCGCCAGTCCGGCAGGAGGAGCAAAGGCGCCGCGCGTCAGGGCGAGGGCGGGTTCCAGGGAGACCGGTCCGAGTCATCAAGCCATGCACCATCGTACTCGAAGAGGATGGTCTCCGAGCCTCGAGCACGGTTGCTCCTCGCCAGTCAGATGCGGCGCGTGCGGCGGCCGAGATCGATATGCACCTCGAAGTCAGCCATCACGTGAGGCTCCGGTCTTGCGTTTGAGGTGGATATGCTTGGGTAGCTCGGCGCTGGCGAGCGCTTGGCCGACGCTGTCGTTGCTGATGTCGGCGAGCTTGATCAGGCCGTCGAGCAGGCCGAGCGCCTGGAGAACGCCGGCATAGATGCCGATGCTGACGTTGGTGTCGCCGGATTCGACTCTCTGTAGCGTCGAGCGGGACGTGAAGGCGCGCTCGGCGACGACGGCCATCGGCAGCCGCCGACGCCGCCGCGCGTCATGGATGTCCGCGCCGAGCTTGCGCAAGGCCCGCCGAACGGCGGCAGGGGGATTGTGGGGGTGGGCATTTGTATCCTTCACACTCCATATCTCGCGAATATGTAGCACGAAGATTACAAATTTCCTGGTCCAGCAGGGTCGGTGCCCTAGTGTGGGGACGGCTAAGCGTTCGACCGAGTTCCCGAAGAATGCGCGCAAGACCCCGCAGAGTGAGGCGGCGATCGAAGCTTATGCGGCGAGTCGCCGCCAAGGGTATCTTGCAGAATCTGGTGGTCGAACCGGAGTTGGACAGAAGGGCGGCCACGGGGTTTGCAGACGGCTTGCCCGGCTGCTGAGAGTGATGCGCAAGGAGATCAACAAGACCGAGCCGATCCGCTGCATCGACACTGCGAACGATCCGCACGAAATCAGTCTAGACGAGAACGTCACGCGGGAAAATGTACATCCGCCGATCTGTTCGAGGCCTTTCAAGAAGCTAGCGGAAAAGCGCGGTTTTGGTGCGGAAGAAATCGCCGCCCGCTTCGGCATGACGTCGCATGTTGTCCTGCGGCTCGGCGCGGTCTCCCCGAAACTGATGCAGGTCTATCGCGATGGCGATCTGACCCTTGAACATCGTCGAAACCGTTTTGGGCGAAGCACATCGCAAGCCGGAAAGCAGTTTTGATTTCGTGCAAGGCACGCGCCTTGACCTGGAAGGCAAAGCAAAGCGCTTGATGGAAAGGACTGTCTGAACTTGGGCCGCGTGCTGGGGCGCCGGTTGCGCGGCCTTGAATCCGGGCCGCATGCGCCGCCGCCGATCCGGCTTGCCGGCAGCGACGCGCGGTCCGCGTCCGGCGCTCGCTGGGCCATTGGCCCGGCTCGCGGATTGGGCCGCGCTATTTGGCGCGACCTCTCTTTGCCGTCCGTTTTAGGAACTCATCAGGCTCGACTTCGAGCTTGTCGGCAAGGCGGCCAATGACCTTTATGCTGACGTAGTACACGCCCTTCTCGAGCTGGCTCAGATAGCTCCGGCTTATCTCAGCCTCCAAGGCAAGTTCGTCTTGAGACCATCCCCTCGCATTGCGTAGACGACGCAAGTTAGTGGCGAATGTCTCCCGCAAATCCATGCGGGCAAAGATGCCGCTTGTTCAGTATATTGCACCTCGATATACTTAACAAAGTGCGGCCCATGAACCGTTAGACAGTAAACTCCGCGACCGTGAGATCATGCAAATGCCGCCGCTCGATCCTAACGTGGTTGACCTGGCTCCCAGCGGGCCAGTGTTGACATCCTACGACGAGGAGCACGTTGTCACGTACATTCGCCTTTTGCAGGCGGAGGGTCAGGGAGCGGACTGGCAGGAGGTCGCTCGAATCGTCTTGCACATCGATCCGGATCGAGAGCCGGACCGTGCGCGGACTGCATACCAGAGTCATCTTGCGCGCGCCAAATGGGTGACCGAGCAGGGGCGCCTCTTACGCGGCGCCGGCTCAAAATAGACGAAAATCGCCGACTAGAGACCTGCAGCTAAAACGACTTTCTCCCGCTAACCGATGGTCATTCTCAAGCACCACGTGGTGCCAAACTAGAGGCTTCCTACAACCGCTTCGTTCATAACTAATGCGCCGCAATCTTTGTTGGCTGCGTGCAATGGGACGGAAGCAATGCCTGAATTCGACTGGCGATCGCCAGATTCGTTTAAGAGCCTGGAGAATGCTGAGATCACTCACATCGCCTGGGAAGGCCTTCGTATGAACGTGGACTATCAACGCGACTACGAAGCGATGATTGCGAACAGCCCAGATGGCGAAGTGACCGAGGAATTCAGGAGGAGGTGGGGTATCTGCTTTCGCCCATGACCCGCAAAAGTCCTCCAAAGAACAGGTCATCTTTTGGACACCTGAGGTTCTGGCGTCCGTTGTCCCCGTGACAACCGCGCCGCCTCTTTCTCACAAATCAGCATCTCAGCCGCTGCTCGATTTTACTGCCGGCCAGGTGTGCCGCGCCGCCGGCGGTTGGCATGCGGTGCTGCGCATCGGCTCGGTTGACCATCGCATCTGGTCAAAACAGCCGCTGACCGCAGGCACTTACTATGCGGCTGAGTTGCCGCTTGACCGCGATTTCGAAGCGCGCGCGCACGCTGCCACGCGGCTATGGCGCGCGATGAATGGACGCGCGCCAGGACCTGCCTTCCGTCGCTTGTCAAAACAGCGGCGCGAACGAATATGCGCAGCCCTTCGCGCAGTCGCCGCATATTTCGCCGGCGCGACCTATCGCAGCATCGCAGAGGCTCTGTTCGGCGAAAAGCGTATGCCGGATCGCGTCTGGAAAACGCACGATTTGCGCAGCCGAACAATCCGCCTCGTACAAAGCGGCCTTGCGCTCGTGCGCGGAGGCTATCGCAAACTTCTGCGGCCCGGGCGCAGGGACAAGTAGCGCTGCCCCCCAGGGGGTGCCGAAAATCCGCCCCCCGATATTCGGCATCCTCCTCCGAGAACTTGCTTCTCCATGATGACCGCATACACGCCGATGCCGCCATCCGCGGTGCGCTGTCCTCTTGGAGTTCTCAAATGCCCGATCCGATGGCCGGCCTACCCCCGCGCTTCCTGCGCACATCGGAGGCCGCGCGTTATCTTGGCCTTTCCGGTCGCACGCTGGAGAAGCACCGCACGTACGGTACCGGGCCGACGTATCGGAAGATTGGCGGGCGTGTCGTCTACGCCGTAGATGACCTGAAAGCATGGGCTGATCTCGGCGCCAAAACCTCGACCTCCGATCCCGGCAAAGGGACTGTGCTGCCCGCAAAGAAGCACCCGACGCTGCGCCGCTATGCGGGCCAGGAACGTCGCTGATCCCTGTTTGAGAGCGATGGTCATGCGACGCAAACACCATTCCGAGCGCAACCAGCTTGAACTCTTCCGCGCACTGCCCGGCGATCTCGCGCCCCGCGACGCGCAGGATCTGATGGCTTATCCATTCTTCTCGCTCGCGAAAACAAAGCGTATTGTGCCGATCGATTTTCGTACTGGTGCGATCGCAATTCGGGTCGAAGCGGTGCCGGAACACGGCATGGCGACCATTTGGGATGCGGATGTTTTGATCTGGGCCGCTTCCCAGATCGTCGAAGCCCGTGACGCCGGCTTGAAGACGTCGCGCCTGATGGCTGCAACGCCTTACGAGATTCTGACGTTCGCCGGCCGTGGCACCAGCTCGCGCGACTACGACCGCCTGAAGGCGGGGCTCGACAGGTTGCAATCGACGACCGTGTTGACGTCAATTCGCCAGATTGCGGTGCGACGGCGGCATCGTTTCTCGTGGATCAACGAATGGAAGGAGACGGCTGACGCAAACGGACGCCCGTTCGGGCTCGAACTGATCTTGCCCGATTGGTTCTATTCCGGCGTGATCGATGACGCGCTCGTGCTCACGATTGATCGCGCGTATTTCGATCTGACGGGTGGACTTGAGCGCTGGCTTTACCGCCTCGTGCGCAAGCATGGCGGCCGGCAGCAGGGCGGCTGGAGTTTCGATCTTGTGCATCTCCATGCCAAGTCCGGCGGTCTCTCGCCTCTCAAGCATTTTGCATACGACGTGCGCCAGATTGTCCAGCGCCAGGCATTGCCTGGCTACCAACTCGTGCTCACGCGCGATCGCGACGGCGCCGAGCGGTTGAAGTTCGCGCCCGCGCCCATCAATCCATTCACCGAGAGGCTTCGCAGACGCGATCTCCTTCCGAAATCGGGAGGCAACCTGTGAATCAGCTCGTGCTATCGGGGACCGCAACCCTCGTGCCATCAGGGACCCGACCCTCGTGCTATCGGGGACCGGAATCGGATCGAAGTCCTTGGCCTTTAGCGCTTTCCAGCCGCCGTAACTCTTCTAACCAGAAATCCTTCGGATTTCTTCTAACGGACCGCGCCTTCGGGCCTGATGAGGATAACCACCACGGTCCGCCTGTTCTGCCTCGCCACAGTGAGGGCGAGGGCGAGGACGCGCTGTCGCAATTCCGCTCCCGCCAGGCAACCAGAACCTTTCTGTACTCGGAGTGCACCATGAACAATTTCACCGAAGTCGAACTCCTTTGGCTCGAGAAGCGCATTGAGAACCGCATCCGGTTCGGCCATTCCGTCGAGGAGAGAATCCTCGATCGCCGCCGACGCGTGCAGTCCTTTGCGCCCGGCAGCATCTTCGCGTTCGTACGCTGGACATCAAACGACTTCGGAACGGCGATCTCACGGATCGATATTCTGCGCGCGGTGGCACCGGGACAACGATGCTCCACGGTGCCCTATGTGAAGCCCGGCGGGGACATTCTCCTGCGCCTATCCGGCTGGCCCAAAGTCGAACGGGTACTTCAGTTGATCGATGCAGTCGAGGCGCTCGACATCGATCCCGCGGACGCTGCGCCCGATTACTGGCATCACGTTCATAACCGCATGTCGGTCAATGAAAACCCCCGCCCCTACACAAAAGCGAGACACCAGGCGTGGCTTCAACGGCAGAGGACCATGCGATGACAGGTTCCTGGAAGACCTTGGTCACGATGTTCGGCGGCGCTGCTGCTCTTCTCGCACCAAAGAGTCTCGACCTGACGCCACTCTACGTCTGGAATGCATCTGACAGCGTGCCAATCGGCCTGTATCGTTTGCAACCTGCGGAAAAGCTGTTCGTGACGGAGCTGCTCGCCATTCAGCCGCCGGAGCCGCTTGCAACCTTCCTCGACGTGAGCGGCTATCTGCCGGCCGGGATACCGATGCTCAAACGGGTGCTGGCACTTCCGGGGCAGACCGTCTGTAGAACCGGGCTCGCAGTGACCGTCGACGCGATCGAAATGGGCGAGGCAAGAGATCGCGATGGCCGCGGCCGTCCCCTCCCGAAATGGCAGGGTTGCCGCGTCGTCGGCGAGGGCGAACTCTTTGTCATGAACTGGCAATCCGCCGACTCGCTGGACGGAAGATATTTCGGCTTTCTGCCGGCATCCGCCGTCCTTGGGCGTGCGCTCCCCGTGTGGGCCTGGGAGGACTGAGCGTGCGCGTGTTGGGATTCCGATCTGCTATTCCGCTGGTCGACCGAATGCTCCACCGTTCCTCCGTCCCGGCCAACGATCGTGGAGCTGTCGCGCGCAGGGCCAGTCCGGACTCTGCCCCGGAATTTGTTCGCAGGCGGCCGACAAGCCGGCGCCACGAGACCTTACCCCGGAGGAGCACGAACACGAGGGCATGCTGGCGTTCAGCCGAAACAAGCCTTCGCTCGGTCGTGCCGTTGTTCCTCGCACTGACGATCAGTGATGCTGCGGCTTTCGCCGAGACACGATCGGCAGAGCATACAGCGAGCTCTCAAACCAGCGAACCGTTTGCGCCGATTATTAACGAGGCCTCGCGGCGCTTCGGCTTACCAGTGTACTGGATACGCGCCGTCTTGGAAGTCGAGAGCGCTGGAGACGTGTGGGCTAAATCTCCGAAAGGTGCCATGGGGCTGATGCAGATCATGCCGCAGACTTGGGCCGAGCTGCGCCTGCGATACCAGCTTGGCAACGATCCCTACGATCCCCACGACAACATCCTTGCTGGTGCGGCCTATCTCCGGGAACTGCAGGACCGATACGGTTCGGCGGGCTTCCTCGCAGCCTACAATGCGGGACCTGGTCGCTACGAAGAACATCTCGCTGGTCGAGCATTGCCTGCTGAAACCCGAGCTTATTTGCAGAAGCTTGCACCAACGATCGGCAGCGATATTTCCGCTCCTGCGGCGGTCGCCAGGTTGCAGCCGTCGGGAGCGACGCTATTCGCTGTGCGGTCCGAAAGCCTCAAGAGCATCACGTCGGCGCAGCGCGCCTCATGCTGGATCACACTCCGATCGCGGGCGTTGCACACGACATTTCAGCCATCGTACCCCAAGCAACCGGGCTTTTTTCCGCGAGCTTTGTTGCGGGAGGTCGGCGATGAGCGAATGCATAAGCGCGCATGCATTAGCGTGCCGTAGAGAGAAATGGGCGGATAGGAGAGGACGGTCGGAAGACACGACGTTAGCGTCCGGCTCTTGCACGTTGGTCAGGTATTGACATGATTCGTCGGTTTCCAGGTCCACGGCAGCAGTTCGTCGAGACGGTTGACCGGATGTCCGTCGACCATGCACGTGAGCACGTCGCGCAGGTATGCGTAAGGCTCGACGTCATTGAGCTTGCACGTTTCGATCAGCGAACAGAGGATTGCCCATCGTTCCCCGCCGCCATCGCTACCGGCGAACAGATGGTTCTTGCGGCCGAGCGCCACAGGTCGGATCGCCCGCTCGACGGGATTCGTGTCGAGTTCGATGCGCCCGTCGTGCAGGAAGCGGGTCAATCCATCCCAACGCGACAGGGCATACCGGATCGCTTCGGCGAGATTGCCGCGCCCGGGCAGTTGCGGAAGCTGCACCTCGAGCCAAAGGCGAAGGCTGTCAACGATCTGCCTGGCGAGGGCGCGCCGCGCGGCCAGCCGAAGCGCCGGCGATTGACCACGCACCTGCGCTTCGACAGCATAGAGGCTAGCGATGCGACGCAGGGCCTCGTGCGCGATGGGCGTGTCCTCGGCTTGCGCAACCTCGTAGAACTTGCGCCTGGTGTGCGCCCAACAGGCGGCGAGAGTGATCTTTCCGGCAACCGTCAGCCGCTCGAATCCCGCGTAACCGTCGACGTGCAGAACGCCCTTGAAGTGCGTCAGATGCGCCGCCGGGCGCTCCGCTTTCCGGTCGGGCGCGAACACATAAACTGCTGCCGGCGGCTCCGGCCCAGCCCAGCCGCGTTGTTCGCGGGCATACACCCACAGTCGTCCGATCTTGGTGCGGCCTCGGCCCGGATCGAGCACAGGGATTGGAGTGTCGTCGGCAAACAGGTGATCCGACGAGAAGATGTGCTTGCACAGCCGGTCGTGCAGGGCCTCAAACCACCAGCACGCGCCGCCAACCCATCCGGCGAGTGTCGAGCGCTCCAATTCGACGCCATGACGGGCAAAAATCTGCGCCTGTCGATAGAGCGGTGTATGGTCGCAATATTTGCTGACCAGCACCTGCGCGAGCAGGGCTGGCGTGGCCAAACCGCCGGCGATCGGTCGCTCAGGCGCCGGAGCCTGGATGATCGTTCCGCAGCCGCGGCAGGCATATTTCGGACGGCAGACGCGCACCACGCGCAACTGTGCTGGCACCCAGTCCAACATCTCGCTGATGCTCTCACCGATCGCATGCAGCGCGCGACCGCAACAGGCGCAGCTTTCGCTATCGACGTTGAGCACGACCTCTTCGCGGGGCAGATGATCCGGCAGCGGTTTGCGCTTCGGCTGCAGCTTCTGCGTCGGCGCGGACACCTCCACCAAGGCTTGATCTGCCTCGACAGCCGACAGATCGATGTCCAGGTCTTCAAGCCCAAGGGCGAGTTGAGCGGCGTCGAGACGCTCGGAACGACGCCCAAATTGTGCGCGCTGAAGCTGTTTGATGATCGCTTCAAGACGCTGGATCTCGCTGTTCCGATGCGCGATGACCGAGGCAATGTCGCGCACCAGGCGATGCAGAAGCGCTGTGTCCGACGGCAGATTGTTGAGGTCGAGCTGCATGACCGATTCTACTCGGGCATGCTGATTCGACGAAGCAGATTCCCTATATTTTATGCTGTTTTTTGCAATTCAGCCCGCGATGGACGGGCGCCATCGACGTTCCGGCGTGCGCCAGTCGATGCCTTCGATCAGCATGGCAAGCTGTGCTGGAGACAGCGTCACCGTGCCGCCGGGATCGCTCATTCTCGGCCAGATGAAGCCGCCTTGATCGAGCCTCTTGCTGAACAAGCAAAGCCCATTGCCGTCCCAGAACAGGATCTTCAGCGTGCTCGCCTTCTTGCCTCGGAAGGCAAACAAGTGGCCGGAGAATGGATCCTTCTTGAGGTGTTCCTGAACGAGCGCGGCGAGGCCATCCAGGCCCTTCCGCATGTCGGTATACCCCAAAGCCAGGTGCACCTTCACGCCGGCCGGCACGATCATCATCGGGCTGTCTCCTGCTCAATGACGTGGCGACGAACCGCATCCGGATCGCTGCCGATCGGTGCGAAGACGCGACGCCCATCGTGCAGTTCGACAACCGTCATGCCGTCAGGCGGCTGCAATAGATCGTTCAGGATGAGCGTTGCGGATTGTGCGCCAGCGACCTTCACAGCCGCCAATTTCGCCGGCACTCGCTTGCTGAACCCGAACTGTACTCTCCACCGGAACAACATGCTGGTTACGATGCTGTGGCGCCGGCAAACCTCGGCAGCGGTGGCACCGGGGAGCTCGGACTCGGTCACGATCGCGAGCTTTTCCTCCTCACTGAAGCGACGCCGGTTGGCGCGTTCGTCGCTCGGCGGATCGACGGTTGGTGCAACTGTCAAGCGGCTTCTGGCGCAAGACCCCTTAGCAGCGCTGCTAACACTAGTGCTTATTAATGGGCGGGCACTCGGATGAAGTTGCGTTCGCCAGTCGATTTGCACCTCATTGGCGTCGATCAGATCGCGCCACCGCTTCAGGCTGTGCTGCGATATGCCATGTGCCCGGGCGTAGGCTTGCATGCTCAGTCCGCACCACCTCATCGCTTCAACGTGCATTGCCCAGAACGCTTGGACGCCTCTGCAGCGGAGGTCCTTCGACACTGGAGCACGCTTCTTGCGGTGCCGCTCCCGACGTTCCTCGCGACGCAATTCCGCACGTACTTTCAGCGTTTCAGCGTCAATCAGATGCCGCAGCCAGCGATCGAATGTGCCGCCACTGAGACGATGCTGACGACAATATTTCCGCTTGCTGAGACCGCTTCGCCGCCACGCCTCAACGTGGACCGACCAAAAAGAGCGACGCGCTTCGTTCTTGAAATATTCCGTACCCACCGGAGATCCTCCAATGCAGCAAGGAACCCGATATGGAACGACAACGCACTCTCGGAAAGTCGTGCGGGATCCGGACGCTTACGACACGACAGCAGGACGGCGAGATAAAAGGGGCTCGCCTGTCGGACCGCAAGCCATTGACATGGCTTGGGTCCTGGCGTGCCGGTCGGTCGGGGCGCGTGCCGCGCCGTGCGTTTTCACGAATGCAATCAATGACAATTTCGGCACTGTGACTGCTTTTGATCGCCCGGAGGCCTGGCAGTGACCAATGGCGACAGCGATCTGCGCATTCGGCCCGGGCGCATACGCAGCACCCAGGCTCCCAAGCCAAAGAGCTTCATCAATCAGGTGTTGCGCGCCGCAAGGAAAGCCGGACACTCCTCGGCTCACGTTGCTGGCAGGCGTTCTTCCGCGGGCTATGGGCGCTCGACGTTTGGCCGGGGCCGGCTCGCTTTTGGCCGCAGCCGGTTGTTCAGCCCGACGCGGCGCGTTGTGGTGAAGGCGCGCATCGTGCGTCACAAGGGACGTTCGTTCCGCTCGGCGCCGCTGACGGCTCATCTTTCATACCTCAAGCGCGACGGAGTAACCCGGAACGGCGAGCGGGCCGAGATGTTCGATGCTGGCAGCGATCGAGCTGACGGCGTGGCCTTCGCAGAACGATGCCAGGGTGACCGCCATCATTTTCGATTCATTGTCTCGCCCGAGGATGCCGCCGACATGACTGACCTCAGGGCCTTCACCCGTGATCTGGCCAAGCAGATGGAGATCGATCTCGGAACGCGGCTCGAATGGGTGGCCGTCGATCACTGGAACACGGACAACCCTCACGTCCATCTTCTCGTTCGGGGAGTCGATGAGACAGGCGCAGACCTCGTGATCTCCCGCGACTACATCAGCCGCGGCCTGCGCTCACGCGCCGAGGAGTTGGTCGCCATCGAACTCGGTCCAAGACCGGAGCATGAAATCCGCAATTCGCTGGAAAGGGAAGTCACTGCAGAGCGATGGACACGGCTCGATCAGGAGATTCGGCTGGCAGCCGACGAAACCGGCTATATCGATCTTCGCCCCGAGAATCCCGGCAGCTCCGATCCCGAAATCCGGCGCCTGATGGTCGGCCGCCTTCAGCACCTTGAGAAGATGGGCCTTGCTGCGTCAGCTGCGCCAGGGGAGTGGATGGTCGGGCTCGAGGCTGAACGCAATCTCCGCGACCTCGGCATGCGCGGCGACATAATCAAGACTATGCATCGCGCCTTCGGCGAGCGCGGGGAGGCGCGCGGGGTTGCCGACTATGTCATCGAAGGTGGACAGCCGACGTCCCAGATTATCGGGCGACTGGTCGATCGAGGATTGCATGACGAATTGACCGGCGAGGCCTACGCCCTGATCGACGGAACAGACGGGCGCGCGCACCACGTCCGGTTCCGAGGAATCGAAGCTTTCGAACATGCACCATCCGTCGGCGGTATCGTCGAGGTCCGGCGCTTCGGTCCGGCCGATGATCCGCGTCCGACATTGGTCCTTGCCGCCCGTTCTGATCTCGATCTTGGAGAGCAGGTCGCCGCGAAAGGCGCCACCTGGCTCGACCACCGGTTGGTGGAATCCAGCACCATGCCGCTCGCCATGGGCGGCTTCGGTCGCCAGACGCGCGACGCTCTCGAAGCTCGCACCGAGCATTTGGTTCGGGAAGGTCTGGCGCGGCGGCAGGGCCAGCGCATCACCTTCCAGCGTGATCTCCTGAACACGTTGCGCCGACGCGAACTGGACGAGGTGGCGGCAAGAATCTCGGCGGAGACCGGCCTGCCCCACGTGAAGGGCGCCGCCGGCGAGCACGTGGCGGGCACGTATCGTCAGCGGTTGACGCTCGCCTCGGGGCGTTTCGCCATGATCGATGACGGGCTCGGATTTCAGCTGGTGCCCTGGTCGCGCGAGCTCGAGAAAAGGTTGGGCCAGCACGTTGCCGGCACCACGAAGGAGGGCGGCGGGATCGAATGGAGCTTCGGCCGGAAGCGCGACCTCAGCCTGTAGCTATCTTGTCAATTGCTCGAAAGGTGTTCGGGATGTCCGGAACCAAAATCCTGTGGGGACAGGTGATTGTCGTCGGCCTGATCGTCTTGCTCGCTATTTGGGGTGCGACCGAGTGGACGGCCTGGCGCCTCGCCTATCAGCCGGAGCTTGGGCAGCCCTGGTTCGAGTTGTCGGGTTTCAAGATCTATTACCCGCCCGTCTTCTTCTGGTGGTGGTTCGTCTACGACGCCTATGCGCCTCAGGTCTTTGTCGAGGGTGCCTTCATCGCGGCCTCGGGGACCTTTGTTTCGATCGCGGTCGCGATCGGCATGTCGGTGTGGCGGGCGCGCGAGGCCAAGAATGTCCAGACCTACGGCTCGGCGCGGTGGGCCGATCCGCGGGAGGTGCAGGCGGCCGGACTTTTGGGTGGGGACGGGGTCGTGCTTGGTAGGCTGGCGGAGGATTACCTTCGCCACAACGGACCGGAGCATGTGCTCTGCTTTGCGCCGACCCGGTCCGGCAAGGGCGTTGGCCTTGTTGTTCCTTCCCTCCTCACGTGGCCAGACTCGGCAATCGTGCACGACATCAAGGGCGAGAACTGGCAGCTCACGGCCGGGTTTCGGTCCCGACATGGCCGGGTGTTGCTGTTCGATCCGACCAATCCAAAATCGTCTGCCTACAACCCACTTCTCGAAGTACGCCGCGGCGAATGGGAGGTTCGGGACGTCCAGAATGTTGCGGACGTGCTGGTCGATCCGGAAGGGTCGCTCGACAAGCGGAACCACTGGGAGAAGACCAGCCATTCGCTGCTTGTCGGAGCCATCCTGCACGTCCTCTACGCAGAACCTGACAAGTCGCTCGCCGGGGTCGCGGCCTTTTTGTCGGACCCAAAGCGCCCAATCGAGGTCACGCTGAAGGCAATGATGACAAGCTCGCACCTTGGTGAGCAGGGGCCACATCCGGTTGTCGCCTCAACCGCGCGAGAACTGCTGAATAAGTCTGAGAACGAACGCTCTGGCGTGCTCTCGACCGCGATGTCGTTCCTTGGACTCTATCGGGATCCGGTGGTGGCGCAGGTCACGAGCCGATGTGACTGGCGGATCGCGGACCTGATTGCCGATGCTCGTCCGACGACGCTCTATCTTGTCGTGCCTCCGTCCGACATCTCCCGGACGAAGCCGCTCATACGTCTCGTGCTCAATCAAATTGGCCGTCGCATCACCGAAGATCTGCAAGCCAAGAACCGGCGCCACCGCGTTCTGATGATGTTGGACGAGTTCCCGGCCCTGGGACGTCTCGATTTTTTCGAGTCGGCGCTCGCGTTCATGGCCGGATACGGGATCAAGGCCTTCCTGATCGCGCAGTCGTTGAACCAGATCGAGAAGGCCTACGGCCCCAACAATGCGATTTTGGACAATTGCCATGTCCGCGTGAGCTTCGCAACAAACGACGAGCGGACCGCGAGACGCGTTTCGGACGCGCTTGGGACTGCGACCGAGATGCGAGCCATGAAGAACTATGCCGGCCATCGGCTGAACCCGTGGCTTGGCCATCTGATGGTCTCGCGGCAGGAGACCGCACGCGCCTTGCTCACGCCCGGCGAGGTGATGCAGCTTCCTCCCACCGACGAAATCGTAATGGTGGCCGGGACGGCGCCGATCCGAGCCAGGAAGGTGCGCTACTACGAAGATAGGCGCTTTACCGAGCGCATTCTCTCACCGCCAGAGCCGGCCAGGCTGGGGCGGTCTTCCCGGGAAGATAGCTGGTCCAGCCTCAAGCTCCCCGGGCGGAATGACGCAACCGTCCAGACCGAAGACTCCGAAACCGATGCCGCCAACAGCGGTCTGCGCCGGGAACCCGAGCTTCCTGACCACGTCGCCATCGTCAAAGAGACAACCGATGTGACGCCGACAGAAGAGTTTGCCGTCCTGGACGACGACGATGAGGCCGTGCGTCAAGCCCGGCTTCTTCGCCAGCAGATGCGTGGCGTGGCCCGCCAGGCGGCGCTTGACCCGAACGATGGCATTGATCTCTGAGGTCCCATGCGCAACCGCATGAACGTGTATTTCCCGCCGGAGCTTCTGAAGGAGATCTCCGACCTTGCCGATCGCAAAAACCTGTCGCGATCAGCCATCGTCGAGGCGGCCGTCGTCACGTTTCTGTCACCCGATGGAGTGGATCGCAGAGAGGCGGCGTTCGCCCGCCGTCTCGACCGGTTGTCCCGGCAAGTGCAGAGACTTGAGCGGGATGTCGGACTGACAGCCGAGACCTTGGCCCTGTTTGTTCGATTTTGGCTGACGATCACGCCTCCCTTGCCGAACGAAGCCCAGGCCGCCGCTCAGATCAAGGGACGTGAGCGCTTTGAAGGCTTCGTCGAGACATTGGGCCGCCGCCTGCAAAAGGGCCAAAGCTTCTTGCGGGAGATTCCGGACGATATCGCTCGTGGAGAGCCCGAGGCTTCCGCCAAATGATTGCGCCAGCCTTGCTGGCTGCTCCGGCCTTTCTCTTTCTACGCCAGGCTACGACGAAGATGATCGCCTTGTTGCAGGAAGGTCCTTGGTGGTTTTTCTAATCATCCCCATCCGAGGGCGTTGCTTTAGCCCTCGATCGGTGGGGGCAGGCAGTGGCAATCCATTCTCTTCAGTCGGAGGCGATCTCGCGCGGCGCGCGGATGCTCCGCAGCGCGCTGGGGCTCGCCATCGCGCGCTACCTCGAAGACGATGCGATCGTCGAGGTGATGCTGAACCCTGACGGCCGATTGTGGATCGACCGGCTCTCCAGCGGACTGACTGATACAGGTGAACAACTCTCCGCCGCCGATGGCGAGCGCATCATTCGCCTGGTGGCACATCATGTGGGGGCCGAGGTCCACGCCGCCGCGCCCCGCATTTCTGCTGAACTCCCCGAGACCGGAGAGCGGTTTGAAGGCCTGTTGCCTCCTGTCGTCGCGGCACCAGCGTTCGCCATTCGCAAGCCCGCCGTCGCGGTCTTTACGCTCGACGACTATGCCAAGGCGGGCATCATGACGGCCGATCACGCCATGTCACTGCGCCAGGCCGTCGCCTCGCGCAAAAACATCCTGGTCGCTGGCGGCACATCAACGGGCAAGACCACGCTCACAAACGCATTGCTTGCCGAGGTCGCGAAGACCAGTGACCGGGTCGTGCTGATCGAGGACACCCGCGAGCTGCAATGCAAAGCACCGAATCTGGTCGCGCTGCGCACCAAGGATGGCGTGGTCTCGCTCTCGGATCTCGTGCGCTCCTCACTTCGACTGCGTCCAGACCGCATTCCCATTGGCGAGGTGCGGGGCGCTGAGGCTCTTGATTTGCTCAAGGCCTGGGGAACCGGTCACCCCGGCGGTATCGGCACCATCCATGCGGGCACTGCGCTCGGCGCTTTACGCCGGCTGGAGCAGCTCATCCAGGAAGCCGTGATGACCGTGCCGCGCGCCCTGATCGCCGAAACCATCAACGTCGTTGCGGTCCTGTCCGGGCGCGGTGCCGAGCGCCGGCTTGCCGAACTCGCGCGCGTCAACGGCCTCGGAGCGGCCGGGGATTACAGCCTTTCACCAGCAGGAGACTTCACATGAGCAATCGAAACATGAGCAATCGAAACCGAGTTCCGCATTGGAGCGTTTCCATCGCCGCGCTGGGTGCGGTCCTGCTCATGAGTCCGCCCGCCTGGGCCGCCGGCTCCAACATGCCATGGGAGCAGCCGCTCAATCAGATCCTGCAGTCAGTTGAAGGACCGGTCGCCAAGATCATCGCCGTCATCATCATCGTCGTCACCGGCCTGACGCTTGCTTTTGGCGATTCCTCGGGCGGCTTTCGCAGGCTGATTCAGATCGTGTTCGGGCTTTCGATTGCGTTTGCAGCCTCGAGCTTCTTCTTGTCGTTTTTCTCATTCGGCGGCGGCGTGGTGGTGTGATGGACGAGCCCGTCGCAGGATTTATCGCGCCGGTGCACCGGGCTCTGACGGAGCCGATCCTGATGGGCGGAGCACCCCGGTCGGTCGCCATCGTCAACGGGACGCTCGCCGCAGCCCTTGGGCTCGGATTGCGCTTGTGGATCGCCGGTCTCCTGCTCTGGGCCATTGGGCACGCGGCGGCTGTATGGGCCGCCAAGCGAGACCCCGCGTTCGTCGAAGTGGTGCGCCGTCACCTGCGCGTCCCAGCCCATCTCAACATCTAGAGCTCTTTCCATGATGAATCTTACGGAATACCGCCGATCGAGCACGCGGCTTGCCGATTTCTTGCCGTGGGCGGCCCTGGTCGACGCGGGCATTGTGTTGAACAAAGACGGCTCGTTCCAGCGAACGGCCAGATTCCGCGGACCAGACCTCGACAGTGCCGTTCCGGCCGAGCTCGTGGCCGTGGCCGGTCGTCTCAACAACGCTCTGCGCCGCCTCGGATCCGGCTGGGCCGTCTTTGTGGAGGCGCAGCGCCATTCCGCAGGAGCGTATCCGCCTAACACATTTCCGGACGTCGCATCCGCGCTGGTTGATGCCGAGCGCCGGGCGCAGTTTGAGGAAGAGGGCGCCCATTACGACTCGAGCTATTACCTGACTTTCGCCTACCTGCCGCCGGCCGAGGATGCGGCCAGGGCGGAGCGGCTTCTTTATGAAGGCAGCAGTCGCACGCCAAGTGCCGACGCGCGCGAAGTGCTCAGCGGCTTTGTCGATCGAACCGATCGCGTGCTGCAGCTTGTCGAGGGCGTTATGCCTGAATGCGCCTGGCTCGACGACGAGGCGACGCTAACTTACCTGCATTCGACGATCTCGACCAAACGGCATCGGGTTCGCGTGCCCGAGATCCCCATGTATCTCGACGCGATGCTCGCTGACCAGCCCTTAACCGGAGGTATCGAGCCGATGTTGGGCGCGGCGCACCTGCGCGTTCTGTCCGTCATCGGGTTTCCGACAGCGACCACGCCCGGAATTCTCGATGACCTCAATCGTCTCGCTTTCCCGTACCGCTGGTCGACCCGGGCGATCATGCTCGACAAAACGGATGCGACAAAGCTCCTGACGAAAATCCGGCGGCAGTGGTTCGCCAAGCGGAAGTCAATCGCCGCGATCCTGAAGGAGGTGATGACCAACGAGGCCTCCTCGCTTCTCGATACCGACGCTCACAACAAGGCGATGGATGCGGACGCGGCGCTTCAGGAGCTTGGTTCGGACCAGATCGGCGAGGCCTTCGTGACGGCGAGCGTAACCGTTTGGGGCCGAGATGCGCGCTCGGCCGACGAGAGATTGCGGCTCGTCGAGAAGGTCATTCAGGGACGTGACTTCACCTGCATGATCGAGACGGTGAACGCTATCGAAGCGTGGCTCGGCAGCCTGCCTGGACAGGTATATGCCAACGTCCGGCAGCCGCCCCTCTCGACCCTCAACCTTGCTCACATGATTCCGCTGTCGGCCGTGTGGTCCGGAGAGGCGCGTGATCATCATTTCAACGCTCCGCCCCTGTTCTTTGGCAAGACGGAAGGGTCAACTCCCTTCCGTTTCGCGCTTCACGTCGGCGACGTCGGACACACGCTTGTGGTTGGCCCGACCGGTGCCGGCAAGTCGGTCCTGCTGGCGCTGATGGCGCTCCAGTTCCGCCGCTATCCCCAGTCTCAGGTCTTCGCCTTTGATTTTGGAGGCTCAATCCGGGCGGCAGCCCTCGCTATGGGCGGCGATTGGCACGATCTCGGCGGCGCGCTGTCGCAAGACGCGTCCGAACCGGTCGCGTTGCAGCCATTGGCCTGGATCGACGACACGGCGGAACGGGCCTGGGCCACGGACTGGGTTGCCTCGATCCTTGCCCGCGAGAAGATCGAGATCACGCCGGAAGCGAAGGATCATTTATGGTCCGCGCTGACCTCCCTTGCTTCAGCGCGCCTCCCGGAGCGGACCCTGACAGGGCTGTCCGTTCTGCTCCAGTCGACGACCCTGAAACGCGCTTTGCAACCCTATTGCCTCGGTGGGCCCTATGGGCGGCTGCTCGATGCAGAATTCGAGCGAATTGGCGAGGGGGCGGTCCAGGCGTTCGAGACCGAAGGACTAATTGGAACGGACGCGGCGCCCGCGGTGCTGGCCTATCTGTTCCACCGCATTGGCGACCGCCTCGATGGCAGGCCGACGCTCATGATCGTCGACGAAGGCTGGCTTGCGCTTGATGACGCGGATTTTGCCGGCCAGCTCCGCGAATGGTTGAAGACGCTGCGCAAGAAGAACGCGTCTGTGGTGTTCGCCACACAGTCTTTGTCGGACATCGATGGATCTGACATCGCTCCTGCCATCATCGAGAGTTGCCCGACGCGATTGCTTCTTCCGAACGAGCGGGCGATCGAGCCTCAGATCACCGCGATCTATCGCCGTTTTGGGCTCAACGATCGCCAGATCGAGCTCTTGAGCCGCGCGACGCCGAAAAGGGACTACTACTGCCAATCCCGCCGCGGCAACCGCATGTTCGAGCTCGGGCTCGGTGAAGTCGCGCTCGCCTTTGCGGCTGCATCCTCCAAGACAGACCAGGCCGCAATCGACCGATTGGTCACAGAGCACGGCCGCGAAGCCTTTGTGCCTGCTTGGCTCCAGCACCGCGGAGCCGGTTGGGCCGTGGACCTCATTCCCAATCTTGGCAATCTGGAGAAGTCGCAATGAGCCGTCGTCGTCTCGGCCTGGCGATCAGCATCGTTGCTGTCTCGCTTCTGGCAACCGCGCCCAGCCGGGCGCAATGGATCGTCTTTGATCCCAACAACTACGTCCAGAATGTCCTGACCGCGGCACGAGAGCTGCAGCAGATCAACAATCAGATCACCTCGTTGCAGAACGAGGCGCAGATGTTGATCAACCAGGCGAAGAACCTGGCAAGCCTGCCATACTCCTCGCTGCAGCAGCTCCAGAGCTCCATTCAACGCACCCAGCAGCTTCTCAGCCAGGCCCAGCGCATCGGCTATGACGTGCAGCAGATCGATCGGGCCTTCGCCACCAGCTACGGACCGGCAACCGCCAGCCAATCCGATTCAGCGTTGATCGCAGGTGCGCAATCGCGCTGGCAGGACTCGGTCGCGGGATTTCAGGACGCACTTCGTGTGCAAGCCGGCGTTGTCGGAAATCTCGACACAAACCGCATTCAGACCTCGGCACTGGTAAGCTCAAGCCAGGGTGCAAGCGGGGCCCTGCAGGCCACGCAAGCCGGGAACCAGATCCTCGCACTCCAGGCAGAGCAGCTCGCCGACTTGACTGCGGCCATGGCGGCGCAGGGCAGGGCTCAATCTCTGGAATCTGCCCGACGCGCCGCTGCTCAGGACCAAGCTCGCGAGCAGCTTCGGCGCTTTCTTACGAGCGGTCAGGGTTATCAATCCTCCAACGTGCAGATGTTTCATTGATGAGCAATCAAAAGGCGTTCCAAGCATTGTCGCTCGCCATCACGGCGATTGGCGGAACGGCGCTCATCGTCGCATGCACGATCCAGCTACGCGGTCCGGACAAAGTCACGAGTCCGAAGCCATCGAGCGCAACAGCCAGCAGCCAAATGGAATCCGATCTCACCCGCTGCCGTACTGTGACGTCAGAGCATTCTCCGGCGTATCAGGATTGCCAAAGGATCTGGGCCGAGAACCGGCGCCGGTTCTTCGGCCAAGGGGTGAGCGCGACCGGTTCCGCTGTCAACGATCGAGCCAGCTCGCCGTTGCTGTCAGCGCCGAAAGATCAGAGCCGAATGCCTCAAGGCGATTCCTCCGTCGCGTCACCCGAGGGAGGTAATCAATGACGGGCACGGGAATTATCGATCAGTTCCTCGAGACCTTCACCCGCTACATCGACAATGGCTTTGGGCTTCTTGGCGGCGAGGTGGGCTATCTTGCGACAACGCTGGCTGCGATCGATATCACCCTGGCCGCGCTGTTCTGGAGCTGGGGCACCGATGAGGACATCGTCGCGCGGCTCGTCAAGAAAACCCTGTTCGTCGGTGTCTTCGCCTACCTGATCGGCAATTGGAATAATCTCGCCCGTATCGTCTTCGAAAGCTTCGCCGGTCTCGGATTGAAGGCCTCAGGTACGGGCCTTTCGGCAGGCGATTTCGTTCACCCCGGAAAAATTGCACAAGTCGGGCTCGATGCCGGCCGGCCGATCCTGGATTCGATCTCAAACCTGATGGGCTACATCAGCTTTTTTGAGGACTTTGTCCAGATCGTGGTCCTGCTGTTCGCCTGGGCCGTCGTCCTGCTCGCCTTCTTCATTCTGGCGATCCAGCTCTTCGTCACACTGATTGAGTTCAAGCTGACGACGCTGGCAGGGTTCGTGCTGCTTCCGTTCGGGCTGTTCGGCAAGACGGCGTTTGCGGCCGAACGCGTCCTTGGCAATGTCGTGTCGTCCGGCATCAAGGTGCTGGTGCTGGCCGTGATCGTCGGTATCGGCTCGACCTTGTTTTCCCAGTTCACCTCCGGCTTCAATGGCGGCCAGCCGACGATCGAAGATGCCATGACTCTGGTCTTGGCCGCGTTGTCGCTTCTGGGTCTTGGAATCTTTGGACCCGGAATCGCGAACGGGCTGGTATCTGGTGGTCCGCAACTCGGTGCGGGCAGCGCGGTCGGTACGGGACTTGCGGCCGGCGGGATGGCTGCAGCAGGAGCCGGTCTGGCCGCCGGCGGTGTCGGTCTCGCCGGCGGAGCGATCGCAGGTGCGGCGCGGGGCGGCAGCGCGATCGCAAGCGGCGCGGCGGCCGCCTACCGGAGCGGCGGCATAGGTGGTGTTGCCGAGGCTGCTGCTTCAGCTTCTGTCAGTCCGCTCCGCAGAGCCTCCGCGGCGATCCATAGCGGCAGCCGGTCCACCAGCACCACCTCTGTCAACTCGGGCGAAGGTCCGCCGGATTGGGCGCAGCGCATGAAGCGCGCGCAGACAATCAGCCATGGAGTTTCGGCGGCAACTCATGCCGTTCGGTCGGGAGACCATGGTGGAAGTGGCAGCTCGATCGATCTGTCTGACGGAGGGCGCTAGATGTCAAAGTGCCCGTTTGCTGAGAAGCCGTGCGAATATGACCACAGGACTGACCAGCCAAGTTCAAACGCGCGCCCTGGTCGGCGCGCTTGGCATGGTCCGGCCTGGCAAGCTCTGGTGCTGGCTTCTCAAGCACTCTCGTTGAGCCTTACGCCCGCGCTTCTCTGGCAGGCCACGCATGACCAGTCCGCGTCAGTGAGAGCGCCACTGCGCGAGAGCCAACAAGTGTTCGAGATGTCGGCCATGCAAGATCGGCCGGACGCCTTCCTTACGCTGCCTCTCGTGCATTTGCTGCCTGACCTCCGGGGTTTGAGCTCAAGCGTTCGCAGACGGCAATGCAGGGCCTGCCGTGTCTCGCGCTGCCTTTGCGTGTTCAGACACCTCGTGCGCGTCGAGCAAGCGACGTGATTGCAACCCTCCGCACTCGCCGCCTGGCCATCGAGCGAAATGCAAGTCTCAATTGTGGTTTCTTGGGGAAATGACTGATGTTCAAGAGGTCTTCGGTTCACTACGGGCGGACGCCCGCGCCCGTGACGCCCTATCAGAAGGCGGCGCAAGCGTGGGACGAGCGCATCGGTTCGGCACGTGTGCAAGCCAGAAATTGGCGGCTGATGGCATTCAGCTGTCTGACGCTCTCGTGTGGCCTCGCAGGAGGCCTGGTCTGGCAATCAACGCAAGGAACAATCACGCCGTGGGTCGTCGAGGTCGATCGTCTCGGCCAGGCACAAAGAATAGCTCCCGCGACCTCCGATTTCGAACCCAGCGATGCTCAGATTGCCTATCACTTGGCTCGCTTTATCGAGGACGTCCGCGGTCTGCCGGCAGACGGCATTGTCCTGCGCCAGAACTGGCTCAGGGCGTACGACTTCACCACCGACCGCGGGGCCGCCGCTCTGAACGAATACGCCAGGAGCAATGATCCCTTCGCAAGGCTCGGAAAGACGCAAGTCTCGGTCGAGGTCTCGAGCGTCATCCGCGCCTCAACTGAAAGCTTCCGCGTCGCCTGGGTTGAGCGCGGCTACGAGAACGGATCGCTTGGTTCAACGGAGCGCTGGACCGCCATTCTGACGATCGTCATTCAGGCGCCTCGCGATGCCGATCGGTTGCGCAAGAATCCTCTCGGCGTCTACGTCAATGCAATCAGCTGGTCGAAGGAGCTCGGGCAATGAAGCCGCAATCCTCTC
Organism: Bradyrhizobium monzae; assembly: GCF_021458635.1. Taxonomy (GTDB): domain Bacteria; phylum Pseudomonadota; class Alphaproteobacteria; order Rhizobiales; family Xanthobacteraceae; genus Bradyrhizobium. Next base: position 168,994 of record NZ_JAIRDQ010000013.1, read on the forward strand.
AAGTCCCGACTGGCGTCTCTCCAGGGTTATCGGGCAGGGCGGCCGTTTCAGTGCTCGCGGTCCTCGCGTGCATGCTTGGCGCCTGCTCGACCTATATTCCGCCCCAAATCACCTACGACTCCGACGTGCCGCCACTGCCGCCGCTACCGGCCGATGTCGATGATCGGAGCCGTCCACTTCACGTCCCGCCCGCCTGGAAGCCGGCGCTCGGCGGCAAATCGGGGGCAAAGGAGCAAGCCGAACCGGTCGACAGGGTCGACGCGGCCAATAGCGCCGCTCGCGTCCAGCCGCGCAAACGCGGGTATTTCAACGCCGCGCAGATCTACAGCTTCAGTCCCGGTGCCCTGTACCAGGTCTATGCAGCGCCGGGTCAAATCACGGACATCGCGCTGGAGGAGGGCGAACAGCTGGTCGGGTCCGGCCCGATCGCGGCTGGCGACACGGTGCGTTGGGTCGTCGGGGATACCGAGAACGGAAGCGGCGACACCCGCCGCGTCCATGTTCTGGTCAAGCCGACGCGCGCGTCGATCGAGACGAACCTCGTCATCAACACGGATCGGCGCACCTATCTGATTGAGCTTCGCTCGCGCGAAAAGCCCTACATGCCGTTGGTTGCTTGGTACTACCCGCAAGATCGGCAGGGGAAAAGACAATCGGCATCTTTGACACCTGCGTTGCCCGACATCACGCAACGCCGCTTCCGTTACCGAATCGAAGGTGACAACGCTCCCTGGCGTCCCATTGCGGCTTATGATGATGGTCGCAAGGTCTACATCGAATTCCCGCAAGGCATCGTACAGGGCGAAATGCCGCCCCTGTTTGCCCTCGGTCCTGACGGCAAGACCGAGATCGTCAACTATCGGGCCTATGGCAATCTGCTGATTGTCGATCGGCTGTTCGCAGCCGCCGAACTCCGCCTGGGCGGAGAGCACCAGCAGAAGGTCAGAATTGTCCGGACCGACGGGAGCTCGACATGACCGACCGTCAGGATGAAGAACAACCGGCCAGCACGCAACAGCCGCCTCAGGAGCAGACAGAGCTGTTTCGGCTCCGGCCAGAATACCCGCGCGTGACCCGCCTTTCGCGCAAGGTCCTGTTGACCGGCAGCTCTCTCGCAGTATTCCTTGTTGCTGGTGCGACCTTCTGGGCGCTGCAGAAAAATCAGGCACGCGGTCCCAGGCCAGAAGAGCTCTACAGCACGGATCATCACAACGTTGCGGAGAGCATCACTGCGCTTCCGCAGGATTACGCGAAGGTGCCACGCCAGGTGCCGCAGTTGGGCCCGCCGCTTCCCGGCGATCTCGGCCGCCCGATCCTCGCTGCTCAGGGGCAGCCGGCTGGTGCCGCGGCTGGTTCGGCCGATCAGGAGCGGCAACGCGAGAGCCAGGAGGCAGAGGCGGCGCGCATCAGCCGTCTGTTTGCCTCCACGAATACCCGAGAGGCCTCAAATCCGATAGGCGTCGGGCAAGCAGTTGATCGCGCGAACATGGCTGCGCCGGGGGTCAACAACGACGAGGGAACTGCGCAGAATGCGCAGGACCGGAAGCTTGCGTTCGTGAATGCTGCCGTGGACAGGCGTACCACGAGTCCGGATCGGATCACGAAAGCTGCTTCACCTTATGTGGTGCAGGCAGGAACGGTTATTCCCGGAGCTCTGATCACGGGCATCCGCTCCGACCTGCCGGGACAGCTCACGGCTCAAGTCACCGAGCACGTGTATGACTCGCCGACGGGGCGCTTCCTGCTAATTCCGCAGGGTACGCGTCTCATAGGGGTCTATGACAGCCAGATCAGCTTCGGCCAGTCACGCGTGTTGCTTGTCTGGACGCGGCTGATCATGCCCAACGGGCGCTCCATTGTCCTCGAGCGGCAACCCGGCGCGGATCCATCGGGGTATGCAGGGCTTGAAGACGAGGTCGACAACCACTGGGGTGAACTCTTCAAGGCAGCCGCCCTCTCAACCTTCCTGGCCGTCGGCACAGAACTGGGAGCTGGCTCCGATACAAACAGCAACGATAGTGCGATCATTCAGGCGTTGCGACATGGCGCATCGGATTCGCTCAACCAAACCGGACAGCAAGTGGTTCGGCGCAGTCTCAACATCCAGCCCACACTCACTGTTCGGCCCGGGTTTCCGATCCGCGTCAACATCAACCGCGATCTCGTTCTGGAGCCATATAAAGGGTGATGCACATGTCAAAACTCAAAATCGGAGCGATACCAGATGAAAAACCCGTCAAGATCAGTCTTGATCTGCCGGCGTCCGTGCATCGCGATCTTGTTGCCTATGCCGAGACCCTTTCGCGTGAATCGAGCCAATCTGTAGAGCCCGCCAAGCTGATTGCGCCGATGCTGGCACGGTTTATGGCCACCGATCGCGGTTTCAGAAAGCTTAGGCGTTCAAGTCACCCCTCTGCCGTTGAAGGCGGCGCAGGATAGCGTTCGGCCAAGAGATCCAGGAAGCGCGTAAGCGCCGGGTTCTCATTGTCCTTACGCCAGTACGCGTTAAAGCCCATACGGCTTGGTCCAGAACCGTCCTGGATTTCCCGATAGACCACGCCGGTGAAGTTGGCTCCCACGTCAGCTTCAAGGACCAGACTTATTCCAAGCTCCAAGCTGACGAGGCTCTTGATGATGCCTCGGCTGACATCATGCCGCTCGATTTTTGGCCGCCTCTCATTGGCAACCAGCTTTGAAACCAACAGCTCTTTCAAATCGCTTCCCGGATCACGTTGGCTTAGCAGAACTGTCTCGTTGTGAAGATCGGTCCAGTGGATAGCGTCGCGGATGAGTAGAGGATGATCCTTTGGAAGCACAATGAGAATGCGTTCGCTCCAAACCGGCAGCCTCTTCTGACCGGATAGCGTATGTCCTCCAGGAACGACGGCGACATCGATGGTGCCAATGCGAACAGAATCCATCAGACGCGTGCGCGGCTGTTCGGCTGTGGTGAGTGCGACCATGGGAGTTCGCTTCCTGAACTCCGCGAGGGTGGCTCGTAGATTGCCTGCAGATATTGAGGTGCAGAAACCCACGGAAAGGTGGCCCGCCTCGCCGCGGCCGCTCGATCGGCCCGTTGCGACCAGTGTGTCGAGCTGCTCAAGGATCATTCGCGACATTTGCAGGATCGTTCGCCCGGCGGGCGTTGGCGCAACTCCGCCGGTCGAACGGTCAAAGAGAGCCACTCCGACCAGGTGCTCAAACTGACTGATCGAGCGACTGAGCACCGAATGCTGCACGGCCAGGCATTCGGCCGCCTGTCGAAAACTTCCGCAGTCCGCCGCAGCGACCGCCGATCGCAAATGATGCAGACTGATATTGGTTGATTGCACAGGGCGAGACATGTCTCTTGAGATCGCGGCCGGCAATTTTGGGGAGGTTGAGGGGTTGAACATGCGAGATCTCTACGCAGCTTTCAGCGCCGGTTCCCAGAGCACAGGTGAGCGAAGTGTTCCGGTGTCGCGGACCCGGGATAGTGCGGCCGCGGAAATCTCGAGATAACCAGCGACTGCTTGGGTGTTTCCCAATGTCCTTGCCTGGCCCGCCCGTCGCAAGGGCCACCCAGCGCGTCGCAAGATGCGCTCCATCCGGGCGTCGGTCACCGTTATAATTTCTGTTAGCCGCCTCGAAACGCCGAATTCGATCATGCCAGCGAAGAGCTCGTAGGTCGCGCTGGTCAGCCCGCGCATCGTTCCGCGCGCTCCAGCGTCAACATTCAGCGCAAAACGGCTGCTTTCCCAGACCGAAGGAGTCGCTTTAAAGGGCTGTCCATCGAGCAGCACAGGGAAGGTATCGCGCAACATCGTCGGTCCGGTAGATGGAAGCAGTCGTACGCAGCCCTGAACGCTATAGTTGCTCGACCGCTGAATCAGGTAGACGGGACCGAGTGCATCGAATTCATCGATTTCCATGTCCCCGCTGGTCTGAACGTCCCATGCGAGTCGTTCCTTGAAAACCCTGTATCTAAGTCGGTGCATCTCACAAAGGTCTTCAGCAAAGGCCCCATAGAACTCCTGTGTGATGATCTGCATCATGACCGTGCCTCCAAAGCCGCAGGGCGGGTATTGAAGGGGAATTGCTGGGGATGTGCAGCCTCCTCAGTTAAGGAGGGTGTGATACCGAAATCCGACGCACACATCGGGCGACCCCGGAATAGCAGGACGGTGCCGCGCGAGCATATTTAGTCGGTCTTCGCCCGTGGTGTCGCCGAACATCCTCAGAGCACTATCGACGAGTTTTTACTGTTCGGCCTATATGGAGTGGCTAGAACTCGGGAACGAGACCTAGAGTTTGAGGGGACATTCTATCGAGGATGACACACACCATGTCAGAAATCTCATGGCGACAGGATTGGGTCGATCCCGGCTGGTTCATCGCTGAGGGCATCGGATCAGTCCGAAGCACGGCCAGCTACGGACGACCATGAGGCTGGTGGTTCCTTCCTGCCTGGTTGCCTGACACTGAAGAGAACGACATCGGACCATTCAGGACAAAAGCTGCAGCATTAAAAGAAGCCGAACGTCTGGCTGCCGCCCAAGATCAAATCGCCGGGAATTAATCGCGGTTTGCAGCTCGGGCGTGATGCCGGAACATCGTTTACCCTCGTTAGCTCATCTTGGTCGGCAAGCTGATGGACTCAAGCCGCATGGCGACGCTTTGAGGGCGCCAATTCCAAGGTCGAAGTGCTGGATGCGCTTGGCGGGATGACCCGGCAGACGGGCCAGTATGTCTGCGAGCCGGGCCTGGGGATCGATGTCGTTGAGCTTGGCGGAAGTGATGACGGTGTAGATGGCCGCGGCGCGCCGGCCGCCCGCATCTAGGTCTTTCGGCCAGCGGCAACAAAACGCGCGACGGCCTGGATCGTCGATCGAACGCCCAGCTTGGTCCTGGCGTTGTCCAGGTGAAATGCGACCGTATGGTGAGAGATGCCCATGATGCGGCCAATTTCCCAGGAAGACTTGCCCTGAACGGCCCAATTCAGACATTGGATCTCCCGCCGAGAAAGCGAGACACCATCAATCTGATCGCAGGCACGCAGCTTACGTTGTGCATGTGCATGGAAAACCGTTGCCATAAAAGGAAGTATACGAGCATGCCGCCGTAGGGAACGTCCGAAGGACGCAGCTCGTTCGTTGGCGGCAAATGTGACCGTGGCAACAGCGACGCCGCTCTCGTGAATCGGAACGGTGAAGCCGCAGCGAATGCCAAATCGGGCGGCCTCCTCGAAAACCTGGCGGGCAGGCTCCGAATGTACTTCTGGTCCAAGACCAAGGCCCCACTCAAAGGCCTTGTCCCGGCGAAGGGATTGGATAATCACGGGGTCGAACCGATGATACTGCTGCTGGACGTAATGCGAAGTCCAACTTGATGGATAGGTCGAAATCAGAAGCGGCTGCGCGTCTGGTCTGGAAGGTAAAGTGAGGTAGGCGAAACAACACAGATCGAGCGCGGCAGCAGTTTCGGCCATCCCCAGCCTAAGGTCGTCGACGTCAGTACTTTCGATGAGTTGATCGATGAAAGCTTGGAAAACGTAACGCATTGTCCTTCTCGCTGCAGGCACTCGAAAAATCACACGTTTGACTTTCGCCTCAATCGGTAAACTCAGACATAGGGCTCTTACTCCTTGATCGCTTCATGCCGCACGGACAACGCCTGGATGCAACCCGGATAATGCGCGATTGCGGTGAAATCTGAGCGCTTGCCTCCAATGATGAGATCAAGTCGTACAAGGTCAAGTCGTGCTTGATATCTTGTGATTGTTTTGATGCGGCGTCCCATAGCCGCGCGATCGCAGTGGCAAACAGTCTCCGCTCGACACGAGAATTCGGTCCGGTCATTCGCCACTTACGGCGGCTCGTCGACGATTGCTATGTCGGTCTCGTGCGCTTCTTTGAAATCCTGCGTGATTGCACAAAGAATCGCGGAATTTCAGCGCGACTTGGCTCCACTTTCGCAAGTTTGCACCGCGATTCCCATTAGAAGGGGGCCGTCCAAGAGGAGATTCCAAATGAAGGTCGGTGTTCCCAAGGAGATCAAGACGCACGAATACCGCGTGGGCCTGACTCCTGGGGCTGTCCGCGAATATGTGGCCGCGGGCCACAGCGTGCTGATCGAGACCACGGCCGGTGCTGGCATCGGCGCAACAGACGACCAGTACCGCAAGGCTGGCGCGACGATCCTGGGGTCCGCTCACGATGTATTCGCATCGAGCGAGATGGTCGTAAAGGTCAAGGAGCCCCAGCCTTCGGAATGGACCCAGCTGCGAGAGAACCAGATCCTCTTCACATATCTGCATCTGGCGCCGGACCCCGAACAGGCTAAGGGCCTCATAAAGTCCGGATGTACCGCCATAGCCTACGAGACCGTGACTGGTCCGGCTGGCGGGCTTCCGCTGCTTGCGCCGATGAGCGAAGTTGCGGGCAGGCTTGCGATCGAAGCCGCGGGTGCGGCGCTGAGGCGGTACGCAGGCGGGCGGGGGCTGTTGATCGGCGGCGTGCCCGGTGTGCAGCCGGCCCGTATCGTTGTGATCGGAGGCGGGGTTGTTGGTGCACATGCCGCTCGGATGGCGGCGGGATTGGGTGCCGAGGTCACGATCCTCGATCGTTCGATTCCCCGGCTTCGCGAACTCGACGAACTATTCGAGGGACGCGTTCGCACCAGGTTCTCGACCATAGACGCCGTTGAGGAGGAAGTCTTTGCAGCGGACGTTGTCATCGGGGCGGTGCTCGTTCCCGGCGCCAGCGCGCCGAAGCTGGTCAGTCGCGGCATGTTGAGCTCGATGCGCAAGGGCTCCGTCATCGTGGACGTAGCTATCGATCAGGGCGGATGCTTCGAGACCTCGCGTCCGACGACGCATGCGGATCCAACCTACGAGGTGGACGGCGTCATTCATTACTGCGTCGCCAATATGCCCGGAGCTGTCCCGCTCACCTCAAGCCAGGCATTAAACAATGCCACGCTGCCCTTTGGTTTGGCTCTCGCCAACAAGGGATTTGCAGCAGTGCTCGAGAATCCGCATCTGCGCGCAGGCCTCAATGTCTATCGGGGCCGGCTAACTTATAAGGCCGTGGCCGAGAGTCTCGGCCTGCCCTTCTCACCGATCGAACAGGCCGCGGCCTGATCCCCAGAGGCTCCTTAGGGGGCGTTTTCCTCCCTTACTTGGGCCACTCCTTCCTCCGGAGTGGCCCTTTTTTTGGAGGAGAGCCAGCGCAACTCCGCGCAAGACAGCGTGACTTGCCCTCAGGCTGCGATTTCGCACGACCATCACCGCTGATGGGGGCGCCGGGCGTCGGCATCGGCCAGAAGCGGTGGACCCGTTCGCGCGCGAGCGACATTGCTTGCGACGAGATCGAACCGCTGCCGAGCCAATCACAGCGATCCGCCAGTTGGCTCGATCTTGGCCCAGGAAGCCTCCGTCAGGCGTAGGAAGTTCATAAGCAGCACGTGCCCTTGTTCCGTGAGTATCGATTCCGGATGAAACTGCACGCCAAATGTTGGTTGGAAACGATGTGCGAGCGCCATGACCTCGCCTTCGTCCGAACGCGCTGTCACCGTAAGATGCGAGGCGCGAGCCTCATCGAGCTCAACAACAAGAGAATGGTAGCGTCCAACGCGAAGTGGGGATGGGAGCTCCTTGAACAGCCCTCGACCATCATGCGTGACATACGAGGACCGACCGTGCATAGGGCGATGTGCACGCGCCACGCCTCCGCCGAAAACGCTCCCGATACATTGGTGTCCGAGGCAAATGCCGAGAAGCGGTACGCGACCTGAAAGCTCGCGAACCACGGCCGTGGATATTCCGGCCTCAAGTGGAGTGCAGGGACCCGGTGAGATAACCACTGCGCGCGGCTTCAAGCCAACAAGGTCCCTGACGCTGATCTCGTCGTTCCGGACCACCTTCGTTGCCTCACCAAGGTTGCGGAAATAGCGGGCAATGTTGAAGACGAAGGAATCGTAGTTGTCGATGATGACAATCAAACTGCACCGGATCGTTCAGCACGAAACGCATCGAAGATGCGCTTCGCCTTGGCGAGCGTCTCCTCGTATTCGGCCTCTGGGTCCGACATCGCCGTTATCCCGCTGCCTGCATGAAAGACAGCCACATCGCCGTCGATCGTTACAGTGCGAATCGCAATGTTCGTGTCCATGTGCCCATTAAAACCAATGAAGCCGATCGCCCCGCAATAGAGCTCGCGTGCCACACGCTCGATTTCCGCTATGATTTCCATCGAGCGCACCTTTGGCGCTCCTGTAATGGAACCGCCGGGAAAGCAAGCGCGAAGTAAGGTAACGGCGTCCTGGTCTCCTGCAAGTTCACCCGTAACGACCGACACGAGGTGGTGCACCGAGGCATAGGATTCGAGATCGCACAGCGCTGGAACTTCGATCGAACGCCCAGTGCAGACACGTGACAGATCGTTGCGTAGGAGGTCGACGATCATGACGTTCTCGGCGCGGTCCTTTTCGGACGCAACGAGGATTTCACCTCGGCGTTGGTCTTCCTTCCAATCGGCGGAACGCGCGATCGTGCCCTTGATGGGGCGTGTTTCGACCCGGCCTCCACCGAGCTTCAGGAAACGCTCCGGCGAGCTCGATGCGACGGTCAGCTTGCCATAGCGCAGAAGCGCCCCAAAAGGTGCGGGGTTCGATGATCGTAGCTGGCTGTAGAAGGTGAGGGGGTCGAAGGAAGTTGGCACCCTGGCGTTGAAGCGCTGCGCAATGTTGGCTTGGAAGACGTCTCCGGCCAGAATCAAGCCGACGACGCGCTTGACCGCCGCAACATAGTCCTCGCGGCTGAAGTTCGAATGCCAGGCGCCCACGCTGCCGGAGGATGCATCCCGCGGCGTCTCTGGGTTGGCAAGCAGTGCTGCAAATTCGTCGGCTCGACGGCGTGCACGCTCTGCGCGACGTATAGGATCCTGCTCCGGCCATCCGGTGGAAATGATCCGGCATTTGTTGTGCCGGTGATCATAGCTCACGACTACGTCATAGAAATGCAGGAGCGATTGGGGCAATCCCTGCCCGGGAATTGCGGGCGTCGGCAAGTGCTCTAACGTCCTGTTTAAATCGTAAGCAAGGAAGCCGGCTGCGCCTCCCTGGAACGGGGGGAGATCGGAGCGATGCTCTTGCAAATAGTTGGCGAGAAGGGCGCGAAGAGCTTCCCACGGGTCGCCTTCAAGAGGCTCTCCATTCCAACTCGCCTGTCCGTCCGCGACCATAAAAGTACTGAACGGATCGCAGCTCAGATATGAATAGCGGCCGAGCAATTCATGCTTGGCCGCGCTATCGAGAAACGTAAGCTGCGGTCGATGAGCCAGACATCGCATCGCCATGACGGGCTCGATCCACGGCAGCTCGCGGACGTGCACTGGGCTGTCAGTCACCGATGACTTGCTGTGAGATGTGTTCAGATTGTGATCCCGAGCCGACCGAGAGCGCTGGTCTGGGACCCGGGGACCCTTGAGGCCGATTGTCAGGTTAGCCCCCGCCAGTCGGCTCGAGGCGCCGAGCAACTTGACCTGTTGCAGCCGTTGAGGCCAAGCGCGCATCCGTTGATACGGTGTAATCGGCCGCAAACCGCAGCTCGCGGAGCGGTCGCACCCGGCTAATCGATTCCTGGTATAGGTCGTGAGCCCTGTAGGCTGCGAGTTCCCTTTCATTGTCGAACTCACCGTAGACCACTACGTCGATATCGTTGCCGAACTGGTCGGTCTTGCGATTGCGACCAACCTCGAGCAGGCGTGCATGTGGGATTGTGGTGAGAACTGACAGGCCTTCGATCATTTCGTCGATCTGGGCCTTATCCTTGGTGGTAAACAAAACGATGTGACGAATCATGATGGGCCTGGGGTGATAGGGAAGTAGGCGCATAACTATCTTGGCCTTGAGCGCGCTGCAACATTACCGCAGCGGGGCGCAATCGCCACAACGGCCTTGCTGCTAGAGCTTCTGCCCGCGGTCAAGCGGGGCGCCATTTGCGGCAGGCCTAGCGCAAGCCAGATCCCGCGACGTGAGGCGCCGGCACTCGGGCGGTCATCGTTGCCTCGGTGTCAGGGTGAAACCGCCCTCAAACCCAGCCACACGTCATCGGTGTTGCAGGTTTTCTTGTTGGGATCTCCGTAGACGAAGGTGCCCCGTGAATTCGTCGTTCGTCCATGCGCGTAGCGGTAGTCAACAGCACGATCGGCTCTCCCGGGAGGCATGTGGTGCAACTCACATCGGCGTTTTGAGGCGGTTGATGGTCGCGGCACGTGAGCGCTCCAGCTTTGTCGAGACGGCGTCGCGATCGGGCCGGCCACGACCTAGGCGACACGCTCAAGACGTCGTCCTCAATAGGTCCGTCACGCGCAGCCACTCTCGGGGGTGCAGAAGCACCTTTGGGCGACCGATTTACGATCGGGCTGAGCTGGTCGGATGTCAGCCGATCGTCCCTCTGCGGTAAGGCCGCTATGCCGGACCAATAGTCGATTTCTGCGATGAATTTCTGCGCTAAATAGAGAAACGTCGCATGACGTATGCGCTGGCAGGAAGGAGATTGGCGAATTTCTTCTAGAACAAAGAGATAAACTTTGCGCTTATCGACGGTGCCCGATCGAACGGTGGGCAGGTCAAGGTCAAAGCAACGAGTGCAGGCGGAAATGGATGCCGAAGCGCGACGCGGATTGAGCTACGTCGCGCCCCGCCGCTCGTCGCAAGCCTGAGCCCTCCAACGCGCAATGGGAGATGCAGGAATTGGAGACGGACATGTCCAAAGACCATCAAAAACTTCAGCGCAACACCGTCAAACGGTGCGCCATTTGCGCCGGAAAGTTTGGCCTTATTCGTTACTACTCTTCGCGAACCGCCCTCTGCTCAAAGAGGTGCGTTGAACACTTCAAGTCCCGTTGCGAAGCGGACAGCAATTGGTTGCGGCGATTACCCGCCGCCTGAGCGGTCATCGGCGGTAGAGACGGCACCCGATCCGGAGGACGCGTCTCCTACTGCGGTCCGGAGTGCCGCATGTTTACTGCGGCGCCGAAATCGTTGACGTCGAACAGCGCGCGACAATCTCGCGAGCTGCGCCCCGACCGCAGGGAAGGCGTGGATCTCCATCATGAAGTTTGTATTGGTCAATCACAGGGCCCCGCTCAACAGCGCGGTCTGCACCGCGTGCGCGGAAGTTCTCGGTACCGGATACCTGCGGGACGTGTCGACGCAGAGGCCGTACTGTGGTTACGATTGCTACCTTCGCTACGAAGCCAGGAGCCTGCTGATGCCCTGGCTGAAAATGTCATGTGCCGAAGCGGATGCCTCGAAGCGTCACGCCTCGCCGCTCGAACTCATGACGTCGTTTGCCGCAGCATCCTACTGGTATTCGATCTCACTTGCAGCCTTGCGGGTGGGGGAGCTCATGGCCGTAGAGGTGTCCAACACTGTGCGTGAGGGAACATGGACGTTTGGTTCACCCCCGTGGCGCGGCTACGGAGGTGGCCCCAGCCCGCCGCAATGAGGTCGCTGAGCTTGATGCGTCGATACAGATACCAAGAAGCAGCTCCGTTATTGCAAGCTGGTTTCAGGAATACCAAAAATGGCGGAGCATAGCTTCTGGCGCTTCTCGCGTACGTTGCATCGCGCGATCAATGACCGGCATTTTGAGGACATCGAGGCCCTCCTCGACGAGGAGGTCGACTGGGCGCTCTATGGTCCGATCGACATGTTTCCATTTCTCGGCGCTCGGCATGGCAAGCACGCCGTGCTCGACGTCATCCGGGAGATCTCTGACAATGTCCAGATTCGCCGTTTCGACCGCGAGAGGACTATGCTCGGCGTCGATTCCGCAGCCTCCATGCTGCGCTGTTCCCTGGCGGCGCGCAAATCCGACAAGTCCATCTCGCTGCGCGCGGCGCAGTTCGCTCAGTTCAAGGCTGGCGGCCTCATCAGCATGCGTGTGCTCGTCGACACCTTTGATCTCGTCGAGCAGGCACTTGGCCGGAAAATTCATCTCCCGAAGATGACAAACTGAGATGAGCGGCGCCAGCGGGTCTCTCCCTGTCTTGGGGTCGACAATGGCGCGCGCGCGATGCTTACGCCGGACGCGATCGCGTCTTCAGGGTGACGATGGCGATCGGCGTCAACGTAGACAACTTCGTAAACGGACCGGAGGCCTCTTCCAGTCAGGAGGCGGGAAGGGCGAGGCGCTCAATGGTTTGAATGTGACGCGCGAGCAGGGTGCAGGCTTGATCGACGTTGCGGGCTCGCAGTGCCTGCAAAATCAGCCGGTGATCCTGATTGGACCGCGGTCGCCAGCCGGCACTTCGCGCCATTGCAAACACCAGCCGCGAATTTGCAAGCTGCAGTCCATCGAGACTGGCGAGCAGGCGCGGCATTGCGCAGGGTGCCACCAGCGCGTGGTGAAAGGCGCGGTTGGCCATTTCAAAATCCTCAATTGTCTCGGCATTATCTCCTTCAATGAGGGCGAGCTCGATCCGTGCCAAGTGAGCCGATGTAAGCTTTGGAGCCGCATTGCGCAATGCGACCACTTCGAGCGCGGCCCGCATCTCGGCGATCTCCTTCATCGACTTGGTGTCGAGAGGAGCAACCCGCACACCGCGACGGGGCCGAGCTACGACAAGGTGTTGGGCTTCCAACTGCCGAAAGGCCTCGCGGACCGGAACGTGACTGGAATGGAACTGCCGCGCAACATGATCCTGCCGGAGTGGAGCGTCTGGCTGCAGCGCGCCGCTGATAATGCGCTCACCGATCGAGTCAGCGATGCGGCCGGCAACCGTCGTGTTCTCGTCCATCACCATAGATTATCTACCAGAAAAACGAATGCGCTCACTTAGGACATCCTCTAGCATTGGTCGAGGGTAGTTATCATAGATAATCTCTCGCTTTATCTATGACTGATCGTGAATGGGGGCGTGGCTCTGATGGTTGCTGCTGTGGACGTGAAGCGAAGCGATGGAGCCAACAGCCCGCAGCTCCGCGGAGACTGGACGCGCGCCGAGGTTGAAGTGCTCTATAGCCTGCCGTTTGCCGAGTTGATGTTTCAGGCGCAGAGCGTTCATCGGGCCAACTTCAATCCAAACCACGTCGAAACCGCAAGCCTGCTCAGCATCAAGACCGGCGGCTGTCCGGAGGACTGCGGCTACTGCTCGCAGAGCGCGCATTACGATACCGGGCTGAAAGCCACCCGCCTGATGAATCGCGCCGATGTGGTCGCGACCGCGCAGCGAGCCAAGTACGCCGGAGCGACCCGCTTCTGCATGGCCGCGGCCTGGCGCAGTCCAAAAGACCGCGATCTTGATCAGGTCTGCGACATGGTCAGTGCGGTCAAGGGTCTCGGCATGGAGACCTGCGTCACGCTCGGTATGCTGACGCCGAAGCAGGCTGCGCGGCTCTCAGAGGCCGGTCTCGACTTCTACAACCACAACGTCGATACCTCGGCGCAGTTCTACGGCAAGATCATCACCACGCGCACCTTACAGGATCGGATCGCCACACTTGCATATGTGCGCGAGGCGGGCATCAAGGTCTGCTGCGGCGGCATTATCGGCATGGGCGAGCTCGTCGAGGATCGCCTCGCCATGCTCGTCCTGCTTGCCAACCTACCCAGTCATCCGGAAAGCGTTCCGATCAACCTGTGGAACGAGGTCAAGGGCGTGCCGGTGAATGACACCGCAGAGCGCCCCGATCCCATCGCGGTGGCGCGTCTGGTCGCGACGACCCGCATCATGATGCCCAAGAGCGTGGTGCGGTTGTCTGCTGGACGTCAATACATGAGCGACGAACTGCAGGCGCTGTGCTTCCTGGCGGGCGCAAATTCGATCTTCATCGGCGATGTGCTGTTGACCACCAAAAACCCGAAAGCCGACCGCGACACGAATTTGCTGGACCGGCTCGGCATCACGTCCCGACTCAACGAACACAGCAGCGCGCATGCTGCGCGCCAATTGCATCGAAGGTGACCAATGCAGATTACAGTGATGAAGGGCAAAATCCACAGCGCCTCGGTGACTGAAGCCGATCTGCACTATGAAGGCTCGATTTCGATTGACCACGCGTTGTTGGACGCTGCGGGGTTCTTGATCAACGAACGCGTCGAAATCTACAACATCGACACCGGAGCGCGCTTTGCCACCTATGTGATCGAGGCGCCCCGGGGGTCCGGCATAATAGGGCTGAATGGTGCCGCCGCGCGACTTGCGATGCCTGGAGATAAGGTCATCATTGTTGCGTATGCGACCCTTGATGAGGCGAAAGCGAAATCGTTCAGGCCGCGCGTCGTGCTGGTCGACCGAGAAAACCGCATCCGGTCAGGTTGAAAACCAAAAGATCGGTCTTGGCGCCATTGTCCTTGGCGGCCAATGGAAGTTCCGCGCGATGATCCTAACAGCGAAGAATGAACTCAATCCATATGCCTAAAGTTGTCGACTATGCCGCGGCCTTGCATGCGCTGAAAGAAGACGATCGGCTGCGCAGCCTCAAGCCGCGCGCAGGTATCGATTTCGTATCGAACGACTATCTTGCGCTTGCGAGCGCTCCGCGCATGAAAAAGGCAGTGTTGGCGGCGCTCGAGGCTGACACACCGATCGGAGCGGGTGGGTCGCGGCTTCTGCGCGGCAATTGCGAGGAGCACGAACGTCTCGAAGCGGAAGCGGCACAGTTCTTTGGAGCCGAGACGGCGCTCTTCTTCAGCGGCGGGTATGTCGCAAATTTTGCTGTTTTGACAACGTTGCCGCAGCGCGGCGATCTCCTCGTTCTGGATGCTCTCGTGCACGCGAGCATCCACGAAGGCGCGCGGGCTGGCCGGGCCGACTTTCGCATAAGCGCCCACAACGAGCCTCAGTCGGTCGAAAACACAATCCGCGACTGGCGCGACCAGGGCGGAATGGGCCGGGTCTGGATCGTGGTTGAAAGTCTCTACAGCATGGATGGCGACTTCGCGCCGCTCGAAGACCTCGTCGCTATCGCGGACCGGCACGACGGGTTCCTGATGGTCGATGAGGCCCATGCCACAGGCGTCTACGGGGAGCTGGGACGAGGACTTGCCGCCTCCTATGAGGGGCGAGGAAATCTGTTGGTCGTTCATACCTGCGGCAAAGCGCTGGGCGCTGCAGGCGCGCTCGTCACCGCCTCAACGGCTATGCGCGACTTTATGGTCAATCGCTGCCGCCCGTTTATCTTTGCCACTGCGCCCTCACCATTGATGGCCGTTGCCGTGCGGGAAGCCCTGTTCATCCTGCAGCAGGAACCCGAGCGGCAGCAACGTCTGGCCAAGCTTGTCGCCTTCACGCATCGGGAGATCGGCGTGCGCGGCGGGCAAATTCCTTCGGCCTCGCAGATCGTGCCTTATATCGTTGGCGACAACGCGCGGGCGATGCGGCTCGCATCGAGACTGCAGGCTCGCGGTTTCGATATCCGCGGAATCCGGCCGCCAACCGTTCCCGCGGGCACGGCCCGTTTGCGAATTTCACTGACACTCAACGTCGGGGAGGATGACGTGCGTGCAATGCTCGATGCGCTGTTCGAGGAGACGAGAGGTGAAGCCAGATGAGCCAGCAGATCGTCGTGACAGGCACAGATACCGGGATCGGAAAAACGGTGTTTTCCGCGGGCCTCGCCAATCTCCTCGGCGCGAATTACTGGAAGCCGATTCAGGCCGGCCTCGAGGGAGAGACCGATACTGAGGTCGTAACCCGGCTGGGCAGTATCTCAGCCGATCGCATCGTGCCGGAGGCTTACCGTCTTCGGACGCCCGCTTCTCCGCACTATTCCGCCGAAATCGACGGAGTTCGCATCGACGCGGATTCGCTCCATGTGCCGCAGACCGGCGAGCGACCGCTCGTGATCGAGGGTGCCGGCGGGCTAATGGTACCACTGAACGGCAGCACACTTTATATCGACATCTTCGAGCGTTGGCGGCTCCCCGTCCTGCTTTGCGCCAGCACGCGACTAGGGACGATCAATCACTCGCTGCTCTCGATCGAGGCTCTGCGAAAACGCCAGATCCATATTCTTGGGATAGCATTCATTGGCGAAAGAAATGCAGAAACGCAGAGTGCAATTCGCGAGATGGGTCGGGTGCGTTGGTTGGGGCGACTGCCCTGGCTTTCGCCGCTCACACCAGACACGTTGCAGGACGCGTTCAAGAGCTCGTTCCGAGCCGACGATTTCAGGCCATGATGCCAATCAACATGACCTCAACCCAAGAAGTCGTCGATCTGGCATCGGTTCACGCAGTACTGGATGACAGCTTGGTTTCAAAAAAGCTGGTCTGAGTCTCGGCTCATGGTCATAGACCCTGCAAATGGTGAAGCTCGCCGCGTCCCCTTCAATCCGCCGCTCGAAGCAAGATACATGTCGGTTGACGGCTGCTTCGCAGGCAACTGCCTCGTTCTGAACACGGGCGAGGATGGCGCTCTCCTTGAGAATATTCCGCCAACGCTGGATGAGTTCTTTTTGATCTTCACTTCAGCGGCAAGGCCGGTTTTACGACGATGCAAGAGAGCATGGGTTCGGGGCAGCACGATGAATGTCGACTATCATCGCTAGCTGCGCAAGGCATATGTAGGAAGCAAATAAAGGAGCAACAATGCGCCGCTTCTGCGTCAACCAGATCAATGCCTTCATGGCGGAAGCAATGAATGAGCACGATTTGCGAGAGCGGTCGGGTGTGCGTTGGCGAGCGCGAGTGCTCGGGCCGTCCCCTCTCGTTGCAAACACACCAAGGCCCGCGTTCAAGACCTCATTCCGTGCTGAAGATTTCAAGCCATGACGCCAAAGAAGACGTCGGCGATCTGGCATCCGTTCACACAACACGCGATTCAGGGCGAGATGACAAAGGTTGTGCGTGGCGACGGTACTTATCTCTACACCGCGGATGATCGCCGCATCATCGATGCAATCTCATCCTGGTGGGTCGTGACCCACGGTCATTGCCAACCGCACATTGTCAGTGCGATTCAGGAACAGGCGGGCAAGCTCAACCAGATCATCTTTGCCGGCTATACCCACGATCCGGCTGAGGAGGTCGCGGCGCTACTCTTGAAGCTCGCACCCCCTGGGCTCGACCATGTCTTCTTCTCCGACAGCGGCTCCACGAGCGTGGAAGTCGCCTTGAAAATGGCGATCGGCTATTGGAATAATACCGGCGAGCCGCGGACACGCATTGTCGTGATGCAACATTCCTATCACGGCGATACAATTGGGGCGATGTCGGTGGGAGCCCGGGGCGTGTTCAATGACGCATACGGGCCCTTGCTGTTCGATGTTACCGCAATTCCGTTCCCTGCAGAAGGTCGTGAACAAGCAACCCTCGATGCGCTCGCCTCCGCATGCCGAAACGAAAGCCCCGCAGCCTTTATTGTGGAGCCTTTGATCTTGGGGGCGGGCGGGATGCTGATGTACCCCGCTTGGGTGCTAAGACAAATGAAGCGGATCTGCGAGGCCTCTGGCGTCCTGTTCATTGCCGACGAGGTCATGACGGGCTGGGGCCGTACCGGAACACTATTCGCCTGCGAGCAAGCCAATATCACTCCAGATATCGCCTGCTATTCGAAAGGCCTCACCGGAGGGGCGCTCCCACTGGCAGTGACGCTCTGCCGCGCGGACATATTCGATGCGCATTACTCAAAAGATCGTACGCGTACGTTCTTTCATTCGAGTTCATATACAGCGAATCCGGTGGCCTGCGCCGCCGCAAAAGCGAATCTGGATCTGTGGCAAGATCCGGAATCTCGCCAGCGCGTCGCGTCTGTCGCCACAATGCAAGAGCATGCAATCGAGCCATTCCGCGCCGACCCGCGCTTTGCAAACGTCCGTCGGACCGGCACCATCACAGCGCTCGATCTGAAAACGAGCGATCCGGGGTATCTGGCAAACATCGGTCCGAAGCTTCAGGCCTTCTTCGAGCGCCGAAATCTCCTGCTGCGACCACTCGGCAACACGATCTACGTGATGCCACCTTATTGCGTCAGGGCGGTCGATCTTGATCAGATCTACGCTGGTGTCAGGGATGCTGCCGATGCGCTGGCTTGAAAGTGCGGCTCGAGCGCGAGCTAATGGAACCCAGCTGCTGCCGTAAGATGAATATGCTGGCCGAACCTGAACCTGCCGGTAGCTTTGGCAAAGCATCCGAGCCGCTGTCGCAGATATGCCAATGCTGGGCCCGGCAGCAACTCGCCAGATGTGAGAAGTTCGGTAGCGCGCTGTCGCGGTGGGGAGCCGGCGCGATGCAAAGTCGCTCCGCATAAATGTGGTGGTTGAAAAGCCTCCGCTTCTGATGATTGCGCAATCATTAGACGTTTCTATCTGTCCGCCGCTAGCTTTGGAAATGTGCCTTTCCGTTTCGCCTCCACCATTGACAGTGTTCTCTCAGCTTCCGTAGGTAGCCCCGAGCCCGGGGATGCGGGCGGTGGAGCGATCGGGATCTAAAGATGAGCCACATTTCGGAGCAGCCTGTTGAACGTGTCACGATTCCAGTTCTGCAGCGATGCAAGGAGGAGGGGCGCCGCATCGTCATGACCACCGCTTACGACGCGGTTACGGCGCGCATCGCCGATCCCATCGTCGATGTCATCCTCATCGGGGACAGTGTTGGCAACGTCTGCCTCGGATTTGACAACACGCTACCGGTCAGTATGGCCATGATGAACCACCACCTGGATGCTGTTGCGCGCACGAGAGCGCGTGCCTTGCTCGTTGCCGATATGCCCTTTCTCAGTTTTCACCTCAGCATTGAGGAGACGATACGCAACGCCGGGGGCTTTCTGCAGCGTGGCGCGGCAGCGGTTAAGCTCGAAGGCGGAGCGAAGCGCATCGAAATGGTCCGTGCCCTGGTCGATTGCGAAATTCCTGTGATGGGGCATCTGGGCCTCACTCCGCAGAGCGTCAATGTAATGGGTGGTTTCAAGGTGCAGGGCCGGAAGGCCGACGACGCTCTGCGCCTGCTCGACGACGCCCACCGTCTGCAGGAGGCCGGATGCTTCGCTCTGGTGCTGGAGGGCGTTCCGGCGGAGCTCGCCGCGCGCGCGACGGAAATCCTGACGATACCGACCATTGGAATTGGCGCGGGTCCCAGTTGCTCGGGCCAGGTGCTCGTATTCCATGATGTGCTCGGATTGACTGAAGGTCATCGGCCTAAATTCGTTCGTGCCTATGCAGAGGGTTTTCAGCTGTTGCAGGAGGCGCTGTCGCGCTGGGCCGCAGATGTCCGCAGCGGTGCGTTCCCGGGACCGCAGGAGTCCTACGGGCTACCCCAAGGTCTTGGCGAAACGATCGCAAACTGGGCTCCCACCTAACCTGATGTGCAGCAAAGCAATGCAGACAATCACGACAGTCGCCGAACTTCGTCGCGCTCTTTCAAACGCCCGCAGGGCCGGTAAACGCGTCGGATTCGTGCCGACCATGGGCTATCTACACGACGGTCATCTGGCGCTGGTCGAGGCGAGCCGGGCGCAATCTGACGTCACCGTTCTCAGCATCTTCGTGAATCCCACTCAATTCGGACCGAACGAGGATCTCAGCACCTATCCGCGTGACTTCACGCGCGATGAGAGGCTGTGCCGCGATGCCGATGTTGCCATCGTCTTTGCGCCGGATGCCGGCGAAGTCTATCCGGCTCAATTTGAGACCGTTGTCGAGCCGGGCGACCTCGCAAAGCCACTCTGCGGAGCGTTCAGGCCTGGGCACTTTCGCGGTGTCGCGACGGTCGTCTGCAAACTGTTCAACATGGTGCAGCCGGATGTCGCGTTTTTCGGGCAGAAGGATTTTCAGCAATGCGCGGTCGTGCGTCACATGGCAGTTGATCTCGATCTTCCGATCGAGATCGTTACCGTGCCGACGGTCCGGGAAGCGGATGGGCTCGCGATGAGCAGTCGCAACCGCTATCTCAGCGAGCAAGAACGTCGACGCGCTCTTGCCATCAGCCGTGGATTGTTCGCCGCAGCGGACAAGTTTGGCTCAGGAGAACGCGACGTCGAAAAGCTGCTTGCAATCGCCAAAGGGCATTTGAACGAGCTCGACCGGCTGCAATACCTTGAGCTTGTCGACCATGACTCGCTCAAGGCGGCCGAAAGTCCCCTACGCCGCCCGGCGGCACTGTGTGCCGCGGCCTATGTAGGCTCGACGCGGCTGATCGACAATGTGATCCTGGCGTGAGCGACTTCCTAGCGCCAGCAGAGCGGATTGGGTGCGGTGAAATCCGTCGGTAAATTCGCGCGAGCGCGGAAGTTAAGCGCCGAGTCGAGATAAATTGCATTAATCAGCATCCAGATGTCCTTACTATGCAGGGTTAGGCGCAACCCCGTTTTACGAGCCGACGTTTTACGAGCCGACGTTTGACGGGCCGACAACAATGACGTGGTCAAATCCCTCTCAATTCCGGTGACGCGGCATAGGAGCAGGACATGGCAAGCCATTTCTACCGGTTCCGCATGGGCACGTATGCCGAGACATTGTTTCAGCGCAGCAAGCGCGAGAAGCAGCAAATGATTTGGCTGCAGTACAACTTGATGCGGCTCGGGGGTGAAGTCGTGCGGTCCGAGCGCTGGTCTATCGCGGCGGAGCGGCCAGTTCGGCATGAACAGGGCTCGGCCAAAATCGCCCGTAGAGGTGAGACGACCCTTGACGACCTCAAACACATCGGCTGCGAAGCGTTTCCCGAAGCGCCGACCATGTGGCGGCAGGCGTGAACGATAGCAGGTTGTCGTTCTCTGAACATCCTGGTGAGCTGTCCACTGGGCCAAGCCCCAACGTCTTCATGCTCTTCGACACAAACCGATCATGCAGAGAGTTGTAACGCGACCCGCTGCGTCGTGCCCGTGCTGCTGGAAGAAAAGTGTGTGCCTATAAGCGCGAATTCAGAATTCCGAAATCAATCTAAATTAGCAAGCCACTCATCGACGAGCAGAGCAGGCCAGCTCCAGTTCTGCTGGATACTGAATAATCGTCCGTCGGATCAGCGACAACCAGCACCGTACCGGGCGCATAAAACTCATCACGGGGTACAAGGGTACAATGACCGGAGTAGCGAGCAGACTTATTGGGCGGTTGAGGAGTTGGCGGCGCTTCCGCATTGGGTTGCGCGGCCAAATGGCACTGCTCGGGATTTCGGGAGTTGTTGTCACAGGTGCACTCTGCGCTGCCGCCCTGAACTACGCGAGCCTGGTCCAGAGCGAGGCGAATGACAGCAACAAGTTCAAAGCTCATGTCGCATCGTTGTCACAAAGCTTCCTGGAGTCACGACAAATCACGAGCGACTTCCTGCGCAAGCCCAGCGAAACGGCGATCACGAAGTATGCGAAGAGCCATGAGGAGCAGCTCGCAGACCTCAGCCGGGTCGAAGCATTTGTATCGGCTCTGCCCGACGACGACCCACGGAAGGAAGCGACCGCGTTGCGATCTGTGATCAGTCTCTACGCGACTCGCTTTCAAAACGTAGTCTCAGCGCAGCGCAACCTCGGCTTCAACGAAGATGATGGGTTCCAGGGTAAGCTGCGCAAGGCCGTGCACGCCGTCGAGCAACGTCTAGCCGACCTGAGCCAGCCACGCCTCACGATCTTGATGCTGACGATGCGCCGGCACGAGAAAGACTTCATTCTCCGTTGCGAAGACAAAGATGGCGATCAACTGGCCGACCGGGAGGCGGAATTCGAAACCGCGCTTGCGCAGGCGAGCCTACCCGCGGAAATAAAATCCCAGCTCCTTGAACTGATCCGCGCATATAAGTCGAGCTTTACGTCGTTCATGGTGACGCAGCAGGCGCTGAGCGATCAGGCCGACGATCTCGGACAAATCTACGACCGCATCAGCCCGGCGCTCGCAAAGATCATGGCCGCCGCTGACATGCACTCGCGGGCTGCGGAAATGCAAGCAGAACAAATCCAGCGGAAGCTGATTTGGCTGATCGGGCTTGCAACGCTGCTCGTTGGCCTGCTCGCGTTGCTGTTCGGCCGGCGTGTCGCGAAGACAGTCGCTTCGATGACAGCGGCCATGCGCCAGCTCGGCGACGGCCGGTTCGACGTCGTTCTGCCAGGCCTTGGCCGTAAGGATGAACTTGGCGAGATGGCCGAAGCGGTCGAACTGTTCAAGCTGAGAGCGCGCGAGAGGGCGCAAGCCGAAATCGATGCAAAGGCTGAACAGGATCGTACCGCCGCCGAGCAGCGGAAGGCCGATATCGCTCGGCTCGCCAGCGAATTCGAAACCGCTGTGGGCAAGGTTATCGATATGGTCTCCTCTGCCTCCTCAAACCTTGAAGCCTCCGCCCGCAGCCTTACTTGCACGGCTGATCACAGCCGGCAACTTTCGGTCGAAGTCGCCAGCTCATCGGAGCAAGCATCTGGCAATGTTCAGCTTGTCGCGACAGCGACGGACGAAATGGCGGCAACGATCGTCAACATCGGCCGGCAGGTCGAAGAGGCCGCCGATATCGCGCGCGAAGCGGTTCGCAGGGCCGAACTCAGCGACCAGCGCATGGTCGGTCTGGCGGCTGCGGCGGAGCGGATCGGCAACGTGGTCCAGCTGATCGCCACGATTGCGCGCCAGACCAATTTGCTCGCGCTGAACGCGACAATCGAAGCGGCGCGCGCGGGCGATTTCGGCAGAGGTTTCGCGGTTGTCGCTGATGAAGTGAAGTCTCTCGCAACGCAAACGGCGCACGCGACGGTCGAGATCAGCGAGCACATTCACGGCATTCAGACGGCAACGACTGACTCGGTCAGCGCAATTGCCGACATCGGCGTCATTATCGGCCGCATCTCGGAGATCGCCGTGACCGTGGTCAACTCCATCGCAGAGCAGGGCGCAACGAGCAAGAGCATCGCGTCCAATTTGCAGGAAGCGGCAGCCAGAACCAGCCAGGTGGCGGCGAGCGCCATTGAAGTGACCAACGGCGCAAAGGAGACAGGAGGGGCGTCGATGCAGGTGCTGATGTCTGCCGAGCTGTTGTCTGGGGAAAGCGCGCGGCTGAGGCGCGAGCTCGGCAGTTTCCTCGGGAGGGTCCAGGCGGCTTAAGCTGGCACCTCAACGTCATGAGCGGCCGGAGCCGGAACATCGATGCGTTTTCTAAGATTGCGCCAGTTTGCTCAAGGCAAGCGTGCGGGCGAAAGCGTCGTCACGTGCGCGACCAAAGGCATCGCACGTCCTGTCCTTCGAACAACGGCCTGCACAGGAGTTGACCGCCAACTCACCTCATCTTGGTCCATATTCCATTGTTTTTTGATCGCTCCTGCTCCAGAGCTTCCATACCGTTTCGATGCAGCCAAAGAAGCGCCCTTGCGAGCTGACGAAGATCGTTTCGGCTCGTACCAACGGGCAGTCGTCGTGCGCGACGAAGAGCATCCGCAGCTTGCTTCTCCAATCGCGACAATTCCCGCTCTGTCATCGTCACTTGACCGATCTACACTCACTCATACCGCAACTCGCTGAGTTGGCCCAACGGCACTCATGCGCGGACTCGGACAGACAGCAGTCGCAGATCTCAAGCATGCCGGCAGAGCAATCTGCGTCCGCGCCATGTTTGCAGGCTAGGGTACGTTGACGAGTGGCATGGGCGCGGTCGGTCCCGGCACGAAACCAACCTGGGGTCGGCCATGGACCGTCAGCGCAATTGCAAAGGTTACAAGGAGAATGACGAGTCCACGCATGGCAAAAAGCTTACTCCGGTAGCAGTATCGGATTTATGAAACACCTCGCACTCTGGAGCGTTTGAGAATCGGCGTGCAAACACGGCGACCTCCAAATCAGGCGAGCATGTTGGGCCGCAGAGACAGCCCGGATTAGGCTCGTCCTTCCGGGTCCTCAACGCCCTGTTCGTTGCAAAACGGCGCGCGGTCAACTGAGCGCGCTGGAAAAAAGCATGTCTTTCTGACAACAGCAGAAATAGTGCACGCGATTCGAATAATCATTTATGCGTTCGTCGATCAAACCGCGAAGGCAGCAATGGGGCTCATGGTCTTCGCCGCAACTGAAAGCGATGTATGCCCAATCACGACTTCGTCTCGGGTAGCCTCCTGGCACTGACCGCGGCCGGCGTTGCGCTGCTCTGCTCGAGCCTGCTTGCCTTGGTCTTGATCTAAAGCCAGTGCGCCGGCTTCGGTTTCGTGCCTAGGGCGTGCGGCTTCGGGAGTCTTTTAATCTGAAGCTGCCGGTGAACCCGGCCGGTCAGATACCAATGACTATGGTTGGAACGGGACAACAAGTTCGTTGGATGGATACGGCTGAGGGAAAATGTTCAGATCGATGTTTGCAGCGTGTTTGTTGACTTGGTCCGTTGATGCGGCGCAAGCGCAATACCTCGGACGGGTTATAACCCAAACAACCACGGTGTCTCGGGGCTACACCCGCAGCAATCGGACTCCCGTGCGAATCACTATTAAATTTGCAACCAAGTCGGGGGCGCTCCGCCAAGGCCACCCCCGATCCTGCCAAAACTCAGCTAGGGGCTGACGGCAGCTTTGGTCGGTAACAAGCAGGGCTATAACTCCTGACTCGCCCATATCGTCAAGTCGGCCCCATTTTTGAAAGGGACCAGAATGGCCAACCGCGCGCGCATCCGTTGCATCAACAAAACTGACAGAATGAATCCGCATGAGCGGATCAAAAATGTCGGTGGCCAGAACGCTGACGGCAGTCGCTGGAAGCAATCGGTCGATCAGACGATTCGAGAAATCGAATCCCGCGAATGGGAGTTCTTTGTCACTGAAGGTGGCCTCACCGTTGATGTTATCGTCGCCACACAACGGGAATAAGTACATCAAGACAACTGCTGACGGCGTTCAACCCGACAATCTTCTTTCGCTCCCTGAATGCCCGTGATCTAACCCAGGGGCGAACTGTCGGTTGCCTGAACCTGATGACTACCTGACCAAATAGCTCACGGGCCCAAGCGGCCTCCTACGGTTTTTTTACTCGCGAATTGTGATGCAGACCGTTTTGACAATTATCGGCATATGGCTGTTGATTAACGTGCTTTTTGTCGTCGTTATGATCCCGCCGCGGAAACCGCGAGCGGAGGATCCGCCGCGATCCTCAATGGGCCCCACCTTTGCAACGCTTGAGGGCCACACGCACCACTTCGAAGAAGAAAAGGTCTCAACCCGCCATATCATCATCGCTCTCGCGATGGGAGTTCTGTTCTCATTGACGCCCCCTCTGATCGAAGCGCTCGACGACATTAAGCGTCTGATCAAAACATTCTGGAAGTTCGGTGGCCCCCGGAGATGAAGGCAGTTCCAACAGGGCGCCGTCGCTCGATGACGGCGACTATCCGAAAGACAACTGACCACTACGATCGGCAACGTCGCTAGGGGAGAATAGCCATGACGTGCCCGTTGTGCAAAGGCATCGGCTGGGTCTGCGAGAGACATCCTGATCGTCCGTTTGGCGGCTCCAGTGGCTGCACCTCCGGCTGCGGCGAGATACCGTGCCGGGCCTGCAACGCAGGTTCTATCGTGCCGAGTTGTCCGCGTAAGCCGGGCCTCCCCCTCGCCAAGCGCGCGGTGGCGTTTTTCGAGGAGCTAGCACAAGCTGTATTCTGGATTGAGCCGCCGAGTTCCGCGCCGGACCGTCGGATTCATTAGAGTGCCGTTGCGTCCGCATGCAAAAAGGTCGTCTTTCGCATTAGGCGCCATCGAGATCGCCATTGCCCCGCGATAATCGCCAGTCGCACGGGGCAGACGCAGTCCTCAATTAGGACACGCGCAATTCAAATTGGGACAGAGCCATTTGCCTCGCTAAGCATCTTCCGACGCTCTGATGCAACGACCAGAAAGACGGGCCCGAGCTTTCCTCCGGAGTGCCTCGGGCAGTTGAGCCCTCAGGAAGCAACAACGCCGCTCGCTTGAAATGAGTGCGAGCGGCGTCGCTCCAGCCCCGGGAGGATGATGCAAAATCCCGGTAGCCGCTAAGCTAGCATAACCTGTGCCAAAATACATGTCTTGAGGCGGGACACGCGCGACGGCAGATGAGAACGCAGTATAACTATCCGCGACCATAACGCGCGTTACGCCCCCAGTTATCCTCGCGTGACAGGGAACGTTGGAGCGGCATGGGGCCTGATGCGGAAGTGCTATTGTGCTCTCAGTGCATTGGCGAGGCTTGCAACACCGTGCCGTATCTCTCTTGCTTCAAGTGCAGCATAGCCGAAAACAAACCCAGCTCGCCGTTTCGCGCTTCCTCGCCCATTCTCGTATAGTCCGGAAACAGGATAAATGCCGACGCCTCTGTGCCGGGCGCTTCGTGCGATTGCGTCCTCCTGCGCCGCATCGAGCTTCTTGAACCAGGCCACCACATGGAGCCCGGCCTCGGAACCCTGCACTTCGATAGCGTCACCAAAATGTTCAGCGAATGCTTCAAGCAAGGCTGAGCGGCGCTGCGCGTTCTTTCGCCGCAGCTTTCTCACGTGCCGCTCGTAGGCGCCCGAGTATAGGAAGTTGGCCAGTGCCGCTTGCTCAAGCGTCGGCGAGTGCCGATCGGTAAGGCGCTTGGCCGTGCGGAAAGCGTGGATGAGCTCCGGCGGAACCACGACATACCCTAAACGCAGCAAGGGCGAGAGCGTCTTTGAGAGCGTTCCGAGATAGATGACGTGAGCCCCATCAGCGAAGACATGCAAGGGCTGAATGGGACCAATATCGTATCGGTACTCGCCGTCGTAGTCGTCCTCGATGACATAAGCTCCCTCCTTGCCGGCCCACTGCAGCAGTTGAGCACGACGCTGTGCTGAGAGAACGTGACCTAGCGGAAATTGATGCGAAGGCGTCACATAGCAAAGCCGAGCCGTTTCGACATCCTTAAGGGCTTGTGTCTGCAAGCCTTCTTCATCGACCGGGACGAATTGAGGCGCAGCCCCCACACTCTCAAAAACATGCCGGGCGGCCCAATAGCACGGCGTCTCGATCACGAAGCGATCGCCGGGATCGAGCAATATCCGCGAGCACAAATCGAGACCCTGCTGTGATCCGTTGACGATAATGATCTGGTCGACGCCGCAGCGCAGGCTGCGCGCACGCCACAGATAAGCTTGCAGCGCTGTTCGCAACTCCATTGATCCCTGCGGGTCCTGATAGCGCAGACCGCGCGGACCAGACGTCGTCAGGACTTTCGTCAGAGCGCGCCGCCAGGCCAGGCTCGGGAAATCGGCAGTTGCAACATCGCCGTAGCGAAAGTCGATCCGCAGGGGCTCGGTCGCGATCGGCGGGCCGGACAATTCGAAGAGCCGTCGCCCGAACGCCGATAGACGAGCGGTTCTTGGCGCCTGCTTGCCGGCTGCCCGTGACCGGCTCCCTGGTCGAAGCGCAGGCGCGACGCAGGCCCGGCGACCCTGCCGCGTCTCGATGAAGCCTTCCGCGAGAAGCTGCTCGTAGGCGGCCGTAATCGTGGTTCGAGAGGCTCCAAATTCGGCCGCGAGGGCGCGGGTCGAAGGAAGCTGGTCGCGCGGTCTGTAGACGCCATCCTCGATCTGTGCCTTCAATGCTTCATAAATTTGCCGCGCCCCATTTGGCTTATGGCACCGCTTTCCTGTCTCGGACTGGCCCACCAATATCGCTCCAAACTGGCCCTTCAAAGCGGCCCGTGTGCGGCCTAGATCATCAGGCATCAAGATCCGATCGACGTGTTCGGATGCGGAGGAGTTCTAGCAATGTATGTGCCGCGAGCCTTTCGCGTCGACGACATCGCCGAGATTCATCGGACCATGCGTGAAGCCCGCTCGGCGACCCTTGTCACTGCAACCGAAGAGGGGCTGATCGGAACGCCGGTCCCGATGCTTCTCGACGAAACGGAGGGTCCGAATGGCACGCTTTACGCGCACGTGGCAAGGTCTAATTCACAGTGGAAGCTGCAGCCTTCCTGTGAGGCGATGGCCATCTTTGCGGGGCCTGAGGCCTATGTCACTCCGTCCTGGTACGTGACGAAGCAGGAGACGCACAAGGTCGTGCCGACGTGGAACTACGTTGCGGTACATGCCTACGGCGCGATCGAGTTTTTCGACGATGCGGACCGGCTACTCGACCTCGTAAGACGACTGACGGACCTGCACGAGCAATCGCAAAAGGACCGCTGGGCAGTCGCGGACGCTCCGGCCGATTTCATCCAAGCGCAGCTCAAGGCGATCGTCGGACTGCGCATGCCGATCACAAGGTGCGACGCCAAGCGGAAGATGAGTCAGAACCGCAACGTAGCGGATCGCGCCGGTGTCATCGATGGATTATCGAGGAGCGATCGCTCTGAAGACCATATTGTAGCCGCTCTGATACCCAGAGGATGACGCTGGACCCTGCCGGGATGAGGTGAATGATGGGCGATTTTCAGGCGTTCCTGCTGTTCTTGGGAGCTGCGCTTTTGGTGGCGATCACACCAGGACCCGGGATTTTCTACGTTGCGGCACGAACGTTCGCAGGCGGCCGCCCGCATGGTCTGGCATCGAGCTTTGGTACCGGTGTTGGGGGCCTTGTGCATGTTATTGCCGGGGCGGTCGGGATCTCTGCGCTCGTGATGGCGAGTGCGGAAGCCTTCACTATGATCAAGATCCCCGGAGCCCTCTATCTGATTTGGCTTGGCTTCAAGACATGGAACGAAGCCGAGATCGTCGACCCGATCGGGGTGGAGATAGTCGGTGTCGGACGGGCATTTCGGCAAGGCATTATTGTCGAGGCGCTGAATCCGAAGACGCCTGCATTTTTTCTCGCCTTCATCCCGCAATTTATCGACCCAACCGCCGATGTCGCCCGGCAGTTCGTCATCCTTGGGACCATTTCAGTTGCGCTCAACACTGCTGCTGATGTGGTCGTGACCCATTGGGCCGCCAAAGCAAGAGCGGGCCTGGCCAAGCGACCATCGACCCTCGCCAAAATGCTTCAGGTATCTGGTGCAGCTATGTGTACGCTGGGAGCTTCACTCCTTATTGCGCGGCGGGCTGGTTGATCATCGGGCATCCATCCTGCCAGCTACCGCCTGTCTCCGACGTTGCGGCGCAATCTTTCGGCTTACCGCTCGGGAACGACGACGCCATCTATGAAGCCACAGCGTGCATACGTCGCTCGCCTCGGGGCGCGCTAGTCTGACGAGAGTGGATGTGCGGCATGTGGGTGGTTGGCTCGCTCCGTCGCCGTAACGGCCGGTCGCCAACCTTCACATCCCGAACAGCTCGGACATGAGTCATGAATCAGCCGAACGGCAAGCCGCGTTAGCGTTTTTGGATTTGTTTCGCCGCCCGCAGCTAGATTTAGAATCTTTTCGGCAAGGCATGCTTTTAAGGAAGACGTCCGCGCCGGTTCCGGCATCATTTGGACAGCATTGTCCAGGACGCGTCTCAACATGGCGCGCAGGTGAGCATCTGAATTCGCAGCTGTCATGGAGCTAATCCAACGGATAAAATCTGTGCGGGTTGGCCTCGGCTCTCAGCCAGTGGTCCTGAGAAGATCCGTCGAAGCCCACCGTTCGATAGTCCCGTGTCGTCTAGTGATTGGTGCAGTCGGCTTGGTTGCCGTCACACCCGACACATACAAGAAACATGTTTAGCGGAGGTGACACTGAAGCTTGGAATGCGAATTCTTTGTTGGGTCTGCTTTGCCCAGAACGAAGTCGAGAGGGAGTTGTGTAACGATCGACCGAATCCCAGCAGATCGTGCGGCCTGCAGCTCCGTTCAAGAGCAGTGGTAGAGGTGATCAATGAATCTCCCTTCGGCGACATCTTTCTGCGTCAATTATCCGAACCGGCCGAGTAACGTCGAATGCAAGCAGCTCGTTTGGGTAAGGGCGACATCACGCGGCCGCTTATTCGGCGGCAGAGTCGTTTCCCAAGAACTGCTCAGAACATTGTCGCACTGGAGCAGCAAAGGCCAAGGCATGCCTATCCCACGTGGCGCGATGCGGCGAGCCGGGCCGACAGGCGCTCGTTTTTCGACAACGCCGCCTGAACCGGATACGAGCCCGTGTGGGCAAAGGTAATGCCGGAGACGAGCTCTACCACACCACAAAGGCGTCCTTCACAAGAGTGACGTAGTCAGCTGTTCGTCGATGCCCCGACTGACCCAGGAACGCGTGACATTACCCACAGAAGCCGAACCAAGCGCGCCGCGTTCGACCGAGCCTCTCATGATGGAGAACGTCGGGCCAGTCTAGACCGATCCAAGCTCGCCGATCTGAGCTCGCTGCGATGTAAGGCACGCAAAACCGGACGTCGCCGGATGGTGCAGGAGTTTGGCATCATGTGACGGTGTGGTATTGGTCCGATCAGCCAGATCAGGTTGGAGGTGAGAAATGCCAGTCCCTCGGTAAACAGCTCCGACAGCCGAGCCGGCTAGTTCTCAGTCCGGTTGGCCGGCACGATGATCCCTCGTGTGGCCAGGCAGTTTAGCACCGTATCGGCCAAGCGCTCCGGCTGCTGGTTCAGTGTTGTCAAATGGATCTCCGGCGCGCTCGGCGCCTCGTACGGCGCATCGATGCCGGTAAAATTCTTGATCGTGCCTGATTTCGCCTTGGCGTAGAGCCCCTTCGGATCGCGCCGCACGCATTCGCCGATCGGCGTGTCCACAAAGACCTCGATGAATTCGCCGTCGTCCACGAGATCGCGAACCATGTCTCGCTCGGCCTTGTAGGGTGAGATGAACGAGCAGATCACGAGCAAGCCGCTATCGACCATCAGTTTGGCAACCTCCCCGGCGCGGCGGATGTTTTCAACCCGATCGGATTCGGTGAAGCCGAGATCTCGATTGAGACCGTGCCTGAGATTGTCGCCGTCCAAGAGCATGGTGTGATACGACATCGCAAACAGCTTCTGGTCGACGAGGTTGGCGATGGTCGATTTTCCCGCGCCGGAAAACCCGGTAAACCAGATGATGCAGGGTCTTTGGTGCTTGAGAGCGGCGCGCTCCTTCTTGCCGAGTGAGAGCGGCTGCCAGGCTATGTTGGCGGCACGCCGCAAGGGGAAGGCGATCATGCCAGCGCCGACGGTCCGGTTGGTGTCGCGGTCGATCACGATGAAGGAACCGGTGCGCCGATTCGCTTCATAGGCATCGAAGGCTGCCGGCAGTACGGTTGCAATATTGCAGAAGCCGATTTCATTGAGGCTCAAAGTGCGGGCTGCCACGTGCGCGCCGGTGTTGACGTCGATCCGGTATTTCATCGCCGTGATGCTGCCGGACGCAATCGATTGCGTGCCGATCCGGAAGGCATAGGACCGGCCCGGGACCATGGGCTCCTGGTCCATCCAGATCAGGTGGGCGGCAAACTGATCAGCGACCTCCGGTCGTTCCGTCGGCTTAGCGATGATATCTCCGCGGCCGATGTCGATCTCGTCGGTCAGCGTAATGGTCACCGCATCGCCGGCTTCGGCGCGCACAAGGTCGCCATCGTACGTCACGATCTGCTTGACGCGCGAATTGCGTCCCGATGCCGGAATAACGATTTCGTCGCCGACCGCAATGCTGCCGGAGACCACCGTTCCAGCGTAGCCGCGGAAATCCAAATTCGGCCGGTTCACCCATTGTACCGGGAAACGGAAGGGCAAGCCGGCCGTCTCGGACTGGATGTCGATACTTTCGAGATAGTCCAACAGGCAAGGGCCATGAAACCAGTCGGTATTGCGGGACAGGCGGATGATGTTGTCGCCGTATCGTGCGGAGATCGGGATAGCCGCGATCGACGTGAAGCCGAGGTTCGAAGCGAAATCGACATAGTCGTCCACGATGCGATCAAACACTTCCTTGCGGTAATCGACCAGATCCATCTTGTTCAGGGCCACGACCACGTGCCGGATGCCCAGGAGCGAGCAAATGTAGGAGTGGCGCTTGGTCTGCACCAGGACGCCTTTGCGCGCATCGATCAGGATGACCGCGAGCTGGGCGTTGGAGGCGCCGGTCGCCATGTTACGCGTATACTGTTCGTGACCGGGCGTATCGGCCACCATGAACGATCGGCGCGGCGTGGTGAAGAAGCGATAGGCGACATCGATGGTGATGCCCTGTTCGCGTTCGGCCTCGAGCCCATCGACCAGCAGGGCAAAGTCGATATCATCTCCGGTTGTGCCGTGCTTGACGCTGTCGCGCGCAAGCGCCTGCAGCTGATCCTCATAGATCGCCTTGCTGTCGTGCAGAAACCGGCCGATTAGCGTCGACTTTCCATCGTCCACCGAGCCGCAGGTGATGAAGCGAAGCTGATCCTTGCTGTCGGTGAAGGTGAGCTCTCGCAGCGCATCAGTATCCATTCAGAAGTAGCCTTCCCG
This sequence comes from Bradyrhizobium monzae, assembly GCF_021458635.1. GTDB lineage: Bacteria > Pseudomonadota > Alphaproteobacteria > Rhizobiales > Xanthobacteraceae > Bradyrhizobium. The sequence continues at coordinate 201,200 of NZ_JAIRDQ010000013.1, forward strand.
CTTCTTTTTCTCCATCGATGCCACTTCATCGGTATCGATCAGCCGTCCCTGACGCTCGGAGAGCGTCGCAACCTGCATTTCCGCGACGATGTCTTTGATGTTGGCGGCGTCAGACTCGATGGCGCCGCTCAGCGGATAGCAACCAAGCGTGCGGAAACGCATCATCTTGAGCTCGGGCGTCTCGTCAGGAGCCAAGGGCAGGCGCTCATCATCCACCATGATCAGCGTGCCATTGCGATGGACCACCCACCGCTGTTTCGCGAAATAAAGCGGAACGACCGGAATGTTCTCCAGCATGATGTATTCCCAAACGTCGAGTTCCGTCCAATTCGAAATGGCGAACACGCGCATTGTCTCGCCTTTCCGGCTGCGAGTGTTGAAGAGATTCCACAGCTCCGGCCTCTGGTTGCGCGGGTCCCAAACATGTCCCTGCGAACGGAAGGAGAAGATGCGCTCCTTCGCCCGGCTTTTTTCCTCATCGCGCCGGGCGCCCCCGAACGCCGCGTCAAAGCCGTAAAGGTCGAGCGCCTGCTTGAGCGCGTCTGTCTTCATCACCTGCGTGTGCAGCGTCGATCCGGAATCTATCGGGTTAATGCCGCGCTCGATCCCGTCCTGGTTCACATGAACGATCAGGTTGATGCCGAGACGCTGGGCCGTCTCGTCGCGAAAGCTGATCATCTCGCGAAACTTCCAGGTCGTGTCGACATGCAACAGCGGAAACGGAACCTTCGCCGGATAGAACGCCTTCTGCGCCAGGTGCAGCATGACGCTCGAATCCTTGCCGATCGAATAGAGCATTACGGGCTTACTAAATTCGGCAACGACTTCGCGCATGATCTCGATGGACTCCGCCTCCAGCCGCCGCAGATGCCGCGGCAGCGTGCGCGTCTGTGGTTTAGTGATATTTTGTGCGTTCATTCTGAACATCTGCGGTTCCCCGCGCGGCAAGTCGCCGTTTCGATAATCTAACTTGCCATAGCTCATGGGGCCGCTCTCAGGGTCCATAACGTTGAATAGCAATCACGCCGATTATCCGCGCGAGCTTTCGAAACTCATCCGGATCAAGTGTCTTGCTTACGTGTAGCTTTCGTTTCCGTGCCACGCCGAACGATCGAGAACGGAAAAGTAGAACAGGTGGCACCAGGAACGAAGCATCTGACCTGAGTGCTCGAAGCCATTGGTTATGAGATGAGGAGATCAAGATCAACACCTGAAGCGGTTGTCTCTATTCAAATTCTGGATGTGCTCCATCGACACAATCGATTTTACCAGCCGTACGAAATGGCGGATAACAAACGCTCAGTTGGAGAAATAGACCATCAAGCCGGTTTGCCTCGTATTCATGTGAGCGCCGTCTCAGATAGCGGTCGTCGGTTCTTGACGCGCCTGTCATCGCGCAGCTTTTCGACGTACGTCATCCGGCGAACGGCATTCATTTGACGTTTTGCAGAAGGCTTCGTGAAGAAATATTGACGCCGCTGTCGACTTGCCTACGCGCAAGTGTTGGGCCGAATTGCTTGAAGCGCATTGTCTATAGAGCAGTCAGCCGCGACAGCGCCTTGTGTTCGTCATGGATATCAGCCTGCTCGTGGCCAAGGTTAACGGCGAATGCCCTCGCCGTAAATGAACCGCCGGTAGTCCTCCCTCTGCCGACGGAAGCTGGTGCGATGTCTTGTAGCATCGCTCCTCCCAGACTGAACTTCGCCCGGCCCCAAAAGGGTCGGGCCCTTTTTAGTGCGGCCGGATCCATCCGGCCCTCAGTGGGGCAGGCTCGCAAGCGAGCTCAACGCCTTTCGGCGTGCCCTTGGGACGCATCTGTCCATTCGAGCCAAGACCAGACTATCTACGGCTGGAATCGTATAGCGATCCGCCTTTGTATCGATGCCGTGGATACATCTGATCATAACAATCGATTTTACCGATCGACTTAAACGCTGGATACTCATCGCGCCGGTGAATTTCGAACTGAGACGCCGCAGGTCGTCAAGGTCGATTGTCGATTGATGAGGCAGTCGGGCAGCCCTACGCAATCGGCTGGCCGGCAGGTCTCAATCTTTTAATTCGCGTGCCAGAAGGGTGCATGGGGCAGTCATGAGTATGAGTGGGGACGGGTCTACCGAAGCAGCCAGTCGAGCGCCTGAAACGAGCGTATCGAGCGACGGTGCTTTGTGCGCGACCCCTTCGACTTCTCTCGTTTCACCCGCGCAGACGCGTCAAAGGTTTTTCGTCGTCCCGGCGAGGACAAGGCCAGTTGAACCGCGCGCTGTAGAACGCATCGGGCCTAGTCCTCGTTGCAACTCGCGTGTCCAGGACCTTAAGCGGAGCATCGAGCTCCAAATCGAAGAGCTGGCAAGGCTAATAAATGACGGCAAAAATGGGCAAGAGGCGACCCAACTGCTGAATGAGCTCACAATCGAGCTCATAACCGCAGCGCTCGGTCTATGGGTAAACCGCGACGAGCGACCCGGCGGCGCGATCATAAGGGGTGGAGCTGGGCGAGTCATACAGGACTACCGCAGCGTATGCGAACCAGAACAGCTATCGGTTTTGGCGCGAATCTTTGATGATGCAGTTGCCGCACTACCGGAAGAAATGCGAACCCCTGCTAACCGAAGGCAGATCGCCGCGCTCATTCTGGGACGTGCAGCCATAGCTGAGTTCGAGCTGGGCTTGCTCGTCAGGTTTGTAGTCGCCGTTGCTTCTGCCGTTTGATCAAATCTTGCTGCGTCGCATGTGGGTTGGATCGAGGTCGGTTTCGTTGTTTAGATATATATAAAAATGCACACGGCGTTGCCGACAGGACAGTCACGTAAGAGAAGTCTTAATTGAGGTTCGATACGACCACTTACGCCGGATTCAATTGGGGAATTAGAAATATGTGGCTCAGTCGGATATCAAGTCTCGCTCTGGCATTGTCTGTCCCGGCAGCGACGGTTGCGGCTAATGCAGACTACCTATCACTTCACTTCTGGGGCGGGCTCGTTCTTGGCGGATTTATGTTGGTCCTTTCCGTCGTGACGTCGAGGAGAGGTGAGGCGTCCGCAGTGACCTTGGACGAAGCGATGGCGATCAAGGCTTTCGAAACGATCAAGGACGGTATCACGGTCTATGATGCGGACAAGTGCGTGCTCGCCAACGACGCTGCAGCCCACATGCTCGGGTTTTCCAGTGGAGAAGAGTTGAAAGGGTTGAGTATCGCCTCGCTTTCGCTGGATCCTCAACCGAACGGCAAGACTGTTGCGCAGATGTTCGAGCAGACCAATGAGGTTGTGACGCGGTCGGGCCACGTGGCGATCGAATGGTGGCTTCAGCGCAAAGATCAATCCTCCATTCCGGTCAGGATAAGTCTTGTTGTTTCGGAATTCAGCGGCCGTCCGGTAGTCGTGTGTGTTTGGCAAGATATAACCGACCTGGTCCGGATGCGGGAAGAGAGGCTGAGTCTTGCGAAGAGGTTTGATAGCGATGTGTCGCGGGTCGTCGACGTTGTGGCGAGCTCAATGCAGGACATGCAAGCGGTCGCATCGGAAATTACAGCTTCAACGGGCGATGTCTGTCTTCGTACTGAAGCCATGACCGAGATTGTGAAAAAGACCGAAGGAAACTCGACCGCCGTTGCTTCGGCCGCTCAGGAGTTCTCGGCTTCGATTTCGGAAATCAGCCGACAAGTTTCGACGGCCGCGAACATTTCGCAAACTGCGCGCGACAAGACCGGACACGCTGAAGCAACGTTAGTTGAGCTCGTTGCTTCGGTGACGAAGATCAGCAGCGTCGTCCAAATGATCGAGGGCATAGCCTCGCAAACCAATTTGCTAGCGCTCAACGCAACCATCGAGGCAGCGCGAGCCGGCGAAGCGGGGCGAGGCTTTGCAGTGGTGGCTGGGGAAGTGAAGAATCTTGCCGCGCAGGCTGCAAAAGCGACGAGCGATGTTGATGCTCAAATTCTTGCCATTCAACAAAGGACGGAACTGGCGACTGCGGCGATGAGTGACATCGCCGGCATCATCGACAAGTTGCAGGAGATATCCAACAGCATATCGGCGGCGATAGAGGAGCAGTCGATCGTGACGAACGACATCTCGCGAAGCATTACCAACATCAGTTCCGATATGCGCGAAGCGTCCCGAGATATTGACCAACTCAACGATGCCTCGCGTGCCTCTGGCTCATCGGCGGGGCAGGCCGTTGGGAAGATGAAGAACTTGAGCAGCAATATCGTTTCATTGCAGGGGCAGGTCAGCGACTTCTTGATCAAGATCTCGGCGTAACATGGAGCGCTCAGTTTAGGTGCAGGTCAAGCAACCAAGTCGCCACGACGTCTGCTGAGTGGGACGTTGGTCGGGCAGGCGGAACTCTATAATCGGATCGATAACCGTTGTCGGTTGATCCGGGCGCGGTTCGTAGGCCAGTTCGGATGCTGGTTCGATAGAGTTGCGATCGAGCGGTGCTGTTGTAAACCTCTGTTTCGACGGTAAGCTGGCACTCAGCGAGTGGTACAGAGTGTGATTGTCTAGCTCTGAGGGGCGACCGGTTGGCGACCTTGCTTTTGAGGTTGCGATGAACGGATGGCGCACCATCATGCGGCCGTCCGCATCCACGCCAGTACGTCGGCTTCGCGGTAGTGCCAATCATTCATGCTGATCTCACTCGCGATCCGAGCTCCCTAGTTATCCGCTTCCAACGCCCTCGCGAGTTCAGTGCGTTCGTCATCCACCGAGACGGTTCCGCGAAGTCGGATGTAGAAAAAGCATCGCCTCGACATGAATCGCCTCCCCGCATGGCCGCCGCCGTTCGGACAAAGTAGGGGACCTGCTACTCTGAAACGCAGCCAGGTTTAAGTTTGGGCCCAGTTCGCCAGAGGAGACAGGCGATGAAGGGAGAGTTCCGGAAGAGCAGTCCATCTAGGTCTTGATGGAACACGCCGCCGGTCGGCTACGCCAGTCGAGCGTCCCGCTAGATCCGGGCTGCGGCAGTAAGTGAACCTTGCAGAAGGACCGTAAAGGGGGAAGAAGGATTGGGCAGGGGAACACCAGGAGCGCCAAGGTGATTGACCATCGATCTTCGTGGGAATCATTGGCACAAACGATGGAAGTCTTGCTTTCAAGTTCTACCCATGGCGCGGTGGATGCACGCCATTTAATTCAAGAGAGTAGCCGATGCTGCGCGCGGACCTGATCCGTAGCGTCGCGGCGGATCGCCTCAAATGTCCGCGCAAGCGATAGATTGCCGCCTCAAGCGCATTGGTCGAGACCTCATGGTCGAATGAATAGATGCTATCCTCCAGTGAGGCGCGCGGCACCGTGCGCCCAGCATGGCTGAGCAGATACTCAAGAACGCACAGTTCACGATGCGCGATGCGGAGCGGCCGTCCGTCCACCCAGGCTTGCCGGGCAATCGGATCGAATTCGACATTCCCAAATATGGTGAGCGGGGCCGTCATTTGCTTCGATCGCCGCAGAATGGCTCGCATCCGGGCGATGAGCTCAACAGTAGACAGCGGCTTTGGCAGGAAATCGTCCGCCCCACCGTTGAAGCTTGCAATTCGGCGATCGAGATCGTTGAGCCCGCTTATCACCATCGCGGGCATCGATCTGCCGTTTCGTCTCAATTGCTTCAGCCAGTCCAAGCCGTCTCCATCCGGCAGAGCCAACTCGAGAAGAAGAATGTCATAGCATGCGCAATCAAGAGCTGCCGCCGCTTCGTCCAGAGTGCGTGTCACATCGACGGCGAACCCACACTCCACGAGTGCTCCTTGGACAGCCCGCGCAAAGGCGGTTTGATGATCAACCAGTAGCGTTCGCATTTCATCGTCTTTCGCCAATCTACGACGGGATGATTGAGCGGCTCATCGTCGACCGTGAGGCCACGCGGTTCTTGTAAAGCTCTCCCTTTGGAGTGAACGCCGGAAGCCGGGATTGGCGCGGAGCAACAGTCGTCAACGGCCAATCTATCCGATCCGTCCATCGGCCTATGGGTAGCTTCGGCCGTCCGCTTTGGATCGCATGCGTTCTCCTCAACGCTTGCGGTAATCTTGGCGTCAGCAGGGAGGCTCCGAATCATTGAAGGGATCGAGGGCCGTGAAGATATCCTCGCGCATTTGCCCGCCAACGCTCCCAACGAGACAATATACGTCTTTCGAAAACACATGCCGAACCCTGGCGATCCGCAAAACCGAGTCACGTGCGCTCCCGACGCTGCAGCCTATCGAGAGACCGTGAACATTGGCCGGTGCATCCCGGCATTGGCACCAGTCACGCATGTGGTGCGAGCCAGCGTGGCCTGCATTCACCTCGCCTAACGAATACTGGCATAGCCTCGGATGTGGAACTTGAATTCTGATCGTTCTCCCATCCGGCAGGGGCGAGGCGAAGACGGCCATCCCTGCTCTCCAAGTGACCGACTTGCGCCCGGCGCAAGGCCGGTGGCGATGGTTCTCCCGCCTGGCGCATCGGCCATTTCAACAACGTGCCGCCGCGAGGCGCGTGATGAGTTTGCAGCGCAACCTTAAGAGCTTCAGGCATTCGCAATTCTTGCTCGCTGTCAGGATGGTTTGGCGCGGCCGAGAGAGTCTCGCAGCCCGTGTCGGAAAACCTACAATCTGACGCTACGTACGATTCAAGTCCATCCGCGGGCCGGGTCAGAAATTTCCCAACATTCGCAGGCCCGCTTAAGCAGCGAGAGCAAGATATTGACCGGCGCAAGGCGTCGAGCGTCGGCAGAATTGGCTTGGAGCGCCCAGATATCGCCTCTCCGTCGGTTATCAGGATAACGGGCTTCGAGGCTGCGCTTCAGCAGGAGCAAATCAAAAAGACAGTCAAGGTGCCTCGTTAGGGGCGGGCCTTTCGAAAGCGTCGGAGCGTGCTGCCATTCGAGATCAAGCCCGTGCCTCGAGTGTCGGGGTTGGGACACACTGCTCGGCCGCATACGCCCCGCTAGACCCAAAGATACGCCAACCATGGCGCGTTGGCATTGGCACGAGCCTTGAAGGGGAGAAGGCGTCCGGCATCGCATTTTCAGGAAATCACCATTATGGCGTACAAGATAGTCGCGTCCCAGTGCACCGCCTGTGGCGCATGTGAGTTTGAGTGCCCCAACGGGGCAGTCAACCTCAAGCGCGACGTATATGTGATCGATCCGAAGACGTGCACCGAATGCGAGGGGCATTTCGGCACGCCGCAATGCGCTGCTGTCTGCCCGGTTCCCAACACGTGTGTCCCGGCTTAGCGGAGTGGCGATGCGCATGGTCGGCACCAGCAGCACGGTCGAGACACAATTGAGCCCTGCGGCCTTCCTTGTTGGTGACCTGGTTAGAGTGACGGTCCGTTCCGCGTTAGGCCTGATTGAGTCGCTGGCCTATACGGTCGAGGGGGGACGCCATAACCGTTGCCGGACGTGGCCGGAATGGTCTCTGCGCGTGCGGAGGCGCCAATGGTAGCCGTACAAGAGACGATCGAGTGCGTGAGGCGCATCGACGTCGACCAGTATCGTTATGGGTTTGAGACCTTGATCGACTCCGAAAGGCTCCAAAGAGGTTGTCGGAAGATACCGTCAAATTCATCTCGCAGAAGACAGAACGAACCGGCCTGGATGCTCCTGTGGCAGGCTCGAAGCCTGTCGCCGCCGGGTGACCATGATCGCGCCGACCTGGGCACGCTCCAGCGCGGCCTCACGCAGAAGGAGGCGGTCGGCCCCGTCGTCAACGGCTTCGTCAAGGACGGCTCCAGCAGCTGCCGATGGAATTCGCAGTGGAGGCGCAGAAGCTGAACTCGATCCTGCTGGAAGGAGCGGTCGGCTAGCTCTGACCGCATCCTGAGGAGGCCGCGCAAGCGGCCGTCTCGAAGGATGGATACCGGATTGATTGTTGCCCTCATCCTTCGAGACGCGCCTTCGGTACCCCTCAGGAGGAGATAGACGGAACGACACAATGGCATTGCTTGCAGTGAAAGGCCTGAAGGTTCGTGTCAAGGAGCGTGAGATCCTCCGCGGGCTGACCCTGACCGTGAACGAGGGCGAGATTCACGCGATCATGGGGCCGAACGGCTCGGGCAAATCGACGCTCTCCCATGTGATCGCCGGCAAGCCCGGTTATGAGGTCACCGACGGCCAGATCGTGTTCAAGGGCGAGGACCTCCTGAAGATGGATCCGGAAGAGCGCGTCGCGAAGGGGGTGTTCCTGGCTTTCCAGTATCCGGTCGAGATCCCCGGCGTTGCCATCATGACCTTCCTGCGCACCGCGCTGAACGCGCAACGCAAAGCGCGCGGCGAGAGCGAATTTACGACTCCGGACTTTCTCAAGAAGGTTCGCGAGGTCTCCAAGTCGCTGAACATCCCGCAGGACATGCTCAAGCGTGGCGTCAATGTCGGCTTCTCCGGCGGCGAGAAGAAGCGCAACGAGGTGCTGCAGATGGCGCTGTTCGAGCCGAGCCTGTGCATCCTCGACGAGATGGATTCCGGCCTCGATATCGACGCACTGCGCATTGCAGCCGACTGCGTCAACGCGCTGCGTTCGCCGGGCCGCGCCATGGTCGTCATCACCCATTATCAGCGGCTCCTCAATTGCATCGTGCCTGACGTCGTGCACGTGATGTCGAAGGGCCGTGTCGTGAAGAGCGGCGGCAAGGAACTGGCGCTGGAGCTGGAAGCGTCCGGCTATGCCAATTTTCGAGGACGCGGCTTGGCCGTGTTGCGGATATTCCGATGACCCTGGCTCTGGCGAATACCAATCCCGAATGCCCGGCGAGAGACGTCTTTACCGCCGCGCTGGGACGATTACCCGGCGCGGGAGCTGTTGCCTATGCTCGCGCCCGCGCTTTCGACGCATTCGAGCGCGCTGGCCTGCCGCACCAGCGCCTTGAGGAGTGGACATGCACTGACCTTCGCGTGCTGATGCGCGCGGTCCTGCCGCTAGCGCCGTTACCGGACGTTGCCGCGCTGGTGCGCGCAAAAGCGGCAGTTGCGCAGACGGCACTCGAAGGCGCGGCTAAGCTGGTGCTGGTCGACGGAGTGTTCGCGCCTGACCTGTCGGACCTGGCGGCGTTCGGCGAGGGCGTCGATGTCAAGACGGTGCCCGAGTTTCTGGAGTATCCAGCCGGGGCCGATCTGCTGATAACCTTCGCGACGGATCCGATGATCTCACTGAATGCCGCGATGGTGACTGACGGTGTCGTGGTCACGCTTGGCGATGGTGTCGCGCTGAGCCCTCCGATCCAGATCATTCACGTCGCGACTCAGGCTTTATCGTCTGCGTTCACACGCTCGCATCTGAAACTTGGCAAGAGCGCACAGGCGACCCTGGTCGAAAGCTTTGTTGCTGCCGATGGCGCGAGCGCCTATCAGGTTCACGACGCGGTGATCGCCCAGATTGGGGAAGGAGCGAATCTTTCGCATTTGCGCGTGGTGGCTGACGCAGCTGACGCCACGAACATCTCGTCAAGGATAATGACCGTCCACGAGAAAGCGACGGTCAGTTCCTTCAATATGACCTATGGCGGAACTGTCACTCGCTACCAGGGCTTCATCACATTGGCGGGTGCGCGGTCCGAGCTCTCCATCAACTGCGTCAACCTGCTCAACGATACCCAGCACGGGGACACCACGCTGGTGATTGATCACGCCGCACCTCGTTGCACGAGCGAAGGGAATTTCCGCTGCGTGGTGGACGATCGCGGCCATTCCGTGTTCCAGGGACGGATCATCGCCAAAGCGCAGAAATCGCAGGGCACGATGATGACGCGGGCGCTGCTCCTGTCTGACGAGGCCAAGGCCGATAACAAGCCGGACCTGCAAATCTTCGCGGATGATGTCACCTGCGGCCATGCCGCGACATCAGGCGCGCTCGACGACAGCCTCTTGTTCTATCTGCGCGCGCGCGGCCTGCCCGAGAAGGAGGCGCAGGCGCTTTTGATCCAGGCGTTTCTCGGCGAGGCGATCGAGGAGATCGCAGACGCTGGTCTGCGCGAGTTCGTGAGCGCGCGGGTCGCGCGCTGGCTGGAGACGCGGCGATGAGCACGCATCCGGCCGTTCGCGGTTCCGCTTATGACGTGATGCGCGTTCGTGAGGAGTTTCCGGCGCTTGCCATTCGGGTGTATGGCAAGCCGCTCGTCTATCTCGACAATGCTGCCTCGGCCCAGAAACCCAGGGCGGTGCTCGACCGCCTCATGCGGGCCTATACAAGTGAATATGCCAATGTGCATCGCGGCCTGCATTACCTCGCCAATGTCGCGACCGAAGCCTATGAGGGGGCGCGGACCAAGGTGGCGCAGTTCGTCAACGCCCGCCGTTCAGAAGAGATTATCTTCACCCGCAATGCCACCGAGGCGATCAACCTCGTGGCCTCTTCCTATGGGCAGCCGAATATCGGCAACGGAGACGAGATCGTGCTCTCGGTCATGGAGCACCACTCCAACATCGTGCCCTGGCATTTTCTGCGGGAACGCCACGGCGTCGTGATCAAATGGGCGCCGGTTGACGGCGACGGCAATTTTATCATCGAGGAACTCGAAAAGCTCCTCACCGCCCGCACCAAGCTGGTCGCAATCACGCACATGTCGAACGCGCTGGGCACTATCGTGCCGGTCAAGGACGTGGTCAGGCTGGCGCACGCCCGCGGCATCAAAGTGCTGGTCGATGGTGCGCAGGGCGCCGTGCACCTGCCGGTGGACCTGCAAGACATCGGTTGCGATTTCTACGTCTTCACCGGTCACAAGCTCTACGGGCCGACCGGGATCGGTATGCTCTACGGCAGGCATGAGCTGCTTGCTGCGATGCGGCCCTTCAATGGCGGGGGCGAGATGATACGTGATGTGGCGCAGGACCGGGTCACGTATGGTGATCCTCCGCACAAGTTCGAGGCCGGCACGCCGCCGATGGTCCAGGCGATCGGACTGGGGGCCGCCATCGACTATGTCAACTCGATCGGTAAGGAGCGCATCGCCGCGCATGAGCAGGATCTTGCCGAGTACGCGCACGAGCGCTTGGGTGAAATCAAGTCGCTGCGGCTGATCGGCATGGCGAAGGATAAGGGGCCGCTGATCTCCTTCGAGCTGAAGGGCGTCTATCCCCACGATGTCGCGACGATCATCGATCGGCAGGGGGTTGCAGTGCGCGCCGGCACGCATTGCGCGATGCCGTTGATCAAGCGGTTCGGTGTGCCAGCAACGTGCCGTGCGTCATTGGCGCTCTACAACACGTATGCAGACGTTGATGCACTCGCGCAGGCCGTTATTGCGGCCGATGAATTGCTCGCATGAACAGGCGACCGCGCCCCAAGCGATAAGGGATGGGTCCGTCGCATCGCCGCACCAATACGTGAAATCCTCATTAGCGTGTGGCCTCTGCCGGCGCGGGTGAGGCGGTTCTTTGGCGCAACCAAACGAGGGCATGCGTGCTGGTGGACATGGCGCGGCATTGGCTGATGCGATCGAAATCGAAATCCGGCGGTAGAGGTTCAGCTTCACAATCATCCCTGCTAAGTCACGTTTCAATCCGCAGGCCGTGCTCGCGGTCATGCGCGCTGGCTAGCGACATGGTGGGTCTTGGCGCGGCAAGGGAGATTTTGAGTCCCCTTAGTTGGTGCCATAACTATTTGATTTCACCGCATAAAACTGTTTTTCAAGAGGGTGGAATGGATGATTGAGATCCGGGAAGGGCAAGAAGGTCATCGCGGTGCTGCAGAGGGCGGTCGTGAACCACGAGGCAGAGAACTATTCCCTCTTCACCGATCCGGATTGCCACACCTTGAAGGACTATAGGATGCGCGGGATCCAGACCGGCTTTCGCCCTTGCTGCTGTCGGGGTGAAGACGGTGGCCGCTATTTTGCCACCACAACCGACCGAACCGGAATCCCGGACTGCGCTTTCATGTCATTCGACGTGAAACGTACTGCGGCTTCGGTGACATCATCCTGATCTCGGACAGAGGCGAAAAGGTCAACTGACGACAGCAAACTCATTGATTGGAATTGGGGTGTTTTCCCGACGCGCTTCAGGAGGATCGGGTCTGCGGCCAGCGCGCGAGGCACAGCTTCATCAAGCTGAACACGCTGTGCCTGCCACTGCCCTGGCAAGCAGCGGAAAGGGAAAGCGCCCGCCGGTGGGGCGGGCGCAGGGTTCAGCACGGGTTTTGGAGTCAGTGGAATGTGAAGTTTCCTGCGGTCAGGCCCAAGCTGGCCAAGCCGTCCACGCTGTGCACATTGCTCAGGTGGGCGAACTCGTCAACGTGGTTCGCGGAGGTGACGTAGGCCAGATTCGCAGTCATGCTCTTGTATCCAAAGTAGACGATCATGTCGCCGGGGGCCGCGGAAATGGCACTGGCTGCGTCAGAGCCGTTGGAGAAACCCCGATCGGTGATCACCACGACATGTTCCCCATGAGCACCTGAGGCAGGGCCACTGTAGAAGGTGTCCACCTGATTGCCAGACCGCATGCTGACGTGATTGAGGAAGTTCGCGTTAAGACCGTCGCTGCCAAAGCCGACCGCGTCGAATGCGAACGTGTCCTGTGCCGGGTCGAAATCCACGATAGTGGTGTGGTCGGGGTCCGAGCCGTACCGTGGGTCGAATCCGGGGATCGGGTTGTGGAACTGGAACGCAAAGGTGTCGTTGCCGGTGCCTCCCGTCAGGGAATCCCTGCCGTCACCGGCGAAGAGGACGTCGTCGCCGGGACCGCCGTAGAGTTTATCATTGCCCTCATTAACGATTCGCGGTTTGTCGGGGCCGTTGTCGCCATAGAGGAAGTCGTTACCCTCCTCGCCGAAGACGTTGTCATTGCCCGCGCCACCGAAGACTCGGTCATTGCCCTCGCCGGCCGAGATGACGTCGTTTCCGGCACGACCGTCGATCCAGTCATCGCCCTTGGGGTCGGTGATTATATCGTCACCGTCGCCGCCAAAGAGACTATTGCTGCCCGGACCGCCAAGAATTGGTTTGTCCATCGCGAATACTCCTTGTTAGACAGCCCCGCCACGCCACCTGGCCCGTTCATATTGCTCATCGGCCAATTGGAATAATTCATTGTTTTGATAGAACGCATCGGCATGGCGGATACATCCATGTGCGCTTCTCTGGCGCACCTCAGCGCATCAGCTGGTGCGACCCGGTTTGAGCGGTTGGCCGCCGGGCTATGACGCAGTCGCCAGCGGGCGCGTCACGCCCACCCACCCCAAGGCTACCGTTTTGCAGCCGAATATCAGCGGTGCAATGCCACGCGCGCTGCTCGTTGTTTTCTATCGAACAGGCGCAAGCGAGTCTGTCCATGGAGAAGTCCCGATGTCGGGTTTGCAACACAGTCCGGCCGGGGCTTGCCGACAACGCTATGTTCTTCCGACTCCGATGGTTTTTGCGCTTGCATGCGGCTGGCACGGTCGTTGCTAAACTCTCGGCTGAGCGCCGTCTCGCTAACTCTCAAAGGATATCAGCATGAGCTTCGCTACGACCGAAAGCATTGAGGAGATCAAGGCCCGCAATAAGGAACTCATCCAGGAAGTGTTGACGGTCTATCCCGACAAGACCGCGAAACGGCGCGCCAAGCACCTGAACGTTCACGAGGCCGGGAAGGCGGATTGCGGAGTTAAGTCCAATCTCAAATCCATCCCCGGCGTGATGACGATCCGCGGCTGCGCCTATGCGGGCTCCAAGGGCGTGGTCTGGGGACCGATCAAGGACATGATCCATATCAGCCATGGTCCGGTCGGGTGTGGCCAGTACTCCTGGGGGTCGCGGCGCAACTACTACGCCGGTACGACCGGTATCGATACGTTCGTGACCTTGCAGTTCACGTCCGACTTCCAGGAAAAGGATATCGTGTTCGGCGGCGACAAGAAGCTCGTCAAACTCATTGATGAGCTGCAGGAGCTGTTCCCGCTCAACAACGGCATTACCATCCAGTCGGAATGCCCGATCGGCCTGATCGGCGACGACATCGAGGCGGTATCCAAGGCCAAGTCGAAGGAATATGGCGGCAAGACGATCGTGCCGGTTCGCTGCGAGGGCTTCCGCGGCGTCTCGCAGTCGCTCGGGCACCATATTGCTAACGATGCCGTGCGCGATTGGGTCTTCGACAAGCTCACGCCCGAGAAGTCCCGCTTCGAGTCAACGCCCTACGACGTTGCGATCATCGGGGACTATAACATCGGCGGGGATGCCTGGTCGTCTCGAATCCTGCTGGAAGAAATGGGGCTGCGCGTGATCGCCCAGTGGTCGGGAGACGGGTCGCTGGCCGAGCTCGAGGCTACACCGAAGGCGAAGCTCAACATCCTGCATTGCTACCGCTCGATGAACTACATCTCCCGTCACATGGAGGAGAAGTTCGGGATTCCGTGGTGCGAATACAATTTCTTCGGTCCCTCAAAAATCGCGGAGTCACTGCGCAAGATAGCGGGCTATTTCGACGACAGGATCAAGGAAGGAGCCGAGCGGGTGATCGCAAAGTATCAGCCGCTTGTTGATGCGGTGGTCGCAAAATACCGCCCCCGCCTGGAAGGCAAGACCGTGATGCTGTTCGTCGGCGGATTGCGTCCACGCCATGTGATCGGAGCCTACGAGGACCTCGGCATGGAAGTCATCGGCACCGGCTATGAGTTCGGCCACAACGATGATTATCAGCGAACCGCCCAGCATTACGTCAAGGACGGCACGCTCATCTACGATGATGTCAACGGTTATGAGTTCGAGCGCTTCGTTGAGAAGATGCAGCCTGACCTGGTTGGCTCGGGCATCAAGGAAAAATATGTGTTCCAGAAGATGGGTGTGCCGTTCCGGCAAATGCACTCCTGGGACTATTCGGGTCCGTACCACGGCTATGACGGCTTTCCGATCTTCGCGCGCGACATGGACATGGCTATCAACTCGCCAATCTGGGGGAAGACCAAAGCGCCCTGGAAGGCTGTCGCAGAACCGAGGCTTCTGGCTGCGGAATAAGCGGCCTCTTCGCCTCTCGTCCGAGGCGTCGAGCCGACATTGACCACGATTTTCAAGAGGATTCCCACGAAATGGCGCAGAATGCAGAACACGTGCTCGATCATGTCGAGCTGTTCCGCGGTCCGGAATACCAGCAGATGCTGGCGAACAAGAAGAAGATGTTCGAGAATGCTCGAGATCCCGCGGAGGTCGAACGCATCAGGGAATGGTCGAAGACGCCCGAATACCGCGAAAAGAACTTTGCGCGGGAAGCGCTGACGATAAACCCGGCCAAGGCTTGCCAGCCGCTCGGTGCGGTCTTCGCCTCCGTTGGATTCGAAGGCACGCTGCCCTTCGTTCACGGTTCCCAGGGCTGCGTCGCTTATTACCGCAGCCATCTGTCGCGGCACTTCAAGGAGCCGAGTTCCTGCGTCTCCTCGTCGATGACGGAAGATGCTGCAGTCTTCGGCGGCCTGAACAACATGGCCGATGGGCTCGCCAACAGCTATAACATGTACAAGCCCAAGATGATCGCGGTCTCCACGACCTGTATGGCGGAGGTGATCGGGGACGACCTCAACGCCTTTATCAAGACCTCCAAGGAGAGAGGGTCTGTCCCAGAGCATTTCGACGTGCCGTTCGCGCACACGCCCGCCTTCGTCGGCAGCCACATCACCGGCTATGACAATGCGCTGAAGGGTATCCTCGAGCATTTCTGGGACGGAAAAGCCGGGACAGCACCGAAGCTCGAGCGCACCCCCAACGCGAAGATCAACTTTATCGGCGGCTTTGACGGCTACACTGTTGGCAATACCCGTGAAATCAAGCGCATCTTCGACCTGATGGACGTCCAGTACACCATCCTCGCCGACAATTCCGATGTGTTCGATACGCCGACCGACGGCGAGTTCAGGATGTATGACGGCGGTACCACGCTGGAAGACGCCGCGAAGGCGGTTCACGCCAAGGCGACGATATCTGCGCAGCAATGGTGCACGGAAAAGACGCTTGCGTTCATCGCCGGCCATGGCCAGGAGGTCCTGGCTTTCAACCATCCGGTCGGCGTCTCCGCGACCGACGAGCTGCTCATGGCGTTATCGCGCATCAGCGGCAAGGACATCCCCGAGGCCCTGGCGCGAGAGCGCGGCCGCCTGGTCGACGCGATGGCCGACTCCAGCGCGCATATCCATGGCAAAAAATTTGCGATCTACGGCGACCCAGACCTATGTTATGGGCTGACTGACTTCCTGCTCGAATTGGGCGCCGAACCGGTCCATGTGCTGTCCACGAATGGGAACAAGGCCTGGCACGATAAAATGCAGGCCTTGTTTGCGAGCTCGCCGTTCGGCCAGAACTGCCATGCCTATCCAGGGCGAGACCTCTGGCACATGCGCTCGCTGCTCTTCACGGAGCCGGTCGACTTCCTGATCGGCAACACGCATGGCAAATATCTGGAGCGCGATACCGGCACCCCGCTGATCCGCATCGGTTTCCCCATTTTTGATCGGCATCACCATCACCGCTCTCCGGTGTGGGGCTATCAAGGCGGCATGAACGTTTTGGTGAAGATCCTCGACAAGATCTTCGACGAGATCGACAGGAAGACCAGCGTGGCAGGCACCGACTATAGCTTTGACATCATTCGTTGATGACGAAAGACGCTTGAGTCATCGCCGGCAAACATCGGCGGTGGCTTAGCGCGCGATGGCCGATCTCACATAATCGCGATTGAGAGGAGAAACCGATGAGTTCGCTTTCGGCCAGAATCCTGGATGTCTTCAACGAGCCGGGCTGCGCCAAGAATGCCGACAAGTCGGAGGCTGATCGCAAAAAGGGCTGCACCAAGCAACCTAAGCCGGGCAGCGCGGCGGGCGGGTGCGCCTTCGACGGCGCCAAGATCGCGCTGCAGCCCTTCACCGATGTGGCCCATCTGGTGCACGGCCCGATCGCTTGTGAGGGCAATTCCTGGGACAACCGCGGTTCAGCTTCGTCCGGTGCCAGCATCTGGCGCACCGGTTTCACCACTGACATGAACGAAACCGACATCGTGTTCGGCGGCGAGAAGCGTCTTTACAAGGCGATCAGGGAGATCTTGGAGAAATACAATCCGGCGGCGATCTTTGTCTATCAGACCTGCATTCCGGCCATGATCGGCGACGACATCCATGCCGTCTGCAAGGCGGCTTCTCAGAAATTCGGTAAGCCCGTGATTCCGGTCAATTCGCCCGGCTTCGTGGGTTCGAAAAACCTCGGCAACAAGCTGGCCGGGCAAGCGTTGCTTGATCATGTCATCGGCACCGAAGAGCCGGACCACACCACGCCGTGCGACATCAACCTGATCGGCGAATACAACCTGTCGGGCGAATTGTGGCAGGTCAAGCCGCTGTTTGACGAACTCGGCATCCGCATCCTGTCCTGCATTTCCGGAGATGGGAAATATCGTGAAGTTGCCTCATCGCATCGGGCGCGCGCCGCCATGCTGGTGTGTTCGAAGTCGATGATCAATGTCGCGCGCAAAATGCAAGAGCGCTACGGCATCCCGTTCTTCGAAGGCTCGTTCTACGGCATCCAGGACTCCAGCAATGCACTGCGCAACCTTGCACGCGTTTTGGTCGAGCGCGGGGCCCCGGCAGATCTGATTGGCCGTACCGAGGCGGTGATAGCGCGGGAGGAGGCACGTGCGTGGGCGGAAATCGGATCCTACAGGCCCCGCTTGGCCGGGAAGAGGGCCCTTCTCATCACGGGGGGCGTGAAATCCTGGTCCGTGCCGGCCGCGTTGCAGGAGGCCGGCCTTGAGCTGGTCGGCACCAGCGTCAAAAAATCCACGGACGAAGACAAGGAGCGCATCAAGCAGCGGATGGGGCAGGACGTCCACATGATCGACGACATGGCGCCACGCGACATGTACAAGATGTTGAAGGGCGCAAAAGCGGACATCATGCTCTCCGGCGGCAAGTCGCAATTCGTCGCGCTGAAGGCGGCGATGCCCTGGCTCGACATCAACCAGGAGCGCTCTCATGCCTATATGGGCTATTTGGGGATCGTTAAGCTGGTCGAGGAGATCGATAAGGCGCTGTACAACCCGATGTGGGAGCAGCTGCGCCGGCCGGCCCCATGGGACGATACCGCCAGGGATGGCCACCCCATGGCCCTTGCGCGGACGGACGGGCAGGCCGCCGAGACCCCTGCGCTTTTGGAGCCAAGCCGCCGCGCAAAAAGGGTCTGTCTCTGCAACACAGTCGATCGCGGTACGATCGAGGATGCAATCCGCTTTCACGGTCTGACCAGCGTCGAGGCTGTCAGAGAGCACACCGACGCATACGGGGGATGCTGCAGGCGCCGCATCCAGGACATCCTGAGGGCGATGTCGGTCTCCGAGCCGCCTGCCATGCGGCAGGCCGCGGAATAGGATGGTGCCATGGCTATCGTCAGCACGCCGAGCAAGGCCTGCACGATCAACCCGCTGAAGATGAGCCAGCCCATCGGCGGCGCCTTAGCGTTCATGGGCCTGCGCGGAGCGATGCCGGTTCTCCACGGCTCGCAAGGCTGCACATCCTTTGGGCTCACGCTGTTCGTGCGGCATTTCAAGGAGGCGGTCCCGCTGCAGACTACCGCGATGAGCGAGGTGACAACCGTGCTCGGCGGGTATGAAAATATCGAGCAGGCCATCCTCAACATCCACCATCGAACCAAGCCGGAGATCATCGGGATCTGCTCGACCGGGGTGACGGAAACGAATGGCGACGATATCGACGGTTACATCAAGCTGATCCGCAAGACGCATCCGCAACTCGCCAATTTTCCTCTGGTCCATGTCTCGACGCCCGATTTCAAGGATGCATTTCAGGACGGCTGGGAAAAGGCAGTAGCGCGCATGGTCGAGGCGCTGGTAAGAGCGCCGACCAGCGAGGCAGAGCGCGATCCGGCGCGGGTGAATGTCCTACCCGGATGTCACCTGACGCCCGCCGACCTCGATGAGGTCAGGACGATTCTGGAGGATTTCGGGCTAAAGCCAAGCTTCCTGCCTGACTTGGCGGGATCGCTGGACGGGCATATCCCTGACGAGTTTAAGTCGACGACCATCGGCGGCATCGGCATTGAGGAAATCGCCAGCATGGGCCAGTCCGGCTGGACCATTGCCATCGGTGCGCAGATGCGGCGGGCGGCAGAAGCCATGCAGACCAGGACCGGCGTGCCGTTTCGCCTGTTTGAGCGATTGTGTGGCCTCATCCCCAACGATGAATTCATCGCGTTCTTGAGCGAGATCTCCGGCCGCCCCGTGCCAACCAAATACCGGCGCCAGCGCGGGCAGCTCGCCGATGCGATGCTGGATGCCCATTTCCATATCGGCGGCCGTAAGCTCGCGATCGGTGCAGAGCCTGATCTCCTGTTCGACCTGTCCAGCATGCTGCACGACATGGGCGCGCAGGTCACGGCGGCCGTGACGACCACGCCCTCGCCCGTGCTGGAGCGGGTCAGGACCAAGGAGGTCCTGATCGGCGATCTCGAGGATCTGGAAGAGCGAGCTCGGAGAGGGAATTGCGATCTGCTGATCACGCATTCGCACGGCCGCCAAGCCGCGGCACGGCTGAAGATCCCGTTTCATCGCGCGGGATTTCCGATGTTCGACCGAATTGGCGCAGGCCACCAGCTCTCCGTTGGCTATCGCGGCACGCGCGATCTGATCTTCCATATCGCCAATCTCCTCATCGCCGACCGCGAGGAAAATCATCAGCCTCAGCCCGATAGCTGGCGGACCTCGATGTCGCCTCTCGGGTCTTCCGGCCGCAGCTTCGTCGACGCAACAGAGAGTTCGATTGCATGAAAGTCGCATTCGCTACCCAGGATTTGAGCCGCGTCGATGCGCATTTCGGCTGGGCCAAGAACATTGTCATCTATGACGTCGGGCCGGACGGGCACGTCTTTCTGAGGGCGGTGCAGTTCGACGGCGATCTTTCGGAAAACGGCAACGAGGATAAGCTCGCGCCCAAGATCGAGGCGATCAGGGATTGCGCCATCCTCTATGTCGTTGCCATTGGCGGCTCCGGTGCGGCGCGGGTGGTGGCGAATAAAATCCACCCCATCAAAGTGGACAAACCCGAGAACATCCTGGAGCTGCTGCAAAAGCTCCAAAGGATGCTGAGGGGAACGCCGCCCCCCTGGATCCGCAAGGCCCTGGCCAAAGCCAAGGAGCGGACGCTTGATTTCGAGGAATGAGGATCACATGTCTGAGGTCGCAGAAGTGGGGCAAACCGGCAATGCGCTTGATGCGCCGTTCCTCAAGCAGCTGGTCACGATCTGGCGTGCTGAGGACAGCCATGGGACGTGGGAGGGCAAGAGCGATCTCGACTTGCTCGAACCCTATATCTTGGACAAGGAGAAGCGGCACGCGCTGCCGATCGTGGGTGATCCCGATCCGGACACGGTGTGGCGCCTGGAGTTGTTCTTCAATGCGGTCGCGCTCTCGATCGAGAAGGCGACCGGCGTGATGGTCCAGCCGATGCTGAAGATGCATCATGAAGGCTTTGGCCGCATGGTGCTGATCGCAGGCCGCCTGATCGTCGTCAATAAGCAGCTGCGCGATGTGCATCGCTTCGGGTTCGACGGTCTTACGAAGCTCGCCGCCGAGGGCGAAAAGTATGTCGCGGACGGGATCGGCATGATCCGGAAATTCCCAGACGCGGCGAACTATTGAGGGCGGGACATGAGCGAACTTGAAATGCTGAAGGCAGACATCAAGAAGCTGTCGGCCAAGGCGACGCAGGCCAAGATGGATCTGCACGACCTGTCAGAGGACCTGCCGCTCAACTGGAACTCGATCATGGCGGTGGCGCAAAGAGCGCATGAGGCGTTTACCGAACTTGAGAAAAAACGCGAGGCTCTCAAGGCGCAGGACAAGGCGTAAGGGTATACAAGCATGTCATTTGCAACGCGCGACGGCCGCGACTGGATACCCAATTATCTCGCATCGATCGACTCTGGGAAATGCATCGGATGCGGCCGCTGCTTCAAGGTCTGTGGCCGAAAGGTTATGACATTGAAGGGCATCAACGAGGAGGGCGATCTTGTCGACCTTGGCAGCGACGAAGACGATGAGATCGAGAAAAAGATCATGGTGATGGATGATGAGGGCGCCTGTATTGGCTGCGGCGCCTGCGCCCGGGTCTGTCCGGCCAACTGCCAGACTCACGTGCCCGCCGCGGCAGAAAGGGCTTGACGGCCGCCTCCGTCGTCTGTGCAGGAAGGAGACTTGGTGCGAAGGTGTGGTTGAGAGAATTCCGGCGGCCGCAACTTCACCAGCGTGTTCGTGGCGCAACGAGCCGCCGGCCGCGGACAATAGCTGGGCCGCGTCAATGAGTATCCGAACACACGAACATGCCCTTATCCTCTGTCCTGATGATGAAGTCCGGTCCGTAAAGGTGCGCTCACTTCAGTTGCGGTGATCAATGGGCGGACGAAAAAGACCGGCAAGGACTTACCTCAGCGAGGGGCTTGCTCAGCGAATGGGACAATGGAGATTGTCTCCGCGCGCGGCGTGAACTGCATTGCCGCCGCGGTCCCCGTCTCGCCTCATAGAGCAGCGGATCCCCCCGATGTTCGACTGAACCTCGCGGTGGCCGGGCGGCGGCAGGGTTCTTGCGCAGCTCGCGCTTAGAACTCGGCGGCTGCTTCCGGCGCGGTACTCGCGGCAGAATCCAGCAACGGATTTAGAAGAATACTGATGTCGATACCAAGACGTTCAGGGCATGTCCGGTTTGGCGTGTGTATGTCATGGTTGTCGGATGATTGATGTATAGCAGGCCCAGGGTTGCATGAACCCCGGGCGCCAGCCGCGCTGTATATCTTCCCCAGATTGCCGTGCTATCGCGATGGACGAGATCGCCTTGAGCCAGGGCCGCATCGACTGCAAAGTGGCTCCAAGCGATATTGGTGGCAGCAATGGCAATCTGATCACGGGGCCGGCTGCTAAATAGTCCTTTCGCATAAAGACGAAGCTCGAGATAGCGGCTGGCCTTGTTGACGTCAGACGGAGCGTACATTGCGGAGAACCCACCATAGATACCCCGAGCTGGCGAACCTTGTGGATCGGCTTGCCAAAACTGCCGGTCCGCGGCCACGTAGTAGGCGCTGTTCGCGTTGGCTCTCGATTGGAGCGGATACGCCAAGTGCGGATAGCGACTGTCATTGAAACCGATTCCGGCCCGCAGCCAGGTCTCGGGCGATCCCTGAGCCGCCTTGTTTTTATATCCAGCTTCATCGAGCAATAGAATGCCGGCGTTGGCCGTGCGCCAGCCCAAGCCAGTGGGATTTTCGGTTATGTGCGCCAATTGGCCATCCGGACTGACCGAGCGCTGGATCGAAAACTTGGTGTAGAGGCGATCGTCAAAATTGTACTTCACGTTGAGAGCCGGCGTCGGCGCGGAATTGTTGCTCATTCCAACTTGGGACAAGATGATCGGCGTCGGCCCAAATGGATTCATTCCCAAGAACTCGTCATGATTTCTGAGGTAACCCATCTTGAGTTCGAGCGTCCTGTCGAAAAACGTCTGGTAATAGGCAATTGTATTGATCCCCACTCTATCGGGCCCGGCGGGCTTCCAGGTCCAATATTGTTGCTCGGCTCCTACGGTGATCTGACCATCGGGAATTCCAAATCGGCCGAGATCGTAGGTCACGATCATGAAATTGACCGTACCGAATGTCGGACTCTCGCCAATATAGCGCTGATTGAAGATGGTGCTTTTGGAAGCATGCGGCAGTCGGTTGTCGATCAAGCTGTTTTGCGTCCAGCCCACATAGCCGATCCCGAGATCCGCCAGCGCAGATCTCACCCCACCCTTGTCCTGATCGATCGTATCCGCAGGCCCGGGTATATTGAGCCAAATGCCTTTTTCACGCAGGTTATCGAACTTCGCGAACGGGTCGATCTTCTCTGGGGGCTTGGTCTCAGCAACTTTGTCTGGACGATCGTGCCTCGAGTCGGGGGCATTGGTCGCTTGTGCCAGCGCCGAGCGGGCGGCGAGAGGCGCTGTTCGCTTGAGCTGACGGCGTCGGACAGTGACGGCCGCGCCGCTCTGCTTTTGAATTGTTGGTCCAGGAGCCTCATCCGGCGTCTCGTTCGTGGTGTCTGATGCTTTCTCAGCTCCCGCCAACGCCGGACTGCAGACGAGACCCGCCGCAAAGGATACGGCGATGGCAAGCCCGGTTTGCGTCAGAGTAGATCGAGCGCCGAAGACCCGAGCCGCTGTCGAGCGAGTTCGAACCGACATAGCCACGCCCGCATGCGACGTGAGTTTCCCCTCCTTGCTGCTAGCCTTGATAGATTGGGCGCCGACCAGTTCGGCCTGGAGCTTACTCGCAACGTCCGGAAGCAGCTGCATCAGTAAGCGTGTCATGGACGTCCATGAGCAAGGGGAGATCGCGGTCGGAGGAGGTATCATCGCTCAAAGGCGCCGGGACTGGACATTGTTCAATGCCGACAGCGGACCATGCTCGTGGATGCCGTAAGAGCAAACGAGCGGAAGAGACTGCGTCGGCGGGATCTTTGACGTCTCTGAGGAGCCTTAAGCGACCTACGCGGGCGGCTCCTTGGCGGCCATTATGCGCATCGAGCTCAATCGACCATCGGTGCTGACGGGCACCTCGCCAGCGACGGTGGCACGGCGAACGACACGACGCTGGTCGCCGTAATCCCTGACCGCATAATGTTGCGTGGCGCGGTTGTCCCAGATCGCCACATCGCCCACCTTCCAACTCCACCGCACGGTGTTTTCGGGCGCGGTGATATGGGACTGGAAAAGGGTGAATAGCCTCTGGCCGTCATATTTCGGGATGCCAACCAAGCGTTGCACCACATCGCCGAGCACCAGCGCGCGTTCTCCGGTTTCGGGATGGACACGCACGACGGGATGCTCGGTCTCATAGACCGTCCTGGCGAACACCTCGTCGAGATGCTTTTTGTCGGCCTCGCTGTTGGCCATGACGGAGTAGTCGAACGCATTGCTGTGAACCGCCCAGAGTTCGTCGGCAAGCCGTTGCAGCGGCGCGGAGAGGTCCAGATAGGCGGTCGCGGTGTTTGACCAGATCGTATCGCCGCCAAATTGTGGGATCACAACGCCTCGCAGGACCGCGATTTTAGGATAAGCCTCGAAGAAGGTCCCGTCGCTGTGCCAGAGGTCGGCTCGGCGAGGGGGGCGCGCGGAATCAATCTCGATCATCGATACCGTTCCCTCGACGACAGCGAGTATCGGATACGCCATAAGCGTTCCGAAACGAAGGGCAACGCGCTCCTGCTCTGCGTTGTCGAGATGGCCCTGATCGCGAAAGAAGAGAACCTTGTGCTCGAGCAGCAGGCTGTTGATCGCGGTAATCGTCTCCGCCGGCAAATCGCCCGACAGCTTGATGTTCCTGATTTCAGCGCCGATCCGCGCCGCGCGCTTTGCGATATCGGCTTGCGGAATGATACTGTCGATCGAGGATAACTTGGTCATGCTGTCATTCTCCTGAAAACGCATCTGTTCGCAAAACGAACCTTTCGGGCTGGGACGCGAATGAGTAAGTCGCAGAATCGGACGGCACATGCAGCGTTATCAGGTGCCGCTGCGAATGGACCCGTTGCCGCGGGTTTAACGCGATATCAACGAGACCACGATTGACCTGCACGACGTCTCATTTTCCGGTCGTTTGACACGCCCGGTCACCTCGAACAATTGCGAAGATTGGTAGTTGACCGAGACCCAGGCCTATCCACGTTCATGCGGGATCGACGAGGGAATGCTGCCGTCAGGTTCTTTGTATCCCCATGGCCACGACTCAGCAGGCGGGGCAGTAGAAGAGCTGATGATCTCGTTGTATTGCGTGGCCGCAGGTGTTTGACGATGTGCCATTGGCGCAAGCGGCGATACAGCGCGCCATTCGTAGCGACTAAGGCTTCATTGCGCGCGTGTGGCGCGGGTGCCCGCGCACGCATTGCCGACGCCGGGTTGTTTCCCGATCGCGTGCTATTCGTGGGCGAGAAGGTCAAATCCATGCGGCGGTGAGTGGGATCATGGAGACGCCGCAAAAGAACGGCAGATCCAGCTCTTGACGGTCCGAATGTTCTTCTGGCCCCTGCGTTGGATGATGTTCAACACCAGCCAAAGTTACGACGGTTTGGAACGTCACGGACGCGACTTGCGACAAACCGGTCGTGGACCGCCGCAACCGGCCGCTTGTGTGAGCGAAATCGAATTGCGATGTGATTTCTATTGGGCGTCGTGGCCCATACCGCCGCTCACGAATGACGCCGGCCACACCTGAGCATAAAAGGCCCGCACGGCGGAGCCCCCGTGCGGGCCTTCCTGGAATCGGTCAATCTGGTTACCTCCGCCAGTCTAGACCGATCCAAGCTCGCTACCATGAAAGGCTCGCAAAGCTGGAAGTTGCAAGCGGCTTGGGAGTTCAACGGCTTTCTGTGCTTGAAACCGAGAGAGTAGCTGAGGACGGGCGGCGATTTAGCCGGCCGCCTGACAATGCATGTCTAGGTTATGAGTCGTATGTCGTATGGGATGAAGGAGATGAATGGGCTCCCATGACAGGCGCAGATCGAACGGATGAGTGAGAAGAGAGCGCCCCAGCATCGCAAACGGGGCCTCCGTCTCGATGGTCGGTGTTTGCTTGACCGAGCACTTCGGCGGAGGCGTCTCGTTCGCGACCTACAGTCGATCGTCACCTGCCGTGCGCCTCGAAGCGCTTGGCCTTGTGGTTCCGCGTTCGGATGGGGCGTTTGGCCGAGCGCTCCGTGCTCTAACGGTGTCGCCGCGATGTTCTTGACCGTCATCATGTGAATACTACCTCAAGCTAGACGCGTGCCTGTCATTTCGGTGGCGCGATACGCAATGCAAATCGCTTGCCGAAGGCAATGTGGTGCTTGACCGGCGAATCCAAAAAGGGTGGGCGGGGTGTCGCAACGCCTCACAAGCCCTCCGTCAGCAGCCCTGCAGCGTA
This sequence comes from Bradyrhizobium monzae, assembly GCF_021458635.1. Classification (GTDB taxonomy): domain Bacteria; phylum Pseudomonadota; class Alphaproteobacteria; order Rhizobiales; family Xanthobacteraceae; genus Bradyrhizobium. The sequence continues at coordinate 227,077 of NZ_JAIRDQ010000013.1, forward strand.
CCTTGCGGTAACCGAGGCGAGACTGACTTTTGCGACATGCGAGGAGAATTTGCACGGCCACCTCTTGTCTGAGAGGGGTTATGACTTTCAGGCTTAACCCTCAGACAAGAGGCGTTCCGATGGCTCTCAGCGTCCTCCGACGCTTGATCGATGAGACGACTGTCCGCAATTCGCCACCGCCGACTCCGGGCCAATCAGGATGCTCAGGGTTCGGACGCTAAGATGTGCTCACTCAGAGCTTGTAACAACCGCGTTACGTGCGCCCGCAGGAACGCCCTGCGCGCCGGTCAACTACTAACCTTAGCAATTGATGGTTTCGGCACACACATGGCAATCGTGGGGGCATGGCGCTGCGCATGTCATGCGTCGAGGAAATCGGAATGCAATTGATGTCTGTGCGCGCGAACGAGCCTGATGGACATGTCGACTGGTCGTCTGCAACGACAAGGGGTACTCCAAGTGCTATCTCTTCTTTCTCACGGAAAGCCATGATGGACGTTTGGTCGCTGCCGCGGGGCAGGTGCGCGACGCCATGCTTTCCGATGACTGCGATCCCTCAAAGGAGAAGTCTTCTCGCGAGCGGGATGCTATGGAGGAGAAAAGGCCGAAGACGTATGGTGGAAGAGGCGGGGCGTTCCCGGTCGTCTCAGAATGCCAGGCTTCCAGGTCCGGCCAACTTGGGCTGTTGGCGTCGAGCGTCTCGCTCGGCCGAGGGGGCGGGCCGACCAGCGGTGATCCGTCGCGCCTTTGCGACGCTGCGGGTAATTCAGATAGAGCCGGCTTGCGCGGTGAGAATGGCCAGATTGCGCTATGACCGCTCCAGCTGATAAACCTCCTACCGCGATGCGGGTCGTGTTGCCCTTCGTGTTCCGGCATTGGCTGAAGCAGCCAGGGCGTACCCTTATCGTGGCCGGCGGCCTACTAGGTGCGACCCTCGCCGATCTTTTCATGCCGGTGTTCTCGGGGCACCTGATCGATGGGCTGACGCGCGGCCCGTCCGATCCAGACGCGCGCCATGCGACATTGGTCGCATTCGGCGCCATCGTTGCGCTGGGCGCAGCGTCGATGGTGCTGCGACTGATCGGCCTGCAGGTGATCGTGCCGTTCACGCTGAAGACCATGTCTGACGTGGCGCAGGATGCGTTCACCCGCGTGCAGCGCTTCTCGACCGATTGGCACGCCAACTCCTTTGCGGGCTCCACGGTGCGCAAGATCACCCGCGGCATGTGGGCGCTCGACCTGTTGAACCATACCATCCTGACGGCGCTGGCGCCTTCAGTGCTGGTGCTGATCGGATCGACAATCCTGCTCGGCGTGCATTGGGCTTCGCTCGGCCTCGTGGTCGCGCTCGGTGCGCTCGCCTATGTCACGATGACGGTGCTGTTCTCGACGCGCTACATCGCGCCGGCCGCGCGCGTCTCCAACGCCTGGGACACCAAGGTCGGCGGCACGCTGGCGGACGCGCTGACCTGCAACGCCGTGGTGAAATCCTTCGGCGCCGAAGCGCGCGAGGATACGCGGCTCGCCCGCGTCATCAACCGCTGGAGCGTGCGGGTGCGGCGGACCTGGCTGCGCCACAATTGCGCCGCCCTGTCGCAGCTGTTGCTGCTGTTGTGCCTGCGCGGCTCGGTGATCGGCGGCTCGGTGCTGCTGTGGATGGCGGGGAACGCCACGCCAGGCGACGTCACCTATGTGCTGACCAGCTACTACGTCATCCACGCCTATTTGCGTGATGTCGGCATGCACATCAACAACCTCCAGCGCTCGGTCAACGACATGGACGAGCTAGTGGCGATCCATGACGAGCCGATTGGCATCGCCGATGCTGCTGGCGCGCGGCCGATCGCGATCGAGCGCGGCGAGATCGTGTTCGACGACGTCACGTTCCACTATGGCGGCCATATCGCGCCGCTCTACGACGGGCTGTCGGTGACGATCCGCGCCGGCGAGCGGGTCGGTCTCGTCGGCCGCTCCGGCGCTGGCAAGACAACCTTCGTCAAGCTGGTGCAGCGGCTCTACGACGTCTCCGATGGTCGCGTTCTGATCGACGGCCAGGACATCGCGCTGGCCACGCAGCAATCGCTGCGCAGCCAGATCGCGATCGTGCAGCAGGATCCGATCCTGTTCCACCGCTCGCTTACCGAGAACATCGCCTATGGCCGGCCGGGGGCCAGCCGGGAGGCGATCGAGCAGGCAGCGCGGTTCGCAAACGCGCACGACTTCATCCTGCGGCTGCCGAGGGGCTACGGCACGCTGGTTGGCGAGCGCGGCGTCAAGCTCTCGGGCGGCGAACGGCAGCGCGTGGCGCTGGCGCGCGCCTTCCTGGCGGACGCACCGGTGCTGATCCTGGACGAGGCAACCTCGAGCCTGGATTCGGAATCGGAGGCGCTGATCCAGCAGGCGATGGAGCGGCTGATGAAGGGGCGCACCTCGATCGTGATCGCACACCGCCTGTCGACGGTGCGCGGCCTCGACCGCATTTTGGTATTCGATCGTGGCGGTATCGTCGAGCAGGGCACACATGTTGCCCTGACCAAGCGGCCCGGCGGCATCTATCGCGGGCTGTTCGAGAGGCAGGTCACCGACTTCGGCCATATTTCGGCGGCAGGCTAGCCGTCGGCATCATTGCATTTGAGATCTCGGTCGTTTGAGACGAGGTCGCTGGTTTGCTCAGCGGAACCTCAAACGCCGCGATGCTGTTGGGATTGTCTTCAAATTGAGCTTCGCGCAGCTCGCGCATCTCGCCAGAGGGGACAGCTTTCGCGCTGGTTGTGAGCGTTAGTCCATCTGGCTGAGGTGCTGGGGATGTCCAGATCGGCGGTTTGATGATGAAAGCTCGTCGCCGGGATGGAAACCTGCGGGGATGGCGAAACTGCTGTCGATGGTGCTTCGCGAACGGGTGCTTGTCTATATTTGGAGCGGTGTTTCAGGTCGGGAGGTGACGGAGCGTTTTGGCGTCAGCGCGGCGCGTGTAAGTCACTCGCGAACGCGCGAGCGGGAGCAAGGCGAAGTCCAGCCGCCAGAGCTCGGGGCGGTGATCGCTGGTCTCGCCGGATTGATGACACAGCCGAATTTCAAGGCAGCCCACTTGCATCAGGCAACCCATCACGGCCGGCGCTTGCCGGTTGTGGTTGCCTTCCACAAACGTCGTCCGCAATGGATTAATAGGGTGAGCGGTCCAGATAAGCGTCGAATGCGGCAGCGACAGTGCGGAGCAAGAAGCGGTGTTCCTGCCTCACGCGGATCATGCCGCTTTCGATGTCCACGACCCCGTCCTCGGCAAGCATCGGCAAGCGTTCAGCCGAATCGAGCAGGGGAACCGGATCAAAATCAAAGGCCGCACAGATTGCCGGAACATCAGCCTCCAGGTCGCACATCAGCCGCTCGATGATCGCGGCCCGGACGCGGTCTTCGTTGCAGAGAGGATAGCCCTTTGACGTCGCCAGACGGCCAGCGCGGATGTGCCGCGTGTAGGAACCCGTTGCAACCTCGTTCAGGACATAGCCGTGGCCGACACGGCCGATGGCCGAGGCACCGAGGCCGATAACGGTTTGACACGTATCAGCCGAGTACCCCAACGAGTTACGTCGCAAGCGACCGGTCTTCTGCGCCAGCGCGAGTTCGTCGTCCGGCAAGGCGAAATGGTCCAGCCCGATTTGGCGGTACCCGGCAGCAACCAGCGTGTCGCCCACCGCCGCAGCCTGTTCGGCACGGGCAACCGTGTCCGGCAGCAGGGCCTCATCGATCAGACGCTGATTTTTCTTGTAGGAGGGAACATGCGCGTAACCGGACACAGCAAGGCGGTCGGGGCGCATCGCCACCACCGTCTCCGCGGTCCGGACGCAGGACTGCACTGTCTGATTTGGCAGACCATAGATCAGGTCGAAGTTGATGCGGGTTATTCCATTCCCGCGAAGATTTTCGATGGCACCCGCCGTCTCCGCTTCACTCTGGATCCGGTTGATGGCCTTTTGAACGACGGGATCGAAGCTCTGCACACCCAGGCTTGCGCGGTTGACGCCGGCGGCTCCGAGAGTTTCGGCCATTTCGACCGTGAAGGTGCGCGGGTCGATCTCGACGGCGACCGCAGCCCCTTCCCTGAAGGTGAAGCGGCGGCGCAGGACGTCCATCAGGGCCGGGAACTCGGATGGCGGGATGAGGGTCGGGGTTCCGCCGCCGAAATGCACGTCGCTCACGGGCAGCGCAGGCGGCGCTTGCGCCGCGACCAGACGGGTTTCCTCATGCAGGACCGCCAGATAGTCGAGGATCGGCGCATCCCGGCCAGTGCTGCTCCTCGGAAAGCCGCAATACCAGCAGATCGACCGGCAGAATGGAACGTGGATATAGAGCGACACGGCGTCATCGGTCGGCAGGCGCCTCAGCCATTCCTCACAATCCTTGGGGCCGACCGCTGCCGAGAACTCCGGCACTGTTGGATAGATGGTGTACCAAGGCAGGCGGGCATCGTAATGCCTTTTGAGGATTGAGGTCTGCAACGTTACTGTCCCATGCTGGCTCGGCCCGCCCGCTGCGGGGCGGGTTGTCGACACTGTCCAAAAGGCAAAGTGACGCGCTCCAAGCGGCTGGTGCGGCGCCGCGTCACGCGTGTCCCGACATCTCCGGTTGAACGACCAGGCCGAACCGCTGCGCCGCACCTCGAAGGACCGCACTTAGCGTCGCGTTGGCGATTGCCCGGCCGCGGTCGTCGATACCGGTCCATTGCGCCAGTACGCCGCGCGGGTCGATCTCGATCAGCTTGACGCCGGAAGGAACCTCAGTCCCGTCACGGATGATGCCGCGCAAGACGCCATCGCGCGGCGCCATGACGGGCGCGCCGGAAAGATGGCCGAGCACGAGATCCTTCTCGACATGCGTTCCAATTTCGACTGACGTTCGCCAGGTGCCAACAAGGCTGGAATAAGCAAAACGTTCGGCGCCGAGATCACCGAGCCGGCTCGCAATTCCGTCAGCCGCATCCGTCCAGCCGTCTCGCTGGACCAGGCCGATCCTGCCGGGCCGGGTTTCGATCGCGACATCGCAATTCGAGCTCTTGGAGAAGCCTGGGCCCAGACCTATGGTCAGTCCCGCGAGCCGCCGCAGGTCGGGCCTGATCTGGCGCTTCTGCAGACGCGCGTCGATCAGCACATCAATGCGGCGGATCGGAAGGAGGTCGACAAGACCGAGACGGGAGACGATGACCCGTCTTCGTCGGCTAGCGTCCCCGCGGATCGCCCTGAGCACCTGCATGGCGTCGTCGAGGCGTTCACCCACAATATCTTCGACCTGTGCCGTCCCGGCGAACAGCGCGTCATGGAACGCCATCCTGCGCCGAATCACGGGCGGATCGGGATCATGCGACAGCACCACGCAAGTTCCGCCGCGCGCAAGATGGACGGCGATCGCAGACGCAATCTCATTGGTGCCGAGGATGATCGCGAACAGTCGATCCTGATGATCAGTTTCTAAAGACATTCAGGCCTCAAATCGAAGTGTCCTCGCGTCTGCAAACGCTGCCGACAAAGCAGTTGCGCTGGATGATTGCGTCGAACACCTGAGCAAGAGCCGCGCCAATTGACAGATGCCTTTGCGCTCTTGCCGCGAACGATCGCAGGACCGTTCAACATGAGTTCTGTCCCAAAGCAACGAACGGCTTGTTGCAGAGTCGCAAACCTGTTTGGAAACCCACATCGCGCAGAAAGCCAGGAACATCCACGTCGGTTCTGGGTCCGAAAGCGTTCAGTGCGCTAGCCCCGTGGGTTTCATCTCGCGATCGTTGACGAGGATGACAGCCGCGGGCCATTGGTTGCCCCTGTAGGGTGCTGGGGACTCTGTTCGTTCCACCGCAAGGATGGGATCGCCGTCAATTTTAGTTCCAACGCAAGAGGTTCCTGGCCGCACCGGCATCTGTCCGATCGAGTCGCCGCGGATCGGCTTCGCGCGTCGCGCGGCCGCCGCGTTGATCGCGTCGCAACGCGAGCGGCTCGCGCTCATCACTTTGATGGAAATGGACCGCGACATCTGCTGACGGCGCGACCTGTCGAGGAGGCCGCTTCGACGAGATCCAAAGTCAGCGCTCAAACCGGGCGGTTCTGGTTGCGGTTTTTCACGGGCCCCATCCGCTTCAGCCCGTCTTCGTAAGGGATCTCCTCATAGGAGGCATCGAGAGCCGTGGCTGCGTCGAGCAGGTAGTCCAGCTTGCCGCCCGCATCGAATTTCTTGAAGTCGTTCTTATCGAGCCCGGCCAGGTCCATCATCTCTTTCCAGACGGTCGATTCATCGCACGGGAGGATGTGGAAGGTGATGTCGCCGACCTTGGTCCGGTATTTCGCCAACAGATCTATATTGTTGCAAAACATGAAGTAGCGCCCGTCGGGTCTCAGCGCGCCGTCCAGAACGCTGCTGACGTCGGTCAGATAGGCCAATGAATGCAGATAACCGGCCAGCACCGGGATTGTGCTTTCGCCCTCCTGCGCGACCGTCAGGACCTGCTCGATTGAATAATCCGGCGGCCGCTTCTCGTCCGCGAGCTGGGCCTGGAACTTCAACGCGATATCGCCACGAAAACCGAATCGGCCCGGCCTGGTCGTCTCGCCCTTAAGAACGGCATTGAGAAGTCGCCCCTCCTTGTCCAGCCGGCCGAGCGCGGTGTTCTCGATTGCAGTCATGAAAATCGTCCTCGATCTAAGCTCATCGCCGGCCCTCGACCGGCGCAGCACGGAAATGCAAATTGCTTGCCGACCCATGCACCGCATTTCATCTGTGTAAACGCCTGAAGAAACGCGCAAGCGCGCTTAAATCCCGAAATAGCCGCGTCGGGAAGCCGACACGAGTCGCAAAGCCAACAGGCGAGAGTTGAAAAACGGAAGCCTTATCAGGCGCGTGTGCGCTGGCATGCGAATTGCCAACTTGCAGTCAGCCGAGCCATGCAAGTGAAAGGGTGAACCATGATCAATTTGACAGATAGCGCACTGAATGCGGTCAGGGGCGTGATTTCAACATCGGGAGCAAGCGGCTTGCGCATTACGGTCGAGTCCGGCGGCTGTGCCGGGTTCAAATACATCATGGGCTTGGCCAATGAGACGACGTCGGACGATAAGGTGATCGAGCGCGACGGGGTCAAGTTGTTCGTGGACAACGACAGCCACAAATATCTCGCTGGCACCACCATCGATTTCGTGCTGGCGCAGGAGGGCTCCGGATTCACCTTCGACAACCCGAACGCCAACGCGGGCTGCTCGTGCGGTAAATCCTTCAGCTGATGAACGAGGTCGCAAGCATGCTGGCCGAATCCAAGCAACTGAAGCAAACGACGGCCGCCGAGATGGACCGGGAGCAAGTGATTCGCGCCGTCCTCGAGGAGGTCCGCCCCAATCTGAAACGCGATGGTGGTGACTGTCAGCTGGTTGCGATCGACGGGACCAAGATCTTGGTCAGGCTGACGGGGGCCTGCGTGCTCTGCAAGCTGTCAGCTGCGACGCTGGAGGGCATTCAGGCGCGGCTGATCGAAAAGCTCGGCGAATTCGTTCGCCTGATCCCGGTTGCCGGCGCGCCTACGGCGCCATATTGAGCAGGGTTTCAGTGGCTATTTATCTCGACAACAATGCGACGACCCGAACGGATCCGTCGGTCGTGCAGGCCATGTTGCCGTTTTTCGCCGAGCGGTTCGGCAATGCCTCCTCAGCCCATGCCTTTGGCAGGCAGGTCGCGGGCGCGATGCGGCAGGCACGCCGCAGCGTGCAGGCGCTAGTAGGGGCTGCCCATGATGACGAGATCGTCTTTACTTCCGGCGGGACGGAATCCAACAATGCCGCCATTCTCTCAGCGCTGGCGACGCAGGAGGGCCGGGACGAGATCGTCACCACCTCGGTCGAGCATCAGGCGATCCTGGCGCTGGTCGAACAGGTGGCCCAAAGCGGGGCCAAGGTTCATCTGATCGCGGTGGATTCGCGCGGCCGGCTCGACCTTGAGGCTTTTCGGTCGGCGCTTGGACCACGTACGGCGATTGCATCGGTGATGTGGGCCAACAACGAGACCGGCACCATCTTCCCGGTGGAACGTCTGGCCGGATGGGCGCGCGCCTCCGGCGCGCAGTTTCATACCGATGCCGTGCAGGCGGTCGGCAGGGTACCCATTGACCTGAAGGCCAGCGTTATCGACATGCTGTCGCTGTCCGGGCACAAGCTGCATGGACCCAAGGGGATCGGCGCGCTTTACTTACGCAAAGGCACGACATTCAGGCCGCTGATCCGGGGCGGAGGACAAGAACGCCGGCGCCGCGGCGGAACCGAGAACATCCCCGGCATCGTCGGTCTCGGAAAAGCGGCAGAGCTTGCTGCAGAGCGGCTCGACCGAGCGCGCGTTCGTGTTGCTGCGCTGCGCGATCGTCTGGAGCAGTCGATCTTGCAGAACGGTCACTGCACGGCCCTTGGCGACCACTGTAACCGGCTGCCGAACACAATCAATATCGCCTTCGAGGGCCTCGAAGGGGAAGCGATCGTCCATCACCTCAATCGCGCCGGCATTGCCGCGTCGCTCGGGTCGGCTTGTAGCTCAGGCGCGATGGAGCCATCGCATGTGCTGCGCGCCATGCATGTGCCGGCGAGCAGCCTGCCCGGCGCGGTACGCTTTTCGCTGTCCCATGAAACCACCGCTGAAGAGATCGACCAGGTCGTGCGTGCGCTGTCCGACATCCTGGTCCGTCTGCGTGGCATGTCCCGAGAGCTCGCCCCGCTAGCAATCCGTAATTCCTGGAGTTGATCTCATGAAAGTCATGATCCGCCGCTCTCCCGAGGCAGGCCTGTCGATTTATGTGCCCAAGAAGGATCTTGAAGAGCGGATTGTCGAATCCGAGCACGAGACACTGTGGGGCGGTTGGATCAGATTAACGAATGGATGGGTGCTCGACCTGCCCGAGATGGCGAGCGATACGCCGCTGCCGATCACGGTCAATGCCAAAAGGATTGGCGGGGACGGCGATGAACGATGAGCGCAATGCCGCAAATCAACTGTCTCGAAGGGACGGATGCAGAGGCGCTGCTCGCCAACGTTGCGGCCAGACTGCATGCCGGCAGCATTGTTCCCTATCTCGGGCCCGGGCTCGCCGAGTTGTCCAAGCCTGACGTGCCAGTGACACCTGATGCGCTGGCGATCTTCTTCGGCACCAAGGTCGCGCTGCCGCGCCGGGCCCGCGGCAATGCCTGGGCTGCAGCACAGCATATCGAGAGCAACAAGCATCGGTCTACGGTGACGGGATTGATGGCTCAGGCGTTCGCCGCGCCGGTCGAGCCGACAACCCTGCATCGTCATCTTGCTGCGTTACGCTTACCGATGATCGTCGATACCTGGTATGATGGCGCGATGCGCGCATCGCTTGGCAAGCGTGAGGGATGGGGCGAAGTGCAAGGGATTACCCGCGCCGGCATCGGCGAGGTTCGCTGGTACCGTTTCTATGATGCCGATGGCGTAGAGGTCGAGTCCCTGGCCGCCGGCGCCTGGACCACGGTCCTCTACAAGCCGCATGGCGGCGTGCTGCCGGCAAGAAACTTCCTGATCTCCGACGCCGATTATGTCGAGGTCCTGACCGAGATCGATATCCAGACGCCCATTCCGGAGATCGTCAAGCAGCGGCGGCTTGGACGGAGCTTTCTTTTCATCGGCTGTCGGTTCGACGATCAGCTGCTACGCATTTTTGCGCGGCAGATCACGAAGCGCTCGGCAGACGTTCACTACGCACTTGTCGAACCCGATGCCCTCTCGCGCAACGAGCTGAGATTCCTGCTCGACCAGCGCTTGACCCCGCTCGCGATTGCGATCCCGCGCGCCGTGGAGATCTTGCTGGCCAATTAGAGGCGCTGGCAAAGCGAAGCCCGCCCACCTCGGTCCAACCGTGGCGGTCGTCCGATCACAGTGCCGGTGCCGCTGAGCGGGAGCGCGTTGGTTGACAGGCGCGGCAATCGCTCCCTGCATCCCAACGTCTGTCGGATTTCCAACACGCCGCATGCTTGCTGTCGGCTGCGCAACAGGGCAGATCGCTCTGTCTAACTGATTGGCGAAGATAAGAAAATCCGTCGCTGCCGCGATGGCATGCGAGTTGCTAACCCAAGTTCAGGGGCTCGCTCAGGAGTGGCTCCGAGAAGCCTGTTTGGCTAGGAGAAAGAACTGGATATGGACGCAGTGGAGCGCGGCAGCAGCGCTAAAAATGCACGAGAAGGCGGCGGGACCATGCTGGCCGCCGAGCCTAAGAGCTGCGGCATCTCGGTTCGCCACGGTAAAGCGAGCTGCGGGGCACACGGGGGCCAAGGCGATTTGCCGCCGGCGATCTGGGACAAGGTGAAGACGCACCCCTGCTACAGCGTAGAGGCGCATCACCACTACGCGCGCATGCACGTTGCGGTCGCGCCAGCTTGCAACATGCAGTGCAACTACTGCAATCGCAAATATGACTGCGCCAATGAATCCCGCCCGGGTGTGACCAGCGAGAAGCTCACCCCCGAGCAGGCGGCCAAAAAGGTGCTCGCGGTCGCCTCCCGCATTCCGCAGATGACCGTGCTTGGCATTGCCGGTCCCGGCGATCCCCTGGCCAACCCAGACAAGACCTTCAGGACTTTCGAGCTCGTGGCCAAAGCCGCGCCCGATATCAAACTGTGTCTATCGACCAACGGGCTCGCCTTGCCCGATCACGTCGACGCCATCGCCCGGCTGAACATCGAGCACGTCACCATCACAATCAATATGCTCGATCCCGAGATCGGCGCCCAGATCTATCCGTGGATCTTCTATAACCACAAGCGATACAGCGGGGTTGAGGCGGCGAAAATCCTGACCAGCCGTCAGCTCAGTGGTCTCGAAATGCTCTCCGCGCGAGGCATTCTTTGCAAGGTCAATTCAGTCATGATCCCGGGCATCAACGAGCGGCACCTGGTTGAGGTCAACAAAGCCGTGAAGTCGCGCGGCGCGTTCCTGCACAACATCATGCCGCTGATCGCAGCCCCCGAGCACGGCACCATGTTCGGTCTCAAGGGCCGGCGCGTGCCGAGGACAAGCGAATTGAAGGCACTGCAGGACGCATGCGAAGGCGAGATGAACATGATGCGTCATTGCCGCCAATGCCGCGCCGACGCGGTCGGACTGCTCGGCGAGGATCGAAGCGCGGAGTTTACGAAGGAGAAGATTGTGACCATGACCGTCAACTATGACTCTGAGGCGCGCAAGGCCAACCAGGCTGGAATCGAGGCGGAGCGCCGCGCCAGGATAATGCCAAGGCAGGAGGACGTGGGGGAGCATGCAGGCGGGACAAGCGACATCAAAGTGCTGATCGCGGTCGCAACCAAGGGCGCTGGGCTCGTCAATGAGCATTTTGGGCATGCCAAGGAGTTCCAGGTGTATGAAGTATCGCAATCCGGCGCAAAATTCGTCGATCACCGCCGCGTCGGTCACTACTGCCAAGGCGGCCATGGCGCGCCGGATGACCTTGCGGCCATCATCCGCTCCATCAATGACTGCCATGCCGTGTTCGTCGCCAGGATCGGTGGTCGGCCGAGGGGCGAGCTCCACAAGGCTGGCATCGAGCCGGTCGATCAATACGCGCACGAGTTCATCGAGACGTCCGCGATCGCATGGTTCAGCTCTTATCTCAAGAAGGTGAAGAGCGGCGAGATCCAGCATGTCGACAGGGGTGACGGAGCGATCCGGCAGGACCCGATGATGTCGGTGGCGTGAAGAGGACATCGGATGCCGTTCAAGATCATTTCTTCGCAATGCACGGGCTGCTCCGCATGCGAGACCGAATGTCCCAACGTGGCAATCTTCGAGAAGGGCGGAACGTTCGTGATTGACCCGAAAAAATGTACCGAATGCATCGGTCACTTCGAGGAGGCGCAATGTGTTGCGGTCTGTCCGGTCGACAAGACCTGCGTCATCGACACCTCATTGCCGCGATACCAGCCGCCGGCCTGAACGAGCGTAAGCGTTATGGAGTTCACGTTGACAGTAGCTGCAGAGAATCGCCGGCTTCATCCCGGCAATCGCGGCCACGGCGGCCAGCGAGCTCGCAGAATGCGGCCCGATCAAGTTCACGACGGAGTGATGCATGAGCAACATCGTCCGCGACAGTGACGTCATAGAGCTGGATGGACCGCCGGTCTTCAACCTTGGTGAAAAGGTGAAGGCCAATCGCACCGTTCGCAATGACGGGACTTACGCCGGCAAGGAGATCGGGGACATCCTGGCCAAGAAAGGCGAGGTCGGTTACGTCGTTTCCATCGGGACGTTCCTGCAGCAATTCTACGTCTACGGTGTCGAGTTTCTTGAAACCGGCAACCGCGTCGGAATGAAATGCAAGGAACTTGATTCGGTGGACGCACGCACCAAGCTCGACAATCAACCGCTGCCGGAAGCACCGCCATCATGATCGCGCTCCTTCATTCGACATCCGACGCCCGCGGCTCAAATCCGTCGGCGACGCCATCAACGGCGGCTTGTTTTGCGCCTGGGCGCGCTTGACGGCCCTTTGGTGGGCACTGGGCCGCATCGGCGAGATCGTACGCTTGAGCGCACACGCAGGCGAACAGAGGGAACTAATTTCTACAGTTTTGCCGGGCGGCCGGTCGGCTGTCCTGAAGCGCAAAGAACGCGGCTTTAAGGGGGATTTCACAATGAATGCTGCGGTCATGAAAAGGGCAGTCGTCGGCCTCAAGGCTCACCCGAACGAGGTCGATCGCAAGCGGATCGAATGCGCATTGGGCTCCCGCAGACGCTATCGTTATGTCTCACCCAGTGTGAAGCCGGTTAAGGGGGGATATCTTATCGAGAGCCCCTGCTGCTCACGCGACATTGACAAGGATGGCGGCGTGATCGATGTCGCGTTGATCCATCATGACGCCGTGTGCGGACTGTGGAAGATGTTTTGGAAAGACCATGCGCGAGGAATTTGGCAATTCCACAGCGTCCATCAGCGGCTGAGCGCAGCGACAGATGAGCTGAATGCCGATCTCGACCGGGTGTTCTGGCGGTAACGCTACTGTTTCCGCACACAAACGATAAAGTCGGTCATGGCACTGGACGAAAACGAACTGATCGAACTTGAACAAGTGATCACGGCGGCAGAAGGCCGCGCGAGCCCCTTGACCGAGCTGCGGCGCCGCTTTCCCCATCTCGCCCTGGTGCGATGCGATGCGTCTGATGTCACCGAGCCGCCCTTTCGCAGCTTTCCGCATTATGACCTGCACTTGATCGACCGGTCCGAACACTGCGTCCAGATCACAGCCGATCCGCTGCTGGCGATTGGCATTGTTTTGGCGGCAAGGGACCCTTCGGGGTGACTGGGGTTGCATTCGCAGACGTTCACGGCCCTTTCGCGGGTGCGGTCATAGCGCATCCCGTTGCCGCCGTGACGATTTCCGGGACGTGGAAAAGATCGCCGATGTCGGGGTGCGCTGCCGCTTTCGCACCGATGAGGATCGAATTCGTGGAAACGATGACTGGCGCGTCCCTCAACATGGGCATGCGCGCAGTTCTCTGCGAGGAACCTCTGGAACTTGATCGAAGGCAGCCGATCCGGGAGCGGCCATGTGGGTCAGCCATTAATGTCTCGATCGCGATCTCCCCGTCGATTGTCGTGAAGAAGCCGCATGCGAGCGGCCTGAGTCAGGCTCTCGATGATCGATCAGCGCCCGCTCATGCGTCGTCGCTCTCGTGAGGACCCCAGCCAGCACAGTAGAATTCGAGCCAATCGACATCCCTGCGCGCTGGCACTCGGAAGCGTCTCGGTTTCGATGTCGTGCTGCAGCGCGAACGGGAAGACCAACCGGTCATCACATCTTCATCAAGCGCGAACACCTGTCTTTGGTCTGTGGCGCTCAAGTTTCGACGCTGGTCGGAGCATCATTTCTGAAAAGCGTACCGAGAGGCGCGACCGCAGTTGCATTTCAAACCATCCGCAGTTCCGTCTGGCGCACGAATGCGCCGCAATCAATCTTATGTTTCGTCAAAAATTGTGAGCGCTGTCAGATTACACACAGCCCCACAGCTGCTGTCAGGTTCGAAACATCCAGCGCGATGAGAAATCTCGCGAAGTTGTAGTGCATCATCAGAAGCTTAAACAGGCCGCCGGCGTTGGCACGGCAGTTGCTACTGCGATGCAGCAACACTGAGTAAGGGCTGAGTGCACGCCGACGCGCAAGACGAGCGATGCTCTCCTACCCTTGGACCCGTGTGCCCCGTTTCTGAAAGAGAAACAAGCTCGCGTGCAAAATAGCACGCAATCTTTGGCAAATCGGTTGATGGAGAGAGCAAGATGGCTTCACTGAGACAAATCGCGTTCTACGGCAAGGGTGGTATCGGGAAGTCGACCACGTCCCAGAACACGCTGGCGGCGCTGGCGGAGATGGGTCACAAGATCCTGATCGTGGGCTGCGATCCCAAAGCGGACTCCACTCGCCTTATTCTACACGCCAAGGCGCAGGACACGATCCTGAGTCTGGCTGCCAATGCCGGCAGCGTCGAGGACCTCGAACTCGAGGACGTGATGAAGATCGGCTATAAGGACATCCGCTGCGTCGAGTCGGGTGGCCCGGAGCCCGGGGTCGGCTGCGCGGGCCGCGGCGTCATCACCTCGATCAACTTCCTGGAGGAGAACGGCGCCTATGAGGAGCGCGACTACGTCTCCTATGACGTCCTAGGCGACGTCGTCTGCGGCGGCTTTGCGATGCCGATCCGCGAGAACAAGGCGCAGGAAATCTACATCGTGATGTCCGGCGAGATGATGGCCATGTATGCCGCCAACAACATCTCCAAGGGCATTCTGAAATATGCGAGCTCCGGCGGCGTGCGGCTCGGTGGCCTCATCTGCAACGAGCGGCAGACCGACAAGGAGCTGGAGCTCGCGGAAGCGCTCGCCAAAAAGCTCGGCACTGAGCTGATTTATTTCGTGCCGCGCGACAACATCGTGCAGCATGCGGAGCTGCGGCGCATGACCGTGTTGGAATACGCGCCGGACTCCAAGCAGGCGGATCACTATCGCAACCTCGCGGGCAGGATCCACAACAATGGCGGCAAAGGCATCATCCCGACTCCGATCACCATGGACGAGCTCGAGGACATGCTGATGGAGCACGGCATCATGAAGGCCGTTGATGAGTCCATCGTCGGGAAAAGCGCTGCCGAACTTGCAGCATCGTAAAAGGACGCAGCGCGACAGCACCGGCCCTCCCAATCCAAAACGGAGGGCCGGCAAGGGCCGACGCGGTGATACAAACTTGACCCAATGTGGAAAGGGTGGCGGACGCCCATGTTCGAAGAGCAGTTCTATCCTGTTATGGTTGTCGAGACGAATGATGGGAGCGTCCAGGGACGTCGCGCAATTGCCAGCTATCGCCTTCTGACCGGGATGCTCCCCGCAGATGCCGACACAAGCAATGACATCAGTTTCGACCGCCACGTGCTGGCGTCCATTCTGGCTGCCGGTGCGATGGATGGTGGTCTTTTGTCCGAGAAGGTCGGCCTGTCCAGCGATCAGCTGGCGGCGTTGCTCAAGCAACGCTTTCCATCGGTTCGGATCAAAGAGGAGGAGTTGCCGCGGGATTTCGAGCACGTCGACAACGACGAGGTCACAATGGTACGTGAGCTCTTGCTCGCGCAACGATCGACGGAAGGGGACACCGGCCGTTGGCTGGCCGCGATGATCGCGCGCCGCGTCATGGAGCCGAATCATCTGTGGGCAGATCTCGGATTGCGTAATCGTGGTGAACTGTTGCGTCTCCTCAACCGCCATTTCGGGCCGCTCGCCAGGCGCAACGTCAACAACATGCGCTGGAAGCGTTTCTTTTATCGCAGGCTATGCGAGGACGAGGGGCTCATCTTGTGCACGACGCCGGTGTGCACAGAGTGCAAGGACTTCAACCACTGCTTTGGCGATGAAAGCGGTGAGAGCCGCATGGCCGAGCGCCGGCGTGAGGTTCTGTTGGCGCCGGCCGCTCCGGTCGCGGGCGGCAACTGAACCGTATTCCCGCCTCCCGATAGGTAGTTCTTTGGCGCAACTGCCGCCCGACGGACGCGCAGCTGGCCGACGAGGTGCAGGTGACGCGGCCAAATCTGGTGCAGCGGATTACGGCGCCAACCAGCGAGATGATCTTGTGCTCAAGGCCGGCTTGCGCCCAAGCTGTAGCGGTTTGACGGGCTCAGTGCTTTGGCCGGCGCGGACAGAGAATGCGGCTGCGGCGATCTGTTCGGGCGAGGCTGCTCAACTCCGGCATCCCGGCGCCGACAGGCCTCCGTCCATAAGATTGTGGATCAGTCGTGCAAGCGGTCCTGCTGCGTTTGAATGAAGCCTGATGTCTCACAACCGTTTTCGACACCGATACCACCCAGCATCCGACCCGTTGTTTACGGTGGTGGCGTCCTTGTCACTATGACCGAAGCCAATCTCCCGACGCGATGTGCCTGGTTTAGCGAACCGATGAACCCTGACGCGTCGGTCTGACAGTCGATCCGCGCCGTAACCCGAACTGATCCAGGACGCAGAATGGTGAGAGCTCAACTGGCGCGTCTGTTTTGCGACACCGTCGTTCTGGCGACATCCGACCGCGGGCGAAAAATGACGGATCTTCAATAGCGTGGGACGCTGCGGGCGTGGCATGCGGTTTGCCAAAGCAGTCCTTGCCAAGCACAATCAGGAGGCTTCGTTGATTGACGCCAAAGCCATCGCTGCCAAGCCGGCATGGTCCGATTCGCTGTGGAACCAGCGGACCGTGCTCAATGACACCACGCTGCGCGATGGCGAGCAGGCGCCTGGTGTTGCATTCACCACATCGGAAAAGGTGGCCATCGCGCATGCGCTGGCGCGGGCCGGCATCACGGAAATTGAGGCCGGAACCCCCGCCATGGGCAATGACGAGATCTCGGCCATCCGCGCCATTGTCGAGGAGGGGCTGCCGCTCACCCCTATTGCGTGGTGCCGCATGCGTGAGGCAGATGTCGACGCGGCCATCGAGGCCAAGGTGTCGATGGTCAATGTTTCGATCCCGGCTTCAGACGTACAGATCGCGGCCAAGCTGGGCGGGAATCGCGACCAGGCCTTGCAGCAGGTGAAGCGGGTAGTGGGTTACGCCCGCGAGCGAGGGCTTGATGTCGCCGTCGGAGGCGAGGACTCCTCCCGCGCCGATGTCGACTTTCTCATCAGTCTCATCGCGGCTGCGGAAGCCGCGGGCGCGCGCCGGTTTCGTGTCGCCGACACGCTCAGCGTCCTCGATCCCGACTCCGCCTATGCGCTGATCGCGCGCCTGCGCGCCACTAGCGATCTCGAGCTCGAATTTCACGGCCACGACGATCTTGGGCTCGCGACCGCCAACACGCTCGCTGCCATCAGGGGCGGCGCGAGCCACGCTTCGGTCACTGTCATCGGGCTCGGCGAACGGGCCGGCAATGCGCCACTCGAGGAAGTTGCGGTCGCACTCAAACAGCTCTACGGGCGTGACACCGGCATCGTGCTGCCGGAGCTCACAGACGTCGCCGCGCTGGTCGCGAACGCGGCCACGCGTGCGATTCCTCTCAACAAGGCGATCGTCGGGGAGCATGTGTTTACGCACGAATCCGGCATTCACGTCGATGGACTGTTGAAGGACGAACGCACCTATCAAGCGCTCGACCCGCACTTGCTGGGTCGCTCCAATCGGATCGTCATCGGCAAGCATTCCGGGCTTTCGGCCATCACCAAGCTGCTCGGGGAATTGCAACTCTCCGCCACCACCGAGCAGAGCAGACATATCCTGTTCCGGGTGCGAAAATACGCCATCGAGCACAAGAGGCTGGTCGCGCGGGAGACGGTGGCGGCGATCTGGCGCGATGTTTGCGAATGCTCGTCCGACCGCACGTGAGTGAGCTCTCGAGTTTTACTTGGCCGGCCACGAAATCGATCGGAACGCGACCGAAGCGCTCGCAGATCGCGTCGAAGTCCGAGGACATGGGCTGTGTGGCCATCTCCAACAGTGCACACTTGAAACGGCCGTTTCTGCGAACTAACCAGGAGCTGCCGGATCTCGACCGAGACGGGTGGGCCAATCCAGGGAAAATGTCGATGAGCAATAAATTTCAGAGGACCGGCGTCCTCGACCGGCTCAACAAGGCCTCCTCGGCTGAGGAGATTTTTGCGCTGCTTGGCGTCGACTACGATCCCAAGATCGTCAATGTCGCGCGCCTGCATATCCTAAAGCGCATGGGACAACATCTCGCCAAGGAGCAATTCGCCGGTGCCGCGGAAGTGGAGATCGCTGCACGCTGCAAGGCGATGCTGGAGCAGGCCTATGCGGAGTTCGTGGTGTCTTCGCCAATCGACCAGAGGGTCTTCAAGGTCCTGAAGGATGCGGTCGCGGAGCCGAAGAAGCCGGCCGCCTTTGTGCCGCTAAGTGCGCTGAAATAGCGTTCTCTGAAATGCCGTATACCGCAGAGCAAATAGCTGCGGCGCGCCTCGGCGCGCGCCTCTTCGTTCGGTCGAGTCTGTGGAGCGACGCGGGAGACGACCCTGTCGCGTTTCCGACGTATGTCGCGGCCCTGTTGTCCCCGATGCCAAGAACCAAGTTAGCAACTGCGCCCAATTCATTCCTTTGGTGCATGACCTCGCGGTGTTCTCAGTTGGTATGACACTTGCTGCTCTGCACCTAAGTCCGCTCAACAACGAATCGAGCTTGTCCTGGAGAAGCGCATGCATAGCGTGCTCTGCATCAAACAGGTCCCCGACCCAGCGCAAATCCGCGCGCGGTTCCTGTCAAACACGATTGTGCAGCGGGGTGTGCCGACAAACCGTCGCGAAGCCGTAGCCGCGGAGGCGCCCCCCAGTTCAGTGACTAGCCCGCCGGCGAGATCACCGTGCACGCTATGGAACCGTATTCACCCGAGCCCTGACTGCGGAAGGTGCGCACCTTGGGTGCCGAAGCTGCGGTGCTGTTTACCGAATGCTCCTTTGTCGATGACGCGACGCTACCCACGACGTACGCGCGCACGACCGCGATCTCGAAGACCAGGGAGCTATCTGGTGGGACCGCTGTCGTCTTCATTGGCAAGTCGGCCATTGACGGCGACCTGGCCCAGGTCGGCCCCTGGATCGCAACGTAGTCCTGTTTATTGCAGCTCAACCACCTCGCCAGAACCGTCGGTCGCGATCTCCGCGTCCGAAGCTTCTGATGCGGAGCACCAAGGGTACCGTCCTCCGCGAAGAAGGCCTGGCTGTGAACCGCGAGCACCGGCGAACACGCTCATCAAGTCCATGTTCAACCGACAGTCGAAGCCAGAGCCGATCGTGTCGCGCAGGCGCGTGGATCGGAAGGAGAATGCAAAACCATGAGCAACGTCATCAAGGCTCCCACATCAGCCGCAGCGGGCCGCGCAGCAACCAAGAAGCAGTTGCCGGACCGGTTCAAAGCCTACAAACATGTCTGGGTGTTCGTCGAGCAGGGGCGCGGACAAGTGCATCCCGTCTCCTGGGAGCTGATGGGGGCGGGCCGCAAGCTTGCCGACAGGCTCAAGGTTAAGCTCGCGGCTGTTGTCGTCGGCCCTGAGGGCGAAGCCACACGTAACGCCGCGCTCGAAGCTTTCTGTTACGGCGCCGATTTGACGTATCTCGTCGCCGACAATGTACTCGCGGATTATCGTAACGAGTCCTACACCAAGGCGCTGTCCGATCTCGTTGAGATCTACAAGCCCGAGATCCTGCTGTTAGGGGCAACAACGCTCGGCCGCGATCTTGCTGGCTCGGTCGCCACGACTGTCCTGACAGGGCTCACCGCCGACTGCACTGACCTCGACGTTGACCTGGATGGATCGCTTGCAGCCACCCGTCCAACCTTTGGCGGCTCGCTGCTCTGCACCATCTACACGCTGAACTACCGGCCACAGATGGCAACCGTCCGCCCGCGCGTGATGCCGATGCCGGAGCGTGTCGCGCGCGATCCCGGCCGCATCATCGTCCATCCGCTCGGCCTGGTGGAAGACGATATCGTGACCAAGGTGCTGTCGTTCATCCCCGACCGTGATTCGGCCAAATCCAATCTCGCCTATGCCGACGTCGTGGTCGCCGGCGGGCTTGGGCTCGGTTGTCAAGAAAACTTTCAGCTTGTGCGCCAGCTCGCCGGCGTGCTCGGTGCCGAATATGGCTGTTCCCGTCCGCTCGTGCAAAAGGGATGGGTCACCTACGACCGACAGATCGGCCAGACGGGTAAGACGATCCGGCCAAAGCTCTATATCGCCGCAGGCGTTTCCGGCGCGATCCAGCATCGGGTTGGCGTGGAGGGCGCCGATCTGATCGTCGCCATCAATACCGACAAAAACGCACCGATCTTCGACTTTGCCCACATCGCCATCGTCAGCGACGCCATGCATCTGTTGCCGGCGCTGACGGACGCGTTCCGTGCGCGGCTCTCGCCACATTCGCGCGACCGGATTGCGAGCTAAAGGAGGTTATCATGATCGAGGAAAGGTTCGATGCAATCGTTGTCGGCGCCGGCATGGCGGGCAACGCGGCGGCACTGACT
This sequence comes from Bradyrhizobium monzae, assembly GCF_021458635.1. Classification (GTDB taxonomy): domain Bacteria; phylum Pseudomonadota; class Alphaproteobacteria; order Rhizobiales; family Xanthobacteraceae; genus Bradyrhizobium. The sequence continues at coordinate 247,596 of NZ_JAIRDQ010000013.1, forward strand.
ATGGCCAAGAAGGGCATGAAGGTGCTGCAGCTCGAGCGCGGCGAGTATGCCGGATCGAAGAACGTTCAGGGCGCAATACTCTATGCCGACATGCTGGAAAAGCTGATCCCGGAGTTCCGGGAGGACGCACCGCTTGAGCGACATCTGGTCGAACAACGGTTCTGGATCATGGATGATCGCTCCCATGTTGGGCTGCATTACCGCTCAGAGGATTTCAATGAAGAGCGGGCTAACCGGTACACGATTATCCGGGCCCAGTTCGATCGATGGTTCTCCTCAAAAGTGCGCGAGGCAGGCGCGACCGTGCTGTGCGAGACCACCGTCACCGATCTTGCGCAGGATGCCTATGGCAGAGTCATCGGTGTTCGTACGGATCGCCAGCATGGCGAGATCCATGCAGATGTCGTGGTGCTGGCCGAGGGCGTGAACGGGCTGCTTGGCACGCGTGCGCGCCTGCGCGAGCGCCCGAAGCCTAACAAGGTGGCTCTCGCGGTGAAGGAAATGCACTTTTTGCCGCGCGAGACCATCGAAGCGCGTTTCAATCTGAGCGGCGACGAAGGCGTTGTCATCGAAGCTGCGGGCACCATTTCCGGCGGCATGACGGGAATGGGCTTCATCTACGCCAACAAGGAGTGCATTTCGCTCGGCATCGGTTGTCTTGTCGCAGACTTTCAGCGCACCGGAAAGACGCCCTACGAGCTGCTCGATCGTTTCAAGCGCCACCCGTCGGTCGCGCCTCTGATCGAGGGGTCTGAGGTCAAGGAATATTCCGCGCACCTCATCCCCGAGGGCGGCTACAAAGCCATCCCGCAGCTCTACGGAGACGGTTGGGTCGTGGCCGGTGACGCGGCGCAGCTCAACAACGCCATTCATCGCGAGGGGTCCAATCTTGCGATGACGTCCGGACGGATCGCGGCCGAAGCGATCTTCCAGATGAAGTCGCGCCGGCTTGCCATGACTGCGGAAAATCTCGCGCTCTACAAGAGGATGCTGGACCGCTCCTTCGTCTTGAAGGACATGAAGAAGTACAAGGACATGCCGAGGCTGATGCATACCAACTCGCAAAACTTCTTCCTGACCTACCCCCAGCTCATCTCCAAGGCGATGCAGACCTACCTTCGGGTGGACGGTACGCCAAAGTCCGAGAAACAGAAGTCGACGCTGAAATCCTTTGTCAATGCGCGGTCCTGGATAGGGCTGTTCGGCGATGCATTCCGCTTCGCCCGCGCCTGGCGCTAATTGTTCGAAACGCGAACCCGAAACCAATGAGGCTGACTATGAAGGTCGAGCGATCAGTGCGTGTCGAAGACAAGTTATTTTGCAACCGCTATCTTGTGGACGCCGGACGTCCCCACATCAAGGTGCGTGCGCATACCAGGCCCTCGCCGCAGCTCCTTGCGCTTTTGAAAGCCTGCCCCGCGCGCTGCTATGATCTCAATGACAAGGGCCAGGTCGAGGTCACGGTCGACGGCTGCATGGAGTGCGGCACCTGCCGCGTCATCGGCGAGCCCACCGGCGACATCGAATGGAGCTATCCGCGTGGCGGATACGGAGTGTTATTCAAGTTCGGGTGAGGGCCAAGATTACCGCCGCGTGATTGTCACCGACCGAACGAAGATATGACGGCAGATTCATTTTGCCACAGCTTGCGTGCGCGAAGAGACTGAAGTTCGAGCAATGCCAAAATACTTGGATGAAAGGGTCCCCTGGCGAACTATGCTCCGTAGTGCATTACCACTTCGATTGGCCCAAACTATTAGCGGCTGTCGGCCTCGACGAACATCCCTCGCGATTCTCTGGTGATCGTGTCGCCACCGCTCTCATTTGGATAAGGGTTGGATTTAAAGGCTGAGGAATGCCGCGCCGATGGCCTCGCCTGTGTCTGCCTCGCCAACGAGCGTCGCAAAGGCGAAAGAGCGCAGGTCATGGTCGCGAAGAGTGCCCAGGCTCATGATCGTCGTCTTGCTTTCGCTTAACTCCATTGAACAAAATGAAATCTTGTTCTGAGTTTATCACCTTCTGCGTAGGTCGAAAAATGGAACCCGGATGAACTTAGGTCAACTATGCCCCGGTCCGGGATTACGGATCTTCTCAACTCAGAATTTTTCGGTTGGCGCCCTGCGGTTCGTTGACGCGGAGCTGCGCGAGAATCGTGAAGTCGCCCCGCTACGAGAAAGCACCTCGGGGCGAGCGACGGGTCAGCGGAGGAAAGGTTCGAGGCTCCGGCTGGCGGTCGAGGCCGGAGAGATCAATCTATCCTTCCCCTGTCGGGCGATCCTTGTCCTCGCCCGCTCGTCCGCTGCTCAGTCCATCACCGAACGGGCGCGGCAGAACTCAAAATATTCTGCAGGATCGCATCTCCTAACAATCACTTGGCCAGATGAGTGTTCCGATGCCGTCTGTAAGCCCGTCCGATGCAGTCGAATACACGTCGGGAAATAGGAGGAACGCAAACCGACACCGGGTCGCCCAGAGTTCGGCCGTGCGCAGGTCAGGTTTACGTCAGGTGCAGGGGATAGCTTCGATGCCTAAGCGCGCTAGATTATTCGGTCGGCGCTTGCCGGTTGTGGCGAGTCACGTCTCGTAGCGCGGCGTAAGGAGCGCCGCCCGAGGTGTCGAGACAATGTCGTTGATGCCGTGACGGACCGTGGCGGTCAAACGTTGTAGTCGGCGCAGTCTCACTTGCATTGGGAGAAGGATTTTGAGGGGAGTTGACCGATCTGGGAATGCGCCCAGCGGACCCGACACGCTCGGGTCTCACGCCGAATCAGATATTGGCGATGCAAAAGAAGGCGCGACGTTCAGTGCTGTCGTGCAGGGCCTGCACTCTGAAAACCGAGATCTGGGAACGTCCTCCGCAAGGCCGCCTTCGGGCAGCGATGTCCTGCGCCGCACGTCTGCCGATGCCTCCGCTGCTACGCGTGAGAGCCTGCTTGGCATTCCATGTCCGTCGTACCGTGGCGCGCCACATTGGGAAGAACGTTCGTCGCGTTCCGGTGCCGAGGGCCGTCGTGCCGATCACTCCATGGGTTCACAACAAAGCGCTCCTTCCTCGCACAGGCAATCCCTCTCCAGCCTGGATCACCGACCAAAAAGGCGGCGCCGCGACGAGGTCGCCGCGCAGGACGTCGCCGGCGCTAGCTCGGAGCGACCTCTCAAGCGCCATCGTGGCGCACCAACTTGGCAGGCCGGCTCGCCCCGTCCTGGTGACGAATCGGGACGCACGGATCGCCCACCCGGAAGCGCGCAAACAGAGCTGTCTTCGCGTTATAGGGGGGGCGGTGTCCGACCGGGATGCCGGACCAAAGAGGCGTCGGATCGACAGTCGCGCCACGCAGAGCACGCAAAGTGCAATCGCGGAACAACAATCTAACACAGCTCTACACGCGATTGATTTCGCCCATGATATCCGTGGATTCTCACGTGCGGTGGTGGCGCATGACAGACGGTTGCAGGGGGCGGGCGACGGGCTTCACGCAGCCTTCATGCAAAAGGCCGCCGCCCAGTTCAGAAGTCGATTTATCTCGCACTTCGAGGATGATATCTGCCGCGGGAAATCATGGGGCTATGCCACGGCTTGCAACGCGGTGAGCCGTGAAGCCGGCGGTCAGGAAGGTGTCGAAGCTTGCAAGGCGATGGCAGATCGGGTGTCGCGGCTTCACGGTACGGCAGCGCGCGAAGCCGAACCCAAAGCTCTTTCGCTCCTCGCGGCATCATTCGGTCGGCACCCGCGGTCGAGGACATGCCGCAATGGAACGATCAGAATCGCCGAATTGTGCCGCGATGAAGGCAGGGTTGGGTCGCTGAATAGTCAAAGCCTGTCGTTGCTGGTGAACGGTTTCAGCAAGTGGCCAGAGCGGGCGGAAACTCGTGAGGGTGCGGAAATCATCGCCCGTGAGGTCCGTCGCCGCGCCGACCGTCCTTTCCGGCTCTCTGATTCTAATCACCAGGAGTTGGCGAGCCTGGTGAACGGGTTCAGCAAGTGGCCCGATGCGGCCCACTGTCGTGGCGCCACAGTGGCAATCGCTGGTGAGGTCCTTCACCGCGCCGGCCGCCGGGAGCTCAGGCTTTCTGACTTTGGTCACCAGCACCTGGCCAATTTGGTGAACGGCTTCGGCAAGTGGCCCGAAGAGGCGGATTGTCGCGACGCCACAGTTGCAATCGCCGGGGACGTCCGTCGTCGCGCCGCCCGGCTTTCCGGGTTTACCCACCAGGAACTGGCGAACCTGGTGAACGGATTCAGCAAGTGGCTGGAAGCGGCGGACTGTCGCGACGCTACGGTCACGATCGCCGGGGAGGTGCAACGCCGGCAGCTCTGTGATTTTGCTCCGCAGGGACTGACGACCCTGGTAAATGGTTTGAGCAAGTGGCCGGCAGAGGCGGCGTGTCGGGACGCCGCCGTCGCAATCGCCGGGGAGGTCCATCGCCGTCAGCTCTGTGATTTTACTCCGCAGGGACTGGCGACCCTGGTGAATGGGCTCAGCAAGTGGTCGGAAGCGACGGACTGTCGTGACTCCATAGTCGCGCTCGCCGGTGAGGTCCTTCGCCGTACTCGCAGCCACTTCGGGCTCTCTGCTTTTAATCATCAGGACTTGGCAAACCTGGTGAACGATTTCAGCAAGTGGCCGGAAGAGGTGGCGTCTCGCCAAGCCACGTCCGCGATCGCCGGTGAAGTTCGCCGCGACGTCCGACTCTCTGGTTTTAATCACCAAGACCTGGCAAACCTGGTGAACGGTTTGAGCAAATGGCCAGAAGAGGCGGCGTGTCGCGAGGCCACAGTCGCACTCGCCGGCGAGGTCCTTCGGCGCGAGTTCTCTGACTTTAACCGACTGCACTTGACGAACCTGGTGAACGGCTTGAGCAAGTGGCCGGAAGAGGCGGACTGTCGCGACGTCACGATCGCAATCGCCGGGGAGGTTCGTCGGCGCCAGCTCTCTGACTTTGATCCGCAGGGACTAGCGACCTTGGTGAACGGGTTCAGCAAGTGGCCGGAAGAGGCTGACTATCGCGATGCGACTGTCGCAATCGCCAGCGAGATCTGTCGGCGCGACGACCAGCTCTCTGATTTCAATCAGCAGGATCTCGCGAACGCGGTGAACGGTTTTGGCAAGTGGCCAGAATCGCCGGACTGCCGCGACGCCACGTTTGCGATTGCGAGTGAGGTCCTTCGCCGCGGTGCCCGACTCTGTGACTTTACTCACCAGGATCTGGCGAATCTGGTGAATGGTTTCAGCAGGTGGCCGTACGGGGAGGACTGCCGCACAGTCACAATCACAATCGCGGGGGAGATCCGTCGGCGCCAGCTCTCTGATTTTGATCCGCATGGACTAGCGAACCTGGTGAACGGGTTCAGCCGGTGGCCGGAAGAGGCGGCGTGCCGGCAGGCCACGATGGACATCGCGGGTGTCCTCGGCGTCGGGCACCAGCGATTCGGTGCCTTCANGTGCCGCGCGGCAATCAGGATGGAAGCGGAGCGTCAATCAGGATGAGAGAGCGTCGTTGGGCTCGTGACGCAGGGAGGGCGTAGCCCGACCGGAGTTGCGAGCCCAACGACGGCGCGATCCATAGGGGACCGCGCCGTCGGGTGATCGCGGCTGGCCGGTTATGCAAGTGGTTCTTCCGCCAAGAGGAATCACTCGTTTGCCAGGCCAACACGTCACAGATCACCAGATGAGGCTCTACATGAAGTACCGTCAGATCGATACCCCGCCCGTGGCTGCCGCCAAGGCCTCGTTCAGCACCTCGACCGCTTATCGGATCGAGAAGGATCCTCGCGCTCCATCGCAGAAGAAGGGAGCCCGCGGCCGGCGCCGACCGGACCCGTTGGCCAGTGTGTTTGAGACAGAAGTGGTGGCAATGCTCAAGGCCGCCCCCGGCGTGCGGGCTGTTGCGATCTTTGAGGAGATGTTACGGCGCCATCCTGAGCTCGGAGCTGGAATCCGCCGCACGCTGGAGCGCCGGATCCGCGCCTGGCGGGCGATCCACGGTGAGGAGCAGGAGGTCATCTTCCGCCAGACCCACGAAGTGGGCCAGGTCGGCCTGTCGGACTTTACCGACATGGGCGAGCTTGGGGTCACCGTCGCGGGCATGCCGCTCGATCATCGCCTCTATCACTTCCGGTTGGCCTATTGCGGATTTGAGCACGCCCATGTCGTGCTCGGTGGCGAGAGCTTCGTCGCTTTGGCCGAAGGGCTGCAGAATGCCCTGTGGTCGCTCGGTGGCGCACCGCGGGAGCATCGGACCGACAGTCTGTCGGCCGCCTTCTGCAATCTCGATCGCGATGCGAGAGACGATCTGACCCGGCGGTACGAGGACCTCTGCGCCCATTACGGCATGCGGCCTTCCCGTAACAATCGCGGCATCGCCCACGAGAACGGGGCGATCGAGAGCTCCCATGGCCATCTCAAACGGACGATCGCCGATGCGCTGCTGTTGCGCGGCACTGCCGACTTCGATGATCTCACCGCCTATCGCGGCTTCATCGACGAGATCGTTAGCCGCCGCAATGCCCGCAACGCCAAGCGGATCGACCACGAGCGCGCCACCCTGCAGGCGTTGCCAGATCGCCGTACCTCAGACTACGAGGAGGTGATTGTCCGCGTGACGTCAAGCGGCGGCTTCACCTTGCGCAAGGTGTTCTACACCGTGCCGTCACGCCTGATCGGTCACCAGCTGCGGGTGCGCCTTTACGACGATCGTCTCGACGTGTTCGTCGGCGGCACCCATCTCGTCACCCTGCCGCGTGGGCGACCGCATCCCAATGGCAAGCACGACCAGGTCGTCGATTATCGGCACGTGATCCATTCCTTGCGGCGCAAGCCAATGGCGCTGCTCAATCTCGTCTACCGGGATCGGCTGTTCCCGCGCGATGCCTATCGCCGGACCTTCGATCGCTTGCGCGAACGGCTGCCGGACAGGAAAGCCTGCCGGCTCATGGTCGATCTGCTTGCGCTGGCGCACGAGCGCGGCTGCGAGGCCGAACTCGCCGGTCAGCTCGCCGCCGACCTGGACGCCGGCCAACTGCCCGACCTCGGACGGCTGCGCGCCCACTTCGCGCCGGATCCTGCCAGCGTGCCGCAGGTTATGGTGCAGCTTGCTCCGCTCGCCAGCTACGAGTGCCTCATCGGCGCCAGCCAGATCGGAGACGCCACATGAACACGGCCACCACCGTCGACACCGCACGCCTCAATCTGTTGCTCAACGAGCTGCGGCTACCCGCCATCAAGGTGCTGTGGCAGCAATTTGCCGAGCGGTCCGACAAGGAAGGTTGGCCGGCCGCCCGCTTCCTCGCCATCATTGCCGAGCATGAGATCGCCGAACGCGGCCGCCGTCGCGTCGAGCGCCACCTTGTCGAGGCGCGGCTGCCCGCCGGGAAGACCTTCGACACCTTCGACTTCGAGGCCGTGCCGATGATCTCCAAGGCGCAAGTCACCGCGCTGGCCGCCGGCGATGGTTGGCTCGGCAAGGGCGCCAATTTGCTGCTGTTTGGTCCGCCCGGCGGCGGAAAGAGTCACTTGGCGGCAGCCATCGGCTTGGCCCTCATCGAGAACGGATGGCGCGTCCTCTTCACCCGGACGACTGATCTCGTGCAGAAGCTCCAGGTGGCTCGCCGCGAGCTCAACCTCGAGGCCGCCATCAACCGCCTCGATCGCTTCGATCTTCTCATCCTCGATGATCTTGCCTACGTCACCAAGGACCAGGCCGAGACCAGCGTGCTGTTCGAGTTGATCAGCGCACGCTACGAGCGGCGCTCGATGCTGATCACCGCCAATCAGCCCTTTGGCGAATGGAACAGGGTCTTCCCGGACCCCGCTATGACCCTCGCCGCCATCGATCGCCTCGTTCACCACGCCACCATCATCGAAATGAACGTCGAGAGCTATCGCAGGCGCACCGCGCTCGAGCGAAAGCGCGGACCAGGACGGCCACCTTCGCACGCGACACCAAAAACACTCGCTGATTGACGCTCCGCGACAATCAGAGCCAACAAAACTCTTGCGCGCGACAATCATCGCGGCAATCATCACCTCGCTGCGACACCGACTCGCCATCCTGATTGTCGCGCGCTTCCCACCCAGATTGTCGCGCTATA
>NZ_JAIRDQ010000014.1 GCF_021458635.1 Bradyrhizobium monzae
TTGCAGACCTTGGCCGTGAGCCGTTGCTCGTATATCCTTCAGGTTGCAATTCGCTGCTAGTCTCGGATTTTCCTTAAACAGTGGGAATTTGGTCATGACGCATAGCGCAATATCGCGTCGCCGCATGCTTCGCAGTGCTGCAGCTGGTAGTCTCATCGCAACAGCGGCGCCCGACGTGATGGGTGCCGCCCGCGCGCAATCTGGGCAAAAGACCTTCGTCTTCGTCAGCGGGGCTTTTTGCGGCGGCTGGATATGGCGACGGGTCACCGATCGACTCGAACAGAGCGGCCACAAGGTATTCGCTCCATCACTGACCGGTCTAGCAGAACGCTCGCATTTGTTGAGCAGGGACGTCAATCTGGACACCCACATCGTCGACGTCGTCAACCTGATCAAGTGGGAAAGTCTCGACAACGTCTGCCTCGTGGCGTGGTCCCTTGCAGGCTATGTAGGTTCCGGCGCGCTCGAAAGCATCGGCGATCGCGTCTCATCGGTTGTATGGCTTGATGCCTTCATTCCAGCCGATGGGCAAAGGGCTGCAGACACCGCGGCCGAGCCGGTTCGCAAAGGCATACAAGCGGCCATCGACAAGGGCGAGGCAGGTGTTCGCGGATCGGCGACGTATCCGCCCGCTGTCGTTGCCGAACGCGATCGGGCGTTCGCCGAGTCCAAAGTGACTCCGCATCCAGTCGGCGCCTATCTTCAGCCGATCAAGGTAACCGGGGCGCTCCAAAAGGTGGCGAAGAAGACATATATCCGTCTCCCCAAATTTCGACAGCCGCCGTTTGATAAGGCTCTGGCAGAATGCAAGAGCGACAAGTCTTGGGCCACGTTCGAGCTGCCTGATGTCGGGCACATGGCAATGCTCGATGCACCAGATCGCGTGAGCGAGTTGATACTGCAAGCCGCGTGAGATCGAACTCCCCATGACGTAAAGTACAGACATCACGCCGGAGTGCGTCATGTCCGCTGTGGGTCAAAAGCGCCGGTTTGACCCTCAGAGCGAGACGTCCGGTCTACCCCCAACTGCGGACATATCCCTGCGCCACGCAAACTGTCGCGAAGGGCCCAGAACCGGAAGTAGCCGGTTTCTCGACTAGGTCGTACATTGCACCATTATTCTTTTGAGAGATTGGACATGGCAGAAGGTAGGTCGGACCCCCCTCCTCACGTTCGATTAATCCAAATGGGCCGGGCCCATGTTGTCGCGAGAACCGTCTACGCGGCGGCCAAGCTGGGGTTGGCCGATCAACTCGCCTCTGGTCCCAGGAGCGCTGCGGAGCTTGCCGGGCCTATGCGAGTACACTCGCCTTCGTTGCACCGGCTGATGCGTACTCTTGCGAGCATGGGCATTCTAACCGAGCAAGCGGAGCGGCGTTTTGCCCTGACTGATTTGGGCGAGGCGCTGAAAACTGGAGCGCCTGGCTCAGCAAGATCAAGCGTGTTGATCTCCGGCAGCCATTGGGCTCAGAGGGGCTGGGATAACATCATCTATTCATTGCAGACCGGCAAAACCGGCTTTGAGAAGGCGCACGGCGTATCGTTCTTTGACTACCTCGCGCAACATCCCGATGACGCGTCGCTGTTCAGTGAGACGATGGTCGGCTTCCACAGTCAGGAGCCGCCGGCCGTCGCTGCCGCTTACGATTTTTCTACTTTGAACACCATTGTTGACGTTGGCGGTGCGACTGGGAATTTGCTGGCGGCCGTCCTTGCCAGTCATTGCGGACCGCGGGGCATATTGTTTGACAGGCCGCACGTGGTGCAGGACGCACCAGCGTTGCTTGACGCAAAAGGCGTGAGCAATCGGATCAGCATCCAGCCCGGAAATTTCTTCGAAAGCGTTCCCGCGGGGGCGGACGCTTACATTCTTTCTCACATTCTCCATGATTGGACCGAAGATCAATGCCTTACGATCCTCGGCCATGTCCGCAAGGCTATGAACCCGGCCGGACGTCTGCTGATTGTCGAAATGGTGGTGCCGCCCGGCGACGCGCCGCATCCAGTAAAAATGCTTGATATAGCGATGCTTGTGCAAATGGGAGGCCAGGAGCGTACGGCCGACGAATACAAGCTACTTCTAGGCAAAGCCGGCTTTCGCCTAGCTCAAGTGGTACCGACCAATTCAGCCGCAAGCATTTTGGAAGCTGTTATTGCTTGAGGCTGGAGCGTATCTTCTTGACGTCCGTTGCGGGTCAAAATGCGACCTCCTATCCATCGAATTGGACCTAAGTATGCCTCCAACCGTCCGGAAGCCGACGTATGTTCAGAAGGTGACACGTTCGAAAGTGACCGGCCTCATTAACTGAGGAGGTCATCATGACCGATGTCTCAAACTTCGGAAAGTACGTCCCGTGGAACAAGGGTAAGATTGTTGGCGCTAAGCCGCCACTTCGCCCGAAGTACGTCTGGTCTATCCGGACGAAGCTCCAGGTCGAGGGGCGACTCCGTGATCTGGCCTTGTTCAACATCGCCATCGACAGCAAGCTTCGTGGCTGCGATGTGGTGGGCTTGAAAGTCGATGACGTGGCACCAAGTGGCTATGCGGCCGATAGAGCAAGCGTGCGCCAGAAGAAAACTGGACGGCCGGTCAAATTCGAACTTACAGAGTCCACCCGCCAAACCATCGATGACTACCTGAGGGCAACCGGCAAGAAGCGTGGCGACTGTCTGTTCACCGGTCGTCGAGGCTCCGGGTGCAGCCTGACAACTCGGCAATATGCCCGGCTGTTATCGGGTTGGCCGGCCGGTATAGGTTGGATCCTCACCTGTTCGGAACGCATGCGCTCCGTCGAACAAAGGCGACCCTTATCTATCGGCGCACCGGCAACTTGCGAGCCGTGCAGCTGCTTCTGGGGCACACCAAAATCGAGAGCACCGTCCGGTACCTGGGAATTGAAGTCGACGATGCGCTCGCGATAGCAGAGCAAGTCGACGTCTGAACTACTGGGCAGAGCGGACATGCTCTGCCCCCTCTCTTTCAGCCGGCTGCGGGCCATGAAGCGACAGAAGGCGACATTCCAACCGAACGCCAGATCGAGCAGCTGTTGGAGTTGGCCGAGCGTATCGGCAGCCCGGCTCAAGTTAGTAACGGAGCCCTCGCAGAGGGTGTCCTCTGATTTCAGTTTACTTTCGCAGCATCGCGCCCGGTTTTTGGTGTACTAGGTCGGCTTGCGCATGCCAATGGAAACGGTCTCGTGTGCACCCACCGGGGTGCAGGTCGTGAATACGAGCGCAAACCGGCTGCACTGCCAGTCCGCGCCGAGCGCGGCGCTGGTGGGTGATGTCAGGTTGACCGACAGAAATGCCGCTACGCAGGCCAACGTCACGTACGCCGCGAACAACATCGCTCTCTTGTGGGTCCTTGGCTGAGAAATCATGGCCTTGGCTCCTGTACGATGGCCGGAAGATTAAGGGGCAGGCTCCACAGTCCCTGTGAGTCCTTGTGATCTAATCCACATCCTGACCCACACTTTTCGCTGGCGGCCCGAAGGCGCGCGCGATTGCTGGCACTGGATCCGCGCCGCAGCCGGACTCGCGCACCGGAGCAAACAGCATCTTTAGTCGATCAACCTCGTCGGCACAGGCGAGCAACGCGGGCGGAATGTCAACGCCGAGCGCCCTGGCTGTCATGGGAGTGATGACCAGCTCAGACCTGGTTGGCTGCTCGACAGCCCTCGCGTGCGGCTGCTGCCTGGGTTTGATCGTGATCAAATTCAGCAGCGTCGCCACCACGATCATCACCAGCACGCCACCAACACCGAGCGTGATCTGCATCGTCAGCCCCTTCGAGATGTCGAGCAGCGCCAGGTGGCTGACCAGCGTCAGCAGAACGCCAAGGCAGTAGATTGGCAGCGAATTCTGGCCACAGAGAATGGCGCCACGCATCACCGGCGTCGTCAGCCCTCGCCAATCGCGAGGCACGAGCCATGCGGCCAAAACTGCAAGGGCCAGAAAATGCAGCAGTCGCAATGGAGCGAGATTCGATTTGTCCATCGGGTAAAACAACGTCAGGAGTGCCTGCGGGACCAACGCTTCCAGCGGTTTGACGCTAAAGCTCAATGCGATGATGAGGCTGATCAGCAGATAGAGAACCGCGGGAACAAGCACGGTGCGTGACGTCACCCACGGTCGAAATCTCTTGCCCTCGATGATCCACCACGCGCCAAGCACAAGCGGCAGCTGCCAGGCCAGCGGATTGAAGAACCAGTGGCCGTTCGGCCATGCCGGGATGGTCCAGCCGAAGACGTGCACCAGTGTGTAAAGCAGCAGCGACGCGCCCAGCGTTGCGTTCGGCGCTCGCAGCAGCAGCCACAGCAGCGGCGCGAACAAAAGGTGATAAAGCACGAAGAGCGGCAAGATGTCGGTATTCACCGGGCGGTATTGCAGGGTCGCCGCGTGCGCGAGCGTCACGCCCGGCTGATCCAACAGAATGCGGGTATTGCTCTTGTCGGCAAGAGGGCCGCCGCCTGCGAGGTGAACCACGATGGCGCAGGCGAGCGTGAGCAGCAGAAATGCGACATAAATATCCCAGCTGCGCCACAGCGTCCGGCCGATCACGCCGGCCCAGCCCCCGCTCTGCCGTGCCTTGCCGTAGGACAGCGCGCAGGTCAAACCCGAAAGAAACATGAATACTTCCGCGGCATCGCTGAAGCCGTAGTTGCGCAGCGTCAGCCAGCTCCCGATGTTGTCGGGGACATGGTCAAGAAAGATCCACCAGAGCGCGATGCCGCGGCAGGCATCAATGCGCAGATCGCGGCCGTAGCCGTTCAACTCCGGCAGCGCGCCTGCGAATGGCTTCGGGGTGGCAGTTCGATCAAGCATCTGGTTCCCCGTCCGGCGTCCGAGCACGTTTCAAGAGGGACCGAAACTGACGAAAAACATCAGCCGCGCCGGACCCGGCCGCGAATTACGGCGACGCCTGGTAGAACCTCCTGGCGCGGGAGGCTGTCGGTTGACGATTATCGTTCAATGGCACAGCGCGTAAATCAGCCGGAGGTCCTCACGGAGGGGTTCCTAGGTCCTATGATCAAGGTACCTACAGATATCCGCAGTCTGAATCCCGCGTCTCCTGTGGTCCGCACGCGCTTTTTTGGCGTCCCGTGAGCTGATTACAATTACAGCATACAACGGCATTCAACTTCTATCTTGGGTGCCTCACCGTGAGCCGCTGGTTGGGCCAGCGATGAAGAATGGACCGGTTTCGGGGCCAGTCTTCCCGCCAGCCTCTTCCTCGCCAAGGACCCAAAGGCGGGTGTATGATTTCTTGAATTGGATCTCCGTGCCATGCGATTACGGAGAGCTTTTCATGAAAGTCCTTATCGTCGACGATCATGCATTGATACGCGAGGCGTTGTGCGCCGTCCTGAGACAGCTGAAGCGAGAAGCCGTCATATTTGAAGCTTCGAGCAGCCGTCAGGCAGTGGGCATAGTCGAGGAACATCCCGACATCAGCCTCATCTTGCTTGATATCAATTTGCCCGACAGAGATGGCTTCTCTGTCCTCCGCGAACTGCGAGACAGCTATCCGACTATTGCTATCATCATTCTTTCGTCCTCGAATGATCAAGACACGGTCAAGCGCGCTTTCAAACTTGGCGCGCTGGGTTTCATCCCTAAAACGACCGAACGAGAGGTCATGCTCAACGCCATTGAGTTGGTGTTCTCTGGCGGTATTTACATTCCCTCTGAAATTCTGGAGGAAACACCGTCTCCGCGGCTAACAAATAAATCAACGACGCCCGACTTTCTCAGGGGTCTCGGATTGACCGATCGGCAGATCGAAGTGCTTGCACTTCTGATGAAGGGAAAAAGCAACAAGATCATTGCCAAGACGCTCAACATGGCAGTGCCGACAGTGAAAAATCACATCACGGTCGTTCTCAAGGCGCTCAGCGTAACGAGCCGCACCGAGGCAGTCATAAAAGTAGGAAAAATGGGCTGGGAATCGCCGCCGAAATCCGAGTCATGAAGCCGCCCGGGTACCCCTCCCATCGCCATGATCCATCAAGAGCTCGTGCATGACAGCGCGGAGCCGCATCGGGTCGACAGGCTTGTGCAGCAAAATGTATCCTCTATCTTTGACCTCACGTGCTGGTTCAGGTGCCGTATCGCCGCTGATGAGAATAGCTGGAATGGATGAACCGAGCGCCGCATTGATTTTTTCAATGGCTCGGATCCCGGTCTTTCCATTCGCAAGATGATAATCCGAGATGATGAGATCGGGGCGTTGTTGGCGCTCCGCAAGTCGGATAAGTGCCGCTTCGTCGGATCCGGTGGTAAGGACGGTGTATCCCCATCTGCCAAGCAGTCCGCCCGTTCCCTCCTGGACAATTGGAGCATCGGCAATAACAAGAACGACCTTGCCTTCGACTGCAAAGGCCGCGGGATGGGGAGAGTCGACGGGCTCGGCGGATGTGCCGCATTCATCGGCCATCGGAACCAGGATCGCGAATCGCGAACCTCGGCCCACGGTCGAAGCCAAGTCGATTGGATGGTTGAGAAGCAGGCGGAGCCTGTCGACAATAGCCAAGCCGAGCCCCATGCTGCCGTACCGGTTCCGGTCTCGGGCGGCCAGTTGAATGAACTCGCCAAAGATATTCTGCTTCTGATCCTCGGGAATGCCGGGACCACTATCCCATACTTCGATGCGCAACATTTGACCGCGCCGGCGACAGCCGACAATGATCCCACCCTGCAACGTATAGCGCACAGCGTTAGATACCAAATTAAGCAGTATGCGTTCGAGCAGCATGGCGTCGCTCCGCACCCAGGCGTCACTTCGCCTGACGCGCAGACGCAAGCCCGTTTCTCGCGTTGCCTGATCAAACGTCGTCTCAATTTTTTGCAACAGTCGCGCGATCGGGAATTCGGTGATTGTGGGTATAAGGATTCCAGCATCCAGCTTGGACATATCCAGCAGCGAATTGAGCATTTCATCCATTTCCTTGCGCGTTGCATCGACCAGCTCGATCGTCCTTGTCCGTTCCCCCGATCTGAGCGGCATGCGCAGCTGGGCAATGAACAAGCCCAGTGCATGCAATGGCTGCCGCAAATCGTGGCTTGCCATGGCAAGGAAGCGCGATTTTGCTGCATTGGCGAGCTCAAGCTCCTGCGTACGCTCTGCGACCTTCCGTTCGAGTTCGATCTGCGCGCGGCGCAGACGTTTCTCCCCCCTCTTGCGGACCTCGACGTCGGCGCTCAGTAACACGCTCGGAACCGTAATGCTGATCAGGAACATCAACACCAGCAGGAATGAAACGTTGAGGTCCGCGGTCGTGAAGGGGCCGCCGCCCGTGAGCGTCCCCCAAACCGTGATGCCGGCAAGCACCAGCGCAACCGTTGCGGTGTCACGCGGACCGCGGCGCAGCGCCGCCCACAACATTGGCAGGATCGCGAGAAAACCCAGTGGATCTCTGCCCGGCGTTTGCTCGATCAGGGGACTGAAAGCAATGAGTCCAACAGCCGCCGCCGTTGCGAGGACACCGACCGTCTCCAAAAAATCATTGCGGTTGAATGCAAGGTCGTGGCTCGATGCCCAAAGCACGATAACGGGGGCAATGACCAGCGCGCCGGTCACATCTCCCAGCCACCATGTGACCCAGGCGTCCGCGAAATTGGTCCGATCGATGTACCCGGCGGTCGCCAGGCTGGTCAGTCCAATGCTGGCGCTGATCGGCGTCGCGATCACGATGCAGATCAGAGCAAACTTCGCGACAGAATTTGGTCTCGAAAACGTATGACGTCCGCGCGACCATCGATTGACCAGATAAGCGCCAACAACGGCCTCAAGAGTGTTGCCGGTCGCAATCGCAATTGCGGTGGCAACGGAGCCGGCGGTGGTCGCATTGGCGATCACCGCTGCAATGAAAATTGCGGGCCAGGTCCGATATCCCCACAACAGCACCGCCGCCAGCGCGAGACCCGTCGGTGGCCAGATCGGCGTTGCGCTGGGATGAATAGAGGCGAGAGCGAGGCCGCCTTTTGCCAGGACGAAATAGATCACTCCAATCGCGACCAGGCCGCCGGCATACTTGGTGCCCCGGCGGAAATTTATCTCCGGCATTAGCGATCGTGGATCGGACATCGTCGACGCCTGGACCAGGCAGTTGGATTGTCCATGATGGCTGACCTTTTGATCTCCCTGATAAAGATCGAAGATCGCTACTTTCCCGTTGACCAAGCGGTTGATCGACGCCCCTACGTCCGATCGGTGCGCCACTGCAAAACTCGGCGAGATGCGCTCAGATCGGATTGATCACTGCAGTCTGCCGACGGACGAAGAGATGGCGCGTGTTTGGCTCACGCGGGCAAACCCTCTGCCGATGCCGATCGGCATCGGCCTGGGGGCTGGAATGGGCGTGGCGGTGAATATAGCGAAGACGGAGCCTTCCGGAGCAATGCTTTGGGCCTGGACATTGCCAGCCATGAGAACGGTAGCAACTAAGGACGTTGACAGAACTGAATAGACATTTGCCATTGCGGCCTCCTGGAACTGCGAATTGGGACTACAGCTCGAGGATCTAAAGTCGCGCAAACCTTTCGGAGCTAAGCGGCCTGTCGCTGACTCTGATAGGAATCAAGGCCGCCCCCCACAACCGCGGCGGCCACCGCAATTGCCCTGCATCATCGCGCATCGGGTTCGTTGGGGAAACTACCCATTTCGAGTTAGAGGAACGCGCAACTGCTTTGTAAGCCCTCCCCGCGAAGTCTGAAATGGGCCAAAATGCGAAGAACTCAACGTGAGCAAATCTAGACCGCTCTACCCCACTGACCGGACCTCGACGAGGCGCGCCGACACTTCGCAAAAGGGCCAACAACGGACATGGATGTCGATAGTGGAATCTTCGCAGGGAGGACGCGGCCCACCACAGTTATTTCCGTGAAACAGCGAAACCGGGCTCGCCTGGTTGGACAGTTTGAGAGGTAGCGTCGGCAAATCTTGGCTTTGACGTCAATCGCCATTTTCAACCAGAATCGCCAACGTGATCTCGCCATCGGTAATGTAGTGATTGACGCGTTCGGCGAGAAGATTCTCGCCGGCCTGATAGACTTTCACCGCTTCGATGGTTCGAATCCTCTTCAACTCACCGACAATATGATCGCGCTCTGCATTCGTATCCGAATCTGTGGCGTGGGTGATTTGAAATGAAAGGCGAGTGAGGGATAGGCCGGTGTCCCTGGTGCCAGCTCCTATCCAAAGAACGCATTCGTTGTCCGGCGGGCGTTCGGTGTTTAGCCAGAAATCTGCTGTTCCCCAGGTTGCCTGGGCACGCGTTTGACTCAAAGCCCAGAACCGTACGTGGTGGCGCTTCCGCGGGCTGTTATCGATCGCCTTTTGAAAACCGATGTCCTGGCCCCGCCCGAAAAGATGGAGGGTGCTGAACGGGGCGGTGGGGTATGGGGTATTGAGCACAAAGGCTCGGACCATGCCCCATGAACTGACTAGACTAAGCCGATCTGCCTCCGACCAGCCGAGCGCTGCGAAGGCCCCGCGAAGCTGCTGGAGCGTGCCGACGAGCACGACATTCACGGGATCTCCAGGCAATCCGTCGCCCGTAATCGTGTAACTCGGCACACGTTTGCTTTGGAGAATCTTCAGGCCCATTCGAATGGCGCGTGGCAGAACAATATACGCGGCAATGCCGTAGGTAGCACTGACCGCCAGGATCCAAGGTAGCCTGCGGTCCGCGGTTTCAAAAACAACAAAGACAATCAACCAGACACAGAAGATTCCCAATCCAAAGATCAGCAAACGCTGCACAAGAAGCTTGAGCAATCTCATGATCTTGCACGGCCTCGTTGAAAGCCCCCTCAGTCCAACAGCTTTCCCTGAGGGGACCGGATTCAGCAAGACACGTCCGTATTGCTGTTTGGACAAATTGCACGTCTCGAAATCCTTGAGAACTTCAAGAACAGGTCGGACAAGCTCCCATTGAGTGGAGACGACAATCGAAGTCGCCTTCGGGTCAAAAGCGTCGGGCAGAACCCAAGTTGGCGACCTCCGGTCTAACCCCAACTTCGGAAATGTCGGCGCGCGGCGCAACCCTCCACGATCAGCCCAATAGCTCCTGACATCTCCAATACCTCCCGAGCCTCATTCATACCTTCAGGCTGCAATCGCGGGTCCCGAGTTCGCCTAAAAGCACGCCCCTCCGCAGATCGTGTGCGGCAGCCGTCAAATGGGAGCCCACGATCAGACCGAGCCGCCTTAAGGTCAGGAGTGCAACGGGGTCGCACAGCTCGATAGAAAGTCCGGCTCCCAATATCGCAATGGCGCGTTGCTCATCCGCGTCGAGATCAGTCCATGCAACGCTTTCCATCACACGCCTCAAAGTCGTCCCCGAGGGACAATCTCAAAACCCGAACGCGTGCCTGATTTGCCGCAGCATAGCCATGGCCGCGTCGGTGTATCGACCGTTGGTTAGGTATTGATCCAGTTGCGCTGTACTAATCAGCGCCACAACTGCCGCCGTGAAGCCCTTAAACATTGGGCCTCTCCTACAAAGGACCGCCAACCGGCCGTCCCGAAGTATTAGACTGTTCTCAGAATGCGCTGCCGCATAATGCGACCTATGTGTAAATGGTGACAGTGACCAGTAACCAATCCCTTAACCGGTGCGACGTTTGGATGCGCGGGCTGCGGGATGAGACGAAGGCGCTGCTGCGACCATTGCCGGATGATGTGCTTAAGATCGTGATGCGCGGGGCGGAGATGGAAGATCGGGCGGCAGCATAATCTGTCCGCTTAGCCCTAAGGAGCAGACCAACAGAGCCGGCCCAGTAAGGGCGCGATGGGCCATCAGCGGAAATGCGAGCTTTGGTCGTCGCCCAGTTGCTACATGATGCTTGTCAGACTGGCGCCCCTGGGCTTAGGGCGCCCGTCACCATATTCTACTTGCCAGCGTGCGACTGAATGGCCTTCTCGATCTGCTCCTTGACGGCTTCCAGGTTGAAGCTCGCACCCTTCTGCATTGGTGGAAACTCGATCGCAGTCTGGGCGAGCTTGCCCACCTCCTGCTGCACGAACTGGAATCGCCAGAACTCGTAAGCGAACCAGTTATAGAATGCCAATGACCCCTTATCGCCGTTCGGCAAATTTGTGCGCTCGAAGGGATCAAGGCGGAGATTGGTGAGGATCGGCCAATCAACCTTGACTGTGCCGCCCAACCAGCCGCCGGGCTGATCGGTGAAGCGATACTTGAAGTCGTCGACGCGCACCGCGCTCAGTGTGCCCTCCGTGAAATAGAAGATCGCGTGGCGCGATGACGGGCCTTTTCCGGTAATCAGGTCCATCTGGTTGTACCCGTCGAGGTAGACCTTATAGGTTTTGTCGCCGAGCTGCTTTCCCTTCCTCAACTCGTCGGCGATATTCGGATTGCCGGCGGCCGCGACAAAGGTCGGGAACCAGTCGAGTCCGGACATAATGCCGTTCTCGACCTTTCCCGCCGGCACCTTACCCGGCCAGCGAATCATGCAGGGCACACGGAAGCCGCCTTCCAGGGCTGTTCCCTTGCCGCCCGCGAACGGCGTCTGGCCGCCATCAGGCCAGGTGAAGTTCTCGGCGCCGTTGTCGGTTGTGAACGCGACGATCGTGTTGTCGTCGAAGCCCTCGTCCTTGAGCTTCTTCATCACGGCGCCGACGATGTCGTCGAGTTGGGCGAACCCGCCCTCGGAAACCGACCAGCCGTTTTCCGAGTTGCGCATGTTCTCGTATTTTTCCGAGAGATGCGTGACGACGTGCATGCGCGTGGGGTTGAGCCAGACGAAGAACGGCTTATTGTCCTGCTTCGCCTTGTCGATGAAGGCGAAGGTGGTTTGCAGAATTTCGTCGTCGACCGTTTCCATCCGCTTCGGATACAGGGGCCCGGCGTCCTCGATCCGCTGCTTGCCGATCTTGCCCCAGCGGGCTTGCACCGACGGATCGTCGACGTTGGTCGCCCATGAATGAACCATGTTGCGAGGACCGACCGTGGCTAGCAGTGATTGCGGGTAATTGCGGTGGGCGGGGTCTTCCATAGCGTCGAGGTGATAGAGGTAGCCAAAGAACTCATCGAAGCCGTGCACCGTCGGCAGAAACTCGTTGAGGTCGCCGAGGTGGTTCTTGCCGAACTGACCTGTGGTGTATCCCATGGATTTCAGCGCGGTCGCAATGGTCGGCGCTTGCGCCGGCATGCCGATCGGGGAGCCTGCCTGACCGACCGTGGTAAGCCCGGTACGGATCGGCAGCTCTCCGGTGATGAAGTTGGCGCGGCCCGCCGTGCAGCTCGCCTCGGCATAGTAGTCGGTGAAGCGCATGCCTTCCGCGGCGAGCTTGTCGAGGTTCGGTGTCCGGCTTGCCATGATGCCCTGGTGATAGGCACCGATATTGAACCAGCCGATATCGTCACCCATGATGAAGACGATATTGGGCCGCTGTCCGCTCGGTGCCTGCTGCGCCTGGGCCAGTGCCGTTTCAACCGATGCGGCGGCGCCCAATGCAGACGCGGCGGCAATGCTTGTCGTCGCGAGCAGAACATTGCGGCGGCTCATATTGCGCGCCTTGTTATCCTTCTTCTCATCGCTCATCATTTACTCTCTTCCTTATGACGCATCGAAAACCAACGTGGCTCGTGGACGTATCCACCGCTTCCGCATGGCGCGCAGCCGGGCGATAGCGGCGGCAGTAGTTCGGCGCGCAGAGATGCGAGCCGCCTTTGAGAACCTTGCGGGGAATTTTGATCCTGGGGAGAGACGGATCATGGCTGTCTTGCTCACGCCCGCCGCGTGGATTGCGCGGAATGCAGCACGCCTTGGCCGCATCGGGCTCATGTCTGGTGGACCACCAATCCGTGGTCCACTCCCAGACGTTACCGATCATGTCATGGAGGCCGTAGCCATTCGGCGAGAACGCCATCACGGGCGACGTGCGTGCGTAACCGTCGCTCTCGAGATTTTGGTACGGAAAAGCGCCTTGCCAGATATTCGCCATGGGCTTGCCGCCGGGCATGAGCTCGTCGCCCCAGGCGAACTCGGCTCCGTCGAGTCCGCCGCGCGCGGCAAACTCCCATTCGGCTTCGGTCGGCAAGTCCTTGCCGGCCCATGTCGCGTAGGCCTCAGCATCGCGATAGGCAATGTGGACCACGGGATGATCGTCGAAGCCGCTGATCGAACTGCGGGGGCCGTATGGCCGGCGCCAGTTGGCGCCAAACTTGAAACTCCACCATTGCGACCAGTCGCGCAAATCGATCGGACGCTTCGGTGGCGTGAACACCAGCGAGCCTGCTTTGAGCATGTGCGGCAGCGCGCCTGGATAGTCCTTTGCCTCGGGCCGCGTCTCCGCGAATGTCACGTAGCCTGTAGCGTTGACGAACTTGCGGAAATCGCGATTGGTGATCGGCGTTCGGTCCATCCAAAAGCCGCTCACAGACACGCGATGGACGGGTGCCTCTTCGGCGTAGTGCCTGTCGGAGCCCATGCGGAACGTGCCGCCCGGAATCCAGTTCATGCCGCCCTGGCTAGGCTCATCCGACAAAGGTACGCCTGCCGCAACCCCAACGTCGTGCATCTCTGCTCCCAGCGAATGAGCTTTAAAAAAGTGCGAGGGGCACCCGCAAAATCCCTCGGCAGTTTCCTAGCGTCGATTCTGCCGGCGGCGAGCGCGACTTAACATCTTAGTCAGTCAACATGACCAATCGAACACCTGAAGCGGTCGCACGTTCGCAGCGGCACATCCTTCTTCTATTGATCTAGATCAATCGAGAGAGGTCGCCTCTTCCTTGTCGAGAGGCCCAGATGACTATGCAAAAAGTGCCAGGGTCGTGGCGTCATGGACACAACCGTTCAATAAACAATCCGGCTGAACTCAAGTATGCCGAATTTGCGTAGACGAACGGCGGCATCACGACTGATGCGACTAACAAGACTGAACGCAGCATATCTTCTCCTCCATCCTTTTGCTTACTTCGCGGGCCAAGCACGAAAATGTCGGGCTAAGATCCTTAAGTTCTATTCGGTCTGACCGTTTGCTTCCTCCACTCGGCAAAACGTTTCGAGCAGTTAACTCGCTCTCCTCGGAACCAGTTGCATCGGCAGCCCATTTGCGGGGCGTAATGTAACGCGCTGAAGGGGCCAGACCTCAGCGTGCGGCAACAGCCGCATTTCGAAGCGGCGGGTTAAGAGAGCAAGAACGATTGCAGCTTCCTGCAGGGCAAAGGACGAACCAATACAAGTCCGAGGCCCAATCCCGAAGGGCAAAAAGGCAAAACGTGAAATTCCGTCGCGGTTCTCCGGTAAAAAACGCGAGGGGTCGAATGCATCGGGGCGGCCCCACAGCTCGCGATGTCGATGAAGAACATACGGCGCTATCACGATCCGCGAGCCTGGCCCGACCGGCATATCACCCAACACATCAGTCTCTACCGCAGCCGGCTGAGTGCGGCGATTGGTGGGTAGAGGCGGAGCGCTTCTTCTATTACTGCCTTTGTGATGATCAACCGGTCGGCCAAGTCATCTCCCGGATTGGACAATTCGCGTTCAGCTTCCTCCACGACACGTGCCCGCCGCTCGGGCACTTGTGAAAGCAAATAGATCGACCAAGCCAGAGTGTTCGCAGTCGTCTCATGTCCCGCCGAAAGAAAAGTGAGAATGTTCGAGCGAACCTCTGTCCGGCTGAGTTGCCGTCCCGTCGAGGGATCCGATAATCCCCGCAGGGCTCTAGAGCTGCGGAACACGTGGAAGCCCCAGCCCTGCCGATCGTGAATCCCTGACCCGTGCTACCCCCGGAACGAGCAGGCGGGCCGAAGGATTCGTCCCGGCAGGAGTGATCTCGATGCTGATGACGAAGGAACGGAGGCCGGCGATCCGCACGCTGCGAGGGTGGGCCATCAACGTGCTGCAGGAGGCGGGTGCTATTCAAGAATGCGAGGAGCACGGCTGGATGCAGGACCGCGCCGACCCCCATGCGCGCGACCGCGCCTTCGATGTCGCCCGGCAGGATCCGCCGTCTGGGTTCTCTCCCGACGAGGCGGTCGCGGAAGTCCACGGCGTCCTCGATTCGATCGGCGACACCTGCCCGGAGTGCCGCTTGGACGCCGCCTAATTTAGACCGCCTCTTCCCTCCCTAGGCGCTCGCGACCGACCGGCACCCGCAGGCGAGTGAGTTCGATCCACGCCAGTGCGGCGTTGATCCACCTCTGCCGTTCGGCGCCATCGGCTTCGGCGGCGAGCTTCATCGCCGAAAATGCCTCGCGCTCGGGGTCGTACTCGACGTCCATGGGACTGAAATATAATCACAGATCGTAAACGATCACGCATCGTTGCGACCGTAGGAATCCGGGGCGGCCACACCGCCGAACTTCCGTGCTGCCGGTGATGGTGGACATCACGCTCCTCCCGCGATCTGCGACGGACCTTCAAGAATGACTTGTTGCGTCGGCCAGACTTCCCTGACGACAGCGATACTTCAGAAGATGCCAAGGAGAGCGAACACCGCGACTTCGCCGAGGAAGGCCAAGGTCATGACCGCGACCGTGAGAAACACATCACCTATCGGCATGAGGGGCATGGGCAAGGCCTCGCGTGCTGCGCCCCCTGTCGTGAACACATGAAGTCACGGGAAAGTTTCGGTTCCGCCTACCGGGTTCCCGGTATAGAGTTCGCCGCGGGGCAGGCCCTTCCAACGGGGCAGATTATGCGAGTCCTGTGCGTGACCGCGACGGGCCTAGTCGTGGTTGTCGCGGTCCTGACGCTGCTCTGAAGTCCGGCGCAACGTCCAGCCGGGTCAGACGGGCCCCCTCCCCACGTTAAGAAGCTGCGAGACGGCGGTGACCAGCTGCGCCGGCGCGAACGGCCCGCCATGTAGGCCATCGGAAAGTCCAGATCGATCTCCCTCGTCCTTCGGGCGAGCGCCCAGCCGTTGAGGCCAGTGTCGATGCCTATGTCGGTGAGCAGAGCGAATCCGGCGCGACGTTCCGTGGAAATATCCGCTTGCTCTGCGCAACCACCGACCGCCCAGCATCTTCCGAAGTGATAGCGGCCGACTGAGGCGGCGTTACAATTGAGATACCAAAAGGGTCACGCACGCGACCAGCGTTGCCGTACTGAGGGTCACTACGACGAGAGCTTGTTCACTGCGGGCTTGCAGATCATCATCGTCCATTCACCCCAACGCGGGGATCACGCTTCCGGTTTCCATCCACAGCGAGAGACTCGTTGGTTGTTTTGGCTGTGGAACTCAGCAGGGCCAATGGCGGCGACCGCGACCATCCTGACCGTCGGCGGGAGATCATCACGCGAGGCGGAGAAACTCGCGTCGCCATCACCACGAGATGGTCCTTCGCCTTTCGGAGCGCATGCGGGCGACAATTAGGCCCGGCGGACCGACGGACCTGAGCGGAACGATGGCCCGGGATGGGCGACTTCGAGCCAAGCCTGCGCAATCTGGATCAAGCGCTGCCGTTCTGCGCCGTCCGCGCGCACGGCTTCTTTCATCGCCGCTTCCGCCTGCCGCTGGGGATCGAACTCATTGTCCATGACGCGCAATTCGTAGCAGGATACCCCCGATCCCTATGGTGCGACTTCCAGCCTAGAAGGCCGCTCCGACCCTCAGCTCTGTAGGTGCGAACGATCGCGAGATCATGCTTCGCCGCATAGACCGCGATGGTCGCCATCTGGTTTTCGGCGAATACCGCTGATGTTCCGTCGACATCGACTGAGCTACGCGTCCATCGCTTGTCGGCGGCAACAGATCGGTTCCTGGGCGAACGATCAGCGCGTTGGCCATGTGCTGCCTCCGCAACGGGCGTCACCAATACGTGGCAAGGCCACGCCTGCTCAGCCATCCGAGCACAGCCGAACCTAGGAGGGAAAACAAACCACCCAATAGCCAGGAACGTCCGCCCGCGGCGCTGATAGATCTTAGATACAAGAACGCTCCAAGCAACGTCCCGTAGTTTCTTCGGAAGTCTCCATTGAGCTTGGCTATCTTCGATAGCTCGGACGACGCTGGGAATTCTTCCGCCATAGGGTGCGCTCCTCATTCGGTCGGGAGCACCCTATGAACCACTGTTTTGCCCGACGGAGCAAGCAATAATTCGGAATATCAGCACATCCTTTTTGAGACGATCTGTCCCCCTACCCGCTGGGTATCGCTAGGATTCCGCGACCCAAGGGATTGATAATTTGACTCTCGCCGAGACCGCGTTTCGATGGGCGTCATGACCAAGGCAGAGAACCGCGCGGCCGCAAAGGCCTGGCACGAATATCGCGAGCAACAGCGCCGAGAAGCTGGCCGGGCCGCTGATATCGCCGCAGACCTGGCCGAGCTCGACCGGCTGCGCCGCTACCTCATCCTCGGGCGGCGTGCCCACGGCGCCGACGCCGAGAAACTGCGGAGCGCGATCGACGACTATGTCGAGGAGCTGACGGGAGATCGGACCAGGCTGCACGCTGGCTCATCGAGCATCGGATGAAGAATCGCCCTATAGTTGGTTGAACGTTTTTCCACGGCTGGGGGACCGATCCATGAACATGACCAAAGACCGTCCTTACTCCAACCCGGAGGCCGCGGCGCGCAAGCTGATCGAGCTCGCTGCCAGCGTCCCGGCTGTCCAGGACGGCCGCATTTATATCGAGCGCATCAACGCCCCGTTCCTGTTCACGCTGGAGGCCAGCGGCCCGGAGTTCGGAGCCGGGCTGCGCTATGCGATCGAGCAAGGCTGGCTCGATCTGCAGGAAAGCGGCTCCTTCGTGCGGCTGATGGCGCCGAGCGCCAGCCCATTCCCGCGTCAGTAAGCAGCATCACCGACATCCAGGCCGCCGGTGTTGTCCTAATTAGGACAGTCGTAACGATGAATTGAATTAGGACAGTGGGGCTAGGCTGTCTTCGTTCGGCCGTCGCACACCCGGACACCTTTTGGTGCGCTATGACCCCAACGGATTCAGCCCGGAGCTGGGGTCTTTGCGTTTAGAAGCAAAAACGCCGCCCGCTTAAATGTGACGCGGGCCGCGGCTTTCCAGCCCCGGTGGGTGTGGGTGCAAAAGACCGGTGCGGATTAGTGTGCACAAGTTGTGCCAAGGTTTTATGTCGCATTACGGGACACCCGCGGAGGGGAAACAAAACCCCGCCGAATCGATGGGGTTTCTCCACTACCAAAAGAGGCCACCAACTGAGGCGGCCTCTTTGACAACGGCCCTGCTACAAGAAGTAAATGCTCGTAATCGCCACCGCGAGCAGCAACGCGCCGCCGCCCAACGCAATGGCGAAGCAAATGCGTGCCGGGATCGAGTACGTATCGAAGTGGCGTTCTCTGATCATCATGCTACGGCTCCCTCCTGGGTTGGAAGTGCAACCGGCGGCTTTTCATGAGTGGAACCAGTTAATTCCCTTTTTGGAACGACGCCGAGTCGATTCAGTTCCACCGCGGACAGGTCGGGTTTCAGACGCCATCGCAAGCTAATTCCGCGAATTAGGACATTTCGAAATTCACCTTAGGACACTGGGATTTAAATACGGACAGTACCCAAATGAGGCGGCCTACTTCGGCTTTTCAGCGTGGATGTGGAGAACGTACAGCGTGTTCTGGAATTCGTCCGTTACTTCCATTCGCCAATCCCGGTCGGGCGCAAGCTTACCGTCTATGCCTTGAAGGATCTGCCCGGCCGTTATCGTGGCTTCCTTCCACGCAGCATGCTTGTCGGGCAGCTCCTCGCCTTCGCGGTCGATCTCATGGCGTTCATGCGTGATGTGAAAGAAGTACCTCGGCATGCGTCAGTAATGCTGCCGAGCTGGTCGCGTTCCTATTTCGGCGGTTGCAATCCCGGCGACTTAGCCCATTTGTCGAGATGATTGGCTACGTCGGCCTGCCGCGCCTTCTTGATCAAGGCGTCACGTTCGGGGCCATGGGGAAGCTTCGCAGCCTCCAGTTCGATTTGCTTGGACCAAGCCGCCAGACGATCTTGAAGCGTAAGCTGTTGTTTGAAACGACGCCGCCGCTTGTACATGGCATGCTCCTTTCCAGGAGGAGGACAGGCGCGCAACACCGGCGGTGACCGCGCGCCAATCGGCAGTAGACGATTGTGCCCCTACGACCCGCTCAGGCGCGATAACTTAGGTTAATAAATCCGCGGACTGAACCGGCTCTACGTCCCGGAGTCCGGGGCCGACGCAAGCTGAAGAGGGATCAATGACCGTCTTCGTGTACGTGAACACCGCTAAGCAGGTCGGCGACAAGGACCATGTCAAGGTATTTGCGAGCACCGACGCGGCCGAGACATGGTTTGAGGAAAACGACCCCGAGGGGTGGCGTTTGAATATGAGGTTCTCGAATGAACCGGATGGGCCGCAGGACGGTCTACGCAATGCTTGTTATCGCGGTGCTCTTGGTCCTCTGGCAGATTCTTGGCTCGCGCTGGCCGGCATGAATGGACGCCGGCCCAGCAGGCCAGCCCAGCGTGACCGGCGGTCTTTGCTAAGCCATGCTAAATGAACTAACCCGCGATTGGGCCGGAGAGCGTTTGAATCCCAGCCTCAATAGCCGCGAGGTCTTGCTCGACCTGTACGATCGACGATCGGTAATCGAACCCGATTCTAGCCTTCAGGTCTACGGCCAAGCGTCGGCGATGCATCCTGAGATTTTCCAAGGCCTCCCGATCTTTCAGCCTTGCGTACCCATCTACAATCAAATCAATTGCACTCGACATGACGCTACCCACAACGAAAATTCGGATTTGCAATAGCCGCTAGGCTAACGCTGGAACTGACTTCTGTAAATTGGTAAAGGAAAACCCGCTTGGCCCTTTCCCTAGCGAGGAACAAAAGCGGGCAGTTAGGCTTTGTGAGTCTCGCTGGCTCGTCATCCGAGCTAGCGAGCGGCCCGGCCATACCCCTGCCCCTGCGAGCCCGGGCCGTCTCTGGACGTTGGCTGTATCCGAGTAAGCGCAAACGTTCCTCGCCATCCATGGTGCCGACGCGAGGGTCACAGGAGCAGTCCAAGACGGCTCCCGCAACCGACACCGCGACGTTCCGCACGATCGCCGCGGCGGTTGCAGGGCTTACCCACATCCCAGGCCGGTCCGGGCAAATCAGGAACAGACCAGATGCTCAGCCGTGTGGTGGCGAGCGCAACTGCTCCAGACCACCCTCGATCACTCGGATGTCCTCAAGTATAAAATCTCGAGACTGAGCCGTGTCGATGCTGGATTTGGACTGTAGTGGTTTGAGCAATTGGCGGCGCAACTCTCGCATATGCTCCAGAGCTTGCCGGTTTTTCAAACGTACGTAAGCCGAAACGATCGCTTCGATGGATGTTGGCAATGGGTAGCTCCAAAACACAAAGTTCGAAAAAGTTCTAATATGAGTTGCATCATAGCCCGTTAGAGTTAAGCCGCAAGATCATCGTCACATATAGACTTTGGTAGGGAATTGGGCCCAGGCTGGCCTGTGGGACGGGGCCGACGTACGCGGCCTTGTGCTTGGGGTTGAGGGCTCGCCAGTTTGCCAGCCCCGGCGGGTCCTCCCTCACTTGCTACGCAATTAAATACATTTCCAAGTGTGACTTAGATTACATTGCAGCGCGGCGGAGTTGCTGTACGTCTGCACTCACCGGGGCTGGCTGCATATTTCACTTAGATCTTTTTAACCCGGAATTTTTTGACCAAATGCGCGGGCCGCAGTCTGCCCCCAGGCTGCGGCCTTCGTGCTCTTCGAGAGTCCTTTCTGAGGATGATCTTCATGTCTAACGAACATTGCCTGATAGTCCACGCAGCCGGAAGACAGTTGGATCTACTGCGCGGAGAAGCTTCGCGGATAGCGAAAGGGAAACAGATCAACTGGTGGACCGATCGCGCAGACATCGGCACACGCTTTTGTTTTGAAGACGCGAAGGCGAAAGAGTCTTTTGCGCTTACATGTGACGGCTTTGGCATTCGTTGCCGAGACGGTTAGTTTGAACGTTTGCGCGTGTTGAGGAGACATCTTTGTGGGTCGGGACTATTTGGGGAGCAATGATGCCAACATCGATTTCAGCACGAGCGATCTACACTCAAAAATCATTGGATACCGGCTCTGACCAACTATCCGCAGTTGCCATTTTCTCAGGAATTGGTCTCTTGGTTTCCCTTGTAGCAGTGCTGTTTGGCACGCAGGGTGTCTGGCTTTAGCATCGGCAACAAAAACCCTCGGCCTCGACAGCCAGCGGGTTCTCCATACCCACGCGTCCGCGGCAGTTGTCACCCGATCCGCGATGGATTCTGCCAAGGGGAATTATCCCCGCGGAAGCGGCGCGCCCATCATCTTTGCCCAGCTAACTGCTGCAGGCATTCATGCTAACCGCGCGGAAGATCTGACCCCCTCGACCGCGAGAGGGAGTGCTGCCCACTCGCCGGTGAGATTCGACCAGCGATCTCGATTGACTTGGTTGAGGCTACGAGCCGCCTGCGTGCGGCAGTTTCCGCCTCCTTATAAAATTGCTGAGCGGACAAGGCCACCTTGGAATAGTGCGAGAGCTCACGAGTCCGGCATTTGATGGATTTTGAACAGTGCCATGGGGTCGGGTCGCGGGAGCTCTGAAGGGTAAGGCGAAGCTTCATCGCCGCGCCCTTACGAGCATTGTCGCCGGCCACGGCGAAGGGATCGACTTTTTACCTGTGAGGCGCCACCGAGCGGGGACAACATGGCCCCGCTCACGGGTTTCCAAGCACCGTCCCTGACAAAGCTGCGCCGTGCCAAGCCGGGCGCCTGCAGCCTTCGCCGCGACGTTCGTCGTGTCCTATCCTGATCGCTTTGCCACTTCGGCGACAATCAAAGCCCGCTCCTGCAAATGAGCCTTTTGGGTGTCGATCAGTGTGTCGAGGACGGATAGCGCGATAGCAAGATCGCGCCCGTCCCGCTTTAGCTGCGCAATCACCGTCTCTTGATGTGCAATGTGCTGCTCGCCTTCGATAATGCGACGTTCGACCACGGATAGAAGTTTGTACAGACGCGGCAGCGGTCTCGATCGTCTCCGCTCCGGCTCAAAGCGTGCGAAACACCGCGGACCACACCAAACCTCCACAGGGTGGTTCGCCACTGCGGGAGAGCCCAGCTGTAGAGCCTCTTCGACGTTATTGCAGTCGATTTCTTGCGCATTCAGTGTGCTACCGCAGTCGTCGAGCGTGAATAGATAACAGCGCATCGAAGTTTGGCAGCCGTTGGACCTATTAACTGCGCCCTATTCTAGAGAAAGAACGCTACTAGGAACGGCGCGTTCCTCTGCTCAATCCCTTGAAGGAGCTGGCTCGCAACAGCCCTTCGGACGTGATGTCCCGGTACTCTACTTCGGCGTAGAACTTCGGCTCGACCCACGTCGCCTTGGGCTTCCTGATAGGCCTGGTGAGCTTTGTCTTCGGACTAACGACCGTATCCAACGCCTTGCGGATTTCCACAGATTTGGTTCGGCTCCAACCGGTGCCAACCTTTCCGTGTACAGCAGATCTTTCGCATCCTGCTTGCCGAGATAGAGCGCTGCAACGCCGGTAGGATCTTTGACGAAACCGACAATGGGGAATTTGTCGCGCTGGACCGTCTTCACCTTCCACCAGGCTTCGGTCCGCTCCGATGGATACGGTGCGTCAACACGTTTCGAAACGATACCTTCGAAATTCAGCCGGGCGGCGGCCTTCTTGATCTCGTGAATCCAGTCCTCGCCCGCCGGGGCTTTCATCTTGAGGGTGGCGAGCTGAGGCTTGATGAAGCCTGGCATCGCCGGTCTGGTACGCCTTGCCACTTACCCAACTCACAAAAATACCCGCCCCCGGGTTCGCGCCGATGGCGGGCAGTTTACCTTCTTCACTCAACGAGTCTGCAACTCTCCAAGCCGCTCAGGTGTTCCATCCGCAATTACATTCCAACGTGGTCACACAACCGCACATGGCTTTCTAGGTTGTGTTTTTAAGAACCATCCTCGAACGGCCCGCGAACAGGATGTGACAAAGGAGAACGGTCTCAGGTATCACTCCTGCTCCGGTTCGGCCCGATGCTGTGCGGTTTGTTGAGGAAGAACTCCCGATTGCCGAAGGCCGCCCTCGAGTCCTGTCCCGCATGTGTCCCAGGAACTATACGTGGCAGCCACGGTTCCCCGGGTAACGCAACCCGCTGCCCAGATGTCCCAGACCGTCACCGACTTCATCGTCCAACGTCTGCATCAATGGGGAGTCCGCCATATCTTCGGTTACCCCGGCGACGGCATCAACGGTGTGTTCGGCGCGATGAACCGGGCAGAGGCCAAGATCGATTTCGTGCAGGCCAGGCATGAAGAGATGGCGGCGTTCATGGCGAGCGCCTATACGAAATTTTCCGGCGAACTCGGCGTCTGTATCGCGACATCGGGCCCCGGGGCGTCGCATTTGATTACTGGCCTCTATGATGCGCTACTCGATCACCAATCGGTGCTGGCGATCGTCGGCCAGCAGGCGCGCAGTGCGCTTGGCGGGAGCTATCAACAGGAACTGGATCTCGTCTCGATGTTCAAGGACGTCGCGGGCGCCTATGTGGCGCAGGTGTCCTCACCGGCCCAAGTGCGCCACCTGATCGACCGCGCAGTGCGCATCGCGCTCGCAAGCCGGGCTCCGACCGCAATCATTCTGACCAACGACCTCCAAGAGGAACCTTATGAAGCGCCGCCGCGCGCGCACGGGACCCTGCATTCTGGTGTCGGCTACAGCGCCCCACGCGTGATGCCGCGCGAAGCCGAGCTCGATCAAGCCGCGGAGGTGCTCAACGCCGGCAAGAAGACCGCGATGCTCATCGGAGCAGGTGCGCTGAACGCCACCGACGAGGTGATTGCGGTCGCCGACCGCTGTCCGCCGGCTGTGCCAAGGCGCTGCTCGGCAAGGCGGCCCTGCCGGACGATCTTCCATGGGTTACGGGCTCGATCGGCCTGCTCGGCACCGAGCCAAGCTACAACATGATGATGGAATGCGACACGCTGCTAATGATCGGCTCCGCGTTCCCTTACGCGGAATTCCTTCCCAAAGAAGGTGCCGCACGCGGCGTGCAAATCGACATCGATGCTGCAATGTCGTCGATCCGCTTTCCCATGGAAGTCAGCCTAGTCGGCGATGCCGCGGAGACATTGCGGAGCCTGCTGCCACGCCTTGCGCCCAAGAGTGACGGCGCCTGGCGCAAGGGTATCGAGGACGGCGTCGCCAGATGGTGGAAGACGCTGGACGACCGTGCGCACCAGCCTGCTGCCCCCATCAATCCGCAGCTCGTCGCCTGGGAGCTTTCGCCGCGCCTGCCCGAGCGCGCGATCATCACCAGCGATTCCGGCTCCTGCGCCAACTGGTTTGCGCGCGACATCAGGATTCGGCCCGGCATGACGGCCTCGCTGTCCGGTGGTCTCGCCTCGATGGGCGCGGCCGTGCCCTACGCCCTCGCCGCGAAATACGCCCATCCGGACCGACCTGTCATCGCGCTGGTCGGCGACGGCGCCATGCAGATGAACAACATGGCCGAGCTGATCACCGCCGCGAAATACTGGCGATCCTGGCGCGATCCTCGCTTCGTCGTCTGCGTCTTCAACAAAGAAGATCTCAACCAGGTCACCTGGGAGCAGCGCATCATCGATGGCGATCCCAAATTCGAGGCCTCGCAGCGCATCCTCGACGTTGCCTTATTCGCGCTTCGCCGAGATGATCGGCCTCGCCGGCATTTTCGTCGACAGCCTGCAACTGCTCGGCTCGGCCTGGGATCAGGCGTTGGCCAGCGAGATGCCCGTCGTGCTGGAGGTAAAGACAGATCCCGAGGTGCCACCGCTGCCACCGCACATCACCCTGCAGCAGGCCAAGAACTTCTCGCTTGCCTTGATGAAGGGCGATCCCGACGAAACCGGGGTGATCAAGGGAGCAGCCCGGCAAGTGCTGGAAAAGATCCTGCCCGGAAAGGAATGAGGTTAACCATGGGTGACTTCCATGACATTCAACATGGCGTCAACGATCCCGTCGACGGCGTCGATGTGGAGCACCAGATCAATGCCAATCAGACGCCACACGAGCGGGCGCAGCATTATGCCGACGTGCGCGCGACGCCGTCGGTCTTGCCGTCCGAACCTTTCCTGCCGGAGCGACTGCGGCGGAAGCCGACCGATCCGATCAATCCCAGCACCGGCCGCAACCCGACGGATTAGGAACATCGGCCCGGGCGCGGTGTTGGTCGGCACAAAGATTCGCGCGGAAGCGGCCGCGCAGCCAATCAGAGGGACCGAACTATGAAACGCACCATCATTGCCGCTGCCTGCGTACTGCTCGCAGGCCCAGCGCTCGCCCAGTCGCTCGGCGAGAAGACCGGCGTGAACTCGGCGCTCGGCGTCGCGCCGACGACTGCCGATTTCGTCAAGGAGGTCGCCGTCAGCGACATGTTCGAGATCGAATCGAGCAAGCTCGCGGAGCAGAAGGGCAACGCGCAGGAGACGAGATTCGCTCAGCAGATGGTGACGGACCACACCAAGACCAGCAGTGAGCTCAAGGCTCTCGTCGGGGACGGCAAGGTGCAGGCCACGCTACCGACCGCGCTCGACAGCTCGCACCAGAGCAAGCTGGACAAGCTCAAGGGTGCCACGGGCAAGGATTTCAGCTCGGATTTCGACTCCTATCAGGTCAGCGCGCACAAGGATGCGGTCTCGCTATTCGAGCGCTACGCTAACGGCGGTGACAATGCCGCGCTGAAGGACTGGGCCGGCAAGACGCTTCCGGCATTGCGCCACCACCTCGACATGGCGCGGGAGCTCGGCAAGGCGCCGAGCGTCGGACAATCGAAGTAAGGTTTCGGAGAGCGCCGGTTCCGCCGGCGCCTTCTTCAAGCAACGAGGGTCTCTCGGGTGGTTGAATCGCAAAGAGCGATAGGTGTCCGCACGCTCTCAATCGGGCATTCTGCGGGAGAAATTTTGCCAATGATCTGCGAGCGCCGCCCGAGCAACATCAGCAAGCCGCCGACCTGGGCAGTAGCGCGAGCAGAACGAGCCGAAGCATGGCGAAATCGCTCGGCGCCGGTCGAACCGTACCGAGCGAAGCCCATGCAATGAGCTTCGCCGCGGCATCCGTCTGGGGATCCGCAATTTGCCCAACGGCGGCCACCGCCGCGTCCAGGATCTGTCGTCGGTCTACGACCGCCGCCTCGCGCTCCCGGCAGAACTTTCCTGTTCCGCCTTTGCATTCGCGATCTCGAGCTGTCATCGCGTCGGAAAGAGCCGACTGCGAAGCCGTGACGGCGGGCGTGACGTGACGCACGTGCAAGCGTCATGTCACTAACGTTCGTCGAGGCGAAACAAAGGCCCGCTGTGACGGCGAAAACGAACGTCACCAGCCACAGCAACCACCCAAGAGAGCGGTCCCGCGCTGGCGGATCGGCCAGAGATTGGCGGCACGGGATGGAATCCCCAGCGCAATGAGATCGGCGGCCACGCCAAGGGCGAGGAAGAGCCATCCGGCGATGTCGCTGGCACCTAGCGATCGCGCGAACCAACCGTTGATTGCTATGCCGACGCCGGCGAGCGCGAGAGCGGCTATCGTAATGAGAATCGGGGCGACTTGGAGCCGTGACGGCGTGACGGGCGCGAGCGTAACGAGGTGGGGCGCGGCGGCCGTCACAGGCAGCGTTGTTGCGGCGCCGGGCGGCGTTACGGGGGCATCTTCCGTTTCAAGGCGCGCGGCCGGTGTTGGCGGCGGAGCGTCAGCTTCAGCCGGCGCGTGTTTTCCTTTCCGCTTTCTATCCCGGTAAGCCTTGGCGCGCTCAGCGCCCGTCAAGGCATTGGATTTTGGTGGAGCTTGGCGGAGCGAGATGACGGCGGAGCTGTCGGAGGTCATATGAGGCGATCCGTTTTGTCGCTTTCAGCGGTTTGATCGGGTTTACTGTGACGCTTGAGGCATGGTTCGCGGGACTGAGTTTGGCGATGCGGGGTACTTCTCAGGACGTTGCCGCTGGCGTCACTTTTTCACTGAGCTCCCGCACAACGAGCCAGCGTTTCTTTGAACTGCGGTTGAACTGCTCACGCATCGAAGCCTTCCTTCGGGAGTTACCCCGCGCGACCTCGATCTCGGCTGCACAGCTGCAAACGACCGTCGCCGTCATCCCGGATCTGACGACCTTTTCGAGCGCGCCGGCCGAAATAATCGGTAAGCCTGC
Source organism: Bradyrhizobium monzae (assembly GCF_021458635.1). Taxonomy (GTDB): domain Bacteria; phylum Pseudomonadota; class Alphaproteobacteria; order Rhizobiales; family Xanthobacteraceae; genus Bradyrhizobium. Next base: position 27,137 of record NZ_JAIRDQ010000014.1, read on the forward strand.
GCACGACGGCGCCGAGCTTCTCGTTTGCCGTGGCTTGGCCGCTAGCACATGCCGCAACAGCTAGTGCGCCGCGCACGTGAGCGCAGTCCTGACTTTCATCTACCCTCTCCCCGCGTTCCTGTCAGTTCAAGCATGCAAGGCAATTCAGGAGTCGCAACCGAAGGAGTGCTAAGGCGCGGCCGCGCATCTGCTCTGCAAGCGCCCGCACGGCGGCAATGAATTGTTCTCGGCCAACCTTGATGGTCATCCAGCGAACGGCCGCGTGCTCGCGCTCCGCGCCCGGGAGCTTCCGAAAGCGGGACTTGCCCATGTGGTTCTTGAGGGCGAAGCGCGAAATGCCGATGTGGTCGCATATGGCGTCCACCGTGAGGACAGGTTCCGTCACAGGGCGCAGAGCCGGCGGCGGGAGAGCGCGCGCCAGGACGGGGCGGCCCTCGTCCTCGGCCAGCCAGAAGCGCACGTCGCCGGCAGCCGTCCGGACGTGCAGCGGGGCCACAGGGAAGGGCGGCGGTTGGGTCACGGCGATCGGTGCCGAAGACGTCGGACACGATGGACGGTGCCTGCGGGAGAGTCAGGACCAGTGGAGGGCAGCTTTCGACGGTTGGCGGTCCGACGTCCTCCCCGACCGATTCAAAAAGGGCCAGAGCTTTACCCAATCGATCGGACCACGCCGCGCACGATCCGAATGAAGGGCCGGATCGATCGACACCAGATGAGATCGCCTAGAGCCGGCGATTCTGTACCGATATAGGGGCCACCCCCGTGCCCTCCGTCCTTATAGGAATATCTCTATAAGGACGAAGGGCACCTTTCGCCGCCAATACCGCATCCCCCCTCGCGCAATGCCATTTCGGTCGGGTTTTTCTCGAACCAGCGGCGTACGGCGGTAGGAGTGGGAAAAAGGTCCGCCAAAGCCGCCTGTTTGCCTTCCCAGCTAGTCGGCCAGAATCCGCGCGCCGCGAGGAGGCCGGAGAGGTCTCCAGCCACTCTTCGAACGTGCCGGTGGTGTCGACCGTGATATCGATGGGAACGCACGCTACGATCTCGAGGATTAACGGCTTATCTTTGCTCCGCCGCATCGGCCGAGCGCGGTGAGCAGCTTGAGTGACTTCGGCGTCCCGAACTTGCTCCAAGATCGCGTCAGGCCGCTTGTCCGGATGGTAAGACTGTTCGACCAAGACGACCACATTGCCCTCGCTTCGCAATGCGACGATGCGGTCGGGGTAGAAGCCCGCCCCTATTGAGGGCGTCGGGTGCCGTCCGAATTCCTCGCCGCGCGTTCAACGTCGCCCACCTGAGGTTCAGGGCGCGAAATTAGGATCTCGCGTAAGCAGTCCTCAAGATTGTTCATGCCTCGAATGTTTCCATAGTGGTTCAGGATCACATTCCGCGGCCGGGTCCCCCACATCCTCCAAGTTTGCTCCAGGTACTCCTCGAGGCTCTTCGGCGCGATAACGCCTGTCTTTCCGCCCGCTTTGCGGTCCTCAGCCGCTTCACTTCATTCGCGCGCATGATCCGTTGCGCGTAATTTTCCTGAGACGATAGCTTTTGCAGGCTCTTGTCGCCGCCGGCGCCAGGCACCACTCGCCCATAACTCACGGCCTGATCGACAATCTGGTGCACCGTCACTGCTTCGCCACGCTCGACGCGAATGAGCAGAGGAACGCGCCGTTCCTAGCAGCGTTCTCTTCTCCAGATCACGGAGGATGAACGTGGCGGATAATCTCAGCAAGCGTCGTCAGCCCAACCGCAGCAAGATCAACATGCACGAGGCTCACGAGGTCAAGTATTGGACCCATGCGCTCGGCGTCACCCGTGAAGTGCTTCAAAGAGCGGTCGATAAGGTGGGCAACTCTGCAGCCACGGTCCGCAAGGAGTTGGGCAAAGAGGCAGATGCGCAATGAGGACCGCGAATGGCTGCTGTTCTATGTCGACGTCGCGATAGCGGTTTGCATTTCCGGTCTTATGGTATCTTTCGCTCACATGGTGGCCGGGCTGCTCTTTGACTGAACAAAATTGCCCCATCGGCCACGGCCTTGGCTGGGTTTGCGAGAACCTCCCGATCGGCCGTGGAGCGAACGGGCGACGGTTGCCAGTGCGGCGCGGGCAGGCCGTGCGAGTGCAATAGGATACGGCGTCGATCTGCCGGACGGCGAGGGAATCATGAAAGAAGTGGAGCCGAAGCGAGGCCGACGTCAGCTTGGCTGAAGATCATACCGGCGCTTCAAGCGATCAGTCGCGACTTTTACAGCGTATTGAATGCGGTCGAGATCGCCTTCATCACTCGCCATGACATATAGCCTCCAATCGATGCCCCGCGGGGCGCCGGTCTCGCCTTCGACTTCCACAGAGAGGACATGTTCGGAACCGGGGAAATTGCGGATTTCCTGAAGCGCGATACGTTCGAGGTCGGCCTTTGAAATTAGAGCTTTTGCCACCTTAGCCTCGCCGAACACCACACCCCGGGGCCACGCCCGGCTGCTCCACGATTTCAGCACCCGGTATTGCACGATGGCGTTAATGCAGCGGAAGAGCCAGGAGTTCCTAACCTCACTCCCGGGCCAGCAAAGGCATTGGGTTGACATGGTCGACTACGGTGTCGGGCTTCGCGCAGGAAGTCCGTAACCATCATCTGTCCGTGCGCTGCATGATCGATCACAACAGCGGCCGGTATCGGCTAAGCCTCCTTCCGCTTCGCAATCAGCTTCGCGCTGGCCGACGTCAGGTCGCGGCGGATCAGATTTTCGTCGATTTCGGTCAGCGTGTGAGGAACAGCCTACCCGCGCTTTCATTGGTTTCCTACACGAGCTTTTGGAGGACCAACATGACATCGGAAGGACGTGAAACAGGCAATCTGATCGGCAGCGACAAGGTCGAAGGCACCGCGGTATACGGGGCCGACAATCAGAAGATCGGCAGCATCGAACGCCTCATGATTGATAAGACCAGCGGGAAAGTGTCCTACGCTGTTTTGAGCTTTGGCGGTTTCCTGGGCATCGGTGACGATCATTACCCGCTCCCCTGGCAGTCACTGAAGTACGATAAGAACCTCGGCGGCTACGTTACTGGCATCACTGAAAGCCAGCTAAACGGCGCGCCGAAATATCGCGATGAAGGCGGTTGGAATTGGAATGATCCGGCGGTCGGAAAATCGGTCAACGACTACTACGGCGTGCCATTCTAACCCTTGCCACGGTCCCGGCGGCGGGCACGCCCAGCCCCGGTCTGGTCAATTAAAAGCGCCGATCAGGGACGGACGCCGCACGGCCCCTCTCCGCGAAGCGCCGATACGAAAGACGAACTCCGCTACGGCATCTAGCATCAGGTTGGCGCTCAGGGAGCGCAAGACCTTTACGATTACTTAGACGGCTTCGAGGCCGATGAACCCTGCGCCGCTGCGGAGGGCCGTGAGCTGCCGGCGCATCTCAATGAGATCGATGGTTTCGCGGTCTGACTGCTTGATCAAATAAAGCTCGTGGACTGCTTTACAGCCAAACGAAGCCGACGCGCCGAGTATATTGACGCGACGGCTTCGCCACTGGGGACCCGGACGGTGCAATGTCCGGTGTGAAGAGAATAGCGCTCCGTAACCTCGCTGCAATCAAAGGCGCGGATTAAGCTTGATGCGGGCACAGAGCGTTAATTCTGGAACTCAACCTCAGACGCTTCTCCAAGATACATGTGGCCCATCCGGCTGGTTTGACGACCAGTGTTGCGCCACGCAAACCACCGCACCGAGCAACACTAAGTTGGCGGCCTCTTTCATTGGTCCCGCTTCAGCTTGCGTCGCCCGTAACGGCGAACAGGCGGGGACCGAGGACAAAGAGTAAGGCGCTGTGGTCATGCTTCTCGGTACGTTCATGTATAGGTGGCTCGGTCCCCATCAGTGTCGCCAGCCGTCGTCCTTCTCAAATTCAATGCGAAAGAACCGGGGACGGCGCGGTGCCTGGCCGTCAACCGGCACGTTGCAGCGATGGCAGGGTGCACCGGGGCCATCGCAATCGCAGGCGAGAGGTCCATCCCACAGGCGATCGGGGTGGGTTCTGCAGACCCAGCCGCTGTCTCCACACACTTTGCAACTCATCACGCGCTTCTCTGGCATGCAGAGACGGCCCCGGCGGGGCTGGGGGCCGGAGGTTTGCCGGGGCCGTCTGCCAGCATCCGCGGGGGTGCATGGCAAAATGCTAATGAAGGTATACCGCCTGAGGTTCCAAACGCTCCAGGTTACAACCGCAGATTCATGGCCGCGATCCGACGCTCATGCAGATCATGCTTTACTGACGTGGGAAGAGCGCGGCGCCCGGCGCCAGCAGCCGGACGTAGGTGCCACTCTCGTGCAATTCCAACCAGCCGCGCTCGATCGCTAGCTTGATGCCGGCACCGAACTCCGGTCCGCTCGCCTTGAGCTTGGAGAGAAACGGTGCGTTGATCTTCTCGATGTGAATGCGGCCGTCCTGGACCGCCTCGGTGCTCTTGGCGATCTCGATCAGCTTGCGCGCCGCGGCCTCCGGATCGGAGTAAGGACGGTCAATGGTCAGTTTCATAGATTGGCCCGCAGCCCCAAAATTGCTAGTGAGCTATAGGGCGATTCTCAAACGAGTAGGACAATGCCATTTCCAGACAGTCGCGCCTGTCCGAGCTCGCTCACGTCGTAGGATCTCATCGCGGATTGGTGACGAGCACCGCGGTACGTATGAACATCAAGACCCTCAGCCCGCAACGCACCCTAGCATCGGCTCACGATCCGTCGCCGAATCAACACCCGGCGCCGCAACATGGCAAAGTGGAGGGAATCGCCTATCCGACGTTTGAGTGCGGATGGCTCCAGCTCGTCGCGAAACATCAACTGACGGCTATCGTGGCTTGCGGTCGAATGGCACTTGGAAGCGCCGCCAAAAATTGGTCGCGGTCCGTCGGAGGCTTTGGCCGATTATTGCAGGCGACATCGCATCAGCTTCGACTGGATGCTCACCGGCTGCCCCGTGGACCTCAAGAAAATGGTCGACGAGCGCTGCGGGCGAGAGGCTGCCGTGCTGAGCACCTCGAGCTTATTTGCGAAGTATGCCAAGCTCACACCTGAGCACCAGGCGATCATGACGGCCGAGATCCACCGCATTCTAGCGGAGCGCGACGAATGAAGAGCAATCGGCAGCGGCTCATGACGCACCGCCGGCGGCTGAGGCGTTGACAGAAGGACGCGGGCTTTGGTCCCGCGCTCACGCGGCAGACATCGGCCCTGTTGCTTTAGCCCGGCGGGCTTTTCTTTTGGCTTTTGCGGGCGCTGCACCCGGGATGACGCTACTTTCAGGCCGCTGTTGTTGCGCTCCGGTTGGTTGCTTCGGGCAGAGAAACCTAGCGCACCAACGCTGCTCGAACCTTCGTTGGACGTCCAGAGGAACGACGGACATCGGAAAACCTCCTCGCCCCCGGGGTTCGTTGCCTTAACGCGGGGGGCTCTAAAGGTCCCCAGCCATGCGCCGGCTGTCATCGCAACCGGAAGCGTCTGGCGGTTGGCATGCTGGAAGGCTGCGACGATGAAGCCCTACCTGCGGTTCACGCTGGCGGGCCCTTGTTCTCGTTTCACGAAAGAACTTTGGACGCGCATGAAGATTCAACATCTTGCGCAAAGATTAGGCCTTGCGGTGCCTGCGTACTTTGAGGCTCCATACCTCTCAGGTCTCTCGCTCTACTTCTTGCTGCGAGGACCCACATGCCGGACGAAAATTTCCCCAAGGATTCGCTGTTCATCAAGCTGGGTGGGTACTTCCAAGCTGGAGCTACCGGACCACTCGCTAATTTGGCGCTTCTCATCATTGCATTAGCAGTGATCGCGGCCCGAGCCTTCAGCGGTCACTGAGGCCGCCTCAGTTGGCGGCCTCATCATTGATTGCTCCTCAGTTTGCGCCGCCCCCAATGCGGTTCCCCGCCCTTCGGATTGAGCGGCGGAACGTAGTGACGGTTCAGCGCACGCATGATGCCGATCCGCGCGAACGGCGTTGGGCCTCCGCCTTCCGCCACTAGTATAAGCGCCTCCATCGCCGCCTGCCATTCGGGGGCGCGGCGTGCTCCTTTTTCGGCAACGCGGCGATGTACTCGCCGGCGTCGCGCAGCGTCACCAAAGCGCGATCGCCGATTAGGATCGGATCCTCGAAAGGCCGCCGCCAGCGTGTCTTCATCCGGTGCGTTTCATGCTGTCCGCGATTGCGCGTTCCACTTCTGAGGCGAGAACCGTCAGGTGTTCGGTCAGCCTAGTGAATAGCTCTCGCTTCTTCGGGTCGGTCGCCAGGTCGCGGATGAGGGCGCACTCGGCCGCATCTGTGCGGAGCTTTTCCAACTGAGCCTGCATGTCTTTCATCGCAGCTACTCCGTTCCCTGATGGGAGCCGTATAGCCAAGTTGCGGAAGCGAACAGAGCTGGTTGCCAATTTTCCCAGGCTCGCGGTGCCGGGCATACGCGAGGTCCGACCACCTCCAGCGGCCCCGGCGATGCCGTCGTCTTTACGCGGCAAAATGCGAGGAACCCGAAACACGTCGCGACATTAAATTGGAAATCTCACACTGATTCATGGAGCCCGGCATGATTACGTCCGCCAGATGCAGGGAACTCGCAGATCACTACAAAGCGCTTTCTTCAAGTTCCCGCATTTCCGAAAGCCGAGCCTTCCTATTGAAGAATATCGCCAGAAGCCTTAGGGGCTTAGTCGGTCAACTGGAAAGACTGGATGCGGTGACGAGAGCCGAGATGACGAGACCCGAGATGACGCGACCCGAAGAGACTTCCAGCTTGGCTCAACCACCATCACGCATCTGTTCCCCCGCCCAAATTGCCACCGGACCAGCGAGACTAAATCCACCATTAAAGCGATAGGCGTGCCGCCCGAGAAGCTTTCCTCGCCGTTTCGGAGGCAGGCGGCGTAAGACGTCCTCCATTGGCGGGACCTCATCCAATGCTCGATGAGCCAGCGTGCAGCCTGGTCCGATCGCCCGTTAGCTCCTCGACATAGTCGTCGTTCGCGTTCTGCAGCTTCTCACGGTCGGGGCCGTAGGCGCGGCGACTGAAGATCAGATAGCGCCTTAGACGGTCGAGCTCGGCAAGGTCCGCAGCAATATCAGCGACGCGCTCGGCCTCCCGGCGCTGTTGCTCGCGATATTCATGCCAGGCCTTCGCGGCCGCTCGGTTCTCTGCCTTGGTCATGACGCCCATCGAAAGAAGAAGCCGGCCAAGAAGGCGAAGAGGGCAGCAGCGGGCCAGAAGGAGATGCTGATGCCCATCGCTGGCAAAAAGCAGGCGAAAGAGGCCGCCGCGAAGAAGCCGGCGGCCGGTCGCCAGCGAAAGTCGGCGTGAAGCATCCGTAACGCCGACGGATGCTACTTCGTCGTCCGCGGCTTGTAGAGAATGGCCAATCCAGACCAGACGAAAGAGCTCACCGCGCGTTACGGTTTGCGCGAAAGCGGTGATGGAAGGGGCCGGAGAGCGAAGCTCGGCTCGCGGCTCTCCGGATCTCCGTCTACTTGCCTTCCGGGACCCAGGTGGTGCTGGTTCGATCGTACTTGAAGCCCGGTGCGCCTTTCAGCTCGTCCTTGGTTTCGTCCAAGGTCAACCACCATTTGTCGTTCTTCTTGGCCGTCTTCACCGCCGTGAACGGGACGATCACGTCCTTCTCGCCCGCCCCAAGGAAGCCGCCGACGCCGATGACGAGGCCGGTGATCTTGCCCGACTTGTCGACGAGCACGTCGTCGATATCGCCGATCTTGCCTTCCTTCGGATCGTAGACGGCCTGCTTGTAGTAGTTCGCCACCGTCCAGCTTTCGGTGGGTGCCGCCGTCAGCACCGTCGTAGCCGCAAATGCGCTGGTTGCCATTGTTGCCGCCAATAGCGAACCGATTGCGAAAGATTTGTTCATGTGATCCTCTTCAAAGGTTTGGTCACATCAAACGGGAAGAAGTGGCAAATGTTCCCGCATGGAACGAGGGCTTCTTCTCCGCGGTTGGGACGCTTGGAGATCACATGAGACTGAAGCGACGCATCGAAGGCCTCGTACCAATCCTTGTTTCTGTTGGCCGTGCCGACGGCGACGGTGGAGCCCTTGAAACTGGTCGCGGTCGCAGTCGCCGGGAAGGGACACTGGATCGCGGGAACGACGATGATCGCGTCCTGCTATCTCCTTAGCCTAGTCGTCGTCGAACGTCTGTTCGGCATCGTCAAGAGGTGCATCGTTTGGCCGTCCGGCGATTGCGGGCAAAAGCACCTCAATGGGGTTCGACCACATAGGTGCGGCCGTCCCGATTGATGTACCGGTACTCGCGAAGCGTCGGAGCATCCCGGATAGACTTCCTTCGGGATTGCTTCGATCTCGACGCCCTCGGGCACGCGTTCACGGGTACGGATTTCGGTCCGGACTGCGCTGCCGGTGGTCACCCGCTTCTCGCGCTCGACAGGACGGGCCTTGGCGTGCTTGCGGATGACTTCCCGATCGTTGTCGGTAAAAGTCATCTTGTGCTGCTTCGTGCTCGCCGGCGCGGCGGCCGTCGAGCGGCCGGAGTACGGCAGGACCGTCACGATCTTGTAGGTCGCCGGCTCCACAATCACGATCTCGTCCTTCACCAGCACGAAGTTGTAGCCGGGGTACTGCGGCACGATCTCGACGACGTCGGCCGGCAGAGGCTGCAGGCGGACGTCGCGCGGGACCACCGTCCCCACCGACAGGGAGAAGTTGACGTTGGTGAGCGGCTGCACGTTCAGGTGCGAAATCGACGCGCCGATGCGGGTCCGCTGTTGGTCGTTGATGTTCACCGACGCGTTAACGTTGGTGTTTGACGAACGATCGGCCGTGTTCTGCCGATTGCTAGGCTGCTGGGCCGTGTTGGTCGAACCGCTACCCGACGGCGACTGCGCCTGGTTGGTGCTTGAGGACGGCGGGTTGGCGCTCTGCGTCTGGTTGTTCGTGTTCGAAGGAGTATTGGTCTGCGCCTGGTTGGACGGGGTCTTGGTCTCGCTAGACGGCTGGTTGGTCTGAGCCTGGTTGGCCGAAGTGTTCGAGGCCGGCGCCTGGCTGGTGTTGGTCCCCGTGCCGGAATTGGACGACTGGCCTCCAGCAGTCTGCCCCGTCGATGACGGAGACTGGGCGGAATTTGTCGAAGGACTGGTCTGCGCGGATCCGGACGAGTTGTTCGCCGGCGCCGACGTTGAAGACGACGGCGACGAGGAATCCTGCTGACGTTGGAGAAGACTGCGCGAACGCGGAGGTGGCGATCGCAATCGCAGCCGCAGCGGTAGTGGCAAGCAATAAACGCTTGTTCATAGGAAACTCCCTCATTGTTGTGGGCAGACAACTTTGGCTGCCTGCTTGGGTTACAAATCGGGAAGTCGGCAATCAGCACCATGTCTGCGCTCGAACGCTTCACGCGCGGACAAGCGAGCTCCACATACGCGATTCCTCCCAAGATCACCGTCGGGAAAAACTGGCACTTTCCGACGTGGTTTCGGTTGGCGATGACTACTTCAAAGTCACTAAAGGAAATGGACATGAAGAAGCTTATCGTCTGCGGCGCTCCTGCCGCCTTCGCTCTCGCCACGCGGCGCCAGCGCCGCGGAATTCTACGTCGTGCGCGATGCCACGACCAAGAAGTGCACCGTCGTGGACACCAAGCCCACCTCGACGACCACCACCATCGTGGACAACGGCACCTACAAGACCAAGACTGAAGCCGAGACCGGCATGAAGACCACCAAGGTCTGCACCGAGCAGTAAGCGCTGGAGGCCGAAGCGGCCCCCAGACACGTAGTTCGATATCCGAAGGAGGACAGTATGCCCGTATTGCTGTTGTGGGCCGTGCCTGCCGTCATAGTTGTCGGCGGCGCAGGCTATTTGTTGGCTCACATGCATTGAGCGAGTGATCCTCTCGCTCGAACGGCCTGTCCGATTTCGGACGGGCCGTTTTCCTGTCCGCGTCTGGTGTGACGGCTCGCTCCCGGGCGGCTCGGCGACGCTGAAGTGGCGTCCGAGCTTGGCATCTCCTACAAGACCGTCGCCAATACGACTTCGACGCTCAAGACCAAGCTCGGCGCCAAAAATCATTCCGACCTCGTTCGGATCGCCGTCGAGATCAATCTGCATTGACGAAGCAAGTCAACCTGTTCTCTCGCGCAAGCGACGAAACGAAGCGACGGCCCGAGTGCGTACGGAAAGCACGGCTCTCCAGAGCTTCGCGAACCACGGGATGGTCAACAGCTTCGGCTTTTCGAGCGGTGGATCCATGAACAGCAGCCGGGAGGTATCGCCTGGAAAAAGTCTGCACGCGGTCCGTGGAAAAGACTGGAAGGCCATTCGCGAGCGCGTCGGTATGCCGGAGGTGATTCCCTATGCTTTGCGGCACTCAAGCCTCGTGCGCGGTCTCCGAAAGGGCTTGCCTATCCAGCAGGTCGCCAAACTGCACAACACCTCAGTCAAAATGATCGAGCGGCACTACGCGAAATACATTGTGACCGCCCTGGAAGACCTCGTCAGGGCGGCAGTCGTGCCCCTGATGCCGCGGAGAGCCGATGGGAAAACGGGGGTAAGGGATAACCTGCGGTCTTGATCGGTGCGCCTCAAGGCCTCCCTCACCTCGCAATATGATAGTCGGTCAATCTCGCCGGACTTCGGATTTAGACCCGATCCTACCTAAATCGACGGCGCGGTTGCCTGGCTAAGATTTCCGATGATGGTGTCGGCGGGCTCGCTAGACATGCCGCTAATGATCTTTGAAACAGACATCCATTTATAGTTTGGCCGCCCCTTTCGCCGCGTCCACGGCGTCTATCCCCGTCTGCCTGACGCGGTCCAGCGCCTCCTCTCCAAGATCGGTGAATTCCGCCTTCACGGTATCCGAGGCTTCGCGAAGGCTCTGTGCCACGGCCTGCGTGCGCCTGCCGAAAGTCATTCTTCACATCGTCGCTCAGCCTCCCCATCGTCTCGGATTCAAGCGCCGTTGCCCGGAATGCTCCCGCAACCGCCGAGCCGATCGCTATGCCAACGGCTCCGAGCCGCAGAGGCTGCCGTTCGAATGCGCTGGCCAGCGAGGATCGCGCCTTTTCGTAAGTTTGCTTCCCGGCCGATGAATCGGCGATCCCGCTCAATGCGTCCTGCGCAGAGGCGATGCCGTCGTTTAGACGCCCTTTCACCTTCTCCGCCGTGTTCGACACTGCGTCGGACGCGGCGCCCGCGGCCTTGCGCATGGCACCGGCCCTCTCGTGTGTTTCGTCGTCCAGATCCGGGGCCGTCGGCGGAGATGTCTCAAAGACCGTTGCGGCGGACTGCGCGGCCTTGGCACCGAGATCCTTGGCCGGCGCTATCGCGGCCGTGAACGATTTGGCAGCCGTCCGCATCTTCCCGTCACCGGTTATCAGCCAAAGCAGGCCGCCTCCGACCAAGGCCGCCGCCAGGGGATTATCCTTCGCAGCTACCAATAGACTATCGACAAAACCGGGCTTTTCGCTGCTCATCGCGCCATTCCCTTCACGGTATTACTGTCTTTCTCGAGTTGCCGCATCGTCTCACCGGGTATCAGTTTTTTTCGGATCCAACCGATTCATCCCGATCGCGACCAGAAGTCCCGCGAGGGCCGCGGCCACCACGGCTGACGTCAAATAGGACAGCGGCTGCGACCAGCCGGCGGAAATCAAAGCGGCCGAGAGGGCAAGCAGCGCCATCACCAGGGCGGGGATGACGAGGATGGCGCCACCGGCCAGAAAGCAGACTGCAGCAGCCATCGCCCGCGTCTTTTCGGTCAATTCCGCCTTGGCGAGATCGACTTCGTTCTGGAAAAGCTTCGCGGCCTGTGAAAGCGCATCGCCGAAAAGGCCTGATACCGCTCGCAGATCGTCTCGTCCGGTCTTGACGTCGTCTTGAATGGTCATGTCAACTCGAGCCCTCTGATTGATCCGCCGGTGCGATGATCTCGCGCTGGCTCATCCGCCGGATCCGCCTGACCGCGCATTGTCGTTCCCTGAAGACGCCGATCGATCGTGTCCCTGCGATGAAGAACCGCCGTCTGAGGCCCGCAGAAAACGCACGGCGGCAAAGCCGGCGAGAACCGATAGGCCGAGGAAGGCAGCCGGCTGACGCTTGGCGAAACCGGTGGCGTTGTCGACGAGATCTCGGAAGCGGCCGTTGCGAATCTTCTCGCCAGCACCTTCGACGTATTCCGCCGCCGAGTTGATCCCCTTTGCCGCGAAAGGTGCATCATTTTCGAACGCGCGTGCGGCCTCCCGGATGTTGCCGGCAAAACGCTCGATGAAATCAGCACTGGATTGCTATTTGTCGCGCGCACGATCCTGAAACTGATCGACAGCCCCGGACGCCACGTCCTTCGCCGCATCCGCCGCTTCCGCGAATTTCTCTCGCGCTCATAATTGCCTTCCGCCGAGAAGGTCCGACGTGGAGTTCGTAGATCACGGCTTCGGCCCACGAGCGACCTGGATAAAGCGTTGCATCACGCAGCGCGGCGGTATTGATGACTTCACTCGGCTTGCCGACATCTTCGGGCTGAAAGCAGGAGGCGGGATCGGGGACGACAAGGTTTCCGTTCATCCGGAATTGATATCGCGTGCCGACATGAGCGGTCGGACTCAGCGTCTGGTACCATCCATCGTTATCATGAGGCATGCGGCGCGGAGGGCGGCCGACCTCAAGCAGTTCGACAAAATCCGCAGAAGGCGCCCAAAGATTGAACGACACGCCGTGGTCGATGACCTGAGGCCCATGCCGCCTGAGCTGTTCGGCGACTCCCAAACCCGCGATCACCTTTCCTCGCTTTCTTTCACTGGACTTTTGACCATCAAGGCCGAGCACGCGTGCAAGGCGCGTTCGTGCGCTTCTCAGGGATGGAAGAAGATGGTCCAGACGGCAACCAGGGTGACGGCGGCCAAACCGAGACTGACGAGCAGCAGGGCAAGAATGCTCGGACCAGGTTCGGCTTGTCGCGCTTCCGTCGAGGTTTCAACAATTCGCCGCTCGCGTGTAGTGGCCATCACATCCTCCATTTCGGAAGAAAGGCGGTGCTGGGCCGTTTGTTCCTGAGTAGGAACGAGCGGATGCCGAGTACGTTCGTGGAATAGGAAGGATGCCGCCATGACCGAAAAATTCGATCCCTCACCGGCCGACAAGCATGCGGAAGACCCCAAGCGGAGCGTACAGCGTGACAAAAGAAAGGATGACGCGTTGGAGAAGGGCTTGAAAGACAGCTTCCCCGCGTCGGACCCGATGAGCAGCACGCAAGCGTCCAAGGCAACCCCGGACGCTTGACTGGAGGAAGACATAGGTTTGGTACGATATCAGCGGTCGCGACGGCGCTTGGCATGTCGGGCATGATGGCAACACATATGAGACGAAGGAAGCGGCCTTTGAAGCCGCCGTGAGGGCTGTCTTTGGCCATACGGCAGAGCCACGCCGTGAGGGTTACGATTAGAGTTCCCGAGAGCGAGAACGCGGGGGCGCACCCAATTCGAGCTAAGCTGCGCCTGCGCCTTAGCGTGACGGAGATCAAGAATGAGCGATAAGGGTCGATTTGCGGTGGTGATTGGAAAAGCCGCGTTAGGCGTGTGGGCCGAGCTGCCGCGGGACATTCAGGAGCGCCTTTTCGAAGACGCCGTCGGAGGCGAAGAATCGCTCCGCCAGGAGCTCGCCGTCTTTCTTCACGACCACCACCCACGAACTGCGCATCCCCCCAAACCCGCTGCTCTGGCTTGATAATGTTCGGATGATTCCGCGGGCGCGGCAGCCCAAGGCGAACAATCGCTGCACGATCGATGGAAGGCGACCATGCGAAAGCCGTCGTACTTGTCCTCGAATATCCAGTCCTTGTCGTCGAACGGCGCGTCGGTCAGCGTCGCGAGCATCGGCTGCATTTTTTTCGGCAAGGTGGAGACGCGGGCCACTACGAAACGCCCCCTTCGAGCAGATTGCGAAACGTAATTGAGTATCGGAGGCTTTCGACGCCCGGAATGCTGTGCTGCCATTCGGTGCGAGAAGGACCGCGCAGGAGATAGATGGAGCGCGGCTCGGCAGAGAGATTGTGGCGCTCAAATCCGATATCCTTCCTCCTGCGAAGCCGGAAAATACAGGCAGAAAGAAGCGAAATGCCAACGACTTCGCCAAAGACAGAGCGGTCTTTGTGCCAGCCGATGCCGGCTCCACTCGCATACTCGGTGAAAAGTACCTGCTGAAAGCTTCGGGGCGGGTTTCCGGCGAACGCTTCCGCGCGGCTGCGGAGATCGATCAGAAACGCCGGCATGTCATCCGTCTTCGTCAGCCCGCCGCCGTTGAAATCGTAGCGCCAGCCGAACGAGACCGTCCGGCGCTTGCCTGTGAAGCCGCGGAATTCGAACTCTTTGAACGGGAGCGTTCTGATATCGATCAGAAGTCGCTTTTCTTCCTCAGACGTCAGAAAGTCGCGCTGATACTTCATGCCTTCCGGAAGGCTATCCCCTCCGAAAAGATCTAATGTACCGCTACTTTCGCGCACTCGTTTTTTTCCGTGACTTTGCCTTTGCAGGCTTGCGGTCGCCCCGGCCCGCTTTGGCGGCTTTTTGCGCTTTGGTGCGCTTTTCCTGCGAAAGCGAGCGACCAACGTCATCGCTCTCTTTGATCCTGCCTTTCGCGTCGCGCCGGATGTAGCGCTTGCCGCCTTTGGGCTCAAGTTCGAGTTTGGCGGCGGCCCGCCATTTTGCAATGCGCTTCATTCCAATCCCCAGCTTGTGATACAAGCGGAGCCGCAGGGTTCCGTTCTGGAGATGGGCGCGCCGGATGCTGCGCAGGCGGCCTGGCTCTAGCGCGTGCCGCGCCCGGGTCTTCGTCCCGGCCATCCGGTGACGATCCTTCGCGCTTAGAAGCCGGGGCTCACGCCCCCTGCGGCCGTCAAGGGCGAGCTCGCTCGCGCTCGTGCGACGCGCAAACTTGACCGCCGCTACCCGCTCATTGCTGCATGGCTAGCCGGGTTTCAGGCACCCCTTTTATGGACAGGAACCAGGGTCCGCGCCGCTCCGTTGGAGCTGGCGTTTGAGGATAGGGCCATGGCAAAGAACGACGACCTTCGCTGGGGAAGTCCCGGAGAGAACGCGGTTCATATCTGTGTCGATATGCAGAGGATGTTCTCTGAAACCACGGAATGGAAGATGCCGTGGCTGCCGCGCGTGCTGCCGAATATCGTTTTGATCGCGGGCGCGCATTCCGAGCGGACCATTTTCACCCGCTTTATCCCCGCGAGAAAACCCGGCCAGGGCGTCGGCATGTGGCGGCATTATTATGAGCGCTGGGAAGCGATGACGATCGACCGCCTTGGCGCCGAGATGATCGGACTCGTCCCGGACCTTGCGCAGTTCGTTCCCCCGGCGCGCACCTTCGACAAGGGCGTCTACTCGCCCTGGACCGGAAGCGACCTGCACGAACAGCTGCGCGGCGCGGGTGTCGATACCGTCATCATCACCGGCGGGGAAACCGATGTCTGCGTGCTCGCCACCGTGCTCGGCGCGATCGACTGGGGCTTCCGCGTCGTTCTGGTGACGGATGCGCTGTGCGGTTCAGCCGACGAGACGCACGATTCCATGATGAATATCTACATGAACCGCTTCGGGCAGCAGGTCGAGTGCGTCACGACCGAGACGCTTCTGAACAGCTGGCCCGGAAGCGCGCGGGCGAGGCTTGTGTCGTGAACAACTCCTACCTGATCCAGATTCTCCTGCCCAAGGAGAAAGGCGATGGCCGGCCGGTTTCACAGCGCTGGTTTGAAGACTTCCTCGAAGAGCTGAGCGGCAACTTTGGCGGCGCGACGAGCTTTGTCCGGGCGCCTGGCCACGGCCTGTGGCGCAGCGGTGAGGAGAGCCTGGGGGACAATATAGCCGTCATCGAGGTTATGGCGGCAAAACTCGCACCCGAATTCTGGCGGAGCCTGCGTGATCGCCTTGAGCGGGAGCTTTCACAAGAGGAGATCGTTATCCGCGCCCAGGAAATCATTGTCCTGTGAACGTTTAGGAACGGTCCTCCCGGCGGAATGTTTGCTGTCCGAAACCAAACCCGGAGGACCCCATGGGTTTTTTCACCAAGGACATCAAAACACTCAACGACCTGTTCGTGCACACCCTGCAGGACATCTATTACGCCGAGCAGCAGATCGCGAAGAACCTGCCCGACATGATCGAGAAGGCAACAGATCCCAGCCTCAAGAACGGCTTCCAGACGCATCTTTCCGAGACCAAAGGGCAGATCACCCGGCTGGAGAAAGTGTTCGAGATGCACGGCGTTGCGGCGAAGGGCGTCGACTGCCCGGCCATCGACGGCATTCTGAAGGAAGCGAGCGAAGTCGCGGGCGACATTGACGACAAGCAGGTCATGGACGCCGCCCTGATCGCAGCGGCCCAGGCCGTCGAGTACTACGAGATCACCCGCTACGGCACTCTGATCGCCCGGGCCAAGATGCTGGGCCGCGCGGATTGCGCTTCCGTCCTCCAGCAGAACCTCGATGAGGAGAAGGCGACCGACGAGAAGCTGAACACGATGGCGCTGCGCAGCGTCAACCAGAAAGCCGCCTGAGCCGTTGGCGGTCCCCGGCCGCGCGCTCCCCGCGTGCGGCCCCTTATTTACTGCAGGACATTATGGGTCTTGAAATATTGAGGGCGGCGGCAGCGGCCATAACGATTATCGCGGCCGCCAAGGTCGCAGCGAACCTCACCGCACGGATCACTGTGTGGACATTCGCGATCTTCATAACGGCATCCATCTTCTGGAGCGCGGATGGCGTGCTTGAGGCAAAAACCTCGCTTGTCGTCCAGAACGCCGTCCTGCTTGTGATCAACGTTCTCGGCGTATGGCGTTGGCTGCCGCGCGCCGGCAAGGAAGCCCGCGCAGCATAAGGCGTCAGCGTACGGTCCCTCACGCCTGCTTTACGTCCGCGATCGACCGGCCGGCGAGAGCGGCCTCGCCTGCTTCCGTCAAAGCGCCGATGGTCGTCTTACCCTTTTTGGCGCAGCGCACGAGGCTGTCCGCAATAACGACCGGAACTCGTGGCCCCGGCAATCGGGCCGGCTATCGCATATGCGGTCGAGAGCAGCTTCCATATTTGTCAGGATCGGGGATCAAAGCTTTCGAGGATCATGGCACTCTCCCTGCGTCAAAGGACGCGGTCGGCGACCCAACCCCGATGTCGCTCGCCGGGTCCAATTTCGGAACCAAAACGTTCCGGCGCCGGAACAAAGCCCTGATGCGATCCATTGGACCGGAGTGCCGCGCAAGCTCAAGGTCTATCAGACTTCCCAGGGATTTTTCGATCTAGCCATTGCAGCCCTCTCGATGAAGGCCGCGCTCGAAGCATGTGGCGCGGCCAGCAACCTCTTCCACCAGGGATTCGCGAAAGACGCGGAGGACGAGACGGTGATCGCCGCCGCCATGGCAAAGCCCGGTGTCGTGCTGCAGCTACCCGTCGGATCAAGCTCCGCCTTTAAGGAGCACGCGGAGTTGCCATCCGCCGCATCGCTCGACGGACCACCGCGAAAGAAGGAAAGACCCGGGAGGAAAGCTCCGCCGAAAACGCATGATGAGAAAGCCGAACGCAAGGCCGCGGCCAGATATGAGAAGGAGGAGCGCGCACGGAAAGCGCGCCGCGCGAAGGAAGAGGCCGAAGCTGCCAGGGCCCGCGAGAAACGCAACTAAGCAATTGAGAAGGCCCAGGCGGCGCTTCTTGAGGCAGAAGCCGATCACGAGGAAAGAGCTGACGCCATAGCGAACGATCTTGAGGCCGCGCAGAGCCGCGCCGAGGCAGAAGACGAGCGCTGGCGCGAGCTTAGAAAGCGCCTCGAACGCAATTTGCGGAAAGCGAAGGACTGACCGGTGCCTTCCTCATCTCCTGCCCCCATCAAACAACTGACGCTGGAGGAAAGACGCGAACGGCGCCGGCTTCGCCGCGAAAAGCAGCGCGAGAATAACATCCTGCGCGCGGCGAAGATGCACCGCGTGAGGCTCAAGATGGAGAGCGAGGGTCTTCCGCCACCGCCTGATTTAGAGAAGACAATCTTCGTAGGCTGTTCCGGTTGGCGTTACTGGAAATGGCGGGATTCCTTTTACGCGTCGGTGCCGCAGGCTAACTGGTTCTCGCTCTACGCGTCGGCATTCGACACCGTCGAGATCAACGCGTCATTTTACTCATGGCCGACCGTCGCGGATGTTCAGGCCTGGCGCCGCCAGCCGGGCGGCAAGGATGTCATCTACACCGTAAAGGTCTGCGAACTCATCACCCACGTCAAAAAGTTCAAAGGCACGAAGACGCTGATCCGTGATTTTGGAGTCATCGCGGATATTCTCGGTGAGCAGATGGGCTGCTTTCCGTTCCAGCTCCCACCGAGCGTCTTCAACTGAAAGACGACCGCAGTCCGCAAACTGACTCCATTTGCGACCAAAGCTTATTAGTGCTGTGCGTCAGCGCGTCCGCAGTGATGATCATTTCTCACCAGCACCGACGTGAAGACGCTGCCGGCGATGGTCGCAAGTCAGACTGGCGAAGAATTGAACCAGTTGTCGGTGGCCGCGCCGTCCACGGCTGCAATCGCGCCTCTCGTCATCGTCGGCATCTTCCTTGAATTGCCCATGCTCAGTGGTTCAACGACGTACCGCAAAGTAGCGGCGAGCCATATAGTGAGATCATCCACGGCGGTCGTTGCGGTCCACCCCTCCCGCGCAGAGAGGTAATACGAATCTCGGGCTAGAACCAGTCAAGCGTATTCATGCGCTTATCTCGGAACAGGCGCTTCCGATGCCAGCAGGCGCGCGGCCTTGAGATCGCTCCAGAGCGCGGTTGGCACCGTGGCGCTCAGCGCTGCCACGTTGCGCTCGACCTCCTGCGCATTATGCGCCCCCAGCACCACGCTCGCGACCGCGGGATGACCGAGCGCGAAATGCAGAGCAGCCGTTGGTAGCGCAACGCCGTGAGCTGCGCAGATACGCTGGATTTCGGCAACCTTCGAAACGATCTGCGGCGGCGCGTCCTGATAATTGTACTTGGCACCCTTGGTGGCGCCCGTCGCCAGAATCCCCGAATTGAATACGCCGCCGAGCAACACCGCGATGCCCTGCTTTAGCGCCAGCGGCATGAACTCCTCGAGGGCCGGCTGCTCTAGCAGCGAATAGCGCCCGGCAAGCAGCATCACCTCGAAGGATCCGGCCTGCGCGAAGCGCACGCACATCTCGGCCTCGTTGACGCCGATCCCGATACCCGCGACCACACCTTCGGAACGAAGTTTGTCGAGCGCTACATAGGCGCCGGACATCGCTTCGCGAAATCGGTCCTCGATCGCGTCCTTGCCGTGGGTCCACACATCGACATCATGGATCAGCAGCAAGTCGATCCGGTCGGTGCCTAGACGCAACAGCGACTGCTCGACCGAGCGCATGGTGCCATCATAGGAATAGTCGACGACGGCTCGGTGCGGCTGCCCTCCAACAAATCCGGACCGGGTCTCCGGCTGGTGAAACGGGTCCATCCAGCGGCCGATTTTGGTGCAAAGCACCACATCCTTTCGCGGCACACGCCGAAGCGCCGTTCCGCAGCGATGCTCCGAGAGGCCGTTGCCATAGTGCGGTGATGTATCGAGCAGATTGATGCCGAGTTCGAAGGCGCGGCTTGCTGCGGCAACTGCAGTCTGGTCGTCGAGCTCGAGAAAGAGATCGCCGAGCGGTGCGGTTCCGAACCCGAGGATGGAGACTTCTAACCCGGCTCGGCCAAGTGTACGGCGGGGTAACGCTGATTGCGAAACCATGGTGGATTGCTCTCCCTTTTCCGCGTCTCAATCGCGCGCTGGTTTCATTGGCAGCGACGCGCAGGGTATGTATTTGCCGTCACGTGTCAACGCGAAGAATGCGCCCCTTTGCAAGGCAGTTCAGCTCATACCATCGGGCCGTTAAGGATAGAAGAAACCGACACGCTGGGTGTTCCACGACCTGCGACAACACGGAACGATGCTTCCCTAAGTCACGCGCGACGCGCTTTGCACGCCTGATCGCCTAGCTTCAACTCGAACGGCAATACGACGATCGCGAGAGGCGGCTGTCGGTCATCATGCGTGGCCTCCGCCGATACGACGCCGAGCAAGGCAGTCCGTTTCGCCGGCCGGTCGGAGAAAGCCTTAGAAGTCTTCACCATCTGGATACGCCAGGTATTGCCGACGAAACCATTGATTAGCGCGATCCCTTAGGGGACCTGCCTTCTTGGGCCACTCAAAAGAACTTGGTCTCGGACGACCATGGCTTAAAGCAGACGGGTCGGCGCCGGGGCCGGGAGACTACCTTGGGACCTGCCGGAGCACTCACCGACGACAGCAGCGGGTCGGAGCAAGCCGGGCCCGCCAGACGAAGCGTCATGACAATTGCGGGAAGCAGAAGCGGAGCAATGACAATCAGATGTGCGTGCCCGGCAAGGGATTGTGCAGCGGCGAAGGTGGCCATAGCCGGCCTTCATGATCGCACCCAAACCCGTGACCAAAAAATGATACCCAGGGAAAACTGCTATCGCGGTGCGAAGCCGACCGAGCCCCGCTTGCTGAAGCTGAATTTCCAGAGGCTGGGACTATTTACTTTCTACCGGCGGATAGCGTGGCGTTTCTTCGCAGATCTATGGCTGTAGGACCGCCGGTCGCTCGCAGGTCCTCACTCAGCAGCTCAAAGGCGAGATCAGGTATCGCACTGCGGTGGCGGTTCGCGAACATGTCGCTTGCTTGACACCTTCTGGAGCGCCGGTCTCTAATCTGCTTCGAGGTCCTGCGGTGGACAGGCAATACTTTCTGCCCCAAGCAAGAACAGGATCGACTGCCCCACCCAGCGATTGGTCAAGGGTGCAGAATTCAAAATAGTTTCCTGGGAGGGAACAATGGACAGACGCCAGACACTCAAGCTGATCGGTGCTACGTCCGCGTTGGCCGGTGCCGGTTTCCCGGGCCTTGCCTTTGCGCAAGCCCAAAAGGAAATGGTCACGGTCGTGAAGATCGCTGGAATTCCGTGGTTCAACGCACTTGAAAAGGGAATCCAGAAGGGTGCGAAGGATTTCAGCATTAATGCCACTATGGTTGGCCCGGCGAACGTCGATCCGGCACAGCAAGTAAAGCTCCTTGAGGATCTGATCGCAAAGAAGGTCAACGTGATCGGCTTGGTGCCGCTTGATGTAAAAGTCTGCGAGCCCGTGCTGAAGCGCGCCCAAGCCGCCGGAATCAAGGTCATCACGCATGAGGGGCCGGAACAGGAAGGCCGCGACTGGAATGTGGAATTGATAGACTCCGTTCGCTTCGGCGAGGTTCAGATGGAACGTCTCGCCAAGGACATGGGCGGCGAGGGTGATTATGTCGTCTATGTCGGGACTCTTACGACGCCGCTTCACAACAAATGGGCAGATGCCGCGATTGCCTACCAGCAGAAAAATTTTCCGAAAATGAAGCTCGTCGCCGATCGCTTCCCCGGCGCCGACGAGATCGACACCAGCCAACGCACGACGCTCGACGTGATCAAGGCCTATCCGAACCTGCGTGGTATTCTCGGCTTCGGTTCGAACGGACCAATCGGAGCCGGAAATGCCGTACGTCAGCAACGCCTTGGCAAGAAGATCGCGGTGGTCGGCACCGTGCTGCCGAGCCAAGCGAAGTCGCTTATCGCAGATGATACGATCCGCGAAGGCTTTCTTTGGAATCCCACCGATGCGGGTTACGCCATGGTCGCCGTGGCTAAACTCGTGCTGGATGGCAAGCCGATCACGGATGGCGTCGATGTACCCGGTCTTGGCAAGGCAGCCGTCGACGTCGCAGGAAAGCAGATCAAGGTGGACAAGATCATGCGCATCAACAAGGAAACCATCGACGGGTTGATCGCCGGAGGACTCTAGGCCGAGACCGGTTTAGCGCCTCATCGCGCTGCATTCCCGGCTCTCACGGGTCGGGGATGCAGTACCAGTCGAGTGATCGCACGATCGAACCATCGCAGGCGAACCTTTGGCGACTTTCCTGGAGATGTCCGGCATATCGAAGCGCTTCGGCGGCGTGCACGCGCTTCGCAACATCGATCTGACTCTGGAAGTCGGCGAGGTGCATTGCCTGGTCGGCGAAAACGGCTCCGGCAAGTCTACCCTGATCAAGATCATTTCGGGCGTCGAGGCAGCGGAGCCTGGCGGCCGGATCGCAATTTCCGGCAAAGAATATCCCAAACTAAACCCGGTCTACTCCACGCATTGCGGCATTCAGGTCATCTACCAGGACCTTTCGCTATTCCCCAACCTCACCGTCGCCGAGAACATCGCGATGGCCCACCATCTGGGCGGTCTCCATTCGGTGAACTGGGCCGCGATGCGCGCCATTGCGAAGGCCACGATGGCAAAGATTGGCGTTGAGTTCGACCCGGACACAAAAGTCTCAGAACTCAGCATTGCCGGACGCCAGCTGATTGCGATCTGCCGGGCCCTGGCTGCGGATGCCAAACTCCTGATTATGGATGAGCCGACTGCATCATTGACTCGCCACGAAGTGAATGCCCTGATCGAGCTCGTGAGCGAACTAAAGCGTGCGGGCATCTGTGTCGTTTTCGTTAGCCACCGCCTCGACGAGGTACTTGAAATCGCCGAACGCGTAACCGTACTGCGGGATGGCGCCAAAGTCGGTACCTTTGCTGCAGACACAATCGACGGGCGGAAACTCAGCCACCTAATGACCGGTAAGTCTTTCGAGTATCAGGTGCAGGCGCCTGAGCTTGCCGCCGGCCCGGTCGTCCTGGAAGTTGAGGGGCTAGGCCGCGAGGGTGAGTATGAGGACGTAAGTTTGCGGTTGCGCGCGGGGGAAGTGGTGGGTCTCACCGGTCTACTCGGCTCAGGTCGAACCGAACTCGCGTTGTCGCTGTTCGGCATGAAGCCGCCAGATCGTGGCACCATCGTGCTTGACGGGCGGCCGATCGCGCTCCGCACAAATGCAGAGGCGATCCATCGAGGGATCGCCTATGTATCCGAAGATCGGCTTACGCTTGGTCTCATCCTGAATCAGTCCGTCACGGCGAACGTGACGCTTACGGTGCTGGAACGCCTGGCTAGCGCGTTCGGCCTGATTGCAGCACGCGCGCGACAAACCCATGTCGCCCGGTGGGTTGCTGAACTCGGGATCAAGGTCTCCAACCCGGCCAACGCGGTGAAGACACTCTCCGGGGGCAATCAGCAGCGGGTCGTGCTCGCCAAATGGATGGCGACCAACCCGCGGGTGCTTATCCTCGATAGTCCCACGGTGGGCGTCGACATCAGCGCTAAGGACGGCATTTACGAAATTATCCGGCGGTTGGCGCACGACGGCGTCGCGGTGTTGATGATATCGGACGAAATCCCCGAAGTCCTTTATCATAGTCATCGCGTTCTGGTGATGCGGGAAGGTCGTTTGACGACAGACGTGGCTGCCGCAGCCACTTCCGAAGATGCGCTTCGGCTGGCCGTCAATGCCTGAATCGCACATTGCATCATTCGGCAGGTTTCGTCGCAGCCATGAGTTCTGGCTGCTGATAGTAATCCTCGGGCTCTGCGCCAGCTTGGGTTTCGCGAATGCCCAATTCCTGACCATGCAGAATCTGTTTGACCTGCTGACCTCCTACGCATTCGTCGGCATCCTGGCGCTCGGATTACTGGTCGTGCTGATCGCCGGCGGAATCGACATCTCATTCACCGCGACCGCGTCGGTGGCGCAATATATCACACTCTCGATTGCCAATGCTTACGGCGCGAACTGGATCGGCGTCTTTGCCATCGCGATTGGCATTGGCGGTGCGCTCGGTGCCTTAAACGCGATTTTCATCCAGAAATTTCGAATACCATCGATCATCGTTTCGGTGGCAACGCTGAACATCTTCTATGGGCTTCTGATCTTCTTCACCGGCGGCAAATACATCTATTCTTTGCCCGACTGGTTTGCGGCCGGGATATTCTGGTTCGAATTCGAATGGGGCAAGGATAGCTCGTACGGTGTGAACCTGCAGATCCTCGCGCTCGCGCTGGCGTTTCTCGTCACCTGGCTCCTGCTCAACCGAACCAATATCGGCCGGCAAATCTATGCCTTGGGAGGCAATGCCGATGCCGCGCAACGGCTTGGCTTCCACATTTTTGGCCTCAACATATTGGTCTATTGCTACATGGGTGTCATGGCCGGAATCGCCTCCCTGATCCAGGCACAACTCGCGCAGTCTGTTGCCCCAACAGTGCTCGTCGGCAAGGAACTCGATGTGGTCGCCGCCGTCGTGATTGGCGGCGCCAGCCTGATGGGAGGCACCGGCACCGTTCTTGGCACGTTCTTAGGCCTGACACTGCTAGCCGTGCTCCAAAATGGAATCATCTTGCTGGGTATTTCGTCATATTGGTCGCCGTTTTTCGTCGGTTTGGTCATTCTTATTTCGGTCTCGGCGACCGCCTGGTCGCAGCGAGAGCGGCGAACCCGGGGCGCGCGCCGATGAGCAACGCGCCCACCCTCTCACTTGGTCGGCGTATGGTCGGCCTCGCCGGCAGCGGCACGGTCGCCACCCTCCTCCTGCTGTTACTCGCGCTCTGGGCGGTGTTCGCGATCACGATCGGCGACCGGTTCTTCTCGGTCAACACGCTGCAATCCATGGCTTTCCAGATGCCGGAACTCGGCATCCTCTCACTTGCGATGATGCTGGCATTGCTATCCGGCGGGCTCAATCTTTCCATCATCGCGACCGCCAATCTGTCAGGACTGACCATTGCCTTCCTGCTGACGCGCTACATCCCGGGCAGTCAAGGTCTTGCCTGGGTCGGCATTCAGGTGCTGGCGATCACTGCAGGATTTGCAGTGGCCGCGTTGGTCGGCCTCCTCAATGGTTTTGTCATCGCGTATCTCGGCGTTTCGCCGATCCTGGCCACGCTCGGCACGATGACGCTCTGCAAGGGCCTCGCGATCGGCCTGTCGCACGGTAACGTTATCTCGGGATTTCCGGAGCCCATTGTATTCATCGGAAATGGAACGGTTTTCGGGGTACCCTTTGCTCTAATCGTACTTGCGTTCTGCGCGTTACCCGTCGCGCTCATGCTGAATATGACGCCATTCGGGGCAAAGGTCTACATGATCGGCTCGAACGAGAAAGCGACCCGCTACTCCGGGGTCAACACCCGCGCCGTCCTCCTCAAACTCTACGTCTTTTCCAGCCTGCTCGCGGGCGTGGCAGCGGTGGTCATGTTGGCACGTTTCAACTCGGCCAACGCGGCTTACGGCGAGAGCTATTTGCTGGTCACCATACTTGCGGCCGTCCTCGGCGGCATCGATCCGTTTGGTGGCTTCGGCAAAGTCGGCGGGCTATTGCTTGCACTGATCATCCTTCAGGTGATCTCCTCGGCATTCAACCTTCTGAACCTCAGTCAATTCCTCACGTTGGCGATCTGGGGTGGAATCTTGATTGCCGTCGCGGCGGTTCCTCGTTTTGCTGGTAAAGTGCAACGGTAGCAGCGATGATGAGCTCGGTCGTCTCGACGCCAATCGCGGTTCTCGACATTGGCAAGACCAGTCTGAAACTGCTAGTGGCGACCGAGGAGGGATGGCCGCTCGAAACACACGCGGTTCCGAATGTGCCGATAACTCAAGGTTCGTATCTTGCCTATGATCTTGCCGGGGTTAGAAGGCTGGCTTCTCGATACCCTTGCCGTCGTGTCTCAACGCCACGCCACGCCATTGGCGCCGTGATCGTGGCCGCGCATGGATGCGGCGCGGTTCTCGTCGACGGTGACACGCCAGTGCTGCCGATGATGGACTATGATGCGGTCTCTCCGCCGGCAATCGATGAAGCCTATGCCCGGATCGCGCCCGGCTACGATGAGGTGTTTTGCGGATTCGGAGGCGCGATGCGGCTCGGAAAGCAGCTGCTCTGGCAGGAAAGCGCATATCCCGTCGAATTCGCCCGCGCAAAGACCTATCTGACCACCGCGCAGTTTTTCGCCTTGCGGCTTGGCGGACGTGCCGCCAGTGAAATCTCGCAGTTCGCGGCTCAGAGCCATATTCGCTCTCCCCTCATTCATCGGCTGCGACCATCAAAACGATAATAACGCTAGTCCGAATAGTACAAAGTTTGCCGGAAGTCCGCCGCTCAACCCTCCAGGTACTGACGGCCTCTCTGTAATTCGGCGCGGCGTTTGCGTCATCGGCGCCAAAGGCTGACCCCAACCAGAATCAGCGCGGACTTTGAAATCATTATGTGCGGGTAGTTGTTGAACGCAGATGGGAGTCAAGCTTTGGCGCTTATCACATTGCACTCTTCCGAACACTTCATCAAACGCGACCCAAGATTCAACGACGCTTCTTCATCGCAAGTTCTAAACGTTGGCGAAGAGACTGCGGGGTGTAAGGCTTCACGAGCAATATCGCGCCCAATCGCGCGGCTTCAGATTGCACCCCACTGTCACCTGTCGCGAGAACTAGGCGTAGACCGGGCCGGCGCACGTAGACGTCCCTTGCGAGCTGCAGACCGGAAACTCCAGGGAGGCCGACATCAGTAAGTAAGATGTCCACGGGCTGCTCATCCAGAATCTTCAGGGCTTCTTGAGCCGTGCTGGCCTCTTTTACCTTGCATGCGATATCGTTCAGCATCTCCGTCGTCGTAAGGCGGGTGAGGTCGTCGTCTTCAACTAGCAACACGGTCGCGTTCTTGAAAGTCTTTTCGCTGGCCAAGTGTTGCGATCCCCGTGCGCCGCGCCTTTGAGCTTGATTGGCCAACACGTGTCTGATTTTTCGGGCAAGCGCCTCGCGTGTATAGGGTTTGGCTAGAAGCTCTACCCCAGGATCAAGCCGCCCGCCGTGCACGATGGCGTTCTGAGTATAGCCGGATGTGAACAGGACCGCGACGTCGGGCAATCGTTCCTTGGCTTTTCGCGCCAAGTCTGGGCTGCGCAGCATGCCAGGCATCATGACGTCGGTGAAGATTAAGTCTATCGGG
Source organism: Bradyrhizobium monzae (assembly GCF_021458635.1). Lineage (GTDB taxonomy): Bacteria > Pseudomonadota > Alphaproteobacteria > Rhizobiales > Xanthobacteraceae > Bradyrhizobium. Next base: position 54,102 of record NZ_JAIRDQ010000014.1, read on the forward strand.
ATGCCGCTATCGACGACGACGAGTGCGCTCGCCGCATCCCGCGCCTTGACCACGCGATAGCCGAGCTCGGTGAGCATCGAGACCGCGACCTCGCGAACCTCATCGTCATCTTCAACCACGAGGACAGTTTCCTCCCCGCCTTTGATCTCGCCGGACGGAGAACCGACCAGAGTATCTTCGCTCGCCACCTCTCGCGGGAAGTAAAGCTTCACTGTGGTTCCGGCACCTACCTCACTGTAGATTTTGACATGTCCGCCGGACTGCTTGAGGAAGCCGTAAACCATGGCGAGGCCCAGGCCCGTGCCCTTGTCCTCCGCCTTAGTTGTGAAGAACGGCTCATAGACCCGTTCCAGGATGTCCGGCGGAATGCCGGTGCCCGTATCGGTCACCGCGATCATCACGTATTGTCCCGCGGACAATTCCTCATGCTGCCGGACATATTCGTCATCGAGGAAGGCGTTGCTAGCTTCAATCGTCAGTCGACCTTCGCCGTCCATCGCGTCGCGGGCGTTGATCGCGAGGTTCAATACCGCATTTTCCAGTTGATCCGGGTCGATGAGGCTATTCCACAGCCCACCCGCGACTACCGTTTCAACCTCGATTTCCCCACCCAGGGCGCGACGAAGCATCTCATCCATGCCTTTGATAAGACGGCCGACGTTCACCACTTTTGGTTCCAGCGGCTGTCGCCTCGCAAAGGCAAGCAACTGGGAGGCAAGTTTCGAACCGCGGGCAACACCTCCAAGAGCGCTTTGGACCCGCATCTCGGCACGGGCATTGCCGGCGATATCCTTGCTCAGCAGTTGCAGGTTTCCGCTGATGACCTGCAGCAAGTTGTTGAAGTCATGAGCGACGCCGCCGGTGAGTTGCCCGATCGCCTCCAGCTTCTGCGATCGGATCATGGTCGCCTGCGCCACTTGGAGCGCAGCTTCCGCCTCGCGGCGTTCGGTGATATCCCGCGTCACCTTGGCGAAGCCGACGAGCTTGCCGTCGTCATCCCGAATGGCATCCATCACGACGTGCGCCCAGAACGCAGTGCCGTCCTTTCGGACCCGTTGACCTTGGTTCTCCCATCGCCCGACGCGGGCCGCCGTCTCCAGGCCGGTACGCGGAAGCCCGGCGGCGCGGTCGGCTTCCGTGTAGAAGTTGGAGAAATGTCTGCCAATGATTTCTTCGGGAGTATAGCCTTTGATGCGCTGCGCACCGGCGTTCCAGCTTGCCACGTGGCCTTTCACATCCAGCATGTAGATGGCGTAATCGGTAACGCTTTGAACCAGCAGTCGGAACTGTTCTTCGCTTTCGCGAAGTTTTGCCTCGGCGGCCCTTCGCTCGGTCAAGTCACGAGTGATTTTGGCGAAGCCGACAAGTTCCCCCTCAGGCGAGCGGATCGCGTCGATGACAACATGGGCCCAAAACTGCGTTCCGTCTTTGAGGACACGCCAGCCTTCGCGCTCGAAGCGGCCGGTGCGCTCGGCCTCCTCCAGCGCTTGAGCAGGAACGTTCTGCGACCGCTCGGCGTCGGTGTAAAACGTCGAGAAATGACGACCGATAATTTCATCCGCCTCGTAGCCCTTGAAGCGCGTAGCGCCTGGGTTCCAACTAGTCACGCGACCCTCGCGATCTAACATGTAGATCGCGTAATCAGTAATCGCTTCGACGAGAAGCCGGTAGCGGCCGTCGTTGGTCTGAGCGGCATCAAGGAGGTTTGGCGTTTCCATACGAATCCTATCCCAGCCCCAGTTGGGTTGGGACGCAGTCTACTGAAACGCCACTTAACCAATCCGGTTCCATTAAACCGGGATTTCGGAAGCTGGACTGAACCACCACGGAGTGGCCCTCAACCCTCCCGAACAGTCGGGCCACATTGCCTCGCGCCAAGCCCGATTTCTTATCCACTACCGCAAAGGCGATCGACTCTTCCGAGAGGCCCGCGGAACGTTCCCGCCAAACCAGCTTGCTATCGGGGTTCAATGTCCGCTTCGGGTACGCAGGTGGTTACGCAGCAAGCACAAGGTCAGGCGACGCAGGGGCGGGACCGATCCACTCTCGCACCTTTACGGGCACTTCGGGCTCGTACGTCTAACCGCTTGGTCGCGACCAGGCGCGGGTGAGGCGTGAGGTCTTGTCCGAGAGCCGGATGCGGGAGATCTGCCTGTCCGGTTCGACGAGAGGGATGTGGAAACGGAGTCACGGCTGCACCACTAAGGCACCGCCAGACGAAAGAGGCGGAAACAGATATGTGCAGCCTAAGGCCACCGCGCCACATCTCGACTCTACCAATCGCGTCGGTCTGCACCTGAATTCGGGACTTCCTGTCCATCCCCGGCACCGGACATGTCGCAGCACTGCGCCAACTGACGCGATGGGCCATTTTCAGACGTCGCCCGCGAGAAAGACGCCGTCCTTCTGGACGGCGTTACTCCGCATCGATCCTGTAAATGTCGCCGGGTTCGTTCCTCGAACATCGCTTGCTGCTTTTCAGTGAGAACCGCTGGCACAACTTCCGCCGTCCAGCCTTCGGTAACGGCCGCGAGGACCAGCGCCATCGCCTGACTAGGTTTGGCTAACGCTAGCCACAACTGCTTCCTTCGCTGGGGCCCGTCGTCCGAGGTCCACCTCAACGATAGCGAACGAATTGCCGAACGACTCTGCCATCACCGGCTAATGCCGCAGCGTGTCGCTAGTTGCTAATTTCGGGCAGTCGGACGGGGCCGGCAATCAACCTATAGGTGGGCACCCAAGCGGTATTCCACGATTCTATGGTCGCGCCGCAGATCGAGCACTCGAAGCTGGCAATCTGCCGATTCGGGGCCATCGCCTCGGTTCGCCTATAGACCGCGCCACACCGACAGGATCGGTTATGAGAATCGAGCATGCACATTTATGCGCCAAAAAGGCGAAGCAGGCCACTGCGAAAATCGAACTAGGCCGCTGAGGCTGGGAACAGCCTGAAACCGCTGTGTGGGGTGTCCGCCTTGCTCCCAACTTTGCATGTGGTTACGCTCCACAGAGAAGCTCAATTCGGTACTGGCAGAGACTTCACATGCTAACGAAGACACGCGAGTACATTGATTTTTGGATCGAGAATAGCGTTCACGCTGCGGAGCAATACGGGACACCGGGCGCTTCACAAAGCGTGGACGTATTGGTTGAGCGCCTCGTTGACGGGGCCAAGAATCAAAACATTACGCGAGAGGCCATTGAAAAAGAGGTCGGTGATCTAAAGCAGTACATCGAGGGCAAGCTTGCGGCTGCCAACCGGATTGAGCAGGAACGCCGCAAATAACATCGACTTGCACCTGAGTTCCAGGGCCGCGACGTCTATCTTAGCTCCGATCACGAAGGCACTGCGAGAATAGCCATGGCAATGCGAGAGGAAATAAAGCGAGTAATACATGCTGCGACACCCGGTATGTCGCAGCAGCTCTACTCAACACTGCTGGTGTTGGGCGAGCTCTTAAGCAGCGCACTCGACAGAATCGATGAGCTTGAGAAGAAAGCCGACAGACAAACGGCGGATAAACGCTGATCGAGCACCAAGGGGAAGAACATCCCTCAATGGAAGTTCAAGACGCCTCACCTGCCGGCCTCGCCCTCGACCTCTCGCGCTAACCGCTCCGCTCTGAGACGTCTGTGGTTTTCTTGGAACTCTGGATCGGCCTGACTGTCCGCAATCGTTTGTCGCGCTCCGTTTGGGTTTTGCGCCTTGCGGTCCGCCTCGTCGGCTACCTGCTGCTGAGCGGAGCGTTTCCGTTCGGTCATTATTAGATCCTTGCACTCATTGATTAGGGCCGTATCGCCTCGCAAAGATAGTTGGAAGAAGGAGTCATCAAGTCACTTCGCGTAACCATCGGAGCCACGCGATCCGACGCTCTCCATTCATCCAATGGTCAATTTCGGTCTTGCTTGTGAAACCCATGATTTCTCGGGGTTCTGCGCCTGGGTACTCGGCGATGATAGCCCAGTCGCCTTCAGAGTTACGGACTGGTTTGAAACTCAATTTAACTTTTGCCATGCCGAACTATGCAGGAAAGTGCGTAAAAAGTGAAGCTCGCTGAAGCATTTCGAGCCGCCGGCCCCGCTCGACGCCTTGCAGGCGAGAGTCGTTATATTCCGAGCACCCAAGGTCGTTCCCAATCAATCACCAGGTTCGGAACAAACCACCACCCGTGATGAAAAGCACCGCTGGCTTTCTTATTGAAGTCTTTCAATTGCTCGTGTATTGTCTCGAACATCGATACTGGCCGAACAACTGTTCCGCTTTCGCCTCAGCTCCTGACGGCGCGCACGTTTCAGACATTCTCCAACATCGACTAACCGGAACTGGCCGCAACTCCGCGCGCCAGATCCTGCGCGTATGCGAAAGGACGACCTGATGAACACAGGCACAGTGAAGTGGTTTAACACCCAAAAGGGCTTCGGCTTTATCCAGCCGACAAACGGCAGCAACGACGTTTTTGTTCATATCAGCGCGGTCGAACGCGCCGGCATGGGCACTCTCAGCGAAGGTCAGACGGTGTCTTATGACGTCGTCGCAGACCGTCGTACGGGCAAGTCCGCCGCCGAAAATCTTCGTGCTGCTGCTTAAGTAAGCACGACAGACCTGTCGCTCTCGCCACGGATGTACTGGCAGAGCTTGTGGTCATGCCCCGTTCCCAAATCATTGGGAGCGGGGTTTTTGATGGAAGCCAGTCAAAGCGATACATAAGTAAGCTCGTCGGTGGCTTCGGGTCAAAATCATCGTGCGTAATCACCGAGGGAAGAGCCGACAATCTGTTCTGGACTGCGTCCGCCAAGCTAACTCAAGCGACGTTGGGACTGGCGGCGGCCTCGATCGCTGGACGGCTGACTCGTAGTTCAATCCCTGGCGAAAAGCAGCAATGGCTGTTCGAAGAGCCAAACTACGAGCGATAGTTACGGACTGCGGGAGCCTCCCGCTACCGGGGATGCCTTTCCGCTGCCTCGGCCCGATGCGGCCTGTTCAACCTCTTTAAGAAACGATTCGTCCGTGTATTGGGCGGCCGTGCATTCGACATACGTGGTTAAGCGCAAAGCAGGAAATCTAATGAGTATTGTAAAGCGGCATCTGGCCGAGCAGGAAGAGCGCCTGGTCTTAGTCGAGGAAATCTGCATCGATAAAGGAGCGCTCGTCTTGGATACCGCCACAGACGAAGTGTACTTTTCTGCGGATGAAGATGCTTACAGGAACGCCTACGTCGCCGTCTTTCAGGCGTGGGCGAAGGGCACAATCAAGGGCACAGCGGAACAAATATTCGACGCGACAAAATCCATACTCGAGGATTAACGAACCCGCCAAGGCAAAATGGTCCGCACGTGAGCGCGTCCGATCCAGAAGCAACAGGATGCATTCCAGTCCCGCTGGAGCAGCCGCAACCGCGAGGTAAACACATGTCCTATGCGTATAAGCTCAATGAAGACGTTCGCCACCAACCCCAAGGGCCACAAGGACGGACCGGAACTGAACGGCCGGCGATTTACACGATCGTACAGCATATGCCCATCGAGTCCGATGGACGGGTTAGGTACCGCATCAAGTGCAAGACCGAGAAGATCGAGCGAGTCGTTACGGAAGATCAGCTTTCATACCTTCAGTGACCTCCAGCGGTTGATCGATTGCGAAAATGTCCTGAGAGCGCGAGCCCTGCTACGCAAAAGCGTGGTACCTCGACCAGCGTTCCGATCAACCGCAACAATGCTTGCTGTTCGGGCCCACTTCCGTGACGCAAGAACTCACCCAGCTCGACGTGAGATAGGCGGCCACCAGAGGGCAGGTAAGGATCATGCCCTCCGCTCCGCCCTGCGGTACGTCAACGTCAGCTGTGACCGTGTAGGAAGCATTGAGCAGCAGCGGTGAATCCCCCTGCGGCAGGCCGACCATCAGCCGGGTGTAGACGAACTCGCTGCGCCCCGCGGTGATGTTCGGCCGAGGCGCAACAATGCGCGCTGCCACCGACGCATCAAGCGGGAAGACCTGGTACTTCTTGGCCTCAGCGATGAATTTCCTTTACCTTGTCCGGATGCTTCGCGGCAATGTCGTCGGCCTGGCTGAAGTCAGCGTTCAGGTCATAGAGCTGGAACACCTGGTTGTTGAGCGGATCCAGATTAGCCGCACCGAACGCTTCCCAAGGCGTAGAGCGCCCATTGGCCCATCATCTCGAAGTCTTGGAACAAGGGGAAGATCGTCGGCGCAAAGCCGCCGCTCCGCCCGAAGCACGTCTGGTCAATCCGAACCAAGCTCCAGGTCGAAGGCCGAATGCGCGATCTGGCGCTGTTCAACGTCGTCGTCGATAGCAAGCTGCGCGGCTGCGATGTCGTAGCCTTGAAAGTCGATGACCTTGCGCCGGGCGGATATGCCGCCGACCGCCCGACGGTCCGACAAAAGAAGACCGGCCGGCCAGTCAAATTTGAACTGACGGAATCGACCCGGCAGGCAATCGACGACTACCTGCGGCTTACTGGCAAGAAGTCAGGAGAATATTTGTTCACTGGCCGGCGGCGGAGTGGGCATATGACGACCCGCCAGTATGCCCGACTTCTGTCTCACTGGATCGCTGATATCGGACGGGACCCGCACCTGTTCGGGACGCATTCCCTTCGCCGGACCAAGGCGACCTTGATCTATCGCCGAACTGGCAACCTGCGAGCCGTACAGCTCCTTCTCGGGCATACCAAGATCGATAGCACCGTTCGATATCTAGGCTTGAGGTCGACGACGCCCTCGCGATAGCGGAACAAGTTGACGTCTGACTTTGGGGGCAGAGCAGACGTGCTCTGCGCTGCCCTCACAGACGGCTCCGGGCCAACAACGGAAGTCAACCTGGGCTGTAACGAACGAGGCCTCTATCGAGGCGGCCTTACATGCTCAAGTAGAACGATGCTCTCGCGTTTCTAGTGCCTCTTGGCATTGATCATCATCTTTTTGAGGGCGCTAGCCGCGTCCACCAAGTAAACTAGTGGAATAGCAAGTGGTCCGAGCGTTAAAGCCGCCAACCCCCACCGGTCCCGATTCCAACCCCGTTTGCGCGCAATGTAATCGACGATCAACAGTGACGCGAAGACCATCACAGAAAACAGAAGATACCCCATCACGGCCTCCTGCTTTGTCAGGCACTGGGTAAGCTAATGCTTAGCGGGTAAGCTTCGCAAGGGAGAGCTGCCCGAACTAATTAGGACACCTCAAGATTCAACTTCACGACTTACACCCGGCCAGACGTACCGCAGATCACGGCCTGCGCGGCGGCATGCGCGAGAAGCAGCCCTGTGCTTCTCGCGCGATACAACCGTTCATTTCACAGGCGGCAGACCAGCCACGGCGGCGTCCGAAGGATTGTTAAGGCACTTCGGATGACCAAAGCCACCTGCGCTATGTCCGACGCCGCCCTGTCCGTTGGGCGCCTGTCCCGTACCGCCGGTGCCGTCAGCGTTCGCGGTGATGTCGAAGATGATGTTGTCGGGATGGGCCGCATCCGCCACGCCCTTGACGCCTTGAAGTTGATCGAGCCCCAGGGCATTTCGGACCCGCCAAGCCACCATGTGATCGGTGCAGGAGGTGTCGCCGCTGACGCCCACCCCGCCGACCTTGGCTCCGTTACGGTAGAGCGCGAGGCCGCCGCCGAACACGTTTACGCCTCCGATACGCTGCCCGACCATCGGATCATTCGGCGTGCCAAATGATGAACCGCTGGACGGGCCCGGGTTGAAGTTTGCTGTGGTGATACCGTTTCCGGAAAACGGTGGACGGTTGCCGTAGGCAGCTGCCGTATCGACTGGGTTGCTATGCTGCAATCCGTAGAGGCTGCCACCTGGCTGTACGGCGGTGAACAGGTTGGCGGTCGACAAAGCAAGCCCAGTTGGAAACAGGCTGCCGGGAGGTGTGGCGTTGTGACCAACACTGAAATCATTTGCAGTGTTTGCTTTTTGCGCGGAAATCACGCGGCTTCCGAGCCACTGCGAGGTGCCCTGACCGCCCGAGAACGCGACAGCACAGACGGTGCCGTCATTGGCGACCAATGTGCCCCACATGTGGAAGCCAAGGCCGCCGTTCGCACCGGCCGCCGGCGTGATGGCGCTGACAAGCGCCGAACGAAGTTGTGAAAAGTCCGGCAGAGCGGAGCAATCCGCAAAGGCCGGCGCAGTCACCATTGTCACGAGAGCGCTGATCGAACATGAAAGGATTTGTCGCTTGACGTTCACTGTGCTGCTCCTCTGGTGCGATGGGTGAATGATTAGGGATGGCGCAGCCCCATCGTGCCTGCGCTACTCCGAGAGATGCGGTGCTTTTCCAGGGATCCCCATCGAAGACAATTTATCCGGGGCCGCGCAATCAATTGAAAGTACGATGTATGTGAGACGACGAACACTTGTCGCTCGTCGATCGCCTCGTCTCTTCCGCTGGCACGTAAGGGACAGGGACAGTGACCCAACGATTCGGAGCGTCCAATTGTTAGGTCTGGGTTATCGTGAAGAAGTTCACTGGAGATACTTCACCAAGTTCGAAACGGGTCAAAATTGACGGTCGGAGTGCGGCGCGATATGGCCAGCTAAGGGCCACAGGCGAGCATAGATGCTCGCCTGCGTCAGCGATGTGTGCATTCAAGGCTTGTAAACAGGCAGGTCGCCCATCCACAGAGGCGATGAGTGCTCGCGGGACAATGATTCTACTTAGACGACGGTTTGTCGTAGAGCGGCTTATCCTTGTCGACAATGTGCACCGTCAGGAGCTTTGAGGTCTTATCGCCGATGACCTTGAAAGCGCCGTGCGGTACGTCTCGGACATTCATGGAAGCGAGACCGGCTGGAAAAGGCACTTGCTTGCCGTCTGGAAGCTCGATGATGGCCCCTTCCAATACGTAGAATGACTCCTCTCCATGATGTATGTGTAGCGTTGAGGTGTCGCCGGGTTTAATCTCGGAAATACTCGTGATGACTTCCATATTTGTGCCGGTCAAATCGGCTCGCTTTAGCTCCTTCCGAAATGGCGAGTCTTGAGCGCTTGCCGCGAACGTGAAAACTGAGGCGAGCAGGATTCCGAGCAACAACCTCATTAGTATCCTCCCCATTTGCAAAAAATTTGCGCTTCGCAGACGTCCGATTAGGCTGCCGAATGGCGCACACCTCAAGGCTTATCTGTTTTGCGATGCACCAATCGTGCTAGGTTTTCCTCCGGCAGGGTCGATCCGGCAGGCCCACTTAGGCCAGACGGCACTTTGGGACAGAGTCGGCTATCGGCCTGCAATCGAACCGACGATCCCGCGGACGTGGCTGATAAGCTCGATGGCTTTGCCGTCAAGGTGACGCGCGACAACCGCTCGACTACCTCCCAGTGTCATGGTTGTATAACGCCGTCGCCAAAACCTTTTGGGGAGTAGAATGGGAAGCACTCGCTTACTGACATTCCTATTATTGGCATTCACCATTTCTTCAACTGCCGCCTTAGCTGATTGCCCTACCGGCGTTGTGCAAAAAACACTTCAGATGATGAGTGCAAAAGGCCGCCACATTCAGCCCTCCCAAGTGGAATGCAAAAAAAATGGCATGAAGGGCCAAAACGTCATGTTGATTTCCGTTGGCAACGACCTAGTTGGCTCATGTTTTGGCCAAAAATCTTCAGGCGGTCCGCCAAAGCGAACGTGCAGCTGGCAACCGTAGCCGAGATCTGACCAAGCGCTGCCAACGAGCTGAGCAAAAGAAAACCCGCCGACCGGGGAGCCGGCGGGAAGTTTTTTAGACGTAGATTGCGATCCGGACAGACCGCTCTTCTTTTTGGCACGTAGGCCCGCCAGCGTGAACAGGCGCGCGCCGTCGTTCACCGCCTGAACGGATTGGTGAGATCAGCTTTGTCGCCCGCAAGCAAAACTCGGTCAGGATGGACTCGGGACGGGGCCCAGGGCGAGGCGGCCCCGGGGTGCGTCGATGCGCTGGTCGGCCGCGCAGGTCTGGATGAGGCAGCGGTCGCCGCGATGTTAACTGACGATCCAGCTCCGCACCTTGCGATGGCTGAGACGACTATAAATGAGGTCTTGTCGCTTGCCCCTCAGCACGCATTGGCGCATTTGCGATTGGGCGTCGTTCAAGTTCTTACGAACCGCATGCCCCAGGGTATTGCTGAATGCGAACGGGCGCTGGCTTTGGATCGCAATTTGGCTCATGCTCACGCTTAGATCGGTCTCGCCAAGGTATACATCGGCCGTGCAGCGGAGACCGAAGCGGCCATGCAGGAGGCTCTTCGGCTGTCTCCTCGCGATACCCGTTCGTATATTTGGCTGATGATTGTCGGAATGGCCAAGTTTCACCTTGGCGCATACGGAGAAGCGGTAGGTTGGTTGCGCCGTAGCATTGAAGCCAATCGAAATCATCCGTTAGCTCATTCTTGGCTGGCCGCAGTGTTGGCACGCCTCGGTGCGATTGAGGAGGCTAGCCTCATCGCCCTGGATGAGTTCGCCCGCCATCTCGATCAGATCGGGTGCGCTCGGGCCTCTAGACGACTTTCTAAATTCCGCTGAAAGGGCCTGTTGCAGGCAAAGTAAAGCCCCGGCTATGCGGGCGAACGTAGTCATCGGCTATCCATTTACGTATGCTTACCGCGTATTCGCCGGGTGACCGGGCGCGTCGCAATATCTTGGTTTGTAGCCCCCGCCCCGACGCCATTACACGCCAAACCCTGCCTGATAAATTTAAGAGTGCCGTCGGGTTTGTGCGCCTGCAAGCCCCACTTTCGCGGGTCCCCAAAAACAACCCATGGGCGTCCGCGATGACATATCAGAATGAGAAATGCGTCAGGCACGCGCATGGCCACGGTCGGCAAGTGACCCGAGCGCCACCGATGGCCGCGGGCAAAGAGCTACCACTGCAGGAGGAACAAATCTGCGACGATTACCTGAAGAGCTGTTGGCAACGGTTGGTCAAGCAAGCGGACCCGCTGAGGACCAAGCATTAGCAGGTTGTCACGGTAGCTATATGGTAGCTAAGGCAGCTTTCGGATTTCGTTGATTAGCCATAACTGCTTGATTTCGTTGGTACAGTTGGGTGGGCTCGAACCACCGACCTCCTGTTCCACAGACAGGCGCTCTAACCAACTGAGCTACAACTGCATCCTTGCGAGCCGCCCGGGGGCGCCTTGAACAGGCCGGTCACCGAGGGGGCTGGACGGGGCGGAAACTAGGTGCAACGGCCTCCTTTGGCAAGGCCGCAAAACCCCGAAATCGCCGACTGAAGCAACGTAATTTACAGAACAAAACCCGGGCCTCGCGGCCCGGGTTTCGCGAACTCGATCGATCCGCCTAATCCGCTCAGGCGGCCGGGTAGAACCTCGAGGCGGAGGCCTTGATCGGCTCGGCGGTCGCGCTGGCGGCGCGCTGGGCGATCTCGGCCAGCTCCTTGGCCTGGGCCTGGAAGGTCTCGAGCTGGGTCTTGGCGTGGCCGGTCCAGAGCTGGAAGGCATCGGTCGGCGACTTCACGCCGAGCAGCTCCTGGGTGAAGTCCAGATGGGCCGTGGAGTTGGCCTTGGCGAATTCCATCAGCTTGGCGGTGTACTCGTTCGCGCCCTTCTGGGCGGAAGCGAACACGGCCTCGATGGTGCCGTTGTGGGTCTCGGCGGCGTCCTTGAACTTGGCGTAGTTCTCGCGGGCCTGCGAAACGCCCTTTTCGGCGAACGCGCGCACCTGCTCGGGAACCTCGAACGGAATGATCGAGGCAGAAAACGGATCAGTCGCACCTGTCATGGTTGGTCCCTCACGATAATGAAAAAATGGAGTGAGCCTTCTGGCGCGCCCGCCGACCCAACCGGGGGCCATTTCTTCTTGACGATTGGCGGGTACGAAAGACTGGAAAACGCAGAACAAACGAGATGGCTCGTCCAGCGCCCAGTAGTATCGCTGCCTAACATGTCAACATTGTGCACCGCAATGTGATCCGGGGGTGCGGCACAAAATTTAATCTCGGCGAGGGTGAGGTTCCCGGGGTGGGGAACCGGGGGTTGAGGGTGCGACGCACGCCCTATCCGTTCCCTCCCCCTTGTGGGGGAGGGCAGGGAGGGGGGTGCCGCACGGGGATTCTGTCCGTCGAGCGCCCGGTGCATCATCGACAGCCGGCACTTTTGCTGGACTACCCCTCTCCGTAGCCCTCCCCCACAAGGGGGGAGGGAACGCACCGGTGTTGGGGCGCGATGACTCAATCCAATAGGGCTTCAATGCTTCCGCCTGATCGCGTCCATCGCGGCGGCGCTGACGATCTCGCCCTAAATCCTGCGGATGCGCGCCTGCTGCGGCTTGCGGGTTCTGCCGGATTAAGGTTATCGCGGCTTTAGGGCTTCCTCTGTAGACCGGGGCCGTGGACCTGCCCGTGGCCGCGGGCGATACTAACCCTTTCTTAAGGCTGCCATTCCCGGCAGCCCTGACCTGACGCGTGACAGAGAGACTTAAAGCCGGTCGGATGACGAATTCGGATTTCCAGTTGCGAGGCGTCGGCGATCCGCGGTTGTCCGTGCATGCGACTTCGCCGCTGCCGGCCTGGCTCTGGTCGCCCGACGGCGCGCGCGTGCTGTGGGCCAATGCGGTCGGCGCGAGGTTTTTTGGCGCGGCCAATGCGGCGGCGCTCGCGAACAGGACGTTCGGACCGGCCGACACCCATCGCCGCCAGGTCACCCGGCTCGCGCGCCAGCTGCCGGCGAACGGCGCTGTCAGGTTAGAGCGACTGCGCGGCTTCGGCGCCCGGCTCGGCACGCTGATGACCTGTGCCTGTGCGCGGCTGGATTTTGCCGACGGCAGTCATGGCGTGCTCGTCACCGCGATGGATGCGGGCATGCGCACCATGCCGCTGGTCGAGCGCCTGCATCGGCTCGTCGACGGCGCTGCCGTGCCGATGGCGGCGTTCGCGCCCGACGGCATGTTCGCCGGCGCCAGCGAAGCCGCGCGCTCCCTGCTCGGCTTTCGCGATCTCACCGAGGCCGGGCTCGAACAGGCGCGCAACGATGCGCTCAGCGAAGGCCGCGTCGAGATGCCGATCGGCATCGGCAAGATGGTGCTGCAACGGGTCGGCGCCGGGGCCGATGTCGGCCTCGTGGCGCTGATCGAGCCTGCGGTGGCGCAAGCCGCGCCGGTGGCCGAGAGCGCGCCGGAGGTGGTGCCTGACATGGTGTCGGCCCCTGCCCCCGACGCGCCGGTCGAGCCCGTATCAGAAGCTGTCGAGACACTGCCGGCGAACGAGCCCGCTGCGGGAATCGACCTGTTCGACGCCTTTGCCGATCTGGACGAAACGCCCGAGACGGCCGCGACGATCACGCCCGAACCGCCCGCGCAAACACCGGTTGAAAACCCGCTCCTAGCCATCGTGCCGCCGCAAGCCGCGCCGATCACGACCGCCATGGTCGAGACGCTTGGACATGCGGAGCCGCAGTCCGGACACGCGGAGACGCGGTCCGGACATGCGGAGACGCAGTCTGGACACGCGGAGACGCGGTCTGGACACGCAGAGATGCGGTCTGGACATGCTGAGACACCGCACCAGCATCCGCTGCGTTTCCTGTGGCAGATGGATGCGGAGGGGCGCTTTGTGCTGGCGTCCGGCGAGTTCATCCGCCTGATGGGCGCGCACACGGCCTCCCTCTTCGGCCGGCCCTGGCGCGAGATCGCCGAGGAATTTGCGCTCGACCCTGACGGGCGCGTCGCGCAGGCCCTCGCAAGTCACGACACCTGGGCCGGCATCACCGTGAACTGGCCGGCCGACGGCGGCGAGCATCTCGCGGTCGAGCTGGCAGGCCTGCCGGTCTACGACAGCGCGCGCAACTTTGCCGGCTTCAAGGGTTTTGGCGTCTGCCGCGATCTCGACGGTCTCAACCGGCTCGATGCGCTCAGGCGATACGAGCTGTTTGCCGAGCCGCGCACCGCGCAGCGCCTGTCGGCCGATGTGGTCGAGCCTAATGCCGAACCGGAGGCCAAGCCGGCGGCAGAGGTGCCTCCGGTCGAGGCTCCGCCGGTCGAGCCGCCGCCTGAGCCTGAACCGCCGCCTGCAACCAGGCCTGAACCGCCCGCACTCTTCATCGAAGCGAATTCACACCCAACCGATTTGGAAACGCCCGTGGAAACGCCTCCCAATGTCGTGCCGTTCCGAGCACCCGGCGATCTCAGGTCGCCCAGCGATCAGAGATCACAGAGTGATCAGAGATCGCCGAATGATCAGAGATCGCCGACGCTGACGCCGGTCGAGAACAGCGCGTTCAACGAGCTCGCGCGGCAATTGTCCGAGCGGCTCGAACGCGAGCGCGAGACGATCGCCTCCGCCGCAAGCGAGCCGCCGGCGGAAGAGATCACGCCCGAGCCCTTGATGCCGGAGCAGCCTCTGATATCAGACCCTGGGATATCAGACCCTGGGGCGCCGCCGGCCGCGGCCGAATGGCTGACCGAGCCCGCGCCGCCCGCGCAAGGCCACAGCGCGCGCGACCGCGCGCTGCTCGATCTGGTGCCGACGGGCATGCTGATCTACCGGCTCGATCGCCTGCTCTACGCCAACCCCGCCTTCCTCACGCGTATGGGCTATGCCAGCCTTGCTGCACTCGAAAATGCCGGCGGGCTCGATGCGCTCTATGTCGAGCCCGGCGTCTCCGCCGCGAGCAGCACCTCGCAAGCCGGTACACCGGTCACGATCAGCGCTGCGGTCGCCAATGGCGAGCAGCCGCTGGTGACGACGGAAGCGCATCTGCACACGATCGACTGGGACGGCGCCAGCGCGCACGCGCTGATCTGCGCGCTGCCGCAGGCCGCGCCTGTCGTCGTGGCGCCTTCGATGGCGGAGCCGGTGGTGGTGATCCCCGATCTGCCGGAGCCTGAAGCCGAGTTGGGGGCGGAGATCTACGCCGGCGATGCCGAAGCGGAAGATCTCGCCGCGATCCTCGACACCACGGCCGAGGGCATCGTGATGTTCGATGCCGAAGGCAACATCCACGCTTGCAACCGCAGCGCCGAAGCGCTGTTCGGCTATGACGGCGAGACGCTGATGCAGCAGAATCTGCTGACGCTGTTCGCGCCCGAGAGCCAGCAGATCGTGGTCGACTATCTCGAAAGCGTGAAGAGCGAGGACATCGCGAGCCTGCTCGATCACGGCCGCGAGGTGCTGGGCCGCGAGAAGAAGGGCGGCGTGCTGCCGCTCGCCATGATCATGGGCCGCACCCGGCCCGACGGCCCGAACTTCTTCGCCGTGTTCCGCGACCTCTCGCATGCGAAGAAGGGCGAGAGCGAGCTGACGCAGGCGCGACGCCTGGTCGACGGCGCCGCCAATGCCAAGGCGGACATGCTGGCGCGGATCAGCCACGAGATCCGCACGCCGCTCAACGCCATCATCGGCTTCGCCGAGGTGATGATCTCCGAACGCTTCGGGTCGCTCGGCAACGAACGCTACGGCGAATACATGAAGGACATCCGCGCTTCCGGCGAGCGCGTGATCACCATCATCGACGATCTGCTGGAGCTGTCGCGGATCGAGACCGGCAAGCTCGATCTGACTTTCGCGAATCTCAATCTCAACGACCTCGTCGAAGCCTGTGTCACCGTGATGCAGCCGCAGGCCAACCGCGAGCGCATCATCATCCGCACCTCGCTTGCGCATGCGCTGCCGCAGGTTGCGGCCGATGCGCGCGCGCTGCGGCAGGTCACGATGAATCTGATCTCGAACTCGATCCGGCTTGCCAGCGCCGGCGGCCAGGTCATCGTCTCGACCGCGCTGAACGATCGTGGCCAGATCGCGCTGCGTATCCGCGACACCGGCCAGGGGCTGACCGAAAAGGAAGTCGCAGCCGCGATGGAGCCGTTCCGCACGCCGCCCCCGGGCGACGCCGCGGACAATTCCGCGCTGAGCCTGTCGCTGACGAAAGCGCTGGTCGAAGCCAACCGCGCCCAGTTCAACATCAAGAGCGCGGGCAGTTCGGGCACGCTGATCGAGGTGACCTTCGCGCCGGTGGTGGCGCGGGCGTAAGGCGGCGCCGTCATTGCGAGCGCAGCGAAGCAATCCAGAAGCTTTCCGCAGCGGCAGTCTGGATTGCTTCGCCGCGCTCGCAATGACGAGGAAGTCGTAAACAAAAAGGGCACGGCTTGCGCCGTGCCCTTTTGCGTTCATACGGTCTGGATCAGCTGTAGATCTCGAACAGGCCGGCCCCGCCCTGGCCGCCGCCGATGCACATGGTGACGACGCCCCACTTGGCCTTGCGGCGGGCGCCTTCCTGCAGCAGATGGCCGGTGAGACGGGCGCCGGTCATGCCGAAGGGATGGCCGATCGCGATCGAGCCGCCGTTGACGTTGTACTTGTCGGGATCGATGCCGAGCTTGTCGCGCGAATAGAGGCACTGGCTGGCGAAGGCCTCGTTGAGCTCCCAGAGATCGATGTCGTCGATCTTCAGGCCGTGACGCTTCAACAGTTTCGGCACGGCAAAGATCGGCCCGATGCCCATCTCGTCCGGCTCACAGCCTGCGGCAGCCCAGGCGACGAAGCGGCCGAGCGGCTTGAGGCCGCGCTTCTCGGCGTCCTTGGCTTCCATCAGCACCACGGCGGCGGCGCCGTCGGAGAGCTGGCTGGCGTTGCCGGCGGTGACGAACTTGCCCGGGCCCCTCACCGGCTCCAGCTTGGCAAGGCCTTCCAGCGTGGTCTCGGGACGATTGCACTCATCGCGGTCGACGACGTAGTCGACGATCGACTCGGCCTTGGTCGCCTTGTCCACCACCTTCATCTTCGTCTTCATCGGGACGATTTCGTCCTTGAACTTGTTGGCCTGCTGGGCCGCCGCCATGCGGCGCTGCGATTCCAGTGAGTATTCGTCCTGGTATTCGCGGCTGAGCTTGTAGCGCTCGGCGACGATGTCGGCGGTGTCGATCATCGCCATGAAGATGTCGGGCGCGGTCTTGAGCAGCTCCGGATCGATCGACTCCTTCGGCGTGCCGCCGCCCGGCATCGAGATGCTCTCGACGCCACCGGCGACGATGCAGTCGGCTCCGTCGGAGCGGATCGAGTTGGCGGCCATCGCGATGGTCTGAAGCCCCGAGGAGCAGAAGCGGTTCACCGAGACGCCGCCGGTCGATTTCGGCATGCCGGCGAGCAGCGCGGCCTGACGGCCGATATTCGGCGCGCCATGGGCGCAATTGCCGAGATAGCAATCCTCGACATAATCCTTGTCGACGCCGGCGCGGTCGACCGCGTGATGGATGGCGTGCGCCGCGAGCGACATCGGCGGCGTGATGTTGAACCCGCCACGGCCGGATTTTGCGAGGCCCGTGCGCGCGTAGGAAACGATGACGGCTTCACGCATTGTTTTCTCCCTTTCAGACATTGGTACGGAGGCGTCCTGGTCGCCATTGGTACACAAAGTTTGGCGATGGCGGGAGACATAAAGCGCCGCGCTGCATCAACAAAAACGCCGCCCTCGCGAGGAGGGCGGCGTTGTTCCGCACGTCGGAATATATGATGGCCGTCATTCCGCGAGGCGCGCGCCCTGCGGATGCCTCAGAACGTCAGCGCCTTGACCTGCTTGACCTGCGGCAGCGCCTGCACCTTGGCGAGCAGGTCGGCCGGCACCGCACCGTCGACCTCGATCAGCGCGATGGCATCGCTGCCGGGCGCGACGCGGCCGAGATGGAAGGTGGCGATGTTGATCTTGGCATCGCCGAGCAGGCTTGCGAACTGGCCGATGAAGCCCGGCTTGTCCTCGTTGGTGATGTAGATCATCGACTTGCCGAACTCGGCGTCGACGCGGATGCCCTTGACGTCAACCAATCGCGGCTTGCCGTCATGGTACACGGTGCCGGAGACCGAGCGCTCCTGGCGCTCCGTCGCCACCGTGACGGTGATCAGGCTCTCATAGTCGCTCTGGGCGGCGCGGACGATCTCGTCCACCACCATGCCGCGCTCCTTGGCGACGACGGGCGCGGACACCACGTTGACCTCGCCCAGCATCGGCCGCAGCAGGCCCGACAGCACCGCCGAGGTGATCGCCTTGATCTTCATCTCGGCGACGTGGCCCTCATAGGTGATCTCGACCTTGAGGATGCCGGACTCAGTCAGCTGGCCGGCGAACGAGCCGAGCTTCTCGGCGAGCGCGATGAACGGCTTCAGCTTCGGCGCTTCTTCGGCGGTGATCGAGGGGAAGTTGACGGCGTTCGAGATCGCGCCGGTGAGCAGGTAGTCCGACATCTGCTCGGCGACCTGCAACGCGACGTTCTCCTGCGCTTCCGTGGTGGAGGCGCCGAGATGCGGCGTGCAGATCACGTTGGGATGGCCGAACAGCACGTTCGTGCTGGCGGGCTCCTCGACGAAGACGTCGAAGGCGGCGCCGGCAATGTGCTTGGAGTTGAGCGCATCGACCACCGCCTGCTCGTCGACCAGACCGCCGCGGGCGCAGTTGATCAGCCGCACGCCCTTTTTCATCTTGGCGATCGCGGCCGCGTCGATGATGTTCTTCGTCTTCTCGGTCAGCGGCGTGTGCAGCGTGATGAAGTCGGCGCGCTTCAAGAGATCATCGAGCTCGACCTTCTCGACGCCGATGTCCCTGGCGCGCTCCGGCGACAGGAACGGGTCGAACGCGACCACCTTCATGCGCAGGCCGAGCGCGCGGTCGGCGACGATCGAGCCGATATTGCCGCAGCCGACCACGCCGAGCACCTTGCCGGTGATCTCGACGCCCATGAAGCGGTTCTTCTCCCACTTGCCGGCCTGGGTCGAGGCGTCGGCCTGCGGGATCTCGCGGGCGAGCGCCAGCATCAGGGTGATGGCGTGCTCGGCGGTCGTGATCGAATTGCCGAACGGCGTATTCATCACGATGATGCCCTTGGCGGTCGCAGCCGGAATCTCGACATTGTCGACCCCGATCCCGGCGCGGCCGATCACCTTGAGGTTGGTGGCCTTCTCCAGGATCTTGGCGGTCGCTTTGGTCGCGGAACGGATCGCGAGGCCGTCGTAATTGCCGATGATCTCGGCGAGCTTGTCCTTGTCCTTGCCGAGGTTGGGCTGGAAGTCGACCTCGACGCCGCGATCCCTGAAGATCTGCACGGCAGCAGGCGAGAGCGCGTCGGAAATGAGAACTTTGGGCTTGGTCATGGGAATGATCCTCTACCTTCCCTGATGGAAGGGCGGCGTTCGACCGGAACAGGTTGACGTCTCGGAGCAATTTCTCACCCTCTCCCCGTCAAAACGGAGAGAGGCGAAAAGACGACTAAGCCGCCTTGGCGAGTTGCGACTTGGTCTCGGCAAAAGCCCAGTCGATCCACTGCGTCAGCAGTTCGACGTCCTTGGCCTCGACGGTGGCGCCGCACCAGATGCGCAAGCCTGCCGGCGCATCGCGGTAATACGCGAAGTCGTAGCCGGCGCCTTCCTTCTCGACCAGCGCCACCAGCTTCTTGGAGAACTCGGCCTGCGCGTCGTCCGAGAGCGAGGTGATCGCAGGATCGGTGAACCTCAGGCACACCGAGGTGTTGGAGCGGATCGCGGCGTCCTTGGCCAGGAAGTCGATCCAGGGCGTCTTCGCCTTCCAGTCGGCCAGCACCTTGGTGTTGGCGTCGGCGCGCGCGATCAGCGCCTTGAGGCCACCGATCGACTTCGCCCAGTTCAGCGCGTCGAGATAGTCCTCGACGCAGAGCATCGACGGTGTGTTGATGGTCTCGCCGACGAAGATGCCTTCGTTGATCTTGCCGCCCTTGGTCATGCGGAAGATCTTCGGCAGCGGCCAGGCCGGCTTGTAGGTCTCGAGCCGCTCCACCGCGCGGGGCGACAGGATCAGCATGCCGTGCGCGGCTTCGCCGCCGAGCGCCTTCTGCCAGGAGAAGGTCACGACATCGAGCTTGGCCCAGTCGAGAGCTTGCGCAAACGCGGCCGAGGTCGCGTCGCAAATGGTCAGGCCTTCGCGGGTCGCGCTGATCCAGTCGGCGTTCGGCACGCGCACGCCGGAGGTGGTGCCGTTCCAGGTGAAGACGACGTCGCTCTTGGGATCGACCTTCGCAAGGTCGGGAATTTCACCATAAGCCGCGTTCAGCTTGGTGACGTCCTTGAGCTTCAACTCCTTGACGATGTCGCTGACCCAGCCCTCGCCGAAGGATTCCCAGGCGAGCGTGGTGACGGGCCGCGCACCGAGCAGCGACCACAGCGCCATCTCGACCGCGCCTGTATCGGACGCAGGCACGATGCCGATGCGATAATCGGCCGGCACCTCGAGCACTTCGCGCGTCAGATCGATCGCGAGCTTGAGCTTGGTCTTGCCGACCTTCGCGCGATGCGAACGGCCCAGCGCTGCGTCCTTGAGATTTTGGGCGTTCCAGCCGGGGCGCTTGGCGCAGGGGCCGGAGGAGAAATGCGGCACGTTCGGCCGCGAAGCGGGCTTCGCTACAGTCATGATCTACCCTTCCAGATAGTAAGCCTCCCGTTGGGGGGAGGTGTCCCGCCGCGGCTGATACGGGAATCGGGCAGACCAGTCAAGGAAGTTCCGGCGTCTCACGCTGGAGTGATGGCTCCTCCGGCACGAGATCGGGGGATGCAACCGGGGCGAGCGCGTTCAGCAAGTCCGTGGCCTCGCTGATCAATTGCGCGGCTTTACGGCGGCTGCCGACTTTCAAAATGCATTTGTCATTGGCCTGCACAACGTAATCGTTGCCGACCTTGATCATCGAATAGCTTGTCATTGAAATCCCCGAACCGACCGAGCCCGGTGTCCTGACGCTGCGTAGCACCCTTCGTTCCGCAATCAACGTGAACGACGAACGGGTAGTTTATCAGCTCTTAATATGAACGAACGCGCGATCGGATTGTGCAGCTTGTGCAACGGTCGCAGGACGCTGCATCAAAAGCGGACAGTCATGCCGGCGTGGCTCAAGGAAAATCCAAGACGCTTGTAGAAGCGCTGCGCATCGACACGGCTCGAATGCGTCAGCAATTCGACCAGGTTGCAGCCGCGCGCTTTGGCTTCCGCGATTGCCCATTGCACCAACTGCTCACCGATGCCGCGGCTGCGACAGTCGGAAGCAACCCGCACGTCTTCGAGCAGGCCGCGAATGCCGCCCTGCGAGCTGATGCCTGCCAGCACAGCGAGTTGCAGACAGCCGACCACCCTGCCCTCGCTCTCGGCAACCACGAGCGTGAGATTGGAATCGCGCTCGACCCGCTCGAACGCCTGATAGTAGACGGCGGGAAGCGGATCCTCGACGCGCTCGCGGGCGCGGCCGAGATGATCGTCGGCGAGCATGGCCACGATCGCAGGAACGTCCTCGCGGCGCGCGGGACGGATCGAGACGGACTTATCGTTCATCCAGAAAACTCCAAGACTCCGTGCAAGAGACTCGGCGCGAGGGACTCGGCGCGAGGGACTCGGCGCGAGGGACTCAGCGCGCCGGCGGAAGACCAAGATGGGCTTCGGTCTCTCCGATCCAGCGGCGGATCGCGGCGTAACGACCAAGATCAAAACCACCTTCATGCGCGAGACGGGTATAAGCGAGCAGGGAGATGTCGGCCAGCGAAACGTCTTCGCCCGCGAAGCAGCGGCTCGCGGCGAGATGCTGCTCCATGCGGTCGAGCGCGGCATAGCCGCGCCTGACCTTGTCGGGATCGAGCTCGGATAGGGCCTTGCCGAGATAGACCAGCTGGAAGCGACACACCGCGATATAGGGCTCGTGGCTGTACTGCTCCCAGAACAGCCATTCGTCCATCTTGGCTGCGGCAAAGGCGTCGCGCGGAACGAGCGCGCTGTCGCGGGCAAGGTAACGAATGATGGCGTTGGACTGCGCCAGCGTGCGGCCATCGTCGAACGCCACGGTCGGCACCTGGCCGGCGCCGTTCATTTTCAGGAATTGGGGCGTGCGCGTCTCGCCCTTGCGCGTGTCGATCTCGATCCAGCGATAGGGCAATGCGAGGTGATCGCAGACCCACTTCACCTTCAGGCAATTGCCGGAATTGCTGTCGCCGTAAATCTGCATCGCTGCCGCCCCGCCTCTGGCGACAGGGCATCAGGACACGGCCAAGCTGTCAACTGCGGGGCGGAGAAGCAGCGTCAGAACTTGTAGCCGAGCCCAGCACGAACGGTGTTGATGCTGGTGTCGACCGCAGCGCTGAAGCGGATGTACTCGTATTCGGCGCGCATGAACAGGCCGCCGACCAGGTTGACATCGACGCCGACACCAGCGGTGTAGCCGTAGATCAGGTGATTGTGCTGGGCGTCCGTCGAGTTCAGGGGCTGAAGCGGAGTGTAGGTTCCGAACTGGGTCGCGCTGACGCGGTCCTGGACATTTGCCGTGCGCACGATGTCGGCGTTGCCGAGCGCGAGGCCTCCGAACATGTAGGGCAGGAAGCATCCCCAGGCGTAACCGGCGCGGCCGCGGAACGTCGCCATATCAGTGATGCTGATCGACGACGTGGAGGTCGCCGTCACATCGTGGAAATTGCCATCCGACAGGGCGGTGGGGCTGACCCGCCGCTCGGAGGCCGACGACATTCCACCGAACGTCCCGTGCAAGTAACTGATTTCGACGCCGAGGACCGCGTCGTCCCACTGCGCGTTATAGCCGACGAAAGCACCGTAGCCGGGGTTGCGTTGCGAGGCCTTGCCGAGGCCGAGATTCCACGAGGACACACCCATCGAGCTTTCGATCAGCGTATCCGCCAACAGGGCCGCCATCATGTTTTTGGTGGAGCCGTTGAAATTCTCATCCGACGAGCCGTAGCCGGCCTGAGCGCCGACATAGCTGCCTTGCCAGTTGACGCTGGCGGTGCTCAGGCCGTCGGTGAAGCTGCCCCGCAGGATCGGCAGATCGGAGAGATCGGCCGCGTGCGCCGCAGACACCGTCCCCAACATCACCGCTGCCACCCAAAGCCTACGCATTGCAACGCTCCATCGAACTCGAACTTTTCGCTCGTGATCATGGCTCGTTAACCTTAACCAATGGTTGCGCCGGAGGCTTTCATCGCCACCAGGCAATGAAAAATACGCAAAGCAAAACGGCGCGGGATGATCCCGCGCCGTTAAGAGACATTAAGCGATGGAGCTGATGATCAGCCCTTGGTGACGAGCGGCGGCGGCGCGTAGACCGGCGGGCTGTTGAGCTCCCAGCGCACGCCGAGCTTCACGTCGTTCGAGGTGATGTTCTTGATCTTGATCGTGGAGGGGCCGGAGATGCTGCCATCGAATGCGCGGAAATTGCCGGGCGCAGCGTCGCCGAGGTTCATGTAGCTGTAGGCCAGTTCAACGGTGAACCCGGGATTGACCTTGTAGGCGAGACCGGCATGGGCGGCCCACGCGAAGTTCCACTTACCGTTGTCGCCGAAATAGGTGACGCTGTTGGACAGAGCGCCGGCGGTGTAGCGAACGCCGTTGTCCTGGAAGCCCGAGAGCTTGTTGTAGGAACCGCCGACACCGGCGCCGATGAACGGGGTGATGCACCACCAGGTGCCGAGATCGACATAGGCGTTGGCCATGACGACCCACTCGGACTTGCTGCCGGCGTAGGTGTTGGCTTCGACATCGGTCGGCCCGAGCAGGACGCTCTGCGACCCGTGCAGATTGGCCTTGCCGCGATACTGGCCGATCACGTCGGTGCGGAACCAGTTGTTGAAGCGGTAGCCGACACCAAGGTCGAACAGCGGCGAGGAGTCGAAGCCAAGGCCGGCGGTCGTGGTCGGGAACGTCGCCGACGTCGCGCTGTCGATGCTCTTTGCAGTCTGGTTGGTCATGCCGATGTCACCGCGCAGATACCAGCCGCCGAAGTCGGCAGGCGGAGCGGGCGGCGCGTACATGGGGGGCGGAGCCGCGATCGGCATATCGGCGGCGAACGCCATCGACGAGATCAGTGATGCCGCACCCGCGGCAAGGAGAGACTTAACGCTACGCATTGGCTTCGTCCTTATGGCCGGTGAGGCAAAATGCGGATGCCTCACGTTCTGGAAACTCACGAGCCGGACGATGGCACCAAATGTTTAAGCGCCACTTAACCCTAATTTTTAAGGTTGATTTTTTCTCACCACTCGCGCGAACGCGGCGCAAGCGTTGCAAAAATGCGGCAGCTGGAGCTTCAGGGAAGCTCCAGCTTCTCGTTTGACGCGTTTCCTTGACGCGAACCGGTGTCCACTTCGCTGGAAAACGCTTTCGCGCGCCCCAATTGCTAACGATGTATGAAGCCGCAATGCGGCAAATGAGGAAGTGTTAACGCACGTGCCGCGGCAGCTTGGGCAGGAACACCGCAAGCAGCCCGATCGCCGGCAGATAGGCGCAGACCTGGTAGACGAACTCGATCGAGGTGTGATCGGCGAGCTTGCCGAGCACGGCTGCACCGAGGCCGCCGATGCCAAAGGCGACGCCGAAGAACACGCCGGAGATCATGCCGAAGCGATGCGGCACCAGCTCCTGCGCGAACACGATGATCGACGACGTCGTCGAGGAGATGATCAGACCGATGATCACGGTCAGCACCGCGCTCGCGTAAAGCCCGGCATAGGGCAGCGCCAGCGTGAACGGCAGCGCGCCGAGAATCGAGATCCAGATCACGATCTTGCGGCCGAAGCGATCCCCGAGCGGCCCGCCGAGAAACGCACCGACTGCGTTCGCCGCCAGGAAGATGAAGAGGTACATCTGGGCGGCCTGCGTCGACACGTTGAAGCGGTCGATCAGGTAGAAGATGTAGTAGCTCGACAGGCTCGAGACGTAGAGCTGCTTCGAGAACAACAGCGCGACGAGCACGGCAAGCGCGACCGCGACGCGGCGCGAGCTCGGCGCATCAGGATGAGCCTGAACCGGCGCCGTCTTCTTCGCCTTGATCTGCGGCTCGTACCAGCGGCCAATGCGCCAGAGAATGACGATGGCGAGAAACGCGATCGTGGAGAACCAGGCGATGCTGCCCTGCCCGAACGGCACGACGATGAGCGCGGCGAGCACCGGACCCATCGAGGTGCCGAAGCTGCCGCCGAGCTGAAACACCGATTGCGCAAAACCGTAGCGGCCGCCGGAGGCGAGCCGCGCGATGCGCGCGGATTCCGGGTGAAACACCGCCGAGCCGAGACCGACCAGGGCTGCGGCAATCAGGATGACGAGATATTGGTGCGCAGCGCTGAGCAACAGCAGGCCGAAGAAGGTCGCGGCCATACCGATCGACAGCGAGTATGGCTGCGCCTTCTTGTCGGTGTAGTGGCCAACCACCGGCTGGAGCAGCGAGGCCGTGAACTGGAACGCCAGCGTGATCATGCCGATCTGCGCGAAGTCGAGCGCGTAGGTGTCCTTCAGGATCGGATACACCGAAGCGATCAGCGACTGCATGGTGTCGTTGAGGAAGTGCGAGAAGCTGATGCCGGCGAGCACGATATAGGCCGGCCCTGCGGAAGCGCCGGGTGCGATATCGGCAACGACGACCGGCTCGGTCAGCGTTTCCTCGGAGACGACGACAGGCTTGTTCAATGGATCGATCCCGGCAGGCGCGGCGAACCGCCGCAGTGCCTAACTACGATGCTGGTTGCGGCCGAACCACCGCCAATCGTCGATAGCTGGGATGCGTGTGCAGGTCTCACCGCGAAACAGAAATCGTAGGGTGGGCAAAGGCGCCCTTGCGCCGTGCCCACGTCACGGAAGTGGTGGGCACGCTTACGCCTTGCCCACCCTACCATACTGTGGTTGTCGCTAGGCTGCGGCAGCCTGTCCCAGCGCGGAGACGATGGTGTCGACGACGTCCTCGACAAGGACGCGGTCCTCGCCCTCGCCCATGACGCGGATCACGGGCTCGGTGCCAGAGGAGCGGATCAGCAGGCGGCCGTGGCCGTTGAGCCGCTTCTCGCCATCGGAGATCGCCGACTTCACCTCGGAATCGTCGAGCGGCTTGCCGCCCTTGTGGCGGACGTTCTTGAGGATCTGCGGCAGCGGATCGAAGCGGTGGCAGACTTCCGACACCGGCCGGCGCAGCTTCTGCACCACGGCCAGCACCTGCAACGCGGCGACGAAGCCGTCGCCGGTGGTGGCGTAGTCGGACAGGATGATGTGGCCGGACTGCTCGCCGCCGAGATTGTAGCCGCCGTTCAGCATCTGCTCGAGCACGTAGCGATCGCCGACCGGCGTGCGCACGAGATCGAGCCCCTGCCCTTTCAGGAAGCGCTCGAGGCCGAGATTGGACATCACGGTCGCAACGATGCCCGGACGCGACAGCCGGCCGTCTTCCTTCCAGCTCTGCGCGATCACCGCCAGCAGCTGGTCGCCGTCGACGACATGACCGCGCTCGTCGACCAGGATGACGCGGTCCGCGTCGCCGTCGAGCGCAATGCCGATGTCGGCGCGCATCTCACGCACCTTCCGCGACAACGCTTCCGGCGAGGTCGAGCCGCAATCCTTGTTGATGTTGAAGCCGTCGGGCTCGACGCCGATCGGCACCACGTCGGCGCCCAATTCCCACAGCGCTTCCGGCACGACCTTGTAAGCGGCGCCATGGGCGCAGTCGATCACGACGCGCAGGCCGTCGAGCGAGAGATCGCGCGGCAGCGTGCGCTTGGCGAATTCGATGTAGCGGTCATGCACGCCGTCGATACGGCGGGCGCGGCCGAGGCTCGCACTTTGCGCGAGCCTCTTGTCGATCGGCTCGTCGAGCAGCAGCTCGATCTGCTTCTCGACGTCGTCGGAGAGCTTGAAGCCCTGCGGGCCGAACAGCTTGATGCCGTTGTCCTCGAACAGATTATGCGAGGCCGAGATCATGACGCCGAGATCGGCGCGCATCGACTTGGTGAGCATCGCGACCGCCGGCGTCGGCATCGGGCCGACCAGCAGCACGTCCATGCCCACCGAGGTGAAGCCAGCGACCATCGCGTATTCGATCATGTAGCCGGACAGGCGGGTGTCCTTGCCGATCACGACCCGATGGCGATGCTCACCGCGCTGGAACGCAAGGCCCGCGGCCTGGCCGACCTTGAGCGCGAGCTCCGGCGTGATCAGTCCGTTGGCGCGGCCCCGAATCCCGTCCGTCCCGAAATATTTGCGGCTCATATCGTCCCCCACGCAACAACCAGGGATCCCCACGACAACTACCGGATGCCTTATACGGCTCCGCCATCCCTGATTACGCAAGGGTCTTATAAAGCGTTCGCGGCTAACTTGGCTTCAAAAAATATGATGAATCATTACGGAACCAAGGCTGGTTTCGCCCTGGTAACTTATTGTTAACATTATATTTCCTGCTGAGGCGCGGGGCTCCGCGGGAATTCCGGGCTAATCCGTTCGCTTGACGTGACCGTCCGCGCGGCTCGGCGCCGGCTGGGTGACGTTGACGGGATCGGAGCCCGGAAAGGTCTCTTTCAGACCCTCCACCAGCGCGTCTTCGAGGGCCTGCTTCTCCTTGATCTCTTCCGGCGAAGGTCCTGTGTGCGGCTTGGTCATGGCGCCCTCTCGCAAACGATTTGGCTGTGCATCCAACCATGCTAGATGACCCCGAAACCTTCCGATGCAAGACTCTTGATGCAAGACCGGCCGGGGAACGTTCATGAAGCACATCACCTGTATCGACGATCTTCGCGCGCTGCATAAGCGCCGCGTGCCGAAGGCGTTCTTCGACTATTGCGATCGCGGCTCCTACGCCGAGGAAACGCTGCGCGCCAACCGCGAGGACATGCAGGCAATCAAGTTTCGCCAGCGCATCCTGGTCGACGTCTCCAGGCGCGACACCTCGACCACGATCCTCGGCGAGCAATCGACCATGCCGCTGGTCCTGGCGCCGGTGGGCCTGCTCGGCATGCAGCATGGCGACGGCGAGATCCACGCCTGCCGCGCGGCGCAGGCCGCCGGCATACCGTTCACGCAGTCGACGATGTCGATCTGCTCGATCGAGGACATCGCGGCCAATGTCGAGAAGCCGTTCTGGTTCCAGCTCTACGTCATGAAGGACCGCGGCTTCATCAAGGAGCTGGTCCAGCGCGCCATCGCGGCGAAGTGCAGCGCGCTCGTGCTCACCGTCGATCTCCAGGTGATCGGCCAGCGCCATGCCGACATCAAGAACGGCATGACGATTCCCCCCGAATGGTCGCTGTCGAAGTTCATCGATTTCGCCACCAAGCCGGCCTGGGTTTCCGGCGTGCTGCAGGGCAAGCGGCGCACCTTCGGCAACATCGCCGGCCACGTGAAGAACACCGAGGACCTCAACCGCCTCGCCGAATGGACGGCGTCGCAGTTCGACACCTCGCTGAACTGGAAGGACGTCGAGTGGATCCGGAGCATCTGGCCGGGCAAGCTCGTCATCAAGGGCATTCTGGACGTCGAGGACGCCGAGGAAGCGGCCAAGACCGGCGCGCAGGCGCTGGTGGTGTCGAACCATGGCGGCCGCCAGCTCGACGGCGCGCCGTCCTCGATCGAGGTGCTGCCCGAGATCGCCGACGCGGTCGGTGAGAAGATGGAGATCATGTTCGACGGCGGCATCCGCTCCGGCCAGGACGTGATGCGCGCGCTCGCGCTCGGCGCGAAGTCCTGCATGATCGGCCGCGCTTATGCTTACGGGCTGGGCGCCGGCGGCCAGGCCGGCGTCGCCAAGGCGATCGACATCATCCAGAAAGAGCTGCTCACGACCATGGGCCTGTGCGGCGTCAACAGGATCGACGAGATCGACGAACATATTATTGCGGAGGCACCGTAGCGACGGTGCCGCAGGGTAGGCAAAGCGAAAGCGTGCCCACTGATTTGCGAAACACAGATAAAGTGGTGGGCACGGCGCCAACGCGCCTTTGCCCACCCTTGTATTAGCGCGCCGCCGCTCACATCGGCGGCGTCACGCCATCGCGGCCGACATTGACCCGATTCGCTTCCAGCGTGCCGTCTTCCTTCTTTGCCGCACCGAAGATGATCAGCTTGGCGCCGGGCTTGACCTCGGACTTGTCGCTGGCGACGAAGGTGACGATCGGTGTCTCCGGCGGCACCACGACTTTCTTCTCGCCGTCCTTGTACTTGACCGTGATGTTCTGGCCGTCGGTGCCCTTGACGGTCTGCGCCACGGTGGCATTGGTCATGGTCGAGTTGGCGCGGGCATCCCAGGGGCGAAAACCTTCGGCGGCGCCGCGCTGGTTCTCCGGAAAGATATGCACGGCGATCGCCTTCTGCGTGCCATCGGGCTCGGGCATGGCGGTGACACCGATATAGGAGCCCTCCTTGATCTCGGAGAGCTCTGTCTTCACCACCGCGAAGACGGCGACGTTGTCGGTCATCTTCACCTTCACGTCGGTGCCCTCACGCGTCTTGATGCCGAGCGTGTTGCCGTCGACGTTTTCGATGGTGCCGCGGATGCGGACAGTCGGCGTTTGCTGCGCCGAAGCGGATGAAGCGAAAATGCAGGTGGCAAATGCAGCCGCGATGGCGCGCGGCATCCAGTTGGTCAGTGTCGGCATGGCCTTGTCCCTCCGGGCATGTTGCGGCGATCACACGGCAAACCCCGCATGACCGCCCGCTATTCCGGGAAAGCCTGATCACATCGGCGGGGTCAGGCCGTCACGGCCGACACTGACGCGATCGGTCTCGAACGAACCATCCGGCAATTGCTTCATGAAAGCGATGACCTTGGCGCCGGTCTTCAGCTCGGACTTGTCGCCGGGCACGAAGGTCACGACCGGTGTCATATCGGAGACGAACACCTTCTTCTCGCCGTCCTTGTACTTCACCAGCAGCGTGTGGCCGTCATTGCCGACCACGCTCTCCGACACCGTGGCATTGGTCATGCTGGAATTGGGCTTGAGGTCATAGGGCCGCGAGCCCTCACCGGTTCCGCGCATGCTCTCCGGAAACACGTGCACCTCCACGGCGTTCTCGCCGCCCTCCGGCCCCGGCACGGTGGTGGCGCCGACGAAGGAGCCGACCTTGATATCGGCGAGCGAAATCTTGGTGACGCCGGCCACCCGCAGGTCGGATGCGATGTGGAGCTTGACGTCCTCACCGCTGCGCGACTTCACCAGCATGGTGTCGCCCTCGACGCTCTCGATTGTGCCACGCACGCGGGTCGGCACCGGCGCCTTCTGCGCGAATGCGGCGAGGGTCGAGATGGTCACCATCGCGACAGCTAGGATTGGACGTGTGAAAGATGCACGTTGAACAGGCATGACGGTCTCCGGATAGTCCCCACGGGGATAGAACGCCGGAGACGGCGCACTATTCTCTCAAGTCTTTGTGAGATCGGCCTCGACCAGCGCGCGCAGTTCCGCGGTCACCTCGGGCCGCTGGCCGAACCACAGCTCGAAGCCGCGCACGGCCTGGTGGAGCAGCATGCCGAGCCCGTCGGCGGTCTTGAGTTCGCGAGCCCGGGCGGCCGCAAGCAGCGGCGTCACCAGCGGGACATAGACGAGGTCAGCGACGACGGCCCCTTGCGGCAGACGCGCCACGTCGACCTCGAGCGCGGGCTGGCCGTGCATGCCAAGCGAGGTCGTGTTCACGAGAAGTTTTGCCCGCGGCAGGACGTCGTTGATGCCGTCCCAGACCAACGGATGCACGTTCGGCCCGAATTCCGCGGCCAGCTCCTCGGCCCGCGTCAGGGTGCGGTTGGCGAGGTGGATCCGGCCAAAGCCGCGTTCGAGCAGGCCGAACACCACCGCACGCGAGGAGCCGCCGGCCCCCAGCACCAGCGCTTCATCCGCACTGTCCCAGCCGGGCGCGCTGGCGTCGAGATTGCCGAGAAAGCCCTCGACATCGGTATTGGTCGAGCGCAGTTCACCGTCGGCAAACCACAGCGTGTTAGCGGCGCCCACGGCCCTGGCGCGCGCATCGGGGGTCGACAGCGCCAGCACGCCCTCCTTGTGCGGAATGGTGACATTGGCGCCGACAAAACCGCGCAGCGACAGCCGCAGCACGAAATCGCGCAGGTCCCCGGGCGGAACGGCCTCGATGACATAGCCGCCAGCGATGCCGAGCGTGCGCAGCCAATAATGATGAATCAGCGGCGAGCGCGAATGCGCTGCCGGCCATCCGATCAAACAGGCCGCGGGCGGTTTGGGCGCGCTCGTCACGTTGCGGGGATCCCTGAATGGTGTTGCAGGCGATCTCATTTCGCGTCCCGCCGGTCCTGTCAAGCAGGCGGGGACGGCACCGCGGATCCGGCCACGCCGGGGACTGCCTTGATGTCGGCGACTGCGCGCTCGATGGTCTGGCGATAGCGCGCGCGCTGCGGGCTCACCCCGTGGGTGAGCAGAGCGCGGCGGACCGCAGGCGAAGCCCCGGTGATGAAGAGCCGGATGCCCTGGCGCTGGGCCTTGGCGGCGACGCGCCCCAACACGTTCGCAGCGGTGGAGTCCAGGAACGGCACCGCGGCGAAATCGACCACGAGCGCCTTGCGCTTGTCGGCAATGCCGTCGAGCACGCCTCCGATCGCAGACGCCGCACCAAAGAAGAACGCGCCGGTGATGCGATAGACCAGGACGTCGCGGTCGACCGCGAGCGCGGAATCGTAAGGCACGCGCTCGCCATTGGCGTCATCGGGACGGTCGGGCACGACCAGCGGCGAGCGCTCCTCGATGCCGGTCATCTCCGCCATGCGATGGATGAACAGCACCGCACCGAGCGCGAAGCCGACCAGGATGCCTTCGGTCAGGTCGCGGAAGATCGTGAGCAGGAAGGTTGCCAGCAGCACGACGGCATCGCCCCAGGACGAACGCAGCAGCGTCGCGAATTCCTGCTTCTCCGCCATGGTCCAGGACACCACCACGAGCACGGCCGCGAGTGCGGCGAGCGGGATGTAACTCGCGAGCGGGGCTGCGACCAGCATGAACAGCAGCAGGAAGACGGAGTGCAATATGCCCGCCAGCGGCCCGCGCGCGCCGGCGCGGATGTTGGTCGCGGTGCGCGCAATCAGGCCGGTGACGCAGATGCCGCCAAACAGCGCCGCGCCGATATTGGCGGCACCTTGCGCGACGAGTTCGCAATTGGAGCGGTGACGGCGTCCGGTCATGCCGTCTGCGACCACTGCCGACAGCAGCGATTCGATGGCCGCGAGCAGCGCAAACGAGATCGCATCCGGCAGCACCGCTGTTGCCTTCGCAAGCGAGAACGCCGGCAGTGCCGGCGACGGCAATTCGCGCGGAATGCCGCCGAAACGACTGCCGATGGTTTCGACCGGCAGCGACAGTGCAACCGTCGCGATCGCCGCGAGCACGACTGCGATCAGGATGCCGGGCCAGGACGGCCGCCAGCGCCGCAAGCCGGCGATGATGGCGATGCTGACGAGCGCGACGCCAAACGCGGATGGATTGATGGTATGAAGGCCACCCGCGAGCGCCATGAGTTTCGGCACGAACTCGCTCGGCTCCTTCCCCGCCAGCGTGATGCCCGAGAGATCGCGCAGCTGGCTTGCAAAGATGATCACGGCGATACCGGCGGTGAAGCCGACCGTGACGGGATAGGGAATGAACTTGATGTAAGTGCCGATGCGCAGGAGGCCCGCGGCGATCAGCACGATCCCCGCCATCATGGTGGCGAGGATCACGCCGTCGACACCGTGCCGCTCCGCCGTCACCGCGACCAGCACGATGAAGGCACCCGCGGGGCCGCCGATCTGGAAGCGGCTGCCGCCGAGCAGCGACACGATGAAGCCGCCGACAACCGCGGTATAGAGCCCGCGGTCCGGCGTCACGCCCGAGGCGATCGCAATCGCCATCGACAGCGGCAGCGCGACGATCGCAACGGTGAGGCCCGCAAACACGTCGGCGCGGAAATCCGCGACGCCATAACCCTCCCGCCAGACGGTGACGAGTTTTGGCAGGTAAAGTTCGGCAAAGGTCGGCTGGCGCAGCCGCTGCAGACCGCTTGCGTGATCGCCTGTGATGCTCATTTCAGCAAAGTGCTCCGCTGCCCCCACAATGCTCCGGTGCATCGTGCGTGCGACGATGCGCTAATTCATCCTGATCCCGGGCACGATCATCGCGATCATGCCCCGACGCGGCGCGGTGGCCCCGGATGCTTCAGACGAACGCCCCGCCCGCCGCTGTCGCTGCGAGCCTGTTCGCCGATCAACTCGACGCCGGCTCGATCGAACGCCTCGACCACCTTGATCAAAGTCTCGACCACGCCGCGCACATTGCCGGTAGAGGCCTCCATCCGCTGGATGGTCGGCAGCGACACGCCGGCAAGCTCGGCCAGAGCTCTCTGGTCAATGCCAAGCAGCGCGCGGGCCGCCCGCATCTGGAATGACGTGATCACCTTGGCCTCACGTATCAGAGCTTATAAATGATATCTAAAGCATGTACAATGATGTAAAATACATCAAATCTGGGCGAACGCAAGCGCTGCCCGTCCATCTTCTCCGTCATTGCGAGCGCAGCGAAGCAATCCAGAATCCCTCAGCGGAAAGACTCTGGATTGCTTCGCTGCGCTCGCAATGACGCGTGGAGAGGGCGCGGACTAATGAAACAGCGCATGCGTGGAGCCGATCCCTCACTCCCTCTCCCGTGAGAACGGGGAGGGGGAGTAGGAGAGAGGTGCGTCCCTAACAGCTCACGCCGCGTGCTGATGCGCGGCGATGATCTGGTCGGCGGCGCGGCCCGTGACTTCGGCCATGTGGTCGAACTGACGGGTGAAGCTGCCGGCGCCTGCCGTGGCCGAGCGTAGCTCGACGATGAGCTCGCCGATCTCGGCTTCCGGCATCATGGCGCGGACGCAGTCCCAGCCGCTCCAGCCGTCGCGGGTGTCGAAGCCGAGGATCTGGCCGCGCCGCGCCGACAGGATTGCGTTGATCTTGGCGGTGGCATCGGTCGGACAGACGATCTCGACCACGTGGATCGGCTCCAGCAGCACCGACTGGCATTGCGGCAGGCCTTCGTTGAGCCCGACCCGCGCCGCCGTACGGAAGGCGAGGTCGGACGAGTCGACGCTGTGATAGGAGCCGTCCGTCAGCGTCACCTGCAGATCGGTGACGGGGAAACCGAGCGGGCCGCGTGTCAACCCGTCGACGACGCCCTCTTCCACCGCACCGATATAGTTGCGCGGCACCGCGCCGCCGACGACCTTCTCGGCGAACTTGAAGCCCTCGCCGCGCGGCAGCGGCTTGATGTCGAGCACGACGTCGCCGAACTGGCCGTGACCGCCGGACTGCTTCTTGTGGCGGCCGCGCTGGACGATCGGCTTGCGGATGGTCTCCTGGTAGCCGATCGCGGGTGGATGCGAAGCGATCTTGACGCCGAAGCGGTCGCGCAGCCGCTCGCTGGCGACGCGCAGATGCATCTCGCCCTGGCCCCACAGCACGGTGTCGTGGGTCTGGGCATTCATCACGAAGACGAGCGAAGGGTCCTCCTCGTGCAGCCGCATCAGCGCCTGGCCGAGCTTGACGTCGTCCTTGCGGTCGGTGGCCGCAACGGAAATGGCGAGCACCGGCGGCGTCGGCTCAGCGGCGGCCAGCGCCGCCGGCGGAGACTTGCCGCTCGACACCGTGTCGCCGGTCTTGACCGGATCGAGCTTGGCGAGCGCCACGGTGTCACCGGCTTCGGCCGAAGCCCGCTTGCTGTCGTAAGCGCCGTTGACGGCCAGGATGCCGGAGATGCGGCCCGTTCCGCCGGAGGCGGATTGCAGCGTGGCGCCGTCCTCGAGATGGCCGGCGAGCAGCCGCGTCAGCGACAGCTTTCCGCCGTGCTGCGAATGCAGCGTCTTGAAGACGAAGCCGAGCGCGTCCTTAGCGGAGGGTACGCCAAGACGTTTTGCGGTTTCCGCAATGCCGGGCGCCTCGTGGCGCAGCGCCTTCATCAGACGCAGCACGCCGTTTTCGCGCGCCGCAGCGCCGAGCAGCACGGGACAGATCAGTCCCTCGCGCAGTTCGCGAGCGAGGTCGTCGAACACGGCATCCCGCGGCGGCTGAATGTCTTCGAGCAATTGCTCCATCAGCGCGTCGTCGTGATCGGCGAGCTTCTCCAGCATCGAGAAGCGCGCCTCCTTCTCGCGATCGAGATTGCCGCCGTCGAGCGCGACCACTTCAGAGGCCTT
Organism: Bradyrhizobium monzae; assembly: GCF_021458635.1. Lineage (GTDB taxonomy): Bacteria > Pseudomonadota > Alphaproteobacteria > Rhizobiales > Xanthobacteraceae > Bradyrhizobium. The sequence goes on from NZ_JAIRDQ010000014.1 coordinate 89,029, forward strand.
GTGCTCGCGATAGACGAACGCACGTTCCAGCGCGAGATCGACGAAGCCCTCGATCAGATCGCCCTTCCAGATCGGGATCTGGCGCAGCACCAGCGGCACGCGCGAGGCGGGCTGCAGCATCGCGAGCGTCTCGCGGATGCGCTCGTTGGCGCGGTCGATCTTGTTGAGGAAAAGAAAACGAGGGATCTTCAGCTCCTCCAGCTCGCGCAGGATGATCTGAAGCTGCGGCAGCTTCTTCTCGTCGGCCTCGCAGACCACGATGGCGGCGTCGACGGCGGGAAGCGCGGCGCGCATGTCGTGGGCGAACTCGACGGAACCGGGACAATCAAGGAAGGTGTAGCTGTCGCCCATGAAACTCGTGGTGGCGGCAGTGAGCCCGACGGTCATCTTGTGATGACGGGCCTCAGGCGTGGCGTCGCCGACGGAGGTTCCGGCATCGACGCTGCCGGCGCGCGGGATTGCGCCCGTCCGCGCCAGGATCGCTTCGAGAAGTGTGGTTTTACCGCTTTGGAAAGGGCCCACCAGCGCAATGCACCGTGGACCTCGGGGACTTCTGACGTCTTGTCCCATTCGCCGCCTCCTTGGTGTGGAGCTCGGCCCATGATTGGGTCGGCAAACGCAGATGCTCTGCCCGTCCCCCAGATTTGGCAAGCGTCAAACGTCGCTGCGGTGCGTCGTCAGTGTTCCACCTCTCGCGAAGGGAGAGGTGGAAGCCGGCATCGTCGTCGGGTCGGGCGTTAGCGGCCCGGACGGAGTTCCAGGCTCTCGAGCCCTGCCGCAACGTTGAGGCCGACCTGGCCCTGCACGCTGAGCGGCTGAAGTGCGATCGAATTGTTGGAGCCACCGACCAGCACGTTGCCGCCGAGACCGACGCCGACCGATGCGCTGCCCTGCGCACCCGCGTAATTGCCGGAGAGATCGCCGGGGCCGAGCCGATTGACCGGCGCGAACACGCCCCAGGCGAGCGCCGTCTCCTGGGTGATGCCGAGGTCGATGCCCACTTTGCGGATCGTCGCGACATAGCGGTCTTCGGGCAGGCCGTCGGCGCGCAGCACGCAGCCGAGATGGGTCACCGATCCCACCACGAAGCCGATGCTGGCGCCGCCGCGGCATTCGAGCACGCCGACCTGCACCAACCGCGACTGCGCGTTGGCGCCCGCGACCGAGGCAGCGAGGCTAGCGGCAGTGAGTCCGGCAAGGAGGAGTGAGCGGCGCATGAAAATGTCTCCGGCTATGAATGTGATGCGAGCAGAGAGGGCGCCATTCCCAGGGCGCGCGTTGGTCTATGCCACAATAGTTGCGGTGGTGCCAGATCACGTGCGCCACAAAGAAAAAGGGCCCGCTTTTGCGCGGGCCCTTTCACGTCGGATCGTTACTGCGAACTTAGCGCAGGTTGCCGCAGAAGCGCTGGATGCGCTTGCAGGCGTCTTCGAGATCCGAGGTCTTGGTCGCGTAGGAGATGCGGAAGGCCGGGCCGAGGCCGAAGGCCGAACCCTGCACCACCGCAACGCCCTCGGTCTCCAGCAACTCGGTGACGAACTGCTCGTCGTTGGAGATCACATTGCCCGACGGCGCGGTCTTGCCCATCGTGCCGGCGCACGACGGATAAACGTAGAACGCACCTTCGGGACGCGGGCACTCGATGCCCTTGGCCTGGTTGAGCATGGAGACGACGAGATCGCGACGCTCCTTGAACACCTTGTTGTTGGCGGCGATGAAGTCCTGCGGACCGTTCAGCGCTTCCACCGACGCCCACTGCGAGATCGAGGACGGGTTCGAGGTCGACTGCGACTGAATCGTCGACATCGCCTTGATCAACTGCGCGGGACCCCCGGCGTAGCCGATGCGCCAGCCGGTCATGCAATAGGCTTTCGACACGCCGTTCACGGTGAGCGTGCGGTCGTAGAGGCCAGGCTCGACCTGCGCGACGGTGGTGAACTGGAAGTCGTCATAGACGAGGTGCTCGTACATGTCGTCGGTCATCACCCACACATGCGGATGCTTGACCAGCACGTCGGTGAGCGCCTTGAGCTCGGCCCTCGTGTAGGCCGCGCCGGTCGGGTTCGACGGCGAGCACAGGATCACCCATTTGGTCTTCGGCGTGATCGCGCGATCGAGCGCTTCGGCCTGGAGCTTGAACCCGCTCGCGGCGTTGCAGACCACCGGCACCGGCTCGCCACCGGCGAGCGCTACCATCTCGGGATAGCTGACCCAATAGGGCGCCGGGATGATCACCTCGTCGCCCGGATTGATGGTCGCCATCAGCGCGTTGTAGAGCACCTGCTTGCCGCCGGTGCCGACGATGATCTGGTTCGGCTTGTAGACGACGCCGTTCTCGCGCTGAAACTTCGCAATGATCGCGTCCTTCAACTCGGGGATGCCGTCGACCGCGGTGTACTTGGTCTTGCCGGATTCGATGGCGTGGATCGCCGCCAGCTTGATGTTGGCAGGTGTGTCGAAGTCGGGTTCGCCGGCGCCGAGGCCGATGACGTTGCGGCCCGCCGCTTTCAGCGCGCGTGCTTTATCCGTGACCGCGATGGTCGCGGACGGCTTCACACGGTCGAGCGCAGCAGCAAGGAAGGCCATCGTCATCTCCTGACAAGCGTCGTGAACCCTTTGGCCTCACGACTCCAATTGTGGGAATGGACACACCCTAAAACGTGTGCCGCTGCACCGCAAGAAACTTCGGCCCGATCTCGAAAAAGTTTACCGGCTTTGGAGCGTTTCAAGGCTCGATTTCCCGCAATTTTTCGCAACTTTGCCGGGCAAACCGCTCATATTCGGCAAGGCTTGTCCTCGGAGCAATTTTGCGCGCTGTGTCGCCATGAAACCAGTCGCCGTCATGGCGTCAACGCCCAACTCAAAAAGCTCCGCTCGTTCACCAATGCGTAGCGCAATTCGTCGTGCGCGTTGACGCAAGCGTGATCTGATTTGCAGCGTCGCACGAACATGATCTTCCGCGGCGTTGCAGTGCGGTAGGGTTTTCGAGTTTTTCTATGGGGCAGCCCTTGCGGCGGATTCGCATCGGCATCATTGTTTAGCCGCGGTGCGGGGCAACAAGCGCCGAACCTTCCCGTCCCTCGGAATCGAACTCCCAGAATGTACAAGCTCTATTCGATGCAACGCTCGGGCAACAGCTACAAGGTCCGCCTTGCGCTGGCGCTGTTGAACGTGCCCTACGAACCCATCGAAGTGGACATTCTGCGCGGCGAGAGCAAGACGCCGGACTTCCTGGCGAAGAACCCGTCCGGACAGGTGCCGCTGCTCGAGGTCGGCGACAATCGCTATCTCGCCGAGTCCAACGCCATCCTCTGGTACGTCGCGGTCGGCACGCCGCTGGCGCCGGAGAACCGGATCGATCGCGCCGAGGCGCTGCAATGGATGTTCTTCGAGCAGCACGCGCTCGAGCCCAACATTGGCGCGGCATATTTCTGGCTGTCGCTGGTCAAGGGCGGCCGCGACCTGCAGACCCACGCGCTGGAGGACTGGATGGAGCGCGGCTATGGCGCGCTCCAGGTGATGGAAAACCACCTCAAGACCAACGCCTATTTCGCCGCACGGCAGCTCACGGTCGCCGACATCGCGCTGTACGGCTACACCCACCTCGCCGACCGCTGCGACTTCGACTTGTCGCCCTTCCCGGCGATCCGGGACTGGCTGAAGCGCGTCGAGGCCGCGCCCGGCTTCGTGGCGATGGACTGGCGTCCCGCCGACATCGACGATGCCGCCAGCATCGCCGCCGGGGCCTGAAAGCCGGTGCAGCGTCAAGAAATGGCGGGCATGGCGTTAACCTTTGCCCTATTCCCGCCGCTTTCAGCGTAATTGCCGCCGCATTATTGCCCGCTGAAATTGTGAAGTTGCTCGGCGTCGCGGGTGATTCGCTCGCACGTTGAAGGATTTAGATCATGATTCGGGCGTCCGGCACGGTCGGCTTTCAGGGCCGAACCGATACCGTCTCGTCTTCCCGGCTGACCAACGCGGTCGCGGCCTCGCTCGCTGTCGCCGCCCTCTCGCTATGCCTGATCGTCACCCTAACGGTGCTGTCGACCAAGGCGGCCATGGCGATGGGCCTGCCGGTCTGATCCCCGTTTCATCCTGGACGGCTTCAAGGTGCCCCGCGCCGACCTGCATCGCGACGGGACAGTGATGAAATCGCCTGTGGTCATCGTTGCAATCACCCTGACTGCGGCCATCCTGGTCGCCGCCTCGCTTTTGATTTTCGTCGGCACCCGCAAGGGCCCGGGGACATCGACGCTGATTGCGCCCGCGCTGCAGCAGCGCATCATGCATCCGCATTTGGTCTAAAATCATCCGAAAGCTTTGAGCAGGCAGGCAAGCGTCCTTTAAGCACACCGCGCGAAATCGGATTGCGCTTGCGCAACCATCGGTCAGTCTGACGGCCTTATCTCGTTCAGGGAGGAACGGGCCAGGCCCATGCGGTTCGGATGGCGTGCCATTTCCGGTCCCGTGCTGACGGCAGCGATCGCACTGCTGGCGATCCTGCTCGACCGTCATGCTCCCGCGCTGTCGCTTGCACCGCTGTTCGTTGGCATCGTGGCGTTGGCCGGCTCGCTCTCGGGCTTCGCGTCCGCGCTCGGCAGCGCCGCCATCGCCGTGATCGGCGCGACGCTGCTCGCACTCAGCCACCGTACCATGCCCGGCTTTGCCGTGACCGATCTCGCGCCACTCGGCCTGCTCGCGCTCACGACCGCCGCGACCGCAGGCATCACCGGCCTGATGCGCGAGCGTCTGCTCGATGCCTTCACCACCGAGCAGCACAACCACGCCACCGCGGCACGGTTGTCGGCCGCGCTCGACCAGGTCGATATCGGCATCGTGCTGCTCGATGCCGAGACACGCGCCGAATTCATCAATCGCGCCTTCCGCGATTATTTCGCGCTGCCGGACGAGAAGGCTGACGACAAGCCGCCCTTCATCGCGCTGATGTATCACAGTCGTGACACCGGCGCGTTCGAACTGCCGGAGGATGAGCTCGGCGTCTTCATTGCGCAGCGCATGGAGATGGTGCGGATCGGCGACGCGACGCCGATCAATATCAATTTGCGCAATGGCGAGGTGCTGCGTTTCGTCTGCACCGCGCTACCCGACGGCGGCCGCATGCTCAGCTACACGCCGGTGACCGACCTCGTGCGCCACACCGACGCGCCCGCGCGCGCCGACTATTACCGCGCGCTGCGCGATCCCACGGGGCGGAAGCTGATGCGGTATCTGCGCGTCGCGGAGTGATGCTGGACGCGGCGATTGATCGACCCGCCCTTCATCGCGTATGAAGGACGCTTCATCGATCGCGGATTTCCAGATGTCACTCACCATTCGCTCCGTCACTCGGCAGGATTACGATCAATGGCTGCCGCTGTGGGACGGCTACAACGCCTTCTACGGCCGCTCCGGTCCGACCGCGCTCGCGCCCGAGATCACGAAGGTGACGTGGCAGCGCTTCTTCGACGCGTACGAGCCGGTGCATGGGCTGGTCGCCGAGAGCGACGGCCGCCTGCTCGGCATGACGAACTATCTGTTCCATCGCAGCACCACCGCGATCGAGCCATCGTGCTATCTGCAGGATCTGTTCACGCTGGAAGCCGCACGCGGCAAGGGCGTCGCCTCGGCGCTGATCTACGGCGTCTATGAACGCGCAAAACTCGCGGGATCGCCGCGGGTCTACTGGCAAACGCACGAGACCAACACCACGGCACAGAGCCTGTACGACAAGGTCGCGGAACGCTCCGGCTTCATCGTCTATCGCAAGCTGTTCTGATTCCCCTCACATCCTGTGGATAACTCTGCCTGTCACCGGCGCGTAACACACCGGGATTAAGTTGCAGCTGCGTCTGATCAGGCCCCCCGTCACCGATCAAGCGCCCCAAGCGGTCCCCGTCAGTCGCCGCGTCTGACAGGGGCCGCATTTTTTTGTCCGCTGTTCCTTTCAGCATGGCTGCAACGCAGCCAGCCGCTTGCCGGTGTGGTGCGCCGCGGTCACAATGGGCGCTGCTCTTTTCTGACAGGGTCCCCCATGGAAATTCGTAATCTCGGCGGCTCCGGCCTGCGCGTGTCCGCAGTCGGGCTCGGCTGCAACAATTTCGGCCAGCGCACCGATCTGGAGACCTCACGCAAGGTGATCCACCGCGCGATCGATCTCGGCATCACGCTATTCGACACCGCCGACATCTATGCCGGCCAGGGCGGTTCGGAGACGGTGCTCGGCACCGTGCTCGGCGACCGCCGCAAGGACATCGTGCTCGCCACCAAATATTCCAAGCCGATGGCGGCCGACGGCACCAAGCAGGGCGCCTCGCGCCGCTACATCATGAACGCGGTCGAAGCCAGCCTGACGCGGCTCAAGACCGACTACATCGATCTCTACCAGCAGCATGATTACGATCCGCTGACACCGCTGGAGGAGACGCTCCGCGCGCTCGACGATCTCGTCCGCCAGGGCAAGGTCCGCTACATCGGCCATTCCAACTTTCCGGCGTGGCGCATCGCCGAGGCCGAGTTCACTGCGCGCGCGATGAACGTCAGCCGCTTCGTCTCGGCGCAGGACGAGTACAGCCTCGTCGTTCGCGACATCGAGAAGGATCTGCTGCCCGCCGCCCAAGAGTACAGGCTCGGCCTGCTGCCGTTCTTCCCGCTCGCAAGCGGCCTCCTGACCGGCAAATATCAGCGCGGCGCAACGGCCCCGGCCGACACGCGCTTCGGCAAGGCACCGGCGCTGCGCGACCGCTACGTCACGCCGCGCAACGAGGACATCGTCGAGAAGCTGCAGGCGTTTGCGAAGGCGCGCGGCCATTCGATGCTCGAGCTCGCCTTCTCCTGGCTCGCCGCGCGTCCGCAGGTGTCGAGCGTGATCGCCGGTGCTACCCGCGTCGAGCAGGTCGAGCAGAACGTCAAGGCGATCGCCTGGCAGCTCAGCGCGGACGATCTCGCCGAGATCGATGGGATCACCAAGGGGTGATTTTGCGGCGCGGCGCGCTATTTCGCGCCGCGTCCAACCGTCTGCATCACTTCAAAGCCCTCGAACTGCGGATGGCCGAGATAAAGCGGCTTGTTGTCGCCGGCGCGGGCATGCGCCGCGCGGAACGCCTCCGACTTGGTCCATGCTTCGAACGCCGCGTGGTTTGCCCACACGGTGTGCGAGGCGTAGAGCGTGTGGTCCTCGAGCTCCGGCCCTCTCAGCAGATGGAATTCGACGAAGCCCGGCACCTTGTCCAGATGCGTGTCGCGCGACGCCCAGACCTGCTCGAAGGCTGATTCCGAGCCTTTGGTGACGCGGAAGCGGTTCATGGCGATGTACATGCGGGTGGTCTCCTGATGCTGCACCACTATCTCGTCATTCCGGGACACGCCGCAAGACGTGGGCCCGGAATCCATTTTGCTACAGAACCGGTGGAGGGATGGATTCCGGGCTCGCGCTACGCGCGCCCCGGAATAACGGCTAGGCAATCAGCCCCTTCATCGGCCTTGCGCTGGCGCTGTCCGGGAACACCGTCTCTGCCAGCACGCGATCCGACAAGCCGAACTGGCCCTGCAGCACGCCCTTGATCACGGAGCGGAGATCGGTGGTGGGCTTGAGGTCGCGGGCCTCAAAGAGGTTGGCCGGCTTGAGGCCGGGCCAGTCGGAGATGACGCGGCCGCCTTTGACCGCGCCGCCGGCGAGCAGCGCGATGGTGCCCGTGCCGTGATCGGTGCCGTCGGTACCGTTGATACGCGCGGTGCGGCCGAATTCGGTGGCGACGACGACGACGGTGTCGCGCCAGCGGTCGCCGAGGCCGCTTTCGAATTCGGCGAGCGCGCCATCGAGGCCGCCGAGCAGGAAGGCGAGACGGCCGACCGGGCCGCCTTCATTGGCATGCGTATCCCAGCCGTCGAAGGCGAGCGCGGCGATGCGCGGACCATCATCGGCGGCCATCAGCTTTGCCGCGCCGCGCGCGACCTGCCGCATCTGGGCAACCTGGTTGCCCGGCTTTGGCTTCATATCATCGCCGCTCGCGGCCTTTTCCAGCTGGAGACCTTGCGTCAGCGCCGAGGCCAGCGCGGGATCGCGATGACGGTAGAGATCGACCAGCCGCATCGCGGTGTCGTCGTCGGCCTGCGGCAGCGCGACCGGCGCCCAGCCGACGGTCGGCGCGTTGCCGCGCAGCACCAGCGGCGTGGTCGGGCCGACCGCAAGTCCGCTCGACACGCGCTCGCCGCGTGGCAGCGATTCCAGCGCGCGGTTGAGCCAGCCGGACTGCACGCGGCCCGGGCCGGCATAGCCGCTCTCGAGCACATCCTGGCCGTCGAAATGCGAGCGATCGCGATACGGCGTCGCCACCGCATGGATCACCGCGGCATGCTGCGCGCGATACATCCGCGCAAATTCCGGCATCGAGGGATGCAGCGCAAAGAAGCTGTCGAGCATCGGCGCGGGATGCGCGCCATCCGCGGTCAGCGCGATCGAGCCGTGCAGGCCGGCATAGTCGGGGTCGCCGATCGGCGCGACGGTTGCGAGCCCGTCGAGCGCGCCGCGCAGGATCACCACGACCAGGCGGGGATCGCGCCCATCAGCCGCGCGCGCGAATTTCGGCAGATAGGCCCAGGCCGCGAAGGAGGCGCCGCCGAGCAGAAGGCCGCGGCGCGAGGCGAGGAGCCGGTTTTCGACGCAGTCGATCATCGTCATCTCCTCTGCAATTCCGGCGACATCAGCAGCAGTGCCAAGGCCTGCTGGCGCGATTCCGCGCGCTCGATGGTTTTGCGCGTTTCGATGGACGCAGCATCGGCCGCGGCGAATTCCAGCAAGTCGAGCGGATCGATGTTGGGCCCGAGCCGCGCGCCCATCTGCGAAGCGATGTCGAGCCGAAGCTTCATGCCTTCGGGCGCAGCCCAGGCTGCAGCGGTGTCGGGGAAGCCATTGGGGCCGGCCGGTGTCCACAGCGGCTGGCCGAGCAAGTTCAGACTGTTGAGATAGGGGCCGGGATCCTCCGGCACGCGTGCGAGCAGCCGGCCGCTCGCGACCAGGAAATCGTAAGGCGAGCGCATCTTGATCAGCGGCGCCTGCCAGGCCTCATTGGAATCGACCAGAGCCGTGGCAAGCGCCTTCAGATCGCCGTCGGTCCTGACGAAGACATCGCGCAACCGCGCCACCACGGCCTGAGGCGGATCGTCGGCGACGAAGTGCCGGACGAATTTCGTGGCGATGAAATTCGCGGTCGAAGGATGGCGCGCGATGTCGGCGAGCGCGGCCTCGCCTTGCGCCAGGCCCGTCGCTTCGTAGGTCTTGCCGAGCAGCTGTTGCGGCCCGGGCTGGTGCGCATTGGCATTGAAGGCGAAGGAGCCGGGTGCCCCGAGCTGCCCCTGCCGGCCGGCGAAGGTCCAGCCCGTGATGATGCGCGCGAGCGAGGTGACGTCCTCCTGCGTATAGCCGCCGCCGACGCCGAGCGTATGCAGCTCCATGATCTCGCGCGCGAGATTCTCGTTCAGCCCGCGCTTGCGGTTCTGGCCCGCGCGCGAATCCGGTCCGAGCGATTGCTGGTTGTCGAGGAAGAACAGCATCGCCGGATGTTGCTCGACCGCCTTCAGCATGTCGGCGAAGCGGCCGAGCACATGCGGGCGGATCGCCTCGCGCTCGAACGCGCCGGCCCACATCCGCGCCAGCTCGCCCTTATTCGCGGAGATGCAGAAATGGTTGGACCAGAACACGACCAGGCGCTCGGTGAAGCCGCAATCGACCATCATCGCGCGCTGCAGCCGCGCCAGCGCCTCGGCGCGAAAGGTTTTTTGGATCACGTTGAGCGGCTGGGCCGGCTTTGCAGCAGCCGGCGCGGCCACGTTGGGCTGCATGCCGTCAGGCTTTATCGCGGTGTCGGCCGGCTTCGCTTCGGTCATCCGTTGACCTGCGATCTCGGTCATCACCGTGTTGAGCGAGAGATTGCGCCGTATCTGGTTATCGGGCTTCTGCTCGGCGGGCGGCGGCGGCGCCGGCGCTTCGGTCGGCGTGGCGGCCTTCGCCGCCTCGCGCGCCTGCTTGACCTGGTCCTGATAGGCGAACGCGGCCTGGCCGAGCTGCGGCGTCGATTGCAGGCCCGGCGCCTCCAGCAGCGCGCCAAAGGGACGCGCCAGTTCCGCCTTCACGAAGCCGCGGGGATCTGAGGCCGCATTGATGAGGTCGCCGGAGGCCCCGCCGCGGGCGCCGAAGCCGAAGCGGTTCAGCGCTACGAGGGCGGCTTGCGAATCGCGGGCCATCGATTTGTCCTCCGCGCGGGGCCAACCGCTTCCCTGGTCAGTGCGCGGCGCCTAATATACCGCAGCCGGAGATGAACCCGACATGAAAATGACGGCGAAGCTTTTGCGTAAATCATGACAAATCCGAAAGAAATCACGCATCCGCAACCGGCTCCGCGCCGCCTCGCCTGTTCCCGATGCGGCACCGAGTTCGGCTGCGACCTCTCGGGCGAGTGCTGGTGCGCGGAGGAGACGGCAAAGCTGCCGATGCCGGTGAAGGGCGAGGATTGCCTGTGCCGGGAGTGTTTGCGCAAGGCCGCGGACGCGGCCTAGACCGCAAACCCCGGCGACTGCCTCGCCATGCCGTCGAACGCATCGAGCAGCTTTTCGCGCCAGGCATAAACCGGATCGTCGGCCTCGATCAGCCTGAACGGGCTCACCACGCGCGCCCACTGGAAACCGCCGAACACGATGTAGTCGGCATAGTTCGGCGCGGCACCGCCGATGAAGGGCTGCTTCTTCAGCGCCTGCCGCATCACCTCCAGCGATTTGCGGAAGGCGACGACACCGGCGTCGCGGCTCGCCATGATCTCTTCCAGCGTCTTGCCGCCAAACCGCGCCTCGCGTGATTGGCGGAAATAGGCGGCATCGACCTCGGCCAGATTCTTCGGGATGTCAGCGATGATCAGCGGAAAAATGCCGCCGACGATGGCGATGTCGCCCCAGGCGTTGAGCATGCGTGCCATGGCACGACCGCCCTCGCCGCCGAACAGCGACGGGCGATCCGGGAAATGGTCTTCGAGATAATTCGCGATTGCCCAGGAATCGATCACCGGCTTGTCGTGATGCAGCAGCACCGGAACCTTCTCCGAGCCGTGCGGCGCGATCGAGCTCTTCTCGGTGAAGCGCCAGGGCAGCGATTCCGCCGTCAGCCCCTTATGCGCCAGCGCCATCCGCGTGCGCCAGCAATAGGGACTGAAGGGACGCGAGGCGTCGGTGCCGACGAGTTCGAAGAGCTTGAGCGACATGAAAAAGGTATCTCCAGGCTCCGTCACTGCGAGGAGCTCTTGCGACGAAGCCATCCAGACTGCCGCCGCGGAGACATTCTGGATTGCTTCGCTTGCGCTCGCAATGACGTTGTGGCGCTACCGCCCGTTGGTTCGCAGCCACCTTTCGCCGTCCTCGGTCACCGCGATGATCAGGCCGATGCCGGGCAGCGTCTCGCGCGCGACGAAGCCGCGGTCGGCGGCGTCCTCCCAGATGGTGAGACGCGGGCACGAGGTCTTCCAGGTCGAGATCACCTCGGCATAGGCGCGCGGCTCGCGCGCGATCCATTCGACGAAGTCCAGCACCAGCGGGTCGGCCGTCTCGCTCATTGCAAACCTCCCTTGTCGAAGGCAGCCAGCACCGGTGTGCGAACCAGCAGCCAGCCGCCATAGGCGATGTAATAGCAGGCGATGGTGGTGATCAGCTTGTTCGACCAGGCGATGAACTGCTGATCGGTCATCGCTTCGAGCAGGCGCCGCGCCAGCGTGGTGCCGAGCATCGAGGCGAGAATCGCGACGCCGGCGAGCACGGGATCGAGGCCGGCCGCCTGGTCGATGATACCGCCGAAATAGATCAGCTTGGTGAAATGGCTGACGAGCTGGCACATCGCCTTGGTCGCCACCTTCTCGCGCCGGCCGAAATCGCCGCCGAGGAAGAAGGTGTCAAGCAGTGGACCGGAGACGCCGGTCATCAGCATCAGGCCCATGCAGATCGTGCCGTAGACGGTGCCCTGCCAGAGCCGGTCCGGATCGGGCTTGATATTCGAAGGCAGCAGCCGTGCCATGAACGGCGTGGCACCCAGCATCAGCAGCGCCGTCGGCTTGTCCGGCACGTAGCGGGTGAGCGACCAGGCCGCGAGCGCAATGGCAGCGCCGACCATGTAGTTCGCGACCGGCCGCCAGCGGATATGCGCCCGCCACAGCAGCGCGCGCCAGCCGTTCGAGGCCATCTGCGTGATCGCATGCAGCACCATCGCGGTCGGCAGCGGCATCAGCGCCAGCAGCACGCCGATCAGGATCAGCCCGCCCGCCATGCCGAACAGCCCCGACAGGAACGCGGTGCCGACCATCAGCAATCCAAGGGCAGCGATCATGATGGGCGTCACGAAGGATTCTCCTGGTGGGAATACGGCAAGCAAGGGACAAAGGAGAGCGTGCCTCGCTTGCTCCGTTCGCGCAAACTGAGTTAACTTGGCCTGGCGTCAGCTTTCCTGAGGGTGTTTGCATTTGCGGCGGCTGCTCTTTCTCAACGGCATCAAGGCATTCGAGGCGGCGGCGCGGACCGGCAGCTTTGCCGCGGCCGGCATCGAGCTGAGCGTGTCGGCGGCCGCCGTCAGCCGCATGGTGCATCTCCTGGAAGAGCGGCTCGGCGTCGCGCTGTTCGAGCGCAAGGCCAACAGACTGGTGCTGACGCAGGCGGGCCGCGCCTATCAGAGCGGGCTGACGCCGATCTTCGACGCGCTCGCAAGCCTCACCGCGCAGGTGACCGCGCCGTCCGGCGTGCGCGTGCTCACCATCGGCGTCGGACATACGTTCGCGATGCGCTGGCTGATCCCGCGGCTGTCGGAGTTTCGCAGCGAGGAGCCCGACATCGAGGTGCGCTTCACCACCGGTGGCGCCGAGGTGCCGTTCGGCGAGGACTGGAGCTGTGGCATCAAGCTCGGCACCGGCGACTGGCCGGGGCTGGTGGCCGAGCCGCTGTTCGCCGGCGACCTGACGCCGGTCTGCGTGCCGCGCCTCGCCTCCGGCCTGAAGCGCCCGGCCGATCTAAAAGGCCCGAGCCTGATCCGCGTCACGCACTCGACCGAGGACTGGCCGATCTGGCTGAAAGCCGCGGGCCTCCCCCGCATCAACGCGCGCGGGCCGGAGTTCCAGTTCTACGGCCAGGCCCTCCAGGCCGCCGCCGACGGGCTCGGCATCGCCATGGGCATCCGGCCCTATATCGACGACGATCTCGCCGCCGGACGCCTGATCGCGCCGTTCGACCTCTCGGTGCCCAAGGGCATGCGCTGGTACCTGCTCTACCGCAGTTTCCAGACCGAACAGCGCGATTTTGCCGCGTTCCGCCGCTGGATCATGCGGTCCGCGGCGGAACCGGCGGCCCGGCCACGCCGATCCGGGCGCCCCGGACGGAACTGACGCATCACCCTTTCGGGTGAAAAAGCCGGCTGCTTGTGAACGGCTTCACATTTCGAAATCCGCAAACGTGGTCCTCTAACCCTCCGACACGAGAGTATTTGGGGACGACCAATGACGACCATTTACGACGGCTTTGACATCGAATCCTTCGAAGCTGGCAAGGGACTGTGGCACGCCCGGATCCGGCGCGCCGATTTCAGCCCGGTTGCCATCGACGGCGTGCTGTTTCCGGCCATGGAAGTCGGCTTCGCCTGGCCCGATCCCGACGCCGCGATCGCCGACGCCAAGCATCACATCGATCGTTTCCGCCGGCGTGCCGACGACGAATAGGCCCAGCGAGACGGCAACAAGACTGAGCGGCAGCGTGGCGTAACAGGGGGGACACCGGTTCATGTCAGTCATCGAATGCGACGACACTCCGCGGCCGCGAATTTATTCGCGCAAGGTGTTGTCGGTATGCCCGGAATGCGACGGCGATCTCACGGTGCTCCGGGTGATCGGCGGCCGTGCCGGCTGCGAGTACTGGACCATGCGCTGCACCGATTGCGGCGGAATCCATCTCGACATCCTCGAGCCGCGCGTGACGGTCGTGGACGGCGACGGACCGCTGCCGGCGGCGTGAGCCGCCGCTGCTGCCAACCTGCTGTCAGCAGTCTGCCCAGGGACGTACCTTCGCCCTTTTCTGGGCGGCGGACTCGTCCCATATTCGCCTCATGGCGAAGAAACCTGCTCCCCCGAAATCCCCGAAATCCAAAGCTCCGAACTCGAAGGCCCATCGGCCCGATGTGCAGCCGATCGGGCCGGCGCTGGCTGAACTTCTGAATCCTGCGATCAATCGCGGTGATGCCGGGCTTGGATCGGGCACTGGCCTGCAGCCGCCGCCGGATAATTCGCGCGACCGCCGCTCCGGGGGCGAGGCCGCCGCGCATCGCGCGCGCGCCTCGACGCCGAAAGAGTTTCCGCAGGATCACGCCAGGCCGATGCCGTTGCGGCCCAATCCGCAGCCGCAGGGCGCCCGCGAGAGTGCCGGCTTCGACGAAGCGCCGCAGGCCAATTACGGAACCGCGGCCACCATCCCGACGCTCGATCCGGAACTGGCCCGCCAGCTCGGCCTTCCCACCGAGGAGGACGACGCCGAGGCGCTGGCGCGTCCGCCGCGCTCTAAGATGGAGGCGCTCGGCGTCAAGGCCACTGCCGAGGCGCTGGAATCGCTGATCCGCGAGGGCCGGCCCGAGTTCCGCAGGGATGACGGCTCCACGAAAGTGTGGACCCCGCACCGGCCGCCGCGCCCGGAAAAGTCCGAAGGCGGCGTGCGCTTCGAGATCAAGTCGGAATACGAGCCGCGCGGCGACCAGCCGACCGCGATCAAGGAGCTGGTTGAAGGCATCGAGCGCAACGACCGTTCGCAGGTGCTGCTCGGCGTCACCGGCTCCGGCAAGACCTACACCATGGCCAAGGTGATCGAGGCGACGCAGCGCCCGGCGATCATCCTGGCCCCGAACAAGACGCTGGCCGCGCAGCTTTATGGCGAGTTCAAGAGCTTCTTCCCCGATAACGCGGTCGAGTATTTCGTCTCGTATTACGACTACTACCAGCCGGAAGCGTATGTCCCCCGCACGGATACCTACATAGAAAAGGACTCGTCGATCAACGAGCAGATCGACCGCATGCGCCACTCGGCGACGCGCGCGCTGCTCGAACGCGACGACGTCATCATCGTCGCGTCGGTGTCCTGCATCTACGGTATCGGCTCGGTCGAGACCTACACCGCGATGACGTTCGCGCTGAAGAAGGGCGAGCGCATCGACCAGCGCCAGCTCATCGCCGACCTCGTCGCGCTCCAGTACAAGCGCACCCAGGCCGATTTCACCCGCGGCACGTTTCGTGTGCGCGGCGACGTCATCGACATCTTCCCGGCTCACTATGAAGACCGCGCCTGGCGCGTGAATTTGTTCGGCGACACCATCGAGAATATCGAGGAATTCGATCCGCTCACCGGCCACAAGCAGGACGAGCTCGAATTCATCAAGATGTACGCCAACTCGCACTATGTGACGCCGCGCCCGACGCTGGTGCAGGCGATCAAGTCGATCAAATCCGAATTGAAGATGCGGCTCGATCAGCTGCACGACCAGGGCCGCCTGCTGGAGGCGCAGCGGCTGGAGCAGCGCACCACCTTCGATCTCGAGATGATGGAGGCGACGGGAAGCTGCGCCGGCATCGAGAACTATTCGCGCTATCTCACCGGGCGCCTGCCCGGCGAGCCGCCGCCGACGCTGTTCGAATACGTTCCCGACAATGCGCTGGTGTTCGCCGACGAGAGCCACGTCACGGTGCCGCAGATCGGCGGCATGTTCCGCGGCGACTTCCGCCGCAAGGCGACACTCGCGGAATACGGCTTCCGTCTGCCCTCCTGCATGGACAACCGCCCGCTGCGCTTCGAGGAATGGGACATGATGCGACCGCAGACGGTCGCGGTGTCGGCCACGCCGAGCGCCTGGGAGCTGAACGAAAGCGGCGGCGTGTTCGTCGAGCAGGTCATTCGCCCGACCGGCCTGATCGATCCGCCCGTCAACATCCGCCCTGCCCGCACCCAGGTCGACGATCTCGTCGGCGAGGTCCGCGCCACGGCGCAGGCCGGCTACCGCTCGCTGATCACCGTGCTGACGAAGCGCATGGCGGAGGACCTCACCGAATATCTGCACGAGCAGGGCATTCGCGTGCGCTATATGCACTCCGACATCGACACCATCGAGCGCATCGAGATCATCCGCGACCTGCGCTTGGGCGCTTTCGACGCGCTGGTCGGCATCAACCTGTTGCGCGAAGGCCTCGACATTCCCGAATGCGCGCTGGTCGCGATTCTGGATGCCGACAAGGAAGGTTTCCTGCGCAGCGAGACCTCGCTGATCCAGACCATCGGCCGCGCCGCGCGCAACGTCGACGGCAAGGTGATCCTCTATGCCGACCAGATGACGGGCTCGATGGAGCGCGCCATCGCGGAAACCAACCGGCGCCGCGAAAAACAGGTCGAGTACAACACCGAGCACGGCATCACGCCGGCGAGCGTGAAGAAGAACATCGGCGACATCCTCAACTCCGTCTACGAGCGCGACCACGTGCTGGTCGAGGTCGGCGGCCACGACATGACCGACGACGTCATCTCGATCGGCCACAACTTCGAAGCCGTGCTCGGCGATCTGGAAACGCGGATGCGCGAGGCCGCCGCCGACCTGAACTTCGAGGAAGCCGCCCGCCTCCGCGACGAAGTCAAGCGCCTGCGCGCCACCGAACTCGCGGTGGTCGATGACCCCACCGTCAAGCAGCGCGCCGTTGCCGGCAAGGCCGGCTCCTATGCGGGCACCAAGAAATACGGCGATGCCGCCAACCTGCCGGTCAGCGCCATGAAGAAAAAGACCGTAGGCTCCGCACTGAAGGCAAGCGGCAGCAGCAGCGGCTCGAAGGTGCACAAGCCGCATCTCGACGAGATGCACGGTCCGGAGTCGTTGCCCTACCGCGAGAACCAGAGCCTGCCGTCAAAGCCGTTCGGCAGCACGAGTAGGATCATCCAGCCGACGGATTCACGGCAGTCGGGACCGGAGTTCGGGCCGGCGCCGAAGTCGACGGGTGGGATGCCGGGACGGCGGGGTGGGTGGAAGAAGAGGTAGTTTGTCCGGCGTGGGGGCGCGCAATCAAGGCCTCCCCCTCACCCCACGCTCGCCGTCACCACCGCCATCACCGACAGCAGCAGCACGATGGTCACGAGCTGGAGCGAGGCGACCGGGTGGGTGCGCCAGGCGGTGATCTTGTCGGACAGCGATAGTTGGGCCTCAAAGAATTTCGGCTCGTAGACGGTCTTGAAGACGGACGGAAAGTTCGGCCCGAGCGTGACTGCGATCATCGCGTGGGCGAGCGAGGCAATGGCGACGAAGATGGCGACGCCGGGGTCACCGGAGAGGTCGTGGTTGCCGAACAGCTTGAGCAGCATCGCGGCTGTGGCGAAGGTCGGGAAGCTCTGGAGGACCGCGGTCAGCGCGAGACCTTCGAGCGCGTTGTGCAGGCGGGACTTTCTCGCGGTGGCGATGGCAGCCATGGCACGTCTCCCTGATGACATCGGGATGACGGTAGCCGGGGCATCAAAGCGTCGATGTGAGCTGGCTCACGCATCGAGCTACGTCAGAGCTGGCGAAAGAACACGAGGTAGATGGCGAGGCCGATCGTCGAGAACGACAGCAGGACGCCGAGCCAATTGTATTTGACGCCCTGCGCGTGGGACGCATTTCTGATGAAAGCGCTGAGGAAGCACAGGAACAGGATTGCGAGGACGACACCCCAAAAGAACTTCCCGGCGTCCATTGTCCCCTCGCACCGCTCAACTCCAGCGTTAGCGACTGGAATTTACCATCGGGGCATGCCGGATAGAAGAGAGACCGGGCGAGGTTTTCCGCGGTGTTACAGCTTGCCCTGCCCGTTCACCTGGCTCTGCTGTTGCTGCTGCTTGTCCTGCTCGTTGGCGCGGTGGCGGCCGTAGAGGCAGCCGGCGGCGGCGCCGAGCACGCCGTGATGGCCGGCATAATGGCCGGCGACGCCGCCGACGACGGCGCCCTTGATGCAGCCCTTGGCGTTGGCGGCGGAGGTCGCACCCAGCATGAGCAGCGCGGCAGTGACGGCGATGAGCGGGGATTTCATGATCGATGTCTCCGGAAGCGCCGTGTCAACAAGCGTGGGCCGGTCCGGGTTCCAGCACTGGCCGAGGTGAGGAAAGCTAGCTTGAACCTCCCTCTCCCCTCGCCCGACCCATCCGCGGGGCGTTGCGCACCCCGGCTGGGGATTGTGCCGATGAAAATCGCGTTGCTTGCAATCTTGGGGCTGTTCCTGGGGGCGTTGAGCGGCGCCGCGCCCGGCATCGGCGCCGGGCTCGCCTGGGTCGAAATCGCGCAAACCACGAGCTTCGAAGGCTATAGCGGCATGCTGGTGTTCTTCACCTTCATGCCGCTGGGGGCGGCGATCGGCGGGACCGGCGGCGCGCTGTTGTTCGCCCTGCTCGCCATGCGCGACGACGCCATCGCGATCGAGCGGGAACCCGCGGCGGGGCCGGTGCGCAGCCAAGACTGACCTGACCAGGTAAGATTACGGGGTTCTATTGTAAATCTCACAAAGTGCCCTCAATTGTGCATTGCAAAATCGTGATTTGCATTTTCACTAATCACGCCTATTTTGTTTGTACACGAACGAATTGAGCAGCCGCCTCGCGCAGTACTGTGCATGGGGTTGTTTTCTGTTTTTCTGCAAGCCAGTTTCAGGACGCCCCAAAATGACGGAGCACAGCCTCTGGCGTTTCTCGCGTGCGTTGCACCGCGCGATCAACGACCGGCATTTCGAGGACATCGAGGCCCTGATCGACGAGGACGTCGAGTGGGCGATCTATGGCCCGATCGACATGTTTCCATTCCTCGGCGCGCGCCAGGGCAAGGCGGCCGTGCTCCAGGTGATCCGCCAGCTCGCCGACAATTTCCACGTCCGCCGCTTCGAGCGCGAGAGCATCATGCTGGGCGTCGATTCCGCCTCCTCGATGCTGCGCTACTCGCTGACGGCACTTGATTCCGAGAAGCCGATCAGCTTGCGCGTCGCGCAGTTCGCCCAGTTCAGGGCGGACCGGCTCACCAGCATGCGCGTGCTGGTCGACACTTTCGACCTGGTCGAGCAGGCACTCGGTCGCGCCATTCATCTGCCAAGGATGACCAGCGTCGGCTGAGGGGGACACCAACGGGCTCCGCATTCGGGACCGATCGATTGATGCTTTCGCGACACGTCCTGGCCGCCAGCCCCGCCAGACGCCTCGTGGAGATGCTCGTCATCGGGCGCGCGCTTCCGCGCGGCCCGTTGGTTCGCTATTTTGAAGGCTGCGCAGCTTCCAAACTGCCGCGGCATGCGCCATAATTTTGCAACGATAGCGCCGCATCTTCTGCGCGAACTGGGCTTGCGGGCAAGGCAATGGAATTCACGACAGGTTTTGGCTGGATCCGGCTGCCGCTGGCGGCTGCGTTCATTTTCGGCTCGGTGCTGACGGCCTCCGCACAGATCATCCCGCCCTTCTCCCCTGCCCCCTCTGCGACCGCGCCCGACGAAGACGCCGAGGCCGAGACCACTGAGACCGCCGACGTCAACGATCCCGACGTGCTCAAAGGCATCGACGTCGACAAGCTCGACTGGAGCCAGCTCGCCATCGACGCCGGCACGCTCAACGACATCATCGCCGCCAAGAAGCGCGCGCAGGCCGCCGCCAATAACGGCATGAACTGGTCGACCAACGCCAACGCGAACGGCTCCTCGGCCGTGACCGTGAAGCAGTCGGTGTCCTCATTCTGGGACACCCGCATCGGCGCCGACATGACGGTGGCGAAAGAGCCGACCACGATGTCCGAGCTGATGGCGCAGAAGGCCGCCAACGGCGGCAACCTGCCGCAATCTTCCGGCAGTGCCTGGGCCGCCGCGACCGCGCCGGGCGCGGGCCCCGTCTGGGACAAGACCGCGGTGGAAGCCCGCGTCGACCCCGGCGCCGAGCAGAGCAAGCTCGGGGCATCGCTGACCAAATCGGTGCCCCTGTCGACCGATTATTCGCTGACGCTCCAGAACGGCTACAGCGTCAACCAGCAAGGCACGACGGCGCTGCCAGGCGTCGGCGGCCACGTCATCCGCAACTACGAGACCGACCAGTCCGCCAAGGTCGAGATCACCGACACCGGCACCAGCATCACCGCCGGCCAGACCATGTCGACCACCGACGACAAATGGCTGCGCAAGGTCGGCGCCGAGCAGAAGCTGTTCGACAACGTCACCGTCTCCGGTTCCGTCGGCGAAACCTCGCAAGGCGCGATCAACAAGAGCCTGACGGCGGGCTTCAAGAAGAGCTGGTGAGCTTTCTTAGGAGTCCCGTAACCATACGCCACGGCAAAACCCCCGAATGGTCCGCCCTTGCCGCAACTCGGCCCCGTTGCGGTCAAAATCGGACGCCCTGATGCACCGGCCTGACACACATCGTCGTGCGGGGGACACTCGCGCTGCGCTCAACGCGAATAGGGGAATAACGATGAACGCCATGCGTCCGGAAAAGACCGAGACCACCGCCGAGACCGAGACGGTCGACACCAATCTCGCCGCCGTGACGGAAGTCGAAGCCGGCATCCGCGATTTCGTCCGCAATGACATTGCCTATCTGCGCCGGCCGGCCGCGACCGCCACCACCGATGCGCCGCCGCTCGACCCGAGCGCGGAAGCCACCGTCACCAACGTCAACTCGCTGATCCAGCGCGTCGCCGGCACCTCGCTTGCCGAGATCGAGAATCTGATCTCCGAGCTCGAGAGCCTGCGCGACCTGCTCCATGCCGAGGGCCAGCGCGTCCAGCGCGAGATCTCGGGCTACGCCCAGCTCAGCCAGGCGGCGATGAAGTCGACCCGCATGATCGCCGACAACGTGTCGCAGTGGAAGCGCGCCGCCGACGGCCTGCGCAACAGCTGATCGCAGACGCAAAGCATCACCGGCCGCCGCGTTCCGAAAGGGGCGCGGCGGTTTTGATTCTGGAGGGCGTGACGGACGCGCGCTCCCACGAAAGGTGTCATCACCCGCGGAAGCGGGTGATCCAGTATTTCAGAGACGGCCGTGATTGAACCGAGACGCCGCGGAGTACTGGATGCCCCGGTCAAGCCGGGGCAGACAGCAGGGCCTTGAACCCGCCACCGATTCCCGACGACCAATGCCTAGCGCCCGTGCCGCCAAAGGCCGGGCCTCGGGGACATCTCAAATGGAAAGCATTCGGCCCGATAACACGGACCCGATCCCGCTGCGGCCCGCGCCGAACCAGTTCGGGACCATCATGCTGCGCTTTGTCGGGTTGCTGGCGGTTGCGATCGCGATCTTGGCGTTC
This sequence comes from Bradyrhizobium monzae, assembly GCF_021458635.1. Lineage (GTDB taxonomy): Bacteria > Pseudomonadota > Alphaproteobacteria > Rhizobiales > Xanthobacteraceae > Bradyrhizobium. The sequence continues at coordinate 110,357 of NZ_JAIRDQ010000014.1, forward strand.
GTCTATAGCCGCTGAGGGTGGAGGCCGCGTCGTGGCCCCGCGCGGAGGCCACTTCGTGGCCCCGCGGAGCTAACAGTGCTTAACGGCTCGCGTCGACCGCAGAGGCTTCCAGGGTGTAGGCGCCGTCGGCGTAGCCCTTCACCACCATGCCGGCAACCAGCATCACGGCCAGCGTCGCGGTAGCGAAGATAAATCCAACCAGCTTGAGTGCGCCGCGGTCTGCCATTGTTCTCGTCCCCTGTCCTCTGCCCAGTTCGTTCAAATAGACAGCGACAGGTTCATAATTGGTTAGCAACTCGATGGTTCCGGTTAACTGCTTCGCAAGGACCGGCCATCTCGGGGAGGCTTATGGCAGCCGCCCGGAATCGCGTCCATAGCGTGCGGGCAACACTCGCGCGCTGATTTCGGCCGTTCATTTTGGAACTGGTCTAACTGCCCTTCCGCATCGGCACGAAGGCGCTGGCGGTGATGGAGTAGACCTCTTCGCCACGCTGGTTGGTGCCGGTGGTACAGGCGGTCAGGATGCCCCAGCCGGGCCGCGAGGCGGAAGTGCGCTTGTCGATGACGACGTTGGAATAGCTGATGGTGTCGCCGGCCAGCACCGGCTTGATCCAGCGCAGGTCGCGAAAGCCCGGTGACGGCCCCCACACCGCGATCTCCTCGCCACGCGCTGCGGCCTCCCGCGCCAGGCGCTGGCCATCGGCGACAAGCAGACTCATGCAGGCCGAGCCGACATGCCAGCCGGACGCTGCAAGCCCGCCGAACAGCGAGTTCTTGCCCTCTTCCTCGTCGAGGTGGAAGCGCTGCGGATCGAATTTCGCCGCGAAATTCTTGATGGACTCCGCCGTGAAATTGTAGGTGCCGATGTCGCGGCGATGACCGATCTCGATCTCTTCGAAGAACCGCATCAGGCCGCTCCCGCACGCCGCTCGATCAGGATCGGCGAGGTCATCTCGCACAGCGCCTCGCCCCTGGCGTTACGCATCGTGCATTTGAACTTGACGATGCCGAGGTTCGGCCTGCTCCTCGAGGTTCGGGCTTCCACGACGTCGACGTCGAGCATGAGGTCGTCGCCGGGCCTCAAAGGCGACAGCCAGCGAACCTCGTCGACGCCAGGAGATCCCAGTGACGCGGCGCGGGTGATAAAACCGTCGGCCATCATCCGCATCATCAGCGAACAGAGGTGCCAGCCCGAGCCGGACAGGCCGCGCAGCATGCTGTTGGCCGCGGCCTCCTCGTCCAGGTGCATCGGTTGCGGATCGAACTCGGCGGCGAACGCCAGGATCTCGTCGCGGGTGACATGGCGCGGACCGAACGTTCCATACCGGCCGGTCGGGAAATCTTCGAAGGTCAGGGTCATCTTGGGAAAGCTTTGCGGGAATGACAGATTGTGGCCGCACTTTGCGGCAATCTCAACCCGCCGGCCCGCATGGCTCGTGCTACATTCGGCGAGTCGGGCCGGACCTGCCTCATCGTCGGATTGACGCAGTCCGGGGGCGCCATTTGCCCGGGGGAGAGAGATGTTTTCATTCAGCGATCTGTTTCAATGGGACCGCTTCATCACGCCGACGATCATCAAGACCTTCTATTGGCTGGTGATCGGCGTGATCTGCCTGTTCGGGCTCTCCGGAATCTTTGCCGGCCTCACCGCGATGGCGATCAGCCCGTTCGCCGGCTTCCTGGTCGTGCTGGAATCGATCGCAGGCGTGGTCGTCGGCATCGTGTTCTCGCGCATCGCCGCGGAATTGATCCTGATCGTGTTCCGCATCAACGAGCATCTCGGCGCGATCCGGGATCAGGGCGGCGGGGCGCGGTAGCCCGTCATTGCGAGGAGCGAAGCGACGAAGCAATCCAGGCTGTCACCGCGGAAACAGTCTGGATTGCTTCGCTCCGCTCGCAATGACGAGGAGGAAAGACATTACGTATTGAACCGGAAATGCATCACGTCGCCGTCGGCGACGACGTATTCCTTGCCTTCGAGGCGCAGCTTGCCGGCATCGCGGGCGCCGGCTTCACCGTTCAGCGCCACGTAATCCTCATACGCAATGGTCTCGGCGCGGATGAAACCCTTCTCGAAGTCGGTGTGGATCACGCCCGCCGCGCCCGGCGCCTTGGTGCCGCGATAGATGGTCCAGGCGCGAGCTTCCTTCGGGCCCACCGTGAAATAGGTGATGAGATCGAGCAACGTGTAGCCGGCGCGGATCAGCCGATCGAGGCCGGCCTCTTCGAGACCCAGCGTCTCCAGGAAGTCGGCGCGCTCCTCGCGCGAGATGGTGGCGATCTCGGATTCGATCTTGGCGGAGATGACGACGGCAACCGCGCCTTCCTTGGCGGCCTGGTCCTGCACTGCCTTCGAGAACGAATTGCCAGTCGCGGCCGAGCCTTCCTCGACGTTGCAGACATAGAGCACGGGCTTCGACGACAGCAGGCCGAGCATGCCGAAGGCACGTTCCTCCTCCGCCTTGCGCTCGACGAGGCGCGCGGGCTTGCCTTCGCGCAGCAGCACCAGCGTGCGGTTGACGAGGTCGAGCTGCTCCTTGGCCTCCTTGTCGTTGCCCTTGGCCTTCTTGCTGAGGTTGTCGACGCGCTTCTCGAGGCTGTCGAGATCGGCGAGCATCAGCTCGGTCTCGATGGTCTCGATGTCGGCAAGCGGAGCGATCTTGCCCTCGACATGGGTGATGTCGGAATCCTCGAAGCAGCGCACGACATGCGCGATGGCGTCGACCTCGCGGATGTTGGCCAGGAACTGGTTGCCGAGGCCCTCACCCTTGGAGGCGCCGCGCACGAGGCCTGCGATGTCGACGAAAGTCAGCCGGGTCGGAATGATCTGCGCCGACTTGGCGACCGCGGCCAGCTTGTCGAGCCGCGGATCGGGCACGGCGACTTCGCCGACATTCGGCTCGATGGTGCAGAACGGATAGTTCGCAGCCTGTGCCGCGGCCGTCTCGGTCAGCGCATTGAACAAGGTCGACTTGCCGACATTGGGCAATCCGACGATTCCGCATTTGAATCCCACGAGCGTTATTCCTTGCCGTTCTCGTCCTTGGTCAAAAATCCCTTCGCCTGCATCGCGAGATGCACCCTGTTGGCGAAGGTCGCGTCCGTGCCCTTGGCGACCAGTGCGGCATGCTCGGCCACCGCGTCGCAGAGCGTCGTCACCCAGTCGTTGTCGGCCTTGGCGAAGTCCGACAGCACATGGCCGTGCACCATCTCCTTGACGCCGGGATGACCGATGCCGAGCCGCACCCGGCGGTACTCGTTGCCGATATGCGACGAGATCGAGCGCAGGCCGTTATGCCCGGCGATGCCGCCGCCGGTCTTCACCCGCACCTTGCCCGGCGGCAGTTCGAGCTCGTCGTGAAACACCGTGATGTCGCCCGGCGCGATCTTGAAGAAGCTTGCGGCCTCCTGAACGCTGCGGCCGGAGTCGTTCATATAGGTCGTCGGCTTGAGCAGGATCACGCGCTCAGTGCCGAGCGTGCCTTCCGAGGTCTCACCCTGAAAACGACGGCGCCATGGTGCGAAACCATGACGCCGCGCAATCTCGTCGACGGCCATGAAGCCGATATTGTGCCTGTTACGTGCGTATTTCGCGCCGGGATTGCCGAGCCCAACAAAGAGTCGCATGACGCGGCGCGCCCCTCGCTCGGCGCGCGATCGGAGACCGCGCGCCAGCCATGAGAGATTACTTCTTCTTGTCGCCGCCGGCCGGAGCCTTGGCAGCCGCCGCCGGAGCCGCAGCACCCGCGGCCGGAGCAGCACCTGCCGCCGGAGCAGCTGCACCAGCCGCCGGAGCCGCGCCACCAGCAGCAGCCGCAGCCGCGGCCTTCTGCTCTTCGGCGTAGCCGGACGGCGGCACGATGGTGACGAGGGTCGCGTCCTCGCGGGTCAGCGCCTTCACGCCGGTCGGCAGCTTGACATCAGACAGATGCAGCGAATGACCGATTTCGAGCGAGCCGACGTCAACCTCGATGAACTGCGGGATGTTCTCGACGCCGCATTCGATCTCGATCGCATGGGCGACGATGTTGACGGCGCCGCCGCGCTTCACGCCGGGCGAGCCTTCCGCCTTCACCACGTGCAAAGGAACGCTGATGCGGATGGTCGCACCTTCGCCGAGACGCATGAAATCCACATGGATCGGGAAGTCCTTGACCGGATCAAGGTGATAGTCGCGCGGGATCACGCGGTGCTTCTTGCCGTCGAGGTCGATGTCGACCAGCGTGGTCAGGAACCGGCCGGCGAGGATGCGCTGGCGCAGTTCGCGATCGTCAACCGAGATCGGGAGCGGGGGTTGCTTGTTGCCATAGATCACTCCGGGCACTTTCCCGGCGCGACGCTCAGCCCGGGCGGCCCCCTTGCCGCTCTTCGGACGTGCGGTCGCCTTCAATTCCTTGACGGTCGTCGCCATAGTCTAAGTCCTTGTTTTTGCAAAAGTTAATGGGCCGCAGCGCGGCCCATGGCATCGTTCGCAGCAAGCCTCCAGGGGTGCGGGGGCCACGAACTGGCGGGCTTTTACCCGGAAGATGCAGAAATGACAAGGAGAATGGGCTGTGGGCCTGAGTTCCCGTCCTCCCCTTGAGGGGAAGAGCAAGAAAGGGCGGCGTCGTCAGGCGCTACCCGCCGAGCTTGGCTTCCAGCGCGGCGATGCGTGCCTTCAGGGCCTCGTTCTCCTCGCGGGCGAGGCGGACCATGTCCTTGACCACCTCGAACTCCTCGCGCTTGACCAGGTCCATGTCCCGCAGGAATTTTTCGGCCTGATTGCGCAGCACCGTATCGAACTCCCGCTTGGCGCCTTGAGCAACTCCGGCGGCGTCGTTCATCAAGCGGCCGATCTCGTCGAAAAACCGGTTGGTGGTCTGGGTCATGTCGGTCTCCTGATCGGTCTTTTGGCGGCCAGCGATAAACTTTGCGCGAACGGCGGATAAGACAATGGCAATCCGCGGAGGCCGGTTCAAGGGCCGCGCGGCGGTATCCTTGTCATGCCCCGGTTTCCTTGCAATCGTATTCAACGTCCCTGCATAACAAGAATCACAAGGCGGAACGCTAGACATGATCGAGCAGCAGATCGCAATTCCCACCAAGGACGGCCACACCGCGACCTTCATCGTCCATCCCGAGCGCGGCGGCCCCTTCCCGGTCATCCTGTTCTACATGGACGCGCCGGCGATCCGCGAAGAGCTGCGCGACATGGCGCGCCGGCTCGCGACGTCGGGCTATTACGTGATGCTGCCGAACCTGTATTACCGCTCCGGCGTGATGGAGCTCGGCGCGCTGCCGGCCGATCCGAACGCACCGGAGCGCAAGCGCATGTTCGCGCTGATGGGCTCGCTCTCGATTCCCATGATCATGGACGACACGCGCGCGCTGCTCACCCATGCCGAGGGCCAGACGGCCGCGAACACGAAGATCATCGGCACCGTCGGCTACTGCATGAGCGGCCGCTATGCCGTCAACGCCGCCACGCACTTCCCCGATCGCGTCAAGGCCGCCGCCTCGGTCTACGGCACGCAGCTCGCGACCGATCAGGACGACAGCCCGCATCTCGCGGCAGCCAAGACCAAGGCCGAGCTCTATTTCGCCTGCGCCGAGACCGACATCTACGCGCCGGCCGAAATCATCGAGAAGGTCAGGCAGGGCATGAGCGGCGCCAAAGCCGAGGTCGAGATCTATCCCGGCACCCATCACGGCTTCGCCTTTCCCAAGCGTCCGGTCTATGACCGCGACGCCGCCGAGCGGCATTGGGAGCGGCTGCTGGCACTCTACCGCCGCAATCTCGTCTAGACACCGAAAGCCCGATGCCCTTTCTGCTCATCGACTTTCCATCGTTCAGCCCGGTCGCGGTCGCGATCGGACCGTTCGCGATCCGCTGGTACGCGCTCGGCTATATCTGCGGCATCACGTTCGGCTGGCTCTATGCGCGCTCGCTGATCAAGAAAGACAGGCTATGGGCCGGGGCATCGCCGATCAGCCTGGTGCAGATCGATGATTTCATATTGTGGGTGACGCTCGGCATCATTCTCGGTGGCCGCACCGGTTACGTCCTGTTCTACAATCTGCCCTTCTTCATCGAGCATCCGGCTGCCATCTTCAAATTGTGGGAAGGCGGCATGTCCTTCCACGGCGGCTTTCTCGGTTGCGTCGTGGCGGTGATGTGGTTCGCCCGGAAGAATGGCATCTCGATTCTGTCGCTCGGCGACATCACCTGCGGCGTTGCGCCGATCGGGATCTTCCTGGTGCGGCTGACGAACTTCATTAATGGGGAGCTGTGGGGCCGCGCAGCCGACCCGAGCCTGCCCTGGGCAATGATTTTCCCGACCGGCGGTGATGTGCCGCGCCATCCGAGCCAGCTTTACGAAGCCGGCATGGAGGGCATCCTGCTGTTCATCGTGCTCGCTGTAATGATCCGAATGGGTGCCTTGAAGCGCCCCGGCATGATCCTCGGCAGCTTCATCCTGATCTACGGCCTGACCCGGATCATCGGCGAGCATTTCCGCGAGCCGGACGTGCAGCTCGGCTACCTCTGGGGCGGATTAACCATGGGCATGCTGCTGTCGATCCCGATGCTTATCGTCGGCGGTATACTTATTGTATGGGCTGTCAGGCGCGGCGCGCCGAAGCCGTTCGATGCTATCAGTTAATTCATTTCGAGAAGACAGATCGTGACCGAACAGCCATTGCTCAACGAGATCAAGGCGCTGATCAAATCCTCAGGCCCCATGCCGGTCTGGCGATACATGGAATCGTGCCTGATGCATCCGCGCTACGGCTATTACGTCTCGCGCGATCCGCTCGGGCGTGAAGGCGACTTCACCACCGCGCCCGAAATCAGCCAGATGTTCGGCGAGCTCTTGGGATTGTGGACCGCCTCCGTCTGGAAACAGATGGGCTCGCCGCAATTCCTGCGGCTGATCGAGATCGGCCCCGGCCGCGGCACCATGATGGCGGATGCGCTGCGCGCACTGCGCGTCCTGCCGCCGCTCTATCAGGGGCTGAACATTCATCTGATCGAGGTCAATCCGGTCCTGCGCGAGCGGCAGAGTGCGACATTGTCGGGCGTGCGCAACAACATCGCCTGGCACGACAGCATCGACGACGTGCCTGAGGGACCGAGCATCATCCTTGCCAACGAATATTTCGACGTGCTGCCGATCCACCAGATGGTGAAGCGCGAGGACGGCTGGCACGAGCGTGTGGTCGAAATCGACCCCAACGGCAAGCTTCAGTTCGGCGCGGCCGCCGAGCCGACGCCACGCTTCGAGGTGCTGCTGCCGCCCTTGGTGCGCGCAGCGCCCGTCGGCGCGGTGTTCGAATGGCGGCCCGACGCGGAGATCATGAAGCTTGCCACGCGCGTGCGGGACCAGGACGGCGCGGCGCTGATCATCGATTACGGCCATCTGCGCAGCGATGCCGGCGACACTTTTCAGGCCATCGCGCGCCACTCCTTCACCGATCCCTTGAAGGCGCCGGGCCAGGCCGACGTCACCGCCCATGTCGACTTCCAGGCGCTGGCGCGCGCGGCTGAGGATGTCGGCGCCCGCGTGCACGGGCCGGTGACGCAAGGTGATTTCCTCAAGCGTATCGGCGTCGACACGCGCGCAGCCGCGCTGATGCAGAAGGCGACGCCGGAGGTGGCGACCGACATTTCCGTGGCGCTGAAGCGGCTCACCGACACCGGGCGCAGCGGCATGGGCGCGATGTTCAAGGTGCTCGGCATCTCCGAGCCGCGGCTGACGGGCCTTGCGGGTCTCAGCGATCTCGAACAGGCCGGAGGCCATTGATGACTCTCACTTCGTCGCTGCTGTCGGCGGTGCCGGGCCTGCGCCATTCTTTCTTCACGCGTGAGGGCGGCGTCTCCAACGGCATCTATGCCGCGCTGAACGGCGGGCTCGGCTCCAACGACGATCAGGCCCTTGTTGCAGAGAACCGCCGCCGTATGGCCGAGCATGTCGGCGTTGCACCGGAGCGTTTCGTCAGCCTGCATCAGATCCATTCGCCCGACGTCCTCGTCGCAGATCGCGCCTGGCCAAGCGGCCCGCGGCCGAAGGGAGATGCGTTGGTGACCAGGACGCCGGGCATCGCACTCGGCGTCTCCACTGCCGATTGCGGCCCGGTGCTTTTCGTCGATCCCAACGCAGGTGTGATCGGCGGCGCGCATGCCGGCTGGAAAGGCGCCTTGACTGGCGTGCTCGAGTCCACGATTTCGGCGATGGAGACACTCGGCGCGACCCGCAGCGGCATCATCGCCGCGATCGGCCCGCTGATCCGGCAGGCCAGCTACGAGGTCGGCAACGAGTTCGTCGCGCGCTTCATCGAGACGGATGCGGACAACGCCGTGTTTTTCATCCCGTCGGTGCGCGAAGGCCACGCGATGTTCGACCTCGCCGGCTTCATCCGCAAGCGACTGGAAGCCGCCGGCATTCTGATGATCGACGATCTTGGCCTGGACACTTACGCCGACGAGCGCTTCTTCAGCTATCGCCGTTCAGTTCATCGCAAGGAGCCGGATTACGGCCGCCACATTCACGCGATCGCGCTGGAGGGGTGAACACAACAGCAACACGCAGTCATTCCGGGGCAGCTCGAAGAGCCGAACCCGGAATCCATCGTGCAGCAATGACGGGACGACATGGATTCCGGGTTCGCGCCAAGCGGCGCGCCCCGGAATGACGGTGGCTTGTGTCGCCTCCGCCCTAGACCTTAATCGATTTTAACGATATCGCTGCCCCCAATGAGGGAAGCGTCATCTTTTCTGCACCGCGCGGGTTCGCGCGTGCTGGCGGTCATGCTGCTGGCAGCAGCGACCGTGCTGGCCGGCTGCGCCGGCGGCAACGCGCCCGCCAATTCCTACGCGATGGCGCCGAGCGCCGGCTCCGGAGCGACCGTCGCCTTCGAATCCATCGACGGGCCGCCGCCGCAGGTGTTCGACCGCATGGTCGGCGTGCTCGACAGCGAATCCAAGCTTCGCAGTCTGTCGGTGGTCTCCCGCGAGGGGACGGCTGCCTACCGCGTGCGCAGCTATCTCTCCGCCCAGGTGGTCCGCGGCAAGACCGTGATCGCCTGGGTCTGGGACGTCTACGACGCCAACCAGCAGCGGGCGCTGCGCCTCTCCGGCGAGGAACCGACCGCGACCAAGGGCGGTCGTGACCCCTGGCAGGCCGCCGACGACCTCGTGCTGCGGAAGATCGCCCAGGCCGGATTCAGCGGACTTTCCAATATGATCAACGGTGCGCCGGCCGATGCGCCGGGTTCGGTTCCAGGCCTGCGCGGACCGGCCGTGGCCAGCGTGACGCCGGAGGCTCCGGTGGCGGAGATGCCGACCTCGGCGCTCAGCTATGCCCAGCAATAACCACCGCTAAACCACGGGCCCAAGTACCAGCCAAGCCGTTGGCCCGACTCAGGATTTCGAAGGGAAAACGTAGCATCCCGGGTTGCCATCGCGGCCCTCGGCCTGATATTTCCTCGCCCGTCGTAACCGTGCTGCCAGTGGGTATTCTTTGATGTTGAACGTCGTATCCAGCAAAGCGCGGGAGGAAGCGTCCATGTCGGCCAAGAACGGCTCCATCAAGCTTGTCGCCGGCAACTCCAATCCGGCCCTCGCGCAAGCGATCGCGCAGGGCCTCGACCTGCCGCTGACCAAAGCGGTGGTACGGCGCTTCGCCGACATGGAGATCTTCGTCGAGATCCAGGAGAACGTCCGCGGCTCGGATGCCTTCATCATCCAGTCGACCTCGTTCCCGGCGAACGACCATCTGATGGAGCTACTGATCATCACCGACGCGCTGCGCCGCTCCTCGGCGCGCCGCATCACCGCGGTGCTGCCCTATTTCGGCTACGCCCGGCAAGATCGTAAGTCCGGCTCGCGCACGCCGATCTCGGCCAAGCTCGTTGCCAATCTGATCACGCAAGCCGGCGTCGACCGCGTCATGACGCTCGATCTGCATGCCGGCCAGATCCAGGGCTTCTTCGACATCCCGACCGACAATCTCTACGCGGCGCCGCTCATGGTGCGCGATATCAAGGAGAAGTTCGACCTCTCCAAGACGATGGTGATCTCGCCCGACGTCGGCGGCGTGGCCCGTGCACGCGGCCTCGCCAAGCGCATCAACACTCCACTCGCAATCGTCGACAAGCGCCGTGAACGCGCGGGCGAATCCGAGGTCATGAACGTAATCGGCGACGTCGCCGGCTATACCTGCATCCTGATCGACGACATCGTGGACTCCGGCGGCACGCTGGTGAACGCGGCCGATGCGCTGATCGCCAAGGGCGCGAAGGATGTCTACGCCTACATCACCCACGGCGTGCTCTCCGGCGGCGCGGCGGCCCGTATCGCCGGCTCGAAGCTGAAAGAGCTGGTCATCACCGACTCGATCCTGCCGACGGAAGCCGTGACCAAGGCGCCGAACATCCGCACGCTGCCAATCGCGAGCCTGATCTCGGACGCAATCGCGCGCACCGCGGCGGAGGAGTCGGTGTCGAGCCTGTTCGACTGAGTTTCTTTTCGATCTCGGAAGGTCTCGTAGGGTGGGCAAAGGCGCGAAGCGCCGTGCCCACCTTTTCTTTTTGGTGGGCACGCTCCGCTTTGCCAACCCTACGGCATCGAACCCTGACGCGCCGCAGCGCCCCTCCTCGCACCTGCGGGTTGTTGCCGGCAGCTGCCCATGACATCATCATGACATCGAGTCATCACTGCCCTCTGGATACCTGATGCCGCGTCGGAAATTCGCTTGGGAGAGGCTGTCAGACGAGCAACTGCTCAAGCAGCGTCTCTCCAGCCTGCGGGTTACGGTCGAAGGCACCTGGCTCGAGGACTGCGTTGGCACGCTTCACGAGGAGCTCGAGGAGCGGGGCATCCGACTGCGGCCGCATACGTGGATCTCGAGCGAATGGTTCAGTCCGGGAGATGTACCCGGCATCGCGCTCCCCTTCTATCTCGCCCATCCCCGCCTGATGAAGCTCGAGAAGAAGATGATGTTCGACGTCGAGGGCGGAACCTGGCGCGAGTGCATGGCCATCCTCCGTCACGAGGCCGGCCACGCGCTGCAGCACGGTTACCAACTGCAGCGCCGGCGGCGCTGGCAGCAGCTGTTCGGCCCGTCGTCAAAGCACTATCCGCGCTACTACCGGCCCAACCCGGCAAGCAGGCGTTACGTCCAGCACCTCCGCCTCTGGTACGCGCAGAGCCACCCGGACGAGGACTTTGCCGAAACCTTCGCGGTGTGGCTGCGGCCGCGCTCGAACTGGCGGACGCGATATGCCGGCTGGCCGGCGCTGAAGAAGCTCGAATATGTCGACGAGCTGATGGGCGAGATAGCGGGAAAGCGACCGCTGATCACGACGCGGCACCGTGTCGATCCATTGAGCAAGCTCAGCCAGACACTCGAAGACCACTACAAGAAGAAGCAGGCTTTCTACGCCTTCACGCCACCGAAGACTTACGACCGCGACCTCTCCCGGCTGTTTTCCACCGATCCTCGGCATCATCGGTCCAGGCCGGCTTCGAGCCTGATCAGGCGACATCGTGCCCAGATCAGGCAGTTGGTTGCGCGATGGACAGGCGAGAACCAACTTACACTCGATGCCGTGCTCGACGACATGATCTCCCGCTGCCGCGAGCTCGATCTGCGCGCCGTGGGCTCTGAACAGAAGCTCGTTCTCGATTTCACCGTCCTTGTGACCGCCAAGACGATGCACGCGCTGTTTGGCCCGTCTCGGCGCAAATGGATCGCGCTATGAGACGACTCCGCATTCTCGTGCTGATGCATCCGGACTTCCTGCCTCCGGATTCGACCGACGGATACACCCCGCAGGAGATCAACAACTGGAAAACGGAATACGACGTCGTCAGCACTTTGCGCGCGGCTGGCCATGAGGTCCGCGCGCTCGGCGCGCAGGAGGAAATCAGGCCGATCCGCGAAGCGATCGAGGAGTTCAAGCCGCACGTGGTTTTCACGCTGCTGGAGGAATTCCACAACAACGTCGCCTACGACCAGCACATCGCGAGCTATCTCGAGTTGATGAAGGTCCCCTATACCGGGTGCAATCCGCGCGGCCTGATCCTCGCACGCGGCAAGGATTTGTCGAAGACGCTGGTGCATCACCGCCGCATCGCGGCGCCGGCCTTCGCTGTCTTTCCGATGCGCCGCAAGGTGAAACGCCCGACGCGTCTCGCGCTGCCGCTGATCGTCAAGAGCCTGAACATGGATGGATCCTTCGGCATCTCGCAGGCATCGATCGTCGACACGGACGAGAAGCTGGCCGAACGGGTCGCCTTCATCCACGAACGGGTCGAATCCGCCGCCATCGCCGAGCAGTTCATCGAGGGGCGAGAGCTGTATGTCGGCGTGCTCGGCAACAACCGGCTGCGCGTGCTGCCGGTCTGGGAATTGAAATTCGGCAGCATGGGCGGACGCAGTTCACGCCACATCGCGACCGAAAAGGCCAAGCACGATACCGACTATCAGGAACGTGTCGGGATCGTCGACGGGCCGGCGAAAGACCTCGCGCCCGAAGTCACCGCGCGGATCCAGCGCGCGGCGAAACGCATCTACCGGGCACTGGGCCTCGACGGCTATGCGCGCATCGATTTCCGTCTCGCCGCCGATGGCACGCCGTTTTTCATCGAAGCGAACCCCAACCCCGAGATCGCCAAGAGCCAGGAGTTCGCCACGGCGGCTCAACACGACGGGCTGAAATACAGGGATCTCCTGCATCGCATCCTGACCCTCGGAATAAGCCGCGCCAAGGCGGGTGTGTCGCTGGGGTGAGCATTTAGGTGAAGCTCGGCAGCACCACCGAGCGTCATCGAGAGCACGTGATGGATGGTGATTGTCGGCCGCCCGTCTCCACGGCACGGCCTCCTCCCGCCGCCGATAGGGGCGGCGGCGGGATTGACAAATCAGCGGCCTGTGACTTGGCGCGATGCCAGACCCTCATGGTGAGGAGGCGCGCGAGCGCCGTCTCCGGACGATGCTTCGCATCGCTCGGAGAACCATGAGGCCCCACTGTGGCCTTCATCCTTCGAGACGCGCTGCGCGCTCCTCAGGATGAGGAGTGAGAGTGTTTGCGCCCCCCCTACACAATTCCCGCTGCGACCTGGCCGCGCAGGCGCTCCAGGCCGTGCAATGTCTCCGCACAGGCCGCCGCGACCTCGACGCCCTTGATCGCAAAGTGCCTGCGGAAGAAATCGTAATGCACTTCGGTCTCGTGGAATTGCTGCGGCGTCAGCACGGCGGAGAACACCGGCACCTCGGTGCGCAGCTGCACGTCCATCAGCGCCTTGATCACGGTGTCGGCGACGAACTCGTGGCGATAGATGCCACCGTCAACGACAAGGCCGGCCGCGACGATCGCGGTGTAACGCCGCGTCTTGGCGAGGACCTGCGCATGCAGCGGGATCTCGAACGAACCGGGCACCTCGAACACGTCGACATGGGTGAGGTGGCGCGCTTCGGCCTCCTTCACGAAGGCGATGCGGGCTTCCGCGACCACGTCGCGGTGCCAGCAGGCCTGGACGAAGGCCACCCGCTGCGGCTTCGCAAAGCGCGGGTGCGCGGTCGCCGGCGGATCCACTGGAACCGGCGGCTGGGTTGTCTGGGAAGTTTCGGCTTGGGAAGTTTGGACTTGGGGATCTTGCAACATCTGATTCATGGCTTTCCTTCAAAGGACCAGAATCAGGGCACACGGAACGACAAACAGCCGCATCTCGCGATGCGTCCGCCACCGACCGTTCTCTTTCATCCGGACTTTGACCGTCGGCTTCGGAGTTGCACCGAATCTGCTGACCCTTCCTTTGGAGAAAATCCTTTTCAGGAAACCCCTTGGGGAAGGCGCTCGCGGGCTTAGGCCTTTCGGCCCTTACCGCCGGTGGGGACTTTCACCCCGCCCTGAGAACATCGGCCGTCCGGAATGAACGGCCTGAGCGGAAATATGACGCCGGTCCGGGGCCGCAGCAAGCGTGTTCCGCCGCAAAAAACCGCATGGTGCCATGCCGCCATGGGGGTGCCGCCCTCGCGGGGCGGAATTAACGATTGGTGCGCGGTCCGGGAGTCCGATTCCGATTTGTTCTTTTCGTTAATAATTGTGGCCGAGATGAGCTGTGGACGAACGAGTCCTGGCTTGTGGACGGACTCGGCAGCCGGTTGCGCAGATTCCGCAAATCACATCAGTTGATCCGCGACAAGCCCGCGCTGATCCCGGGATCGCAACAGCGACTCCTGAGGGATCGCCTTAACGAGACTAAGGGAGCGCGCGCCGGACCAACCGCGTGCGTATCAAGGACAACAAGAAGGCAAGAGGTCGAGACGGCATGTCCCTGCTCGAAGGCACTATCGATTCCAAAAGCCATCCGCTCGCGGTGGTCGAGGATATCGCTGCCAGCAACAACTGGCCGTTCGAACGCTCCGGCGAAGACGAACTGACCATTGTCTCGAAGGGACAATGGACCGACTATCAGATCTCGTTCACCTGGATGGGCGAGATCGAAGCGCTGCATCTGGCTTGCGCTTTCGACATGAAGATTCCGGTCACGCGCAGGGGCGAGGTGCAGCGGCTCGTTGCCGCGGTCAACGAGCAATTGTGGATCGGCCATTTCGACCTGTGGAGCAACACCGGCATGATCATGCATCGCCAGGCGCTGGTGCTGCCGGGCGGCCTGACCGCCTCCACCGCGCAATGCGAAGCCATGCTCGCCGGCGCCATCCACGCCTGCGAACGCTACTTCCCGGCATTCCAGTTCGTGGTGTGGGCGGGCAAGACTACGGCCCAGGCGATGGACGCTGCGATGTTCGATACGGCGGGCGAGGCGTAAGGTTCGTCTAGTCCTCCGCGGGTCGTCCCGAACGAGCGCAGCGAAGATCCGGGACCCATGCCGCGTGATGCCTCTCGTGGCACAACGCTTGTTGCTCTGCTCTCCATCCACTAGAACCCCCTGTGGTTATGCGACGAGCGCAAGCGCTCGCGCAGGGGTTCCTGCGTTCGCAGGGACGACAGCGAGATTGTGGTAACAGCGATGGCGAACAGCACTCTCCAAAATATCACCGGAACCATCCTGCTCGCCGGCGCCGGCAAGATGGGCGGCGCGATGCTGGCCGGATGGCTTGCGGGCGGGCTCGATCCGCGCCGTGTCGCGGTGGTCGATCCTTTCATCTCGCCCGAGATCACCGCGCTGGCCGCCAAGGGCATCGCGCTCAATCCTGATGTGAAGGCGGCAGGCCACGTCGAGACGATGGTCGTCGCGGTGAAGCCGCAGATGTTCCGCGAGGCCGGCGCCAAGCTGAAATCATTCGTCACGGAAAAGACCTCGGTGGTCTCGATCATGGCGGGAACCACGATCGCCTCGCTCGAGGAGGTCTGCGGCGGCGCCGTCGTCCGCGCGATGCCGAACACGCCGGCCGCGATCGGCCGCGGCATCACCGTGGCCGTTGCAGCGAAGAACGTCAGCGCTGGCCAGCGTGCGGTGGCCGACGCATTGCTGCGCGCCACCGGCTCGGTCGAATGGGTCGAGGATGAAGGCCTGATGGATGCGGTGACCGCCGTCTCCGGCTCCGGGCCCGCTTATGTGTTTCTGCTCGCCGAAGAGCTCGCGCGCGCCGGCGTGGAAGCGGGATTGCCCGAGGCGCTCGCGACGAAGCTCGCGCGCGAAACGGTCGCGGGCTCCGGTGAGCTGCTGCACCAGTCGGATCTTCCCTCCAGCACGTTGCGGCAGAACGTCACCTCACCCGGCGGCACCACTGCCGCTGCTCTCGGCGTGCTGATGGGCGAGCCCGGCTTGCGCGAGTTGATGATCCGCGCGATCGCGGCTGCGACGAAGCGGTCGAAGCAATTGGCCAAGTAAGGCTACGCGCCCAACCGCTTGTTGAACGTCTCGACATTCACGAGCCCGCGCGCGTGGCGACCTTCGCCGAGCTTGCGCGTGCCCTCGAAGGCCTCGACCTCGAAGCGGATGACACGGCGCTCGACGGCGACCACTTTCGCCGTGGTCCGCACCGTCGCGCCGACGAGCGCTGCGGCGAGGTGGCGGATGTCGACCTCGGTGCCGACGGTGACCCAGCCCGGCTGCAGCGCCAAGCGGATCGCATCGCCCGACGTCATCTCCATTTCCAGGATCATCATCGGGGTCGCATAAACAAAAGGCATGCCCGGCACGAAATGCCCGACCGTCCGCTCGGTCGGCACTACCAGCGTGCGCTCGGCGCTCATGCCGATTGTGATGAAGTCGCGTGCGTCCATGGGGCTTGCTCGTCATTCCGGGGCGCGCGAAGCGCGAACCCGGAATCTGGAGATTGTCGATCGAGATTCACCAATGCGCCGTTGCGCATTGTGGTTCAGCCCTGACGGGCTGCCCCGGAATGACGCTAACGCGTCACTTCTTCGCAGCCGCCGCGCGCTCCACAAAGGTCTTGCCGCCCTTCATCTTGTGGCGCAGAGGGGCTTCGTTGATCTGGATGACGACGGCATCGGCATCGACGCCGAGATTCTTCACCAGCGCCTGCGTGATGTCGCGCATCATGCCGGCCTTCTGCTCGTCGGTGCGGCCTTCGGCCATGCTGACGGTGATCTCAGGCATTGTCTTCTCCCTGCTGCTGTCGCGATGACCGGGCACACCCCGATCGTTCATGAAGGTGCGCATCAAACAGGACGTGGAGGACCGGGACAAGCCCGGGCATGACGGCCTGCCGGAATGGCTATCCCCACTTTACGTCATGGCGTGCAAGAACCTCGCGCACTTTCGTGACGAGATCGGCCTCGCTGCACGAGAACTGCGCGGGCCGCGTCTCGCGCCATTCCTGGTTGGAGGCGATCGCGGCGGCGGCCTTGGCGCCCTCGATCAGATCCTTGATCTGCAGCTCGCCGCGCGCCTTTTCATCCGAGCCCTGGATAACCACGCAGGGTGAGTTGCGACGGTCGGCATATTTGAGCTGGTTGCCCATGTTCTTGGGATTGCCGAGATAGAGCTCGGCGCGGATGCCGGCGGTACGCAAGGACGCCACCATCTTCTGATAGTCGGCGACGCGGTCGCGGTCGAACACGGTGACCACGACGGGACCGACTTCGGGTCGCGTATCGAGCTTGCCGAGCAGCGTCAGCGCAGCCTGCAGCCGCGAGACGCCGATCGAGAAGCCGGTCGCCGGCACCGGCTCGCCGCGGAAACGCGAGACCAGGCCGTCGTAACGTCCGCCGCCGCCGACGGAGCCGAACCGCACCGGGCGGCCCTTCTCGTCCTTGGTGTCGAGCAGCAGTTCGACCTCGTAGACGGGGCCGGTGTAATATTCGAGGCCGCGCACGACGGACGGATCGATCTTGATGCGGTCGACGCCGTAACCCGACGCCGTGACCAGCTTGGCAATCTCTTCCAGCTCGCTCACGCCGGCCTGACCGACCCCGCTCTTGGCGAGATAGGTTTCGGCAGCGGCAATGGCCTCTTTCCAATCGTCGCGTGGTTTGGTGATGGCGAGAACGACGTCAGCCTCCGCCGCACTCAGATTGGCGCCCTTGGTGAAGTCGCCCTTGCCTTCTTCGCCGCCATCCCATCGCCCGGGGCCGAGCAATTTGCGGACTTCGTCGGCGGAGAACTTGTCGAGCTTGTCGATCGCGCGCAGTACGGTCAGCCTGCGGCCTGCATTCTCCTCACCCGCGAGCCCGATGGCTTCCAGAACGCCGTCGAGCACTTTGCGGTTGTTCACCTTGACCACGTACTGGCCGCGCGCAACGCCCAGCGCTTCCATCGTGTCCGCGGCCATCATGCAGATCTCGGCATCCGCCGCCGGCGTCGCCGAGCCGACCGTGTCGGCGTCGAACTGCATGAACTGGCGGAAGCGGCCGGGACCGGGCTTCTCGTTGCGGAAGACATAGCCGACGCGGTAGCTGCGGTAGGGCAGGACCAGACCGTCGGTGCCGTAGCGCTCGCCGACATAGCGCGCGAGCGGCGCGGTCAGATCGTAGCGCAAGCTGATCCACTGCTCGTCGTCATCCTGGAACGAGAACACGCCCTCGTTGGGGCGGTCCTGGTCGGGCAGGAATTTGCCGAGCGCGTCGGTGTATTCCATCGCCGGCGTCTCCACCGGCTCGAATCCGTAGAGCTCGTAGACGGCGCGGATCTTCTCGACCATCTCGCGCGTCGCCCGGATCGCGGCGGGATCGCGATCCTCGAGCCCGCGCGGCAGGCGCGCCTTCAGTTTCTGGGGTTTTTTGGCCTTATCTTTCATGGCGGCGTTGCTATCCGATGTACGCCGCGGCAACCCGGGCGGTGTACCCTCTCCCCTTGTGGGAGAGGGTGGCTTCGCGCCACCTTCTCCCACAAGGGGAGAAGGGAAGAAAGAGCGCAGAATCAGCTCCGCTGCTGATCAAATGACCTTTTTGATCCAGCTGTGCGGATCGTTGGTGCGGCCGTACTGGATGTCGACGAGCTGCTTGCGGAGGCCCATGGCGACGGGACCTGCGGCGCCCCCGCTGATCTCGAAATCACCACTCACCGAGCGCACCTTGCCGATCGGCGAGATCACGGCCGCAGTGCCGCAGGCAAAGGCTTCCTTCAGCTTGCCGGAGGCCGCATCCTTGCGCCACTGGTCGAGCGAGTACGGCTCCTCGCGCACGGTCTTTCCGGCATCGCGGGCCAGCGCGATGATGGAGTCGCGGGTGATGCCGGGCAGGATGGTGCCGAGCGGCGGCGTCGACAGCGAGCCGTCGTCGAACACGAAGAACACGTTCATGCCGCCGAGTTCCTCGATGTAGCGGCGTTCGACCGCATCGAGGAACACGACCTGATCGCAGCCGTGCTGGATCGCTTCCGCCTGCGCACGCAGGCTCGCCGCGTAATTGCCGCCGCATTTGACGGCGCCGGTGCCGCCGACGGCAGCGCGCGTGTAATTCTCGGAGACCCAGATCGAGACCGGCGCGGGGCCGCCCTTGAAATAGGAGCCGACCGGCGAAGCGATCACCGCAAAGATGTATTCCGACGACGGCTTGACGCCGAGGAAGGTCTCGCTCGCGATCATGAAGGGTCGCAGATAAAGGCTGCCCTCGCCGCCCGGCATCCAGGCGCGATCGATGCGCACGACCTGCTCGACCGCCTCGATGAAGACGTCCTCGGGGATCTGCGCCATCGCCATGCGATCGGCGGAGTCCTTGAAGCGCCGCGCATTGGCGTCGGGGCGGAACAGATTCACGCCGCCGTCGTCGCGCTTGTAGGCCTTGAGGCCCTCGAAAATTTCCTGGGCGTAGTGCAGGACGGCGCCGGCCGGATCCATCTGGAAATTGGAGCGAGCCTCGATCTTCGCCTCATACCAGCCGCCCTTGGCCTGGTTGTAGCGGACCACTGCCATGTGATCGGTGAAGACGCGCCCGAAGCCGGGGTCGACCAGCTTGGCGACCCGGTCCTTCTCAGGAGTGGGATTGGATGCGGGCTGGATGTCGAATTTCATGCTCATGTCCTTGGCCTCCCGCAGCCGATGGCGGCGCTGTTCTGGCGCCCGCCTACCCTGTTTGGGCCCGGCTGGCTTGATGTGGTTTCTGGCCGGACCACCGCCAGCCTTGTTACGGCCGGTTTCCGTGGCCAGCATGTCTTCCGAGGACATGCTTTTGCGGAAGGCGGAAGTCCAGTATGTTTTGCCGAAATGCCGCTCGACAATCGCACGGTAGATCTGATCCGGCCGTTGCCGCCTGTCCGGCTCACTCCGGCCGCCGTTAGAAATGCCGCCCGACGCGAAACGATTTAAAATTTCGTGCGGGCTGATCGTTTTGTAACATTGAACCCAAGATACGTCAATATGCCTGACATAAATTTCGCAACTCCCTCTCAAGACGCTGCCGAGCCACGGCCGGCGGCAGGCGATGGAGGCAATTTGCGCTGGGATATCATCGAGCTGCTGTTCTTCGCCTATCGCGATTTCGTCGGCGATCCCGACCAGGAGCTGGAGGCTTTCGGCTTCGGCCGGGCCCATCACCGGGTCATGCACTTCGTCTATCGCTATCCCGGTTTGAAGGTCGCCGACCTGCTCGACGTCCTGCGCATCACCAAACAATCGCTCGGCCGGGTGCTCAAGCAGCTCCTGGACGAGGGCTACATCGTGCAGAAGACCGGCGACAATGACCGCCGCCAGCGGCTGCTCTATGCGACGCCGAAGGGCGAAGCACTGGTGCAGAAGCTCGCCGGCCTCCAGACCACGCGCATCACCAAGGCGCTCGCCGAGATGGCGCCGCAGGATGCCGAGACCGTCAAGCGCTTCCTGCGCGCGATGATCGACCGCGAGGATCCGGACAAGGTGCTGGAGACGATCTTCGCCACCACCCATCAAGACTCAAAGGAGTGACCGTGCCGCTCGCTGCCACGCTCGCCCGCCCGCCAGTGCAACCGGCCGACGATGCCCCGCATCTGCTGCTGGTCGACGACGATCGCCGCATTCGCGATCTCTTGTCGCGCTTTCTCGCGGCTGAAGGTTATCGCGTCACCACCGCTTCGAGCGCGGGTGATGCGCGATCCAAGCTTCTGGGCCTGCATTTCGACTTGCTGATCCTCGACGTCATGATGCCCGGCGAGACCGGCTTCGATCTTGCCCGCTTCATCCGCACGTCCTCCTCGGTGCCGATCGTGATGCTGACGGCACGCCATGAAGCCGAGGCCCGCATCGAGGGCCTGCAGATCGGCGCCGACGATTACGTGGCAAAGCCGTTCGAGCCGCGCGAGCTGGCGCTGCGCATCAACAACATCCTCAAGCGCGCGGCGCCGCCGGTCCAGGCCGCGGCGGTGGAGAAGATCGCGTTTGGTCCCTACGTCTACCATCTCGACCGCGGCGAGTTGCGCCAGGGCGAGGAGGTCATCCATCTCACCGACCGCGAGCGCGAGATGCTGCGGATTCTCTCGGAGAATCCGGGCGAGACCGTGCCGCGCAGCGCGCTGACCGGCAATGGCAGCGTCAACGAGCGCGCCGTCGACGTGCAGATCAACCGCCTGCGGCGCAAGATCGAGACCGATCCCGCCAACCCCCTGTTCCTCCAGGCGGTGCGCGGCATCGGCTACCGGCTGGTAGCCTCGCCATAGAAGCAGTGAAGCACGACTGATGAGCACGATCGATACCGGCCTGACGCTGCTCAAGAGCGCCGCCGGCCGCGTCTCCGCCGCCAATGGCTGGATGGGCAACGCGTTCAAGGGCTGGATGCCGACCGGCCTCTATGCGCGCGCACTGCTGATCATGATCGTGCCGATGGTGATCCTGCAATCGGTCGTCGCCTTCGTGTTCATGGAGCGGCACTGGAACACGGTGACGCGCCGGCTGTCGGCCGCGGTGGTGCAGGACGTTGCCGCGCTGATCGACGTCTACAAGGGCTATCCGCAGGACAAGGACCGCGACCAGATCCGCCGCATCGCGCAGCAACGTCTAGGACTCGTCGTCGACTTCCTGCCTGCCGGCGACATGCCGCCGCCAGGCCCCAAGCCGTTCTTCTCGCTGCTCGACCAGACGCTGTCGGTGCAGCTCGGCCGTCAGATCGGGCGCTCGTTCTGGATCGATACGGTCGGCCGCTCCAACCTCGTCGAGATCCGCATCCAGCTCGACGATGCCGTGATGCGCGTGTTTGCACAGCGCAGCGCCGCCTACGCCTCGAACTCGGAAATCTTCCTGTTCTGGATGGTCGGCACGTCCTCGATCCTGCTGATCGTATCGGTGCTGTTCCTGCGCAACCAGATCAAGCCGATCCTGCGGCTTGCGGACGCCGCGGAAAGTTTCGGCAAAGGCCGCGAGGCGCCAAACTTCAGGCCGCGCGGCGCGCGCGAGGTGCGGCGCGCGGCGGGCGCCTTCCTCGAGATGAAGTCGCGCATCGAACGCGCGATGGAGCAGCGTACCGCGATGCTCGCCGGCGTCAGCCACGATCTGCGCACCATCCTCACCCGCTTCAAGCTCGAACTGGCGCTGATCGGCGACAGTCCCGAGATGGAGGGTATGCGCAAGGACGTCGACGAGATGTCGATGATGCTGGAGGATTACCTTGCGTTCGCCCGCGGCGATTCCGGCGAGCAGTCGCAGCCGACCGACATGGCGCAGGCGCTCGAGGAGTTGCGCAATGATGCCGAACGCCACGGCCACGCCGCGACCGTGACATTCAGCGGTCTGCCCGTGGTCACGGTAAAGCCGGCCTCGTTCAAGCGCTGCCTCGCCAACCTCGTCACCAACGCCGCGCGCTACGGCAAGGCCATCGCCATCTCCGGCCAGCGCGATCATCGCTATCTGACTGTCACGGTCGACGACGACGGCCCCGGCATTCCCGTCCATCTGCGCGAGGAAGTGTTCAAGCCGTTCCTACGGCTCGACAATGCCCGCAACCAGGACGAAGGCGGCACCGGCTTAGGGCTCGCCATCGCCCGCGACATCGCCCGCTCGCATGGCGGCGACATCACGCTGGGCGACAGCCCGATGGGCGGATTGAGGGCGAGCGTGCGGATTCCGGTGTAGCTGCAGTAGTCTCAGCTATTTCGGCAGCAGCGCCTTCAGCTTGTCGACGTCGCGGACGTTCATCTTGAAGCCGCCGGGCATCACGATGTCGCCGGGCTTCTGATCGGGCTTGCAGGCGCCGAGCCATTTCGCTTCGAGCGTCATGGTGGAGTCGCGCCCCGCGGCACCGACCGCGCCACCTTGCGCATGCGACGAGGTCTTCACCGTGTAGGCCGAATTGAAATCGCCGGTGATCTCGGCGTGCGACGTCGTGGACATGCCGGCGACGCTGCACTCGGAATCACTGACATAGCCGGTCGCCGTCTTCTTGATCTCCTGCTTGGAGCAGACCTGCTTGGCCATCGGCGAGATGTTGTTGTTCATCTCCTTGTCGACGGCCTCGTCAGTGCAGTGCTGCATGGTCATTTCCGGCATGGCCGAGCCGGTCCTGACCATCTTCAATTCCCAGAGACCGGCCTTGCGTACGGGCAGGTCGTCAGCCAGGGCGCTCCCTGCCGACAACACGAGACAAACGACTGATCCGAGCAAAGCAAGCTTGCGCGTCATGCGAGCGACTCCCGGCTGAGAGATCTTGGCTTTCCGAAAAACGCCTCAGTAGAGCGTGCGGATCGGCCGTTCGGCGGCGCCGTAGGGCACCCAGCGGCAGGCAAAGGAGATGTAGCCGCCCTCATAGGCCTGCACCGCGAGGAATTTGACCACCTTGCCGTAGCGCGCGCAGTGATCGACGGCGACCTGGCGCGCGTCGGTCTGCGTCGCCATGGAATAGGCGATGATGCCGCCGGTGTCGTTGCCCTTGAAGGGCGGCACCGGAAAGATGTCGGCACGCGCCGACTGGCTCGCCATGATCCCCGAGAAAACCAGGCTGGCAAGGCCCGCGGCCGCAATGATTCGCATTCCCGTCACTCCGATTGATTGGGGGCAGTTTACGGTGCCGGCGCGGCGGTGGAAAGAACGGAAGGCCTGAAGACTGCGACGTTGTGATCAAGTCCTGGCCAAGTGTTGCCGCGCTGCACTTGACCTCCCCCGCCCTTCGCGGCACCGTCAGAGCTTCGCAGATCATGCTGTCTGGATTGCCCATGCGCGCCTCGACCTCCCTGAAATCGCTTCGGTTTGCCGCCATTCTCGGCCTCATGTTCGGGGCGCTGTCGCTCAGCGAGGCCAGGGCCGCCAATCCGCTGGAGCTGAATTTTTGGCTGAGCGGGCCGCGTTATGACGGCAACGTCGCCGATTGCGAGAGGGCGCTGCCGACGATCGCGAACCAGTTCTGGGAGAAGGAAAGCTCGTTCTGGAATTCGCCGTTGAGGATCGAGGGCTTCTCGGCCGTCCACGAGACCGCGTTCCGACCCTGGGCGTCCGACAACATTCCGCGCCGTTTCTGCACCGGCGAAGCCATGCTCAATGACGGCAAGGTGCGGAAGGTGCACTTCTCGATCGTCGAGGATGGCGGCTTCGCCGGTTACGGCCAGGGCGTCGAATGGTGCGTGGTCGGGCTCGACCGCAACTGGGCCTACAATCCGGCCTGCCGCGCCGCCAAGCCGTAATTCGAAGATCCCTGAATCGGACCGACCAAGCGGCCGATCGGCGGCTGCCCGAATTCTGTTCTTGAAATGTTCTTATCGCCTGCTAGGCTCTGTTGCACAGTCTAGCTGAGGGGCGTCGCCATGTTTCGTTTTAGATTGCACTCGTTCTCCCGCCTTGTGATCTCACTGACCCTCCCCCTGATTCTTGCCGCCGGGCCGATCGCGCTGGCCGGTGGCGCGAAAGCGCAGGACAAACGGCAGAACGCGCCCGGCGAATTCGATTTCTACGTGCTGTCGCTGTCGTGGTCGCCGTCCTTCTGCGAAGAGGCGGCCGAGCGCGGCCGCGGCGGCGGGCGCTCGAATATCCAGTGTGAGGGACGGCCCTATTCCTTCGTGGTGCACGGGCTGTGGCCGCAATATGAGAACGGCTTCCCTGAATATTGCCAGCGGCCATCGCCGCGGCTGAACCGCAACATCGTCTCCACGATGCTCGATCTGATGCCGGCGCCGGGCCTGATCTTCAATGAGTGGGACAAGCACGGCACCTGCTCCGGGCTCGACGGTCGCAATTACTTCGAGACGATCCGGAAGGCGCGCGCCGTGATCAAGATTCCGGCCGAATATCTCGACCTGTCGCAGACCAAGACCGTGGCCCCGGGCGAGGTGGAAGAAGCCTTCATCAAGGCCAATCCGGGCCTGAGCAGCGCCGCCGTCTCGGTCACCTGTAATCGCACGCGGCTCTCCGAGGTCCGCATCTGCCTCAGCAAGGATCTGCAATTCCGCGCCTGCGAAGAACTCGACCGTCGCGCCTGCCGCCGCGACCAGGTGACAATGCCGCCGGTCAGGGGTGGGTAGCCCCGGGCTCTCGTGCCTCTTTGCTGAAGCCATCACGTGGCGTAGTGCTCTTGCATGAATTACCGCCACGCCTTTCACGCCGGCAACTTCGCCGATGTCATCAAGCATATCGTTCTGGCGCGCATCCTGACCTATTTGCAGGACAAGCCGGCCGCCTTCCGCGTCATCGACACCCATGCGGGTGCCGGCCTCTACGATCTCGACAGCGACGAGGCACGGCGCAGCGGCGAGTGGCTGACGGGGATCGCGCGGCTGATGCAGGCGCGCTTCACGAACGAGACAGTCGCACTGACCAAGCCGTACATGGACATCGTCCGCGCCTTCAATCCGAAGGGCGAGCTCAAGGCCTATCCCGGCTCGCCGCTGATCGCGCGCGGCCTGATGCGGCCGCAGGACCGGCTCGTGGCTTGCGAGCTCGAACCGAAGGCGCGCAAGGCGTTGATCGATGTGTTGCGGCGCGACGAACAGGCCCGCGTGGTCGATCTCGACGGCTGGATGGCGCTGCCGGCGTTCGTGCCGCCGAAGGAGCGGCGCGGGCTCGTGCTGATCGACCCGCCGTTCGAGGCGAAAGACGAGTTCGAAAGACTGGGTGAAGCCTTCTCGACCGCATTCGCGAAATGGCCGACCGGTATCTATGTAATCTGGTACCCCGCCAAGAGCCGGCGGGCGACCGACACGCTGGCGCAACTCGTGGCGCGGACCGCAGCCGCAGCAAAGACTCCGGGAAAATGTCTCCGGCTCGAATTCAGCGCTGCACCACAGGTCGACGGCGCGGCTCTCACCTCGACGGGATTGCTGATCGTCAATCCGCCCTACACGCTGCAGGGCGAGCTCAAGACGATCCTGCCCGAGCTGGAAATGCCGCTCGGTCAGGGCGGCGCTGCCAGATTCCGATTAGAGGTGCCGAAGCCGTAACACTCCGGCATTCTTGGGAAAAATATGCAGTAGCGGTAGTCAATCTGCAAAGAACCGTATTATGCTGTTGGCGTGACTGGCTTTACGTTCCGCTTCCGCGAATGGTTGCGGCGGAGTGAAGGCCTAAGAAAGATCCAGTCGGACCGAAGGGTCTGCCCAAGGATGGCCAGCTCTCCCGGGCTTCGTGATGCCCGGTCATGTCGCGACGCGCGTCTGCGTTGCGACGGAGGAGCAATGAGGGGGAGTTTCCCGATGGCCAATACGGGAACGGTTAAGTTCTTCAACGGCGAGCGCGGCTACGGCTTCATCAAGCCGGACGACGGCGGTCGCGATGTCTTCGTTCACATTACCGCTGTTGAGCGGGCGGGACTGAAGGACCTTGCCGAAGGACAGCGTATCACATTCGAAGTCGAACCGGACAAGAAGGGGAAGGGGCCGAAGGCGGTCAATTTAGTGATCCTTTCCTAGCGGACCTGACTCAAAAAACTCGGCGCAAAAAAAGTCCCGGCCGCGAGCGGCCGGGAGGCTGTTGTCCGGTATTTTCTTATTTGGCTATCAGAAGTGATAGTTCACGCCTGCGCGAACAACGCTGGCGCTATAGCCGTTTGACACGCCTGTAATTGCGAACTGGCTCGACGACAGATCGATGTAGAGATATTCGAGCTTCGCGCTCCAGTTCGGCGCGAAGCCGACTTCCGCGCCGACGCCGGCGGTCCAGCCGGCGGTGGTGTGCGATTCCGTCCAGCCGAAGGTCTGCGCGCGCAACTCGCCGAAGGCGAGGCCGGCGGTGCCGTAGAACAGGATGTTGCTGAAGGCATAGCCGGCGCGACCGCGCAGCGTGCCGAACCAGGGATTGGAGAACTTCCACGGCGCGAAAGTGTCGTCGGCGCCTGCTGCCTGGATGTCGCCCTCGACGCCGAACACCCACGGGCCGTTCTGGAAATTGTAGCCGGCCTGCACGCCGCCGACGAAGCCGGAGGGCTTCACGGGCGTGTTGCTCACCGAGCCCCATTCATAGCCGAGATTGGCGCCGAGATACGGGCCGGCCCAGCTGTAGCCATTGAGGGGCTGATTGACCGTATAGGGCGCGCGCTGCCCGTAGCTGAGATCGGCGGCCTCTGCCGACGCCGTCCAGCCGGCTGCAACCAACGCGGCTGCGCCCGCAACGAGCCTCTTCATCACACACTCCAACGCAACTGCCGCAACCGGGTGCGACGCCCGCGCCACCGCGCAAGGCCCGACCGCATGGTTACGGGACCACCACTCTTTCGCGGAAGATTTATCGAGAGTTTTAAGTTAAAGGGCTGTTAAGACCCGTTACCGCGCTGTTAACAGACTTAAGGAAGCGTTACCGGGAACTGCGCCGCCATCCTGTGCGTGCGGCACGGCCGGAACTTCAAATCGGCTCCCCCAGCGCCTAAATTCGCACCATGGTTCACGATTCCACCGACAATCCGGACGACGCACGCGCGCGCAAATCGCCGCGAGCCGCGACTGCCGATGCCCCCGCCCGAGAGACATCGCCCGAGACGGCGGCGCCGCCCGACCTCGATCCCGCCACCACGGGCGGCGATGACGAGGACGATGCGCGCCTGCCGGACATTCTGGAAGAGAGCGGTGCGATCGGCGAAGAGCCGCTGGCGACCGGTCACGAGGCGATCGAGCGCGCGGTCCGGCTCGCGCCCACCTCGCCCGGCGTCTATCGCATGCTCAGTGCCAACGCCGACGTGCTCTATGTCGGCAAGGCCAAGAACGTCAAAAAGCGCCTGTCCAACTACGCACGCCAGAGTGCGCCGCTGCCGGCGCGCATCCTGCGCATGATCGCGGCCACGGTGACCGTGGAGATCGTCTCGACCACGACCGAGACCGAGGCGCTGCTGCTGGAAGCCAACCTCATCAAGCAGCTGCGGCCGCGCTTCAACGTGCAGCTGCGTGACGACAAATCGTTTCCCTACATCCTGATCACCGGCGACCATTGGGCGCCGCAGATCCTGAAGCACCGCGGCGCGCAGACCCGGCCCGGGCGCTATTTCGGCCCGTTCGCCTCTGCCGGCGCCGTCAACCGCACCATCACGGCCTTGCAGCGCGCGTTCCTGATCCGCTCCTGCACGGACTCCTTCTTCGAGAGCCGCTCGCGGCCCTGCCTGCTCTACCAGATCCGCCGCTGCGCCGGCCCCTGCACCCGCGAGATCGACTTCCCCGGCTATACGACGCTGGTGCGCGAGGCGACCGACTTCCTGTCCGGCAAGAGCCAGGCGGTGAAGCAGGAGCTCGCTGGCGAGATGGAGAAGGCCTCCGGCGAGCTCGAATTCGAAAGTGCGGCGCTCTATCGTGACCGCCTCGCCGCATTGTCGGCGATCCAGTCGCAGCAGGGCATCAATCCGCGCACGGTGGAAGAAGCCGACGTGTTCGCCATCCACCAGGAGGGCGGCTTCTCCTGCGTCGAAGTGTTCTTCTTCCGCACCGGACAGAACTGGGGCAATCGCGCCTATTTCCCGCGCGCGGAGAAGACGTTCACGCCGGAGGAAGTGCTGGGGTCCTTCCTCGCCCAGTTCTACGACGACAAGCCGCCGCCAAAGACCATCCTGCTTTCGCATGAGATCGAGGAGAGCGACCTGCTCGCCAACGCGCTGTCGATCAAGGCCGGCCACAAGATCGAGGTCATCGCGCCCAAGCGCGGCGAGAAGAAGGAGCTCGTCATCCATGCGCTGACCAATGCGCGTGAGGCGCTCGGCCGCAAGCTCGCCGATACCGCAACCCAGAGCCGCCTGCTCGACGCCATGGCCGCCACGCTGAACCTGCCGCATGCGCCCAAGCGCATCGAGGTCTACGACAACAGCCACATCCAGGGCACCAATGCGGTCGGCGCCATGATCGTCGCAGGTCCCGATGGTTTTGTGAAAAACCAGTACCGCAAGTTCAACATCAAGTCGGAAGGGCTGACGCCCGGCGACGATTACGGCATGATGCGCGAGGTGCTGGAGCGCCGCTTCAAGCGTCTCATCAATCCGCCCGAAGAGAGCGCCACCAAGGCCAAGGACGACGATTTCCCGCAATGGCCCGACCTCGTCGTCATCGACGGCGGCCGCGGTCAGCTCAATGCCGTCCGGGAGATCTTCACCAATCTCGGCCTGACCCAGGTGTCGCTGATGTCGGTCGCCAAGGGTCCGGACCGGGACGCCGGCCGGGAGACCCTGTTCATGCCGGAGCGCGAGGCGATCAAGCTGGAGCCCCGCGACCCCGTGCTCTATTTCATCCAGCGCCTGCGGGACGAGGCCCACCGCTTCGTCATCGGCTCGCACCGCAAGCTGCGCAAGAAGGACATCCGCGAGGCCGGTTTGCAGGAGATTCCGGGCATCGGCCCGTCACGCAAACGTGCCTTGCTGCACCATTTCGGAACCCTGAAGGAGATCGAACGCGCCTCGATCGCCGATCTCGGCAAGGTTCCTGGGGTGAGCGCGGAGAGCGCCCGCAGGATATTCGACTATTTCCATCCCCAGCCTGGGTGAACTAAACGGGCTGTAGTCATATGGTCGTCGCATCCCGCACCCCAATTGAGGACGGACGGTTGACCTTCAGGCTTGAGCGGTATTGGTAGGACGGATGAACATCGCCACGACACGAGGGACAACCAGCCGCGCGATGTCCCTGCCGAACATCCTGACCTATGGCCGGATCGCCGCGATCCCGGTCGTAGTCGGATGCATCTATGCGCAGTCGATCATGGACTACCCGCTGTGGCTGCGCTGGGTCGCGGTCGCGATCTTCATCGGCGCCGCGGTGACGGACTATCTCGACGGCTACTACGCGCGGATCTGGAATCAGCAATCGGCGTTCGGCCGGATGCTCGACCCGATCGCCGACAAGCTGCTGGTCGCCTCCTGCCTCCTCATGCTGGCCGCCGACGGTATCATCCATGGCTGGTCGCTGTGGGCCGCCATCGTGATCCTGTGCCGCGAGATCCTGGTCTCGGGCCTGCGCGAATACCTCGCAGCGCTGCGTGTCAGCGTACCCGTGACCAAGCTCGCCAAGTGGAAGACCACGGTCCAGCTCGTCGCGATCGGCTTCCTGCTCGCGGGTCCCGCCGGCGACGAGGTCATTCCCATGGTCTCGCTGATCGGCCTCGTCCTGCTGTGGGCCTCGGCGATCCTGACCATGTACACCGGTTACGATTACTTCCGTTCCGGCATCCATCACCTCATCAAGGAGGATGAGGTATGAAGGTGAAGTACTTCGCCTGGGTGCGCGAGCGCGTCGGCAAGGCCGAGGAGACGATCGAGCCGCCGGCGACCGTGCGTACCGTCGAGGAGCTGATCGCCTGGCTGTCCGGCCGGAGCGAGGCTTACGCCTATGCGTTTGAGAAGCCGAAGGTGATCCGCACCGCGATCGACCATGCCCACGTCAAGGCCGACGCCGCGATCGCGGGCGCCCGCGAGATCGCGTTCTTCCCGCCGATGACCGGCGGCTAGGCCATGACTTCCCCTGTCCCCAGCTGCCCCGTCGCCATCCGTATCCAGGAAGACGATTTCGACATCGCGCGCGAGATCGCGGTGCTGACCAAGAGCCGCACCGACATCGGCGCGGTCGTCAGCTTCTCCGGCATCTGTCGCGCCGACGAGGACAGTTCGAGGATCGCCGCGCTCACGCTCGAACATTACCCCGGCATGGCCGAGGAAGAGATCAGGCGCCATGTCGAGGAGTCCACCTCGCGCTGGCCGCTCAACGGCGTCACGGTGATCCATCGTGTCGGGCGATTCATGCCCGGCCAGAACATCGTGCTGGTGCTCACGGCGTCGCAACACCGCCGGGCGGCGTTCGAGGCGGCCGAATTCCTGATGGATTATCTCAAGACCAGCGCACCGTTCTGGAAGAAGGAAGAGAGCGCCGCCGGCGCCGGCTGGGTCGAGGCCCACGCCCGTGACGACGAGGCCGCCGCACGCTGGACCCGATCCTGATGGCAAGAGCTGTGAGAAAGGCCACGCGCGGCCGCGCCGCGCCAAAACTCGCGAAGGTCGGCCGCGGCGAGCTGCTCACGCTGCTCGACTTCATCCGCTATGCGGTCAGCCGCTTCACCGAAGCCAAACTTGCCTTTGCCCACGGCACGACCGATCCGGTGGCGGAAGCCGCCTTCCTGGTCTGCGAGGCCCTGCACCTGCATCCCGACCAGTTCGAGACCTTTGCCCACGCGCGCGTCACCGCCGCGGAAGGCAAGACCCTGCTCGACCTCATCCACAAGCGCGTGACGACGCGCAAACCGACGGCCTATCTCGTCAACAAGATCTACATGCGCGGCCTGCCGTTCTATGTCGATGAGCGCGTCATCGTGCCGCGCTCCTTCATCGGCGAGCTGCTGGATTCGCATTTCGGCGGCGATGGCGAAGCGGGTTCGCTGATCGACGATCCCACGGCTATCGAGCGCGTGCTCGACCTCTGCACGGGATCGGGATGTCTTGCGATCCTCGCCGCGTATCATTTCCCGAACGCCATGGTTGACGCCGTCGACATCTCCAAGGGCGCGCTCGAAGTCGCCGCGCGCAACACTGGGGAACATGGGCTGGATGAGCGGATCAGCCTGCATCGGGGCGATCTGTTCGCGCCGCTCGGCGGCACCAAATACGACCTGATCATCACCAACCCGCCTTACGTCGACGCGGAAGGCATGGCGGCGCTGCCGCCGGAATGCCGGGCCGAGCCGAAGCTTGCCTTCGACGGCGGCGCCGATGGTCTCGACGTGGTCCGCCGCATCCTGCGCGATGCGCCCGACCACCTCACGCCGGATGGTGGGCTGCTCTGCGAGATCGGCCGCGGCCGCGAACTAGTCGACGAGGCCTTTCCGGAACTGCCCCTGCTGTGGCTCGACACCGAGGAATCCGAGGGCGAGGTGTTCTGGATCGCGGCTGCCGATCTCGGCTGATCGAGCGCGCGCGGCGGAACAAGTCAAATTCCGCCACGTTCATTCCCCGATCAATCTCTCGCTCTCGGAGGATGTCCGCATGCTCGCGCCATCGGGCGAATTGCTGCGCGCCGGCATGGCGCTGAAACTCAACCATCTCAAGCGCGCGGCGCAGTCCTATCTGCGTGACCGCACCAGCCAGACCACCGGGCGCGTGACGTCCTACGCGGTCGCGGCGGGACTGTTCGCAGTGGCCGGGCTGTTCCTGATCGCGGCCTTCTTTGTCGGCCTGGTCGCGCTCTACCGCTGGATTGCCATCACCTACGGACAATTCTGGGGCCTTGGCGCCGCTGCGGCCGTGCTGCTGGTCCTGGCCGCGGCCTGCGCCGGGGTGGCCATGGCCCACATGAACCGCCGCACGAGGCCGATCGTGCCGCTCGCCAGCCGCCTACGCGTGGCGATCGCCACGCCACGGATCCCGCGCGGGACGGTCAAGCAGGCGGTGAAAGAGGTCGCGACGACGATTCCATTGGTTCCGCTCGCGCCGGGCGAACGCGGCCGAGGCGGCAGTGCTTCCTCGACTCGGACCAACCGCCCCATGCAGCTTGGCCTGATGCTCGCCGCGATCGGATTGCTGGGCTTCACGGCTGCCCGCCGACGGCGCCACGGTCGCGGACTGGACGCCTGACATGCGTGCGCGGCACAGCGAGCAGCTCGACTCCTGGCTGCTGGTCGCCGCCACGGCAGTTTTCGTCCTCACTGCGGAGCGCTACTTTCAGGAACCTGGCCACGTCCGGCCGGGACCACGACAAGATCATCGCAACAACGAGGCGAATTCGCCCGGAACGAGCCCTGCAGGCGCGGCCGTGCAGCCCGGCCACGGCCGCCGCTCGAAAAGCCCGTTCGCGATTCCCTGGGCCGGCTGGAAGGATATTTTCTGGCGCACTTATCAGCGCATCGACGACGATCGCCTGCTGGCAACCGCAGGGGGCGTCGTCTTCTTCGGTCTGCTCGCGATCTTTCCCGCAGTAACCGCACTCGTCTCGTCCTACGGACTGTTCGCCGATCCCTCGACCATCAGCGAAAATCTGCAGACGCTCGCGATGATGCTGCCCCAGGGCACGTTCCAGATCGTCGAGGATCAGGTCGCGCGGGTGGTCTCGAAAGGCAACACGGCGCTGGGCGCCACCTTTGCACTTGGCCTCGTGCTTGCGGTCTGGAGTGCCAATGCCGGCGTCAAATCCATCTTCGACGCCCTCAATGTCGCCTATGAGGAACGCGAGAAGCGCAGCTTCATCAAGCTGAACATGGTGTCGCTGGCCTTCACGGTCGGCGGCATCGTGGCCCTGCTGGTGATGGTCGGCGCGGTGGTCGCCTTCCCGCTCGCGCTGAATCATCTCGGCATCGCCCCCGAGAGCAAGCTGATCGTGGCGCTGGCACGATGGCCGCTGCTCTTCCTCATTTTGTTGCTGGCGCTCGCCATCCTCTACCGCTTCGCACCCAGCCGCGATGCGCCGCGCTGGCAATGGCTGAGCATCGGCGCGGTAACGGCCACCCTGCTCTGGATTGCCGGCTCGGCGCTGCTGTCCTGGTATCTCTCGGCGTTTGCCAATTACAACGCGACCTACGGCGCCCTTGGGGCTGCGATCGGCCTGATGATGTGGATGTGGATGTCGGCCATCGTCATCATGTTCGGCGCCGAGCTGAACTCGGAGGTCGAACGGCAAACCTTGCACGATACGACCACCGGGCCGCCCAAGCCGCTCGGCAGCCGCGAGGCCGTTTCGGCCGACACGGTCGGCGCCGCCGCGCCGTCCTGACTTCCTTCACGCGCGCCTGCGGCCGCTATCCCCTCGAATCAACAATGATGTTAGGGTCGTGCATGCTTGGGGAGCACGAGGCGTGACGGGTGCGAATTGCGACCCGTGTTTTCCCGGGTGAGGCAGCAGCTCTTGAGGCGTAACGCGCGGCATGATTCGCATTTCGACGATCTTCATCGCCATCTGCATGGTTCTGGTCGCGGCCTCGCTCGGGCTCGTGCTCTACGCGGTCGCCGGCATCAGCGGAACCGAATCCGCGATCGTGGCGCTGACCGCGCTGACCTTCCTGATCCTCTACAACGCGGTCTCGATGCGGCTGCGCGACCGCAGCGACGTCGGCGGCCAGATCGCCGACCTCTCGCGCGGCACCGCCGACCTCGCCCGCCAGGTGGCCGAGTTCGGCCGCCGGCTCGCCGCTATCGAAGGCCGCGTCGCCTCGTCCAATTCGACCAATTCCGATCGTGTCCAGTCGGTGATCGGCGAGATCAACGAGCTCGGCGGACTGGTCAAGCAGCTTGCCGCCACGGTGTCGACCCATGAGGACCTGCTGGCCGGTCACGCGCCGGCGCCGGCCTCCGTTCCGGTCGCCAGGCTGGAGCCGGAAACGCCGATCGACCTGATTGCCCCCTTCGATGAGCGGCCGGCCGCTTCTCCGCCGCTTTCCGGACCGCGGCCGATGCCGCCGGCCGTCCAGACCCAGACCGCCAATGCCGTTTCGGCGGTCAACGGCCCCAACCAGACCCAGATGCTGGCAACGTTGCGCAATGCGATCGACGAGAACCGCATCGACATCTTCCTCCAGCCGATGGTGACGCTGCCGCAGCGCAAGGTCCGCTTCTACGAGGCCGTGACCCGGGTGCGTGACGAGCGCGACCAGCTGTTCGCCGCGGAAGAGTTCATCAGCATCGCCGAGGCCTCCGGCCTGATCGGACGCATCGACAACATGGTGTTGCTGCGCTGTGTCCAGGTGTTGCGCCGGCTGATGGTGCGCAACAAGGATGTCGGCGTGTTCTGCAACGTCGCAGCCTCGACGCTCGGCAACTCCACCACCTTCGCGCAATGCCTCGACTTCCTCGAGGCCAACCGGGCGCTCGCACCATCGCTGGTGCTGGAGTTCAAGCAGTCGACCTTCCGCGGCCTCGGCCCCACAGAGACCGAGAATCTCGCGGCACTCGCGCAGCGTGGCTTCCGCTTCTCGATCGACCATGTCACCGACTTGCGGATCGAGCCGCGCGAGCTCGCCGACCGCGGCGTGCGCTTCATCAAGGTCCCGGCCTCGCTGCTGCTCGACCCGAAACAGGCCTCGACCTCGGACATTCATCCCTCCGACCTGTCCGACCTGCTCGGCCGCTTCGGCATCGACCTGATCGCGGAACGGATCGAGGGCGAACGCGCAGTGGTCGACCTGCTCGACTATGACGTGCGGTTCGGCCAGGGCTTTCTGTTCGCGCCGCCCCGGCCATTGCGGCCCGAGGGGGCATCTGCTACCGGCGGGGCCGCGTCGAACCCGGCGCAGGACATTCAGGGATCCAATGGCTCCGGAACACCCAGCCCAAGCGCAACATCAGCTGCGGCGCCTGCCGCCCCGTCATCGCGCATCACCGGCAACGCGGCGCTGGCGCGCCGGATCTGATCGGCCGCACGTATCATGACCACGCTGCATTTCGCACAAAGCCTGCGCGAACTCGTGGGCAGGGTCGATGTCGTGCTCAGCGACATCTGGGGCGTCGTCCATAATGGACTGGAATCCTTCCCCGAGGCGTGCGAGGCGCTGCACACCTATCGCAGCGGTGGCGGTACGGTGATCCTGATCACCAACGCGCCGCGCCCGGCCGATTCTGTGCAGCGGCAATTGCGGAAACTCGGCGTCGCCGACGAGACCTATGACGCGATCGTTTCCTCCGGCGATTTGACGCGGCTCTATGTCGCCGAGCACCCCGGACGAAAAATGTTCTGGCTCGGCCCCGAGCGCGACAACTCGATCTATCGCGGTCTCGATGCCAAGACCGCGCCGCTGGAAGAGGCCGACTACATCGTCTGCACCGGTCTCTACGACGACGAGACGGAGACTGCGGAAGATTATCGCGGCATGATGCTCAAGGCGCGCGAGCGCAAGCTGACGCTGGTCTGCGCCAACCCCGACATCGTGGTCGAGCGCGGCGACCGACTGATTTATTGCGCCGGCGCGATTGCCGAACTGTATCGCGAACTGGGCGGCGAGGTGATCTTCTACGGCAAGCCGCACCGGCCGATCTACGAGCGCGCGATGCGGCTGGCCGGCGAACGCCAGGGCCACCCGATCGACCGGAAAAAGGTGCTGGCGATCGGCGATTCCGTCCGCACCGACCTGACCGGCGCGCGTGCATTCGGCATCGACTGCCTGTTCGTCACCCGCGGCATCCATGCCGAGGAGTTCGAGGGCCTCGACCAGCTCGATCCCAAGTCAGTGACGGAATTGTTCGGCCACCCGCCGAAGGCGCTGATGCGCGAATTGAAGTGGTGACCGCAATGCGGCCTGAAGTGGGACCGACTTAGACGAATTGCTGAGTACCGTCATGGCCGGGCCACGTCTTCGCTTGCATATCCTAGAACGTGAATGCCCGGGACAAGCCCGGGCACGACGATCCTGTTGGAAGACTGTTTGTCCGGCGTAGACCGCGCCTTATGCGCTCGCCATGTCCGGGAAGACCGCCTCGATCTTGGTCTTCAGCGTCGCCGCATTGAATGGCTTGACGATGTAATTGTTCACGCCGGCCTTCTTGGCCGCGATCACGTTCTCGGTCTTCGATTCCGCCGTGATCATGATGAAAGGCGTGGTGGCGAGATTGGGATCTGCGCGCACTTCGCGCAGCAGGTCGTAACCCGTCATCGGCTCCATGTTCCAATCGGAAATCACGAGCCCGTACTTCTTGCCGCGCATCTTGTTCAGCGCCGCCGAACCGTCGCTCGCATCATCGATGTTCTCGAAGCCAAGCTGCTTCAGCAGATTCCGGATGATACGGATCATGGTGCTGTAGTCATCCACCACCA
This sequence comes from Bradyrhizobium monzae, assembly GCF_021458635.1. Classification (GTDB taxonomy): domain Bacteria; phylum Pseudomonadota; class Alphaproteobacteria; order Rhizobiales; family Xanthobacteraceae; genus Bradyrhizobium. The sequence goes on from NZ_JAIRDQ010000014.1 coordinate 146,838, forward strand.
GAACCGACATCGACAAATCAACCGCCATCTCGACTCCCCCAACGCAAACCCAGGAAAATAGTTACGATCGGACCTGACGGGACAGCCCCCGCAGTTCCACGTTTCAAGGACTAGCACCAAGGCGTTAAACAGCGCGTTAACTGGGGCCGCCGTCGAAAGATTGTATCCTGTTCCTTGCGACCACCCCGCCCGCTTGACTTCATCGGCCGGGTCACGCCACGGTCGCGGCCGGTCCCGCCGGCTCGAGAATTCCCCTGATGGCCCCGCAATTTACCGTTATCCGCGATACCACGCCGGATTCCGCGATCCTGAAGGGGGCGGTGGTCGCCATGGGCAATTTCGACGGGGTCCATCTCGGCCACCGGGCCGTTATTGCAGCAGCCCTGGAAATGGGCCGGCTGCATGGCCGCCCTGCGCTGGCGCTGACCTTCGAGCCGCATCCGCGCCGGTTCTTCAGCCCCAACACCCCGCAATTTCGCCTGACGGACGAACGCGCCAAGCTGCGGCTTCTGGCCGGGACCGGGCTTGCCGGTGCCGTGGTCATGACCTTCGACAAGGCTCGCGCCGGGACCAGCGCGCAAGATTTCATTCACCATGACCTGATCGAGCGCCTCGGCGTCAGTGGGATCGCGGTCGGCTACGACTTTCATTTCGGCAAGGGGCGCGTCGGCTCGCCAGGCCTTTTGGTCAACGAGGCCCCCCGGCTGGGCATCGAGGTGGACGTGCAGCCGCATGTCGATATCGACGAGCGGCCGGTCTCCTCCAGTGCGATCCGGATCGCACTGGCCGAGGGGCTCATCGACGAGGCCACCACCATGCTCGGCGCGCCCTGGTTCATCACCGGCGAGGTCATTCATGGCGAAAAGCGCGGCCGCGACCTCGGCTATCCCACCGCCAATATCCGGCTCGATGCCAATTGCGGCCTGAAGCACGGCATCTATGCCGTGCGGGTCGGCCGCGGGCCCGAGCGTCTGACCGGGGTGGCGAGCTTCGGCCGCCGCCCGACCTTTGATAATGGCGCGCCGCTGCTCGAAATCTTCCTGTTCGACTTCAAGGGCGACCTTTACGGGCAGGCGCTGGACTGCGCCTTTGTCGGCTTCATCCGCGAGGAGCTGAAATTCAACGATATCGAAGCCCTGATCCGCCAGATGGACGACGATTCCGCCCGCGCCCGCGCCATGCTGGCCGCCGCCCCGGACGCGTTTCCGCGGCTCGGAACGGTCGATTGAGGGCCCAAAGCCGGCCCCGCCGACCTTTGCGCTTCCCTTTTGCGCTTCTCTTGGCCCCCTGCTATGGAGAGCCCATGTTTGCGCGGCGCATCATAGGGATTAGCGGCCCGGCTTCCGCCTGAGCCTCAAGGCTCGGCGCAAGACCGGGATTTTGTCGTTTCACCCCGCGATTCCGCATCGCCATCCGTTCCCGCGCCATTCCGAGCCAGTCAGCCTCATGTCCGAAAAGCCGCAAAAGTCCCAAAAGACCGAAGCCAAAGACTATTCGAAAACCCTGTTCCTACCGCAGACCGAGTTCCCGATGCGCGCCGGCCTGCCGCAGCGCGAGCCGGAGATCCTCAAGCGCTGGTACGAGATCGGCCTCTACGAGAAGCTGCGCGAGCGCGCGAAGGGCCGCGCCAAGTTCGTGCTGCATGACGGCCCGCCCTATGCCAACGGCAACATCCACATCGGCACGGCGCTGAACAAGATCCTCAAGGATCTCGTCACCAAGAGCCAGCAGATGCTGGGCTTCGATTCCAACTACGTGCCCGGCTGGGACTGCCACGGCCTTCCGATCGAGTGGAAGGTCGAAGAGGAGAACTATCGCAAGAAGGGCAAGCAGAAGCCCGACTTCCGCGACAGCACCGCGATGATCGATTTCCGCAAGGAGTGCCGCGCCTACGCCACGCACTGGCTCAACGTGCAGCGCGAGGAGTTCAAGCGTCTCGGCGTGATCGGCGACTGGGCGCATCCCTACGCCACCATGAACTATCCAGCCGAAGCCCAGATCGCGCGCGAGCTGATGAAGTTCGCCGCCAACGGCACGCTCTATCGCGGCTCCAAGCCGGTGATGTGGAGCGTGGTCGAGAAGACCGCGCTGGCCGAGGCCGAGGTCGAGTACGAGGACTACACCTCCGACATGGTCTGGGTGAAATTCCCGGTCACCTCGCCCGCGCATGGCGCGCTGGCCTCGGCCAGCGTCGTGATCTGGACCACCACGCCCTGGACCTTGCCCGGTAACCGCGCCATCTCGTTCTCGCCGAAGATCGCCTATGGCCTCTACAAGGTGACGGACGCTCCGGCCGATAATTGGGCCAAGACCGGCGAACTCCTCATCCTCGCCGACGCGCTCGCCGCAGAGGTTTTCAAGCAGGCGCGCGTCACGGCCTTTGAGAAGGTGCGCGATATCCCCGGCGACACCATGGACGCGATCGAATGCGCCCATCCGCTCAAGGGGCTCGCCGGCGGCTACGAATTCATCGTGCCGCTGTTGTCCGGCGACCACGTCACCGACGATACCGGCACCGGCTTCGTGCACACCGCGCCCAGCCACGGCCGCGAAGACTTCGACGTCTGGATGGCCAACACCCGCGAGCTGGATGCCCGCGGCATCAACAGCGCGATCCCCTATACGGTCGACGAGAACGGCGCCTATACCGACCACGCGCCCGGCTTCGCCGGCAAGCGCGTCATCAACGACAAGGGCGAGAAGGGCGACGCCAACGAGGCCGTGATCAAGGCGCTCGCCGAGAAGGGCATGCTGCTCGCGCGCGGCCGGCTCAAGCATCAATACCCGCATTCCTGGCGTTCGAAGAAACCGGTGATCTTCCGCAACACGCCGCAATGGTTCATCGCGATGGACAAGGACATTGCGACCGACGGCAAGACAAAATCCGGCGATACGCTGCGCGCCCGCGCGCTGCACGCGATCTCGGTGACGCAATGGGTGCCGCCGTCGGGCGAGAACCGCATCAATGGCATGATCGAGGCCCGTCCCGACTGGGTGATCTCGCGTCAGCGCGCCTGGGGCGTGCCGATCGCCGTGTTCGTCCGCGAGAAGGGCGACGGCTCCGCCGAGATCCTCCAGGACGAGGCCGTCAATACCCGCATCGGCGACGCCTTCGCCAAGGAGGGCGCGGACGCCTGGTATGCGACAGGCGCGCGCGAGCGCTTCCTCGGACCGCATGCCAGCGAGGACTGGCAGAAGGTCGACGACATTCTCGACGTCTGGTTCGATTCCGGTTCGACGCACGCCTTCGTGCTTGAAGACCCCGTGCAATTTCCCGGTCTTGCCGGCATCAAGCGCAAGGTCGACGGCGGCACCGACACCGTGATGTATCTCGAAGGCTCGGACCAGCATCGCGGCTGGTTCCATTCTTCGCTGCTGGAGAGCTGCGGCACGCGCGGCCGTGCGCCCTACGACATCGTGCTGACCCACGGCTTCACCCAGGCCGAGGACGGCCGCAAGATGTCGAAGTCGCTCGGCAACACCATCGAGCCGCAGGCCGTCATCAAGGAATCCGGCGCCGACATCCTGAGACTCTGGGTCGCGTCCTGCGACTATACCGACGACCAGCGCATCGGCCCCGAGATCCTCAAGAACACGGTCGAGACCTATCGCAAGCTGCGCAACACAGTGCGTTGGATGCTCGGCACGCTGCATCATTACAAGCCGGCGGACGCGGTCGCGCCCGCCGAGATGCCCGAGCTCGAGCGGTTGATGCTGCACGAGCTCGCGCTCCGCGCCGAATTGGTCCGCAAGGCCTATGAGACGTTCGACTTCAAGAATGTTGTCGCAACACTGTCCGCCTTCCTGAACAGCGAGCTCTCGGCCTTCTACTTCGATATCCGCAAGGACACGCTCTATTGCGATCCGCCGTCCTCGCTGACACGCAAGGCGGCCCTGACCACGATCGACCTGCTGTGCAATTCGATCCTGAAATGGCTGGCGCCGATCCTGAGTTTCACCGCCGAGGAAGGCTGGCGGATGTACAGGCCCGAAGCCGAGGCATCGGTGCATCTGACGCTTTTCCCTGAAGGTCTCGAAAAGCTTCGCGACGACAAGCTCGCCGCGAAGTGGGAGACCATCCGCAACGTCCGCCGCGTGGTCACCGGCGCGCTGGAGCTCGAACGTGCCGCCAAGAACATCGGCTCCTCGCTCGAGGCCTCGCCGGTGATCTATGTCGCCGACCGCGACATGCTGGCGACGCTGTTCGACACCGATCTCGCCGAGATCTGCATCACCTCGAACTACGAGGTGCGTGAGGGCGAGGCGCCGGCCTCTGCATTCCGTCTCGATGCCGTGCCGGGCGTCGCGGTCGTGGTGGAGAAGGCCGTCGGCACCAAATGCGCCCGCTCCTGGAAGATCTCGCCGACCGTGGGTGAAGACCCCGAATATCCCGACGTCACCCCGCGCGACGCCAAGGCGCTGCGCGAATGGAAGGCGTTGGGCGTGAGCGTCTGATCCAGCCCATGACCCCGCTCCGCGCCGGCATCCTCGCGGCCATGGTCACGCTTGTGGCCGACCAGGCCTCAAAGCTGTGGCTGCTGAACGGCTTCGATCTCGCCCGCAAGGGCGTGGTGAAGGTGACGCCGTTCTTCGACCTGGTGCTGGCCATGAATATCGGGATCAGCTTCGGCTGGCTGCAGAATGACGGTCAGGCCGCGCAGCTCGCGCTGATGGCCGTGAAGGTCATCGCAGTGATCGCGCTCGCGATCTGGATGGCACGGTCGCAGACCCGGCTCGCCACGGTAGCGCTGGGACTGATCATCGGCGGCGCCATCGGCAACGGTATCGACCGCCTGGCCTATGGCGGGGTGGTCGATTTCGCCTTGTTCCACATCGAAATCGGCGGAAATACCTACAATTGGTACATCTTCAACCTCGCGGACGTGGCCATCGTTGCTGGGGTGGCGGCCCTATTGTATGATTCTTTCCTGGGGGTACCCGCCGCAAAAGCGCCCTGATCCCGGCCGATACGGGCCGGAGGCGGAACCTTGCTTGGCGAGGGGTGGTCGCGCGCGACGCGGCGAGACCGGCATCATCAAGACTGCCACAATATGGAACAGGTACAGGCATGCGCAGCTCCGAGACCAGCGGTTCGATCGGCCGAGACGCCCGGCGGGGACTTTGGCTGGCTCTGAAATTGTCGGCCGTCGCCCTCGGCATCGGTCTCGTCATGTCGGCAGGCCCGGTCCGGGCCGGTGACGATGGCGACGATGACGACGATATGACCTTCGAAGAGAAGCTCATCGACAACCTGATGTCCGGCATCGGCGGCAAGAGCATGGAAAAGAAGGGCATCGAGTACCGCGAGCGATCGCCGCTGGTGGTGCCGCCCAAGCTCGACCTGCCGCCGCCCGCCAGCGCTGATGCCAAGAATGCGCCAAATTGGCCGAAGGACCCCGACGAGAAGCGCCGCAAGGAGGCCATCGCTCAGCGGAAGAAGGGGGGCAACAAGGCAACGGAGTACTGGCAGGCGGCGCGACCGCTGTCACCGGCCGAGTTGGACGCCCACAAGACGGCCGGTCCCGACAAGACCGTCAATGATCCGGTCCAGCCGGGTGCCAACATCAGCAACCCGACGATGAGCCCAGCCCAGCTCGGGTACACCGGCGGCCTGTTTAAGCTTTTTTCGAACGACAAGGGCGAGGCCAAGCAATTCACGAGCGAGCCGCCGCGCCAGTCGCTGGTCGAACCGCCCCCGGGGTACCAGACGCCTTCGCCGAACTATGCCTATGGTGCCGGAGAGGATAAGTCGCGGCGGACGTATTTCGACGTCCAGTCGGGTAAGGAAAAGACACAATAGCTCCTTGCCGATCGCACGCAGGCGTGGACCCGCCGCAATCGTCCGGTGTAGGCCGGACGCGGCAGATGACCTATTTTTAAGTACAACTTGACCGCGTTCTCTGCTTCGTGACCCGAAGCTCAAAGCCGCGCGGTGTAGCATGCCGTGCTTTCACGCCCGGACATCAGCGTCCGGGCTTTCACAAGGATCGTGATGTCCTCACACCGATCGGTTGCCTGCCTCTTCGCCGCGCTGCTCTCGACATCTGCCCTCGACGTCGGCAGCGCACTCGCCCAGACGACGGTTACGTCAGCGCCGCCCGCCAGCTTCACGCTCAGCAACGGCCTCCAGGTCGTGGTGATCCCCGACCACCGCACGCCGGTGGTCACGGAGATGATCTGGTACAAGGTCGGCTCGGCCGACGAGACGCCGGGCAAATCCGGCCTCGCCCATTTCCTCGAGCACCTGATGTTCAAGGGCACGGAGAAGCACCCGGTCGGTGAGTTCTCGCAGACCGTACTCCGCGTCGGCGGCAACGAGAACGCCTCGACCTCGGTCGACTATACCAACTACTACCAGCGCGTGCCGAAAGAGCAGCTCCCGACCATGATGGAGTTCGAGGCCGACCGCATGACCGGCCTGATCCTCAAGGACGAGAACGTGCTGCCAGAGCGCGACGTCGTGCTCGAAGAGTACAACATGCGCGTCGCCAACAGCCCGGACGCGCGCCTCAACGAGCAGATCATGGCCGCGCTCTATCTCAACCATCCCTATGGCCGGCCGGTGATCGGCTGGCACCAGGAGATCGAGAAGCTCAATCGCGAGGACGCACTCGCCTTCTACCGCCGCTTCTACGCGCCGAACAACGCGATCCTGGTGATCGCCGGCGACGTCGAGGCCGCCGATGTGCGTCCGTTGGTCGAACGCAATTTCGGCTCGATCCCGGCCCAGCCCGCGATCCCCGCGCAGCGGATCCGCCCGCAGGAGCCGGAACCGGCGGCGCCGCGCACTGTCACGCTGTCCGACCCGCGCGTCGAACAGCCGAGCCTTCGCCGCCTTTACCTCGTGCCCTCGGCGACGACGGCTGCGGCCGGCGAGAGCGCCGCACTCGACGTGCTGGCACAGTTGATCGGCAGCGGCAGCAACTCCTATCTCTACCGCGCGCTCGTCGTCGACAAGCCGCTCGCGGTCTCCGCCAGCGCCAGCTATTCCAGCATCTCGCTCGACCCGACCCAGTTCATGATCTCGGCCTCGCCGAAATCCGGCGTCACCTTCGCAGACGTCGAGCAGGTCATCGACGGCGTCATCGCGGACATCGTGGCGAACCCGATCCGCGCCGAGGATCTCGAGCGGGTCAAGACTCAGCTCATCGCGGAGGCGATCTACGCGCAGGACAATCAGGCGGTGTTGGCGCGCTGGTATGGCGGCGCACTGACCACGGGCCTGTCGATCGAGGACATCCGAAGCTGGCCGGACCGCATCCGCGCCGTCACTGCCGCGCAGGTCCAGCAAGCTGCACAGAAATGGCTCGAGAAGAAGCGCTCGGTGACGGGCTATCTAATCAAGGACACCGCTACCGCTACCGCCAAGCGCGAGGAGAAGCGTTCGTGACCCATCCCTTTCTTCTCACACGGCGCGTCGTCCTGTCGTTTGCCGCCGGCGCAGCGCTCACGCTTGCCGCGGCATCGCCCTCGCAGGCCGCAGCAAAGATCCAGCATCTGGTCTCGCCGGGCGGCATCGAGGCCTGGTTCGTCCAGGACGCGACGGTGCCGCTGATCGCCATGGAATATTCCTTTGCCGGCGGCTCGACGCAGGATCCCAAGGACAAGCCCGGCGTCGCCAATCTGGTCGGCGACCTTCTTGACGAGGGCTCCGGCGATCTCGATTCCAAGACATTCCATGAGCGGCTCGACCGCCGCGCCATCGAGCTCTCCTTCAGCGCCACTCGCGACACTTTCCGCGGCAGCCTGCGCATGCTGCGCGACAACAAGGACGAGGCCTTCGATCTGTTGCGGTCCGCGCTGACCTCGCCGCATTTCGATACGGCCGATGTCGAGCGCATCCGCTCGCAGGTCATCTCGGGCCTGCGCCGCGACACCACCAGCCCGACCTCGCTCGCGAGTCGCAAATTCCTGGAGATGACGTTCGGCGATCATCCCTACGGACGGCAGACCAACGGCACGCTGGAGAGCGTGCCGACCATCACGATCGCGGACATGAAGGATTACGTCGGACGCAACCTTGCCAGGGACACGCTCAAGATCGCCGTGGTCGGCGACGTCGATCCGGCCACCCTCGGCAAGCTGCTCGATCACACGTTTGGCAGCCTGCCGGCCAAGGCCAATCTGACGCCGGTCCCCGACGTCGAGGCTGCCAAGCCGCCGCAGCGCGCCTTCGTGCCGCTCGACGTGCCGCAGACCGTGATCACTTTCGGCGGCCCCGGCGTGAAGCGCGACGACCCGAACTTCATGGCGGCCTACGTCGTCAACCACATCCTCGGGGGCGGCGGATTGTCCTCGCGGCTTTATCGCGAGGTCCGCGAGAAGCGTGGGCTGGCTTATTCCGTGTTCGAATCGCTGCTCTGGATGGAGCATTCTGCGATCTTCATCGGCAACACCGGCACCCGGGCCGATCGCGCCGGCGACACCATGGATGCGATCGAGAAGGAAGTGCGCCGCATCGCCGACGAGGGCCCGACGCAAAAGGAGCTCGACGAGGCCAAGTCGTACCTCAAGGGCTCGCAGATGCTGGCGCTCGACACCTCCTCCAAGCTTGCGCAGGCGCTGCTGCAATATCAGCAGGACAAGCTGCCGATCGACTATATCGAGAAGCGCAACGGCATCGTCGACGCGGTGACGCTGGACGACGCCAAGGCCGCCGCCAAGCGGCTGTGGGGCCAGGGGCTTTTGACCGTCATCGTCGGCCGCGCCCCGCAGGCTGCCGCGCAGCCGGCCGCGGCACCGGCGACGAAGTCGAATTGACGTCACCTGACGTTTCCTGAAATGGCCGGGTTCGCCCGGCCATTTGCGTTTCCAGATGCACCATTGCCGAAACGAGATCTCCGCGATATGTCCGGAGATCACGAATGGTGCCATCATGCTGCGGATATCCCGCGATCTCATCATCGACGAGGACGACATTGAGATCGGTTTTGTCCGCGCCTCCGGGCCGGGCGGGCAGAACGTCAACAAGGTCTCGACCTCGGCCCAGCTGCGCTTCGACACGCGCAAGCTGACCATTCCGGAGGATGCGGCGATCCGGCTCGCCCGCATCGCCGGCCAGCGCATGACCAAGGACGGCGTGATCGTGATCCACGCCCAGCGCTTCCGCACTCAGGAACGTAACCGTCAGGACGCCATCGACCGGCTCGTCGAGATTCTGACCGAGGCGATGATCCGACCGACGCCGCGGCGCGCGACGCGGCCGACCTACGCGTCCAAGCAGCGACGGCTCGACGGCAAGAAGCGTCGCAGTGACGTCAAGTCGAAACGAGGCGGACATTTCGACGATTAACAGCCGCACTCGAAGAAACTCCGGCCGCAAAGCGACCGGAGTTCTGCCGTTTCTCCGGCGGGACTAGTAGCGCTTGCCCGTGGCTGCACCGCCCGTCGCGGCATCGCCGGCGGTGCCCTTGTGTGCCGCGCTGCCCGTGGTGCCGACCGTGCCCCTGGTGCCCTTGGTCGACTTCATACCCGGCGTCTCGCCAGCCGCGCCCGGCTGGGCGCTCATCTCCTCGTCGCTGCTGCCCATCGTGCTGCCTTGCATGGGTTTGCTTTGCACGGTGCCGCCTGGCTTGACTCCAGACGACGTACCTTGCGCGAGAACGGGTGTCACAATGAGGGCCGAGAGAGCGCATGCGATTGCAGACGTCTTCACCAACTTCATTCAATTCTCCTGGATTTTTCTGCGATGAATGGCGCGGCGGCTCGCGACGCCGCTCGTCCGCTACCTGGCCATTGCATCGCGTCGAGAGTTCAAGCGGCGCAACCGTCATGCAATGCGCATGATGTGGTGATCGTTTAGGGATTTAACGGCGGTTTCGCGGAATTGTGCTTCGCATATAAGGCAGGGCGGAACAACTCACGCACCGGCATCTCCGTTCGCAGCCAAACAGCCCGCTACTACCACCGCGTCTTTGGCTGCGCCTAGAGTTCGCGCAAGCCGACGTTGATGTGGATGGGCGAGCTTTTGGCGATGCGCACGATCGTGCTGGGATTGTGCACCGCGGCGGTGCTGGTGATGCGCGTTGCCAACGCGCAAATGTCGTTACCGGCCGCAAAGCCGCCGGATGGCGCGACGCTGTTCAAGCAGCAATGCGCCGTTTGCCACACGATGAATTCGTCGGAACCGATGCGGCAAGGCCCGCCGCTGGTCAAGATCGTGGGCCGCTTCGCCGGCAAGGTCGAGGGCTTTCGCTACTCCGAGAGCCTCGCGAAAGCGGACTTCGCCTGGGACGAATCCAAGCTCGACGCCTGGCTGACCAATCCGCAGGCCGTCATACCCGGCGTGATCATGGTCTATCGCCAGGCCAAGCCGGAGACGCGCGCCGCCATCATCGCCTATCTCAAGGAGCAGAACTGAATGGCGAAGCCCGTTCATTCCATGATCCGCGTGCTCGACGAGACGCGCTCACTCGACTTCTACAAGCGCGCTTTCGGCCTCGAAGTCGCAGATCATCTGAAGTTTCCGGACTTTGCTCTGATCTATCTGCGTCACCCCTCCTCACCTTTCGAGGTCGAGCTGACGGTCAATTTCGATCGCAAGGAGCCATACCAGCTCGGCGACGGCTACGGCCATCTGGCCGTGGTGGTCGAGGATCTCGATGCCGAGCATGCCCGCTTCGCGCGCGAGCAGCTCGCGCCGGGTCCGCTGCGCGACTTCAAGCACGACGGCAAGACGCTGGCGCGCTTCTTCTTCGTCAGCGATCCCGATGGTTACAAGATCGAAGTGATCCAGCGGGGCGGACGTTTCGGCTGATCAAAACATAAAATCCAAAAATCTACGGAGGAATGCCATGAGAGAAGTCGATCGTCGAAGCAAGCATAGCCGTCGTGTCTTTCTCAAGGGCGCGGCGACGGCCGTGCCGGTCGTGGCTGTCGCGACCAGCCTCAGTGTCAGCGTCGAGGACGCCTGGGCCGATGAGGCCGGCACACTGTCGCCCGCGACGATGAAGACCTTACTGAAGGTCGCCCGCGACATCTATCCGCACGACGTTCTCGGCGACAGCTACTACATCACCGCGATCAAGCCGTGGGACGACAAGGCGGCAAAGGACGCCTCCGTCAAGGCGCTCATCAGCGACGGCATTGCCAGGCTCGATCAGAACGCGAGGGATCGCCACAAGGCGCCCTATGCCGAGGTGCCCTGGGAAGCCGATCGCGTGGTGCTGCTGAAGGAGATCGAGCAGAGCGACTTCTTCCAGAAGGTGCGCGGCGACCTCGTCGTCTCCCTCTACAACCAGAAAGAGGTCTGGCCGCGGTTCGGCTACGAGGGCTCCTCCGCCGAGCACGGCGGCTACATCAACCGCGGCTTCGCCGACATCGACTGGCTGCCGAAAGCTTAACGACCACCCAACGGTTCAGGAGAACGCATATGGCAAAATTCGATCTGAACGATAGCAGCGTTGTGGTGATCGTCGGCTCCGGGGCCGGCGGCGGCACGCTAGGCAACGAGCTCGCACAGAAGGGCGTCAAGGTGGTCATCATCGAGGCCGGTCCGCGCATCGAGAACCAGGACTTCATCAACGACGAGTGGGACAGCTTCTCCCAGCTCGCCTGGACCGATGCCCGCACCACGTCGGGCAACTGGCGCGTTGCCAAGGATTTCTCAGGCCTGCCCGCCTGGATCGTCAAGGCGGTCGGCGGCTCCACCATCCACTGGGCGGGCGCCTCGCTGCGCTTCGACGAGCATGAGTTCAAGGTCAAGAGCACCTACGGCAACATTCCCGGTGCCAATTTGGTGGACTGGCCGGTCACCCTCGCCGAGATGGAGCCCTGGTACGCCAAGGCCGAGAACAAGATGGGCGTGACCCGCACCAACGGCATTCCCGGACTTCCCGGCAACAACAATTTCCGGGTGCTCGAGGCCGGCGCGAAAAAGCTCGGCTACAAGACCGTGCACACCGGCAACATGGCGATCAACAGCCAGCCGCGCGACGGACGCGGATCGTGTCAGCAGATCGGCTTCTGCTTCCAGGGCTGCAAATCCGGCGCGAAATGGTCGACGCTCTACACCGAGATCCCCAAGGGTGAGTCGACCGGCAATCTGGAGGTCCGCCCTGGCAGCATGGTGGTCAAGGTCGAGCACGATGCGAGCGGCAAGGTCACCGGCGTGGTCTATGCCGACGAGAGCGGCGCGATGCAACGCCAGAAGGCGCGGATCGTCGCGGTCGCAGGCAATTCGATCGAAAGTCCGCGGCTGCTGCTCAACAGCGCCTCGAGCATGTTCCCCGACGGTCTCGGCAACTCGAGCGGCCAGGTCGGCCGCAACTACATGCGCCACATGACCGGCAGCGTCTACGCCGTGTTCGAGAAGTCGGTACACATGTATCGCGGCACCACCATGGCCGGCATCATCCGCGACGAGGCCGCCAATAATCCGAAGCGCGGCTTCGTCGGCGGCTATGAGATGGAGACGCTGTCGCTCGGACTGCCCTTCATGGCGGCGTTCCTCAATCCCGGCTCGTGGGGCCGGCCGTTCACCGCCGCGATCGACGGCTATCCGCGGATGGCCGGCATGTGGCTGGTCGGCGAGGATATGCCGCAGGAAACCAACCGCATCACGCTCGATCCAACCGTGAAGGACAAGTTCGGCCAGCCGGTCGCGAGCGTGCATTACGACGATCATCCCAACGACCTCGCGATGCGGGCGCACGCCTACAAGCAGGGGGCGGCGGTGTATGACGCGGTCGGCGCCACCGTCACCTACCCGACGCCGCCCTATCCAAGCACGCACAATCTCGGCTCGAACCGGATGAGCGAGAAGCCGCGCGACGGTGTCGTCAACAAATTCGGCCAGAGCCACGACGTGAAGAATTTATTCGTCTCCGACGGCAGCCAGTTCACCAGCGGCGCGGCCTGCAACCCGACGCTGACCATCGTCGCACTCGCGATCCGGCAGGCGGATTACATTGCGGGGGCGATGCAGAAGAAAGAGATTTGAGGTTCGGTCTCTCCCGTCATTGCGAGCGTAGCGAAGCAATCCAGGCTGCCGATGAGGAAAGATTCTGGATTGCTTCGTCGCAAACGCTCCTCGCAATGACGGAGGACGGGTCGTCGCCCGAGCTATTCAGCTGCGTCCAGAATGGGTGCCACCGTGGCCTTGAACTCCTGCGCCGGCGCCAGGCTCTTGGAGCGATAGATCAGGCAGGAGCAGCGCAACAGCGATGCGAAATTGTTGACCTCGCCGTGGTGGTCGAGCACCTCGTTGTAGAGCGTGGTCAGGAACTTGCCGAGGCTCATGCTCTCCTTGGCCGCGATCTCTTCCAGCGTGTCCCAGAACGCCAATTCCAGCCGGATCGAGGTGCAGTGCCCGCCGATCCGCAAGCTACGGGTCTGGGATTCATAGTCGCGTTGGGGCTGGTGCGCGAAGAGATGGCACATGGCGTCCTCCCGTCCTGTTGCCGTTTTTTCACGATGCTACACCGCTGCCCGGCACCCCACAATCAGGACCCTAACCGGAGATCGGTCCGCTCCGGTTGGCGATTTTCTCGAACGCCCAATATCTTCAATGTGATAGGCATCCCTCTTCCCCAGGCTCCCACACGGCTGTTGCCCAACACATGCTTTTGACGCAACACGGGCTAGAATAACGCTCTCACCGAATCCGATTCAAAAGCCCATGCCCGTCCGTCAGCTTCCAGAGCAGGTCGTCAACCGCATCGCCGCCGGCGAGGTGGTCGAGCGCCCGGCGAGCGTGGTCAAGGAACTCGTCGAGAACGCGATCGATGCCGGCGCGAGCCGAATCGACGTCTTTACCGATGGCGGCGGGCGGCGGCGGATCGGCATCACCGATGACGGCAGCGGCATGACCCAGAGGGACGTGTCGCTCGCGGTCGAGCGCCATGCCACGTCCAAGCTCGACGACGAGGACCTGCTCCAGATCCGCACGCTTGGGTTCCGCGGCGAGGCGCTGCCCTCGATTGGCTCGGTCGCGCGGCTCTCCATCACCACGCGGCATGCCAGCGAGCCACATGCCTGGGCGCTCACTGTCGAGGGCGGCGAGAAATCCGAGATCATGCCGGCGGCGCTGGCGCACGGCACCCGCGTCGAGGTCAACGATCTCTTTTATGCAACGCCGGCGCGGCTGAAATTCCTGAAGACTGACCGCACCGAGGCGGAAGCGATCCGCGAGGTGGTGAGGCGCCTCGCCATGGCGCGACCCGACGTCGCCTTCACGCTCGCGGGCGAAGAGCGCGCGCCTGTGACCTGGGCCGCGGCGCTGCCCGGCGCCGCCGGGCGGCTGACGCGGCTCGGCGACATTCTGGGCACGGAGTTCCGCAGCCATGCTTTCGAAGTCCATGCCGAGCGCGAGGGCGTGGTCGTCGCCGGCTATGCCGCGGCACCTGCGCTGACGAAGGCCAACGCGCTCGGACAATATCTCTTCGTCAACGGCCGTCCGGTACGCGACAAGCTGATCTTAGGGGCGGTGCGCGGGGCCTATGCCGATTACCTGCCGCGCGACCGGCATCCGGTGCTGGCGCTGTTCGTCACGCTGGATCCACGCGAGGTCGACGCCAACGTGCATCCGGCCAAGACCGAAGTGCGCTTCCGCAACGCCGGCCTCGTGCGTGCGCTGATCGTGCACGGGCTGAAGGAAGGACTTGCGCGCGAGGGGCGCCGCACCGCCGCCAACAGCGGCGAGAGCGTGCTGTCTTCGTTCCGGCCCGCGTTTACGCCGCCGCGGCCGGCGAGCTGGGACTGGCGAGCTTCGCCATCCGCTCCGGTCGCGCCGATGCCGTCGTTCGAAGGCTCCGCCGCACCCGCCTTCGCGGAGCGCGCACAAGCTGCATTCGACGTTGGCGCACCGAGCGCTGACATCAGGTTCGAGACGCAGCCCGTAACTGATCTTGTCGACCGTCCGCTTGGTGCTGCGCGCACACAGCTCCACGAGACCTATATCGTCTCGCAGACCCGTGACGGTCTCATCATCGTCGACCAGCACGCCGCGCATGAGCGCATCGTCTATGAGCGGCTGAAGGCCTCGCTCGCCGAGAACGGCGTGCAGCGGCAGATCCTGCTGATCCCCGAGATCGTGGAGATGGACGAAGCCACGGTGGAGCGCCTGCTCGAACGCAGCGAAGAGCTCGCTTCTTTTGGTCTTGCCATCGAATCCTTCGGCCCCGGCGCGGTCGCAGTGCGCGAGACGCCGTCGCTGCTCGGCAAGACCAACGCGGGCGGGCTCTTGCGCGATCTCTCCGAGCACATGGCCGAATGGGACGAGGCGCTGCCGTTGGAGCGCCGCCTGATGCACGTCGCCGCCACCATGGCCTGCCATGGCTCGGTGCGCGCCGGCCGCAGGCTGCGACCGGAGGAGATGAACGCGCTGCTCCGCGAGATGGAGGAGACGCCGAACTCCGGCCAATGCAATCACGGGCGCCCGACCTATGTCGAGCTGAAGCTCGCCGATGTGGAGAAGCTGTTCGGGCGGAGGTGAATTACGCGTTGCGTTTCAAGAACACGAACTCCGTGTCGTCATACGCCCGCCGCTCCAATTCCTCGTACCCCTCCGGCGTCACGAACTGCGCGGCCTTCGCCTCTTCCACCACGAGCAGCGCGCCGGGCGTCAGCCAGCCGCCCTCGCGCAAGGACGCAAGTGCCTTTTCCGCAAAACCCTTGCCGTAGGGCGGATCGAGGAACACCAGCGAGAACGGCTCGACGGGATGTGCGGGGCCGAGATCGGTCGCATCGCGGCGATAGACTTTCGTAACGCCGCCGAGGCCGAGCGTCTCGACGTTGTTGCGCAGTAGCGCACGCGCCTCGGCGCCGTTGTCCACGAACAGCGTGAATTTCGCGCCGCGCGAGGACGCCTCGATGCCGAGCGCGCCGGTGCCGGCGAAGAGATCGAGCACGCGCGCGTCCGGAATCGGATCGTCATAGGCGTGCACGAGGATGTTGAACACGGACTCGCGCAGGCGATCCGCCGTCGGACGGATGTCACGCGAAGACGGTGAGGCGAGATTGCGCCCCTTCAAACGACCGCCGACGACGCGCAACCTAGTCCTCCTTCGGCGTCAGATCGCGCTTGCCGTGATAGCCGCGCTTGGGACGGCGCGGCGAGCCGTAGCCGTTGGCCTCTTCCTCGTTGCGCGCGCGCGCCTCGTCGCTGCCGGTACGCTGCACCAGCACGCGGCGACCCTTGCGGTCGGCGATCACGTCCCGCTTGGACGCCTTCTCGCCTGGTGCATCGCCTTCAGAGGATTTCTTCGGCACGTCGAACTGCGCGCCCGACTTTTCGATCACCTTGTCGCCAAGCTGCTCACGCAGCACACGCGCGCGGATTTCCTCGACCTGACCCTCGGGGACTTCGCCGAGCTGGAACGGACCGTAGGAGACGCGGATGAGCCGGTTCACCTCGAGCCCGAGATGGGCGCAGACGTTGCGCACCTCGCGGTTCTTGCCTTCGCGGATCGCGAACACCAGCCAGACATTGGCGCCCTGATCGCGCTCCAGCGTCGCCTCGATCGGACCGTATTTGACGCCCTCGACCTCGATGCCTTCCTTGAGCTGGTCGAGCTGCGCCTGGGTGACGTCGCCATGGGCACGGACGCGGTAGCGGCGCAGCCAGCCGGTGTCCGGCAGCTCGAGCGTGCGTGCGAGCCCGCCGTCGTTGGTGAGCAGCAAGAGGCCTTCGGTGTTGAAGTCGAGCCGGCCGATCGAGATCAGGCGCGGCAGACCTTCGGGCAAATTGTCGAACACGGTGGGACGGCCCTCGGGGTCGTCATGCGTGGTCATCAGCCCGCGCGGCTTGTGATAGAGGAACAGCCGCGTGCGCTCGCGCTCCGGCAAGGGCTTGCCGTCGACCAGAACGACGTCGTTCTTCGTGATGTCGAGCGCCGGCGAGTTGATCACGCGGCCGTTGACGGTGACGCGGCCCTGCGTGACCATCTCCTCGGCATCGCGGCGCGAAGCCAGCCCCGCACGCGCCAGCGCCTTGGCGATGCGTTCGCCGGCCTTCTTCGGCTTCGGCGCCTCTTCGCGACGTGGGCGGCCTTCGAAATCACGCTCGCGCGCGCGATAGGCGCCACGGCCGCCGAAGGCCGGACGCTTCTCGAAGATCCTGCTCTCGTCCTCGTTCTCGCGGCGCGGACGATCGCCGAAGCGGCCTTCGTTGCGCGGATGCTCGCGCCAGTCGGAGCGGCCTTCAGAGCGCTCACGCGGACGATCGAATTTCGGACGGTCCTCACGCGGGCGATCGAACTTGGGCCGATCGCGGAACGGACGATCGCCGGACGCGCGGTCGTCGCGCGAGCGCGAAAAGCGCGGACGATCGTCACCGCCGCCTTCGCGCTTCTGCCAGGGCTTGTCTTCGCCGCGGTCACGGCCGCCGAAATCTTTGCGTGGGCCCTTGCTGAAGTCCTTGCGCGGCGGACGGTCGCCACGCGGCCCCGAGTCACGCTTCTGCCACGGCTTGGAATCGCTCCGCTCGCCGCGATCGCGATCCGGTCCACCGCGCGAGAACTTCCGCTCGCCGTCGAACTTGCGCTCCGGACGGTCGCCTCGCGGCGCATACGGGCGCTTGTCGCCGAACTTCTTGTCGCCGAAGCGACCGGCGGGACGTGCATCGTCGCGATCGCGGCTGCGCGGCGGACGGTCGTCGCGGCCGGAGAACGGACGGTCACCGCGCGGCTTGAACGGCCGCTTCTCGCCATCGCGCGACGGACGATCGGAAAACGGGCGGTCGCCACGCGGCTTGAAGCTGCGCTCGCCACGGCCTTCGCCGCCGCGATCGTCGCGCTTGAAGCGGGGACGGTCGGAAAAATCGCGGCGCGGCGCATCGCCCTCCTCACGGCGGCGGAACGGACGGCTATCGCGGTCGCCACGGGGTGGACGCTTGTCGCCGTCGCCCTTGCCCTCAAAACCGCGCTTGGCGAATTTCTTGTCGGGACCGCGCGGCTTGCCGCTGCGGCCACCCTTCGATGGTCCCCTGGGGGGGCCTCGCCGGCCGCGGGAATCGTTGTCTTTGTCGCTGTCGCGAGGCATGAATAATCTCACTCAGGGGGTGGCCGATGAACATTGTGCGCGCTCGTTTCGAGCCGCATGCTCAGGCAAATTCGGTAAGCACTTCTGCTGAAGGCGCAGCTACTAGCAGGTTTCTTCGGATGATACGAGGCTTGAAAGCCCCCTCTTTCATGGATTTGGCGCTCAAAACCGCCGAAAACGCCGGAAAGGCGGGCGAAGTTCCGATCGGATGCGTGGTGGTCCGCAATTACGAGGTCATCGCCACCGCCGCCAACCGGACACTGACCGATTACGACCCCACCGGCCATGCCGAGATCATTGCGCTACGCCAGGCGGCCAAGAAAATCGGCAGCGAGCGCCTGGTCGACTGCGACCTCTACGTGACGCTGGAGCCCTGCACCATGTGTGCGGGCGCGATCTCCTTTGCAAGGGTGCGCCGGCTCTATTACGGCGCGGCCGACCCCAAGGGCGGTGCGGTCGAGTCCGGCGTGCGGTTCTTTGCCTCGCCAACCTGCCACCACGCCCCGGATGTCTATTCCGGGGTCGGCGAGAGCGAGGCGGCGCGGCTGCTCAAGGAGTTCTTTCGCGAGCGGCGCTAGCCACCTGCGAAGAACGCGCGCAGCGCCTTTGCGGTGACGTCGGGGTTCTCCTCGGTGAGGAAGTGGCCGGAATCCACCGGCTGGCCTTCGAGATTGGTCGCCCATTGCTTCCAGCTATCGAGCGGCGTCGCAGCGGCCTGGGCGATGCCGACGCCACCCCACAGCGCCAGCATCGGGACGGTGATCTTCTTGCTGGAATCGAAATCGGCCTTGTCGAGGTCGTAGTCGAGATAGGCGCCGGCGCGATAATCCTCGCACATCGCGTGTATGCGGGCGGGATCGCGGAACGGGGCGATGTAGTGCGCGAGTGCGCGCTTGTCGATCGCGTCCAGCGTCTTCGACTTGGTCTGGCTCGCCATCTTGAAGCGCAGGAAGAATTCGCCCTGGCCCGAGATCAGCGTCTCCGGCAGCGGCGCGGGCTGGGCGAGAAAGGTCCAGTGATAGATCTTCAGCGCGTAGGCGCGGTTCATCCGCTCCCAGTAATTATAGGTCGGCAGGATATCGAGCACGGCAAGCTTCGACAGCCGGCCGGGATGATCGAGCGCCAGCCGATACGACACCCGGCCGCCGCGGTCATGGCCGGCGAGCGCGAAGTGGACGTGGCCGAGTTGCTCCATTGCCTCGACCATGGCCTTGGCCATCGCGCGCTTGCTGTAGGGCATGTGCAGCGCGTCGCTCTCGGGCATGTCGGACCAGCCATAGCCCGGCAGGTCGGCGATGATCAGCGTGAACCGGTCGGCCAGCTGCGGCGCGACGCGATGCCACATCACATGCGTCTCGGAGAAGCCGTGCAGCAGCAGCAGCGGCGGCCCCTTGCCGCCGACGCGGGCGAAGATGCGGCCGAAGGAGGTGTTGATCCATTCGGAGGCGAAGCCGGGATAGAGGTCGGCGAGATCGGACATGAGCTCCATCACCCCAGAACAAGAATGTCGAAAACAACCCCATGCACAGTAGCCAAGTTCAGGAGCTGCCTGCACATTTTTGGAGTGCCGACGGGCGCGGCCGGAATTTGCGCGCCCGCGCGAAAAACGCCGGTCAGCCCCGCGCCTTCTCGGCTTCCACCGCCTGCCAGCCGATGTCGCGGCGGCAAAAACCTTCCGGCCAGTTGATCCGGTCGACGGCCTGATAGGCGCGGGCCTGCGCTTCGGTCACGGTCGCCCCCAGCGCGCAGACATTGAGCACGCGGCCGCCATTGGCGAGGATGGCGCCGTCCTTCGCGACCGTACCGGCGTGGAAGATCTCGACGGTGTCGACCCGAGCCGCATCATCGAGCCCCTCGATCCGCGTGCCCTTCTGGTAGTCGCCGGGATAGCCCTTCGCGGCCATCACCACCGTGAGCGCGGATTCCGGATACCAGCGCAGATCGAAATTCTTCAGCTGCCCGTCGCAGGCGGCGAGGAACGCCGGCACGATGTCCGACATCATGCGCAGCATCAGCACCTGGCACTCGGGATCGCCGAAGCGGACGTTGAACTCGAACAGCTTTGGGCCCTGCGTCGTCAGCATGATCCCCGCATAGAGAATGCCGCGGAACGGCGTGCCGCGCTGCTTCATGCCGGCGACCGTCGGCAGAATGATTTTTGCCATGATCGCGTCGTGGATCGCGGGCGTCACCAAAGGCGTCGGCGAATACGCGCCCATGCCGCCGGTGTTCGGGCCGACGTCGTGGTCGAACACGCGCTTGTGGTCCTGCGCGGAGGCCAGCGGAATGGCGGTCTCGCCGTCGCACAGCGCAAAGAAGCTGATCTCGCGGCCGGGCAGAAACTCCTCGATCACGACCTCAGCGCCGGCTTCACCAAACGCGCCCTCGAACATCATGGCGATGGCGTCCTCGGCCTCGCGCACGGTTTTCGCGACGACGACGCCCTTGCCGGCGGCAAGCCCGTCGGCCTTCACGACGATCGGCGCGCCCTGGCTCTGCACATAGGCGCGCGCGTCCCTGGCGTTGGTGAATCGCTCATAGGCGCCGGTCGGAATGCCGAATTCGGTGCAGAGCGCCTTGGTAAAGCCCTTGGAGCTTTCGAGCTGGGCGGGGATCCTGTTCGGCCCGAACGCCTTGATGCCGGCCGCGGTGAGATCATCGACGATGCCGGCCGCCAGCGGCGTCTCCGGGCCGACTACCACGAGCTCGACCGCGTTGGTCTTGCAGAAGTCGATCACGGCCGCATGGTCGGCAACATCGAGCGCCACGCATTCCGCCTCGCGCGCGATGCCGGCATTGCCCGGCGCGCACCAGAATTTGGTCACCAGGGGAGAGGCTGCGATTTTCCACGCCAGGGCATGTTCGCGGCCGCCGGAACCAAGCAGGAGAATGTGCATCGAAGGCTCGAAATGAGGGGTTTTGCTGAGGGCGGAGGTCGCACGAATCGGCGCGGGTCTCAAGGGGAAACGCCCCGAACTCCCCGTCATTCCGGGGCGCGGCTGCTCCTCTTCCTCCCCCCCTTGAGGGTCACGATCAGACCACTTGCCGCTACTACATGGTTTCCCCGGGCGGTGTCTGTGGAGTGTCGGGAATAGCAAAACTGCACGGATTTCCATACTTTATTGCGTCGCCAGTGGTCTGCTCATTTGACGATGATCGAGCGCAACCACAGGTCCTGACTTGCAAGCTGCGCCCAGCGTGCCGCAATGTCCGCTTCTAATAGATGAGCTGACTCAGGTCGTGCTGGCTACCGAGGGCAGCCTTTGACCCACAACGGACTTGGTCGATTTGTCCGATTTGAATGAAGCTCTTAATATTGCTGAAGGGCCGTAGGCGATAGTGGTGGACGATAGCAGCATCATCGGAACCCAACGCAAGATCGCCATGTTACGTGTCGCCATAACCGTGACGGCAGCCCTCTTCTCGTGCGCAACAGCCTTAGCTGATCCACCGACATTTTCCTTGTCAGATCGTCCATCACTAGACGGTCGATGCATCGGCGATAAGGGCGTCGGTGATCTGGATCGGTCAGAACAGGCGTGCTTAGAACAGGTCGGCGACCTAGCCCGCCGGGTAGGACCGGCATTGCAATTGAAATTTCACAACGGGCTGGCGCGGGTCTACCTCAATGAAGACGCCAAATGTCAGACCCCCAAAGCAGAGGGCTGCGTCAAATATCGACTGACCGGATATTTTCCCAAGCATGATCTGTTGCTGATCGAAGTAGGCTATCGGGAGGGTGGGAGTTGGCTTCTGGTGCACCTCGATAGCGGCAAGACATCGGAGATCGTTGCGCCCCCGCACTATTCACCGGCCAAGCTTTGGCTTGTCTCCGTCGCTTCGGGCGTCGGGCCTTCGGGACCGCCTGACGGAATTGATATTGTCCCGGCCACGTCCGATCTCTCTCCCAAGGAATGGCACTACCGGAGCCCGGATGATGATCAATGGCTTTATGAGTTTGCAGGCTGGGAGGGCGATGATCATGTCAAGCTGGTGGCAACATCAACTGAGACACCAACGAAGCGCGTAACCGCTTCTGTCGAACGCCGGAACGGCGATTGGCATTTTGCAGGGCCAAACTAGACACCTGCCACTCGCAATCGCGTGGGATGGAATAAAAAGTCATGACCGATACCGAGAGGAAGCTCTTGATAGCGCTCGTCGCCATGGTTCACCAACATCTGCACGAGCATGGCGATGAAGTTGACAATCTCGCGGAGTCCGCCGGAGAGCGTGCAATCCAAGTACTTGCGGACTTTGGACTGATGGAAATGGTGAATACCCGCTTTGGGCGGTGGACAGAAGCGGGCAAGAAATTCTCTGAAGAAATCGGGTATGTGAGTCGCGGGCCAGCCGACTATCTGGGCTCGGTGCGATTGGTTGGGAGGCCTGATCCGGATGACTGAGCTGCCATGTCCGCCTCATCAGGGAAATTGCCTATCCGCTGCCAAGTGGTAGCGAGATTGTTTGGGGTATTGAAAAGTCGCCAATCAACGTCACTCCCGAAGCGAGTTACGGGATTAGAGAATTCCTTGAACCCCAATCGCTGCCGAACATCGCCGCCCTCCTGCAAGATCGGCTGAACGTAATACTTAACGGAGACAACTCGCTTTGTTGTCCGAAAAAACTTCATTGCCACATCACGCAGGATGGCCAACGACTCTGGGTCTTCATCCCATGCATACGGATATTTCACGAACAGGATTGCGGGTTCGCCTTCCGGAAACTGCTTCCGCCCCTTCCTAAGGGTGTTCTCTACCGAGGTTGGCGAAAATTCTTGGCCCTCAATTTTGCACTTGGCGTCAGCACAGGCGAACAGACCGTTGGGCAGCTTCACCAAAATATCGTAGTCATGCCCCTTTTTCATAATCGGTGTCACATACTTGAATTCAATGCCGTGGATGAAAAGCATCCGGCCAAGAGCCAGCTCCGCGAGCGACGCCTCGATGTCTCCAGTTCGCATACGATCAACGCAAGTGCCTACCCCTCAACCTGCTGAAGATTGTACAGCACCTCCGCCAGGTCGATGATTTTCGTATGGCCAATGGCCATAGAGAGATGGTCCGTTTCATCAAGCGCGAGCACGTTGGGCTTAGCGCCCGGCAAGATGTGCCTTGTTACCCATTCCTCGCCGATAATCTGATTGAGTACCGCGAGGGCTAGGTAGACGCTGGCCATCTGCTTATTGAGCTCGTTATGCTCCCTTAACAAATTCGCATGAGTGCGACGGAGCGCTTCAGGCGTTATGCGACGGAACGTCACTTGACTTAGATCTCCAGAATTTCGTGGAAGATGGCGACGATGTACCTTTTGATTTGGAGAACAGCCTTGCGTTCCGTTCCAACATGAGCCGCGACAGAGGATCGGTCGTAGACCGCGCGAAAGAGGCTCCCCACCAGTTCATCAATCGTCAAGGCCGTCTGCTCCGGTACCACCCCTGACGATTTGCTCTCGCCCCTCGCCTTGCGGATGAAGCGAACCTTTTGCTTCATCGTCGGGCCTTTTCTGTCTGGCTCGCGCTTATACCCCTCGGACGCCTCGACATCGGCGTCAGGGGCCAGATGATCCAATGTTTCTCGGAACGCCTCGCGTAGTTCTAGCGCGGGACCGCGAAACGAGACCCGATTGTCGTCGGCTAGGTCCGCGATTGCCTGCCGGAATGAGAGCGAGGCAGACGGTACGAGTCCCTCCAAGGTCTCGATGATGCGCTGGTCCTCGTTGGTGATGGCGACCTCCACCTTGACCGATCGCCCGCGATCCCTCTCCAGTTTGGCGACCACATCAGGGGAAATCTCCCGAAGCACGCGGAACGCCGCTGCGTACTTCGATTTCGCACTCTCGGCCTCGGCGAGCCGAATCAGGGTTTCGAACTCATCCGACAAAAGCTGAGCTTCTTCTTCGAGCCCAGCGCCGATAAGCCCGAGCTGCAAGTTCTGAAAGAACGACTGTCCCAGGCCGCGAGCTTCCTCCCGCAGCGGAATTGACTTAACCCTAGCGCTGGGGACGCGATTGATCTTCTTTTGGACCTTTGAAGCTTCTGATATGAGCGCCCGCCAATCATCGACGGTGTCACTCATCGCTTGCCTTTCTTTACTGCCTTCTTGACCGACCGGCGCGTCGATTTCGCGCCAGCGTCCTTGTTTGGCAGCTTATGGGCCACGAGGTTATGCCCGACCGAGTTAAGCCTATATTGGCCGCGTTCTAGGGCGTTGAGGTAGCCCGCGTTCTTAGCATTAGTGAGCGTCATGCTTCCGGTGGCCGTGGGCAGCTCGAAATCAGCCTGGATGAAATAGGGCTTGATGTCCTCCGGCGTAATGTAATCACGCCGCTCTGCCGGGGGCGCAAGCTGTGCAAGATAATAGGCCATCACCGCCACCTTCTCGTTCATCGTGTTTGGCGACTTGAGAGCGGCAAACGACCTGATGTCCTGTCCCGGTTGATCCGGGATAGGCGGCGTGGCTGGGGTTATGGGCGTGGGTGGGGTCGGCAAACCAGGATGCTGCATTGGAGCCGGTGCCGCGCCAAGCGATATACCAAGACGCTTCATAACGAAGTCCAGCGCGTGCTCTCGGGCCTCCTTATCGAGGGGCGTCAGTGCCTCCATCAGTGTAGAAATTGCCTTTACGACCTCGTCCTCAGCCATGCCTACCCCCGGTCAATAAAAAAGCCGAGACATGGTCTCGGCTAAAAACCTCAGGTAGCAGATTCCTCCCGGATAGGCTACCAGACGTTGTCGGCTTTCAACTGCTCCCGGATCTGCTGATCCCGCAGGGATACGGCCTCCGCCGTGACGACCACGAGGCAAATCAGCGCCAGGCCGAATAGCTGCTTACCGGTCATATCCACTTGGTCCGGTGGTTATCCTCGCCAATAGCCAGGTCCAGCAGAGCCCGAAACGGAAGACGCAGCGTCGTCGCCCGGTACCACGCTGGAGGCGCTAAACCTGCCCCCCCGCAATAATCTCCTGCAACGTCGCCACATGTCGCGCGAACGCGCCTCGGCCCGCCGCTGTGGCGGTCACCGTCGTCTGCGGCTTCTTGCCGACGAAGGCCTTGTCCACCGAGACGTAGCCGGCCTTGGCGAGGGTCTCGATATGCGCGCCGAGATTGCCGTCGGTGGCGCCGGTGAGCTTCTTCAGCCGCGCGAATTCCAGGCCTGACGCGACCGGCAGTGCGTTCAGAGCCGCCATGAGCTTCAACCGCAATGGCTGATGGATGATGTCGTCAAGCTCGGCCATCAGATTCGCCGCATCCAGAGGCCGCCCAGGATCAGGCCGCCGCCGTTGACGAAGGCCATCCAGAGCGGGAATGCCTCGCCGATCCAGAAGAAGCCGATCAGCGTCAGAGCGATGATGCCGAGGCCAATCGCGACGAATGCAGTGCCGAACCAGAGACCGGCGAGCGTGTAGAACAGCATGAAATAGATCGGCCAGAATGCACCGAGCTGGCGCGGGCCGAAATGACCGAGCATGTTGGTGCAGATATAGCCGAACGCGAAGAACAGCACGAACACCAGCACAAGTCTGATATCGAAGGCGGCGCCCTGGACGTGCGGTGGACTCAGCAGGCGGATCGCGACCAGGCCGCCGACACCGAGGATGTCGACGGCGGGCCAGGCGTAGACCGCGTAGTATGGCCAGAGCCAGGTGACGACGTTGCCTGCAAACACCAACACGCCCCACCAGATGGCCGCGAGGCTGGCCAGCTCATAGAGCTGCGATTGCTTGACGCGCTGGACGATGTCGTCGATCTCGGCCAGCGCGGCGGATGCCTGCTTGCTGTCGATCACGACTGCCCTGCCCCGCGCGTTGCCACGTCCTCCGCGATCGCATTGACCGCCTTCGGGTTCGTGACGATGCCGTTGTGGTTGACGCCCTCGATCAGCTTGACGTCCACCGAGGGCTTCACCGCCTGCACGGCCTCGGCATATTTGTCGGAGATCATCATCTCGTCCTCGACACCGCCGAAGATCGTCATCGGATGCGTTACCGCCGGCAGATCGAGGCGATAGCCGTGCGTGGCGAAATTGCGCATCAGGCGGTCGGAATAGGTCGCCGTCAGAATCCGTTCCGAATTCGCAGGCACGGCGAAGGCGAGGACCGGCAGCTGCGCGCAGCAGTCGATGCCAAGCTTGCGCAATGCGGCGAGGGCGAGGAAGCGCGGGATGTCGGCATTGGCCCAGCCGCCGGAATGCGGCTTGTTGGTCGGTGCATCATAGCCGAGATAGGGCGCGACCAGCACGGTGCGGACGAACAGATCCTGCACGATCGGCGTCGCGGCGACGCGCAGCGAGAAGCCGCCGCCGGCGGAATGGCCGACCAAAGTGAGCGGCAGGTCCGGCGCGTTCTTGCGGACATGGGCGACGAAATCGACGAGGTCGTCCTCGAGCTGGCCGACATAACCGATGTCGCCGCGCGTGCCGGAGGCGCCGTGGCCGCGCGTATCAAGCGCCCAGGTCTCGACGCCATGCGCCGCGAATGCCGCGGTCAGGGCGTGATTGACCGTGCCGGACGAGCCGGACGAGCCGTGGATAAAGATCGCGCCCCGGTCCGTGGCCGTGCCCTTCGGGGCGTAGTGGCGGAAACCGAGCCAGGTGCCGTCGCGCGCCTGGAAACGCTCGAGCGGCGGAAGCGTGGACCAGTCGACGCCCTTGGCGGACTCCGAGACCGATCGCATTTCGGCGGGCCGCTGCAGCGGGGTCGCGATCAAGGCGGTGAAGATCAACACCACTGCGCCGACCGCGCACAGACCCCATTTCAGCAAGCCCAGGACACCTCGCAGCAATCGCATCGCCATGGTCCATACTCCCTGATCAGATCGTCGATAGAGAACTCTATAATACAGAGTACTCTCGTGTTCAAGTCCGGGATTGGCGCCGTGCTGCGAAAATCCTTAACGTCGGGTCCGACCCCAAAATGCCGAATCGTTTGCCGATGCCGCCTGCGGAACAACTGAACAACGCGCCCGAATTCACCGTCTCCGAGCTCTCGCAGTCCCTGAAGCGAACGGTGGAGGACACCTATGGCCATGTCCGGGTCCGCGGCGAAATCTCCGGGTTTCGCGGCGCGCATTCCTCCGGCCATTGCTATTTCGCGCTCAAGGACGAGAGCGCCAAGATCGAGGCGGTGATCTGGAAGGGCGTGCACGGCCGCATGCGCTTCAAGCCCCAGGAGGGGCTCGAGGTCATCGCCACCGGCAAGCTCACGACCTATCCGGGCTCCTCCAAGTATCAGATCGTCATCGAGGCGCTGGAGCCGGCCGGCATCGGCGCGCTGATGGCGCTGATGGAGGAGCGCAAGAAGAAGCTCGCCGCCGAAGGCCTGTTCGACGAAGCGCGCAAGCAGCTCTTGCCGTGGCTGCCGGAGGTGATCGGCGTCGTGACCTCGCCGACCGGCGCCGTGATCCGCGACATCCTGCACCGGCTCGAGGATCGTTTCCCCCGCCACGTGCTGGTATGGCCGGTGAAAGTTCAGGGCGAAGGCTCGGCCGAGCAGGTTGCGGCCGCGATCCGCGGCTTCAACGCGATTGCCCCGGGCGGCAAGATTCCGCGGCCCGACGTGCTCATCGTCGCGCGCGGTGGTGGCTCGCTGGAGGACCTCTGGTCGTTCAACGAGGAGATCGTGGTCCGCGCAGCCGCCGAGAGCATGATCCCGCTGATCTCGGCGGTCGGCCACGAGACCGACATCACGCTGATCGACTTCGTCGCCGACAAGCGCGCGCCGACGCCGACGGCGGCGGCAGAGATGGCGGTGCCCGTGCGCAGCGATCTGTTCGTCGAGGTCGCCGATCTCGCGCGGCGCACCCGCGCCTATTGGCAGCGTGCTCATGAGAGCCGTCGCAGCGAATTGCGCGCCGCTGCACGTGCGCTTCCCGCGGCGTCCGACCTGCTCGCGATCCCGCGGCAGCGGCTGGATTCGGCGGGCAGCGCCCTGCCCCGCGGGCTCAAGGCCAACACGCATTCGCATTTCCGCAGGTTTACCGCCGCGAGCTCGAAGTTGACGCTGCGGGTGCTGCACGGGCAGATTTCGCAGGCCGATCACCGGCTCACCGTGTGCGGCGAACGGCTCGGACTGTCCGCCGGCTCGCTGCTGCGGCAACGGCGCGACCGTTTTGCTGGATTAGAGGTACGCTTGCGCGCCTCAAAGCTCTCCAACGCGCAAGCCCAGCGCAACGCCATTGCCCGCCAGCGCGAGCGCACGCATCGGCTTGCCGAACGCGCCAACCGCGCGCTGGTCACGTTGCTGCAGCGGTTCGATGCCCGCGTCGAGAACAGCGGCAAGCTGCTCTCCGCACTGTCCTATCGCGGTGTGCTCGCCCGCGGCTTTGCGCTGGTGCGCGACGAAGCCGGGCATCCGCTGCATTCGGCCGACAGCGTCGGGCCGAACGCGCGGCTCGCGATCGAATTCGCGGATGGACGCGTGAGCGCGACCGCGGATGCGGATCGGCCGGCGCCCGTGGCCAAGCGCGCGCCGGCGCAGCCGAAGGCGGCGGCGCAGGACGCAAAGCCAGCGCCGAAGCGCGTGGGCAAGCCGGTGGATCAGGGCAGTTTGTTTTAGAGGGGCGCGAAAGCGGCGGCGCACCGCTCTCACGCCGTCATTGCGAGGAGCTCGCGACAAAATTGCGAAGCAATTTTGCGCTGATGCGACGAAGCAATCCAGAGTCTTTCCGCGGAGAGACTCTGGATTGCTTCGCTTCGCTCGCAATGACGGGCGTGGAGACAGCCTCGCCCCTAGCGGCAGGACAATCCCGCGTCGATCGTGGTCCAGAAGCCGCAATGTTCCGGCGTGAGTTGCGGCGCGCCGGCGCGGGCTTCGAACAGGAAGATCACCACGGTGAAGACGACCAGTGCGGATGAGAAGATGGCGAGGCGGTTGCGCATGAGAGATGCGTTTAGCCGACATCATGGTCGAACTAAGGCGCCGACGCCAGGTGAAACCGGCGTGAGGCGTGAACCGTAGTTCCTCGGGCGGCCCCACCTTCGCTCGACCGAGCTACGGCGCGGCAGGCCCGCGAGCTATCGCGCCAGCCACTCCGCGACGTCCTTCTGCGACTCCGCGCGCGCCTCGGAATCGGTGCCGAGATGGCCATGCTCGGGAACGGCGGCGTCGGTGCTGCCGGCGAGTGCGTGCAGCGGCGTGTTGGCGCGGTCGAAATCGTGATAGGCGCCGGGATAGACCACGATGCGCGCGAGCGCGCTGCGGCCGTGGGCGCCATCCACCATCTGGCGGCAGGCCGGCGGCGACGAGACGTCGTCATTGGCGCCGATCAGCACCAGGGTCGGCACCCGCGTGCTCCAGCCGAGGCCGGCGGAGATGCGGCAATCCGGATAGAACGCAATCGCCGCGCGGAAATCCGGTCCCGCATCACGCGCCACGCTCTGCGGACGCACCGCCCAGAGCAGCGCGCTGGCGCCGTTGGCCCAGCCCATCAGGCTGACACGGTCACGCGCCACCCAGTTCTGCTTCATCAGCCAGGCGCGCGACGCCGCGATGTCGGTGACGCGCTCGCGCCGCGCCTTGACGTGCATCTCCTTGACGCGGCATTGCGGCCCGAGCTCGCGCGAGCCGTAGCTGTCGGGCAGCAGCACCGCATTGCCCGCCTTGAGCAGGCGCTCGGCCCAGTCGCGATAACGCGGCTGGACGGAATCGGAATGGCTGCCGAGGCCGCCGCAGCCGTGCAGCGCGATCACGGTCGGAAACGGCCCCTCGCCCTCGGGCTTGAAGAGTTGCGCGTGCAGGACGCCGGACGACAGCGGAATCTCGACCTGCGCAGGTGCAGGTGCCGGCGCAGCATGCGCGGCCGCCATCAGAAGCATTGGGAACAGGGCGGTCAGTCGAAGGCGCATCGGACTCTGTCGCAGGAGGTGCCGCACGGCCTCAAGCACTATCATGCGCAAACGGCGGCAAAACATCACAAACCGGTGGGTTTAACGGGCGGACAAGCCACCCTATCTATGCTACATCCGGTCCAACACATCGTGCCCCCAAGGTCTTCCAAGGAGGGCCATCCACGGAGACTTTCGACCGTGCTGAACAAGTTCGGCCCCTCGGGCCATGGCGAAGCCCAGGTGCAATATCTCGACGGCGATTTCCGCGTGATCTCGCCGGGGACATTCGTGCGTTGCGCCATCACCGACACGCGGATCCCGCTCGACGAACTGAAATACTGGAGCGTGGATTTGCAGGAAGCCTACGCCACGCCCGCCGCCGTGCTGCAGCGGCATTTTCCGAACGCGCCAAAGCCGCAGCCGTGAGCCCCCGCCCGCGCGGCTATTGCTGCTCGGGACCATCCGCGCCCACGCAAGTCTTGATCGCACTCTTGCGCGCTTCGCCGACCACCTTCTGATCAATCGCCTGCTTCAGGCAATCGAGCCGCGCCTGCGCCATGCAGAGCTGCATCTGGTCGCGCTTGTCCTGCCCCTTCAGATTTTGCGTCGCGCCGAGGCAGGTGACGCGCTTGGTCGCGGGAACCGGTACCGTGGCGGTCGGCGCCGCGGGAGCCGGCGTCGTTTGCGCGAACGCCGGCGTAACAATCAGACAAAGACTGGCGGCAACGGCCGCAAGAGGCAATTTCATCGCATTCTCCAGGATCGCACGAGATCGATAGGGGTTTTGCTATGAATGCCGGCTGAATGACGAGGTGCCGCAGGGTGGGCAAAGCGCAAGCGTGTCCACCGATTCCGTTCTGCCAAGGACACGTACCCGCGGCAAAGTTTGCCGACGGCAGATTCCGGATCTATTCGGCGCTTGGGCTGCCCCGAGGATCGATGTCCCGGTGCGACGCCACATAGTCAATCTCGCCGCGCGTGGTACCGATATCGAGCAATTCATGGTCACTGAGGCCGGACAAGATCGCATGCACCCTTTGGCGCTCGAGTCGGTCCAGAACCAAGTCCCTAACTCTCCTAAGAAATCCAACAGGTTTGATCGGGCCGAAGGTCCGGGGCAATCCGATTGTGTCGTAGGTCGTGCTCATCGCGGTAGCTCCGCTGACTGATCCACCGCCACAACGTTGCCACGTCAGGATCGGGCGCACTTGATATTCGGCTTACATTTTCCTGACCGAAGGCTTATTCTTTCCGGCAATCGATGCCAGGCCCTCAACGGACGAAGGGCAAGCTTGGGGAATGGTGCCATGCGCTATTTCTTCGAGGACTGTGTACTGGACACCGACCTGCGCGAGTTGCGCCGCGGGTGCAATGTCGTGGCGACAACGCCACAGGTTTTCGATCTGCTCACATATCTGATCCGCAACAGGGATCACGTCGTCAGCAAAGACGATCTCGTCGACGCAATCTGGAGCGGTCGCATTGTATCGGACGCAGCCCTGACGACCCGATTGAACGCCGTCCGACGTGCGATCGGCGATTCCGGCGAGCAACAGCGGCTTATCAAGACGTTTCCGCGAAAGGGCTTTCGCTTCGTAGGCGCCGTACAAGATGAGGATCGGCAACCCGAAGCCGCGACGGACGGAACGGTTTCCGTCCGGGATCTCTCTGAGAAAGCGATTGGCCGACAGCAATCCGATGGCCGGCGTCACCCCAGAGATCGCTGGCAGCTAACCGGCAGGGCGCTGACGGCGGCTGTCGTGATCGGCACACTGGCCTTTGGGCTTACCGGTTACCGGAATGTCGGGAAGACAGTCCCCACTGACGTCATTCGGGCAGCGCAGAATATCCAACCAGAACCGACAGTCCGGTCCGAGGGCCCGCTTCGTCTCTCCATCGTGGTGTTGCCGTTCGCCAACCTCAACAACGATCCGGAGCAGGATCATCTTGCTGACGCCATCACGGCGGATTTGGCAGCGCACCTCGCACGGACGCCCGCCACTTTCGTCGTTGGCCGTGAGACCGCGTCTGCCTACAAGAACAGAGCGGTCGCACTTGAGGAGCTCGGAACGCGTCTCGGCGTCCGCTGGGCCGTACAGGGCGCAGTGAAACGCACCGGAGATCGGGTGCGGGTGAACGTATCGCTCACCGATCTTCAGAATGCCCACGACATCTGGTCAGATTGGTTCGACGGCGACGATACAAATCTGGCTGGCTTGCAGGCCAATATCGCTGCGCGGCTTCTCTGCGTTGCGCATCTGCATCTCCGTCACTATGAAGAAGCCATCGAACAGTGCAGCCGCTCATTAAATATCACCGGCGTCAAAGCTTACATCAGTCTGATCCGGACTCGCGGATCGAAGGCATGAACGGAAACGATGCCGTAGGGCCGTAGGCTGGGCAAAGCGCAGCGTGCCCACCACCTGTCTCCGAACGCGAACAGATCGTGGGCACGGCGCTATGCGCCTTTGCCCACCCTGCGAGACCGGCGGCTGCTACGAGATCATCGCGTGCTGAAGCGCCGCTCGCGGGCCTTGTAGAGATGATCGCTGATCAATTGCCGCAGCTTGGCGGGATCGCCGAACTCGAGCTGGACGGCGAAGGGCGCGATGCCGTCGGGCACGCCCTCGATGCCGCGCAAGCGCGCGAGATCTTTTTCCGTCGTCACCAGGATGAGCTGCTCGCGCCGGGCGTCGGCTGCGAGCGCCAAGAGCTCATCCCGCGAAAACATGTGGTGATCGGCGAAGGGACGCGTGCGTGCGACCTCGATACCGCAGGCTGCCAAGCTGCGGAAGAAGCGCTCGGGATCGCCGATGCCGGCAAAGGCGAACACCCGCTTGCCGAACAGCTGCGCGACCGCGGCCGCGTCCGGCTTCAGGCGCGCGCGCAGAACCGGCTTGCCGCGCGCGGAAATCTTCGATGCGACATGATCCGCGGCATGGCCGTCGCCGATCAGCACCAGCGCGTCGGTGCGCGAGAGCTGCGCCTTCAGCGGCGCGCGCAGCGGACCTGCGGGAAACACCTTGCCGTTGCCGAGGCCGCGCTCGCTGTCGATCACGATCAGCGAGGCGTCCTTCAACAGACGCGGGTTCTGAAAACCGTCGTCCATCAGGATCACGGTGGCGCCTTGCGATTTCGCCAGCGCGACACCGTCGAGGCGGTCGCGTGCGACGGCGACGGGGACGTCGCGCACCATCATCAGCGGCTCGTCGCCGATGTCGGCGGCGGTGTGACGTTCGCGATCGACCATCACCGGACCGTGCAAGCGTCCGCCGTAGCCGCGGCTGAGCACCACCGGGGTCTCGCCGAGCTCGCGCAGCAGCTTCGTCAGCGCCAATACGGTCGGCGTCTTGCCGGCACCGCCGACATGGTAATTGCCGACGCAGAGCACGGGGATGCCGGCGTCAAATCCCCGGCGCGCCATGCGGCGTGCGGTGATGGCGCCGTAGAGCGCGCCCAATGGGCTGAGCAGATGCGACTTCGGGGAACGCGGCCGGTACCAAAAGGCCGGCTCACGCATTGGCGGCTCCCATCTCGATCCGCAGCTGCATCAGATACGGCTCGAGCGCCGTCATGGTGCGGTCGAGCGCGCCGCCGAGCTCCTCGACCACGCCTGAGCCTGCGCGCTGCATCTTGTCGCGCGCGGTCGGCTCGGCCAGCAGCAGGCCGAGCTGCTTGACCAGCGCCTCCTGCGTGTCGGCCTGGCGCGCACCGCCGCTGCCGTCCAGCGCCTCGTAGACATCGGCGAAGTTGAAGACGTGCGGACCATGGACGATGGCCGCACCGAGCTTGATCGGCTCGATCGGATTCTGGCCGCCATGGCGGATCAGCGATCCGCCCATGAACACGATCGGCGAGAGCCGGTAGAACAGGCCGAGCTCGCCCATGGTGTCGGCGACGTAAATGTCGGTCGCAGCGGTCGGCAGTTCCTCGCGCGAGCGCAAGGCCGGCTTCAGGCCGGACGCGGTGATCAGTCCCGCGATCGAGGAGCCGCGATCCGGGTGCCGCGGCACGATCACGGTCAGGAGCTGGGGGAAGAAGCCGACGAGGTTGCGATGCGCCGCGACCAGCATCTCGTCCTCGCCCGGATGCGTCGAGGCGGCGACGATGATCGGCCGCCCGCGCGTCATCATCATCAGCCGTTCGAGTTTTGCCGGATCGGCCGGCGGCGCCGGCACGTCGAGCTTGAGATTGCCGGTGGTCACGACGTCGCGGCTGCCGAGCGTGGAGAAACGCTCTGCATCGGTCTTCGACTGCGCGAGACAAATATCGAAGCGCGACAGCAGCGCCGAGATGGTGCCGTGCATCCGTCGCCAGCGCGGGAACGAGCGCGGCGACATCCGCCCGTTGATCAGCACCATCGGTACCCGGCGCGCCGCGCCCGCCAGAATCAGGTTCGGCCACAAGTCGGATTCGATGAACAGCGCCAGCGACGGCTTCCAGTGATCGAGGAAGCGCGCGACGTAGCGCGGGGAATCATACGGCACGTATTGATGGATGACGTCGGGCGGAAAACGCTTTGCCACCACGGCGGCGGAGGTGACCGTGCCCGAGGTGAGGAGGATGCGCAGATTGAGATCGCGCAGCCGTTCGATCAGCGCGGCCGCCGCCAGCACCTCGCCGACGCTGGCGCCGTGGATCCAGACCAGCGGGCCATGCGGCCGGACGTCCTGGCTGAGCCCCCGCCGCTCGCCGACGCGCGCGGGATCTTCCTTGCCCTGCTTCAGCCGCCGCTTGATCAGCGCAGGCGCGAGCGGCACCAGGCCCTTGGCCAGGCGCCGATACATCCGCAGCGTCATTGGCAGGGACTTGGGCAGCGCATGGGGCAGCGAATTAGCCATCTGCAGGTCCCGGGCGGCCGAGCTGCGCATAGGCGCGGCGGGTGGCTTCGTTCAGCGTGTCTTCCAGCTCCTGCCGCAACGCTTCCATGGTGGCGGCATCGGCATCCGGTGGCACGTGGATTTCCTTGATGCCGATCAGGGCGCCCCGCCCGAACGGCAGGTTGATGGTGGTACGATCCCAGTTCTTGAGCCGGATGAAGCGGCTGGTCGCCATTGCGAAAGGCATGATCGGCCGCCCCGATTCCCGTGCCAGCATGATGATGCCGAGGCCGGCCACGCGCGAGCGCTTGGGGACATCGGCGGTCAGCGCGACATTACAACCGTCCTGCAGCGTGTACACCATTTCCCTGAAAGCGCCGACGCCACCTTTGCGGTGGAAAGCGCCGCCGTGGTCTCCGGAACCCCGGATGAGGCCGATGCCCAGCCGCTCGACGGCGATCGCATTGAACTCGCCGTCGCGATGCCGCGAGATCAGGACCTTGGCCCGGTAGGACTCCTTGGTCTTGATGAACGGGGTGAGGAAATGCTGGCCGTGCCAGAACGCGAAGATCGCCGGGATCTGCGGCTCAACGATGTCATAGACATCGGGCGGATCGAACGTGAACTTGTTGGTCCGCCAGACCAGACGCAGATATTCGGCCGCCAGGACCCCGACGGCACGCTGAAACCAGCTGCTTCGCAGCGTATTGCGAAGCAGTTTTTTCAACGTGCCTTCGTTTCTTGATTCGGGTCGAGCAGCCGATGGAGATGGACGATGAAATAGCGCATCTGGGCGTTGTCGACCGTGCTCTGCGCCTTGGCGCGCCAGGCGACGTGCGCCGCCGCATAGTTCGGATAGAGGCCGACGATTTCGACGTCGTCGAGATTCTTGAAGGTGTTGTGCTCGAGATCGAGCAGCTCACCGCCAATGACGAGATGAAGCAGTTGTTGCGGGGCACTATCAGACATGGCTTCTGTTCCTAAGAGGCTGCCCGGCAAAGCAGTGTTCGACAAGCACGACGACAGCGCTCAGGCCAGGGGACGATTTCGAAAATGCGCGACAATGCTCGCATGACGATCGCGTCCCGCTGCCACCAGCACCCCGTGCGTCACTTCCCGACGATTATAGAGGATGGGATCTCCGGAGAGGTCGCTCATCCTACCATCCGCTTCCTGCACGATCAAATCGGCCGCCGCAAGGTCCCAATCATGGCTGTTGCCCCCCGCAAAAGCCGCATCCAGCCCGCCATGGGCGACCCGGCAGAGCCGAAGCGCCAGCGAACCGATTCGCGGATGCAGCTTGATGTCGCCGCCGCTTGTATTGAGTCGCTCGACCATCGGCTTCGGGCCGGCGACCCGGGCGAAGTCGAGCGCGGTCCCGCCCGATGCCCGAACAGGCGTGCCATTGAGCGTCGTGCCCTGGCCGCGGGCGGCGAAAAAGAATTCGTTGGAGGTCGGCGCGAACACCGCGGCCAGCACGGGCGAGGCATCCTCGACCAGCGCGACGCTGACGCACCAGTCGTCATGGCCGCCCAGATAATTGCGGGTGCCGTCGATGGGATCGACGATCCAGGTCAGCCGCCGCGACAGCCGCGTGGCATCGTCGGCGCTTTCCTCCGACAGCCAGCCATAGTCCGGCGTGGCGCCGCGCAAGCGTGCTTCGAGCAGGTCGTTGACGGCGATGTCGGCTTCCGAGACCGGCGAGGATGCGCCCTTGGTCCACGTCTTCAGCTCGGTGCGGAACATCGACTGCGCAAGCCGGCCCGCCTCCCGCACCGTGTCTTGCAGCAGTGCCGCGTCGCGCGTCAGAACGTTTGCGTCAAGACCGTCAGCGTCCGCCAAGCGTCAGTCCTTCAATGCGCACCGTCGGCGCATTGATGCCGTAGCGGAACTCGAGATTGTTGGCCGGCTGCATCGACTTGAAGATCTCGAACAGATGGCCCGCGATCGTCACCTCGCTCACGGCATAAGTGAGCTCGCCGTTCTCGATCCAGAAGCCGGAGGCGCCGCGGCTGTAATCGCCGGTGACGCCGTTGACGCCCGAGCCGATCAGATCGGTGACGTAGAAACCCTGCTTGATATCGGCGATCAGCTCAGTGGGCGTCGGCGTGCCGGGCTCGAGATGCAGATTGTACGGTCCGGGCGACGGCGAGGACGACACGCCGCGATGGGCGTGGCCGGTGGTGGTGAGCCCGAGCTCGCGCGCGGTGGCGCAGTCGAGCAGCCAGGTCGTCAACACGCCCTCGTCGATCAGCGCGGTCTTCTTCACCGCGACGCCCTCGGCATCAAACGTCTGCGAGCGCAGGCCGCGCTTGCGCAGGGGATCGTCGATGATGCGGATGTTCTTCGCAAACAACTGCTGGCCGAGCTTGTCTTTCAGGAAGCTGGTCTTGCGCGCGATCGAAGCCCCGTTGATGGCGCCGACGACGTGGCCGACCAGCGAGCCGGCGACGCGCGGGTCGAATACGACGGGCACCTTGCAGGTCTCGACCTTGCGCGGATTGTAGCGTGCCACGGTGCGCTCGCCGGCGGAGCGGCCGACGGTCTCAGGCGACAACAGATCGGCACCGTGCGGCGCCGAGGTGAAGTCGTAGTCGCGCTCCATGGAGGTGCCTTCGCCGACGATCGCGGTGGCCGAGATGCCCTGGCTCGAGCGCAGGTATGAGCCGTGGAAACCGGTCGAGGTGACGAGCACCATGCCGCCCATGCCGGCGGAGGCCGAGGCGCCGCCGGACTTCGACACGCCCTTCACGGCAAGTGCTGCAGCCTCGGCTTCAAGTGCGCGGCGCTCGAGTTCGGCAGTCGCAGGCACATTGGGATCGAGCAGATCGAGATCGGGGAAGTCGCGCGCGAGCAGCGCGGGATCGGCGAGCCCGACATATTTGTCCGACGGCGCGACCCGCGCCATCGCGACCGCGCGTTCGGCAAGCTTGGTCACCGCATCGCCGCTGGCGTCGTTGGTCGAAACCACGGCCTGGCGCTGGCCGACGAGAACGCGCAGGCCGACATCGTCGCCCTCGGACCGCTCGGATTCCTCGACACGACCGTCGCGCACTTCGACGCCTTGCGAGACGCCGCGCACCGCTACCGCATCGGCCGCATCCGCGCCGGCGCGCTTCGCCGCCTCGACCAGACGCTGAGCGAGATCGGACAGCGCGGACTGATCGAACAGGTCGCGATTGGACTTTGAAGAGTCCTGGGGCGAAAGCGTCGAGCTTGGTGAAGGGTTCACAAACGAAATCCAGTTGGGGCGCGGGAGGTTTCGGGGCGATCAGGGGCCCTGAACACCAGATGTGCCCAAATGGTGCGGACTTCAAGCATTATCAGCCTGCAAAACGCTCAGATTCGCGGCTTCGGCGCAACGTCTCGTCAATCATGCGTGCCAAGGTCTTGTCAATCATGGCGGGCGGTGACGCTGGATTAACCAGCCTTTTTAAGCGGTTTCGAAAACGGGCGCGCTAAGGTCCTCGCATCGACCGGGAACATAATCCTGGCGGGGAGAATTAAAGCCGTGAGGCGTCAAACAGCAACATGCGGGGCCAACCCCGCCGGGTCGAGCCGCGGCTTGCGGCTCGACCCTCTTTCCCTTCCGGTCCGCTTCGATGCGCATGATCCGCGCGCCGACGGCTACACCAGGCAAATCGAGCTTCATCGCGAGCGTGTCGTGCTGCGTCGTGCCGTCCGCGGCATGCAGATGGCGATCAACGTCCGCGTCAGCGACTTCACCGGCGTCGCGTTGCGCGGCAATGACGAGGCGCAGACCCTCGTCCTGGTGCATCGCGATCCCTCACTGTCCGTTCCCCTGCTGGTCAGTGCCGATGGCGACGATCTCGCCGAGGCCTGGGCCGTGTGGAGCGAAATCTTTGCGCTGCCGCAGCTCGACGAAGCGGCCCGCAAGCCGGCACCGCGTCGTCGTCGCCGCAACGCGATCCGCGACCGCCGTCCGAAATTCTTGATGCGCCGCCGCACCGCCATGGCGCGCGAGCTGCCGGTTCATCGCCAAGAACGCGAGATCATTGCAAGGAATTAAGCGGCAATCACAGGTGCCGGGTGGACAAAGCGAAGCGTGCCCACCTTTCCATCGAAATCATTGAAAGATCGTGGGCACGGCGCTTTGCGCCTTTGCCCACCCTACGAGACCTGCGACGCCCGCATCATCGCGTCGCCCAGCAATCCCGCAAACAGCAGCGCCCCCGCATATTTGTTCGAGTAGAACAGACGCTTGCACAATTCCGGATCCTCGATCCGGAGCCGCATGATCTGCCACGCCAGATGCGCGGCGAAGGCCGCAAGCCCGATCCAGGCCGGCCAGCGCGCATCGCCTGACGCCAGCGCGACACCAATCAGCATCACCGATAATCCGTAGAACAGGATCAGCGCCTGGTGCGTATGCGCGCCAAACAGGCGCGCGGTGGACTTGATGCCGATCAGCGCGTCGTCCTCAGCGTCCTGATGCGCATAGATGGTGTCGTAGCCGATCACCCAGGCAATCGCGCCGGCGTAGAGCACCAGTGCGGTGACGTCGATGCGCCCGAAGGTGACGGCGAATCCCATCAGGGCGCCCCAGGAGAAGGCCAGCCCGAGCACGATCTGCGGCCACCAGGTGATGCGCTTCATGAAGGGATAGATCGCAACGATCAGGAGCGAGGCGATGCCGGTCAGAATCGCGAAGCGGTTGAACTGCAGCAGCACCACGAGCCCGATCAGGGCCTGCGCGACCATGAAGGCCAGCGCCTGCTTCGTTGTCACCTGCCCCGACGGCAGCGGCCGCGAGCGGGTGCGCTCGACCTTGTCGTCGAGGTCGCGGTCGGTGATATCGTTCCAGGTGCAGCCGGCACCGCGCATCACGAAGGCGCCGATGAAGAACAGCACGATGACAAGCGGGAGGCGATGAACATCATGCGCCATGCCGCTCGCGAGCGCGGCCGACCACCAGCACGGCATCAGCAAGAGCCAGGAGCCGATCGGACGATCGAAGCGGGACAAGCGCAAATACGGCCGCGCCCATTGCGGCGCGAGCGTATCGACCCAGTTGCCGGTGGAATCGGCAACGCGGGCGGATGTGTCGCTCATCGGGTGAGGACGTTGCCGTTGAGCGTGTCGAAGGTGCTGCCGCCCTTCTTGCCGGCATTGGCTTCCGGCGCCGAACCCGAACCCACCACTTCGCTGAGCGACGGACCGGCAGGACCGCGCGGCTGGTTCTGCATCTGCTGCGCAACGTTGCAGACCTTCGTCGCCATGGTCTCGGTGTTCTTGTGGCCGTCCTTCATCTGTGCGCCGACGTTCGGCGGGATTCCGCATTTGGCGGCGTGAACCTCGATGTATTTGATCATCTTGGTCTCAGCCTGGCTGAAATTGCGGATCAGCTTGCAGGCCTCGTCCGGCGGCGCGTGCCGATCGCTCGCCGCCTTGATCAGCTTGCCGCGCTTCTCGGCTTCCTCGCGGAGCGGTATGAAGGCCTTCATGCAGTCCTCGCCGGGACCGCCTTGCGTCGGCGGGGCCGCGCTGAAGGCGCCGGCACCACCGATCGGGGCCGCGCCGTTGGTCGGGAACGAGGCTTGCGGCGCGCCGCCGACGGAGGCGACCGGCGCCGAACCGTTCACGGGCGGAAACGCGGAATCGGGTGCGGACCGACCCGGCAGCGGCGCCGGGAACCCCTGCGCGTGGGCGCCAGCAGCACCCATGGTGAGCAGGGCGGCAGTGATCGGGACCATCAATCGACGGATCATCAAGATAGTCTCTCCGGCAGGAGCAAGCGGGGCTCGGCGTCTTCCCAATTGAAGCGCAACCAGCGTGCTCGCGATTTTACGATTCCCGCCAGCGCTTAACAACCCGTCGAATAGGGCAAGAGCGCGGCGCGCCGACGCACCGATTCGGCAATATTTACCCCCGAAACGGCGGCTTTCGGTTAAGAACGGCGGCGAATCGGACTTTTGATCAATGCCTTCCCACGATTTTCGCGCGCCCCGCCTGTTCGTCGAGACCTCCCTGGCCCAGGATGCCAGGGTTCCGCTCGACCGTGATCAGAGCAACTACCTCGGCAATGTGCTGCGGCTTGCCGCCGGGGCAGAGGTTTTGGCCTTCAACGGCCGCGACGGCGAATGGCAGGCCGCGATCGAAGGTCGCAAGCGGCCCGACAATCTCGTCATCCTCCAGCAAGTGCGCCCCCAGGATCGGCTGCCCGACCTCGCTTACGTCTTCGCCCCGCTCAAGCACGCCCGGCTCGATTACACGGTCCAGAAGGCCGTGGAGATGGGCGCCGCCGTCCTGCAACCGGTCCAGACCCGGTTCACCCAGGCCTCCCGTGTCAACACCGAGCGCATGCGCGCCAATGTCATCGAGGCCGCCGAGCAATGCGGAATCCTGAGCCTCGCCACCGTGGCCGAACCCGCGCCGCTCGAGCGCTACCTCAGCCAGCGCCCCACCGACCGCCTGCTGGTGTTCTGCGACGAGGCGGCCGAGGTCGAGAATCCCATCCAGAGCCTGCAACAGGCGCGCGCGTCCGGGCACGGTATCGACGTCCTGATCGGTCCCGAGGGCGGCTTCGCCGAAGAAGAGCGGGCCCTGCTGCTGCGCCAGCCAAAAATCCTGCGGCTGGCGCTGGGCCCGCGGATCCTGCGGGCCGACACGGCCGCGGTGGCAGCGCTGGCGCTGGTGCAGGCCGTGCTGGGCGATTGGGGCGGCACGCGCGACTAAAGCGCGATCTTCCTTCTAGCTGTGCTCCCGCACAGATCGATGCAGGGTCTCGGACGGCAACTCGCCGAACGCCGCCCTGTAACTCGCCGCGAACTCGCTCAAATGCCAGAAGCCATGGGCAATGGCGCAGGCCTTCACGCTGCGCCGTCCGGGGCCGGTGCGCAGCTGCCGGCGCACCGACCAGAGCCGCAGGACTCGGCTATAGCGATGCGGGCTCATGCCGCAAATGGCCTGCGTCGCACTCTGGAGGGTCCGGACCGACACGCCCACGCGCTCGGCCATTTCGGTCGTCTTGAGCCAGATCGTCAGATCGTGCCGGATCGATCTTTCCATGTCGGCGACGATCTGGAGGTAGCTCTCCGTCGTGGCGTGCACGGACCTGCTGTCCACGCTGGTCTGGATGGCGCCGTCGATCGCGTTGAGCAGCGATTGCTCGACAACCGCGCGCGACGTCGGCTCGTTCAGGAAGTCCGGATCATTGGCGGCGGTTTCGAGCGTTGCGGAGATCAGGCCGCGCAGCGAGGCGAGCACGTCCGATGTCGGGCTCAGCAA
Source organism: Bradyrhizobium monzae (assembly GCF_021458635.1). Classification (GTDB taxonomy): domain Bacteria; phylum Pseudomonadota; class Alphaproteobacteria; order Rhizobiales; family Xanthobacteraceae; genus Bradyrhizobium. The sequence goes on from NZ_JAIRDQ010000014.1 coordinate 188,711, forward strand.
ATGATAGCCATCCAGGCGAGACCAGGGCTCGCACGCGGGCGGCGTGAAGTAGACGACACCGATCAGACGGCCGACCGGCTCATAGACCAGGCAATCGGACGCGCCCTTCAGAATGACGATCGAACTACCGATCGACTGCCCGTTGATGCGGGTCGAGGTCACATGATCCATCGGCACCACCACGGCGGCGGCATGCGCCAGCTGATAACCGCGAATGATGCGCGGGAAGGTTTTCACCAGCGACAGGCTCAGGGTCGGCAGGCTGAGCCGCGCGCGCATGATCGCAGTCGACCCGGCCGCCAACGGCATGCTGGACGCACCGGCATATCTCTCGCTGTCGCCGAAATGATCGATGTCATACGACTGGAGCTCGAGCGCCGATGATGGCTTGAGCCCCTGGAACGACAACAGACGCTCCGCAGCGCCTCTTTGAACGCCATCGCGAGCAATGTTGATGCTTTGACCCATGTCCAGCCGCTTACTTCGCTTTCTTCGTCGCCACCACGACTTTGGCGGCACTCAGATCATCCGGTCCGTCGATGCCGGCGCGCTTGAGATCGCGCAGCAGCTTCGTCAGGTGCAGCATATTGGTCTTCTGTAGCTCGTGGTTGTTGCCAAACTTGAATGCGTTCTGCTCGGTCACGATCAACCCGGCCTTGGTCTCCGCGAGAATTTTCCGCCGCTTCAATCCCGCCACGCGACGGCGAACCGTCTCCAGCGGCAGGCTGAGGAAGCGCGAGAGTGCCGCGCGGGACACGCCCTGCTTGATCACATCCGGCTCGACCGTGTGAATGCTGGAAAACTTCTCGTCCAGCGACGGGTCGTTCATCACATTGATAACGTTCGCATTGAGAATCGCATGAACGATCAGAAGGTCCATCGGATCGAATTCGTCGTAGTTCCGGAACATCTCGCTGATCGAAAACAGCATGTAGGCCAGTGTGTGGCGCGAGACCGTCCGGATGATATCAGAAGCATTGCGCATGAATCAGAAACCAACATTCATCTTGTAGACGAAGGCAGCAGCGAGCGTATCATCCGGCATACCCAAATTGAGTATGCGACAACTTGCCGGCCGTCCTCAATCTCATTGTGATGTCGGAGTCTGTGGTCGCTGCGCCGCGCTGAAACTTCGGTGCTGCACCACCGTATCTAACGATTCGATGATGCCGGCTCCGTTCCGCCGGCGGTCGCGAAATGAATGGTCATGAACGACGATGCTGGGGGACGCCTGGAGCTGCATCTGATCAAAGCATTTCTCGGCATCACTGACGCGCGCAAGAGGCAGAGAATTCTCGATCTGGCGGAGCAGCTCGCGGATGACGCGGCATCGGACACCTCGGGACCGGCCCCGACCAGGAACGCGACTGTGGAAGATCGCAGAGAAGGTCCCGGTCGAGTCGACTGAATGGCGCGGCATCCCCTCGCGGGACGGCCGCATCAGCAGCACGGAACTCAACAACCAGGTATTTTATTACCTATATACCGATGCGGCGGCGAATCCGGCCGAGCTTATCCGGACAGCTCCAAACTCGTTAAGCGATTGATCCTTTGGAGGTCGAAACCGTTTTCCGGCCATGCTAAGGGCAGCGCCAATTCCTGTGCCTCCCTTGGCACCCCCTTTGGCTTCTCCTTGCCTGCCCGGTTCCGCCGGGATGATGGACCCCTGTTATGACCGCGACTGCCACCTCAAATGCTGCCGGCTCCGCCGCCTGGGCGGATACGCTGCTGTTGTCGTTTGCGCAGGCCGGCTACGTCAGGGCCGAGCCCGCCATCCTGCAGCCGGCCGAGCCGTTCCTCGACCTGTCCGGTGAGGACATCCGCAAAAGCCTCTATCTGACGACGGACCTGTCCGGCGAGGAGCTCTGCCTGCGCCCAGACCTGACGATCCCCGTGGCGCGCGACTATCTCGCCTCCAGCCGCGCCGGCCAGCCGGCCGGGTTCAGCTATCTGGGTCCCGTGTTCCGCTACCGCAGCGGGCAGGCCAGTGAATTCCTCCAGGCCGGAATCGAGTCGTTCGGCCGCCAGGATCGCGCGGCCGCGGATGCCGAAACGCTGGCGCTGGCACTGGAGGCGACCGCCGCTTTCGGTGTGCGCGACGTCGAGATCCGCACCGGCGACGTGGCGTTGTTCAACGCATTGCTCGACGCGCTCGACCTTTATCCGGTCTGGCGCCGCCGCCTGGTCAAGGACTTCCATCGCAAGATCAGCCTGGAGCAGGATCTGGAAGGGCTGGCTCGCACCACCGCAACCACGCGCAGCGAATATGAGGGTGTGCTGGCCGCGCTCGCCGGCTCCGATCGCAAGGCGGCGCTGGCCTTCGTCTCCGATCTGATGTCGATCGCCGGCACCACCAATGTCGGTGGCCGCACCACGGCCGAGATCGCCGACCGCTTCCTCGAGCAGTCGACGCTGAAGGGCGGCGCGCTGCCGCGCGAGGCGATCACCGTGCTGAAGCGCTTCCTGTCGATCTCCGGCAATCCGGATGATGCAATTGCCGAGCTGCGCGCGCTGACCGCTGATGCGAAGCTCGACCTTGCCGGCGCGATCGACCAGTTCGAGAGCCGGATCGGCTTCATGGCGGCGCGCGGCATCGACGTGAAGACCACGCGCTTCTCGACCGCGTTCGGGCGTGGCCTCGATTACTATACCGGCTTCGAATTCGAATTGCATCACAAGGGCAACGGCGCCGAGCCGCTGGTTGCCGGTGGCCGCTACGACGGACTGATGACCCAGCTCGGATCGCCGGCGCCGATCCCGGCCGTCGGCTTCTCGGTTTGGGTGGACGCGCTGACCAGAATCGGCCGCAAGGTGGGAGCTTAAGTCATGAGCGCGCCATTCGTTCTGGCCGTTCCCTCCAAGGGCCGCCTGCAGGAAAACACCGAGGCCTTCTTCGCCCGTGCCGGGCTGAAACTGTCGAAGGCCGGCGGCGCCCGCGACTATCGCGGCACGCTTGCAGGCCTCGACAATGTCGAGGTCGCCTATCTTTCGGCGAGCGAGATCGCATCGCAGCTCGCCCGCGGTTTCGCGCATCTCGGTGTCACCGGCGAAGACCTGGTGCGCGAGAATATCGCCGACGCCGACAAGCAGGTGTCGCTGATCGACGGGCTCGGCTTCGGCTATGCCGACGTCGTGGTCGCGGTGCCGCAGGCCTGGATCGACGTCCGCACCATGGCGGATCTCGACGACGTCACCACCGGCTTCCGCGAGCAGCATCACATGCGGATGCGGGTCGCGACCAAGTTCGTCAACCTCACCCGCAGCTTCTTCCAGAGCCGCGGCATCACCGATTACCGCATCGTCGAGAGCGCAGGCGCGACCGAGGGCGCACCGGCGGCCGGCAGCGCCGAGCTGATCGTCGACATTACCACGACGGGTGCGACGCTCGCCGCCAATGGCTTGCGGGTGCTCGACGACGGCGTGATCCTGCGCAGCCAGGCCAATCTGGTCGCCTCAAGGGAGGCCGACTGGTCGCCGCAGGCCCGCGAGACCGCCCGCGTCATCCTCGACCACATCGCCGCCCGGGCCCGGGCCAACAAATACCGCGAGGTCCGGACCCGCTTCCGGCAATGCGACGCCGCCCTGCTCACCGAGGCTCACAGCCGTTTCGGCGTCGAGGCGCCGTTCGGCGGACCGACCTCGTCGGGCATGCTCACGCTGCACTGCCCACCCGGCCAGCTTTACACGCTCGCGAGCTTTCTGCGCGAACATGGCGCCGAGACCGTCTCGGTCGTCTCGCTCGACTACGTGTTCGACCGGGAGAACCCTCTGTTTGCCAAGCTCGAAGCGTTCCTGCGGCGGTGAGCCTCAGGTCCGTTCAGCGTAGCGACAGCAAGCCGCAGCTACCATATGCTGTTGACCTCGACGCCTCTGGAACCTCGATCGATGATACTGGGCTCTGACGTTTCCGCCCTGACCACCACCGCAGCGAGTGCCGCCGCGAAGGGGCTGTCGATTGTCGTCCCCGTCTACAACGAAGCGGCGGGCCTCGCCGTCCTGCACCAGCGCATCTGCGAGATCGCCAAGACCTTGCGGCAACGCTACCGCCTTGCCTGCGAGGTCGTTTATGTCGACGACGGCAGTGCGGACGCAACGCTGTCGATCGCCCGTTCGCTGCCGGCCGACGCGATCGACATCCAGGTGGTTTCGCTGTCGCGCAATTTCGGCAAGGAGGCGGCGCTGATGGCCGGCCTCGACCACGCCCGCCTCGGCGCGGTCATGTTCATGGACGGCGACGGCCAGCACCCGCCGGTGCTCGTCGAACAGCTGGTGCGGCACTGGATCGAGGACGGCTATGATGTCGTCTATACGGCCAAGGCACATCGCGACAACGAGCCCTTCCTGCGCCGAGTCGCCGGGCGCGGCTTCTACGCGCTGATCAATTGGGGCGCTCGCCAGAAGATCCCGGAAGACGCCGGCGACTTCCGTTTGCTGTCACCGCGCGCGGTCGCGGCACTCAGGCAGCTGCCGGAGCGCAACCGCTTCTTCAAGGGGCTCGCAAGCTGGATCGGCTTTCGCCAGATCCGCGTCGACTACGAGCCGGCGCCGCGCACCCACGGCGTCACGACCTTCAGCGCCGCGCGTCTGCTGGGTCTGTCGATCGAAGGCGTGACTTCGTTCTCGGTCGCACCGCTCCGCTTCGCGAGCCTGCTCGGCGTCATCCTCGCCGGTGGCGCCTTCCTGTTCGGCCTCTCGATCCTCTGGGAGGTCTGGACCACCGGCAAGCAGGTGCCCGGCTATCCCTCGCTCGTGATCGGCCTGATGACGATCGGCGGCGTGCAGCTCATCATGATCGGAATCGTCGGCGAATATATCGGCAAGATCCTCTCGGAGCTGAAGGCGCGTCCGATCTACTTCGTCGCCGAGCACAGCGAAAAGCATTTCGAGGCCGACAAGGCCGGCGACGCATCCAGCAGGACCGCAGCCGAATGAGCGCGGCGGCAGCGCCGCGGCCGATCTGGCTCTGCGCCGACGATTACGGCATCAGCCCGGGCGTCAATCGTGCGATCCGCGACCTGATCGAGCGCGGACGCCTCAATGCGACGTCTGTGATGATGGTCGGCCCCGCGATCGAGCCGAGCGAGGTCGAGGCGCTTCAGGCTGCCGTGAAGGCGAGCCCGCGCTGCGCGATCGGATTGCACGTGACGCTGTCGGCGCCGTTCCGCCCCCTCACCATGCATTTCCGTCCGCTCGACGGCGACATGTTCATGGCCTTTCCAAAACTGCTGCGCGCCGGATTTCTGCGACGGCTCGACAGCGAGTTCTTTCGCAACGAGGTCAGAGCGCAGCTCGCCGCTTTCGCGGAAGCCTTCGGCCGCGCGCCCGATTTCGTCGACGGCCACCAGCATGTGCAGCTGTTTCCGCAGGTGCGCGACGGCTTCGTGGAGGCCGTCAGCGAAGCGGCGCCAAACGCCTGGGTGCGCCAGGGCGGACGTGACCTGCCGCTGGCGCAACGGCTGGCTTCACCAAAGGCAATGGTGCTCGATATCCTCAGCGCACAATTCCGCCGCCGCGCGGTGCGCGCCGGCCTTGCGTTCAATCCCGCCTTTGCCGGCGCCTATGATTTCACCCGCGCGGCCGATTTCGGCGATCTGATGCGGCAGTTCCTGGAAGGTCTGCCCGAGGGCGGCCTGGTGATGTGCCATCCCGGCTTCGTCGACGAGATCCTCGCCGGCCTCGACCCGATGACGGATGTCAGGGAACGCGAGCATGCCTATCTCGCGAGCGACGCCTTCCCGCGGCTTCTGGCGGCCAGTCACGTGACATTGGGATGAAACCCACGACAGCCAGGGCCGGGGGGCCGGGGCAGTCTGTCGCATACCGAAATTTAATCCGGCCGCCACTGTTGGGGCCACAATGGAACCCTACATCCCGCTTGCGCTTGTTTTGCGCGAGGGAGACAGATCATGACGCCGCAGGAACGCCAGCTCGTCGACGAGCTTTTCGACCGGCTTTCGAAACTGGAAAATGCACCGCGCGATCCCGACGCGATCGCCGCGATTTCAGACGGCTTACGCAAGGCGCCGGGCGCAGTCTATGCGCTGGTGCAAACCACGCTGTTGCAGGACGAAGCGCTGAAGCGCGCGCATCACCGCATCCAGGAGCTGGAAGCGGACCATGCGCTGGAGCAGCCGCAGTCCGGCGGCTTCCTCGACACCATGCGTGACACGTTGTTCGGCTCGAGCCCGTCGCGCGGTTCGGTTCCGAATGTGCCGCCGCGTGACTCCCGGCCGGTCTGGAACAGCGGCCAGGCAATGCAGCAGGCCCAGCCGGGACAACCCGGCTACGGCCAGCCGCCTTATGGTCAGGCCTACGGACAGGGCCAGGGTTATGGTCAGGGCTACGGCGCCCCGCCGGTCGGCGGTGGCGGCGGCTCGTTCCTGGGCACGGCAGCGGCGGCCGCGGCCGGCGTGGTCGGCGGCTCGCTGCTGCTCTCCAGCATCCGCGGCATGATGGGCGGCGGATCGCATCAGGCTTTTGGCGACACCAATGCCTTGGGCGACCGCAGCCCTTGGAGCAGCGACCAGTCCAGTGGCTCGCTGGCCCGCGATGCCGGTCTCAACGACATCGGATCGAACCGGGATTCGCGTCAAGGCTTCCTCGACCAGGCGTCGAACGATCGCGATAACGACGACCAGAACTACGACAACAACGACAACGGCAATACGGACCTGGCCGACGACAGCGACTTCGGTGGTGGAGACGACGACGGCAGCGACTACGCCTGAGCAAGTCCGACCCGCAAAGCAGAACGGCCGCCAAAGGGCGGCCGTTTTGTCAGTTGCGGCGGTCAGCCGCCCCAGTACGGATAGGGATTGGGATTGTATTCGGCCGGCGCCGAGTACGGGACCGGGCGAGGAACATAGGCAAAGCCCTCAGCCGCGCGCGGCGTGAGCTGGGGGGCGAAGGTCTGGCCGGCAGGGGCGACATGGCGCCGATGATGCACGGTGCCCGCACCAGCCGAGGCGGTCAGAGCGACGAGAACACCCAAAGCCAAGATCGTACGCATCGCATTGCTCCAAGGTGAGTAGCTATGCGCACCCACATAGGACCAGGGCATTACCGCACCAATCCGCCGCTCCTTCACGACTGCTCACATCTGCGGCATCTCTGAAGCCGCAGGCCCTCACATCACCACGACCTTGGTGCCGACATTGACGCGGCCGTAGAGGTCGATGACGTCTTCGTTGCGCATACGGATGCAGCCGGAGGAGACGTTGGTGCCGATGGTCCAGGGCTCGTTGGAGCCGTGGATGCGGTAGAGCGTGGAGCCCAGATACATCGCGCGCGCGCCAAGCGGGTTTTCCGGGCCGCCCTCCATGTGCCGCGGCAGATCGGGGCGGCGTGCGATCATTTCCGCCGGCGGCGTCCAGTCCGGCCATTCGCGCTTCGCCGTGATCGACTTCACGCCGCTCCAGGTGAAACCCTCGCGTCCGACCCCGATGCCGTAGCGCATCGCCCGGCCGTTGCCCTCGACGAGATAGAGAAACTTGTTGTTGGAATCGACCACGATCGTGCCGGCAGTTTCCTTGCCGCTATAGTCGACGAGTTGTTTCTCGAATTTCGGATCGAACGTACGCTGCCGCGGATCGATCGCCTCCTGCTGGAGAGCTGCGCCTTGCTGATATCCACCCTGCATCTGCGGCCCGCCCATCGGCGGCAGACGGCGTAGATCGTTGTAGCCGGGCTGCTGCTGATAGATTGACTGCTGCGGCTCATAGGCCGGACCGCGGCCGGGCCCATCGCCGAACAGGAACTCGATGAAGCCGCCGCCCATGTTGGCATTGGAGACGACGCGCACCGGCGGCGGGACGACACGCGGCTGGTAGAGCATCGGGGGCGGATCGTTCGGCACCGTGTTGTCGAAAGCTGCGGCGCGATCAGCGCCGACAATGAAGGCGCAAGCGCTGCCGAGCAGCGCGACAGACATTTTCTTGAACATCGACGTACTCTGTACTGTTTCGTCTAGTTGCATTCGCCGCCGAACGCGTTGGTTGTGCGCGTCCTCGACGTGGTCAATAGAGAGCAAACTCCGTTTCGTTTGGTAAACGGGAGCGGCGTTTCGATTCACCACGTCGCGATCGGCGCGGCAATTTGTCGATCAGCGTTTATTTTCGATGAAGGGCCGAGCCTCATGGTTAATCGCCCGTTTGCATGCCGTCGCGCGCAACCGCACGACAGTTCCGGTTGTGAACCTCGTGTTAAATCGCTTCTGCCTACAAAGACGCGTGAATGAGGTGGGGGGAGTTCCTGATGGCTATTCACCGCAAGCGTTTTCGTGTCGAGGATATCGCCGGTGGCGAGATGCCAATTCTTGACGTAGCAGAAGAGGCAGGCCCGATGCATAGCGAGATTATGGCGGAGCTGCGCGCGATCCGCGCACAGATGGCAAAGGGCGCGGTGCCCTTGACCGGCAGCGCAGCCATGGCGGCGATCGACGCCTCCACGGCGCGGGAGCTTTCCGACGCACGCACGATGCTCGATACCTATCGGGCCCAGATCGAGCAGTGCGAGAAGCTGAAGGTCGAGCTCGACCTCATCCATGACGCCATCGACCGCACCAAGCGCGAGATCGCGACCCTGCACGGTAAGAGCTTCGACGGCGGCGAGATGGCCAAAGTCAATGGCGAGCTCGGCGCGGTGGTCGGCGGTACCGAACAGGCGACCCAGCAGATCCTCGAAGCCGCCGAATCGATCGACCAGGCGGCATCCGCTCTCGGCAAGGTCGACTCGATCGACCAGCAGAAGCGCCTCGCCGACGACATCCAGGAACGCGTCATCTCGATCTTCGAGGCCTGCAACTTCCAGGACCTGACCGGCCAGCGCATCAGCAAGGTCATGACCACGATGAAGTTCATCGAGCAGCACATCAATGCGATGATGGACATCTGGGGTGGCGTCGACGCGATCAAGTCCCACGTGCCGGCGCAGGTCGACACCCGCAGCGAGGACGACAAGCTGCTCAACGGCCCGAAGCTCGCCGGCGACGTCGGCCACGCCTCGCAGGACGACATCGACGCGCTGTTCGACTAAGCGAACGCGACAGAGAGACAAACGAAACGCCGGCGCGAGCCGGCGTTTTTTGTTGTCTTCGTGGTGAGGCCGGAAGCCCGATCACGCCTTCGGCGCGCAGCGGACGTAGACCATGTTGCCGTAGCGGGTGGCGGCGTCCTTGTCGACGAAGCGGGTGATCATGACGCGGCCGTCGAAGGAGACGATCTCGCGGTCCTGCTCCCCTGGGGTCGGGCCGGGTGGGCCGATATAGTTCTTGCCGCTCGGCGAGCCCTTCAGCCGCAGTTCCTGCGGCGTGGCCTGGTCGGCGAGATGCATGATCACGCCACCGGAGGAACCGGCGCCGATCACGTAGGGATTTTTGCACTGGGCTCGCGCCGCCGCCTCGGTGCGGGCGCGGTCGGCCGGGTTCTGGAACGAGGCGAGACCCCAGCGGCCGACGATCTCGTCGGCGCGGATCGAGGCCGGCATTTCCGGCGCGACGCCGGGCTCGGCCTCGGGGGCCGGCTGGGACGAGGAGAAGGACGGCAGGCTCATGCCGCCGCCGCAGGCGCCGAGCAGCAACGCCAGGCAAGAGGCGGCCGCCAGATTAGCAACCGTGCGCGCGTGAGCTGAACTGATCATGGCATCCCCCCGAACAAGACCATGGCCGCATCCCTTTCGCAGCCAAGCGCAAAACCGCAGCCGTAGCAATGACGTCCTAATATACGCCAGCGCCGCGAACGAGTTTCCAGTGCCACCATCCTATATCCGCCTCACCAATCGCTTAACCACCTTTGCTTGACAGGATCGCAGCCAAGCCATATCCCCTGCGCACTATTAGCACTCGGAAAGATCGATTGCTAAGCGCGCCGTTCGATCCTCGGAAAGAGGGTGGACGGGAGCGCCGCCCCCACCCACTTCCGCTGCTTTCGGAAAAGCGAGCCTCCAAAGGGAAACGTCATGGCTAAGTCCAAATTTCGTCCGCTGCATGACCGTGTCGTGGTCAAACGTATCGATGCCGAGGCAAAAACCAAGGGCGGCATCATCATCCCCGACACCGCCAAGGAAAAGCCGTCCCAGGGCGAAGTCGTCGCCGTCGGCCCCGGTGGCCGCGACGAGGCTGGCAAGCTGATCCCGATCGACCTCAAGGTCGGCGACGTCGTGCTGTTCGGCAAGTGGTCGGGCACCGAGGTCAAGATCGACAACGAAGACCTCCTGATCATGAAGGAGTCGGACATCATGGGCGTGATGGCCTAAGGCCAGACGCCTGAACGGCCGCTGAATGCCATGCCCGGATCATCAGGTCCGGGCATCCATCATTCGGCCGCACAGCACCAAACAAGACACATCACGAAACACGAGGGATTCCAGACCATGGCTGCCAAGGACGTCAAGTTTTCCGGAGACGCGCGCGATCGCATGCTGCGCGGCGTCGACATTCTCGCCAACGCCGTCAAGGTGACGCTCGGCCCGAAGGGCCGCAACGTCGTCATCGAGAAGTCGTTCGGCGCACCCCGCATCACCAAGGACGGCGTCACCGTCGCCAAGGAGATCGAGCTCGAGGACAAGTTCGAGAACATGGGCGCCCAGATGGTGCGTGAGGTCGCCTCCAAGACCAACGACCTCGCCGGCGACGGTACCACCACCGCGACCGTACTGGCCCAGGCCATCGTGCGCGAAGGCGCCAAGGCGGTTGCCGCCGGCATGAACCCGATGGACCTCAAGCGCGGCATCGACACCGCGGTCGCGGCCGTCGTCAAGGACATCGAGAAGCGCGCCAAGCCGGTTGCCGCCTCCTCCGAGGTCGCCCAGGTCGGCACCATCTCGGCCAACGGCGACGCCGCCATCGGCAAGATGATCGCTCAGGCGATGCAGAAGGTCGGCAACGAGGGCGTCATCACGGTCGAGGAAAACAAGTCGCTCGACACCGAAGTCGACATCGTCGAGGGCATGAAGTTCGACCGCGGCTATCTGTCGCCCTACTTCGTCACCAACCCCGAGAAGATGACCGCCGAGCTCGAGGACGCCTACATCCTCCTGCACGAGAAGAAGCTCTCCGGCCTGCAGGCCATGCTGCCGGTGCTGGAAGCCGTGGTGCAGTCGGGCAAGCCGCTCGTCATCATCGCCGAGGACGTCGAGGGCGAGGCGCTGGCGACCCTGGTCGTCAACCGCCTGCGTGGCGGCCTCAAGGTTGCCGCCGTCAAGGCGCCGGGCTTCGGCGATCGCCGCAAGGCCATGCTGGAAGACCTCGCGATCCTGACCGGCGGTCAGCTGATCTCCGATGATCTCGGCATGAAGCTCGAGAACGTCACGGTGAAGATGCTGGGTCGTGCCGGCAAGGTCGTGATCGACAAGGAGAACACCACGATCGTCAAGGGCGCCGGCAAGAAGCCGGAGATCGAGGCCCGCGTCGGGCAGATCAAGGCCCAGATCGAAGAGACCACCTCGGACTACGACCGTGAGAAGCTCCAGGAGCGTCTCGCCAAGCTCGCCGGCGGCGTCGCGGTGATCCGCGTCGGCGGCGCGACCGAGATCGAGGTCAAGGAGAAGAAGGACCGCGTCGAGGACGCGCTCAACGCCACCCGCGCCGCGGTGCAGGAAGGTATCGTCCCCGGCGGCGGCGTGACGCTGCTGCGCGCCAAGAAGGCGGTCGGCCGTCTCACCAACGCCAATGCCGACGTGCAGGCCGGCATCAACATCGTGCTGAAGGCGCTGGAAGCTCCGATCCGCCAGATCTCGGAGAATGCCGGCGTTGAGGGCTCGATCGTTGTCGGCAAGATCCTCGAGAACAAGTCCGAGACCTTCGGCTTCGACGCCCAGACCGAGGAATATGTCGACATGATCGAGAAGGGCATCATCGATCCCGCCAAGGTGGTGCGCACCGCGCTGCAGGACGCCTCCTCCGTGGCCGGCCTGCTGGTGACCACCGAGGCGATGGTCGCCGAAGCGCCGAGGAAGGACACCCCGTCCGCGCCGGCCGGCGGCGGCATGGGCGGCTTCTAAGCCGATCCTCATCTGACAGTGTTGCGAAGGCCGCCTCCGGGCGGCCTTCTTTTTTGCCGACACTGGCCTGCGCTTCAACCGGCGGCCAAAACCCACTACGGTGGCGCCCGATTCCATTCGTTCGAGGATTTCGTCGATGCGCGCGCTTCTGGTTTGTTCGACAGCCCTTTTGGCCGCCCTGCTCTCCGTCTCGCCCGAGCTCGCCTCTGCCCAGATGAAGCTGTCGCCGAAGGCCACGGCGCCCGGTGGCATGGAGACGCGCTATTTCACCTCGATCGACGGCCTGATGGACGGCAATGCCGACGTGATCCTGAAGGAGACGCGTCAGGGCAAGACGGTCACCGCGGCGGTGCTCGACGTCTGCTACCCCGTCGCCAAGAACTCCGACCGCAAGGACCGCTTCGTCGTCAATCTCCAGATCGCGGGCCAGACGCTGAGCGGAACGACGCAAAGCCTCGGCGCAAAGGCGCCGGTCAGCGTCAAGCTCACGCGCAAGCCGACCGGCGACACCTTCGAGTTCCGCGGCCAGATCGGCATCGGCCAGGCCGTGACCGAAGTGACCTCGCCCGACAATGCCGATCTCAGCGAGAAGGAATTTCTGGACAACCAGACCACCGACGACGGCATCACGCCCCAGCCGAAGGATTTTACCGAAGTTTCCCCGGAAGCGATCGCGGTCAAGGTCAAGCTGGATAACGCGACCGACTTCTTGAAGAGCCTCAAGGGCCAGGACGTCGAGGTGACGCTGGCAAGCCTTTCCGTCGGCTGCGACGCGCTGCGCGCCGGCGAGCAGACCATCAATATGTCGGTCGATCCGGAGCGCTCGGCCGCGCTGCTCGCGAAATTCAAGGCGATGCCGGGCGTCACGGCCGCCGGCTGGACCGTGGGGCTCGCCGAGATGGACCGCACCATCCGCATTCCCGCCGCCGACTGGCGCGACGGCGACAAGATCAACCGCGACAAGCTTGCCACTGCAATTGCCGGCGTGCTGAGCAAGACGCTCGCGGCCAAGCCGGCTTCGCAGAGCTTCAACGCCGCCACCGGCAAACTCAAGCTCGTCTTCAAGCGGCCGAACCAGGATTTCCCGGCGCTTGAGCTTACCGACACGATCGAGGTGTCAGGCCTCGTCTCCGCCGACAAGCCAGGGACGACCGACAGACTGATGGTCTGGATCGGCAGCCCCTCGACCACGACCGCCGATGAGAGCAGCGGCGCAAAGCTCAACGTGTCGGACGAGGCGACGGCCGACGAGGAAGCCGACCAGCCCGACGACAACGGCTCGCTCGAGGCGCTCGCCAAGGAGCTGAAGGGCCAGCGCTGGGACGCCGACAAGTCGGTGTGGAAATAACCGTCAATTCCCGTTGGCGCGAAACCGCAGCTGCTTCGGGCCGATCAGCGTGAGCACGTCGCCCTGGCGCTTCCAGGTCTCGACGGCGGCGAGAGCGGCGACGAGTTCGTCATCGGCCTGGGCTTTTGCCGGCGGACAGGACCGATCCTGAATTGCGCCGGGAACGAAAATCACGGTGTTGCCGGCCACCGAGAACTGGCCCTTGCCGCCCTTGCACCAGAGCTCGACCACCACCTCGCCATTGTCACCGATCTCGAGGTTCGGAATTCGTTTCGAACCGGGCTGCGGCACGGCCTCCAGCGTCATCTCGGTGCCGAACGGAAAGCCCTCTTCCGCACGCGCAACGGCGGACATCACCAGCGACGCAGCCGCCGCGCACACCATCTGCTTCAACGATATCATGAGACCTCTCGACCGACCCGCTTCGCGGTCTTTTATAAGACGGCAAAGCCTTTGAGAAGGTTCGCCGATTCAAGGCACAAAAAACCCCGCGGGACGATCCCGCGGGGTTTTTCACTGATGCTGGACGTCGCCTGCTACTTCAGCACGAGCTCCGTGAACGGATAGACATAGGCTTGCAACGTCACGAACACACCGACGAGGCAGGCCAGCACGATCGAGTGCCAGAACACGAAGCGCAGGATCGTGCCTTCGTGGCCGTACCAATTGGTCGCGGTGGAGGCGACGACGATCGATTGCGCGTCGATCATCTTGCCCATCACGCCGCCGGACGAGTTCGCCGCCGCCATCAGGATCGGCGACAGGCCGAGCTGCTGGGACGTGATCTTCTGGAGGTTGCCGAACAGGATGTTCGACGACGTGTCCGATCCGGTCAGCGCCACGCCCAACCAGCCGAGCAGCGTGCCGAAGAAGGGATAGAGCACGCCGGTTGCGGCAAAGGCGAGACCCAGCGTCGCGTCGACGCCGGACAGGCGCGTCAGCGTGCCGATCGCGAGCATCGCCGAGATCGTGATCAGCGAGATCGCGCAGAGCCGGATAGTACGGCCATATTCGACCAGCAGCCTGCCGGGACCCACGCCCATCAGGAAGCCGGAGATGATCGCCGCAATCAGCATGCCCGTGCCGGTGAAGGACAGATAGGTGAAGCCGAACACCGCCGCCTCCTTGGTCGGTCCTGGCGCGACCGGCGGCATCTTGTTGATCATCTGGTGCAGTTCGGGAACGGCGTAGTTCCAGGTGAAGATCCCGTTCGCCCAGGTCTTGAAGGCACCGTTGCCCCAGATCAACATCACGACGCAAACGATGATCCACGGCAGCAACGCGCTGAAGAGCTCGCTCTGCGTCAGCGGCGTCTTGTCGATCGGCTTTGCGGTCGCCATCGTCGCCGCCGATTCATCATGCCCGCGCAGCGCCGGCGATAGCCATAGCTGCTTCGGCTGCCAGATCTTCAGGAACAGGATCAGCGCGCCCATCGAGATCAGCGACGCACCGATGTCGACGATCCAGGGATTGACGTAGTTCGAGATCACGAATTGCGGGACCGCGAACGTCACGCCGGTGACGAGGATCGCCGGCCAAACGTCCTTCATTCCCTTCCAGCCCGCGAACGCCCACACCACCCAGAACGGCACGATCAGCGAGAACAGCGGCAATTGCCGTCCAACCATCGCACCGAGGATGTAGGGATCTAGCCCCGTGACCGAAGCGAGGCCCTGGATCGGCGTGCCCAGCGCGCCGAAGGCGACAGGCGCGGTGTTGGCGATCAGCGACAGGCCGGAGGCCGCAAGCGGCGAAAAGCCGAGACCGATCAGCACGGCGCCGGTGATCGCCACCGGCGTACCGAAGCCCGAGGCGCCCTCAAAGAAGGCGCCGAAGGAGAACGCGATCAGCAGTAATTGCAGCCGCCGGTCCTCGGTGACGCCGCCGACCGCGCGCTTCAGGAGTTCGAACCGCCCGGTCGTCACCGTCACCTGGTAGAGGAAGATGACGTTGAGAACGATCCAGCCGATCGGGAAAAAGCCGGTCACGATGCCGAGGATCGAGGCGCGGATCGACATGTTCACCGGCATGGTGAAAACGAAAATCGTGATGAGGTTGGTCACGATCACGGCAATGATTGCTGCGACGTGAGCCGGAACGCGCCCGCTCGCGATCAGGACCAGAAGCGTAACGACAGGTATCGCCGCCGCGATCGTCGACAGCACGGGGCTGTGCAGCGGATCATAGATTTGATTCCACATGGTCTTCCTCCCCCACGCATGTGTGCGGCAGCCGGCCCGCGTGGACAGCCGATCCTGCTTGACGCTGGAGCGATAACCCCCGAACTGGACGCGAATTCCTTGCGAATGCAGCGGTTCCCGCCCGCTCACAAGCTCGCGAAATCCCGGAGGCCCCCACCCCGCGCCGTTGAAGCCCATGCTAGGGTTGCAAGCCGCGACAAGCCAACGCAAATTGCAGAACTTGCGACTTTAGTCTAAGCGCACCCAATTTCTGCCATGGCCTCAGCCGCTTGGCTCCAAGGCCGCTGTGCATATCCGTCAGGAGATCCCCCTCTGTGAAGAACATCAGCGCCACGCTCGCGACCGTCTGGCGAATCGCCGCCCCGTATTTCCGATCGGAGGACAAATGGGCCGGCCGCGGCCTGCTCGGCGTCGTCGTCGTACTGGAGCTGACGCTCGTCGCGATCAATGTGCTGCTCAATCAGTGGCAGAACCGGTTTTACAGCGCACTCCAGGCCTACGACCTGAATGAGTTCGTCATGCAGGTCTGGATCTTCCTCGGCCTTGCCTTCGCTTACGTCGGCGTGGCCGTCTACAAGCTTTATCTGAACCAGTGGCTGCAGATCCGCTGGCGGCGGTGGATGACGCAACACTATCTCGGCGAATGGCTCGACGGCGCCACGCATTACCGCATGCAGCTGAAGGGCGACGCCGCCGATAACCCGGACCAGCGTCTCACCGAGGACGTCACGAACTTCGTCGAGCAGACGCTTGTCCTCGGTCTCGGCCTGCTGTCGTCCATCGTGACGCTGGCGTCGTTCATCGTCATCCTCTGGGGTCTGTCCAACAGGGCGCCCCTGCACATTTACGGTACCGATATCGTCATCCCGGGCTTCCTGGTCTGGTGCGCGCTGGCCTACGCGCTCCTGGGTACGGCACTGACGCACTGGATCGGCGCGCCGCTCATCAATCTTTATTTCGAGAAACAGCGCTACGAGGCCGACTTCCGCTTCAACCTGATCCGCGTACGCGAAAATTCCGAACAGATTGCACTCTTGAAAGGAGAGAGCGCGGAGCAAGGTCATCTGCTGCAGCGCTTCGGCTACGTCATCGGCAACTGGTATGCGATCATGAGCCGGACCAAGCGCCTCACCGCCTTCACGGCGAGCTACGGCCAGGCTGCGACGATCTTTCCCTATGTGGTGGTCGCGCCCGCCTACTTCGCCAAGAGCATCCAGCTCGGCGACATGATGCAGACCGGTTCGGCCTTTGGCCAGGTGCAGGATGCGCTGTCCTTTTTCGTCACGGCCTATCGAACGATAGCGGAATGGCGCGCGATCGTCGCACGTCTCGACGGCTTCGAGATGTCGGTCGCGACAGCGGCAAACCTGCCGGCGCATGAGGCGACGATCGAACTCAGGACGGCAGGCGGCAGCCGCACTATCGGCCTCGATAAGCTCTGCGTGTATCTCCCCAACGGCACGCCACTGGTCGCAGCCGACGGCTTCGCCGTCCAGGCGCCGGAGCACGTGCTCGTGACCGGGCCGTCGGGCTCCGGCAAGTCGACCCTGTTCCGCGCCATCGCCGGCATTTGGCCGTTCGGCACCGGCACCATCGCCATCCCCGCGCAGGCGAAGCTGATGATGCTGCCGCAACGCCCCTATTTCCCGATCGGCGCGCTGGGTGACGCCGTGATCTATCCCGCAGCACCCGGCGCATTCCAGGCAACCCAGATCCGGGACGCGGTGATCGCCGTCGGCCTGCCCGACCTCGCCGAACGGCTGGGCGAGGACGGCCACTGGAACCGGATGCTGTCGCTCGGCGAGCAGCAGCGCCTCGGGCTCGCCCGGGCGCTGCTGCATGGGCCGGACTATCTCTTCCTCGACGAGGCCACCGCCTCGCTCGACGAGCCGTCCGAGGCACGGCTGTACCGGCTGCTGGCGGAGAAGCTGCCGCAGGCCACGATCGTCTCGATCGGCCATCGCGCGACGCTCGACGCCTTCCACACCCGCAAGGTGGCGATGGTAAAGGAAGGCGCGATCCATGTGCTTGGCAACGGCGATGCGCCGGTCGAGCCAGAGCCGAGCGCGGCGCGCTGAGATTTCGAGATCGTCATGGCCGGGCTTGTCCCGGCCATCCACGACCTTGCCGGCAGCACAGAACAGAACGTGGATGCCCGGGACAAGCCCGGGCATGACGAGCGAACCTGGAGCGACCGCCAAGCCCTATGGCAACCCGCCAAAAACAAAAGGGCGGCAGATTGCTCTGCCGCCCTCGTTAGTCGTCTCGGGACAAAACTTACTTCAGGTTGGTCATCGCCGTCAGGTCGAAGGACAGCTTGGCGATACCCGCCGCGCCGCACCAGTTGGAGCCGGCGCCACCCGGATTGATCGCGGTCACGCTGGTGGTGCCGGTGGCGTTGAAGGCGCTGGTGAAGGCGTTGCAATCACCCTTGTTCAGGTTGCTGTCGGAGTAACGCAGATCCAGCGTGAACACCTTGTAGGTGAAGCCGACACCGACGTTCCAGGTATTGTAGCTCTTGTAGGGAATGCCGTTGGCATAGATCGTTCCGGGGATGCCGTAGAAGGCGTCCGAAGTGCCGAGCCACTGCCGGCCGAACTCACCCGACACGTACATGCCGAAGCCGGAAGCGCCGAAGGTCGTGCTCGGCGCGATCCACTTCGCGGTCACCGACGCGTAGTCGCCCCAGGCACCCGAGTTCAGGAAGTTCGGCGAGTAGTACTCGTTCACGCCGACCGACCAGCTGTCGTTGATGGTGTAGTTCATCTTGCCGTAGACTTCGAAGAAGCTGACGTCCTTCTTCATGACGTTGCCGTCGGCAAGGAAGATGGTCGTGGTGCTGACGGAACAGACGCCGCCGCCAGGAATGGCGCCGGTGAGCACGTTGTCGGCGCAGCTTCCGCCCGGATACAGGTAGCCCCAGACGCCGATGTCGAACGCGAAGGCGCCGAAGGTCGGGCGGATACCGCCGTAGACGTCGACTTCAGCCGCAGCGCGGTTGGCGAAGGAGATGCTCTCCGCGGACACACCGGCGTACAGCTGCAGGTCCTTGTTGATGTTGTAGCGGGGCTCGAAATAGGCCGCGACCGACGGTTTGTGGTTCGACTGGGTCACGCCGCGGAAGATGTAGTCGCTCATGATCGCGCCACCGAAGGCGATATCCCAGGGATCAAAGGCGGGCGCGGGAGGAGCCTTCAGTGCCTTCAAAGGCATGTCCGCCGCGAAAGCCGAACCCGTCACCATTGCCAGCGCCGTTGCTAACAAAGTTACTTTCTTCATTTCAATCCCCATCACCAGTTCTACCCAGTCGGATTCCCGGAAGCCCCCCGGGGCGTACGACCTGACTGCAAAATTGCGTTACAGCGGCAATCTGAAGGGAGGGGCGTAAAGCGAGAAGCAAAAAACAAGAGCATTTGCCGACTTTTTAGGCGTTCTGACGATTCCACGAAAGGTTGTCAGTCGGTGTTGCTTCTCGATCACATAATTTTCACTCTAAAGTGCACAGAGCGGTCCGGGATACTACGTGGGTCCGCGACGCCATGGCGCGCGTGCTACAAATCAACTGACTCAAAAAAGGGCAGCCTCCGGCATCCGTGGCGGCGATGCAAAAAAGCCGCAGCGTCACCGCTGCAGCCTTCCTGTTGTCGATCGTGGTCAGGGAATGAACCCCGCCGTCAGCGCAAGCTTGGGGCCTACCCCCTGAGACCTAACCCTGCCCTTCGGCCGGCGTCGGTTCCGCAGAAGACGAAGGCATCGCCCAGCTCGTCTCGGCCACAGGCTCAGGTGCCGGTGCTGCCACTGGAGCTGCGGGCTTCGGCGCGGGAGCTGCCTTCGCCTTCTTCGGTGCTGCTTTCTTGGCTGCTTTCTTGGCGGCCTTCTTCGGTGCCGCCTTCTTCACGGCCTTCTTGGCCGCGGCCTTCTTGGCCGTCTTCTTGGCGGCCTTCTTCGGCGCAGCCTTCTTGGCCGATTTCTTCGAAGACTTCCTGGCGGACTTCTTGGCCGCCTTCTTCTTCGTCGCCTTCTTCGCCGCTACAACCTTCTTGGCCTTTTTTGCCTTCTTGCTTTTTTTCTTACTCGCTTTCGCCATCGTGGTCCTCCTGTTGCCGCCAAACAATGGTCGATCGGGCGCCCTTCAGCCGTCACTTCCGGACGAAAGATCAGCGCGACGCATCCAGTGCTGGCCGCGCCCCGCCCGTAGCCCAATCAAGAAGCTCAATCGTGTGTACGACCGGGACTGACGTGCCACTGGCAATCTGCACCATGCAGCCGATATTGCCTGCGGCAATCATGTCCGGCTTGACGCTCGCGATGTTGGCGACCTTGCGATCGCGCAACCGGCCCGCAAGCTCAGGCTGGAGAATGTTGTAGGTCCCCGCCGAGCCGCAACACAAATGGCTCTCCGGCACATCTTTCACCACGAATCCATTCTTGGAAAGCAATTCTTTCGGAAGGCCCGTGATTTTCTGCCCGTGCTGCAACGAACACGCTGAGTGATACGCGACGACGATGTTGTCCTGCCGCGCGGTGGGTTCGAGTCCGAGGCCGGCGATGTACTCCGTGATATCCTTCGCAAGCGCGGACACCTTCGCCGCATCAGCTGCGAACGCGTGGTCCTCGCGCAGCAGATAGCCGTAGTCCTTGATCACCGTGCCGCAGCCGGACGTCGTCACCAGGATGGCGTCGAGCCCCTCGCCAGCGGCCTCCTTCTGCCACGCCGTGACGTTGGCGCGGGCCCGGCCCAGCGCATCGTCATCGTGTCCGAGGTGATGGGTCAGCGCGCCGCAGCATTGCTCGTCCCTGACCAGGACGACCTCGATGCCGTGACGGGTCAGCAGGCTGATGGCGGCCTGGTTGATGCGCGGCGCCAGCACCTGCTGGGCGCAGCCCTGGAGCAGCGCGACCCGGCCGCGTTTCTTGCCAAGCGCTGCGAACACGCTGCCCGGAAGCGCGCCCGGCGTCGGCAGCCGGCCTGGGGCCAGCGCCAGCATCGCCTTGAGGCGCTGGATCAGGCCGGGCGTGGCCGAGGGCCGCGGGGTCGGCAGGAAGACAGCAAAGGGTCGGGCCAGCTGCGCCAGCCGCATGCTGATGCGAAATCGTTGCGGGTCCGGCAGCACGAAAGCCAGCACCTGCCGCAGCAGCCTCTCGCTGAGCGGCCTCTGATAGCGCTGCTCGATCCTGACCCGGGCCTGATCGACGAGGTGCATGTAGTTCACCCCGGAGGGGCAGGTCGTCATGCAGGACAGGCACGACAGGCAGCGGTCGACATGCTTGACCACCTCGGCTGTCGGCGCCTGGTCCTTTTCCAGCATCTCCTTGATCAGGTAGATGCGGCCGCGCGGACTATCGAGTTCGTCGCCGAGCAGCACATAGGTCGGGCAGGTTGCGGTGCAGAAGCCGCAATGGACGCAGGCGCGCAGGATCTTGTCGGCTTCCGCGATATCGGGGTCGGCGAGCTGCGCCAGTGTGAATTCGGTCTTCATGCCGTAGCGCCCCGCCTCAAGCGTCCCCGGTTCAAGATCGACTTCGGATCGAAACTGGCACGGACCCGCTCGCTCAGCGCGGCAATGCCTGGCGCTTGCGGATGGAATACGTCGACAGTGCGCCTGACGTCCTCGGCGGCCCGGATCAGCGTGGCATGCCCACCGAACGCATTGGCCCGCTGGCGCACGGCCGGGGCATGCGCGTCGGCCTTCGGCGGCAGCGCCGCCCAGATCAGCCCGCCGCCCCAGTCGTAGATGACATCGCCGCCGGTCTCGCGCGCCAATTGCGTGCCGAGCGCCGCACCCGAAGCCGGCGGACAAACGATTCGCCACACCGGCCAGGCCCCGAGCGCACCCCCGGCCGCGAACGGCAGCACGTCGCGGATGGTCGCCCACAGTGCCGACGACGCGGCGTCCTCGATCAGGGTTGCGGTTCCGAACGGCGCGAGCAATTCGCGCAAGGAGCCGGCGCGATGAGCGGCGGAGGCCGTGATGCCCTCGAGCCGCAGCACCGTCAGCGCCTCGCCCTGACCGGCGATATCGCCAAGCCCATCGGTCCTGACGCGGAAGGCCGATTTCGGCAGATGCGCGGCGGCAGAGACGTCGAAGGGCGAGCCGAGGGCCGCGGTCATCGCCTTGTTCGCGGCGGCCTCGTCGGGCCCGCGCAGCAGCAGCGTCCGCTCGGCTTCGGGCTTCGGCATCACCTTCAGCGTCACCTCAGTCATCACCGACAACGTGCCCCAGGAGCCCGAAAGCAGCTTGCAGAGGTCGTAACCCGTGACGTTCTTCACCACCTTGCCGCCGGTCTTGAAGCTGTCGCCGAAGCCGGAGACGGCATGCGCCCCCAGGAGATGGTCGCGCGCCCCGCCCGCCTTGATCCGCCGCGGGCCGGCCAGCCCGGCCGCGATCATGCCGCCGATGGTGCCGAGCGCCGGCGTGCCGAGCAGCGGCGCGGTATTGATTGGCTCGAAGGCGAATTGCTGGTTCTTGGCATCGATCAGCGACAGCACGTCGGCCAGCGGCGCGCCGGCCTGGAGCGTCACGATCAATTCATTGGGTTCGTAGGAGGTGACGGCATTCAGCGCGGAGAGATCGAGCACGGCATTGGTCGACATTGCGTGGCCAATGCCGCGCTTGGAGCCATGACCGATGATCTCGAGCGGCTGCTCATTGGCAATCGCCGCGCGCACCACCTCTTCGACGTCCTTGGCGTCTCTGACCCTGAGCGTATCCACGCGTCTAGCGGGTAACGATATTTGGTCCCAAAATCAAATGCGGACACCGAACAGCGAGCGGAATGCGTCAAGCCCGGTATCGGTGATCTCGACGGAGCGCCCCTGCGGCCTGCGGCGGATCCAGTCCCGCTGGAACGCCAGCTCGGCGAGCGCCGCCCCAGCCCGCCCGGCCAGATGCGGCCGGCGTTCGCTCCAGTCGAGACAGGGCCGGCACAGCACCCGCCGGTGCCGCGCCGACGGGCGGAGATCGAGACCGAAACTGCCGAGAAACGCCGTGCCCACTTCCGTCAGCTCACCGACCTCCTGGT
The DNA here is from genome assembly GCF_021458635.1 of Bradyrhizobium monzae. Taxonomy (GTDB): domain Bacteria; phylum Pseudomonadota; class Alphaproteobacteria; order Rhizobiales; family Xanthobacteraceae; genus Bradyrhizobium. The sequence continues at coordinate 211,280 of NZ_JAIRDQ010000014.1, forward strand.
CGAGAACCAGATAATCGCGCTCCCGGAGCGCGTCGGCGAGGGCGACACCGAGCTCGCCCGCGAGGTGATCGTAGCAGGTCCGGGCTCGCCGCATCGCGGCATCGATCCGCGCCGGCGGCCGCGAACCCAGCGGACCGGTAACTGCGACCGTCATCATGCCCTCCAGGATCTGCGCGACCAGCGGCGTAGCCAGCCGGTACAACCGCCGCGGTCCCCGCCGCTCGACTTTCAGAAGCGCGTGCTGCACCAGCCGGCCGAGATGCCAGCTCGCCGTCTGCGGCGTGACGCCGGCGACCAGCGCCAGCTCGCCCGCCGTCTGCGCGCGTCCATCCATCAGGCGCGACAGGATCAGGGCGCGGCCGGGATCGGCGATAAGGGCGGCCAGGTCAGCGAGTTCGCGTGCGATGGTCGGCATGGCCGGCTCCGGCATGTGACGAAAACCCATCGCGCTTGTCGCACGGGACGTCGCCGCAACGTTTCGATCAGGATCGAAACGTTCACGACATCGACATTTCGATCACCGGCGAATCCAACCGGCGCGCCGTCGCGACATGGTGGCAGCGATCGCGATCGAGACGAAGCAACGGAGGCACAGATGGAGCGATCGACACATGCGCGGCCAGCGCCGCGCGCACGGGAAGCCTTCAGCCGCAGGTCGGTGATCACCATCCTCGCGATCTATCTCTCGCCATGGACGGCGACGCCATCCCAGGCACAGGAGCAAGGAGCAAAGACAATGAACCACTATGCAACACAGAAATCGATCAGCGACGCCGTCGACGGCGGCGGCCTACTCGTGGTCGCGCAATGGGAGGCGAAGCCCGGCGAGGCCGACAGGATTGCCGCCATCCTCGACCGCTTCCTTCCGGAGGCGCAGCGCGAGGACGGCGTCAAGCTCTTCCTGATCTCGCGGGCAAAGGACAATCCGGCGCAGTTCCTGTTCTACGAACTGTTCCGCGACGAAGCCGCGTTCAAGGCCCATCAGGAGAGCGCGCATTTCAAGACCTACATCGCCGGCGAAGCGCTGCCTTTGCTGGCGAAGCGTGAGCGCGCACAGTACGGGTTGCTGTAACGGCTGCTGGAGGGAAGCGCTCGCGTCGCAAGCTCTTCCCTCCACAGGATCCTAGAACCTTGGAATATCGGGGAATGCCACTTTACCCGCATGGACATGCATGCGGCCGAGCTCGGCGCAGCGGTGGAGGGTGGGAAACACTTTTCCGGGGTTGAGCAGGCCCTGCGCGTCGAAGGCGCATTTCAGCCGCTGCTGCTGGTTGAGGTCGATCTCGGTGAACATGTCGGGCATGAGATCACGCTTCTCGATGCCGACGCCGTGCTCACCGGTGAGCACGCCGCCGAACTCGACGCAGGCGCGCAGGATGTCGGCACCGAAGGCTTCGGCGCGCTCGATCTCGCCGGGCTTGTTGGCATCGTAGAGGATCAGCGGATGCAGGTTGCCGTCGCCGGCGTGGAACACGTTGGCGCAGCCGAGCTGGTACTTTTCCGAGAGCTCGCGGATGCGCGCCAGCGCCTTCGGCAGCGCGCCGCGCGGGATGGTGCCGTCCATGCAGAGATAGTCGGGCGATATACGTCCCACCGCGGGAAACGCGGCCTTGCGCCCGGCCCAGAACAGATTGCGCTCGGCCTCCGAGGTCGAGATCTGGCAGGTGGTCGAGCCACAAGCGTTCGCGATGGTCTCGACGCGCGTGATGAGCTCGTCGACCTCGATCTTGGGACCGTCGAGCTCGATGATGAGCAGCGCCTCGACATCGAGCGGATAGCCGGCATGAACGAAGGCTTCGGCGGCGTGGATCGCGGGCTTGTCCATCATCTCCATGCCACCGGGAATGATGCCGGCGCCGATGATGCGCGCCACGCATTCGCCGGCCGCCTCCACTTGCGCAAAGCCGACCATCAGTGCGCGCGCCGTCTCCGGCTTCTGCAGGATGCGCACGGTGATCTCGGTGATGACGCCGAGCAGGCCTTCCGAGCCCGTGATCACGCCCATCAGATCGTAGCCGGAATGCTCCGCCGACTTGCCGCCGATGCGCAAAATCTCGCCGCTCATCAGGACAATCTCGCAACCGAGCACGTTGTTGGTTGTCATGCCGTATTTCAGGCAATGCACGCCGCCGGAATTTTCCGCGACGTTGCCGCCGATCGAGCAGGCGATCTGCGAGGACGGATCGGGCGCGTAATAAAAGCCGGCATGCGCAACCGCCTGGCTGATCGCGAGATTGGTGACGCCGGGTTCGGTGACGACGACGCGGTTGTCGAAATCGATCTCGCGGATGCGCTTGAACTTGCCGAGACCCAGCAGCACGCCATCTTCCAGAGGCAACGCGCCGCCGGACAACGAGGTGCCGGAACCGCGCGGCACCACCTTGATGCCGTGGGCGGCACAATATTTCAGGACGAGCGAGACCTGCTCGGTGGTGTCGGGCAGCACCACGACCATCGGCGGCTGCCGATAGGCGGTCAGCCCATCGGATTCGTAGGCCCGCATCTCGGCAGGCGTATCGATGACGCCTTCGCCGGGCACGATTGCGCGCAATGCAGCAACGATCTCCGCGCGGCGCGCGAGCACCGCCTGATCGCTCGCGGGCATCATGATGGCCATGATTTATCCTTCCGGCTCACGCCGCGTGATCGATTTGTCGCGACAAATCAAGCACGTTCGGAGCTATTTGGGTAGGCCATCCGAAAGTCGGAGCAACGATCTCGGGCCGAGTTCGCTCTGGGACAAGTAGGAAATCATGAAACCTGTCATGGTTTCGTGGCTTGTCCAAGCCGAGCGGGCCGTGCCAAAACCGGCAGGGTTCGACGATCGCCGACCGAATAAGATCCCACCGGGAAAGAGACGAAGAGCACCCTATGAAAAAACTGACTTTTGGCGCGCTGATGATCCTCACCGTCACTGCCACGGCCACCAGCGCGATGGCGCAGGATGCCGCGGCCGGCAAATCGTCGTTCAACAAATGCCTGGCCTGCCATGCCATCGGCGAGGGCGCCAAGAACAAGGTCGGCCCCGAGCTCAACGGTCTCGACGGCCGCAAATCCGGCACCGCGCCCGACTATAGCTACTCGGATGCGAACAAGAATTCCGGCATCACCTGGAACGAGGCGCAGTTCAAGGAATACATCAAGGATCCGAAGGCCAAGATCCCCGGCACCAAGATGGCGTTCGCCGGCATCAAGAACGAGACCGAGATCAACAATCTCTGGACCTACGTGTCGCAGTTCGACAAGGACGGGAAGATCAAGCAGTAAGCAGGTGAACGGCGGCCGCTAGAGCTTCGGTCTGATTGAATCAGAACCGAAGCTCTAGCTCTTTGTTTTGACGCGTTTTCTTCACGCGAACCGGTATCCACTTCGCTCGAAAACGCTTTAGCCCGCGGCCGCCTGCGCCGGGGCGATTGTCCCGATCATCGTCTCGATCTCCGTCTTCACGAGATCAGGCACCGCGTTCTGCACCATGTGGCCGAGATCGGGCAGCACGATCAGCTTGGCGTTCGGCACTGTCGCGGCGAACGGGCGCGCGTGGATGTCGGTCTTCACCGTCTTGTCGGGCGCGCCGGCGATGATCGTGACCGGCACCCTGATCTCGCCGTAGCGCGGAGCCTGCTCGGCCACCGACGCCTTGAGCGTCACCAGATCATAGGCATTGGCGATGAATTCGCGCGGGCGCAGCAGCAGCGGCGTCGCGGACTCCTTCACGAAACCGTCCGGCATCGTCTGCGGGAGGAAGACGTTGCGCGCGCCGGCCGCGGCGACGAAATAGCCCAGCGGCAACGTGATCGTGTAGGCGAGCAGCGGGCCGATCACCGGCGTTGCGATGATCTCGTTGTAGCGGCCGACGCCGCCGCGCCAGGGATGGGTCACCGGCGCCAGCATCACGAGGCCGGCGACGCGGCTTGCGTGATCGAGCGCCAGCCGCGCGCCGAGCGCGCCGCTCCAGGAATGCACGACGAAGACCGCACGATCGATCCCGAGTTTGCCGAGCGCCGCGTCGATCATCCGCGCCTGGATGTCCGGCGTCGAATCCTGCCGTCGCGCGCGCGTGCTCCAGCCGTGGCCGGGACGGTCGATCAGGATGACGCGATGCTGCTTGGCCAGGAGCTCGCCGAGCGGATGCCGCATTACTTCGAGGTTGGAGCTCGCGCCATGCACCAGCACGATCGGCAGGCCGGCATCGCGCGGGCCGATGTCGACGACGTGGAGCACGGCGCCATCGACCGCGATCATCCGGCCCTGCGGCGGAAAGGCACGTTGCACGACGACAATTCCGGCCTGCGTAACCAGCGCCAGCAGCACCAGCGCCGTCACGGCTGACATCACGATCATGGAGAGAGTCCGGGCAATCCAGGGCACATCGCAGTTACGGGTTAGCCAGGCGGCAGTTTCGCTCAAGGCGGCTCAGCGCTTCCACCGGAAGTGCCGCCCTGTGGATATGTGCATAATTGCCGAACCAAAAGCTCAATTGAATCAATGATTGTAAGTGGTACCCCATAAGCTCCGGACCAGCTTCATGCAGTCGTCATCGCAGCTTCCTTATAATCGCCACGGTCGGTTCCGCCATTGAGACTCGGATGGGCGCCGATCCCTCCTCGCAACCTCAGGGGATGTGGGAAAGACCGGCAGGATTGTCCTGGTTTGAACCGGAGGATTTTTCGATGAGCTTGAGATCGAACGATACTGCAATCGACGAGATCGTCGCGAGCTGCAACGGTGACCTGCGCGGTGCCGTGCGGGCGCTGCTCCTGATCAACGAGCATCTCGAGACGGAACTCGCAAAGGCCTATGCCGCGGCCGCCGATCACGGTCTTGCGGAACGCGGCAGCAGCGTCCTGCACTAGCCGAAGGTTAGCCTGCGCCGTCCTCGGCCTTCTGCTCGTCGGGCGTGAGCGCGGGACAGGCGCGAATGGTCGAGCGTGCCAGCTTGGCATCGTCCTCGGATTTGTAGGGTCCGTCGCCGAACCAGATGTCGCCGTCGATGACCGGATTGCTGGTCACGATGTTGCATTTGCCGGTGGCGCGATTGCCGACCACCCAGAACAGTCCGTCGGCAAGGCTCATCGTTCCCGATGCCAACAGCAAGCTACAAGCAAAGATCAAACGCGTCATGGCTTTTGCTCCTGCCATGCAGGTAGACCTGCGGCGGCGCCGGCAATAGTCCTCGCGACGTCGCGCCTCCGATCGTGGTTAATCGGCGGACGCCACGACCGCTCAAGAAATGATCGAGTTAGAGGCTAGATGTCGCGGCCTTCGACCTTCTCGGTCAAAGCCTTCACCTGATCGGGAATCTTCTCGAGGTGCGGATTGACGGCGAGCGCCTTGCGATAGGCCTCGAGCGCGCGCTTCTCGTCGCCGACGTCCTGCATGATCATGCCGAGCCCTGCGAGCGCGCCGAAATGACGGGGCTCGCGGATCAGCACCTCGCGGATGTCGGCGAGCGAGCGGGCATAGTCGTTCTGCATGTAATAGAGCGTGGCGCGGCGATTCCAAGCTTCGATATAGTCGGGGCGGAGCTTGACGACCGAGTCCAGCAACTTGATCGCGACATCGATCTTCTTCGCATCGACGGCCGCCTTGGACCGCGCCATCAACAGCGCTGCGGTGTCGCTCGGGGTCTGGAGCCAGATCGCCCAGATCCGTGCCTCGACATGCTTGGCGCTGTCTTCGTCGGGGGCGGCCTTCAGCGCGCCGAACAGGAAATCGAGATTCTTGGTGCGCTCGGCCTTGGGCAGCTTGGGCGGAGGCTCGGGCAGCTTCTTCTGCTGCTTCGCCGGCGGGGCCGGATCATCCTGCGCCAGCGCCGGCGCAAGGCCGGCCGCTCCGAGAACCAGGGCCAGACACAGGGTACGTGCGAAAGGGAATCTCACTGCCATGGTCAAAGTCTAAACGCGCAAAGCCGCCCTTGCAAAGCAGGGCGGCGTCAAACTCGTGTGAGACGGTGGTCTTGCGGGGCGCGCGTGCGCGAGGCGACCGCGAGGGCGATCAGCCCTGGCGAGCCTTGAAGCGGCGCTGCACCTTGTTGATCACATAGACCCGGCCCTTGCGGCGGACCAGGCGGTTGGCGCGATGGCGACCGCGCAGCGACTTCAACGAGTTACGGACCTTCATGGCAGAATCCTGAACGTTCGAAAGGCCGTGTTCGGCACTACCGTTTCGGCACGCGCGAATGTGGCAAAATGAAATCTTTCCCGCAGGCGGACGGCCGCCCGGGATGGGGCGGTTCTTAAGGCATGGCGGGAGGTGATGTCAATGTTAACTGCCCGGTTCCGAACCGGCAAATTCGTGAAAACAACCCCATGCACAGTAGAAACGGCCGGATCGGCCCGATCTGTCCATGCCCTCGGTCAAGGGTTCGCTTGCCAAATTCGTTATATCATATAATCAATTTGGCAACCCGTCGGGAGGACACCAATGCCGAAGCTGAAGCTGCCGAACATCGACGATGTCGTCGCCATCGACATCCACACCCATGCCGAGGAGCCCTGCGGCTGCCATGCCGACGATGGCTACGACGACTTCCAGGCGCAGATGGCCGAGTATTTCAAGTCACCGAACAAGCATCCGCCGACCGTGCCAGAGACCGCGGCCTACTACCGCTCCAAGAACATCGCAGCCGTGATCTTCCCGGTCGATGCCGAGCGCGAGACCGGCTTCCGCCGCTACAACAATTACGAGATGATCGAGGCCGCCTCCGACCATCTCGACGTCCTCATCCCCTTCGTCTCGATCGACCCGCACAAGGGCAAGCTCGGCGCCCGTGAGGCGCGCAAGCTGATCGAGGAATACGGCGTTCGCGGCTTCAAATTCCATCCGACCATGCAGGGCTTCTACGCCAACGACCGCATGGCCTATCCGCTCTACGAAGAGATCAACAATGGCGGCGCGATCGCGCTGTTCCACACCGGCCAGACCGGCGTCGGCTCGGGCATGCCGGGCGGCATGGGCATGCGGCTGAAATATTCCAACCCGATGTACATGGACGACGTCGCGGCCGATTTCCCCGACCTCAAGATCATCCTCGCCCACCCCTCCTTCCCCTGGCAGGAAGAGGCGCTGTCGGTCGCGACCCACAAGCCGAACGTCTATATCGACCTCTCGGGCTGGTCGCCGAAATACTTCCCGCCGATCCTGGTGCGCTACATCAACTCGATCCTGCAGGACAAGATGCTGTTCGGCTCGGACTGGCCGGTGATCACGCCGGACCGCTGGCTGTCGGACTTCGCCAAAATCGACATCCGCGACGAGATCCGGCCGAAGGTGTTGAAGGCCAACGCGCGGAAGATTTTGGGGATCTAGGTGAGTCTTCAAAACCTCGCGGAGTCTGTGAGCGCTCCGCAGCATACGCTGCGCAGCGTCCGCCAACGGCGGACGTTCGCACGATCTGCGATCAATTCACGCTCGCCAGATAGCCCGCCAGAATGGTCCGGCTTTGGCTCAGCATCTCGATGCGTTCGTCGATCAGACCGACCTGCTGGGCCAGTATTCTTCGTAGCTCGTTGCAGGGCGTGAACGCCGGATCGTTGTTGCGCACGCACGGGAGCAAGCGCTGAATCGTGTCGAGCGTCATTCCGGCCGCGCCAAGCATTTTGATCCGCCGCACGGTTTGCTCTTCGTCCGGGCCATAATCGCGGTACCCGGACTCGGTCCGCAATGGCGCAAGCAGTCCTTCGGCTTCGTAGTAGCGCAGCATTCGGACGCTGACGCCCGTCCTCCGGGAGAGCTCGCCAATTTTCATCTGAAAACCTCTTGACCCTTACAGCGCTGTCAGACCCTACGGGCTGTGCTCATCCAAGTCATGCCGCTTGTGAAGGGTGCAACGATGAAAGCCTACCATTTGAACGGCCATGCCGATGCTGGCCAGCTCGTACGAACCGACGTCAGCAAACCTGAACCCGCCGGTGGCGAGGTCCGCATCCGCCTCGAAGCGGCAAGCCTGAACTATCGCGACCTCCTGATCCTCGACCGCGCCGGCCAAAACCAGCTCAACGGCCGCGTGCCGCTCTCCGACGGTGCGGGCGTCGTTGACGCCATCGGCCCCAACGTCGCGCGATGGCACGTCGGAGACCGCGTTGTCGCCTCGTTCTTTCGCGATTGGGTCTCGGGGCCGTTCAAGTCCAGCTATGTTCCGTCATCCCTCGGTGGCAACACGATGGACGGAATGCTGGCGGAGTATGTCGTGCTGCCGGCAGCTGCGCTCGTGCCCGTGCCGCCGCATTTGTCTTAGGTCGAAGCCGCGACCTTGCCTTGCGCGGGCGTCACGGCTTTCCATGGCCTCATCGCACGCGGCGGGATGGATAAAGGCGATGCGCTGCTGGTCCAGGGAACGGGTGGCGTCGCGCTGTTCGGACTTCAGTTCGCAGCCGCGCTTGGCGCGCGCGCGATCGTGATCTCCTCCTCGGATGAAAAGCTCGCCCGTGCCAAGGCGCTGGGTGGCTCGATCCTCATCAATTACCGCGACACGCCTGACTGGGATGTCGCCCTGATGAAGGCGACGGATGGCGCGGGCGCCAGTCATATCCTCGAACTCGGCGGACCCGGCACCTATGACCGATCGCTGCGATCGGTCGCTTCGGGCGGAAAGATCATTCAGATCGGTGTCCTGACAGGCTTTGGCCCGAAGCCCGACCTCGCGCGCCTGCAGTGGGAGAATGCCGACATCATCGGTGTCACCGTCGGATCGGTCGAACATTTCGCCGCGATGAATCGATTCCTGACCGAACATGCCATTCATCCGATTATCGATCGGGTCTACGGCTTTGACGAGGTGCCCGATGCCTATGCTCATCTGCGGAGCGGCTCACATTTCGGCAAGATCGTCGTGAAGCTTTAGAAACCAAAGGGTCTGCAAGGCAAAGCGCCCAAATCCACTTTCCTGCTTGGATCGGTATCGCGTCGCCGGATATAGTCCGTGCGCCCGCAACGATCCCGGAGGACTGGTCAATTGAGCATCAAAGCCGTCGTCTTCGACGCCTACGGAACGCTCTACGACATCCAGTCGGTCGCTGACATCACCGAGGATGCGTTCCCGGGCTATGGCGAGATCATCACGCAGGTCTGGCGGATCAAGCAGCTCGAATACACCTGGTTGCGTTCGCTGATGCAGCGCTACCAGGATTTTTCTGTCGTCACGCGCGACTCGCTGGCCTATACGCTGCGCGTGCTCGGGCTTGCCTATGAGAGCGAGGCCTTCGAGCGCGTCATCGAAAAATATCTGCATCTCGATCTTTATTCCGACGCGACCGCAGCGCTCACGGCGCTGAAGCCGCGCAAGCTTGCCATTCTCTCCAATGGCAGCCCGGACATGCTGAACGCGCTGGTGCGCAATTCCGGCCTCGACCGGCTGCTCGACGCCACCATCAGCGTCGATGCGAAGCAGATCTTCAAGCCGAACCCACAGGCCTATGAGCTGATCGGCGAGGTGCTCGGCACGAAGCCGGACGAGGTTCTGTTTGTCTCCTCCAATCCCTGGGACGTGGCCGGCGCCAAAGCGTTCGGGCTCAACGTCGCCTGGATCGAACGGGTGACGCCGGAAGCGATGGCGCTGGCTTGCGTCGAGAACGAACTCGTGGCACCGCTGACCATGTTCAAGGCGATCCGCACCCAGATGGACGAGCTCGGCTTTGCGCCGGATCACCGCGTCCGTTCGCTCTCGGAGCTGGCAAAGATCGTCTGAGCATCGCCGCCTTGCCCGTAACGAATGAGCTGACTGGAATGAGCCTGGAATCCGTTCGCGCCTTTTTCGCCGAGAAAGCCCCCGACATTTCCGTCATGGAATCCCCGATCAGCTCGGCGACGGTGCCGCTGGCCGCCGAAGCCTATGGCGTCGAGCCCGGCATGATCGCCAAGACGCTGTCCTTGCGCGTCGGCGACCGTGTGATCCTGATCGTCGCGGCCGGCACCTCGCGCATGGACAACAAGAAGGTGAAGGCGCAATTCGGCGGCAAGCCGAAGATGTTGGGGCTGGAAGAGGTCGCCGAGATCACCGGCCACGAGGTCGGCGGCGTCTGCCCGTTCGGGCTGAAATCACCGCTGCCGGTCTATTGTGACGTCTCGCTGAAAGCATTCGACGTCGTGGTGCCGGCCGCGGGCTCGACCCACAGCGCGGTGCGCATCACGCCCGACAGGATCGCCGAGCTGACCGCGGCCGAGTGGGTCGATGTCTGCGAGGTCAGGCCGTAAGCCAGCGATGGCGTGGACTGAAGCCTGATGCATTTGCCGGTCAGGGAGGCTAGCATAGGGACCATGACCGACGACAAGGTGAAACGACGACTGACCACCGTGCTGTGCGCTGATGTGTACGGCTATTCTCGCCTCATGGAGGCAGACGAGACGAGAACACTGGAGACGCTTCGCCGCTACCGCACCGCCATTGCGGGATTGGTCGAGCGTCATGACGGCCGCATCGTGAATACCTGGGGCGACGCTGTCATCGCCGAATTCGCCAGCGTTGTCGAGGCCGTGCAATGCGCGGTCGAGATTCAGCAGGAAATTTCCAACCAGGATTCGGACCCGCCCGACGCGAACCCGATGCGGTTTCGCATCGGCATCAACCTCGGCGATGTGATGGTGGATGGTACCGACATCTATGGCGACGGGGTCAACATCGCGTCGCGGCTGCAAGAGCTCGCCGAACCCGGCGGCGTCGTGATCTCGAGCTCCGTCTACGATCAGGTCCACAACAAACTGTCCGTTGGCTTCGACTGCCTCGGCCAGCGACCCATGAAGAACATTGCACCCGTGACCAGCTATCGGTTGACCCTGGGTGGCCAAACCACAGGACGAGGGAGCTTCCCGATCGAAGGAGGCCCAGCTCCCCGCGAAGCCGCTCGTGCCCCGCGGATCGGCGACAGGCACGGGCCATCCGCGCCGACGAATGTCGTCTCGGAGTGGTTGGCGAAGCTGCCCCGCCCGGTTGCAACAGCCCTCACGGTGTCGGTCTTCTTAATTCTGATCAATCTGTTCACTGGCGCGCATAAAATCTGGTTCCATTGGCCAGTCGCAGCCATTCTCTTCGGTGTCGTCCTGCGGATGGTGCTTGGACATCGCCCGGAGTCGGACAGCAGGGGCGAGCGCTGATCGAGGCGGTACGACCGCATCGTCAAGCCTGTCGCTGCGCAGCTTTCCGGATGATGCGGCGCTAATCATCGTCATCGTCGTAAGGCCGTGGCTGCGACTGCGGAGATGGCGGCGGCGCATTATTATAGCGCGGCGGCGGCGCGACGCGACCGCGCGGGACCGGCTGCTGCGGCGGCATCTGGTTGTTGGACTGGAACACCGCACGACAGGCGCTCGAAAGCTGCGGCGTGTTCTGCTGCAGGCAAGCGGTGATGCGGCTCACATCCGGAATCTGATCGCTGCAAAGGCGCCAGACATCCGGCGTGCAGGCCATCTGTTGTTCCATGGTGCCGCGATATTCCTGCGCGAACGCCGCGCCCTGCGCGACGATGCCGCCGACCGCAAGCGCCGCACCCAGCGCAATTCGCCCTGTTCGCATGGTCCCAGTTCCTTCTCGAGTCGCTCGATTTGTCTTCAATCAATGAGACAGGGTCAGGTTCTGGCCCAACAAAAAAATGTGAAAACTCCGCTGGAACCTATTCGACCCGCCCGATCTTCTTGACCGCCGCGATCAGCCGTGCGCTGTCGGTTGCCACGAAATCGGAGAACGCCGGCGCATCCTGATAGGCGACGAGGCTGCCCGAAGCATCGAAGGTCCTGAGCACGTCCGGGTTTGCCATCACCTGCGCCATTGCCTCGCGCAGGCGGGTCGCGATCGACGCGGGAAGTGAGCTCTGCGCGAACAGACCGGCCCAGATGTACATCTCGACATCCTTGTAGCCGAGCTCCTGAAAGGTCGGCACATCGGGGAAGCTCGCGATGCGCTGCGCGCCGCAATTGCCGAGCACGCGCAGCTTGCCGTCGTCGACCTGCGGCTTCAGCGTGCCCGGCGCCGCCGCGATCGCCTGCACGGTGCCGCCGAGCAGCGCGGTCAAGGCCGGCCCCGCGCCGCGGAACGGCACGTGCAGCAGTTTGATGCCGGCGCTGTTGGCAAACATCTCCATGGCCACATGCAGCGTGCCGTACGGTCCGGATGAACCATAGGTGATCTGGCCCGGGCGCTTGTTCGCGTCCTCGACGAATTCCTGCGCGGTCTTCCATGGCGCCGAAGTCGGCACCGCAAGCAGCGTGGGATCGGCCAGCACGCGCGCGATCGGCATGAACTGCGACACTTCATAGGCGACGGGACGCTCGAACAGCCGGTCGGCTTCCGGCAGCACAGCAAGTGAGGACAACGTCATCAGCAGCGTGTAACCGTCGGGCTCGGCGCGCGCGGCCGCGGCGTTGCCGACCGATCCGCCGGCCCCGCCGGCGCGGTTGTCGACGATGACGGACTTGCCGAGAATCCGCTCCAGCGCCTGCGCGACGGGACGCGCCGCAAGGTCGGCCTGGCCGCCGGCCGGGAACGGCACGATCATGGTGATGTTGCGGGCAGGATAGGCTTGCGCGAAGGCCGCATCCGGCAATGCAGTACGCAACAACGGCAATGCGGCAACGGCGCGCAAGACGTCGCGTCGATCCATGGCAGCCCCTCCCCTTATTTTCTTGTTTCCGCTCCAGCCTAGCGCGGCGATCGGCAAGAACAAGCCGTTTACGAAGCGTTAGCCATGTTCGTCCCGCTCCGGAACCCATCCCCGCCCCCCTCCGTTGCCCTGTCAGGGCGTGTGCCGAGGGAGTGCGCTATGGGAAAATTCGCGACCATCGACGTCGCCCTGGACGAGATGCTGGTGAACCTCGCAGCGATCGTCCTGCGGCTTTCAAAGCCCGAAGTGACCCGGACGCCGGAAGCGCGCCGCGCCTTGGCGCAATCGGTGCATCAATACGCGGTGTGCGCCGCACGCTCGACCGACCCGCGCGTACACGAGTTGAAGACGCGGCTCGAAGAGACGGTGAAGCCAGCCTTGCGCATTGTCGCGATCGACGGCGTGAAGGTGTCGTAGTTGCGCTCCGTCATTGCGAGGAGCTCTTGCGACGAAGCAATCCAGAATCCCTCCGCGGAGATAATCTGGATTGCTTCGCTACGCTCGCAATGACGGAGTTCGTTGAAGCAGCTCGCTCTAAGCTTTTGCTTTCCCCCGAGGCCGCCGCTTGCATGTGCCGGGCAGCTTCGCTGCGAGAAATTCGCCGAGCGCTTCGACGCGGGCGGGGCGCGGGCCACCGGGTGGGGTTATGAGATGCACGGCGCCTTCGGCCTGTTTCCAGTCCTTCAGGATCACTTCGACTTCGCCGGAGGAGATGGCCTCGCCGACGATGAATTCGGGGAGCTCGGCGATGCCGAGGCCGGCGATCAGCGACGGCATCACGGCCTCGCCATTGTTGACGCGAAGCAGGCCGCCGGGACGGACGCTGGCCTGCTCGCCGGCCGAGTTGGTGTAGTGCCAGACGTTCGGCGTCGAAAGATAGGCGTAGCTGAAGCATTTGTGCTCGGCGAGATGCATCGGATGCGTCGGGCGGCCATGCTTCTTGAGATAGGATGGCGCCGCCACGGTGAAGCGCGGCATGGTGAAGAGCCGCCGCGCGATCAGCGAGGAGTCCGGCAGCCGCGCGATCCGCACCGCCATGTCAAAGCCCTCGCCGATGAGATCGACGGTCGCATCGCTCAAATGCAGATCGACCGAGACCTCCGGATAGGTTTCGAAAAACTCCGGCAGCAGCGGCGCCACCGCCTTGATCCCGAACGTCATGGGCACCGCGAGCCGCACCAGGCCGCGCGGCGCCACCGATTGCGCCAGCGCCTCGTTCTCGGCTGCCTCGCCGTCGGCGAGCAGGCGCGTCGCGCGGTCGGCGAGCTTGTGCCCGGCATCGGTCAGCGCCAGCCGGCGCGAGGTGCGGTTGAACAGGCGGGCGCCGAGCCGCTCCTCCAGGCGGGTCACCGCCTTCGACACCGTGGCCTTGGACATCGCGAGCTCGGCTGCAGCCCCCGCAAACGAGCGCAATTCCACGACTTTTGCGAAAATCGCGAGCGCCTCGAAATCGGGGAGCTTGGCCATGGGGTCACTCCGTGAGGTCAATTTCAGGAAACAATGTGTTTCAACAGTTTCTATTTCTATACCACAAGCGGAGGCTTATCCAAGGGTCATCAGACATTCAGGAATGGAGAAATCCAATGACCAAGAAGCTCTCAGGCAAGGTTGCCCTCGTCACCGGCGGTTCGCGCGGCATCGGCGCGGCATCGGCCCGCGCTCTCGCCGATGAAGGCGCGGATGTCGCGATCAGCTACGTCGCCTCGCCCGAAAAGGCCGAAGCGGTCGTCACCGAACTGAAGGCCCGCGGCGTCAAGGCCCGCGCCTTCAAGGCAGACCAGGCTTCGGCCAAGGACGTGACGAAGCTCGTCAACGACGTCGCCAGGGAATTCGGCCATCTCGACATTCTCGTCAACAACGCCGGTGTCGCCAATGGCGGCGCGGTCGACGACGCCAACGCCGACACGGCCGCGCTGGAGCGGCAGGACCAGGTCAACGTGCATGGTGTGATCGCGGCGATCCGTGCCGCCTCGCAATTGATGGGTGAAGGCGGCCGCATCGTCACCGTCGGTTCGATGCTGGCGGACCGCGCCTCCTTCCCGGGCCTTGCCGACTACGTTGCTACCAAGTCGGCCGTGGTCGGTTACACCAAGGGCGCGGCGCGCGACCTCGGCCCGCGCGGCATCACCGTGAACGTGGTGCAGCCCGGCTCGATCGACACCGACATGAATCCGAAGGATGGCGGCGAGTTCGCCGAGACCCAGCGCAAGCAGCACGCGCTGCAGCGTTTCGGACGGCCCGAGGAAGTCGCCGCCGGCGTGGTCTTCCTCGCCAGCCCCGAAGCCTCCTTCGTCACCGGCACCGTGCTCAATGTCGACGGCGGGTTTGGCGCCTGATCAAGGCGCCGACCACTTCAACCAGGATTACGCAAATGATCGAACTCAGACCTTTCGCAAAACTCGGCGGCGCCGATCACGGTTGGCTCAAGGCCAAGCATCATTTCTCCTTCGCCAGCCATTATGACCCGAACAACATGGGCCATGGCGCCCTGCGGGTGTGGAACGATGACGAGATTGCCCCGAACACCGGCTTTCCCGCCCATCCCCACGCCAACATGGAGATCATCACCTATGTGCGCGAAGGCGCGATCACCCATCAGGACAGCCTCGGCAACGAGGGCCGCACTGAAGCGGGCGACGTGCAGGTGATGAGCGCCGGCAGCGGTATCCGCCACGCCGAGTACAATCTCGAGCCGACGCAGACCCGGCTCTTCCAGATCTGGATCGAGCCGACGCTGCGTGGCGGCCAGCCGACCTGGGGCTCAAAGCCGTTTCCGAAAGCGGATCGCTCCGGCAAGCTCGTTACCATTGCGAGCGGCATCGCGGGCGACGCGGACGCGCTGCCGATCCGCGCCGATGCGCGTGTGCTCGCGACCACGCTGAAGGCCGGCGAGATCGCCGAGTACGAGCCGCAAAAGGCGCGGCACCTCTATCTGGTGCCGGCGGCAGGCGCGGTCGAGATCAACGGTGTGCGTGTCAACGCCCGCGACGGCGCCGCAATCCGCGACGAGGCCAGGCTGACAATTACCGCGCTCGAAGACTCCGAGCTCGTGCTCGTCGACGCGGCGTAACCGCTCTTTCCGTCATGGCCGGGCTTGTCCCGGCCATCCACGCCCTTCCATGAGCAATCAAGAACGTGGATGCCCGGGACAAGCCCGGGCATGACGACCCCCAACTTCAATCAACATCTCACCCAATTCAACGGAGACCACGATGACCAAAGTTCTCGTCCTGTATTATTCCGCCTACGGCCACATCGAAGCGATGGCGAATGCCGTTGCCGAAGGCGCACGCGAAGCCGGCGCGACCGTCGATATCAAGCGCGTGCCCGAGCTGGTGCCGGCCGAGGTCGCGAAAGCCTCGTATTACAAGGTCGACCAGGCCGCGCCGATCGCCGAGATCGCGGACCTCGCCAATTACGACGCGATCATCGTCGGTACCGGCACCCGCTTCGGCCGCATGTCCTCGCAGATGGCGAACTTCCTCGACCAGGCCGGCGGCCTCTGGGCCAAGGGCGCACTGCACGGCAAGGTCGGCGGCGCCTTCACCGCAACCGCGACCCAGCACGGCGGCCAGGAGACGACGCTGTTCTCGATCATCACCAACCTGCTGCATTTCGGCATGACGGTGGTCGGCCTGAACTACGGCTTCGCCGGCCAGATGAAGCTCGACGAGGTCACCGGCGGTTCGCCCTATGGCGCGACCACGATCACCGGCGGCGACGGCAGCCGCCAGCCCAGCGCCAATGAACTCGCCGGCGCGCGCTATCAGGGACGCCAGATCGCCGAGACCGCCAGGAAACTGCACGGTTAAGCTTAGGCTCCAAAACCAGCTGCATGGCAGATGCGACGCGGGCGGCATTCTCTCAAGGGAATGCCGCCTTATCTGTGTGACGAGACGCAGGACTTGCGAAACAAATGGCTTTCGAACTTCTCTTGATCGCGCAGATGATCCGCAGGCCGGCCCAGGCGCTTGCGCGGCGCTGGTATTGCCGCAGCCTGTTCCGCGCCTCGCGCGGCCGGTTTCACTGCGCGGAGTGCACGGGATCCTGACCGTCACGCCTGCGTGATGTCGCCGTGCGCCGGGATGCTGACCGCGGGCGCAGAAGCCGGCGCCGTCGACAGCCACCAACAGTCGCCGGCAAACCAGCAGGTGTCGTCGGGCGCGACGCCTCGCCGCAGCGACTGCACGCCCTCCCATCCCTTTGCGAACGCTTCAGCCAATCGGCGGCCCGCATCCGCATCCTGGAGTCCCGCGCTCGCGCAGCTCGACCGTGGCGATGCCTTTCAGATTATCGCGCGCAAGCGCAGCCAGGCGTTCGTCGATCTCATAGGCATAGACGCGGCCATCGGGACCGGCGAGCTCGGCGAGAATGGCGGTGTAATAGCCGGTGCCCGCGCCGATCTGCAGCACGGTCTCGCCTTCCCTGACGCCGCATCCGCTGAGCCAATAGGCGTGCGCACCGGGCATGCCGATGTTGACGCCACGCGCCGGATCCAGCGCCAGCAGCGCGTTCTGATAGAGAAAGGCGGGATCGTCATCGGGCGTCACGACGTAGGGATGGCCGCCGAACGAGATCGACCACGGCCCGGGTCCGGCGAAGCGTTCGCGCTTGACGTTGCGAAACGCCTGCTCGATACGCGGGGCCGCAGCGCAGATCAACTGCGCATAGAATGCGCGATATTTGGCCGAACGATCGTCCATGTCGCCTCCGGGTTGCGGTGGCGACGATAACACAAGCATTACGATATTGGAGTGACCCTGCAACCCGCGAGCGTGAATCGCTCTAGCGCGTGCCCTTGCCCATCGCCCGCGCGGCGAAGGCGGCGAGCCGCGGATGGCGGCGCAAACCCTGGGCAGCATGGTCGCGCAGCATAAAAGGCAGCCCACGCCAGGACAGCGCGACGCTGACATCGGTCAGGGCGACCTGCTCGGCGCCGAAGCGACGCTTGTAATCGTGATTGCCGATGCTGAGATCGAAGCGCCGCACGCCTTGCGCATGCAGCGCCGCCATGGTGCGCTCGGTCACGAGCAGCCCCGGCGAACAATTCGCCCATTGCTTGCCGGCATGGCCGATCCGCAGCAGATAATAAGTCGCGCCGTATCGGATGCCGAACGTGGTGGCAACGATGCCCTCGTCGCAGACCAGTGCCGAGACCACCGCATAGCCTTCCGCAACGCCCTGCCGGGCAACATCACGATAGAAGCGAGCGTGGGCCTCATCGTTGAGGACAAATCGCGAGCCGAGCTGCTGCATGCGCTCCCGCTGCTGGACGTCCATCACGTCGAGGAACTCGTGCGTGCGCGCAACGTCGGTGGCAATCTCGAACTGCGCGCCGGCATGACGGCCGAACACGCGCCAGCAGCGCGGCATCTGCATGCGTTTGATCGAGGCCTGATAGTCCGCATAGTCGTCGCCGGTCAGCACGAGATTGCCGTTGAGCGAGCACGAGCCGAGCCGGCCGAGCGACACCAGCGGGTTCGGCCTGGCGCCGACATAGGCCGGCAACTTCTTCAGGCGCAGCAGGTCGAGGCCATCAGGCGAGGCGCGCAACGCGTCCAACAGCGCCGCGCCGATCGCCTGCGCGCCGGCGGCATCGAAAGTCGCGTCGCGGGCCAGGATCGGGGCGTTGTTGTCGGAGACGCCGAGATCGGCAAACTCGACGACGCGGATGCCGCGCCTGACATGGCTGAACATCGGCACAATCGCGATGTCCTTGCCGGTCGCGGCGTCGGAGATCACGGCGATCAACGGTGCTACGCCATGGAAGGCCTCGTACCAGGCGCCCAGCCAGTAACCATGCTGGAATGCGGTGCGATGGCCCGCATTCAGGCGCAAGGCGGCCTGTCGCCAGTCACGCAAGAAATCGACTGAGATTCCCGACGTGCTGGACACCCGACCATCTAATTGCTCGAGGCTGAGAAACGCCATTTGCGGGGCATACAGTTACAATACGTGTCCAGATAGATTATGTTTTGTTGCAGACCACAAGTTACGTCGCTGCTTATCGTTAAGCCAATACCGTTGCAGCGCCCGCAACGCCTCCCGTGTCCCGATATGAAACGCGCAGCTGCGACAAACTGTCAGCGGTCGGGTTTCATTTGCGCGACGCACTGGAACCTGGCGAGGAAATGCAACCCGGCGACCGCGAGCGCGAACATGAACCAGACCGGGTTCTGTCGCTCGAGCAGGAAGGTCTCGGTTGTCCCGAAATACAGGCCGAACAGCCAGATGGTCAGGAACAGCTTGCCCAGCGCGTTGCTGCGGTTGTGGGCCTGGACCTGCTGGAAATTGCGCAGCGGCGTCCAGACGAAAATGAGGATGACCAGCAGCAGGCCCGGCAGGCCGATGGTGACTGCGAGATCGAGATAGCTGTTGTGGCTGTGCGCTGCGGCCACGGCCCATTCCGAGCCCTGGGTGGTCTTCCCCTCCGCCGCGCCGTCCCAGAACGCCGCATAGCCATGACCAGTGATCGGCTTTTCCGCGACGGCCGAGAGCGCAAACTCCCAGACCTCGGCACGGCCGGTGAAGGTGGGATCGACCGGAAGCGCCCGCGTGATGCTGCCGAGCACCGGGGTCATGACGCTGCCAACCGTCAGCAGGTTCATCACGATAAGCGGCGCAAAGCAGATGATCCGCTTCAGCCACAGGCTACGCGTGACGTAGACCAGCGAAGCCACGGCATAGATCGCAAGGCACAGCACCGACGACGTCTTGCCGCCGGTGAAGATCAGGAAGATGCCGGCCAGCAATGCGATCGCTGGCCCCATCACGAAGGAGCCCACGGCTGACAGGTAAATGCCGACATAGACCAGGATACTCATCACCGGCGAGGCGATGTTCTTGTGGTCAAAGCTGCCACGCCAGTCGCCGGCAAGCTGCGGCTCGGTGATGTCGAGCGCGCTGTGGATCGAATATTGCGGGGCAAAGAAGATTCCGAGATAGCACACCACCAGCAACACCAGCGCGGCGCCGCCAAGGCACAGATTGAAGCTCCGCGGTGTCGGCGGCAGCAGCGGTAGCACGACGGCAAGCGTGGTCGCGCTGACCGCAAGCACGAAGCGCTGGATCGAGAGCTCGCGGCTCCCGGAGAATACGAGATTGATCAGCATCCAGCCGAACAGGCAGAGATGCAGCGGCGTGACCAGGCTTCGAAGCGCGGGCGCGTCGGTGGTGAGGGTGAGCAGCACCGCGACCGCGCCCAGCAATCCGAACGAGATGTAGGTCGTCGCCAATCGTCCGCCGACGACGGTGGCAATGTCGGGGTTGCTCAAGTCCTGAAACGGATCGAGCGTGATCAGAACCAGCAGCAGGGCCGCGACGGCGACAAGACAGCGCGCCACGTTGACGACGTTGAGCCTCGCCACCACGCCGTGCAGCGCGTGGCCGAGCGAGCGGGCCTCGACGTCAGTCATGTCTGCGGCGCTGCGATCCATGCCTCAAGGCCGGGTGGGACGATGGGGGTCGTCCGAGGTCTAGCCCATCCCCGTTAACCATCCGTCAACCAGCACGTCGGAAGCGGCAGGAACCCGGCTCTGCCGTGCGACGCTGCGCGCGATCTCGTAATATTGCAGCGCGCGCTGCTCCAGCGTGAGATTGTCCAGGATGTAGCCGCGCGGGTCGAATTTGCCCGCGGTGCAGCCGGCCCAGAAATCGGTCCAGCGGTCCTCGAAGCCGGCGCGGTCCGTGAATTTGAGCCCGCAGCGATCATCCCAATAGGGCACCGACGACACCGGCTCGAACCGCACCCGGTGCGGATAATAGTCGGGATCTGGCCACGGACCGCCGGGATCCCAGGCCAATACCGGCACGCCGCTGGACAGCGCCTGCTGATAGGCGATGCCCTGGCTTTCGTTCCGGCAGAGGAAGATCATCGCGCGCGATTGCGCGAGCGCGGCCTGATAGTCTTCCTCCTTGTAGCTGCCGTAACGCAGCTCGGTGAAGGAGCGGCCTTCCCTGATCAGCCGCGCGCGAACCGGCTCGACCAGCTCCGGCATGTAACGGTCGCGGTCCAAGCTGATCTTGTCGTAGAGCAGGACATCGATAGTCTTGTCGCGCGGGCGCGACGGCGTCCACAGGTCGGTGTCGATGCCGACGGGCCAGGCCTCCGTCTCTGGCCAATAGAGCCGGTACATCTCGGCGTACCACGGACCGGGCACCAGGAATTTCCTGACTGGAAGCCGTTTGAACAGGTCAGGATCGTCCAACGGATGGTTATAGGCACAAACTCCAAGCAGGATCGGGTTCTTCCACGCAAACTTGTCGAGCAGGAAGGCACGGCCGATGATGCAGGCGACTTCCTCGGGGTGCTGCGCAATGTAGCCGTAGTCGTTGATGCGGTAACGGATGCCGAGGCGGTCGAGGCCGGCGCAGAGATTGAGGAACACGCGCAGCTGCCCACTCATGCGCGGCTCACCGAACAGCATCTTGCGCGCCATGCGCCGCAAATGCCGGTCGCCGGGAAACCAGCGATCGTCCTTGTCCTCATAGAACAGGTTGAGAATCATGTCGTCGGGATCGTAGTCGAATGTCTTTGCGGGCACTGGATCCATCCGCGGCAATCAGGCCTGCATTCTCGCATGAGACCAGCTGCCGAACCTCTCGAAAGCAGTGACAGACTTAACGCCACAGGTTTAACGCTAATCTACGAAACCGACGACACGACGGCCTTCGCAACAACGATTTGATCGTTATGTGGGTATCATCCGCGACGATCGGAGCTGTTGCCGCCCTCACCTGGTTAACAGATCCTTAAACACAACGAGCCATCGCTTGCCCCTCACCGACGCCATGCTCGATGCACCGGCCACCGCGCCCGCGGCGGCGGATGCGCGCGCGATGCCGCCTGTGGTTTCTGTCGTCATTCCTGCGAAGAATGCCGCGGCCTATATCGGCGAAACCATCGCAAGCGCGCTGGCGCAAGCCGATGTCTCCGAGGTGATCGTCGTCGATGACGGCTCGACCGATGACACTGTGGCGATCGTCCGGGCCATCCGCGATCCACGGCTGTGCTTGACCATCAACGACGCCAGCGGCGTGTCGGCTGCACGAAATCTCGGCGCACGAGGCGCGCGCGGAGACTGGCTGATGTTCCTTGATGCCGATGATCGCCTGCGCGCCGATGCTGTGACGACACTCCTGACGGCGGCGAAGGCCGCGCCGCGCGCGGTGCTGGTCTATGGTGACTACAACACGATCGACAGCGCAGGACGGGCGATCGGCCGCCGCGGCCTCCTGAAGGGACGTCTCAAGCCGTCCGGTAACGTGCTGGAGCGGCTCGCCGGCGGCAATTTCATCGTCAACGGCGGCATCATGCTGATCCGCACTGAGGCCCTCCGCACCACCGGCGGCTTCGACGTCTCGCTCCGCTATTGCGAGGACTGGCATTGCTGGTGCCGCCTCGCCGCAACAGGCGAGTTCGCCTATGTGCCGAAACTCCTGCTCGACTACCGCCTGCACACGGCGAACACCATGAACGCCGCGGTGCGGACGCCGCAGGATTTCTTCCCGGCGGTCGCGCGGGTGTTCGACGATGAATTGATCCTCGGCAAGCTGCCGTCAGGCGCTGCGGCCCGCTTGCGGCAGGCCGCCGAAATCCATCTGGTGACCTACGCGGCGACCCAGGCCGTCCGCTTCGGAAGGTATCGCGAAGCGCTGGGCTATCTCGGCATGGTTGGACGGCGCTCGCTCATGGCGATGCCGCGGTCCGCGATCAAGATTGCCCTGTCTTATTTCGGCATCTAGCGGTTCGGCGCAAACGCGTCAGGAAGCGATTTTCGAGGCCTCATAGGGCTTCGGATCGTAACCGAACGCCGCGAGCATCGATCCGACGGCCATCAGCACGGGGTGCATCGCGACGACCGCTTTCGACGACGCCAGCAGGCAAGCCGAGCGCACCAGCGACAACGGCAACCGTCCCAATGCCTGTGCAAACAGGCGCATCCGCGCCGCCGCGCTCGGCGCGGCCTTGACCTGCACACGGTAGTTGATCACCCCGATGCGCAGGCTGCGCTTTGCGATCCAGGCGGGAATGCTGCGGCTTTGCGGCACCGTCTCGGTGATGACCGCTTCCGCCGTCCAATGGAAATTCAGGCCGGCGTCGCGGCCGCGGTTGAAGAAATCGCAATCGCCGCCGCCAAGAAAATTGAAGCGCGGATCGAAGGCCGGACTGCCGAGCCGCTCGAACGTGGCGCGCGTGATCAGGCAATTGCCGCAGCCATAGATCAGCGGCACGGCACCGGTGTAGTCGTAGGCGGGACAGAAGACAGGATGACGCGCGAGCCAGGGCTGGCTGTCATCGTCGAACACCGGCAGCACCGGCCCGCCGACAATGTCGGCACTGGTCGCCTCCGCGGTGCGAACCATCAGCTCGAGCCAGTCGGGCGAAGCGATCTCGTCATCATCGATCATCAGGAAGCGGGTCGCGGCGGGAAACAGCGCCTGCGCCGTCTCGAACGCGGCATTGATCGCCTGGCAATTGCCCTGCCGCTTCTCGACCAGGCAGATGCCCTGGAGCTTGCCGGAAGCGAGATACTCCGCGGCCACCGGCGCGCTCGCGCGCCCCGCCGCATCATTCTCGACCATGACCACCGCGAAAGAGCGCGGGGTGCGCTGGTCGACGAGCGAGTCCAGCGTCAACCGCAGATGCTCGGGGCGGCGAAAGCAGGGAATGCAAACGACGATGCCGACCGAGAGGTCGATCACGCGCGAGCTCGCCGCGATCTCCCGATTGGGATTGCGCACGGCATCCGAGATCCGGCTGGCGGACAAATCTGTCGGGATCAGCGTCATTGCGTTCTCAATGCCTGAGATATGTTGAAAAAGCCCTGCGTCCATTGTCCCACGACGATACGGGTGCGCGGGACAGGTACGTCCCAGAATGAGAGACCTGCTTCAGCATCAAAACAGCACCGCGACGCCGGTGCCCGGGCGATGACGCGTCGTATCATGCATTTAACCGCTTTCGCGTGTTTTCCCTGCGAATTCCTGCGCGCGTGATACTGCAATTTGCAGTCCATCACCCGCCAACAGCGCAACATGGGCAATGCGGTAGTTAACGCATGTTCGGATTAACCCGGCCGTAAGCACCGCGATCGGTGAAGGCACGCGGCATCGGATTTGCTCTTCGGGCACGAGAGATTATTCCTGTAAATTTGAGTCGAACAAGCGCGGTCATAGCAAGGGTCAGGAGCGAACGTGGTGCCCAAGATCGAGAACCCGGTGCTGCGGGCCGGCGCGCTCCTGTTATTCGCCTGTCGGCGCGCCTGGCTGACGGTGCGCTACGGGCGCCGGCTCCAGCTCGGACCCGGAATCATGTTCAAGGGTCGGCTGGTGCTCGGTCGCGGGGTCCGGGTGTCGATCGGTGCGAACTGCCGGATTGGCAAGCGCGTGCTCATCACCGGGCGCGGCCAGGTGACGGTCGGCAATGACACCTTGCTCAACGGCTGCTGGATCGGGTGCGAGCAGAAGGTCGACGTCGGGTCGTTCTGCTTGATCAGCGACTGCGACATCGTCGACACGGACTTTCACAACCTTCCCCCGCGGCTACGGCACGAACCTGCAGTTGCTCGGGCCGTCGCGCCGGTGCACATCGGGGACAACGTGTGGGTGGGCGCGCGCGCGGTCGTGCTCAAGGGAGTGACGATCGGCGACCACTCAGTCGTGGGCGCCGGATCGGTGGTGCGTGAGGAAGTCGCTCCCCGCGTGGTCGTCGCCGGGAATCCGGCGGCTGTCGTCAGGACGTTCCGCGACGACGAATAGGCAGGCACCGACGCGCGGCGCGCGCACCGCTGGCACGCATGGTAACGAACCGTTAAGCACTGGGGATGGTGATGACACCAAGGCAGCACAACGACGCGGCAAATGGCGGCCCGCGCTTAAACGCTTTGTTTGCCATTTCGGTGAATAGTCCCTCAATGAGTATGGTTAATATTCCCTGTTGCGTTGATTGCGCACCTATATCCCCGGTGCGAGGCGTAAAGCGAAGAGTAACCCCTCAGCCCGCGGTCGTTGGAATGAAAGCTGGGGACTATGCTTGACTATAACCAGCCGATAGACCGGGCCAGAGATCCAGCGAGATCGGAGGCCCCGCAACGGACATCCGAGGCCAGCTTCAAGGTGCTGGAGCTCGTCAGCCTGCTGTGGCGGCGCAAGATTGCGATTGCCTCCGCCGCTCTGATCGGCGCGTGCCTCGCCGTCACCGTGGGCAAGAGCCTGACACCCCGCTACACAGCGACCGCCCAGCTTTATGTCGACCCGCGCGAGCTTCAGCTCGTCGATCGCGAGCTCACGCCGCGCGCGCAGGACGTCTCCGGGATGTCCATGGTGGTGGAGAGCCAGGCACGCCTGATCACCTCCAACAGCGTGCTGCTGCAGCTGATCCAGCGGGCCAATCTCGACAAGGATCCCGAGTTCGGCGGCGGTGACGGCAGGAGCCTGACGACGTCGCTGCTGGGCCTGATCGGCATCCAGCCCCGCGCGCCCTCTGCCGCGGATATCAAGGACGTACAGCTCGCGGCACTCGAGGCGCTGAACAAGCACATCACGATCCGAAAGACCGAGAAGAGCTTTATCGTCGACATCGAGGTCTGGTCGACCGACCCGGCGAAGGCGGCGATGCTCGCCAACGCGCTGACCAACACCTTTCTGACGGACTCGCGCAATTCGCAGGCGCTGGCCGCGCGGCGCGCGACCAGCGAATTGTCCGGCCGGCTGAAGGAGCTGCGCGAGCGGCTGCGCAACGCCGAGACCGCGCTTGCCACCTACAAGGCGCAGAACAATTTCGTCGGCACCCAGGACGCGCTGATCTCCGATCAGCAGCTCTCCTCAAGCAACCAGCGGCTGTCCGCGGCCCGCGCGGCGACGATGGACGCGCAGGCGCGGCTGGACCAGATCGAGGCGAACAAGCGGACCGCTGCGGATGCGGGCGCCATTCCCGAAGCACTGCAGTCGCCAACGATCGCGAACCTGCGCGCGCAATATGCCGACGCCCGCAAGAAATATGCGGAGCAGACCGCCGAGCTCGGCCCGCGCCACCCGGCACTGCGCCAGACCGAAAAGCAGGTCGAGGATCTCAAGCGCACCATCAGCGAGGAGATCGAGCGCTTTGCTCAATCGGCCAAGAACGATCTGACCCGGGCCCGCGACTACGAGGCGTCGCTCAACCGGGCGCTGGAAGTGCAGAAGCGGCAGAGCGTGCAGCTCAGCCAGGCCGCCGTACGCCTGCGCGAGCTCGAGCGCGAGGCCGAAGCCAGCCGCGACGTCTATCAATCCTTCCTCAAGCGCTCGCGCGAGACCGAGGAGCAGGAGACGCTCAACACGTCGGCTGCCCGCGTCATTGGCGAGGCCACGGTGCCGCAGCGGCGCTCCTTCCCGCCGGCGATGAGCCTGTTCGCGATGATCGGCTTCATGTTCGGCGCGCTTGCCGCCGCCTCCTGGTTCGTCGCGGCCGAGCATCTGTTCAACGGCGCGATCGCTCCGCAGCCGACCCGCCGCGCGCGCACGCCAGCGCCGGACGCTTCGAAGCCCCAGGCGGAAGCCGCGGCGCCTCCGCCGGCGCTTGCGCTGGTCGAAAAGCCGCTGATCGCCCGCCTTCAGGAGGCCGACGTGATCCGCACGCTCGGCGCCATTCTCGCCACCGGCAGTGGCGTCGATCTGACCCGCGTCGGCTGGCCGACGCTGCGGCCCGGATTTCCGCTGACGACGCTGCTCAACACCTTGCGCGACATGCGGGCGGCGGTGGCTCGTCGTGCCGACGGCAAGACCATGCCGGTGATGGCACTGGTCGGCGCCGGCGATACCACCGGACGCAGCGTGACCGCGCTGAATTTCGCGCTCGCCGCCGCGCGCGACGGCAGCCGCGTGCTGATGATCGACGCCGACCCTCAGGCGCATGCGCTCTCGAACAGGATCAATCGTCCCGGCAAGAGCGAGCCAAACAAATTCGGCTGGCTCTCGATCGGCAGCAAGGCCGCGCGCGAGATCAAGACCGTCAACGGCATCTCGGTGCTGCCGGCGACCGAACACGATGCCGCCAAGGCCGCTGACGCCATCCGCAAGGCAATCGCACAGGCGCGTTCGGCCGTTGGCTATGACCTCGTCATTCTCGACGGCCCCGCGATGCCGCTCTCGGCCGCAGGTCGCAAGCTGCTCGACCACGCCGACGCGCTGGTAGCGGTGCTGCCGACCAGTCTCGACATCAATGACAGCATGGAAGAGATTCTGGCCGCACTCGGCGGCGCCCAGCGCAAGCTCGTCGGTGTGGTGCTCGATGAGCTCGCTCCCGCAACCCAAACACGCCAGCGAGGCAAACAATATGCTTGAGCGCCGCGTCAATCTCGACGGTCGGGCCGCGACCGCCGACGTGCCACGGACCACCGTCGGTGGCCTTCGCATGGCCGCACTCGACCTGGAAGCCACCGCAGATTTCATGATCGAGGCAACCGATCCGCGTCATCGCATCGGCCGCCCGCTGTATCTGACGTCGGCCAATGGCGAGGTGCTGGCGCGCTGCTCGACCGAGCCGCAGACCGAACGCCTGTTCCGCGCCGCCGATCTGATCAATGCCGACGGCCAGCCGCTGGTGGCAGCCTCGAAGCTGCAGTCCTGGTTTCCGCTGCCGGAGCGCGTTGCCACCACCGACCTGTTCCATGTCGTCGCGCGCAAGGCGGAAGTGGTCGGCCGCACCTTCTACATGCTCGGCGCCAGCGAGGAAGAGAACGACGCCGCGGTCCGACGGGTCCAGAACATGTATCCGAAGCTCAGGATCGTCGGGCACAGCCACGGCTATCTCCAAGGCGACGCGCTGCGGGCCAAGGTCGAGGAGATCAACGCTCTCGCACCGGATTGCCTGTGGGTCGCGCTCGGCGTACCCTCCGAGCAGGCCTTCGTCGAGGAATACACGCCGCTGCTGACCAATGTCGGCGTCATCAAGACGTCGGGCGGCCTGTTCAACTTCCTGTCGGGCAGCCGCTCGCGCGCGCCGCAATGGATGCAGCGGATGGGACTCGAATGGGCCTGGCGCACCTGGCTCGAGCCGCGCCGCCTGCTCTGGCGCTATTTGACCACCAACCCCCGCGCGATCTATCTTCTCTTCAGCCGCAACCGGCCCTTCAATCGCTGAGGAGCAGAACGCCATGGATGACCGGCNCGACTGTCCTCGTCACCGGAGGCGCGGGCTATATCGGCTCACATGCGTGCCGCGCCCTTGCCGCTGCCGGCTATCGGCCCGTCGTGTACGACAATCTCACAACAGGTCATCGCAGCTTCGTGGCCGGAGAGCTGGTGACGGGCGACCTGCTCGATGGTGCGACGCTGGCGCGCGCCTTTGCCGACCACAAGATCGCGGCGGTGATGCATTTCGCGGCGGCGAGCCTGGTCGGCGAGTCCATGACCGACCCGCAGAAATACTACATCAACAACGTCCAGGGCACGTTGTCGCTGCTCCAGGCGATGCGCAACGCCGGCTGCCACCGCATCGTGTTCTCCTCGACCGGGGCGGTCTACGGCAACGCCGATTCGAAGGCGCTGCCGGAGGACTTCCCCTGCGCGCCGATCAATCCTTACGGTGCTTCGAAGTGGATGATCGAGCGCATGCTCGCCGATTACCGCGCGGCCTACGGCTTCGGCGCGTTCTGCCTGCGCTATTTCAATGCCAGCGGCGCCGATCCGGCCGGCGGCATCGGCGAACTGCGTGACAACGAGACGCATCTCATCCCGCGCGCCATGATGGCGCTGCAGGGTCATGTCGAATTCGCCGTGTTCGGGAACGATTACGACACCCCCGACGGCACCGCGATCCGCGACTACATCCACGTCACCGACCTCGCGGCGGCGCATGTCGCGGCGTTGAAGCTGCTGGAAGCGGGACATGCCGGCGGCAGCTACAATCTCGGGACCGGCGCGGGCTTCTCGGTGCGCGAGATCCTCACCGCCATCAGGCAGGAGACCGGGCGTGACGTGCCGCACGCCGTCAAGCCGCGCCGCGCCGGCGATCCCACTTATCTCGTCGCAGACCCCTCGGCTGCACGAAAGGTGCTCGACTTCGTGCCGCGCCATTCCGACCTCTCAACCGTGATCCGCACCGCCTGGGCCTGGCACCAGAAGGCGCATCCGCNTCAAGAATCCTTGACCCTTGAAGTTGTGCACTTTCGTGAAATGCTTGCTTCGCAGTTATACTGTGGGCTTCGAGGTCATCCGGTCTAGACGAGTTGGCTTGAGACTCTCGTCCCGGACTAGAAGTAAGGCCTGATCTCCGTCCGGCTTTGCGCCAACCATGCCTTCCAGGCACCCTCGTGCTTCTCGTAGAGCTCCAGCCAACGTTGTTCGCCAGCGACTTGCCATAAGCCGCAGCCATCGGGCGCAGCTTGTCGACCCTCCAGCGCGGTCACCTGCTCGCTGTCGAGCCGTTCGAACTCGAAGGTTTCCTCCAGCGTCAGACCAATCAAGACCCGGCGCCCCACGGTATCGACGAAATATCGACGGGGCGCGTTGTTTGCCGGACTAGTCATGGCGCAGCCACTCCTCCGCGACCCTCTCATCCTGTCTAGATGATGGCAGTAGAGCCTGGCATAGAGGCACGCCAGCGAGCGGAACGATCAAGACCAGCCACACCATTGATCAACGTCCTCAATTCAACGACAGCGCAGAGGCTCATCAAAGCAGGAGAGCCAGTTGCCAACTCATACGACCATGCGCAATCCCGCGGCCGGGAACCAGCGCAGAGCGGCCTTAACCTGAGCAAACATGGTTACACCCCCGCCTGTCCGGGATGCGCGAAGGCAAGACAATCGACATCCCGCTCAGTTGTAATTCCTCAGAATGCACGCCTCAATCTCGCCAGCGATGCATTTTGCCGGGGTACGGTTGAGCCATAGGGTTGATAGAGCGGATGCCGCACCCTGCGCCTGCGTGACCGCCACGCACGCATCGCATAGCCCGCACCGAAACCAGCGAGAATCGACACCAGGATCGCGACCACCATCATTCGGAATTCTTCCAGTTCATGCTGTCCTCGTAACTTAGCATTCTCATCTTCGAGTTGTGTCGAGATCGTGATCTCGCTCGCTGATTTTATCGTCACTAGCTGGAATTTTTGGGCAGCAGCGTGCTTGTTTCCTGGCCGCTGGCATCAACCAACCAGCCAGAAGAAGAATTTCACCGACAGCAGAATGATAAAATAGGCCCACCCCGCCATCGCGATCAGCGCAACGCCGAAAAAGGCACCTTCGAATGCCCGCTCTCTCATCTTCGCAAGAGGCTTGGTGGATAGCGTTTTTTCCAGCATCTCGATTTTCTTCTTTATTTTATCTGCTCGTATCGTTCGCACGATCATAGCCGAACGAATTCGACGATCTCGTGACGGATGCAGACGAGAAATGGCTGATGCGCACGCGAACTCCTTCGCGACATCGATCTTCAACGAATTTTGAATCGATGCGGCGCGCAGTATCGGGTGGCGGAGGAATTTGTCCGATGGCGCGCCTGGGCGGAGTTTGAACGAATCAAAGGTTTGCAACTTTCGCGCGATATCCTCCGACCACGCGTGAAAAAATTTCGCAAGCGGTCTTAGCGAGCGGAGACCGGCCCGCGGCAACCGGACGTCGTGGCGGGCGTCGGTCCGGATGGCTGCGACCGTCGCTGATCGGCGCGAAACAGGGAAAACCCCGGAGTAGTACGGAGCACTAGGCGCCGATTTCCTCCCGGTAAGGTTGAGGGGTTAGCTTAATCCCCGTTGTTTGTTGCGAAGTCTCACCGATCGCATATCCATCTTCGCACCGGGCTTTCCCCAAGGCCTGGCCCCACCCAAGCAAAGCCGTCGAGCGACATGGGTCCGCTTGGCGGCTTTGTCGTTGTGTCGATGCAAGAGGATGATTTCGGTTATGGCGCGAAAGCCCTGGTCGTTCAAGGAAGACCGCCGGCTCATGGAGCTGGCCAAGTCTTCGACGTCGCTGGAGGAGGCGGCGAAGCAGCTCGGCCGATCGCCCGACGCGATCAAGCGCATGGCCTTACGTCTCGGCCTCGCGCTCAAGTCAAAGGCCGCCAAGAAGAGCTAGCACGCCGCGCGAGCGACAATTCGTGGCTGCGGGCCATCGCCGTTGGCACCAGCCGACTGCAAGTCGCAAGACGACGCGTTCAAGGCGCCGCAGTGCTCTCGACCTCTCTAGGCGCGGCGGGACGGAGCCCATCACGACAAACTCTTTCCTAATTGTGATGTCGATTCGGTTCCCACGTCTATCAACGCTCCGCCGTGAAGGACGTCCGCCTCGCCAGTTCCGACGGCTCGGTGATCTGCTCGGCCTATTCGGAGACGCTCGAATTCGACAAGGGCTGGGTCGATCGGGCCGACATGCTTGCGTCGCGCGATTGGAAGCTGATGCTGTTCCGTGTCGAGCAGTTCGGTGGCGACGCCCTCGGCGTGCTCAGGGACATCGGCGACAACAAGGCACACGTCGCGATTCTCGGCATCAATTCCAGCCTGTTCGACATCATGCCGGCCGGGCTGCGCGCCGCCCATTGCGAAGTGCTGCTTGCGCTCAAGAACGGCGCGCAGCTCGGCGAGTTCGCGCTCGACGCCGACGAGACGCTGGCGCATCCGATTGGTTGCGGAAGGCGTCGAAACCGACGAGCAGGTTCGCGCCCTGATTTCGTGCGACGTCGAGGAGGGCCAGGGCTATCTCGTCGCCGCGCCCCCGCCCTTTGCGAAGTTCAGCGAGTTGCTGGAGTCGCGGCTTGCGGCGACCGCAGTCGCAACTTCGGCCCGCGACACCGCACTGGTGGCCTGACCGGGCCGGCTGGCCCGAATTCGAACAATCGTCATCCGAACATGTCCCGGTGCGAACCACCAGTCATGCAGACACAATCGACGACATACGCCCCTTAACGATATTTTCCGCTTTCGAAAGCACCACGCCGGTCGACCAGCTATGATGCTGCAATGCGCCGAAATCATCTCATCGCAGCTGCAGCCATCTGCCTTGCGCTGATCGTCTATGCCACGCTGGCTACGCTTGCGGGCAGGCCGGTGCTGATCGGCCATGCCGAGGCCTATTGGGTCGTCGTCATCGAGCGCTTCAGCGCCTATTGCCTGCTGGGCTTCCTGCTGTCCTTCCTGCTGCCGGGACGCTTCGGGCTGGCTTGCGCATTCGTGATCGCCGTCGCCCTCGGACTCGAGATCCTGCAGACGCTGGTGCCCGACCGCGATCCGCGATTCATCGACGTGCTGCAAAAGTCAGCCGGCGGCATCCTCGGCGTCAGCCTCGCCCAGACCATTCTGGCTTTCCTGCCCAGGCCGCCGTCCTGACGCGAGCGGGGTCAGCTCGCATCGCCGGAGCCGGAGCTCGAGTTGGGCGGCACCTCGTTGCTGCCCTTGAGCTCCGCCTGCAGTTTGAGCACTTCGGCACTAGCGGCCGTCACGAACAGAGGCGGCCAGGCACACGGCTCTCATCATGGCAACCTCCCAGCCCGGATCCCTTCGGCTTCGACCTGTTCCGGTGGGAAACACCAGAGGTCGCGCCAAATTCTGGCTGGATGATTATGTCTGATCCGAGCGGGAGCCGACTGCTGCCGGAGCGACGGACTTACGCCACGCCGCGCCTGAAGCTGTCCTGATCGGAGCTGAATCCGCCGGACATCCGCCGGTGGGCTTCCCGCAGCGCCGTGATCGCGTCATCGAGGCCGAATTCGGCTTCACGAATGGTCTCGAAGAACCGGGTCATCAAGGCGAAGTCGAGCTTGACGCGAGTGTTTCCATCGCGGCTCTTGCGGCGATCGAGCGACAGATGCAGCGCCAGCACCCTGGCCTCGGAGGCACTGCAGCCGCAGAGGGTCGCGAGTTCGTCATAAGTCATCCAGATCTGAGGCATATCCCTGTCCGCCTTTTGTTATGGGCCTCAACCTAGATTTCACATCTAAAAGCACTCTTGCCGCGGTGCGGCCTTCACGTGCTTTCGCGACAACAGCGTCAACGCAAAGCTAAGGCGCGAGCCGCATCAGGATGCAGGGGGCCTGGAGGGGGTAAACGGCGGCCGCGGCCGCGACCGGCTGTCGAGCCCCTTGGGCAGCTTGTCCGGATTGAGCTTGAGGACCGCGCATTTGGCGTCGGCTTGCAGCGCTTCTTCCTGGCTGTAGATCAGCGTGCACTCGAACCTGACCTCGGGCGCCTCTCGCGCCGTGCCCGAGCACGTCGCCATCGCGCCGCCGCAGAGGCCGGTCAGATTGACCTCGACCTCATCAGGACCAAACACGCTGGGATTGCCCTCGGCATGGCGCTTCACGGTCAGGACTGCCGTGAAGCGTTGCTGATCGACCTGATACGAGCCGCCATAGGTGAAGAAGCTGTCGCGGCCGGATATCCGCCCCTCGACCAATTCCACGAGGCCCGTTCCCTGGCCGCGCGGGGTTCTGAACCAGGCTGCGTATTTGCCGTCTCTCAGCATGAAAAACATCCGTCGTAATATTCAAAACGTATTTGCGACCAACTGTGGGGCGCGACAATGACCAATACGGCGGGTATTCCGCCACGGTTAACACCGCGCAAAACCAATTGGTCAAATTGCCGGTGCCGCATGCGCGACGCCGGCCGCAGATCAAAACAACTCGATGCCGTCATCTGCAGGCTCGACCGCCTCGACCCGGCGGGCGGCGGCGCTCGACGATAGCCCGAGGGCTTGCAAAAACCCCCGGTGAACGTCGCGCTCGCGCTCCATCGTATAGCGCGCGAAGAGATCGTCGAGCAGCGCCTCGTCCTGCGGCTGCGGCCGATGCGTGCCCGCGCTTGCCGTCTTCCAGGCGCGTCGCGATGCTGGGCAGCGTTGTAGAGCTCTCACCGAGCGAGCTCATCAAGCCTTACGCCGAGAGGCCTTGCGCCGAGTTCATCAGGCCCTCGAACTCGGCACCTTCGTCGACGAGCCGGCTCATCAACGTGCCCAGCCGTTCGTTGCCGGCCTCGACCTCGCGCAGCGCCTGCAGGATTTGCGGCTCCTCGTACCCCTTATACCAGGATCGACCGGGAGCCATCCGGACCTGGACCGCGCGGGAGAAGCCGCGGGGGCGGTCTGACATCGCGTTGACAGTATTGGTTTGCCGCAGCGCCGTTTTCTGCCATCACTGGTTTGAACCTGTTCCTGTCAGGATGCACTCAATACCAAGAGTGATTCTAATCACACTTGGCTTGGCGATCCTCTGCTAGGCTCCAGCCGGGACGTGGATCAGTCGGGTACCGTTCGAACTGGATGAAAAAATCATGAGAAGCCTGATCGGCGCAATCGCCGGCGTGTTTTGCCTCGCGGCTCCCGCCATTGCCGAGACGCCCGCCGCTATTGTCGAGGACGTGCAGGGTAAGGTCAACGGCATCGAATTCATGGATTATGTCGCGCCCGGCAAGATCATCAAGCTCGGGCCCAAGGCCGGCATCACGCTCAGCTACCTCAAATCCTGCCTGCGCGAGACCATCACCGAGGGCGTCGTGCTGGTCGGCGCGGAGCAGAGCACCGTACAACTCGGCAACGTCCAGCGCGTCAAGGTGCCCTGCGACGCCAACGCCGCGCAGTTGTCCGAGCGCGAGGCCAACCAGAGCGCGGCGACCACGTTCCGCACCATGCGAGCCGATGCCGGCAGCGCACCGGCCAGGCTGCCGACGATCTACGGCACGGTCCCGCTGATCCAGGCCAAGAGCGGCAGCACGTTGATAATCGAACGCACCGACGGCAAGGAGCCCACTATCAGCCTTCCGCTCAAGAGCGACATCATGGTCGCCGGGAAATTCTATGATCTCTCGAAAGCCGGCAAGTCGTTGACGCCCGGCGGCAGCTATCTCGCGAAGCTCGGCACCAAGCGCTACACTTTCCAGGTCGACGCCAGCGCGACCTCTTCGCCGACGCCGATCGTCGGCCGTCTGCTGCGGCTCGAATAGGCCCGCGACAGCAACGATGCGGCGGATCGGCAGGCGGGACATCGTTGCGGCGATCCTGATTGCGCTCGTTACGGGCGTGGCCGTCACGTCTCCGCCGTTGCAGAACCTGCAAGGTCTCTCGCTCGACGTTCTCACCGCGCTGCGCTGGGAGTTTGTTGGCGACCGCCGCGATACCGCGACATCGCCGGTCGTCGTCGTGGCAATCGATGGCGAAACCTACGACAGTCCGCCGTTCAAGGGATCGCCGACCCAGACGTGGACGCGCGAGATCGGCCGGGTGCTCGGCAGCATCACCGAGGGCGGCGCCAAGGTCATCGGCTTCGACGTCATCTTTCCGAGCTCGATCGAGCAGTCGGAAATTCCCTTTGGCGACACCTCATTCGGCGCCCGCGTGAGGGGATTTGACCGGGACTATCTGATCGCGCTGCGGAAGCTTTCCGACAACGGCAAGCTCGTGCTCGGCGAAATTCTCAGCAACGACCACCCGGACAGGCCGGATCGCGCGCAGCAACTGGCCGTGAAAAACAACATCCGCGCGCTCAACGTCCATACCGACGTCGACGACGTGATCCGGCGAATGCCGCTGAGCTTCTCCATCGCGGGCCAGCCGGTGCCCACAATGGCCGTCGAACTTGCCGCGCGCTCGCTCGGTGCCAAGACCGAGACAGGGCCAACCGGCGTGACGAATTTGTCCGGCTATGCGATCCCGAACGCCATCCCCAACACGCTCACGCTCAATTTCCGCGGCATGGGCCGCGATATCCCCGCCTATTCCTTCGCAGATTTGCGCGCCTGCGTCGAAAAAGGAGACACCGAGTTCTTTCGCCGCGCCTTCGACGGCAAGATCGTGCTGCTGGGCAGCATCCTCAATTTCGACGACCGCAAGCTCACTTCAATGCGCCTGGCCGGCGGATATGACGGCACAATTGGGTCGCGATGCGCCCTGCCCGCGCCTGCGAGCACCGCGCAACGAGCCCTCAACGCCGTAGCCGGCGTCTTCGTCCACGCCACGGCCGTACGAAATCTGCTCGAGCATGACGCCGTCACCGAGCTCGGCTTCCCGCTGCGGACGATCCTGACAAT
The DNA here is from genome assembly GCF_021458635.1 of Bradyrhizobium monzae. Classification (GTDB taxonomy): domain Bacteria; phylum Pseudomonadota; class Alphaproteobacteria; order Rhizobiales; family Xanthobacteraceae; genus Bradyrhizobium. Next base: position 246,863 of record NZ_JAIRDQ010000014.1, read on the forward strand.
TGTGTTCGCGGCGATCATTGCCGCTGCCGCCTGCCTGCTCGCACCGACCGGTGCTGCGATCTTCTGGCTTGGGCTCACCGTCGCCTACGCCGCTGTCGCCGTCGGCACATTCACGCATGCCGTCGCGCTGCCCCTGACCGAGCCCGCGCTCGCGGGTCTCATGGCGCTCGCGCTGATGATCGGCTACCGCTTCGTGATCGCCGACCGTGAGGAGCGTTTTCTGCGCAAGAGCTTTGCGTTCTATCTCGCGCCCGAGGTCATCGACGGCATGGTCGCCTCCGGCAAGATGCCGGTGCTCGGCGGCGAGATGCGCAACATCACCATGTTCTTCTCGGACCTCAGCGGCTTCTCCTCGATCGCCGAGAAGATGACGCCGAGCGAGCTGGTCGCGTTGATGAACGACTATCTCTCCGCCATGACCGACATCATCGAAAGCCATGGCGGTTATGTCGACAAATATATCGGCGATTCCATCGTCGCGATGTTCGGCGCCCCGGCCGACGATCCCGATCATGCTCGCAACGCGGTCGCAGCCGCGCTGCAATGCCGCGACAGGCTCGAGGAGCTCAACGAAAACCATCCCGCATTCCGAGGTCGCGGCCTCGCCCACCGCATCGGATTGAACAGCGGCGAAGCCGTGGTCGGCAATATCGGCTCGCGCCGGCGCTTCAACTACACCGTCATGAGCGATACCGTGAACCTCGCCTCCCGGCTCGAAGGTGCCAACAAATATTTCGGCACCGTGATCATGGCGTCCGAGATGACCGTAAACCAGAGCCGCAGCGCCTACATCTGGCGCGAACTGGATATGATCAGGGTACAGGGACGCGACGAGCCGATCAGGGTGTACGAGCCGCTCGCCGACATGAACGAGACGCAGGAGCAGGGCATCCGCGCGGCAACTTATGCCAAGGGACTTGCCTGCTGGCGTGCGCGCAACTTCGCCAAAGCGGCCGAGCTGTTCGAAAGCGCCGCCGGCGACGATCCGCCGTGCCGATATTTTGCCAGGCGTGCGCGAACACTTGCGGCGAACCCACCTCCGGCCGACTGGACGCCGGTGAATACGCTGGAAGGGAAGTAGCGGCGGAACTAACGGTCCGCCGGGGAGCCTAGAACGGCAGCCCCACATAATTCTCCGCGAGCAACCGCTTCGCCGTCTCGGACGACAACAGGTACTCCAGCTCGGTCTGCTGCAGCCGGTCTTCGTACTCGGAACGATCCGGGAAACGGTGCAGCATCATCGTCATCCACCACGAGAAGCGCTGCGCTTTCCAGATCCGCGCCAACGCCGTGGCGGAATAGCCCTTCAGCCCGGAATCGTCGCCATCCTGATAATGCGCGAGCATCGCGTGGTAGAGATAGTAGATGTCGGAGGCGGCACTGTTCAGCCCGCGCGCGCCAGTCGGTGGCACGATGTGGGCGGCGTCGCCGGCGAGAAACAGGCGACCATAGCTCATCGGCTCGGCGACGAAGCTGCGCAAGGGCGCGATGCTCTTCTCGATCGACGGACCGGTGATCAAACGGCCGGCGACTTCATCGGGCAGGCGACGCTTCAGCTCCGCCCAGAACGCATCGTCCGACCAGTCCTCGACCTTGTCAGTGAGCGGCACCTGGACGTAATAGCGGCTCAGCGTCTGTGAACGCAGCGAGCAGAGCGCGAAGCCGCGCGCGTGCTTCACGTAGATAAGCTCCGGCGACACCGGCCTGGTGCGCGACAACACGCCGAGCCAGCCGAACGGATAGACTTTTTCATATTCGCGCAGCACGTCTTTCGGGATCGACTGGCGGCTGACGCCGTGAAATCCGTCGGCGCCGACGACGTAATCGCTGTCGACGCGGACCCCTTCGCCGTTCGATCGGTACGTCACATAGGGCCGGCCCGACGTCAGATCATGCGGCGTCACGTCTTCGGCATTGTGCACGACCTTGCCACCGAGACGGTCGCGCGCCTCGTAGAGGTCGCGCGTCAACTCGGTCTGGCCATAGACCAGCACCGAATTGCCGCCGGAATGCTTGTTCAGATCGATATGGGAGAGCAAGCCGTCGTGGGCGATCTCGAAGCCGTTGTGGATTTCACCCTCGCGGTCCATCCGCTCGCCGCATTGCGCTTCGCGCATCAGCCGGGCAAAGCCGTGCTCGAGCACGCCGGCGCGGATGCGCGCCAGCACGTGCTCGCGGCTGTATTTCTCCAGCACGATGGTGTCGATACCCTTCAGGTGCAGGAGCTGGGACAGCAGCAGCCCTGACGGCCCACCGCCGATGATGCAAACCTGAACTTTCATTTTTCCGTCCTCCCGTCGGCACTTTTTGCAGATTCCGCGGCCTGGACCGATGGAGGGTTTCGTCATTGTCTTGTACTATTCGAACATGAGAACCGCAGCCCCCGCCCCGGCCATCCGGGTCTACAATCTGTTCGGCGAGGCCAGCGATCTGCCGGACGTCGTCCACTGCGAGACGATTGCGTCGCGATCGGTGCTGCATGACTGGACGCTCGCCGTGCACCGTCACGCCCGGCTGCACCAGGTGTTGCTGATCGAGCGCGGCGGCGGCGAAGCGACGCTCGATGGACGCGTGGTGCCGCTCAAGCCGATGCAGATCGTCAACGTGCCGGTCGGCCATGTCCACGGCTTCCGTTTCCTGCCGGGGACCCAGGGCTGGGTGCTGACCATTGCCGCGGAAATCCTGGACGAGGCACTGCTCGCTGCCGAAGGCTTGCGCGGCGTGCTGTCACGATCGGCCGTCGTTCGCGGCACGCCGCAGATCCGCGCGACCATGAAGCAGATCTTTGCCGAGCACGCCGCGCGCGACTTCGGCCGCGCGCATGTGCTGCGTTCGTTATCGGCCGCCATGATCGGTCTCGTGGCACGAGCGCTGACAGGCAAGAGCGGCACCAGCAGCAGCTCCGAGTCAAACCTGTTCCGCCGTTTCGAAGCCCTGCTCGAACAACATCATCTGGAGCGCTGGACTGTTGCGGACTACGCCAACGCGCTGGCGATCACGCCGACCCATCTCAACCGCGTCACGCGCGCGGCGACCGGCGACACCGCCTCGCACCTGATCCTGAACCGGCTGATCCGCGAGGCACGCCGCAACCTCGTCTATACAAATCTGCCGGTCTCGACAATCGCATACGCGCTCGGCTTCGAGGACCCCGCCTATTTCAGCCGGGTCTACGCCGCCGCCACCGGACTGTCACCGCGCGCCTTTCGCGCGCAGCTCCATGGCGGCGAAGGCTGATCCGCACACCTTACCGGCGCGCCCTCTCCTGCACGGATTCCACCGACGCTTCTTCGGGATGCCTCTTCTCGTAATGCAGGAAGAGATCGAGCAGCGCCAGAAGCACGATAACGACGCCGAAGCCGATGCTCAGATGCATCGCCCGCGTATGCGGAAATCCGAGCAACCAGGGTGACGCGACGAGCCAGACGCCCATCAGGACGTTGATCCACTCCTCCCAGTCCCGATAGGCGATAATGGCCGCGAGCGAGAGCACGACGATGATTGCGCTGGTGACCCAGAGGTCGATCTTGCCCTCGTTGTTGGTCAGCTTGAACAGCCACGGCGATATGAAGAGGACGGCCGCGAGGAACAGATTGTAGACGTCAGGAACCGTTTCGCGCTCATTCAGCCTGCTCATGACACAGCCTCCGCGAGGAATCCGTCGAAGCAAAGATCGGGAAGCGACTTGGTTCCTTACAAGCGGAGGCGTTCCGCCTAGACTTTGGTCTCAGTCACGAACCGAACCGGCGGCGATAGTCCTGCGGCGCCGTGGCCAGCACTCGCAAAAAGCTGCGGCGCATGGTCTCCTCCGATCCGAAGCCGCAGCGTTGGGATATCCGCTTCACCGGTAGGCGCGTTTCCGACAGCATTCGCCGCGCAGCTTCCACCCGCAGCCGCTCGATGGCTCGAAGCGGCGTCAGACCGGTCGCCTTGGCGTAATGGCGGCTGAAACTGCGCTCGCTCATGCCCGCCTCACGCGCCAGCCTGGACAGAGAGAGATTGCCGGCGAGATGTTTGCTGATCCAGTGGTGCAGCGCGCCGAATTCATCCTCGGCGGATTGCAGCGACAGTGCCTCGCTGAACTGCGCCTGCCCACCCGGCCGCTTGAGAAAGACGACGAGATAACGCGCTACCGCAAGCGCCGTGGTGCGACCAAGATCTTCCTCCACCAGGGCCAGCGCCAGGTCGATGCCCGCAGTCACACCTGCCGAGGTCCAGATCGAGCCATCACGCACGAAGATCGGATCGGGCTCGACGCGCACGGCCGGAAAACGCCGCGCAAGCTCGGCGCAATACGACCAATGAGTCACCGCGCGGCGTCCGTCGAGCCCACCGGCGGCACCGAGCAGAAACGCGCCCGTGCAGACCGATGCCACGCGCCGCGCCGTCTTGACGCGCTGGCGCAGCCAATCCAGCAACGCCGGATCGGAGACGGCGGCATCAACGCCCGGGCCTCCCGCAACCACCAACGTGTCCAGCGCGCCGCTGGCGCGCGGAAGCGACTCCGTTGCTATCTCCAACCCCGAGGACGCCGTCACACGCGCGCGATCTTTCGCCACCACGCGAAGCGCATAAGGCGGCGTTCCGCCGGCCTCCACGATCTGCTCGTTGGCAGTCGCGAACACCTGGAGCGGCCCCGTGACGTCGAGCAGCTGCACCGACGGATAGGCCAGCACTTCGATCACGCGTACCGAACTCCGCGTGGCGCGCGAAATGGAGCTTGGCGGAAAGCGAGGGGCCTTTGGCATTTGCGCCAAAGCCTGCCCGGTTATGTTGCCGCTGTCCAGCCCGAGGAGAGACCATGACCACGAAGACTTTTACCAGGACCGCCCCGCCGGAATGGCTCCTCGCGATGTGGAAGGAGATCGACGACAAGACCTTTGGCAAGGGTTTCGACTGTTTCGCCGAAGATGCCATCTGCAATCTCGGCGTCGCCGACTGGCACGGCCGCGAGGCGATCCGCAGCAACCTGCGGCAATTCATCGACCGCGGCCTTACGGCGCTCCACGACGTGGTCGAGTTCTGGGATAGTCCCGAGCTCAAGATCTTCCACGGCAAGGTCGCGATGCGCTTCGACGACCCCAGTATCGCGGCCGTGAGACCGACGATGGTCCATTTCTTCTATATGGACGAAGAGGATCCCACCAAGGTCAAGCGCTGGGTCGGTGCGGTGGGACCGACCGGATTTTAGCTGGCGCGTCGCCGACGGAGCTCGGGGGTGCCGGCTCCTCCATGACAACAGAGCCGGCCTCATCATCGGATGCGGCCGGCTCATTCCTGATCAAGTGAAGCAAACGTCGAAGAAGACGAGCTCCTCCGGCCAACTCGGACCGGGCCCGCCGCCATTCCCAGCGCTTCTACGTACCTTCGTATAGAGCGACCAATCCTTTGGATAGGATCCGTTTACCTCCGTACGATTGAGCCCGGAATGCCGACGCCTTATCGTGGCTGCATTCGGTGCCCTGGCGCTGTTGGCACAGGACCTCCCTAACCTTGGCGCAAGACGGCCACACCCTGTCCGGTCGTCTGCGCTGCTTTTTTCAGCAGGCCGTCGGCGACCTTCGTGTTTTTCAGCCGACATATCGAGCCTTCGCGCTCGAAATTGCCGGCTCCAAGCGAAACTGGAGCTTCGTGCACAATGTCTTCGTTTGAGAAGATCGCACTCTTCATCGATGGCTCCAATCTCTATGCCACCGCCAAGGCACTCGGCTTCGACGTCGATTACAGGCGTCTGCTCAGCGAATTTCGCAGCCGAGGCGCGTTGCTGCGGGCCTTTTACTACACGACCGTCACCGAAGATCAGGAATACTCGTCAATCCGCCCATTGATCGATTGGCTCGATTATAACGGGTATACCGTCGTCACCAAGCTCGCCAAGGAGTTCGTCGACGCCACCACCGGCCGCCGCAAGCTGAAGGGCAGCATGGATGTAGACCTCGCCGTGACGGCGATGGAGCTCGCCGAGCACGTCGATCAGATCGTGTTGTTCTCGGGCGATGGGGATTTTCGTTCGCTGGTCGAAGCCGTGCAACGTCGCGGCGTCCGGGTGACCGTCATCTCCACGCTGGCCAGCCAGCCGCCGATGATCGCCGACGAACTGCGCCGGCAGGCGGACATCTTCGTTGACCTGGCGGAACTGAAGCCGAGAGTGGGGCGCGATCCGGCGGAACGACCGGGATCGCGCGAGATGCGTCAGCAACCGCCGCAATTTATCGCGCGCGCAACGCTGAATCGAAGCGACCGGCTGGAATAATTTGGCGGGACGATCCGCGGGTCGTCAGACGTCGAAGAACACCGTCTCGTCCGGCCCCTGCAGATTGATCGTGAAGGAATATACGGCCTTGCCGGCGCGCTCGCCGCGGACGGCGATCAGCGTCTTGCGGCGCACCGGAGGCTCGACCAGATTGAGCACGGGATCGGCGGCGTTGGCGGCCTCCTCATCGGAGAAATAGAGCCGCGTGTTGAGCCCGATATTGATGCCGCGCGCGACAATCCAGACGTTGACGTGCGGTGCGCATTTGCGCCCTGCCTTGTCAATAATCGCGCCCGGCTTGATGGTCTCGAAAGTGACGAGCCCACTCTCGAAATCCGAGCCGCCGCGGGCCCAGCCGCGGAAATCCTCGTCCAAAGCGCCGGCCGAGCGATCAGCCGGATGATTATAGCGGCCGGCCGCGTTGGCCTGCCAGATCTCGATCAGAACGTCACGCAACAGCGAGCCGCTGCCGTCGAGCACCTTGCCTTCCAGCGTGATGCGCTCGCCTTGCGTGTTCGGCGTCACCAGCACATTGGAGAAATTCTTCTCAAAAATGTCGAAGCCGGCCATGGCCGGGATCAGACCGATATGGACGTAGGGCCCGGCTGTCTGCGAAGCGGTTTCCTGGAGATAGTTGAGCGGCTGCGGCATTGGCTCAGTTCCCTTCGGGACGGTTTTCGAAATAGGTGGAGCGCTGGCCGCGCAGCACGATGTCGAAGCGGTAGGCGAGTGAGTCGAACGGGGTCGAGGCGTTGAGGTCGAGCGGCGCGACAAGACGCTCCAGCGCGTCCTTGTCCGGGATCGTCGTCAGGATCGGACAGACCGGGATCAGGGGATCACCCTCAAAGTACATCTGCGTGATCAGCCGCTGGGCAAAGCCCGAGCCGAACACCGAGAAGTGGATGTGGGCTGGACGCCAGCTGTTGACGAAGTTGCGCCAGGGATAGGGGCCCGGCTTCACGGTACGAAAGTAATAGTAGCCGGTGTCATCGGTCAGCGTGCGGCCGCAGCCGCCGAAATTGGGGTCGATCGGCGCCAGATACGTGTCCTTCCTGTGCCGGTAGCGGCCGCCGGCATTCGCCTGCCAGAACTCGACAAGCGTGTTCGGCACGCCGCGGCCGGTCTCATCCAGCACGCGACCGTGAACGATGATGCGCTCGCCGACGGGATCGCCGTCCTTGGCATAGTTGCGGATCAGGTCGTTGTCGAGCGGGCCCAGATCATTGTGACCAAACACCGGCCCCGTGATCTCCGAGACGGAGCTCTCCAGCGACAGCAGCGCCTGGCGCGGCGAGCGCAGCACCGAGGATTTGTAGCCGGGCGCGTAGGCCGGCGGATGGATGGTGTGGTCGCGCTGGAAGAAGCCGCCGTCACGCGGCGTGAACGGCTCGGGGCTGTTGAGGCGGGGATCCCTGATGGCTGGCGCCTGGGCATTCATCGGCGTTGTCTCTCCCTGTAGCGCCTCGGTCCGGACGCGCGGCTTATCGGGAGATCATGGGCCGGCCTATTCCACAGATAAATAGATCAATTATAATGCATTACATGAAAAAAATCGATCATTTGGCGCTCGACGGCCACGCCCTCGAGCTGTTCCTCGCCGTGCTGGAGGAAGGTTCAGTAACATCAGCCGCAACCCGGCTCGGCCTGACGCAGTCGGCCGTCAGTCACGCCCTGAACAAGCTGCGGCGGATCGCCGGCGATCCGCTTTTCGCCAAGTCCGGCCGCGGCATTGTCGCGACCGCCCATGCCCAGGCATTGGCCACAAAAGCGCGGGCACTGATCGACGAGATGCGCAGCTTCGCCGGCGGCGTCACGTTCGAACCGGCAAGCGCCCAGCTTTCGCTGACGATCGCTGCGAATGATTTCCAGCGCGACTTGCTGCTGCCGCGCTTCTTCGGACATGTCGCTGCGCAGGTGAGGAGCCTCAATCTGCGCGTGATCCCATCGCAATCGCCCTCACCTGCCATGCTGCGGGAGAATCGTTGCGACCTCCTGATCACACCGCTGCCGCCGTCCGGTATCGACATCGTGCAGAAGCGGCTGCTGAGCGATCATTACGTCTGCTACTACGATGCCAAGACGCGCGCCGCTCCCTCCAGCCGCGGCGACTATCTCGCCGCGCGTCATATCACGGTGGTCTACACCGACAACGAGCGGCTCGACTTCGACCGCCAACTCGCCGCGAACGGCTTCCACCGCGACATCGCCATCTCCGTGCCGAGCTTCTCGGGCGTGCCGTCGTTCCTGCGCGGGACGCCGATGCTGGCGAGCATGCCGAGCCTGCTGGCCTCCGGCGTGATGCGCGGCTTCGCGCATGCGCGGATTCCGCTGGCCTCGCGCACTCGCGCGCTGGCCGAGCTGCCGATGTTCATGGTCTGGCACCAGCGCTATCAGAAGGACCCGGCGCATCGCTGGATCCGGGCACAATTGGAGTCCGTGGCTACGATGGCCGCGGCCTGAATCCCACGGCGGTGGCCTGCCCCTCGCCAAACCCACTGGTTGAGCGCGGGCGGCCGCGCTAGAATTCGGCCATGACAGTGACCGATATTGCGAGCCGAACCTACAATCACAGCTGGCGGCTGGATCCCATCATCCGCAGCCTGCTTGATACCGATTTCTATAAGCTGTTGATGGTACAGATGATTCGGGAGGCATATCCGAATCAGCAGGTGACGTTTTCCGTCATCAACCGTTCGCGCCATGTACGCCTCGCCGAGATCATTGACGAGGGCGAGCTGCGCGCCCAGCTCGATCACGCCCGCACCATCCGCTTCACCAAGAAGGAGCTGATCTGGCTTGCCGGTAACACCTTCTACGGCAAGACCCACATGTTCTCGGCGGACTTCATCCGCTGGCTCGCCGAATTCCGCCTTCCCGAGTACGAACTGCGCAAAGTCGAGGGCCAGTACGAGCTGCATTTCCACGGCCCCTGGACCCACACCACGATGTGGGAGATTCCGGCGCTCGCCATCCTCAACGAACTGCGCTCGCGCGCGGCGATGAAGGGGCGCGGCCGCTTCGAGCTCGACGTGCTCTATGCGCGCGCCAAGGCCAAGCTGTGGACCAAGGTCGAGCGGCTGCGCGAGCTCGAGAATTTGCGCCTCTCCGACTTCGGCACCCGGCGTCGTCACGGCTTCCTCTGGCAGCGCTGGTGCGTCGAGGCTGTGAAGGAAGGCCTGGGATCATCCTTCATCGGCACCTCCAACGTGCTGCTCGCGATGGACAACGATCTCGAAGCGATCGGCACCAATGCGCATGAACTGCCGATGGTCGCGGCCGCGCTCGCCAGGGACGACGAGGAATTGCGCTGGGCGCCCTATCGCATTCTCGACCAGTGGCGTCAGACCTATGGCGGCAATCTCCTGATCGCGCTGCCGGACGCTTTTGGCACCAAGGCCTTCCTGCGCGATGCGCCGGAATGGGTCGCAGACTGGACCGGCTTCCGCCCCGACAGCGCGCCGCCGATCCAGGCCGGCGAAGAGATCGTCGCCTGGTGGGAGAAGAAGGGCCGCAATCCGAAAGACAAGCTGCTCGTGTTCTCCGACGCGATGGACGTCGGTTCGATCGAGGAGACCTATCACCACTTCTCCGGCCGCGTGCGGCTCTCGTTCGGCTGGGGCACCAACCTCACCAACGATTTTGTCGGCTGCGCGCCGGACGGCTCGTTCAATCTCGATCCCATCTCGCTGGTCTGCAAGGTGTCGTCGGTCGACGGACATCCCGCCGTCAAGCTTTCCGACAATCCGGAGAAGGCAACCGGCATGCCCTCGGAGATCGAGCGTTACTTGCGCGTGTTCGGCGATGCCGGCCGCGTGCGCAAGCCGGTGCTGGTCTAACCCCGATCCAAATTCTCTTGATCGAGTAAATCGCAAGGGTCGGATTCGCGGCATCGACGCGCCGACGCCGCGCCAGTTCCGATTCAGCGGTATTTGCAACGATCTGCGCGCATCCGTTTCACAACGCTTTCACCCTGCGAGACAATCTCTCGACTCTTTCAGGTCGAGTTAAGCAGCGTTCCCGTGTAATCCGCGTTATCAACCGACGCTCCGCTGGGGGTCGTTGAGTGATTTGGGGAACGCAGTGTTTCGCAGAACTGCAACGTCGGTGAAGGAACGCAGCTTCCTCCACGTGATCAAGCTCGTCTCGCCATTCGTCATGGTCGTCGTGCTCCAGGCGGCGATCGCGGGATTCAGTTTGGAGGTGATGTCTTCGGTTCGCGCCTATGTCGCGGGCGAGGCGATGTGGTCGCGCTCGCAGAAGAACGCCGTCTATTTCCTCAATCTCTATCTGCATTCGGGCCAAGCCAGCCAATTCGCGCAATACCAGGCCTCGCTCGCCGTCCCGATCGGGGACGAATATGCAAGATGGGCACTCGAGCGCGATCCGGTCGACGTCGAGCTCGCGCGCATCGGCTTCCTGCAAGGCGGCAACCATCCCGATGACGTTCCCGGCCTGATCTGGCTGTTCCGCTATTTCAACCAGGTCAGCTTCCTCCGCGAAGCGATCCGGGAGTGGGCTGCCACTGATCCGATGCTGCTGGAGCTCAGCGTCTTCGGTGAAGTCATCAGGAGTGAACTGAAGGACGGCCCCATTGGGGATAGCGACCGCCTGCAATTCCTGTCCTCGCGACTCTCGGAGCTGAACAGGCAGTTCACGGGGCATGCCGAGCGATTCTCGACCGTGCTGGGCGAAGGCTCCCGCGCCATCAAGCTGACGCTGACATGGCTCAACATCGCCACGGCCGCGACCCTGATCCTGCTCCTGATCTGGCACACGCGGCGACTGGTGCTGCAGCGTCAGGCCTTCGAGGATGCGCTGCATGTCGAGAAGGAACGCCTCTCCTTTCAGGCCTCGCATGACTGGTTGACCGGCATCGCCAACCGGCGGGCCTTCGAGGCGCGCCTGCAGAGCGAGCTCGATGGTCGCGGCGAAAATTCGCTCGGCCTGATCCTGCTCGACCTCGACCAGTTCAAGAGCGTCAACGACAGTTGCGGTCATCTCGCCGGCGACCGACTGCTGTGTCGGGTCGCACAACTGCTGCAGCAGGACCGGCGGCCACACGATCACGTCGCACGGCTCGGCGGTGACGAATTCGGCTTGATCCTGCCGCGATGCGCGCCCTACGACGCCGTCGATATCGCCGAGCGGCTGCGGCGATCGCTCGAACTGTTCAACTTCGCCTGGGACGATCGATGCTTCGCGGTGACCGCCAGCATCGGCGTTGCCTGCATTGCTGACGCCAACACCACGCTCGAAGAGGCGATGCGTCGGGCGGATGCGGCCTGTTATCACGCCAAGGAAAAGGGACGCAACCGGGTTCAAGTCGACCACGGAAGATCGGACGTCGTCCTCGTCGCAGCACGGCCGCGCGAAGCTGCCCGCGCCTGAACGTCGTAATTATCGTGCCGGCAAGATCCCGAGACCCAGGAGATGCGCGTCCAGGAACTGAGTGACCTGCTGGCGCAGCATCTGCGGCGGCACGGCGACCATGCGCTCTTCGAGGCCGAGCGAGATGATCCCATGCACCGCAGAAAATAGCGTGCGTGACAGCAGCGCGATCTTCACGTCATCCGCATCCGGCAGCACACGCACCAGAGGCGGATGCATCAACGCGAAGGCGTCCATGACCATCTGAAGAATGTCGTCGGGATAAGGACGGTCGTCCTCCATCCGATGCTCGAACAGCGAGCGCAGCAGATTGGCGTTTTCGGCGAAGAATTCGAGATAGGTCTCGGCCAGACCATAGAGCTGGCGGACCGGATCTTCGGCCGGAACCCCGCCTAGCCGCACTGTCAGCGCCTGAACGGTCTCCCGGTTGACCGTCAGGATCACCCCGTCGAAGTAGCCGAACTCGTTATAGACGCTGCCGACCGAACATCCGGCGGCCTCGGCCACGTCCCGAACTTTCAACGATCTCAATCCCTTAGTCGCGATAATCCTGCGAGAGATCTCCAGGATCTGAAGACGCCGTTGATTTTTTTTCTGATCCCGCAGCGATTTCTCTTGAACATTGTTCATTTTAGAACTACTCACTTGAACATTGTTCAATATTAACCCGGAGACCTGCAAAATGCAAACCCTCGCTGTTGATATCGCCTCCACCTTCGTCGATGACGCCGCCGCCCTCTTGAGCGGCTCCGGTCGCGCCCTGCGGCGGGTGGTCATGGCCCCGATCGATCGGATCGCAAATGCCTGCGACATTGCCGGCGTACTCGCCGAGCGCCGCGCGACCTTCCGGATGTGGCGGACCAGCCGCGCCCGTGCCCGCCACGAGCGCCGCCACTTCAGCCTGCTCGGCCGCTTCAACCCTTTTCGCCATCTCGCTCACCTGACCTGAGGAGACACCGGTGCGCATGCAAGTCCACTCGAGTGCGAGGACCGGCCGCAACAAACGACTTACTATGTCCGGACATTCGTCGCCGATTCCGCAGTTGTCAGAGATGCGATTCAGCTCTTGCTTATCGGCCAGGGCGATATCCCCGCAAGCGCGGCATTTCCGCCCGAAACTGCGGCCGCAACCGGATATTTGCGAACCTAACAAGACCACTTGGAGACCAACAGGATCGAAGGGACCGAGGAAAAGAGCAGGCCGATGACCGTCGTCAGCCTGCAATCGCTCCTCCCATACCCTTCCGGTCGTGACCTTTCACCGACAACGTAACAACCTCAGGCTGCCCTTCCAAAACAGGACTCGTCATGATCAGGGATTTGATGTCGTCACGCCGATTTGCGCCGCTGTTCTGGGCGCAATTCTTCTCGGCGCTCAATGACAACGTGCTCAAGAACGCACTCGTCATCATCCTGCTTTACAGTGCAGCGACTGGCCATGGTGATGCGCTGGTGACGGTGGCAGGCGCCGTCTTCATCTTCCCCTATTTCATCCTGTCCGGGCTCGGCGGCCAGCTCGCCGACAAATACGTCAAATCGGTCGTCGCAAGGCGGCTGAAATTCGCCGAGATCTTCGCTGCCGCCTTCGCCGCCGCCGGCTTCTTCCTGCACTCGGTGCCGCTGCTGTTCACCGCGCTTGCGCTGTTCGGTATCATCGCCGCCCTGTTCGGCCCCGTGAAATACTCCATGCTGCCGGACCAGCTCCAGCTCGGTGAGCTCGCGACCGGCAACGCGCTGGTCGAAGGCGCGACCTTCATGGCCATCCTGCTCGGCACCGTCGCGGGCGGCCAGTTCGTGGCCGGCTCCGCGCATATGGGCTGGGTCTCATCGGCCGTGGTCGTGCTGGCCCTGTTGTCGTGGGCCTTTGCCTCCCGTATTCCGCAAACGACGCCCTCGGCGCCTGATCTGCCCGTCGATACCAATCCCTGGACCTCGACGCTCAGTCTGTTGAAGACGCTCTACGCCGACCACCGGCTGTGGGACGGCACGGTGATCGTCTCCTGGTTCTGGCTGGTCGGCGCGATCGTGCTGTCGCTGCTGCCGGCGCTGGTCAAGGATGTCGTCGGTGGCAGCGAAGGCGTGGTGACGCTGTGCCTGGCGATCTTCGCGATCGGCATTGCGATCGGCTCGCTGTTCGCCGCCAGCCTGAGCCACGTTCGCCCGAACCTCGCGCTGGTCCCAATCGGCGCCATCATGATGGGATTTGCCGGCATCGACCTTGCCTGGGCCATCGGCGTCACCGTGAAGGGGAACGACATCGCGGCCGTCGATTTCGCAACCTCGTTCGCGGGTCTGCGCATGCTGGTCGACTTCGTCGTCTTCGCGTTCGGCGGCGGGCTGTTCGTCGTTCCGTCCTTCGCCGCGGTGCAGGCCTGGTCGGCACCGAACGAGCGCGCCCGCATCATCGCCGCCGGCAACGTGCTGCAGGCCGCCTTCATGGTGATCGGCTCGCTGTTCGTCGCGCTGTTGCAGGCGGCTGGGCTCCACGTCGGCTGGATATTCCTCGGCCTGGGCGTAGCGAGCTTCGGCGCGGTGTGGTTCGTGTTGACGAAATGGGGCAAGGAAGGCGTGCGGGATTTCGGCGGACTACTGTTCCGTGCGCTGTTCCGCACCGAGGTGCGCGGGCTCGAGAACCTGCCGCCTGCCGGCACGCGCATGCTGATCGCGCCAAATCATGTCAGCCTGATCGACGGCCCGCTGCTGCACGCCGTACTGCCGATCGATGCGAGCTTCGCGGTCGATACCGGCATCGCCAAGGCCTGGTGGGCCAAGCCGTTCCTGCGCGTGGTCAAGCACTACACCATGGACCCGAGCAAGCCTCTGGCCGCACGCGACCTGATCAAGCTCGTCGCCGCCGGCGAACCGGTCGTCATCTTCCCGGAAGGACGCATCACGGTTTCCGGCTCGCTGATGAAGGTCTATGACGGCACAGCGATGATTGCCGACAAGGCCGACGCCGCGATCGTGCCGGTTCGCATCGAGGGTGCGCAGCGTTCGCATCTCAGCTATCTCAACGGCAGCCAGATCAAGCGCTCATGGTTTCCGCGGGTGACGGTCACGATCTTGCCGCCGGTCAAGCTTCCGGTCGACCCGGCGCTGAAAGGCAAGGCACGCCGCAATGCTGCGGGCGCCGCACTCCAGGACGTCATGATCGACGCGATGGTCAAGAACGCCATGCTCGACCACACGCTGTTCGAAGCGCTCGGCCACGCCTATCGCGACCGCGACACCGGCAAGATCATCGTCGAGGACGCGCTCGGCACCAAGCTGACCTATCGCAAGCTGATCCTCGGTGCGCAGGTCCTGAGCCGCAAGCTCGAAGCCGACACGACGGCCGGCGAAAATGTCGGCGTGTTGCTGCCGAACTCCGCGGGCGTCGCCGTCGTCTTCATGGCGTTGCAGAGCATCGGCCGGGTCCCGGCGATGCTCAACTTCTCCGCCGGCCCGGTCAATGTCCTCGCCGCCATAAGGGCGGCGCAGGTCAAGACCGTGCTGACGTCGAAGGCGTTCATCGAGAAGGGCAAGCTCGACAAGCTGATGGCTGCGATCTCCGCGGAAGTGCGCGTCGTTTATCTCGAGGATGTTCGCGCCTCGATCGGCACGTCCGACAAGATCAAGGGACTGCTCGCCGGCAGCGCACCGCGCGTTGCCCGCCAGGCCAACGACCCGGCCGTCGTGCTGTTCACTTCGGGCTCGGAAGGTACGCCCAAGGGCGTGGTGCTGTCCCACCGCAACATCCTCGCCAACGCGGCGCAGGCGTTGGCGCGGGTCGACGCCAACGCCAATGACAAGGTGTTCAACGTGCTGCCGGTGTTCCACTCCTTCGGGCTGACCGGCGGCATGATGATGCCGATGCTCGCGGGCATCCCGATCTACATGTACCCCTCGCCGCTGCACTACCGCATCGTGCCCGAGCTGATCTACCAGACCGGTGCCACGATCCTGTTCGGCACCGACACGTTCCTCACCGGCTATGCACGTTCGGCGCACGCCTACGACTTCCGCACTCTGCGCCTCGTGATCGCCGGCGCCGAAGCGGTCAAGGACCGCACCCGGCAAGTGTTCATGGAGCGCTACGGCATCCGCATCCTCGAAGGCTATGGCGTCACCGAGACGGCGCCGGTGCTCGCGATGAACACGCCGATGGCCAACCGTCCCGGCACCGTCGGCCGCCTGTCGCCACTGATGGAAAGCCGCCTCGATCCGGTCCCGGGCATCGAGGAGGGCGGACGCCTGTCGGTGCGCGGACCGAACGTGATGCTCGGCTATCTCAGGGCCGAAAATCCCGGCGTGCTCGAGCCGCTCGCCGAGGGCTGGCATGACACCGGCGACATCGTGGCGATCGACCCGGCCGGCTTCATCACCATCAAGGGGCGCGCCAAGCGCTTTGCCAAGATCGCAGGCGAAATGGTCTCGCTGTCGGCGGTCGAGAGCATCGCGACGACGCTGTGGCCGCAGGCCGCATCGGTCGCCGTATCGATCCCCGACCAGCGCAAGGGCGAGCGCATCGTGCTGCTGACGACGGAGAAGAACGCCGAGCGCAGCACGATGCAGGCTCAGGCCAAGACGATCGGCGCGTCCGAGCTGACCGTGCCCGCGGCCATCATGGTCGTCGACAAGGTGCCGCTGCTCGGCACCGGCAAGACCGACTACGTCACGGCAACGACGATGGCCCGCGCGCAGGCGACTGCAGCATCGGAGCGCGAAGTTGCGTGACACGCAACCCAAGGCTGTCGCACCAGCGCATGCGCGGTGCGACAGCGTGGTGCTGCTGCGCGGCATCGGCGTCGGCTCCTGGACATTGAAGAAGCTGGATCGAGCGCTACAGCGTCGCGGCTTCGCGACGCTCAATCTCGACTATTCCAGCCGCAAGAAGCCGCTCGAGGCACTCGCGGAGGAGATCCACGCGCCGATTGCCGCATTTGCCGAACAGTGCGACGGCGCGATCCACTTCGTCGGCCATTCCATGGGCGGGTTGCTTACGCGGATTTATATCACGCGATACCGGCCGGCGCGGCTCGGCCGCGTCGTGATGCTGGGCACGCCCAATGGCGGCAGCGAAGTCGCCGATCTCTTGAAAGACCTGCCGCTCTACCGCGCCGCTTTCGGCCCGGCCGGCTTGCAGCTTACCACCACCCAAGACCCGGTGCTCGCCGATTTGCCGTCACCTGATTATGCGATTGGCATCATCGCCGGATGCCGCACCATCGCGCCGATCGCGTCGGCCTTTGTTCTGCCGCGCCCCAACGACGGACGGGTTTCGGTTGCGAGCGCGAAGCTCGCCGGGATGGCCGACCACATCATCGTCAAGGCATCCCATACCGGGCTGCCGCGCCACACCGTTGCGATCGAGCAGACGATCGCGTTTCTGCACGACGGACGGTTCCAGACCCCTTGAATTCTCAAGAGCCCGCTTCGCTGCGCCGCTCCTGCGCATAACGTACCAGCGCCGCAAAGCGGTAGATGCCGTGCACGAACTTGCCATAAGGCATGGTGATGAACAGCGCAAACACCGCGCCGAGATGCAGCGCCAGCAGCGGCCCCATGGCGGCGGTCTCGCGCAGGAGCAGAAGCAGCATGCCCGTGGATCCGGTCAGGAACAGCATGGCGATGAAGCCGACATCCATGCCGTAGCGGTTCTCGTCGAGCAATTCTGGCGCGCGGCGCGATTTGGCGACGAACAGCCCGATGGGGCCGACAACGAGGCCGATGCCGCCGAGCGTGCCAAGCACGACCGGAAGATCCCACCACGGATACGGCGCCTCGCGGCCGAGGAGATAATGATACAGCGTGGCGACCGAGGTCGCGGCAAAGCACAGCAGGAAGCCGTAGAAGGTCAGGTGATGGAAAAGCTTGCGCCGGTCGGTCGGCGTGTCGTCCTCATTGTAGCAGCCGACCCCGCCGCCATGGAGATAGCGTAACTCGCCGGCGTCGCGGATTGCCTGGAAGATCGAGCCGCCATCGGCCCGGCCACCGATCGGTGCGCCGATGTCGCGCCCGAACGCACGCACGCTCATGACCAGCGCGAGGATCGCATAGAGAAAGGCAGCGCTGAACAGCGCGGCCATCGCGTTGTGCGGCATCAGCTTGTAGAAGGCGCCGGGACCGGTATGCACGCCAAGCAGCACGCCGCGGTCGTTGAGGGCCGCGAAGCCGAAGATGAAGGCGGCCATGCTGAACGCGGCAACGATGCTGATGACCAGGCCGTTGCGCGCGAAGGCGCCGGACAACGCCTGCGGCCAAGCATAGGTCGCATAGGACTCGGCGCGCGCCACCGCCAGCGTCTGCGGAACATTGACGTTGAACTCGTGCGGCGGCGAGAACTGGCAATCGACGTAGCAGGCGCCGCAGGAATGGCAGAGGTTGGCGAGATAGTTGAGATCGCCGTCGGAGAAGGCGCGTCGCATCTCCATCGCGGGAAACACCGCGCAGAGACCCTCGCAGTAGCGGCAGGAATTGCAGACCGTCATCAGACGATCAGCTTCGTCCAGAATTCTAGTTCCGTGCATGTTTCGCCGCTTCCCGTCCTGCGATCCGCCCAAACACGCTGCCGATGGTCATGCCCATGCCGGCGGCATAGCCCTTGCCGAGCACGTTGCCAGCCATGATCTCGCCGGCCGCGAACATGTTGGCCGACGGCTTGCCGTCAGCCATCAGCATCCGCGCCTCCCTCGTCACGCGCGTGCCGAGATAGGTGAAGGTGATGCCGGGCCGCACCGGATAGGCGAGATAAGGCGGCGTCTCGATTTTGCGCGCCCAATGCGTCTTGGCCGGCGTGATGCCTTCGGTCACACAATCATCCAGGATGGTGTGGTCGAAGGTGCCGGGCCGCACCCCGGCGTTGAATTCGGCGATGGTCTTTTCCAGCGCGGCCGGGTCGAGCGTCAGCTTGCCGGCGAGCTCGGCGACCGTCTGCCCGGCGATCGGCGGGAACAGCGTCGGCATGAACGAGGTGACGACAGTGGAGTCGAAGATGATGTAGGCAATCTGGTCGGGCTGCGCCGCGACCAGGCGGCCCCAGATCGCGTAACGCTTCGGCCAGATGTCCTCGCCCTCGTCGTAGAAGCGCTGCGAATGCTTGTTGACGACGATGCCGAACACGACGGAGTCGTGCCGCGTGATAATGCCGCCGTCGAATTTCGGCGCGCGGGCGTCGATCGCGACCGCGTGGCACTGGGTGGGATCGCCGACCTTCTGCACGCCCTTGTCGAGCAGCATCTTCAGGATCGAGCCGCGGTTGTAGGGCGTGCCGCGGATCAGGAAATTATCTGCCGCCTCGCCCCAATATTGCTTCAGCCATTCGATGTTGGCTTCGAACCCGCCGGCGGCGGCGACCAGCGAGGTCGCGCGGATTTCGGTCTCGCCGTTGATCGGCCGCTTCAGGCGCGCTGCGAGGAACATGCCGTCCTCGATCACGAGGCCGGTGACCTCGGCGTCGTATTCGACATCGACGCCGAGCCGCTCGGCGGTGAGATAAAGCGCATTCAGCATCGCGCGTCCGCCGCCGAGGAAGAAGGAGTTGGTGCGGCCGAGGCTCAGCGTGCCGCCAAGCGAGGGCTGCCAGCGCACGCCCTGCTCCACGATCCAGTTCAGGATGTCCTTGGACTCCCGGATCATGTGCCGGGCGAGCACCTCGTCGGTCTGCCCGCCGGTGACGCGCAGCAGGTCCTCCCAAAACTCCTCCTCGGTGTAGGGACCGGTCAGGATTTCAGTGGCGGCATCATGGGCGCAGCGCATGTTGCGGGTGTGACGGGTGTTGCCGCCGCGATAGAATTTTGGCGCGCCCTCGAGCACCAGCACCGAGGCACCGGCGCGACGCGCCGCGATCGCCGCGCACAGCGCCGCGTTGCCGCCGCCGATCACCAGCACATCGTATTTGCTGCCCATGCCGTCTGTCCGATGCGAGGAGAATAGAGACATTCTGCCCGAAGGTGGCCCGGGTCAAGCCGATCCGCTATTGCGTACTTTTGTATACAAAGATATACAGACACTGAGCAAGCGGTATCTCTGCATAGGCAGGATGCGCATGGCGCGCCCGAGGATTTATGGCCAGACGCCCGGCAAAGGCAGGCGGAGCGATCGCACGTGGCGGTGGCGTGGCGCTGGGGGAAGCGGTGTTCCGCTCGCTGTGCGAGGCGCTCCAGGCCGGCAGTTACCGCGCCGGCGATCGCCTGCGTGAGGAGGAGGTCGCCCAGCGACTCAAGGTCAGCCGCACGCCGGTGCGCGAAGCTCTCGGGCGCCTCGCGGCGCGCGGATTTCTCGAGCCGGCCGGCGGTCGCGGCCTCATCGTCCGCAACCTCGACATTTCCGAGGTGCTAGAGCTCTACGCCATGCGCGAGATCATGGAAGGCGCCGCCGCCCGCCTCGCCGCGGAGCACGCCTCTGCGACCGAGGTCGACGCGCTCCGGGACATCGAGCAAGCCTTTGTCGAGGCTCCCGAGACCGATGCAGCCGAGATGGCAAGAGAAAGGGCAAGGCTCAACCGCGCCTTCCACGAGGCCATCTGCCGCGCCGCGCGCAACCGCTATCTCGACAACGCTTCGCGGGAATTGCAGGACTGGATCGCCCTGCTCGGCCCGACCACCTTCACCGTGACGGACCGCCCCTCGACCAGCCACGGCGAGCACCAGGCCATCATGGACGCCATCGCCGCGCGCGATGGCGACAAAGCTGAGCAACTCGCCCGCGCGCATATCCGCGAGGCGCTGCGCTGCCGGCTCAAGCTGTTGCAGAAGCAGTAGGACAAGAGCCCTATGCGACCACGTCCGCTGCGATCGCGGTCAGGACATCCCGCACGTCGGTAGGCTTCATCCGCACCTGCAAGCCGCGCTGACCGCCATTGAGATAGACCTGGGCATGGGCGAGCGCGCTCTGCTCGATCACGGTACGCACCGGCTTGCGCTGCCCGAACGGGCTGATGCCGCCGACCTTGTAGCCGGTGACACGCTCGGCTTCCGGCGGCTTCATCATCTGAGCCGACTTGCCGCTCGCGGCCGCGGCGAGCTTTTTCATCGAGACTTCCTGGTCGGACGGGACGATGACACAGACCGCCTTACCATCCACCAGCGCCATCAACGTTTTCAACACGCGCGCCGGGTCCTCAGTCAATGCGGCGGCGGCCTGGAGGCCGATGCTTTCGGCATCGGGATCGTAATCATAAGTGTGAACGGTGAAGGCGACACCGGCGGCCGTCAGCGCACGGGTGGCGGGGGTGACTTTGGACATGAGCGATGTTTACCACCGTCATTGCGAGGAGCGAAGCGACGAAGCAATCCAGAATCGTGCCGCCGAGGCGGTCTGGATTGCTTCGCTACGCTCGCAATGACGACGGAATCTACTCTGCCGCGTCGCGCATCTCCGCGCGTTCGGCCCTCGCCGCGCAGAACTTGAACTCCGGGATCTTGCCAAAGGGGTCGAGCGCCGGGTTGGTCAGCAGGTTTGCGGCCGCTTCCGCGTAGCAGAACGGCATGAACACCATGTTCTCCGGCACGTCGCGGTCGGAACGAACCTTGACCTCGACCGCGCCGCGGCGGGTCTCCAGGCGAATGAAATCGCCGGGCACCAGCTTCTTCTTGTGCATGTCCTTCGGCGACATGAACGCGACCGCTTCCGGCTCGATCTGGTCGAGCACCTGGGCACGGCGGGTCATCGAGCCGGTGTGCCAGTGCTCCAGCACGCGGCCGGTCGACAGCACCATCGGATACTCGGCGTCGGGCACCTCGTCCGGCGGAATGACATGGGCCGGCACGATCTTGCCGCGGCCGCTTGCGGTCGGGAATCCCGTAGTGAAGATGATCTCGTTGCCGGGCTTGTTCGGATCGTCGGCCGGATAGGTGACGGCGCCTTCGCGCACCAGCCGCTCCCAGCTGATGTTATCGAGCGAGGGCATCAGCTCCGCCATCTCGGTGTAGACATCGCCCGGGCCGGAATAATTCCACGGCAGGCCCATGCGCTTGCCGATCTCCTGGATGATCCAAAGATCCTGCCGCGCGTCGCCCGGCGGCTTGATCACTTGGCGCGCGAGCTGCACGCGACGATCGGTGTTGGTGAAGGAGCCGTCCTTCTCCGCAAACGCAGAGGCCGGCAGGATGACGTCGGCGTGGAACGCGGTCTCGGTGACGAAGAGATCCTGCACCACGAGATGATCGAGCATCGCGAGCGCCTGGCGCGCGTGCTGGAGATCCGGATCGGACATCGCGGGGTTCTCGCCCTCGATATACATGCCCGTGATCTCGCCGGCGTGAATCGCGTTCATGATCTCGACCACGGTCAGGCCGCGCACGGGATCGAGCTCCTGGCCCCACAGCTTCTCGAAGGCGCCGCGCAGATCGTCGCGGCCGACCGGCTGATAGTCCGGCAGAAACATCGGGATCAGGCCGGCGTCGGAAGCACCTTGCACGTTGTTCTGGCCACGTAGCGGATGCAGGCCGGTGCCGGGACGGCCAACCTGGCCGGTGATCAGCGCCAGCGCGATCAGGCAGCGCGCATTGTCGGTGCCGTGGACGTGCTGGCTGATGCCCATGCCCCAGAAGATGATCGACGATTTTGCGCGCGCATAGGTCCGCGCCACCTCACGCAGCGTCTGCGCCGGGATGCCGCAGATCGCCTCCATCTTCTCCGGCGTGAACTCCTTGATCTTCTCCTTGAGGTCCTCGAACCCCTCGGTGTAGCCGGCGATGTACTGATCGTCGGTCAGGCCCTCGGTGATGATGGTGTTGATCATCGCGTTCAGCATGGCGACGTCGGAGCCGGGCTTGAACTGCAAATGCTTGGTCGCATGGCGCGACAGCGATTGCCGGCGCGGATCCATCACGAACAGCTTTGCCCCGTTCTGCTTGACCGCGTTCTTGATGAAAGTCGCGGCGACCGGATGGTTCACGGTCGGGTTGGCACCGATCACCCAGATCACTTCCGCATCCATCGCCGCCGAGAACGGCGCCGACACCGCGCCGGAGCTCAGGCCTTCGAACAGCGCCGCCACCGAGGAGGCGTGGCACAGACGGGTGCAGTGATCGACATTGTTGGAGCCGAAGCCGGTGCGCACCAGCTTCTGGAACAGATAGGCCTCTTCGTTCGAGCCCTTGGCCGAGCCGAAGCCAGCCAGCGCCTTCACGCCCTTCTCGTCGCGGATCTTGACGAGACCCCCGGCGGCAATGTCGAGCGCCTCGTCCCAGCTCGCCTCACGGAAATGCGTGAAGGGGTTCGCGGGATCGACCTGGTCGTTGGAATCCTTCTTCGCATTCGGCAGCCGCACCAGCGGCTTGGTCAGGCGATGCGGATGGTGGATGTAGTCGAAGCCGAAGCGGCCCTTGACGCAGAGGCGATTGTGGTTGGCCGGGCCGTCGCGGCCCTCGGCATAGATCACCTTCTCGTCCTTGACCTCATAGGTCACCTGGCAGCCGACACCGCAGAACGGGCAGAGTGAATCCACCTTCTTGTCCGCGTAGGTCACGCGGGTCTGCTTGTCGTCGAGCATTACGGCCGGCATCAGCGCGCCGGTCGGGCAGGCCTGAACGCACTCGCCGCAAGCGACGCAAGTGGACTCGCCCATGGGATCGTCGAAATCGAACACGATCTTGGCGCCATGGTTGCGGTAGGCCATGCCGATGACGTCATTGACCTGGACCTCGCGGCAGGCGCGCACGCAGAGGCCGCACTGAATGCAGGCATCGAGATTGACGCGCATCGCCGGGTGGCTGGCATCGGTCTCCCAGCGCTCGGCGGCTGGAAAACGGCTCTCGGTGACGCCCGTGGTTTCGGCCCAGTGCCAGAACTTCGAATCCGGATCGTGCGACGTCTCGCGCGCCGGCTGGTCGGCGACCAGCAGCTCCATCACCATCTTCTGGGCGGAGACTGCACGCGCGGATTCAGTCTTCACCTTCATGCCGACCGACGGCGTGCGCTTGCAGGACGCGGCCAGAACGCGCTCGCCCTCGATCTCCACCATGCAGGCGCGGCAATTGCCGTCGGCGCGATAGTCGGGCGCGGGCGAATAGCACAGATGCGGAATTTCGCGACCCTGGCGTTTGGCCACCTGCCAGATCGTCTCGCCGGGTTTGGCCTCGACCTGCTTGCCGTCGAGCTCGAACGTAATCTTGGTCATTCAGCCGCTTCCTTGAACTCGTCAGGGAAATATTTGATCACGGAGGACAGTGGATTCGATGCCGCCTGTCCGAGCCCGCAGATCGAGGCATCGCGCATCGCCTGGCTCAATTCTTCCAGCAGTGCGCGGTTCCAGACCGGCTTTTGCATGAGTTGCGCCGCCTTCTGGGTTCCGACGCGACACGGCGTGCACTGGCCGCAACTCTCGTCCTCGAAGAACTTCATCAGGTTCAGCGCCGCCGCACGCACGCTGTCCTTTTGCGACAGGATTACGATCGCCGCCGAACCGATGAAGCAGCCGTATTTTTCCAGCGTACCGAAATCGAGCGGGATGTCGTCCATCGATGCCGGCAAAATGCCGCCGGACGCTCCGCCCGGAAGATATGCGTAGAACTGATGGCCGTCGGCCATGCCGCCGCAATATTCGTCGAGCAGCTCGCGCACGGTGATGCCAGCTGGTGCGAGCTTCATGCCGGGGTTCTTGACGCGGCCCGAGACTGAGAAGCTGCGCAGGCCGTGGCGTTCGTGACGGCCATTGCCCTTCCACCAGTCGGCGCCCTTCTCGACGATGTCGCGCACCCACCACAGCGTCTCGATGTTGTTGATCAGCGTCGGCAGGCCAAACAGGCCGACCTGGAACGGATAGGGCGGTTTGTGCCGAGGCAAGCCGCGCTTGCCCTCGATGCTTTCGAGCAGCGAAGATTCTTCGCCGCAGATGTAAGCGCCGGCGCCGCGCCGCATGTGCAGCGTCGGGCCGCCCGCGGGGAGCTGCGCGATCTCACGCTCCAAAATCTCGCGCGAGGCCGGATATTCGTCGCGCAGATAGATGTAGACATCGGAGGCCTGCACCACATGCGCGCCGATCAGCATGCCCTCGATGAAACGATGTGGATCGCTTTCGAGATAGACGCGGTCCTTGAAGGTGCCGGGCTCGCCCTCGTCGCCGTTGATCGCCATCAGCCGCGGGCCTGGCTCGCCGAGCACCGCGCGCCATTTGCGCCCCGTCGGGAAGCCGGCTCCGCCGAGGCCGCGCAGCGAGGCGTCGTCGAGCCCCTTCAGCAGATCGTCCTTCGACAATTCGCCGGAGCGCACGCGACCCAGCAGCTTGTACCCGCCGCCGGCGACATAGGCGTCGTAGTCGACATATTTGGGCAGATGCGCATGCGTGTCGCCAGCCTTCGCGGCCGCCATCACATTGGCGACGGTCGCATGGTCGACGAAATTGTGGCCGACTTCCGCGGCCGGCGCAGTATCGCAGCGGCCGACGCAGGGCGCGCGCACGACGCGGATGCCGGGTCCCGACGCGCTCTGCAGATCCTCGAGCAGCTTCTCGCCGCCGAGCATCGCGCAGGTCAGCGAATCGCAAACGCGGATCGTCAGCGGCGCGATATCGGGCTCGCCTTCCTTCACCACGTCGAAATGCGCGTAGAAGGTCGCAGTCTCGAACACTTCGGCGAAGGCGAGCTTCATCTCGTCGGCAAGCGCGGCAAGATGCGCGGCCGAGATCTGGCGATATTTGTCCTGGATCAGGTGCAGATATTCGATCAGGAGATCGCGCCGCCGGGGCTTGTCGCCGAGCAATTGCTCGATCTCATGCAAGGCGGTCGGATCGACCTGCCGGCCCTTGGGCGTAGCCTTGGCGCGCCGGCGGCCCTCGCCCGGATGCTCGAATTCCCTGACCTTGTGAACGTCGTCGTTGCTGCTCATGGAAACGCCGCGTTCTCCTCAAAAGCGCGATGACCCGAGGGCGGGATTGCCATCGCGATCCACCCTCATTTCCGGGCACGATCATTCGGGAACGCGTCTCCCGCGCCCCGCGGATCGAGCCTCATTGAACCGACTCTAGTCTCTGGTATGCCAGAGGCAAGAGAGAATTTAGAACGTCTCTATAATGCTTTAGGGGGCAGGCAGCCGCCCTGCCATAC
>NZ_JAIRDQ010000015.1 GCF_021458635.1 Bradyrhizobium monzae
CAGCGCAAGGGCTTGTGGGTCGCGAGCGGATGCCGCCACGCCGAGGCCACGAAGCGGTCTCCCCACGGCCCGAAAATGCGTTACCATGGCTTCAGCGCGCATCAGTCGTGCATGGTCAAAGGGTGAGGAAACGAGATGAGGAAGACGATCGGTCATGCGATCGCCGGGGTGGCGGCGCTTGCGGTGGCGGGAATGGCTCTGATGGCGGCTTTTGCGCCGACTTGGGCGCATGGCCCAACCCGGCAAAAGGTGCGGGAATCCATCGAGATCAACGCGCCGCCGGCCAAGGTCTGGGCTGTGATCGGCAATTTCCAGGACATGAGCTGGCTCGCGCCCGTGACCAAGACCGCGGGCGAGAAGGGTAACGAGATCGGTGCGACGCGGCGGCTGACGCTGACCGGCGGCGGCATCGTCGACGAGGAACTCTACAAGTTCGACTCGGCCGCCATGACCTATTCCTACCGGATCACCGCCGTCGATGTGAAGGTGCTGCCGGTCAACAACTACTCCTCGACGCTGACGGTGACGCCGAGTGCCGACGGCAAGGGCACGACGCTGGAATGGGCCGGCGCGTTCTATCGCGGCTTCCCCAACAACGATCCGCCGCCGGAGCTGAGCGATGAAGCATCGGTCAAGGCGGTGAAGGGGCTTTATCAGACCGGACTCGAGGCGCTGAAGAAGAAGATCGAGAGCGGAAGCTAAGCGTGCGGATCCTGGTCCTGGCGGCGCTCGCCGCCGGCATCGCGAACGCCTCTGCCGAAGAGGCGTTCGTCACCAACCAGCTCAGCGACGATTTGATTGTCGTGGACCTCGCCACGGCGCGCGCGATCGCAACCATCCCGATCGGCGGCAAGCCGGCAGGCGTGGCCGTCAGCGCGGACGGTCGCTTTGCCTATGTCACGAGCCCGGACGCCAAGGCGGTGACGGTGGTGGACGCCGCGGCGCGGCAGGTCGCCGGCCGCATCGAGGTCGGCGGCGGGCCGCTGGGGATTGCCGTCACGCCCGACGGCAAGACGGTCTATGTTGCCGACTGGTACGCGGCCGCGGTGCGGGTGATCGATGCGGCGTCGCGCAGTGTCACCGCCAGCATCGCGGTCGGCGCCTCGCCGTCGGGCCTCGCGGTGACGCCGGATGGCAAGCTGCTGCTCTCGGCGGACCGCGACGACGACAGCGTCTCGGTGGTGGATACCGCGACGCGCGAGCGCAAGGCGGTCATCAAGGTCGGCACCCGCCCGTTCGGCGTCACCATCGATGCCGACGGCAAGCGCGCCTACACCGCCAATGTCGGCTCCAACGACGTCTCGGTGATCGACATCACCGCCGGCGCCGAGATCGGCCGCGTCCCGGTCGGGATGCGGCCCTATGCGGTGGCGCTGACGCTCGGCCGCGGCTTCGTCACCGACCAGTATGGCGGCACCGTCAGCGTGTTCGATGTCACGACGCTGAAGCCGGTCAAGCGCATCAACGTCGGCGACTATCCCGAAGGCATCAATGCGACCGCCGACGGCAAGCGCATCATCGTCGCCTGCTGGGAGAGCAACACGCTCGATATCATCGATGCCGCCGAGCTGAAGGTGATCGGCGAGGTCAAGACCGGCGACGGCCCGCGCGCGTTCGGGATGTTTTTGCGGAGGACGGAGTAGGGGGCGCTATTTCGTCGCGGCGAAATCCCGCAGCTTCACGAAAAAATCTTTCAGGATCGGGTTGCGATCCACATAGGTCACGTAGCGGATCGGATGCCGCCGGCGGTCGACGCTCCAGGTCATCTGATCGGTGAGAACCGGGGCAGGGATGATCACGCTCGGTGCCCACATCGGATTGAGCAGCCAGCCGATCGGCGCCATGTCCCAGATCTCCTTGGCCCAGCCCATGTGATCCGACGAATACTCCTTGAATCTCTGAGCGAGGAACGCGCCGATGCTGCCGTGCGGCTCGACGTAGCGCTCGATCTCCGGCACCGTCGAGTGAAGGCGCGAGGTGACGCCCCTGCACGGCACGAGGACGAGCGGCACGCCGCAGTCGAGCAGCACCTGCGCGCCGCCGACATCCTGCTTGAGGTTGAACTCGATGGTATCGGGCCATTCCAGCGCATGGCCGCCAAGCCAGACCACGACGATGCGGTCGATGATGTCGGGCGCCCTGAGCAGCGCCGAGGCGACATTGCTGATGGCGCCGATGGCGATGACATAGAGCGGCTTGTCAGGCGAGCCCGCGCGCGCCCGGGCGACGAGGTCGTCGACGGCGGGGGCTGGCTGCGCCGCCTTGGCCGAGCCGACATAGTCGGTGACGCCGCGATGAACCAGGCCCTCGGCTGCGACGTTCAGGCGCTCCAGCAGGCGCAGGATTTCCTGATAGCTCAGCTCCATGCCGTGGCTGGGACTGTCTGCGCGCGCATTAAAGAACGGCGCGGCGTAGATCGCCTCGACGTCAAAACGCTCCGGCGACAGCAGCATCTGCACCAGCGCGAACTGGTCGTCGATCTCGTTGTAGGTGTCGGTGTCGAGCACGACGCGGATCTTGCCGATGGGCGGCTCGAGGAGCTTGAGGCGGGCGGCGTCCGTGAGTGTCATCACCGTCTCCTTGGGGCGGGGCGATTGCGGGATCAGGCTTTTGCCGGCGTGCGGCAAACGGCATCCGCGATCTCATCCATCTGCGTGAACATGTGATCGGGCGCAAGCGCCTGCAACGCGGCCGGTGCCGCATAGCCCCAACTGACTGCGCCGCAGGCGATGCCCACCGCACGCGCCGCCTCGATGTCGCGAACCTCGTCGCCGATGGAAATGACCTTGCTTGGCTCTATGCCGGCGCGCCGGATCACACGGCGGAATTTCGCGGGCTTGCCGAACACCGAAGCCGCGCAGTCGAAATACTGGAACAGCGACGCCGCGTCGCCAAGCTTCGCCCGCGCATTGTCCTCGCTGTCCGATGTCACCAGCGCGAGTTGCACGCCGTTTTCGGTCAGCGTCTGCAGCATCGCCTCGGCGCCCGCAAACAGCGAAATCTCCGCCGCTGCTTCGCCCTTCAGCCGCCGTGCATAGCGCGCGATTGCCGGCAGCCTCCATACGGGCACTTCGAGCCGGCTGAGGATCTCGCGTGTCGAGGCATGCCGCAACCCCTCGACATCCTCGTCGCTGACGCGCCGAAAGCCGAAACGGTCGGCGACGTCGTTGATGGTGCGCAGGAACCACGGAAAACTGTCGACGAGCGTGCCGTCGAGATCGAAGATGGCGAGGGAGTAGGGCATGGAACAGAAATTACGCCGCTAGGCTTTCCAAACGGTCTCTTCGGTCCATCCAAGCTCCGCGAACTCGGCGGCCCTCAGCGGTGCTTCTCCCTCGGCGAAGAACTCATCGAGCTGAGGCGGCGCGACGCTGGTTTCGGACAGCATCGCGTGGGCCTGGCCGCGGTGATGGATTTGGTGCTGGAACAGATGCATCAGCAGCCGGTCGCGGCGTTCGGTCTGGACGCGCGTGTCGCGATTGATGCGGACAACGCCGTCGAGAAGCTCAGGTGTCAGCGCGTCGCAGACGGCGAGCAAGCGTTTGTCGATGGCGGCCTGGGCCGGCTTCAGCTCGGCAAGTGAGGGGTATGGCACCTCGTTGGCCCAGGCGCGTGGTCCGAGCCAGCCGCCCTCCAGCGCATCGATGTAGAAGAGGTCGACGACGTAGATGTGGTTCAGCGTGCGTTGAAGGCTCGGGAAGAAGCCGGTTCGCCGGGCCTCGAACTCGGCCTGGCTGAGACCGGCGCAGGCGGAGAGCAGGCGATGGTTCGCCCAGGCATTGTTGTGGGCGAAGGCGCGGTAGGTTTGCATGATGTCAGCGGACATGTCGGTTCTCCTCCGAGATCAGCGCCAATCCGCCTGCACGTTTTGATCCTACAAGCTCTTGCTGGATCGAAGTAGCCACAAGACCCGGTCACGGTATTGGGCGGGAAACACGATCGAAAGCGGATGTTGCTTCGATTTCGACATCTTGCGGGTGGCGCTGTTCAGTATGGCAACGTAGACAATTGCGTTCCGCACATCGTCAACGAGCGGCAGGTCGTCGTGCTTCACGAGTACCAGCCCGGTTGGCAACCAGGATAGATCACAGATGCACTCCTCGAGCGCATCCCAATTTCCTCCAAAATAATCCGGAAATCTGAGCTGTGCCGCGAGTGTGGCTATAAGCGCCGTCTTGTGCGCGATGTTCCGAGGGACGTTGGCATGTACGGCAGCGTCAGGAGATGCGCCATCACCAAATTCGAAACCGTACTGCATTGCGTCGTCTACTCCGCCGCCTCGCTCGTGCTCCGCCGCTTCGGCTTCCTTGCCTTCTTCAGCACCGGCTCCAAAAACTTGCCCGTATAGCTCCGTTGCGCCTTCACGATGTCTTCCGGCGGGCCCCAGGCGACGATCTCGCCGCCGCCGTCACCGCCTTCGGGGCCGAGGTCGATGACCCAGTCTGCGGTCTTGATGACTTCGAGATTGTGCTCGATGACGACGACCGTGTTGCCCTGCGCGACCAGCTCGTGCAGCACCTCCAAGAGCTTCTTGACGTCGTGGAAGTGCAGGCCGGTCGTCGGCTCGTCCAGGATGTAGAGCGTGCGGCCGGTGGCGCGCTTCGACAGCTCTTTTGCCAGCTTGACGCGTTGCGCTTCGCCGCCGGATAGCGTCGTCGCCTGCTGGCCGACATGGATGTAGTCGAGGCCGACGCGGTGCAGCGTCTGGAAGGTCTCGCGCACGCGCGGCACCGCCTTGAAGAACTCGGCGGCTTCCTCGACGGTCATGTCGAGAACGTCGGCGATGCTCTTGCCCTTGAACAGCACCTCCAGCGTTTCGCGGTTGTAGCGCTTGCCCTTGCAAACGTCGCAGGTGACGTAGACGTCGGGCAGGAAGTGCATCTCGATCTTGATGACGCCGTCGCCCTGGCAGGCTTCGCAGCGACCGCCCTTGACGTTGAAGGAGAAGCGGCCGGGCTCGTAGCCGCGTGCCTTGGCTTCGGGCAGGCCGGCGAACCATTCGCGGATCGGCGTGAAAGCGCCGGTATAGGTCGCCGGATTCGAGCGCGGCGTGCGGCCGATCGGCGACTGGTCGATGTCGATGATCTTGTCGATATGCTCGAGGCCCTCGATGCGATCATGCGGCGCAGCGCCTTCGCTCGCGTTGTTCAGCTTGCGCGCGATCGCCTTGTAGAGCGTGTCGATCAGCAGCGTCGACTTGCCGCCGCCGGAGACGCCGGTGACTGCGGTGAACAGGCCGAGCGGAATCTCGGCCGTGACGTTCTTGAGGTTATTGCCGCGCGCGTTCACCACCTTGATGGTGCGGCGATGGTTCGGCGGACGCCGTTCCGGCACCTCGACCTCGAGCTCGCCGGTGAGATATTTGCCGGTGAGCGATTTCGGGTTGCGCATGATCTCGGCGGGCGTGCCTTCGGCGATGATGTTGCCGCCATGCATGCCGGCGCCGGGGCCGATGTCGAGGACGTGGTCGGCGAGCAGAATGGCGTCCTCGTCATGCTCGACCACGATCACGGTGTTGCCGAGGTCGCGCAGCCGCTTCAGCGTGTCAAGCAGGCGCGCGTTGTCGCGCTGGTGCAGGCCGATCGAGGGCTCGTCCAGCACGTAGAGCACCCCCGTCAGGCCCGAGCCGATCTGCGAGGCCAGGCGGATGCGCTGGCTCTCGCCGCCGGACAGCGTTCCGGAGGAGCGGGAGAGGGTGAGGTAGTTGAGGCCGACGTCGAGCAGGAAGGTGAGGCGTTCGCGGATCTCCTTGAGGATGCGTCCGGCGATCTCGTTCTGCTGCGCGTTCAGCGCCGCCGGCACGGTCTCGAACCACGCGCCGGCATTCTTGACCGACAGCTCCGAGATCTCGCCGATATGCTTGCTGCCGATCTTGACGCAGAGCGCCTCGGGCTTCAGCCGAAAACCGTTGCAGGCGCCGCAGGGCACGTCGTGGAAATATTTTGCGAGCTCCTCGCGCGCCCACTCGCTCTCGGTTTCGCGGTAGCGGCGGTTGATGTTGGTGATGACGCCTTCGAACGGCTTCTTGGTGTCGTAGGAGCGGACGCCGTCCTCGTAGGAGAACTTGATCTCGTCCTCGCCGGAGCCATGGAGGATCGCGTCTCTCGTCTTCTTCGGCAGATCCTTCCACTTGGTGGTCAGCGTGAACTTGTAGTGCTTGCCGAGCGCGGTCAGCGTCTGCACGTAGTAGGGCGACGACGATTTGGCCCAAGGGGCGATCGCGCCCTTGCCGATCGCAAGCTCCTTGTCGGGGATGACGAGGTCTTCGTCGACATGCTGCTCGACGCCGAGGCCGCCGCAGGCCGGGCAGGCGCCGTAGGGATTGTTGAACGAGAACAGGCGCGGCTCGATCTCGGGAATGGTGAAGCCGGAGACCGGGCAGGCGAATTTTTCCGAGAACAGGATGCGCTCTGGCCCGCTCTTGTCGTGGATCTTCGCGGTCTTCTTTTTCTCTTTCTCTTCGGCGGGCGCCGCAGCAGCCGGCGCATCGGCATACTCGACCACGGCCAGGCCTTCGGCGAGCTTCAATGCGGTCTCGAAACTTTCGGCGAGGCGCTGGCCGATGTCGGCGCGCACCACGATGCGGTCGACGACGACGTCGATGTCATGCGGGAATTTCTTGTCGAGCGTCGGGGCTTCCGCGAGCTCGTAGAAGGTGCCGTCGATCTTGACGCGCTGAAAGCCCTTCTTGAGCCATTCGGCGAGCTCTTTCCGATACTCGCCCTTGCGGCCGCGCACCACCGGCGCGAGCAGATAGAGGCGGGTGCCTTCGGGAAGCGCCAGCACGCGGTCGACCATCTGCGAGACGGTCTGGCTTTCGATCGGCAGTCCCGTGGCCGGCGAATAGGGCACGCCGACGCGTGCCCAGAGCAGGCGCATGTAGTCGTAGATTTCGGTCACCGTGCCGACGGTCGAGCGCGGGTTCTTCGACGTCGTCTTCTGCTCGATCGAGATCGCCGGCGACAGGCCGTCGATCTGGTCGACGTCCGGCTTCTGCATCATCTCCAGGAACTGGCGGGCATAGGCCGAGAGCGACTCGACATAGCGGCGCTGGCCTTCCGCGTAGATCGTGTCGAAGGCGAGCGAGGATTTGCCGGAGCCGGACAGGCCGGTGAACACCACGAGCTTGTCGCGGGGAATCTCGACGTCGATGTTCTTGAGGTTGTGCTCGCGTGCGCCACGGATCGTAATTGCGTGCAGGCTGGAGCCCGCGTTCTGCTGTTGGCGCTTCGCCTTGATCACTTCATCCATCCGAGTTGCCCTCAAGGAATCCCAAAGGTACGCGATCGCGCCGACGTAAAGGGCGCGCTTCGCCCGGAACCGGGATCGGCGCCAATGGGGTTGTAAGCGAACGTAGGAAGAACGGGGACGGATTTCCAGTGGGACTTGCGAATCGTCAACGGATTGTTGGCGCGCTGGCGGGACTTGGCAGCAGCCCCCGATCGAGAGCGGCGGAATAACAAAAAGGCCGGCACAAGGCCGGCCTTTCGTAACGCGATGGCGTTGGAGACGAAGCTCCGTACTGAACTCAGTACTTGGCGACGACCGGGCCGCTGAAGTGATAGTTCACGCCGAACTGCACGGTGTGGAAGTTGAGCGTGCCGGTCGGCAGGGCGCCGGCGAAATAGGTCTCGCCGCCGAGGCTGCGATAGAGATACTCACCCTTGATCGACCACTGCGGAGCGATGAAGGCTTCGACGCCCGCACCAACGGTCCAGCCCGAGTGCCACTTGCTGTCCGACGCGGTCAGGCCGAGCGCGGAGAGGGAGATCTTGTTGTCGATCCAGGCGTAGCCGCCCGTGCCGTAGAACAGGACGTTGTTGACGGCGTAGCCGATGCGGCCGCGCACGGTGCCCATCGCATCGGTCTTGGAGGTCGCGGTCGCGGTCAGGACGCCGAAGCCGGGGACGACGGTCGCGCCGGTCACAGAGGCGTTGACGTCAGCCCAGGCGCCATCGGCCTCGACACCGAACACGACATTGCCGGTCTGCCAGTTGTAGCCGGCGGTGCCGCCGACGAAGCCGCCCTGCATCCGCGGGCTGCCCGAGTCTTCCCAGGCGCCGCCGCCGACGATACCGAGGTAGAAGCCGGTCCAGTTGTAGACCGAAGCCACGGCCACCGGAGCCTTGGTGTAGGGGCGAGCCGCCAGGTCGGCAGCCGAAGCGGCGCCAGTGAGGGCGAGCAGACAGGCCGAAGCCAAGAAAATCTTCTTCATATTCAACTAATCCCAGTCCCAGTTTCTGTTTTTGGACTTCCGTGCGTCGGAAGCAGCATCGGACGCTGTGGTCCAACTGACGTCGGCTTACACCACTGAAGCCGCAAGTTGTGTCTCTCAAAAGTCACAACGGACACAAAATGTAATGGTTCCTGACCTATGGTTCCCCCGGGGGAACCCGCAGCAAAAAGGCCGGCGCGAGGCCGGCCTTCGAAAGCGCGCGTCGGCAAGGTCAGTATTTGGCGACGAGAGGAGTACCCCAGTTGAAGTGGTAGTTCACACCGGCCTTGATGGTGTGAATCGTGTCAGTCCACTCAGAGCGATTCGCTGGCACGGGCGAGAACTGGATCGTGCTCTTGCCGAGGTCGATGTAGTTATACTCGACCTTCGCAGACCAGTTCGGGGCGAACATGTACTCGACGCCGGTGCCGAGGGTCCAACCCCAACGCCAGTCGTTCTGCGCGAAAGAGTTCGCGGCGCCGCCATTGAGCGCAGCGTCATAACGATGCTGGATATCGCCGACTGCCGCACCGCCGCTGACAAACCAGAGGGCCGGCCCCCAGGCGTAACCGACGCGGCCCTTGATGTCCCCGAAGCCGCGCAACCTGGTGAAGTAGCTGTCGCCGAGGTTCGGCGGACCGACATTGACCACTGCTGAACGACCGTTGATGTCGGCCCAGTGATAATCGCCCTCAAGGCCAACGACGAAGGCGCCCATCTGCCAATTGTAACCGGCAACGCCGCCGACAAAGCCTCCGCTGGTATCGTACTTCTGCGTTCCTACGAAGGCGGGCGTGTTGGGGAGAAGGAAGAACGTTTCGTTGCTTCGGCCCCAGCCACCGCCACCCTGAATACCAAGATAAAATCCGGTCCAGGTGTAGATCGGTGCGGGCGGCGCAATCGGCGCCTTCGTGTAGGGACGCGCCGCAATATCTGCAGCACTTGCGGGGGCCGACAGGCCCAAAGCAACTGTACCAATCGTAGCAAACAGAATTTTCTTCATTGCAGTCTCCCCAGTGTCGTCCGCTCCAGGGGTCCCCGAGCGGTCAATCAGGCGCGACGCCCATGTGAACCAATTCCGAAGTCAGCCTAGTCCAATCGGGAGGCAGAATCCGTCTCCGGAATGCAACAGTCGCGGGGGAATTGATGCTCATGTAACCTAATGAATGTTAAGGATTTTTCGTTCCAGACGGGAACTCGTTTGGGTTCCAATTCATCGCACAGTGAATAACGGCAAAGATGCCGGAGAGGACGCAAAGTCGCCGTCAAATTGGACCGGAACAAATCTGGAACAAATTCTGGATCGATGCTATATATGGGGATAACCGATGGCGTAGCAGGTCGATCGATGCTCGTAAGCGTATAGGGTCGGCCCAACAGGCGGCCGCGCGGGGGCGCGAGCCCGACCTTTTGAAATTCAGTGGCATTTGGAGTGGAGAGCGGCGATGGCGGGAAGCGTCAACAAGGTCATTCTGGTTGGAAATCTCGGCAAGGATCCGGAAATCCGCCGCACCCAGGACGGGCGGCCGATCGCGAATCTGAGCATCGCCACCTCGGAGACCTGGCGCGACAAGAACAGCGGCGAACGCAAGGAAAAAACCGAGTGGCATCGCGTCGTGATCTTCAATGAAGGGCTCTGCAAGGTCGCCGAGCAGTATCTGAAGAAGGGCGCCAAGGTTTACATCGAGGGCGCGCTCCAGACCCGCAAATGGACCGACCAGCAGGGCGCGGAGAAGTATTCCACCGAGGTTGTGCTGCAGGGCTTCAACTCGACCCTGACGATGCTCGACGGCCGCGGTGGTGGCGGGGGAGGCGGCAGCTTCGGCGACGAGCCGGGCGGCGATTTCGGCTCCTCCGGTCCCGTCAGCAGCGCGCCGCGCCGTGCCGTGCCCGCCGGCGGCAGCGGTGGCCGCAACAACGACATGGACGACGATATTCCGTTCTGAGGCGAGGGCTCGGTCCCGACCTTGCTGGGGTCACCCAAGGCGGCAGGATTTCCTACCAATTGACGGGCCAAGCTCGGCTTTTCGAGGCCGGCCTCATGTGCAATCTCAAGCCTTTGACGGGCTGAGATGTGAATGGTATTAACTTTATGTTAATCCCATTCACATGGTCGGTCCGACCAGAGGACGCGTCACATGAGCCTCGCGCCGCTGCTTGATTCCGCCCCGGCGATCCCGCTGCACGCCTTCGCGGCGATGGCGGCCTTCGTGCTTGGCATCGTCCAGCTCGCTGCGACCAAGGGCACGCTGCCCCATCGGACGGTCGGCTGGATCTGGGTGACGCTGATGGCTGTGGTGGCGGCGTCGTCGTTCTGGATCCACCAGATCCGCATGGTCGGGCCGTTCAGCCCAATCCACCTGCTGTCGATCTTCACGCTGGTGATGCTGCCGCTGGCGGTGTGGCGGGCCCACACGCATCGCGTTGCCGGTCACCGTCGCATCATGATCCTGCTCTTCACGGGTGCGTTGGTCGTGGCGGGACTGTTCACCCTGGTGCCCGGGCGCATCATGCATCAGGTGCTTTTCGGGGCATAATTGGCGGTTCCGGGCAGCTTGTTCCGGTGCCGCCGGCAACAGTGGTGAGAAGCGCGTAAGTCTCTGGAAAAACAAACGGAAAAACCGCTTCCCAAGGGCTTGCAAGGGTGGTTATCAGGACCTCGATGCGCTATATGATTCCCAGATAAAAACTCACCGGATTCCCCCTTGGCCGACGACGACAACAAGAAGCCCGGCGACGAGCCGGAGCGCTCGGATATTCGCCCCGTCTCCATCTTCGAGGAGATGAAGAAGTCGTATCTCGACTACGCCATGAGCGTGATCGTGGCGCGCGCTCTACCCGATGCCCGCGACGGCCTGAAGCCGGTGCATCGCCGCATCCTGTACTCGATGAACGAGCAGGGGCACACGCCGGACAAGAAGTACGTCAAATCCGCCCGCGTGGTTGGCGACGTCATCGGTAAGTATCACCCGCACGGCGACCAGTCGATCTACGACGCCATGGTCCGCATGGCGCAGGACTTCTCGATGCGCGTGCCGCTGATCGACGGCCAGGGCAATTTCGGCTCGGTCGACGGCGATCCCCCGGCGGCCTATCGTTACACCGAAGCGCGCCTGACCAAGGCAGCGCTGGCCTTGCTGGCCGATATCGACAAGGACACCGTCGACTTCCAGCCGAACTACGACAACAACGAGACCGAACCCTCGGTCCTGCCGGCCAAGTTCCCGAACCTTCTCGTCAACGGCGCCGGTGGCATCGCGGTCGGCATGGCGACCAACATCCCGCCGCACAATCTCGGCGAGGTCATCGACGCCTGCGTCGCGTTGATCGACAATCCCGCGCTGACCATCGACGAACTCATCAACATCGTGCCGGGACCGGATTTCCCGACCGGCGGCGTGATCCTCGGGCGCCAGGGTATCCGCAGCGCCTACCACCTCGGCCGCGGCTCGATCGTGATGCGCGGCAAGGTCGAGTTCGAGACCATCCGCAAGGATCGCGAGGCGATCATCGTCAGCGAGATTCCATATCAGGTGAACAAGGCGACGATGGTCGAGCGCATCGCCGAGCTGGTCAAGGAAAAGAAGATCGAAGGCATCGGCGACCTGCGCGATGAATCGGACCGGGATGGCTACCGCGTCGTCATCGAATTGAAGCGCGATGCCGTGCCGGATGTGGTGCTGAACCAGCTGTACAGATTCACGCCGCTGCAGACGAGTTTCGGCGTCAACATGGTGGCGCTCGACAGCGGCCGTCCGCGGATCATGCATCTGAAGGACCTGCTGACCATCTTCGTCGACTTCCGTGAGCGGGTCGTCACCCGGCGCACCAAGTACCTGCTCGCCAAGGCGCGCGATCGCGCGCATGTTTTGGTCGGTCTGGCGATTGCGGTCGCCAATATCGACGAGATGATCCGCGTCATCCGGACCTCGCCCGATCCGACCACCGCGCGCGACACCCTGATGTCGCGCGACTGGCCGGCCCGGGACGTCGAGGACATGCTGACGCTGATCGACGATCCGCGCCACCGCATCAGCGAGGACGGCACGATCCGGCTGTCGATGGAACAGGCGAGGGCCATTCTCGACCTGCGCCTTCAGCGCCTCACCGCACTCGGTCGTGACGAAATCCGCGACGAGCTCGACAAGCTCGCCGGCGAAATCGCCGATTATCTCGACATCCTGCGCTCGCGCGAGCGCGTGCTTGATATCATCAAGACCGAACTCGCCGAGGTGAAGGCCGAATTCGCCACGCCGCGCCGCACCGTGATCATGGAGCAGGAAGGCGAGGTCGAGGACGAGGACCTGATCCAGCGCGAGGACATGGTCGTGACCGTCTCCCACGCCGGCTACGTCAAGCGCGTGCCGCTGTCGGCCTATCGCGCCCAGCGCCGCGGCGGCAAGGGCCGCGCCGGCATGCAGACCCGCGACGAGGATTTCGTCAGCCGCCTGTTCGTGGCCTCCACGCACACGCCGGTCCTGTTCTTCTCGTCACGTGGCCAGGTCTACAAGGAGAAGGTCTGGCGGCTGCCGATGGCCGCGCCGAACGCGCGCGGCAAGGCGCTGATCAACATCCTGCCGCTGGAGCAGGGCGAGCGCATCACCACCATCATGCCGTTGCCCGAGGATGAATCGACCTGGGGCAATCTCGACGTGATGTTCGCGACCACCGGCGGCAACGTCCGGCGCAACAAGCTGTCCGACTTCGTCGATGTCCGCCGCTCAGGCATCATCGCGATGAAGCTCGACGAGAATGAAGCGATCGTCGATGTGCAGATCTGCACCGAGCGCGACGACGTGCTGCTCACCGGCGCCGGCGGCCAGTGCATACGCTTCCCCGTCACCGACGTGCGCGTGTTCACCGGGCGCACCTCGATGGGCGTGCGCGGCATTGCGCTTGGCGAGGGCGACAAGGTGATTTCGCTGGCGATCCTGCGTCACGTCGAGACCAGTTCGGACGAGCGTTCGGCCTATCTGAAGATGCGCCGCGCTGTTGCCGGCGAAGCCGCGGCTGAAGAGCCGGCGGTGGATGCCGAGGCCGAGGAGACCTCCGGCAGCTTCCAGCTCGCGCAGGAGCGCTATGCCGAGATGTCGGCGGCCGAGCAGGTCGTGCTCACCGTCTCGGTCAACGGCTTTGGCAAGCGGACCTCGTCCTACGAGTACCGCACCACGGGCCGCGGCGGCAAAGGCATCGTCGCCATGAGTGTCAACAACCGCAACGGCAACCTGGTGGCGTCGTTCCCGGTCGAGGACGCCGACCAAATCATGCTGGTCACCGACAAGGGCCAGCTGATCCGCTGCCCGGTCGAAGGCATCCGTATCGCCGGCCGCTCAACCCAGGGCGTGATCGTGTTCGACACCGCCGAGGACGAGCACGTCGTCTCGGTCGAGCACATCACGGAAGAGGCCGAGAGCGGGAATGGGGCGAATGGGGAGCAGGCGAATGGCGAATAGGGAGTAGCGAATAGGGTTTGCTGCTCTATTCGCTATTCGCCACTTGCTATTCGCTAGGCAGCGGCAGGGCGTGTCTTGCTGATCTAGGGTGCGGTGGCCCTCATCGCTCAGGACGATGATGACGACGATCTCGCCGGATCGCAGGCGTCCTGCGGCATTCAGTCCGCGCCTAGCGACAAGCCAGTCTTCGCCCGCTACCGCAACACCACCATTCCGCTCCAGAACTGATAGCTGCCACCTGTCTCGACATCATAGGAGCGTGCGAACGCGAGCTTGCCATCGGTACCGACCCGATAGGCGGCGAGCGTGGCCGGCTGCAGTCGCACTTGATCTCCGTCACGCACCGATCGCGGCGTGATGTTGGCGACGACCAGCATGCGTCCGCTCGGGTCAAGGGCGAAAGTCCGCGGATGGAACCCGTGCGAGTCCACGGTCTGAATAAGCGTCGGCTCGCCCGTGCCGGCGTCGATGGCAAATACGGCGATGTTGTTCTCTCCACCGAGGTAAACCTTCCTGCCTTGGAAGTCGGTCATGGCGTCTGAACGATTGGCCACATAGACAGATCGTCCGTCCGGGTGCACATGAACCGTTCCAGCGAGCTGGCGGGGCCGGATATTGCCCGGTTCGGCCAAAGTATCCTTGCTGAAGATTGGCTGCGGATCGAGGCTGTCGTTCTGCAGCTTGAAGACATCGAGCTTGTTCTGGCGCTCGAGCGAGACGTACGCCCAGAGCTGTGCGGGATGAAAGTCGAGATGTCGCGGCCCGAAGCCGTAGCCGCCCCCCGGAGCGATCGACGCCCGGTTCGTGAGCTGGCCGTCCTCGAAACCGAAAATCTTGAGCGCACCGGGATCTTCCGGTTTGCCGGCAGCGGGATCGTTGCCGCGCGTGACGAGAATCGCCGCCTTGCCGGAAGGCATTACGCGGATTTGGTGCGCAAAGATTCCAACGTCCAGAGCCGTTTCCTGTTTCACCTCGTCTCCGATGGTTCCATCCTGATTGATCCGATGTACGGTGATGCCGCTCGGATCGTTGTAGGCGATCAGCGCATACGTGCCGGACCTGTCGATACTGATGTGCAGCGGGCGCGATCGCAGCGTAGGAGAAGGTCCGTGCGGCTGCAGCGCTCCGGTACGGGGGTCGATGCTCAACGCGCTCGCACCGTGCTTGTCGCCGGCCACTCCAGGACCGCCGTCGCTGCGTAGAGAATGTGAGCCGAGGGATGGGGCCAAGCATATTGCACATTCGCGGGCAGCGTTAGCGAACCCTGCTTGGCGAGTTCACTGCCGTCGATGTCTACGTGGTAGAGAGTGAGCAAAGGCCCGACGCTGGCATAGAAAACGGCTGCGCCTGTCCTTGGTTGAGCCCATGAGGCCCGGGGCGCTGCGAGCATGCCAGCGAGGAAGGCACCGAACGTCCGACGATTGATCATGGGGACCTCCCCAATGCTGAGAAGTACGCCACGTCACACCACCATATCATAGATCGTCTGATGCTCACCCCCCAACATCGAGTAACCGCTCAGACACGGCTATCAGCCGCCTGTCGAGGTCCGAATTGGGTCCATTCGCGACTGGGGCGAGCCGGCAGCGAGTCCGGTCAAGTCCGCTGCGCCGCCGAAGCGGGAGTCAATTCAAAGCGTTAGCGACATGGAGACGGGGCATTGCGGGTTGATGGCGCTGCCCAAGACGTAATTCACGCTCCGAACCGGTGCTTCGAATCATGCGCTACGAACTCAGCGACTATGAATGGACCGCCGTCAAACCTATGCTGCCGGACAAGCCGCGTGGTGTTCGGCGTGTAAATGACCGTCGCGTGCTCAATGGCATCTTTTGGGTCCTGCGTTCAGGTGCGCCATGGCGCGACCTGCCGGAGAACTACGGTCCCCGCACCACCTGTTATAATCGCTTCGTTCGGTGGCGACGGGCTGGCGTCTGGGACCACATCGTGGACGGCACTGGCTGCCGGTCATGACGCGGCGGCGCAAATGATCGATACCTCCATTGTGCGCGTGCATCAGCACGGAGCCTGTATCGCGGACAACAATCAGGAAGATATGGGTCGCTCACGAGGTAGCCTGACCAGCAAGATTCACGCGGTGGTGGACACCAACGGCCTGCCGGTCCATCTCGCCCTCACGCCCGGTGAGGCGCATGACGACCGGCTGTGTTCGGTTCTGCTCAGCGCTTTGCTTCCCAAGACGACGTTGCTCGCGGATCGAGGCTGCGACGCCGACTGGATCAGGGAGCTTGCCCGCCAGCAAGGCGCATGGGCGAACATTCCGCCGAAACGGAATCGCAAAGACCCGATCTGCTTCAGTCCGTATCTGTATCGCGCACGCAATTTGATTGAACGGTTCTTCAACAAGATCAAGCAATGTCGGCGTGTCGCGACCCGATACGACAAACTCGCAGCCAACTATCTTGCGTTCGTCAAACTCGCATCAATCGGAATTTGGCTGCGTGCTGATGAGTCCACGCCCTAGGTCAAATCTCCAACTCGGTCCCGAACTCCACGACCTGCTTGGTCGGCACCCCGAAGAAAGCCGCCGAACGTTCGGCGTTGCGCTGGAGGAAGGCGAACAGGCCTTCACGCCAGACCCACATGCCCGGGATGTCTTCGCTCGGGATGATGGTCTCGCGGCCGACGTAATAGGTGATGTCGGAAAGATCGATGCCCGGCAGCTTGCTCTGGCGACAGGCGAGCGTCAGGCCTTCGTAGATCGTCGGGTTCTGCATGAAACCGTAGTGCAGCACCACGCGGGTGATGCCGGGAATGATCTCGATCACCTCGGCTCGGTCCTGGTCGGCAACGTGAGGCAGCTCCTCGATCAGCACGGTGACCAGGATGATGCGTTCGTGCAGCACGTGGTTGTGCTTGACGAATTGCGTCAGCGCCAGCGGCACGCCGTTCGGCGCGGATGCCAGGAACACCGCCGTCCCGGGCAGCCTTGCGCTGCACTTGTTCACCGCCGTCTCGATCAAGTCTTCCTCGGGTTGACGCAGCTTTCCGCGCGCGGCCTCGACCAGCTTCACGCCGCTGCGCCAGGTCAGCATCAGGAAGGCGACGAAGGCGGCGAGCAGCAGCGGAAACCATCCGCCTTCGAACAGCTTGATCGAGTTGGCGGAGAAGAAGATCACGTCGATCACGAAGAAGAATCCATTCACGGCGATCACGATCCACGGCGAATAGCCCCACTGGATCGCGACGAGGGCTGCGAGCAGCGTGGTGATCGCCATCAGCAGCGAGACCGCGATACCGTAGGCGCCGGCCAGCGCGTCCGAGGTGCCGAAGCTCACCACCGCGCCGAGGGTAGCTGCAGCGAGCAGCCAGTTCACCAGCGGTACGTAGATCTGGCCGATCGCATCACTGGTGGTGTGGCGGATCTGCATGCGCGGCAGGAAGCCGAGCTGGATCGATTGCTGGGTCAGCGAGAACACGCCGGAGATGATCGCCTGTGAGGCGATCACGGTCGCAACGGCCGAGAACGCGACCAGTCCGTAATGCAGCACGTCCGGGCAGAGCTGGAAGAACGGATTCTCGATCATGCCGGGATCGGTGATCAAGAGCGCGGCCTGGCCGAAATAATTCAGCACCAGTGCCGGCAGGCAGATCGCGAACCACGCGAGCCGGATCGGCACACGCCCGAAATGCCCCATGTCGGCATACATGGCTTCGCCGCCGGTCACGGCGAGGAAGGCCGCGCCGAGGATCGCGAAGGAGACATGGAAGTCCTGATGGATCAGGAAGTCGAAGGCGTAGAGCGGGCTCAGCGCCGCCAGCACCGCCGGCGCCTTGACGATGCCGTGGATGCCGAGTGCGGCCAGCACGAAGAACCAGGCTAGCATCACCGGTCCGAAGATGCGGCCGAT
This sequence comes from Bradyrhizobium monzae, assembly GCF_021458635.1. Taxonomy (GTDB): domain Bacteria; phylum Pseudomonadota; class Alphaproteobacteria; order Rhizobiales; family Xanthobacteraceae; genus Bradyrhizobium. The sequence continues at coordinate 17,538 of NZ_JAIRDQ010000015.1, forward strand.
GAAGCCGGTGCCCTGCTTCTGCATCATGAACAGGCCGACCAGGATGACAATGGTGATGGGCACCACTGCCGGCGCGAGCGAAGGGGCGTCGACCTTGAGGCCCTCGATGGCTGACAGCACCGAGATTGCCGGCGTGATCGCGCCATCGCCATAGAGCAGCGCCGCGCCGATCAGGCCGACCACCAGGAGATGCGCGCGCCAGGTGCCCGGCTGGGCGTGGCGGGCATGCAGCAGCGCCAGTAGCGCGACGATGCCGCCTTCGCCGCGGTTATCCGCGCGCAGGATCAGCAGCGCATATTTGAGTGAGATGATCAGTAGCAGCGCCCACAAGATCAGAGAGGCAACGCCCAGGACAGCCTCGGGAGTCACTGTGCCGCCATGTGCGGCCGCCTTGGCGGCTTCCTTCAGGGCGTAGAGGGGGCTGGTGCCGATATCGCCATAGACCACCCCAAGGGCGCCCATGGTCATGGCAATCGGCAGAGGGTTGGGGTGATGGCCGGAAGCGACTGCGGGCGTGCTGGACAAATGCGACCCCTTAATGGGACCGCGCCCATCGGGCCATCCCGAGGGGCGCGAGCGTCACACAGTCTGCGACGAGACGCCGCAAATATCCATGGGGTTTATCGCGAGGTTTATGACGCCGAGCTGACAGGCCGCCTACGGGGTGCGGTCCGCCGTGACGAGGCGCGCGACGCGAACGTCAGCCTTGGTGCCGGCGCGGCGCAGGCAAGACGCCTCGAAATTCGGCCAGGCCTGCTGCGAGCAATCCCGGCCGATGGTCTTGATGTCGAGCCGGTCGCTCTTGGCAAGCGGCTGCGGCACGCTGGCTTCAACGGTGGGAGCAAAGCCGGGCAGGAGGGTGAGGGCGGTAGCAACACACGCAGCAATAGCGATCGCTGAAAGAGCCTTGATCATTGACGGTCCCCTGTGATGCGGCCGCTGCGCCTTGTTTGCGGCCCGTCATTCGTTGGGCGGATTAGTAACCATGGCCAGTTTCCGGACGTCTTCGCCAATGCCCGAAATGGTTTCGTTCGCGCGCCGTTTTGTTTCGTGGACGCCCCGAGGACGAAACAATCCGGGGGCATTTCGACACGGACTGGCGGAAAAACCGGCAGGGAATGGACAAGGAACCTGTCCGGCTTGCCGGACCGCGCCGGGCGCGGTAGGACGGGGCCATGCCGCGCATTGCCTTCTATCCGGGTTCCTTCGACCCCATCACCAACGGCCATCTGGACGTGGTCCGGAACAGTGTTCCGCTGTGCGACCGGCTGGTGGTCGCGATCGGGGTCCATCCGGGCAAGAAGCCGCTGTTCTCGACCGAGGAGCGGCTCAAGATGCTCCACGACGTTTGCGGGCCGGTGGCGGCCCAGGCTGGCTGCACGCTCGAGGCCGTGACCTATGACGATCTCGCGGTCACCGCGGCGCGCAAGCACGGCGCGACCATCATGATTCGGGGGCTGCGCGACGGTACCGACCTCGATTACGAGATGCAGCTCGCCGGCATGAACGGCGCCATGGCGCCCGACGTGCAAACCGTCTTCCTGCCGGCCTCCCCGGTGGTCCGCCCGATTACCGGCACATTGGTGCGCCAGATCGCCGCCATGGGCGGAGACATCTCGGCCTTCGTCCCGCCGCTCGTTGCGTTCCAGCTCAAGGCAAAATTCGCCGGATAACGGCGCGCTTTTTCATCTCACCTGATCCGGAGTTTCCATGATCCGTCGTCTCGCAATTCTTGCCACGATGTTCGTCGCGCTGATTGGCGCAGTCCCGGCAATGGCGCAGCAGCTGCCGGCCAATCTCGACAAGGCCAATGCGCTCGTCATCGACACCACCAAGGGCCGCATCGTCATCAAGCTCAGGACCGACCTTGCGCCGCAGCACGCCGAGCGCCTTAAGCAGCTCGCGCGCGAGGGCTATTACAACAACGTTCCGTTCCACCGCGTGATGGACGGCTTCATGGCGCAGACCGGCGACGGCCAGAACTTCAACGGCACCGGCGGCTCGAAATATCCGAACCTGAAGCAGGAGTTCTCCAAGGTTCATTTCGCCCGCGGCATCGTCGGCATGGCCCGGCGCGGCGACAGCGTCGATACCGCCAACTCGCAGTTCTTCATCATGTTCGCCGACGGTGGCAGTCTCGACAACCAGTATACCGTGGTCGGCGAGGTCGTGCAGGGCATGGACGTGGTCGACAAGCTGAAGAAGGCGCCTGCCGGCTCGCCGAGCGGCACCGTCACCGATCCCGACAAGATGGTGAAGGTGCAGGTCGCCTCCGACATCAAGTAGGAGTGGCTGATGGCGCGCCGCGGCGACAGGCTCCTGTTCGCTGCAGCAGTGCTGCTGCTGTTCGGCATCACCAGTGCGGCCGCCGAGGACGCACAGGTCAACACCATCCAGGACATCTTCCAGCACCTGCGGACCTGCTGGAAGCCGCCGCCACCCAGCAAGGCTCGCCCACTCGACATCACCGTCGTCGTGAGCTTTAACCGGGCCGGAAACATTCTGGGCCATCCGAGGATTACCTATGAATCCGCGGAGGCCTCCGACAGTGACCGGCTGCAATACCGGATCGCGGTGATGGAGGCGTTGCAACGTTGCACGCCGATGCCATTTACCGATGCAATGGCCGGCGCAGCCGCGGGACGTCCATTCGCGATCCAGTTCCGCAACCGCAAAAATTCACCTGACAAGACTTCACCCCCAACGCAAGAGAGACGAGCATGAGTGCCACCGAAAACACATTGATCCTCGAGACCACGCAGGGCCCCGTCACCATCGAGATGCGGCCTGACCTCGCGCCCGGCCATGTCGCGCGCATCAAGGAGCTGGTCCGCGAAGGCTTCTACGACGGCATCGTGTTCCATCGCGTGATCGACGGCTTCATGGCGCAGACCGGCTGCCCGCACGGCACCGGCACCGGCGGCTCGGGCCAGAAGCTGAAGGCCGAGTTCAACAAGGAGCCGCATGTGCGCGGCGTCACCTCGATGGCGCGTGCGGCGAGCCCCGATTCCGCCGACAGCCAGTTCTTCATCGTGTTCGACGATGCCCGCTTCCTCGACAACCAGTACACGGTGTGGGGCAAGGTCACCGAGGGCATGGAGAACGTCGACAAGATCAAGCGCGGCGAGCCGGTGCAGAACCCCGACAAGATCGTCAAGGCGCGGATGGCGGCCGACAAGGAGTAAGCTTCTCATTCCAGGGGCGCGCATTGGCGCGCTCCTGGTGGCAAGCCACGAATGCGCACCGACCTCTTCGATTTCGACCTGCCGCCCGAGCGCATCGCGTTGCGCCCGGCGAGCCCGCGCGACTCCGCCAGGATGCTGGTCGTGGAGAACGGCGCGTTGCGCGACCAGACCATTGCCGATCTGCCGCACTGGCTGAAGCCGGGCGACCAGCTCGTCGTCAACGACACCAAGGTGATTGCGGCGCAACTGAAGGGCCGCCGCATCGGCCGCGAGACCGAGCCGAAGATCGAGGCGACGCTGATCAAGCGGCTCGATGGCTCGCGCTGGCAGGCGCTGGTGAAGCCCGCGAAGAAGCTGGCCGCTGGCGATCGCATCCGTTTCGGCAATGAGGGCAAGGTTTGCCTGCTCGGTCATCTCGATGCCGAGGTCGAGGCCAAAGGTGCGGAAGGCGAGGTGACGCTGTCATTCTCGTTCCACGGGCCGACGCTCGACCAGGCGATCGCCGATCTCGGCAGTCCGCCGCTGCCGCCGTATATCGCCTCAAAGCGCACACCGGACGACCAGGATCTCGCCGACTACCAGACCATGTTCGCGGTCAATGAAGGCGCGGTCGCCGCGCCCACCGCGGGGCTCCACTTCACGCCGGCGCTGGAGCAGGCGCTCGGCGTGCGCGGCGTCGGCATCAACCGCATCACGCTGCATGTCGGGGCAGGGACCTTCCTGCCGGTGAAAGTCGATGACACTGACGGTCACAAGATGCATGCGGAGTGGGGCACGATCTCGTCCGAGACCGCGGACCGGCTCAACGCCGCGCGACAGAATGGCGGCCGCATCATCGCCGTCGGCACCACGTCATTGCGGCTGCTGGAAAGCGCCGCCAGCGAGGACGGCACCATCCAGCCGTTCACGGCCGAGACCTCGATCTTCATTACGCCCGGCTATCGCTTCCGCGCGGTCGATATTTTGATGACGAACTTCCATTTGCCGAAGTCGACGCTCTTCATGCTGGTGTCGGCTTTCGCTGGTCTCGATACGATGAAGCACGCCTATGCGCATGCCATCGCGACCGGGTACCGGTTCTATTCGTACGGGGATGCCTGTTTGCTGTTTCGGGCAGTGCCGTAGGGTGGGCAAAGCGACTTGTCCGCCATAGCTCGAAGAGCGACGGCGGAAGCGTGCCCACCATCTTTCTTGAGCGTGCGGTAAGACTGGTGGGCACGGCGCTTGCGCGCCTTTGCCCACCCTACGCACCATCCGTTACGCCATCACCCGCTGCGGCAACAGCTCCGCGATCTGCACAGCGTTGAGCGCGGCGCCCTTGAGCAGCTGGTCGGCCGCCACGAACATCGAGATCGAATGTCCTGAGGGATCGCTGAGGTCCTTGCGGATGCGGCCGACCAGGACGTCGTCCTGGCCCGAGGCGTCGATCGGCATCGGGAAGTAGTTCTTCACGCGATCGTCGACGACCTTCACGCCCGGGGCCTGCGCCATGATGGCGCGGACCTGGTCCTCGGTAATCTCCCTTTCGCATTCGAAGGTGATGGCCTCGCAATGGGCGCGCAGCACCGGCACGCGGACGCAGGTGACGCCGATTGCGATCTTCTCGTCCTCGAAGATCTTGCGGGTTTCCTTGATGACCTTGGTTTCTTCGTCGTTGTAACCGGTCTCGGGGTCGACGGCGGTGTTGTGGTTGAAGAGGTTGAACGCGTAGGGGTGCGGCATCACCTTGGGCGTATAGACCTGCCCGTTGAGATTGGCGCGGGTGGACTCGACGAGCTCGTCCATTGCAGCGGCGCCGGCGCCGGAGGCTGCCTGATACGTCGAGATGATCACGCGCTTGATGCGGTTCTTCTGATGGATCGGCCAGAGCGGCACCAGCGCGGTGATCGCCGCGCAGTTCGGGTTGGCAATGATGCCCTTGTGGTCGCGGATGCGATTGCCGTTGACCTCGGGGATCACCAGCGGCACGTTCGGGTCCATCCGGAACGCGGAGGAGTTGTCGACGACGACGGCGCCGGCCTTGACCGCGATCGGCGCGAACTTCTTGGAGATGCCGCTGCCGGCCGAGAACAGCGCGATGTCGACGCCCTCGAGGGCGCGCTCGGTCAGCTCCTCGATGACGACATCCTTGCCACGGAACGACACCGTCTTGCCGGCCGAGCGGGCGCTCGCGAGCGCCTTGAGCTTGCCGACGCGAAAGCCGCGCTTATCCATGGTGGCGATGAATTCGGCGCCCACCGCACCGGTGACGCCGACAATCGCGACGACGGGATCGTTACTCACTGTGTCCTCCATTGAGATCGATTTAGACAACAAAAAAGCCCCGGGCCATCTTGGGCGGGGCTTCGGTAGAGCTGATTGCGTTCTAGTCGACGACTATGCGCGCACGCCTCCCCGGGCCCCGAAGGCCGTGGTGGTTTTGCTCGCGCATTTGATGGTCGTGGACATGGCGGCGACTTATGCGGGAGAGTCTGGCGCCCGTCAATGGCTTTTGGGCGGGATTGTGGCCTGCGTTACTTGCCTCGGGCGCCCGGCGGCTCGAGGATGACCTCCTTGAGGTCGTCGCCGCTGATAACGACGATCGCGAAATTGAGCCGGCCGCGTTCGCGCACCAATCCGCCACTGATGGCCTTGCCGGACGCCGCCTGCTCGGCGACGCGCACCGCATCCGCCAGGCGGTGCCTGATGGTGCCGAGCGCGGCGAGATTGCTGCGATCCTCACGGTCCAGCTCCGCCAGGGGCAGGGCGGCTTCGCCGCCCATGAGCTCGCCGGTCGCGGCATTGATGGTGTGCCGCCAGATCCGGTCGTTGTGCAGGGTCTTGACCCGGTACACCGGTACGCCCGCGCCGCCGTCGAAGCTGACATCCGCAGTCGTCGCGCCGGCATGACGGGCTTCCGCAATGGCCATGGCCTGGCTGATCGAGATCGACGAGCTGCGGAAGCGTTCGATCTCGCGACTGACGGCCTGGCGGTCCGCCGCGGCGTCACCATCTGTCTCACCGTGAAGGGCAGTAGGTGTATTGCCGGCCGAGACAATCGCGCGGGCCGGCGCTGCGACAAGCAGGCCCGACAGGGCGATCGCCAGCAACGGCCAGGTGCGTCGTCGTGCTGCCTTCATGTTCGGAACCCTCGCCCGGCGAGTGTGCCGGATAATCGTAAAGAAGTCGCGGCCGACCACGGGCAATGGCCGGCCGCTGATTGTCGCGACGGGCTGTACCCGCCGCGGCGATCAAAGCGGTACGGACCTCTTTTGGGGCTGGTGAAAAAAGCGGCCCGCACCACTCAATAACAAAACAATACCGTATCGTTTTATTTTGGTCAACGGAAACACCCTCGTCCGCAGGGGACAGGCGGGCAGTCTCACGGAAATGTCAGCGTGGCGGGCGGCGTCGTCGAGGTCCCTTGGCGACGCTTGGGACGCGATCGGCAGGTCCGAGCGCGCCGGCCAGGAATAGCTTGATCGCCGCGCGCATCCGCTTCTCGGCGGCCTTGAGTTCCATCGGCGTGCCGAACGTTGCCATGCGGTGAGTGTGGCCAACGACGACATCGAGGAACACTTCGGCCGCGATCGTGGTGTCGTCGACATCGAGCGCGGCTTGCGCCACCAGATGGTCGAAGAAACGTGTGGTAGTGGCGACGGCTTTGAGCCAGCCTTCTTCCTTGCCGAGCTTGGCAATGTCGGGAAAGTTGATGGCCTGTGACGTCATCATACGGCTGAACGCCATGGCGTCGGGCCCGCAGGTGAAATTGAGCATTTCGCGCCCGATCTCCACGAGCCGCTGCTCGACCGAAATGTCGGACGAACTGCCGAGCTGCGTCTCGGCCGCTGCTGACAGCGGCGCAAGCCAGCGCGCGATCTCGCGCCTCAGCACCGCCGTGAACAGCCCGCGCTTGTCGCCGTAACGGGAATAGACCGTCGGCTTGCTCACGCGAGCGGCCTCCGCCACCGCGTCGAGCGAGGTCGCATCGAAACCGCGATCGAGGAACAGGCGGGTGGCGACCTCGATCAGCCGCTGATCGCGCTCGATCGCAGCACTCTTGGTCGGCCGGCCACCGCGCGATTTCGAGGCCTCGCGGCGCGGTGCAGCCGTTCTTGTCTTGGTCGCAGCCAATCCCATGCCCAATGATATGCCCAATGATTCTTGCGCGGTCGTGCCAGGGTGCATTGCTGTATAACGCGCAGCAACCGGGGCGTCATCGCGAATCTGGCCGAATTGGCCGTATCGTCAACGATCCCGGTACGATGCCGTTCCGCAATGCGGACCTCACGGCATCCGCGAGGTCCAGGCCTGGCCGCCGGCCGCTTTCTCATATCCGTATTGGTACAGCGCCCGCATATAGCCGGTGTCGAACCCTTCGGACGTCGGCGCCGGATAGTCGCGCTCGATGTAGGAGAGATGGAAGCCGAGGTGGTTGCGCTGGGCGAAATCATAGGTCGAGAAGATGATCGAGCGTGTCTGCGATTGCGTGATCGAGGACAGGCTGCGTGAGGCGACATCGATCGTGCTGTTGGCGACGAGCTCGAAATTGCGTTCGATCTTCTTGTTGACGAGGATGTAGATGTCCATCTTCGCGTTGCCGGGCAGGCGTCCCTGGAACAGCAGGGCCTCCGGCAGGGTCAGCACGGGCGCCGTCACGCCGCCGTCGACATGCATCTCCTGAAACCTCTGACCCCTGCCTTCAGCCTCGATCAGGATCGGCGGAAACACCAAGGGGATGCTGGCGGACGCCGCCATCACGTCGCGAAACAGCTTGAGCGCCTCGGGCGTACCGACCGCGGCGATCTTGCCCATGTCCCAGATTGCGGTGCGCTGGGTGTCGAGATCGGTGGTGACCACCAGCAGCCGGCGGCCCTTGGCATTCTCGCGGGCGACCTGCGCCATGATCTCCGGTCCGACATAGCGCGCGACGAGCTCGCGCAGCCGCGTATTGCCGAACAGGCCGGAGCCGAACAGCACGCGCATGATGCTGGGATCGTTCAGCAGGCTCTCGGCGATGCCGCTGGTATAGAGCTCCCGCAACGTGTCGTCATATTGCGATCCGAGGAAGGCAAAGGGCGCGATCAGGCCGCCGGTGCTCACGCCCGAGACGACGGAGAAGGTCGGGCGGTTACGAGCCGCGGTCCAGCCGTTCAGTACGCCGACGCCGTAGGCGCCATCGGCACCGCCGCCTGACAGCGCCAGGTAGGTTTTGCTGCCCGTCGCCTTGTCCTGTTCGAAGCTGAACTTGGTGATGGGCTCATCGGCATAGCGCCGCAGGCCGTCGATATCGAGCACGCGCGAGTTGCTCGCATCCGCCGCCGTATAGGGCGTGCGGGGGAGCGAGGTGCAGGCGGCGAGCGCCAGGCTGCACGCGAGTGCCAGCGACCTGAGCAGGCGGGTGCCTGTCCGCTTCGTCCAGCCATCGGGGAGGGCGGACATCTCAGTCGCATAATTGGGAAGGGGCATCGGTCGGCGGCTGACGATCACGCATCTACAGCCGCTGGCAATTTGCCGCGGCGTCTCGTCCGGCCCCCGCTATTAAACTATACTGTATCGTTTTATTTATCAAGCGTGACCGATATCACGTCCGCGTCAGCGGTGTCCCAGTCTGGGGCATCGCGGCCCGGGCGGGTTGATCGACATGTCCCGACACGCAATAAGCACCGCCATGAATCTTCCTGATACCGGTCTACCCAATCATTTCGAACTGCTCGCCAGCGATCGCTCAGCGCGCACCGGCCGCCTGACCACACCTCATGGGGTGGTACGCACGCCCGCTTTCATGCCGGTCGGTACCGCCGGTGCCATGAAGGGCATGCACTGGCGCGAGGTGCGCGACGCCGGCGCCGACATCGTGCTCGGCAATACCTATCATCTGATGCTGCGTCCCGGCGCTGAGCGCATCAACGCACTCGGTGGTCTGCAGAGATTTACCGGATGGAACGGGCCGATGCTGACGGATTCCGGCGGCTTCCAGGTGATGTCGCTGTCGGACCTGCGCAAGATCAGCGAGCACGCTGTCACCTTCCGGTCGCATATCGACGGCGCCAAGATCGAACTGTCGCCGGAGCGCTCGATCGAGGTGCAACGCCTGCTCGGCTCCGACATCGCGATGCAGATGGACGAATGCGTGCGGCTGCCGGCGGAGCGCGACGACATCGACCGCGCGATGCGGCTTTCGCTGCGCTGGGCCGAGCGAAGCAAGCGGGCCTTCGAGAGCGCGCCCGACGGCTACATGCTGTTCGGTATCGTCCAGGGCGGCGACATTCCTCAGCTGCGCCATGCCAGCGCGGAAGGCCTGGTCGCGATCGGCTTCCATGGCTATGCGATCGGCGGCCTTGCTGTTGGCGAGCCGCAGGCGGTGATGCTGGCGATGATCGACGAGACCGCGCCGGCGCTGCCGACTGACCGCCCGCGTTACCTGATGGGCGTCGGCACGCCCGACGACATTCTCGAGGCGGTGAAGCGCGGCATCGACATGTTCGACTGCGTGATGCCGACCCGCAATGGCCGCCACGGCGTCGCCTTCACGCGCTTCGGCCAGGTCAATCTGCGCAACGCGCGCCACTCCGACGATCCACGTCCGCTCGACGAAGAGAGCTCATGGCCGTCGGCGCGCAATTACGCGCGCGCTTACCTGCACCATCTCGTCAAGGCCGGCGAGACGCTGGGGGCGATGCTGCTGTCTGAAATCAATATCGCTTACTACCAGTTCCTGATGCAGGGCATCAGGGACGCGATCGCACACGGAACGTTCGACGAGTTCTACCAGCGCACGCGCGAGGACTGGGCGAGGGGCGATATCGCCCCGCGCTAGTTGCAAACGATCCGTTGCTTGACGGCGTGCTTGGTGACGAAGCCGTAGCCGCAGGTGTCGCAGGTCCAGAGATAGCTGATCACGTGGTCCGAGACGTAGGCGGATGCTTCGGCGGCGACCATGGAGTCGGCGCAAACGGGACAGGTGGGCAACTCGCTGCAACGCGGATCGCGCTTCATCACTACGGTCGACAACACTTCAGCGACTGCTGACATTGTGGTGACCTCCCTGCTTGAGACTTAGGTCTAACATAAGCAGAATCAGTTGACGAGGTCGCAACACAAATGCGTTGATTTTTCGTAATTGCTTCTGCTTGGCACTTTCTCTGCTTTGGTTCCGCCTCTATCGCAATGCAAACAACAGTGTGCGTTGCGACAGGTTGGATGACATTCCGTTGATGGATGTCGTGTCAGGCCGCTCAGGGCGCTTGGACCTGCACCGGTTTTCCAACTTCGGTCATGGAGCCAGGTGCGATGACGAGATAGCGACGCGCGTCTGGTGTGTCGCTCTGCACAATCTGACGGATCGGACCCAGGGCGTTCACGATCGCCGATCCGGCTGGGTTCGTCATGAAGCCGGCCAGGGGGTCGAGCTTGCCGATGCGGTCGGGATACGTGGCGAGCGCCAGCACGTCGGCGTGCTTCGGTTCGAGGCTTGTTGCTGCAGCCTGCCGACCGGAATTGTGGCGACCTTGGTGAAGTCGTCGGTGCGGGAGACCTGGATCTCGTTGAGCCCGCCAACCGTGATGTAGGCGAACTGTCCGTTCGCGTTACGGGCGATGTTCATGCGGAGAGTGGACGACCTTGACGGCGGCGGCGCCGGATCAAACGCAAGGCGCATGACGGCGATCTCCTGCTGCTCATCGACAATCTGCGGTCGCACAGAGGCACCTGAAAAAATGTCTGCAACCGATTGAAAATCCGCGCGAATGTGAAATCGACATCGTTGATGGAAGTCGATCGCGCGTGTTGCTATTGTGATTGCGCAGACGTTGACGGTCATGCGATCCAGACGCACGGGAACGCCGCGAATCGTCGCAACAGGGAGTTGATCATGGACGCATCGTCCAAGACGGGTGCAGGACACCAACCCGGCCGCGGCCGGATCTATGACTCGATCGTCGAGGCTTTCGGCGACACGCCGACCGTGCGCCTGCGCCGGCTGCCCGGCATGCACGGCGTCAACGCGACCATTCTGGCAAAGCTTGAATATTTCAATCCGGCCGCGAGCGTGAAGGACCGCATCGGCGCGGCCATGGTCATCGCCATGGAAAAGGCTGGCATCATCAAGCCCGACACCGTGCTGATCGAGCCGACCTCCGGCAATACCGGCATCGCGCTCGCCTTTGTCGCGGCCTCGCGCGGCTATCGGCTGAAGCTGGTGATGCCGGAGTCCATGTCGATCGAACGGCGCAAGATGCTGGCGTTCCTCGGTGCCGAGCTGGTGCTGACGCCGGCCGCGCAAGGCATGAAAGGCGCGATCGCCGCGGCCGAAGAACTTCTGAAGACGACGCCGAACTCGGTGATGCCGCAGCAGTTCAAGAACCTCGCCAATCCCGAGGTGCATCGCCGCACCACGGCGGAGGAGATCTGGAACGACACCGCGGGTAATATCGACTTCTTCGTCGCCGGCGTTGGCACCGGCGGCACCATCACCGGTGTCGGTCAGGTCCTCAAGCCGCGCAAGGCGTCGTTGCGCGTGGTTGCGGTCGAGCCGGAGGAGAGCCCGGTGCTGTCAGGCGGCCAGCACACGCCGCACAAGATCCAGGGCATCGGCGCTGGCTTCGTGCCCGATATTCTCGACCGCTCCGTGATCGATGAGATCGTGAAGGTCAACTCGACCGCGGCGATAGAGACCTCGCGGGCACTGGCGCGGCACGAGGGTATTCCGGGCGGCATCTCCTCAGGCGCGGCGATCGCCGCAGCGCTTGAGATCGGCAAGCGGCCGGAAGCTGCGGGAAAAACCATCCTGGCTATAGTGCCGTCCTTCTCCGAGCGGTATCTTTCGACAGTTCTGTTTGAAGGAATCTGAGAGATGGCGGATCAACCGAGACGGCCGCGCACACTTGGCGATGCGCGGTCGGAGGCCGAGGCAGCGTTCAAGAAGGTGACCGCCAAGGTCGCCGTGGCGCCGCCGAAGCCGAACGTGGCGCCGGGGATCAAGGAGCAGGTCACCCTGCGCATTGATCAGGACGTGCTGGAGTTCTTCCAGGGGGGCGGTCCGGGCTGGCAGGACCGCATCAACGAGGCGCTGCGCAAGGCGGCGGGGAAGTAGCGCCAGCGCCAGATCGGGGCGCCCAAAACCGGCGCAGCTGCGCATTCAGAGGACCTGCGACAGGAACCGCTGGGTTCGCTCGTCCTTGGCCGCCGTGAACAATGTCTCCGGAGGGCCGTGCTCGACGATCACGCCGCGATCGGTGAAGTAGACGTGGTCGGCGACGTCGCGAGCGAAGTTCATTTCGTGGGTGACGAGGATGCAGGTCATCCCATCCTCGGCCAGCTCCCGGATGGTGACCAGGACCTCCTTGACCGTTTCCGGGTCGAGTGCGGCGGTCACTTCGTCGAACAGCATGATGTCCGGTCGCATCGCCAGTGAGCGGGCAATCGCGACGCGCTGCTGTTGTCCGCCCGAGAGTTCGCCGGGATAGCTGTCCTCCTTCCCTGCGAGCCGGACCTTGGCGAGCAGCGCCCGGGCGCGCGCTTCGACCTCGGCGCGATCCTGGCGGAGAACATGGATCGGCGCCATCATCACGTTCTGCAGCGCAGTCTTGTGCGGGAACAGATTGTACTGCTGAAATACCATCCCGACCTTGCGGCGAAGCGCCAGCTTGTCGAGCCTGGGATCGGTGACCTCGATGCCTTCGATTTGAATGCTGCCGGACGTGATCGGCTGAAGTGCATTGATGCAGCGGATCAGTGTGGATTTCCCCGATCCCGACGGGCCGATGATGCAGATCACCTCGCCCTTCCGGACCGAAAAGCTGATGCCTTTCAGGACTTCGAGCGCGCCAAAGGATTTTCTGACGTCGACGCATTCAACGATGGGCTGATCCGGAGTCCAGCTCGTGGCCATGCTCTTCTCCCTCAGCGCACGCGGAACCGACGCTCGAGACGAGCGGTCCAGAGGTTGATCGGATAACAGTACAGAAAGAAGCACAGCAGCGCGAAACCGTAGAGCGGCGCGAACAGTTCCGGTCTGCCGCCCTCGGCAGCGTGCACCTGCGCCGTCAGCGTCAGCATCTCCGAAACACCGACGATCGATGCGAGGACCGTCGACATCGCGACGAGGGCATAGACATTCATCCAGGGCGGCAGCATTCGCTTGATACATTGCGGCAGCATGATCAGCCACATCGTCTGGCGCCGCGTGAATGAGAGCGATTCCGCCGCCTCCCACTGCGTCGACGGAATGGAGCGAACGGCGCCACGCACGACCTCGGCGACGTTTGCCATGACGGGCAAGGCGAAGCCGACCGTCGCCTTGATCCAGTCCGGCAAGGGGATGGTCGTCTTGAATATGATGATCTGGAAAGGCACCAGAAACATCACGAAGAACAGCAGCACCAGCCAAGGCGCGTTGCGGAAGAATTGGGTGATGAGCCAGCTGACGGCGGCGAGGGGTCGGAACTCCGACAACAAGGCCAGGCCCAGGCCGAGCCCGGCGATGGTCCCCAGCAGCATTGCCAGGAGCGAGATCAGGATGTTGAAGGCGAAACCCCGCAGGAGGAGCGGCGACCATTTCAGGATGACCTGCAGCGGCGACAGCATCGTCGGTCCGCTCTGCGCCCACGCGGTGGATGCAGCCATAATGGCGCAGAAACAGAGGATCGCAGCGGACAGCGGGCCGATCCGAACGGAGAACCGGGTCGGCGCGAGACGATACGGCAGAAGTACGGCAAGCCTGTGCCCGGACTCGGCGTTGCTCATCGCGCATATCCGGGAATGCGCATCGCCCGCTCCCAGCGATGCATCAACCAGACGAGGATGCCGACAAGGATGCCGTAGGTCGCAAGCAGAACCATCATCATCTCGAAGACGTTCTGTGATTCCGACCAGATCTGCTTAACCGCGTACAGTGTTTCGGGAACGGCGATCGCGTAGGCCAGCGTGGTCGTCTTGAGCAGATTGACGAGGTTGTTGTTCAGTGCTGGAAGGCAGACGCGAATAGCCAGCGGGAAGACGATATGAATGTACGCTCTGAAACGCGTGTATCCGAGCGCCTCCGCGGCTTCCAATGTCGTTCTCGGCACCGCCTCGATGCCGGAGCGGAAGATTTCGACGTTGAAGGCGGCCGCAAACAGTGACAGCGAGATGATCGCCCACTGCACGTTGTTCAGCAGTGGAACGCGCATGCCCGCCGTCTCGACGGCCGGGAGCATGGTGCCGAGGCCGAAATAGAAGAAGAAAAGCTGGACCAGCGGCGGCGTGTTGCGGAACACCACGACGAACGCATTGACGCAGAGTCGCAACAACCGGGACGGACTGCCCTGGATCAAGGCGCCGAGAGCGCCGATGATGAGGCTCAGCAGAATGGTCGTGACGCTCAAGAGCAGCGTCATCTTGAGCCCCGCGAAATAGCGGTCCCAGTCGTAGGCGTCGTAGAAGATTGAAAAATTCAGCCCTGTCGTCTCATAGAGCCGCTGAAACCAGTTGCCGATTGCTTGCATGTTGCGCGACACCGAGCTGTTGAGGCGATGCCTCGTATCAGTGCATTGGCTCGAGCTGTTCGGAGCGCCGGACTGATCCGGCGCTCCGCCTCGTCCGTCTATTTGTCCTTGTACTGCTCGTGCATGGAAACCGAATACTCGGTCGGAGCAATGCCCCATTTCTTTTCCGCGTCCACGATGAACCCGGTCTTCATCCAGTCCTTCGTCGTGTCTTCGAGCAGCTTCTGAAGACTGGTGTTATCAAGCGCGACGGCGATCATCCATGGCGAAGGCAGGACACCCTTCAGAGGCAAGGCATAATCCGCCCTCCACTCGTCCTCGAGCAGTTTGCCCTGCAGGAAGGTCTGATCGTAGACATAGCCGATGCAGTTGCCCTGCTTCATCGCGAACAGAGGCTTCTCCGAGCCGTCAAACGCAACAATTTCGGGGCCGTAGGATTTGGCGATATCCTTGTTGTACCAGGCCCCCGAGGTTGCACACACCGGCTTCCCCTTGAGGTCGGCCCAATCCTTAATGCCGGCCTTCTTGTTGACAAGTATGTTCACGTAGTCGGAGTAATAAAGCGGCTCGATGGCTTGAACAACGCGGCGGCGTTCCGGCCTGTCCGACATGGTCGCAATCAGCAGATCAATCTTTCCCTGCTGAAGAAACTCGATTCTGTTCGAGGCCGCGACAGGGACGAGCTCGAGTTTGACGCCGAGGCGCTTGGCAATGTCCGCGGCAAGATCAGGTTCGATGCCGACGATAGTCCCCGTGGGATCGCGGTATCCGAACGGCTTGTAGTCGGCCTTGACGCCGACGTTCAGCGTGCCGCGCTGCTTGATGGCATCGACGCCGTCAGCGGCCTGAGCGCTGCCAAGCATCAGCAGCGTCGCCGCGCCTGTCACCATGGAACGGACCAAATTTCTCATCGGATGACACCTCCAGGATTGCAGTCACGATACGTGTCGCGCGTAGTTCTTTCCCGTTACAAGGTTCGTGCCATGCGTCACGAAAATCGGGATACGGAGAAGGGAGTAGGGTCGATCGAGCTTCGGCCGTCGGTCACCATCCCGGCCACGAGGTTTCCAATCCCCGCTGAGTGCTTGAAGCCATGCCCCGAGCACGCGGAGACCACATGGACCCTGTCTTGCCCGGGATGCCGGTCGATGATGAAGCCCCGATCGGGTGTCACAGTGTAGTGACAGGCGGCTGTGTGCGCGACACGGGGCGTAGCGCCGGCGAGCCGCCCTTTGACGTGCTTGCTGTACATCGTGGCCGACTCGTTCGGATCGACGGTGCGATCGATGGTATCGGCTGTCGTACTGGTCTCATACTGCTCGGTCGCGACCTTGAGGCGACGATCGCCGGGCAGGGGCGGGAAGCCGTAGAGATAGTCAACATCCGTCGCGCCATGCATCCAGATGAACACAGGGGCGTTGGCGCGATACGCGCTGGTATCCTCGAGTTCGTACCAATGGAGCACCTGGCGCTTCACTGTGAGCAGACGATCGAAGGGCGCGCCGAGCAGGTGGGCATTCCAGCCGCCGGCCGTCACGACCACTTGGGCCGCCTCGAATGTACCTGAGGACGTTTCCACCCGAACGACCGAGCCAGTCTGCGCGAGCGAGAGAACTTCGACCCCCGTTCGGATCACCGCTCCAAGCTGCTCCGCGCGCGTCAATTGCGTCTTGATGCAGCGCTCCGGAAAAACGTATCCGCCGCCGGGCTCGTAATAGGCCTTCTCGTTACCGTCGAGATTCAAGAACTGCGGGAAGCGACGAGCCACCTCTTGCCCGTCAATCACCTCGTGCGCGATGCCGAAGTCACGGGCAGCCCCGATCGAACGTGCGACGAAATCCGGCTTGCCGTGGTGCGACGTCTCGCCAACGCCGGGTGCTATGACGACAAGGCCACACGGATTCAGGAGCCGCTCGGGTGTCTCGGCTTCGAGCTCGCGCCAGATCCGATGCGAATCCAGAACCAGAGGTACGTAATCGCGGCCTTCACCGACGGCCTGCCGGGTAATACGGGTTTCGCCGTGGCTGGACCCCATCATGTGGGGAGGGGCAAAGCGATCGAGTCCGACCGCCTTCACCCCTCGCTTGGCCAGTTGATAGAGCGTCGCGCTGCCCATCGCACCGAGGCCGATCACCAGAATGTCCGCTCGCTCGCTCATGACGGAGACTGCTCAATTATTGGAACTGCACGGAGCTTGCCCTTCAGATCGGCGGTCCGACAAGTATAATTCATATAGTGAAGCAGATTTGCATGTTCACATGACTTTTGCTTAAGTTACGGAAATGACGACTGCCCCTCCGGACTTGCGAAGCCTCCAGATTGTTGCCGCTGTCGCGGACTCCGGCAGCATGCTGGAAGCATCTCGCCAATTCGGAATGACGCAATCGGCGGTGTCTCAGGCCGTGCGACGTGCCGAAGCCGCGGTCGGTGTCGCGTTCTTCAATCGTAGCCGCCGGCCACTCACGCCGACCCGGGCGGGACGCATCCTTGCAGATCGCGTTCTTGATTTGAACCGAGACTTTGAAACTCTGCTCAGCACGCTCCGCGCTGCGGCGGAGCAGTCTGAACGTGTTGATCTCCGGCTCGGCCTCGTCGATTCCTACGCGGGCACCGTTGGTGCGCACCTCGTCAAGGAGCTGATGACGGGGTCGATCGCGCTAAGCCTGTCGGCATGGTCGGGTCTTGCCCACTCTCATGCGGAAGCGTTGGTGCGACGCATGATCGATGCGGCGATCACCTGCGATGCCATGGACGATCTGTATGACGTCGAGCGCTTTCCGTTCTACCGCGAGCCGTATCTGCTCGTCGTGCCACGCGGACTGGAAGCCGAATTTGCCGATCTTGATTTGCGAGAAATCCTCGCCCGGCATCGCCTGGTCCGGTACAGCGAGCGCTCCTATGTGGGCGCTCAGGTCGAGCGCCATTTGAGCCGTATGGGAATTCGTCCGCCACGGGCCTTCGAGTTCGACACCTCGGACAGCCTGGTCGCGATGGTCGCGACGGGTATGGGCGTGGCGATCACCACACCGCTGTGTCTGTTGCAGGGGCTGGCTCATGCGGCCCAAGTCAGTGCTCTCCCGCTGCCGGGGCCTGGATTTTTTCGCGAGCTGCTGTTGGTGACCCGCCGCGGAGATATCTCCTCGCTGGCGCCGCGCATCGCGGAGATGGCTCGGACAACCATTACAATGCAGGCGATGCCGCGCATCCGGACGCTCGTGCCCTGGTTCACCCAAGACTATTAGCAAGACTATTAGCAAGACTATTAGCAAGACTATTAGAACGAAAAAGCCCGGCGTGAGCCGGGCTTTTTGTTTACGATCTGGTCTTGCGTCAGCGACGGAACATGCCGCCCATCATGCCGCCGACCACGCCGCCCATGAAGGCCGCGCCGGCATCGCCGCCGCCACCACCGCCACCGCCGCGATGCTGAACCGGTGCGCTCTGCGCCGGAGCAGCACGACGGGCCGGCTTCGGGCTGTCATCGCTGGCGGTTGTCGTCGACGCCACGATCTCCGACAGCAGGGCCTTGTGCTGCAGCTTGTTGAGGAAGCCCGTCGACGGATAGCCGCGGGCCGCCTGCCAGCGCTTGAGCACCGTGCGGGTCTCGTCGGTGAACGCGCCGGTCACCTTGGTGTCGAAGCCGAGCCCGTTGAGGCGGCGCTGCACGTCGCGGCGCTGACCCTTGTCGAGGCCGATCTGGTCCTCGGTGAGCTGGCTGGCGTCATCGGTGAAGGTGGCGGGATCGACCCCGGCATTGAGGTTGCGGGTGGTCGTCGACGGACCGTTCTGAATCGCAGCGAGCCGCGCCAGCGCCAGCGCCTTGAACTGGCCGTTCGGATAAGCGGAGAGGTAAGCGTTGAGCTCTTCCGGCTTGTTGGTTTCCTTCACCGAGCGCCAATATTCGAGCTCGACACCGTCGGAGCTGCTGCTGGCCGAAGCCGCCGGCGCGCTGCTCGAGGCCGTCGGTGCCGCGTTAGCCACCTGCTGGGTCTGCTGCGCCGGATTGAGATAGACGGCGCCGATCAAATTAGTGTGGCCCCAGGGCAGCTGGCCCTTGTGGGTCTCCTCGTTGACCTGGGCGCGCACCGAGGTCATCGCCTGCTGGATCTCGACGCCGGGTTTGGTGATGTTGTCGATCAGTGCGCGGGTGAACGGGCTGTTGTTGCCCTCTTGACCGTCGAGCGCGGTCTGGCCCGGACCGGTCGCGAACGCGATCAGCGTGCCTTCGCCGGATTTCATCTCGGCAAGACCGCTCTGCACGTTCACGCTGCGGGTCGCCGAATTCGACTTGATCTTGGCGGCGAAGGGATTGTCGCGGCAGGCATCGAGGAAGACCAGCTTGACCTTGGCGTCGCCCATGGTCTGGTCGAGCGTCAGGTCGATGTTGATGGCGGCGCCCAACTTGACGTCCATCTCCGACTTGATGTCGGCATCGACGGGCAGGAGATAGTTGCTGCCGCCGACGGCGATGCCGTGACCGGCATAATAGAACACTGCGACGTCGGAGCCCTGCGCCTTCCGGCCGAAATCCAGGAGCTTCTCGGTCATCTGGTCACGGGAGAGATTGGATCCTTCGATCACTTCGAAACCGACATTGCGCAGCGTCGATGCCATCGCCCTGGCGTCGATCGGCGGGTTCGGCAATTGCGCGACGTTCTTGTAGGCGCCGTTGCCGACGACGAAAGCGACGCGGCGGTCGGCCTTGGCGGCGCTGACCGACAGCGCCATGCACATCAGCGAAGCGATGATGGTGAGAGTGCGCATCTGAAATCCCCAACAGAATCGAATGACAGGCAGCAACAAATTGGCGTCGAACCTACACGAAAGCGCCCGGCCTCGCGCTAGCAAAACGACGATTCACCCAACTGACCCAACCTGTTGCCCTGTGACCGAGCGTGCACGATGCAGGTGCTCCCTCAACGTGATCCAAATCACGCTCGACCACTTTGATTTGTCGCCTCAGGCCGTGCGCCGGTTCACTGTGCGCGAGCAGGAACCGGCGCGGCCGGCTTCAAATTCAGGAGATTGCCGAACAGGATCAGGGCCGCGCCGAGTACGGTCCAGGCATCGAGCCGCTCGGAATAGAGCAGCCAGCCGGCGGTGGCGGTGAGGGGGACCCGCAGGAAGTCCATGGGGACCACGATGGTCGCGTCCGCATAACGCAGCGCGCTGGCGAGGCAGTAGTGCGAGAAAGTGCCGCAGACCCCGATGACGAAGAGCCAGCCCCAGAGGGTGGCTGACGGCCAGGTCCAGACATAGAGCGTCGGCAGCAGGCCGACGACCATCTGGACGATGATCATCCAGAACAGGATCGACAAGGGGCTCTCGGTCCGGGTCAGCGATTTCGCCAGGATCATGGAGATGCTGAAGCCGATCGCGGCGCCGAGCGCGATCAATTGGCCTGGGTTGATCTCGCCGGTGGCCGGTCGCACGATCATGGCGACGCCGACGACGCCGAGTGCGACAGCCGCGATCTTCCAGACGGTCATGCGCTCGGCCAGGAACGTTGCAGCCAACAACGCGGTCCAGATTGGCATCGTGAATTCGATCGCGACGACCTGGCCGATCCCGATCAGCGTCAGTGCGTAGAACCAGCCGAGCTGCGCGAAATAATGGACCCCGTTGCGGGCAAGGTGCTGGGGCAAGCGTTTGGTCGCGACCGCCTTGAAGCCGCCGGAGCGATAGATGATCGGCAGCAGCAGCGTGAAGCCGATCAGCGAGCGCACTTCCATGATTTGGAAGACATTCAAATCGCGTGTGGTCTCGCGCCCGGCGACCGCCATGACCAGCATCAGCGACAGCCAGCCGGCCATCCATAGTGCTGCCATCGTTTTTGACGGTGTCGGTGTCATCGGGGCGCGGGAGATCGAATTCGAGGGGAGGCCGGTATCGGCGACATCGTCGCTGTTTGCAACGGCCAAATCTGCCGGTGCAGCGATGCGTGGCGCCGTGCTAAGCCAAGCACAGATCAACAAGAAAATCGGGAGATATCCGCTCATGCGTATCTTGCAGCCGGCTGAATGGAAGAAACCGCGCGGCTTCTCACATGGCGTGGTGGCGGAAGGGCCGGGCCAATGGGTCGTGCTGGCCGGGCAGACCGGCGGCGACGAGGCCGGCAATTACGAGCCCGACATGGCCGCCCAGGTCGCGACTGCGCTGAAGCGGATCATCAAGCTTCTCGCGGAGGCCGGCGCCGGCCCCGAGCACATCGTACGCCTGACCTGGTATCTGACCAGCCGCAGCGAATATGAGGCCGCAGGCGCCGGCATCGGTGCGGCCTGGAAGGAGACGCTCGGGCGCAATTTCCCGCCTTCGACGCTGCTTTACATCGGCGGCCTCGTCGACGATCGGGCCAAGGTGGAGATCGAAGTCACCGCTTTCGTGCCGGGCGCATAAAAAAGATCCGGCGCGAGCGCCGGATCGATCGTCGTGTTACTGCTATGCCTTACTTCGACAGCGAGATGTCGGCGCCGCGGAACTGGCTGTCCGCGCGCATCCTGACGCTCTGCTTGTTGCCGGACGTCCGCAGCGAGATACTGGCATTGAAGCCGGCGGCCGAGGCCACCAGCTCGTAGGTTCCGCCGCTACCCTTGCCCTGCAGCGAACCGCTGATGTTGCGGCTGGTCTCACTCCAGTTGCCGACGATGGCGCCGCCCTCGGCCTTCACGTTGGCGCCGAGGTTGAACTTGTAGGCGTCGCTGGCGCAGGTCAGCGACATCTCTAGGGTCGGGCCGACCGGAGCGTATTTGGCGCGGCAGCGGATCCGCTCGGTCGAGCCGTCGTCCAGGGTGACCGTGCCGACGCCGCTCCAGCTTCCCGCCAGCGGCGCGAAGGGGCCGGACTGAGCCTTGCTCTCCGAGCTGGCAACAGCTGTCACAAACAAAACGGCGGCCGCCACGAGCAGCCGCCGGTTGAGGAGGTTAGTCCCGAATAGTCTATTGGCGCGATGCTTCCCACCGCCCGCTGCACGGTATGCCTGCAGATGCTCCATTCCACTTCCCCGATCCGGCGTTGCCGCTGAGTTGACCGTTGGCATATGCACCATTGATCGAAACTTTCACAAGTCCCCCACTGCCGATGGTGCCGGAAACGTTAGCGCCGGGAGCAGTGATTCTGCCGTCGGCAACCGTCAGCATGGAGCTTGCGGTCGGTTCGCAGGTGCCGGTCTTGGTCACGATCGTAACCTGCCAGTTGCCGTCATAGGGGGTCTGGGCGATGGCGGGGGCGGCGAGGGTGGCAGCAATAATTGAAGCGGCACAGAACGCCGCGATGCGGTCAAAACGCATGAATTCCGTCCTTGAATCTGTCTGATATGCTGTCGTTATTCAGACCAAATGTGACGGAAATTTGATGCGATGCAAGGTCGAAAATTGTTCCTATGGAAACAATGGTTTATTTGCGTTTCCGGTTCCAATTTTCGAAGCAGAATCAATGCGGCTTCGCGTTAATTGTTAACGCGAGGGGGACTCACGAAAGACTCGGTGCCGACGTCGCGAACTGTTCGTCCTGAACTTTCGACGGCAGGGCCTTGTGGACCTTGGCGTAATCGATCACGTCGGCCAGCAGCTTGAGGCCGAGCGGAGCCAGCGCACGCTCCCAGAGCTCGCGTGCGGTCTCGCCCTTCTTGACGAAGCACCAGTCCTGGGCGGCGATGGCGCCGGCGTCCATACGGTCGGCGAGGTGATAGATGGTGCCGCCTGCGATCGGATCGCCTTCCTTGATGGTCCATTCCACTGCGGCCTTGCCGCGATGGCGCGGCAGCAGTGATGGGTGATAGCCGATCCCGCCGAGCTTCGCTGCGGCCAGCGCGTCCTTGCCAATCCGGGCGTGGCTGTGGGCGGTGATGATCAGATCGGTGTCGGGGGCGATCTCGGAGGCCACCACCAGCTTCGGATTGGCCTGCACCGCCACCTCGATGCCGGCGGCCTTGGCGGTCGCGGCCAGACGGTCATCGGCGTCGGCCACCACGACCCGCACGATCCCGACGCCGTGCTCGCGGAGCATGTTCAGGGTGGTCACGCCGAAATGGCGGGAGCCAACGAGGGTAATGCGCATGGGTGTCCGATCCGTCTCGCAGCTGCGTCATCCCCCGATAACACGTCAGGCCGTCCTGTCACCACCCGCGCGGCGTTTGCGCCGGTTATCAACAACGCGCAGGGCACGTGGGGAGGATGAACTCGGCGATTGCGCCGTCGGTCGTTCCGGTGCTTCCATGGGGGATATTGCGACCTGCCCGGAGCGAGCACATGCGGTGCGCTTGGTTTGTCCTTCTCGCTGTCCTGATTGCGGCCGCTCCGGCTCGTGCGGGTGGGCCGTACCCGGCCGTTCCGCCCGAGAACGGGGTGGCGCCCTTCATCGGACCGACCTGGGATGCCTATCGGTGCGCTGAAGGCACGATCTACAATTTCTACCACGACGCCTATTACGGCGAGGAGCCGCCGGCGCTCTACCGCGGCTATGCCTACAGGCCGTATTACCGCTACAGCGCCTATCGCAAATGGCCGCGCAAATATTTCTGCGTCACGGACTAAGCGTTGCCGCTGGGCACCAGCGCGCTGCCATCATCACGAAATCATCAAACGGTAACGTGTTCTCAACCTCGCCGTCGTATCGACGAATCCGTCGCGGATTTGTATTGCGTACCGCGACACCAAAAATGTCCCTCCGGCGTGGGTGCGCCGCGCGGGCATTTTTGCCGGGACCGATTTTCATGCCGAACGCCATTGAGCAGATCGTGGACGCCTATGTGCGGCTGAAGAACCGCCGTGGCCTCGACGAGCTGATGATGCACAGGCAACGGCTCGCGGTCGATCTGAAGAGCAGGTCAGGCCGCTACGATTTCAGCGTGCCGATCAGCAAGATCGACGAAGAGATCGCGGTCATCGAAGCCGGACTGGCGAGGCTCGCGGCGGATGCGCCCGAGCCTGGTTCGACGCGGTTCCGCTAACAGTGCTCAGTCGCGCCGGCCGCCGTCGATGACGGTGAACAGCGGCCGCGCCGGGGTTGGCTCCTCCAACAATTCCTCGACCAGCGCCGTTGCCGCATCGACATATTTGCGCGTCGGCTTGTCGAGCTCGCGCTTCGCCTCGTCGTCGAGTGCGACTTTGGCGGCTTCGACCAGCTTGCGCATGCGCCCCGCGTGGTCGTCGCCGGCCGTCAGCGTCGCGCGCGCCAGCGAGCGCAGCACGAACAGCTCGCCTTCGAGGCGAAGCAGACGGTCGTTGAGCCTGGTGATGACTGCGTTGAGGTCGGCCATAGCTTGCTGTTCGTTGCAGGGGATCCCGACCCGTCTAGCGGTGATCGGTGAACGGAGTGCAAACGCCGAAGGTGCAATTGGGCCGATCTGTCGCGTCCCTGATCACGCCAGTTTCGGCGGCGGCTGCGCTTTACGCCGACGTCCGCGCCAGATAGTCGCGGGCGAAGGCGAGATACCAGTCGAGGCAGGCGGGATTGGCCATCGCCTCCTTGTTGATGACCTTCTCCACGGGCTGGCCGAGCAACAGCTTCTTGATCGGCAGCTCCTGCTTCTTGCCCGACAGCGTGCGCGGAATCTCGGCGACGGCAAAAATCTCATTCGGCAGGAAGCGGCGTGACAGGCCGGCCTCGATCGCCTTGTTGATCCTGGTCTGCATCGCGCCGTCGAAGGCCACGCCCTCGCGCAGCACCACGAACAGCGGCATGTAGCTGTCGCGGCCGAGATATTCGAGGTCGACGACGAGGCTATCGAGCACTTCCGGCAACGCCTCGATCGCGGAATAAAGCTCGCTCGTGCCCATCCGCAGCCCGTGCCGGTTGATGGTGGCATCGCTGCGGCCGTAGATCACGCATGAGCCGTCCGGATTGACCTTGAGCCAGTCGCCGTGCCGCCACACCGGCCCGCGGCCGCTGCCGTCGAAATTGTCCGGATAGGTCTCGAAATAGCTCGCCAGATAGCGCGCGTTGGCCTTGTCGTTCCAGAAATACAGCGGCATCGACGGCATCGGCTCGGTGCAGACGAGCTCGCCGACCTCGTCGATCACGGCGCGGCCTTGTTCGCTGAAGGCTTCGACGGCGGCTCCCAGCAGGCGGCACTGCATCGCGCCCGGCGTCTGCGGCAATTCGCGGTTTCCCCCGATGAAGGCGCCGGCGAAATCGGTGCCGCCGGAGATGTTCGCCCACCAGATGTCGGCCTGCGCTTTGCTGCCGTTGATCTTCGACAAGCCAGCGAAGCGGTCGTTGAACCAGGCTTGCGTGTCGGCGCTGAGCGGCGAGCCGGTCGAGCCGAGGCAGCGCAGTCGTGACAGATCGCCGGCGCCGGTGAGATCGACCTCGGCCTTGGCGCAGTTGGCGAAGAACGCAGCACCGGCGCCGAAGAAGGTCGCTTTCGATTGCGCGACGAAGCGCCACGACGTGGTCCAGTCCGGCTTGTCCTTGGTGCCGCCGGGGCTGCCGTCGAAAATGCAGCAGGTGGTGCCGCTAAGCAGGCCGCCGACCTGCGAATTCCACATGATCCAGCCGGTCGAAGAGTACCAGTGATAGCGTTCGCCGAACGAGTTCTGGTGATACGAGCAGCCGATGTCATTGTGCAGGCCGAGCAGCGCCAGCACCACGATGACGATGCCACCATGGCCGTGCACGATCGGCTTCGGCAGGCCGGTGGTGCCGCTGGAATAGACGATCCAGAGCGGATGATCGAACGGCAGCCACATCGGTTCGAACGCGTCGATCGCAGCGCCCGTCTTCGCGGTGATGTCGGAGAGCAGGCCGTCCGGCGCCGCGGGCGCTGCGGCGTCGCTGTGCAGAATGACATGCTCGACGCTCGGCAGCGATCGCCGCAGCTCGGCAACGACGTCCTTGCGATCATGCCTGCGCCCGGCATAGGTGACGGCATCGCAGGCGATCAGCACCTTTGGCTCGATCTGCTTGAAGCGGTCGATCACGGCGGGCGCGGCCATGTCGGGCGCGCAGACGCTCCAGACCGCGCCGAGGCTGGCGCTGGCGAGAAACGCGATGATGGTCTCGGCGATGTTGGGCAGATAGGCCGCGATGCGGTCGCCGGGCTTGATCCCCTTGTCCTTCAGATGCAGCGCGAGCGCGGCCGCCTTGCGTTTGAGCTCCGGCCAGCTGGTCTCACGAACCTTGCCGTCCTCGCCGCCGCTGACGATCGCGGGCAGGCCGGCGGCATGCGCAGCGTCGACATGCCGGAACACCTGCCGCGCATAGTTCACCTGCGCGCCGGGAAACCAGACCGCGCCAGGCATCTTGCGCTCGGTGATGACGGCCGCAAACGGCGTCGGCGATTGCAGATCGTAATAATCCCAGATGCTGCGCCAGAACCCGTCGAGATCGCGCACTGACCATTGCCGCAGCTCCTCGTAATTCGCGAAGGTGAGGCCGCGCTGCGCGGCGAGCCAGTTGCGATAGAGGGCGATCTGGGGAACGAAGGGAGCGGTCATTGCGTATCGGATTCGGTTGCGGGGAAGGGGAATGTAGCTGGTGTCGCAGCGTAGCAGAAGACGTAGTTCGCGCAGATTGCGTTGACCGAGAGTTGGATCTGCCTGCACTGTAAGGCTTTGGGGACGCGACTATTTCCACGAATTCGTCATTGCGAGCGCAGCGAAGCAATCCAGAGTCCCTCCGCGGAACGATTCTGGATTGCTTCGCTGCGCTCGCAATGACGGTGGATGGAGAGCCGTTGGAGATCATCAACTTACATTTCCGTCGCAAGACACACCTTCGCATTCTCGCGGCGCGTTCGCCCGAGTCTTGCGTCGTCCTTTTGCCCCTGTCGAAACAAGGGCGCAGGGAAGGCCGGGCGCCGGCGGCACCCGCGATCCGTGCGCCATAAAATGCACACGGGGTGGACCACAGGCTCAGCCGAACGCCCGGCCTTCCCTGCGCGATGGTTTACGGCGTACTTCGTGCTCTCCCCGGGGAGCGATGCACTATTGCCCCCGTCGCCCTGCGGATGGCTGATGCGGCTACCCGGTTGGGCCGCACACATCACCACAGGACTTGACGCACAGACTCCGGGCGTCAGGACCACACGACTTGGCCGTCCGCGCACGTCCTCGCTGGGACTTCGAGCGCTGGCGTGTACTCACGCCCGAAGCCATGCGAAGACGCTGTCAGCGTCGTGTCGTGCGCGTGATGGTGGTCGCTCACGGCGAAAGCCGCCCTGCAATTCCGATCAAGCCCGACGCCGTCGCGTCCATCGCTGCCAGTCCCGCGGTTCGTGACGATCGCGATCCGCCCCTTGTCTCGGGTCTGGGTGTTTCGCTTGTACGACAAATCCGAATTTCGGTAAAGTGGAATATATTTGTGCGGGAGGATTGACAAGCAAGGCCGAGAATTTGCGCGAGGTGTTTTGCCTCGACGGGAGGACGGTTCTCTGGACGCAGGTCTTTGCTCCAATCGGTGTCTTAGGCACGATCAGCAAGCAGCATTGCCCCGGCTTTGATGACACGGGATCGTTTGCCCGAGGAACGCCATGCGGCTTGTTCGGCTGTATCGGCTTGATGGCAGTCGGCGAGTTCGTAGCGCATGATTCAAGCCACGGGTATGCGAGCTTGAATCACGGGAGGGCTGGCCAGACGTAACGCTCCTGGCGCTTTTGGACAGAAGCGGACATCGACCAACCGACAAACTAAGCCGAAACGGTCGAGGATGACCCAAAGCGGACATCGTTCGTCCAAGCGTCTTGCGCGACCCGTTAGTGTCACTTCATCGTTTCGATGTCGCCAGGCTTCCAGCTCTTGTTCAAGGCGGCTTCGGTTGGGCCGTAGAGCCTGAGGATGGCGAAGTACCCCCTGCCGGGCACCGTGGCGAGCCAGTTGCCTTGTTTGCCTGCCGGTGCTTGAGGGGAAAGGTAGATATCCGTACTACCGTCAGGATTTTGCGCCGGCTTGTCGCGCGAGCCGAACGAGGGGAAAGGCTGGCCGTTGGCGAGACCCGAGGAGTTCGCTGCATCGTAGAGCGTCACCGACCAGAAGATGGCAGCCGGGATGTTGGCCGGCAGCCTTAGACGATAGTTGCTGCCGCCCGACAAGGGTGTGCCCTCGCCATCGGTAAACGCCATCAAGTAGTTGGCGCCCTTGCCGGGCGTGATGGACACCATGCCAGGGCTAACCGAGTAGTAGTTGGTGAAGAAGTTGATCCGGGCGTCGAGTGCCAGATACTCCCCGGCTGTGTTTATCCAGGACAGGTTCAATGGCCCGAAGGGCTTCGATGGCGTGCCGTCGGCGAAAGGATTGGTCCAGTGACGGTCCGGATAAATCCGGTAGGAGCGGCCGCCTACGACGTCTTCAAAGCCAAGGACCCGGCTCATCTTGTACGCGGTCTTCGCGGCCCGATCGAGAACCTCCCGCGCCTGCGCATCGGGTGTGAACGGCTGGCCCTTGACGATGCCGATCGCCGCCAGCATGCCGAGCCAATCGGGGCCGGCAAGACTGTCGCCCTCGCGGTCCACGAGAAGCTTGAGTTGATCGAAGGCGCCGCCGTCGCTGATCGGCAGCATGTTGACCGGGACACCGGAGGCGTCCGGGAATTTCATCGGCTTGGCGGAAGCCTCCCCATTCAGCGGATATATCTTCGTCAGTTCAAGGTGCGCGACGGCCGGCGTCAGATTTTTCGGGTCTTCATAGAACCCGCGCAGGAAGATGAAGACGTTGTTTGTCCCGGAGCGGTAGACGAAATGTCCTTCCGGCACCGCTCCCTTGTGGTCGGGTGGCAACAGCAGAAACTTTCCGCCCTTGCCAGCGTCCGGTCCAGCAAGGCCGACATCACCCGCGAACTTGCCACCATCAACCGGAATTGGGCGCTGCCAGTAGTCGAGCAGGATGCCTTGCAGCCCAGGCGGCGCTTCCATCACAAGCGGACCATCCTTGCCCAAGTCAACGTAGCTCATGGCATAGAGGACGTCGGAGTTGGGGGTGGTGACTTGGGTCTTTGCGTCGAGGCGCTTTTTCCAGATCGGCAGGACATTGTAGCCAGCGCCGAACGTCTTTTCGGACCCGACCTGCATGCCTAGCGTGTTGATCAAGGGCAACGCCCAGAGATAGGTCTGCGTCGCTCGTTGGAACAGCAACTCGTCGCGCAGGGTCTGCGCGGTCTCCTTCGTGGGCCGGCCTTCCGCGAACGGGAGGTTGGCGAGTTTATCGAAGCCCGTCTCCTGAGCGAGGGCCTGCGTTGCAAGTCCGCCCGTTGCAAGCACGCCAAGGAGTGCAGCGGCCATGAAGCTCTGGGTGCGTTTGGTGTCCATCGTTGCCTCCGCTCTTCGATTTGTCGCCTCACTTCACCTTCTCGACGTTCGGTGGCATCCAGCTTGCGTCGAGGACAGGTTTGTCAGCCCAGTAGGCGCGAAGGTAGAGCGAGAACGTTCCGTTGGGAGCCGGCACCCAGTTGGCTTCCTTGTCTTTGCCGGGAGACGCCGCGCCGAAGTGCAACGTGAGCGAACCGTCCTGGTTGTATTGCAGCGCTTTGTTCTTCGTGCCGAGCGAGTAGCGGTTGAGCGCGTTCGGATGGAACAAGTGGTACTGATCGTATAGCGTCAGCGACCAGAAGCCTTTGACCGGCGGCAGTTGCCCTTTCGGGAAGGTGACTGTGTAGCTGCTCTGACCATCGAGTTGCTGGCCCTGGCTGTCGAAGTCCCGATAGATGTACTTCGTCTCGTTGGGTCTGTTGTCGTACATGTTGGACTTGGCAGTGCCCGTCCGATTAAGATAGTCGGTGCCCCACTGCGCATTGTTCACAGGCGAGTTCCAGCCGTTGCCGGCAGACTTGCCGTTGTAGCGCCAGTGGAAAAACGGAGAAATCAACTCATCCTCCGCAGTGACAGCTGTTTCCTTGAGGGTCTGCTTGAATGTCGGATCTTTGTCGGCGGCCTCCAATACGCTGCCGATCCACCTGTAGAGTGCTTCCTCGCCGGGAAGCGGTGGCACCTCCTTCATCACTTCGGGAAGCTGATCAAAGAAGGCCTCCGGCACGACCCACTTCGTCTCGCCTTTTTCTGACGTGTTCGGCACCGGGAAGTTTGGAATTTTGCTCCAGTCCTTGGTCTTCATCTTCCCGTCGAACTGGCTGATCGGATAAAACATGATCTGGTTAAGCACCGGCTGGATGGCCTTGGTGTCCTCGACGGTGTCGTCCTTGAAAATGCGCGGGGCGGCAAAGGCGAGGTCCGTGGAAGACCGCACCACGGCGTTGATGCCCGCCGGTGTCGCGCCTTTCCAGTTCGGCCCGACGATCAAATAGAAGCCGGGCTTCGTGCCGTAAGCCTTGCCAATTTCGCCGAACTCGTCGGTGCGTCCGTCATAAAGTGCGTACACCCAGAAGCGGTCACCGAAATCCGGCACCTGAAACACGACCGGCTCGTTGTCGAGCGCAAAGTAGCCACCGCCATACACCACGTCCTGATTGGGACAGGTGATGAACGATTGGTCCGGTTTGATGTAATCGGTCAACATCGTGACCTGGCCAATGGGCGCAACGGGCACGACGCCTCCAAGGAGGCCTTGTTCAGGTGCCTTCCCGAAGGCCACACGACGGTTATGCGAATTGACCAGTGGCCATCCCCAGAGGTAGGCCATCCGGCCGACCATCTGAACATACTCCTTGGTCATAGCGGTGCCGGGCGGCGGCCCGGGGACTTCGGCGGCAGTTGTGGGAAGCGGCACCTGCTGCGCCTGAGCACACATGGTCCCCAAGCCGAACGCGAGAGCGACAACGGTTTGGATGGCAACACCGGTGATTTTCATGACCGACCTCCGCAAGATAGTGGATCGAGAAGGTTCCAAAAGCAGACTTGCGGAGTGCTGCGGCAATTAGAGCAACTGTGAAGCGGCCTCGTCCGCGTAGCCACGTCTGCAGCAGAAATCATGAAGGGCTTCGAGACGGGCCTCAATTGATCCAGATCAATAGAAATAGATTGGATCAGCCCGTGGAATAGCGGCTCAAGCCCCCGTTAGTCGGCAAGGGGCCGATTTCCGTTTGTGGCCCCAAGCCGAACAGCATTCAAGCCATTGGGATGTCGGCTGCGGGAGGTAGAGCATCGAGTAGACGCTGGGGCCGCACCGGCGTTCACCGCAGCTTATGACCCAAAGTGGGTGTCTCGAAGTTTTTTGAGCACTGCCGCCCAGGTTGCTGCGATCTTATTCTCAAGAATGCTACATCTAAGAAATCAGCCCAATTTGGGAGAGTTGCCGTGTTGCGACGCACCTTCCTCGGAATAATTTGCGCGGGACCGCTCAGTGCGCCGCGAATTGCTGATGCTCAATCCGGAAAGATTTGGCGAATTCGCTTGGCATAACTTTTACAGATAGCCTGATTGCGCAGGCTGACACGGTCATCGAGTAGGGAAGAGGTCGGCTATCGGCCCATCGCGACATTCGCTGTGGTCGTGCAAAGGCGGTCGGAATGGGAGCAAAAGCGGACATCGCGATGCGCCGAAGAGCTGGGTCATGCCCGAGCTTGATCGAGGGGAAACGGCCAGCGCTTAGCTCTTGCCTTGCCTCGATCTACCACCCGACCCCGGCCCATCGCCGCCCGAACACCGGCGGCTTGGTCTTCACCGCCGACCAGCCGAAGAAATGATGATTGCCGGACCAGCTGTGCACCACGCCGCTGCAGATGCTGCATTTGAACTGGCCTGAATGGGGCTCGGCATGCTCTTCCCTTGTCGCAGTGTAATTCATGCTGCAACCGGGACAGGTGAATTCTTCGATCGTCCAGAGACTGTTGGCCATCGCACCGCAAGTGTTTTTGGGACCTGAAGCAAAGCCTAGGGGTAGGCCTTTGCATCGGCGTAAACCGGCCGGCTGAAATCCGGTTAATCGTCGTTAGCCAAACCGCCTCCGACAGCGGACACTGCAGCATTTTCCCGGTATTCGCAGCGCCGACCAGTCCAAATCGCGCCGCCGGTCGGTCCAAGCGCGCCTTTGATCGGGCAGCTAGATTTCACCCCATCGCCCTGATCGGGGAGGGCAAAGGTCATTGGGGGATGAGATCATGGGCAAGAAACTGATTTTGACGGCTGCGTTGTTGTCGCTGGCAACGCCGGCCTTTGCGGCTGACATCATCAAACCTGCGCCTGTCGTCAAGGCGCCGATCGCGCCGGCTCCGATATTCAGCTGGACCGGCTTCTATATCGGCGCCCATGGCGGTGGCGCCTGGAGCAAGTGGAGCGGCATGGATCCGACCGACCCGGCGGCGGGCTGGAGCTCGGTGACGGCCAGCGGCGGCGTGGTTGGCGGGCAGATCGGCGGCAATTACCAGATCGGCAATTTCGTGGTGGGCCTCGAGGGCACCGGCGCCTGGTCCAGCGTCACGCTCAACGCCGGCGGCCCGTTCGGCGGCGGCGCCGGCTTCAACCTGTCGCTGAAGAACGACTACATCGCAACGGTTGCCGGGCGCTTCGGCGTCGCCTTCGATCGCGTGCTGCTCTACGCCAAGGGCGGCGCGGCCTTCACCCGCGACAAGTACAGCGCCAATAATGGCCTGGCCGGCGCGCTCGCCGGTTCGGCCAACGGCAGCTTCAACCGCACCGG
The DNA here is from genome assembly GCF_021458635.1 of Bradyrhizobium monzae. Taxonomy (GTDB): domain Bacteria; phylum Pseudomonadota; class Alphaproteobacteria; order Rhizobiales; family Xanthobacteraceae; genus Bradyrhizobium. The sequence continues at coordinate 49,710 of NZ_JAIRDQ010000015.1, forward strand.
CTGGCTAGCCGGCGGCGGCGCTGAATGGATGTTCATGCCAAACTGGTCGGTGCGGGCCGAATACAACTACATGGGCTTTGCCGCGATCAACGAGCAGCCGGTGACGACGGGCAATCTGGTGGCCTCGCCGGCAAACGTAAAGCTGAACATCCAGACCGGCACGGTGGGCGTCAACTATCACTTCTGAAGGCGCGCGTCCGGGCGCCTTCATCACAGCGGTTTCATCTTGAAGCACGACGCGGCCGGTCCCCGAGGGGCCGGGCGCGCCCGGTCGTCTTGACGCCCGGCTCTTGGCTGGCAATAACCCTAGCCCGCGCAAGTACCGGAACCCGCGTTGATGCCGCAAGGAAAGCCGTGCCTGTGAAAAGTCTGCGTCAGCTTCTGACGGGCGATGACGTCATCCAGCTCGTGATCCGGCTCGGCCTGCTGGCACTCCTGATCCTGTGGACGCTCTACATCATCCGGCCGTTCGTCCCGATCCTGGCCTGGAGCGGCGTGCTCGCGGTCGCGTTCTATCCAGCCTTCAGCTGGGTCGCCAAGATCCTGGGCGGCAGGCCCAAGACCGCGGCTGTAATCCTCACCCTGATCACGCTCGGCATCGTGCTCGGCCCGGCCACGTGGCTCGGCGTGAGTGCCGTGGACGGGGGCAGGGAGCTGGCGCACGAGCTCGGCACCGGCGACCTCGCGCTCCAGACGGCGCCGGAATCGATCAAGTCATGGCCGGTGATCGGCCCGACGCTCTACGAGCTCTGGGATCAGGCCTACACCAATATCCGCGCCGTGCTGCGCGAGGTCGCGCCCTATCTGCAGCCGCTGGCGGGACCGCTGTTGTCGCTCGCGGGTGATGCCAGCCTCGGCACGCTCCAGTTCCTGGTTTCGGTGTTCGTGGCCGGTTTCCTGTTTCCGCACGGGCCCCGGCTGGTTGCGGCCGGACGCGGTTTCCTGTCGCGCATCGTGCCCGAGCAGAGCGAGCATTTTCTCGAGCTGGGCGGCGCCACCATCCGCGCCGTTGCGCAAGGCGTGATCGGCGTCGCCATCGTGCAGGCGCTGCTTGCCGGCATCGGTTTCAAGCTCGCCGCCGTGCCGAGCGCCGGCCTGCTCGCCTTCATCGTGCTGCTGCTGTCGATCGTGCAGATTGGCGCCTTCCTCGTGCTGCTGCCGGTGATCATCTGGATCTGGACCGCCAAGGACGTCACCACTGCGTTGCTGTTCACCGTGTTCTTCGTCCTTGTCGGCTTCCTCGACACCATGCTGAAGCCGCTCGTGATGGGACGCGGTCTCAACACGCCGACCATCGTGATCTTCGTCGGCGTGATCGGCGGCACGCTCGCCCACGGCATCGTCGGCCTGTTCATCGGGCCGATCATCCTGTCGGTGGCGTGGGAGGTGGCGGCGGCGTGGATTCGGACCGAGGACCGAGCCGCGGCTGCGAAGCCGAATGCGCTCCCGCCGGCCGACGAGGTTCGCTAGCCGGGCAGCCCCGGCGGGTTGCCCGGGCGTTCACCGCACCTCGCATGCGTGTGGACAACGATGGACGCCGACGGTATCCGGGGAGGTCGCCGAACTTGTCTAATGAAATAGACAAGTTACCATGGCGCGATTCTGTTTTCAGTTTGCGACAGTTGTAATGGCGAAGTCTTCCAAGCTGGTTGCCGCCAGGCGCGGCAAGGTCCTGTTGGTCAGGCGACGGTCGGATGGCCTGTGGATGTTCCCCGGCGGCCGCAAGCGCGCGCGCGAGTCCGACAAGGACTGTCTGCGCCGAGAGATCAAGGAAGAGCTGCCCAAGCTGAAGCTTGGCCGGATCAGCCTCTGGAAGGAAGTGACGGCCAAGAACAAGCGTTCGGGCCGCAAGATGAGCGACGCGATCTTCATCGCCAAGAGCGCCAAGGGCCGGCTTGCGATCGGCGACAAGAAGGAGCTCGACCGCGCCGCCTGGCAGAAGCCGCGTGGGATCCGCCTGACCGCAACCTCGCGCTACATCCGCGATCGCCTGTTTCCAAGGAAGCCACGCCGGACGTGAGCCGCCATGGTGTGACAAATCGCCCGATCATTCCGCGCGGCATGTGTGAACCAGTTCACAAGCTGCCGCGGAGAGGGCTGCTATAAGGGCGTCATTGCCTTACCAATCCATTTTCCTTGAAACGCCCCAGTGTCTCCGCGCACTGGGGTTTTTCGCGTCGGGCGCCCGTCTGCTCAGCCTTGCCGCCGCAAAAAGCCGGTGATCGTGACCTTCTCCCAGATGCCGGCCGCCGCGAACGGATCGGCGCGATTGAAGGCCTCGACCTCGGCACGGCTGGGCGCCTCGATCAGGAACAGGCTGCCGATCATCGTAGCGCCGTCGTCGGAGACCAGCGGTCCCGACATCACGATCTTGACGCCGACGCGCGAAGTGTCACTGAGAAACGCCTTGTGGGCATCGTAATTGGCAAGCCGCGTCGGCAGTGCGCCGGCGCGGTCGATGGCATGGATGGCAAATAGCATGATGTCTCCGGGAGTTTTCTTGGGGACGGCTGTCATCCCAGCCGTCCCGGTGTTGAATACGCTGAGGTTATTTCGCGCCGAGCTTGCTGGCCTCTTCGAAGGTCGGGCAGGTGCGCTGCTCGAGCGGCTGGTCGAACGGCTGGTAATTGTCCTTGGTGATGACGGTCGGCTTCAGCACGATCTCACTGATGATCGGCTGGTTACGCAGGCTGCGGACCGCCATCATGGTGCCGAGGCAGCCTTGGTAAAAGCCGTTGTAGTCGCCGCTGGCGAGCAGCTTGCCGGACTTGATCGCGTCGATCGCCTCCTTGGTGCCGTTGATACCGATCACCTGGGCCTTGCGGTTGGCGCCGTCGAGCGCCTCGATGGCACCGACCGCCATGGCGTCGTTGGCCGCGAGCACGCCGTCGATCTGCGCATTCGACTGCATCAAATTCTCCATGACCTGGAGCGCCTGGAGCCGCTGATAGTTGCCGGGCTGCGAGGCCAGCAATTTGGCGCCCGGATTTTCCTTCAGCGCGTCGTTGAAGCCGCGGACGCGATCGACATTGGTCAGCGAGCCCTTGACGCCCTCGATGATGACGATGTTGCCCTTGCCGCCGAGCGTCTTGAGCAGGAAACGCGCGGTCTCGAGCCCGAGGCTGTAATCGTCGGCGCCGACGAAGGAGAGGAATTTTCCGCCGGCGGAGCGGTCGGTGATGTTGACGACGGGAATCTTGGCGTCGTTGATCTTCTCGACGCCGGGCACCATCGCCTTGTAGTCGACCGGCGTGAACACGATCGCGCTCGGCTTCTTCACCACGACGTCCTCGATCTGGCTGAGCTGCTCGGGGATCGAGTCCGGCTTGGTCGGAATGTACTGCAGCGTCTTGGCGTTCAGCGTCTTCGCCATGTTGTCGGCGCCGACCCGCACCGTCTGGAAGAACGGGTTGGTCTGATTCTTGGTGAACACGGCGATGGTCTCGCCGTCGGCGCGCGCCTGCGTCGTGAGCGCAGCCGCCATTACGAGCGGCAGTGCGAGATAGCCCAGTCTCTGTTTCATGTCGTCTCCATCCCCATTTTGGTTTGTTGGATTGCTTGAGAACTCATTGCGCGCGGCGGCGGGTCTTCATGTCGAGCCAGACCGCGAGAATGACGATGATGCCGGTAACGAGCGGCTGCCAATTGGCGCTGACCGAGAGCAGGTTCATGCCGTTCAGCACCAGCGTCAGGATCAGCGCGCCGATGAAGGTCCCGAACACGGTGCCGACGCCGCCGAACAGCGAGGTGCCGCCGATCAGCACGGCCGCGATCGCCGGTAGCGTCAGGCTTTCGCCGATGTCGGCTTCGGCGGAGTTGAGCCGGGACAGGAAGATGATCGAGGCGAGCCCCGCCATCGTGCCGGAGACGGCGTAGACGAGCAGAAGCCGCCGCGTGACCGGAATGCCGGAGAGGCGGGCGGCGACCGGATTGGCGCCGATCGCATAGATCTCCTGGCCCCAGATCGTGCGCTGGGCAAACACCGTTCCGATCCCGAGGAACACCAGCAGCAGATAGACCGGGATCGGGAGCCCGAACAGATAGCCGCTGCCGATCTGGCGGAAGCCCGCCGGAAAGCCGTGCAGCGTCTCGCCCGCCATGTACCAATAGGTCAGGCCGTTCAGCACCCACAGCATGCCGTAGGTGGCGATGAAGGAGGGGATGCGCAGCGCCGTCACCATGATGCCGTTGAGGAGGCCGACGACGCCGCCGCAGGCAAGCCCGGTCAGGATGCCGAGAACAGGCGATCCCGTGGTGTGGATCACGGTCCCGGCGACGCACGCGGACAGGGCGACATTGGCGCCAACCGAGAGATCGAGACCGGCGGTGAGCACCACCAGCGTCAGGCCCGAGGCGATGAAGAAGGTGAGGCTTGCCTGGCGCAGCACGTTGAGGATGTTGCCGAGGCTGAGGAAGGAGTCGTTCAGCACCGCCAGCACGGCGCAGATCAGGAACACGGCGAGCAGCCGATAGAACAGCTGGATCGCGTCCTGGGACAGGAACGAACGTGGCGGCGACAGGGTCTCCTTGGTGATGTCGGTCATGTGCGGCTCCGCAAGCCGTCGAGGAACAGCGCGACGATGACGAGGACGCCGACGCTCGCCACCTGCACCGAGGACGGCAGCGAGATCAGGTTCAGCCCGTTGCGCAGCACGCCGACGGCGATGACGCCAAGGAGGGTGCCGAGCAGCCAGCCATTGCCGCGCTCGAACGAGGTGCCGCCGACGGCGACCGCGGCGATCGCATCGAATTCGAGCCCGAGGCCCGCGGTCGGATGGCCCGAATTCATCCGGGCGGTCATCAGCAGGCCGGCGATGCCGGCCATGGTGCCGCCGATCGCGTAGACCGCGATCAGCAGCTTGTTGGGCGAAAGGCCGGCATAGCGGAGTGCCTCGCGATTGCCGCCGAGCGCGAACACGTAGCTGCCGAAGCGGGTGTGATAGAGCAGGCCGTGAAAGGCGGCGTAGGTCACGAGCGCGATCACGATCGGCACGGGAATGCCGAGCAGTGTCGCCGAATAAATGTCGCGGACGCTGTGGGGAATGCCGACCACGCTCTGGCCGTCGGAGACGATCAGCGACAGGCCCTGTGCCATGCCCAGCGTGCCGAGCGTCGCCACGAAGGGCGGAATGCCCAGGATCGCGACCAGCCAACCATTGACGGTGCCGAAGGCCGCGCCGACCAGCACGCCTGCGCCGAGGCCGAGCAGCATCGACTTGGTCGCAAGCGAGACGATGGCGACGCAGAGCGAGGTCAGCGTCAGCACCGCACCCATCGAGAGGTCCAGCCCCTCGGTCATGATGATCAGCGTCATCGGCAGCGCGAGCATGGTCAGGATGGTCGACTGCACCAGCACGTTGGAGAGGTTGGCCGGGGTGAGAAAGCCGGGCGCGATCGCGCCGAACAGCACGATCAGGGCGCCCAGCACGATGGCGACGCCGGGAATGCGCTGCAGCGGATTGGGTTGTGATACGACCGCGGCCTCACGCATGATGCATCCCCAATCGCACGATGTTCTCCTCGGTCAGCTCGTTGCGTGCCAGGTGTCCGGCGACGCGGCCCTCGCGCATCACATAGGCGCGATCGCAGACATGGCAGATCTCGACTTGCTCGGACGAGATCATCAGGGCGGCCGCGCCCTCGGCGACCAGCCGGTCGATCAGCGCGAAGATCTCGGACTTTGCGCCGACATCGATGCCGCGCGTCGGCTCGTCGAAGATGAAAAGTTTTGCGCCGGCGGCGAGCCATTTGCCGATCACGACCTTCTGCTGGTTGCCGCCGGATAACAGGCCGACGGTCTGGCGCGCGCTCGGGGTGGCGATGCGAAGCTGCCGGATCAGGCCATCGGCGGTGCGCTGGCCGCTGCGCGGATCGAACAGCCCGCTCGGGAACAGCTTTCGCAGCGCCGAGACCACGAGATTGTCGCCGACCGAACGCAGCAGCGCGAGCCCCTCGCTCTTGCGGCTCTCGGGGATCAGCGCGATGCCACGCCGGGCGGCCATGTCGGGCTCGCCGGAAATAGCCTTGCCTTCGAACACGATCTCGCCGGAGGCGACCGGGTCGGCGCCGAAGATCGCGCGCGCAACCTCGCTGCGGCCGGATCCGACCAGGCCGCAGAGGCCGACGATCTCGCCCCGGCGCACCTCGATGTTGATGTCGGCGATGCCGCTCGGCGCGGTCAAGCCCTTCACCGCAAGCAGCACCTCGCCGGGCTTGTCGGCGAAATTGCGCGGATAAGTCATGTCGACGGTGCGGCCGACCATCATGCGGACGAGCTGGTCGGGCGTGACATCGGCCGGGCGCACGCCGTCGATGCGGCGGCCGTCGCGCAGGACGGTGATGCGGTCGCCGAGCGCAAACAATTCGGCCATGCGGTGCGAGATGTAGACGATGGAGACGCCGTCGGCCTTCAGCTTCGCGATCAATGCGAACAGCAGCTCGGTCTCGCGGTCGGACAGCGCAGCGGTCGGTTCATCCATCACCAGGATGCGCGCGTTCTGGCTGATGGCCTTGGCGATCTCGACCATCTGCTGCTGGGCGACGCCGAGCGTGTTGACGGTGATGGACGGGTCGATGTCGAAACCGATTGATTCGAGCAGGCGCTTGGCATCGGCCAGGATCTTGCGGCGGTCGATGGTGCCGGGAATCCGGCCCTTCGGCTCGCGGCCGAGGAAGATGTTCTGGGCGATGTCGAGATAGGGGACGAGCGAGAATTCCTGGAAGATCACGGCAATGCCGAGTTTTTGCGCGTCGGCGGTAGAGGCGATCGTGACCCTATCGCCCTTGTAGAAGAATTCCCCGGCATCGGCCTGGTAAGCGCCGCAAAGCACCTTCATCAGGCTCGACTTGCCGGCGCCATTCTCGCCGAGCAGCATATGGACTTCGCTCGCGTAGAGCGCAAAGGACACGTCGTCCAGCGCCTTGACGCCGGGAAACGTCTTGCTGATGCCGCGCAGCTCAAGCAGCGGGGTCGCTGCGGTCTCGCCGGGAACGTTCATGGCTGTGCTGCTCCCGCAAAAATCTTGCCGGGGTTCATCAGCCCGCTCGGATCGAGCGCGGTCTTGATCGACCGCATCACGTCGACGGCGTCGCCGAGCTCGTCGGTGAGATAGCCGATCTTGCCGAGCCCGATGCCGTGCTCTCCGGTGCAGGTGCCGTCCATCGCAATGGCGCGGGCGACCATGCGGGCCTGGAGCGCCTTGGCGCCTTCAATTTCATCGGGCTTGGCGGGATCGACCAGGATCAGCATGTGGAAATTGCCGTCGCCGACATGGCCGACGATGGGGGCGGTGAAGCCGTGTTCGTCGGCGTCGCGGCGCGTGTCGGTCAGGCATTCGGCCAGCCGCGAGATCGGCACGCAGACATCGGTGATGACGGCGCGCGCGCCGGGCCGCAAGCCCAGGCCGGCATAGAGCGTGTTGTCGCGGGCGTGCCAGAGCCGACTGCGGTCCTCCGGTGCCTTGGCCCATTCGAAGCCGCGGCCGCCATGCTCGGCGGCGATCGCCTGTGCCAGCTCGGCCTGCTCGGCAACGGCACTCTCCGAGCCGTGGAATTCGAAGAACAGCGTCGGCGCCTCGCGATAGCCGAGTTTTGCGTACGCATTGATGCCGCGCATCATGACATCGTCGAGCAGCTCGACGCGCGCCACGGGAATCGCTGCCTGGATGATGCCGATCGCGGTATCGACCGCGTTGTGCAGGGTGTCGAAGCTGCAGACTGCCGCCGAAATCGCCTGCGGCAGCGGATGCAGTTTCAACGTGATCTCGGTGATAATTCCGAGCGTGCCTTCGGCGCCCACGAACAGCCGTGTCAGATCGTAGCCGGCCGCAGATTTTCGCGCCCGCCGGGCCGTGCGGATCACGCGTCCATCCGCCAGCACCACCTCCAGCGCCATGACGTTGTCCTTCATGGTGCCGTAGCGCACGGCCATGGTTCCCGATGCGCGCGTCGACGTCATGCCGCCGATCGAGGCATCCGCGCCGGGATCGATCGGGAAGAACAATCCGGTGCCGCGCAGCTCTGCATTGAGCTGCTTGCGGGTTATGCCGGGCTGGACCACGACGTTCATGTCGCTGTCGTGCACAGTCAGCACCTTGTTCATGCGCGCGAAGTCGATGCAAACGCCGCCGGCGACCGCTGATGCGTTGCCCTCGAGCGAGGTGCCGGCGCCGAACGGCACGATCGGCATGTCTGCGCCGGCGCAGAGCTTGACGATCGCTGCGACTTCGTCCGTCGTCTCCGGATAGACGACGATGTCGGGGGGCAGGGCGCGATAATAGGATTCGCTCTGGCCATGCTGGTCGAGCACGCCACGCGCGATGGTCGCGCGCGGACCGATCACGCCCGTGAGGCGTTCAGCCAAAGCAGCACTGCTGACCCGCGGTCCCATCGTCTCTCCCTGTCGTCCGTCCTTGTCGCGGACTGTTGTCAGTCCGTCGATTCTACGTTCGGCTTAGGCCGCCTGCGCGTTGCTTGCGATCTGCTTCAGGCCGAAATCATAGTTGAGGTGATAGTAGGTGGCATCCGCCATGCGACCATCCGGCGCACGGCCGGCCGCACAGCGCACGAAATCGTGGATCAGGCTGTCCTTGACGCCGAACACGACGTCGCTGTCGAGATATTTGTCGCCGGCGACGAACACGTGCGTCACGAGCTGCTCGAAGCCGGGCGCGGAGATCATGAAGTGCACATGCGCCGGGCGCCAGGGATGGCGGCCCTGCGCCTCCAGCATCTCGCCGACCGGGCCGTCATGCGGGATCGGATAGGCCGCGGGCTTGATCGACCAGAAATGGAAGCGGCCGTTGGCGTCGGCGTGGAAGCGGGCGCGCATCGCGAGATCGCCGATCTCGTCGAGCTGCTGCACGTCGTAATAGCCGTCATTGTCGGAATGCCAGACATCGACCACAGCGCCCGCGAGCGGCCGGCCGTCAACGGTTGATACCGATCCGGTGACGATCATGGGATCGCCTTCCATGGTGCCGGAGATGTCGTCGCCATTCTGCTTCTCGGGCGCGGCCTGGACGAAGAACGGACCCAACACGGTGGTCTCGGTGGCGCCTTCCGGCACCGGATGGTTGATCGCGTCGACCAGCATGGAGACGCCGAGCGTGTCCGACAGCAGGATGAACTCCTGGCGCTTGTCATCGCACATGTGGCCGGTGCGGGTCAGAAAGTCGATGCCGTACTCCCATTCCTTCTGGGTCGGCCGGATCTCGCGCACGAAGGCGTGGAGGTGACGCGCCAGCGCTTCGCCGACCTGCTTGATCCGCGGATCGGTCGCGCCGGCGATGCGCTCGAGCACGGCATCGGTGATGTTGGTCTCGCTGAAATTGCGCAAGTGCGCCTCCGTCGATCAGAGTTTGGGCTCACCAAGTTTGGGCTCACCAAGGCCGGACAGCCGTTCGAGATGCTTCACGGTCGCGATGAAGTCGGTCTCGCCATCGCCTTGCGCGACCAGCGCGCCGTAGGTCTCGCGCACCTGGGCTGCGAGCTGCAGCGGCACGCCGACGGCGTGGCCGGCGCCGAGGATGAGGTCGAGGTCCTTGGCCATCTGCTTGCAGGAGAAGCTCGAGACGAAGTCGCGGGTGCGTAGCGGCGCGGTCTTGTATTTCACCATGGGGGAGGCGACCGCACTCTCGTCCAGCACCTTCAGAATGTCCTGCCAGCCGATGCCGCCCTTGCGCGCCAGCGCCAGGCTCTCCGCCATCATCGCGGCCGAAACCGCGATCATGAGATTGACAGCGAGCTTTGCGTAGCGCGCTTCCTCGCTCGCACCTAGATAGGTCTGCGCCCGGGTAAAGCTCGCAAACAGCGGTTTGGCGCTCTCGTAGGCGTCCTTCGGTCCCGACACGAAGCAGCTCAGCGCGCCGGTGTGCACGATGCTGGCATTGCCGGAGACCGGCGCGCGCAGATAGGCGACGCCACGCGCTTGGGCGGCGGCATCGACTTCGGCCGAGGCCTCGGCGCTGACTGTGCTGGTCTCGATCAGCACCGCCTTCGGCGCCATCGCGCCGATCAAGCCGGTCGGCCCGAGCATGACCGCGCGAAGTGCGGCGTCGTCGGGGAGCGACGTGATGGCCACGGCGCAACCGTTGACGGCCTCGGTCGGTGAGCCGGCGACAGCGATGCCGTGCTCGCGCGCCGCGCTGAGACGCGCCGCGCTCTGGTCAAAGGCGGTGACGGCGTAGCCGGCCTTGGCGACCAGCTGTAACATCGGCAGGCCCATCTTGCCGATGCCGATGAAGGCGACCTGTTTGCTTGTTGCGTCAGTCATTTCTTGTTGTCCGTTGGCCGCTATGTTGCGGCGTGCCCTTGTCGTTCGATGTCCCGCACCAGCCGCTGGCCGGATTGCGCGAGTAGCTCTTTCTTCTGCGCGAGCCCCTCGGCCAGCAGTTTTCCGTCCCGCTTCTTCCAGACGCCGCCGATCATCACCGACTCGATGTTGGCGAGGCTCGTCTGCATCACCACGCTGGCGACGGGGTCGTGGACTGGAAACAGATTGAGATCGTCGGCATTGATGATCACGAGATCGGCGAGTTTCCCCGGCGTCAGCGAGCCGATCTGGCTCTCGCGGCCGAGCATGCGGGCGCCCTCGGTGGTGATCCAGGCCAGCGCCTCGCGCGCCGGGATCGTGGTCGTCGCCGGAATGGTGCCCTCGGTCTTGCGCATCTGGGCATTGTCGAGCGCGCGCTGCATCGACAGCGCCACGCGGGCTGCGGAGAAGAGATCGCCTGCCAGCACGGATTCCAGGTCGATGCCGATGGTGGGCCGGACGCCGCGCTTGAGCAGGCGCCCGGTGATGGGAAAGCCATGGCCCTGGATCATCTCGTTCTCGGGCGTCACCGAGAACGTAACCCCGAGATCGATCAGTTTTTGCAGGAGATCGTCGGGCAGATCGTTGCCATGGACGATGTTGACGTTGGGGCCGACGAGGTCGGCCTCGATCAGCTTCTCCCAGCCGCCGGGAGTCTTGGCGGGCCCGCCGCCCTGATGCATCGAGGCGATCAGGCCGAGCTCCCGCGCGAGACGAAAATCGTGCACGGACACGTCGCGCGTCGAATAATGCGGGCCGAGAACGGCGAGCCCGAGCGTGACCAGGCCGTTGCGGTCGGCGAGGGGGCCGGCCAGCAGCCGCTCGACCTCGCGGCGCGGATGCGGGACCTCCGAGAAATGTGGTTCGCCCGGCTTCGGTTCGGGCTTGGGCGAGCCGTGGAAGAAGGCGGCGCGGATGCCGCTCTCGATCAGGCCGCGCACCGCCGCATCGGTATGGGCCGGCGTCGGGTTGTTGTGGCACCAGTCGACCAGCGTAGTCGCGCCGCAATTGATCTGGTTCAGCGCGCCGACGAACGTGGCGATGTAGATGTCATCCGGGGCGAACAGGGTCGCGAGCCCGGCATGCATGCGGCGGAAATATTCGAGCAGCGTCCAGTTCGCAGCATACCCGCGCAAGCCCGTCTGCCAGGTGTGCATATGCGCGTTGATGAGCCCGGGGATGACGATGCGGCCGCGGCCATCGACGATCTCGGCGTCAGCGGCGTCGATGCCGGGACGCACCTCGGCGATCCGCCCGTTCTCCACCAGCACGTCAGCGGCCCGGAGATCGCCGATGCGGTCGTCCATGCTGATGATCGTTGCTGACTGGATGAGAGTTCGCTTCATCAGGGTCACGCCGCTGCTTTGTTTGCAGCCGGTGGCTCGCCGGCCCAGGCGCGCGCAATCAGGTCGCGGATGGCGCCCCGCTCGAGCGGGCGCGGATTCCAGTAGGCGTTGGTGACGGCGAGGTCGGCGGCCTTGTCGATGCCGCTCTCGGGCATACCGATGTCGCGCAGCGCGAGCTTGGCGCCCAATCGCCTGGCGAGATCGTAGAGACCCTGCGCTGCATCGGCCGCACCGATCGCGCGCGCGATCTGCGTCATCGCGTCGGGCACAGCCGGTGCGTTGTAGGCCAGCGCATGCGGCAGCACGATGGTGTGCGTCTCGGCATGCGGCAGGTCAAACGTGCCGCCGAGCGTGTGGCAGAGCTTGTGATGCAGCGCCATGCCGACGGTGCCGAGGCACACGCCGCACAGCCAGGCGCCATAGAGCGCATCGCTGCGCGCGGCACGATCGTCGGGATTGGCGGCAATGGCGGGCAGGGCGCGTGCCAGCGCGCGGATGCCTTCTTCCGCCATCAGCGAGGTTACGGGGTTGGTGTCCCGCGCATAGAGCGCCTCGACTGCATGGGCAATGGCGTTGATGCCGGAGGTCGCGGTGAGGCCGACCGGCAGCGTCATCGTCAGGTCGACGTCGTAGATCACGGTCTCCGGCAGCACGGCAACATCGCGCACCGTGGTCTTCAGCCCGTTTTCGGTCTGGCCGAGGATCGGTGTCATTTCCGAGCCGGCATAGGTGGTGGGAATGCAGAGCTGGTTGACGCCGGTGCGCAAGGCGAGCGCCTTGCCCAACCCGGTGGTCGAGCCGCCGCCGAGCGCGACCACGCAGTCGGCGTCGCAATCCTTCATCGCCGCGATCGCGCGCTCGGTCACCTCGACGGGCGTGTGCATGGTGGCGCCGGCGAAGATGCCGGCATAGAGCGGGCCCAGCGCGGCCCCGAGCGCCTTGCCTTGCGCTTCCTGCTGCGGCGTCGTCAGCACCAGTGCGCGCTTGCCGCCGAGACGCTCGATCTCGGCCTTGGCCGCGGTCAGCGTCCCGCTGCCGAACACGACGCGGCAGGGCTGATTTTCAAAGGTGAACGAACCGATCATGCGCCGGTCTCTTTGACGGGATAATCGACCTGGAAGCGTCCGATCCGCAAGTCGCCAAGCTCCTCGCGCACCCGCAGATGTTCCGGATGGGTGGCGTAGGCCTTCAGAGCCGCGTGATCCGTAAACTCGGAGACGAGCACAACGTCGCAGGCGTAATCGACATCGCTGACATCGACCCCGACCTCGATATGGGTGAGACCGTCGATCCGGCCCTTGAGGCCCTCAAACAGGGTTTTGACCTTCGTTCGGGCTGCCAAGCGCTCCGCGGCCGTCTCCCCGCGCAGCCGCCACATCACGATGTGCTTGATCGGACCCGACATTTCCCAAAATTCCTCGCCTGCGATCTTGTATGTTGGGGCCATCTTGCCTTGCAGAAATCGGAAATAAAGGCCAAAAATCGTAAGTCTCTTTTCCATTATGAGGAAGAATGGATCGGCTTCTCCAGCTCGAGGTGTTCTCCAAGACGGCCGAGCTCGGCAGCCTCTCCAAGGCCGCCGACACCTTGCGGATGTCGAACGCCGCGGCGAGCCGCCATCTCAGCGCACTGGAGGAGCGGCTCGCGGTCCGGCTGATCGAGCGCAACACCCGCCGGCAGTGGCTGACTGAGGCAGGCCAAGAGCTGCTGCAGCGTTGCAGCACGCTGCTGAACGAACTCGCCGAAGCCGAGGACGCCGTCAGTGACCGCGCGCTGTCGCCCAAGGGCATGCTGCGCGTCACGAGCTCGCTGTCCTTTGCGATGATCTACATGGCGCCGATGCTGCCGGCGTTTCGCAAGCTCTATCCCAAGCTCGACGTCCAGATCATCGCCGCCAATCGCTATCCTGATTTCATCGAGGCCGGCATCGACGTCGCGATCCGTACGCGGGAGCAGGAGCCGGATTCCAACATCATCATCCGCCGCATCGGCCAGATGCGCCGCGTGCTGGCGGCCGCACCGTCCTATCTCGCGACGCACGGTATCCCCGAGCATCCCGCCGATCTCGCGCGTCACGACATGCTGGTCTACAACCTCGCCAACGATCCCTATTCACTGCGACTAAGCAAGGGCAGCGCGACGCAGACCGTCCGCATCGCGCCGACACTCGACAGCAATGATGGCCAGATCATCTGCGGCGCCGCGCGCGCGGGGCTCGGCATCCTGATCCAGCCGCTCTACATCGTGCAGAGCGATATCGCGGCCGGCAAACTGGTGCCGGTCCTGACCGACTGGGAATTGCCGCTGCTGACGATGAACGTGGCCTACCAGAACCGCGTCCGGCTGCCGGCGAAGATCAGGGTGTTTTCGGACTTCCTTGTCGAGCACATCCGCGCGCACTCCGATGCCGGGATCTGGATCGAGGCGTAGACGGCCAGCCGGGGCGTTACTCGGATCGTTCCTGCACCCGCGTCCGTCCGATGGACGACCGCGACCGTGGAGCGGCACGCTGTTCCGGCGGGACAGAACGCCTGGCTGCCTCGGCCTCGTGCTGTTCCTTGCGGGCCTTCCGCGCGTTTCGCATTGCGCGCTTGATGAAGGGATGCTGCGAGTCCTCGGCGAAGAACAACACGACTTCGCAACCGGGACATTGCCTGGAATAGCCGTCCTGCAACCGTCCCGCGCGATCGCGAAACATGGTCTTGCAGCGCGTGCACTGGACCTGGACGAAACTCATGCGCCGACAATCAATAATGATCGGAAATCGGCGGCCACGGTGAGCCGAATGTCTGAAGAAAGCCTGAAGGCCGGTTGCGACTTTCACGCACCTTCGGCGGCGCAACCGGCAGCAACCCGCTATTGTTTCGCCGCCATCGCATCCAGGCAGTGATTGAGATAGTCGGTCCGATCTCGCGGCAGCACCTTCTCCAGATCCGCCTTCAGGGCGCATTCGCGCTGACGGATCTGTTCGGCGCGGCGCTTTTCAGCCGCTTCGCGGTATTCGGGAGCAACCTTGCTGGGATCGACCAGGCCCTGGGACCGGGCAGGCGCCGTGGCAAGCAGCGCGACGGCTGCGGCAACAATGAACTGTTTCAAATGAGCCTCCGTAAAAGGGCTCATCCTAGCGCCTGGTTTCGGAAGGCTCAAACGGCAAGTGTGATGGAGCAAGTGTAATGGGGCCGATCAATAGCGCCGGCCGACCGACGCAGGTCGCAGGGGACCGGCCGTCAGGTTCGACGACATCAATTTGGTTGAGTGAAGTCCGTCACTTCGGGACGTGGTCGATCTTGTGCGCCAAATGCCCGGTGTCGTGATCGCGACGCAATTGGCTCAGCGACGTCTCGTTCAACTGCTGCAAGACCTCGCTTAGTGTTGTCGCATCCGGATAGCCGGCCGCAAAACCCTTGCCGTAGATCTTGCGCAATGTGCCAACCAGCGTGTTGCCGTGCTTCTTGCTGATCGCGCCATCCTTGTCCCGATGGCGGCCATCCAGGCCCGATTCCTTCATGTGTCACTCCCTGTGCGGCGTCTGCGCGCCTGAAGTGAGCGTGCTCCCAAAAGAGTTGATTGGCAACGCGGTGGGGCGATCGAGCGCGGATGCGAAATCGCGGACGCGCTTCGCGGTTCCCGGGTGGAGCGATGACGCAACGCAGCTCTGGCTGAACAACGCCTCGTCCGATGTCAGCCGAGGCGGCCAACAAGCGAAGTCGCTTGCGTGGTGGAGGCGACGGAGGCGGTTAGGCTGCCTGCTCCTCAAACGAGGTGTAGATCCGGCCTTGGGGATCGACGATCCGAACGTCCCGGCATCCGTCCGCGATCAGCTCCCTGGCCTTCTTGAGGGCGGCGGCGAGTGACTCCCGCTTCAGGTTGACGACGCCTGCCGTGTCGAAACCGGTGATTTCAAACATGCCGCTCCTCCGTTTGGTCGAATCCTACACCTTTCCAGCCGCTTGTCTTCTGGCTTTTTTCGGCAGGGCGGGTGGAACAGAACTAGGCGCCTGCAACGCAATTCCATGCATCGCCCCGTAGTCGGCCGGGGTGGATGGACAGGCCGGGCGGCCACGTCGCTAACGTGGAATTAATCCGAAAAGTCCACAATTCTAGGCAGTTGTAAGTGGGTGCTGCGTAAGGGAGGCGTCGCGAGGACGTTCCGGCGACGGCCTCCTTTTGCTTGCTCATGAGGTCAATGCGCATGACCACGACATCCGAAACGCCGGGCTTCGCCGAACATCTCGACGCCGCAGCCCTTGCAGCCGCAGCATTCGAAGCGGAAGCCGAACACGAAGCCCCGGAAACCCCGGCACCGGGCAACCGATCCAGCCGCAAATCGGTCGTGGCACTGGCGGTGTGTGCCTTGGCTATCAATGGCGCGGCGGCGATCTACACATCGCCGTTTGATATTCCGTCGCCGAACATCAGCAGCCTGGCTGCGCTGCTTCCGCGCCAGGACGAGTCCATCGCGAAGCCGGATCCCATTGTCGCTGCCCTGAAGGACATCCAGTCGGTCCAGCAGCAGCAGGCCGCCGCGCTGCAGGAGATCAATTCCTCATTGCAGCAAAATGCGGCCCTGCATCAGCAGGATTCGACGACCCTCGCTTCTCTTCGGCAGAGCATCACGGACGAACGGGGCGATGTGAAGAAGATATCGCCGCAGCTTTCCACGCTGATCGCGAAGATCGACTCGTTGCAAAGCACGATGACGTCGGACGTCACGTCGTCCATTCGAAGAGCGCATGCTCGCTACGGACTGTCCCCGGCGATGCGCAAGCGGATGATGGATCGGCCGTCGAAATCGATCGGGCCTGTTTCGATTGGCGGAGCGCCGCTGACTGCGCCCGCTACGGTTGCAGCGCCGGAGAGCTGAAGGCGGGGCCAGGCGGAAGGCCGATACCGTCCCGCGGCTCATTTAGTGCACCGTAACCCCTAATTGGCGGTGCTGCCGCTCTTGGCCTTGGACGACTGCTTCGCAACCGGCCTGGCCGGCGCGGCCAACTTCTTCGACGCATCATCGCCGCGAGCAGTTCCCCACGGGTCGACCGGCTTCTGGTCCGGAACATTGTTGAGGGAGCGTTGATATGCGCGCTCAGCCCGATCATCGCCTGCCTTCTGCGACGCCGTCTTATCCTTGGGCTCTTCGCCAGGCCCTAGAACATGGTCCTGCGCCAGCGCGGGGGCGGCCATCAGGACAAGCAAGACGGCGACGGCGATTTTGCGCATCGAGAAACTCCTCGCTCTGCAACGAGCATAACACCGCGCCGAATGCGGTAGCAATGCAACCAAGCATGAGTTGGGGTATGACGTCGATCGAACGAGGCGCGCGCTTGATCTACCGCTGCGCGTCGTGGGTGTGGAAGACTCGGCCGTTCGGCATCAGCCCGAGAGCCGGCCGCTTCGCCACTGGTCCTGGAGCCACGCCCTTGCTGTCGTGTAATCGAGATTTCCTTCGCCCCTGCAGAGAGAGCAGCGGAATATCTTCCGCCACCATTTCGATCGATGCTGACAGCGCGGGCACGGGACCATTTTGGAAGTTTGCACGGTGTGTGCAGAACTCTTGCCGGAGATTTCCTCCGGATCTTTATTTCCGCATTTAAGTACTTGATTTTGCTTGGTGAGCGCGCTGGGGCTCGAACCCAGGACCCCGTGATTAAAAGTCACGTGCTCTACCGGCTGAGCTACGCGCTCCCATGGCCGCTGATGGCTTTACGATCGATCGCCATCATCTTCGGTCATCTGGAAAAGCATGTCTTGCCGCCGCGTTTGACTGAAGCGCTGCGGGGAAAACCGGCTGTTTCCGGATCATGCTTTCGGCCCGCGCTGTGTAGGGGGATGGGGCGCTGAGGTCAATAGCGCGTGCGGTGGCCGCAGATCGCGCCAGGGGCGGGGATTCGTCCTGCGCTTCCGTGGCTTAGCCCGGGATTCTCAACCTGATTGGGGGCCGTCATCCACGTCGAAGTCAGTTCGCCTCCCGCCGTACCTCGCTGGGCACCGGCTGCGCGTTGCCGGGCGCCGGCAGGGCGACGGGGCGCAGGCCGATCAGCTCGGCGGAGCGGATTGCGCTGTCGTGCCAGAACTGGAACGAGTTGATCCGGCTGAGCTCGAGGATCGCAATCGCGACTGCGGCCAGGAACGGCAGGCTCTGCAGCACCAGGACGCCGGCGAAGATGTAGATCTCTGTGATCTGCCTGAAACTGTTGGAGGCGATCAGCACGCCGCAGCCGATCAGGAGAAGGGCGCCGATCACCGCCTCCCAGAACGCCTGGAACTCGATCGACATCCGGGACAGGCCGCCCTTGGAGGTGCGCGCGAAGGCGATGTGCTCGGTGATCAGTCCTTGCGCGACCGCGCGCGACACCGTCCATTGCACGCTCATCGCCGCGATCATCGCGCCCAGCATCTGGCCGGGTTTGATCGCGACGCGCGCGCGATACATCGACAGGAAGTGCGCGAGCGAGACGATGAAGGCGCCGATGATCGGCAGCGTCAGGATCTTGTCGGGGATGGCGATGTCGGCGAAGGCGACGATCGGCACCCAGACGAGGTTGAGCAGCGCCACGACCACGCCGAGGCTTTCGGCCCCGAGCCAGTTCAGCCAGCCCAGACCATATTCGCGCTTCTGGTCGGGTGTGAGCCGGCTCCGGCCGGGCAGGAACTGCCGCCAGTGCTTCTTGACGATCTGGAGGCCGCCATAGGCCCAGCGATGACGCTGCTTCTTGAAGGCCTCGTAAGTGTCGGGGAGCAGGCCCTGGCCGTAGCGGTAGCGGGTGTAATGGGTGGTCCAGCCGAGCTCCTGGATCGCAAGCCCGAGGTCCGAGTCCTCGCAGATCGTGTCGCTGGACCAGCCGCCGGCCATGTCCATCGCGGCGCGGCGGATCAGGCACATCGTGCCGTGCACGATGACGGCGTTGAGCTCGTTGCGCTGGACCATGCCGATGTCGAAGAAGCCGGCATATTCGCCGTTCATGATGTAGTGCATGATCGACAGATCGCCGTCGCGGTGTTCCTGCGGCGCCTGCACCAGGCCGACGCGCGGGTCGGCGAAGGCGGGCACGAGGTCCTTCAGCCAGTCGGGCTCGACCACATAGTCGGCATCGAGGATGCCGATGATCTCGGCATCGACGGCGGTGCGGTCCATGGCGATGCGCAGTGCGCCGGCCTTGAAACCCTGCACCTTCTCGGCGTTGATGAACTTGAAGCGTTCACCGAGCGCGCGGCAGTGATCCTGGATCGGCTGCCAGAAGGCGGGATCGGGCGTGTTGTTGATGATGACGACGCATTCGTAGTTGGGATAGTCGAGCCGCGACAGCGCATCGAGCGTCTGCTTGAGCATGTCGACCGGCTCGAAATACGCTGGGATATGGATC
This sequence comes from Bradyrhizobium monzae, assembly GCF_021458635.1. GTDB lineage: Bacteria > Pseudomonadota > Alphaproteobacteria > Rhizobiales > Xanthobacteraceae > Bradyrhizobium. The sequence continues at coordinate 68,729 of NZ_JAIRDQ010000015.1, forward strand.
GAGACCTTCGGGTAGTAATTCTCGGGCACGTTCTCGATCGGCTTGCCCTTGGTGAGCAGCCGCTGCGGCGGCCGGCCGAAGGCGACCGCGGCGATCTCGTCGATGCGGGCCATCGCGATGAGGACGAGGGGAACAAGGAGGATCATGCCGAGCGTCAGCGCGAAGGCCGAGCCGAAGATGAAGTAGTGTCCGTTCCAGAATGCGAACACGGTCGCGGCCCAGGCGCCGACGCCATTGGCCGTGGCTGACAGCAGAAACGCCTGCTTGGCGGTCGGCTGCTCCAGCCGCAGGATCGGCAGCGACAAGAGGATGCCGACCAGCAGCGCGATCGTCATCAGCTTCCAATAATCAGGGTTTTCGACCGGGCCGGTCCAGGCGAATTTGGGCTCGCGGCTGGCGTTGAGGATGCCCCAGTAGGGACCGACGCCGCCCTCAAAATACTTCCAGGGCTGATCGATCGCCTCGACGATGTTGTATTCCATGCCCATGGCTTCGGCACGGCTGACGAAGTTGCGTAAGGTCAACGCTTGCTGGAACGGACCCGGATCGGCCTTGCGCAGATTATAGCCCGCGCTCGGCCAGCCGAACTCGGCGATTACGATGCGCTTGCCGGGAAACAGGTTGCGCAGCAGGTTGTACCGGTCGACGGCCTGGTCGACCGCCTCGTCCGAGTGGAAATTCTCCCAATAGGGCAGCACGTGGGCAGCGATGAAGTCGACGTTGGAGGCGAGGTCGGGGTTGTCGCGCCAGATGTTCCAGATTTCGCCGGTGGTGACGGGCACGCGGACCGCGCTCTTCACCTTCTTGATCATCTCGATGAGGTCTTCGACCTTCTGCTCGCCGCGATAGATCACTTCGTTGCCGACGACGACGCCGTTGACGTTGCTGTTCTTGCGGGCGAGCTCGATCGCGGCCTTGATCTCGCGCTCGTTGCGATCCGGGTCCTTGCCGATCCAGGCGCCGACGGTGACCTTGAGGCCGAATTCGGCGGCGATTGGCGGCACCAGCTCGTTGCCTTCCGTCGCAGAGTAGGAGCGGATGGCACGCGTCATGGTGGAGAGCTTCTTCATGTCGGCGCGAATCTTGTCGGGGTCGACATTGGTGTCGACGACATGCCCTGGTTCGAACGGGGTGTAGGAGAGGCTCGGCAGCAAGCCCTTGAAGTCCGGCGCGGGTTCCTTGTCGCGCAGGACTCCCCAGAGGCCGGCGTGGAGCACGGACACGAGCAACAGAACGGCGGCGACAACGCGCATCGCGGCTAAACCAAAAGGGGCTGAGGGGGCAGGGCAGCGGATCCGACCCCAAGATCCGACCAAGTCCGCGGCAAAGGGAGCATACCTCTGCCGCGCGGTTTCTCAACTGTCATGGCCTCATGTCCTTATCAGGGCATGGCCTTGTCCGGTCCGGTCAACGCGCGGCAGTGCCGTCAGTTGCTATCGCCGATCGTTTCTGAACGGAGGCTGAAACGATCGCGGCTATTTCTGGGGAGCGGGCGTCGGGCTTGCCGCAGGCGCGGGGCTCGCAGCCGGCTGAGGGGCCGGCGGGTTGCCGGTGGCCGGCGCCGCCGGCTGAGAGGCTGCGGCCGCCGCCTGCTGCGGCTGGGAGGCCGGATTGATCCAGCAAGCGTGCACGCGGCTGTCCAGGGTCTCGGCGATCTTGGGATCGATCTGGGCGCCGAAGCGGGTCAGGCAGCGGAACGCCGCCTGGATGTGGCCGCCGGGGCAGCCGAAGCGGTCATAGAGATCGAGATGGCGGAACGCGGTATCGAGGTCATCCCGCCACATCAGCCGCACCACGCGCCGGCCGAGCCAGACGCATTCGGGATTGCCGGCCGGGCCATTGATGACTTGCGCGGCTTCGGCGAATTCGTCGGTGCGACGCTGGTTCTGGGCCGCGTCCTTGGCGGCGTCGGCGGGCTGGCTGGCGGCCTTGCCCTGGTCAGGAGCGGGGGCGCCGCTCTGGGCGAAGGCGGCACCGGGGCCGGCCAGGAGGACAAGGGAAGAGACGGCCAAGGTGGCGGCGAACTGCCGCAGGACCGCATTTCGTGACTCGAACACCCGTCGCCGCATGAATTCCCCAATATCTCAGCCGTCCGCCCACGCGGGAGCACCTCGCGGACGCCGACGTGATGGCGTCCAAATGGGTCCCCAATGCGGCGGAAAAGTCCCGCAAAATCCCATGACCTGAATTTGGATTTTTGTCCAGCAAAGTCACGAGCCTAGGGCCCGGTCGAACGGCCGCAGCCGAATTCGCCGGGGAGAGCGCGGGGCCTGCCCGCATCACCCCCTTGGCAGACGGCGTGCGAGCAGGTAATCGACGGACCCTCGCGGAGGACGGAACCAATTTCATTTCGTACGCCACTGGCGCTTCTGCTCGTCTCGCTGGGTGCGATTGCTGCCGTGTGGTGGTGGCTGGCCACGCCGATCACGCTCGCGCGCGCACCGATCGATCCCAATGACAAGGTTCAATGCGTGTCCTACGCGCCGTTCCGCGGCGAGCAGACGCCGCTGAACGAATGGACCCATATCGAAGCCGACCAGCTCGAGCAGGATTTGCGCCAGCTCAAGCAGATCACCGACTGCGTCCGCACCTATTCGATCGAGAACGGGCTCGACCAGGTGCCCGCGGTCGCGACCAGGATCGGCGGGCTGAAGGTGATCCAGGGCATCTGGCTCGGCAGCAACCGCGCCAAGAATTTTGCGCAAGTGGCGACCGCTGTCCGCCTCACCAAGGAATTTCCCGACACCATCTCCGCCCTCGTGGTCGGCAATGAGGTGTTGCTGCGCGGAGAGATGACGACGTCGGACCTCACCGCGATCATCCGTTCGGTGAAGCCGCAGGTTACGGTGCCCGTGACCTATGCCGACGTCTGGGAATACTGGCTGAAGAACCGCGAGGTCTATGACGCCGTCGACTTCGTCACGATTCATATCCTGCCGTATTGGGAGGATGTGCCGGTGAAGGCGAAGTTCGCGGCGTCCCATGTCGAGGCGATCCGCGAGCGCATGGCGGTGGCATTCCCCGGCAAGGAGATCCTGATCGGCGAGACCGGCTGGCCGAGCGAGGGCCGCATGCGCGAGGGCGCGCTGCCGTCACGCACCAACCAGGCGCGCGTCGTCTCCGAAATCCTGGGGCTCGCGAAGGCGCAGAAGTTTCGCGTCAACCTGATCGAGGCCTATGACCAGCCGTGGAAGCGGCGGCTCGAAGGCACCGTCGGCGGCTATTGGGGCCTGTTCGATTCCGTGCGACGCGAGCTGAAATATCCGCCGGGTGAGCCGATCAGCAATTTTCCGTTCTGGAAATGGTACATGGGCGCCGGCATGGTCCTCAGCGTACTGGTGTTCGCGGTGGCCGGCATCACGCTGCGCCGCCGGCCCTGGACACCGCGCTTCTCGGCCTGGCTCGGCGTTGGCATCTCCGCGACATCGGCGGGCATCCTGCTCGGGATCGCCGTCGACAAGATGTATTACGAGAGCTACGGCTGGGGCGGCTGGCTGCAATGGGGCATGCTGCTGCTCGCCGGCATCCTGTCGCCGATCTTGTGCGCGCAGGCGCTCGTGATCGGCCGCAATTTGCCGAGCTTCCTCGACCTGCTCGGTCCGCGCGAGGGCCGGAAATGGTCAAAGCTCTCCGCCGTGCTGGGCCTGACCCTGGCGGTGACGGCGGTGATCGCGGCCGAGACCGCGCTCGGCTTCGTGTTCGATCCGCGCTACCGCGACTTCCCCTATGCCTCGCTGACGATGGCGGTGGTGCCGTTCGCGCTGTTGATGCTGAACCGCCCGCAGATCGGCGTGCGCCCGATCGCGGAAGCGGTGTTCGCAGGGCTGCTGGCGCTGTCGGCCGTCTATGTGATCCTGAACGAAGGCCGCGACAACTGGCAGGCGATGTGGACCTGCGCGATCTATCTCTTGTTCGCGCTCACGCTGTGGCGGGCGCGGGCCGAGCAAAGCCAAGGATGAGCAGGCCGATCGCCAGGCCCGACAGCACGATGTTGTAGAGCACGATGCCGAGGCCGGCCGCGACCACGCCGAGCGTGAGCAGCACGATCGAAGGCCGCATCAGGTTCAGCGTCGCGATCACCAGCGCGACGATGCCGAACACCGAATTCTTGAACAGCGACGTCGACACCGAGCGCGCCTTGCAGATCATGGTCTGCAAGCCGGCATCGCATGCGAGCGCCACCTGCGAGAACTCGACGGCGAAATAGCGCACATAGAGCGCCCAGCCGACGGTGACGAAACCGACGACGATGAGAAACTGCACCTGATAGGGCGTGAGGCGAAACGGCTTTTTTGTCATGCGGGCAATATGGTCGGGATGGCGGGAGGGAGCAACAGGGCCGGGGCATTTTTACACCGGGGGCGTCGTTCGGCTCGTCGCCCACTTTTGCGCCATCCCGAACGCATCAGAACCGTAGCCATACGGATTTGCGCAGGTTCCGACGTCGCCTAACATTCGACTTGAAGCGTGGACGTGATCTCGGATCCAATCAGGAGCAGATCTCGTCGTTCAAGAGCGCGACTGCGAGGATGCGAGCGAGGTCGGCAATGGTTGAGGCGTTGCAGGTCAATTTTGCGCTTTGGGGCATGATCATTTGCGCGGCGATCAAGATCAGCCAGTTGATGGCCATTCTTTGAGTGGCGCAGTCTCAGGCGAGACGCGCCGGCGCTTCAATCAGAATCCCTGATCCTACCGTCTGAAGAACGACGATATCGTCGAACTCGCCGACGCCGTCTCCGGCTTGGCTTGAGCGGCCGGCTGTGGCGCGGGCGGCGGCGCGGGCTCCTCGCGCTTTGAAGCGCGCTTGGAAGAGTAGCTGCGGCGGTGTTTTTCTGGCTTGGCGGCGGGCGCGGGCGCAGGGGCGGTTTCAGCTTGCGGCACCGAGGCCTGACTCTTTTCTTGGCTCTTCTCCGAACTCTTGTCCTGGTTCTTGTCTGAACTCTGGTCCTGACCCTTATCCTGGCCTTTGTCCGAGCCGCCGCGCATTGACAGGCGCTGGCCGTCGAACACCGTCGTCTCGCAGTGACGGTCGTTCTCGGCGAGGCCGGCGCAGAGCTTTGCGGCGGCGGCGGCATTGATCAGGGGGCCGGCACCCAGACGGAGCTGCATCGCGAGGCCGTTATTGCCTTCCTTGATCATGATGATCGGCCTCAGCGCGGCGACCTCCGGATGGGACTTGCTCAGGCCGCGCCAGAGCGTGCGCAGGCCGTCGACCGAGTTCGCGCCCCCGAGATCGATGGCAAAGCGCGTCTGCTGGACGGCGATTGCGGGAGACTCGGCTTCGGTTGCCTCGGGCGGTTTGGCTGGTGCCGCGGCGATTTCGGTGGGAGTGGGCGCCGCCTCTGGTTTGTTCTCGGAGGCGTCCGGCTGAATCAGTTTCGACGCCGCCGGATCAGGCGGTGCCATGATCGATTTCGAGGGCACCAGCGGCAGGATCGGCACCGCCGACGTCGTCAGCGGAACGAGCGAAGCGGCGGCCGCGGTCTGCGGCGGCGGGCTTGACTGATCCTTCGCAGCCTCTTTCGAACTGTCCTTTGAAGTTTCCTTCGACGCTTCCTTCGATGTTTCCTTCGATATTTCCCTGGGCTCCTTTCCGGCGCCTGCGCGCGGCTTGTCGACCAGCGTTGCCGCGGTCGAGGCGACCGGTGCGACATCCGGAGCCGGGGTCGAGGGCGGCGCGGCGGCGACGGGGGTGTCTTGCGGCTTCGACGCAGGAGCCTGCGGCGATGTCGTGTTCTGCTTGGCGATGGCGCCGGTGACGGAATCGAGCCCTTGCTCGAGCACCGTAACGCGCGAATAGAGTCGGTCGCGATCGGTGTTCAGCGTCTCGATGGCGGAGGCGAGGCGGCGCGCTTCGAGCTGGCTTTCCTTGGTCAGCAGCTGGAGGCGGTCAGCCTGGCGGGCGAGATCGACGGAGGCGACCTGGTCGCGCCGCCAGCCGAGCTGAGCCTGGTTGGCCATCACGGCGATCACGACGGCGCCGACGGCGGCCGCGCCCCACGAGCCCAGTCGCCACATCATACGGCGATCGAACGTACTTTCCTCGGCCAAAAGTCCGGAGAACAGCCCGCCGGTCTCCTTGTCGCCGAAGGCATCCGCCAGTGGGTCGGAATCCTTTGCCATGAACGTTTAGTGCCCAGCCCTGCCTGGCTTCCCCGAATCAATCAGGGAACATTAACAGGAAAACCCACTCGCACTTGAATTCCGGGCGTTTGCGGGGGTAGCAAGGCGACAAGCTCTGGCGACACCGGCTTGTCGCCCGTCGATGTGATGATCGATTTCGGCCGTACTGGACAGGATTGCGATGACCGCCCGCTCAAGCCTCACGATCGTGCTCGCCGCCGGCGAAGGCACGCGCATGCGCTCCAGCCTGCCGAAAGTGCTGCACCCCGTAGCTTCCCAGACGCTGCTTGCCCATGTGCTCGGGGCCGCACCGCGCGGAACCGGCACCGCGCTTGCGGTCGTGATCGGCCCCGATCACCAGGCGGTCGCAGACGAAGCGAAGCGGACCCGCTCCGACGCGCTCATCTTCGTGCAGGCCGAGCGGCTCGGCACCGCGCATGCGGTGCTGGCGGCGCGGGAGGCGATTGCGCGCGGCGTGGACGACGTTCTGATCGCCTTCGGTGACACGCCGCTGATCTCGGCCGAGACGTTTGCGCGGCTCCGTGCGCCGCTCGCGAAAGGTGCTGCCATTGCCGCGCTCGGTTTTCGCGCGGCGGATCCGACCGGCTATGGCCGCTTCATCGTCGAGGGCGACCGCCTGGTCGCGATCCGTGAGCACGCCGACGCCAGCGCGGACGAACGCAAGATCGATCTGTGCAATGCCGGCGTGATGGCGATCGAGGGTCGCCGCGCGCTTGCGATCCTAGACGGAATAGGCAATGCGAATTCCAAGGGCGAGTATTACCTGACCGATGCGGTCGGCGTCGCCCGCGACAATGGATGGGAGTCCGTGGTGATCGAGACCAGCGAGGACGAAGTGCGCGGCATCAACACCAAGGCCCAGCTTGCGGAAGCGGAAGGCGTGATGCAGGTGCGGCTGCGCAAGGCTGCGATGGAGGCCGGCGTCACGCTGATCGCCCCCGAAACGGTCTATCTCGCCGCCGACACAGTGTTCGGCAACGACGTCACCATCGAGCCGTTCGTGGTGATCGGACCGGGTGTCTCGATCGGCGACGGCACCGTGATCCATTCGTTCTCGCATATCGTGCAGACCGCGCTCGGCAAGAACGTCTCGATCGGTCCCTATGCGCGGCTGCGCCCCGGCACCTCGCTCGGCGATGGCGCGCGGATCGGCAATTTCGTGGAGACCAAGGCCGCGACGCTGGAGGCCGGCGTCAAGGTCAACCATCTCTCCTACATTGGCGATGCCACCATCGGCGCCAATTCCAACATCGGCGCCGGCACGATCACCTGCAACTACGACGGCTTCAAGAAGCACAAGACGGTGATCGGGCAGGGCGCCTTCGTCGGCACCAATTCCTCGCTGGTGGCACCCGTGAAGATCGGCAACGGCGCCTATATCGGCTCAGGCTCTGTGATCACGCGGGATGTGCCCGATGATGCGATGGCCCTGGAGCGGAGCCCGCAGACCATCCGCGACGGTGGTGCTGCGCGCTACCGCGAGATGAAGACCAGTGGCAAGAAACCAGAGCAGAAGACCGAGACGTAAACGCTGCTAGTCGGCGACTTCCGAGAACAGCGCTCGCGTCAAGCGCCAGCCGCGCGGCCTGGCGCGCTTTGCCGGTTCACCGGCAGCCTGCGTGACGAGGACAGGCTTGCTTTCCTTGCCTCGCTCCATGGCACGGCGGAGCGGCGGCCAATGCGCGAGGCGCGTGCCGCTGGTCTCGTTGGCGAACAGATACGTGGGTGGCAGACCTTTGCGGTCGGACGTGGCTTTCATGGCCTTGATCTCCCGTGGGGGAATCGTTGGCCAAACTTGTTGACAGCGAGTTAATTCGCGCGGTTAAAGCCGGCCACGTTGACGCAGGCAAACGCATGCCGCCATCCGACGCTGTCGTAATCCGTCATAATTATTGAGTAACTGGTTCCTTAGGAACTTCGCTAAAAGCCGAGCGCGTCGTTTAGGCGATTTTTCGACGATTTGGGGGATATTGATCCGCATGTGCGGGATTGTCGGCATTCTCGGGCGCGAACCGGTTGCAGAGCAATTGGTGGATTCGCTCAAACGTCTCGAATATCGCGGCTACGATTCCGCGGGCGTCGCCACGCTTGAAGGCAAGCATCTCGAGCGCCGCCGCGCCGAGGGCAAGCTGAAGAATCTGGAGAGGCGGCTGGAAGCTGAGCCCTTGAAGGGCACGACCGGCATCGGTCACACCCGCTGGGCCACGCACGGAAAACCCACCGTCAACAATGCCCATCCGCATGCGACGGATCGCGTCGCCGTCGTCCACAACGGCATCATCGAGAATTTCCGCGAGCTGCGCGAGGAGCTCGAAAAGAAGGGCACGGTGTTCCACACCGAGACCGACACCGAGATCGTGCTGCACCTCGTCGACGATCTGCTGACGCGCGGCAACAAGCCGGTGGAAGCCGTGAAGCTGACTCTGGCGCGCTTGCGCGGTGCCTTCGCGCTCGGCTTCATCTTCGCCGGCGACGACGACCTCTTGATCGGTGCCCGCAATGGCCCGCCGCTGGCGATCGGCTATGGCGACGGCGAGATGTATCTCGGCTCGGACGCGATCGCGCTCGGCCCGTTCACCGACACGATCAGCTACCTCGAAGACGGCGACTGGGTGGTCCTGACCCGCAAGAGCGCTGCGATTTTCGACAAGGACGGCCACGCCGTCGAGCGCGACAAGATCAAGCACGCGGCCTCGACCTCGCTGGTCGACAAGGCGAACTACCGCCACTTCATGGCGAAGGAGATTCACGAGCAGCCGGAGGTGGTCGGCCACACGCTGGCGCGCTACGTCGACATGGCGACCGAGCGCGTTTCGCTGCCGGTCAAGCTGCCGTTCGACTTCAAGGACATCCAGCGCATCAACATCACGGCCTGCGGCACCGCAAGCTACGCCGGCATCGTTGCAAAATACTGGTTCGAGCGTTTTGCGCGCGTGCCGGTCGAGGTCGATGTTGCCTCCGAATTCCGCTACCGCGAAGCGCCGTTGCGCAAGGGCGATCTGGCGATCTTCATTTCGCAATCCGGCGAAACCGCCGACACCCTGGCCGCACTGCGTTACGCCAAGGCCGAGGGCGCGCACACCATCGCCGTCGTCAACGTCCCGACCTCGACGATTGCGCGCGAGAGCGAGACCGTGCTGCAGACGCTGGCCGGCCCCGAGATCGGCGTCGCCTCGACCAAGGCCTTCACCTGCCAGCTGATGGTGCTGGCGAACCTCGCCATTGCGGCCGGCAAGGCCCGCGGCGAATTGTCCGCCGAGGATGAGACCAAGCTCGTTCACGGCCTGGTCGAGATTCCGCGCCTGATGTCGGATGCGCTCACCACGGAGCCGCAGATCGAGAAGCTCGCGCACCGGATCGCAAAATCCCGCGACGTGCTCTATCTCGGCCGCGGTACCAGCTTCCCGCTGGCGCTCGAAGGCGCGCTGAAGCTGAAGGAAATCTCCTACATCCACGCCGAGGGCTATGCCGCCGGCGAGCTCAAGCACGGCCCGATCGCCTTGATCGACGAGACCATGCCGGTCGTCGTGATCGCGCCCTACGACCGCGTGTTCGAGAAGACCGTCTCCAACATGCAGGAGGTCGCCGCCCGCGGCGGCAACATCATCCTGATGACCGACGCCAAGGGCGCGGCGGAGGCGACGGTGGATTCGCTCGTGACCATCGTCATGCCTGACATGGCGGCCGCCTTTACGCCGATGGTCTATGCCGTTCCCGTGCAGTTGCTCGCCTACCACACCGCGGTGGTGATGGGCACCGACGTCGACCAGCCACGCAATCTCGCGAAATCCGTGACGGTGGAATAGGCAGAAGGGACCAGGCCGCGCTCTTCCAAAACCTGCTAGAAGCCCCTAGCTTGAGCGAAGCGACCGACCTGGAACCAGAATGACCACCCGCGACGACGTGCCTGCGCCTCTTGATCCCGCCCCGGAGCCGCACACCGGCCTGATGGGCCGGTTTCGCAATTATTTCCTGACCGGGCTGGTCGTCACCGGTCCGATTGCGATCACCCTGTACCTGGTCTGGTGGTTCGTCACCTGGGTCGACGGCGTGGTGCGGCCATTCGTGCCGCTGGCCTATCGGCCGGAAACCTATCTGCCGTACGTCGTCCCGGGCTGGGGACTGGTTGTCGCATTTTTCACGCTGACGCTGGTCGGATTCCTCGCGGCGAACCTGATCGGCCGCACGCTGGTCGATGTCGGCGAGACCTTCCTCGGCCGGATCCCGGCGGTGCGGGCGATCTATCGCGGCCTCAAGCAGGTGTTCGAGACGCTGTTCTCGGGCAAGGGCTCGAGCTTCCGCAAGGTCGGCCTCGTCGAGTTTCCATCGCCCGGCATGTGGTCGATCGTGCTGATCTCGCAATCGCCGAATGAAGAGGTCGCGCGCAGCCTGCCGGGGCAGGAGGAGCACGTCTCGGTGTTTCTGCCGTGCTCGCCGAATCCGACCACCGGCTTCTTCTTCTACGTGCCCAAGAGCAAGATCGTCGAGGTCGACATGAGCACCGAGGATGCCGCGACCCTGATCATGTCGGCCGGCGTGGTGCAGCCGGGCGCGGCGCCGGACGCGAAGAAGGCCGCCGCGCTCGCGGGCATGGCCAACGCTGCGCGCATCGCCAATGCCTCCACGCTCCAGCCCGTGCCTGCGAAGGTGGAGTAGGGCTATTCCCAAGCGGGATGGCCTGGGGTCACGCAGGCGTTCGCGTCCTCTGCTATTGTTCCGGTCGAACCGGGCGTCAACGCTCGGAATTCGAACTGGAGTGCCCCGATGTCGAAAACCATTGCGATCCTCGCGCCCGGCGCCATGGGCAGCGCGGTGGCTCGCCGCCTGAACGAAAACGGTGCGCGCGTGCTGACGTCGTTGAAAGGGCGAAGCGAGGCGACACTGAAACGGGCGGCGGATGCCGGCATGGTCGGCGCCGAGGACGAGGCGATTGCGGGCGCGGACATCATCCTCTCGATCGTGCCGCCGGGCGAGGCGGTGGCGCTGGCTGAGCGGCTCGCCGCATTGATCGTCAAGCGCAGCAAGAAGCCCGTCGTTGTCGACTGCAACGCCGTCAATGTCGACACGGTGAAGCGGATCGAGGAGATCATCGGCTCGGCGCAGGCGCCCCTTGTCGACGGCGGCATCATCGGTTTCCCGCCGCAGCCGGGCGGCAAGAGCCCGGCGTTCTACATGTCAGGCGAACATGCCAGCGATGTCGCGGTGCTCAGGGAATTCGGGCTCGACATGCGCATCGTCGAAGGCCCGGTGGGCGCGGCCTCTGCGCTCAAGATGTCCTATGCCGGCATCGTCAAGGGGCTCGCGGGGATCGGGTCGGCCATGGTGGTCGCGGCGACGAAGGCGGGTGCTGCGGATGCGCTTCGCGACGAACTCGCACTCAGCCAGCCCGCGATCCTGGCGCGGCTCGAGGTCGCGCTGCCCGACATGATCCCGAAGGCCTATCGCTGGGTCGCGGAGATGCAGGAGATTTCCGGCTTCCTCGGGCCGGATCATCCGGCCAGCCAGATCTACGAGGGCTTTGCGCGCTGGTTCGAGCATCTTGCCGAGGATGCGCAAGGCGAGGCGGCGGATGCGGAGCTGCTGAAAGCATTCGCACAAAGGAGCGCGCAGAAAAAATCCTGATCTCCGTGCTCAGCCGGCCCCGATCAGCGGGATCGCCTCGTCCCGCTCGTAGAGATACAGCAGGCAGCGCAGCGCCTCGCCGCGCTCGCCTTTCAGCTTCGGATCGTCCTTCATGATGCGCAGCGCCTCGTCGCGGGCCTGCGTGATGAGCTGGCCGTGGACCTCCGAGCGCGCGATGCGGTAGCCGGGCAGGCCGCTCTGGCGGACGCCGAGCACGTCGCCTTCGCCGCGCAGCTTGAGATCCTCCTCGGCGATGCGAAAGCCGTCGGTGGTCTCGCGGATCACCTTCAGCCGTGCCTTCGACATTTCGCCGAGCGGCTCGCTGTAGAGCAAAATGCAGGTCGAAGCCTCCGAGCCGCGCCCGATGCGGCCGCGAAGCTGGTGCAGCTGAGCGAGGCCGAAGCGCTCGGCATTCTCGATCACCATGATGGTAGCGGCCGGCACGTCGACGCCGACCTCGACCACGGTGGTTGCGACCAGAAGCCCGATCTCGTGAGCCGCGAACTGGCCCATCACGCGGTCCTTTTCCGTGCCCTTCATCTGCCCGTGCACGAGGCCGACGCGATCGCCAAAACGCTTCTGCAGGCTCTCGAAGCGCTTGGTCGCGTTGGTGAGATGCTCGGTGCCTTCGGCCTCGGATTCCTCGACCAACGGGCAGATCCAGTACACCAGCTTGCCGGACTCGAGCGCGCGTCCGACGCCATCCATGACCTCACTGAGCCGGTTCATGGCGACGGCGCGGGTATCGATTGGCTGGCGGCCGGCGGGCTTTTCGCGCAATTCGCTGATGTCCATGTCGCCGAAATAAGTCAGCACCAGCGTGCGCGGGATCGGCGTGGCGCTCAGCACGAGAACATCGACCGCTTCGCCCTTCGAGGTCAGCGCCAGGCGCTCGCGCACGCCAAAGCGGTGCTGCTCGTCGACGATGGCCAGCGCCAGATCGCGGAAGATCACGTCGTCCTGGATCAGCGCATGAGTGCCGACGAGGAGATCGATCTCGCCCTTGGCGAGCTCTGTGATGATCTCACGCCGCTCCTTGCCCTTTTCGCGGCCGGTGAGGATCTCAACCCGTAGGCCGGCGCGCTCGGCGAGCGGCGCGATCGTCTTGATGTGCTGGCGTGCCAAAATCTCGGTCGGGGCCATCAGCGCGGCCTGCTTGCCGACTTCGGCGACGGCGGCGGCAGCGAGCAGCGCCACCACCGTCTTGCCGGAACCGACATCGCCCTGGAGCAGCCGCAGCATGCGCACGGGCTGTTGCAGATCGTTGGCGATCGCTGCGGCTGCGTCGCGCTGGGAGGATGTGAGCGCATAAGGGAGGGCGTCGATGATCTTGCGGCGCAGGTGGCCGTCACCGGCATTGCGCACCCCGGCCGGGCGGCGCAACTGCGCGCGGATCAAGGCGAGCGCGAGTTGGCCGGCGAGCAGCTCGTCGAAAGCAAGGCGGGACCAGAACCGTTGGTCGGGCAGAATGTCGGTGAGCTCGACCGGCTGGTGCACGCGATTGAGCGCCTCCGCGATCGGCGGGAAATTACACCGCCGCAGCACGTCCGGGCTGATCCATTCGGGCAGAGCCGGCAGCTTCTGCAGCGCCTGCGCGACCGCGCGCCGGAGCGAGCCGAGCGCGAGGCCCTCGGTGAGGGGATAGACGGGGTCTATCCCCGAGAGCTTTGAAATCGCCTCCTCGTCGAGCACGCGGTCGGGATGCACGATCTGCGGGATGCCGTCATACATCTGCAGCGTGCCGGAGACGAAGCGCTTCTCGCCCATCGGCAGCAGTTTTTCGACATAGCCGGGCTTGGCGCGGAAGAAGGTCAGCACGACGTCGCCGGTGTCGTCGCTGGCATAGACCAGATACGGCGCGCGTGAGTTGCGCGGCGGGGGCGGGCGGTGGCGATCGACGGTGACCTCCAGCGTCACCATCGTTCCCTGGACCGCATCGCGGATTTTCGGCCGCGCCCGGCGGTCGATGACCTGGCTCGGCAGATGCAGCAGCAGATCGACCAGCCGTGGTGTCTCGTTGCGGCTGAGCAGATATTGCAGCAGCTTGTCCTGCTTCGGACCGACGCCGGGCAGGCTGGTCACGGGAGCAAACAGCGGATTGAGCAGGCTGGGACGCATCAGGCGAATCCAGGATCGTTTCGGCTCGTCATGCCCTGCTTTATGCCGGGCATCCACGTCTTTTTTCGTGTCCCTGCAAGGAAGCCGGCCATGCCAAATCGAGGGCTGACACGGCAGGTTCGAGTGGCTATATCACCCCGGCCCGGCACGTCCGGGCTTTCGGCGTTTGACTGGATCTGAGACATGACGGGAACGACACGATCGAGCAAGGGACTGGACGACCGCCGCAAGCGGTTGTTGTTCCGCTGCTGGCACCGCGGCACGCGCGAGATGGACCTGATCCTCGGCCGCTTCGCGGACGCCGAGATCGCCAATCTCTCCGACGCCGAGCTGACCGAGCTGGAGACCCTGCTCGAAGAATCCGATCCCGATCTCTACGCCGCCATTACCGGTGACAAGGTGCTGCCAACCGATGTCACCGGTGCGCTGTTTGCCCGGATCAAGGCCTATCCGATCGCGGACCGCGACGTATGAAACCGGGGATGAAGTCTCCGGCCGAGCTGCTGACGCCCGGTCGTGCGGTGACGCTTGCCAATGTCGCTGAAGGCGCCGAGGGCCTCGTCGTTTCCGATCTCGCCCGCGCGATCGCGGCGCGGCCGAAGAAGCCGGCCGTCAGCCTTGCGGTGGTCTGCCGCGACGGCGCGCGGATGCAGCAGCTCGAACGCGCGCTGCAATTCTTCGCGCCGGATCTGCCGGTGCTGACCTTCCCGGCCTGGGATTGCCAGCCCTACGACCGCGTCTCGCCGCATGGCGGCATTCTGGCGCAACGCCTGACCACGCTGGCGCGCCTGGCCTCGCTCACCGGCAGCGACAAGCCGCTGATCGTGCTGACCACGGTGAACGCGGTGGTGCAGCGCGTGCCCGCGCGCGAACTGGTCGCGGCGCAGGCGTTGTCGGTCGCGCCCGGCAATGTCGTGCCGATGGACACCATTATCGCCTGGCTCGAGCATAACGGCTACAACCGTTCCTCGACCGTGCGCGAGCCCGGCGAATATGCCGTGCGCGGCGGCATTCTCGATCTGTTTCCGGCCGGCCTCGAGCAGCCGGTCCGGTTCGACTTCTTCGGCGACAGCCTGGAATCGATCCGCACCTTCGACGCCGAGACCCAGCGCACGCTGCTCGACATGCGCGCGCTCGACCTGGTGCCGATCTCGGAATTCCAGCTCGTCACCGACACCATCCGCCGCTTCCGTATGGGCTACGTCGCCGAGTTCGGCGCCCCCGAGCGCGACGATGCGCTGTACGAGGCGGTCAGCGAAGGCCGCCGCCATCCCGGCATGGAGCACTGGCTGCCGCTGTTTCAGGACCGGATGGACACGCTGTTCGATTATCTGCAGGGGGCGGCCGTCGCGATCGAGCCGCAGGCCGAGGACGCCGTCCGCGAGCGCTTCAAGCAGATCCAGGATTATTACGAGGCCCGCCGCGATGCGATGGAGCATCCGGGCGGCGGCGCCATCTACAAGCCGCTGCCGCCTGACAGGCTGTATCTGACCGAGAGCGAGTGGGGCAAGCGGATCAGCGACATTCCGCTGGCGCGGCTGACGGCATTCTCGGTGCCGACCGACGACACCAGCGTCGTCGATGCCGGCGCCCGCAAAGGCCGCGACTTCGCGCCCGAGCGCAACGACAGCACGGTCAACGTGTTCGAATCCGTCGTCGCACATGTCATGGGCTTGCAGGCGAACCGCAAGAAAGTCGTGATCGCGCTCTGGAGCGAAGGCTCGCGCGACCGCATGACGTCGATGCTGCGCGATCACAAGCTGACCCATACCACCAGCGTCAACGCCTGGCGGACGGTGCTGGCGACCCCGCGCAACGAGACCATGCTCGCCGTGCTCGGCCTCGAGAGCGGCTTCGAGACCGACGAGATCGCGCTGATCAGCGAGCAGGACATCCTGGGCGACCGCCTGGTGCGCCCGCGCAAGGCGAGCCGCAAGCTCGACAATTTCATCTCGGAAGTCACGAGCCTCACCGCGGGCGACATCGTCGTCCACGTCGATCACGGTATCGGCCGCTTCATCGGCCTGCAGACGCTGGACGTCGCCGGCGCGCCGCATGACTGTCTCGAGCTGCATTATGCTGCCGAGACAAAGCTGTTCCTCCCGGTCGAGAACATCGAGCTGTTGTCGCGCTACGGCTCCGACCAGACCAGTGTCGAGCTCGATCGTCTCGGCGGCTCCGGCTGGCAGACCCGCAAGGCCAAACTCAAGAACCGCATTCGCGAGATCGCGGGCGAGTTGATCAAGATCGCCGCCGCGCGCCATCTGCACGAGGCACCAAAGTTGATGGTGCAGCCGGGCGTCTACGACGAGTTCTGTGCGCGCTTCCCCTATGACGAGACCGAGGACCAGTTAGGGGCCATCGAATCCACCCTGAAAGACCTCGAGCTCGGCCGTCCGATGGATCGGCTGATCTGCGGCGACGTCGGCTTTGGCAAGACGGAAGTAGCGCTGCGCGCGGCCTTCGCCGTTGCGCTCGACGGCAGACAGGTCGCGGTCGTGGTGCCGACCACACTCTTGGCGCGGCAGCACTACAGGACCTTCACCGAGCGCTTCAAGGGCTTTCCCGTGAACGTGGCGCAGGCCTCGCGCCTGGTCCCGACCAAGCAGCTCAACGAGGTCAAGAAGGGCATCGCCGACGGCTCGGTCGACATCGTCGTCGGCACCCACGCGCTGCTCGGCAAAGCCATCAAGTTCCGCGATCTCGGCCTCGTCATCGTCGACGAGGAGCAGCATTTCGGCGTCACGCACAAGGAGCGGCTGAAGGCGCTTCGCGCCGAGGTGCACGTGCTGACGCTGTCGGCCACGCCGATCCCGCGCACGCTGCAGCTCGCGCTCACCGGCGTCCGCGAGCTCTCGATCATCGCCTCGCCCCCGGTCGACCGTCTCGCGGTCCGCACCTTCGTCGCTCCGCACGATCCGCTAATGATCCGCGAGGCGCTGCTGCGCGAGCGTTATCGCGGCGGCCAGGCGTTCTACGTGGTGCCGCGCATCGACGACCTCGCCGAGGTCAAGGACTTCCTCGACAAGAACGTGCCGGAGATGAAGGTCGCGGTCGCGCACGGGCAGATGCCGCCTGCGGTGATCGAGGACATCATGACTGCGTTCTACGACGGCAAGTTCGACATCCTGCTGTCGACCACCATCGTCGAATCCGGCCTCGACATTCCCAATGCCAACACGCTGATCGTGCACCGCGCCGACATGTTCGGCCTCGCCCAGCTCTACCAGTTGCGTGGTCGCGTCGGCCGCTCCAAGCTGCGGGCCTATGCGCTGTTCACGCTGCCGGCGCAGCAGAAGATCACGACGCAGGCCGAGCGCCGGCTCACCGTGCTGCAATCGCTCGAGACGCTGGGCGCGGGCTTCCAGCTCGCCTCGCACGACCTCGACATCCGCGGCGCCGGCAATCTGCTCGGCGAGGAGCAGTCCGGCCACATCAAGGAGGTCGGCTTCGAGCTCTACCAGTCGATGCTGGAGGAGGCGATCGTCAACCTCAAGGCCGGTGTCTCCGAGCCCGCTGCCGACCGCTGGTCGCCGACGATCACCATCGGCATGCCCGTGCTGATCCCTGAGGATTACGTCAGCGACCTCTCGGTGCGGCTGTCGCTGTACCGGCGCCTGGCCGATCTCGACAGCGAGGAGGAGATCGAGAATTTTGGCGCCGAGATGCGCGACCGCTTCGGCGTGCTGCCGGACGAGGTGCGCTACCTCTTCAAGGTCGCCGCGATCAAGGCGTTCTGCCGCCAGGCCAATGTCGGGAAGATCGACGCCGGTCCGAAGGGCGCTGTCATCACCTTCCGCGACAATTCATTCGCCTATCCCGATCGCCTCGTGACCTTCATCCGCAGCTACGGCCAGGCCGCCAAGGTCCGCCCCGACATGAAGGTCGTGTTCCTGCAGGACTGGGAGACGCCCGAAGAGCGTCTCGCCGGTACGACGGAGATCATGCGGCAATTGGCGCAGCTCGCGCAGAAAAAGAAGGCGGCGTAGGGTTCCGCTCTCGCCACGTCATTGCGAGGAGCCCTTGCGACGAAGCAATCCAGAATGTTTCCGCCGAGACAGTCTGGATTGCTTCGCTACGCTCGCAATGACAGATGTTTTGTTGCCGCAGCGCGCCAGAAAACTACGACGCTGCCCGTGACGCGTCCGCCGACAGCCGTCCCAACAGCGACCTCGCCGTATCCGACGGCGACAGCGAATCCACGCTGACCACGGGATCGCTGCGCATCTCGTGCTTGCCATTGGAGGTGTGCTTCATCACCGCGGAGAGGCGGCGGGCGATCATATGCGCGGTGCGGAAGTCGGTCTCGGCGAACACCACGATCACCGAGCCGTCCTTCTGCGCGGCGCCAAAGTCCATCTGCCGCATCAGGCGGCTGAGGATGCGCGCGGCATCGAGTTGCGCACGGGGATTACCAGGGTCGAAGGCGAAGCGCGCCACCGACAGTCCGCCGCCGCGGGCGAGCGTCTGCTCGACCGCCTTGGAAAAATCGCGAGCGAAGGCTTCGACCGTCAACAGACCGCTGCGTGGATCGAGCCAGCCGCCGGCGTCGATCGAGCGCAGCGTGCGGCTCAGTTGCGCTTCCATCGCGTGCTGGCGGATCAGCGGCAGCGCGTTGGCGGCGACCTTGGCGGGCTCGCCTGCAATCAGCTCGAGATTGGGCAGGTCGTAGCTCTGGGTGAGCTGGTGCGCGGTGACGACCACGGGCAAATTGCGGAAGCGCGTATCCTCCGCGAGCACGGTGAGAAAAGCATCGGTGACGCGCGGCGTGAAACCGTCCGAGAGCACGACGCCGTCGATGTCGCGGGTGTTGAGATGCTTTGCCGCGGCCTCGATCGAGAGCGCGCCGATCACGCCCGTGCGCTCGCCGAGTGCGACGGAGAGCGCAGGATAAGCCGCGCCGCGGCCGATCAAGAGCACGATGGCGTCGCGCACCGGATCGGCCTCCGGCAGCGGCACCTTCGTCTCCGGCAGCCGACGCAGCACCGTGGCATGCAGCGTGCGGATGCGGATCGCGGCGCGCACGCGCGCGATCAGGCGTTCGGCAGCGTTGCCGCGCGTGGCGAAGGGCAGGGCGTTGTGGGGCAGCGAAGCTTGCGCGTCCAGCGCGACCAGCGGGAGATAAAGCGGCTGATCGGCGATCTTCCTGGCGAGCAAAGCCATATGCGGCTCGTGCCCGCCGGACATCGCGGCGAGGACCGCGGCCGGCTGCACCTGCTCGACGGCGCGCGCCGCGTTCGCCCAATCGCTGTCGACGACGGGAAAGAGACGGGCCTCGTCCAGCGCCGCAATGAAGGCGGGGCGCTCGGCATTGGACACAAACAGGATCGGGCCCGCCTGGGACATGGGATACTCTGATCACGCAATCGATGCTGCGCAATCTAGTCCGGCTGCCTTAATGCAGCGTCAATGGTTCAGGCGAAACTGCACTCAAGCCGGCCCCGAGCGGTCGCGAAAAGCCTCGACCATCAGGGGGTTAAGGCCAAGCTCGCTGAGCGCCTCCCGGGCGCGGGTATTGTCCTGGGCCCGGCCGGCGAGCCGATGGCCCGAGAGGCGGTCGGGCAGGGCCGTCAGCAGCGCGCCCTGGCCGAGCCGGCGTGCCCACTCCTGGAGGTCGTTGGAGAGGAAGCGATAGCCGCCGACGGCCATGATGCCGGAGGGCGGCGCGGTGATGCAGATCGCGCCGCTGGCGCGGTCGATCCGCGCGGCATAGCCGGTATCGACATAGTCGCGTGGCGGCTGCGCCGTCAGCGTCTCGCCGACCGGCTGGGGCGGCGCGTAGGCCGCGATCGGCACCATCGGGCCGCGCAGGCCGAGCGTGCCCTTCGGGGTCAGCAGGATATCGCCCGCGATCGAGGAGCCGGATTGCTCGCGCGGGGCACCATGCGGTCCTGGCATCACCGCCACCGGCATGCCGTTCTCGCCGCGCCGGGCGCCGAACAGCCCGGCCTCGCCGAACAGATAGACATCCGTGAGCGGCGCATGCGGCGCGATCCAGGCTTCGCTTGCGGCCACCTGCTCCGGCGCGCGCCAGAGCCCGATGACATTGCGCAAGGTCGGCATCCGCGCCGCGAGACCGGAATCGCCAAGCCGCAAAGCGAGCTGGGCCGGCGCGATCAGCACGTCGCATGCGTGCTCATTGATCTGCTGCTCCAGCACCTCGCTCTCGAACGGATGATGCAGCGCCAGCGTGCCGCCGCAAAGCAGCCACGCTGCAAGCGAGGAGGCGAGGCCCGCGAACGACATCGGCGTGAACGCCGCCATCACGGTCGCGCCCTGCTTGATGTCGGCTTCCAGCGACATCGCGAGCCCACCTGCGATCAGGCTGAAATGCGGCCGCGGCACCGGGCGGAAGCCTTCGGCCGTGACATCGAAGGAGATCATCGCCGCCTTGCGGCCGTCCTGGATCACCGCGCGCGTGGTGCCCGGCGGACGCGCCAGCACCTCGTCGAGCGAGGCCATGCCCTCGGGCAGATCAGCGCCGAAGCCAAAGACGTGGCGGATCGAGAAGGCCTCGGCGGCTGCGTGCATCGCGAGGTCCGAATAGCTGACGCCGTCGACCTTGCTCATGGTGACGATGGCGCGCGCCGCAGTGCGGTTGAGTGCGGCCGCGAGTTCCGCTTGCCGCCACAGCAGCGGCAGCACGGCGACGACGAGGCCGGCGCGATGGGCGGCGAGCACCGTCAGCACGAACTCGACCGTGGAAGGCAACTGGATCGCGATCACAGAATTGGCCGGCAGGCCCGATTCGACGAAATGCGCCGACAGCGCCTCGATGGCCGTGTCGGCCTCCGCGTAGGTCAGCCGCCGCGGCTGGTGTCCGGTGATGCGGGATTTGTTGAGGGGATCGAGCAGGGCGGCCGCATGCGGCTGCCGCATCAGCGTCCGCTGGAACAGCGTGTCGAGCGTCGGCGATACGGCTGGCTGGTTCACGGCGTCACTTCGCTGGACTGGCTTGAGGCTCACCCTTCGACCACCAGGTCTCCGGCAGATAGCCGGACAACGCAGTGGTCGATGGTCGTTCTATCCGATTCCAGCGCGCGATCCATTGCTCGGATACGTTAAACAGGGGGATTGTGTAGAAGCCCGCGATCAAAGCGCGATCGAGCGCCCGCACGGCCGATACAAAATCCGTATGATCACGGGCCTCCAAAAGGGCCCTGATCATCGCGTCGATGGCGGGATCCCTGGCGCCCATGTAGTTGCGGGTGCCCGGATTGTCGGCGGCAGCGCTTCCCCAATAGAAATACTGCTCGTTGCCGGGCGACAGCGACTGGTCCCAGCGATTCTGGATCATGTCGAACTCGTAGGCCAGCCGGCGCTGATCGAACTGCACGGGATCGACCGAACGCACGCTCGGCGCGATGCCGGCGCGCTTGAGGTCGCGCTGGAAGGCGAGCGCGATGCGCTCCTGGTCGCGGGTCGTCACCAGCATCTCGAAGGTGAAGGGCGCCTTGGTCGCGCGGTTGCGCAGCACGGTGCCGTCGAGATCGTAGCCGGCGTCGGACAGGAGTTTCAGCGCAGCGCGCAGCGTCGTGCGGTCGCGCCCCGAGCCGTCGGTGACGGGAAGCCGATAGCTGCCGTCCATGATGTCCGGCGGAATCTGCGCGGCAAAGGGCTTCAGGAGCTCGCGCTCGCGCGCATCCGCAGGGCGCGCATAGGCCGACAGGTCGGAGCCTGCAAAGTAGCCGGCGACGCGCGAATAGAGCGAGAAGAAATAGTTGCGATTGACCAGCTCGAAATCGAACAGCAGCGTCAGCGCCTGGCGCACGCGGATATCGGCGAAGATCGGACGGCGGGTGTTGAACACCAGGAATTCCGAGGGCCACGGCACGCCGGGCTTGATGGTGTCGCGGATCACGTCGCCGTTCCTGGCGGCGGGAAAATCGTAGCCGTCGTGCCAGCGCAACGGCTCGTTCTCGATGCGGAAATCATAGAGGCCGCGCTTGAAGGCTTCGAACTGGCCGTTGGCCTCGCGATAATAGTCGAGCCGGATCTCGTCGAAATTGAACAGCCCCCGATTGATCGGGAGATCGCGGCCCCAATAATCGGGATTCCGCGAGAGCGTCACGCTGGCGCCGGGCTTGACCGCCGTGACGCGGTAAGGACCCGAGGCAATGGGCCCGGTCAGCGTCGTCTCCTCGAAGGTCGCGACGTCGATGGCGTGCTTCGGC
Source organism: Bradyrhizobium monzae (assembly GCF_021458635.1). Lineage (GTDB taxonomy): Bacteria > Pseudomonadota > Alphaproteobacteria > Rhizobiales > Xanthobacteraceae > Bradyrhizobium. Next base: position 90,787 of record NZ_JAIRDQ010000015.1, read on the forward strand.
AGAATCGGCATCAAGCCGAGGATCAGCGGCAGCTCGCGGTCGTTGGCGCCGGTGAGATCGAAGCGGATCGTGAGGGGATCGGGCGCCTCGGCCTTGGTGACCTTGGCGTAATATTGCCGGAGGTTGGGACGGCCATGGTCGCGCAACAGCTGCCAGGAGAACAGCACGTCCTCGCTGCGGACCGGCTTGCCGTCGGAGAAGCGCGCGCGGGGATCGAGACGGAATGTGACGTAGCTCCGCTCGTCGTCGGTCTCGACGGATTTGGCGAGCAGGCCATAGAGCGTGAACGGCTCGTCCTGGCCGCGCGCCAGCAGGCTTTCGACGACGTAGTTCCGGATCGGCTGCACGGGCAGTCCCTTGACGATGAAGGGGTTGAGGCTGTCGAAGCTGCCGAGGAGGCCCCAGGTCAGCCGGCCGCCCTTGGGGGCATCAGGGTTGGCATAGGGCATGTGGGTGAAGTCGGCCGGCAGCGCCGGCTTGCCGTGCATGGCGATTGCGTGGGCCTCCTCGGCCCGACCAGTGCTCGCCGACAGGCAGAGGGTCAGGGCTAAGGCGAGACTGCAAACGCGGACACCGGGGCCCTCGAGCAGGCGCTGGAACATGAACATTCGGACACGTTGATTCGAGGGCCGTCGGCAGCTGAATCCTATCACAGGGATTTCACTGAGCGCCTGGCCGGAAGTGGCCAAAGCCGCTTGTCGGCATTGATCTTTCCGTCGACCGCGTTAAGAAGGCACGCAATCGCGCACGAGCGCCGAGCCCGTCACTTATCTGCCTCAATTGACGGGGAGAGAGCCGCGCCCAAGGCGGCTTGGTTCGGTGCTTCGGAGCGGTTCGGGCACTTCCCGTTCAGAAAGGGTTTTCTGCAATGAATTTCCGTTATTTGGCCGCGTCCGTCCGGCCGCGCGGGCGAGTTCTCGCCCTGTTGACGGCGACGGCATTGGTCGTCCCGTTTGCTGCTGAGGCCCAGGCGCCGGCCCCGGGCGCGCCCGCGCCGAAGGCAGCCCCGAAGGCCGCTCCCAAGGCTGCCCCCAAGGCGCCGGCTGCGGCTCCCGCGCCGGCTCCCCAGGCCCAGCAGGCTCCGGCCCAGCAGGGCGCTCCGGCGGCGCAGGGCGGCCAGCCCGCGGATCAGCAGATCCAGCTGATCTACGCCCCCTGGACCAAGTTCTGCCTCAAGGGCCAGGACGCCAACGCCAAGCAGGTCTGCTTCACCGGCAAGGACGGCCGCATCGAATCGGGCCAGCCGGTCATCGCGGCCGTCATCATTGAGCCGGAAGGCGAGCCGAAGAAGATCCTGCGTGTGACGCTGCCGCTCGGCATGCAGCTCGTGCACGGCACCCGCATCATCGTCGACAACAACCCGCCGCTGCAGAGCCCGTATGTGATCTGCTTCCAGAACGGCTGCATGTCGGACTACGAGGCGACCCCCGAGCTCCTCGCCAACTTGAAGAAGGGCCAGAACCTCGTGGTGCAGGCGATCAACGCCAACGGCGCGCCGCTGACCCTGCCGCTGCCGCTCGCCGGCGAATTCCAGAAGGCCTATGACGGTCCGCCGACCGATCCGAAGGTGTTCGAGGAAACCCAGAAGAAGCTCCAGGAGGAGCTGCAGAAGAAGGCTGACGAGCAGCGCAAGAAGCTCGAGCAGCAGCAGGGCACGCCTCCGGCAGCACCGGCCGCCGGCCAGAAGTAATCGGGCTCAGATCCCGGACATGAAAAAGGCGCTCGGTTCGAGCGCCTTTTTTGCTGGCCGCCTCATGCGGCAAAAAATGGGGCTGGGACGGAGCGTTCAATTCAGCGAGGGATTGCGCGGGCGGTAGCCGCCATCCTTGTTCTTGATGAAGATCTCGGCGACCTGCGAATGCCGGATCGGCTCGCCGGACTCGTCGGCCAGCAGGTTCTGCTCGGACACGTAGGCGACGTACTCGGACTCCGCGTTCTCCGCGAGCAGATGATAGAACGGTTGATCCTTGTGAGGCCGCACCTCCTCGGGGATCGACAGCCACCACTCCTCGGTGTTGTTGAATTCCGGATCGATGTCGAAAATCACCCCCCGGAACGAGAAGATCCGGTGGCGAACGACCTGTCCGATCTGGAATTTGGCGGTCCGCGTTTTAATCATTCCCCGTCGATAGACCAGGATTGTGGCCGATGCTAGTGCCCTCGGTTGCAATTAACGTCCGGTTAAGGGGCGGATAGCCCCCAGGTCTTCAGAAAACACTTCATCAATGGTCGATATCCTCAATCTGGCACTACCTTATTTTGGCTTGATCTTCGTCGGATTCGCGTGTGGCAAGGCCAAGTCGCTACCGGAATCGGGCCTCGCCTGGATGAACTTCTTCCTGCTCTACGTATCGCTGCCGGCGCTGCTGTTTGCGATCATGTCGAAGACGCCGTTCTCGGAATTGAACAACCCGCCGTTCCTGGTCGCGACCACGCTGTCGACGGTCGCGGCGTTCACGCTGGCGCTGCTCGTCGGCAAGGTGCTCGGCGGCTTGACGCTGCGCGAAGCGACACTTGCGGGCCTCTCCGGCGGTTACGGCAACATAGGCTACATGGGGCCGGGGCTGGCGCTGGCCGTGCTCGGGCCGAAGGCGTCGGCGCCGACGGCGCTGATCTTCTGCTGCGACAGCATCTTCCTGTTCACGATCGTGCCGCTGCTGATCGAGCTGTCCGACCGCGACCATCCCTCGCTGGTCCATGCCTTCGGTGTCGTGCTGAAGCAGATCGTGCTTAACCCGCTGATCATGTCGGCCTGCTTTGGCGCAGCCGTCGCCGCGCTCCATATCGAGCTGCCGGTGGCGCTCGACCGCACCATCACCTTCCTGCAGAACGCGGCCGCTCCGACTGCGCTGTTCGTGCTCGGCGTGACCGTGGCGCTGCGCCCGTTCGACCGGGTGCCCTGGGAAGTGCCGGGCGTGATCGCGGTCAAACTCCTGATCCATCCGCTCGCGGCGTTCGGCCTGATGCTGGCGTTCGGTCCGTTCGCACAGCCCTGGGCCGCGACCGCCATCCTGATGGCCTCGCTGCCGCCGGCGCTGAATGTGTTCGTGATCGCCCGTCAGAACGATGCCTGGATCGAATCTGCCTCCGTCGCGGTGCTGCTTGGAACGTTCGCATCCGTGATCACGCTGACCAGCGTGATGTGGTTGCTCCAGACCGGCCGGCTGGTGTTTCCGTAAATGTGAGTTGCGACAAATTATTTGCGCCAGGTCGGCGTCAGCCCCTCGCGCATCGCAAACCGACGGAGCGGGCCGATGGCGCCGAGCAGGTGCATGCCGACGGCGCGGACCGGCTGCAGCGGCAGGAAGTCGTTGAGCAGCGAGCGATTGGCGATATCGATCGCAAAGGTCCGGCTCAGAATGTCCGGACGCCGCGCCCGGTCGTAGCGCTTGAGCACGTCGACCGCGCCGGGATCGTGGCCGGCGGCGACGGCTTCGCCAGCTAGCCTCGCAATGTCGGCAGCGTCCCGCAGACCGAGATTGAGGCCCTGGGCACCGATCGGAGGAACCACGTGGGCGGCTTCGCCGACCAGCGCGATGCGGTCGCGCGCGAAGGAGTGCGGGCGTTCGATCGCCAGCGGGAACAAATTGCGGCCGGGCTCGACCGTCATCCGGCCGAGGATGGAATGCGACTGCTTCTCGATCGCGGCGGAGAGCTCTTCGTCGCTCAAGCCGCGAAGCCGCTCGGCCTCCGCGGGCGCCGAGACCCAGACGATGCTGGAGCGGTTGCCGGGCAGGGGCACGAACACGCAGGGGCCGTGAGGTGTGTGGAACTCGGTCGAAACGTTGCGGTGCGGGCGGGCATGGCTGACGTTGAAGGTCAGCGCCGTCTGCGTCAGGTCGCGCCGCGTCACAGCAATGCCGGCGGCCTCCCGGCACAGCGAGTGCCGGCCGTCGGCGCCGACCACGAGCCGCGCGGTCAGGAATTGTCCGGACGCCGTGCGGATTGCGACGTCATCGGCTTCGATGACGACGTTCTCGGCCTCGTCGTCGAAACGGACGAGGTTGGGAAGCTCGGCCGCGCGCGCCTCGAGCGCCAGCATCAGCGAGCGGTTGTCGATGTTGTAGCCGAACGCGTCGAGCGCGATCTCATGACAGGAGAACCGGACCTCCGGTGCGCGGAACAGCCGCCCGGTGTCGTCGACGAGGCGCATGACCTCGAGCGCTGCCGCCTTGTCCTTGCAGCGGGTCCAGACGCCGAGGTTTTCCAGGAGCTCGACGGAGGCACCCAACAGCGCGGTGGTGCGATTGTCGGCATAGGGCAGGCGCCGCGCCAGCAGCGCGGTCCGCGCGCCGGCCTGGGCCAGTGCAATTGCTGCCGCAAGGCCTGCCGGTCCGCCGCCGATAACACTGCCGTCAAAGAGTGTGGATGCGTCTGTCATGGAACGACATTTGACACGCCCGGCGGCAAATTCAAGCCCACCTATTTTGCCTGCTTTTATGACGAATTGCGCCACCCAATGCTGCGACGGCGGATGTGCAAACCGGTCCCGTTCTGGTAGCAGAAGCCATGGAAACCCAGATGGACAGCCAAGAGGATTCCCTCAAGCCGAAACCAGCGATCCGAGCCGCGGCGTTTTCGGTGCACATCTTCACCGCCTTCGGCGCCGCGATCGCGCTATTGGCGATGCTGGAGGCGGTGCGCGAGCACTGGGCGGCGATGTTCGGCTGGCTGGGCGTCGCCCTGATCATCGACGCGATCGACGGGCCGATCGCGCGCCGGCTCGACGTCAAGAACGTGCAGCCGAACTGGTCGGGCGACGTGCTCGACCTCGTCGTCGACTTCGTTACCTATGTCTTCGTGCCGGCCTATGCGATCGTGGCGAGCGGTCTGTTGCTGCCGGTGGCGGCGCCCTTGCTCGGCATCGCCATCATCGTCACCAGCGCATTATACTTCGCCGATCTGCGCATGAAGGCGGATGACAATCATTTCCGCGGCTTTCCGGCGCTGTGGAATGCGGCGGCGTTCTATTTGTTCCTGCTGCACTGGCCGCCGCTGTCGTCGACGCTGCTGGTCGCGGCGCTGGTGGTGCTGACCTTCGTGCCGTTCCACGTCCTGCATCCGGTTCGGGTCGTGCGGCTTCGCTGGCTGACGATGTCGCTGATTGCGGTGTGGTCGTTGCTCGGGCTCTATGCGCTGGAGATGGATTTTCGCGTCGGCACCGGCGTGACGATTGCGCTCTGCGCGATCGCGCTCTGGATTGCGTTCAGCGACGCGTTGATTCGCCTGGCAAGGTCCCTCGCATGATGCATTTGCTGACCAGCCCCGAGGCCTGGGCCGCCCTGCTGACCTTGACCTCGCTCGAGATCGTGCTTGGCATCGACAACGTCATCTTCCTGTCGGTGATCGTCTCGCGCATCCCCGAGCCGCGGGCCCAGCGCGCCCGCCAGATCGGGCTGGCGCTGGCGCTGGTGTTCCGCATCATCCTGCTCAGCGTGCTGGTCTGGCTGATCGGCCTGACCGCGCCGGTGTTTTCGTTTGCGGGATACGGCTTCGCGTGGCGCGACCTGATCCTGATCGGCGGCGGCCTGTTCCTGATCGCGAAGGCGACGCACGAGATTCACGCCGAGGTCGAGGTCGATGACGGCGAGGAGAACGATCAATCCGGCGGCAGCGCCTTCTTCTGGGTGATCGTCCAGATCATCGTCATCGACATCGTGTTCTCGCTGGACTCGATCATCACCGCGATCGGCATGGCACAGGACATCGAGATCATGATCGCGGCTGTCGTGATCGCCTGCCTGATCATGTACATTTCGTCGGGACCGGTGGCGCGATTCGTCGCAGAACATCCGACCACGAAAATGCTGGCGCTGGCGTTCCTGGTGCTGATCGGCGTCGCCCTGGTTGCGGACGGATTCAAATTCCACATTCCGCGCGGCTATATCTACTTCGCGATTGCGTTCTCGGCGGCGGTGGAGTTCTTCAACGTGCTGGCGAAGAGCAACCGCAAGAAGGCCAGTCAACCGTCCGTCTAGCCGCTCCAATTTGGGTCGAGTTGACAAGGCGGGCGCTATGTCTTTCGCTGGCCTTGGAGAAGAGGAGGTCAGGTGATGACCAAAGCCGTCCGTGTGCACAAGGTCGGAGGCCCCGAAGCGCTGGTCTATGAGAGCGTCGAGGTCCCGGCGCCGGGACCAGGCGAAGTGCGCATCCGCCAGCACGCGGTCGGCCTCAACTTCATCGACGTCTATTACCGCACCGGCCTCTACAAGGCGCCGGGCCTGCCCTTCATTGCCGGCAACGAGGCCTCGGGCGAGGTCTTGGCCGTCGGGCCTGGCGTGACGAATTTCCATCCCGGCGACCGCGTCGCCTACTACCACAATCTCGGTGCGTATACGAGCGAGCGCAACATCCCCTGGGAGAAGCTGGTCAAGCTGCCCGACCACATCACCCACGAGCAGGGCGCGGTGCTGATGCTCAAGGGGCTGACCGTCTGGTATCTCCTGCACAAGACCTTCAAGGTCGAGCCGCATCATCGCGTGCTGATTCACGCCGCTGCCGGCGGTATCGGCCTGCTCGCCTGCCAATGGGCGAGGGCGCTGGGGGCCCACGTCATCGGAACCGTCGGTTCGCGCGAGAAGGCCGAGCTTGCAGAAGCCAATGGCTGCGACCACGTCATCCTCTACAACGAGGAAGACTTCGTCGCGCGCGTCAAACAAATCAGCCGCAACGAGGGCTGCGACGTCGTCTATGACGGCGTCGGCAAGGCTACCTTCCCGGGCTCGCTGTCGTGCCTGAAGCCGCGCGGCATGTTCGTTTCTTTTGGTAACGCCTCGGGGCCCGTGCCGCCGTTCTCGATCGCCGAGCTGAACAATCACGGTTCGCTGTTTGCGACGCGGCCGAAACTCAACGATTATGTCGGCACCCGCAAGGAACTGCTGGAAGGCGCCGACACGCTGTTTTCCGCCGTCATCAACGGCAAGCTGCACGTGCCGATCAACCACGCCTATGCCCTCAAGGACGCCGCCAAGGCCCATATCGATCTCGAAAGCCGCAACACGACCGGCGCGTCGATTTTGAAGCCGTAGCTCTGCCGTCATTGCGAGCGAAGCGAAGCAATCCAGAAATCCCTCCTCGGAGGCAGTCTGGATTGCTTCGTCGCTTCGCTCCTCGCAATGACGGGTCCTAGGCCACCCGTCTCGCCGCGCCGGCCTTGGTCAAGATACCGTCGAGACAATCGATCATCTCGGCGATCTCTGCCCTCGTGACGTTCAGCGCCGGCATGAAGCGCAGCGTGTCGAGTTGCGGGGCGTTGAGGAGAACGCCGGCCTCGAACGCTTGCGCGACGATGCCGGGCGCGATCGGCAGCTTGAGGTCGAGCGCGAGCAGCAGCCCGCGTCCCCGCACGCCGCCGAGGCCGTGTCGCGCCGAGACCTTTTGCAGCTCGCTTTCGAGCAGCAGGCCGGTCTCGGTGACCGCCTTCAGGAACTCGGGCTTGCCAACCTCCTCGAGCACCGCAAGGCCAGCCGCGCACATCACCGGGTTGCCGTTAAACGTGCCGCCCTGGTCGCCGTGCTCGAAGCAGGAGGCGCGTTCGGTCGCGAGCAGCGCTGCGAGCGGCACGCCGCCGCCGATGCCCTTGCCGAGCGTCATGATGTCGGGCGCGATGCCAGCGTGCTCATAGTGGAAGAGCTTTCCGGTCCGGCCCATGCCGGTCTGGATCTCGTCGAAAATGAGCAGCAGGCCGTGCGTTTCGGTGAGCGTGCGCAGCTCCCGGAGGAACGCGTCGGTCGCCGGCCACACACCGGACTCGCCCTGGATCGGCTCGAGCATCACCGCGACGGTGTTGCTGCCGATCAGCGTCTCGACCGAGGCGATGTCGTTGAGCTTTGCCTTCTTGAAGCCGGCGACCTTCGGCTCGAACAGCGGCTCGAACGCCTTCTTGCCCGAGGCGGACATCGTCGCCAGCGTCCGTCCGTGGAAGCCGCCCTCGAGCGTGATGATCTCGAACGCGCCGTTCTTGTGCAGGCAGCCGTATTTGCGCGCGAGCTTGATCGCGCCCTCGTTGGCCTCAGCGCCGGAATTGGCGAAGAACACCTGGTCGAACGCGCTGTTGGTGACGAGGGCCTGCGCGAGCTTGAGGCTCGGCTCGTTGTAAAAGGCCGGGCTCGGTGTGAGCAACCGCTTGGCCTGCGACGTCAACGCATCCGCAATCGCCGGCGGGGAGTGGCCGAGGCAGTTCACGGCCCAGCCCTGCACGAAATCGAGATAGCGCTTGCGGCTGTCGTCCCAGAGGTATGAGCCGGCGCCACGGACGAACACGGCCTTGGGCCGTGCGGTGATGTCCATCAGCGCGTCATACGGATGGGTGGCGGTGGTCATGTCGGACTCCTCGTGAGGCAGGGGCGGGTGAAAAAGGAACGCGAAATGCAAGAAGGCCGCACTTTGCGGGTGCGGCCTTCTCGAAAACTGTGCTGAATTTACTGGTTCAGCGGCGTCGTCGGACATGGCGCAACCCATCATCGTCGCGGGAGCGACGACGCATGGCCTGGCGCAGATGGGTCCGAGAATTGATCATGGGACGGGTCCGTACAGCTGAATGGCAGGGCTTGTCAAGCGGGCGTTTTGCAGAACACCCGCTCGGCGTGCATCGGTCAGGCGGCATCGCGCGACAGACACGAGGATGCACCATGATTTCACACATCATCGTTAGTCTGCGGGAGCGCTGCGTGATGACGTTGTGCTAAAGCGAGACCCGAGCATCCCTATGGAAACCATCACGCCTCTAGCGCGTTTGTGATGTCGGAGCGTGAATTGGTTCGAACCGGACATGTTACCGGGGAGACCAACCGGCACGGGACCAACCAGACAGTTTTCAGCCTTGTCCGAAACGCCTTATCCGATCGACCTCGACAGCATTCGCGGCGCGTTTCCGCCGGGCATCGAGGCGCCGCCTTTGCTGCTGGATTTTGCCGGCTGGCTGAATGGGCGCGCCTGGGGCAGCGTCGGCTGTTTCTCGCTGCAAGGCCAGTTCTCCGACCACGCCCCGATCTTCGACGGCAGTCCCTTGCGCGACCGCTTCGCGTTGTTCATGCGCCTGCCGGACGGTTCGGCCGTCGGCGGCTGGTACGGCGCCGGGCTCGATCGCGACGATCCTCCGATCGTGGGATTGGGCTCGGAGGGCGACTACGAACTGCTCGCGCCGTCCCTTGACGCGTTGCTTGCTAAACTGACGGCGCAGCAATTCGACAAGGCCTGGCACGATCTGCGGCCGCACGACGAGGTCGAGCCTCAGACCGTCGAGCTTGCGCAATGGCTCGCCCGACGGCCGGCGGGCGAACCGGTGCTATCAGAGGATGGCGTATTCGAGCTGCCCGACTTCCGTGGCTTCGTCGAGAAGTGGAGCCGGGATCGCGAGGAATTCTGGGCCAATCACCGCCTGATGGCCGAGCTCGGCTGGCGGCTTGCCGCGCATCTGCCGAAGGGCAAGAACGCCTGGGACAAGACGCATTTCGAGGTCGCGATCGTCGGCAAGCAGTACGAGGCGCGCGTCCTGTCGCGCGGACCGCAGCCGTTCGAGGAGGCCGCTTCGATCGAATCCCTGCTGCGCGACCTGCGTGACGAGATGCGCCGCGCGCAGCCGGAGCTCGGGCTGTGGTACGCGATGAAATTCGGCCTCTATGCCGACGGCCGCGTCATGCCGAACTTCGAATACGATGTGCGCCCGACCATCGAGGGCGAGCCGGCAAAGCTGGCCGAAGCTCAGTCCGATCTCGCCCGCGCCCCGCGCCCGGAGCGCTGGGTGCCGAAATGGCTGGCGGAGGCGTAGACCAGCGACGCTACGCGCTCGCTTGTGAGCTGGATGATCTCACGTGTACATTCGCAAAAGGCCGTCATGCCCGGGCTTGTCCCGGGCATCCACGTTCTTCGAACTGCGCGTTAAGGCATGGATGGCCGGGACGAGCCCGGCCATGACGCTGCGGGGAATTGGGGTGCGTGAACGACTTCAGAACCCAGCGACGCTGCCGTGCAGATCGTACTGGTCCGCGCGCTCGATCTTCGCCGTGACGATCTCGCCGACGCGCAGCGGGCGGCGGCTGGTGAGATAGACTGCGCCGTCGATCTCGGGCGCATCGGCCTTGGAGCGGCCCTTGGCCACCGTCGGGCCGACCTCGTCGATGATGATCTGCTGGCGCGTGCCGACCTTGCGCTTCAGCCTGCGCGCCGAGATCTTCTGCTGGCGGGCCATCAGCGCGTTGTAGCGTTCCTGCTTGATCTCGGCGGGCACTGCACCTTCGAGCGCATTCGACGTCGCACCCGCAACCGGCTCGTATTTGAAGCAGCCGAGCCGATCGATCTCGGCCTCGTCGAGCCAATCGAGCAGATAGGCGAAGTCGGCATCGGTCTCGCCGGGGAAGCCGACGATGAAGGTCGAGCGCAGCGCGAGATCGGGACATTCCTCACGCCAGCGCTTGATGCGCGCCAGCGTCTTGTCCTGGGCGGCCGGGCGCTTCATCGCCTTCAGCACGTCTGGGCTCGCATGCTGGAACGGGATGTCGAGATAGGGCAGCACCTTGCCCTCGTTCATCAGCGCGATGACCTCGTCGACATGCGGGTAGGGATAGACATATTGCAGCCGGACCCAGGCGCCGAGTTCGCCGAGCTCGCGGGCGAGGTCGAGGAATTTGGCGCGGACCTGGCGATCCTTCCACGGGCTCTCGGCGTATTTGAGATCGACGCCATAGGCCGAAGTGTCCTGCGAGATCACCAGCAGCTCCTTGACGCCGGCGCCGACCAGGCGCTCGGCCTCGCGCAGAACGTCGTCGGCCGGACGCGAGACCAGGTCGCCACGCAGCTTCGGGATGATGCAGAAGGTGCAGCGGTTGTTGCAGCCCTCGGAGATCTTCAGATAGGCGTAGTGGCGCGGCGTGAGCTTGATGCCCTGCGGCGGCACCAGGTCGAGATGCGGATTGTGGGCGGGCGGCAGCGCACGATGCACGGCATCCAGCACGCTCTCATATTGCTGCGGGCCGGTGATCGAGAGCACGCCGGGATAGGCCTCTTCGATCTGCTCGGGCTCGGCGCCCATGCAGCCGGTCACGATCACCTTGCCGTTCTCGGCCATGGCCTCGCCGATCGCCGAGAGCGATTCCTGCTTGGCACTGTCGAGGAAGCCGCAGGTGTTGACGATGACGATGTCGGCTCCGTCATGCTTGCGGGCGAGCTCATAGCCCTCGGCGCGCAGGCGCGTGATGATGCGCTCGGAATCCACCAATGCCTTGGGGCAACCGAGTGACACGAAGCTGACCTTGGGCGCAGCCGTCTGATCCATATCCAAATCTGCCTGATTGACGGGCTTGAGCTAGTCCCAATTGCTCATAATTACAACCCTTTGCATCGGCGTCCGGCATGCTATGGATGAATCGCCGGGTTGCGAGTGAGCTATGAGCGCCGAACAGTCGCCCAAAATCGTGATTGTCGACGAAAGCCCGATCCGGGCCGCGATCCTCGAGGAGGGGCTGCGCGAGGCCGGATTCACGCAAATCGTCCATATCCGCGAGATGCAGAGTCTGCTCGCCCGTATTTATGCGGTGGACCCTGACATCATCCTGATCGATCTGGAGAACCCCAGCCGCGACGTGCTGGAGGCGATGTTCCAGGTCAGCCGCGCCGTGAAGCGGCCGATCGCGATGTTCGTCGATCAGAGCGATTCATCTTCGATTCAGGCCTCCGTGGAGGCAGGGGTGTCCGCCTACATCGTCGACGGGTTGAAGAAGGAGCGCATCAAGCCGATCCTCGACCTCTGCGTGTCGCGCTTCAACGCTTTCGCCAAACTCCAGGAGGAGCTGGAGCGGACCAAGTCGCAGCTCGAGGACCGCAAGATCATCGAGAAGGCCAAGGGCATCCTGATGAGGGTCAAGGGCCTCAACGAGGACGAAGCCTATGTGCTGCTGCGCTCCACCGCCATGCGCGAGAAGAAGAAAATCGGCGAGATCGCGCAGTCGATCATTACCGCGTCGGAGATGCTGAAATGACCGCTCCGCTTCGCATTGGATTCATCCCGCTGGTCGATGCCGCCGCCCTGATCGTCGCCGTCGACAAGGGCTTTGCCGCGGCCGAAGGGCTCGAGGTCGAGCTAGTGCGCGAGGTGTCCTGGTCCAACGTGCGCGACAAGCTCAACATCGGCCTGTTCGACGCCGCGCATCTGCTCGCGCCCGTGGCGATTGCGTCCTCGCTCGGGCTCGGTCACGTCAAGGTGCCGATCGCAGCGCCCTTCAATCTCGGCATCAACGGCAACGCGATCACGGTGTCGCCGGCGCTGCACGCCGCGCTGATGGAGGAGATCGACGGCGACCGTTTTGATCCGCTCGCGACCGCAAAGGCGCTGGCGAAGGTGGTGGCCAAGCGGCGCAAGGCGGGCGCCGATCCGCTCACCTTCGGCATGACCTTTCCGTTCTCGACCCACAATTACCAGTTGCGGTTCTGGATGGCGGCGGCCGGCGTCGACCCCGACGAGGACGTGCGTCTCGTCGTGCTGCCGCCGCCCTTTATGGTCGACAGTCTCGCCAACGGTCATGTCGATGCGTTCTGTGTCGGCGCGCCCTGGAATTCGGTCGCGGTCGATCTCGGCATCGGCCACATCCTGCATTTCGTTTCCGACATCCTGGTGCGCGCGGCTGAGAAGGTGCTGGCTGTGCGCCAGGTCTGGGCCGACAAGCACCCGGACGTCGTCGCGAGCCTGGTGCGCGCGGCCGTGAAGGGGGCCGAGTTCATCGAGCAGCCCGCAAATCTCGCGGAGGCCACGCAGCTGCTCGCGCGGTCCGAGCGGATCGGTGTCGATGCCGAAGTGATCCAGCGCTCGCTTACCGGGCGCCTGAAGATCTCGCCTGACGGCGCGGTGCGCGAGAGCGGCCGCTATCTTTTGGTGGGACGCGAAGGGGCAGGGCGTCCGGATCCTGTCCAGGCCGCGTGGCTCTACGCCCAGATGGTGCGCTGGGGACAGACGGCGCTCAGCCCGGAGGCGCTCAGGACGGCCATGGCCGTGTTCCGGTCGGACCTCTATGACGCCGCCTTGGGACGGAACGGAGAAGGTCAACCCAGCACGCCGTTTGGCGCCTTTGCCGGACCGGCCTTCGACCCCAGGGACATCAGCGGCTATCTGGCCTCTTTCGAGGTCGGACGGCGGACGCTTTAGTGTCTGCCTAAAAAATAAGCATCTTGATTCGAAGCTTATTCTTTGGGCCATTGCTGCCCGAAGCAGCATGAATTTTGATCCACTTCATGCGCTGCACACAAACCTAACGCACTGATTCCACGTCGCTTTGCAGTTTATGCTGCGTTGGCACACGTCTTGAATAGGAGTTTCCGAGCTGCCCGGCGTGGGCGCCGGCGGCTCCAGATCCATGGTGGATTTCCGCAGCAACGAAGCTGATCGGATCGTTCCGGGTTCCGGCTGGGCGCTTAGGCGCCTTCAACCGGCTCCCAGCGATCGACGTCCGTTCAACCCGTTGACGCCGCCTGCGCGCGGCAAGCTGGAGCTTCGATATGGATTACGCGAAACCCTCTGATGTCGTGACCGCGATGGTCGATGCCAGCCTGAAGAAGTTGGCGCTCGCCCCGCGCGACATCATGATCCGCGGCGCGATTTCAGGCGCGCTGCTCGGCGCCGCCACAACGCTCGCCTTCTCCGGCGCCCTCACTACTGGCCAGCCTCTCGTCGGCGCGCTGATCTTTCCCGTCAGCCTCGTGATGATCGTGCTGCTGGGCCTCGAGCTCGTCACGGGCAGCTTCGCCATCGTTCCGCTCGCGCACCTCGAAGGCAAGGCGAGCTGGAATGCGGTGATCGCCAACTGGTCCTGGGTCTTCGTCGCCAATCTGCTCGGCAGCCTCGCCTTCGGCGCGCTGATCGCGATTGCGCTCACGAACATGGGCAAGGTCGAAGTCGCCGGCGTCGCCGCCCGCATCGTTGCGGTGGCCGAAGCCAAGACCATCGGAAACGCAGCGATCGGCACCGCCGGCATGGTCTCGGTCTTCGTCAAGGCGATCCTCTGCAACTGGCTGGTCTGCCTCGGCGTCGTCATGGCGATGACCTCGACCTCCACGGTCGGCAAGATCGCGGCGACCTGGCTGCCGATCTTCCTGTTCTTCGCGCTCGGCTTCGAGCACGCGGTCGTCAACATGTTCGTCATCCCGACCGGCATGCTGCTCGGTGCCAAGGTCAGTCTCTCGGATTGGTGGCTGTGGAATCAGATCCCGGTGACGCTCGGCAATCTCGTCGGCGGCTTCGTCTTCACCGGCCTCGCACTCTACGCGACGTACAAGCCCGCCGAGCCCGCGGCCGATGTGGCGCAGGTCGCGGTCCAGGCAGCAGAGTAGGTCCATTCAGCCCATGAAACTCGATACAGCACCCACGGCCGATTTCTCCGACGAGCAGAAGCGCTATCTCGAAGGTTTCATGTCCGGCATGCAGGTCGGACGTGTCGGGCGCGCCTTTGCTAACGGCGGTGCGCCTGCGGCCAACGCTCCTTCCGAGCCGACGGGGCCGGACGCTGCGGCGATCAAGGCGCAGGACAAGCTCACGGCGGCGGGCAAGAAGCTCGCCGACCAGGAGAAGTTCAAGCGCGAGATGCATCCGTTCGATGCCTATGACCGCTTGAAGGACCAGGCGCGCAACAACGCCAATCCGACGCCGGCGGACAATTTCCGCTGGCGCTATTACGGCATCTTCTGGGTGGCGCCGGCGCAGACCTCCTACATGGCGCGCCTGCGTATTCCCAACGGCATCCTGAAGCACTGGCAGATGTCGGGCTTGGCCGACCTCGCCGAAAGCTGCGGCGGCGGCTACACCCACGTCACCACCCGCGCCAACTTCCAGATCCGCGAGATCGAGCCGAAGAACGCAGTCGCGCTGATCGAGGGCGTCCAGGACATCGGCCTGTGCTCGCGCGGTGCAGGCGCCGACAACATCCGCAACGTCACGGGCACGCCGACGGCCGGCATCGATCCGCAGGAGCTGCTCGACACGCGTCCCTATGCGCGCGAGTGGCACTACCACATCCTCAACGACCGCTCGCTGTTCGGCTTGCCGCGCAAGTTCAACGTTGCCTTCGACGGCGCCGGCAAGATCGCCGCGCTGGAGGAGACCAACGACATCGCTTTCACCGCGGTCGAGGTGAAGGACGGCTTTGGCGTCGAACCCGGAATCTGGTTCAAGCTCGGCCTCGGCGGCATCACCGGCCACAAGGATTTTGCGAAATACTCCGGCATCGTCGTTCGTCCTGACGAGGCGACCGCTGTTGCCGATGCCATCGTGCGCGTCTTCATCGAGCATGGCGACCGCACCAACCGCAACAAGGCGCGGCTGAAATATGTGCTCGACAACATGGGACACGATAGCTTCCTCAAGCTGGTCGAGGAGCAGCTCAAGAAGCCGTTCACGCGCGTGCCCGCCGAGGCGCTGGCGCCGCGGCCCTTGTCGGATCGCATGGCCCATATCGGCGTCCACAAGCAGAAGCAGGCCGGGCTCAATTGGGTGGGCGTGGCGCTACCGGTCGGCAAGCTCACCTGCGAGCAGATGCGAGGGCTGGCCAGAATCGCGCAGGATCTCGGCGACGGCGATATCCGCCTGACGGTCTGGCAGAACCTGCTGATCTCGGGCGTGCGCGACGAGAATGTCGCGCTCGTCACCGCCGCGGTCGAGAAGCTTGGTCTCGCCACGCAGGTTTCGAATGTCCGCGCCGGCCTGATTGCCTGCACCGGTAATGCCGGCTGCAAGTTCGCGGCCTCCGACACCAAGCGCCATGCCGCCGCGATCGGCGACTGGTGCGACGAGCGTGTCAATCTCGATACGCCGCTCAACATCCATCTGACCGGCTGCCATCACTCCTGCGCGCAGCACTACATCTCCGACATCGGCCTGATCGCGGCCAAGGTGCCGGGTGCGACGGAGGATGACCAGGTCGAGGGCTATCACCTCTTTACCGGCGGCGGCTTCGGTCCCGACGCCGATATCGGGCAGGAGGTTTTTCACGACGTGAAGGCCGAGGATGTGCCGAAGACCGTCGAAGGCCTGCTCAAGGCCTATCTGGCCAACCGCGCCTCGCCCGAAGAGACGTTCCTGACCTTCTCCCGTCGCCATGACGGTGAAGCCCTGCGCAAACTCGCCGATGCGGAAGTAGCAGCATGACCCAGATGTCCGTGCCTCCCAAGATCGAGATCATTCCGGCCAATGCGCCGTTCAGCGAAGGCCAGCGGCTGTGGCTGAACGGCTTTCTCGTCGGCATGCTCGGCCTCGACGGCTCGACGGCGCTGTCGCCGATCGAGAACGGCGTCATGCTGGCGCCGCAGGGCGACGGCGATGACGGCGAGGCACCCTGGCACGATCCGGCGATGGCGATCGCCGACCGCATGAAGCTGGCGGAGGGGCGTCCGCTCCGCCGCCGCATGATGGCCGCGATGGCGCAGCAGGATTGCGGTCAGTGCGGCTACAATTGCGCCGACTATTCGGACTCGATCGCCAACAAGAGCGAAGCGCGCCTCAACCTCTGCGCCCCCGGCGGCAAGGAGACGGCGCGGATGCTCAAGCAGCTGTTCGAGGAGGTCGACAAGGCGCCGGCCGCGAAGCCTGCGGCAGGGGCGACTGAGGCCACGGGTGCACCGGCTGCGCCGGAGGTGAAGGCCGAACTCGGCCGCGCCCGCGAGAATCCGGCCGACGCCACCTTCCTGTCGCGGCGCCTTCTCAACAAAGGCGGCTCGGAGAAGGAGACCTATCACGTCGAGTTCGATCTCTCGGAGAGCAAGCTCGACTACGTCGTGGGCGACAGCTTTGGCGTGTTCGCGCGCAACGATCTCGGCCTCGTCGACCAGATCATCGCGCTGCTCGGGGCGTCCCACACCACCAAGGTCAACAACAAGACGCTGCGCGAGGCGCTGGTCGAGGACGTTTCCCTTTCACCCGCGCCCGATAAGCTGTTCGAGCTGCTCTCCTTCATCACCGGTGGTGCGCAGCGCGAGAAGGCCAGGGCGCTGGCGCAGGGCGAGGATCCCGATGGCGATGCGGCAACGCTCGACGTGATGGCGGCGCTGCAGAAGTTTTCGGGTACGCGACCGCATCCGGAAGCCTTTGTCGAGGCGCTGGAACCGCTGCAGCCGCGGCTCTACTCGATCTCGTCGTCGCACAATGCGACGCCCGGAAAGCTGTCGCTGACGGTGGATTCCGTGCGTTATGTCATCGGCAAACGCAAGCGCCTCGGCGTCGCCTCGACCTTCCTCGGTGAACGCATCAACGAGGGCGACAAGCTCAAGGTCTATGTGCAGAAGGCGCACGGTTTCGGTCTGCCGGAGGATCCGAAGATTCCGGTCATCATGATCGGCCCGGGCACCGGCATTGCGCCGTTCCGCGCTTTCCTGCTCGACCGTAAGGCGACCGGCGCGCAAGGCAAGAACTGGCTGTTCTTCGGCCATCAGCGCAGCGATTGCGATTTCTTCTACCGCGACGAGCTCAACGCGATGAAGACCTCGGGCCTTCTGACGCGCCTGTCGCTCGCCTGGTCGCGTGACGGCGAGAAGAAGTTTTACGTGCAGGACCGCATGCGCGAGCTCGGCCGCGAGGTCTGGACATGGCTCGCCGAGGGTGCCCATCTCTATATCTGCGGCGATGCCAAGCGCATGGCCAAGGACGTCGAGCGTGCGCTGGTCGACATCGTCGCGCAGTTCGGTGCGCGCTCGACCGACGAGGCCGTCAGTTTTGTCGCCGATCTCAAGAAGAAGGGCCGCTTCCAGGCTGACGTCTACTAAGCCGCGGTGGAAGCTCCATGAATCGCCGGCGCCGCGCAGGGGGCCGGCGGCCGCGTTCTACTGTGCATGGGGTTGTTTTCGCGATTTGGGTTCGATGGGGCTGACGCGCTGTCATCCCGGCGTCATCCGGCCGGTTCCAACCGGCGTGAATCTTAACGAATAAGATTCTCGGAACTCGGGCCGGAAAAGAATTTGCACCTGCGATGGGCGGTCACGAGAGAAGGTTCATCGCTATTTGCGTGGCCGTCTTGCCCGCCACCCCGGTCGACCCCTCATAATCCCGCGAATGGGGCGTTGGAGATCGACCATGCGCGAACTATCGGCGGAGGCCAGGCTGCACTTCTATGCGCGCTCGCTCTCGCGTCGGACCGCGGCGAACGCCCATCACATCGGGCTCTACAGCGCCTTCGCCGTCATCGCCGCGATCGTGTTCGGCACGCTGTCGGTGCACCCGTTCTGATCACGCCCCGCGCTTGAACGGCGCGACCTCGATGCCGGCATCCTTCAATGCCTGACGCAAGGTGCGTGCGATCTCGACCGCGCCGTGCGTATCGCCATGGATGCACACGGTGTCCGTGCGCATCTTGATGACCTTGCCCGTCACCGACACCACGGCGCCGTCCTGCACCATGCGCACCACGCGATCGGCGATCGCCTTGGCATCGTGCAGCACCGCGCCGGGCTTCTTGCGCGAGACCAGATTGCCGTCGTCCTCATAGGCGCGGTCGGCGAACACCTCGTGCACCATCGGCAGGTTCGCGTCTTCGCCGGCCTTCACCAGCTTCGAGTTGGCAAGCACCACGAAGATCAGGCTGGGGTCGACCGCCCTGATGCCGGCGGCAATCGCCTTCGCTGTCATGTCGTCCTCGCAGGCGACGTTGGAGAGCGCGCCATGCGCCTTCACATGTGTCACCTTGTGGCCGGCCGCCGTCGCGATCGCCTGCAGCGCGCCGATCTGGTAGGCGACGAGGTTCTCGATCTCGGATGACTTCAGGCCGGCGATCGGATGCCGGCCAAAACCGTGCAGGTCGCGATATCCAGGGTGCGCGCCGACCGAGACGCCGCGCGCTTTCGCGAGCTCGACCGTCCGCCGCATGATATCGGGGTCGCCGGCGTGGAAGCCGCAGGCGACGTTGACCGAGCTCGCGAGGTCGATCATGGCGGCGTCGTTGCCCATCTCCCATGCGCCAAAACCTTCGCCGAGGTCGCAATTGAGATCGATCGTCTTCATGGTTGCTCTCCGCATTTGGTCTTGTTGTTTACGGCTCGGCCGTCACCTGCCAGGTCCCGGCATCGATCGCGCTGACCGCGTAGCCCGCGACGTTGGCGTCGCTGAGCGCCTCGATGTTGAGCTCGACCGTGTCGGAGGAGCGCAGGCGATCGGGCAGGGTGCGGATCAGCTGTTGAAATTTGCGTGCCTCGTCCTGCGCCTCGGCGATGGTGACGGCCTTGAAGCGGAACCCGGTGCCGGCCGAGGTCTGGGCGAGACGGCCGACATCGGCCGTGATCACGGTTGCGATCTTGGGATAGCCGCCGGAGGTGCCACGATCCATCATCAGCGCGATCGGCGCGCCGTTGCCGGGCACCTGGATGCTGCCGTTGACCGTGCCGTCGGAGACGATGTTGTGGCCGTGAAGATGCTTGATGGCGGGGCCCTCGAGCCGATAGCCCATGCGGTCGGAAGTCGCCGAGATCTTCCACTCGCTGTCGAGGAACAGTGCCTTGTTGGCGTCGTCGAACTCGTCGTCCTGTGGTCCCAGCACGACGCGGATCGGACCGCTCGCGGGCTTCGGCAATTCAATCCGCAACTCCGGTGCACCGCTCGCGGCATCGACCGTGAATTCGTCACCAGTCTGAAGCGGGCGCGGGTAGGGGCTGCCGAGACCCGCGCGGGCATTGACCGCAAGGCTGCCGAACACCAACTCGCCCTTGATAGCGCCTTCGATCGCCAGATAGGTGAACGCACCGCCACGAGCAAAGCCCAGCGTCAGCGTCTCGCCGTCCTTCAGCGTGACGGATGTGTCCATCGCCACCGGCCGCCCGGCGATGTCGGCATTGCGCGGCGCGCCCGCGATGGCGACGCGCACCGCGCCGTCCCTCGCCGTGAAGGTGGCGCCGAACGGACCGATCTCGACCACGGCCGCGAACGGCTCGTTGCCGACCAGCGTGTTCGCCGCCGCGAGCGCCAGCCGGTCCATCGCGCCGCTGACAGTCAGGCCATAGCGCTGCGCGCCGTGGCGACCGCCGTCCTGGACGGAGCTCGCAGGCCCGATGCTGGCGACGATAAGCCGGCTCATGCGACCACTTGCTCGGCAATGATCTCGCCGGCTTCGGCGGCGCGGTCCTGCTCCACAAAGGTCTTGTGGTCGATGGCAAAAAACGTCACGCGGTCACCGGGTTCGGTGAGGAAGGTGGGATTTCGGTGGAGCTGATAAGTTCGCACCGGCGTGCGGCCAAGCAGGTGCCAGCCGCTCGGCGCGGCCAGGCACTGGATCCCGGCCTGGATGCCGCCGATCGAGATCGTGCCGGCGGGCGTGAACAGCCGCGGGCTCTGCCGTCGCGACATGTGCAGCGATTTGTCGAGGCCGCTGAGATAGGACCAGCCCGGCGTGAAGCCGATCATGGCGACGCGATAGTCGCCGCCGGCGTGACGGGCGACGATATCGTCGGGCGTGGTGTTCAGTGCCTTCGCGACATCTTCGAGGTCGATGCCATGCTCGCCGCCATAGGCGACGGGAATGCGCCAGCGCCGCGTCTTGGTCGACGGCGGCAGCGGCTGGCAGGAGATCGGGAGCAACTTTTCGCAGAGCGCGTCAAACCCGATCTTGCCGGGATCGTAATGCACCAGCAGCGAGCGGTAGGTCGGGATGGTCTCGGAGATGCCCTCGATTGGCGCGGCTGCAAGAGCCTTGTCGAGCGCGAGCACGCGCTCGTTTGCGGCGTCGTCGATCGTGCGGCTGAACTCGACCGTGACGGCGCTGTCGCCACTGGGCAGAAGGCGGGGCGGGGGGAGCGTCGCGGCCATGAGATGTCGAAATCGGGCCTTTGGAAAAGCGCGGGCTCGGCCTTGAGTTCCGCGTCCTCCTGCTTCGCGTAAATGCGCCCGCAAGTCCAATAAATTAATGCTGGGGGTGGCGATAAAGCCTTGTTATCGCGTCGCATAACAGCCCGGCTGGGCCGCGTTCTTGTCAGAGCTTTGGGCCTTGACGGCAAGCCCCCGGCTCGCAAGATGCGCGCGTTCTTTCCCGCCCATCCGGAGCTCGTCTGTTTCCATGTCGCTGTCCCCCGAAGCCCGCAAGACCCTCGCCGGCATCACCACTGCCACCATCACCACGGTCCTGCTGAAGAAGGGCCTGCGCAATGTGTGGATGCGCGGCGCGCGTCCGCTGCGCCCGGGCCTGCCGCGCCTGGTCGGACCGGCCTTCACGCTGCGCTTCGTGCCGGCGCGCGAGGATCTGGCGACGCCGGAATCCTGGTCGTCGCCGATCTCGACCCGCACCGCGATCGAGGCGATGCCGGAAGGCTGCATCGCCGTGGTCGACGCCATGGGCATTACCGACGCCGGCATCTTCGGCGACATCCTCTGCGCCCGCATGATGAAGCGCGGCGTCACCGCGCTCGTCACCGACGGCGTGGTGCGTGACGTCGAGGGCACGCTCGGCACCAACCTGCCGGTGTGGTGCGACGGCTATGCCGCGCCGCCGTCGGTCGCGGGCCTGACCTTCGTTGGCTGGGGCGAGCCGATCGGCTGCGGCGGCGTCGCCGTGTTCCCGAACGACATCGTGGTCGCCGACCAGGACGGCTGCGTGCTGATCCCGCAGGCGATGCTCGAGCACGTGCTCAATGAGGGCGTCGAGCAGGAGCGGATGGAGGCCTGGATCGTCAACGAGGTGAACAACGGCGCTGCGTTGCCCGGCCTCTATCCCATGAATGCCGAGACCAAGGCGCGCTACGCCGCCAGCAAGAAGTAACAGGAAACGAGGACCCCATGGACATCACGCTCGCAGGCACGCGGCCGACCCGCCGCGCGCCCAAGGAACACTTTACCGGCACCGTGTTGCAGGATCCCATCAACATGGCGCCCGCACCGGCGCGGCTGAACGTCTCGCGCGTCTCGTTCGAGCCGGGCGCCCGGACCAACTGGCACCATCATCCGCTCGGGCAGACGCTCTACGTGATTTCAGGCGTCGGCCGCGTCCAGACCAAGGGCGGTGCGGTCAAGGAAATCCGTCCCGGCGACACCGTCTGGATCCCGCCGGGTGAAGTGCACTGGCACGGTGCCTCGCCGGGCAACAGCATGTGCCACATCGCCATGCAGGAAGCGCTCGACGGCGTGTTCTCGACCTGGCTCGAGCCGGTGACAGAGGCCGAATATTCGGCGCCGCTCGGCTAAGGCAGGCCCCTTACATCCGCTCCGCAGTCCACGTTCCCGAGCACATGGCGCCACGCCATGTGCCGGAGCCTGAGGCGCCGCTGAGCCGGCCGGAGCCGACGGCGCTCTTGATGCCCGTGCTCAAGGTGACGTTGATGCTGCCCGCATCGGCGACGTGCCCTGACGCAGTCACTGCGGCGCTGCTCGCGGCGATGTGACCGTTGCTGATACCGATCGCGACGGTTGAGCCGTTGCCGCAGGTCTGGCTCGACGAGGAGATGCGCACGTTCCATGTGCCGTCGAATGTCGAGCCCGCAGCATCCGCATGCGCGAGCGGGAAAGCGATGGCGATAATCGTAGCAAAAAGACCTTTGCGAAAGCCGTTCATGACACGCCCCTGTGGTTGACTGTGCGGGGATCGTGTCACGGGCGCGGAACCGGCGATGTGAGAGCTGTCACGCGCGCCGGGTTCTCGTGAGGTGGGGCACATCGCAACGACACCGCAGGCAAAAGCAAAGGGGCCCGGATCACGGGCCCCCTGTCTCTCTCGAAAATTGCGGACGGGACCCTAGTTCACGCGCGTCCAGGTCTGGCCGCCGCAGAACATGCCGCCGAAGGCGCAGCCTTGCACGCGCAGGCGGTCGCCGCTCTTGAGTGAAATCGTGGAATCGTAGGTCGAGCCAGTATTGGGATCGAGGATGCGGCCGGACCATTTCTGGTCTTTGGCGGGCTTCATGTTGATCAAGACCTGCTCGCCATTCTGGTTCGATTTGCTGTCGACCGAATAGCCGCAAAGGTTATTGCCGCACTGCTCGATGCGGACCTTGCCTTCCTTTTCCTCGGTAAGCCAGATGCCAAGCGGTGAATTGGGATCGCGCGCCGGCGCAACGACGGGGGCCGCCGGGGCGACGGCTGCGGATTGAACGGGAGCGGGGGCAGTTGTCGGAGCCGCAGCAGGTGGCGGCTCCGGTGGTGCGGCAGCCACGGTAGGAGCAGGCGGCGGAGGCGCCGCAGGTGGTACCGGCGGTGCCGCAGCCGCCGTCGGGGCCGCGTTTGG
The DNA here is from genome assembly GCF_021458635.1 of Bradyrhizobium monzae. Classification (GTDB taxonomy): domain Bacteria; phylum Pseudomonadota; class Alphaproteobacteria; order Rhizobiales; family Xanthobacteraceae; genus Bradyrhizobium. The sequence goes on from NZ_JAIRDQ010000015.1 coordinate 113,952, forward strand.
AGCCGGTTGAGGCGGCGGCACCATCAGATCTTCGGCGGGAGCGGTGCTGGCGGTCGCTGCCGGAGGCGGCGCGGGTGGAGGCGGTGGAGCCGGAGGCTGTGCTGCGGCTGCGGGGGCAGGCGCCGCAGGCGCTTGCTGTGCCGCGAGCGGCGCCGCAACAGGAGCGGGTGCCGCCGCTGCCGGCGTTTGTGGATCGACCTTGGCCTGTTGCGGGGTCTGCTGGCCCGGGGGCGTCTCGTTCTTCTTGGCCTTCTTGGCCTTGCCTTGACCGGTGTTGTCGTAGACGCCGGGAATCTGCACGGTGCCGCGGTCCGGATCGATGCGGATGGTGCGCCCGCCGTACTCGAAGGTGTACTGCGCTTGCGCTGCGGTGCTCGCCAAAAGGAATGCGGCCGTGGCCAACAACTTCCTCATTTCCATCTCCCGAACAGGTGGTCCCCGTACCGACGCTTACGCCCCGGTTCGATCGCGAAAAGTGATCTAGATCACTGTTTCTCGGTATGAGTCGCCTTCTGGCGGTTCCGGGTTCAATAGATCCGGAGCCAGCCCAAAGTTTGACCGGGGCAAGCGACAACGGGACGCGGGTCAATCGAACCAGGCGGCGTAGATCTTTTTGTAACTGCCGTCTTCCATCGAGATGTGCAGCCACTGGTCGACGAAAGCCTTCAACGCCATGTCACGCTGGAGCCAGTAGGCCTTCTCCGAGAAGTCGAATGGTTTTTCGGGATGTACTGCGCAGAGCACGCCCGAATGCTGCTTCTGCTGATAGCGTGTCTCGGAGGCGTCCGTCATCATCAGGTCGGCATTGCCCCTCGCGATCTCGTCGAAGATCGCGGTATTGTCGGGGAAGACGGTGATGTCGGCGTCCTTGACATTGGCGCGCGCGAAACGCTCATTGGTCCCGCCGGGATTGACGATGACGCGGGTGCCTTTCTTGTCGATATCGGAAATGCTCTGGTACTTGCCGACATCGGCGCAGCGCGCGATCGGCGTCTTGCCCTCGCGCATGATCGGCATTGTGAAGTAGCCCTTCTTCTGGCGGTCGAGTGTGACCGAGACGCCGCCCATCGCGATGTCGAACTGGTCGGCCTCGAAATCCTTCATCAGCTTGGGCCAGGCCGTGGCGACGTACTCGACCTTGACGCCGAGCGCCTTGCCCAGCGCCTCGGCCATGTCGACGTCGAACCCGGAGAACTGCTGGGTGGCCTTGTCGAGATAGGTGAAGGGCTTGTAGTCGCCGGTCATGCCGACGCGCAACGTGCCGCGCTTGATGATCTCGTCGAGTCGCGAGGGCGCTGGCTGCTGCGCCTGCGCCGAGAGGTTTGCCAGCAACATCACGGCCAAAGCCGCAAGGATTCGAATGCTTATTCGAACGGTCATCTCTTTTCCATCCATGCCCAAGCTGTCATTGTGCAGTCTTGAACGTGGATTTAGACCAGATGCCAGTTTCTGGCGAGACGGAATTGAAGGGAATCTCGAAGTGACGATCTCGATGTACGAGGCCTCGGTCGGCCTGTTCGTGCCTTACCTGCGCAATCTGTCCGTGCTGCTCGACAAGGGCGTTGCCTATGCCGAGACCCGCAAGTTCAATCCGGCGGTCCTGCTCGGCATGCGGATGGCACCGAACATGTACGATCTGGCACAGCAGATCGGCGAGGCCTGCCGCCACGCCACCGTCGCTCCGGCCTTGCTGGCGCAATGCGAACCGGTCGCGCTGCCGCCGCTGGAGCACGACATGGCCGGGCTTCAGGCGCGGATCGCCACCTCAATCGAATTCATTGAAAGCCTGCCGCGCGCCGAGATCGATGCCGCCGCGGAGCTGAAGGTCTTCTTCCGACTGAAGAATGGGACCGAGCTGCCCTTTACCGGGCGGACGCTGCTGCTCACCAACAGCGTCCCGCAATTCTTCTTTCACGTCACGACGGCCTACGATCTCTTGCGGCACGCAGGCGTCGAGCTTGTGAAGAAGGATTATCTTGGAAGGAAGTGAGCGGCATGCAGATCAGAGACGAACGGGTCGAGGATGGCGTCGCCATCAGCCGGATCACGACGGCAGCATTCGCAATGGCGCCCCACAGCAGCGGGACTGAATCCCGCATCATCGAGGCGCTACGCCAAGCTGGCGCACTGACCGTCTCGCTGGTGGCGACATCCGACGAGGGAAGTATTGTCGGGCACGTCGCCTTCTCGCCGGTCCGGATCGATCAGGATACTGCTCATTGGTATGGCCTCGGACCCGTCTCGGTTGCGCCGCAGATGCAACGACAGGGAATCGGCCGCTCGCTGATCCGCGAGGGATTAGCGCGGCTTGCGGCGCGAGATGCCGATGGCTGCGTCGTGTTCGGCGATCCCGCCTATTATGGCCGCTTCGGCTTTGTCAGTGATCCTCTGTTGACCTATGGAGGCGAGCCAAGCATGTACTTCCAGCGGCTTGTCCTGAGGGGTGAGCCGCCGAAGGGGAACGTAAGCTACCACACGGCTTTCTCCGTGCGAGCATGAGAGCTAACTAGGCTTCGCCCTTGCGCTCGTAGTCGGCGAGCGAGCTGCGGCCGGCGATCTCGCTGCGCAGCAGCTCGAAGCGCCGATGCGCCTCGTTCTCGTGTTCGTCGACGAAATGCACGGCGGCCTCGCTCGTCATCGGGCCGCTGACCACCGGGGCGGATTGCTCGCCGATGGTCTCGTGCACGTAGTATTGGCCGTCGTCGCCGCGATGGACGGTCCATTTCAGACGGATCGCCACCATCGGCCCGGGACCGACCTTGCTGTAGCCATCGGCGTCGGTGTGGTCCGGCACCAGCGGTTGCTCCTCGACCACCGGATGTTCGTCGGAGGCATGATGCTCGTCGGAGGTATGATGCTCGTCTGCGACCGCGTATTCATCGACAGCCACCGCTTCCGTCTCGGTGTCGCGGATGACGAGAACGGGTTCGGGGTGCTCCAAAATGCTGGCGATGGTCGCCAGCGCGTGGTCGGTCGGGTCGATTTCTGACAAGGGTCCATCCTCCAGCTCGACGCGGCCGGCAAGTCTGTCCCACTGCCGCCGCGGCCGGATACATTACGCGGGTTTGATTAAGGCTGAGTTGGGGCCCGATCTGCACCAAAATGGGACGCATTCTGGCCGTCCGAAGGCGGGCGCGACTGGCCGGCCGCCTTCGGTTTTTCAGCCCAGCACATCCTGATTGATGATGTTCTGCCGAATCGGATCGCCGTCCAGCACACTCAGGATGTTGCGCGCGGTCTGCTCGCTCATGCGGCTCACTGCCTCGACGGTGACGCCGGCCACATGCGGGGCCATGATGACGTTGGGCAGTGCGAACAGCGCATTGCTGACCGGCGGCGGTTCGACTTCGAACACGTCGATGCCGGCGCCGGCGAGCTTGCCGGAGACCAGCGCGTCGTACAGCGCGGCCTCCTTCACGATGCCGCCGCGCGCGGTGTTGATGAGATAGGACTTTGGCTTCATCCGGCCGATCCGCGCCGCATCGAACAGGCCGACCGTTTCCGGCGTCTTCGGGCAGTGGATGGTGACGAAGTCGGCGTTGGGCAGCGCCGCGTCGAGATCGGCGACCGGCTCGCAGCCGGCAGCCTTGATGTCGGCAGCGGGCTTGTAGGGATCATAGACCTGCACCTTCATTTCCATCGCCTGGCAGCGCTTGGCGGTGCGGGTGCCGATGCGGCCGAAGCCGATGACCAGCACGGTCTTGCCGTAGAGATCGAACGGCAGCATGCCGAGGCGGTTGGCCCATTGGCCGTCCTTGACGCAAGCGTGCATTTCATTCGCGCGTTTTGCCAGAGTCAGCATCATGAACAGCGCCTGCTCGGCGACCGAGGGCGAATTCGCGCTGCCCGCGACCATCAGCGGCACCTTGCGGCGGGAGAGGGCGGATACGTCGACGGCGTCGTAGCCGACGCCGATGCGGGTCACTACTTTCATGTCCTTGGACGCTTCCAGCTCGGTCTCGCCGAATGCGGTTGCCCCCAGCGCCACGCCGTGAACCGGCGCATGGCCCTTCAGCAGGGCCTCGAAATCCTTGGCCGAGATCAGGTTGGGAAACTCGACGAGCTCGATATCGTCCCGCTGGGTGAGGAGGGCGCGTGCCCCTTGCGACAAAGTCTGTGTAACGAAAATCTTCTTCTTGTTGGTCGCCATCGCTCCCTGCCTGCTAGCGTTTCTTAACCCGTTTTCTTGGGCCGGCGTCACAGCACGACGCCGGTTTCCTCGTTTAGCAGGTGCATGTTGTTGAGGTCCATCGCCAAACGCATGGGAGCCCCGTCCTTGGCGCCGGCATTGGGGTTGACGCGGCCGCAGACCGGCGTGCCTTCGAGTCCGAAATAGACCAGGGTCTCCATACCCATCGGTTCGGTGACATCGAGCACGGTGTCGAATGGTTCGACGCCGGGCTCCAGATGCGCATTCGATTCCGTGAGGTGTTCAGGACGGATGCCAAGCAGCAGCTTGTCGGTGCGAGGCAGCGCGTTGTAGCGCGCGGCACGCGCTGGCGGCAGCGCAAAGCCGATGCGGTCCGTGAGGCGGATTTGCAGCGCGCCGCCGGCATCCTCCAGCCGGCACGGGATGAAGTTCATTGCGGGCGAGCCGATGAAGCCCGCGACAAAGCGCGTCGCCGGCTTGTGGTAGAGCTCGTTCGGCGTGCCGATCTGCTCGATGCGGCCCTTGTTCATCACCACCACGCGATCGGCCAGCGTCATCGCCTCGACCTGGTCGTGGGTGACGTAGACGGTGGTGGTGCGCACCTTCTGATGCACCTTCTTGATTTCGATCCGCATCTGTACCCGCAGCTTGGCGTCGAGATTGGACAGCGGCTCGTCGAACAGGAAGACCTTTGGATTGCGCACGATGGCGCGCCCCATGGCGACGCGCTGGCGCTGGCCACCGGAGAGCTGCTTCGGCTTGCGGTCGATCAGATCGGTGATGTCGAGCAGGCGGGCTGCCTCCGTCACCCGCGCCTTGATCTCGGCCTTGGGGTAGTGCTTCAGCCGCAGCCCGAACGACATGTTCTCGGCGACCGTCATGTGCGGGTAGAGCGCGTAGTTCTGGAACACCATGGCGATGTCGCGATCCTTCGGCGGCACGTCGTTGACGACGTCGCCCCCGATCATGATATCGCCGTCGCTGATGTCCTCGAGCCCCGCGATCATGCGCAACGTGGTCGACTTGCCGCAGCCGGAGGGGCCGACGAGGACGATGAACTCATGGTCGGCGATGTCGAGATCGATGCCGCGCACGGCTTCGACATCGTCGTAACGCTTGACCACCTTCCGCAATGCAACGTCAGCCATGAAACCTCGACCTTTCAACATCAACCCTTTGTCGCGCCGGCAGTCAGGCCGGCAATGTAGTAGTCCATCAGGAAGGCGTAGATGATCAGTGGCGGTGCTGCGCCGAGCAGCGCGCCGGTCATGATCTGCCCCCAGTTGAAGACGTCGCCCTTGATCAGCGTGGTGGTGATGCCGACCGGAAGCACGAGCTGGTCGATGGATGTCGTGAACACGAGGGGGTAGAGGAATTGGGCCCAGGACACCGTGAAGGCGAAGATCGTCGCGGCGATCAGCCCGGGCAGCGCCACCGGAATGAAGATCCGCAGCAAGGTCTGTAGCCAGGAGGCGCCGTCGATGATCGCGGCCTCGTCGAGCTCCTTGGGGATCGAAGCGAAATATCCGATCATGATCCAGGTGCAGAACGGCACGGTCAGCGTCGGATAGATGAACACCAGCACATACCAGCGGTTCAGGAGCGTAATGCCGGTGAAGTCCTGGATCACCGCCAGCATCTTGAACAATGGAATGAACAGCAAGCTGTCCGGGATCAAATAGGTGAGAAACACGCCGGTCGCGAGCGTCGCCGAGCCCCAGAACTTCATTCGCGCCAGCGCGAACGCCGCGGGGATGCTGATCAGCATGGTGACGATCACGACCACGATCGAGATGATCGACGAGTTCCAGAAAAAGCGCAGGAACTGGTTCGAGGTCAGGAGTTCGACGTAATTGGACAGCGTCGGATGAAATACCCACCAGGGATTGGTCGCCGCCGAAATCTCCGCGCTGCTCTTGAGCGAGGTGATGAGCATGTAAACCGGCGGCGTCAGGAAGAAGATCGCAAACAGCACCAGGAAGAAATAGGACCAGCGCAATGCCCAGGTGCGGTCCCGGCTCATGCTGCCGAGTTTGACCTTGCGGGACGGGCCGGCCTTGTCGATCGCGAGCGTGCTCATCAGGCCTCATTCCCACGTTTGTTGACATCGCGCAGGATGAAGACCGCGGCGACGGCGAGGATCGGCACCATGAACAGCGTGACGCAGGCGCCGAGCGGAATGTCGCTGCTCTGGATGCCGACCTGGAACGCCCAGGTGGCGAACAGATGCGTCGTGTCCAGCGGTCCGCCGGAGGTCAGGATGCGAACGATGTCGAAATTGGCGAAGGTGACGATCAGCGAGAACAGCGTGGTGATGGCGATAATGTTGCGCATCATCGGCAGGGTGATGTGCCAGATCTTCTGCCACCAATTGGCGCCGTCGATCGACGCCGCCTCGTAGAGCTGGTCCGGCACCGATTTCAGCGCCGCAAGGTACATGATCAGGAAGAACGGCGCGCCGTACCAGACGTTGACGAGGATGACGGAGAAGCGTGCCCAGAAGGTGTCGCCGAGCCAGGGGATCGGACCGACGCCGAAGAAGGACAGCGTGTAGTTGAAGGCGCTGTAGGAGGGATCGAACAGCCAGAGCCAGGCGAGCGTACTCATCGCCGGCGGGATCACCCAGGGCACCAGCAGCATGCCGCGCCATTTGCGCTGCTTCTTGCCGGGAATGTTGTGGACGAAATGCGCGACAATGAAGCCGATCAGCGCCTTGAAGAACACGGCGGTCACCGCGAAGATGCAGGACTGCTTCACCACCATCCAGAATGTTTCGCGCTTGAACAGGAAGGTGAAGTTGCCGAAGCCGACGAACTTCGTCATCGCCTTGTTCAGAGTAGCCAGATAAATCGAGTAGAAGGCCGGGTAGAGCACGAGCAGCAGGATCAGCAAGATCAGCGGCAGCGTCAGGACGAACGCCACCGTCGATTTACGTCCCAGCGCATTGCGCAGGCTCGCCCGTTTGCGCGTGCCGGTGGGGCGGGCGACGCGACCTTGCTCAACGACGATATCGGCCATGTCAGCTTCCTCAAGTCAGCTTCTTTGGGCCTGCTTCCTTGCAAACCGAAGCCGGCCGCACGTATCGGCCGCTGGTCACGCGGATCGGACGACGGGCGGGCGGCTCACGCGCGAGGCGTGAACCGCCATGCCCCCCGGCTCAGCTCCGCATGAAGCCTTCACACTCGCCCTCGGCCCAGGCGAGCGCCTGTTCCATCTTCTCGCCCTGCGCATAACGCAGCGCCAACTTGGTCAGCGTCGCCTGATTATAGATTTGCTCCGCAATCTTTGGCGGCGCCGGCGCGGCGGCAATCGACAATGTCTGATGATTGTAGGGGTTCGGATAGTGATAGAGCGTGCCCTTCGGCGGTCCTTCCTCGGCCCAGGTCTTCAGCGTCGTCATGCTTGCGTACGCCGGCAGATCGTACCCGCCGCTCACCTGAACGAACTTTTCGATCGACGACGGCTGCGACAGGTGACTAAGCAGGCTCTTGGCCGCTTCCTTGTTCTTGGAGAATTTCCAGATGCTCCAGAAGAACGGCTGGAAAGGCGCAAAACGGCCCTTCGGTCCGGCCGGGAAGCCATGCGTCCAGCATTGCTCCGCGACCTGCGGCGCATCGCGCTTGGCGACCGCCCAAGCGCTCGGCGGGTTCATGATCAGGGCGCCCTTGCCGGAAATCAGCCATTTGTTGTTCGAGGCGTCGTCCCAGGAGGGCGCGTCCGGCGGCAACACCGCGATCAGCTTCTTGTAGAATTCGAGCGCCTGCCGTACCTCGTCTGTCTTGACGGTGATGTCGCCCTTGGCGTTGACGAGCTCGGCACCGAAGGACTGGAAGATCGCGCCCGCGGTGTCGATGTTGTCCGGGGTCGTGCCGAGGCCGATGCCGAAGGCGAAGCCGCCCTTTTGGCAGGCTTCGGCCGCCTTGAGGAACGTATCCATCGTCCAGTTGTCGGCCTTGGGCGGTGAACCGGCCGGATACATTTCCTGGACATCGATATTCGCGTATTTCTTCATCAGATCGATACGCGAGCAGGGCCCTTTTATCTGACTGCCAGCGGTCGCCGGCACGGCGAGCCATTTGCCGCCGGCCTGGCCGAGATACTTGACCGTGCCGTTCACCTCGCCGTTCTGCTTGATGACCGGCTCCATGACGTCATTGACCGGTTCAAGCAAGTTGTCATAGGCGTGCGGCTGCCAGCCGATTTGAGACGACAGGATATCGTGCCCGGACTTTGCCTGCGCCTCGGCTGCCATCGTCAAAAGGAGCTTGTTGCCCTGGCTGGTGATGTAGTCGATGGAAACCTCGACCTTCTCCTTGGCAGCCCATTCATTGATCAGGTCGGTGGAGGCAGCGTTGGCGCCGGGTACCCAGTGGTCCCACAGGCCGATCGAGAGCTTACCGGCGGCGTAAGCGCCTCGGACGTAGGGCGCTGCGATGAGCGCCGTGGAGGACATTGCAGTGGCAGCCACAAATTGACGTCGCGTCAGTGTCTTGCGTGACATCGCGTTTCCTCACCTTGGTGTGTTTTATCGTTCTGTCGTTTCCTCTGACTTTCCTGAGTTTGTTTTTTGATTTTGTTGTTTTGCGTTTCTTATTGGCGCCGTCATCTCCGGCGGCAAATCACGCGGAGGACACGGCAAATTGGTAGCGCGATCAGATCATGATTGATTGCGTCTGTCGAGAAAGCCGAATGCCTCGCTCTCTAGAACTAACGTTGTGTGCCGAATGATCGCGGCCAGTGTCGGCGATGAGCTGCGGCTGCGGTTGCTCTTATTGCGACGCACACTGCGGCGTGCGACGGCTGGAGACAATCCGTGCGCAATTACGCCGCAGTTCCGAATGAGCCTGCACAACCGCTTCGCGCCAAAGGCCTTCCAAACGGGGACAGCGTTGGTCCGCGCCTAGACCTCGGCGCCGCGAAAACGATAGAGTTGCAACCGGCAGGAGGCCTGCCGTTTCCGAGAGGGCAAGCAGATCGACATGAAGACCCAAATGATCACCCCGGCGCCGCCTGCGCGGCTTCGCCTGCGACGATGGCTCGCGCTCGGGTCCGTTGTGACAGTGCTGATCGGCGCGGCTGCGGTTGCGAATGCACAAGGTTTGGTCAAGGGCGTTCAGGACGGCGCTGCGGCCGGTAACAAGGCGGCAGGTCCGGTCGGTGGCGTTCTCGGCGGCGCTATTGGCGGCGTAGTCGGCGTCTTCACCGGTGTGCTCGGCGTCGGGAATAACAATGGCCAGGCGCCGGCTGCCAAGGACGCATCCAAGGATGCGAAGGACTCCAAGCAGCCGGGCGCCGCAAAGGACAAGGATGCCAAGAGCGCCAAGGAGAGCGCGAAAGCCGGCAAGGGTGCCAAGGCGAGCAAGGAGGCCAAGAACGCTCCGGCGGATGCGGATACCAAGGACAAGGACGTCACGGTCCTGACCCAGCCCGGCGCACCGCAACTGACCGCCGACCAGATCGTCTCCAACAGCGATTCTTATATCGAGCGGATCAAGACCGAGCTGAATCTCACGCCCGACCAGGAGAAGCACTGGTTCGGCTTCTCCAGCGCGATGCACTATCTCGGGCATAATGGCGCCGAGCGGCTCAATCTGAGAATCGAGCGCGCCAAGCGGGATCCGCCCGACGACATCATCGAGCAGATGCGCAATGAGGCGCAATTCCTGATCGACCGCGCCTCCGATCAGCGCAACGTCGCCGATGCCGCCGAACCCTTGTTCTCGAGCCTCGACGACAAACAGAAGCAGGTGTTCATCCAGGAGATGGTTCACCTCAGCCATGAGCGCGGCCTGGATTGATCAAGCTTGAGTTGGATTGCAGGGATTCGTGGAATTTTATTCGTGGAATTTAAAGGCCACGAATTCGTGAATCCTTCTCGCAAATCGGGTATGCTTAGCTTCGCAAGGTGGCTGCGAGGTTGATAATGGCGGACGGGCTCTCCGTTTTCCTGGTCGAAGACGAGGCGTTGATCCGGATGATGATGGCTGACATGGTGGCCGAGCTTGGCCATCATGTCGTCGCGGAAGCGGACAATGTGCGCGATGCGAGCGCCTTTGCGATGACCGCGCAGTACGATTTCGCGATCCTCGACATCAACCTGATGGGCGTTTATGTCGATCCGGTCGCCGATTTGATCGAGCGCCGCGGCAAGCCGTTCCTGTTCGCGACGGGCTACGGGCCGGAATTGCTGCCGTCCTTGCTCCGCCGCAGGCCGATCCTGCGCAAACCGATTGCGCTCGACCAGCTCAAGATCATGATCGACTCGCTGTTTCCGGATGCGCCGGCCAAAGCTTCGCACTGAGCCAAGGCGGCCAAACTGACATTGTCAACGATCGAGACATCGTCAACGAAAATGGCCGCCCGACAGGGGCGGCCATTTGGTGACGGAAGATCGTCAGTGTTTCACATCAGGCCGGCGCTCAGGTCGACGCCGTGTGCCATCAGGCTGAACGAGGCAATGAGCCCCAGGCCGCAGAAGATGATAATGGCTTTAAAGGAATAGTCGGTCGACCGGGTCTGGATTGCAGCCGGCATTTCGGCGAGCGAAATCATGCTCATGTTCATTCCCCCCTGTGTTGATCCTGAATTGCATCAGGTGAGGGAACTCCTAGAGCAAAAAGTTTGATGCGAGGTTGCGAGGGATCCTTAACGGAATCGCAATCGATCGCGGACTCGTCTCCGGACGAGGCGAAGTGTTGCAGCCTCAGTTGCGGCCGGCCTTCAGCACCTTGGCGATGGTGTGGGCCGTCATGGCGGCGCGGTCCGAGGCACGCTGGGCCGCCAACCGGTCCCGGGCCTTTTCCTCGATCAGCAGCTCGATCAGCGCCCTGCGCTTGCCGTCATCGTCTGCCTCGGTCAGCAGCCGGTGATAGCGGTGATAGTCGAAGCCCACATCCTGCTTACGCATGTCACGCCCCCGCATCTACGCCACACACCGGCGCGAATTGTTTCCCATCGGAAACCACGGGGCAAGCACGATCCTGCGTGGAACCGCGCGTGCGCTGCAATCAGCTGTGAATTGCTTAACGGAAGGTGCAAGGGCGGACGCGCTTCAATCCAGATTGTGGTCGGCGAACATCTTCAGGCCGACGAAGCTTGCATCGGGCTTCATGACGAGGCGCGTCGGGATGTTGCGCAAATAGTCCTGGAAGCGCCCTTTGGCTTCGAAACGCGCGCGAAATGCTGAAGCCGAAAGGAATTCCGGAAAGCGCGGCGCGATTCCGCCGGCAATGTAGACGCCGCCTCTGGCGCCGAAGGTCACCGCGAGATTGCCGGCAACCGAGCCGAGGATGTCGCAAAACATCGCCAGTGTTGCGCGGCTGAGTTCGCATGTGCCGTCCAGCGCCGCCTTCGTGATCGCTGCCGCATCGCGTTGCGGCACCTGGGCTCCGTCGACCTCGGCCATCGCCTCGTAGAGGGATTGCAGCCCGGAGCCGGAGAGGGCGCCGCGCTCGATGGAGACGTGGCCGAAGCGCCGGCGCATGGCGGCGATTACCCGCTCCTCGCGCTCGTTCTCCGCCGGAAGCGTCGCGTGGCCGGCCTCCGTGACGACAGCCAGCCGGGAGCCATGGCGCTCGACCAGGCAGGAGACGCCGAAGCCGGTCCCGGGGCCGACCACCAGCAGCGGCTCTCCGGGCATGCCGTCCTGGCCGCCGAGCGGAATCAGGTCGGCCGGCTGCAAGGCCGGCAGGGACCAGGCCACCACTTCGAAATCGTTGAGCACATGGACGCTGTCGAAGCCGAGCGCCGGCTGGAGCTCGTTGCCGTCGATCACCCACGGGCTGTTGGTCATGACGCAGCGATTGTTGGTGACGGGACCGGCGACGGCGAGGACGGCCCTGGCCGGCTTCTCGCTGTCGGCCCGCCGCAGCACGTCAGTGATGGCCTCGCGCACCGTCGGATGGTCGGCGACCTTCACGTAGTCGATCGGTCCGATCTGCTCGCCATTGCTCAGCGCGAAGCGCGCGTTGGTACCGCCGATATCGGCGAGAAGAATATTGCCTGTCTTGCCGATACTCATGACCATTTGGCTGCCTTAGCCTTGCAGGCTTTGGGAACCCTTTTCCTCCACGCCTTCGCCGCGATCCGCACGCCGCGGATATCAGAGATTCCGCCCTCGGGTACAGCTAGTCAACACGGACGAGGCCAAAGCGTTGCATCCGGGGGGATCAGCCGGCCGATCGCGCGACATCGTTGCACGTGGCCGCAGGTTGCGAAGCCGCGCGGGAAGATCGACATTGATGACAGCGGCCGACGCCGATTGCGCCGGACCGACGAAATAGGACCTGCGATGAAGATAACCGACCGCGACGTGCTGCTGGTGATCGACGTGCAGAACGATTTCTGCACCGGCGGAGCGCTCGCCGTTCCGGGCGGCGAGAAGGTCGTCCCCGCCATCAATCGGATTGCCCAGAAATTCACCAATGTGGTGCTGACGCAGGACTGGCATCCGGGCGACCACGTCTCCTTCGCCCCGAACCATGCGGGCCGTCAGCCGTTCCAGACCATCGAGCTCGACTACGGCACCCAGGTGCTCTGGCCGACGCATTGCGTCCAGGGCACGGCCGGCGCCGAATTCCATCGGGAGCTCGAGGCCACCCGCGCGAACCTTGTGGTGCGCAAGGGTTTCCGCCGCGGCATCGATTCCTATTCGGCGCTGTTCGAGAACGACCACAAGACGCCGACCGGCCTGCTCGGCTATTTGCGCGAGCGCGAGCTGAAGACCGTTTTCGTCGCCGGCCTGGCGCTCGATTTCTGCGTCCGCTTTTCCGCGGAGGATGCGCGCAAGGCGGGGTTCGAAATTGTCGTGATCGAAGACGCCTGCCGCGGCATCGACCTCGACGGCTCGATTGCGGCGACCCATCATAGCTTCAGGGAGCTCGGCATTTCCGTCGTCAGCCTGGAGGCATTCCTGTGAGGATCGCGCGATAATGGCGGAAAAGACCGGCCATCAGCCCGGCGGATCGGGCCACGTCCCCGACGACCCCATGCTGTGGCCGTTTGCGGCGGCACGGCTCGCCGTGAACGCCTGTTTCTGGTGGCTGGAGCGCGGCCCCCCGGCGAAGCAGGGCGAGGGCGATCTCCCCTGGACCACGCCCGGCACCACGGCCCTTGAGCTCGCCACCATGCGGCTGCGCGATTGTTCGCGGACGCGATCCGGTCAGCCGGCGCTGGTCTGCGCGCCCTATGCGCTGCACCGGGCGCTGATCGCGGATTTCGCACCGGGCCACAGCGTGGTGCAGTCGCTGCAACAGGGCGGGATCGATCGAATCTATCTCACCGACTGGCGCTCGGCCACGCCGGACATGCGCTATCTCTCGATCGACAGCTATCTCGGCGATCTCAACGTCGCCGTCGACGAGATCGGCGTGCCGGTCGATCTGGTCGGCCTGTGCCAGGGTGGCTGGCTGTCATTGCTCTATGCGGCGCGGTTTCCGGCTAAGGTGCGGCGGCTGGTGCTAGCAGGTGCGCCGGTCGACCTCGCGGTCGAGTCCAGGCTGTCGCAACTCGCCCGCAACGCGCCGGAGATGGTCTACGACCAGCTCGTCGCGCGCGGCGGCGGCAATGTCAGCGGCGAGGAGATGCTGCGTGTCTGGTCGAAGGCGCCAGGCCCCGACGACATCGCGGCGGCGTTGCAGAGAGACTTCTCGGACGAGGAGGGCGCGGCCCTGCTCGCGCGCTTCGACCGCTGGAACAGCGAGCCGCTGAATCTGCCGGGCACCTACTATCTCCAGATCGTCAACTGGATCTTTCGGGAGAACCGCATCGCCAGCGGCAATTTCACGGCGCTCGGCCGCACGATCGACCTGAAGGACGTCAAGTCGCCCATCTTCCTGCTGGCCGGGCTCGACGATGATGTCGTGCCGGCCATGCAAGCGCTTGCGACCGCCAGCCTCATCGGTACGCCGCCGGCTTTCGTTGCAGCAAGCTCCGAGCCGAGCAACCATCTCGGTCTGTTCATGGGCGCGCGGACTCACGCCCATGCCTGGCCCCGGATCGCGGAATGGCTGCGCAACGACCTCTCTGGCGTGCTCGCGCGCAGCGCCTGACGGTGCCTCAAGCCAAGGCCTGCAAGTCAAGGCCTGCGAAGCTGCAAATCCGTTATGCATGATCGCGGATGGCCTGCACTGGGCCCGGTCGATGGGCTAAATAGAGTCCAGGGCCGGCGACCGGCCCCGCAAGATTTAAGGGTTCTTTGCTCGATGAGCTTCCACTCGATCTACGCCCACGGGTTTGCGCGCGTTGCGGCCTGCGTCACCACCTCCCATGTGGCTGATCCCGCGGCCAATGCGAAGGCGGTCATGGCGGCGGCGAAAAATTGCGATGCGCAGTCGGTCGCGGTGGCCGTGTTTCCCGAGCTGTGCCTGTCCGGCTACGCCATCGAGGACCTCGTCAAGCAGGATCCGCTGCTCGACGCCGTCGAGCGCGGGCTCGCCGCCATCGTCGAAACTTCCTCGGCCCTGATGACCGTGCTGATCGTCGGCGCGCCGCTGCGCTTCGGCCATCGCATCTACAATTGCGCCGCCGTCATTCACCGCGGCAGCATTTTGGGCGTCGTGCCCAAGAGCTATCTGCCGACCTATCGGGAATTCTACGAGGGCCGCCATTTCGCTTCCGGCGCCGGGATCGCCGGCGAGACGATTGCCATCGGCAAGCACCACGCGCCGTTCGGGACCGACCTGCTGTTTGCCGCCGAGGATGTCCCCGGCCTCACCATCGGGGTCGAGATCTGCGAGGACATGTGGATCCCGGTGACGCCGGCGTCCGAGCTGGCGCTGGCCGGCGCGAGCGTGCTGATCAATCTGTCGGGCAGTCCCATCACGATCGGCCGGGCCCGCTCGCGTGCTCTGCTGTGCCAGTCGACCTCGGCGCGCTGCCTTGCGGCCTATGTCTATTCCGCCGCGGGGGCAGGGGAATCCACCACCGACCTCGCCTGGGACGGCCAGACCTCGATCCACGAGAACGGCGTGCTGCTGGCTGAGGGCGAGCGGTTCCGGCAGGACGGCCAGATCACGCTCGCGGACGTCGATCTCGACCTGCTCAGGCAGGAACGCGCCCTGATGGGCACGTTCGACGACAACCGCCGGCAGCGCGAGGGTCGCTTCCGCAAGGTGACATTCGCCCTGAAGCCGCCGGCCGCCGACATCGGCTTCCTGCGCAAGGTCGAGCGCTTCCCGTTCGTGCCGAGCGACGAGAGCCTGCTCGAACAGGATTGCTACGAGGCCTACAACATCCAGGTCGCAGGCCTCGTGCAGCGCATGCGCGCGACTGGCACCAAGCGTGTCGTCATCGGCGTATCAGGCGGTCTCGATTCCACCCATGCCCTGATCGTCGCCGCCAAGGCGGTCGATCTCTTGGGGCTGCCGCGCGAAAACATCCTCGCCTACACCATGCCGGGCTTTGCCACCGGCAGCGAGAGCAAGACCAATGCGCTGGCGCTGATGAAGGCGCTGCAGACCAATTGGCAGGAACTCGACATCCGCACCACGGCCACGCAGATGCTCAAAGACATCGGCCATCCCTTCGGCAAGGGCGAGAAGGTCTACGACGTCACCTTCGAGAACGTGCAGGCGGGCCTTCGCACCGACTATCTGTTCCGTCTCGCCAACCACCATGGCGGCATCGTCATCGGCACCGGCGACCTCTCCGAGCTCGCGCTCGGCTGGTGCACCTACGGCGTCGGCGACCAGATGGCGCATTATAACGTCAATGCCGGCGTGCCGAAGACGCTGATCCAGCATCTGATCCGCTGGGTGATCGCGTCGAAGCAGTTCAGCGGCGATGTGAACGGGACGCTGGCCTCGATCCTGTCGGCCGAAATCTCGCCGGAGCTCGTTCCGGTCAAGCCGGGCGAGAAGCCGCAGAGCACGGAGGCCTCAATCGGGCCCTACGAGCTGCAGGATTTCAACCTGTTCTACACGCTGCGCTTCGGTCTGCGGCCGTCCAAGATCGCCTTCATGGCGCTCCAGGCCTGGAAGGACGTCGCCGAGGGCGAGTGGCCGCCGGCATTCCCGGCCGACAAGCGCCGCGCCTACGATCTCCCGGAAATTCGGCGCTGGCTCGAGGTGTTCCTGCGCCGCTTCTTCGCCTTCAGCCAGTTCAAGCGCTCGGCGATGCCGAACGGACCGAAGGTCTCGGCCGGCGGCTCGCTGTCGCCGCGCGGCGACTGGCGTGCGCCGTCGGATTCGAGCGCTGCGGCATGGCTCGAGGATCTCGAGCGGAACGTGCCGAAATAAACGAAGAGGGCCGCCCAAAACGACTTCGCGCCGCGCGGCTGATCAAGCCGGCGGCGCGAAATTGCGTTCAGTCTAGAAAGTACCGAGGTCCGGAGTGCCTAGGAGTCCGGACCTCGTCACCTTGCCCCAGCCTTTGATCCCCCGCCCCAGATGGTCCCCCAACCCCGTGGTGCGCGATCAGAGGGTGATGCCCTTGAAGGCCGCCGATCGATGTCCGCGATGTACGGGAGATCGGCATAGGATACCATTCCGGTTCACTACGGACTTAATCCCGCTTGATTTCGCGCGCGGATGCATGCGCCTGCACGCGCTGCGCTCGCGCTGCCCGAAATCGATGCAAGCGCGCTGCAGGATGTCCACATCTCCCGAATCCGCATTTCACCGGCCTGTCATTGAACTGGTCTAGCGCTGCTCCCCGTCATCGTTGACGATCAAGGGAGCAAGCCATGTCGAAGCCGGTGTTGGGCGCCGCACTGTCCATCAAATCGATCCCCGCGCATCGTGACTGGCTTCTGGAGCGACAACGCGATCTCGAAATCCAGGACTTCTTTCGCGCCGATCTGCTCGACGGCGACTGGCGCAGTGCCGCAACCGACATCAAGCAGATGCTCGCAGGCCATACCGGCCGTCTCGGCATCCACGGCCCGTTCTGGGGCTTCAAGATCGACAGCCACGATTCCTTGATCCGTCAGGCCGTGACCAAGCGCCTGCTGCAGGGGCTTGATGCCGCTGAATTCCTCGGCGCGACGCAGATGGTGGTGCATTCGCCGTTCACGACCTGGGACCACAACAATCTCGATCTCTATCCCGACAACCGCGCCAACATCGTCGAGCGCGTGAAAGCGACGCTGGCCGAGGTCATCGCCCGCGCGGAGACCATCGGCTGCGAGATCGTCATCGAGAACATCGAGGACAAGGACCCGCGCGACCGCGTACGTCTCGCCAAGGCGCTCGAAAGCAGCAAGGTCCGCGTCTCCCTCGACACCGGCCACGCCAATTACGCCCACATCTCTACCGGTGCGCCGCCGGCCGACTATTACGTCGAAACCGCCGGTGACATGTTGACGCATGTGCACCTCCAGGACACCGACGGCTTTGCAGATCGGCACTGGGCGCCGGGTGAAGGCAACATTGCGTGGGTGGCCGTGTTCCGCGCGCTGGGCCGGTTGAATTCCAATCCGCGGCTGATCCTCGAGCTGCGCAATCACGACGATGTTCGCAAGGGCGCAGCCCATCTCGCCGCGCTCGGTCTCGCCGAATAACCGACAATCACCAGAGGGTAGGGGTCACCGTTATGAGCAAGCTCACCCGTCGCACCATCCTGAAATCCGGCACCGCTGCCGCCGGCACGCTGCTGCTGCCGCGCTTTGCGATCGGGCAAGGCGACAACCGTCCGTCGGTGACCATCGCCGTGCAGAAGGTAACGAACGCCAACGTGCTCGACGTGCTGCGCGAGCAGTCCAATGTCGGCGAGCGTGTGTTCTTCTCCTCGATCTGGGAAGGGCTGATCTCGAAGGATTTCCGCGGCAATCTCGAAGCCGTGCCGGGCCTCGCCACCGAATGGCGCCGCATCGACGACCAGACCGTCGAGGTGAAGCTGCGCCAGGGCGTGAAATTCCACAATGGCGACGAGCTGACCGCCGAAGACGTCGTCTTCACCTTCAGTCGCGAGCGCATGTTCGGCGAGACCGAAGCCAAAAGCCGCTCCACCATCCAGGCTTTCGAGAAGATCCCGATGCCGAAGCCCGGCAAGGAGCTGCCGCCTGATGTGCCCGCGGTTGCGCGCCGCATCTGGCCCGACCTCGTGCGCGTCGATGCCGTCGACAAGTACACGGTGCGCTTCTACAACGCGACGCCCGACGTCACCATCGAGGGCCGGCTGTCGCGCTACGGCTCCGACATCGCCAACCGCCGTGCCTGGGATGAATCCGCGAGCTATCTCGACTGGGCGCGCAAGCCGGTTACCACCGGTCCCTACAAGGTCGTCGAGCTCAAGCCCGACGTCTCGCTGACGCTCGAAGCCCACGACGAATATTGGGGCGGCCGCCCGCCGCTCAAGCGCATCCGCTTCCTCGAAGTGCCCGAGGTCGCGAGCCGCATCAACGGGCTGTTGTCGGGCGAATACCAGTTCGCCTGCGACATCCCGCCGGACCAGATCGCCGGCATCGAGAAGAACGCGGCGTTCGAAGTGCAGGGCGGCACTATTCTCAATCACCGCCTAACCGTGTTCGACAAGAACCACGCCCGGCTGGCCAATCCCCTGGTGCGCCGTGCCTTCACGCACGCGATCGACCGCCAGGCCATCGTCGACAGCCTGTGGGCCGGCCGCACCCGCGTGCCAAAGGGCCTGCAGTGGGAGTTCTACGGCGACATGTTCAACGCCGACTGGAGCGTGCCGGCTTATGATCCGAAGCTCGCGCAGGACCTGTTGAAGCAGGCGAACTACAAGGGCGATCCGATCCCGTACCGCCTGCTCAACAACTACTACACCAACCAGGTCGCGACCGCGCAGGTGCTGGTCGAGATGTGGAAGTCGGTCGGCCTCAACGTCGAGATCGAGACCAAGGAGAACTGGTCGCAGATCATGGAGCGCGCGCCGAACCGCGCGGTGCGCGATTGGTCGAATTCCGCCGCCTTCAACGATCCGGTGTCATCGCTGGTCGCGCAACATGGCCCGAATGGCCAGCAGCAGCAGATCGGCGAATGGACCAATGTCGAGCTGAACAAGCTCTCGGAGTTTCTGGAGACCTCGACCGACCGCGCCGCGCGCAAGAAGGCGTTCCACCGCATGCTGGAGATCGCCGAGCGCGAAGACCCCGCCTATACGGTGCTGCATCAGAACGCGACCTTCACGGCCAAGCCGAAATCGATCAAGTGGAAGGCATCGCCGGCATTCGCGATGGACTTCCGCGCCGGCAATTTCGAGGTCTAGGCCGTGGCGTCGCTGATCAGCATCCAGGCCCTCAGTGTTGCCTTCAACGGCGTGCCGGTCCTGCACGGCGTCGATCTTACCTTGCAAAAAGGCGAGGCCCTCGGCCTCGTCGGCGAGTCCGGCTCGGGCAAGTCGGTGACGTGGCTCGCCGCGCTTGGCCTGTTGCCGCGGCACGCGATGGTCTCGGGTTCCGTCCGTATCGACGGCCGCGAAATTCTCGGTGCGCCGGCCTCGGAGCTCGACCGGGTGCGGGGCGGGCGGGTGGCCATGATCTTCCAGGATCCGGCGAGCGCGCTCAATCCGGTGCTGACCATCCGCAAGCAGCTCTGCGAGGCGCTGGCCTTGCATCGCGATCTCTCGGGCGATGCCGTGAAGGCCGAGGCACTCCGGCTCCTCAATCTCGTCGGCATTCCCGACGCGGCGCGGCGGATGTCCGCCTATCCGCATGAATTCTCCGGCGGCCAGGTCCAGCGCATCATGATCGCGATGGCGCTGGCCGGAAATCCTGATCTGCTGATCGCGGACGAACCGACGACTGCGCTCGACGCCACCATCCAGGCGCAGATTCTGGAGCTGCTCTCCACCATCCGCCGCGAGATGAGCATGGCGATGGTCCTGATCAGCCACGATCTCGGCGTCGTTGCCGAGAACTGCGACCGCGTCGCGGTGATGTATGCCGGCCGCATCGTCGAGCAGGCGCCCGCCAACCAGCTCTTCGCCGATCCCGTGCACCCCTATGCGCAGGGCCTCATCGGCGCGCTGCCGCCACTCGATGGGCCGCGCCGCCGTCTCACCGCCATTCCCGGCACCGTGCCGGATCCCGCGCACATGCCTGATGGATGCGCCTTCGCGCCACGCTGTGCGCTGGTGGCCGAGCCCTGCGGCCTCGCCGCGCCGACCCTTGCGCCGATCGCAAACGACCGTGCTGTTGCCTGCATTTGCGCCGCGGCCTCGCGCCGCGCGCTGCTCGGGATCGCCGCCGAATGAGCGCGCCGCTCGTCGAGGTGTCCTCGATCTCGCGCAGCTACAGCATGCGCTCCGGGATGTTCGGCCGCAGCACGGCCGTGCATGCTGTCGACGGCGTCTCGCTGAGCCTTCCCAGGGGCGAAACGCTCGGTCTCGTCGGCGAGTCCGGCTCGGGCAAGTCCACGACGGGGCGCATCGTGCTCGGCCTCGAGCCGCCCGATCGCGGCGAGGTCCGCTTCGGCGGCAAGCCGATGGCCACGCCGGGGACACAGTCGTGGCGCGCACAGCGCGCCCGCATGCAGATGATCTTTCAGGATCCGCTCGGCGCGCTGGACCGACGCTTGCCGGCGGCGACCCAGATCCGCGAGCCCCTCGACATTCACGGTCTCGGCACGCCGGCCGAGCGCGAGGATCGCGTCCGCGAGTTGCTGCGCGCCGTCGAACTGACGCCGGCACATGGCGCACGCTATCCGGGCGCGCTGTCGGGCGGCCAGCGCCAGCGCATCGTGCTGGCGCGGGCGCTGGCGACAAAACCCGATTTCCTCGTCTGCGACGAGCCGGTCAGCGCGCTCGACGTCTCGATCCAGGCCCAGGTGGTGAATTTGCTTTGCGATCTCCAGGCACAGCTTGGGCTGACGCTGCTGTTCATCAGCCACGATCTGCGGGTCGTCCGGCAGATCAGCAATGTCGTCGCCGTGATGTATCTCGGCCGCATCGTCGAGATCGGCAGCGCCGACGATCTCTTTGCCCGGCCCGAACATCCGTACACGCAGGCGCTGGTCTCGGCTTCGCCCGCACCGGGCCGCCGCAGCGCAGGCCGCATCGTGCTTTCCGGCGATCCGCCGAACCCGGCCGCCCGTCCGAACGGCTGCGCGTTCCATCCCCGTTGCCCGCGCGCCGTTGCGCGCTGCGCGAGCGAGGTGCCGGCGCTCTCGGCCGTCGGCGGTGATCGCCAGGTGGCCTGCCATCTCGTGACCGGGCCGCAGGCCGCGACGCGGGACGCCGCGTGATGGGACGTTATTTCGCCATCCGCAGTGGACGCGCGGCGCTGACGATCGTGCTCGTCGTCACCTTCGCCTTCGTCGTGCTGCGGCTATCAGGCGATCCCGCGCTGATGATTTTGGGACCGGAAGCGCCGCCTGAGGTCCTCGCGGCCTTCCGCAAGGCGTGGGGCCTCGATGATCCCATCTGGTTCCAGTATCTCGATTACTTCGGCGCCATCGCCAAGGGCGAGCTCGGCCGTTCCATGCGTGACGGACGGCCGGCGATCCAGCTCGTGTTGGAGCGGATTCCGGCCACGCTGGCGCTGACGCTGCCGGCCTTCTTCTTCAAGGTCGCGCTCGGCATTCCCGCCGGCATCTACGCCGCGCTGCATCGCGGTTCTGGGATCGACCGCGCCGTGATGATGACGGCGGTCGCCGGCTTCACTGTGCCGAGCTTTGTGCTCGCGCTGCTGCTTGTGCTCATCTTCGCCGTGCAGCTCGGCTGGCTCCCCTCAGGCGGGCAAGACAGCTGGCGTCACGCCATCCTGCCGATCGTGACGCTCAGCCTCGGTGGCGCCGCCGTGCTGGCGCGGTTCACCCGCAGCGCCATGCTGGAGGTGCTGGGCCAGCCCTATATCCGCACGGCGTCGGCGAAAGGCGTGCCCTGGCATCGCGTTGTGATCTCGCATGCGCTGCCTAACGCGGCGATCCCGACCGTCACCATTCTGGGCTTCATGGTTGGCTCGCTGATCGCGGGCGCGGTGGTGGTCGAAAGCGTGTTCTCGTGGCCGGGAGTAGGGCGCTTGCTCGTCGTCGCCGTCGCCAACCGCGACCTGGCCGTCGTGCAATGCATCCTGCTGCTGGTCGCACTGACCATGGTCACGTCGAACCTGGTCGTCGATTTCCTCTACGGCTTCCTCGACCCGCGCCTCCGGGCCAAAGGGGCTCATGCATGAAGCGAGTGCAGGCATGACCGACGCGACCTTGAAGGACAGCACCGTCCGCCGCCGCATCAGCCTGCCGGCGATCCCGGTGTCCGTCGCGCTGGCGGTCGGCTGGATCATCGCCATGCTGGTGATCGCCGCGCTGGCCGAGAAGATCGCGCCCTATGGTTACACCCAATTCGATCTGCGCAATCGCCTGGCTGCGCCCGGCAATGTCGCGCACTGGCTCGGCACCGACGAGCTCGGCCGCGACGTGCTGTCGCGGCTCCTCGTCTCGATCCGCATCTCGCTGCTGATCGCGTTCGGCGCGACCGCGATCTCGGCCGTGGCCGGCACCACGCTGGGCTTCCTCGCCGCGCATTTTCGCGGGGCCGTCGAGCAGTTCGTGCTGATGCTGACCGACTTCCAGGCCAGCATGCCGTTCCTGATCATGGCGCTCGCCGTGCTCGCTTTCTTCGGCAATTCGCTGCCGCTGCTGATCGGCCTGATGGGCCTGTTCGGTTGGGAACGCTATGCCCGCATCGCCCGCGGCCTCGCCATCTCAGCCAATGCGCAGGGCTACGCCGCCGCCGTCCGCCAGTTGGGCGCGAGGCCGGCGCGGATCTATTTGCGACACATCCTGCCCAACATTGCCTCGACCCTGATCGTCTCGACCACGCTGGTCTTCCCCGAGGTGATCCTGATGGAATCGGGCCTGTCCTTCCTCGGCCTCGGCGTGCAGCCGCCGATGACCAGCCTCGGCAACATGGTCGGCTATGGCCGCGAGTATTTGACCCGGGCGCCCTGGATCATGCTCGCACCGGCAACCACGATCGTCGTGACCACGCTGGCCGTCTCCGTGATCGGCGACTGGCTGCGGGATCGGCTGGACCCGACACTGTAGCCCGCGCCGGGAGCAGGGGAGGCCTGCATGGGGCCAATCCGGCCCTGTCCAGCCCAAGTTCCCGTTGCGCCGACCGACCCCGTGCGCTATCCGGCCACAAAGGCCTGAGGCGGCTTCGATATTTCCCGCCCGGCCGGCCAAACCCGAGGACGGAAACCGCCATGCCAGCCTATCGCTCCCGCACCACCACCCACGGCCGTAACATGGCGGGCGCCCGCGGCCTTTGGCGCGCGACGGGCATGAAGGACGGCGATTTCGGCAAGCCGATCATAGCGGTCGTCAATTCCTTCACCCAGTTCGTGCCCGGCCACGTCCATCTGAAGGACCTCGGCCAGCTCGTCGCCCGCGAGATCGAGCAGGCCGGCGGCGTGGCCAAGGAATTCAACACCATCGCGGTCGACGACGGCATCGCCATGGGCCATGACGGCATGCTCTACAGCCTGCCGTCGCGTGAGCTGATCGCTGACAGCGTCGAGTACATGGCCAACGCGCATTGCGCCGACGGCCTCGTCTGCATCTCCAACTGCGACAAGATCACGCCCGGCATGCTGATGGCCGCGCTGCGGCTCAACATCCCCGCCGTGTTCATCTCGGGCGGCCCGATGGAGGCCGGCAAGGTCAAGCTCGCCGGCAAGACCAAGGCGGTCGACCTCATCGACGCCATGGTGGCGGCTGCCGACTCCAAGGTCAGCGACGAGGACGTCAAGGTGATCGAGCGCTCGGCGTGCCCGACCTGCGGCTCCTGCTCGGGCATGTTCACCGCCAACTCGATGAACTGCCTGACCGAGGCGCTTGGCCTGGCGCTGCCCGGCAACGGCACCGTGGTCGCCACCCATGCCGACCGCAAGCGGCTGTTCGTCGAGGCCGGCCACACCATTGTCGATCTGGTCCGCCGCTACTACGAGCAGGACGATGCCTCCGTGCTGCCGCGCAACGTCGCCAACTTCAAGGCGTTCGAGAACGCGATGACCCTCGACATCGCGATGGGCGGCTCGACCAACACCGTGCTGCATCTGCTGGCCGCCGCCCATGAGGGCGAGGTCGCGTTCACCATGCAGGACATCGACCGCCTGTCACGCCGCGTGCCCGTGCTCTGCAAGGTCGCACCATCGGTCGCCGACGTTCACGTCGAGGACGTGCATCGCGCCGGCGGCATCATGGGCATCCTGGGCGAACTCGACCGCGCCGGCCTGATCGACACTTCGGTCTCGACCGTGCATGCGCCGACCATGAACGAGGCGCTGGAGCGCTGGGACATCAAGCGCTCGAAGAGCGAGTCCGTCCGTACTTTCTTCCGTGCTTCGCCGGGCGGCATCCCGACGCAGGTCGCCTTCAGCCAGGAGCGCCGTTACGACGAGCTCGATGCCGACCGCGAGAAGGGCGTGGTGCGCAACCTCGCGCACGCCTTCAGCAAGGACGGCGGCCTCGCCGTGCTCTACGGCAACCTCGCGCAGGACGGCTGCATCGTGAAGACCGCGGGCGTCGATGCCTCGATCCTGAAATTCTCCGGCCCCGCACGGGTGTTCGAGAGCCAGGACGCGGCCGTCGAAGGCATTCTGGGCGGCAAGGTCACGGCCGGTGAGATCGTCGTCATCATCTACGAAGGCCCGCGTGGTGGCCCCGGCATGCAGGAAATGCTGTATCCGACCAGCTATCTGAAATCGATGGGCCTCGGCAAGGCTTGCGCGCTCGTCACCGACGGACGCTTCTCCGGCGGCTCCTCGGGTCTCTCGATCGGCCATCTCTCGCCGGAAGCGGCCGAGGGCGGCAATATCGGTCTGGTGCGGACCGGCGATCGTATCGCCATCGACATTCCGAACCGCAGCATCAACCTCGAAGTCTCCGACGAGGAGCTCGCCGATCGCCGCGCGGCGGAGGAGGCGAAGGGCGATGCCGCCTGGCAGCCTGCACCGCGCAGGCGCAACGTCTCGACCGCGCTGCAGGCCTACGCTGCGCTCACCACCAGCGCTGCGCGCGGCGCGGTGCGTGAAGTGAAGCGGCGCACGAAGTAAGCGCGTCTTGCGCGTGCGTGACCGCGAACGTCGCGGTCACGCCGGCGCGCATGGTCAACAAGTTCTGAACGGCCGGTGAAAACCGGCCGTTCGCGTTAAGGATGCCCCGACGAACTTCGGCAGCTTTGGATTTTGCGGCGTATACTGCACGCGACCTTCGCAAATCCATTTTGGGCAACTGGGGCACCAACCTAATGTCTCGTACTCTTGCTGTCGTTTTCTCCGCGGCCGTCGCTGCGATTGCCATGACGACCGCGGCCTCCGCCGGCTGCTACAATTGCTACGCGCCGCCGCAGCCGTGCACGACCTGCTATCAGCAGCAATACGTCGCGCCGCAATACCGCACCGTCGATGAGACCGTGATGGTGTCGCCCGGTGCGACCGTCGCGCATCGCACGCCGGCGCAGTACCGCACCGTGATGGTTCCGCAAACCGTGATGGTGGCGCCGCCGAGCGTTCAGTACGAGCGCATTCCACCGCAGTACGCCACGCGCCAGCGCACCGAGATGGTCTCGCCGGGCTATTCCTATTACGCGCCAGTGGTGCCGAGCTGCAGCAATTGCGGCTACTGAGCCAACGCAACAGAAGACGAACGCAACAAACGGCCTTCGCGCGGTGCCCCAAAAAGGGCGCCGCGTTTTCTTTTGCGGGCTTAAGTTAAACGAGGCCCGGAAATGGAGGCGAATCCAACCGGGCCTCGCGACCGGCGACGCCCTGGGAGATGTCGCCGGTCCTGACCGAGGCTAGAGGACCAAACTGACGCGCGCCTGACAGATCCCGTTCCCGCCCTGGGAAAAGCGGGCAGGCGGCGTGAGCAGTCCAACTTCGCGTTGCCTTGCGCGGCCGACTACGTTAAGCGACAGCCATTCCGGACGTGCAGTCCAGGCTTGGAAGGGTGGCCGAGTGGTTTAAGGCACCGGTCTTGAAAACCGGCGTGCCCGCAAGGGTACCGTGGGTTCGAATCCCACCCCTTCCGCCAGTATATTGTTCGCCACTGTTCGTGGTCGTTCGAACTCCACAGCAAATTCAGTGACTTACGCCGAAAGACTGTACTTCGCAGTTCGTCGGTGTTCTTCCTAATCGGGTCGCTGACCGTAGCTGAAGACCGTGGGTTCGGAGGACGATTCTCTCGGAGGAACAATGGCTGGACGGCTCAAACCACTCGACGTAGAGCGCCTCATAAAGCCCGGCAAATACGCCGACGGCGGCGGCCTCTACTTGATCGTTACGGGACCAACGTCGAAAAGCTGGTCATATAGATATTGGAAAGACGGCAAAGAGCGGTGGCACGGTCTCGGCTCGCTGAAGGAAGTGTCGCTGAAGGACGCGCGGCTCGCTCGGGATGCGGCCCGGCTGCGCGTCAAAGGTGATCGCAGCACAGCCGGGATCGATATCGTTCGGGAACGACGAAAAGCACGCGAAGAGGCGAAAGCTCTCGTGGCGAAGGTGGTCCTGCCGACCTTCGAAGAATGCGCCGAAGCGTACATTCGTGCGAACTGGTCGACCTGGAGTGAGAAGCATCGAGATCAGTGGCCGTCCTCCCTCAAGGGCTATGCCTACGCCACCATCGGCAAACTGACGATCCCAGAGATCAAGCCAAGCCATATCCACGATCTGCTGGAGCCGATTTGGGTGGAGAAGCGGGAGACTGCGAACCGCGTCCGCGGCCGAATTGAAACGATCATCGCAAAGAACGTTGATATCGATGATCCGGACTTCCGCAATCCAGCCGAACTTACACGGCAGATGCGCGAGAAACTGCCAAAGCGTTCCAAGCGAGTCGTTCGGCATCATCCCGCCTTGTCTTATGCCGAAGCACCGGCATTCTTGAAGCTTCTTTCTAGTGCTCCGGGCAGAGCTGCAGCCATGTTGCGCTTCCTAATCTTCACGGCTTGCCGCACTAACGAGGCAGTCGACGGGCATTGGTCCGAGATCGATCGGCCAAACTCGACTTGGAAAATTCCGGGCGAGCGAATGAAGATGGACCAGGACCATTACGTCCCCTTGTCCGAACCTGCACTGGCGGTACTTGATGAGTTGCGAGATGGACGACAAGACGAACTGATCTTCACCAGTCCTGATGGCGGAGCATTTTCGGAGAACGCAATGCTCGCAGTGCTTGATCGTCTCGGCTACGGACACGTGACGGTGCATGGCTTCCGGTCAACCTTCGCAACTTGGGCGGAGGAATGCACCGATTATCCGGACGGCGTACGCGAAGCCGCGCTGGCCCACAAATACAAGAGCGAGACCACCGCAGCCTATCAGCGAGGCCAAAAGTTGGAAAAGCGACGGGCTCTAATGAAGGATTGGGCCGCATTCCTCACTGGCAGCAATGTGTTCCAGCTGCAAGACCGCAGGATGGGATAGCCATGGCGGGCACCATGGCAGGTGAGGCCGCGTAGGCCGATCGCGGCGACATCGGCGCCCAACAGCGATAGTGGGATCATCATTGTGCCGTTCGGTGATCACCTCGGCAATGACCGCTCCGTCCCGCTCGGAACAGGTGCCGAGATGCGCGAAGGGAAACCAACGGAACACAGAAGAAGAATAGACGGCTCGGATCTGAGCTGACTGTGCCAAAAGCGCCTCTAGCCCGGGCGGTCGGCTATCAAGCATCCTCAACTTCGATCACGGTCGAGAGCAAGTCAGCTGTTACAACAAGGCTGTTGCGTATCTCGGCAAGCCGTTGCTTGGAAAGCAACACCGGTCTGTGAGATAGTTTTAGAACGAACTCAAACACTCGATCCGAATGACGCATGAGCTGTAACAGGTGCTCGCCGCTCGGGCCGTTCGATCCCGATAGCCAATTCTTGGCTGTACGTTCGTTGGCGCCGGTCCACCGCATCAAAGTTTTATGAGCTTGATGACTGTTACCAAGCTCTGATTTGAGAATTTCTGCGATCAACGCCGCATAGTTGGACGTAGCGGACCTTTGGCCAATTGGAAACTTCTTGCCCGTTTTTGGAAACATGTTTCCCCCCGAGCCGCGTTATAATTTCACTCAGCCCATCATGCATTCTTGACGGTAGTGGGGCGATGATGTTGCCAGTTGCGTCCGACACAACCTCAAAATCGCTACCCAATAACACGCTGATGTCGGCCGCCGAATACGTGCGGATGTCGACCGACCATCAGCAGTATTCAACAGCTAATCAAGCTCAGGCAATTCGCGAGTACGCGGCACGTCACGGTTTTCGCATCGAGAAGACCTATGAGGACAGCGGCAAAAGCGGTTTGAACCTCGATGATAGGGATGCGCTGAAGCAGCTTATCGACGATGTGCAAAGCGGCTTGGCGGACTTCTCGACTATCCTGGTCTACGATGTTAGTCGCTGGGGCCGCTTCCAGGACGCCGACGAAAGCGCTTATTACGAGTACATCTGCAAAAGAGCGGGGATCTCCGTCCGCTATTGTGCCGAGCAATTTGAGAATGATGGCAGTCCGGTTTCAACCATCGTCAAAGGGGTCAAACGTGCGATGGCCGGCGAGTACAGCCGTGAGCTTTCGGTCAAAGTTTTTGCCGGGCAGCGACGTCTAATAGAGCTTGGATACCGGCAAGGTGGGCCTGCCGGATACGGATTACGACGACAACTGATTGATCAAAATGGAGCTGCAAAGTCAGCATTGGCTCGTGGCGAACACAAAAGTATCCAAACTGACCCGATCGTGCTGATTCCTGGTCCCGAAGAAGAAGTCGAAACGGTTCGCTTTGTCTATGAAGCATTCTGCCAAGGTAAATGCGAGAGCGATATTGCGGACATCCTCAACGGCAGAGGAATCGTTACTGATCTCGGCCGCCCTTGGTCTCGGGCGACTGTGCATCAGATCCTTATCAACGAGAAATATGTTGGCAATAATGTTTGGAATAGGTGTTCGTGCAAGCTGAAGGGGCGTAGGGTCCACAATCCCCCGGAGCGGTGGATAAGACACGATCAAGCGTTTTCTCCAATCGTGGATGAGGACACCTTCCAGGCCGCTCAGACGATCATTTCCGAGCGCTGCCGGCGCTATTCTGACGAAGAGCTTCTGGATGTGCTGCGGGGCCTGCTGGAGCAACACGGCTACCTTTCCGGTATCATCATCGACGAACTTGAGTTTGGCCCTTCGAGCAGCGCCTACCGGAATCGCTTTGGCAGTCTGGTCCGCGCTTATGAACTGATCGGCTTCACGCCAGATCGCGATTATCGCTACATCGAGATCAATCGCGTGTTGCGTCGTATGTATCCAGACCTGATCACCTCGACCATCCGCGGGATCGAGGCGATCGGCGGCACCACTCATGAAAATCCCGACACGGATCTTCTGACTGTGAACGATGAATTCACGGCCTCGCTTTGTATGGTTCGTTCTCAGGAGACGGCGGCTGGGTCTCATCGATGGAAGATTCGGTTTGATGCAGGTCTACGCCCAGACATCACCGTTGCTATTCGCATGAACCAGATGAATACAAACATCCTCGACTACTACTTGCTACCAAGG
This sequence comes from Bradyrhizobium monzae, assembly GCF_021458635.1. Lineage (GTDB taxonomy): Bacteria > Pseudomonadota > Alphaproteobacteria > Rhizobiales > Xanthobacteraceae > Bradyrhizobium. The sequence goes on from NZ_JAIRDQ010000015.1 coordinate 143,540, forward strand.
TTTGAGATGGAAGCGTCGAGGTTAGCGCTCGCTGAAAACAATGGCGTAGCGATTGATGCCTATCGTTTCGAGACACTCGATATGCTCTTCGAGCTCGCCGCACGCTCGCAATTGATGGAGGTCGCCTATGGGCTCGGCTCAGGTTGAGATTATTCCGATCAATGCGATTGACGTCGTAAATCCGCGCGCGCGTAACCGCCGAATCTTCAAGGAGATTGTCACCAGCGTCGCTGAACTTGGGCTGAAGCGCCCAATCACGGTCAAGAAAAGGCAAGGGGAGGGCGAGCCACGCTATGATCTGGTTTGCGGTCAGGGGAGGCTAGAAGCCTATCAGGCGCTTGGCCAGCGTGAAATCCCGGCCATTATCGTAGATGCGAGCAACGAAGACAGCGCGATCATGAGCTTGGTCGAGAACTGTGCTAGGCGACAGCATCGTTCGATCGATCTGTTACATGACATCGAAGGCATGCGCCAACGAGGCTATGAGTTCGATGAGATCGCTCGCAAGACTGGTCTGACCGTTGAATATGTCAGGGGTATCGTTGGCTTGCTGGAGGGTGGCGAGCACCGCTTGCTTCGCGCCGTCGAAGCTGGCCAGATGCCCGTCAGCGTAGCAGTGCTAATTTCTCAAGCGGAAGACAACGACATTCAGAATGTGCTGCAGCAGGCATATCAGGAGAAGCTTTTGCGCGGGCAACGCCTGCTAGCTGCCAAGAAACTAATAGAGCAGCGACGGCGACGCGGAAAAGGCTATAAGACAGGCCCGCGCCGGGTGGACGGCATTCCGCTCAGCTCCAACGCGCTGTTGCGCGCCTATCGACAAGACGTCGACCGTAAGAAGGTGTTGATCCGCAAGTCGAACGGCACGAGGGCCCGTCTCGTGTTCATTCTGGAGGCGCTGCGCAAGCTGCTGTGCGAGCCCGAATTCATAGCGATTTTGGAGAGCGAAAAGCTCGATACCCTACCGAAGAACCTCGCTCTTCGCCTGCAGGGCCACGTCTGAGCCGTGGCGCGCCGGCCTCACATCGCGGTCCGGATGGGTTTTGAGCAGCGGACGCTCGTGGTCAAGCTCGCAGATATACAGCCGCTCAAGATTGTGTCCGAGGAAGTAAAGCGGTCACCCAAGTATCGCCAGATCACCGCCTCAGTCGGAGAGATTGGGCTGGTCGAGCCGCCGGTCGTTACCCGTAGTCGCGATAGCAGCGGCAAGTTTCTGCTGCTCGATGGCCATTTGCGATTGGAAATTCTAAAGGACCGTGGAATGTCTGAGGTCGAATGCCTCGTATCCACCGAGGACGAGGCTTTCACCTACAACAAGCGAGTGAACCGCATTGCTATCATCCAAGAGCATCGGATGATCCTGAAAGCCGTCGAGAACGGCGTTTCGGAGGCGCGGATTGCCAAAGCGCTAAACGTAGATGTCGCCAGTATCCGCCGGCGTCGAAAACTCCTCGACGGCATTTGCCCGGAAGCCGTCGAGCTCCTGAAGGAGAAGCACCTGACGCTGCATACCTTCTCGGAACTTCGAAAGCTCGGTCCGATCCGGCAGATCGAGGCGGCGGAGTTGATGGTCGCGATGAACAACTACTCAAACAGCTATGTCCGTTCTTTGGTGGCTGCGACCGCGCGCAATCAGCTTGCTGCTGGGTTTACACCAAGGCAGCACAAAGGATTGTCAGACGAGCAGCTTGCTTTGATGGAACGAGAGTCTGCTTCACTTGCGCGCGAGTTCAAGGTGGCTGAGCAGACCTACGGCGTGGACCATCTCGACCTGGTGCTCGCCACTGGCTATCTAGCGAAGCTTCTGCGCAACGGCAAAGTGGTCGGCTATCTCGCCAAACATTTCCAGGAGCTGCTCTTCGAGTTTCAAAAAATCACGGAAGCCGAGACTACTGCTGCCTAAGTAATTTCGCCCGTTAGGAATGGTTTTCGGGCTTGATCTCGTAGCTTTAAACCGTGGCTATGAAGCTGAGTGCCAAAGAAGAAAGCACGATCAAGCCAGTATGGAGGATGGAGTATCTTCCAAGAACGTATTACGCGGTGGAGTTACCCTACTAGCTTTGCTCGAAAACACTCAACGCCTTCAATGTCTTGCTCGGCAAGAGTAAATTCTATTTTAGCGAAGCTCGAAAACACTTTGATCTTCAACAACTTAGTCGACTTTATTTCGCCCGCAGGTCGCGCGCATTGGCGCAGGGCCTGTTACCAAGCCGAATAACGTTGACTGCATTAAAGAGTAGCTGCGCCCAGCTCCCTAGCAATGTTCAGTGGTCGAATGCTGAACGTCTGGGAACAAACTGATGATTTCTACGAAACCTGAAGGCGAGCGTGCCGTAGTCGCGACCGTTAACGAGACCATGTTTGCGCTCAAGATCGGCCGCGCGAAGCTCTACGAGTTGTTAAATTCGAGCGCGTTGGAGAGTTATCGCGAAGGTGCTTCTCGAAAAATCACCTGGAGCAGCATCGACGCATATGTCGAGCGCCGCTTGACGGAGGAATCTAAGCGGCGGGGCAGCGAGTAGTTTCATGCACGCCGCGACCGAATCTCGAGCAGCGATGGCGTCCTTAAACGGGCGCAAAGACGCCATGCCGACGCAGCTGCCACTCCCTAGCGAAGGGAGGAATTATCGCTCTTCCAAGAGCTTAGGCCCGAGCTTGGGGAATACTCGCTTCATTGAAACTCAACGTGTTTCAAGTCCGGTCCCCAAAAACTGGTTTGCGTTTGCAGGCGATTCGTCGACTAGCCGCAAATTCGCCGAAGGCATTGCCGAAGCGGACCCGCCAGACAAAAGACGACGCCCCCCGAGGGCAAATCGGAGGGCGCTTGTTTTCGTCGGTACTTGGGCAGCTGCTAATCCTGAATACGCTAATGCGGCGCTTCATTCAAGCGCCCCCCTCAACGGGAGGCGCGCATGAGCGACGACGTCGATTGGGACGACGTGCAAGTCGTTGCGGAGCAAGGCGCGATTGGTGTCTACACCAGTCTGGCTGGCTACATCGTCGTGCGGGAGCGCGATCCAAGTTACGTGATCCCCGGTGTCGTCTTTCATCCGCAAAATGCGGAAGCGATCATCCGCGCCATCATCAAAGAGGCTGAGCTGCCCTTTGTCTTGACGAGGAGATTTGAGGAAGATCTTGACCCCAACCGAAGGGTGAAGGACGCCACCGCCGCTGAGCGCCAGCGGCGGCGGCGCGAGAAGCTGCGCAAGAGCCGTGACTCGGACCGTGACAACTGCGTTGTCACTGAAGTCACGGCCGCTCAGCCGGCGATCCCCTCGGATCACGCCCAACTCGTCCTCCTGCGCTCTCCTGCTGTCCAAGGCGAGGAGGAGGTCCAAAAAACGGCGCTTACGCGCTGACCGAACCGCCGCGTTCGGTTGGCCGTGGGCTCCGCGATTGCGGGTCTGAATTTTTCTTTCGGTGGCTCCCGCCGCAATCGAGGTACTTCGGCCGACCGTCGCGAGAATAGCGACGAGTCGAGATCGGCCATGATCTCGTCGCCGGGGAGGGAAGAGCACACCTCTTTCTCCCGCCGATGAATGACCGCAGCGCCGCTTGGGCGCTCAATTCCGAGCTAGAGCCGGCTACACCGGCAATCTCGCGGGCTCTCACCCTGGCGGAACGGACGACGAAGCCGCATGTCAGGTTCTCCGGCCCCGCGCGCAGTATCACGATCGGCGCGCGATATACCGAGGCAACTCATATCCCCCTGTCGAATGGGTCCGACCCCCATTCGGAGGACCGACTGATCGCACGACACGCGATGCCCGGATAAAGCGAGTGGAAATCGTGGTCCGAGACCGTGTCTCTTCCCTGGTGGCGGGGAGGGGAGGACGACGGAGGAGGAGCTATGTCCTGAATTCACGGGCAGCCTGACCGGCGATCACAGCAAGACAACGGTCACAAGTCGCTCGCCTCAACCCGGTTCGCGAGCATTCAAGGTGCAAATGCCACAATCGAGCGCCCTGAGTCACCGGGCCACTTCACCTGTCTCATGAGACATTCGCGGAAGGGCCGACGAGCAATTTAGCTCTGATTTCTGTAACTTACGCCGGATTTGCCTCCGTGAGACAGGAGATGAGACATGCAAACCCAAGCACTGACCCGGCGGCCAAGCTGGTGGCGACAAATGGCCGGGCCACTGGCCTGGCCTGGATGGGACCGGATTGCGGTGGCGCCCCGAGATGCGCCCGGAGTGCCTGTCCGGCTGACCGGCACTGCCGGGCCACTGCGGGTCAAGGGCCAAGGAGCGGGCCAGGCGCTGTCGATCTGAGACGCACTCGTGACGGCGCAGGAGCTAATGCGAGCTCAGCCATATCGGGCGGTGGGAATACCCTGTGGGCGCCGGCGCACATTCCCGGCGCCTCGCTTGGGGCGGCACCAATTACGTCCATCCCTTGTCCGGCATCCCGATCATGCTCACAGGTCAATACGGCAAGGGCGCGCGTAACACCGCCCGACTCGTCATCGAGATGAGACAGGGCGCGGACGAGACACCGGAGCCGTGGGACCGCGGCGACATCTGATCCGTAACGCATTCCGCCACGCATCCGTGACGGAGTCCGTCCGGCATCCGCAACAGAGGAGACGACATGGCCCACATGCGAGGCGGCGGCATCGGCAACATGGCCCGCAGCTACGACCACATCCGCCAAGAGGTGATCGACGACATCCGTCAGCGCTTGGTGACCGGCGGCGGCCTTGCCCACATCACAGAGGACGAGCTCACCCGGCTGATCGGCAAGGCCAGCTTCAAGCGCGAGGAGGGCGCGCTCGACCGCAAACTCCTGCTCTAGTGCCTTCAATGGTGGCCAACACCAACCCCGCCGGCGATGGGGCCGGTATTGCCGGCTTCCGACCCGGTACGAGCTTGGGGGCAGCGAGTCACCGCGCGTTCTCGGATGAGACAGGTGTCTCAGGCACGTCCAGACGGAAATTCGATGCGAGAGAAAAGACTTAGAGCGAGACACCCCGCCGAGCGGCCGTTGAGACACCCGCAGTGCCACGTCTATTTGCGTGCTTCGCGACCAGGTTTGCTCGTCGGCAACCTGAGCAGCTCGGCAGGTTCGACCCGGAGGACCGCAGCGAGCTTGCCCACGATCTTCAAGCTCGCGTAGAACGCGCCCTTTTCGAGCTGACTTAGATAGCTTCGGCTTATCTCTGCTTCATACGCAAGATCGTCCTGCGAAAGTCCTTGGGCGTTTCGCAGCCGGCGAAGATTCGTTGCAAACACCTCTCGCAAGTCCATGCGAGAAGCGAAAACATCTGTTCAAAATATACACCTCGATATATAGAACAAAATGCCAAATCGCCAAAACTGAATGGCCTTAAAGCTAATTCTAGACGCCCGCAAAGAGGAAAGGCCGAGATGAAGGCGTTAGTGACTATGCTTGGATTCATGGGCGGAGCGTTTGTTGCCGCACTCGGTTTCGTCATTGTAGGTTTACTGGCATTCGGAGACGGCCCCTACAGAGGGCCCACATGGTTTGTTTACGCGGGCCCAGGTGCGGTTCTTGGGGTAGGTTGGGGTGTCGCGGAGTGGGCTCGTAACCGCTTCGCCTCTTCGAACCTTTCTCAGAAGAAAACGATCTCAAGCATCATTGGCTTGGTCATTCTGATGGGCGGCGCGGTGGTGGCTGGCAAATATGCAGGAAAATGGGCGGCCGAACTTGATCTGAAGCCGCAAGGCATCTCTCAGATCGATCGGAACGACATCATCAACCTCGTCAAGCAGCAGTGCGAGAGGGAGGCCCCGCGAAAGGCGGTATTCAAAGGCGCTAACGCTTCTCGTGTTGTGGTCTTCTGCCAATGTTTCGGAGACACTGCCGGCTCGATACTGACCCGTGCAGATGCAGATTTCATGATCCAGAACGTCTCAATGCCCACTTCGCTGGAAAAGCGCGTCCAGGATCTCGGCGTCGATTGCCTTAAGAAATCCGGGGTGCTCTGAAATGACCTCGACTGCGCACGACGAACGGTGCCCCGTACGCTTGGCGTCCTCGTTGCTATCGCAATGATGGAGTAGCCGTAATGAGCACTGAGCTCGACGAGCTCTCATACTGTTGGCAAGCGAACGCCAATCTGTCTCAGCGGAATGAGGAGCTGGAGCAAAAAGTCAGGGATCATCGCTCTTTCTGGATTATGGCCGCCACGATCGTTCCGTCTGTGATTTTGATCTTGTTTTCCAGCATTCCGAAAAGAGACGTGTTCGAAGGAGCAAATCGCTGCCAAACCCTGAGGTGGATGGCTCGCGCAGCCCGCTCGAATCTTAGCCATGAAACTGACGAAAAGGCGATCGCTGCGATGTCGTCAGTGGAAGCCGCGCTTGCAGAGTGCAGCCCTTACGATTTCGGCGACGATCCTCCTCAAGAGGAGTGAGCGTCGGCCCGTCCAAGGTCAGAAAAGCATATGAGATTCAAGCCCGAACAGCACTTCAGAATGGCGGACCGGTTGAGTGAGTTGGCGCTGAATCAGACCGATCTGAAGAGAATTGCTGAGCTGGAGGCGCTGGCTCGGGTTTTCCGCAGACTTGCCGTCAGGGCTTACATGTCGACAGATCCTAGTATGAAGCGGCGCGATTGGAGCGAGTTCACGGATGAAACGACGCTCGTGGGCTTGATCGATCCACCGACACTTTGGGGTCCATTGGAGGAATGGGAAAGCTTTTTGAAGGACCTAGAAAGCATGCCTCCCTCGAAGCAGTTGAGGCTCCTCATTGAACAAGCTGAAGAGGCGATCGTTCGAAGGAAGCTGGGATTGGTTCTCTAGTGTTGATAGCGCGCTACTTTCAGCTGAATGGGACCTTCGCATGCACGCGCCTGATTTCGACGAATCGTTCGATTCCGACTCCTTTTTTAAGGAGCGGTGGGCAGAGGTCCCGGAGCAGATCCGGAAGGACGTTGAGCGGCATGTGTTAGCCCACTTGCCAGCCGACGCGCTGGCAAAGTTGCGCGAGCTGCACGCCTGCGGAATCCCTCTCAGTTCTGATCCGGCGTTCTTTCATTTCGGCGGCGGGATGGCTGTCCGAAACCTTTGCCGAGAACGGCTTAGTGACGACGAGCTCGTGGCCTGCGGCGGGTTCGGCGCCGATTGGGACAACTGTTACATCGGGGTTCTCGCGGCGATCGCTGCGACGCGCCAGTAGCTCGGACCGGGCGAGTCGCGGGAAAGACCATGATCCAAGCTGAGCAGCGCAACCGGCCCGCGCCGCCCGCCGGCTGAGGCAATGAAGACGACGCCCGCCCGTTCACGCTGGCGGTCCTCTACTCCGTGTGATCTCATGTATCAAAAATGAATAGACCGAGCACGTAGCCAGTCGGCTTCTGGCCGATTTGCGAAGTTGCAGCGCGTCTGACGCAGGTCTGCTCATCGCGGCAGACCGGACCAGATTTGCTCAACCCGAGTTCTTCGCATTTTGACCCAGAGCCGACATGGTTGGGCCGCTTGGTCACGCGCTTTTCCGTACCAAACCCGACAATGCCCAGGCGATCGCTAAACCGAGCAGCTGCACGACAGATCTTGCCACCTCAGCTCTTACTTCTTATCGCTCTACCTTAGCGAGAACAGGGTGAAAATCTTGACTAGCGATAATGCCCTGATGGCATCGAAACTATTCGAGCCAGGGAGTGACCATGTCCCACCACCTCGCATCAGAAGTCGATGGCCCGATCCGTGCAGCGCAATACTTGCGCATGTCGTCGGAAAACCAACGATACTCGACTGAAAATCAGCGGGACGCGATTGCAGAATATGCTCAACATCATGGATTCAGCATCGTCGCCACGTACATCGACGCTGGAAAAAGCGGACTTTCCCTGAAAGGCCGTGGCGCATTGAAGCAACTTCTCAGCGATGCGCTCGCAGCTAAGCGAAACTTTGATGTCGTCCTAGTTCTTGATGTCAGCCGCTGGGGGCGGTTTCAGGACCCTGATCAAGCCGCACACTACGAGTTTCTATGCCGGGAAGCTGGAGTTCGGATCGTGTACTGCGCCGAGCCGTTCGGTGATGACATTACTCCTAGCACGACCATCGTTAAGCATCTGAAACGGGTGATGGCTGGTGAATATAGCCGCGATCTTTCTGTAAAGCTCGCTCGCGCACATCTTCAACAAGCGCGATTGGGCTTTCGCCAAGGCGGCAGTTTGCTCTACGGATTTCGGCGGCTTCTGGTCGATGCTGATCGAAATCCCAAGCAACTGTTGAACAGCGGAGACAAAAAAGCACTTAGCGATGACAAAGTAATCGTTGTTCCCGGACCGTCGGAAGAGCTCGATGTGATCCGACGCATATTCAGCCTATTCGTTCAGCGTCGCTTGACTGCGACCGAGATAGCCCAGCGTTTCGCCAACGAAGGCGTGAAGGGCATTGGGGGCGGCCCGCTAAGCGCCGTGACCATTCGGCATATTCTTTCCAGTGAACTCTGCATCGGGAAAATGACTTACAATCTGAGTACTAGCAGGTTGCAGGGTCGCACATCGAAGAACCCGGAAGCGCTGTGGGTACGATTTTCGGCTTTCGAGCCGATAGTGTCACTTTCGCAGTTTCGGAAGGCTCAGGAGCTTCGCCAAGCTGCAAATCGACGTTGGAGCAAGGAAACCCTCACGAAAAAATTGCAGTCGCTGCTGGCTAAGGAAGGCCACCTTTCGCAGAAGATACTAAATAACTCTGCGGGCGCTCCAGCTGCGGAAACCGTCGTCAGCCACTTTGGCTCGCTTAAGGCCGCATATGCAGCGATAGGCTACGACCCGCCTGACATTCCTCCCTTTGGAAATAACGGGAAGCACTGGAGCAAGCAGGCTGTTCTGATCGGATTACGGAAGCTTTACGCCGCTAACGGATACATATCCAATCGGCTCATAGATGGCTTTAGCGAACTGCCTTCCCAGTGCCATATCCGGCGTCACTTCGGCTCAATCGCTCAAGCGATGAAACAGGCAGGGGTGCCTCTCTCATCTCACAGTGAAAGACAGCGTTATAGCTGGAAACGAAGAAAGGCGTCTGGCTGCGATGATTATTTCCACGGTGTGCGCTGGACAAACACGCAGCTTCTTCGCGCACTACGCCGTCTCCACAGGGGGTACGGCTATATTTCTGCTGATCTTCTCGACTGGAATGGAGCTTCGCCCACCGCGTACTATTACATAAAACGGTTTGGCTCGCTCACCAAAGCGAGACGTTTGGCGAAGCTACCCGTCCCAACGCACTCGCAAATTATGGCAGCGGCTTTGAAGCGGAAAAAAGAGGGGACGAAAATCGAACGACCCGCGAGCGGTCATGTAGGGCGCTCCAGCCTGCGATACCGATCAGAGAAGATTTTGGCGGGTCTACAACGCCTTGCCAAACGGAAAAGGATGATTTCAGCTCGTCTGATTGATGAGGATGCCAGCTTACCTTCGTCGGCCACTGTCGTTTGTCATTTTGGTTCGTTATCAGCCGCTTACAAGCTGGCCGGTCTAGGTTCTGTACCCATAAACGGTTGAGCCTTTTCGGCGGTCGTGATTCAAGGTCTGGGGAGGACCTTGGTCATGGCTCGTTACGACGTTTCGGAAGCCGAGTGGCGTCTGATTGCGCCGCTTTTGCCCAACAAGCCGCGTGGCGTTGCGCGAGTGGATGATCGGCGCATCATCAACGCGATCTTCTACGTTTTGCGGACCGGCTCGCCCTGGCGAGATCTGCCGAGCCGTTACGGCCCGTATACGACGGCCTACAATCGCTACAACCGCTGGTCCAAGGCCGGGATCTGGCTGCGGATATTCGAGACGCTTGCGGCCCAATCGCCCCAATCCTTACACTTGATCGACTCGTCGATCATTCGCGCTCACCAGCACGCCGCCGGCGGAAAAAAGGGGGCCCGGATCACGCCATCGGTCGTTCTCGTGGAGGACTGAGCACCAAGCTCAATGCCGTCGTGGACGAAAAAGGCTTGCCCTTGCGGATCGTGCTCTCGGCCGGCCAAGCCTCCGACAAGGCCGCCGTCGCAGCCCTGCTGGCAGGGTTGCCTCCGGCACAAGCCCTCATCGCCGACCGCGGCTACGACGCCCAAGCCATTGTCGAAATGGTCCGCCAGCGCGGCGGCGAGGCGCACATTCCGACCCAACGCGATCGCAAAACTCAGCGCTCGGTCGATCCGGTCCTCTACCGCCAACGCAACCTGATCGAACGCTTCTTCTGTAAACTCAAACATTTCCGCCGTGTCGCCACGCGCTTCGACAAGCTCGCCAGAAACTTCCTCGCCGCTGTCCTGCTGGCATCAACAAGACTTTGGCTCAGGGCTTATGAGTCCACGACCTAGTTCGCCTTGAAGGAAAGCTCGTGCGGTTCGGCCCGTCTGCCAGATAGCGACCGCGAATTATTCCGTTTTGGCCCTTCCGCTAATGGCCCGATTCGGATCTCCGAGGATGTCCGGTTTCGCGCCGCTGCTAGGGGTATAGCAGACATCACGCTACGAACCGCGTAGGCAAGTGTGCACGCCCTAGGACAACATCGATTGCACTGATGACGGTGAGAACGGCACTCCGCGTTCGTTCACATATCCCAGCCGGGCAAGCTCCTCAGCAACGGCGCGCAATGAACGCTGGCCTCCCTTAGGCGAGCGACGTCTGAGCCGCCGAGCTTCCTTCACCAGTTCGGGGTTAATCTCAGCCCATGACTTGCGACCCTCAACCTTGCCGACGAGCTCTCGTTTGCGCTGGCGAGCCGCTTTCAACTTTGCGACCAGCCTAGCCTTCTCGTACTGGTGAAACGCGCCGGCAATCTGCCGCATCATCACGCGCGATGGGTCGCTGCTGTCGGTCAGATCGTCTCCGTTCGCCGTCAGCACGCGGACACCACGGTTGATTAACGCCAGAATGCCAAGCTCCTGGGTCATGAGCTCGCGGGCGAAGCGGCTTGCGTCCTCGACGAGGACCGTTCTGACGCCGTTGCCCTCAATGCGATCCAGCAGGGCTGTGAAGCCCGCCCGGCTCTCGATGGGGTCAGCCCCCGATACAGCCGCGTCATTGAACTCGCCGACCAGTTCGAACCCGGCACGTTTGGCAAAACCCTCAATCGCAGCCCGCTGCCGCTTGTCGCTATCTTTATCGGCTCCGACGTTGGCGGCGGACGAGGTTCGGATATAGGCGACTGCCGCCCGTTTTGCTCTTCCTGCCATAGACTTGCGCTCCAGATCTGTACGGATTTCTTTGAGAATCGCGGCCACGCTGAGGAATCGCGTCTCCCAAGTCAGGGATGACACGGGCAGGGACCTACGCGAGGCGATCAGCGGAACGGGGCTCCTCCAAACTCGATTTATCAGCGTATTGAATTCTTGATCAAATTTCGACTAGCGGCGAGGTTCTTAGCGACCTGCTACGGTGCTAACCTACGTATCGCGAACCGGAAGTTCATGACCTCCTGGAGACGTGTTAGCCGTGTACAAGCACGTAGCTACACGTATATTGCCTCAAACATTTGGCGGAGTTTGCTCATCAAAGCCCCCAAAAGTCGCACCTCGCATTTCGTCGAACAAAACTTCCTGATATCGGTGTTCGGAGTTTCCCACGACTAGGTGTTGCTCACGCAAGGGGGCATTCGGTCTTCATCGTGCCACCAGCGACAACCGGTCGTCGCTGCAGTCGGTCCAGCATCCCGCTTCGCGGCACTATGCTGATGCTCTTGGTGCTGCTTTCCGGCCGGCCTTCATCGCCACTCCGGCCTTTTCGACACTCCGGTCACATCAATGCCTGGATAATCGGCGTAAGCGATTGCCCTAAGGGACATCGGATGCCAAAATGTCAAAAATCGACACAAGCTGATTCGGGGGTCCAATGACACTGCGACGCGCTCAAAAAAGAACAGAATTCAAGATTTTGCGCGAACAGGCCGGCTTGACTTTCCCTGAGGCGATGGAGCTTCTCAAGCTTGAGTATCGTACTGCACACCGCTACGAGCGGGGCGAAACGAAGCCCACGAGGCTTGTGCTGGATGTCCTTCGCCAGGAAGCCGACAAGCGTTTGGCGGCGGAGGATGCGGCAACAGGATTCCGGTTCATTGACCTCTTTGCCGGCATTGGCGGTTTGCGCTTCGGCTTCCAGGCGATCGGCGGCCGGTGTGTATTCACTTCCGAATGGGACCTGAAGAGTCAGCAGACCTACGCGCTGAACTTTCCCGATAATCATCCTGTCGCAGGCGATATCCGTGAATACTCTGCGACTCCGGAAAAAATTCCCGAACATGACCTTCTCCTGGCGGGATTTCCCTGCCAGCCGTTTTCGATTGCTGGCGTGTCGAAGAAGAATGCCCTGGGCCGCCCTCACGGCTTTCTCTGTGATACCCAAGGTACACTGTTCTTCGACACGGCGCAGATCATCGCTCATCACCGGCCGGCGGCATTCCTGCTTGAGAACGTCAAGAACCTCGAGCGTCACGACCAGGGCAGGACTTTCGCAACCATCATCAATGTGCTTCGCAATGAACTCGGCTACCATGTCCAGCACCGGGTGATCAGTTCGGAACCTTGGGTGCCGCAGAAGCGCGAGCGCATTTTCATCGTTGGCTTCCGTGAACCGACCGATTTTGACCTAGAGAAGCTGAAGCTGCCGCCCAAGGAAAAAGGGCCAAGGCTGGGCGACATTCTGCTGCCGCCTGAGGAAGTCGATGCAAAGTATACGCTTACGCCGCATCTCTGGAAGTATCTGCAGGACTACAAGGCCAAGCACAATGCCGCGGGCAACGGATTCGGGTACAGCCTCTTCGGACCTGACGACGTGACACGCACGCTCTCGGCTCGCTACTACAAGGACGGATCGGAAATACTTGTGGCGCAGCCGGGCAACCGGCCGCGTCGCCTGACGCCCATGGAATGCGCGCGCCTTATGGGCTTTGAGACCAAGAAGCGCAAATTCCGTATCCCGGTGTCGGATACCCAAGCCTACAAACAATTCGGCAACGCGGTGGTTGTGCCGGTAGTAGAATTTATTGCGCGAGCCATGAAACCGCATATCGAGAAAGCACTGTTGGCCAGTGCCGGTGCACCGGCCAGACCGAAGGAGCCCGCGCGGACCGTGACTCGTCCCGACCGTCAGGCAACCGCCGCACATGGCTGATGTTGTCTCGCCCGAGGTGCGCAGCCGGATGATGGCGGGCATCCGGGGGACCAACACGAAGCCTGAGTTGCTCTTGCGAAAAGGGCTGCATGCTGAGGGCTTCCGGTACAAGCTGCACGATCGAGGCTTGCCGGGACGACCGGACATGGTTTTCCCCCGCTACGACGCTGTGATATTCGCCCATGGCTGCTTCTGGCACGGGCACGACTGCCATCTGTTCAAATGGCCGACCAGCAGACCTGATTTCTGGCGTGCCAAAATTGCGCGTAACCGAGAGAACGACCGGCGCAACGAGTTGGCGCTTGCCGAGCTTGGCTGGCGCCAGGCCGTTGTCTGGGAATGCGCACTGAAGGGCAGAACCCGTCTCGATTTTTCCGACGTCATGCGCCTTTGCGACAGGTGGCTACGCTCCAGGCAATCGTGCCTCGAAATCCGGGGTGTGTCGTGATCGACTACAAGCGCGGAATACTTTCCGACCTGTTCGTGGCCGTCGTCGCCAAGAAGCTCACGCTTGTCGAGACCATCACTCCAAAGTCCAATCAGCACGAGATCCAAGGCACGCGCCCGTTACGCCGCATGTTCGGCGACGACGATCGCAAGCAGATTCCAGCAAAGTTTGTCTGGCTGGGCGAGGAGCAGGACGGCTTCACCGAGGACGGCTTCGTCAGCTGGTCCAACGTGCGCAAAGGCAAGCCGCGGGCACCCGAATATCACCTGTATTACTCCGGCAACAGCGTCACGGAGGCGATGAAGCCTGGTGATGGTATGTTCCTGGCGTTGCGCCGTGACGGCTCAGCCATGATGATCATCGCGCCGGCCGAAAGTACGATCCAGAACCAGCTGGTCTGGCTGTTCGGTCTCGATCACCGGCCCGATCTGCAGCTGACGTTTCACGAAATCAGCGCCGCCGATTCTGCGCAGCTTGATTTTGCCGCGCGCTACGTGCTCGATGAACTAGGCATCGAACCTGCAGAGCCCGAGGTCGATGTCCTGGATCCGCTCATAGCGAAGTTCGGCTCGAAATTTCCGACCACGCGGATCTTTTCAGAGTTTGCCCGTTTGAGCCTGCCTGACGTTTCCGCGCTGGATGATCCTGATGCGGCGTTGTTTGCGTGGATGGAGCGCGAGGAGCTGCTGTTCCGGAGACTTGAACGCCATATCGTCGCTGACCGCATTTCGGCTGGCTTCGCCGGTGATGGCTCAGGCGCCGACGTTGATGGCTTCCTGTCATTCTCGCTGAGCGTCCAGCAACGGCGAAAGTCGCGCGTGGGGCACGCGCTGGAGAACCATCTGGAAGCACTGTTTACGGCACACGGTGTCCGGTATGCCCGCGGTGCGGAAACAGAAAACCGCAACAAGCCCGACTTCATGTTTCCGGGGAAGGGTGAATACCGTGATGCAACGTTTGCGCCGGAGAGGTTGACCATGCTCGGCGCCAAATCGACCTGCAAGGACCGGTGGCGGCAGGTGCTCTCCGAGGCGCACCGGATACTGAACAAGCATCTGCTTACGCTTGAACCCGGCATTTCAGAAAACCAGACGGACGAAATGCAAGCCAAGCAGCTGCAGCTTGTCCTGCCGGCGCGGCTGCACGAAACCTATCGTGAAAAGCAACAGGCATGGCTGTTCACCGTTCAGGATTTTCTGGCCTTGGTCAAGGAAAGGCAGCGCAGCTAGAACTTAGGTTGCAAGCGCGTACGTTGCAATTGCCGACTCAGTCTCGCACGGCATACGATCGTATCGATGCAGTTTGAGAGCCTGTCAGTCCGAACCGAGATAGCCATACCGGATTTTCCCTCCGAATGGCTCCCGCTGACTAATCTCTACGATCCGGATCTTCCGCTGTTTCCGATCCTCTATTTTCACGCCCTTGATCCGTTGCTGCCTGAGAACCAGCGGCCAACTTACAGGGACCGCGTATTCGGTTTCGTCCAGTATCTCAATCTGACACCGGCGGGAGCTGTCGCAGGAGTAGTACTCAACAAGGACCTGTCCCTTCCGGAAAACGAAAAATACAAGGCTGTTGTCCGGCAACTTGTGCGTGAGCGGCTGGGCGTGAACGAGCGGATTTCGCTGTCCGACCTGGGTGGTGGCCTTGGCGGCGCGCTTGCATCCGCTAACGGGGTCATACAGGAACTGTGGCACAAGATCGTTGCGCCTGCGTTTGGCAATGTGCTGCCGTTCGGAAGATGCTGGGACGGCGTGTTTGGTCTGGCGCGTTTCATTGCCAGCTTTAATTCGGATGGCGGGCGCAAGGGCGAGCTTATCCAGACCCATTATTTCTGCAGCGCCTTCGGCGAGCGTGTTGCCACCGGCAACACAATCAACGTTGACTTTTACCTGCTGCCGACGTTTGAGGAGCTTCAGGACGAAACGAATCCGCTGAATATCTTTCCGAAGTTTGGAAACCTGCTGAGAGCAGCCAAGAGTTTCGCCGGAAAGTATTGTGACGATGTCGAGATTGAGGGGCACACGTTCAGCGGTTTCAGAATGGACAAGGCTGACGTCGGCTCAAAACTCAGGACAGAACTGGTAGTTGCCCTGATGAGTAAGGAAGTCGAGCCAGCGCGAACGGCCCTTTTCGAGAATTTCAACGCTTTCAACCGGGGGCCTCACAGATCGATCATATCGCTGATGATGCTCTACGACCTTCACCGGCAGGGTTGGACCCCAGAAGCATTGTCGCCGTCTGTGTGCGCCAAAATGTACACACATCTGAAAGGGACCTACCAGACGCCCAAGGTGATGCAGCTCTACGCGCAGCAATGTTTCGGAGCAAAATCTGCACTTCCTATCGATAACTGGGTCAAGACGTTTATAGAATGGCCTCTGGGGTTTCATCTGTCGAACGAGGCAAGTCATTCGGAGCTTTTTGCTTCCAGTGACGTACTTGGAAAGCTTGAGCGACTCATCTGGGTTGCTGCGCAGGGGCGAAAGGTCCATTCATCATCCTGCGCCGAGATCTTGTGGTGCATTCGCTACGGCGGCCCGGAGAAGGAATTGCGCGGCGCAAACCCGCTGGCATGCAAGATCTGCCTTCCGCAGATCCGCAGCGTCTGTCCTGCGTTTGCAGCGATCTCGGCGTTGCCCGTACGTTTCAACAAAAGATCGGCAGCCGGCTTTACGATCTTCACCTCCGACAGGAAGGATAAAACAGCGGTCAACCAGCGTTTTCTCCACGTGGAAGGCGAGGGAATCTACGACGAATACTCGCCACGTGACCGACCTGGCGGGTTTCTGGCTTACCCGCAAAGTCATCCGGCCAATCCGATGACCGTAGCCAATTTCATCGAAACATACTGAGGCAACGCTCCGGCCGAAAGGGCAGGGCTTCCGGTGATGGCTGCCTTGTCTGCTTTTACGGCTGCCAGGATTCGCCTAAAGTTCTGACCGGGTGCTCTTTCCAACGTCGTCTGATCCTGTTTATGGTGGCCAACAGGTTGCCGCAAGCCGGCGCCACAACTGTCCCGCGCCTTCTAGGCCGGAGCCTATGATCCGTGGGGGAAGAAATGCCTGAGTGGGAATTTGAGGAGATCAACCCAAGGTACATCGAGCAGGAGCTAACCCAGCGGGACCAGTTCAACAACGATGAAGTAACCCTTGCCGAAGCGATCGTCCGGGAAGTGATCCAGAATTCGGCTGATGCCGCTGCGGATGGCGCGCCTGTCAAGGTGAGGTTCAACAGTCATCAGGTTGCCGCGTCCAACGCAAAGCGCTTCCGGCAGATATTTGAAACATTGAGGCCGCACCTCAGGGCTTGCGGTATCAGCCCGCTTGAAGCGATCGACGAAAACGCCCCGCGCGTTCTCGTCGTTGAGGATTTCGCCACAAAAGGGCTCACAGGAGATCCAGGCGCCCCCGACGGAGGAAACTTCCACAGTTTCTGGAGAAGACATGGCAAGTCCGGAAAATCCGGAAAGGCAGGGGGCCGGTGGGGTCTTGGCAAGCTCGTCTACTCAACGTCATCCGATATCCGCTGCTTCTTCGGACTTACGGTCAGGGCGGGTGATGAGGCTCCCCTTCTGATGGGACAGGCTGTGCTCGCCAATCACGAGCTCAACAACAAGCGGTACGTAGCTCACGGCTTCTGGTTCGGCAGCAGAAATGCAATCGGCATGCAAATGCCGGTTGCCGACGCTGCTTTTACAAAAGATTTTGCCGAACTTGCTGGGATCGCTAGGACAACGCAAAGCGGCCTGTCCATCGTCATCCCCTTCATCAACGCGAAGATTACCGATGACGTAATCATCCGCGGGGTCATCGAGAACTATTACTTTCCGATTCTGGCAGGTCGTCTGATCGTTGAGGTTGGGTCGACAGTCATTGATGCGGGCAGCTTTTTCGATGTTGCCAGACGCATGATGAAGGGTCCGAACGATAATCCGGAGCGTTACGCCTTCGTTCAGCAGGTAAGCGAGAGATTGTCCGCCAAGCCGATGTTTGAAACGCAACTGCCCGCTGCAGTGAAGCCGCTCTCTGCTGAGCTCTTCGCTGACACCTCGATTGCAACGATGAAAGCCATGTACGGCAAAGGGGAGCTCGTTCATGTTCGCATGCCGATACGGCTTCGGCGCAAATCCGGCGAGGAAAAGATAAGTAATGTCGACCTGTTTCTCAGGGCTCCCCCCGAGAACAGTCGTCCGTTTTCCCTGTTCGCGCGCGGTTCAATAACTGTGCCTGGCGAAACGCGGTATTTCAGCGGCGCGAATGCCTATGGTGCATTTGTTGCCCTGCACGAGGATGTTGTAAGTTTTCTGGGGGACGCGGAAAATCCGGCGCACACGACCTGGAGCGGCAGCGCTGAAAAGCTGAATGCGAACTGGCGCAGTCCAGGGCAGGCCCTGAAGATTCTGCGGTACGCCCTGTGGGAGCTCTACACGATCGTCAGCGATCAGGGGGACCGCAAGGACGAAGATGCGCTAATCGACTTTTTCTCACTTGCCGACCCGGCCAAATCCGAGAGCAGAAAGAAGGGGAAGACGACGGGGGTGCCGCCTAACCTCCCTCCTGCCGAAAAAGCATACCGGATCCAGAAGCGCGGCCAGGGAGGCTTTGCAATCGTGCCGGGGCCGGGTGCCGCTGCATGGACGTATCCCAAATCGATCAGGGTGCGGGTCGCGTATGATCTGATCGGTGCGAATCCCTTCAACAGGCACAGTCCCCTCGACTTTGACCTCGCCGGAAGCGCGATCAAGATCGAGGCGAGGAATATCAACGTCACGACTCCGGAAGCCAATGTCCTGGAACTGTCAGTCGCGGCCCCGGACTTTATTCTCGACGCAAAGGGCTTCGATCTTAACCGCGATCTCGTCGTTGACGCCAAGGCCCGGCCATGAGCAGCGCCAAGCGAAGGATTAATTCAACCGGCAGGAAGAGAATTCCGCAGGACAAGATCGATCTTCGAATCCTGACGACCGTCCATGGAGAACCGCTGAAGGCCAAGCTGGCGATTGATCTGGACGCCCTGGGCTTGCCCCCGACCGCAGCACTTTCGGTAGAGGCATATCATCGCAGTTCGGCCATGCGGTTCGATTGCGGTACGATCGGATCCAAGAGAATTCCCGAAGTCCTTACCCTGAACGAGATTGACCAGTCGGGTGGAGTGCTTTTCCGGATCAAGGTCATCGATCAGGAGAGGGACAAGGGCAAGATTCTCGCCTCCGCTGACAGGGTAAGGCCGTCTGTCGATGGAGAGCACATCGGCAGAAAGAGCATTTTTCCTGTCGAATATCGCGACCTCGGACAGGAAATCTGGCGCGTCGAGATCGACGACGACGCAGGCCCGTCGATGTTGCTCAACAGCAAGGTGCCGGGATTGATGACACGCATCCACGACAATCCGCTGGTTGCCGGGGCGCTTCTGCCGGCAGCGTTTCGCATTGTGCTGCTTTACCTCGCGTATAACCCCGCCGAGGAGGACGATGGCGATGGTACGGGCTGGAAGGCCGAATGGAAGCGGTTCTGTGTCCAGGGACTGAACCTGGAAGACGATCCCGATGACTTGGAAGACGACGAGGCGCGGGATGCGTGGGTCGATCAGGCTGTCAGCAAGTACTGTGAAAGCCGCGCGTTTGTCGAAAAATCAAAGCAGCTGATTCTGGAGCAGACTCATGGCTGAGTACTTTCGTAAACTGAATGACGAAGGCATGAGCCGTTTTTCGGAATACCTTACCAGCGGTGCCAACGGGTCAGCACCGGTTGAGTTGCTCAATGACCCGTCGACATCCGATCTTGTCGATGCTCCGGTCAAGATGAGTCAAAGGCAGTTTCCGAACAGGTACGAATTCGGTCGTGAACTTTCGATGCGCCTTGGCGCGCTTGATCCAGTCCGAATTTCCGGAGACAGGGGATTATGGACCGGTCTAGCCCTGTTCTGGTTTGACCAGCTCTGTCCGGCTGGTGCCGATGGGAAGCGAGCGCTCGACAAGGAATATCGTTACATTCTCAGCGTTGACTACCGTCACTACTATCGGCATCTCGTCCGGACTCCATGGCAGCTTTTCAAGGAACACGGACCAAATTCCCGTTTTCTGTTGATGTCGGCAACCGACAGTACTGATAGCCTTCGAAGGCATGGAGATATCCTTGAGCAGCTCGGAGGTACGCAAAGTATCATTCGGAGCAAGGCGATAATTGCGGAAGCTGCAAGCCTTTATTCTGATCCAATTACCGGTCGACCAAAGAAGGGCGCCGCCGGGAAGGGCGGCGGAAGCATCCGGCGCTTCGCCCGTGTGCTGCGGCAACTTGATCTCACTTTTGATCCGGAACTGCTCCCGGCTGGGGGGCTCAGCAGGATTCTGCCTGACGAATTCAGCAGCTGGAAAAGGAAGCCTTTGACCTTGGAGACGAGCGTATCCGGAAAGTCCTCGACTGCAACGATCTAGTTGCGGGGCGCCTAACTGAGGTGTGTTGTCACCGCCGTTGGTTGGTTCGATAAACAGCCCGGTTACCACTTGGAACAACCCTCAATACATTGATCCCGGCCCGCTTCTCAACGAGCGATGCCTAGTACTAGGGCGTGTACTCATAAACAGTCGATGTCTGCTTTCTGAAGCAAAGCGGAAATGCGCCCAAGGTGCCGGGATTTCGCCTTTTGACCCGAAGCCGCACTCGAACGGTGGATCGATATTATTCAGGCCGCCCTGCTTTCCGCAGCGCGGCCGCCATCTTTTAGCGGAACGAGAGGTCGAGGCAGTACGTCCGAAAGAAGCTGTCGGCCTCTCGTATCGAGAACCCTGGTTCAGTTTCAATAGCTTACTGCTGAGGTGCAGCTGATGCTTCCAATCCCCGAAGCTGTGTTGTGACCGTCAGATCTCCGATCTTCTTGCCCATGTCCTTCCCCACTACTGTTGAGAACCGGTAGTGGAATCCAGCGTAAATCCGTGCGTTAGCCACTTCCTCGCTGTAATCTTGCAGGCTGGCCCATTTGCGGACAACACCGGGTACGGCCGGGCTCGTAAGCGAAAACCCCCCGAACTCATCACCGACAATTGTGCGGAGTACAGTCGAGACGGCAGCTGAGGTGATGCAGTGCGCGCAGGGATATTCTGGATGCATAGGCGTATCGCCCAGCGGCAGCCATGACTCATCTCGGGGCGTATCCGCGTTCTGAGCGATGTCGGCGTTCCGAATTGCTGTAATTGGCCGCCAGAAATTATAGTGATACTTGGCATCGAACACCGCGACGAGAGCGTCATTGCCAGCGATAGAAGTCAGCGCAAATAGGCGAGCACAGTCGACTACATCCATGCTCTTGGCCATTGCGGCTTGTCTGACGATTGGATTGTAGGAGCGAGGCCCGACCAAGAACCAGAACCTGCCAATTTCGGTTTGCTCTGCTGTCCTAGCGGAGCTGTCGCGAGCGCCAATTACGCGAATCTCATTCAGGTCCCGGGTCCATGTCTCGGAATCAAGTGGTGGAGGCGGAGCCGGTCGAAATTGAGAGCCGGTTAACATTACCCAGGGAGATGACGATCCAATATTGGAGAATAGCGGCACGGTAGTGGGCACGTAAACGCCGGCCGTCGTGTAGGGCCGATAGGTCTCCTTTGCGGCGGTCCCATCGTTGGCACGGAATGCGATCACGCCTTCAGCGGCTTCCCTCCCCAAGGCAATACCCCTGATCTTTCCCTCACCATCACGAACATCTGCGAGTGACTTATCGAGGGCTGTGTCGAGCATGGATTTTTGATCTGGATAGATCGACACGAGAATGTCGTGAGCCGCCGTGGCTGCGGCTGCTTCCTTGGAGACAGAGCGATCCGCAGAGAGTGTCAGCTTGTAAGGCGCATATCTTCGTTCGATCGCGTTCACCGCTTCGAACATGGCGATGTGAAGCATCGACATCGCGCGAGATTGCTGCGCCGGTAAGACCAGCTTCTCTGCGGCGATTGCATCTCCTTTGGCATTCCAGTCCATAATCACATCGGCATGAGCGCCACAGACAAAAGCTGCGGCAAATGCAATCACGACCAACGAGCTGACCGTATTCGCAAGAAAGTTCTTCATCGTTGAACTCCCAGGTTTGCGGCTGAAGCGCCGGCTAGAGACCACAACGCGAACAATGCGGGAAAAGGCAGGTTAGCAAAACTAGCCGACCTGCCGTGTGAAGCAGCTTACATCTTTTGCGCGGCTACAACGGAAGGATAGGTGCAAACCTGCCCAATTCGTCCAAATGCGTAAGAGGCTATGACCTGAAGCCGCATAAAAACTGGTCAACGATGTTCTCGCAAAATCACTTCCGCTCATGATGCTGTGGACGGCTCCTCCACCGGCACGAGATCGCCAAGGAGTGGGCGCCGTTTTGAGGCTCCT
>NZ_JAIRDQ010000016.1 GCF_021458635.1 Bradyrhizobium monzae
TCATGGATGATCTGTTGCGGGAGTTTCTGACGGAGACCAGCGAGAGCCTGGACACCGTCGACAATCAGCTGGTGAAGTTCGAGCAGGAGCCGAACAACGCCAAGATCCTGGATAACATCTTCCGCCTGGTCCACACCATCAAGGGTACGTGCGGCTTCCTCGGACTGCCGCGGCTCGAAGCGCTGGCGCATGCCGGCGAGACGCTGATGAGCAAATTCCGCGACGGCATGCCGGTGACCGGCCAGGCCGTGACGCTGATCCTGTCCTCGATCGACCGCATCAAGGAGATCCTCGCAGGCCTCGAGACGACCGAAGCCGAGCCGGAAGGCAACGACCGCGATCTCATCGACAAGCTGGAAGCGATGGTCGAGCAGGGCATGGCGGCCATGTCAGCGTCGGCGCAGCCGATGCCGGCCGCCGCCCCCGTTGCCGAAGCCCCGCCGCTGGTGCCGGAAGCCCCTGTGGCCGCTGCGCCCGCGCTTGCCAAGGAGATGTCCACGGGCACGCTGATCGACCAGACGCTGGAGCGCCCCTTGCGTCCCGGCGAAGTCTCGCTGGACGATCTCGAGCGCGCCTTCCGCGAGACCGCGATCGAAGCGCCGGCCCCGGCGCCCGTTGCGCAGGCCGCGCCCGCGCCGGTTGCTGAAGCGCCCGCGCCCGCCGCCAAGGAGAAGGCGCCCAAGGAGAAGGCCGCGCCGAAGAAGTCGGCGGCAGAAGAGACCGGCGGTGATGGCGACCGCGTCGCCAACCAGTCGATCCGCGTCAACGTGGATACGCTCGAGCATCTGATGACCATGGTCTCCGAGCTGGTGCTGACCCGCAACCAGCTGCTGGAGATCTCCCGCCGCAACGAGGACACCGAGTTCAAGGTGCCGTTGCAGCGTCTCTCCAACGTCACCGCCGAGCTGCAGGAAGGCGTCATGAAGACGCGCATGCAGCCGATCGGCAATGCCTGGCAGAAGCTGCCCCGCATCGTCCGCGATCTGTCGAGCGAACTCGGCAAGCAGATCGATCTGGAGATGCACGGCGCCGACACCGAGCTCGACCGCCAGGTGCTCGATCTGATCAAGGACCCGCTCACCCACATGGTGCGCAACTCCGCCGACCATGGCCTGGAGACCCCCGCCGAGCGCCTCGCCTCCGGCAAGGGCGAGCAGGGCACCATCCGGCTCTCCGCCTATCATGAAGGCGGTCACATCATCATCTGCATCGCCGACAACGGCCGCGGTCTCAACACCGAGAGGATCAAGGCCAAGGCGATCTCCTCAGGTCTCGTCACCGAGGCCGAGCTCGAGAAGATGTCGGAAGCCCAGATCCACAAGTTCATCTTCGCGCCGGGCTTCTCCACCGCGGCCGCCATCACCTCGGTCTCCGGCCGTGGCGTCGGCATGGACGTGGTCCGCACCAATATCGACCAGATCGGTGGCACCATCGACATCAAGTCGGTGGCCGGTGAGGGCTCCTCCGTCACCATCAAGATCCCGCTGACGCTCGCCATCGTCTCCGCGCTGATCGTCGAAGCCGCCGGTGACCGCTTTGCCATCCCGCAGCTCTCGGTGGTCGAGCTGGTCCGTGCCCGGGCCAACAGCGAGCACCGCATCGAGCGCATCAAGGACACCGCGGTCCTCCGCCTGCGCAACAAGCTGCTGCCGCTGATCCATCTGAAGAAGCTGCTCAAGATCGACGACGGCGCGGCCTCCGATCCCGAGAACGGCTTCATCGTGGTGACGCAGGTCGGCAGCCAGACCTTCGGCATCGTCGTCGACGGCGTGTTCCACACCGAAGAAATCGTGGTCAAGCCGATGTCGACGAAGCTTCGTCACATCGACATGTTCTCGGGCAACACGATCCTGGGCGATGGCGCGGTCATCATGATTATCGACCCCAACGGCATTGCCAAGGCGCTCGGTGCCGCCGGCTCCTCGGCCCATGACATGGCCGACGACAATGGCGCGCTCCACATCGGAAGCGGCGAGCAGACCACGTCGCTGCTGGTGTTCCGCGCCGGCTCGTCCCAGCCCAAGGCGGTCCCGCTCGGGCTCGTCACCCGCCTCGAAGAGCTCCCGGCCGACAAGATCGAGTTCTCCAACGGCCGCTACATGGTGCAGTACCGCGAGCAGCTGATGCCGCTGGTGGCCATGGACGGCGTCACCATCGCCAGCCAGGGCGCGCAACCGATCCTGGTGTTCGCCGATGACGGCCGCTCCATGGGCCTCGTCGTCGACGAGATCATCGACATCGTCGAGGAACGGCTCAACATCGAGGTCGGCGGCTCCGCCTCCGGCATCCTGGGCTCGGCCGTGATCAAGGGCCAGGCCACCGAGGTGATCGACGTCGGCCACTTCCTGCCGATGGCGTTCGCCGACTGGTTCACCCGCAAGGAGATGAAGCCGTCGATGCACTCGCAGGCGGTGCTGCTGGTCGACGACAGCGCGTTCTTCCGCAACATGCTGGCGCCCGTGCTCAAGGCCGCCGGCTACCGCGTCCGCACCGCGCCGACGGCGCAGGAGGGCCTGGCGGCGCTGCGTGCACAGAGCTTCGACGTGGTCCTGACCGACATCGAGATGCCCGACATGAACGGGTTCGAGTTCGCGGAAGTTATCCGCTCCGACAGCAATCTCGGCGCGATGCCGATCATCGGCCTCTCCGCGCTGGTGTCGCCGGCCGCGATCGAGCGCGGCCGTCAGGCCGGCTTCCACGACTATGTCGCCAAGTTCGACCGTCCCGGTCTGATCGCGGCGCTGAAGGAACAGACCGCGGCTGCCGCCGGCGCCTCCGATCTGAGCCGGGCAGCGGCGTAAGAGCATGATCCGGAAAAGTGTGAAGCGGTTTTCCGGAGAGATCATGCTCAAACACAACAGCGTTCGGGATCAGGAGACACATCAATGACCAAGAAGACCCAGACCGGCGAAGGCGCCATGATCGAGTACGTCACCGCGATGATCGGCGGCCAGCTGTTCGGCCTGCCGATCTCCCGCGTCCAGGACGTGTTCATGCCCGAGCGCGTCACCCGCGTTCCCTTGTCCTCGCGCGAGATCGCGGGCGTGCTGAACCTGCGCGGCCGCATCGTCACCGTGGTCGACATGCGCGCCCGCCTCGGCCTGCCCAAGCCCGAGGACGGCAAGACCCCGATGGCGGTCGGCGTCGACATGCGCGGTGAATCCTATGGCCTGCTGATCGACCAGATCGGCGAAGTGCTGCGCCTGTCCGAGGANCGGCAAGGAAGAAAACCCCGTCAACCTCGACCCCCGCATGGCCAAGCTCGCCGGCGGTGTCCACCGTCTCGACGGCCAGCTCATGGTCGTCCTCGACGTCGATCGCGTCCTCGAGCTCGCGCCCGAGATGATGGCGGCCTGATACGGCGGCATTCTGCCGACGTACCTGCAATTGGAAGTGTCCCCATACAGGGGATCAGAAGCAGAGGTTCACATGCGAACGTGTCTCGTTGTTGATGATTCCAGCGTCATCCGCAAGGTTGCGCGCCGGATCCTGGAAGGCCTCGATTTCCAGATTCTCGAAGCCGAGGACGGTGAGAAGGCGCTCGAGGCCTGCAAGCGCGGGTTGCCCGACGCCGTGCTGCTCGACTGGAACATGCCGGTGATGGATGGCTACGAGTTCCTCGGCCATCTGCGCCGCATGCCCGGCGGCGACCAGCCCAAGGTGGTGTTCTGCACCACCGAGAACGACGTGGCGCACATCGCGCGCGCGCTGCACGCCGGCGCCAACGAGTACATCATGAAGCCCTTCGACAAGGACATCGTGACGGCGAAGTTCCAGGAAGTCGGCTTGATCTAGGCGAACATCGGAGGCTGAACGGCTTCTTCGGCGTTTGTTTTCAACTAAACCGTTTCAGTCTGAGTTGGTGAGTAATGAGTGTTGCGTTCGCAGGTAATTCGACCACGGGCTTGTCGCGTGAAGCCGGGCCGCTGCGGGTGATGGTCGTCGACGACTCCGTCGTCATCCGCGGTCTGATCTCGCGCTGGATCGGAGCCGAGCACGACATGGAGGTCGCAGCCTCGCTGCGCACCGGGCTCGAGGCGGTCAACCAGATCGAACGCATCAATCCCGATGTCGCCGTGCTCGACATCGAAATGCCCGAGCTCGACGGCATCTCGGCGTTGCCGCAACTGCTCGCGAAGAAGCGCGATCTCGTCATCATCATGGCCTCCACGCTGACCCGTCGCAACGCGGAGATCAGCTTCAAGGCGCTGTCGCTCGGCGCCGCCGATTACATTCCGAAGCCGGAATCGACGCGTGAGATATCCGCCGCGGACATCTTCCATCACGACCTGATCCAGAAGATCCGTCATCTCGGTGCACGGCTGCGCCGGAAGCCCGCCGTTGCGAGCCCGCCGCTTGCGCCCGCGAGCCCCGCCGCCCTGGCTGCACGCGCGCCGGTTGTCGCGCGGCCCGCCGCGCCCGCGCCGGCCTTGCATGCGCTGTCGTCAGGCGCGCTCACCACGCGTCCGTTCTCGACCCAGGCGCCGAAGGTGCTGCTGATCGGCTCATCGACCGGCGGTCCGCAGGCGCTGATGGCGCTCGTCACCGAGCTCGGCCCGGTGATCGACCGCGTCCCGGTGCTGATCACGCAGCACATGCCGCCGACCTTCACCACCATTCTCGCCGAGCATCTGGCGCGTTCGAGCCGCAAGCCGGCTGCCGAGGCGATCGATGGCGAGCCGGTGAAGGCTGGGCGCATCTACCTCGCGCCCGGTGCCAAGCACATGCGCGTCGCGCGCAGCGGCGCGGACGTCGTGATCGCGCTCGACGATGGCCCCGCCGTCAATTTCTGCAAGCCGGCTGTCGATCCGCTCTTCACCTCCGCCATCGATATCTGGCACGGCCACATCCTCTCCGTGATCCTGACGGGCATGGGCTCGGACGGCATGCGCGGCGGCAAGGACATCGCCGCTGCCGGCGGCAGCGTGATCGCGCAGGACGAAGCTTCCAGCGTGGTATGGGGCATGCCCGGTGCGGCTGCCCATGCCGGCATCTGCGCGGCGATCCTGCCGCTCAACCAGATCGGCGCGAAGGTCAACCGTCTGTTCGCGGGAGACCGCTCGTGACGCCGACGGACTATGAGTATCTGCGCAAGTTCCTGAAAGAGCGCTCCGGTCTCGATCTCTCGCCCGACAAGCAGTATCTGGTCGAGAGCCGGCTGCTGCCGCTGGCCCGCAGGGCGAGCCTGCCCGGCATTCCCGATCTCGTGCTCAAGATCAGGAACGGCGATGGCCGGCTTGCGACCGACGTGGTCGAAGCCATGACCACGAACGAGACCTTCTTCTTTCGCGACAAGATTCCATTCGATCATCTGCGCGACAGTATCATGCCAGGCTTGATCCAGGCGCGTGCCGCGCGCAAATCGCTGCGCATCTGGTCGGCGGCTTCGTCGACGGGGCAGGAGCCCTATTCGATCGCGATGTGCTTGAAGGAGATGGGCGCCGCGCTCGCGGGCTGGCGCATCGAGATCGTCGCCACCGATCTGTCGCAGGAGGTGCTGGAGAAATCCAAGGCCGGCGTCTACAGCCAGTTCGAGGTGCAGCGCGGTCTGCCGATCCAGTTCCTGATGAAATACTTCACCCAGTCCAATGAAGTCTGGCAGCTCAATGCCGACGTTCGCGCGATGGTGCAGTTCCGCCAGCTCAATCTGTTGCAGGACTTCTCGCATCTCGGCACGTTCGACGTGATCTTCTGCCGCAACGTGCTGATCTATTTCGACCAGGACACCAAGGCGGTGATCTTCGAGCGCATGGCGAAGGGCCTGGAAGCGGATGGCACGTTGTTGCTCGGCGCTGCTGAATCCGTCGTCGGCATCACCGATGCCTTCCGCCCGATCTCCGACCGGCGCGGTCTCTACCAGCTCAATCCGGCCCGCTCCGGCCGCCCGATGGGGGGATTGATGCCGCAGCCACTGAAGGTCGCCGCGGCGAGGTGAGATGCTGCTTCACCCTCTCCCACAAGGGGAGAAGGAAGAAAGCAACCCCTCACAAAATCGCGTGCGGCAGAAACCGCGAGCTGTTGCCCGTGATCGGGCTCTCGTCCTCGCGGATCGAAAGCCCGCAGGGCTCGTGGTTCACCAGCCAGCTTCCCACCACCGGAAAGACACCGGAAAAGTTCGGCAGCGGTGACAGCGCCTGGCGTACGAAGCCTTCGGCCCCGTAGGGGCCGGCGTGCTCATCGAGCGACATTCCACCCGAGACCAGCGTGACATTGGCGCCTTCGCGCGACAACAGCGGCTTGCGGACGTAGGAGCCGCCGAGCTCGGCTGCGCGCGGATCGTCCTCGAAGAAGGCGGGCAGCAGGTTGGGATGGTTCGGAAACATCTCCCAGAGCAGCGGCAGGATGCCCTTGTTGGAGAGTACCGCCTTCCATGGCGGCTCGATCCAGCGCGTCGGAGCGCCGGCGAGCTTGGCACCGAAGGCGTCGTGGAACATCCATTCCCAGGGGTAGAGCTTGAAGGCAAGCTCCATGTCGCGGTCGTCGAGATCGACGAAGCCGCCGGCCTCGTCGCGCCAGCCGATCTCCTCGATGTCGAGCATCGTGGTTGCAAGGCCCGCCTGGCGCGCGGTGTCTTCGAGATAAGCGAGCGTGCCCGCGTCCTCTTCGCTGCCAGTGGTGCCTGTGAGATGCAGATGGCCGCCCGCGCCGATCGCTTTCCACGCCTCGATCAGCCGCTCGTGAATGGAGTTGAACTGGTCGGCGCGCGCAGGGATGATGCGCCGCTCGATCGCCTGCTCGAGCCAGGTCCATTGAAACACCGCAGCCTCGAAGATCGAGGTCGGCGTGTCCGCATTGTATTCGAGCAGTTTCGCCGGACCGTCGCCGTCGAACTTCAGGTCGAGCCGGCCGTAGAGGCTGCTGTCGTCGCGCTGCCAGCTGTCCGCAATCAGATCCCAAAACGCTTCCGGAATCTTGAGCCGCCGCAAATGGCGTTCGTCGCCGATCACGCGACCGGCCAGTTCCAGGCACATCGCATCGATCTCGCCGGTCGGCGTTTCGATCGAGCGCTCGATCTCGTCGAGCGAGAACGCATAATAGGCGCGCTCGTCCCAATAACGCTCACCCTCGATGGTGTGGAAGGCAAAGCCGCATTGCTCAGCGGTCTGTTGCCAGTCGTCGCGCTCGGGACAAATGATGCGTTGCATGTGTCAGCCGCCGCCGTGACCGGCATGACCATGACCGGCATGACCTTGACCCGGATGGCCACCGTGCATGTGATGCAGCGTGCGGCCCAAGCCGCCATAGCTTGGCCGGCAATACGGCTTGCCGTCGATGCCGGGCACGGCTTCGAGGCCGGACCCGCAAGGGCGCTCGCGCTTCACAAATCCCATCGAGACCGCGCTGCCAGCGGCAGTCCCCATCAAGGAGAGCACGACTCTTCGCGAACGCTTCATATCGCTTCCTCCCGCCACGTCACCTAAGCAGACCGGTGCGCGGCGTTGAATTCACAAATCCGCGCCTCAGCTGCCGCCCGAGAAGCCATGCGCAAACGAGCCGAAGCCACCGCGCGTGACGCCACCGGAGCCGGAATCGGACGACGTCCCTGACGAGGAATGGCTTGAGGAGTCGCTGCTGTAGAAACCCGAACGCGAGGACCAGTGCGAGGTGCCGCCTGACGAGCTGCTGCTGCAGTTTGTCGTCTGCGTCGGCGCCGTCGCGCCGGGGACTGACGATCCGGGAGGAGAGAGGTCGCAGTTCCGCCGCGGCATCAGCATGAAGGCCGTGGTGCCGACCGCGATCGTGCCCATCACCAATAGCGCGACATGGCCCGAGCGTTTCACCGGCTCGCGCGGGGCCGGCGCTGCGGGTGCGGGCCTGCGCTTGCCGAAATCCTTAGGTGGAGGCTTCGCTGCCATGTCAGTAGATCATGCAGGCGGCGTTCAGGAGGCCGGCGGCGAGCGAGGACAGACCGAGCCAGATCGCGGGCGCCAGCTCGCCGGCGGCGATCCGCCCCGACAGGTTCGGCACCGGGATTTTCACGATGTAGAACACTGCGACTTGCACGATCAGCGCGATTGCAGCCCAGATCAGGCAGTCCAGCACGTTGGCCGCATGCGCGATCGCGCTGAAGAGCGGCGCCACGAAGCCGAGCAGGCTGAGGCCGAGCGCAATCGCCGCCGCCGGATCATTGTCGCGGATCAGCTGGAATTCGTTGTGCGGCGTGATCCGCGTGTAAGCGAAGAGATATGCCACTATCGCGATCAGCCCGGTGCAGAAGTAAACCAGGAAGGCGGGCAGACCGGCGAGCGATTGCAGGATCATGGGGAGGTCCAACGTTGGCGCCGGGAATTCTGGCACGATCGCTTAGTCGCTGCACCCGGCGGACAGGTTCGATCCCCAGAAACGAGCCTGCTCCGCGGTATGCCCCGGCACTGCACAAAATATCGTTCCACATGAGACATGCTTCACAAATGCGTCTCGAGGTTGCGTGTGATAGTCTGGCGCATTGTATTCACGGTCGTCCTGGTTGCGATCGACCACGCACATTCGAGGGCTTCTTCGTTCAGATCAAAATCTTGTTGAGTGAGGCTCAAAATGCCTGTTGCCGAATACGAAGATTTCGAGCTCGAGATCGGCTCCGATCTGCCCGTGGGTGGCGGCCCTCAGCAATATTACGGTCGCGTCGTCAGGTCGCCGGCGGGCGAAGCGCCGAAGAGCCAGGTGAAGTTCTGGTTCTCCGCGCCTGGTGAACTGGCCAAGCTGCGCGGCGAGCTGGAGAACGCCGTCCTCGAGATCGACGAGAAGAATCGCCAGGGACCAACCACGCGCGGCGAGCAGGTGCTGCGCGATTTCGGCCGCGGGGTGTTCCGCAGTGTCTTCACCGACGTACCGTCGATCCAGCGCATCTATGAGCGCAGCAAGGGCGCGGCGCAGGATCTGAGGATCAAGCTGCGCATCGAGGCGGCCGACCTTGCCGGGCTGCCCTGGGAGTATCTTTACGACGAAGACGACATGCCCGGCTTCGTCAGCCTGACGCGCCCCATCGTGCGCTATCTCGAGACGGCGGGCGGCGTCGGCCGGATGGGCGTCAAAGGACCCTTGCGCATCCTCGGCATGATCGCCGATCCCTCGACCAGCGAATGGCCGAAGCTCAACGTCGTCAAGGAGCGCGACCGCATCAACAAGGGCATCGATGCGCTCCAGCACGAGGGCAAGGTCGATTTTCAGTGGGTCCCCGGAGGGACCGGCAAAGACCTGATGAAGAAGCTGCTGGAAGGCGAGTGGCACATCTTCCACTTCATCGGGCATGGCGGCGTCGAGGAAGCCTTGCCCGGCGCCGGCGCTTCAGGCTACGTCATCATGGTCGACGAGGACGGCAAGCCGGTGAAGAAATTCGCCTCCGATCTCGCGATGATGCTGACGGGTGCACGGCGCAGCATGCGCCTGATCGTGCTCAATTGCTGCGAGAGCGCCAGGATCAATGTCGGCGACCGCTTCGGCAATCCTGCGATCGGGTTGATGAAGACGGGGTGGCTGCCCGCGGTGGTGGCGATGCAGTTTCCGATCACCGACAGCGCCGCGATCTCGATGTCGGAGGGATTTTACGCAGCCCTCGCCGGCAACCGTCCGATCGACGATGCCGTGACGCTCGCGCGCAAATTCATCCAGGAGAAGTCCCGGGTCGAGTGGGGAATTCCGGTCCTCTACATGCGCTCGCAGGACGGCCGAATCTTTGATGTCGAAGCGTCGCAGCCGCCCGTGCCTCCGCCCGAGGCGGCGCGCCCCTCGAAGGAACTGCTGCTGCAGCGGCGCGACGAATTTATGGAGGCGCTGCTTATTGCGCCGACCACGATCGAGGCGCTGGAGGATCTCACCAGGCGCGGACAGGAACTGCATGGGCTCCTGGCCAACGACGCCGAACTCTCGGTCCGGCTCGCAAAAGTCTATTTCGATCTCGGCACGCTTCAGCACAAGCAGAAGCAGATCCCGAAGGCCGCCGCGAGCTTCGCCTACATGCTGAAGCTCGATCCGGCCAAGCCCGAATATTTCGTGCGCCGCGCCAATTTCAACGTGACGGTCGGTCTTTACGAGAATGCGCTCAGCGACATCACCGAGGCGATCAAGCTCAAGCCGAAGAACCCTGAGTTCTACTGGATCAAGGGCATCGTCAGCATGACGGCCGCCGGCACCGACGACAAGCGCGGCTATGTCGAGGAGGCGATCAAGGCCTTCGGCACGGCAATCGCGACCAACGAGAACGAGCCGAAATATCTGGTCTCCCGGGCCAATGCCTACGCCCAGATCAAGGACGTGGCGAAGGCCCAGAACGATATGGACAGCGCGATCGCGCTGGCCCCTGACAATATCGATCTCCTGGTCCAGAAGGCCAAGATGATCGCCGAGGCTGCGTGACTCCCACGCGACCGCCGGATGCCGCGGTGTCCGGCGCGCCTTTCAACAGCGAACCCTAGCAATAGGAGTTCATCGTGCCGATTGCTCATGTCGTAGACTCCTTGAATTCGATCTTCGAGTCCTTCGGCGGACCGCTTCTGGTCGTGCTGTTCTACTGGTTCAGGTTTCATACGCTGAAGGGGACCCGCTCGTTCACGACGCGGCCGCTGTTCTTGTTCGGCCTCGCCGTCTTCATCACGCCGTTTCTGGTGATCTACGCCGTTCTTCCCGACAAGCTGTCGCCGCTTGCCACGGTCTGGCTCCTGATGTTCGCCTGGCTCATTCCCATCGCGCCGAAGGCGTGGCGGAAATTCTGCCAGGAGCTGGCCGGCATTCCCGTCAGCGCGTTCGCGCTGCG
Organism: Bradyrhizobium monzae; assembly: GCF_021458635.1. Classification (GTDB taxonomy): domain Bacteria; phylum Pseudomonadota; class Alphaproteobacteria; order Rhizobiales; family Xanthobacteraceae; genus Bradyrhizobium. The sequence goes on from NZ_JAIRDQ010000016.1 coordinate 10,751, forward strand.
CGACGCGTTGGCCGCAGCACCGTTCCAGGTCGGTCCGGACGACATGCCGAGCCTTCAGCGCAAGCTCTCCAGGGTCGGCTATCAGGTCGACGATTTCCGCGCCACGCAATCGACCGCGATCCAGTCGCGCCTCCTCAAGATCTCGGCGGTCATGCTCCATTTCGAGCGCTGGGCCGCGGACCACGATGCCTTCATCGAACGCAATTCCGATCTCTATGCGGAGCTGCTCGCGGTCTATGACTCTCTGTGTTTCCGCACGGTCCGCGTGCTCAAGAGCAGCGCCGAGATCTACGGCGCGATCATGGAGGACAGCCTGGTCGAGCCGAACGACTGGCAGGCGCTCGACCAGCTCTCGACCCGTCACAGCGCGGTCAGCCAGCTTCAGCTGGCCGCCCAGACCGCGGCGGGATGCATGCTGGAAGATTTGCGCAAGGACATGGATTCCCTGCTCAACAATCTCCTGCTGTTCGCAGCGCGCGCCGCGCTCGCCGGCGAATGGACGCTTGGCCGCAGCAGGAAAAAGTTAGGGGCGATCGGCTTCACGCTCGAGCCGTCCCCGCCCGGCATCGTGAAGTTCGTGGTGGTCGTGGCGGGCTTCGCCTTCGTCTGGTGCCTGGCGTGGCTGATCGGGTCCGGCAAGGTCGTCCACACGCCTGGCGACCAATATGTCGGCATGATGCGAACGCTGCTGATGACGCCGCTATACCTGATCGTGAACTTTGGGCTGGTCTATTACTTCAAGCGACAATACGCGTTCGCGAACGAGACCATCTTCGGTCGGTTGCCGGTTCAATTCATCCTGACGATCGGTCTCTGGAGTGCGCTGTTCGTCTTCCTGCCGCTTCAGGCGCTGTTCGACTTCTACCAGTTTCCGCAAAGGTCCTATCTCGGCGTGGTCCTGCACGAGCTGCCGATTCTGATCTTCCCTTGGGGGATCGCGGCGATGGCCGCGCTGCTGGTGCAGGATTCGACGTGGAGCAGGCGGTCGCGGATCACCCGGCGGATGCGCGATGGCCTCGTCTTCGGCGGCGGCATGACCACAATGCTGTGGGTGCTCACGGCAATCCACCTGATCAGCCCCATGCCGGTGATGGAAGTCGTCGACAACGTTCCCGGCTGGGCGTTCTTGTGGTCCTTCGTGGTCCCGACGTTCGCGTTCGGCTTCATCATCGGCTACGCGTTGATAGCCTGGCTGCGCGAGGCGGCCGCACGCGTCCCGGTCAGGAGCCCGGTTACGGCAGGTCCGATGCTCGCGAGCGCCTGACGAGGCCCCCAAAAAACAAAACCCCGCCATTTGCGGCGGGGTCCAGGCTGGGAGGAGCGGGCCCGAGGGGGGCTCGCGACGTAAACCGATCAGGCGGGGATGCGCTCTTCCTGCTCATGCGGCTCGCGCAGCACGTAGCCGCGGCCCCACACGGTCTCAATGAAGTTGCGTCCCTCGGAAGCGTTGGCCAGCTTCTTGCGGAGCTTGCAGATGAAGACGTCGATGATCTTCAGCTCGGGCTCGTCCATGCCGCCATAGAGGTGGTTGAGGAACATTTCCTTGGTGAGGGTCGTACCCTTGCGGAGCGAGAGCAGCTCCAGCATCTGGTATTCCTTGCCGGTGAGGTGCACGCGCTGGCCACCGACCTCGACCGTCTTGGTGTCGAGGTTGACGACGAGGTCGCCGGTCTGGATGACCGACTGGGCGTGACCCTTGGAGCGGCGCACGATCGCGTGGATGCGGGCAACCAGCTCGTCCTTATGGAAGGGTTTGGTCATGTAGTCGTCGGCGCCGACGCCGAGACCCTTGACCTTGTCCTCGATGCCGGCGAGGCCGGAGAGGATCAGGATCGGTGTCTTGATCTTGGAGACTCGAAGCTGCTTGAGCACGTCGTAGCCGGACATGTCGGGCAGGTTGAGGTCGAGAAGGATAATGTCGTAATCGTATAATTTACCGAGATCGACGCCTTCTTCCCCCAAATCGGTCGTGTAGACGTTGAAGCTCTCAGACTTCAGCATCAGCTCGATCGACTGCGCGACGGCGCTGTCATCTTCAATCAGCAAAACGCGCATGCCAGTTCCCCATAGTCGCCGCTCCCGGGCGTCAGGTCGGCCGCATTCGCGGCACTCAACAAAACGCCTTTGAACAACTGATTCGGATCCTGACAACAGATGGTTAACAAATCCTGATTCTGGAACGCAAGTCCCCCCGGTGCAATTTTTCTCGAATCGCCCTAAGGTCTTGTGCGTGAAGCAGCTTTCGCTATCCGATTCCGTTCAAGTTCCACTTTAAGAGACGGGCCTAACCGACTCCCGCGACTCAGCCTTCTTCTGAAGGGGGGCCACGCTCAGTCACAAAGACAGTGACGCAATGATTAACGATGCGGGTAAACACGAAGTTAAGCGCCGTTCAGAAATATGGCGAAATTTAAGGGTTTCGCCACCAAGGCCCCAGCGTGAAGGCGCGTCCCTATGAAGGCCCTCTTATGAAGGCTCCTCTATGAAGGCTCTGGCCGAACAGATCGGCGATATCGACGGCGTCAATATCTACGGCCGTGTGGTCGGCGTGCGCGGCCTCATGGTCGAGGTCGCCGGCCCGATCCACGCGATGTCGGTAGGCGCGCGACTTGTGATCGAGACCGGCGGCGACCGTTCCATCCCCTGCGAGGTGATCGGCTTCTCCGGCAACAACGCTGTCGTGATGCCGTTCGCCGGTCTCGACGGTGTGCGTCGCGGCTGCAAGGCCGTGATCGCCAATGCGGCCAATCAGGTCCGTCCGTCATCGGCCTGGCTCGGCCGCGTCGTCAATGCGCTGGGCGAACCGATCGACGGCAAGGGGCCGTTGCCGCAGGGCGCTTCCCCGATGCCGTACCGCAATTCGCCGCCGCCGGCGCATTCGCGCAAGCGCGTCGGCAGCCCGCTCGATCTCGGCGTGCGCGCGATGAACACCTTCCTCACCTGCTGCCGCGGCCAGCGCATGGGCATCTTCGCGGGTTCCGGTGTCGGCAAGTCCGTGCTGCTCTCGATGTTCGCGCGCAACGTCGACGCCGCGGTCAGCGTCATCGGGCTGATCGGCGAACGCGGCCGCGAGGTGCAGGAATTCCTGCAGGATGACCTCGGCGAGGAGGGGCTGGCGCGCTCCGTCGTGGTGGTCGCGACCTCCGACGAACCGGCCCTGATGCGACGGCAGGCCGCGTATCTGACGCTCGCGGTCGCCGAATATTTTCGCGACGAGGGCCAGGACGTTCTCTGCCTGATGGATTCGGTGACGCGTTTCGCCATGGCCCAGCGCGAGATCGGGCTGTCCGCCGGCGAGCCGCCGACGGCCAAGGGCTATACGCCGACCGTCTTCACCGAGCTGCCGAAGCTCTTGGAGCGCGCGGGGCCGGGCCTCGGGGAGGGCGCGATCACCGCGATCTTCACGGTGCTGGTCGACGGCGACGATCACAACGAGCCGATCGCCGACGCCGTCCGCGGCATCCTCGACGGCCACATCGTGATGCAGCGCTCGATCGCGGAGCGCGGCCGCTACCCCGCCATCAACATCCTGAAGTCGGTGTCGCGCACCATGCCGAAATCGGCCGATCCGCAGTTCTGGCCGACCATCCAGAAGGCGCGGGCGGTCATGGCGACCTATGCCGACATGGAGGAGCTGATCCGGCTCGGCGCCTACCGGGCCGGCTCCAGCCCCGAGGTCGACGAGGCGATCCGGCTGCACGAGCCGCTGGAGGCCTTCCTGCGCCAGCGCAAGGACGAAAATGCCTCGCTGGCCGATGGTTACCGCCAGTTGGCGCAAATCCTCGGTGATTTGGAAACGGAACGCTAACTTTGTCCCGTCATCATCCGATCCCACAGAGTAGCAGAGCCGGTCTTGGCCCAATCGGGCCTGTGGGGAGACCGGTGCCGTCCCAATGTACGTGTGTCTTGCAGCCAAGGGACTTCTGGGGAGTACGAGTCGATGAAGTCACGTGATACGCTCATTCGCCTGAAGAAATTTCAGGTCGACGAGAAGCGCCGCCGGGTCGCCCAGATCGAGTCCATGATCGCCGACTTCCAGCGGATGTCGACCGATCTGGATCGCGAGATCCAGACCGAGCAGGACCGCGCCGGGATCAACGACCCCGCGCATTTCGCCTATCCGACCTATGCCAAGGCTGCCATCCAGCGCCGCGAGAACCTGACCCGCTCGGCCGACGAGCTGCGGGGCCAGCTCGAGGAGGCCAAGGCTGCGCTCGGGGAGGCTTTCGAGGAGCTGAAGAAGGTCGAGCTCCTGGATGAGCGTGACCAGGCCCGCGAGCGCGCCGAGGAAAACGCCCGCGAGCAGGCTGATCTCGACAGCATCGGCCTGATGCGTTCCCGCATCGGCGCCGTCGCGTAAGCGGCAGCCCGCGGTCAAAACCGACGAGAATTTGCGAGCCCGGAACCGCAAGGTCCGGGTTTTTGCGTGTGCTGTCCACAGCGTGGCGTCCCGCCCCTTGGTGACGGGCTTGGCCGCGCGCTATGGTAGCGGAGTGCCAGGGTCCGCGCGGATGCGACGGGGGCCTGCGCGTTGGGGGGCTGAATGCTGACGCCAGCAGAGCTGGTCGGGCTGATTGAGGCGGTGGCGAAGCGCGATCAGGCCGCGTTCGAGCGCCTCTATGGTGCCACGCGTGCGAAACTCTATGGCGTCGTCCTCCGTATCTTGCGCCGACAGGATCTCGCGGAGGAGGTCATTCAGGAGACCTACGTCAAGATCTGGAACAGTGCCGGCCAGTTCAATCCGGCGCTGTCATCGCCGATCACGTGGATGGCCTCGATCGCGCGCAACCGCGCCATCGATATCGTCCGCAAGAAGACGGAGGCCTCGATCGAGGAGGAGCCGCAGGCGATGGACGTCGCCGCCGACAGTCCCGATCCCCTGGCACGCCGGGAGATGTCCGAGGAGTTGAAGCGGCTGCTGGAATGCATTGGTCGCCTCGAGCCGGACCGTCAGCGGCTCGTGCTTCTCGCCTATTACAACGGCTGGAGCCGCGAGCAATTGGCGGAGAAATTCGCCGCGCCCGTCAACACGGTGAAGACGTGGCTGCGGCGCAGCATGTTGGATATCCGGGAGTGCCTCGGACTATAGAGGGGCTCGGACCAAGAGGATGGTTTTGGACTGCAATTGATGGCCTACAGCGAGGATCATATCGCGCTCGCCGCGGAATATGCGCTCGGCACACTCGATGCCGACGAGCGCGCGCAGGTCGCAACCATGATGGCGGTGGACCAGGAGTTCGCCGCGGTGGTGCAGGCGTGGGAATTCCGGCTCGGCGTCCTCAACCAGATGGTCGGCACGATCGAGCCGCGGCCGATCGTGTGGGAGAACATCCGGCGCGAGATCGCGCGGACGATGCCGTCGCAGGATTCGCCCCAAGAGCCGTCTGGAGAGCCGTCTGGAGAGCCGTCTCAAGAGCCGCAGGTGCTGTCGGAGGCGCCGTCGCCAGAGCCTCCGTCGCTGGACGTGCAGCAACCGGCGCTGCCGCAATCCGACTCTGACGCGATTCCGGATATCGCGTCGCAATTCGTGCCGCTGACCCATGCGCCCGACCCACGCGTTGCGCCCATGACGCAGGTGCCGGTCGTCGACAATGCCAACGTGATCCGGCTCGAAGGCCGTGTGAAGCGCTGGCGCACGATCGCCTCCGCCGTGGGGGCGCTCGCGGCTGCGCTTCTGGTGACGCTGTCGCTTCAGATCTTCTCGCCCGATGCGCTGCCCGGCGCGCTGCGGCCCGCACCGCGCATCAAGACGGTCGAGCTCAAGACACCGGCCGCGCCGCTGTCTTCGCCCGCGCAATATGTCGCGCTGCTGCAGGGCCAGGGCGGCGGACCCGCCTTCATCCTCACCATTGACGGGGCGACCAAGAACTTCACGGTGCGCAAGGTCGGCGCGACGCCGGAGCCGGGCAAGAGTTTTGAGCTCTGGCTGATCTCCGACAGGTTGCCTCGCCCGCGTTCGCTGGGCGTGATCGGCAGCGGCGACTTCACGGCACGCCCGGTGCTCGCCGGCTATGATGCCGATGTCGTCAACGGCGCAACCTATGCCGTCACGGTTGAGCAGTCGGGCGGCTCGCCCAGCGGCCAGCCGACCTCGGCGCCAGTGTTTTCCGGCAAGCTGATCGAGACCGTGCCGCCGTCCCAGCCGCAGGTTCCGGCGAAGAAGTAGTCGCCGCAACGACGCAAAATTGTCGCCAGGGTCCATTTTGTCGTCGCAATCCGACAAGTCTTGCTGAATCCACCTGTGATTTGAACCTCTATGCATTTCCAGGCGTCAAATGCCCGGAATTTGCAGTCGGCATTGCCGATCATGGTGCCGGAGAGGGGCTAGAAATCAGATGGATGCAGCCAAGCCGCCGGGCGTCTTTATTCATCAATATGCAGGCCTGCCGCAGGGCCCGGCGTTCGAGCATTGGCGCGACAGGGCCTTGGGGTCGTGTGGCCTCGAGATCGGACCGAGCCAGGGCGACAGCATCGATTGCCGGCTGCAGATCAGCGTGGTGGACAATATCGCGCTCGCCATTCCCGACGGCTCCTCCGCACAATATTCGCGCACGCAGGGCGGCCTCGCCGACGGCAGCGACGATCTCGTGCTGATTGCCGCGCATGCCGGCCTCGTCAGCGTCAGGCAGAACGGCCATACCGTCGAGCTTGCGCCCGCGCAGATGGTGCTTGCCGATATGGGCATCACCGGCAGCGTCGGCCACACCGACGAGAACCGCTTCACCACGATCCGCATGCCGCGCCGCGCGCTGCTCGACATCAATCCGCGCGCCGAGGAGAAGCTGTCCCAGGTTCTGTCGGACGGTGCGGTGGCCGAGACCATCTTCCGCTATCACGCGCTTGCTGCCCACCACGCGCCGCATCTCGACGCCGTCGGTCAGCGCCTGACCGCGCAGCACATGGTCGATCTCGTCGGCCTCCTGCTTGGCACTGACGCCGAGCACGCGGCGCTGGCGCGCGGTCGCGGCCATGCCGCTGCCCGTCTCGATCTCATGCGCGCCGACGTGATGGCCGCGCTCGGCCGCAACGATCTCTGCCTGTCCGAGGTCGCCACCCGTTCGGGGCTCAGTCCGCGCCAGGCGCAGCGGCTGTTCGAGCAGGCCGGCACGACCTTCACCGAATTCGTGCTGGAGCAGCGCCTGCTGCTCGCGCGAAAATTGCTCGGCGATCCCCGTGCGCGGGCCCGCAAGATCAGCGACATCGCGCATTCCTCGGGCTTCGCGGATCTGTCCTATTTCAATCGCGCCTTCCGCAAGCGTTTCAGTGCGACGCCGTCGGAACTGCGCGAGGCCTGAGGCACGATTTTGTGCAGCGGCGCATCGCTGCCGCGGTTGGTCGATCCGGATGAATGAGCTATATCTGTCTGCGCGGCACAGCTCGCCGGATTTCAGGGAATAGCGAAGTCAACGGACATGGCGCGTATCGTCGTGCTCGGCGCCGGGTTTGCAGGCCTGTGGGCGGCCATCGGCGCCGCGCGCATGCGCGACGAGATCGGTGCGGCGGGCCGCGAGATCGAGATCCGCGTCATCGACCGCAATCCCTACCACAACATCCGCGTGCGCAATTACGAGGTCGATCTCAGCGAGGTCGCGCTGCCGCTTCCGCAATTGCTCGATCCGATCGGCGTCGCGCACGGTATCGGCGAGGTCGAGGCGGTCGATCCGGCGCGGCGCCAGATCTCGCTGGTCACAAGCAATAGCGAGGAGACGCTGAAGTATGATCGCCTCGTGCTTGCGCTCGGCAGCGAAGTGATGCGTCCCGCTATTCCCGGCCTGGCCGAGCATGCGTTCGACGTCGATACCTATGCTGCAGCGCTTCGCCTCGAGGATCACCTCATCTCGCTCGGGCGCAGCGCGCCGTCGCCGGGACGATCGACAGTCGTGGTGGTCGGTGCCGGCTTCACCGGCATCGAGGTTGCCGCCGAAATGCCGGACCGGCTGGTGCGTGCGGGCATCAGTGGCAGCCGCCGCATCATCCTGGTCGATCCCAATCCCACGGTCGGCGCCACGATCGGTGCGCAAGCGCGCCCCGTCATCGACACGGCGCTGTCGTCGCTCGATGTCGAAACCCGGCTCGGCGTCCGCGTCGCGTCGGTCGAAGCTGCCGGTGTTCGCTTGAGCTCCGGCGAGTTCATCGCAACGCAGACGGTGATCTGGTGCGCCGGGCTACGTGCGAGCCGGCTCGCCGAAAACTTTCCTGGCGCGCGCGATCGCCTCGGGCGCCTTCTGGTCGATCCCTTCATGCGGGTCGCGGATCTTTCCGGCGTCTTCGCCGCCGGTGACGTCGCCTCCAGTGTGGTCGATGGCTTGCATCCGACCGTGATGTCCTGCCAGTTCGCCCGCCCCATGGGCCGCTTCGCCGGCCACAATGTGGTGGCCGATCTTGTCGGTCAGCCGATGCTGCCGCTGCGGATCGACTGGTACGTCACCGTGCTCGATCTCGGCGATTGGGGCGCGCTCTACACGGAGGGCTGGGACCGCGAGGTGCGGACCACTGGCCAGGCTGCCAAGGCAACCAAGCAGACCATCAACCGCAAGCGCATCTATCCTCCGCTCACCGGCAGCAGGGATGAGCTATTTGCTGCCGCCGCGCCGACCGTGCAGGCGCCGCCCCCGACCTACGGGGCGCCGCGTCGTTGAGCTGGGACGTGCATCCATCAATCGAAATAATGCGACAGAGTGCGAAGAATAAGCATCACGCGAATAGCGAGGTTCGTTCACCGTTGCTCATCGTGCGTGAAGATGGGCAGCGGCCAGGACGTTCGGGTCGCCCCAACCGACGTTCGGATAGTGAGTCGGGGGAGATGGGCCAAAGCTGTTTCCGCGGAAGCCGGCCGCAGCGAATTGATTCATCAGCGCTGCGAGACGGTCGATCGCGCCCGCGTCTTGGGACAAGGCGACATTGGGGCTACCTGGCGAAGGCGCCGGCGGATCGGTCACCGTCATGGTCTTTGACGCCGATGTCGCGGTTTCGCCCGCAGTTGTGTTGCTTGCGGTCACCGTGAATGTCGCGACCGGATGGTCGGTGCCCGTATAGCTCGACGACAGCGTCAACTCGGTAAGCGGTCGGCCTGTCGTGGAGGAGCCCTCGGTAACGGTCCAGGTGTAGGTTCCGTCGGATTGGAGGCTGCTCGCGACGGTGTTTCCGGCCGGAGCCGTGATCGACTCGTAGCTGGGCAGGCCGCTGATGCGCAGCGACAGTTGGTCGTCGGAATCGACGGGCGTCGCGGTGATGCCCAACGCGACGGATCCTCCGGCCTGCACCGTCAGCGAATTGCTGTTGATGGCCAGTGCCGGACTCTCGGCCACCCCGTCCTGATCCACCGTCAGTGCGGCCGCCCCAGCAGCCGTCCCGAACACTTGGATGGGCGCCGCCGTCGCGGCGTCGTTGGGAGCGGTCAAGCCCAACGAAGCAGTGATCGTGCTCAGGAGATTGTCGTGATTGTAGGCGGTGCCGTAGTTGCCCGGGACCACGTTGGCGCCATACAACAGAGTTGGAATCGTGTTGGAAGCAGCCTCGGAGGTCGAATCGTCATTCTCGTCCCAGGTCACGACCAGCAGCGAATTGTTGTTGACCGCCCATTGAGCATAGGCGCTCAGGTTTTGCTGAAGCCATGTATCGCCCTGGGCGATCGTCCCGCTGTGCATGTCGTCACTCACGCTGGGAATGACGAACGAGACGGTTGGCAGGCTGGAATAATTGCCGTTGGCAAAAAGCGCCGGGAAGCTGGTGAAATCCGTTTGAACCGTGCGTCCCTCCGGGAATGAAACCCAGGGGTCATGGTTGTAGTCGCTGCCAATCCCGCCCTCGTCCACATAGCCCGTGAACGAGTAACCCCCGTTTTTCAGCACCGTGTACAGCGTTGGATCCGGAAGGCTGTAGGAATTGTCGTCGGTGGTGCCGAATGTCGAGCCGGCATAGAGGACAAAATAATTCGGTTGGCTCGGATGAGCCTCCGCCGTCATGTTGGTGAGCGATGCGCCTCCGGCCATGAGGCTGTTGATGTAAGGTGCCTGGCTGTTGCCGGCGATCTGGTCATAGTTGTGGTTTTCTTCGACGACGACGACGATGTGGCTGTACTTCGGTACGCCGGTGGTGGTCGTGGTCGGGTTGACCTGCAGGGTGCCGGCGGGATTGTAGTTGGCCGCACCGGCCAGGTTGGCCGCATTGCCGGCTCCGTCGCTGACGACGGCGCCGTTGAGGTTGAACGAAGAGATGGCGAGATCGGACGTGATCTGGCCTGCTGCCACCGTGTAGCGGAAGGTGAGTGCGGTGCTGCCCGAACCGCTCACGTAGCTCGCCGTGCCGCCATCGTTGAGCGCGAGCGTCGGCGTGCCGCTGGTGGTGTTGACTGTGACGGCCTCGCTGAGATTGACGGTCAAGGTGACGACCTGGCCGGTGCTCACACTGCCGCTGCCGTCGGTGATGCCGGTGCCGGTGGCGGCAATCGAGGCAATCGTCGGCGCCGTGGTGTCGATCTGCAGGATGCCGACCGGATTGGAGTTGGTGGCCCCCGTCAGGTTGGCAGCATTGCCGTTGCCACCGGTGATGGTTGCGCCGTTGAGGTTGAACGACGAGATGACGAGATCGGCGGTGTTCTGTCCTGCTGCCACCGTGTAGCTGAAGGTGAGCGCGGTGCTGCCCGAGCCACCGGTGTAGCTTGCCGTGCCGCCGTCGTTGAGGGTCAGCGACGGCGTGCCGCCGCTGGTGGTGACCGTCACGGAAGCGCTGAAGTTCACGGTCAGCGTGACGACCTTGCCAGCATTGAGATCGCCGGCGCCGCCGGTGATGCCGGTGCCCGTGGCCGCGATCGAGGCAACCGTCGGTGCCGTCGGGTTGACCTGCAGGGTGCCGGCGGGATTGTAGTTGGTGGCGCCGGCCAGGTTGGCCGCATTGCCGGCTCCGTCGCTGACAACGGCGCCGTTGAGGTTGAACGAAGGGATGGCGAGATCGGCGGTGGTCTGGCCGGCGGCCACCGTGTAGCTGAAGGTGAGCGCAGCGCTGCCCGAGCCACCGGTGTAGGTCGCCGTGCCGCCGTCGTTGAGGCTGAGCGTCGGCGACCCGGCGCTGGTGTTGACCGTCACCGCCTCGCTGAGATTGACGGTCAAGGTGACGACCTGGCCGGTGCTCACGCTGCCGCTGCCGTTGGTGACGCCGGTGCCGGTGGCGGCAATCGAGGCGATCGTCGGCGCCGTCGTGTCGATCTGCAGGATGCCGGCGGGATTGGAGTTGGTCGCGCCCGTCAGGTTGGCAGCATTGCCGTTGCCACCGGTGATGGTTGCGCCGTTGAGGTTCAGCGCGGAGATGACGAGATCGGACGTGGTCTGGCCGGCAGCCACCGTGTAGCTGAAGGTGAGCGCGGTGCTACCCGAACCGCCCGTGTAGCTTGCCGTGCCGCCGTCGTTGAGGGTCAGCGACGGCGTGCCGCCGCTGGTGGTGACCGTCACGGCAGCGCTGAAGTTCACGGTCAGCGTGACGACCTTGCCAGCGTTGAGATCGCCGGCGCCGCCGGTGATGCCGGTGCCCGTGGCCGCGATCGAGGCAACCGTCGGTACCGTCGGGTTGACCTGCAGGGTCCCAGCCGGATTGTAGTTGGTGGCGCCGGCCAGGTTGGCCGTATTGCCGGCTCCGTCGCTGACAACGGCGCCGTTGAGGTTGAACGATGAGATGACGAGATCGGATGTAGTCTGGCCGGCGGCCACCGTATAGCCGAAGGTGAGCGCAGCGCTGCCCGAGCCACCGGTGTAAGTCGCCGTGCCGCCGTCGTTGAGGCCGAGCGTCGGCGAGCCGGCGCTGGTGTTGACCGTCACGGCCTCGCTGAGATTGACGGTCAAGGTGACGACCTGGCCGGCGCTCACGGTGCCGCTGCCGTTGGTGACGCCGGTGCCGGTCGCAACGATCGAGGCGATTGTGGGCGCCGTGGTGTCGATCTGCAGGATGCCGGCGGGATTGGAGTTGATCGCGCCCGTTAGATTGGCGGCGTTGCCGGTGCCATCGGTGACGGTCGCGCCGTTGAGGTTGAACGACGAGATGACGAGATCGGCGGTGTTCTGGCCTGCTGCCACCGTGTAGCTGAAGGTGAGCGCAGTGCTCCCCGAGCCACCGGTGTAGCTCGCCGTGCCGCCATCGTTGAGGACGAGCGTCGGCGTACCGCCGCCGGTGTTGACCGTCACGGCCGCGCTGAAGTTCACCGTCAGCGTGACGACCTTGCCAGCATTGAGATCGCCGGCGCCGTTGGTGATCCCGGTCCCGGAAGCCACGATCGAAGAAACCGCAGGTCCGGTCGCCGTTGAGTTCTGGATGGCAATCTTGGCGACCGATGTCTGCCACCAACCGCTGGCGACATACTCGTTCGAGATCCAGAACGAGTACGGATTGTTCGGGTCGACGGTGGCCGATGAATTGACGCCCCAGCTCTGCACGCTGGCTCCATCGCCGGCGTTGAAGAATCCGGTGCTCGCCTGATACAGGGTGGGGGCGCTGAACGAGCCCACGGGATCGCTGCCGCCCTGGAAGACATAGTAGTCCGCCGGATACATGTTCGGGCCGCTGGCGGTGAAGTTGATGAGGACATCGCCTGCAGCGTCCACCGCGATCGATGGATTGAATGTCGCCACACCGGTGCCGATGACGGCGCCGGAGATGTCGCCTTGCGCCACGAGCGCGGGAGCGCTGGGATTGCTGACGTCGATCTTCAACCAATGGACCAGCGGCACGCTCGATCCGGTCGGCTTCATCTCGGCCACGGCGTAGAGAAAGCCGTTGGCATAGGCCATGCTGGCAATGCGATTATCGCCGGCATCGAGCAGGAGGCTGGTCCCCCGCTGCTGGGCGGTGTCGCTGCCGCCCTGGTCGATATTGCCGAGGTTGACAGTACCGGTTGCGCTGAACGTATTCGTGGCCTTGTCGTAGGTTTGCAGGGCAACGACGATCTGTCCTCCGCTGGAGAAATCGCTCGCGTAGTAGGTCTTGCCGTTGTTGCCGGATGCGACGGCGAAGATGCCCTGAGCCGACGGCATGACTTCGCTTGTGGTCACGCTCAACGCGCCGCCTCCATAGATGCCGCCGCCCGCGCCTGCCTTATCGCCGATGATCCAGTTTTCCGTCCCGGCGTAACCGGACACGTTGGTATTATACTGTGCAGCCGAGATGTAGACGTTCGAACCGTCGACCGCCAACATCGGCCGATCAGAGACGGTCGACTGACCGTTGATCGTGACGGTCGTATTGAGCTGCGAGAAGGTCCAGCCATCGTTCGGATTGGAGTCCTTCGAGACCGCAACATCGATGTCGGCAGTGGCGCCATCAGGCGCCAGGTACTGCATGATCACGACGAAGCGTTGATTGACGCCGTCGTATACGACGCTCTGATCATAGAGGCCGCCGGTCGGCGATAGCGGCGAGAAGAAGCTGTAGACCGACTGCACGGTTGGCGATCCGCCGGTCAGGTTCGTCCACTCGATCTGCGCCCCCTCGATCATCACGGCGTAATTTGGCCCGATGGCGAGGCCGCTATCCGGGGGATAAGTGCTGGTGTCCAATGGCCCGGAGAACGATGTCTGGATCTGAGAGGAAAAGCTCACGTTCCTGCTCCCACTGTCCAACATTTCATTGAGGCTGAGGTGTCGACGTCTACATCAGGCTTTGCAACGAACGTTGTCCTCGCACAACGAATGCCCATGTCGGTCGCAAGACAAATGATCTTGCCAGCCGTGGCGCTAATGTCCGACGGACCCTAGATATTGGACAATGTCTCGCGGAGGATTTGTAGCAGCACGGCGAACCATTCGGTGGTCTCAATGGGGGTACCCCCGACCGGATCCGAGTGTCCGCTGAACGCCAACCTTGTCGCGCCTGGATCTCTCGTCGTCCAGAGCAGAAAAGCTGCACGACGGGGCTGAGCGTGCGGGGGCGACCTAAATTGGATTTCAGGGGGAGACGCGGCGCCCGCTCGGGAGTACGCTGCACGATGGTCGCAATGCAGCTCAAGCACCTTGCGGAACCGTGTTCTCAGCGAGCCAGGATCGTGACCGCCATCGCCCCGCTGCTTCAAAGCGCTGGTCTGCAACCGGAAGGGATAAGCTGTGCCACAGCGGCTTACGAACAAGCGCTGCATACGCTCTGCGTAAAAGATCGCGATGATCCTCTAGCCGAAGCGGTCGCGAGGAAAGTCATAGAAATCGTGCAAACAGGCATGATTGACCCTGCACAGATAGCAGCTCGCGCACTTGAAGAGATCGGGGTGCGGTAAGGCCCGGCTTCCGACCCAATTCCAGATATCTCAACGAACTCAGAGCTTTTCGAGATCAATTCGACGGGCCAGCGGCCCCGTCTACGAGCCCTTGCCCAGCCTCGACGGGCGAAACACCCGAATCCTGGGTCAAGACGCCTCGTCAAAAATATTCCACTTTACCGAAATTCGGAAATGGCGTATGTTTCGTTCACCCCGGCCCAAGGAAGAGGGGCGTATCGCGATCGTCACGAACGCGGGCCGGACGGCGGTGGGCGCGGGTCATATCGGCGCGAAGGGTTTTGCAGGGCGGGCAACCGTGAGTGAAACGTCGCGCGCACGACCGGTGTGATCTGCGTACGGCAAAATCGTGTGGTCCTGGCGCCCGGAGTCTGTGCGCCAAGTCTCGTGGTGATGCGTGTGGCCCGACCGGGTTCGCGCATCAGTCATCTGCGAGGCGACGGGGGCAATAGTGCATCGCTCCCCGGGGAGATCACGACGTAAGCCGTCAAATCACTGCGCAGGGAAGGCCGGATGTTCAGGCTTCACCTGTATGCCGCTGTGCAGATTTTCCATCTGCTACCTTGCACAGTGGACCGCGGGTGCCAGCCGGCACCCGGTCTTCCCTGCGCCCTCTTTCAATGGAGGGTGAAGCGACGACGCAAAGCTCGGGCGAAATGCGCCGCGAGAGGGCGAAGGTGTGTCTGCGATGGAGATGCGAATTGAGAAGCGGCGCGATCACTCCACACTCCGTCATTGCGAGGAGCTCTTGCGACGAAGCAATCCAGACTTGATCTTCGCGGAGAGATTCTGGATTGCTTCGCTTCGCTCGCAATGACGAACTTCGGGGGGACGTCTGCACTCTGACCGAGACATTACCCCAGACATGAGAAAGCGCCCGTGGGGGGCGGGCGCTTTCTGTAGTCGACTTGGGGTTGGGGTCGTCTACATATCCACGTGGCGACTTTGGGGGGCTGGTAAAGAGCCGCGTGAATTCCTGAAACTCAAATCTCCTTAGCGAACGAGCGATGCGTTCGAGCTGGTGATCACAACCGGCTTGCCGGCCTTGATGACGCGGGCGGTCTGGGTCAATCCGTCGTCCGAACCCGTGCGAGCGCTGATGCCGAAACCTGCCACCGCGATCCCTGCGACGAGGGCTACGGCCACGATCTTCAGATGTGTCGAGCGGTCTGCGCTGTAAATCGAGTGGTTCATGGAAGGCTCCTGCCGCCATCTACCCGAAGTAGTCGCCACCTTTGTTGGGCGGGTTCATGCTTCCGGTGCCCAACAACCTAGTATTGGGGGGATTCGTTCCCAAGGGGCCATCACAAGAGCGTGATACGACGTGAGAAACCGCGACCAAAAATGAGCCTTGATCGTTCAATTTCGTAATTATTTCAATATGGTAATGTGCTCGGAAGGCGTCTTATCCGCATTTGGTCGACCAGGCGCCAGAAACTCAAAAACCAGTTGCCTGTGGCGAAAAAACACACGGCTTCTTAAGGCAAATCAGATGCTTCCGACTGTTTTCAGCCTCGCCCTAGGGTGGATTTCCGCCTGCGACAGCACGGTCGTCTGGGCCCGGAACCGCTCGACCAGGGAGCGGACGAAGGGACGAATTGCCGCAGAGGTCACCAGCACTGGCGCCTCGCCTTCGCGGGCGGCGCGCTCGAAGGCCTCGCGCACGCCGGTCATGAACTCCGACAGTTTCGAGGGTTGCATCGCGAGGCTGCGCTCCTCGCCCTGGCCGACGATGGATTCGGCAAACGCCTGCTCCCACCGTGCCGACAGCGCGATCAGGGGCAGGTAGCCGTTGTAGGACGTATTCTGCGCGCAGATCTGCCGCGCCAGGCGAGCGCGGACATGCTCGACCATGGTCGCGGGATTGCGCGAGAAGGCGAGCGAGTCGGCGATGCCTTCGAGGATGGTCGAGAGGTCGCGGATCGAGATACGCTCGGCGAGCAGCAGCTGGAGCACGCGCTGGATACCGGAGACCGTGACCTGTCCGGGCACGATGTCCTTGACCAGCTCGCTCTGCTCCTTCGGCAGCTCCTTGAGCAGCTTCTGCACCTCGCCATAGGACAGCAGGTCCGACATGTTGGCCTTGAGCAGCTCGGTGAGATGGGTCGAGAGCACGGTCGCGGCGTCGACGACGGTGTAGCCCTTGAGCGAAGCCTCTTCCTTGAGGCTGGCGTCGACCCAGGTCGCGGGCAGGCCGAAGGTCGGCTCGGTGGTGTGGATGCCGGGCACCTGCACCTGGCTGCCGCCGGGGTCCATGACCATGAACTGGTTCGGCCAGATCTTGCCGGTGCCGGCGTCGACCTCCTTGATCTTGATGATGTAGGTGTTGGCTTCGAGCTGGACGTTGTCGAGGATGCGCACTGCCGGCATCACAAAACCCATCTCGATCGCGAGCGAGCGGCGCAGCGCCTTGATCTGCTCGGTGAGGCGGTCGGTGCCGTCAGGACCGTTGACGAGCGGCAAGAGCGCATAGCCGAGCTCGATCTTGAGGTCGTCGATCTTGAGCGCCGCCGAGATCGGCTCCTCGGCCGCAGCGGCGCCGGGGGCACCCGGCGTTCCCGGCGCGAGCGCGGCGTTGGCGGCGGCCTCCGCTTTGGTGGCCGCGCGATTGCGTTTGCGCGCGTGCCAGGCGAGCGCGCCGGCGCCGGCACCGAGTGCGAGAAAGGGGATCGTCGGAATGCCCGGCAGCGCCGCCAGCACCAGCATCACCGCCGAGGACATCGCCAGCGCCTGCGGATAGCCGGAGAATTGCTTCATCAGCGCCTTGTCGGCGGCGCCCGAGACGCCGGCCTTGGAGACGAGCAGGCCCGCCGCGGTCGAGACGATCAGCGCCGGCACCTGGGTAACGAGGCCGTCACCGACCGTCAGCAGCGTGTAGCTGCGCCCCGCGTCGGCAAAGGAGAGGCCCTGCTGCGCCACGCCGATGATCATGCCGCCGACGACGTTGATGAAGACGATCAGGAGGCCCGCGATGGCGTCGCCGCGGACGAATTTGGAGGCACCGTCCATGGCGCCGAAGAAGCCGCTCTCGTCCTCCAGCTCCTTGCGCCGATGCTTGGCGACCTTCTCGTCGATCAGGCCGGCGGACAGGTCGGCGTCGATCGCCATCTGCTTGCCGGGCATGGCGTCGAGGTGGAAGCGCGCGGCGACTTCGGCGATACGGCCCGAACCCTTGGTGATGACGACGAAATTGACGATGATCAGGATGGCGAAGACGATGATGCCGATGACGAAATTGCCGCCCATCACGAAGCTGCCGAAGGCTTCGATGACGTGACCGGCGGCATCCGTGCCCTCGTGCCCGTGCGACAGGATCAGGCGGGTCGAGGCCATGTTGAGCGACAGCCGCAGCATGGTCGAGATCAGCAGGACGGTCGGGAAGGCGGAGAATTCCAGCGGCGTCTGGATGAACAGCGACGTCATCAGGATCAGGATCGACAGCGTGATCGAGATCGCCAGGAACAGGTCCAGCACGATCGCCGGCAGCGGCAGGATCAGCACCACAAGGATCGTGAGGATGCCGAGCGCGAGCGCGATGTCGCCGCGCTTGAGGATGGTGACGACCTCGGAAAGGGAGGGGAGGCCGGGCTTTGCGCTGCCTACGCCTTGTCCCGCGGTGACGTCGACCATGGTAGCTGCTCCCCCGCGCGACTGCCGTCCGCGCGCCCCAAACGTCTGCGCGGCGGCCGATGGGCCGCCGTTTCGAAAGTGAGGCACCGCACTGGCGTCCACGGGAACTCCCGTTCTACGCGGCTGACGACACTCGACTCCACTGGGCAATTTTTGCCCGGTGTATGGTTAGCAAAGGGTTAACGGAGGGGTCATTTCGGCCTCTCAGGTCGTCATTCCGGGGCTGCACCAAGCGGGCGCCCCGGAATGACCATGGTCAGGCGTCGGGGGCCTACTTCGCCTTCTGAATCTTCGTCACCGTGTAGCCCGACGCGGCCTCTTCGGCCTCGAACGACACCTTGTCGCCGACCCGCACCTGCTTGAGCATGGCGGGATCCCTGACGCGGTAGACCATGGTCATGGGCTCGTCCATGCCGAGGCTTTTGGCGGGGCCGTGCTTGAGCGTGATCTTGCCCGCGCTTTCGTCGATCTTCTTGACCTCGCCGCTGATGGAAGCGGCTTGCGCCAGCGCGCTCACGGTCAGGCCCAGCGTCAGCGCGAGCGCCGCAGTGATGCGGATGATCAGTTTCATGGTTGTCTCCATTGTCTTCATTTCACGTTGACGTGGCCGACCATGCCGTAGTCGCGATGGTCCGGGATCAGGCAGGAGAATTCGAAGGTGCCGGCTTTGGTGAACTTCCAGACGATCTCGGCCGTCTTGTTCGGCGCAAGCCGCACTCCGTTCGGGTCGTCATGCTCCATGTGCGGGTGCTTCTTCATCACCTCGGCATGCGCGAGATTCTCCCTCGTGGTGGCGAGCAGGAACTCGTGATCCTCCTTGCCGACATTGCGCAGCACGAAGCGGATCTGCTCGCCGCGCTTCACATTGATGTTCGAGGGCTCGTAGGACATTTCGCTCAACGCGATCTCGACGGTGCGCGCCGGCTTGTTGGGGTCGCCGGGCTCGCCGGCCGAGAAGCCGTGATGGCCGTGCCCCTCGTGTGCGAGGGCGGGTGCGATCGACAGCGCAACAAGCGTCAGGGCGAGTTTGATCGTTCTCTTCATTGTGGTCTCCAGTTGGTGGTTCATCGAAACGCTCACATCTTCATTTTGTGCGCGGGCGAGGCCGGCTGCCGCGCAGGCTCCGCCGCGGGCGCAGCGATCTCGTAGGCGACGGTGCCTTGCGGGAATTGATAGGGGCCGGGATCGCGATAATCGTCGTGCGCAAGGTCCTCGCGGATCTTCATCACCGTAAACATGCCGCCCATCTCGATCGGACCGAACTGGCCGGCGCCGCTCATCATCGGCAGCGTGTTGTCGGGCGCCGGCATCTCCATGTTGCCCATCGCCATGCCGGACTGGCCCATCACCATGGCGTCGGGCGCGAGCTTGCCGACCGCCTTGGCGATATCCTTGCGCGACACGCCGATCATGTTGCGCATGTTGTGCCCCATTGCATTCATGGTGTGATGCGATTTGTGGCAGTGAAACGCCCAGTCGCCGGGATTGTCCGCCAGGACGTCGAACACGCGCACGGCGCCGACCGGCACGTCGGTCGTCGTCTCCGGATATTGCGCGCTCTCGGGAATCCAGCCGCCGTCGGTGCAGGTCACGGCAAAGCTGTGGCCGTGCAGATGGATCGGATGGTTGGTCATGCTGAGGTTGCCGATGCGCACGCGCACCTTGTCGCCGAGCCTGACTGGCAGTGGATCGATGCCCGGAAACACCCGCGCATTCCAGGTCCACATGTTGAAATCGGTCATCTCGTTGACTTTCGGCAAGTACGTGCCGGGGTCGACGCGATAGGTGCTCATCACAAAGACGAAGTCGCGGTCGACGGGGCGGAAGTTCGGGTCGCGCGGGTGCACGACGACCATGCCCATCATGCCCATCGCCATCTGCACCATCTCGTCGGAATGCGGGTGGTACATGAAGGTCCCGCTCTTCTTCATCTCGAATTCGTAGACGAAGGTCTTTCCCGGCTCGATAGGCGGCTGGGTCAGTCCGCCGACGCCGTCCATGCCGCTCGGGATGATCATGCCGTGCCAGTGCACGGTGGTGTATTCGGGCAGGCGGTTGGTGACAAAGATGCGGACCTTGTCGCCCTCGACCGCCTCGATGGTCGGGCCCGGCGACTGACCGTTGTAGCCCCAGAGATTGACCTTCATGCCCTCGGCGAACTCGCGCACCACGGGCTCGGCGACGAGATGAAATTCCTTCCAGTCGCCGTTCATGCGGAACGGCAGTGTCCAGCCGTTCAAGGTGACGACGGGGCGGTAGTCGGGACCGCCAATGGGATGAAGCGGCGGCTGCATCACCGCCTTGTCCATATGGACGGCTTCCGGAATCGATGCGGCCTGGACGCGGCCGCCGACGGCTGACGCGCTCACCAGCGCGGCGGTGCCCAAAAATCCTCGGCGGGAAAACATGCTGGCCTCCATGTCAGTGGCCGCCATCGTCAGGCGCTGCCGCGGCGATATTGGTTGGATTGTCGCTGCCCGAAGCAGGCGCGCCGCCACCATTGACGGCGGTCTGCAGCTCGGATTGGGCGAGGAAGAAGTTTTGCCTGGCGTCGATCGCGCCGCGCAGAGAAGCGAGCCGCTGCCGCGCTTCGGTCAGGAGTGCGAAGATGTCGACCTGCATGCTGGAGAAGCGGAGCTGCATCTCCTCGGTGATGATCTTGCGCAACGGGATGATCTCGCGCTGGTAGTGGCTGCCGATGTCGTAGGTGGAGCGATAGACACGATAGGCATCGCGCGCTTCCGAGCGGACGTTCACGGCACGCTCGGTCAGGCGGTTGAAGGCGAGGTTGTAGGTCTCCGCGGCCTGCCGCACGCGAACCTCGCCGCCGTCGAAGATCGGGATCTGGAACTGCACGTCAAAACCGCGCTCGCGGAACGGGGCGCCTTCCGGATCCTGGGTCCGCCGAGAGATGCCGGCGAGATCGAGCAGCGTCACGAAGCGTGTTGCTTCAGTGAGGTTCAACGACTTCGCCAGCGCCGTCAGCTCGAGCCGCGCGATCTGAAGATCGATGCGATGGACCACCGCATCGGCTTCGATCGAGGGCAAGGCCTGCGGCCGGCGTGGCAATGGCGGCAGCTGGTTGGGCAGACGGAAGTCGAGGCCGTCGTCCCACAGCCCCATCAGCCGTGCCAGCTTTTCGCGCGCGCTCGTCGCCGCCTGGCGTGCGGTGGCGAGATCGGCGGTGGTCTCGGCGTAAAACACCTGCTCGCGGGCCTGGTCGAGCTTGTTGACCGAGCCGGTCTCGCCGAGCTTGACCGCGAGCTGCGCAGTCGATTCCGCCGTCGCTTTCGCGTCGGTCAGCAGCATCACCATCTCGTTTCCGGCAACTGTGCGAACGTAAGCGCGCCGCACGTCGGCGGCGAGCCGAAGTGTCGCCAGCGCCGCGCGCAATTGCGCCTGACGAAAGCGCTCGCGCGCGATGTCGGATCGGAACGGCAGCGTGGCCAACGCCAGGATGTCGCCGACGACCTGGCGCTCGATCTCGCTGGCGCCATTGCCCGAGATGCGCGAGACCGAGAACACCGGATTGGGCGGCAGGCTCTGCTCGACCAGATCGGTCTCGGCCAGCGCCAGCTCGTTATAGGCGGCCTGCAGCCCCTTGTTGCTGAGCAGCGCGACCTGCACGGCGGTCTCCGCAGTCAGCGTCCGCGACAGCAGCTGGTGAACGCGCGCCGCGACCGCACCGGCTCCCTCGGCCGATCGCACGAAGGCGATGTCCTTCTTGATAGCCTGGCTCGTCAGCTCGGAGACCGCGCTCATGCCGCTGTCGGGCGAGAACGCGGCGCAGCCGGCAAGACCAGGTGCAAAGAGGCCGAGCGCGCCGAGAACGAGCAGGCTCCGTGCAAAGTTCTGTGCCATGACGCGCTCCTACCGGTCCTGCTTCGGCTGCGGAGTGACGGCGTCGTTGCGCTCGCGCCACGGCGCCGGCGCTGCAGGCCGCAGGCTCGTGTAGGGCGCGACCGTCGAGCGATAGCCGACGCGCGCGACCTTCGCCGCAGGATCGGCTGGGTCGGCGATGGCAACTGACGTCGTTGCCGGCATGCAGCCGGACAGCGCCAACATAGCTATGGCCAGCAGCGGCCAATGGAATCGAAAGTGTCCTCCACGCGCCGCAGATGCGGCGGCGGACTTCGCCCCGAGAAGCGTAAGCATGGTTTATCCCTGATCTGTCTGGAGACCACAGGTTCGCGCGCGCGGATTGCGCGCCCGGCCTGACGTCGTGGACGAGATCAGATGATGGGAGGGCGGTAGAGCAGGGGCGGTGCCGTGCTGTGCAGGCTGGCCACGATCTCGAGCGAGCATGCGGAAACCGGCTGAAGCGGCTTTGCAAAGCTCGGCAGATCGGCCGGCAACGCGCTGGCGCACATCATGGCGCAGCACGGGCCGGCTTTGCCCTTGCTGTCATGGTGATGCGAGGCGGGTGCGTCCTGCGCGGCGGTTTGGTGATGCACGTGGATGCCGGCGTGGTCGTGCGATGGGCCGTCATGCATGTGGTTTGCCGGCATCGCCTGATGGATCGGCGCAAGGTCGGCGAGCAGCGAATCATCAAGACACGGCGCCGGCCCGGTTCCCCAGGCAAGACTTGCTGCCGGCGCGAGCACGCAGAACAGATAGGCCAGTGCAATGAAGCGCCCCACCCTGATCCGCATCGATCGCGTCAATTGCAGCAACATTCCACCGACATGCTTTTCGCGCGGCTATCCCGCACACGGACATTACAAACTAATGGCAAAGCGCGATTTCGCCAAGCTCTTCTTACCGCAGTGCACCGCGCATGCCCAACATCGCGGCACGATGCTTGACCGCAAGGCGGTCAGCGAACATGGTCCGCGCCGTGCACGCACCAAATCACCCAGAGCAAAAACCGGCCTCATTCACCCCTGATTCCCGTCAGGCCTGGGTGCGGCTTTTGCTCGCGCTGCTGATCGGCTCGATCGGCGGCGTCGGCATGTGGGCGGTGGTCGTGGTGATTCCCGTCGTGCAGGCCGAATTCGCCGCCACGCGCGGTGCGGTGTCGCTGGCCTTCACACTGATGATGTTCGGCTTCGGGCTCGGCGGCGTGATCGCCGGCAAGATCACCGACAAGTTCGGCATCGTGCCGGCCATGGCGATCAGCATCGCCTTCCTTGGCGTCGCCAACACGCTCGCAGGACTCTCGACCCAGCTCTGGCAGTTCGTGGCAGCTTATTTCCTCATTGGGCTCGGCACGTCAGCGACCTTCGCACCGCTGATGGCAGAGGCCTCGCACTGGTTCGAGCGCTATCGCGGTCTGGCCGTGACCATCGTCGCGAGCGGCAACTATGTCGCCGGCACGATCTGGCCGCCGCTCATCAATGCGGGCATAGAGGGGATCGGCTGGCGCACCACTCACATCGGCATCGCCCTCGTCTGCGTGAGTCTGATGACGATCCTGGTTTTGGTCCTGCGCGCGCAGATGGGCGACGACAAGGTCCGCAATCACGCCAATGCGGCGCCGCCGCGGGTCGATCTCAAGCTCTCGACCAACACGCTGACGGTGCTGCTCTCGATTGCCAGCATTTCCTGCTGCGTCGCCATGGCGATGCCGCAGGTGCATATCGTCGCCTATTGCGGCGATCTCGGTTACGGCGTGGCGCGCGGTGCCGAGATGCTGTCGCTGATGATGGCCTGCGGCATCGTCAGCCGCATCGGCTCGGGCTATCTCGCGGACAAGATCGGTGGCATTCCGACGCTGCTGATCGGGGCATTGGCGCAGGGCTTTGCGCTGGTGTTCTACCTGTTCTTCGACAGCCTCACGTCGCTCTATCTGATCTCCGCGATGTTCGGGCTGTTCCAGGGCGGCATCGTGCCGAGCTATGCCATCATCGTGCGCGAGGCGATGCCGGCCAGCGAAGCCGCGACCCGCGTCGGCATCGTGATCTTCGCCTCCGTATTCGGCATGTCCTTTGGCGGCTGGGTGTCCGGCATCATCTTTGATGCCACCGGTTCTTACGCGGCGGCCTTCGCCAACGGCGTGGCGTGGAATGCTCTCAATGTCGGCATCGTCTTGACGCTGCTGATTCGCTCGCGCATGAATTCGGTCAAGGCCGGACCGAATTTCGCAACCTAGACCGCCTGTCCCGCCTTCAGCAGCGAGCAGCCGGTGATCTTGTAGCTTCCGTCCGCCTGCTGCTCGAGCGTGTAGAGCGCTTCCCAGGCCTCGCCATTGGCATCGATGATGTGAACGCGCTGGGCGACGGAGCTGCCTTCGGTCTTGCTGTCGCCGAACTCAAAACTCTTGTGACGATAGACCGGTGCGTAACCCTTCTGCACCATCGACATGAAGATGTCGGGCGCAGGGAAAATTTCCTTGATCGCCGGCGCGGCCTGGGAATAGGCCGCAGCCGCATCGTCGTGCGCAAAAGCTTGTTCCTGAGCCCGGATCACGCCTTGCGCCGCCGCGACATCGTCGGCGCGTGCGGAGATGGGGCTGCAAGCAATGTTGAGAACGACGAGCAAGGCGGCAATGCGCATGGCAGGCTCCGCGTTGAAATCCCGGCGATGCTGATCCTAGCACGGCCTTGGCAAATACGGAGGCGCTATCGCTTCGGTTTCACCGCCGGCTTCGCGCGCTTGGCGGCGCGCGTCTTGGCCTTCGCAGGGGGCTGCACGCGAAGACCGTCGACAAACACGTCGAGCATCCGCAGCACAGAGGATTGCCAGCCGGGCTGGTCGTGCATGTAGCACATGCCGATCAGGGCCCTGAACAGGTCTTCCGGGCTGATATCGGCGCGCATTTGGCCGGCCGTGACGGCGCGATCGAGCAGCGAGCCGACCGCTCTGGTCAGCCGGTCCATCGAGAACGCAGCCAGGTCCGACGAACTCTGGAACGTCAGTGCCAGCGCGGCCGACATGCCTTTCTTTGTGGCAACGAATTCGACAGTGGAGCCCAGCCAGCGCCTGAGCGCATCGACCGGGTCCTTGGCGTTCTTCAACTGCTCGGCAAGCTCGCTGAGCTGCTCGACCTCGCGCCGGTAGACCGCCTCGAACAGATCCTCGCGTGTCGGAAAGTGCCGGTAGAGTGTGCCGATGCCGACGCCCGCGCGCTTGGCCACGGCCTCCAGGCTCGCCTCCGGACCGCCGGCGTTGAACACGACCTTGGCGGCCTCGAGCACGCGCTCCCGATTGCGCACGGCATCGGCGCGGGGCTTGCGGGTCTGGTCGGTGTGGTCGTCCATGCCGGCAATGTAGATCACGAATTGGTTAGATTGAACCCTTGCAATGACCCTTGCAGGGCTGCACCGCGTTGGCTGCGCACGGGCTTTCGACGAATTCCAAATATTTCTCGGCGGCCCTTGTTAACCGGAGGGGTCCTCCGTATCTTCGTCCTGTGCCGGGCTGGATCCACGTCCGGGCGGTGCGATATCGACGGCGGCCACGGAGGTGGTGCGCCGGGCGATGAGCCATGTCCATATCTGATCGGAGCCTTATATGAACCACTCCATCAGCCTCACCGTGAACGGTGCGCGGCGCGATTTCGTCCTCGACGATCCGCGCGTTACGCTGCTCGATCTCCTGCGTGAGCGCCTTCATCTCACCGGAACCAAGAAGGGATGCGACCGCGGCCAATGCGGTGCCTGCACCATTCTCG
This sequence comes from Bradyrhizobium monzae, assembly GCF_021458635.1. Lineage (GTDB taxonomy): Bacteria > Pseudomonadota > Alphaproteobacteria > Rhizobiales > Xanthobacteraceae > Bradyrhizobium. The sequence goes on from NZ_JAIRDQ010000016.1 coordinate 36,244, forward strand.
TCGACGGCAAGCGCATCAATTCCTGCTTCGCACTCGCCATTAGCCATGACGGCGCCGATATCCTCACCATCGAGGGCGTTGCGCGCGGTGACCAGCTTCATCCGGTACAGGCGGCCTTCATTGCCCATGACGGATTCCAGTGCGGCTTCTGCACGCCCGGCCAGATCATGAGCGCCATCGGCATGATGCAGGAAGCTCAGGCCGGTAACGATCCCGAACGCATCCGCGAATGCATGAGCGGCAATCTCTGCCGTTGCGGCGCCTATGCCGGCATCGTCGATGCCGTGCTCGAGGCGCAGGCCGGTGCCGACGAATCCAGCCAGAGGCGCTCCGCATGAAACAGTTCGACTATGTCAGGCCCGCCACGGTTGCCGAGGCCGTTGCTGCGGCCGCCCAGCCGGGCGCCACTTATCTTGCAGCCGGCACCAATCTGCTTGACCTGATGAAGGGCAATATCAGTCGCCCGGATCGATTGGTCGACGTCACGCATCTCGATGGGCTCGATCAAATCGAGACTCTCGCCGACGGATCGATGCGGATCGGCGCGCTGGTCAGCAACGCCGATCTCGCGCATGACGCGAACTTCGCAAAGTCCTACCCGGCCGTGGCCGAAGCGCTGCTCTCCGGCGCGTCGGCACAACTGCGCAACGCCGCGAGCGTGGGCGGCAATCTGCTGCAGCGGACCCGTTGCGCATATTTCTACGACACCGCCAGCCGCTGCAACAAGCGCGAGGCCGGCAGCGGCTGCGACGCTCGCGACGGCGAGAACCGGACGCATGCCGTGCTCGGCTGGAGCGAGAACTGCATCGCCACGCATCCGTCCGATTTCTGCGTGCCGTTGGTGGCGCTCGACGCCATCGTCGAGATCGAAGGCAGGAACGGTCGTCGCGAGATCGCGCTCGACGAACTGCATCGCCTGCCCGGCAATGCGCCCGAGCGTGATTCCGTGCTCGAGCCCGGCGACCTCGTCGTCGCCGTGCGCCTGCCACCCGCGGCGCGCGGCTTTGCCGCGCATGCGCGCTATCTCAAGGTTCGCGAGCGTACCTCCTACGCGTTCGCCATCGTCTCGGCCGCGGCGGCGCTGCGGATCGAGAACGGCAAGATCGCGGAGGCGCGGCTTGCGCTTGGCGGCGTCGCCGCAAAGCCCTGGCGTCCACGCGCCGCGGAAGATGTGCTGAGAGGCGTCGCGCCAACGACGGATGCCTTCCAGGAGGCCGCCCGGCGCGCGCTCACCGAAGCAAAGCCGTCCGGCGACAACGCCTACAAGATTGAACTCGCACGCCGTATCGTCGTGCGCGCGCTGACCCTGGCCGCAGCCGGTACGCCCGCGCGTATCCCCGCACTGCCGGCATCCCCCCTTGCTTCGACGTCTGGAGCCATCATCCATGCCTGAGCTGAATCTCACCAGCGCTCCCGCCCATCTCCGCCACGGCTCGAGCATCGGCCAGCCGCTGACCCGCCGCGACGGTGTGCTCAAGGTCAAAGGACAGGCCACCTACGCCGCCGACAATCATCCGCCCGGCATGCTGTTTGCGGTGATGGCCGTGTCCAGCATCGCGCATGGCCGCGTGACCTCGCTCGATGTCGCGGCGGCCAAGCGTCATCCCGGCGTTGTCGACGTCATGACGCCGGATCACAAGCCGCAGCTCGCGATCGATCCGGAGATCAAGACCAATCCCTTCGTGTTCCGGATGGAGGTGCTGCAGAATAAAGAAGTCCGCTACGCCAACCAGCCCATCGCCGTCGTGATCGCCGAGACGCTCGAGGCGGCGACGGAAGGTGCCGTGCTGCTGGCGCCGCGCTACGAGACGCTGCCCGCGCTCGTCGGGCTCGATGCCGGCGAGAGTTTCGTGCCGCCGGTTGTCGGTGTCGGCAATCCCACGGAAAATCATCGCGGCGATGTCGAGGCGGGCCTTGCCTCGGCCGACAAGAAGATCGATGCGATTTACGAGACCCCGCCGCAATATCACAACGCCATGGAGCCGCATGCGATCGTCGCCCATTGGGACGGCGACAATCTGTCGGTCGACATGCCGACCCAGGGCCTGATGCTGTCGCTCGGACGCATCGCCGAATTGTTTGGGATCGCACCTGACAAGATCCACATCCGCAGCCCGTTCCTCGGCGGCGGCTTTGGCTCCAAGGGACTCATGGCCGGCCCTCCCGTGCTCGGCCTGATGGCCGCAAAGCTGGTCGGCAAGCCGGTCAAGCTCGTGCTGCGTCGTGAGCAGATGTATGGCCCGGTCGGCCATCGCGCGCCGACGCGTCAGCGCTTGCGCATCGGCGCCGACGGCGAGGGGCGCCTGACAGCGCTGGATCACCATGCGCGCACCGTGTCGAGCACGTTCGACGATTTTTACGAGCCGGCCGCCGATGCGTCGCACACGCTTTATGCGGCGCCCGCGATCCGCACCTCGCACGACGCGGTACGCGTTAACACCGGCACGCCGCTATTCATGCGGGCGCCGGGCGAAGCGACGGGATCGATTGCGTTGGAAAGCGCGATCGACGAGATGGCCTGGGCCTGCGGTATGGATCCGCTGGCCTTCCGGCTGAAGAACTATGCCGAGGTCGAGCCGATCACCGGGAAACCGTTTTCCTCGAAAGCGTTGCGCGCCTGTTACGATCAGGGCGCGGCGCGTTTTGGCTGGGCGAAGCGCTCGCTCCAGCCGCGACAGGTGCGCGATGATGCCGGACTGCTGGTCGGCTGGGGGATGGGCACTGCGACGTTCCCCGCGCTCATGTTCCAGGCTGAAGCCCGCGCCGCGATCCGCCGTGACGGCACCGGAGCGATGGAGATCGGCGCGCACGACATGGGGCAGGGCGCATGGACGGCGTTGGCCCAGATCGCAGCCGATGCAGTCGGGCTCGATATCGATCGCGTCACGTTCAAGGCCGGAACGTCCGACCTGCCTGATGCCGGCATCGCCGGCGGCTCGGCGCACACGGCAACGGCCGGTGCTGCGATCCACAGCGCGGGCGCAGCCGTAATCGCAAAACTCGCCGATCTCGCCACCAACGATGAGCGCTCGCCATTGTTCGGCGCCGGCAATGCCGGTGTCATCGCGCGCGATGGCCGGTTGATCCGGCGCGACGACGAGAGCCGCAGCGAGAGTTACACCGAGATCCTCGCGCGTGCCGGCGTCGCCGAGGTCGAGGCCCGCGGCACCGGTGCGCCGAATCCGGCGGCGATGGAAGAGTATGCGATGCATGCCCATGGCGCGGTGTTCGCGGAAGTGAAGGTCGATCCCGAACTCGGCCAGATCCGGGTCACCCGCATGGTCGGCGCCTTCGCTGCGGGGCGCATCGTCAACCCGCATCTGGTGAAGAGCCAGCTGTTCGGCGGCATGATCTGGGGCATGTCCTTCGCGCTACATGAGGAGGCCATCACCGACCGCCGCAGCGGCCGGATCATGAATGCCAATCTTGGCGAGTACCATATCCCCGTGAATGCCGATGTGCCGCCGCTCGACGTGATCACGGTCGAGGAGCACGATCCGCACGTCAATGCGCTCGGCATCAAGGGCGTCGGCGAGATCGGCATCACCGGCAGCGCCGGCGCGGTCGCCAATGCCGTCTGGCACGCGACCGGCGTACGGGTGCGCCACTTCCCGATCAGGATCGAGGAGTTGCTGAAGTAGCTTTGACTGCTGCGGTGGGTGGTGGGACGACCTCCGCCCGCCGCTTCAGAATGTCGGCGGCGTGCAGGCCGAGATCACTTCGCACGGCTTGCCGCCGACGCAGCGGAAGCGATGGGGGCGGCGGCTCTCGAAATAATAGGCATCGCCAGGATTGAGGATGCGACGCTCGTCCTCGACGGTGACTTCGAGCTTTCCTGAAATCACGATGCCACCTTCCTCGCCGTCATGAACGAGATGCACGCGCCCGGTGTCGCTCCCGGGCTCGTAGCGCTCCTTCAAGATCTGCAGGGTTCGGCCGAACAGATTGTCGCCGACTTGCCGATACGAGATCGGCTTCTTGCCGACCTCGGTCAGCTCCTCCGAGCGATAAAAGATCTTGCGCCGCGTCTCGGGCTCGAGCGCAAAGAATTCGGCGAGCCCCATCGGGATGCCGTCGAGGATGCGCTTGAGCGCGCCGACCGACGGGTTCATCTGGTTGGATTCGATCAGGGAAATCGTCGAATTGGTGACGCCGGCGCGCTTGGCAAGTTCCCGCTGCGACAGCTTGTGGCGCGCCCGGATGAATCGCAGCCGTCCACCGATGTCGACGCTCATGCCCCTGGTCCCTGTTGCAGGTGTTGCGGATCGCGCAAATATGGACCGGCTGCCCCAGTGAAATCAATGGCTTGCAGGTCACCAGAAAAGGACTTGTTGCGCTATCGAAGCCGTGGCTCTGCTATCCTGTCAGCAAAGGAGCGTGGCCCGTGACCCTTCATCAGATTCCGAACACTATCAAGACCGACTCGTTCTGGATGCCGTTCACGGCCAATCGTCAGTTCAAGAAGGCGCCGCGCCTGTTCTCCTCGGCCGAGGGCATGCACTACACCACCGTCGACGGCCGCAAGGTGATCGACGGCTCCGCCGGCCTCTGGTGCGTCAATGCCGGCCACGGCCGCAAGCAGATTGCCGCTGCGGTTGAGCGGCAGCTGATGACGCTGGACTTCGCGCCGTCCTTCCAGATGGGCCATCCGCTGGCGTTCGACTTCGCCGAGCGTCTCGCCGAGATCGCGCCGAAGGGCCTTGATCGCGTCTTCTTCACCAACTCCGGCTCCGAATCGGTCGATACCGCGCTAAAGATCGCGCTCGCCTATCATCGCGCCAACGGCCAGGCGAGCCGCACCCGCCTGATCGGCCGCGAGCGCGGTTATCACGGCGTCGGCTTCGGCGGCACCTCGGTCGGCGGCATGGTCGCCAACCGCCGCGCTTTCGCCACCCTGCTGCCGGGCGTCGATCACATCCGCCACACCCACGATCTCGGCCGTAACGCCTTCGCCAAGGACCAGCCGGAGCATGGCGCCGAGCTTGCCGACGATCTCGAGCGTCTGGTGGCCTTGCATGGCGCCGAGACCATCGCTGCCGTCATCGTCGAGCCGGTGCCGGGTTCGACCGCGGTGCTGCCGCCGCCGAAGGGCTATCTGCAGCGCCTGCGCGCGATCTGCGACAAGCACGGCATCCTCCTGATCTTCGACGAGGTCATCACCGGCTTCGGCCGCCTCGGCACGCCGTTCGCTGCCGACTTCTTCGGCGTCACGCCGGACCTGATGACGACGGCCAAGGGCATCACCAACGGCACCATTCCCTGCGGCGCGGTGTTCGCCAGCCGCAAGATTCACGACGGCATGATGGTCGGTCCGGAGAATCAGATGGAGCTGTTCCACGGCTACACCTATTCCGCGCATCCGACCGCCTGCGCCGCCGGTATCGCGACGCTCGACATCTACAAGGACGAGGGCCTGCTCACGCGCGGTGCCTCGATCGCCGAATACTGGCGCGATGCGCTGCACTCGCTGAAGGGCCTGCCCAACGTCGTCGATATCCGCAATTGCGGCCTGATGGGCGCGGTCGAGCTGTCGTCGCGTGACGGCACGGTTGGCGCGCGTGGTTACGACGTGATGGTCGATTGCTTCAATCGCGGGCTGTACTTCCGCATGAGCGGCGATAGCTTCGCGCTGTCGCCGCCCCTCATCGTCGAGAAGAGCCACATCGACGACATCGTGTCGATCCTGGGCGATGCCATCAAGCGGGTGGCCTGATAATTGCTCTCGCCGTTGCGAGTTGTTTCCTTGCAGCGGCGAGCGTGATGCCGCGGGAGTTTGACCAAGCGTGAAAGTTCTGATCCTCGGCAGCGGTGTCATCGGCGTCACCTCTGCCTACTACCTCGCCCGTGCCGGCCACGAGGTGACGGTCGTCGACCGTCAGCCCGAACCGGCGCTGGAGACCTCTTTTGCCAATGCCGGCGAAGTGTCGCCCGGCTACTCCTCGCCCTGGGCCGGCCCCGGCGTGCCGGTGAAGGCGGTCAAGTGGCTTCTGATGAAGCACGGCCCGCTGGTGATCCGGCCGAAGCTCGATCCCGTCATGTGGGTCTGGCTGCTCAAGATGCTGCGCAACTGCACCAGCGCGCGCTATGCGGTCAACAAGAGCCGGATGATTCCGATCGCGGAATACAGCCGTGACTGCCTGCGCAATCTCCGCCGCGACATCGGCATTCAATATGACGAACGCTCGCAGGGCACGCTGCAGCTGTTCCGCTATCAACAGCAGCTCGACAGCACCGGCGAGGACATCGCGGTGCTCAAGCAATATGGCGTGCCTTACGAAGTGCTGAGCCGCGAGGGCTGCATCGCGGTCGAGCCGGCGTTGGCGAGCGTCAAGGAAAAATTCGCCGGCGGGCTTCGGTTGCCGCAGGACGAAACCGGCGACTGCCACATGTTCACGCAGGCGCTGGCCAAGCATGCCGAAGCGCTCGGCGTGCGCTTCCTATTCAACACCGGCATCGACCGCATCGTCACCGATGGCGCGCGCGTGAGCGGTGTCGCGACCAGTGCCGGGATGTTGCAGGCCGACGCTTACGTGCTCGCGCTCGGAAGTTATTCATCGCGAATGGCCGCGCCGCTCGGCATCTCCTTGCCGGTCTACCCGGTGAAGGGCTATTCGATCACGGTGCCGATCAAGGACGCCTCCGGCGCGCCGGAATCGACGGTGATGGACGAGAGCTACAAGGTCGCGATCACGCGTCTCGGCAATCGCATCCGCGTCGGCGGCACCGCCGAAATCTCGGGCTTCTCGACCAAGCTCTACGAGGCCCGCCGCGCCACGCTCGATCACTCTCTGACCGATCTGTTCCCGCGCGGCGGCGATCTTTCCAAGGCGACATTCTGGAGCGGCCTGCGCCCGATGACGCCGGACGGCCCGCCGGTGATCGGCCCCACGCAGTATGCAAATCTCCATCTCAACACCGGCCACGGCACGCTTGGCTGGACCATGTCCTGCGGTTCGGGGCGTGTGCTTGCGGACATGCTGTCGGGCAAGAAGCCGGAGGTGGATGTGAGCGCGCTGACGGTGGACCGGTATCAACAGCGGTTTGGCTGAGCGATCTTTTCGCACCGCTCATTCCATCACCGTCACCCTGAGGTGGCCGCTTCTTCAGCGGCCCTCGAAGGGCGACGGCCCGGATGCATCGGAGGCCGTGCATCCTTCGAGGCTCGCTGCGCGAGCACCTCAGGATGACGGGACAGGCGTTGTGCTCGCGGAGCGAAGAGACTTCAGCCCGCCCCCGTCACGCAATTCACCCACAGCACCACGGCCTTCGCATTCCGCGCCGGATTGGAAAACCGGTGCGGCCTTCGGCTCGCGAACCGAAAGCTGTCGCCCGTCTTCAGCGACCACGTTTCGCTGTCCACCGTCAGCATCATCTCGCCTTCGAGCACGAGGCCGGCCTCTTCGCCGTCATGGGTATAGAGCTCGTCGCCGGTTGAGCCGCCGGCCTCCAGATGCACCAGGAACAAGTTGAGATTGTTGTCGACGCTCGCAGGGCTGAGCAACTGCTTTGACACGCCGGTGCGCCAGAGTTTGAGCTCAGGCCGTTGCGATCCGCGCGTCACCACCTGATCGGATGTGCCGTCGGCACTCGGGCTCGCGCCGAACAGCGCGGCGATGCCGACGCCCAGCACGTCGGCGAGCGTGGCCAGCACGCGCAGTGACGGCGACGACAGGCCGCGCTCGATCTGGCTGAGAAAGCCGATCGACAAATCCGTGCGCGCCGCGACCGTCTCGAGTGAGAATTGCCTGACGCGCCGGAGATCCCTGATGCGGCGGCCGACTGCAACGTCCATTGCAGGCTCCGCGGGCGTCGCGATGGCCTTGGCCTTCTTCACCGGCCTTGCGGCGGCCGGTTTGCGTATTCTTTTGCCACCGCTCACGTCAAACCGCTTCCTTCATGTGCATGAAAACCGCTTGCGTCATCCGCGAAAGTGTGACCAAATTTTCATATTGGTGAAAATAGGCTGAAACGGCTCGGCCCGCAACGTCTGCGATAAGGACTTGCGAGCGCCGGCATCGGCCGGACCCAAAGGGGAATGCGATGAAGCGTTTTGGTCTGGCCGCGGTCGCGGCGCTCGCACTTTGCGCTATGGCGCCGGCTTCTGCGCAGCAGGTGCTAAAGGTCGGCTCGACGCCGACAGGCATCCCCTTCACCTTCCTCGACACCAAGACCAACACCATCCAGGGCATCATGGTCGATCTCGTCACTGAAGTCGGCAAGGATGCCGGCTTCAACGTGCAGATAGAGCCGATGCAGTTCTCGGCGCTGATCCCGTCGCTGACCTCGAGCAAGATCGACATCATCGCGGCCGCGATGTTCATCACGGCGCCGCGCAAGGAGGTCGTCGATTTCTCCGACCCGATTTACACCTATGGCGAAGGCCTGGTGGTGCCGAAGAGCGACACCAAGGCCTATGCCACGCAGGACGATCTGAAAGGCGAGACGGTCGGCGCCCAGGTCGGCACCGCCTTTGTCGACGCGCTGAAGAAGTCCGGCCTGTTCGCCGACGTCAAGGCCTACGACACCATCCCCGACATCCTGCGCGACGTGAACACCGGCCGCCTCAAGGCCGGCTACGCCGACTATCCGATCCTGGCCTATAATCTGAAGCAGGGTGGCTTCCCCGAGGTGCGCCTCGTCGACGGCTACAAGCCCGTCACCGTCGGCTCGGTCGGCATCGGCGTCCGCAAGGGCGAGGCCGCGCTGCTCGGCAAGATCAACGCGTCGCTGGCAAAGCTCAAGGCCAACGGCACCATCGACAAGATCCTCGACAAATGGGGCTTGAAGGCACAGGGCTGATGAGAGGTTCTTCGAAGGCTAGCCGATGAAAGGCTTCTGGCACGACGCCGCCGAGTTCTTCCCGATCCTGATGAGCGGCGTCGCGCTGACGATCATCGTCACCATCGGCTCGCTGCTGCTCTCGACGGTGCTCGGCCTGATCTGGGCGATGATGCGGGTCTCCGGCATCAAGGTGCTGTCGATGCTCAGCGCCAGCCTGATCAACGTGATCCGCGGCATCCCGATCATCGTGCTACTGTTCTATCTCTACTTCGTGATGCCCGATCTCGGCGTCACGTTGTCGGCGTTGCAGGCCGCGATCCTCGGGCTCGGTATCGCCTATTCGGCCTATCAGGCCGAAAATTTCCGCGCCGGCATCGAGGCCATCGACAAGGGCCAGATCGAGGCGGCGCAGTCGATCGGTATGGGCTGGTGGCTGACCATGCGCCGCGTGGTGCTGCCGCAGGCGGTCCGCATCGTGCTGCCTCCTTACGGCAACGTCATGATCATGATGCTGAAGGATTCCTCGCAGGCCTCGACCATCACGGTCGCCGAACTTGCCCTTCAGGGCAAGCTGATCGCGTCCTCGACCTTCAAGAACACCAACGTGTTCACGATGGTGGCGCTGATGTATCTCACCATGAGCATTCCGCTGATCCTCCTGGTCCGTCACTTCGAGAAGCGGGCCGGCAAGAAATGATCGAGCTCAAAGACGTCCACAAGAGCTTTGGCCAGAACGAGGTGCTCAAGGGCATCACGGCTTCCGTGCAGAAGGGCGAGGTGGTCTGCATCATTGGCCCTTCCGGTTCGGGCAAGTCGACGATCCTGCGCTGTATCAACGGGCTCGAAAGCTACGACCGCGGCGAGATCAGCGTCGAGGGATTGAAGGTCGACCGCGATGCGTCCTCCATCGTGAAGGTCCGTACCCAGGTCTCGATGGTGTTCCAGCGCTTCAACCTGTTCCCGCATCGGACGGTGCTGGAGAACGTCGTCGAAGGTCCACTCTTCGTGAAGAGGGAGCCGCGCACGCAGGCGCTCGAGCGCGGCCGCGCGCTGCTTGCCCAGGTGGGCCTTGCCGAAAAGGCCGATGCGCATCCGCCGCAGCTCTCCGGGGGGCAGCAGCAGCGCGTCGCGATCGCGCGGGCGCTGGCGATGCAGCCCAAGGCGATCCTGTTCGACGAGCCGACTTCGGCGCTCGATCCCGAACTGGTCGGCGATGTGCTCGGCGTGATGCGCAAGCTCGCTGACGACGGCATGACCATGGTCGTCGTCACCCACGAGATGGGCTTTGCCCGCGACGTTGCCGATCGCGTGCTGTTCATCGATGGCGGCGTGATCGTCGAGCAGGGGCCGGCCAAAACGCTGCTTAACCAACCCCAGCATCCGCGCACGCAGGACTTTTTGCGCCGCGTGCTGCATCCGCTCTGACCGGACTCCTATAATGACGCGCCAGCCACTGCCGCCCTCGCTTTATGCTGAGACCGCCGTCGCGCCGGTGGCCACGCCGCCACTCGATGCGGACAAGACCGTCTCCGTCGCGATCGTCGGCGGTGGTTACACGGGGCTTTCCACGGCGCTGCATCTGGCGGAGCAGGGTGTCGAGGCGCTGGTGCTGGAAGCGCAGGAGCCGGGCTGGGGCGCGTCAGGCAATAATGGCGGCCACACCAATCCCGGCCTGAAGCACGATGCCGATCAGATCGAGGCCGATTTCGGCGCTGAGCTCGGCCGCCGCATGATCGCGTTCTCCTATGGCACGACAAACTTCACGCATGGTTTGATCCGCCGCTACCAGATCCCCTGCGAAGCGCGGCAGAACGGCACGCTGCGCGCGGCCTACAACGAGGCCAGCGCCGCCGCGATCGAAAAGACCGCGCAGCAGTGTATCCGCCGCGGCATGCCGGTGTCGTATCTGAACCGCGAGCAGTTGCGCGAGATGACCGGCACGGATCGCTACATCGGCGCCATGCTGGACGCGCGTGGTGGCGATCTGCATCCGCTCAGCTACGCCCGTGGCCTCGCGCGTGCCGCGATCTCCACAGGCGCGAAGGTGCACGGTGAGACGCCGGCGCTATCGCTCCGGCGCGAGGGCGACCGCTGGCGCATCGAGACGCCGCGTGCGGTGGTGCATGCCGACAAGGTGTTGCTCGCCACCAACGGATTTACGGACGATCTCTGGCCGGCGCTCCGCCGCACCATCGTGCCGGTGTTTTCGTCGATCGCCGCTACTGCGCCGCTGTCGGACGAGGTCGCGCGCGCGATCATGCCGACGCGCCCGGTGCTGTACGAGAGCGGCCACATCACCGTCTATTACCGCATCGACCAGAGCAACCGCCTCCTGATGGGCGGCCGTGGCCCGATGCGCTGGATCAATTCGCCGAACGACGTCGCCTACCTCATGCGCTACGCCGAGCGGTTATGGCCACAGCTCAAGGGCGTGACCTGGACCCATGGCTGGAACAGCCGGCTTGCGATCACCAAGGATCATTATCCGCACGTGCACGAGCCCGCGGAAAACATCCTGATCTCGCTCGGCTGCAACGGCCGCGGCGTCGCGCTCTCGACCGCGATGGGCGCGCAGCTCGCGCGCCGGCTGATCGGCGGTGCCAAGGCCGAGATCGACATGCCTGTCACCGGCATCAAGCCGATCCCGATGCATGCGTTCTGGCCGGTCGGCGTGACGACTGCCGTGATTGCCGGCCGTGTCCGTGACCGGCTGGGGATCTAGCTCTCAGCCACCGCGTCGGCCCAGGGCTGGAAGATCTCGACCGCGCCGGAATTGATGTCGCCGTCACGCATCACCACGCTCGGGCAGGCGAATTTCATCGGCAGGGTCTGCACCGGTGTTTCCCGATAGTCGAACCGTGTGGCAAGCGCCTTCCGGGTATCCGCCGGCAGCCGCGTGTCGCCGAGCACGATCGCGCCTTCGCTGCAATCGATGCGGGGCTGATGGATGGCGGCATCGAGGTCCATGTCGAAATCCATCGCAAAGGACACGAGCTGCAGCACCGAGGGCAGGATGCGGCGGCCGCCGGAGGCACCTACCGCGAGACGTTTGCCGTCCTTGGTCTCGGCGATGACGGGCGTGTAGTTGGTGAGGCAGCGCTTGCCGGGGGCGAGCGAGTTGGTGGTGCCCGGAGTCGGATCGAACCACATGATGCCGTTGTTCATGGGAATGCCGGTGTGCGGCGTCACATATTTCGAGCCAAAGGATGAGAGCAGTGTCTGCGTCACCGCGGCGATGTTGCCGTCTCGGTCGACCACGGAGAAATGCGTGGTGCAGGCGGGTGCCAGATATTCGGCGCCGAGCGAGCGCTTGCCGTCGGCATCGCCCATGTCCTTGAGCCGTTCGCTGAAGGCCGCCTGCAGGGCGGCGGCATATTCGGCATAGGCGGCGGCATCCGGCGTGCCCGCCGGCTTCAGACCCTGTTGCAACAGGCGCAGCGCGTGCGCCATCGTCGGCCCGGCGGTAAGCTCCGGCGTCGCAAGCACCTTGCCGCCGCGATAGGGGATCGCCAGCGGCTCGCGCAGATGGGCGCGGAACGCGGCGAGATCCTCGACCGACAGCGAGCCGCCATCGGCCTTGACGTCAGACGCGATGCTCTTGGCGAGATCGCCCTGATAGAAGTCGCGCGGCCCGGTCTCGGCGAGGTGCAACAGCGTCGCCTTCAGATTGTCCTGCGGCAGCCGGATCTCGGCCTCGATGCTCCAGGGCGGGCTCGGGGGCAGGCCGTCCTTCAAAAACATTTCTGCGCTCGCGGGATAGCGCCGAAGATCCGCCGCCGAGCCCGCGATCGTCAGCTCGGTCCACCAGTCGACCAGCAGGCCTTCGCCGGCGAGCGCCACTGCCGGAGCGACCAATTCTTTCCACGACATCCTGGCGTATCGACGGTGAACTTCCTCCATGCCGGCGACAACGCCTGGGACGGCGATCGCGCCGGGACCGTGAACGTTGCGGTCGTCCTTGACACGCGGCCACGGAAACAGGTCGGTAGCGACGCGGTCTCCGGTGATGGGATAATCGGCGGCGCGTACGCTCTGCGGCGCGCTCATGCCATAGTCGATCACCTCGTAGCGATTTTCCTTGGCGCGGTAGAGCACCATCGCGCCGCCGCCGCCGATGCCGCTGTTCCAGGGCTCGAGCACGTTCAGTGCAAAGGTGGTCGCCACGATCGCGTCGACGCAATCGCCGCCCGCTGCCAGCACCTGCGCTCCCACCTCGGCCGCCCGCCGCGATTGCGAGGCCACGATGCCGCCCCTGGATGTGACGGCGGGTTTGCGGACGGTTTGGTTGAGGCTGAATTGATGAGGCATGTCGCTGAACTCTGTCTTCAGTTGTCTTCTTGATTCAGTCGTTGCGCTGACGTCGGAGCTCCGCAATTGGCGGAGCGCGCGAACAATGGCACATTGCCGGCAACGAGAACATCGAAAGGGAGACGCGACATGGCAGGTGTGAAACAGGCGCGGGATGGCGCCGTCGGGATTTTGACGCTCGACGAGCCGGCAAGCCTGAACGCGATGACGCCGGACCTGCTCGGTGCGCTTGCCGTCGTCGTCGCCGAGATGAGTGCGGATGAGGATGTCCGTGCGCTGGTTCTCACCGGCGCGGGGCGTGGTTTTTGCTCGGGACAGAATTTGAAGGCGGCGGGAGCGCTGGGCGAGGACCTCACGGCCGGCGTCATGCGCTTCTACTGGCCGGCCTTCAAGGCGTTGCGCGAATGCCGCGTGCCTGTCGTCGTTGCCGTCAACGGCGTCGCGGCCGGCGGCGGCTTCAGCCTGGCGATGGCCGGTGACATGATTGTTGCGGCGCGGTCGGCGAGCTTCATCCAGGTGTTCAGTCGTATCGCTCTGGTGCCCGATCTCGGCTCGACCTGGCTGCTGCCGCGGCTGATCGGCCGGCAGCGCGCGCTCGAACTGATGCTCCTGAACGAGCCGCTCACGGCCGAGCGCGCGCAGGAGATCGGCCTGGTGCGGCAGGTCGTCGACGATGCGAAGCTGATGGAGGAGGCGTTGACCTTGGCGCGCCGTCTCGCCGATGGCCCGACCCGCGCCCTGGTCGCGACGCGCGCGCTGGTCGAGGAGAGCGAGCATATGAGCTACGAGGCGCAGTTCCGCCGCGAGATCGAGCTTCAAGCCACGATCCGCACCAGCGCCGATGCCGTCGAAGGCCGCAAGGCCTTCGTCGAGAAGCGCAAGGCGAAGTTTACGGGGCGGTGACCCTCTCTGCCGTCATGGCCGGGCCTTGTCCCGGCCATCAACGTTCTTCCGCGCTGGGCAAAGACGTGGATGCCCGGGACGAGCCCGGGCACGACGAGTTGAGAGACCGGTCAGTTGGAAAGCGGCAAAGCCGCGGAGGTCACAGCCCCCGGTTCAGCCGGCTGGCCTGATATTTGGCGTGCCATTTCGGACCCGGGCCGCGCATGTAGTGCAGCTCGGGGCGGTAGGGGTTGCCTGCGATCCGCACCAGCTTCTGCCATTTGGCGGCAACGTAGGTGAAGGGCTGGCGGAACAGGGTCAAGGAAGCGAACAGCACGGCATCACCTCAATGCGGCTTGCCGAGCATGGCGGTGAAGGGGAGATCGAAAAGATCCTCGCCGTCAGAGCCGCTGACATGGATCACCCAGTCGCGCCAGTCTTCAGCACCGGGCGTCAGGATCATCGACTGCATGATCTGGGCGGCGCGGTCACGCGCCTCGGTCAGGCTGGCTACTGCGGCGCCGTTGCGATCGATCAGCGTGCCGTCGGTATTGGAGCAGTGAAAATAGACCTGGACCATATGCGCCTCCTGTAGGGAGCGGTCGGGACGGCAAACGGATACCACCCGAAGCATTCGCAAAAAATTCGGGATGAGCCCGGTAAGGGAATCTACGGGGATTGGTCGGCACGAAGAGCCCCGCGGGTTTGATCACAGGCGGGTGATGTTCAACTGGACGGCGCCTAGCGGGCATGGAACAAGCTTCGACCGAAAGTCCGGGAGACGGCTGTGAATCAGCTCACATTTCAGGCTGGACGCCGAAGCTTGTGCGTGGGTGTCGTCGCCTTCGCGGCGGTCTTGCTCGGCTTCGGTTCACTGGCCGCATCCGATTCTGTGAGGAAAAGCGGCTACGCGGTGGGAACGGAGACCTGCGGCAGCGGCGATCTCGCCTTTCCCAAGGTCCAGATCGACATGAAGGCCGGCTTTTGCGCCGGCCTCGTCGCCAGCGAAGAGGATCAGCTGAAATTTCCGCGGTCGATCATCCAGCTGCCCGGCCACGACCTGTTCGTGGTTGCCGACATGGGCGGCTGGGGCCACGCCGATGGCCGGCTGCTGCTGCTCGATCCCCACGCGGCCGGCGGCCAGCGGTTCAAGGAGCTCCTGACCGGGGTCGAATATCCGTTCGGCCTCGTGATCGGCCCGGACAAGAAGCTCTACGCCTCGACCGCCGAGACAATCTTCCGCTTCGATCCGCTCGCGGACAATCCGCGCGGCACGGTCGAGACCATCATTCGTCATATGCCGGGCCGCCGCATCACGCTGCCCGACGGCACCAGGCTCGAGGAGAGCGCGCACCCGCTCAAGCAGTTCGTGTTCGATCGCAACGGTCGGTTGTTCGTCAATGTCGGCGCCCACAGCGACGACTGCATCACGCCGGCACCGATCAGGAGGCCTTGCGCGCCGGCTGAAAGTGCGTCCGCCATGGCCGCGATCTGGCTGTTCACGCCACCGTCAGGTGGCGTTTTTCCGGCGTTGAAGCCTGGCGATACCGACCCGCCACATACGATCTACGCGCGGGGCCTGCGCAATTCGATGGCGCTGGTGTTGCACCCGAACTTTCCCGATGCCGGCTACGCGTTCCTGCAAGGCGAGAACGGTCGCGATCTACCCGACATCTTCAAGCCGAACGAGGAGATCAACGCGATCGAGCAAGGCAGGCATTATGGCTGGCCCTATTGTTACGACCTGTCGACGCCGAGCCCGGAATTCAAGCTCGTGCTGCAAGCCGGAATCTACAAGACGCTCTGCACGAGCAACGCGCTTTACAAGCAGCCGTTCTCGCTGATGCCGCCACACGGCGCGCCGCTTGCAATGCTGTATTATCACGGCTCTAAATTTCCGGAGCTCGAAGGCAAGCTGCTGGTCGGCCTGCACGGTTATCGCCCGACCGGCAGTCGCGTTCTGATCTACGACGTCGACGACCACGGTTTTCCGAAACCCGCCCCCGCGCCGGTGCGCTACCACGTGAGTTGTGCGGCCGATCCGACCCACAATTTTCAGACCGACGTCGGAGACGTCGCCGCCGCGCCGTTCGAGGAGTTGATCGCCGGCTGGCACCGCGTCAATGGTGCGCGGCCGCAAGGCTCGCCGGTCGGCATGACGGTCGCCGAGGACGGTGCGATCTGGCTGGTCGAGGACAAGAACCAGACCGTCATCCGCATCGATCGCGCTGCGGGCGATGCACCGCCGCCGCTGCCATGCGACACGCGCAGCCAGGCGCTGATCGACCAACTTGCTGCCTTCGTCGCCAGGGACGCGCAAAACAAGACCCGGCTCACCACGCTGCGCAAAAACCTTGTCGAAAAGCACTGCATCGGCTGTCACTCCGATTTCGGTCTGAAGGCGGGGCAGTCGGATGCCGACAAGGACGCGACCGTGCTGCGTTTCATGCTGTCGCAGGACGGCTGGATCTATCCGGGCGATCCGCAGTCCGGCAAGCTGCGCACGCGGCTGCGTGGCATCGGCGGGGAGAAGCTGATGCCGCCGGGCGGCGAGAGCCTGCCGAAGACCGAGCCCGGTTATGCGGCTCTGCTCACGACTGCGGATCTGCTCGTTGCCAGGATGGTTCCGGGGACGCCGATGCGCGTCAAGCCAGGCCTGCCGCAGCGCAAGTTTTTCAGCAAGGCGAACAAGGAATGCGGCGAAATACCGGCCGCCAAGGTCGTTGTCGTGACACAAAGGAACGCTGTAGACAAACCGGGCTTCAGCCGATTCTTCCGGCCGGCCGATCCTCATTTGAATGGCGAGTGCAGCGACGACGATGGCTATTACATCCGGCAAGAATTTCTGGTGCCTGTGCAGTAGCATCCTGCTCGTTGTCGCGACGCCGCTCGTCGCAGCCGAGACGAAGTTGTTCGAAAGCGTGCAGGTGACGCCCGCCAGCGAATATACGTTCGGCATCGAAGGACCTGCCGCCGATCTCGACGGCAACCTCTTCGTCGTCAATTTCGGCAAGCCCGGCACCATCGGCCGATTGCCCGCGGGTGGTGCAGCGTCGGAAGCCTTTACAGCGCTCCCCGAGGGCAGTGTCGGCAACGCCATCCGCTTCGATCGCAACAGCACGATGTTCATCGCCGACTACAAGAAGCACAACATTTTTGCGATCCCGAAAGGCGGCAGCGAGCCAGCGGTCTGGTTTCACTCTGACGAGATGAACCAGCCCAACGACATCACCGTTGCCCGCGACGGCACGATCTACGCGAGCGATCCGAACTGGAAGGGCCGGGAAGGCCACATCTGGCGCATTGCGAAAGCCGCCGATGGCACGGTGCAGGGGCAGGTCATGTCGGCGCCGCGCGCGATGGGTACCACGAACGGCATCGATCTCAGCCCCGACGGCAAGACGCTCTATGTCGGTGAATCCAGCAACGGCCAGGTCTGGTCCTATGCCATCCGCGGCAATGAGCTTGCCGACGCAAAGCTCATCAAAGCCTTCCAGCCCGACACCATCGACGGCCTGCGCACCGACGTCACCGGCCGCCTCTATGTCGCGCGCATTCTCAAGGGAACGATCGCGCTGATGAAGCCGAGTGGCGCGGTCGAGCGCGAGATCGCGCTGAAGGGCAGAGAGCCAACCAATCTCGCTTTCGGCGGCAGCGACGGCAAGACTGTCTTCGTCACCCAGCGTCAGGGCGGCTTCATCGAATCCTTCCGTACCGACCAGCAGGGCCGCGAGCACTGTCTGCAGCGCGGGCGCTGCTGAACTCACCTCAAAAGACGATCTGCTTCCTGCGCAGAGCAGCGCGACAACGGCGGCATTCTTCTTGCTTGCTTCTGGCGGCCGCAGGGATCAAAAAAAGCTCCGTGGCACTGATGATGAGCACGGAGTGTTTGAGTGAAAGCCGTCCATACCGAACTGCACCGCAGCCACGATCCGCAATTCTTCCTGGTCCGCGGCGTCGTCAAGCGCACCACCGAGCAGCCCGAGCGCGCAGACCGCCTGCTCAAGGGCTTGAAAGACGGCAAGCATCAACTGGTCGAGCCGACGACATTCGGCCAGGGCCCGCGCGCGCGCATTCACAGCCCGGAATATCTGTCGTTCCTGAGCGAAGCCTGGGATGCCTGGACGGCGCTCGGTGATTCCGGCCCGGAGATGATCGGCAACATCCATCCCGTGCGCCATGCCGCGACTTATCCCACCCACATCGTCGGCAAGCTCGGCTGGCACACCGCCGACACCGCAGCGCCGATCGGTCCCGGCACTTGGGCTGCGGCCTGCGCAGCGACGGATGTCGCGGTCACCGCGGCGCAGATGGTGATGGATGGCGAGGATGCGACCTACGCGCTGTGCCGCCCGCCCGGTCATCACGCCTATCGCGACATGGCCGGCGGCTTCTGCTTCCTCAACAACAGCGCGATTGCCGCGGCCCACCTGCGCCTTAAACATGAGCGCGTCGTCATTCTCGACGTCGATGTCCACCACGGCAACGGCACGCAAGGCATCTTCTACGCGCGGCCGGATGTCTACACGGTCTCGATCCACGCCGATCCGATTGCGTACTATCCCTACGTGTGGGGCTATGCGCATGAGCGCGGCGAAGGGCCCGGCCTCGGCGCTAACCTCAACATTCCGCTGGCGATCGGCACCGGCGATGACGGCTACATCCAGGCCATGGACGTCGCGCGCAGGGCGATC
This sequence comes from Bradyrhizobium monzae, assembly GCF_021458635.1. Classification (GTDB taxonomy): domain Bacteria; phylum Pseudomonadota; class Alphaproteobacteria; order Rhizobiales; family Xanthobacteraceae; genus Bradyrhizobium. The sequence continues at coordinate 54,909 of NZ_JAIRDQ010000016.1, forward strand.
GAATCCTTTGCACCCGGCGCGCTCGTGATCGCGCTCGGCCTCGACGCCTCCGAGCACGATCCGTTGAAGGGCCTCGCCGTCACCACACCCGGCTTCCGCCGCATCGGCCAGGCCATTGCGAAGCTGGGCCTGCCGACCGTATTCGTGCAGGAGGGCGGCTATCTCTCGGATATTTTGGGTGCGAACCTGACGTCAGTGCTGGCGGGGTTCGAAGAGGCGCGGTGAGGTAGCCGTCATTCTCCGTCATTGCTGTGGCGACGGCATGACCAGGTCGGCGTCATCGTACTAAAACAGTCCGCTCGCCTTCAGCGCGCTGCAAACGTGCTGCATCTCGGTCTCGTCCGCGACCATGTCGAGCATGATCGTGGTCAGGCCCTGCGCGGCAAATTCCTTCAGCTTCGCGCCGATCTCGGCATAGCTGCCGACGAGATACGGGCAGTCAGCCTGGAAGGTGAGGTACGGCAGCAGCCAATAGCCGTTGTCCGCGAGCTCGCCGCTCTGGCCCTCATACAGTCGCCGCTTCCAGACGGAATCGGAGTTCGCCACCGTGAGCGCGAGCAGTTCGCGATCGTCGGGGTTGTCGTGAAATCGGGCCTTCGCCGCCTGCCGCGCGTCCTCGCTGCTCGCGCGTGCAAAGATGCCAAAATTCATTCCGGGGGCGTTGAGACCGCGATCGAGATCGGGTGGCAGCATCTGCATCTTGATGCAGCCCGTCTCCGCCGCGACACGTTGCGCCGCATCCGATTGCCCCGCGATCAAAAATTCCGGCATCAACTCGGCCGGCAGGCGTGGCCGGAGTTGCAAATTGCCGGCGCGATAGAATCGGCCGTCGGCGTTCACCGGCCTCGGGCTCGCGAGCAACTGGCGCATCAGCGCGACGAACTCGCCGAGCCGGACATAGCGGTCGGCATGCGACTGCTCGTCGCCCAGCCCCTGCAGATCGCTGACCGCGGTCCCCGTGATCATGTTGAGATAGACTTTGCGGCCGTAGAGCTGCGCAAGGGACGACACGAACTTCGCCGCCGTGAACGGGTGCATGTAGACGGGATTGACGGCGATCAGCGGCGAGGACCGCGTCGTTGCCGCGATGATGTGCTGGGCCATCGCCCATGGCTCGACGAAGACGTCATTGCCTTCGAACAGCAGAATGCCTTCGAAGCCGTTGCGGTCGGCGAACCCCGCCACCCGCATCAGCTCGCCGGCATATTTTTGGGGATCGCGGTTGCGCGAAATCGCGGGAAAGACGCGCAGCCGCGCCGGGATCATTCCGCCGCTTCCTGGAGCGGCCAGGCGTTGCGGGTGATGCGAAGGCCGCCGGCCGCACGGGAGCCGTCGGCGATCGCCAGGCGATGCGAGGGTGACGGCGAGCACAGCGAGAAGCGCCAGCCTGCGGGATCGTCGGAAATATCGGGCTTGAAGCTGATCTCGATCGCCTCCCGCGACACCTGCATTGCGAATGCATCGAGCGGCAGGTTGAGCCCAAAACCCCTGGCTTTCAGATAGGCTTCCTTCAGCGTCCAATAGTCGAAGAAGCGCTCGATCGCGACCGGCTCCGGCAGTCCGCGCAGGGTCTCGACCTCTTCCGGCGCAAAGAAGCGCAGCGCGGTGGAAAACGGCGCGACGCGCCGCGACACCGTCTCGACGTCGACACCGACGGTCTCGTGCTTCGACACGACGCAAGCCACGCAGCCGTCGGCATGGGACAGGCTGAAATGCAGCGCCGTCGAAGTCGCAGGCGCCGCGACAAAGGGTCGCCCGTAGCGACCGGCCGAAAACGTCCAGTCGGTCGGTTCGACCTCGGGGGCCGCATGCGAGAGTGCCAGGCGCAACATCGCGTGCGCGAAGATATATTGCCGCTGATGCCGCTCGAACATGAAGCGATCGGCGCGTATCCGTTCGTCGACCGAGAGCAGCCGCAGGCACGTCTCGACCGCGCCCGGCGTGTCGATGCTCTCGATCAATCCGACAAACAGTTCAATTTCGTCGTCTGCCATCAATTGGGCCCATAACGTCAGGCGGAGGCCAAATCCGGCCCTGACCGAAGAATCAACGGAGCAGGAATCAACTAAGTGCGCCGCTTCTAGCGGCCCACCCAGGCAAATTCTTGTCGATTGCTGGCCGGTTTACAGGCGCAAGCTTGTGCGAGACCCCAACTCGACAGGCGAGCGGCCAAAATTTGGAAATAAAATTGAAGATTCGTGCGGCGTCCCGACCGACAAGTCTTACTTTTTCTTCTTGGCCTTTTTGCCGCCCAGCATCGAAAGGCTGGCGTCGACGTCCTTCAGGGCCGACTGGAGCTTCTTCTTCTCGCCGGTGAGAAGCTTTTGCAGGGACTTGCGGTCCTTGTCGCTCAGCGAGGTACCCTTGGTAAATTTGATGAAACCCATAATAAGCACTCCCCCGGTTGAAAATAATCGTCCAAATCAAAAATGCAGGACAATCTTGCGCGGCGTGCACCAAAGAATCAAGATGCAACTTGATCATTCACAGCTCTGGCGAGTGAACCCACGTTCGGCGCGGGCTAACAGCCGGTCATGCCGCCCGGCGGGCGAGCAATCGTTCGAGCGGCGTATTGGGCTGGGTAATGGCGGCCCCCAGAAGCGCAACGAGATCCTCCATCCACGTGCCGACCATGGCGCCGTCGAACAGCTCGCTCTTGTAATTGCACGAACCTGTGATCCCGGTCGGTCGCTCCTTCAGCATCAACGATAGCCAGGTCTGGTCGACCGGCAGCACCGGCTGGCCCTCGCGCGCGACGTTGCCGATCGATCGCACCGCAACATTGGGCAGGTCGAGCGGCTGGCGCAGCGGATTTTGCAGAGTGAAATAGACTTGGAGCAGCGGAGCCGGATCGATGCCCTCCTGCTCCAGATGGTCGGCCAGAATGTTGAACGGCAGCTCCTGCCGGCCATGCGCTTCGAGCACGCTTTGGCGTACGCGGCCCAAGGCCTGCGTGAACGACAGATCCGGCGTGATTCGGCTGCGGACGATCACCGTGTTCTCGAACGGACCCACGATCCCCTCGGTATCCGGCTGGGCGCGGTTGGCCATGGCAGTGGCGACCGAGATGTCCGTGCGTCCGGTCCGCGCCAGCAGCAGGGCCTTGAGGCCGGTGAGCAGACACATGAACAGCGTGGCGTTGTGCTGGCGCGCATAGGCCGTGAGCCGAACGACCAGGTCGCGCTCCAGGCTGAGCGGATGATGGCCGGTCGACGCGCCCGGCCGTGCTTCGCCGTCAAACAGGGGCGCTGAACCGCGCAAAGTCTCGGTCCAGTCGGCGGCCTGGCGGCGTGCCGCCTCGGTGCCGCACCACCAGCGCTGCCAGCGTGCGACGTCGGAGAACGCGAGCGGCATCTTTGGCAGGGGTGCCGAGGCATGGCCTGCCAGCGCGGCGTAGCGGTTGGACAGTTCGTCGAACAGCACGCCGATCGACCAGCCATCGGCGGCGGCATGGTGCAGCGTCAGCAGCAGGATGTGATCCTCGGCATGCAGCCGCAGCAGCCGCGCCCGTAGCAACGGCGCTCGGGCGGCGTCGACCGGCGTGTAGGTCTCCTGGGCGATCAGGAGCTCGATCTTCCTCAATTCGAGTGCTTTGCGGCGCTTGTTGTTGTGGGGCCGCCCGTCGCCGATGGCCTCGACGGTCAGGACCGGACCGAGCGCGGCGGGCGCGATGATGCGGCTGACCGGCTCCTCGCCGTTCCACGCGAACGCCGTGCGTAACGATTCGTGGCGGCGGGCGATGTCGTCGATGGCCTGCGCCAGCATGCGCGGATCGATCGGGCCTTCGAGGTGGAAAGCGAAGGGCAGGTTGAACAGCGGCAGATCGGGCAGGTTCTGCTCGATCCGCATCATCTGGTCCTGCGCAATCGACAGCGTGGGCGGTCCGCGATCGGCCAGGCGTGGCACGCCGGCCGCGGGCTTTTGCGGTTTCGTGGCCACGGCCTCGTCGACCCGCCGGGCGAGCTCTTCGATCGTCGGCGCCTCGAAGATGGTCTTGATCGGCAGCGAGACCCCGAGCGCACGGGCCACGCGCGCCATCGCCTGGCCCGCCAGCAGCGAATGGCCGCCGAGGTCGAAGAAATTGTCGGTGACGCCCAGGCTCTCGACCTTGAGCAGATCGATCCAGATGTCGGACAGCACCTTCTCGGTGAAGCGGCGGGCCGGCACGGCGGCTTCCGTCCCGGCGGTCTCCTGTTGCGCAGGCGCCAGCACGGCGGAGCGATCGAGCTTGCCATGGGCATTGAGCGGAATCTGATCCAGGAACAGGAAGGCCGACGGGATCGCATGAACAGGCAGCCGGCTCTTGAGGAAGTCGCGCAACTCGCTGGCGCTGATCTGGCTGCCGGATTTGGCAACGACATGGGCGATCAGTCTGACATCGCCGTTGGCGTCGCGACGCGGCTCGACGATGCCGGCGCGGACGCTCGCGTGGTCGCCAAGCGCAGCCTCGATCTCCTTGAGCTCGATGCGATAGCCGCGGACCTTGACCTGAAGGTCGGCGCGGCCGAGACATTCGATCGTCCCGTCGGCGCGGCGGCGGGCGAGGTCGCCGGTGCGGTACAGCCGCGCGCCTTGCCGGCGTGCGAACGGATCGGGGATGAAGCGCTGGCGGCTCTGGGCGGGATCGTTGGTATAGCCGCGGCCGACGCCGGCGCCGCCGATGCAGAGCTCGCCGACCACGCCGATCGGCTGCGGCTCCAGATTTGCATCGAGCACATACAGCTCGGTATTGGGCAACGGCGCGCCGACCGGGACATTGGTCGTCGCCGTGTCCGGCGCCCTGCTCAGCCGGTGCAGGGACACGTCATCAGAACATTCCGAGGCGCCGTAGGCGTTGATCAGCGGCACCTTCGGGCAGCGAGCGAACCAGGCGCGGCAGAGCTCGACCGGGAGCGGCTCGCCCGTCGAGATCAGCAGCCGCAGCTTCGCAAAGGCGCGCAGCATCGGGGCCTCGTCGAGGCGTTCGAGGATCACGCGGAGCAGCGAGGGGACGATCTCGAGCACCGTGATGCCCTCGCGTTCGATCTCCCGCGCCAGCAGCATCGGGTCCTGCACGACCGAATTGCTGCAGACATGGACGCGTGCGCCAACCATGGGAGCGGCGAGGAACTGCCAGACCGAGATCACAAAGCTCTGCGGTGCGGTCTGCGCGATCACGTCCTTGCTCGTGAGGCCGAGTTCGGCGATCAGTGACGCCAGATGGTTCGACAGCCCGCGCTGCTCGATCATGACGCCCTTCGGCGCGCCGGAAGAGCCGGACGTATAGATAAGATAGGCGAGGCTCGCGCTTGCGCGCGGCGCCGCGCGGGCGGGCTTGGTCGATGCCAGCGCGATTGCGTCCTCGAGCCCGGCGACCTGGATGGGCGCGACCAGCGGCTCGAGCACCGCCTCAACCATGGCGGACTGCGCACGTCCCGTCAGCAGCACGGTCGCGCAGCTTGATCCGAGGATGGTTGCGAGTCTCGCCGGTGGCTGCTCGGGATCGAGGTTCAGGAAGGCCGCGCCCGCGCGCTGCACCGCGATCATCGCCGCGAGCAGGTCGGGCCCGCGATAGGCAAGCAGTGCGACGACCGTCTCCGCGCCGACGCCCTCGCGGGCAAGCCAGCGCGCGATCGCCTGGCTGCGGCGCGCCAGCTCGCGATAGCTCAGGGACAGACGTCCGTCGGATATCGCCACGGCATTCGGCGTCTTCTTCGCCTGCCGCTCGAAGCGTTCGCAGAGATTGCCGCGCGTCGCGAAATTGGCCGGCCGGCCTTTCGTCGGCAGCCGCCGGCGCTCGGCGTCGGTGAGCAGCGGCAGACGCGAGATGCGCTGCTCGGGATTGGCGATGACCGCCTTGAGGAGGGTCTTGAATTGATCCGCCATACCTTCGATCGTGACCGCATCGAACAGATCGGTGGCGTATTCGAAGAAGCCGGTGAAGCGGCCCTCGGCATCGACCAGCTCGAGCGTGATGTCGAAGCGCGCGACTTTTGGGTCGATCTCCAGCCGGCGCGTCGACAGGCCGGGGAAGTGCGCCGCCTCGATCGATGCGTTCTGGAGAATGAACATGATCCGAAACAGCGGATTGCCGTCGCTCCTTCGCGCAATCTGCAATGCGCGCAGGACTTCCTCGATCGGAAGGTCCTGGTTGCGATAGGCATCGAGCGTGACCTGGCGCGCCCGGCGCAGCATCTCGCCGAAGGTTGGATCGCCGCCGAAATCGTTGCGCAGGATCAGCGTATTGGCAAACAGTCCGATCAGCCTCTCGCTTTCGATCTGGTTGCGATTGGCGATCAGCGACCCCGTCGCGACATCCTCATGCCCGGTATGGCGGAACAGCAGGCACTGGAATACCGCGAGCAGCGCCATGAACGGCGTCACGCCCTGGTCCTGGCTCAGCGCGCGAATGTCCGCCGAAAGCGCCTTGGAGAACTCGAAATAGTGACGGGCGCCTTGACCGCTCCAGATCTCTGGCCGCGGACGGTCGGTCCGCAGCGGTAGCGTGGTGACGCCGTCAAGCTGCGTTCGCCAATACTCGAGCTGCTCCTTGGCTGCCGGGGTCTGCGCCCAGCTTTGCTGCCAGCGCGCAAAGTCGCGATATTGGAAGCCGGGCGGGGGCAGCGCCGTCACACTTCCCCTGCGTGCGGCGGAATATCCGGCTGCGAGCGCCTCCCAGAGCAGCCGCTGTGACCAGCCGTCGGTGACGAGGTGATGCACGTTGACGACCAGCGCATGGCTGGATTTGTCGAACGAGAACAGCGTGACCTTCAGCGGCGGCTCGCGGGCGAGATCGAACGGATATTGCGCAAGCTCGAGCGCTTCGCGCCGGACGACGGCAGCCTGCCGGTGCGAAGGACAGGGTCTCAGCTTGATCCGTTCGAACCGCGGCGGCGCCTCGAGCGCGCGCTGCACCGGCTCGCCCTCGCGTTCGACGAAGACCGAGCGCAGCGCTTCATGGCGCGCGCAGATCGCAGCGAGGCTCGCCTGGAGCGCAGCGATATCGACTTGCCCCTTGAGCAGCGCGACCTCGACCACGTTATAATTGTAGCGCGTCGGATCGAGCCGAGAGAGCACATACATCCGCTGCTGCTGGAACGACAGCGGCGCGTCCCCTTCAAAGGCCTCGGGGCGCCATGCCGGCAGCGTCGCATCGCGGTGGGCTGTGGTCTCGAGCCGGGCCGCAAGAGCGCCGACCGTGGCGCAATCAAAGATGTCCTCGAACGAGAAGTCGACGTTGAAGCGCTCGCGCAGGCGCGAGCGCATCTGCGTGACCGCGAGCGAGTCCGCGCCGAGCGCAAAGACATCCTGATCGATGCCCACTCTCGGAAGCTCCAAGAGATTGGCCCAGATCTCCGCGAGCTGGGTCTCGATCGCGTTGCGCGGCAGCTGCGTCTCGTCGTCATCATGGGCTGCCGAAATCAGGTCGGCCAGCGCGTTGCGCTTGACCTTGCCACTGGCACCCTTCGGCAGCGCCGTCACGTTGCGGATCAGGCTCGGCACCTTGTAGGCGGCGAGGCGTTTGCGCGCGAACTGGCGCAGCTGGTCGGAGGTCGCCTCGGAATTTGCCCGGAGCACAACGACAGCGGCGACGTTCTCGCCGAGCTTGGCGTGAGGAATGGCAAAGACACCGGCTTCCAGCACCGCCGGATGGGCCAGCAGCACCTCTTCCACCTCCAGCGGCGACACCTTCTGGCCGCCGCGGTTGATGACGTCCTTGATGCGGCCGACGATGAAGAGATAACCGTCGGCATCGAGATAGCCGAGATCGCCGGTTCGGAACCAGCCGTCGCGAAACGCGGCCTGCGTCGCTGCCTCGTCATTGTAATAGCCGCGGCTCATGTTCGGTCCGCGCAGCATGATTTCGCCACGTTCGCCGTTCGCAAGCGCGCGGCCGGTCTCGTCCATGATGGCGATCTCAGGACCTGCGGCGCGGCCGACCGATCCGATCTTGCGCAGCTCGAACGGATTGGCGGCAATCTGCGAGGCCGCTTCAGTCATGCCGTAGGTTTCCAGCACGGGCACGCCGAACATCGTCTCCAGCCCGTTGAGGATCGCGGGCGCAAGCGAGGACGAGGCCGAGCGGATCACGCGCAGCGATGACGCGCGGGCGCGCTCCGGATTGGCTTCCGCGGCCGTCAGCAGCGCGCGATGAATGGTCGGCACCGCCGTGTACCAGGTCGGCCGCAGATCCCGCACCCAGCCGAAGAAGGACGGCGCGTCGAAACCGCCGGTCACGATTACGCTGGAGCCCGCAGCCAGCGCGGTCAGGAGGCCGGAGATCAGGCCATGCGCGTGAAACAGCGGCAGGGCATTCAGCAGGCGATCCTGCGATGTGAGCGACAGCACGCGGCCGGCATTTTGCGCGGAGAGGCAGACATTGCGATGCGTCAGCGGCACCATTTTCGGCCGCGCCGCCGTGCCTGACGTCAGCAGGATGAAGGCATCGTCCTCCGCACCCGCGGCGCCACTCGTGTTCGCTGGGCCGATCGTCGGGCCGATGAATTCACAGCCGCCGAGATCCGTCTCCGGTCCGGGCACGAAGTCGATCACCGCGATATCGAGCGCCCTGGCGACGTCACGACTTGGTGAGTTCATATCGGCCCGAGTGACCAGCGCCGTCAGCTTCATCTCGCTGAAATACCGCTGCAGTTCATCCGCCGTCAGGTCCGGGTTGACGGGGACGCAGGCACAGCTCGATGCGACCGCGATGAGGGCCAGCGCGCTGTCGGCACCGCGCGGCAGTGCAACAGCCATGCGGTCGACAGGTGCAATGCCGAGCTCGCGCAGCGTTTGGACGAGATGCGCGATCCCAGCGCCGAGCGCGCCATAAGTCAGCGGCGGTCGGCCGGGGGCGAGCAGAGCGGGCGCGGCCGGCATCGTTCGCGCGTGGAAGGCGAGTAGGCCGCCGATATGGGCAAACGCATTGGTTTCGGCGCCCGCGTCTACCGATCCCTCTCCCGCCCCGGATGCAATCTCCGACAACGCCATTCCCTTTTGATCTGATTGGGCTATTCTTCCCAAGAGTTAGGGAACGCGTCCAGTCTGAGGTGAAGTTTTGGCCCCAAAATCTGTGGTTGAGGGACCTTAAGCCCTTCGGCGGGGGAGTGTTGGGCGGGATCACCATGCTGGAGAAAGAGCCGGGGACGGAAGTCGGGTTGAAGCGTTGGCTAGAAGGCATTGGTCTCGGCCACTACACCGATCTGTTCGCGCAACACCGCCTCGATCTCGACGTCATGGGAGACCTGACCGAGGCTGATCTCGCCGAGCTCGGATTGCCGCTCGGCGATCGCAAGCGGCTGCAGCGGGCGACCGCATCGCTGTTCCAGGCCGAGACGGCGGAGGCACCGGTCGAGCCGGCGCATCCGCCGACCCGCACCGAGGCCGGCGCCGAGCGGCGCCAGCTCACCACCATGTTCTGCGACATGGTCGATTCCACCGCGCTCTCCGCCCAATTCGATCCGGAAGACGTGCGCGACATGATCGCGAGCTTCCGTGAGACCTGCGTGCGGGTGGTCAAGCATTACGAAGGCTTTGCCGCCCGCTTCGTCGGCGACGGCATTCTGGTTTATTTCGGCTACCCGACCGCGCATGAGGACGACGCCGAGCGTTCGGTGCGCGCCGGGCTCGAGATCGTGCGGGTGCTTTCGACGGCGCGCGCGATCGAGCCGCGCGGCGCGCTCAGCCACGCGCCTGCCGTCCGCATCGGGATCGCGACCGGCCTCGTGGTGGTCGGCGACCTCGTCGGCCAGGGCACCGAAGAGCGCGATTCCGCGGTCGGCGAGACCGTCAATCTGGCCGCGCGGCTGCAGGCGCTGGCGCCGCCAAACGGCGTAGTGATCTCCACCTCGACGCAGTCATTGTTGAAGGGGAAGTTCGACTACCGCAATCTCGGCGCCCACGCGCTGAAGGGCATCTCGGAGAAGACCCAGGCCTGGCACGTCGTGCGCGCCACGCGGGTGGAGACCCGCTTTGCGGCCGCCATGGGCACGCGGCTGACCCCGCTCGTCAACCGTGAGGAGGAGATCGCGCTGTTGATGGGGCGCTGGCAGCAGATCAAGGAGGGCGACGGCCAGGTCGTCGTCAAGTTCGGCGAGCCCGGCATCGGCAAGTCGCGCATCATCCAGGAGATTTTCGAGCGGATCGCAGGTGACCGGCACGGACAGGTCTCGTTCCAGTGCTCGCCCTATTACATCTCCACCGCTTTCTATCCGTTCGTCGAGCAGCTCAAGTTTTCCCTCGGCCTCGATCGCGAGGATGTGTCCGCGCTGTCGCTGGCGAGCCTGGAGAATGCGATTGCCGCCGCCCACGGCGAAATCGAGCAGGTCGCGCCGCTGTTTGCCGCGCTGCTGTCGCTTCCGACCGGCGAGCGCTATCCGCCGCTCGACCTGTCGCCGCAGCAGCAGAAAGACGCGACCGTTGCGGCGCTGGTCAATCACTTTCTGGGCCTCGCGCGGGAGATGCCGCTGGTGATGGCTTTTGAGGATCTGCACTGGATCGATCCGACCTCGCGTGAGGTGGTCGACCTCCTGGTCGACCGGGTGCAGAACCGGCCGATCCTGGCCATCATCACCGCGCGCTCCGAATTCCAGCCGAGCTGGAACGCGCATTCGCACGTCACCACCCTCGTGCTCAACCGGCTCAGCCGGCCGTTGCGCGCGACGCTGGTCGAGCGCGTCGCCGGCCGCGAGCTGCCCAAGGAGGTCATCGAGGAGATCATCGTCAAGACCGACGGTGTGCCGTTGTTCCTGGAGGAGCTGACCAAGACGGTTCTCGAATCCGACCTCCTGACCGAGCGGCATGGCCGCTACGTGCTGTCTGGCCCGTGGCGGCAACTGGCGATCCCGGCGACGCTGACGGACTCGCTGATGGCACGTCTCGACCGGATGGGGCCGTTCAAGCGGATCGCGCAGATCGGCGCTACGATCGGTCGCGAATTCTCCTATGAGACCCTGCATGCGGTCGCCAACACGCCGGCGGAGCAAATCGAGGCGGCGCTGACCCATCTGGAGGAGGCGGGCCTGATCATTCGGCGCGGCCATCCGCCGGACGCGCTCTATTCCTTCAAGCACGTGATGATCCAGAACGCGGCGCATGCCAGCCTGTTGCACAGCGAGCGGCGCAAGCTTCATGCGAGCATCGCGCAGGTGCTCGCCGAGATGTATCCGGAGAAGACCGAGCGCGAGCCGGAGCTGCTGGCCCACCATCTCACCGAGTCCGGCCAGAGCGAAGGCGCGGCGAGCTTCTGGCTCAAGGCCGGCAAGCAGGCGGCCAAGAGCGGCGCCAATCTCGAGGCGATCGGCCATTTGCGCCGGGGCTTGAGCGTCGTGCAGGCCAATGCCCGCATGCAGGGCGCCGACGAGATGGAGCTCGAGCTGCGGATCGCGCTAGGCAACGCGCTGATAGCCGCCAAGGGCTACGCGGTGCAGGAGGTCGAGGAGAACTACATCCGCGCCCTCGAACTCGGCCAGCAGCTCGACGACGACGAAAAGGCCTTTGCCGCCACGCGTGGGCTCTGGGTGTGTCATTTCATTCGCGCCGATCTCACCCGCGCGCACGATCTCAGCGTCGAATTGCTGAAATTCGCCAAGCGCGAGCGGCTCAACGAGCAGGCGCAGCCGGCGCAGCAGACTGGCTATCTGATCGAGGCGCACCGCTCGATCGCGATGACCATGCTCTATCGCGGGCGCTTCGCCGCCGCGCAGCATCATCTGCACCGTTGCATCAACCTCTACAGCCCCGATTTGCACTCCGACCTGATGGAGCGGCACGGCACCGATCCCGGCGTCGTCTCGCTGTCCTATCTCGGCTACCTCCTCTGGTTCCTCGGCCAGCCCGACGCGGCGCGCCAACACAGCGAGCAGGCGATCCTGCATGCGGAGAAGATCCGCCATCCTTTCTCGCTCGCCTTCGCGTTGGTGTTCGGTGCCTATCTCTGCCAGCATCTCCGCGATATCGAGGGCACGCGAGATCATGCCAACCGCGCCATGATCATCGCTACCGAGCACAATTTCCTGCACTGGAAGCAGCAGGCCACGATCCTGCGCGGCTGGGCGCTGGCGCAGCTCGGCGAGGCCGACGAGGGCATCAGCCAGATGCGGTTCGGCCTCGACGAGTACGAGGCGATGGATTCCTGGCTCGCCGGCTGCTGGTTCCGCTGCCTGCTGGCGGAGGCCTATGCCAAGGTCGGCATGCGCGACGCTGCCTTGCGCGCGCTGGACGGTGCGCTTGCGACCGCAAGACGGACCGGCGATCACTCCTACCTCGCCGAGGTCTATCGCCTGCAGGGCGAGATCACCTTGTCGGACGGCAATCCGGCCTCGGTGCAGGAGGCTGAGGATCTGTTCGAGCTGTCGCTGGAGACGGCGCGCAAGCAGGGCGCGCTGTCCTGGGAGCTCAGAACGGCCGTCAGCCTCGCACGGCTGTCGCACGAAGCCGGCAAGCGCGAACACGCCAATCTGTTGCTCGTGCCGATCGTCGGCAAGTTCAACGAGGGATTTTTGACGCCGGATCTGAAGCTGGCCATGCAGCTCGTGCATGAGATCGGCGGGGACACCCCGTCGGGCGGCAGGCCGATCCAAGTGAAATGAGCGATCTGCCTGCCGCCCGCGCGCGTTACGTCGAGCTGATTGCGAAGCGGGAACGCCTCTCCTCGCCGCGCCTGCTTGCAGCGCTCGCGGCGGTGCCGCGTGAAAATTTTCTGGCGAAGGGGCCCTGGCGCATCAAGAGCGAAGCGGCGCGCAGCTATCGCCTGACGCCCGACGCCAACCCCGTTCATCTTTACGACAATGTGCTGGTTGCGATCGACGCACGCCGCAGGCTCGACACCGGACTGCCGAGCCTGTGGGCGCATTTCATTGATTTGCTCGACGTCGGAGAGAAGAACCGCGTGGTCCAGATCGGTTGCGGGCTCGGCTATTTCTCGGCGGTTCTGTCGGAGATCGTAGGCCCGAAGGGCAGAGTGCAGGCGATCGAATGCGACGAGCGGCTCGCGGTGCGTGCTGCGGCCCATCTTCGTGCCTATCGGAATGTCGAAATCATCAACGGCGACGGCTGCAGAGAGATCAGCGAGCCGGCCGACGTCATCATCGTGCATGCCGGCTTCTCGCATCCGCATCCGCTCTGGCTTCAATCGCTTCGCCCGCGCGGCCGCCTGCTGGTGCCGCTGACGCAGCGGGACCGCGAAGGTGCTGCCCTCAAGATCACGCGCAAGGGCAAGGGATTCGAGGCCGAGGCCGTGCAGCAGATCCGGATTTTCCCCGGCCAGGGCCGCGGGATGACGGTGCTCGACGATCGCGTCGCCGATTGGTGGCAGCGCGCTTCGTCGCTCGCGCCGTTGCGCTTTCGCGGCATCGCGCAGGGGCTGCCGTCGGATTAGGGCTCGCCGCTCCAGCCCTCATACGTCCTTCGTGAACTTGCTGATGACGTCCATGAACGGCTTCGGCTTGAACGCACCGTCGAGCGGCAGTGGGCGGTTCGACTGCTTGTCCGGGCGGGTAACCATGCCGTTGATCCAGCTGTAACGATCGGAAATGCCCCAGGTCAGGATCGAGCGCACCGGCCCGCTGGTCGCGATCGCCGTCAGCAGGTCGTTGACACGCTTGGCGACGATGGCATCGCGCTCTGAAGGACTTCCCGTCAGCTTCTGATCGTCGACGTCGAGCTCGGTGACGTAGACTTCGAGGCCCCATGCGCGGAGTTCGGTGACGAATTCCGCGAGCCCATGGGTGTCGATTTCGAGCTCGGCATGCAGATGCGATTGCAGTCCGACCGCGTGCAGCGGCACGCCCTGGTCGAGCAGACTCATGATGAGGTTACGGTAGGCGGCGCGCTTGGCGATGAACGAGTCCTTCGCCGACTCGATATCGTATTCGTTGATCGCGAGCTTGACGTAGGGATCGGCCGCGGCCGCGGTGCGGAAGGCGAGCGGAATCCAGCGATCGCCGAGATGCTGCCTCCAGAACGTGTCGCGCCGGTCGGTGACGCCCTTGGGATTGTCAGGGATAGGCTCGTTGACGACGTCCCACGAGGTGAGCTTGTCCTTGTAATAGGACACGACGGTGTTGATGTGATCGACGTAGGCGCGCTCGACGCCTTTCGAATCCTTGATCTGCTTGGTCCAGTCCGGAATGTCGTGATACCAGGCGAGCGTGTGGCCGCGCATGGTCAGGTCGTTCCTTTGCGCGAAATCATAGATGGCGTCGGCACGCTCGAAGGCGAAAGTGTGCGGGTCTGGCCGCAGCATCGGCCATTTCAGTTCGAGCACCGGCACCACCTGCGTACAATATGTGCTGATGGCTTCGCCGACCCGCGGATCAGCCTGCAGGTCCCAGAGCGTGGCGGCGGCGCCATAGCCCGGACGGCGCTGCGCAAGTTTCGACACCGGAAGTGCTGACGCCGATGCGCTCGCCGCGAGCGTTACGGCGCTGCCGAGGAGAAATTCGCGTCTGTCGAGCTTCGTCACGTGGCGGCCGTCCCTTTGGAACCAAGGCGCCAATGTACCAAGCGGCGCCTCGCGACGCCGCGGTTTCCTGTTGTTGGGTTAACTTTCGCGAATGTCTTGTCAGCGCGCCTGACGCAGCATCGCCGCTTCAGCGATCTCGTAATAGTGAAGCGCGCCTTTTTCGAGCGTCAGGTTGTCCATCACATAATCGCGAGGTGCGAAGTCGCCCGCGATAACCTGCGACCAGAAGTCGCTCCAGCCGCAGACGAAGCCGTTCGCGTCGATGAACGTGCTGCCGCAACGTGCGTCGAAATAGGGCACCGAGGATACGCCGCCTTCGTATCTGACCTTGTCCGGAAAATACTGCGGATCCTGCCACGGCCCGCCGCGATTCCACGCGAACACGGGCACGCCGCTCGACAGGGCCTGCTGGCAGGCGATGCCCTGGCTCTCGTGCTCGCACAGGAACACCATGCTGCGGCAGCGCGCCAGAGCAGCCTTGTAGTCATCTTCCTTGTAATGGCCGTAGCGGATCACTTCGACCGATCGGCCGCTCGCTTCGAGGTGCTTGCGGATCGGCTCGATCAGCTCGCTCGCGTAGCGATCGTGCTGCCAGCGCACCTTGTCATAGAGCAGAACATCGACGCTCTTCTGCTCGGCGGCGGTCTCCATCCACAAATCGGTTTCGATGCCGACCGGCCAGACCTCGATGTGCGGCCAGTACGGCCGGCACATCTCCGCATACCAGTTGCAGGGCACCAGGATGGTCTTCTCGTGCAGATCCTGGAGACGCTCGGGCACTTCAATCGGATGGTTGTACATGACGACGCCGAGCAAAAGCGGGTTCTTCCATGCGAACCAGTCGAGCACGAACGGGCGCCCGATGATGCAGGCGAGTTCTTCCTTGTGCTTGCGGATGTGGCCGTAATCGTTGACGCGGTAAGGGATGCCGACCCGGTCGAGGCCGGCGCAGAGATTGAGGAACACGCGCCGCTGACCGCTGATCCAGGATTTTCCGAGCAGCATCCGCCGCACCAGCGGCCGGACGTGGCGGTCGCCCGGAAACCAGCGGTCGTCACGCTCCTCGAAGAACAAATTGAGCGTCATCCGCTCGCCCCCGTCCGCAGGGGGAGCCGGGACCAGGGGCGCGTCCGTCCCGCCATGGGGCAGGGAGGCCGGGTTTGCCCTTATACGTTCGACAACGTCCATCTTAGTCACGTCCACGCATTAACCAAACGTCCGGGCGACGTCTTGGATTCATGGTTTCTTTTCGGTGATCGCGGCGGCCCGTTCAAGCAGAGGGCAAATTTAACGCTAACGCGCGAAACCCGCTCGCCCGCCCCATTCGCGGTCCGATTTGCAGATTTATGTGACACTCTTCGGCGATGCTGCGACGCAGTCGAACCACCACGCCAAGGTCCAACTGATTAACGGCCACTCGGTTTCAAGGCCGCCAATCCCGTGCACGCATGCTGAATCGCCATTTCTCCATCTATCTCGTCGCCCATATCCTCCCCGCGGCGGTGGGCTTCTTCGCGGTCACCGCCTACACGCGGCTGCTGACGCCGGCGGAGTATGGCGTCTATGTCGTCGGCATGAGCATCGCCGGCATTCTGGGCGCGATCTTCTTCGTCTGGATCAAGTTGTCGGTGTCGCGCTATCAGGCGATGTCGGGAGAGGTGGATTTCCGCGGTACGGCGATGGTCGCCTTTGCGCTCACGGTCGTCGCCATGTGCGCCGCGACCCCGTTGGTGTTCCTGTTCCGCAGCGACGTCAGTGTCGAGCTGGTGCTGGCCGGCATGTTCGTCGCGATCATGGCGAATGCGGTCGATGTCGGCCAGGAGTTCGAGCGCGCCAAGCTGCGGCCCTATCGCTTCGCGGCGATCTCGATTGTGCGCAGCGTGTCGAGCGTCGGCTATGGCCTGCTGGGGATCTGGCTCGGCTGGGGTGGCATCGCACTGCTCGCGGCGTTTGGCCTCGGCTCGCTTACCGGCATCGTTCTCAATCTCGTCGGCGATCGTACCAAGATCGCGGGCTTTTCGCGCAGCCAGTTCATGCAGCTCGCGCGCTACGGTCTGCCGTTGACGTTGGCCGGGCTCTCGGTTGCGATCTACTCGGCCAGCGATCGGCTCATCGTCGCCTGGCTGCTCGGCAAGGATTCCGCCGGCATTTTCGGCGTCGCCGCCGATCTGCCGCGCCAGTTCATGGTCATGATCGCCGGCAGCGTTGCCGCGGCCACCGTGCCGCTGGTGTTCCGCTCGCTGTCGGAGAAGAACAACGACACGACGCGGGAGCGTCTGACCGAGAGCCTCGAACTGCTGCTCGTCGTCGTCGCGCCCGTCGCGGTCTGGCTTGCGCTCGCGGCGGACCAGGTCGCGGGTACGCTCGTCGGTGTCGATTTTCGCGCCGGCGTTTCCGCGCTGCTGCCGACGCTGGTGCTCGCCCGCTTCTTCGGCATCGCCAATCAATTCTACGTCCAGCTCAGCTTCCAGCTCGCCGAGCGGCCCTTCATGCTGGCGGCACAGTCGTTCCTTACCCTGGTCGCGAGCGTGGTGCTGATGGTCGCGCTGGTCGCGGGCTACGGCATCTATGGCGCGGCGCTGGCGACGCTCGCAACCGAGGTGCTCGGCTTCGTCGTCGCCGTCATGCTGATGCACCGTGCCCATCCCATGCCGTTCGATGTCCACCGGCTCGCCGGTGTCGCTACGTCGGCCGCGGCGATGGCGGCAGCGATTCTCGTTGCGCGCTCGCAAGTCGACGGCACCGGTCTCGTGGCCCTGATCGTTGTCAGTCTCGCCGGCGGTCTCGCTTATGTTGCCGCAGCCTGGCTGCTGAATGTCGCGAATGTGCGGACGCTGTCGCTGCGCCTCCTGCGGACGTTCAACCGCAAGGCGATCGGCGTCTGACCGCCTCACGAGGCCAGCCTCGTTCTGCTGCGCACAAGTTCCCCCTTGCGTTCTATTCCTTGCCGCGGAATGCTGCGGACGAGACAGCCGCATCACATTTCATAGCGGCGGCTCGAGCCATGTCCTGTTGCGCTTGAAATTCAAAGTTCGTTCTGCTCATTAGGGCTCTGAAATTGCGCTGCAACATGCGCAAAAAGCCAATCGACTAAAGTCGATAGCCAGCGAGGAAACACATAATGCGCAAGCTCACTTTGGCCATTGCCGTGATTGCCCCGATGCTCGGTCATGCCGCGTCGGCCGAGGATGCACTGAAGATCGGCTACATCGATCCGCTCTCCGGCGGCGGCGCCAGCGTCGGCGAGGGTGGTTTGAAGACATTCCAGTATCTGGCCGACGAGCTCAACGCCAAGGGCGGCATCCTCGGCCACAAGATCGAGATCGTCCCGCTCGACAACAAGACCAATCCGCAGGAGAGCCTGGTGCAGGCCCAGAAGGCGATCGACGCCGGGGTTCACTACATCACCCAGGGCAATGGCTCGTCCGTCGGCGCGGCGCTGTCGGACTTTGTCACCAAGAACAATTCGCGCAATCCCGGCAAGGAAGTGCTGTACTTCAACTACGCCGCCGTCGATCCGAGCCTGACCAACGAGAAGTGCAGCTATTGGCATTTTCGCTGGGATGCGAGCTCCGACATCAAGATGGAAGCGCTCACGAACTACATGAAGGACACCGCCTCCATCAAGAAGGTGTACCTGATCAACCAGGACTATTCGTTCGGTCAGTCCGTCCGCACCGATGCGCGCAAGATGCTGGGCGCGAAGCGCCCTGACATCCAGATCGTCGGCGACGAGCTGCATCCGCTGCTCAAGGTCACGGACTTCTCGCCCTACATCGCCAAGATCAAGGCGTCCGGCGCCGACAGCGTCGTCACCGGCAATTGGGGCCAGGATTTCGCGCTGCTGCTCAAGGCCGCGGCGGATGCCGGACTGAAGGTCAACTGGTACACTTATTATGCCGGCGGTGCCGGCGGTCCCACTGCCGTCAAGCAGACCGGTCTGGATCATCAGGTCTTCCAGATCACCGAAGGCTTTGCGAATTCCGGCAACAAGGCTGCGATGGACTACGAGAAGGCGTTCCGCGCCAAGGTCAATCTGTCGCTGTGGTATCCGCGTGCGGTCAACGAGATGCGCATGTTCAAGGCGGCGGCCGAGAAGGCCAATTCGATCGACCCCGTGAAGGTGGCGGCGGCGCTCGAGGACCTGAAGTTCGAGGTTCTCGACGGCGGCCAGGGCGTCATGCGCAAGGACGATCATCAGTTCTTGCAGCCGATCTACATCTCCTCTTTCGGCAAGCTGACCGAGAGCGAGCCGTTCGACGAGGAGAGCACCGGTTGGGGCTGGCATCTGGTCTCGAAGATCGACACGCCGCAGGCCATGGTCTCCACGACCTGCAAGATGGTACGGCCGTAATCACGAAGCCTGTCGCTGCCCGCGGCCGTCATGGGTCGCGGGACGCGATTCTTGACTGGGCGATGTTCGCCGGGGCCATCAGGCCCCGGATAACCATGAGTGCGCTGTGCTTGAACTCATTGTCATTTCGACCCTGAACGGTGTGCTGTTTGGCATGCTGCTCTTCCTGCTGTCGAGCGGCCTGACCGTCATCTTCAGCATGATGGGCGTGCTCAACTTCGCCCATGCCAGCTTCTACATGCTCGGCGCCTTCTTCGGTTTCCAGCTCACCAAGTGGATCGGCTTCTGGCCGGCGCTGGTGCTGGCGCCGCTTCTGGTCGGCGCGATCGGCATGGCGGTGGAGCGCTACGGCCTGCGCAACACCCACAAGCACGGCCATGTCGCCGAGCTGCTGCTGACGTTTGGCTTGGCGTTTGCGATCGAAGAGATCGTCTCGATGATCTGGGGCAAGAGCCCGCTCGACTACCGCGTGCCGGCACTGCTCGACTTCCCGGCCTTCACGATCTTCTCGACCAACTATCCTGCCTACAAGATCTTCATGCTGGCCGTGTCGGTCATCATTTTCGTGGCGCTCCTGATCGTGCTGAAACGCACCCGCGTCGGCCTCGTCGTTCAGGCGGCGCTGACGCATCCGCACATGGTCGGGCATCTCGGCCATAATGTCGGGCGCGTCTTCATGGCCGTGTTCGGGGTCGGCAGCGCGCTCGCCGCCCTTGCCGGCGTCATTGCAGGTCCCGCTTTGGTGACCCAGTCCGACATGGCCGCCTCGCTTGGACCTATCCTGTTCGTGGTCATCGTGTTCGGCGGCCTCGGCTCCTTGCCTGGCGCCTTCATCGCCTCGCTCGTCATCGGACTGGTGCAGACGTTCGCGGTGGCGCTCGATGGCTCGCTGGCGAGCGCCTTCGGACCGCTCGATCCGTCGGCGGGACCGTCGGTTCTCACCGACGTCTGGAATGTCACGATCGCGCAGGTCGCGCCGATCGTTCCATACCTTCTGCTGGTGATCATTCTGATCGTACGCCCCATGGGCCTGATGGGGACGCGCGAATCATGACTACGGCGACGACTTCGACCTCCAAGGTGGCGGCAGATTCGGTCGGCGGGAGCCTGCGCTTCTACGGCATCTGGCTGATCGGCATCTTCGTGCTGATCGTGCTGCCGATGATCTTCTCCTCGGGCGGCTCGCTCACGTCGTTCAGCCTGATCGGCATCGCGATCGTGTTCGCGCTGTCCTACAACATCCTGCTCGGCCAGACCGGGCTGCTGTCGTTCGGCCACGCCGTGCATTACGGCCTCGGCGGCTTCGCCGCCTGCCACATGATGAATGCCGTGGTGTCGCATGGCTGGCCGATTCCGCTGCCGTTCATTCCGCTGTTCGGCGGGCTAGGCGGCCTCGTGTTTGCGATGATCATCGGCTGGGTCATGACCAAGCGCGCCGGCACGGTGTTTGCGATGATCTCGCTCGGCATCGGCGAATTGGTGGCGTCCTCGTCGCTGATCCTGCGCTCGGTGTTCGGCGGCGAGTCCGGCATCACCACGGACCGCACTGCGCTGCCGAAACTGCTCGGCTGGTCGTTCGGGCCGCAGCTTCAAGTCTATTATCTCATCGCCTTCTGGCTGGTGCTGTCGGCGATCGCGATGTACGCGCTGACGCGCACGCCGCTCGGGCGGATCTGCAATGCGGTCCGCGACAATCCGGAACGCGTCCAGTTCATCGGCTACGATCCGCACGTCGTTCGTTACATCGCGTTCTGCTTTGCCGGCTTCTTCGCCGGCATCGCCGGGGGGCTGGCCGCGATCAATTTCGAGATCGCGAACTCCGCCTATCTCGGCGCGATCCAGTCCGGTCTCGTGCTGTTCTCGACCTTCATCGGCGGCACCGCTTATTTCTTCGGCCCGATCCTCGGCGCGATCCTGGTCACTTATCTCCAGCTCGGGCTGACCAACCTCACCACCGCCTGGCAGCTCTATTTCGGCATCATCTTCATCGGCATCGTGATGTATGCGCCGGGCGGCATTGCCGGCCTCTTGATGATGCATCGGCCGCTGATCCGCGCCGGGACGCTGTGGACGGTGATCCCGTCCTATCTTCTCGCGATCGTGCCGACGGTCGCGCTGGCTTGCGGCGTTATCCTGACCATCGAGACTGTCGCGCGATTCTCGGGCGGTGATCCGATCAATCTGTTCGGGATTGCCTTCAATCCGACATCGCCGGTGACATGGATCGCAGCCGCGGTTCTCGTCGTCGGCGGCGGGTTCGTCGCGCGGCTGACCTGGCAGCGCATCGCGGAGGCATGGGACCGGGCGGCCACGGTTGCGCGTGACCGGGGGTATCTGGCATGAGCGGAGCGGTATCTGGCATGAGTGGGGCGGTATCTGAAAAGAGCGCAGCCATCGAAGTCCGCGCCGTCGAGAAGCGCTTTGGCAATGTCGGCATCATCCGCGACCTCAATCTCAGCGTCGCCAAGGGTGAACGTCACGCCGTCATCGGCCCGAACGGCGCCGGGAAATCCACCACGTTCAACCTGATCAGCGGCCACATCGCGCCGACCTCGGGCGAGGTGAAGCTGAATGGCGATCGGATTTCCGGCTTGCGGCCGTTCGAGATCAACCGCCGCGGCCTGTCGCGCTCGTTCCAGGTCACCAACGTGTTCGCGCGCATGACGGTCTGGGAGAACGTGCGCTGCGCCGTGCTGTGGGCGACGGGACATCGCTACGCGTTCTGGAAGAACGTCGACAGCCTGCCCGAGGTGCGCGCGCGCACGGCGCAGATCCTCGACGACATTCATCTGACGCATCGGCGCGACGTGCCGGCGGGTCTCTTGACCTATGCCGAGCAGCGCGAGCTCGAGATCGGCATCACCATCGCGAGCGGCGCCACGGTCGTCATGCTGGACGAGCCGACCGCGGGCATGAGCAACGCCGAGACCGAGCGCGCCGTGGCGCTGATCCGGCGGTTGACCGAGGGCAAGACGCTCGTGATCGTCGAGCACGACATGAGCGTCGTGTTCGGCCTCGCCGATCGCATCTCGGTCCTGGTTTACGGCCACATCATCGCCTCGGGCACGCCGGAAGAGATCCGGCGCGATCCGAAGGTCAAGGAAGCCTATCTCGGCGAGGAAGCACACTGATGCTCGAGGTCAGGGATCTCCACGCCTATTACGGCAAGAGCCACATCCTCCAGGGCGTCGATCTCGACGTCGGCGCCGGCGAGGTCGTGAGCCTGCTCGGGCGTAACGGCGTCGGCCGCTCCACCACGGTCAAGGCGATCATGGGCGAGGTCGCCCCGCAAGGCACGATTCGCTTCAAGGGCAAGGACATCGCCGGCCTGCCCAGCTACAAGATCGCACACCTCGGCCTCGGCTATGTGCCCGAGCATCGCGACATCTTTCCGAGCCTGACGGTGCGCCAGAACCTCCTGCTTGGCATCAAGGACACGCGCCGTCCCGGCAAATGGCGGCTCCAGGACATGCTCGACATGTTCCCCAATCTCGCCGCGCGCGCCGATACGGCCGCGGGCGTGTTGTCCGGCGGTGAGAAGCAGATGCTCACGACATGCCGCACGCTGATGGGCGATCCCGATCTGATCATGATCGACGAGCCGACCGAAGGCCTCGCGCCGTTGATCGTCCAGCAGGTCGGCGATCTCATCGCGCGGATCGCGCAAGCCGGCGTCGCCATCCTCCTTGTCGAGCAGAAACTGTCGATCGCGATGCGCATCTCGAAGCGCGTCTACATCATGGGCCATGGCCGCGTGGTGTTCGAAGGCACGCCGGACGAGCTCAAGGCCAATGCCGCCGTACGGCAGGAATGGCTCGAGGTCTGACGGCTGCGGCCTGCGCATACGCATCTGAATTCTAAGCTACATCTCACGTCTGATAATCAAGGTATCGTCCCCGCCGCCGACATCGCGAGCGATGCGGCCGATGATAACCGAGAACAGAAGTGGAGGACGTTGACCGCGGCCTTGCGGGCCCGCGCGTCGATGCACTCTGCCAGGGAAGGAGATGCCGCGCATGCCCGGCCACACATTCAAGTTCATCCGCGGAGCCGTCGCTCTGCTTGGCGCCCTGGGCACCGCTTCCGTCGCAATGGCTGGAAATTACGATACCGGTGCGACCGACACGGGCATCAAGCTCGGCCAGACCATGCCCTATTCGGGACCGGCCTCGGCTTATTCCGCGATCGGCCGCGCCGAGATCGCCTATTTCAAGATGCTCAACGAGAAGGGCGGCATCAACGGCCGCAAGGTCGATCTTCTCAGCATGGACGACGCCTATTCTCCGGCGAAGACGGTCGAGCAGACGCGCCGGCTCGTCGAGAGCGACGAAGTCCTGGCGATGTTCTCGATGCTCGGCACCGGCCCGAACATCGCCGCGCAAAAATATCTCAACGTCAAGAAGGTCCCGCAGCTGTTCCCGTCGAGCGGCGCCAGCCGCTGGAACGATCCGCAGCATTTTCCCTGGACCACCGGTTCGCAGCCGACTTACAGGACCGAAGGGCGAATCTACGCCAAGTGGATTCTGGCGAACAAGCCCGACGCCAAGATCGCGGTGATCACGCCGAACGAGGATCCCGGGCGCGATTATCTCGCCGGCTTCAAGGAAGGGCTCGGCGAGCACGTCAACCAGATCGTGTCGGAAGCCGTATACGAGACGACGGACGCGACGGTCGATTCCCAGATCGTCAAGTTCAAGGCCGCCGGCGCCGACGTTCTCTTCAACGAGTGCACGCCGAAATTCGCGGCGCAAGCGATCAAGAAGGTCGCCGAGCTCGGCTGGAAGCCGCAGATCATCGTTCCCGCCGTCTCCAATTCCGTGGGCTCCGTGCTGGCGCCTGCCGGGCTCGAGAATTCCGTCGGCATCGTCACCGGCGCCTTCCTGAAGGATCCCGGCGATCCGCGCTGGGAGAACGATTCCGGCATGAAAGCCTGGCGCGAATGGATGAAGACCTATAATTCCGGCGCGGACCCCGCCGACATCTTCAACGTCACCGGCTACACCATGGCGCAGATGATGGAGATGGTGCTGCAGCGTGCCGGCAACGACCTTACGCGTACGAACCTGATGAAGCAGGCGCAGTCCTTCAAGGACGTCGAGCTGCCGATGCTGCTGCCCGGCATCAGGCTCAACACCTCGGCCGAGCAGGTCACGCCGATCCGCCAGCTGCAGATGGCGCGGTTCAACGGAAAATCCTGGGAGCTGTTCGGCGACGTTCTCGGCGAGTAGTCTCGATGCATCGTGACGGGCGGGCAGGGCGCTGATCTTGCCCGCCTGTGCCAGCCCGTGAATGCTTCCTCCAACCACAGTGAAGTGACGATGGCACCAACCGGCCCCCTCAGCGGTATCCGTGTTCTCGATCTGACGAGCGTGTTGTTCGGACCCTATGCCGCGCAGATGCTCGGCGACTGGGGCGCCGACGTCATCAAGGTCGAGCCGCCATCGGGCGACACCTGGCGCTACACCGGCGTGTTCCGGAACCGCGGCATGAGCGGCCAGTTCATGGCGGTCAACCGCAACAAGCGCAGCCTCGCGCTCGATTTGAAGCATCCGGACGGCAAGGCGGCGCTGACCAAGCTGATCCCGACGGTCGACGCGCTCGTCACCAATGTGCGCCCCGCCGCGATGGCGCGGCTCGGCTTCGGCTACGGAGACTGCGCCAAGCTCAACCCGCGGCTGATCTACGCGGCGGCCACCGGCTTCGGCCAGGACGGTCCGTGGGCGGCGCGGCCCGCCTTTGACGAGATCATCCAGGCGGCGTCGGGCCTCGCGTCATCGATCGGGTCTGACGAGAAGCCGGAATTCGTCCCGAGCCTGATCGGCGACAAGATCTGCGCCATGGCGATGGTCGGTGCGGTGTCGGCAGCCTTGTTCAGGCGCGAGCGCACCGGTCAGGGCCAGATGGTCGAAGTGCCGATGCTGGAGACGATCGCGGGCTTCAACAGCATCGAGATGCTGGGCGGACACGCCTTCGATCCGCCGATCGGCCCGACCGGCTACAAGCGCATGAAGAACCGGCGTCCAGTGAAGACCAGGGACGGCTGGCTGACGATGCTGCCTTATTCGGGCGACAATTGGTGCACCTTCTTCGAGGCCGTCGGCCGCCCTGAATTGAGCGACGAGCTCGGCGTGCGCGATCCCGTGCTGCGCTCACAAAACATCGACAAGATCTACGACCGCATGAGTGAGATCGGGCCGACCCGCACCACGGCGGAGTGGGAGGAATTGCTGCTGCGACTGGACGTGCCGCACACCGCGTTTGCCCGACTCACCGAGATCGGCGACCAGCCGCACCTCGCTGCTGTCGGACTGTTCGCGGATATCGATCACCCCACGGAAGGCCGCATCCGGCAGGCACGTCCCGCGACAAAATTCTCCGAAAGCCCGGCCGGCATCCACCGCATGGCGCCGCGCCTTGGCGAGCATTCACGTGAGGTGTTGCGCGAAGCGGGTCTAAGCGACGAGGAGATCGAGACGCTCGTTGCGAACAAGGCAGTTGGCGCGCCTTGACGCGGACGCGCCGACCGCCTTTGGGCGTTACCGCTTGCTGCCGGCCGACGCCGTCACAGTCGCCGGTCCAAAGCTCTGCTGCCAGTACAGTTCGACCTGCTCGACCAGGGCCCGCGGCAGCGGAACATAATTGAGCGTTTCAGCCTGCGTCTTGCCGCTCTCAATGACCAGCGTACGAAGTTGATGGCGGCAGCCGACCGTTCCGGCGACTTCGGCTGCTTCGGCATCACCACGAACGTCGTGGCCGTGATCGGATAGGCATCCTCGCCCGGCGCGTTGGTGAGGACGAGATGGAAATCCCTGTCCGCCGTCCAATCCGCGCTCGAAGCCGCCGCCTGGAACGACGCGGCGTCGGGGACGACGAAATTGCCGGCGCTGTTCTGCACCACGCCGAACGAGATCTTGTCGAGCCGTTGCAGCGCGTAGGCATATTCGAGGTAACCGATCGCGCCGGGCACGAGGCCGACAAGCGAGGCTACGCCGTCATTGCCGCGTCCGCCGACGCCGACCGGCCATTCGACCGCAGTGCCTTCGCCGACGGCGGCCTTCCATTGCGGGCTGACCTTGGAGAGATAGTTCGACCAAACGTCGTGCCGAAACTAGCAGCGCGCCCGGCACAAAACGACTCAAGAACCGAGATTGCGGGCGACGCTGATCAGCACCGCCGCGAGCACGGCCAGCGAGACCGAGACGGTCAGGCCTTTCGCCAGGCCCCGCGTAAAGTTTTCGGGATAAAGGATGAAGCCGGTGGTGACGAGCGCCAGTCCGGCCACGACCGCGGCAAGCTGTGAAAGAGCCGAGGACACCCGTTCATCCTCCGATACGCTGCTTGTCGAGATTACGGCTGATATTGCCGCGGCTTGGCGCAATTCTCTGTGATTCCGGTCACATCCCATCCTCGCCGCTACCGGTGGACATTCTGCCGCAGCGCGTGCCGGCCAGCCCCAGGCCAGCTCCGGCCGCGGACCACCCTTCCGCCGGCACCGACCGTCGTATATGAGAGTTTCGTCGCCGGAACGGACCGAATATCGCCGGAAACGGAACAGATGGTGGCTGCGATTTCTTAATCCAAAGATCGCAATCTGATCGATGATCGACGCAGTGCGGACAGGCAACCGGGGAATGGCATGAAAGACCGACTGACGACGGCGCAATCCAATGGAGTGATGCGGCGTTGGGGGGCTCCCGGAATCGTGATGTTCGCGGCGGCGGTCGCGCTGGCCGTCCCGAGCGTAGCCCTTGCCGCCAAGCAGCCGCGCCAGACCGCAGAGGCGGTGGCACAGCGCGAAGCCGGCGAACCGATCATGGCGATCGTGTCGATCAAGAGCCAGCAGGTCACGTTCTACGATTCCGAGGGCTGGATCCTGCGCGCGCCGGTCTCGACCGGCACGACCGGACGCGAGACGCCGGCCGGCGTCTTCGCCGTCGTCGAGAAGGACAAGGACCACCATTCGACCATGTATGACGATGCCTGGATGCCGAACATGCAGCGCATCACCTGGAACGGCATCGCACTGCATGGCGGGCCGCTGCCTGGCTACGCGGCCTCGCACGGCTGCGTGCGCATGCCCTTCAACTTTGCCGAGGGCCTGTTCGACAAGACCAATATCGGCATGCGGGTGATCATCTCGCCGAACGATGCCGCCCCGGTCGATTTCTCGCATCCCTCGCTGTTCGTGCCGAGCAGGGAAGCCATTGCGGCGGTTCCCGCGCGTGCCGATAAGCTCTCCGCCGAAGCGGAGGAGGCCAAGAACGCGGCTGATGACGCCAAGAAGGCTGCCGCGGCAGCAGCGAAGGAGGCCCAATCGCTCCCGGCATCGCTGCGCAAGCTCGAGCAGCAAAAGGCCCGCGCCGACGCCGAGAATGCCTATGCTGACAAGCTGGTGGCGAATGCCAAGACCGACCAGGCCAGGGCGAAGGCCGACGAGTTGAAGCAGAAGGCCGCGACCAAGGCCGCGGATGCCGCGACCCAGTTGGACGCCGCCAAGGCTGCCGCGCAGCCGAAGCGCGACGCCGTTGCCGCCACCAAGGAGGCCTCCAAGGTCGCCGCGGCCAAGAAGGTTGAGGCCTTGAAGGCTGCGACCGACGCCAGGCTCGCGCTCGAGCCGGTCTCCGTCTACATCAGCCGGTCGACGCAGAAGCTCTATGTTCGGCGCAACACCCACAAGCCGGCGCCGGATGGCGGTGGCGAGGTGTTCGACACCAGCATCGAGGTTCCCGTCACCATCCGTAATCCCGACCAACCGCTCGGCACGCACATTTTCACGGCGATGGCGAAAACCGACACGGGCTTGCGCTGGAGCGTCGTCTCCATCGACGACGGCGACAGTGCCAAGGACGCGCTTGACCGCATCACCATCCCGCAGGAGGTGTGGGATCGCATCGCGCCGACCGCATTGCCGCGCTCATCGATCATCATCTCGGACGAGCCCCTGAGCGCCGAGACCAACTATCGCACCGAGTTCGTCGCGGTCCTGAGCAACCATCCGCAAGGCGGCTTCATCACCCGCAAGCCGACCGCGCCGCCGGTGGAAATGGCCAGTGACGATGGCTGGGGCGGCAATAACTTCTTCTTTTTTGGGCAGCGCGATCCCGTCCCGCAACCGGTCAATCCTCGCCGGCGCGGTGGACAGTACCAGTACTATCAATCGACCCAGCCGATGCAGCGGAGCTTTTGGTAAGGCGCGGGCCGCCGGCCGTAGCGGCTCACGCCACTACGGCCGGGCCGTGATCACCAGGGCTTGAATCTTCGCCTCGACTGGCCCGGAGCCGTGGCGTTTTCGGATCGCCTCGGCGACGGCATC
This sequence comes from Bradyrhizobium monzae, assembly GCF_021458635.1. Classification (GTDB taxonomy): domain Bacteria; phylum Pseudomonadota; class Alphaproteobacteria; order Rhizobiales; family Xanthobacteraceae; genus Bradyrhizobium. The sequence goes on from NZ_JAIRDQ010000016.1 coordinate 83,019, forward strand.
TGTCGCGGCATCGAGCTTGCTCGCATCTCTGGCTTCGATCTCGCCGCGCAGCGGCGTTCCCTGGCAGTAGGCGATCGCGACATATTCCGCCGTGGGCCCGCGGCTCATCGCTGTCAGCGTCTCGATCGATACGTCCTTGAAGCCCGCGCGTTCGAGATCGGCCTTGATGACGGCCTTGTCGTGATAGCCGTGCGGCGTCCGCGCCATGAACAGCGGCGGATTGTCGGGAAACATCTTGCCCAGCGTGATGGTTGCGTCGTCCGCGAACACATTGTCCTCGATACGGTCCCAGACACTGAACAGGTACGTGCCATCAGGCTTCAGCACCCGCTTCGCTTCCGCATAACCCTTGCTGCGATCCGGAAAGAACATGGCGCCGAACTGGCAGCAGACGACGTCGAAAGCAGCGTCGTCGAAGGGCAGCGTCAGCGCATCGGCCTGACGCCAGGTCATGCGCGGGTCTTCCCCGTGACGCTGCTTCGCCACCGCGAGCATGGGGTCGTTGAGGTCGGTCGCGACATAGCGGACACCGGCGGGCAGCAGCGCCGCCACCGCCCGCGTGACGGCGCCGGTGCCGGCAGCGATCTCAAGCAGGTCCGAGGGCGACAGCGCGGCGATGCGCCTGGCAAGGTCGTCGGCATAGACCGAGAAGATCAGCGGAACCAGATATTCGTCGTAGAGCTTTGGGACCGAGCCTGCGAATACCTTGTCAGTGCTGGACATGCTTGCCTCGCTGAGGGTTGGTCTGTCCCAGGCAGGATAGCACGGATCGACCGGCACGGAATTTCCTCGTCCGATCGGCGGATGAAAGCCCTTCCATGTCGCTCTATGCCGGTGGCACAATCGGGCTCAGCTCAATGATCATCCGGCCGGACCATGCTTTTTCTGGATCACATTACAGTCGCCGCGAAAAACCTTGCCGAGGGCGTCGCCTATGTGGAGCAGGCGCTCGGCGTGCCGATGTCCGGCGGCGGTGCACATCCGCTGATGGCGACGCACAACACGTTTTTGCGCCTGGGAGAGGCCCTGTTCCTCGAGGTCATTGCGCCGGATCCCGCGGCCACGACGGGCCGGCCGCGCTGGTTCGCATTGGACGACCCGCGAACGCGCGATGAGCTTGCGCGTTCGCCGAAGCTGATGGTCTGGGTCGCGCGCACGTCGGATATCGCGGCGTCGCTGGCGGCGATGCCGGATGCGGCGCGCCCCGCGATTACGGTGACGCGCGGCGAGCTCGCATGGCTGATCTCCGTCCCGCCCGACGGATCCATGCCGTTCGACGGCGCATTCCCGACGCTGATCCAATGGCCGCAAGGCGTGCACCCTGCGTCACGTCTGCCCGATCTCGGCTGCTCGCTGGTCGAACTGGAAGTCATGCATCCCGAGGCGAGCGCGATCCAGTCGTCGCTGAAAGAGTATCTCGACGATCCCAGGATCAGATTCCGGACCGCTACGACGCCTTCACTGAAGGTGTTGATCCGGACGCCGTCTGGCGACCGGATGCTGACGTAAGGTCGTTACGATCTCGCGCCACCGACCTCGGATCGGCCGCCGCCCGGGAGATGGCCTACGACGTGCTGTTATTCCTGCCGGACGAGGATGACGTCGGTGGGGGGCATGGCAACCCCCAAATTACATTGCATCCACTAGCCATTCCCTCTAATTGTCTTGGACAAATGACCAAATAACATGGTCGCTCGCCGAAGGGCGCAATTCGGGACGGGAAGCGCAGCATGTCGCGGGATGGTTTTGGGCTGGCGGGGGTCATTGGCATGCCGGTCGCGCATTCGCGCTCGCCGGTCATCCACAATTACTGGCTGAAGGCGCACGGCATCCGCGGCTCCTATGTCCCGCTCGCGGTGAAACCGGAGCGGCTCGAGGATGCGCTGGACGGGCTGATCGCGCTCGGGTTCCGCGGTTGCAACGTCACCATGCCGCACAAGCAGACCGCGATGCCGATGCTCGACCGCGTCAACGAGACCGCCAGGCGCATCGGCGCCGTCAACACCATCGTCGTCGAGGCGGACGGCACGCTGTCCGGCTTCAACAATGACGGCAATGGTTTTGTGCAGAGCCTGCGCGACGCCAAGGCCGACTGGCGCGGCGATGCCGGCCCGACCCTGCTGCTCGGCGCCGGCGGCGCCTCGCGCGCGGTGGTCGTGGCGCTGCTGGAGAACGGTGCGCGCGAGATCCGCATCGCCAATCGCACGGCGGAGAAGGCGCAGGCGATCGCGACCGAATTCGGCTCCGTTGTCAGCACCGTTCCGTGGGACGATCGCGCCGCGGCGCTCAGTGATGTCGCACTGCTCGTCAACTGCACCGATCGCGGCATGGTCGGCAAGAGCGCGCTCGAGATCGACCTGTCGCGGCTGAAGCCCTCAACGCTCACCGCCGATCTCATCTACACGCCGCTCGAGACGCCATTTCTGGCTGATGCCCGCGCGCGTGGCTGCGTCACAGTGAACGGGCTCGGCCTGTTGCTCAACCAGGCCCGGATCGCCTTCAAGGCCTGGTTCGGCGTGATGCCGGATGTGACGCCCGAGCTGATCAAGGCCATCGAGGCCACGTTCTGAACCGCGCAGGGAGCTTTGCGCCATGACCTTGCCGGCGGGCCCCAAGATCGACTGCCATATCCACGCGCTCGATCCCGTTCGTTTTCCGTACGGCGCAGATACGCCGTATCGACCGAGCGGGCAGGAGATCGCGCCGGCCGCGCAGCTCATCCGCGTGTTCGACGCCTTCGATGTCCGCCACGCGCTCGTGGTCGCGACCAACACCGGCTACGGCAGCGACAGCCGCATCCTGCTCGACACGCTGAAGCAGAGCAGCGGCCGCTTCAGGGGCGTCGCCGTCGTCGAGAACGACGTCGACATCAAGGAGCTCGAACGATTGAAGGCCGCCGGCGTGATCGGTGTTGCCTTCAATGTGCCATTCCACGGCGCCGATTATTATCGCAACACCGCGCCGCTGCTGGAGAAGATCGCAAGCCTCGGCCTGTTTCTGCAGATCCAGGTCGAGCACGACCAACTGCTCGCTCTGCTGCCGCTGATCGAAAAATCAAACGTGCGCCTGGTGTTCGACCATTGCGGCCGGCCGTCGGTCGCGCAAGGCGTGAAGGGCAAGGCCTTCCAGGCGCTGCTCGCGATCGGCCGCGAACGCGACGCGCATATCAAGCTCTCCGGCTATTACAAGTTTTCGCAACAGTCGCATCCCTATGAGGACACCTGGCCCTTCATCGCCGCGCTCGTCGAGGCCTTCACGCTCGATCGTTGCGTCTGGGGCTCCGACTATCCGTTCCTGCGCGCGCCTGAGCGGCTCGACTACGGGCCGCTGCTCAGCGTGCTGACAAAGCTGTTTCCGGATCCGGGTGACCGGCATGGCCTGCTGTGGCGAACGCCGGCGAAACTGCTCGGCCTCGACGCGTCATAAAAAGAAGGCAAAGGGGAGGACATCATGAGACATCTTGCAGGAACGCTCGTCATTGCGTTGGCGGCATCGCTCACGACCGGCGCGGCCCGCGCGCAGAGCACGGTCTACATCCCTGATGTCATCGAGCTCTCCGGCCCCGGTGCGGTCTCCGGCACCAATTGGCGCGACGGCGTCGCGCTCGCGGTCGACGAGATCAACGCCGCCGGCGGCATTCTGGGTCGCAAGATCCAGACCGAGCATCTGGACACCCAGAGCAACCCCGGCATCTCTCGCGCGCAGGTGCAGAAGGTCTTGGACAAGGATCCCTATGTCGTGCTCGGGCCGATCTATTCCGGCTCGGTCAAGGTCAACATGGCGCTGACCCAACAGGCCGAGATCCCGCAGATCGTCGGGGCCGAGGCCGCCGACATCACGACGCAGGGCAACCCCTGGGTGTTCCGTACCGCCTTCGGCCAGCAATTCTCCATGCCGAAGATCGCCAACTATCTGCACGACAAGCTCAAGGTGAAGAGCGTCGCGGTGGTCTGGGTCAACAATGATTTCGGCAAGGGTGGCCACGACAATTTCGTGAAGGAGACGAAGACGCGCAACATCGAGCTCGCGGCCGATATCTCCACCGAGCAGGGCCAGGTCGATTTCGGCTCCGACGTCATCAAGCTCAAGAGCGCCAAGGCCGACGCCGTCTTCGTCTACACTAACGAGGAGGAGAGCGCGCGCTTCCTGATCGAAGCCAAGCGGCAGGGCCTCTCGACGCCGCTGTTCGGCGAGACCACGCTGCTCAGCCAGAAAGTGGTCGAGCTCGCCGGCCCCGCCGCCAACGGCGTGCGCGGCCATGTCGGTCTCAGTGCGGACGCGCCGGTGCCGGCGATCGAGGAGTTTGCCAAGAAGTTCTCCGCGCGCTTCAAATATCTGCCCGACCACAACGGCATCAAGGGCTACACCGCGGTCTATCTCGTCAAATACGTCACCGAGAAAATCGGCAAGTTCGACAGCAAGGCGTTTGGCGCGGCGATGAAGGGCCTGACGCTGGCGCCCGACAAGGCGCCAGGCATGCTGATGGAGGCAAGCTGGGATGAGAACGGCGACATCGACCGCGCCAGTTTCTTGGCCGAGATCCTTGACGGCAAGCAGAAGATCGTCGAGACGCTGCCGAAGCTGAACGGCGGCAAGGCGGAGTGAGGGGGGCTCTATCCCCCATCGTCGTCCTGCCGGAAAGCCAGGACGACGGCATTGCCTGCCGTTTGCCAGATCGTTATTCACACCGGTGGCAAAGCCGATCCGTCACGCGCATGATGACGATCTCGGTCACACGCTCCACCGGACGCTCGTACACATGAAAACCACGCTGCTGAAATCCGAAGACTACACCCGCTCGCCCTGGAGGAACGGCGGCGGCATCTTTACCGATATCGCGGATGCGCATCGCACCGATGCGGCGGTGAAGGACTGGGACAGCCTGCTGTGGCGCTTCGCCTCCACGCCGATCGTGGAGCCCGGGCCGTTCTCCCACATGGCCGGCATCGACCGCTTGCAGATGGTGATCGGCGGGCGTGGGCTGGTGCTGAAAGCCCCGGGGCAGGAGTTCGACGAGCGCGAGCCGTTCACGACCGTGCGCTTCATCGGCGAAATGGAGATCGTGACCGAGCTCGAGGCCGGCCCGGTCGAGGTCGTCAATCTGATGGCGCGGCGCGGTGCGGCGGAGATCGAGCTTGTGGCGCTTAAGGTGCCCGGTGAGCGGTCATTGCCCGCGGGAACGCATTTGCTCTACGCGGCGCGCGGCGACTGCCGCATCCGTCTCGGCGGTGAGGATTTTGCGATTTCGCACGAAAGTACGTTGAAGGTCGAATTGACCGCCGTCACCACGCTCGCGCTCGTTTCCGGGCTCGCCGTGCTGGGGTCGATCAAAATCGTCGCCTGAACGGCGATCCCGCCAGGAGCGATGCGCACAATCCGTGCAACTGGCTAGGTTGACGCGGCCACGCCGAAACACGATATGTCCGGGACCAAAGACCGTCGTCCAGAGGCAGATGATGAGCGCGCCGCGAAACGAAGAATTGATCCATTCCGGCAGCGACGCCGTCGTCGACTGGCTGACCAACGGCACGCGCGACCAGCGCTTCATCGACAACATCTTTGCCGAGATGTGCATTCGGCTCCAACAGGCCGGCATCCCGCTCAAGCGGTCGACGCTTCACGTCATGATCCAGCACCCGCAATGGCTGGGGGCTCGTTTCATGTGGTCCGACGGCATGCGCGAGGCCGAGATCGCGCGGGTCGATTTCGATGTCAGGGAGCGGTCCGAATATATCGGCAGCCCCGCCAACGAAATGTTCGACGGTGCAACCGAAGTGCGCGAGAATCTCGAACGGGATCCCGCGCTCGGCCGCAAGCACGCGCTCTATGACGAGATGCGGGGCAAGGGCCTGACCGATTATGTGGCCTGGCCACTTTATCACACCCTCGGCAAGCGCCATCTCGTCACGTTCTCGACCGACCGTCCCGGTGGCTTCGACGACGCCCATGTCGTCGCGCTGAAGAAAGTGTTGCCGGTGCTGGCGCTGGTCAGCGAGATCCGCATCAAGAATCGCCTGGCGCGAACGCTACTGGAAACCTATGTCGGCGCCCATGCCGGCGAGCTGATCCTCGCCGGCGCCACCCGACGCGGCACCGGCACGACGGTGCGCGCCGCGATCATGATCTGCGACTTGCGCGATTTCACGAAGATCTCCGACAATTGGCCGCGCGACGACGTCATCGATCTCCTCAACGATTATTTCGACGCGATGTCCGAGCCGATCGCGCGGCATGGCGGCGAGATCCTGAAATTCATCGGCGACGGCCTGCTCGCCATCTTTCCGCTTCATGAACCCAATGCCTGCGCCAATCTGCTGCGCGCGGTGACCGAGGCCCGTCAGGCCATGGTGGCGCTGAACGAACGGAACAACGGCACGGGCCGCGCGCCGCTGAACTACGGCATCGGCGTCCATGTCGGCGACGTCATGTACGGCAATATCGGCTCGGCCAGCCGGCTCGACTTCACCGTGATCGGGCCCGCGGTCAATATGGCGTCGCGGCTGGAGGCGCTCACCAAGCAGGTCGGCAAGCCGGTGCTGCTGTCGCGCGATTTTGCCGAGCTGGTGCCGCCGGAGTTCGAGCTCGAGCGGGTCGGCAAGCATGCCGTGCGCGGTTTCAGCGAGCCGATCGAGCTGTTCGCGTTCGAGGGCTGAGGCCGATGCCCGGCAACACGAGCCGGACAAAGTCCCCGCATTGCTTCGAATTTGATCTATCCGATTAGGCGTACTTTAAGCTCAGCTCCACGAGACAGGGACTGGTTTACTCCGCGTTGAAGCGCGGAGTGATCTGATCGCGTCGTTTCGTCACGATTATTCTTGCCATTTGATCATTTCAGAGCTGCGAGCACGTTCATGGCTGTCACTGCGTCTTTTCTGGCGGAGTTGGACGAGGCGGTTGCGAAAGGAAATCCCGAGAGTTGTCTTCGGGCGCTATGGCATGCCGCCGATGTTCTGATTGCCGGTACCTACTCCGAGGAGCAGATCCGGACCTTCGGCGAGGTCATCGGCCGGCTTGCGCAGGAAATCGAGGTCGGTGCGCGGGCGAAGCTGGCGGGTAAGCTCTCTTGCAGCCCAAACGCGCCTTATACTCTGACGCGGCAGATGGCCAGCGACGACTGCATCGATGTGGCCTGGCCTGTCCTCAGTCAGTCGGAGCGGCTTGACACAGAGACGCTGATCGCCTGCGCCAAAAGCAAGAGCCAGCAGCATTTGCTCGCAATTTCCAGGCGACCGGCGGTGCCTGCAGCAGTGACCGATGTGCTGGTGGTGCGGGGGTCTCCTGAGGTCGTCACCTCGGTGGCATCGAATGCAGGCGCGAGTTTTTCCAATTCCGGATTTCTCCATTTGGTGCGGCGGTCGGAAGGCGATTCCATTCTCGCCGAATCGGTGGGGCTTCGGAAGGACATTCCCCGGCACCTGTTCCACCAGTTGATCGCCAAAGCCTCGGAGGAGGTGCGGCAGAAGCTTCAGAAGGAACGTCCGGATATTGAAACCCAGATCCATAACGTCGTCGTCGACATCACCGGGGCCATTCATGCCCGGTTTGGCCCGACATCGAAGGATTATTTTACGGCGAAACGCACGGTGGCGAAGCTGCACGAGAGAGGCGAGCTGACGGAAGACAAGGTCTTCGAGCTTGCTCATTCTCTCAAGTTCAACGAGACCGCTGTGGCGCTATCATTGCTCTGTCAGCTGCCGATCGACGTTGCGGAACGGGCACTGATCGAGAAAGATCGCGAACCGGCGTTGATCCTGGCCAAGTCTCTCGATTTTTCCTGGCACACAACGATGGCCTTGCTGTTCCTGGGAGCGGCCAACTACCGCATAACTGCCGGTGAGCTGGAGCGATTGAATCTCAATTTCTTCCGGCTGAACGTCATGGCGTGCCGCGAGGTCGTCACAATCTATCGAACGCGAAAAGAAGAAGCGTTCGGCGGCTCATCTCGACCGTCTCGTCGCATGACGTAGAGCGTTTTTCCTGCGAACCTGATTCCGGTTTGCGTTTGGAAGACAGGGGCGCGTCGCGGGAGCCCCGTTGCCAATGCGGCAATGTACAAGTACGTTCGATCCCGGCCATCTCAACCGGCCTTTCCGTCGACCGCAAACTCATGCCCAAATTTCTTCGCATCGGCCTGCACCAGTCGAATGTGTCAGGATACACGTCAAAGGCGTGGTGTGTGCGGCGGGTCGGCTCTACCGTGTTCCTGAAATGGGGCGCCGTGGAGGTCCAGGGCGCCGGCAACGGCCGCAAGGTTTACTGGACGCACCTGCCGCAGGAGAAAACCATCCGCTGCGGCACGGCCCAGCGCGCCCAGGACTACACCAAATCCGCGATCGCGCGGCGACGCAGCCATGACTACGAGCCGCTTCCAGGCGCCATCGCGACCCGGCGGAAATCCGCCAATGGCGGTGCCGAGCTCAAGCAGGCGCTCGCGACGATCCTGATCGTCGACATCGTCGGCTCCACGGCCAAAGCCGCAAAGCTCGGCGATGCGCGCTGGACCAAGGTGATGGGCCTTTATTACGCGGCGGTCCGCAAGGAGCTGAAGTCCTCGCACGGCAAGGAGGTCGTGACGACCGGTGACGGCGTGCTCGCGACCTTCAAGGCGCCAGCCGCCGGCATCACTTGCGCGACCGCGATTCAAAAGGCCGTGCGCACGCTCGGCCTCGATATCAGGGTGGGCCTGCACGCCGGCGAATACACGATCAGCGGCGGCGAGATGGTTGGTCTCGCCTTCCACATCTGCACCCGCGTCGCCGCCAAGGCGCGGGCCGGCGAAGTCCTGGTCTCGCGTGCGGTGAAGGATTTGCTCGCGACGCAGTCTCAGATCCGTCTCAGGGATCACGGCAGCCACCAGCTCAAGGGCGTGCCGGCGCGGTGGCGGCTGTATCGGGTGGAAGGTTGAGGCGCACCTGTTCTCATGGCCGTCAGCGCGACGCGGGATTGTGCTTTCTCAAATCGTCGGGCGTGCCGGCGATTGTCCGAGCGCCACGAGAGCTGCGGCGAGTGCCGCTGCAGCCTTTTCGGGGCGCGCCCTTTCATAGATCGCGAATTCAAGGTCTGGCAGACGAGGCAGCCCTTCTTCCAATCCGAGAACGCGAAGGCCTGCGACGACTGCACTCATTGGAAGTGGCGTGATCGCAAGGCCCGCAAGCGAAGCCGCGCGCACGCCCGTCAGGCTGGGACTTGTATAGACGATGTCCCAGATCAGATCGCTTCGGTCGAGCGCAGCAAGCGCCGCCTCGCGCGAGACTGACTTCTCGCGATAAAGCGCGAGCGGCAATGTTGTGCCGGGAACGAGATCGAAGCTCTCGGCTGCCACCCAGACCAGCGGCTCGCGCCACACCAGCCGACCGCGCGAGGTGCCGAGCGGGCGCTTGGCGAACACGACGTCGAGCCGGCCTGCGTCGAGTTGCGCGATCAATTCCGCGCTGACCCCGATCTGCACCTCGAGCTTCACGCCGGGATGCAGCGCCGCGAAACGACCGAGTGCCGACGGCAGCGAGCCGCCGGCGATTTCCTCGACCACGCCGAGGCGCACCATGCCGGACAAGCGTGGCGTCGTCAGGCGATGGCGCGCAGCCTCCTCGAGCTGCAGCAGGCGGCGGGCATCGCCGAGCAGCATCTCGCCGTCGTCGGTCAGCGCGACGCTGCGGGTCGTGCGCCGGAACAGCGGGCGCTTGGTTTCCTGCTCCAGCCGCTTGATCTGCTGACTGACGGTCGACTGCGTCAAATGCAGCTGCTCGGCGGCGCGATGGAAACCACCGCAATCGGCGACTGCGACGAAGGCGCGCAACAGTTCGAAGTCGAGCATTCAATTGATCCAGTTTAACGATCAATCATATTACAAAATATCGTTTCTGTAATCAATTAGCCGCCCCTACCTTCCGTTGCGAAAGCAGCAGTCAGCGACGGAGGTCGAACATGTCAGTGAGGTCACAGGGAACGGATCGTACGGCGCGGTTGGCGCGGGCCGCAAAGCTCGCGGACGGAAAGGTCTGCCCGCCGGATCGGGCGACGGCGTTGATCGAGGCGGTCGTGGTGCCGGGCGACCGCGTCACCATCGAGGGCGACAACCAGAAGCAGGCCGATTTCCTTGCTGCAGCGCTCGCGAATGCGGACCCTACGCGCCTGCACGATCTGCACATGGTGCAGTCGGTGCTGGCGCTGCCCGACCATCTCGCCGTGTTCGAGCGCGGCATCGCGAACCGGCTCGATTTCGCCTTCGCCGGACCGCAGAGCCGCAAGCTTGCCGAACTGGTGACGAACGGCACCGTCAAGGTCGGCGCGATCCATACCTATCTCGAGCTTTACGCCCGGATGCTGGTCGACCTCACGCCGCGCGTGGCACTGATCGTCGCCGACAAGGCCGATCGCGATGGCAACCTCTACACCGGTCCCAATACCGAGGACACGCCGACGATTGCCGAAGCCGCGGCCTTCCGGGGCGGCATCGTCGTGGTGCAGGTCAACGAGATCGTCGATCGGCTGCCGCGGGTCGACATCCCCGGTGACTGGGTCGATTTCGTGGTTCCCGCTCCCAAACCCTACGCCATCGAGCCGCTGTTCACGCGCGATCCCGCCAAGGTGCGGGACGAGAACGTGCTGATGGCGATGATGGCGATTGCCGCCGTCTACGAGCCGTACCAGGTGCAGCGATTGAACCACGGCATCGGCTACGCCACCGCCGCGATCGAGCTGATCCTGCCGACCTACGCGGCTGCGCGCGGCCTGAAGGGCAAGGTCGCCAGCCACTTCGTGCTCAACCCGCATCCGACTCTGATCCCCGCCGTGGAGGCCGGCTTCGTCGACAATGTCTATTGCTTCGGCTCGGAGCTCGGCATGGAGCGCTATGTCGCACAGCGCGCGCATGTGTTTCCGGTCGGTGCCGACGGCAATCTGCGATCGAACCGTGCGCTGGCGCAGGTCGCCGGGCAATATGCCTGCGACATGTTCGTCGGCGCGACGCTGCAGATCGATCCGCAGGGCAACAGCTCGACGGCCACCAAGGGACGGATCACCGGCTTCGGCGGCGCGCCGAACATGGGCGCCGATGCGCGTGGTCGCCGCCACGATAGCCCGACCTGGCTCCGCGCCGGCGAGGAGGCCGGCGATCCCTTACGCGGACGCAAGCTCGTCGTGCAGATGGTGCAGACGCAGCAGCCGAACGGCGCGCCGAGCTTTGTCGAGCGGCTGGACGCGTTCGACCTCGCTGCTTCTGCCGGCTTCGCGCGACCGCCCATCATGGTCTATGGCGACGACGTCACGCACGTCATCACGGAGAGAGGCGTCGCCAATTTGCTGCGCTGCCGGCTTCCCGCGGAGCGCGAGGCAGCGTTGCGTGCGGTTGCTGGTGACACCGAATTCGGCCGACGGCGGTCGCCGGAGGCGAGTGAGGACCTGCGCCGCCGCGGCATCGTGATGCTTCCGTCCGATCTCGGCATCGACGTCCGGAGCGCGACGCGCGACCTGCTCGCCGCACGGACGATCGACGATCTGGTGACGGCCTCGGGCGGGCTCTACGTGCCGCCGGCCAAATTCCGCAAGCCGGCCGCGACCCATGCTGCATGAGGAGATGACCATGACCCCGACCACCGAAACCCCGGGCACCGCCCACGACGCGACGTCGGCCCGGCTCGACCACGCCAGGCAACTCGCTGCGGCGCTGTTGTCGGAGCGCGGCGAAGCCGCCGGCGCTCTCGTCGCGCGCGAACTGCATGACGTGATGCGCGCGCTCGATGCCGACGACCGGCTCGGCTTCCAGCGTCATCTGGCAACCGGATTTCAGCCCGACGCAGCGGTGCTGCGTGCCGCGGCGGAACGCTACCTCGTGGAGGCGACGGCCAAATCCGCGGCTGCGCTGGCGCAGGCCGCCGATCCGCCGCGCCAGGAACTGCTGCGGCGGATGAACATGGCGCCCGGCGGGACCGCCGCGTTGATCGCGATGCGCAGCGAGATCGGCGCGCGGCTTCGCGACGAACCGGTCTTGAAGCTGCTCGATGCCGACCTCAAGCACCTGTTTTCGTCGTGGTTCAACCGCGGCTTCCTCGAATTGCGCCGGATCGACTGGCAATCGCCGGCCGCCGTGCTGGAGAAGCTGATCGCCTATGAGGCGGTGCACGAGATCAAGGGCTGGGACGATCTGCGGCGCCGGCTTGCGCCGGACCGCCGCTGCTTCGCTTTTTTTCATCCGGCACTCCCCGGCGAACCCTTGATCTTCGTCGAGGTTGCGCTGGTGCAGGGGCTGGCGGCGTCCATGCCGCCGCTGCTGGCGCAGAATGTGGACGAAGAGGTCGCGCGTGCGCAGGCGGCAGGCGCGGACACGGCGATCTTCTATTCGATTTCCAACTGCCAGGAGGGCCTGCGCGGCGTGTCGTTCGGCAATTTCCTGATCAAGCAGGTTGTCGAGGAACTGAGGGCCGAATTTCCGCAGCTCAAGCGCTTCTCGACGCTGTCGCCGATCCCGGGCTTCCGGCGTTGGCTCACGGCCGAGCTTGCTGGAGCCGGCGCGTCCGCCGGAGCAATGGCGGCTGCGCTGGCGCAAGACGGCTGGTGGAACGATTCCCGGCAGAGCGAAGCACTGCACCCGGTCCTGATGCGGTGGTGTGCAACCTATCTGACGCGACCGGCATCAGGGGGAAACCGCATCGATCCGGTGGCACGGTTTCACCTTGGCAACGGCGCGCGGCTCGAGCGCATCAACTGGCTCGGCAACACAACTATTCGTGGGATCGGGGAATCCTTCAGCATCATGGTCAACTATCTTTATGACCACGACAGTATCGAGGCCAACCACGAAGTCTTTGCCCGCGACGGCGCCATCGTCCGGTCGCCCGACGTCGATGCCCTGCTGCAAACCCATTGAGCCCTCGCGCGACCGCATTCAGATCCACGACACCTCAACCAGGAGATAAGCCATGACCATGAGCAGACGCACCTTTGCCACCATCCTCGCCGCCGGTGCGACGGCTTCGCTGATGTCGACACGCGCGTCTGCGGCCATCGCCGCGCCCCCCAAAGCGCGCAACGTCGTGCTGGTGCACGGCCTGTTTGCCGACGGCTCCTGCTGGTCGGAGGTGATCCCGCGCCTGCAGGCGGCCGGGCTCAACGTCACAGCGGTGCAGAATCCGCTGACGACGCTACCCGAAGCCGTCGCATCCGCCGAGCGGGTGCTGGCGCGGCAGGACGGTCCGACGGTCCTGGTCGGCCATTCCTTCTCCGGCATGATCGTGACCGAGGCCGGCGTGCATCCGAACGTATCCGCGCTGGTCTATGTCGCGGCACGCGCGCCCGACGCGGGCGAGGATTACACGGCGCTTGCAAAGACCTATCCGACGCCGCCGGCGAGCGCGGGAATCGTCTTCGACGGCGATGAGGGCCGCCTCTCCGAGGAAGCCTTCCTGCGCGACTTCGCCGGCGACCTGCCGGCAGCGAAAGCCAAGGTGCTCTACGCGGTGCAGGAGCCGTTCCACAAGGCGCTGCTGGCGGGCAAGACCGCCAATGCCGCCTGGCGATCGAAGCCGAGCTATTACGCCGTCTCGACCGAAGACCGCACCATCAATCCCGACCTCGAGCGCTTCATGGCCAAGCGCATGGGCGCCAAGACGATAGAGGTCAAGGCGAGCCATCTCGCGCTGATCTCGCATCCCGAAGAGATCGCGGGCCTCATTCTCGAGGCGGCGGGACAATAAGCGTGACGATCACTCGGCAGGCAGAAGCGAAGACGGCTTCTGCCCCTGCCGTCGTGCGGAAACCTGGCCCTCGAGTTCGAGGCGAACACTGTCCACGACACTGGCCCAGTCGCCTCGCTCCGGCTGCCTGAACAGCTTCATCGACGAATACCACGGGCTGTCGTCGCGATTGAGTAGCCAGCGCCAATCCGGGTTGAAGGGCAGCATCGTCCAGACCGGTGCGCCGAGCCCACCGGCGAGATGAACGACGCTGGTATCGACCGAGATCACCAGGTCGAGACAGGACACCAGGGCCGCGGTGTCGCTGAAATCCGTCAGATGGTCCGAGAGATCGAGGACGTCCTTGCGCTCGTCGAGGAAGGCGCGGTCCTGGTCCCGGACACCCTTTTGCAGGGAGACGAACTGGACGTCGCAATCCAGCAGCGGCGCAAGCGCGCGCAGCGCGATCGACCGGTTATGGTCGTTCTTGTGACCCGGATCCCCCGACCAGACCAGACCGACGCGGAAGCGATTGCGGGGACCGAGCCGGTCTTCAAGACGGTCTTGCCACGCCGTCACGCGCTCTGCCGCCGGCGCGGGAAGGAAGCCTTCCGGGAACGGGATCGTATTGAGCCGCGTCTTGAACGCCAGCGGGAGGCTGCCAAGCGGGCAGTGCAGGTCGAACGCGAGCGACGCCGCAGCTTCCCGGCTGGTGCATTCCGCGACGCCGGGGATCCCGGCCAAAAGCTGCTGGATCGGCGGCCGCACCCCCAGAATGACGCGAGCCCCGAGCGCGGCCACCATCGGCACGTAACGTGCAAACTGAAGGGAGTCGCCCAATCCCTCGTCGCAATACAGCAAAATGGTCTTGCCTTCGATCGGTTGCTCGCCGCGCCAAAGCGGTTGGGCAAAGCCGGGATCGGCGAGACGGAGAGACGACGCTTTCCAGCGGGCCTCGCGTCCCGCCCAGCCACGCTCGAAATCTCCGGTCAGCAGCTGAAGCAGCGCGAAACTGAAAATCGTCGACGCACGGTTCGGATCGATCGCGAGCGATCTGCGAAACGCCGCGGACGCCTGATCCAGCAACTGCAGATCAAGCAACATCCAGGCCTTGTTGGCAAGCGCTGCGGCAAAATCCGGACGAAGTGCCACCGCGCGATCGATGCTCGCAAAGGCCTGATCGGTCCGGCCAAGCTTCCAATGCAGCAGGCCGAGATTGTTGTGCGTTTCCGCCGCGCGCGCGTCCAGCGCAATGGACCTCGCGAAATCTTCCTCCGCCTCCGCGAGCCGGTTCATCTCCTGGAGGCAAATGCCGCGGATCCGATACAGGCTTGCGGAATCCGGATTCAATCTCTCGGCCGCGTCCAGGCAGTCCAGGGCTTCCGCGTGGCGGCCGAGGTCGAGCAGCAGCCGGCCGCAATTCTCCGCGGCCTCGACATATTGCGGACTGAGTTGCAGCGCCTGCTGGAAGTGCAGCAGAGCCTCGTCCGTGCGCTCGAGTTGCCAGAGCTGATGGCCGAGATAATTCGAGACGAGCGCATCCTCTCGCATGAGGGGCAAGGCCTCGCTTCGGTGCGGCGGTGTGTCAGGCCGCCATGCGGACACCAGCGCCTCCAGCTCGCGGCGAACGTTGTCCACGACGCTGGCCCAGTCGTCTCGCCTGTGTTGCCGGAACAGCCGCATGGACGAATACCATGGGCTGTCGTCGCGGTTGAGCAACCAGCGCCAATCCGGGTTGAAGGGCAACATCGTCCAGACCGGCGTGCCAAGCGCGCCTGCGAGGTGCACGACGCTGGTGTCGACCGAGATCACCAGATCGAGAGCGGCAACCAGCGCCGCCGTCTCGCTGAAATCGGTGAGCTGCTCCGTCAGGTCGAGAATGTCCTCGCGTTCGCGAAGGAAAGCACGGTCCTGATCCCTGATGCCCTTTTGCAAGGAAACGAACTGGACGTCGCAATCCAGCAGCGGCGCAAGCGCGCGCAGTGATATCGACCGGTTGTGATCGTTGTTGTGGCCGGGATCCCCCGACCAGACCAGGCCGACGCGAAAGCGCGTGCGGGGACCAAGCCTGTTCTCCCACGCTGTCACGCGCTCCGCCGCAGGCGCAGGAAGAAAACCTTGCGCGAACGGGATTGTGTCGAGCCGCGTCCGGAACGCCAGCGGCAGGCTGCCAAGCGGACAGTGCAGGTCGAACGCCATCGACGTCACAGACGATCGGTCGACACAATGTGCAACGCCCGGTACACCGGCCAGAAGCTGCCGAACCGCAGGCTTGACCTCCAGGATGACCTGGGCGCCGAGCGCGGCCACGAAGGGCACATAGCGCGCAAACTGAATCGAGTCGCCCAGGGCCTCGTCGGCATGAAGCAGGATGGTCTTGCCTTCGAGCGGCTGGTCTCGCAGCCAAAGGGCTTGGGAGAATCCGCGATCGGCGAGGCCGAGAGACGATGCCTTCCAGCGCGCTTCGCGCCCCGGCAGGCCCCGCTCGAAATCTCCGGTCAGCATCTGCAGCAGCGCGAGATTCCAGATCGTGTCGGCATTGCCGGGCTCGAGCGCCAGCGATTGGTGAAAGGCCGCGAAGGCGTCGTCCAGCAATTGCACGCTCCACAGCGCGCGTGCCTTTTCGTTGAGCGCTGCGGAGAAAGTCGGACGCAGCGCAAGCGCGCGATCGAAGCTCGCGAAGGCCTGCTCCATGCGGCCAGATCGCGAATGCAGCGTGCCGAGGTTCTTGTGTGTCTCTGCCTCGGTGGGGTTCAGCGCAATCGATCGCTCGAAATCGGCCCGCGCCTCCTCCAACCGGCCCAGCCGCTGCAGGCAAAGCCCGCGCGTCTGATACAGCGGCGCGACATTCGGATTGAGCTTCGCGAATGCGTTGAAACAGTCCAGCGCTTCGGCGTACCGACCGAGATTGAACAGCGCCTGGCCCTGTTTCGCAGCCTCCAGACTCTTGGCGGCCGCCAGATTTTGCGGCGCGATCTTCTGCGATTGCTTGGCCGCGGCCCGGCGTTCTTGACGGTTCATGAAGGGACCAGAAAAGCTGTGCTTGAGGGGGCTACCGAGCGCGGCCGGAGGGTCCCGTTGAGACATTTTCTGGTGCGAGGCTGGTGCGAAGCTGGCGTGGCCCGAACGTTCGAATACACTGAAGCGAATCGGAGACGCCGTAACTGCGGCCGGATCCAGCCTCGCTGATCGAAACTAAGATCACCGCACCCCCGTGCCTTTGCACCGCTGGCACTTCACCACCTTGTCGCCCTTCTTGAGCAAACCTTTGCCCTCGCAATTTTTGCACTTCTGCTTCTTCTTGATGTTCGGGCCTTTTTCACTGGTCATGATGGTCTCCTGCCGCGAGGATCCAGGCGGGCGCGGATGACATTGCCAGTTTCAATCGATGGCGTCTCCGGAAAATTGAATCTTATTCACGTGCTCTGCCGCGCTCAAGTGCCGGGCACGGAGTGAGCCGTCATTCGATGTCGTCTGCGGGCCTTTTCTTGGAGGCAATCGCTGTTGTGGCTTTGAACATGATAGGGCGGGCTGCCAGGCAGCAATCCCCACAAATACGTGGCCCGCAGACTCTTCTGATTCACGGCACTGTGGCCGTGGACTTACTTGGCAAGCCTCGTCTTGATCTCGGAGAGACCGGCATCGTAGACACCGTTCAGCGCTTCCGTTGCAGCCGTCTCTTTTCCTTGGTCCGGCGTATAGGAGCCGCTCCAGGTTACGGTTGACGTCCCGTCCGCGTTGGCCGTGACCTTGATGGTCGAGGCATAATTGGTGACGGGAAGCGGGCTGGCGAGAAAGGCGTAGGAGTAGCTGCGCTCGGCGTCGTTCCGCGCGGTTTGCCTTTCCACAAAGGCGGCCTTGCCGTCCTTCGTGACGAGGATGCGAGTCGGCGGCGCCTTGCCATCCTCGATGCATTCGCCGACCGGCGGTAGCCAGTTCTTGATGGCGCAGAACGGACCGATCAAGGCCCACACTGCAGATGCGGAGGCTTTTACATCGGCGCTGCGCGAAATTGTTGCCGCGAGGGCAGGCGGGACGCCGCTGCTCAGAAGCAGGGCGATGCCGAGCATCGTCAGGAACGTCGAACGCAGGCTCGGAGAGGTCAAATGTTTGCTCATTGGAAATCCTGTTCATCTGGAGTTGGGGCTCTCGCCGTCGACGAAAGCGACGACAGGAGAGAGCCAGGTCCGGTGGGGCCGGGAGCCGGCATGGGGACGGACTACCAGCCGATATCGTGGGCAACCAGTTCAGGAACTGAATCACGACCGGTACAGAAACTGAACTGGAAGCGGGAGCACTCCAGCGCTAGACTCTCTTTCGTCGAGCAGGAGGGAAGCATGGCCGTCGGAAGCTACAAGCAGTTCTGTCCGGTCGCGATGGCGGCGGAGGTCCTGTGCACGCGCTGGACCGTGGTCTTGCTGCGCGAACTCGTCGCCGGCTCCACTCGCTTCAATGAACTGCGTCGGGGGGTGCCGCGAATGTCGCCGGCTCTGCTTTCGCAGCGGCTCAGGGATCTCGAGGCTGCCGGAATCCTCGCCCGCGAGGCGTCGGCGTCGGATCCCGGAATCTTCGAATATCACCTGACCGCGTCGGGGCGCGAACTCGGGCCGATCGTCGAGGCCTTCGGCCTCTGGGGACAGCGCCGCATTGAGGCGGACCTGTCGCTGCAGCATCTCGACGTTCAGCTTCTGATGTGGGACATGCGGCGCAACCTGAATACGTCGCCGATGCCGAAGGGGCGCAACGTGATTCAGTTCGTCTATCCCGAGCTTGCCGCCACGCAGCGATCCTGGTGGCTGATCGTCGATCCCGAGGATGGCGTCGATCTCTGCTCGGTCGATCCTGGTTTTGACGTCGACCTGTTTGTCTCGGTCGACCTGCGCACCATGACGGCGATCTGGATGGGGCTCGACACCGTACGGGCTGCCGTCGGCAGCCAGCGGATGTTGTTGACCGGCGATCGCAAGATCGCATCGGCGATGCAGACCTGGCTCGGCCTCAGCCCGTTCGCGAAGGAGCGCAAGCTCGCGAGTTGAGGGCAAGTACAGTTCCAGAACTGGAAGTGACCCGAACCTCCCTGATAGTCGAAGTGCATTGTCCAACTTCGAAAGGGAAACATATGAAGCACGTCGGAAGCTGCTTTTGCGGAGCCGTCAGGCTCGTCGTCACCGGTGCGCCGGAGGCGATGGGATATTGTCATTGCCGCTCCTGTCGCTCCTGGTCGGGCGGTCCGGTCAACGCCTTCAGCCTTTGGAAGGCCGAGGCGGTCGAGATCACATCCGGAGCCGAGAACGTGGCGACGTACCAGAAGACGCCGCTCAGCGAGCGCCGCTACTGCAAGCAATGCGGCGGTCATCTCCTCACCAATCATCCGCCGCTCGGACTGGTGGACGTGTTCGCCGCGACGATACCGACGCTGGATTTCCAGCCCGGGGTTCACGTCAACTACGCCGAGACGGTCCTGCCGATGCGCGACGGCCTCCCGAAGCTCCGGGATTTTCCGGCCGAACTCGGCGGGTCCGGTGACACCGTTGCGGAGTAACGGTCCTCATCGGCAGTTTGACCACGCCCGCCCAAAGGAAAGGCCGTCCGACTGTGGCTCGCGAGCCCGACAGTTGATGCACCAGGAATTTTCATCGCAACCACGAGATTGAACATGCGTCGGCTTTCGATGATTGCCCTCGCAACAATTCAATGCACGCATTTATAGAACAGGAGATCAGAATGAAAATCGTCCCGACGACCCCCGCGCATGTCAGCCGCCGTCGCCTGATGGCATTCGCCTGCAGTGCGATTGTTCTGTTCGCGTGGTCGACCTCACCGGCGTCTGCCCGGGCATCCATGTGCGATCGAAAATGGGTGAGCTGCAACAATTCAAGATGCACCGGCACGAAATGCATGCAGAAATGCGACCAGCAATATTCGAAGTGCAGAAGCGGTCCGTTCGCGGACTGAGCGGTGAGCGTGTAACTGCCTCATAGGTGGAAATCAGCCGACCGCAGCGCCAGCCGCGGCCGGCGCATCGCGCGATCCTGATGCGAGCGCCGCGACCCTCGTCCGAGAGCGTCACGCATCTTGCGGCGCGGCCGCGCCGGCGGTCCGTCGCCGCGCCGGTAGGAAAAACCCCGCAATCGCGCCGGCCAGCGACAGAGTAGCGGCGAGGCTCATCGCCGCAGCGAAACCGCTCTCGAAATGCGCAACCGAATCGACCCCGCCGTTGGCCGAGAAGTTCGCGACCAGCGCAGCGACGCCGAACATGCCGCCGAGGAAGCGGCCCATGTTGAAGATGCCGGACGCCTTGCCCATTTCGGCCACCGCGACCGAGCTCAGGACGGCGTTCTGCGCTGCTGGCGTCGCCATCGAGACGCCGACGCCGGCCAGCACCAGCGGCGCGACCAGGGCCGAGTAGGGAACCGTGGGACTCACGATCTCCGCGATCCAGCCAAGGCCAATGGCTTGCATCAGCAATCCCGTCACCACCAGCGGCCGCTCGCCGAACCTGTTGACGACCGCGCCGGCGACCGGGGCGGTGACGAACAGCGTCGCCGTCCAGGGCAGCAGGCGAAGTCCGGCGCCGAAGGCGTCGAAGCCCAGCGCGGTCTGCAGGAACTGCGGCAGCAGGAACAAGACGCCATACATCGCGGCGTAGAAGAGGACACTCGCGGACATGCCGGCGGCGACGGCGCGCGATGCAAACAGCCGCATCGGCACCATCGGCGCGGCCGCGCGCAATTCCCAGAGCACGAAGCCGGCTGTGAACGCCAGGCCTGCCATCAGCGTGCCCATGACCTCGGCGCTCGCCCACCCCACGGCGTTGCCGCGCAACAGGCTCCAGACCAGCGCCAGCGCCGCGAGGGCAACGAGCGATATCCCGGGGATGTCCAGGGCGGCCGCCGGTCCGAAGCTTTCGCGCAAGCGTGCCAGCACCAGGGCGATCGCGATCAGGCCGATCGGCAGGTTGATCCAGAACACCCAGCGCCAGCCGAAATGTTCGGTGATGGAGCCGCCGATGGCGGGGCCGATGATCAGCGCGCAGCCGATGATGCTGCTGAAAATGCCGAGCGCACGGGCGCGCTGCTCCCGGCCGAACGTGCTGCCCAGGATCGCCGTCCCCAGCGGCATCACCAGCGCGGCGCCGGCGCCCTGCAGCGCGCGGGCGGCGATCAGCGCGGTCGCATTGCCTGCGAGCGCACAGGCCGCCGATGCAACGACGAACAGGGCGATCCCGGCCGCGAACATGCGGCGGCGACCGAAGCGGTCGCCGAGCGCGGCGCCGGCCAGGAGCAGCACGGCAAAGGTCAGGTTGAAGGCGTTGACGGTCCATTGCAGCGTCTCGACCGGGCTGCCGAATTCGGCGCGGATGGCCGCGAATGCCGTCGTGATGATCATGGCGTCCAGCGCCATCATGAAGGATGCCAGCGCGGTGACGCCAAGCACCCACTTCTGTTCGGCGCGAAAGGTAGGGGTCTGCATCGCCCTGTCTCCGTGTGTCGAGCCGCCCTGTCGCGGCGCGTTCTGCGGGTGAGACGAGGCCGGAGGCGCAAAGGATGCGGCGAAAATAATTTATTCCGGGCCGCATCCTTCGCCGGCCGGCAAACGTCCTTGGAGGGTGACGCGGCCATTGACGCGACCTTGATCCGGAAAAGCGGGGCGACCTCTTTCCGGGAGGGTCATGCTGAAATGGAAAGATGGCGCGCGATGAGCGAGCCAGGTCGCGACATGAACAAGGAGCGCGCGATGAAGCGGACGTTGATCAGATACAAGACCAGGCCGGAGCTGGCCGACAGGAACGCCGAGCTGGTTTCGGCCGTATTTGCGGAATTGAAGGCGGCCAGCCCCGACGGCGTACGCTATCTGACCCTGCGGCTGGAGGACGACACGTTCATCCATTTTGTCGAGGCCGCGACCGAGGACGGATCGAGCCCGATTCCGAAACTCAAGGCGTTTCAGGCGTTCCAGGACGGCATCCGCGACCGCTGCGCCGAGCCGCCGCTGGTTCGTGATGTGAAGATCGTCGGCAACTACCGTATGCTGGACGAATCCTGAACAGGCGAGGCGGAGAAGCAATGGCGCCAGACCCGCTGGCCAATATCGATATCGAGCCCCTGCTGGCGCGGATGCGACCGAAACTGCATCGCTACTGCGCGCGCATGGTTGGCTCGGTCATCGACGGCGAGGACGTGCTTCAGGATGCGCTGATCAAGGCGATGGAAGCGGTGCAGGCGGCCGCGCCCGTCGTCAATCCGGAGGCCTGGCTGTTCCGTATCGCGCACAACACCGCGCTGGATTTCCTGCGTCGCCGCAACCGGCAAGCGGGGCTGCATTCGGCTGAGGAGGTGGACATGATCGCCGACCAGCTCGATGATGTGGAAAGCCGCCAGATCGCTGCGACCAGCCTGCGCACCTTCATGCGGCTGTCGACGGCTCAGAGATCCAGCGTGATCCTGATGGACGTGCTCGGCTGCTCGCTTGCCGAGGTCTGCGACATCATGGATTTCAGCCTGCCGGCGGTGAAGGCCGCGCTGCATCGTGGGCGCACGCAGCTGCGTGAGTTTGCGGGGGAGCCTGACGATATGCCGCAGCCGGGCCTGTCGCAAGCCGATCGCACGCGGCTCAATGCCTATGTCGGTCATTTCAATGCCCGCGACTTCGACGCGATCCGCGCCATGATCGCCGACGACGTCAGGCTCGAGCTCGTCAACCGCACCAGGCTGAAAGGCAAGGTCGAGGTCTCGAATTACTTCGGCAACTACTCGAAGGTCAGCGACTGGCACCTGGTGACGGGGCAGGTCGAGGGACGCCCCGCGATCCTGGTGTTCGATCCGAACGAGCCGGCCGGGCGGGCGAAATATTTCATGCTGCTGAACTGGTCCGCCGGCAAGCTCGCCACCATCAGGGATTTTCGTCACGCAGCCTACGTTATCGATGGTGCGGAGTGCGTGGTGGATGGAGGGTGAGTGGATCAGCACTCGCAGGCGCGAAGGCTTTAGTTGCCCAACGCAATGAGGTCGCTGGAATCGCCAGCGGCCTACCTTCGCGCGAAACAGAGCGCGGTAACGCATCGTGACAACCCCGCTGTCACTGTAATTATCGTGTCTCACTTAAGGGGTGCAGTCCAGTACACTTAATTCGAGCCTTCGAGCCCACGAAAGCGGCCGGCGTCACTGAGTGCACTGTCCCCGTAATCCCGTCGCCTGATGGCATTCGCCTGCAGTGCGATTGTTCTGTTCGCGTGGTCGACCTCACCGGCGTCTGCCCGGGCATCCATGTGCGATCGAAAATGGGTGAGCTGCAACAATTCAAGATGCACCGGCACGAAATGCATGCAGAAATGCGACCAGCAATATTCGAAGTGCAGAAGCGGTCCGTTCGCGGACTGAACGGTGAGCGTGTAACTGCCTCATAGGTGGAGATGCATGGTTCGTCCGCCGTCGCCCTGCGGGCTTCGGCGCGACAGCCTTCGCGCACTTCGGTTGGAGTTCTTGGCACGGGCTTGCCTAGCCGAAGCGAGCGGAACAGTCCTTCGCTCTTCGCCCCTGTGTGGCTGCGCCACGCGTAGCCCGAAGGGCGAAGCGTGGTGGGCCCGGCACTCGAACCTGCAACCAGACCGTTATGAGCGACGGGATTACGGTCGGATTCGTTGATTTTCTTGTGGCTTCGTTTGCTTTCGATCGCGTCTGTTGGTTTTGATGAGATCGTTTCTGGTGCGAAATTGGTGCGGCCCGCGGCCATTGTCGAGACGATAGGACGAGCGACGGGTAGGCCGAAGGAGTTTCCGCCGTCGAACGAGAAGGCGGAGTCATCCGTTCGCTGACGCCTCTCGTCCACGACCGGAGCGGAGCTTGAGCAATCGATGCATTAGCTGTTCTCGCTACGCATCAGGGATTTTCTATGCGTCACGGCGCCAGCAAATGCCGCAGCGTTCGACGCGCCACGTTGAGGGGCTTGGGTCCGCGCTCGACCTTCGCTGAGAGCACAGCGCCTTCCCAAAGCGCCAGAACCGTGCGCGCAAGCTCGGGGGCAGGCACGTCGGTTCGCACGCTGCCGTCGCGCTGCCCGTCCGCCAGGCACTGGGAAAGCGCTTCCGTCCACTGGCGCCACAGCTGCGACAAATCCTGGCGGAAGGCGTCGAGTTGCGCCAGCTCCGCCGTGAAATTGCCGATCAGGCAGCCATCATCGCTATAGCCGAGCGCAGCAAGGTAGCGGTCAAGCCGCTCGAGGCCGGGAAGGCTGGCGTCCCGCAGCAGGGCACGCGCCTTGGCGCGGTCCTCCCAGTAACGCGCCAGCGCCGCTAGGCCGAGAGCATCCTTGCTTTCGAAATGGCTGTAGAAGGAGCCCTTCGGCACACCGGCCGACGAGACGATCTCCTGAACACCGGTCGCATGATAGCCGCGATGATGAAATGCCGTGAGGCCCGCCTCGAGAAGTGCTTCCTTGTGATTGGGTTTGGGCATGGTCAGTTCAGGGTCCAGTTCTCAGCGAAAGGCCTGATGACGTGATCGAACGACCAGGTGGAGGGATGTTGATGCGCGATATGGTAAACCTCGTCTGCAATCGCGTCGGGATGGGCGAAATGGTCATCCGGCTTATCCGGCCAATCCGGGAGCGGCAAAGTGTTCCTCCTCCATGGGGCGTCGATAGCGGCATCGATGGTGATATATCCAACATGCACGCGCTTCGGACCCAAATCCTTTGCCAGCGACTGCGCGAGGATGCGCTGGGCGGCCTTGGTCGGCGCGAAGGCCGGCCGCAGCGGGATGCCCCGGAACGACGACGTGTTTCCAGTGACCATAATGGCTCCCTCGCCGCGGTCGATCATCGCCGGCGCAAGCTTCTGCACCAGATAGAACAGGGAGGTGGTGTTCACCTGAAAATTTCGTTCCAGATCCTCGACCGATGCATCGAGGATCTTGGCGAATGTTGCCGCGACGGCGTTATGGATGAGCACATGAGGAGCCCCTAGCTCGGACTGCACGCGCTCGACAGTTTTACCGAGCCGGTCAAGATCGGCGACGTCGCAAGGATAGCCGCGCGCACGGGGTATCTGCGCTTCGAGTTCCTCAAGCCGCCCGGCGTTGCGGGCGATCATCGCCACACGATATCCGCCTTGTGCGAAGCGCCGTGAGAGCGCCGCGCCGGTCGCGCCGCCGACGCCTGCGATGAGAGCGATCCGATCAGTCATGTCT
The DNA here is from genome assembly GCF_021458635.1 of Bradyrhizobium monzae. GTDB lineage: Bacteria > Pseudomonadota > Alphaproteobacteria > Rhizobiales > Xanthobacteraceae > Bradyrhizobium. Next base: position 107,875 of record NZ_JAIRDQ010000016.1, read on the forward strand.
TCCTCCATGCGCCTCATGCTGCGACCCTTGTCAGCGCGAAGGGCGGTGCGTCTCGATACTCGGCCGCGAGTTCGGCCAGGGCGGGGATTGCGGGAAGCTCCAAATCCGGATTCGTCCGCGCGAGGTACTCCACCGCTACGATAGCGGTGATCGTTGCCGCGTCCAGCGGCGTCGCCCTGAGCGGTCCGCCATTGCGCGCGGCCTCGTTGAGCGCGCCCAAGCCTCCAAGGATCTGCGCCCTCCAGCGCTTGGCTTCGGTCTCAGGGACCTCGCGTCCGCGGAACGAGAGGCTGGTGGCCTGTTCATAAACGCCGTAACCAATCGCCGCGAGCTTGAGCGTCGTCCGCCGGGCTCTCGATCCGGCGGGGATAAGCGGTGCCGAGGGCGTCAGTTCATTGAGGTAGTCAAGGATGGCCGTGCTGTCGATCAGGACCTCGCCATCGTCGAGCACCAGTGAGGGTACCTTTGCCACCGGATTATAACGGCTCGCGAGCTCGAACTCTCGGTAGCCGTTCACGGCCTCATGCTCGAAAGACAGGCCGCGAGAGATCAAGGCCGCCGCGACCCGCCTCGCGTACGGCGACAGATAGGTGCCAATCAGCTTCATACCAACTCTCCTCGTAAGGGCATTCAGGATTAAGGCGACCGGTCATATTGAATGAATACGACCGGTCGTCTATAAAGTCAATCTCGAAATGATTCCGAGCCGGAAACTGATTTGAGCTGGTGCGCGGCTTGCTCGCACTCGGTGCCGCCCTGACGTTCGGCGAACCCGTCGGCTGGCGGCGTTGGCTCGCGATCGCGGCCGGGTTTATCGGCGTTCTCATCGTCGTTCGGCCGGGGCTCGAGGGATTCAACCAGCTATCGTTGTTCGCGCTGGTCTCACATCACCGGATTCACCGATACAACAGAAGACTTGACGGGCAAATGGATCGAACTGCTCAAAGAGATCGCGCCTCCAGTGTCGCGCTGCACCGGTTCGCAGCGATCAGGACATTGACGATAGCTTGGCGACATTTGCTCGTGAGCCGGCGGCGGCGTTGTCGTGATGCGTGACGCCTTCACCGCGGTTCACCACGGAAGCATCGTCGACGCATTGGTGCAGTGGACATAAGCCGAGATTGCGTGAGAGCAACACGATAGGCTCCCAGTTCTTATTTGAAGCTTGCGAAGCCATCCGCCGCGTAGACAACCCTGCCGCCCACGACCGTCAGCACCGACGCCGTGGCCCCAATCTGCTCGACCGGCACAGACATGAAATCCCGGTCGAGAACTGCGAAGTCGGCGAGCTTGCCGGTCTCTAGCGTGCCGCGCCGCGTCTCGTCGAAGCAGAACCAGGCGCTTCCCACGGTATAGAGCCGCAAGGCCTCTTCGCGGCTGGGTGTTTCGTCCGGGCCGCGCGTCGAGAGGCCGCCGACGGTCTTGCCGTCGAGCATCCATTGCAGCGCAACGAACGGATTGTAGGATGCGACCCGATGCGCATCCGTGCCGGCTCCGACATGGACGCCCATGCGCAACGCGGTGCCGATGGGCGGTAGGTGGCGCGCGGCTTCGCCGGCCTGCGCCACGATACGGTCGCCGCCGAGATACATGGCGTCCTGCATGGTCCAGCCGATGCCGAGGGCCTTCATCCGCAGAAGCGTCTCAGACGTGGTGTTGTCGAGATGGGCGATGGACCAGCGCAGCGGCGCGATCGGCGTCTCCTTGTTGACCTCTTCATAGAGGTCGAGCAGCTCATGGACCGATTTGTCTTCCTGCCAGTGGATGGTGACCGTCAGCCCCTGTTTGGCTGCCCAGCGAACGATCTCGAGAAATTTGGCCTTGGCGGCGGCGTCGGGCGCGTTGTTGTTGTACATGGCGCCGGTGATGCGCTCGCCGATGCCGTTGAACCGCAGCATGTCGTCGCCGAATCCCATCGGCAGGAACGGCGTCAGCGTCTTGTACTCCTTGAATTCCGCGCCGACATTCTGGGCGAACAGGCTGAAGGCGACCCGCACCGACAATGATTTCTCGCGCCAGAGCTTTTGCAGGGCGGCGTAATGGCCGGGATAAATGCTGAAGCCGCCGGGATCCACAATCCCGGTAATTCCAAGACGATTGAGCTCCGTGAAGAACTGCCTTGTGCCGGCGACATTCTCATCGAAATTCGGCCTCGGCAGCCGATCGAACAGCGCGGAGATGCTGACGATGGAGCCGTTGAACCACCCAGTGGTGTCGCCCGATGCGGCGCGCTCAGTCGTGATGCCGGCCGGCAATTGATCCGCGGAGATGCCGAGGGCCTGCTGCGCTTTCGGCGTCATCAGCAAAGACGAATAGAACAGCTGGATGTAAGCCGGATTATCAGGGACGGCCGACAGCACCTCGGCGAGCGTCGGCCGCCGCTTCTCCGCAAACTGCAACTCGCTCCAGCAACCGGCCACGATGATCCAGGATTCCGGGCGCGCCTTTGCCGCCTGGCGCAAGCGGTCCATCGCCTCACCAATCGTCTTTGCGCCGATCCAGTTGACCTCGGTCGCATAGGTGAGGCCGGCGCGCACGGCGTGAATATGGGAATCGATCAATCCCGGAATGATCGTGCGTCCGCCTGCATCAACGCGGCGCGTCGCTGGCCCGATCAGGCTGTCCATGGCATCGTTGCCGCCGACGGCAACGATTCTGCCCTCGCGGACTGCGATCGCCTGCGCGATCGTCGATGCGCCATCCAGCGTCACGATTTTTGCGTTCGTGACAACGAGGTCGGCCTTTTGGAGGTCGGCCTTTTGTGCGTAAGCCAAAGTCGCCCAGCACGAGATCACCAAAATCGCGAGAAGCTTGCGCATGTTCGGTTCCGGAATGAGAGAGGCAGGAGCGAGAGAGGCAGTAGCAGCGCTACACATCCGCCGCTGGATGCGCTCGCGGACGTCACGTGTCGCAGAGGGGAGTGTCGTGATCTTGATCATGTCTCAAATAAAATCAGACAGTCCATCGGAAAATTGGCTAATGGCCCAGGGGGCTTGCTGCTATCGCAGCGGACAATTGTAAGTCGCGACGATATAGATTCCACGACGCATCCGTTTCGAAGCAACGATTTCGCAACTTGATCCGAGGTGGCGAAGCCACTCCGAAGCTCCACCGTCCTCAGCGAGGTTATCGCTCGGGTTCGAGACGAGGTAGGCGTCGTTTTCCATGCCGGCCATCCCCCAGCTTTCCCAATCCAGCACGATCGAGTCCTTGTCTGCGAACCCTCTAAGGGCGTCGTCGTGCGTGAGAGACCAAGCCTGAAACCGAAGTTGATCCTTGACTCGCGGCAGTGCCCAGAATGTTCCGCCGATCAGAGTGAGCGTCACGACGAGCGAAATGACTATCGAACGAGCCCGGGGTGATTTCCGCTCGACCCCCGCCCAGATGCAGAGTCCGATGCAAACCAATGCAATCGTGGGCACGTAGACTGAGATAAGAAACAAAAACGTGCCAAAGCTCTTGTCCCACGCCAAGGGAGATGCGGTCGTGACGGTGACGATAGCGGCAACAAAGGGCAGCCAGCGTAGCGTGTGTTCTTCTTTCCCGGGGAATTGAGAAAACGAGGTCATGGCTCTCGGATTTATCAAGAAGATTCCTCGAGTTTACAAGCACAGCCTTCTTGTTTTGCTAAGAGCTCGTGGTGCTGGCTCGCCGAGCGGAAGCCCGCCAACAGTCCGTCTTCGCTTTCGCTTCGCTCCAGCTACGCCGGACACCACGCTTCGCCCTTCGGTCTGCTGCGTGGCTGCGCCACGCGTAGCCCGCAGGGCGAAGCGTGGTGGGCCCGGCAGGACTCGAACCTGCAACCAGACCGTTATGAGCGGCCGGCTCTAACCATTGAGCTACAGGCCCCGCCGCGAGACGACCGCGATGGTAGCGGCCGGCAACGGTGCGCGGTTCGTTTACAGGGATGGAAGCGGGGGTGCAATGCCGGGGCCCGCCGCTCGGAATGTCAGATGCCGCAGGATCCGATGATTCCGAATAACCGAATTTAACGATGATCGGCTTATGCCACTGTTTTGCCCGACGTGTCAAACGTCTTTTGCGGTGGTGCGCGCTGTCGGATCGGTAACCCGCTGAAACTGCCTGACTTTTCTACTGTGCATGGGGTTGTTTTAGAATTTTTGAGGGGGGACCCGAAAGTCCCCCTTGTCCAACCCTCCAATGAGGGTTGCGCGCCACCCGCCTAGTCCACCGACACCCCGGCGAACTCCACGACCTTCTTCCACTTCGCGGTCTCGTCAGCGACGAGCTTGCCGAACTCGGCCGGCGTCATCGGCCTGGGGATGCCGCCGTTCTCGGTCAGCCGCGCCGCCACCTTCGGGTCCTTCAGCGCGTCATCGACCGCCTTGTTGAGGATCTCGACGACCTCGCCCGGCGTGCCCTTCGGCGCGGAGATGCCGTAGAAGCCGACCGATTCGAAGCCCGGCACGGTCTCGGCGATCGCCGGCACGTCGGGCACGGCGGGCCAGCGCTGCGGCGAGGTCACGCCCAGCGCGCGGACATTGCCGCCCTTCGACTGCTCCAGCGCGGACGGCAGATTGTCGAAGATCAGCTGCACCTTGTTGGAGATGATGTCGGGGAAGGCGATCGCCGATCCGCGATAGGGCACATGCACCATGTCGCACTTGGTCATCACCTTGAACAGCTCCGCCGACATGTGCACCGAGGTGCCGTTGCCGGACGAGGCGAACGAGATCTTGCCGGGATTGGCCTTGCAATAGTCGATGAACTCCTGAACCGTCTTGGCGGGAAACGCATTGGAGACGACCAGCATGTTGGTGAGCTGCATGATGCTCGCAACGGGGGTGGTGTCGCGCAAAAAGTCGAACGGCAGCTTCTTGTAGAGCGAGGTCGAGATCGCGTTGTTGGGGGCGACGAACAGCAGCGTGTAGCCGTCGGGGGCTGCGTTGATCGCAGCACCGGCTGCGATGTTGCCGCCGGAGCCCGCGCGGTTCTCGACGATGAATTGCTGGCCGAGGCGATCCGACAGCGCCTGCGCCATGATGCGCGCGACGATGTCGACCGGGCCGCCGGCGGCAAAGCCGATCAGCCAGTGCACGGGGCGGTCGGGGTAGGCGGCGGAGGCGGGAGGGGACGCGGCGAAAAGACCGAACAGAAAAACCAGCCCGAAAACAGCGTTACGCAAAATTCGCAACATGTCGCCTCCCATTGTTCTATTGTCGTTGCGGGCATGCTTTCACAAAAACCGCCCGCTGCCTACATCGCCTCAAGTCGAAGTTGACGCAGGCGCAGCCGGAACGACCATGAAATTCGCTTTTCCCATTCTCGTCAGTGCGGCGCTGCTCGCAAATTCCCTTGCCGGCCCCGCTGCGGCTCAAACCGGAGGCAATGCTATTTCCACCACCACGATCAGCCTGGGCACCGCGACGCCCGGCGGCGGTTTCCCGCTCTATGGTAACGCCTTCGCAGAGGTGATGAATGCGGCGGATCGCACGCTCACCATCGCCCCGCGCAACACCAAGGGCAGCAACGAGAACGTTCCGCTGCTGGAGAAAGGCGAGCTCGATCTCGCATTGGTCGCTGGCGAGCCGGCCTATGAAGCGTTTGCCGGCATCGCGCGCGCTCCGGTGCGGCTGAAGATCTTGACCGCGATCTATTCCAACCCCGGCATGTTCGTGGTGCGGGCGGACAGTCCCTACAGGACGATTCACGATCTCGTCGGTCAGCGGGTTGCGTTCGGCGCCAAAGGCTCGGGCCTTCCGATCCTGGCGCGCTATGTGCTCGATGGCCTCGGCCTGAAGCAGGACGAGGATTTCAAGGCGATCTATCTCGACCGCGCCGGCGACGGCCCCGCGATGGTCGAGGACGGCCGTGTGGCCGCGCTCTGGGGCGCCGGCATCGGCTGGCCGGGTTTCGCGGCGGTCGCATCGAGCGCGTCAGGCGCCCGCTTCATCGCGCCCACCGCTGAAGAGATCACGCGCATCCGCGCCAAGCACGCTTTCCTCAAACCCCTGACCGTGCCGGCCGGCGCCTATCCAAAACAGTCCGAGCCGATCGCCTCGCTCGGTTCCTGGAGCTTTGTGCTGACGCGTGAGGATCTGCCCGACGACATCGCCTATCGTCTCGCCAAGACGCTGCGCGGCGCTGAAGTGACTTTCTGCAAGAAGCTCGCCCAGGCCTGCGAGACCACGGCGGCGAACACGGTCGCCGCCGCGCCGAAGCCGGAGCTGATTCATCCGGGCGTGATGAAGTATTTTCGCGAGATTGGCGTCGTGAAGTGACGGTCGCCTGAGCGGCCGTCACGCTCTCACTTCTTCAGCATCGGGCACGCCGGGTCCGGCGGCCCGAACGCCTTGTCGCCCGAGATCGTGGCGAGGATCTTGTAATAGTCCCACGGATATTTGCTTTCCTCCGGCGTCTTCACCTGCACCAGCCAGAGGTCGTGCACCATCAGATTGTCGTCACGCAAGCGGCCGTTGCGGGCGAAGAAATCCTCGACCGGCGTCTCGCGCATCTTCGCCGCGACCTTGAGCGGATCGTCGGTGCCGGTCGCCTTGATGGCGTTGAGATAGTGCATCACGCTCGAATAGACGCCGGCCTGCCACATCGACGGCATCTTGTTCATCTTGGCGAAATAGCGCTTCGACCATTCGCGGGTCTTGTCGTCCATGTCCCAATAGAACGAGGTCGTCAGCAACAGGCCCTGGGCGGCCTGCAGGCCGAGGCCGTGGATGTCGGTGATCAGTGCGAGAAGCGCTGCCATCTGCTGGCCGCCCTTGAACACGCCGAACTCCGAGCCGGTCTTGATCTCGTTCATGTTGTTGGGGGGACCTGCCGCGATGCCGATGATCTTGGCCTTGGAGGCCTGCGCCTGTAGCACGAAGGAGGAGAGGTCGGGCGTCGCCAGCGGCGGCCGCACCGAGCCCAGTACCTTGCCGCCATTGGCGGTGATGACGGTGGAGGCGTCACGTTCGAGTGAGTGGCCGAAGGCGTAGTCGTCGGTGATGAAGAACCAGCTGTCGCCGCCGCGCTTGACCACCGCATCCGCCGTGCCGACCGCGAGCGCGCGGGTGTCGAACACCCACTGCATTGCGTAAGGCGAGCAGAACTTGCCGTGGAAGTCCGCGGTGCCGGTGGAGTGGGTGATGAACAGCCGCTTCTTCTCGTTCGCGATGTTCTGTACCGCGAGGCCGACGGCCGAGACCGGCACGTCGACGATCAGATCGACCTGGTCGACGTCGTACCAGCGCCGCGCGATCGCGCCGCCGATGTCGGCCTTGAGCTGGTGGTCGCCGATCACGATGCTGATTGGCTTGCCGAGCACGGTGCCGCCGAAATCGTCGATCGCCATCTGTGCCGCCGTCACCGAACCCTGGCCGGTCGGCGCGGAGGCCGGGCCGTTCATGTCGGTGAGCACGCCGATCTTGACGATGTCGTCGGACACCTGCGCCGACGCCGCAACCGGCAGCAGCGCCGCCAAGGGCATCGCTAAAAAGGCAGCCGCGACCGGCAGTCCAAATCTCGCTGGATTCACGCTTGTCCTCCCCTGATCCGGCGCGTTGGCCGAAAGTTGCTTTTGCCGGGTATGGCCCGGCTGAATTGGTTTCTTTTGCAACTATTTTGGGGTGGGCGTCAATCTCAGGCCGCGAAGCGGATCTGCCCGGCGGGCGAGGGATCGTAGCCCGTCAGCTCCTCGGCGCGCTGGCGCAGCCGCCGTTCGCTGAGGAACCGGATCAGGGCCTGCATGGCGGGGCGGAAATAGCTGCGCTGCCGCATCGCGAGGTCAAAATTCTCCCAGACCAGCGGCACGAAATCGAGACCCGCCGAGCGCGCCGCCGAGCGCGTCGCAACGCCGCAATCGGCCTGTCCGGCGCGGACCACTTCGGCGAGATCGGGCCCGGTGAGGGCCGGCGTCCCCACCCGGCGCAGATCGCGCATCGAGGCGCCCGCGCGCGTCAGCAGCACGTCGAGCAGCATCTGCGCGCCCGTGCCCTGTTGCCGCATCGCCATCCGCGAGCCGAGCGCGAGCACGTCGGAGAGACCGCGCAGCCGTTTCGGATTGCCCTGCGGCAGCACGAGACCCTGTTCGCGGCGCACGAACGCGACCAGCAGCGCGTCATGCAGGTGGGGCGCGTCCCGCAGCGCCGTCGCGCTGGCGTCAGAGGCGTGATTGCCTTCGGCATCGAGGCTGTGGAAATGCACGGCGACTGCCATCACCTCGTCGCGTTGCAGGCGCTCGAGCCCACGCGCACTGCCTTCGGTCATCGATCCGAGGCCAGAGCCGGATTCACGCAGGCTCCAATCCAGAAGCTCGTCCTGGCTGCCGCCCACGACCGGAGGCGGCTCTGCTGTCAGCATGCCGGCCGGACGCGCCATGCCCGACAGCACCCAGAGATCGAGCTCGTGACGCGGGAAGAGCCATTTGCCGGTCACCTTGGTGCAGGGGATCGCGCCGTTGGTCACGAGTTCGTAGAGCTTGCGTTCGCCGAGACGGAGATAGTCCGCGGCTTCACTGGTCGTCAGGAATTCCATCCTGCATTCCTATGCAAATTCTTGCTTCTTTTTGACGTTCAACGCAGGCGGAATTCTGCACTTCGATTTTTGTCCGCGCGAACCATGCCTGATGATCTCGTTGCTTTGCAACACATCCCGACGCGTGTTTAGATTTTGGTTGACGATCTTGCGAGGCTCGAATGGTGCGGGCCTTGCGGCCGTTGCGCTCGTGATTGCAATCAACGTGCCGGTTGATTGATTGCCGAAATGTCCCGAATGACTCGTCTCAGTGCGGCCGCGGACGCGTCGCAAACTTGCCTTTCGGTAGCGGGTAAAGCCAAACTCTATCTCCTGTTGCCGTCGCGACGGGCAAGGCCGTCACGAGTGCGGCGCAATCGACCATCATGATCGCCTCGTATCCAATGGGAACCCGTCATGGCCGTTCGCCGACTGACAGTTGCATTTGCGCTTCTCTGCGGCCTCGCCGGGGGCATCCCGGCCTCGTCGTCCGAGGAGCGCGCGATTGTCCTGGCCTCGACGACATCGACGCAGGATTCCGGCCTGCTTGACTATCTGCTGCCGATTGTCCGCGACAAGACCGGCATCGAGGTGACGGTGATCGCACGCCGCAGCGACGAGGTGCTCGACGGGGCACGGAGAGGCGAGGCTGACGTCGTGTTGATGCATGCCCGGCCGCAGGAGGAGAAATTCGTCGCCGACGGCTTTGCCACGAAGCGTTACGACGTGATGTACAACGATTTCGTGCTGATCGGGCCGAAGAGCGATCCCGTCGGTGTGAAGGGCAAGGACATCGCGACGGCGCTAAAGGCGATCGAGGCCAAGGGTGCGCCGTTCATAACACGTGGCGATCGTTCCGGCACCCACGCGGCGGAGCTTGCACTCTGGATCGTCGCCGGCATCGACATCGCCAGCACCAAGGGTGCCTGGTATCGCGAGAGCGGGCAAGGCATGACCGCTGCCCTCGACGCCGCGCGCAAGGCCAACGCCTATGTGCTCGCCGACCGCGCCAGCTGGATCGCCTTCAAGGAACGCGGCGATCTCGACATCATCGTCGAGGGCGACAAGCGGTTGCTCAACCAATACGGTGTCATGCTGGTGAACCCGGATAAGCATCCGAACGTCAGGAAGGAACTGGGCCAGATCTTCATCGACTGGTTGATCTCGCCGGAAGGGCAGGCGGCGATCGCCGGCTACAAGGTCGACGGGCAACAGGTGTTCTTCCCGAACGCGGACAAGCCGGGCGGCTGATTGGTCGAGGCACGAGCGGTTGCCAAACCGCGCGATGCGTGATCCATCACGAGGCATGACCCAGCGCCTGCCGCCCTCGCTGACGCCGCTCGACACCGCACTCGCCGTGCTGCTGCGTGGCGTCGGTCCGGTGGCGCCGGTCGAATTGCCGCTGACCGAAGCGGTCGGCTGTGTCGCCGCGGGGATGCCGTTGCTATCAGCCTATCCGCCGCGCGACATTGCCGCCGTAGACGGCTGGGCGTTGCGCGCCAACGATCTCGTCGGTGCGTCCTCCTATTCGCCGTTGCCTCTGACCGAGCTTCCAGTGTGGGTCGATGCCGGCGATGCGATGCCGATCGGATGCGACTGCGTGCTCGATGCCAGCGATGTCGAGGTGTCGGGCCCGCTCGCCCAGGCTCTGGCCGAGGGCATTCCAGGGCAGGGCGTCGGGCGTGCCGGTGGCGACACCGCAGACCGCTCGCCCGCGGCCGTGGCGGGACATCCCATCGATGCAACGACCCTGTTGCTCGCGCGTGTTGCCGATGTCGAAAGGCTGAGCGTCAGGCGTCCGCGGCTGCGCATCGTCAACGTGCCGGGCGCAACCGCGACGATGCAGATGATCACCGACCTCGCGCGCGCGGCGCGATTGGATGTGATCGCGCATGAAGCCGGCTCACGCGATGCGACGTCGATCGCGGAGGCGCTCGATGGCTCAGCCTGCGATCTGCTGCTGACGATTGGCGGCAGCGGCGCGGGTCGCGCGGATGCTGCGGTGACGGCGCTGGCTCGGCGCGGGGCGGAGTTCGCCCATGGTCTTGCGCTCCAGCCCGGACGCACCGCAGCCGCTGGGCGGCTGGGAAAAGTTCCCGTCCTTGCCCTGCCAGGGGCGCCCGGCTCGGCGCTTGCGGTCTGGTTCGCGCTGGTGCTTCCGCTCGTCGACAAAATGGCGGCGCGGCAGCCGCGCCGCCAAGTGACTCTGCCGCTTGCGCGCAAGATCGCTTCCAGCGTCGGCATTGCCGAGATCGCTCTGCTGGCCGAGGAACATAAGACGTGGATGCCGCTTGCAGTCGGTGAATGGCCGCTCCACGCCATTGCTGGAGCGCATGCATGGCTGCTCATTCCCGCCAGCCATGAGGGATTTGCGGCGGGCGAGCCGGTCGATGCTTATTTGATGCGGGAATGATATGGGTTCCGGCATGACGATGATCCCAAAAGCGCCGGGCCGCAGCGCGCTCGAACAGGAGCAATTCCTCAAGATCCTCTCGCGTGAGGAGGCGTTGAGACGCTTCGAGGCGGCTCTGTTTCCGCGCGCGATCCCCAGCGAGCAGCGCGGGCTTGGCGATGCACTCGGCACTGCGCTCGCCGAGGACATCACCGCACCGATCGACGTGCCGCCCTTCGACCGCTCCAATGTTGATGGTTTTGCCGTGCGCTCGGCGAATGTTTCCGCGGCCGGTGAAGGCGCACCCGTGCGACTCGCGCTGAACGGCGAGACAATTCACTGCGGCACCGTGCCCAAGCTGCAGGTCGCAGTGGGGACCGCAACGCCAATCGCCACGGGCGGCCCGTTGCCGCGGGGCGCAGATGCAGTGGTCATGGTCGAGCATACCCAGCCGACGGGCGTGGATGAGATCGAGGTTCGTCGCGCCGTCTCGCCGGGGCAGTTCGTGTCCTATGCCGGATCCGACATCGCGCGCGGCGAGGCGCTGCTGCGTGCCGGCACGATCATAGGCTCGCGTGAGATCGGCATGCTGGCGGCCTGTGGCATCGCCGAGGTGAAAGTTGCGCGGAAGCCGCGCGTCGCGGTGATCTCCACCGGCGATGAACTGGTGCAGCCCGGCGAGGCGCTTGCGCCTGCTGCGATCTACGACACCAATGGCGCCATCGTCGCGGCCGCGATCGACGAGAACGGCGGCGATGCAGTCTTGCTTGGCGCCATTCCCGACGACGAAGCCAGGCTCGAAGCTGCCATGCGCCAGGCGCTGGCGGATGCCGACATGCTGGTGCTCTCCGGCGGTACGTCCAAGGGGGCGGGCGATCTATCCCATCGCATCATCGGCCGGCTTGGCCAGCCCGGCATCATTGCGCATGGCGTAGCGCTCAAGCCGGGCAAGCCGCTGTGTCTGGCTGTGTGCGACGGGAAGCCGGTTGTGATCCTGCCGGGCTTTCCGACCTCCGCGATGTTCACCTTCCACGACATGATCGTGCCGGTGCTGCGCAAGATGGCCGGCCTGCCGCCGCGCTCCGATGCCAAGGTGAGCGCCATCGTGCCGGTGCGCATTGTTTCCGAGCTCGGCCGCACCGAATTCGTCATGGTCTCGCTGGTCGAGGGCAAGGACGGCCTGATCGCCTATCCCTCCGGCAAGGGCTCTGGTGCGATCACGTCCTTCGCGCAAGCCGGCGGCTTCTTGCGCATCGACGCGCTCGCCGACCAGATGCCGGCGGGGACCGAAGCAGAGGTCACTCTGTTTACGCCGCATGTGCGGGTGCCTGATCTCGTCATCGTCGGCAGCCATTGCACCGGCCTCGATCTCGTCACCGCACCGCTCGCGCGTGCCGGCCTCACCGTGCGCTCGATTGCCGTGGGCAGCCTCGGCGGACTTGCGGCAGCGAAGCGCGGCGAATGCGATCTCGCGCCGATCCATCTGTTCGACGACAAGAGTGAGACCTACAACACGCCGTATCTCGCTGAAGGGCTCGAGCTCGTTCCGGGCTGGCGGCGGATGCAGGGCATCGTGTTCCGCAAGGGTGACACGCGTTTTGAGGGGCTCGGCGCGAAGGAGGCCGTTGCGGCTGCGCCCGCCGACCCCACCTGCATCATGGTCAACCGCAACCAGGGCGCCGGGACGCGCATCCTGATCGACCGGCTGCTCGGTGGCACCCGTCCGGACGGCTATTGGAACCAGCCGCGCTCGCACAATGCGGTCGCCGCAGCCGTCGCGCAGCATCGCGCCGATTGGGGCATGACCATTGCGCCGGTCGCCCATGCGGTCGGCCTCGGTTTCATTCCGCTCGCGGAAGAACATTATGACTTTGCTTTGGTGACGGCGCGCAAGCAGCGGCCTGCAGTGCAGGCCTTTCTCGAAGCACTCGGCTCGGACGAGGCCAGAGCGGCACTGGAGCAAGCCGGCTTCCGGCCTGCGTAGACGACAAGCGAAGGTGCGGACCACGCGGGTGCAGGAGACCTCGCGTGCCAATATCTGGCTGAAGGAACGCACCGATACGAGTTGGGTCTACGGCTACGACGCCTGGTCGGTGCCGTTGGCGGCCTGAGCCGATGAACGCCCACGGCAGTCGCTGCGACTAACGGTCGTGAGCAATCCCATGACCGCGTTAACCTCCCGCAATTTTCGCAAGATCGCCGCCCTCGTGGCAGCCGCTGGCACGCTGTTCTGGCTCTACACATTCTATGCGATCGCCCATGTCCCGCAGGGCGATGGCACCGGCTTTCAATGGCTCGCGGTGTTTCCGCTCGGCATGATCTTTGGGCTGTTCTTCCTGCCGGCCTGGCTGCTGGTCGCCATCAATCGTCTGCCGCGGTTCACCACCCTGGTCGGCCTTGCCGGCCTGATCGCCTTCGCGATCATCTGGGCGCAGCTTCTCAACGAGTTTCCAAAATCGTAAGGCGTCTCAGGCCGCGTCATCCAGTGCCGCAAGGCGCTCGGCCTCGGCAATGTCGTCGACCGTGTTGGCATTGAAGAACGGATCGAGCGGCTCGGCCGGCCACGTCACGGTCGCCAGCTTGTAGCGCGCGGTCCAGCGGTCGATCTTGCGGAGATCCTCGACGACCAGCGCGTGACGCAACTCGTTGCGCAAGGCGACACGCCAGAGGCCGATCACCGGATGCGACTGGTTGCCGGATGCGGCGACCGCAAGCTGCGCGTTCTCCCGGGCCCGCGCCTCATGCAGCCGTGCGACGAGGTCGCGTGGCAGGAACGGGCAGTCTCCGGCGGCGCTGAGCACCCATTCGACCTCTGGCCGGTTCGCCGCGGTCCAGTCGAGCGCGGCCAGGATGCCGGCGAGCGGGCCGGGGAAGCCGGGCACGTCATCGGCAATGACCTGCAAGCCGAACGCGGCGAACCGCGCCGGATCGCCATTCGCATTGAGGATCAATGCGTCGCACTGGGACTTCATGCGCGCGATCACGCGTTCCAGGATGGTGCGGCCGCCGATGGTCCGCATCGGCTTGTCGCCGCCGCCCATGCGGCGTGCAAGGCCGCCCGCGAGCAGCACGCCAAGAGTTGATGGAATGCTCGTTGCCGGAGTACTAGTCGTCACCACCTTCGCCCTTGCGCTTGTGCTTCGCCGATTCCTCTTCGACGTAATCGAGGTTCTGGTCGTAGACGATCCGCTCCTCGCCGGCGAGCGCGATGAAGCGCTTGCCGCGCGTCCGTCCGACAAGCGTCAAACCCACCTGCCTCGCGAGATCGACGCCCCAGGCGGTGAAGCCGGAACGCGACACCAGGATCGGGATTCCCATCCGTACCGTCTTGATCACCATCTCCGAGGTGAGACGTCCGGTGGTGTAAAGGATTTTGTCGGAGGCATCGACGCCGTGGCGGTACATCCAGCCTGCGATCTTGTCGACGGCGTTGTGGCGACCGACGTCCTCGGTGTAGCAGAGCGGCTCGCCCTCCTTGCACAGCACGCAGCCGTGAATCGCGCCGGCCTCCAGATAGAGCGAGGGCATGGTATTGATGGTCTGGGTCATCTGGTAGAGCCAGGAGGTGCGCAGCTCGGCCTGCGGCAGCGCCACACTCTCGACCGCCTCGAGCAGATCGCCGAAGGCGGTGCCCTGCGCGCAGCCCGAGGTCTGCGTACGCTTCTTCAGCTTGGCTTCGAAATTGGTGTGGTGCTCGGTGCGCACCACCACCACCTGGAGATCGTCGTCGTACTCGACCTCGGTGACGGCGTCATTATATTTCAGCATGTTCTGGTTCAGCAGGTAGCCGAGCGCCAGATATTCCGGATAGTCGCCGATCGTCATCATCGTGACGATCTCCTGGGCATTCAAATAGAGCGTCAGCGGCCGCTCCATCGGTACCTTGATCTCGACCTTGGCACCGGTCTGGTCGGTCCCGGTCACGCTCTGGGTCAGGCGCGGGTCGTCTGGATTCGGGACGATCAGGGGCACCGGGCCTTTGTCGATCTTCATCATGGCCACGACGTTAGCATGACATTCGGGTCAAGCCGATATAAGCATGCTAGCGGAAAGCGGAAAATGCTTCCTCTCGTCATTGCGAGCGTAGCGAAGCAATCCAGGATCTTTCCGCGGAGACACTCTGGATTGCTTCGTCGCTACGCTCCTCGCAATGACGGGGAGGGGACGGTGGTTCCACCAGAGGCGTAGTTGTGCGCGGAGACGGACCCGGAATGAAAGTCATCGGCCTTGCAGGCTGGAGCGGTGCGGGCAAGACCACGCTGTTGACGCGGCTGATCCCGCATTTCAACGCGCAGGGCCTGCGCGTCTCCGTCATCAAGCATGCGCATCACCAGTTCGACGTCGATGTGCCCGGCAAGGATTCCTGGCGCCATCGCGAGGCCGGTGCGGCCGAAGTGCTGGTGGCCTCTGCGAACCGGTGGGCCTTGATGCACGAATTGCGCGGCGCGGCCGAGCCGCGGCTGCCGGAACTGCTGGGCAAGCTGTCTGCGGTCGATCTCGTCGTGGTCGAAGGTTTCAAGCGCGAGCCGCATCGCAAGATCGAGGTGCATCGCGCGGCCAACGACAAGCCGCTGTTGTTCCCCGACGATCCCGGCATTGTCGGGATCGCGACCGATGTTGCGGTTGAAACCCGGCTGCCGACTGTCCATCTCGATGACATCGCGGCCGCTGCGGCATTGCTGCTGCGCGCAGCGATGCCGGTCGAGGAAGCGGTTGCAAGAAGCGCGGCGATGCGCTGACGAGGCACCATGGCGCAACTGTCGGACGATTGCTTTGCCTTCGGCGGACCGATGATGTCGGTCGACGAGGCCGTTGGCTTGATCACGGCACGCGTCAGCGCGATTGCCGATCTCGAGACGGTGGCGCTCGTTGATGCCGACGGGCGCGTGTTGGCGCGCGATATCGCGGCGCCGCTGCCGCTGCCGCCCTTTACCAACTCCGCCGTCGACGGTTACGCCGTCGGCAATGTCGACCTTCCGCAAGAAGCGGAACGGGCATTTCCGCTCGATGGTCGCATCCAGGCCGGCGGTTTTGCACAAGCACCGATCAAGCCCGGCCACACCGCACGTATCTTCACGGGCGCGCCGATGCCCCCGGGCGCCGAGACCGTCTTCATGCAGGAAGACGTCCGCATCGACGACGCCGGCGAGATCGTGTTGCCACCCGGGCTGAAGCCGGGCGCCAACGTTCGCCCGGCAGGCGAGGACATTCCTGTTGGGCACGTCGCGTTACGCGCCGGCCAGCGGCTGCGGCCCCAGCACGTCGCGCTTGCCGCGGCCTTCGGTCTGACCCGGCTCGATGTCGTCAGGCGTATCCGAGTCGCCGTTTTCTCCACCGGCGATGAGTTGGCCTCGCCCGGCGAGCCGCGCACGGCCTCGCAGCTGTTCGATTCCAACCGCTTCATGCTGATGGCGATGCTGCGCCGTCTCGGCTGCGAGGTCTCCGATCTCGGCATTCTGCGTGACGAACGCACCTCGCTCGCGAACGGATTGAAGCAGGTTGCAGGCCAGCACGATCTGATCCTTACCACCGGCGGCGTCTCGACCGGCGAGGAAGACCACGTCAAGGCGGCGGTCGAGAGCGTCGGCTCGCTGGTGCTGTGGCGGATGGCGATCAAGCCGGGCCGGCCTGTGGCGATGGGCGTCATCGGCGGCACGCCGTTGATCGGGTTGCCCGGCAACCCCGTCGCGAGCTTTGTCACATTTGTCCATGTGGTGCGGCCGACGGTGCTGGCGCTCGCCGGCAGTCTGCCGGAGCCGCTGTTGCCGATCCCGCTGCGCGCGGCGTTCACCTACAAGAAGAAGCTGGGCCGCCGCGAATATGTTCGGGCGTCCTTGCGGCGCGCACCGGATGGCGCGCTGGAAGCGATCAAGTTTCCGCGTGAAGGCGCTGGGCTATTGTCGTCATTGGTCGAGACCGACGGCCTGATTGAACTGAATGAAGACGTTGCGCGCGTCGAGCCGGGCGAGCGTGTAGGTTTCCTGTCCTATGCTGATCTGCTCTAGGCGGTTGCATTGACGTCCTCGGCCCCTCCCGCCATGTTGCACCCATGACAAGAACAATGACCAGAACGACGCTTGATCTCACCGGGCTGAAATGCCCGCTGCCCGCCTTGAAAACGCGCAAGGCGTTGAAACCATTGCAGCCGGGCGATCAGCTCGAAGTGCGCTGTACCGATCCGCTGTCGGTGATTGACATTCCGAACCTGATCCGCGAGACGGGCGACACGGTGGAGATCACAGAGCGCAGCGAGGCGCACATCGTGTTCTTGATAGAAAAAGCGAATGGTCCAATAGGCAGCGTCAATGCTGCGCTGCGTTCTTGAGCGCGTTACCGCGCTGATACCGACCATTTATCTATCGACATCGATCACGGCTTCTGCCCAAATTGACCTTCTCCGTGCAGGCGCGGAGGTTGAGTGTTGTCTGCGATGCGCGGATCAGCGGGCCAGTTTCGAAGCCTGCAAATCGTATCGGGCATAGAGCCCCGATCGAGGGGTTAACTTTTCAGACGCGCGTGACGATCCTGGCGCGTGTCGGTGATTGTGCGGGGCAGCAGGGGCAACAGCTGCACAGCAATGGGCTGAGGAACAGGATAGTAGCGGCAGTCTTGCTCAGAAGGGCAGCTGCAGGGGAGGAATGCATGACGACAATTGAAAGCGCTGGAAGGATTTCAGGCGCTGGCGCCGGTTTTCTGGATCGCGAGCGAACAATCGCCAAAGTCGGCTTCAATCGCTGGCTGGTGCCGCCGGCAGCGCTGTGCATCCATCTGTGCATCGGCATGGCCTACGGCTTCTCCGTGTTCTGGCTGCCGCTGTCGCGCGCGATCGGCCTGACCGCGCCGAAAGCCTGCCCCGACATCTCGCTGTGGCAGGAGCTCTTCACCACGAGCTGCGACTGGAAGGTCGCCAGCCTCGGCTGGATGTACACCCTGTTCTTTGTCTTGCTCGGCGTCTCCGCCGCGATCTGGGGCGGCTGGCTCGAGCGCGCCGGTCCGCGCAAGGCGGGTGCCGTCGCCGCATGCTGTTGGGGCGGTGGTCTTCTGATCGGTGCTTTCGGCGTCTACGTCCACCAGCTCTGGATCATGTGGCTCGGCGCCGGCGTGATCGGTGGCGTGGGACTTGGACTCGGCTACATCTCCCCGGTGTCGACTTTGATCAAATGGTTTCCGGATCGCCGCGGCATGGCGACCGGCATGGCCATCATGGGATTTGGCGGCGGTGCCATGATTGGAGCACCTCTGGCCAATCTCTTGATCAACTACTTCAAGACGCCCACCTCGGTCGGCGTCTGGGAGACCTTCGTCACGATGGGGGTGGTCTACTTCGTCTTCATGATGATCGGCGCCTTCGCCTATCGCGTGACTCCCGCCGGCTGGCAGCCCGAAGGCTGGACCCCGCCGAGTGAGAAGAAGTCGATGATCACCGAGCATCACGTCCATCTCAACAACGCACACAAGACGCCGCAGTTCTGGCTGATCTGGTGGGTGCTCTGCTTGAACGTCTCGGCGGGTATCGGCGTGATCGGCATGGCCTCGCCAATGCTCCAGGAGATATTCGCAGGCAAGCTGATCGGGCATCCGGAGCTGACCTTCAGCCAGCTTTCGGTTGAACAGAAGGCAGCGATCGCAGCGATCGCTGCGGGCTTTGCTGGTCTGCTGTCATTGTTCAACATCGGCGGCCGGTTCTTCTGGGCGTCGATGTCGGACCTCATGGGTCGCAAGAACACCTACTACACGTTCTTCATCCTCGGCATCGCGCTCTATGCGCTGGCGCCGACCTTCGCGGCGATGGGCTCAAAGCTGCTGTTCGTGCTCGGCTTCGGTATCATCCTGTCGATGTATGGCGGCGGCTTCGCGACCGTGCCGGCCTATCTCGCCGACATGTTCGGGACCCAGTTCGTCGGCGCCATCCATGGCCGGCTGCTGACGGCGTGGTCGACCGCGGGCATCATCGGCCCCGTCGTGGTGAACTACATTCGCGAGTTCCAGCTCGCGGCAGGCGTTCCGCGGGACCAGCTCTACAACACCACCATGTACATTCTATGCGCCATGCTGATCGCGGGCTTGATCTGCAACTACCTGATCAAGCCAGTCGATCCGAAGTGGAACATGAGCGAGGCGGAGGTTGCCAAGCTTCAGGCAGCAAGCGCCAAGAGCGAAGCCGGCATCCAGCACGGCTCCTTCGGTATCGGCAAGGGCGGCTTGGACGTCAGGGCCGCGCTGTTCTGGGCCTTCGTCGGTGTTCCGCTGGCATGGGGTGTGTACAAGACGCTCGAGAGCGCGGTGAAGATCTTCTGATCGCAAACTCACATCGTCGCGGAATGCCGACGGCTCGGCATTCCGCGATGCTCGCCTTTCAAGTCAAGAATGGGATCTAGGGGGATTCTGATGCTTCGAACACGTATCTGCCTTGCCGCCATGCTGCTGGCAGCAGGCCTACACACCGCGTCCGCGCAAACCGCGGCTGCGCCCGCCACCACCGCGCCTGCCGCGACGACCGACGCCAAGCCGCCGGGCAAGATGAAGCTCACCATGCAAAAACTGAAGGACATGAAGGCGAAGTGGACCGCCAACAAGCCGAAGCTGAAGGCGTGCCGCGCCGAGGTGAAGGCCAAGGGACTGGTTGGCGACGATCGCTGGTTCTACATCCAGGACTGCATGGACAAGACCTGAGCCGGGTTCCGCGTTGCGTTTGCG
>NZ_JAIRDQ010000017.1 GCF_021458635.1 Bradyrhizobium monzae
CGACCAATACTGCGACGTGAAGATTCTCCTTGCCAACCCGGAGCCGTCCACACATGGGCCCATCAGCGAAGTAGCAGCGCACTTCGCTGAGGTCCGCGCGGACTAGATTTGCTCAGGTTGAGTTCTTCGCATTTTGAACCTAATGAGACATTCGACTGTCAATTCGAAGCCGCGTCCCGGAGCGGCTTATCGAATGTCGCGATCAGAACGGCAACCGTGGAGGCAAGCCAGAGATAGAAGCTTGCCCAAAGCCGCACACTCTATTGGCGCCGATGCAGCGTGTGACCCCGGCGATACAGCGCAGCGACAACGGCTCCTCAAATATAAGTTGTGCGACCGGAACTGTTTATCAGTTGGGTTGTTGTAAATGTTCAAGCGCAGCGGGATCGGCGATCAGCCAAGTAGAAATCCCCAAATGATCAAATCTCTTATGGCGCTGGCCATATTGGATCTGCTAGGCGGAGCGGCGATTGCAGTACCCGGTTTTGCGCCTCAAGCAAATGCGGACGAAGCAGTCACCTTGGCGAGTCGGACCGGCTTCCTAGTCCCCTTATTGTTCGAGGCTGCTCTAGCCAGATTTGGCCGCGCATTGAGGCATCCTGCTTGCACGACGTTCGGTCAGGCATGCCGGTGCGAGAAGCTAGCCTGATAGCGGAGCGCTGATCAGGCGTTTCGCGCGAACGTCCGTATTCGCATTCCGCCTGCGATGGATACAGCGTTGTTAGCCTGACGCCACTGAGCAATTGGCGTGGGCCTCCATTTTGGCTCCCTCCAGGAGCGGCCCTATGTCATCAGATTTAACCGGTCCGCCAGCCAACGTTCTCGTCGTCGAGGATGAAATGGTGCTGCGCATGCGCGCGGTGGACATTGTTGAAGATGCGGGCTTCACCGCCGTGGAAGCAGTCAATGCGGACGAGGCAATCTCCATTCTCGAAGCGCGCTCAGGTATCTCGCTGTTGTTTACAGATATTCAGATGCCAGGGAGCATGGACGGCCTAAAGCTCGCTCACGCGGTCCACGACCGTTGGCCGGGGATCAAGATCATTCTGCGGGTCAGGTGAAGCCATCGGAAGCGGAAAGGCCAACGGACAGCAGCTTCTTTGGAAAGCCGCTGGGTGTCCAGGAAATGGCTGCTGAGCTGCAAGTGATGATTGGTGTGGGGGCATTAAAGATTGTCCCGAACGCAGCGATGGTCGTAGCGGATGAGAGGTCTCATCCCTCAGCGCAAGAGGCGGTTTTGACGGCAGAGAATGACAGCCTTCGGCTATTGCTGGAACAAGCTGGAATTGACGCCAAAACCCTGCTTGCCCAAGCCGGCATTGACGCCAAGGAGCGCGAGGCAGCCGACAAGCTGCAGAAGCTTATCCTTGGCGAACTTCATCATCGCGTTAAGAATACCCTGGCCACGGTGAACGCAATCGCGTCGCAAAGTTTCCGAGCCGCGCCGCTGTAGAGCACGGACAAAAAGCCATGGAGGGTCGATTGATCGCGTTGGGACGCGCCCATGATCTGCTCATGCAAGTCAGTTGGGCAAATGCCAGTCTCACGCATACCTTAAGCGGGGCAACCGATCCCTATGATAGTAACGGCGGCAGGCGGTTTCATTTCAATGGGCCTGACATTCGAATTACTTCCGGTGCCGCTATTGCGCTTGCGATGACTTTCAATGAATTGTGCACCAATACCACAAAATTCGGCGCTCTTTCCAACCCGGCAGGCCGCGTAGAGGTCGCATGGACGATTGACGAGACGAAGCAGCGCCTTCGGCTGACTTGGACCGAAAGCGGCGGTCCTGCGGTCGAGGTGCCGACACGACGAAGTTTCGGTACCCGGATGATGGAGTCTCTCGGACAGCAATTGAGTGGCCAGGTTCATCTCGCTTACGAGCGATCCGGGTTTGTCTACTTGTTGGATGTCCCGCTCAACTCAGTCATCGCGGCTGTGTGATGCGCCACGGTAGCTCGCTCACCGCGCGGCAAGGAGCAGCCTGGTGCTCATAGATGACAGAAAGCGGCGTTACTGCATGGATCAGTTCGATCGTCTCGACGAGGAAGAGCACATGAAAGACGGCTGGATCGAGAAGCTAAGTGTCCGTCTATTGGCGCTCATGAACCGCGTAGCTCGCAGGCAGTTCGGAATTTGAATTCTGCCAGCCTCAGTTGGTGGCATCCTTCCTCTTGTCGGGATGTCTGTTTGCAAGGCACTTCACCGACATGCCGGCCGACCGATCTGCCTTTGGGGCTTGAACTCTTCCAGTCGAGATCAAACAAGATTAACGAACCGATTATCGTTCATTCCATGGCGGTTATCAGGTTGGCGACGTTGATTGTCGCGAAGTTGGAGAAGGTATCCGAGACGGCGTAAGGGAAGATGATCTTGTCGTGATGCCGCAATGCCCCACAGGTGTACACGACGTTTGGGACATATCCCTCGCGTTCGGACGGATCGGGCCGAAGCAAGGGTTCACGCAAGCGCAAAAGCACTTTCGAGGGATTGTGCTTGTCCAGCAACGCTGCCCCGATCGAATATTTCCGAAGCGGCCCGACGCCGTGGGTAAGCAGCAGCCATCCCTCATCCAGTTCGATCGGCGATCCGCAATTGCCGATCTGCACGAACTCCCACGGGAATTCGGGTTTCAGAATCGCTTGGCCGCCATCGTCCCATGTATGGAGGTCGTCGGAATAGATGAGATAGAGATTTTCATTGTCTTGCCGGGCGATCATGGCATATCGGCCACCGATTTTCTTCGGAAACAGCGCCATACCCTTATTGCGCGCGGCGCTGCCCTTCAGGGTGGACAGCCTGAACGACACGAAATCCGACGTCTCGATCAGCTCCGACCGGATCGCCCTGCCGCTATAGGCAGTGAAGGTCGCGTAGTAGATCTGCCGTTCGCCATCGCTGAACTGCACGAAGCGCGCATCCTCGATGCCATTCGACTGAGATTCGGTAATGGGAAAGATGACCCGTTCGCTGATATCTTCGCCGCTTTGGAAGGCGACCTCGACATCCTCCCCGGCCGGCCCCTGCGTCTGCGCGAGAATGGCAGGGCTCGAGGCCAGGCGCGTCGTCGGGTCGACGCTGACGGTTCCGTCTGCCGCGATCATTCCGGACCGAAAGGTCAGCGACGAAATGTGGCCTTCGCCGACGGCACGAAGGCTCAGGATGAAGCGCAACCCACCGGGAGGCGCGCCGGATTGATCGGGATGCGCTACGATACTCGGGTTGAACAAGGCAGACGCTTCGAACGAATATTCGTTGAGAAAATAGGCACCGACCAATTGGCGTTGCGCTTGCGTGAACGAGGCGTGGACGGCCAACGCATCTTCCATTTCGTTGGCGCGCGCCTCGAACGCCCGCAGCAAATTGCGGTGCCGCCCGAGGAAATTCTCGAGAACATCGTCGAGTTGGCGGGCTCCCGCATCGGCACTGAGTGCCAGAACTCGATCGACGATGTGGTTCGCACGGGTCTTGTCCGTGGGGTTGAGATCGCGCGGCTCAGTCGCCGGCTTGAAGGGGCGCACGATGACCCGTGTTGGATCGGGCCGCAAATAAAGCGTCTGACGGTTCAGGAATGGAGATTGCGACAAGGTGTCCTCGGATTGTTTTCAAGGAGAGGGAAAATAATGCGTCAGGCAACCAGCGGCGCGGGCTGCGCGCGGTTTTCACTCAGGCGGGCGAGTTGCCTGATCTCACAGAGGCCGAGCAGATACGACACGACCGATTCCCCGCCGCGGTTCTCGTTCGGACGCTCCGGATGCAGGCCGTCCCGGCAACTCCCGGTTTCCAGATCGACCAGAGACATCGAAAGGTCGTTGCTGCCGAGAAACCACGCGAACACACGCGCGGCTTCGGCCTTCCACTCGACATCATGGTCGGCGCGCCATGCTGCGAGACAGGCGGCGATGGTGGCCGTAGCCTCGAGCGGCTGTTGATCGAACGGCCTCGGCTTCTGGCGCGTCTCGCCAAAACCTGCGGTGCCGACGGGCCGGAATTGACCGCTCGGGGCAGTCTGCTGTTTCACCAGCCAGCGCAGCGATTTCAAGCCGGCGTCCAGATAGACGGCACCCTCGGTCGCGATGCCGGTCAGGATGAGGGCTTGCGGCAAACGGGCGTTATCGTAGGCAAGGCCTTGTTCGAACCAGGTCCAGTCCTGAGTCTCGACCGCATTGAAGATCGCGATCAATCGATCCGCCAGGCGAAGCCGGAGATCTGCGGCGTCGGCATCGCCCGGGACGGCGGCACAGTAGCCGTCGAGCCCGAGCAGGACGAAAGCCCAGGCACGCGGCGAGCGAAAGACTTCCACATTCCGCGCAGCCTCGGCGAACAGCGCCGCAGCCCATCTCCGCCGTGACAGGCTAGCGTCGGTCAATGCGCACACGCCGAGAGCCCATAAGGTCCGGCCGTGGCTGTCTTCCGAGCCGCTATCCTCGAGCCAGCAGCGGTTAAAGCCCATGAAATTGCGAAACCGCTTTGTGTCGGGATTCCATGCGTGCTGGACAAAGCCGGCAAACCGCGCCGTCAACACCTCCGGCAATCGTTCCTCGCCGGGAATGTTGAGCGCGCACGCCAGTAGCAGCGCGCGGGCGTTATCGTCGACACAATAGCCATGGGAGCGATCCGGCACGCAATGTACGGCGTGTTGAAACAATCCGGTGTCGTCGCACATCGACAGGAAATGATCGATGCGCATTTCCGGCGGCGCGCGGCTATCGCGCAGCAGCGTGCTGGTGTCCGAGCGCACGATTGCCTTTAAACGATGCCTGCGACCGGCATTATCGAACGTCGATACGTAACGTTCGGCTGTCCGCTCCCACGTCATGGGACGACTGCTCGAATAGGCGCGCTTCCGCATGGCCTGCCGCAACACCGCGTTGGTCAGCAGCTTCGCGATTTCATGGCCGATGGCTGCGGTATCTCCAAACGGAACCAGGATACCACGGCCGTCGGCCAACAACTCGCGCGCATGCCAGTACGGTGTGGAGACGACCGCCTTTCCCAGGCCAAAACTGTAAGCCAGCGTGCCCGACGTCATCTGGGCTTCGTTCAGATACGGCGTAACATAGACATCGCACATCGAAATGAAATCGAGCAGCGTCGGCTGATCGACGAACTGGTCGAGAAACACGACGTTCTTGTCGATATCGAGCTTGCGAACACGCGCCACGAGGCTGTCGCGATAGGCCTCGCCCTGGTCGCGTATCAGGTTCGGATGGGTAGCGCCGAGCACGACATAGACCGCATCAGGACGGCTTCTCAGGATCGCCGGCATGGCATCGATCATGACTTCGATGCCCTTGTTGTGCGACAGAAGGCCGAAGGTAAGAATGACCGCCCGGTCGCTGAAGCCTCGCCTGGCTTTGGCCTCGTCCGGTTCAACGAACGCAAATTCCGGAATTCCGTGCGCGATGACCTCGATCTTTTCGTCGACCACCTGATAAACGGTTCGGAGCAATTCGCGGCCCTTTTCGGCCATCACCACGATCTTGGACGATATCTCGGAAATCCGGACGATGACTTCGCGTTGCACCTTCGTCGGCTCGGTAAGCACGGTATGGAGCGTGGTCACGACTGGCATATTCAGGCGCGACAGCAGGGCCAGGATGTGACTGCCGGAGTCGCCGCCGAAAATGCCAAATTCATGCTGAAGAGAAACAACCTCGAATCGGCCGTCGTTCAAGAACTCTGCCGCACGAATATAGTCCTCCGGCTGATCGTCGTTGATCTGAAATCCGACCGTAGAAGGATAGTCATAGGCCTGGCCGTGGTCGGTCATCGCGACGACGACCGTCTCCAGATCAGGCCGCGAGGCAGCGACAGCGCGCTGAAGGTCGGTCGTGAACGTGGCTATGCCACACCGGCGAGGCAGCGAATTGCCGATGATTGCGACCCGATTTAGCGCGACCACGTTTGTACCTCCTCCGTTTTCGGCCGGGGATGCCCGGGCATGTCTGGGTATTGCTCGACGAGTGCAACTGAATCTGCATGTGGGCCGGGATAGGCGAGGAGTGCCCTCAAGCCTTCGGGGCCGACCTCGATCTTGAGCTGATCTGCCTCGAGAAAGACGGCCTGACCGGCGGACATTGTCGCTGCTGCCATCTGGCCTTGTCCTTTGATCAAGATGATCCACGCCTCGTTGTGGGCATCGAGCGTCCAGACCGAGCCAGCGGCAAGATCAATTTGTTCGAGGAAAAAATGGGCACTGGTGACGAGGGCCGTTCGCGTCTCATTGAGTCTTCGCGAAGGCGATTGACGCGGTGCCGGCGCCGCCTTTGCAGCGGCAACGGCATTTTCGAGATGCAGCTCACGCTGCCGTCCGTAGTCGAAAAGGCGGAACGTGGCGTCGCTGTGCTGCTGGATTTCGGCAAGAACGATACCCGCGCCGATCGCATGAATAGTGCCGGCGGGAACAAAAATAGCATCACCGCAGCGAACCGAACGCCACTGGACAAGGTCGACAATCGAGCCATCGGAAATGGCGGTTCGCAGCTCCGTCGACGAGAGCGAACGCTTCAATCCGATCGCAACCCGCGCATCAGGCACAGCGGAAAGAATGTACCATGCCTCGGTCTTGCCATTGGCCAGACCGATTGATCGGGCGAAAATATCGTCGGGATGAACCTGAATGGACAGCGGCTCGGTCGTGAAGAGCAGCTTGAGCAGCAGCACGCTCTCCGGAGAAGTCGTGTCCGCGCGCCGAAACCATAATTCGCCAATCGGATCGTCACCGGCTGCGATGTCGCTCCAGGGAAGCAAATTGCGGCTTCCCCACGGCTTGCGTCGGGCCTCTACGATGGCGCGCTCGATCGACACTCGGTCTCCCTGGCCTCTGCGGCGCAAGCCGTATCGCGCGCGATTCAGGCGTCGCTCTCTCTTCGAGAATGAGAGCGGCGTGGGCTTGGCCTCGGTGATGTGGTTGCGCTAATCTCGTTCGCTGCCAGCACCGTTTACGGCGACTCGCATGGCAGCTCAGTTCCGCAAGCCAGTTCTGCGAAGGATGACGTCCGGATTGGCATCATCGTTCGACGGGCGACGAAAACGTCACCGACTGTGCGCCCTTTCCTCCCGGATAGATATGACTATCTTCGGTCATGCCGCAGTCGATAGTTCGGCATGTTCTGGCTATGAGGTGACCGACACCGCGACATCCATGCTCAGGAAGCTGTCACCGCCGCCAAAGAAACTCCCTGTCACCGGCGTGCACTGGCTGATATCGCGGCCGACCGCAACCGGGATCAGGTTGCGGCCTCCGACGCTGCGGTTGGTCGGGTCGAAAGTGATCCAGCCCGCTCCTGGGACAAAAACCTCGCCCCAGGCGTGGGTCGAGCCCGCTTCGGCAGAGCCGAGCAGGTCGTGGTTCGGATCGTGCAGATAACCTGACACGACGCGCGTACCGAAGCCGAGCTTGCGTGCTGCTTCTGCAAACAACACCGCGAAGTCACGGCACGAGCCCCAGCCACGGTCGAGCGTCTCGGTGGGCGATTGGGTGCCCTCGACTTCACGGCTCTGGTACTGGATGCGTTGCGCGACACCTGCATTCAGGTCCTTAAGCAGGGAAAGCGTATCGGTCGGATTGCTGCGGACGAAACCTGTCGCCCAGTTCTGCAACCGCTCGGCCGGATCGGGGTATTGCGCAGTAGTCAGTGCTCCGAGGTCGGTCCATTCGTCGGCGGAGTAGCGGAATGGGTAGGAGATGGCCGAAGCTGCGATGGCAAAAATTGGCCAATCAGCCGTGTTGAGCGAGATATTCGCCACGCTATCGATAGCGAGCATGTCGGTCATGCCCGCGAAATTGGCCACAGCGACTGCATTACCGAAGACGTCATGTGCCCATGTCAGCACCGCTGCCGGCGTTATCGTCAAGTCATGCGATGCCAGACGAAGGTCGCGACTTTCGCGTGGGCGGAAGCATCAAGCGGTGTGGTCCAAGGCTCACCAACCCACGGAAACGATAGATGGTTTTATGTTGAATTCGAAGCGCAACCAACAGGAGCTCCAATAATCCGCCGGCAAGCAGTTCGCGACAGACTATGCGATCGCGGCGCACGGCGCACTTGTATCTGCGGAACTCAGGCGCATATTGCTGTGATGGCCAAATTCCCAGTTCGCCTGCTCGACGTCGCCGTGTCGCAATCCGGTCAGGGACGTTGGAAGTGGAACGTTTCAGACGGTACAACAGAGATCGCGGCGGGTTTTGAAACTACGCGGGAGGCTGCTCAAACTCAGGGTGATTCTGCCCTGTTCGCGCTGCTGTCCATCAACCGGCAATAAAAACGGCTGAGTATGGCAAACAGCGGTCTCCTGCGCGCGAACAATTACCTCCCGCCAACGGTCGCGCGGAGGTGCCGTATGTCTTTCTACCTGCATTGATCGCGCTTACAAGAGCGGAGAGGTTTCGGCCGGACCTCGACGGGACTTCGGCCTTCGGATTGCGCGGCGCGCATTTTGGGTGCCGACGCTCCGAGCCGATTCCTTTCATGGGCGACAATCTACTCTCAAGTTCGGGGCGCGACACGACGGGCGCTGATTGCGGAGTCCACGACGGCGGCCGCGTTTTAAAGTTCGCTATTCTCACTGGGGAAGCGTAGGGTTGCGACATCACCGCCCTTCCCACGGCTTCGACCGGTGACTGAGGGTGACGAGCGCTCCCGCCGAAGAGGAGGAGCGCGCATGTCGCGGTTTCGTCTGGCCGACTGGATCGTGCCCCCGGTGATCGTTCCGCTCTTTCTTTTGTTCCTGGTGTTCGCGGCGGCCGTCCTGCATGGATAGGGCGACACAGCTGCAATTCCTGGTCAGCGGGGACCATCAATCGGGCCGCGTCATTTTGGCCACGACACGACCGCTGCGGCCTTGAAGAAGGCGAATGAGCTCCTGGATAGGGGTATTCGGACGTGCGGATTTGCACGCCGCGAGGCCGCATCCTGCTGTCCGACGAGTTCGATCAGCTCAAAGCATGAGGGCCGCATTGAACCTCATGAGCGTTGTCGGAAAGGCACATGATGAAGATGTCTCTTGCGGTGTTTGTGCTCTGCACTTTTGCGCAAAACGCTCTCGCCCGGGAACTCGACTGCCGAGCGATCGAAAACACAAGCGGGCGCCTCGCTTGTTATGACGCTGCCTTTCCTCCAAAAATCAAGGCGCCCGTGACGGTCGAGAGCGACGCATCGCGAGCGGCATACAAGGACCCGTTCACGGCGGAAGAGGCCCGAACCGCAGCGAAGCTGAAGAATATCTGTCGCGGCTGCTGAGATTTGCGACATGGCAGTGGGGAAGCGCGAGACAGGGAGCGGGGCGAAACGACCCGTCGCGGCCGTTGGCGTTTGTCAGCACTCAAGGGAGCCTTTATGGCCCGCGAAACGACCTATATCGTGCAGGCGTTCAACGCCGGCAACGGCGGACATCTGAAGCCGGACTCTCCGATAGTCTGCAAAACGGAAAGTGCCGCGCTCCGAACGGCGGAGCGCCTCGCGTTGAGCAAGCTTGCTGTCGTTGCATTCTCGTCGAGTGGCGATCCCGAAATGGGCGACTATGACGATGAGCCTACGGTTATCTTTCGCGAAGGTGAGCTACCGGCGGCCTTCAATTGAGTCTTCGGTTCGGATCAAAGCGACAAGAAGGCGAATATTGATGAGTGCGCGACTTGAAATACTCAAGAAAGCCCGTAGTCGCATGATCGAGGATAGGGACGCGTATGCGACCGTGCTGGCCGCTCCCTTTGATCGCGACAAAGCCGAGCGTGCACGCAACAAATTCGTCGAGCTGCAAACGCTGATCGACGCCTTGGACCGCGCCATAAGCGGAGAGATGTCGATGTCGTCGGAAAACTCGCCCTAGAACTGATCCGCCGTAAGCCGACGTTCACCGGGATCACCGTGCCCGCGATGTACCGCGCGCCGGTGACGCCAGACACATCGCAAGCTCGGCGAGATCTTCCGGCTCGCCCCAATGATGGGAATGGTTGGCGATCGGAAGTGAAGCGCGTCCATTGCGGTCATTGTCGGCTCATTGGCTAGCCGAACTGACTACGAGGGGCCGCATAGTCCGCTCTCAGAGGAGAACCGGACCTGACAAACAGAACGGCCGGACTGCTGCTTGTGACCGCAAAGCGAACATTCTCGGGGCGGGCACCGATGTACGCTATCGGATGCAAGCCGATGGATCGCCGCCTGCGTAGCCTTCCAGACAAACGAGGCGGCGGATTCACTCGCCGGCGTGGACGTGCCCGTGTGGTTCCCAATGAAAAAACGCGCGAGGCGTCAACGATTGAGTGTCAGGGCCGGGGCCATGGTTGCGGAATTCGTTTTGACCGCCGAATAGGATGACGGCCAACAAGCCATATACAAGGTAGGACGGCCGCCCGGACCCAAGAGCGCTCATTTCGCTGGACCCCTTCTTGGCGAAGCGACCGCTCAGCTCTTTGTGGCCGTCTTTGAGAGTTCAGCTTCTACGCCGGCTGCGCACGCCTTGGCGAATGAATAGTCCATACTCGTGGAGGCAACGGTCTTCACAAATTCGCCGATGACGTTGTCCCTTGAATAGGAGCCCGCCGCCTTGAACTTGGCGACGGCGCCGTCGGCCGCTGTGAACTGCGCGACACATATCGGGACCAGGACAGACATCCGACCGTTGGTCTCCGCCATTGCGGTCATGGTTTGGGCGGTACCGCCGGTGACCCAGCCGCCCCAGGAAAATCCGATCGTTATCGCCGCAACAGCGCCGAAAGCGATTCCCTGGAGGAAGCGAGTCCGCGCCTCACCTTGCAAAATGTCGGGCATTCTCATGATGGTCTCCTTATTTTGCGCACAAGCGGGTTCGCAGCCACAGACGCCGCTCGCGTCCGCGCTTGGCAAACATCCAGCTGTGTGAGATTGCGCCTTCCGATGGCACGCTAGCTGCCGCTACGACGACGAGCAGCGACTTCGGAAGTCACCGCTTCATGGACAGCTTCAAGGCGAACAACTGCCACCTTCCCATTCAACGATAGTCTGTTGGCCTAATGCTGTACAGCACCTTCTTAGTTCCAGTCCTAAGGTAGCAGTGCCGTCGTCTCTGAGCGCGGTCTCAGGCCGTGATTGCAGCTATCAGCGGCTTGGTCCCGACGACGTTCATGACCGCTCCAGATTATGGGCCAGGCAGAGAGGTGTCTCGGCGATCACCATTGTGGCAGGGCCTTTAAGGACTGACTCTGGCGGAGAATAGCTTGTCAGTGGAACGATCGAGCCGCCTATCGGTGCCTTGCGTCCCGTTTAGATGGCCGACCAACTCGCCGGAAAGTCGATAGATGTTGATCCCTTTTAGATGATAAAGTTCTTGGCGGTTAAGGCTGAATATAGTCGCGCCATCCACCACCCCAACGCGGGTGCCATTGCTATTAAAAATATTGCCGCTCATGACTGACCTCCCAGAGGCCCCAGAACCAAGCTGCGCTTGTTGTAACCAGATAGCGAGACAATTCGGACGCCACGTCGGACACTTGGGAATATCCAGGCGACCATCGCCATAACCAACGGAGGCAATTTAGCTCGGGATGCTAATTCGACCGTGAGAAGCTGTGTGACCTCCAGCAATTTAAGGAGACCTGTTACATCGCAATCGACGCAGCGGAATTTGCGCCCTCCCGTTTTCACGAGCACAAATCGCATAGGCCTGCTGCACCTCGGGCAGATGGGAGGCGGGGTATTCTGGGGCATAGGATCTCCCTTTCACCACGGCGGGAGCTCAACACTGTCAGTCACCGACAACAGCCGAAAGCGCGAAACGGTGATAAATCACCCTGCGCCTTTTAACGGTCTAGTAACGAGACAACTCCGAGCAATCGACACGGTATTCAAGCACTCCGCCATTTTTAGATCGGCGCAATCACGGTTTCGATCCGCAGGGTCAGAATTGCGCGGCTGGCGGCTTCTCAACGATCAACATTGATTGGCATCGACAGTAGCGCCGCGATATCCGATCTCATCTTTACCGATATCCGTCATTGGCACCAAAGCGGACACGGCGGTTATGGTGATGCTGCTGATAGCGTTCGTCGAGATTGGCATCTGTATCGGCTAACCACTCTTTACGGACCTTCTTGGCGCGCTCGGGCAACGTCCCTTGTCTCAAACAATAGCAAGAGGCGATCAACGGCCCTTCACTTCCCTAGCGCCGTTCAGCATAAAAAGCAGCAGGCCCATCTGTTCGTCGTCATACCCCGGATGTTGCCGCGTGCGAGCATCAAACCTTTCTCCCGAAACAGAGCGGACTTAGGTCTTCTTTTTCGCTGTTGGCGGATTGATTTCTGCGATCCTGCGCAAGCAGTCGGCTTCGGAAGAATGCGGGCCCGAGACGAAGGTTCCGCTGACTTTGGTCGAGTACCAGCCGGATTCCACACCGAGACGAAGCGATTCTTCTGTCATGACGTGACGAGGCGAGAGATTTTGCATCATGGTGCTTTCGGTTAGGCCGTCCCATCGTGGCACGAACGGGCAGGATGAAGTGCTCACTTGAGCGAAACACTGGTTTGTTCAGATCTCTTCCCCGAAAGTCGGGTAAGGTCCGCAAGCACCGCGGACCCAGGTCGCGGTGATGGGTGTCGGCGGCCAGTAGGCCGGCGGAATACAGATTGAGCACGAAACGCGCCTTGGCCACCGCCTCGGACCACGAGGTGGCCGGAGCGGCGAGGATCTCACAACGCCCTGCTTGTCACGCAGCAGCTTCGCATTGGCCTCGACTTCGGCGATTACGCGACGGATATCGGTGGCTTTCTGCGCCGCCATGCCGTGATGTTTGTCGAACTCGATCGGGGTCTCAGTCACGCGGCGCACTCGCATCGATGCGTTGCGCGTCGGACAGATCGATCGAACTGATCGAGATCATCTCCATCGCGGATCGTTGCGGCGGCGCGCCGGGCACCATGATCATGGTTGCGACCCGCCGGTAGCACGGAAACGAAAGGCCTTCGATCATCTCCTCGTCGGTGATGATTTCGTAAGCTCCCGATGCGAGCTGCCGGTCGATACCCTTGATGCGGAAGGGATGCCTGAAATGAACCGTTTCCCGTCGCGTGCGCGTGGTCATGCCGGCAGCCCGGCGAATCTGCGCGCGAAGTCATGAGGTTTTGCGGACATCGTCACAGCCTGCGCGCTTTTGCGGCAATTAGCTATCGTTTTTTCCGCTGCCGGCCGCATTTGACCGAATAACCCAGTCGAAGCCTTGTACTGGTTCGTTTCGTAGCCATTTCAACTGTAAGGAGTTTGAAAGGCATTTCGAATGAAGATTCGCGTCGGATTCGAAATGCTCTACGATTTTCCGCAACCGACGCCGATGATCATGGTGCTGGGCACACACTTCACGCGTGCGTCCGATGTGATCGTGCCGGACTTCCTCATTACCGACCCCGCCATCGAGATCGGCCCCTATCGCGACATGTTCGGCAATTGGTGCAGCCGCATGGTTGCGCCCGCCGGTCGTGTGCGTCTCGCGGCCGATGGCGTCGTTCGCGACAGCGGCCTGCTCGATCCGGTGCTTGCTTCTGCAGTTCAGCATGCGGTCGAGGACCTGCCCGCGGATACCCTGGTCTATCTGCTCGGCAGCCGCTATTGCGAAACCGAGCGGCTTTCGGAAATCGCCTGGCAATTGTTCGAGAAAACACCGCCGGGTTGGGCGCGGGTCCAGGCGATCTGCGATTTCGTGCACCGTCACATCGCATTCGGATACGAGCATGCGCGCGCCAGCAAGACGGCGTGGGAGGCTTACGCGGAAGGCAAGGGCGTCTGCCGCGATTACGCCCATCTCGCCGTCGCGTTCTGCCGCTGCATGAACATTCCCGCGCGCTATTGCACGGGCTATCTCAGCGACATCGGCACGCCAAAGCCTTGGGCCGCGGGCGATTTCGCCGGCTGGTTCGAAGCCTATCTCGGCGGCCACTGGCGCACCTTCGATCCGCGCAACAACGTGCCGAGGATCGGCCGCATCCTGATCGCGCAGGGCCGCGACGCCTCCGATGTGCCGATCACCCAGACGTTCGGGCCAAACACACTGGTCAGCTTCAAGGTCTGGACCGAAGAGATCGTGTGACGAAGGAAGATCTCACTTCCGAGATTGGCCCATCAGCGAAGTGACACCCCGTCTGGTGCAGGTCTGCTTATTGGGGCATCGCGGACCAGATTTTGCTCACCCTGAGTTCTTCGCATTTTGACCCAAAGGCGACATCACCCCTCCGGCACACCGGCCTTGCGCATACCCTCGCAGATGCGATCCCGCCCAGCAAGGTAAGTTGGATTATCGCTCAGTCGCGTTGCGAGGAGGCGCCGGATAGTAAAGTTCGGGTCCAGCGCAAGTCCTGCCGTCACGGCGGCGCGCGCTTCATCGAGAGCACCGAGCAGACCAAGGGCGGCGGCCAGTCCAAACTGACCGAAAGCAAAGTTACGGTTCGCCTCAATACCTCGCCGCAGCCAACCGGCGGCTTCGGCATCTAAGCCGAGCTGTATCTTGGCCACGCCAACAACGGCCATCCACGCAGCGGCGCCACTGTCCCGAGGAGAGAGACGGAGGGCATCGAGTACATGACCTTCGGTCTGGGCAGGACGACCCAAGTAGTATTTTGCCAACCCTATTGAACTATGCGCGTAGGCCTCATTGCGATCAAGTCGCAATGCCTGTTCGCACTCTGCGATCCCTTGGACAGCGCGGTTGGTATAAATGCAGACGCTACCCAACATCATGTGAGCCGATGAATGGTCGGGCGCTATCGACAACGCTTCGATCACCTTTGCTTCAGCTGCTGCAAAGCACGCGATGCGATCATCAGCCAGCAGACTGGACGCCATGCGAAAGTCGCTCGCTGCCATACCGAGCAATGCTCCGACATTTCGGGGATTGATAGCCAATGCACGTTCGAAAAAGCTACGCGCTTGGATTAACTGCTTGGCGGTGGTCGCCTCGTACAAACATGCCTTGCCCTGAAAAATTAAGTCCGTCGCGTCGGGATGCATCGACCTCTCTGCCAGACGCGCTTCTACCGTTATGAGCTTCGAGGTCAGTGTGTTAGCGAGCTGCGATACGATCTCATCCTGCATGTCGAACAAGTCGGAGACGGGTTTGTCGAAGCGATCGGCCCATAGATGTGTGCCAGTTTCGGCGTTGATTAGCTGCACGTTGATGCGCAGTCTGCTGTCGCGGCGCTGCACTGACCCTTCAAGCGCGTACCGAACGTTTAGCTCGCGACCGACCTGCTTAAGATCGACTGCCTTGCCCTTGTACGTGAATGCGGTGTGTCGGCCGATAACGAACGAGCCACTGATCCGCGATAGGTCCGTGGTCAAGCTTTCAGTTACACCATCAACGAAATATTCTTGCTCCGGATCACCGCTAAGATTGGTGAAAGGCAGCACAACAATAGAAAGACGAGGCGGAGAAAGCGGCTTAAGCTTCGGGCGCGTAGCTTGTGCCGCCGAGCTAGGCCCATTCGGGACTGCCGCATAGACCCGAACCGGCCGGGCGATGTTTTTGAGGTTCTGCTCACCTAGATCAATGAACTGAACGCCGACCTTGCCCCGGATATACTCGTAAGCAGAAGACGAGATGCAGATGCCTCCGGGCTCTGCGATGCTCTCAAGTCGCGCCGCAATATTCACCCCGTCGCCGAAGATGTCATGCGGCTCTACAATTACGTCCCCGATATTGATGCCCATGCGGAAAGCAATGCGATTATCTTCCGCCTCATCGATTGTAAGTTCATGAATGCGGGTTTGGAATTGCAAGGCAGCTCGAACCGCTTCGACCGCGCTCGGAAACTCCGCTAAGAACCCATCGCCAGTGTTTTTGACAATGCGGCCTCCGTGTTCACCAATTGCCGGGACGATAACCTCGGTGAGGAGCACCGTTAGTTTGGCGTGCGTAGCCTCTTCGTCATTGTGCATGAGCCGCGAGTAGCCAGCGACGTCGGCGGCCAATATCGCCGACAATCTTCGCTCGATCCGGACTGGCCGCTCCTGCACCATCGCTCGCAACCCAAACCACAGCCTACGACGGATCGGACAACACGGCCATGCGAATTTGACGTATTAGCCACCTAGGCGATATCGGCAGTTGGCCCATCGGCGAAGCAGCGATGTCCATCCACGAGGTCCGCTCATTGGGGTACGGCAGACTAGATTTGCTCAGGTTGAGTTCTTCGCATTTTGACCCCAAGCCGACGTCCCGGTGCCCATCGAGCCCTCAGGAATGTCCTTTCTGCCGACTTTGCATAGTCGATGTGCTAAAATGTGGTAGCCACAGTCTCAGCATCATAGCGGGGTTCAAATGACAAGAATCGCTCAATTGCTGCTCGGCTTGCCGCTCTTGTTTGCCGGTCTGTTATCAGTTGGCGCTGGCGCGCAAGGCCAGACCCCCGGTACCTCATTGCTTCCGCCGGACGGCGGAGCGACTGCGCATTTCGATCCGCTTGGAAAGCCGCCGTCGAAGTTCACGCTCGAACTGCGCAACGGCCAGAAGGCCGAGCTTCCGTTCGCCGACAAGCGCGATTTCGACGAGGCAAAACGAGGGTTCATCGCCGAACCGCCATACACGAAGATCATGGCCGATGCCGGGCACGTCGCGTGGGACATGGCCAGCTACGGCTGGCTCCTGACGGGGAAGGATTTCGAGAGCATCCATCCCTCGCTGCAGCGGCAGGCCGTCCTGAATATGGCCTACGGCCTATACGAGGTCGTCCCCGGTCGTATCTATCAGGTGCGCGGCTATGACCTTGCCAACATCAGCTTCATCAAGGGCGATACGGGTTGGATCGTCTTTGATCCGCTGACTGCGCAGGAAACTGCGCGCGCGGCGCTCGAGTTCATCAATGAAAAGCTTGGCAAGCGCCCCGTCGTTGGTGTCGTCTACTCGCACTCGCACGTCGACCATTTTGGTGGAGTGCGCGGCGTAGTCGACGAAGCCGATGTCGCCATCGGCAAGGTGATGGTCATCGCGCCTGACGGTTTCTTGCAGGAGGCAATCGCCGAGAACGTCTTCGCCGGCAACGCGATGTCCCGCCGCTCGCAGTGGCAATACGCGGTACTGCTGCAGCGCAGTCCGTTCGGCCATTTCGACCAGGCGATCGGGAAGAACGTGGCCAACGGCAACACAGGCCTGATCGCGCCTAATCGGCTGGTCAAGAACGAGAGCGAGGAGATCACGCTCGACGGTGTGAACATGGTGTTTCAAAACGCGCCCGACACCGAGGCGCCCGTGGAGATGAACACCTACTTCCCGCAGTTTAAGGCGCTCTGGACCTCGGAAATTGTTACCGGCACGATCCACAATATCTACACGCTGCGTGGTGCGCAGGTGCGGAACGCCCTGAACTGGTCGAAGGAGATCAACCGGGCGCTGTACGTGTTCGGACAGGAGGCGGAAGTGATGTTCGCGTCGCACAGCTGGCCGCGCTGGGGCAACCCGCGTATCCAGGAGGTGCTCCGGGCGCAGCGCGATGCCTACGCGAACCTGAACAACCAGGTACTCCACTACGCCAACCAGGGCGTGACAATCAATGAAATCCAAAACGTATATGAGGTACCGAAAAGCCTGCGCGACCAGTGGGCTGCGCGCAATTACCATGGCGATGTGCAGAACAATGCGCGTGCGGTGATCAACCGTTTCCTCGGTCACTACGACGGCAATCCAGTTAACCTAATTCCGCTGTCGCCGAAGGATTCCGCGCCGCTCTATGTAGAGATGATGGGAGGCTCGGCGAAGATCGTCGCCAAGGGTGAGGAACTGATGGGGCAAGGCAAGTACCTGCTCG
Source organism: Bradyrhizobium monzae (assembly GCF_021458635.1). Lineage (GTDB taxonomy): Bacteria > Pseudomonadota > Alphaproteobacteria > Rhizobiales > Xanthobacteraceae > Bradyrhizobium. The sequence continues at coordinate 17,768 of NZ_JAIRDQ010000017.1, forward strand.
CCACCGAGATCCTGAACAAGCTGGTTTTCGCCGAACCGCAGAACCAGCGGGCGCGACGGCTACTCGCCGACGCTTACGAGCAGCTTGGATACCGGTCGGAAAGCACAAGCGTACGCAACAGCTTCCTGCAGGGTGCGTTCGAATTGCGCAATGGCCTGCCGGGGGGCGTCCCGCCGCGCAGCACGGGCCCGGATGTAGTGCGAGCGATGTCCACCGAGCAATGGCTCGACTTCATTGGCATTAGCATGGATCCCAAGAAGGCTGAGGGCATGCGATTTACCTTCAACCTTGTGACGCCGGACAACGGCGAGCAGTACGCGGTCGAACTGAGCAATGCGACGCTCACCACCATCAAGGGTTTCCAGGCGAAGAACCCGGACCTAACTGTGACCCTGAACCGCGCTGATCTCAACCAGGTGATGATGGGGCAAGCATCATTTGATGATTTGCTCGCGTCCGGCAAGGCTCGGTTCGAGGGCGATCGGGGTGGATTCGATAGCCTTCGCGCCATCCTTGTTCCGTTCACGCCCGACTTCGAGGTTCTGCCGGGCACCGCCGGGAAGGTATCTACGCCCGCGCCGAAGCCTTTTGAGGTTCGCGATCTCGTCGAATATGACTGAACGCTGGCGCGGCGCTGGAAGGCTGCTTCTGGCCGATTTTGTTGCAAAAGTCGGCTGTAACCGACGGATGCTCTTTCGGCCAATCGGTGACCGAGAATATCCTCGTTAGCGCAACTAAGCCGGATGATCCCGAGCACAAGGTCTATGAAACAGATGGATATCCGACCGTCGGCCTGGCGCTCCGCGTCGTCGATGCCGAAGGCGAGCCGCTGCAGGCGGGCAGCGCCGGTCGCTTGCTAACGCGCGGCACGAGCACTTTCGTTGGCTATCTCAAGCGCCCGGAACTCTACAACGTTGATGCCGACGGCTGGTTCGACACCGGAGATCTCGCCCGTCTTGATGCAGAGGATACGTCACCATCACAGGCCGCTCGAAGGATGTGATCATTCGCGGCGGCGAAAATATCCCGGTGATCGAAATAGAGAACGTACTCTACCGCCACCCTAGCGTGCGGCAAGCGGCGATTGTCGCGATGCCGGGTCGGCGACTTGGCGAACGCCCTTGCGCGTTCGCCGTCTTGCAACCTGAGAAATCATTCAGCTTCACCGAGATGCAAGCTTTCCTGAGGGAGTCGGGCGTAGCCAGATCCTACTGGCCGGAGCATCTCGAATTGGTCGGCACGATGCCAATGACTGCGACGGGAAAGATACAGAAGTTCGTTCTTCGCGAAATGGCGGGGACGTTACGATCCGCTGCGGATCATGCGCCGCGAATTGGCTCCGGCGGCAACCCCTCCGCGCATGCTTGCCGCTCGCCTAAGTCGACCCTGTTCAGGGGGTGCGTTTGACGGCGATGGAATGGAAGCCAGCTTGCCCGTGACACGAAGAAAAAAGTACCTGCGATGCGACGAGATGGGTGCGGCGCCAGCATGACAACGACAAGGAAGGGACCTGCAGCATCCATAATGGTGCTGCCCATTGAGCGGAACGCTGCGTTGAATTCAGCGCTAGCCTGGCCGCCTCGATAGCTTGGGCAAGGTGTGTCCGCCATCTCGCTGCGCAAACTGGCTTCCTAGCTTGCTCTCGTTTCGACCCTCGGCAGCGAAGCGTGATATTCATCCACGCTGTCGAGATCGATCATGGTTTTGCCTCCCATCTTGTAGGCCCTGATCCTCTCGTGAGCGATCAGCTCATAGGCCTTAGTCTTTCCGAATTTGCCATAGCGGCAACCATCCTTGAACTCGACGAGCCGGCGCCGGCTGTTGTTATCATTGTCAACCATAAGTCCCTGCATGCACTTCGATGATTTCCCGCAATCGGGATCAAAACCCCACTGAGTGAGATGCGCATAATCCATGGCGCGACGCTGTCGATGCGGGCTCGCCAGAAGGCCTGCCGTTGTGGTGGCTGACGAGGTTCCTCCTAACCCACTTTGGCGTCATTTGGGCGTTATCCAATTGCGCGAGCTGCACCGATCTAAGTTGCCCACGATGCCAAACAAAGGGAACAAGATGTGGCCGCCGAGTCCAGAGTACCGTAGGGTGCGAATCGGACGGGCGTGGAAGCGCAGCTCGCGGACGCTTGTCTTGTCACCTAGTGCTTTTGACTTGAGAGGTTGAACTGCAGGTCGGTGGTTCGAGCCCACCCAACTGTACCACCGTTGCGGATAACCCCGCATTCTCAGCATCTTATTGATAGACCTGACCTATTTGCGCCGCCTAAAATACAAAAGGCGCTACAAATGGCATTGCGTATGGTCGGGTTGAATAGAGCTTCTGATGGTCGGTGATTTGCGCGCAAAGGCATCCCCGAGGATGTCCGCGAAGACTACCAACGTCTTTACGGGACCAAGCGTGAAGCGCATCTCAAACTCGCGGCTGGCACACCTAAGCACGAAGCTAAGGCCCGACTTGGCGAGTGGGAAGCAGAGGTCGAAACGCGCATTGCGACCCTGCGAGCCCAAAGAAACGGCGAGGGTCAACCACTCACGAGGCTAAACGCAATCGCTCTTGCGGGACGTTGGTACAACTGGTTCGTGAAGCAGCATGAGGACGACCCGCGCCGCGCAAGCCATTGGCGAGAGCTAAGCGACCTCTGGGTATCGGACGTGTTGCTTCCCCATAGGCCCGATGACCACGAAGAGCACCACCACCGCTATAACGATTGGGAAAAGGCCCCAGAGGTTCGAGAGGCAGTGCGGCCCCAAGCCGCCGAGTGTGCGCGGGTGGCGACGTTTCTCGCCAGCGAAGGAATGGCACTCAATTCCAGCGCCTATGCTCTCTTTGTGGATGCCGTTAGCGACAACCTCCTGCAAGCACTTTCGGTGCTAGAGCGGCGCGCCAATGGCGATTACTCCCGTGACGATACGCCGGACAGCTTCCCGCTGTTCACAGAGGGGCAAGCCCGCGCGGCAGGCGTGAGTTGCTGGGAATTGTTCGAGGCTTTCGTTACGGCAACGACGCCCGCCCCTAACACTGTGTCGCGCTGGCGAGCCGTATTCCTCGAAATGCAACGCGAGTTTGCCGAGGTGGGGGCGGATGGGATCACCGAGGACGCTGCGCGCAAGTGGGTGCGTGGTCTATCCGTTGGGACTGACTCATGCAGATACTGCCGCTCCCCTGCGTGCTGCCATTTGGGACTTCGTCGAGTTGCTGGTTGGCCTCAATGACCGCCCTTACGGCGACGGCCATGTCGCTGCATTCCAACACGGGCAGCTCATCCGCAAAAATGAGGAATGTCTCGCCTTTCGGCTTGATGCTGATTGCCATTGCACGTCCAGTCCGACCAAGTCTGCGACCTTTGGTCTTGGACGGTGTCTGGGTGAGGGCAAGCGTCCTTGTCCCCAGTTCGCGTAGTTGAATTGCCCTTACGCGATTGGCGGCATTTTGATCCAACTGAAACCGCGGGGATCACGCGTCAGCCTCTCTGTCCGCAACCGCCCGCACGAAATTCTCGGCGCCCTTAATCGTCGCGATGGGCTGCGGGTGGGCGAACTACCGATCGCCAGGCTCCCGATGCCGGAACGGGTCGGCGGCGTCGCATGACCGCTACGGCTGCTGAAAAACAGCAGGGCCGTGAGGCCGCAGCCGATGAGGAGAGAAAAGAAGGTTCCGAGGCCAAATGCTATCCAGCCGTGCTTGCCCATTTCGACGCCGCCTGGGCCTCTTCGTGTTCCCGATTCGAATGAACTCGCGCCTGATGGAGGCGACGCCGGAGTAGCGACGTGCGTTCGGACTGATGCCGAAGCATCCGCTGGTCGAAAACTGGGAGACGACTAAAGGTTAGTTCGATTGCGCTTGCCGTGCGATTCAACCCGTGAGACGATTCTGCTGTTTTCATGCGCGAAGCCAATCGAAACATCGTCTAAGACACAACGAAACGGGCAACGGAGAAAAAGCGCAGGTTTTTGGACGACATCGAAAGCGTATGGGATCTGACTGCGCCCGCTTGAGGTCCATCACCACCTCCGGGGACTCTAGCCAGAATGATTCTGCTAATTTGGTCCGGCGGCCACGATCCGGTTCACGCGATCATCGGCCGTGTGGTCGATCTGTTCAGGGAGTTCCGAGTTGATCATTTCGGCCTCAGTTCAGGGGCACCGAGCGCAGTTCGTTGGCTTCCCGGGCGCTCACGGGCGCGCCGCGGTTGCCCCAGGCGGTGCGGATGTAGGAGACGACGGCAGCCACCTCGTTGTCCGACAGAAGGCCTGCGAAGGGTGGCATGCCGTAGGGACGGGGATTGCCTTCCGTGCCCGGCGGATAGCCGCCGTTCAGCACCATCCGGATCGCGTTGACGGCCGATTCCATCTCGATCGACTGGTTGTTGGCGAGCGGCGGCCAGTGCGGCGGCTGGCCTTCTCCTTGCGCGCCGTGACAGCTCGCGCAGCGGGCGTCGTAGACCGTCTTGCCGAGGCTGATCAGCAAGCTGCTCTCGGTCGTCGGTAAAGCCGTCGAACTTGCGGCGGGCCGCGTTGTCGGCTCGGCGATGCTCTTCAGGTAGACCGCCATGGCGTTCGTATCTTCGTCGGTCAGGTACTGCAGGCTGTTGTGCACGACCTCCGCCATCGGGCCGTAGACGACACCCCGTGCCGAAACGCCGGTCTTCAGGAGGTCGGCGATGTCCTTGAGGCTCCAGTCGCCGAGTCCGGCCTCGCGGTTGAAGGTCAGCGACGGCGCGTACCAGTTCTGCATCGGAATGAGACCGCCCTTGAACGCGTCGGACTGCGAGGTGCCGCCGAGCGCGTTGATCGGCGAATGGCACATGCCGCAATGGCCGAGTCCCTCGACGAGGTAGGCGCCGCGATTCCATTCGTCCGATTTGGAGGGGTCGGGCTTGTACTCGCCCTCGGTGAAGAACAGCGTGCGCCAGCCCAGGATCAGTTGGCGGTTGGAGTAGGGGAAGCGGAGATCGTGCTCGCGGTTCCTCTGGTTCACCGGCGGGATCGACTTCAGGTAGGCGAAGATCGCGGCGCTGTCGGCCTGCGTGACCTTCGTGTAGGAGGCGAACGGCATCGCGGGATACATCAGACCGCCGTCGGGGAAGCGGCCGGTATGCATGGCCTTGTAGAAGTCTTCGGTCGTCCACTTGCCGATGCCGGTCTCGCGGTCGGGCGTGATGTTGGACGAGTAGAGCGTGCCGAACGGCGTCGGCATCGCGCGCCCGCCGGCGAAGGTGCGGCCTTCCGGAGCCGTGTGGCAGGCGATGCAGTCGCCGGCACGCGCGAGGTACTCGCCGCGGTTGACGAGGTCGCCTGGTTGCTGCGCGCGAGCGTCGGGGCCCGCGAGGAGCGGAAGCAGGAGCAAGCCAAGGATTCGTGCGCGTGAAAGCATCGCCGTCTCCTCAGTCCGGCTCGCTTCCGCACGCGAAGGGCAGCACGTAGGCTCCCTTCGGTGCGGGCGCGATGGCAACCGGAGCCGGTCGGTTTGCGAGGTAGGCCGCCACCGCGGTCACGTCCGCCTCCGTCAGACGGGCGGCAACCTGCTGCATGCAATCCGGAGACTTGGCCGTGCGCGTCCCGTAGCGCCAGGCGCCGAGTTGCGAGCTGATGTAGTTCGGCCGAAGACCCAGCAGGCCAGGGATTCCCGGCTCCATGCCCGTGAGTCCCGGGCCATGGCAACTGCCGCACGCGGGAATCTGCCGCGCGGGATCGCCGCGCCCGACCAGGGTCTGGCCATGCTGGAGAACCTCTTTGCTGACGTCGTTTGCGGCCGGCGCGGGTAGCGGTGGACGCTGCTCGGCGAAGTAATCAGCCATCTCCTGAAGGTATGGGTCGCCCAAGTATTCGAGCAGGTAGTTCATCGGCGGGTATTTCCGCCGCCCGTTCTTGAAGGCGAGAAGCTGGTTGTAGAGATAGCCGGCGGGTTTGCCTGCGAGCCGCGGAAAATAGACGTCGCTGGTGCCTTGACCCTGGTTGCCATGGCATGGCGTGCAGGCTTCGACCCGTGCCGCCATCGTATCCGGCGGTTGCCCAGGTGCTTGAGCGGAAACGGGAAATGTCAGGGCGAAAAACCCCAGTCCCAGCCCGATGATGATGACCCTTAGCAACACGCGGCCTCCCCAAAGCAGCGCAATGAGGGAAGCTAAACGGCTTAGGAACGCGTTTGTTCCGCAACGGAACTAAAGTCGAAAGCTTGTGTCGCGCGGGGCGGTCGCAGCGGGACTCCGGAGTACCTAGGAGTCCAGAGCCGCGCCATTTCAGACTATCCGCAAGGTTTCTGCCGACGCGGGAGCGCTTTCAGCGCGTCGATAGCGAAGGCGTTGGCGCAATATTCGTGAATGTGGTGCGTGGCGCTCCCAGACTTCAGCTCGCGATTGCACCGCGATTTCGCTACGCAGAGCGAGCATACGAGCGTCATGTCGCGCAACACGCCCGGCTCCTCGCGGGCGAGCTCCGACTCGACGATGCCGCACGATGCAAGCAGCTTCGGCAGCTCATCCGCCGTCTGGCGTCCGCGGGAAACGAGGGTTTCGAGCTCGGCCCGAGACACTCGAAGATCTTGGGCGATTAGGTCCACATCGCCGGGGCGGAGGCCGCGACTACCCGCGTCATCATACAATCGCCAGAGCCAATCCGAGAAACCGCTCAAGATCCTGCCTGCGATCCGATCCGATTTCATCGCCGATTCCATAGCATCCTCCCATCGTAGTTCGTCCCGCGGTCAGCATCGACAGACAACAAGTCCGGAGCCAGATGACCCTGCCGTCATTTTCGTTCGAGCTCGGCCTCTTGCTCGAGCCGAAGGATATGTGCCCGTAGCGCATCGAAGCGTTCTTCGGCCACATCGCTGAACAGCGGATCCTTGTGAACGGTGACGGTCGAAGCGATCTCCGCCCAATCCTGCGGTTCGAGGGCTTTGATCGCGGCCGGAAAGGAGTCACGATCCTCCATCGCCATGTGACGCCGTTCATGTTCGATGAACTCGCGAACGACGGCATCCACGTCATCGCGAAGAAGCTCACGGTCCGCGAGCACGCTGTCCACCGTCCGAGCGACTTGGCGCAACCGGTCGGCCCCTTTCCGATGTTCGCGAGCGAGATCTCCGACCCCCGCGGCCGCCACTGGATCGCGCGTTTTCAGTTTGGCAAAGACCAAATCCTCCTGGGGGTGATGATACACCTCCGGATGGACTTCGAAGTAGCTGATCACAGCGTGAATCACTTCGTAGTCGGGACGATTTCCGCGGTCGAACACCTCGAGTTCTTGCTCGAGGATGGCGAGCAACTTCTCGATGTTTCGGTGCTCTTGGGACAAGCGCTCGATGATCATGATGGCGCTCCGCAATCCACCTTGAAATATAGTCTCGAGCGCTACCTCGGTCTTTGAGCCAGATCAATGATCATGTCGGGAGGCGAGCACTCGCCCCGCCACGACTGGTGAATGAGTTTACGCGATGAGCAATTGAGCCGCATTCCGACAAACGAACGGCCTCGCCTAGTGCGGCCGCCGCACGATAGGAGCGTCCGTCATCGGGGCGTCGCAACCGAGAAGCTTATGGGTCCGCCGATTCATGACGTGCCCCATTGCGCAGGCTGGACACTCGATCTACTCGAACGAATCCGCGGGTGCATCGGGGGTCTCGTCCGCCCAGCGCTGAACATTCAAGCCGGTCTTGGGACAACGGAAGATAACGGCGGTCATGCTGCCAGCATGACAGGATTGCCGAGATCGAATCTGATCCGGCGCAAGGATTCCTATCCTACCCTGCGTCCAGACATGCGGCGCGAAAGGGCCGAGGCTCAGTTCCCGTCGTCGGCTTCGCCATCGGCGTTCTTGCCGACGGCCCGGGACCGGACTTCAGATGTCGTACGCGCGCGCGATTTGCTTGAGCATCGTGGCGGCGGCATCGGTGATTTGGCCACGATTGGCGACCTGACCCGCACCTAGCGGCACCAAGAGTGCGATTGCGGCGCCTTTGAACATGTGGGCCTCTCCTTCGGAAAGGACCGCCAACTGGGCCGGTCATTAAAGCATTTCGAAATTCGCTGCCGCTGATCGCGACCTATCGCAATGCCGGAATGCTGGCAGCAATTGGTAGCCCAATTGTTACTTGAGAGAGGCGATCGAAAAAGATCGGTCGGGAACCTAGTTTGGTAATGTTTCGTCGGGAAGCGCGAAAACGGCGGCTGGAGGATCCTCAAAGGTATTGGGTCGTGTTGATCTCGCAGAAGCTCGGGGACATCACGCTTAGGCCGTCCCCCCGTCGGCGAGAACGGGGGCTGCGGATGCGACCCGCACTCTTCTGCGAAAGAGAGTTCATTTCCCGTCGTCGGCGTTGCAATCGGCGTCGTTGCCGACGACCCGATGCGGCAATCGCGCTTTTCTACACCGGTCGGAAACGGAAAGCCGACGGATCGTCCCGCTCGGCTGGAGCCCGGCGTCCGCGCCCCGTCACTTGGGCGGGCTCCGGCGGAACGAGAGCCGGGAGGCCACGGATCAATACCCTGACGGCGCTATCGAAGGACTCGTCGTATGAGGAGACCCCGATGAACGTATGCATGACTTCATGGAGGACGTAGCCTCGAACGAGGCTTCGGAGCATGTCGAGAGCGTTTTCCGCCGCGTCGCCGACCAGTCCGCATTCCGCCAGAACGTCGCTCATGAAGGCATGCAGGTCCTCATGCGCCTCCCGCCACTCGGGACAATCCGCAGCGGCCGTCCGGAAGGCGGCGGCGGAAAGTGCCGGCCTCTCCAGCGCATAGTGGCGCATCGCGTGGACGACTGCCGCGAGCGCATCTTCGGCGTCCTTGCCTTCGCGCGCCTCACGAAGACGTCCAAGCAGTTCCCGATATCCCTTGAGCGCCAGAAAACGGCGCATCTCGTGCACGGTGCCCAGCCTGTCGCCGGTACAAATCCCGATCTCGTCCGCCAGGTCCTTCGCCAGCTTCCTGTCCCAGGACGTCGCGAGGATTTCGTCCACCGGGTATCCGGTGCCATTGGCGGTCATGGTCATGCGCTTCAACTCCGAAGGTCTATTGCGTGGTGAACAGCACCACGGCGATCGCGGCCGACAGCGCTACCGCCGAGACCGTCGCCACCGTGGACAGGACTCCCTTCGCCCTGAGCACGCCCGCGAAGACGATGATGATGGGCGTGGCGGTGAGAAGGCCCAGCTGTGCTTCGCTCATGATGTCGCTCCGGCATCAGATCGCCGCGATCTGCGATCGTACACAGCGGAACTTCGTTCAGCGGACCGGATCTGTCTTTGTCCGGCGACAAAGACCGCCCCAATCGTTCTCCGTAGTGATCAAGCCGTGCGCCGTGCCCGGAGGATCAATGTCGGCTCAAGAATTGGAACTTCAGGACGGCGGCTGGGGCATTCTCGCCGAACTGCCCGGCCACCCGATGATCTGGATCCTCATCTTCAGCGAACTCGCCGTGTTCGGTCTCCTGCTCGGCGCGTTCGCGGTCGCCCGCGCCATCAATCCGTCCGTGTTCGCCTCCGGACAGGGGCTGCTGGATCCACGCCTCGCTGGCTTGAACACCGTCGTCCTGGTGACGAGCGGCTGGACGGCAGCACGCGGCGCTCTGGCCGCGCGGGAAGACCGGGCGCCGGCCTGCCGGCGCTGGCTTCTGATTGCGATCGGACTTGGCTCCGCGTTCGTCGCGATCAAGCTTGTCGAATATGCCAAGGAAATCTCCATGGGTGCGGGGCTGGAGACCAGCACGTTCTTCACCCTGTATTTTCTGTTGACGGGCTTCCACCTGCTGCATGTCGTGCTCGGGATGGCGATCCTTGCGGTGGTCCTGCGCGGAGCGGATGCGATCGCCGTCGAGACCGGGACGTCGTTCTGGCACATTGTCGACATCGTCTGGGTCGTCATGTTTCCGATCATTTATCTGGTGCGCTAAGATGATGAACCGACACCCGCTCGAAATCGCGCTTGCCGTCTTGCTCGGTCTTGCGATCGCGACGCTTCTGGCGTCGTGGCAACTGATGGCGGGACCACTCGCGACCGCCGTGGTGCTGGGGTTGGCCGCACTGAAAGGCCGCCGGATCCTGCTCGACTTTCTGGGGCTGCGCACGGCGCCGTCGGTCTGGCGCGGCCTGGTCACCGCGTGGGTGTTCGCCGTGGTGTCGTTCGCCTGGGCGGCCTCCGCCGCCAGGCTGTTCATCTGAGGCCGCAACGGCTTCGGTTGTTGCGCCAGCACAAAGAACGGTTTCTGCCGCTGCTTAGGTTGCCGGACACGCTCGCACCAATCAACACCGGAAAGGATGGGCGATGGCTGAACGCCTCACGAAAACGGCCGCGCGGAACGTCTTCTACGGCGGCTCCGCGTTCTTCCTCGCGATCTTCCTCGGGCTGACGGCCCACAGTCACTACTACATGGTGACCAAATCGACGGATAGCGCGACGCTGACGGACTCCGTCGCGCGCGGCAAACACGTCTGGGAGAGAAACTCCTGCATCAACTGCCACACCCTGCTGGGCGAGGGCGCCTATTTCGCCCCCGAGGTCGGCAACGTCTGGGACCGCTGGGGCGGCAAGGAGGACCCGGCGGCGGCGCGCGAGACGCTGAAGGCCTGGATGCAGTCGCAGCCCTCGGGCGCGGAGGGCCGGCGGCAGATGCCGCAGTTCAACCTGACCGACCAGGAGCTCGACGATCTCGCCGACTTCCTGCAATGGGTCAGCACGATCAAGCGTCAGGATTGGCCGCCGAACAAGGCGGGCTGAGCGGCCTGCATTCTTCTTTCAAGACAGAGAGAACCCGAGATGAAATATCAGACCCAGAAAGTCGCGATGCTGTATTTCTACGGCGCGCTGACGCTGTTCCTGGCCCAGGTCGTGTTCGGCCTGCTTGCCGGAACCATCTACGTCCTGCCCAATACGTTGTCGGTGCTGCTGCCGTTCAACATCGTCAGGATGATCCACACCAACGCGCTCATCGTGTGGTCGCTGATCGGCTTCATGGGCGCGACCTATTTCCTCCTCCCCGAGGAAACCGAGACCGAGCTGTACAGCCCGCTGCTGGCCAAGATCCAGTTCTGGATGTTCTTCGGCGCAGCAGGCGTCGCCGTGGTCGGCTATCTCTTCCACTATCACGAGGGTCGTGAGTTCCTTGAGCAGCCCTTCGTCATCAAGGTCGGCATCGTCGTGGTCTGCCTGATGTTCCTGTTCAACGTGACCATGACGGCGCTCAAGGGACGGAAGACCACGGTGACCAACATCCTGCTGTTCGGCCTGTGGGGCGTTGCGATCTTCTTCCTGTTCGCCTTCTACAACCCGGCCAATCTCGCGGTCGACAAGATGTACTGGTGGTACGTCGTTCATCTCTGGGTCGAGGGCGTCTGGGAGCTCATCATGGCTTCCGTGCTCGCCTATCTCATGATCAAGCTCAATGGCATCGACCGCGAGGTCGTGGAGAAGTGGCTCTATGTCATCATCGGCCTTGCGCTGTTCTCCGGCATCCTTGGCACCGGTCATCATTTCTACTGGATAGGCGCGCCCGGCTACTGGCAGTGGATTGGTTCACTGTTCTCCACGCTGGAGGTCGCGCCCTTCTTCACCATGGTGATCTTCACGGTGCAGATGACCTGGAAGGCCGGCCGCAAGCACCCGAACCGCGCCGCGCTGCTGTGGTCGGTCGGCTGCTCCGTGATGGCGTTCCTGGGAGCGGGCGTCTGGGGCTTCCTGCACACGCTGTCGTCGGTGAACTACTACACCCACGGCACGCAGGTCACCGCCGCGCACGGCCATCTCGCCTTCTTCGGCGCCTATGTGATGCTGAACCTGTCGGTGATGGCCTACGCGATCCCGCAACTGAAGGGACGTGCGCCCTACAACCAGTGGCTCTCCATGACGAGCTTCTGGATCATGTGCACGGCCATGATGGTGATGACCTTCGCGCTGACCTTTGCCGGCGTGGTCCAGGTCCATCTCCAGCGTGTGCTCGGCCAGGGCTACATGGACGTGCAGGACCAGCTCGCGATGTTCTACTGGGTCCGGCTCGGCTCCGGCGTGTTCGTGGCGATCTCCGCGCTGATGTTCGTCTGGGCCGTGCTGGTGCCGGGTCACGAGAAGCGGGCCGCCATTCCCGCCGCGCTGCAACCGGCTGAATAAACGCAAACGGCGGTCGCGGTTGACCGCGGCCGCCTGCTTCCTGGAATTCCGGAGAGACATCATGAAACCAGCTCTTCACGCCGTGACCTCGGCGCCCGCACTGCCGGCCTACGTTCCGAGCGGCAACGAATGCGCGCTGTTCGAGCACGCCTGGCGGCATCAGCTGCCGGTTCTGCTGAAGGGGCCGACCGGCTGCGGCAAGACCCGCTTCGTCGCGCATATGGCGGCGCGGCTCGGCCTGCCGCTCCACACCGTTGCCTGCCACGACGATCTCACCGCGGCTGATCTCACCGGCCGCTATCTCTTGAAGGGCGGCGATACCGTGTGGACCGACGGCCCGCTGACGCGGGCGGTGCGCGAGGGCGGCATCTGCTATCTCGACGAAGTCGTGGAGGCGCGTAAGGATGTTACCGTCGTCCTGCATCCGCTCACCGACGACCGCCGCATCCTGCCGCTGGAGCGGACCGGCGAGGAGCTCACGGCCCCGAGCAGCTTCATGCTCGTGGTCTCCTACAATCCCGGCTACCAGACGTTGCTGAAGGCGCTGAAGCCGTCGACGCGGCAGCGCTTTGTCGCCATCGAGTTCGGCTTCCTGCCGCCGGAGCAGGAGGTTGCGGTGGTCGCGGCGGAAAGCGGGCTCGCTGCGGAGCGTGTGCGGCCGCTGGTCGTGCTTGCCGGTCGGCTGCGGGCGTTGAAGGGCCAAGACCTGGAGGAGGGCGTCTCGACCCGCCTCGTCGTCTATTGCGCCACCCTTATTGCGGCAGGCGTCTCGATCGCCGATGCCGTGCTCGCCGGCATGATCGAGCCTTTGACCGATGATGCCGACGTCAAGGCGGCGCTGCTCGACGTCGCGCGCGCCGTGATCTCCTGAGGGCAGTCCCATGCTCGACTTCCTCGAGCTCGAAGAAACCGTTGGCCGTGCTTGGCATCGCCTTGTCGGCGGCACCACGAGCTATCCGGTCCATGCCGACCACGCGGTTTCGCTGGCGGACGTCCGTCCGCGTATCGCCGTGATGTTCCGCGCGCTCGGCGGCGAGACGGGCGTCCAGATCGCGAGTGCCGGCGCCCGTCGGTCGGGTCATCGACTTGGCTGGCGGCAGCGCATCGGACTCGGCGACGAGCGCATCGAGCAGCCGGGGCGGGACGCTGCGACCATCTTCCTGCCCGATAGCATCGCGATCTTTGCCGACCATGCGCTGAACGCCGCGCTGTACCGGTGGCTCGCAGCGTGGTTCGCGTTTGCGCCGACCGAGGCTATCGCGGAAGCCGATCCATTGCGTCGCGATCTCCTGAACTTGCGGCGGGTGAGCGAGATCGCGGTCCTCGTGTTGACTGAATGCCCGGGCCTTGCCGAAGACTACGCGCGGCTGGCTGCGGCAATGGCGACGGCTCGGCCGCGCCGGCCATTGCCGCGCATCGAGCAGGACATGGAGCAGATCGTGCTCGCGCTGCTCGGCGCCGATGCGCCGCCGGCGGGCAAGCTTTGGCCGGCCATGATGGGCACGGGGCCGCTGCCGGACAAGGCCCCGCCGGGATATCAGGCCATCCTGCCTTGCCCACTGTGGGGCGATTACTGGACCCGCGAGGCGGTCGCCGCCCAGGATGACGATGACGACGTGCAGGCGCCGGACGCGCAGGAGCAAGCCGGGACCGACTCGCGCAAGCGCTTCGCGGTGCGCGAGCGCGAGGACAGCGCCAAGCGCGACCCGTTCATCCTCAACCGCTTCGAGAAGATCCTGGCCATGGCGGAGATGGTCAACGTCGATCGTCCCTCCGACGACAGTGACGACGATGATGCACGCAAGGCGGCCGACGATCTCGACGAACTTGCGGTCTCCCGGCGCAAGGGCAAGCCCGCGAGCAAGCTGAAGTTTGATCTCGATCTGCCGCCGGAAGCCGTCGACCCGGCGCGGCTCGACGCCGGTCGGCTGTACCCGGAATGGAACTACCGCAACGGCAGCTACATGCCCGACCATTGCCGCGTGCTGACGTCAGACGCGAGCGAGATCGGCGAAGCTTGGCAGCCGGACCATGCCACGCGCCGCCGGATCCGTCAGGTGCGGCGGCAGTTCGAGGCGCTGCGGCCACGACATGAACTGATGAGGGCGCAGCCCGACGGGCACGATCTCGATCTCGACGCACTGGTGCGCGCGCGCTGCGACTTGCGCGCCGGCAGCGGCGCGCTCGACCGCGTGCATCTGGCGATGCGCCCTCAAGGTCACGATCTCGCGGTCACGTTGCTGGTCGACGTCTCGCTCTCCACGGACGCCTGGGTCGACGGTTATCGTGTGCTGGACGTGGAAAAGGAGGCGCTCCTCGTGCTGGCGCATGGGCTCGCCGCCTGCGGCGACCATCACAGCATCCTCACCTTCACCTCGCGCCGGCGCTCATGGGTGCGGCTGGAGACCGTCAAGGCGTTCGGCGAGCCGATCAGCGAGCAGGTCGAGCGGCGCATCGGCGCGTTGAGGCCGGGGTACTACACCCGCATCGGAGCCGCCGTCCGCCACGCTGCGTCCGATCTGGCCGCGCAGCCGCAGCGGAAGAAGCTTTTGATCGTCCTGACCGACGGCAAGCCGAACGACGTCGATCACTACGAAGGGCGCTTCGCCGTCGAAGACACGCGCAAGGCCGTCCAGGAAGCGCGTCGGGTCGGCATGGCCGTGTTCGGCGTCACGATCGATGCCGCCGCCCAGAGCTACTTCCCGACGCTGTTCGGAAGAGGTGGGTACGCGATCGTCGGCAACGTGCGGCGGCTGCCGGCCGCCTTGCCAGCGCTATATCGCCAGCTCACCCAATAGCGCGTCGGATCCGCGGGGCGGCGTAGACTTGCGTGCGAAAAGGGAAGGCCCGGCGCGGAGTTGGCCGAGCCTTTTGAGTGTCGAGACAACCTCAAGGGCGTGTGCTCGTTTCATCGACGGTCATCAAGCGCAACGTGATCGGATTCGATTTAAGCCAGCGCAAACAAGCCCGCCAATTCCGGCATCGACCAACAATCGGTCAGCCGCAGGCTTCCCATTCGGTGATCGTTCCCTCCCAAACCTTCGAGGGGATGCCATCGATGATCCACGCGACCTCACCTCGAAAAGGAATCCATCGGGATTGACGCTCGCGGTAGTCCCAGAATCGCCCCTGCCATGGGCGCTCGATGAATTTGCCTTTCTCCATGCAAGGCCGTCCGTCCGCCGTGGCACGGCGGATGCGCCCCTCCTCGTCGAGCTCGAGCTCGACGCACCAGGGTCGGGAGTGTCCCGGACTCGAAACACGGATGAGGGCTCCCTTCGTCTCCCAATGTAGCGATGCGTTCCGTAGTATGGCGTCGGGCGCCCAGGCGATCTCGGCAAGGTAGCGGAGCGTTTGCCCTTTGCGGAGCGCGTCCTGGTCGGGAGGCGGCCGAGACAGGGGGACGACGCCCAAGAACCGCAGTTCGGATCTAGTCTCGTCGCTCGACAGGCGATCGACCACGGTGAGCGCGGACAAGGGTCCGATCCGGGCGCGCCAATCGAACATCACCGTGGTGAGGTCGATGGTCTCCGTCGCACTGAACCGCATCCAAGGCTTGCCCCGTCCGGCGCTCATGCTGCCGGACTGCTTCAATCGGACGCGCTTGAAAGAGCCGTCGGCCCCCAGCCGGGCAGCCAGCGCGCGGACCGGTTCGGGGAGATCTACCACAGCCGTTCTCATTGTTGGGCCAGGCTCGCTGTCCGGACGGCTCTAGACCGCCCGGCTATGCGTGGCGGCGGAGCGCGCCAGATGCGCGTCGAAGGCTGACGCGACGCTCCGGACCAGGAACTCTGCGCCGTCGCTGACGGATATCCTGTCGTCGATCATCGTCACCGCCCCGTCGGCGACGAGACTGTCGATCCTCGATCGATCGACGATCGCCGATCGCGGATCCCGACCATGAAGACGGGACACCTCGGGCAGATCGACGGCCATGTCGCACATGACGCGCTCGATGATGTCGGCGCGGAAGCGGTCTTCCTCGGTGAATGCATAGCCCTTCGTGGTCGCGAGACGGTCCTCGGCAATATGCGCGAGATAATCTTTGGTGGCGACGACGTTCTGCACAAACCCCTGCGGCATGCGCCCGATCGAACTCGCGCCGAGGCCGATGAGAGTTTCGGCGGTATCGTCCGTGTAGCCCTGGAAGTTCCTGCGCAACCGGCTCTCCCGCTTTGCCACGGCGAGGTTGTCGTCGGGCAACGCGAAGTGATCGAAGCCGATACGGACGTAGCCGGCATCGATCAGCGCCTCGGCGATGGTCTCCGAGTGCAGGTGGCGCTCGATGCTGTCGGGAAGGGCGCTTTCGTCGATCTTGCGCTGATGCTTCTTGAAGGACGGGATATGGGCATAGCCGAACACCGAGAAGCGGTCCGGACGCAGCTCGATGCACTTGGCGACGGTGTCCAGACAAGAGTCGACGGTCTGCAGCGACAGGCCGTAAAGCAGATCGAAATTGAGCTTGCCGACGCCGGATCTCCGCAGCCGCTCGACGCACTGGGCGGTCTGCTCGAAGCTCTGCAGGCGATTGATGGCTCGCTGGACTTCGGGATCGAAGCTCTGCACGCCCAAGCTCGCGCGGTTGACGCCGCTAAAACCCAAGGCCTCCGCCATCGGCTCGGTCAGGGTGCGCGGATCGATCTCCACCGCAACTTCGGCGTCCGGCAACACGAAGTACGAGTAGCGCAGCGTGCCGACGAGGTCGGCGAAGGTCTCCGGCGTCATGATCGTCGGCGTGCCGCCGCCGAAGTGGATGTGCGAGATCGGAAGCCGGTGGCCGATCGTCTCGGCCACCATGTGCGCCTCGGTGCGCAAGCCCGAGGTGTAGACAGCGATCGGATCGTCCTTCTTCGTGATGGAGGTGTGGCAGCCGCAGTACCAGCACATGGACCTGCAGAAGGGGACGTGCATGTAGATCGATGCGGGCTGCCGGGCCGGCAGCGATTTGAGCCATTTCCGATAGTCGGCTTCAGCGATCGTCGTGGAAAAGTGCGGGGCCGTGGGATAGCTCGTGTATCGGGGAAGCCGGTCCTGTCCGTACGATTGCGCCAAGTCCGATCTCATCTCAAGTCTCTCCTTCGTCTTGCGGATCGTGTACCGACGTTGGGAAGGAACGACGTTGCTCTGGCGCAATCCAGTCA
The DNA here is from genome assembly GCF_021458635.1 of Bradyrhizobium monzae. Classification (GTDB taxonomy): domain Bacteria; phylum Pseudomonadota; class Alphaproteobacteria; order Rhizobiales; family Xanthobacteraceae; genus Bradyrhizobium. Next base: position 35,027 of record NZ_JAIRDQ010000017.1, read on the forward strand.
GGGATAGGAACCTCAGGTCCGTCCCAGCAGCTTGGTCACGTTCCTGAAGGTATCGGCGACGACCGAGTGCGGCGCTTCGATGACGAGGCGGAAGCCCAGATTGGTCGGCGGCACACCCGCTGCGCAGCCGCCCGACTTCGGGTCGCGTATGAAGTCGGTCATGTAGGCGCGATGAGCGCCCTGCACGACGCGAACTCCGCAGTTCGTGTTGGTGATCCGCTCGCGGCCATCGGCGAGGGTCGCCCGGACGAAGCAGGTGTCGGTCCATTCCCAGACATTCCCAGCGAAGTCGTCCAATCCCTTGCTGTTGGTGCCGAATGTGCCGCCAGGCTGCGGCGCCATCGCCTGGGGCCTCTCGCGGGACGACTCGGCTTCGTAGCGTGCGAGCCAGGCCCGCGCGGGGTCGGACGGGTCGATGAGCGGCAGTGCCTCGTCGCGCGCCTTCTCGGCGGCCGCGAACGTCCATTCCTCGTCGGTCGGCAGGCGGTGGGTGACACCCGTCTTGCGCGATATCCAGGCCGCGTAGGCGGTGGCGTCGTGCCAATTGACACCCACGACCGGAACGTCTTGCGAGCCGCCGGCTACGACGACGCGGGGACAGGCTCCATCGTCGACGCAACGCGCGTACTCTCGGGCCGTGACCTGCCGCTTCATGACGACGAGATCGGCGGGAAGGCGGAGGTCGTGCACCGGCCCTTCGACGGGTCTGTCGCCGCGCGAGAAGTCGCCGGCGGCCCGGTAGGTGAAGGACGCGGCGACGAGATGGCGGCTGCCGTCTGGATCGTGCGGGGGCGTGGGCGCCAAGACGGTCGCCAGGACCGGCGCGACGAGCGCGCCGGCGAACATCGCCGTCTTCACTTTCATCAGGATCAGCATGAGGTCTCCTCCTCGGTGAAACGGCCCGCGGCGGAGCCGCGGGCCGTTTCTGTCGCTCAACCTAGCGGATGACGCTCCCCGGGTCGGCGGCACCGAGCTTCTGGGGCGGGATTGGGCCCGCCGGCGAGAGCTGCTTCATCAGGTCCTCGTTCCACTTGCCCTCGACCTTGATGTGGGCGGTGGCGCCGAGTTCGACGGCCTCAATCAGGTTGTGGTTGACGTAGGCGTAGACGCCGGGCTCGCGGAAGGTGTAGAGCGCCGCCCCCGCCGAGCCGCCGCGCACGAACCAGGTCTCGAGATCGCGTTCCGGAGGGTTGTTGAACTTGCCGGTCTCCCAGACGTAGTCGCCATGGCCGCCGATGATGTGCGGGCGGGTGTCGCGGTTGGCCTCCGAATGCACGAACAGCACCGTCTCGCCGACCTTGGCGGTGAGTGCGTTCTTTCCGGTCAGCGCCCCGACCCTGCCCTCGAACACGACGTGGCTCGGGATCAGCTTGCGCATCACGTCCATGGTGTCGGAGTAGGATTCGCCGACCGAGTCGTAGGTCTTGTACTTGCCGGTCTCGTCCTTGGGCACGTAGAGGTCGTTCTCACCGATGTAGAAGACCTTGTCGTAGTGCAGTGGCTTGCCGGCGCCGTCCTTCAGGCCGTCGCGCGGCAGCACCATCACGGCGCCGTGCATGCCCGAGACCACGTGCCAGGGGATCATGCCCTCCGGCGCGCAATGGTAGATGAAGACGCCCGGACGGGTCGCCTTCCAGCGCAGCACCGTCTGCTCGCCGGGGTTGACGTGGGTCAGGGCGCCGCCGCCGAGCCCGCCGGTCGCCGAATGCAGGTCGATGTTGTGCGGCATGGTGTTGGTCTCGGGGTTGACCAGCGTCAGCTCGACGTAGTCGCCCTCGTGCACCACCATCATCGGTCCCGGCATCGAGCCGTTGTAGGTCATCGCCCACATCTTGGTGCCGGCATCGTCGATGACGACCTCCTTCTCCTGTACCGTGAGCTTGAATTCGACGATCTTCGGTCCGGCCTTCGTCGCCTGTTCGTGAGCATGCACGAAAGGCGGCGCGACCAGTTCGACGTACTCGCGCGGCAGGCTGAGGTCGTCGGCGAACGCTGCCGGCGCGGCCATCATCAGCGCCGCGATCGCGGCTCCCATCAAGGCGGTCCTTCTCGTGAGCATGACGCTCTCCATCGCTTGTGCGCGTGGATGATGAGCGATCGGAGCGCGAGTCTCTTTGCGCTGCAACAAGGAAGGCTTGGATTCCAAAACGGACAGGATCGTGCGGAAAATTTGCGCGGGAGCAAAGAGAGCCGGGAGTCGAGGGCTTAGTCTGGTTGCATGCGAAATGATGCAATTCCAACTGCGCAGATGACGGTCGACGAAGTGATGCGTCGGTGGCCGTCCACCATCCGCGTCTTTCTGGACTTCAGGATGCGATGCGTCGGCTGTCCGATCGCCGCTTTCCACTCCGTCGACGAGGCATGCGAGGAGCACGACGTCGATGCCGACGTGTTCCTGTCGAAGATCCTGGAGACAGCGAAGGCGGCGGCCTAGGAGCTGCGCTTGCGGGACTGGATGGCTTCCTCACCTTCGGCGAGGGCATGCAGCCTGTGAGCGTCGCGCAGAATGATGCGCTGCCGTCCGCCTTCGACGAGTCCCTCGTTCTCCCAGGCGCTGAGAACCCGGCTGACCGTGTGCAGCGTCGTTCCAGTCATCTCGGCGATGTCCTGACGGCTGATGGGGAAGTCGATCTCGACGCCGGTATCGACCTTCCGTCCCGCTTGCTTTGCCAGGCGCAGCAGCGCATGCGCGACGCGCTGCTCGACCTGCTCGTTCGAGATCTCCATGACGCGGGCCTGAGTGTCCTGCAGGCGGCTGCCGACGGTCTGCAGCGCGCTCGCGGCGAGGCTCGGATATTTGACGATGAGGCGCTGCCAGGAAGACGATGGCCAAGCGAGGGCGATGCTGTCGACCGCCGCGACGGCGGTGGCGGGATAGTGCGTCAGGTTCATGGCCTGTGCCACGCCGAAGAGTTCGCCGGCGGAGACGTAGCGGACCACGGATTGCTGGCCTTGGGATGTCGTCTTCTCGACGCGAAGATGTCCGTGGAGGAGAAGAAAGAACCGGGCGGCCTCCGCCCCCTGGTCGAAGACCGCGGTGTCCTTGGGGTACCGGATTGAACGCGCCTCGCGCAGCAGCTCGTCCTGTTCGGCAGGCGAAAGCCCCGCGAACATCGGCAGATTCGCGACAAGGGACCGGTCGACAGCGGCCATCGTATCCTCGCTTCAAATGCGCAGCCGACAGTACCCGGAGCGCGCGCAAGCCTCAACGGCCCACGGCCTCTTAGCAGAAGGAACCCGCAGGGAGCTTGAGCTGGCGCAATCTCCGGCGGGCGCGACCGGCGTATCTGTTGCCTGGGGAGCCCGGCCTACCCCGTGCTAGTTCCAGGAAACGGAAACATGAACAAGACTGCGATGCTGACCGCCGCTGCGGCGGTTCTGATCCTGGCCGGCGGCCTTGCCAAGGCGGCCGAGGTGGAAGTCAAGCAGTTCAACAAGGGCGCCGACGGCGGAACGGTGGTGTTCGAGCCGGCGTTCGTGAAGATCGCGCCCGGCGACACCGTGAAGTTCGTTGCGGCCGCCAAGGGCCAGAGCGCCGATGCCATCAAGCGCATGCTTCCGGAGGGCGCGACGCCCATCGTCGGCGAGAACAGCGGGGACATTGCCGTCAAGTTCGGGCAGGACGGCGTCTACGGCGTGAAGTGCCTTCCCCATTACGGCATATGCATGGTCGTGATGGTCGGGACCCCGGCGAGAGTTGACCATGCCAAGGTCGGCAAGGTGGCGTCCAAGTGACGGTCCGTCGGCGTCGGCTTCTCCGGCGAGTCGGATGGGCGAGCGCCGGTTTGTTTGCCTAATTGTGCCAGACGCCTGATTTGCGTCGATGCCGGGAGCGCAATGTCCCGATCTCCGTCCTTGGCGGATCTGGTCGGGCTCGAGGTGCGGTTGAGGCAACCGCGATCGGAAACTAACTATCGCGCGGAGTAGCATTGCACATCGGCACCTCGTCGTCTGCTGCCGCTCGCAACGATCGCGCATTCATTTGGCACATTATTGACGGGTCGTTTCATCCCCCGAACAGCAGGAACAGCACGTCGATTTGTTGTCAAGCGACACCGTAACCTCGGTCCGATCCTCCATGCGGCGCAGGAGATCGCCCGCGATCGCCTCGACAAGCTTCCGCTCGATGCCGCTTTCGCTCCGGTCCCGTCCGCGCAATCGCTCGAAAATCCGCATCTTATCCTCCGTTGCTGACGGTCCGGAGATTGCCGGCTCGGACCGAGTAGATCTTTGTCGAAGATCAAACACATGCGCGAACGAAGTCGTAGTTTGTGCCTCGACAAAGAGATAGCGGTCGCCCCGGGCCTATGATGTCTCCAACCTATCGGGAATGACGTTCATGGCGACGATGCAAAAATTGAGGGACTATCGCGGGCCCGCGCTGCTGTCACACGGGTTCCGCCCCTTCTTCCTGTTTGGCGCGGTCTACGCCGGCGCCATGGTTCCGTTGTGGCTCGCCGTGTTCGCCGGCCACGTTTCGCTGCCGACGGCGTTCGCGCTGCGGGACTGGCATGTCCACGAGATGCTGTTCGGCTACGTCGGCGCAGTCGTCGCCGGCTTCCTGCTGACGGCCGTTCCGAACTGGACGGGCCGCCTGCCCATCCAGGGCGCCCCGCTCGGCTTGCTGTTCGCAACCTGGGTCGTCGGAAGGCTGGCGGCGACCTGTTCGGATCTGGTCGGGTGGCAGGCCGCGCTGGCGCTCGATGCGCTCTTTCTCCTGCTGCTCGCAGCGGCGGCCGCGCGCGAAATCATCGCCGGCCGCAAGTGGAACAACCTGAAGGTCGTCGCCATCGTTTCGCTTCTCGCGACCGTCAACATCGCCTTTCATTTGGAATCGCACTTCCGTGGCCTGGCCGAGTATTCGACGCGCGCCGGCATCGCGCTCGTCGTTACGTTGGTCTGCGTCATCGGCGGGCGGATCGTGCCGAGTTTCACGCGCAACTGGCTCGCCCACCGCTCACCTGGCCGGTTGCCCGTTCCTTTCAACCGGTTCGATGCCGTCGCAATGGTCGTTGGCGTCTGCGCGATGCTGGCTTGGGTGTTCGCTCCGTCCGGATGGTTGGTGGCAGGTGCGCTCTGCATCGCCGGACTGCTTCACCTCGTCCGGTTGGTCCGCTGGACCGGATACCGGACCTTCTCCGACCGGCTCGTCCTGATCCTTCACGTCGCCTATGCGTTCGTGCCGGCCGGCTTCCTGCTCTCGGCGCTGTCGGCTCTCGATCTCGTCGCACCGGCAGCCGGCGTGCACGCCTGGACCGGCGGCGCGATCGGTTCGATGACGATCGCCGTCATGACCCGCGCTTCTCTCGGTCACACCGGACAGGCGCTGTCGGCTTCCGTCCTCACCCAAGCTGTCTACGCCGCGATCGTGATCGCCGCGCTGACGCGGGTCTGCGCGGCCCTCGAGCCGAGCCATTCGGTCGAGTTGCTGGCGATCTCCGGTCTCGCCTGGGCCGGAGCGTTCTTTGGTTTCGCGGTCGCCTACGCGCCGCTTCTGTGCCGCGCACGAAAGTTCTGAGGTCGCGATGATCGGCGCCAGCATATCACGATGGACAATGAGCTACTTTGCGATGGCGCTCGCGTGGCTCTTCCTCGCATTGAGCCTGATGATGGCTGGCGTCGGCTATCCCTTCGCCGAGGTCGCCTCGCCCGATACGCTCGTTCTGGTGCACGCCGTCGGCATCGGGTGGCTCAGTATTGCGATGTGTGGCGCGCTGTTCCAGTTCGTGCCCGTCCTCGTCGCCAAGCCCTTGTTCTCCGAAAAGTGGGCTTTGCCGGCTCTGGTCCTTCTGACCGCCGGTCTCGTCTCGCTGATTGGCGGCTTCTTGTCTCTGGGAGGCCGCCTGCCGCCCTCGCTCTGGCTGCTTCCGCTCGGGGCGATCCTGCTCGTTGCCGGATTCGGCCTGGTCGTCGTCGATCTTGGGCTTACCGCTTGGCTGCGACCCGCGGGGCCAGCGCGCTTCGTGCTTGCCGGCCTCGCCTCGCTTTGCGCAACCGCCGCCTTCGGCGCCGTCTTCGCGTTTGCGCTTGCGGGGTGGGCGGGATCGGCAGGGAATGCACTTCTGGCCGCCGGCATCCCGTTGCATGCGATCGCCGGCCTCGGCGGGTGGCTGACGCTGACGGCCATGGGCGTGAGCTATCGGCTCTTGTCCATGTTCATGCTATCGCCCGACGTGGACGAGCGACAGAGCCGCATGACGCTCGGAGCCGGCGCGCTCGCCATCGGCATGACGGTCGCAGGCGGGATCCTCGCGATCGGACTTGCGTCCGGATTGAGCGTCGTGCTGTCGATCGTCGCCGTTTTCGGCCTGGCGTCCGCCGCTCTGTACGGGCGCGACATCGCCGGTATTTTTCGCGCCCGCAAGCGGCGGCAACTCGAGCTCAACATGCGTATGGCGACGCTGTCCTTCGCGAGTTTGGCGGCGACGGCCTTGCTGGGAATTGCGCTCGTGGTGACGGACGGTTTCGCCGCCCATATCGGCCCCTTCGCCTTCCTCGCGGTGTTCGGTTGGTTGTCCGGATTGGTGCTCGCGAAGCTCTACAAGATCGTGGCCTTCCTGACCTGGCTCGAGACCTACGGACCGGTGATGGGACGGGCGCCCACGCCGCGCGTCCAGGACCTCGTAGCGGAGGGCCGGGCAACGAAGTGGTTCGTCATCTACTACGTGGCCGTCTGGGCCGGAACGCTGACGCTGCTGGTCGGCGAGCCGTATGCCTTCCGGATGGCTGCGGCGGCGATGACGGTGGGTGTCGTCGGCATCGTCCGCGAGGTGATCCGCACCCGGAGGCTTGCGGACGTCGCAAGCCCGGTGCGGCTTCCGGGCGGCGCCATCGCGCCCCATCTGTTGTTCGCGAGAAACTGAGAGAGGAAAAACATGCCCGAATATGTCGATGTCGACGTCCGTCCGATCCTGCGCGCAGGCGGTGAGCCGTTCTCGGTCATCATGGCCGCGCTCGAGCGCCTGGCGCCGGGCCAGGGGCTTCGCCTCTTCGCGACCTTCAAGCCGGTCCCGCTGTTTGCCGTGATGGCGAACAAGGGGTTCGCGCACGCGGAGCAGGCACTCGATGGCGGCGAATGGGAGATTCTGTTTACGCCGACCGAAACGAAATCGGAACCGGCGCCGACCGCAGCGGACGGCCCGGGGCTCGACGATTGGCCGGCGCCAACCGTCAACCTCGACAACCGCGACCTCGACCCTCCGGAACCCATGGTCCGAATCCTTGCTGCCGCGGACAACCTCGGACCCGGCGAGACCTTGTCTGCCCTGCTGCGGCGGGAGCCGGTGTTTCTGTTTCCGCAGTTGGAGAAGCGCGGCTTCCGTTGGCTGGGCGGGTTTACCCCGGACGGGGCCACCTACGAACTGACGGTGAGGGCTCCGTCATGACGGACCAGCTCGTCGAACGCGTTCGCGACGCGCTACGCGCCGTGATCGATCCCGAGTTGGGCGAGAACATCGTCGATCTCGGCTTCGTCTACGATATCGCGGTCGCTGGCGGGGCAGCCCGCATCACGATGACGGCGACGACGCCAGGGTGCCCGGCGACCTTTTTCCTGAAGGAGGGGACGCAGGCGGCCGCGTCCGCCGTCCCAGGGATCGTTTCCGCCGACGTGACGATGACGTTCGAGCCGCCGTGGACCCCGTCCATGATCGAGCCTGCCGTCCGGGCCTCGCTCGGCTTTGCCGCGGTGAACTGACGTCATGGCCCTCACCATCGAGATCGATCACGCCAAGACGCGCGCGAAGGCTGCGGCGGCGGCCGGCCAGCCGGTCGTGCCCCAGGCCGTCAAGGGCCCGATCCGCAAGGTCAAGTGGGGCATCCTGCTGTTGACGCTGTCGATCTACTACGTGACGCCGTTCATCCGCTGGGACCGCGGCCCCCATGCGCCCGGCCAAGCGGTCCTGCTCGATTTCGCGAACGGACGACTCTACGCTTTCTTCGTCGAGATCTGGCCGCAGGATCTCTACTTGGTCACAGGACTTCTTATCCTTGCCTCAACCATTCTGATCCTGACCAACGCGCTGGCCGGACGGCTCTGGTGCGGGTTCGCCTGTCCGCAGACGGTCTGGACCGATCTGTTCCTGCTCGTCGAAAGGCTGATCGAAGGCGACCGGCGGCAGCGTCTGAGGAACATCGGCGCGCCACTGACGACGAAGCGCATCGCGCAGATTTTCGCCAAACACGCTGCCTGGCTGACGATTTCGCTGGCGACCGGAGGCACGCTGATCTTCTATTTCACCGACGCGCCTGATCTGCTGCGAGGCTTCGCCTTCGGCGAGGTCTCGGCTAACGCGCTGACCTGGATCGCCGCCTTCACCGGCACGACCTACGGCCTGGCGGGCTTCGCGCGGGAGCAGGTCTGCACTTTCATGTGCCCATGGCCGCGCCTGCAGGGCGCGATCTGGGATCCGGAAGCCTACACTGTGAACTACAGGGATTACCGCGGCGAACAGCGGACGTCGGCGAAGAAGGCCGCCGAGCTGCGTCTGCAGGGTAAGCCGGCGGGCGATTGCGTCGATTGCGGCCAGTGCGTCGCGGTCTGTCCGATCGGCATCGATATCCGCGAAGGCCCGAATTTCGCCTGCATCAATTGCGGACTTTGCGTCGATGCCTGCGACGGCGTCATGTCGAAGCTCGGCCGCCCGCGCGGCCTGATCGACTTTGAAAGCTGGAACAACATCGAGCGCGGCCGCCGAAAGGAAGCGCCCGTCAATCGGTTGGTGCGGCCGAAGACGATCGGCCTGACGGCGGCATGCCTGGCCTTGGCCGGCACGATCGGCGTCGCGTTCACGACCAAGACGACCGCCACGCTCTCGGTTCAGCACGATCGTGATCCCGTCGCCGTCAGGCTCTCGGACGGCTCGGTGCGCAACGCGTACACTATCAAGTTGTTGAACAAGTCGTCGGTCTCCCACGCCTACACGCTCGCGGTCAGTGGCGTGGATGCCAAGATGGCCATCATCGGCAACGACAGCCTGGCACCGATCGAGGTAGCCGCCGACGCTTCCGAGACGCTGCGGGTCACGCTGACGGCGGCCGATGCCGGGCGTGGCGATGTGGTGTTTACGGCCCAGGATGAGACCGGAAGCACGGTCCTGTCGGCCAAGGACAGGTTCATCGAGCGCTAGGAGAGCAACTTCAGTGGAATATCCGACGGGGCCTATTCGTCATGCGGTACTCGTCTGGTGTGTGGCGAAGCTGAGGGAAAATCATCGCGCAAGTCAGGCAAGTTTGCGCGGCGTCAACGTGGATGACGCGAATATTTGAGACCTTCCGGTGCAGAGGTAGGCAAGCTCGTCTGGTAAGTCGGAGATCGTCATGTTGGGGAAAGTCGAGACAATCACCGTGGTCCTCGCGGTCGCTTTGACATTCATCGGGGCCGTCCCTACGCGCGCCGATCCCGCCGGCATCGTCGTCGGCCAGGCATGGAGCCGAGCGACCCCGAAGGGAGCAAATGTCGCAGGCGGCTATCTCACCATCGAGAACCGCGGCGCAGCGCCGGATCGTCTCCTTTCCGCCACCAGTCCGGCCGCCGCCAAGGTCGAGATTCACCAAATGACAATGCAGGACGGCATCATGACGATGCGTCAGCTCGATGAGGGACTAGTGATCCCGCCGGACGCGACGGTGACGTTAGCCCCGGGCGGCGAGCACATCATGTTCGTCGGATTAGCCGCGCCGTTCGAAGAGGGGCAGCGCATTCCGGTCTCGCTGATCTTCCAGCGTTTTGGTAAGATCGAGACGGTCTTCGACGTCGGCAGTGTGGGTGCCAAGGGCCCGCTGCTACGGATCGCCTCTACCGAGGCGGCGCCGGTCCCGTCTTCGCCGCCCGCGAAGGCCTCCGCATCGACAGATGAACCCTTCTTCACGCACATCTGCGGCACGCGGCTGATGGCGGACGTGACCGTCACGCCGGGCCGCAGCGGACCCGTCGAAGTTCTGGTGCAGCTCTACGATGGAGACGAGAAGCCGCTCACGGTCGACTCCCTTTCCGTGACCCTATCCAATCCGGACAAGAACATCGTTCCCTTGGCCGCACCGGCCGAACGAATCGCCGCGGACAGGTGGCGGGTCAGCATGACGGCCGCGGCGACCGGGAAGTGGTCGCTTGCGCTGGGCATCGACATGAAGAAGGACGACCGCATCGACATCGCGGCTCCGATCCTTATCGAGTGAGGTCAATCGCGATGTCCGTCTCTCCTACCGCCTCCGAGGACGAGGTTTCGTCGCCGGACGCTCCGCGGCTGACGGCGCTCGTCTATCCGCAGAACAGTTATCCAGCGACGGCGTTCGAAGCGCTCGTCGCCGCTTGCCGTAGCTCCGATCTGTCGCTCGCGGGCGTCCTGCAGCATGTGGTCGACGCCGCACCGGAGCGACGCTGCGACGTGGTCTTGGAGGATCTCGCCACGGGCCGCCGCACGCCGATCTTCGAGTACCGGGGCGCTGGGGCCGCAGGTTGCCGGCTCGACGAAGCGGCGCTCGCAGATGTCGCGGCTCGGATCGAGGCGAGCCTAGACGCCGCCCCGGACGTGCTGATCCTGAACAAGTTCGGCAAGGCGGAATGCGAGGGGAACGGCTTGCTCGATCTCGTCGGGCGAGCAATGCAGCGGAATGTCGCGGTGGTGATCGGAGTGCCTCAGGGCAATCTTGCCGCATGGCGCGACTTCGCCGGCCGCTTCGCGGTGGAGCTGCCCCCGGATCGCGGCGCGATAGACCAGTGGCTGGAGCGACTGCGCCATAGCCGTCAGTCCGGCTGAGGCGGAGCGGAGTTCGCGGGCCCCTGAGACGTCGTGGCCGGCTTCTCCCCGAGCAGCCTTCCGGTCCTCGGGTTCAGGAAATGCAGCCGCGCACAGGCTGGGCATTGAACGCTCGTGTACGCGTCGCAGTGCTCGGATTTTAGCTCGTCATCGAGCCAATGCTGAACGTTCTGCTTCGTGACTGGACAGGTGAAGACGAGAGCGCCCATCGGAGGTATCGACGTTCGGGTTATGCCGAGGCGGAGCGGCGCCGGCGTGCTTAGGAGCCCGGATCCATAGCTGCCCTGCGGTCTGGCGATTCGGTTTGCGACCTCATCGTAAAGTGATTCACGTTGAGCTGGCTCAACGGCCCCTGTTAATCACGCAAATCGAACGTGCCGTACACCCTCGGGAGCAAGGGCGGGATGACGAGAGGACACGGCCGGTTCCGCGGCTTGGTCGGGAGCAGCATCGTCTCGGCCCCCTTGGCATGATTCGTAAACAACCAATTAATATCAAGGGTTGCTCTATAAGTTAGTTGCTTCAGGAGGTTGTGGCAGCGCAACGACGGGTGCGTTCTGGCGTGAGACACTGCGACGAATTCTCCTCTTTCCGGTTAGATGACCATGTCGCGTATTCTCGGTAGCCTTCGCATTTCCACCAAGCTCGTCTCTTCCTCGCTCATCGGAATTCTCTTCGTAGGCGCTATGATCGCCAATCAGATCTTCGTCAACGGGAGCGTCGAAACGGGCATCGACAAGGCGATCGACCAGCAGGAGATCGTCAGGCTGGCCATCGAGACTAAGGCCGACGCAAGGCGGATGCAGGTCGCCGTACGGGATCTCCGCCTGGCCAAGACAGAGGACGACATCCGCGATGGCGAGGACAGACTGGCCGCGGCGCGCAAAGATGCGCAAGCAATGGCCGACGATATGTTCCCTCGTTCGCTCTCCGCGGAGAACAAGACCCGCATCGCCGAGCTTCGAAGGCAGATCGAGACTTACGCGGCAGCCGGCGGACGTGTCGCCGTCAATCGGCACAAAAATGTCGTTGCGACGGCCGAAGGACGAAGTTCTGAGATTGCAACGCTCGAGGCGGAAGTCGCCGATCTCGGGCGGAACGTCACGGTTCCCGCCTCGATGAAAGTCGATGAACTGGCGGCAGAGATCGTGAAGGTCGCTTCGTCTAGGGCGGAATCGGAGAAGGCCGATGTGCATGCGCTCCTCGCGCGTTCCGCCACGACTTCGGCGATCGTCGGCGGCATAGCCATCCTGGTGCTCGTCGGCGCCGGTCTCATGAGCGTCTTCGCTGTGTCCCGACCGATCGGCGCTTTGGTCCTGAGCATGAAGGCGCTCGCGGACGGTCAGCTCTCCGTCATCATCGGAGGCGTGGAGCGGCGCGACGAAGTCGGCGACATGGCTCGCGCCACGCAGGTCTTCAGGGAAGGCCTTCTCGAAACGCAGAGATTGCGCGCCGATCAAGCCAAAGCGGAAGCGCGAGCCGCCGCGCAACGCAAGCAGGACATGGAGAACTTCACCGCGTCCTTCGAGACCGCCGTGGGCGGGATCATCGACCGGGTGTCATCGAACTCGGCGAGCCTCGAGCAGGCGGCTTCGGCGCTCGCGAACACCGCCTCCTCGACCCGAGAGTTGTCGACCACCGTCGCGTCGGCGTCGGAGGAGGCGTCCGCGAGCGTCCAATCGGTCGCCGCCGCGAGCGAGGAGATGGCCGCCACCGCCGCCGAAATCGGCCGTCAGATCGAGGGGTCGTCGAAAGTCGCCAAGCACGCCGTCGCTCAGGCGACGAGCACCGATCAGTCGATGGTGAAGCTCGCGGGCGCGGCCGAGAAGGTCGGCGGCATCGTGGGGATGATCACGGCCATCGCAGAGCAGACCAATCTGCTCGCGTTGAACGCGACGATCGAGGCGGCGCGCGCAGGATCCGCCGGACGAGGTTTCGCGATCGTGGCCTCGGAGGTAAAGGAGCTTGCGGCTCAGACCGCAAATGCCACAAAGGACATCTCCGTGTACATCGCCGAGATCCAGTCGACCGCGTCGACTGCCGTCGGCGCCATCAAGGAGATCATGGCGACGATCGACAGCATATCGGAGATCACCGGGGCGATCGCCGCGGCCGCCGAGGAGCAAAGGCAACGCCACGCGAGAGATCTCGCGCAACGTGCAGCAGGCCGCGGTCGGCGCTTCGCAGGTTTCGTCCGGCATCGCCGACGTCGAAGCGGGCGCCACCGAGACCGGGGCCGCTTCTTCGCAGGTCCTGACCTCCGCCCAGTCCCTCTCCGGCGACGGTCAGCGTCTCAAACAGGAACTGGGTATCTTCCTTGCGAAGGTACGGGCGGCATGAGCTTGACGGTGCTGTTTCCGATCGCGGATTTTGTCGGTGGTTACGCCAAACGGCATACGGCGTTCAGGTAGGAAATTCCGCAATTCTCGCGAGACCGCACAAGACTGCGGATCGGAGCGACGACCGAGCTAACAGTTTAGACTGACGACAGCGTTCTCACGCTTTACGACAACATTCGCTGGCAGGTCGAAGCCGACAATATCCTCGGAGGACGACACCGCTTGGTTGGTGAGGCTGCAAAGGAGCGGGCGCGGCTTCTGCAGGACGAGCTTGTCCGTCGAGGCTTGAGTTTCATCCCGATCCAGTGGCCATAGAGCCCGGAGCGCCGACCGCCGGACTCGTTCCCGGTAAGCGTCCTCGCGCGCATCCGCGAGATCACCGACAGCCCCCCGAAACCGAAGTCGAGATCGCGGGCGGCCTGGTCGAGCCGTCATGTCGGATCTGATCGCCTTTCGGCGCCCAGGATGGAACCGGGCACGGAAGGTTTCCCGAAGGCACACCGCAATGGCGTTTGTCGTGGCGCAAAGATCGGCGTCGGCGCCGTAGCTATCGTTGTGCGCGTCCAGAACGATGGAGCCCACGATGACATCCCGTTCAAACTTGGCCATCCGCGCGGCGGTCGATAAGTTTGGAGTTTGGCGCAGTCGCCGTCGAGAGCAACGGGAACTGGCCGGACTCGGTGACGCAGAGTTCTCCACCGTTGCGCGCGATCTGCGCCTCTCGCTCGCAGATCTTGAAATGCTGGCAAGGAAGAGGCGAGGTCGAACAGCGAACCTCGGTCGTCTCCTCGACTCGCTCGGAATCGGTCCGGCGATACTGCGGGCCGAGCCGGCCGTGGTTCGCGACATGGAGCGCGTATGCGCCTTGTGCCCGGCGTCGGCAAAGTGTGACGGAGATGTCCGCGCGGGTACCTTGGGCCGGACCTACAGGGCGTACTGTCCAAATAGCGACACGATCGAAGCGCTCGCAGCGCACCCGATCGCTCTGCATGAGAGCGTATCATGATCGTCTCACCGAAGACCATCGCGGTCGCCATGAAGCACGGAATTGTTCGGGGAGCCGACCATCCACTGAAGCGCCCCGTTTGCGGAAGAGGCGGTCGGGAGGTTCTCGTGTCACAAAAAAGCCAGGCGGAGGATCTGAGTTCGGCGGTCCACTACGTTCGAGACGACTCACGCGGTAGCGGTATGTCCCTTCCACCTAGATGTCGTCATCCGAACAGGCGACGATGCCGCCGAAACCCATGCCTTTCTGCGCACGAAGACTCTCCGCAGAAGCAATGGCAGGCCGTGGAAGGAAAGCGTTCTTCGGAGGGAGTTCAAACGACAACTCGGCGCTAGGCCTGTTCATCAGAGGCAACTAACCTCGGTCCTAATGGCCGAGGTTCCAGCCTGGCTGGCGTTATCCTGTTTCGGGCGGCCGGCAGTCCGGCTCGGTTCACAGGCCAACCCCGAAGTCCACTGGTTGGAATCCCTGAATGGGAGGTTTGGAACTGGCCGCTGAAGGGCGAGCATTTTTCCGACCAGGTCGGAGCCTGTGCCAGACGAGCGAAACCTTCCGAAGTTTGAACCGCAACAAAGAAGGCGGGATGTCTTCCGTCTATTGTCGACCCAGCAAAAGAACAAGCGTTGAGGAGGAGAGGCCGTAGCGGCGGAGCAATTGCTGGCCAGCGATCGAGCGGATCGTCCGGCATGGGTGGTGTCCGAACGCTCTTTCCCGAGCCGGCCGCCAGCGCCGTCTAATCCAGCTCCACAAAGCCCCGTCGATTTTGCTCTTGGACATGCGCTCTGCGGCACCCGAACGGGGGGAGGAGGCGTCAATATGCCTTCCAATTTTGATTATCGGAAATGTCCGAACTGCGCTGGCAGCACCATGCGGCTGATCCGGGTCGAACCACACCGTCCCGACGGCAAAGACGGTTATGAGCGGCATTTTTTCGGCTGCACCGAATGCGCGAACGTCAGCCGGTTCGTTTTCGAAACCTCGTCCAGGCATGAACGTGTGACTTTCCGATGAGGAAAACAAGCAAGAGCGGGGGGCTGCGGCCCCCGTAGCTTGACCCGGATCAAACGAGACTGCCGGAAAGACCATAACCTTCGTGACGGAGGACCGCATGGGAGCGACGAACGAGCATCACCACGCCGATCGCATTGAGGCTGCGATCGGCGCGGGCCAAGCGGCAAAATCCGCGCTGGTCGCATCCTGGCGCCGCTCTTCCCGCCTGCATCGTCTCGATCCATCGGTCATCCGACCGCCGCTGCGACTAACCGAACCCGAGGTGCGGCAAACGATCGAGCGAAATGAGCCATTGATCGGTGCCGCGCGGTCCGCAATGAACCGGCTTTATCAGGCCGTGGGCACGATCGGCTGCTGTGTGCTGCTGGCCAGCCGCGAGGGCGTACCGGTCGATCGACGTGGAGCTCCAGCCGACGATCCCTCCTTCGAGCGTTGGGGGCTTTGGACGGGCTCGCTCTGGAGTGAGGAGCACGAAGGGACCAACGGCATCGGCACCTGTCTGGCAGAGCAACGCACGTTGACCATCCACCGCGATCAGCATTTCTTCTCGCGCAACACGCTGCTCAGCTGTACGGCGGTTCCGATCTACGACGGCAACGCAAGGCTTGCAGGCGTTCTCGATGTCTCCTCCTGCCGCGCCGATCACACCGACGCCGTCGCAACTCTGATCGCGCTCGCGGTCGGTGACGCGGCGCGGCGGATCGAGACCGAACTGTTCCGTTGCACTTTTGCGGACGCCCGGATCGTGCTGACTCCGCCGACCGATACTCGTGGTGGTGGATTGCTGGCGATCGACCGCGACGACCTCGTCATCGGCGCCACGCGCGACGCTCGCTTGGCGTTGGGCATCCCGCCCGACGGCCAGTTGCGGCCGGTTCCAGCCGTGGACCTGCTCTGCTGCGACGAAGGAATTCATGAGCAGCTCGGTGACGCTCAGCGCGCGACCGTATTGCGGGCGCTGACGCGCGCGCGGGGCAACGTCTCGGCGGCGGCAAAGGCGCTTGGCGTTAGCCGCGCGACCTTGCACCGCAGGCTCAAGCGTTTTGACCTCAAGCTGCACGCGTAAGCCAGTATCCCCGTTCTGTCGGCTGTACGAAGAAGTATGCGAAGCACAGCGATGGATGTCGCAGCTTTGAGACAGGTTGCAGGTGCTATCCGAAACCACCCCGCTGACATCTTCCGCTCCTCTCGACATGATCAATTTCGACATCGCGCTGACGCGACGTCGGCAATCATCAATGCAACAGCGGGAGTGAATCATGAACAAGCCGGAATTCCTCACGACATCGCAAAATCCCTTCGCCGAGCGCTATGACAATTTCATCGGCGGCAAATGGGTCGCGCCCCGGTCGGGCAAGTATTTCGACAACGCTTCGCCCGTGACCGGGCAGGTGGTCTGCAAGATCGCGCGTTCGGAGGCGCCGGACATCGAGGCCGCGCTCGACGCCGCGCATGCAGCCAAGGACGCCTGGGGCCGCACCAGCGTGGTCGAACGTGCCCTCGTGCTAAACCGCATCGCGGACCGGATGGAACAGAATCTGGAGCGGCTGGCGATCGCCGAAACCTGGGATAACGGCAAGCCGATCCGCGAGACCCGCGCCGCCGATTTGCCGCTGGCGATCGACCATTTCCGCTATTTCGCCGGCGTCGTGCGCGGCCAGGAAGGCAGCCTCGCCGAAATCGACAACGACACGGTAGCCTATCATTTTCATGAGCCGCTGGGTGTGGTCGGCCAGATCATCCCCTGGAACTTCCCGCTGCTGATGGCGTGCTGGAAAATGGCGCCGGCGCTCGCGGCCGGCAACTGCGTCGTGCTGAAGCCTGCGGAGCAGACCCCGGCCTCGATCATGGTCTGGATCGAGCTGATCGGCGATCTCCTGCCGCCCGGCGTTCTCAACATCGTCAACGGCTTCGGCCTCGAGGCCGGCAAGCCGCTGGCATCAAGCCCGCGCATTTCCAAGATCGCCTTCACCGGCGAGACCTCGACCGGCCGGCTGATCATGCAGTATGCCAGCCAGAACCTGATCCCGGTGACGCTGGAGCTCGGCGGCAAGTCGCCCAACATCTTCTTCAAGGACGTTGCGGCCGAGGACGACGACTTCCTCGACAAGGCGATCGAAGGCTTCGTGATGTTCGCGCTCAACCAGGGCGAAGTCTGCACCTGTCCGAGCCGGGCGCTGGTCCAGGAATCGATCTACGAGCGCTTCATGGAGAAGGCCCTGAAGCGCGTCCAGGCGATCGTTCAGGGCGATCCGCGCAACGCCGCCACCATGATCGGCGCTCAAGCGTCGGGCGAGCAGTTGGAGAAGATTCTTTCCTATATCGATATCGGAAAGAAAGAAGGTGCCCAGTTGCTGACCGGCGGCGCGCGCGCCGATCTGGGCGGCGATCTCTCCGGCGGCTTCTACGTCCAGCCGACCGTGTTCCACGGCAACAACAAGATGCGCATCTTCCAGGAGGAGATTTTCGGCCCCGTGGTCTCCGTCACCACCTTCAAGACGGACGAGGAGGCGCTCGCGATCGCCAACGACACGCTGTACGGCCTCGGGGCCGGCGTCTGGAGCCGCGACGCCAATCGCTGCTACCGGTTCGGCCGGGCGATACAGGCCGGCCGCGTCTGGACCAACTGCTACCATGCCTATCCGGCCCATGCGGCGTTTGGGGGATACAAGCAGTCGGGCATCGGTCGCGAGACCCACAAGATGATGCTCGATCATTATCAGCAGACCAAGAATCTGCTGGTCAGCTACAGCCCGAAGAAGCTCGGCTTCTTCTGAGGGCAGGTGCTGCGCGCGGACCCATCTGTCCGCGCGCATACTGGCGGGCGGCTTTGCGCGCATTCGAGCCTTCGAACGACGTCCCGAGACTTGGGTTCTCGATGCACCCGTCTCAAACGCTACCTTGCGTCTGCTTCGCCTGGAAATGAATGGTGAGCAACAGGGATGCGTCTTTGATCCCTTCGACCGAATGCGTCACCCCTCCATCAAGATAGACCCATTGGCCAGCCGTGAGCTCAATTTCCGTGTTGGAATGGCCAAGCCGCACGTGTCCTTCAAGGCAAAACAGGGTGATCTCCCCTCCACCCGATGGGGTGGAATTTTGTGTCCGGCAGGAACAATCAGGCGTACGGCCTCAAAAGTGTCCGACTTCACGATCGCAGTTGTGCGTGCGTCCTGAAGTTTAACCCCGAGCGGCCGAAGGTCGACGACTTCTCCTGAACCCGCATGATGTACGGCCATTCCACTCGTCCTCTGCTGCTATCGTGAACACATGGCTAGTGTGAGGGTTCCGTTCCGTCCCCCGAACTCGAATTCCGCGCACATATTGGACTCAACCGCGGCCTCCCGGGTGCGGAATGCACCTGAGACGGAGCGAGATCGCGCGCGACGCTCGTGCGCGATCTGTTTTTCGTGGGTAGCCGTATAGCCGGACTATTGTGCCAGCTTGACCGGCGCCTTGTCGTACGTGTGAAGGTAGGCGATCAGGTCCTTGATCTTTTGCTCGTCCTTGATTCCGGCGAAGGCCATCTTGGTGCCGGGGATCTTCGCCTTCGGATCCTTGATGTATTCGGAGAACGTTGCCTCGTCCCAGGTAATGCCCGAATTCTTGTTGGCGGCGGAATAACTGTAGCCCTCGACCGACCCGGACTTCCGTCCGATCAGACCGTTGAGCACGGGACCCACCACGTTCTTCGCGTTGTCGCCGATCTGATGACAGGCCTTGCAGACCACAAAGACCTTTTCGCCGGCGGCCGCATCTTGCGCGTCGGCTTGGCCGAATCCGGCCGCGACGAACACGGCGGCAATAGCTATTCGCTTCATTCACTTCTCCTTGGGCTGCTTATGGAACTGGGTTTCAGGCGACGAGGTCGGCAACGCTTCCCGCCGCATCGATCAGATGGACGCGTTCGATGCCGGCCGGTGACATCAACGCCTGGATCGGCATTTGGTCCATCAGGCTGAAGGCGGTGGACAGCGCATCCGCGGCCGTTGCGGTCTTGGCAATGGTGGTGACGCTCCGATAGAGACGACCGCAGGCCCCGGTCGCTGGATCGAAGAGGTGATTGAAGCGCCCGGCTGGATCGAACCTGAAGCCGTATGCGCCGGAGGTCGAGACCGCAAGGTCGACGACCTGAAGAACGGCTTGGGTCCGCTCGGGCAGCTCCGGATCGGCGATTCCGACGTCCCAGGAGGCGCCGTCCGGGCGCGCGCCGATGGTGCGGGTCTCCCCCATGTCGACGAGGGTATGAGCGATGCCCTGCGAGCGCAGCAGATCGACGACCTTATCGGTGATGTATCCTTGCGCGATGCCGTTGAGCGTGATCGCAGTCCCCTTGGGGGCGACGATGCGGTCCCTGCTGACCGACAAGCGGTCGTAACCTACGCATGCGAGCGCCGCTTTCACGGACGCCTGATCGGGTCCCGAGGGGTCCGCGTCCGCCTTCGCGAAATGGTTTGCGTAGAGCTCCCACAGCGGCTGCACCGTGGGATCGAACATGCCGCCGGTGAGTTCCGCGTATCGCAGCGCCGCCCCAAGAAGCTCCACGAACTCCGGGGCCGGGTCCACCAGGATCCCGCTGCGGTTCAACCGCACCAGATCGGAGTCTTCAAGATACAGACTGAACAGGCGCTCGAGGCGCCGTGCCTCCGCACAGGCCGCGGAAATCAGCCGTTCGGCCTCGCCGCGGTCGCGGTGGTGGATCTTCATCGTGGCGACGGCGCCCAACATGGTGCCGCGCCAGACTACCAGACCGGCCTCGGAAGCCGCCCCACGGACGGGTGCCGCAAGGGCGAGGCCGGCTACAGCCCCGCTGATCCGGATGAAACGTCGTCGGGAGATCGCGCCAACCATCATGTTCTCCTCAATCGAGCGGAGCTCGCCCGGCAGCGCCGTCTTCCGGAGCCGCCTCGCTCTTTTCTCCGTCCGACCCGAGCACGTACTCGCGCGGCACCTCCCCGAACGGGACGATGCGCCCGCCGTTCTCGGCGACGAATTTCTCCGCCGCGGCGCGCTCCGAGAACGGGACGGCCTCGTCGCCTCCCATTCCTCCCCTCGCCCGGCTGCCGATCACGAACAGCGCCTTGCGCGCCTCGACCCAGTTGTCCTGACCCGGCTTCTCCCAGCTCGGCGCCCGGCCCATGTCGGACACGTAGATGGCCTGAATGTCCTTCGGCTCGTCCGGCAGCACGGTAAAGGCGATGGTGTCCCGGGCGGAGGAGAACCAGACCGGCTCGATCAGACTGGCGACGAAGATCTGCCCCTTCGGTCCCGGATGCTCGAGCACGTTCATGCCGCAGTAGTGACCGAACATTTCAGCCGTCATCTTGTGGGGCGGTGGCGCCTGCGCGGTCTGCTTCTCGCCGCAGCCAGCGAGGGCGAGCAGACCCAGGAACGCTAGGACGAGGCGTCTCATAGCTCCCTCCGCGAAAAAGCGGCCGCGGCAAGTCCCAGCGGCACGCACGTCCACACCAGCAGGGCGATAAGGAGCCCCTGCGCCGACAACGTCGTGCTCTGAGCGAGCCCGGCCATGCCCGCGAAGCTGCTGACGTTCGCAAAACCGGTCAGGTTGAACAGCCGGTAGACGTCCGTCGGGTTCAGGAGAAGCATCGCATCGACGGCGGCCGCCGAGATGCTGCGGCCCTGGTCCACGGCGAGGACGCCGAGCAGCGCCATGTCGTAGATCAGGACCAGAAGGAGCCACAGGCCGATGCAGACGCCGGCGGCCGTGCCCCGATCGCGAACCAGTGAACTCACCAGATATCCAATTGCGACGAACACGGCTCCGAGCAGCACGGAGGAACCGATCATCGCGGCGAAGGCCGCGAGGCTATCGGCACCGATCCGGCTTCCCGTGGCGATCAAGGCCGCAGCGGCTATCCCGTAGCCGAGACAGGTCGCGAAGGCCAGCACCGCCAGATGTCCGATAAACTTGCCGAGCAGAACCTGCCAGCGGGCGACCGGGTAGCTGAGCAGCAGGAGCATGGTCCCGCGCTCCATGTCGCCGACGATCGCATCGTGCGAGATCAACAGCGCGATCAGCGGAATCAGGAAGATGGTCAGGCTCGAGAGGCTGACGATCACGACGTCGAGCGCTCGCACGCCGACGGTGCCGGTCGGGGCGCTGCCGAGGAACGTCAGCGACAATGCCAGTCCGGCGAGCAGGAGCGTGGATGCGAGCACCCAGCGGTTTCGGATGGCCTGGTGGATCTCCTTGCGGGCGATGATCAGCGCATTCATGACGTCTGCTCCGCCTGTCGGAGGAAATGGGCGTAGAGTTCGTCGAGCGTCGGCGGGATCACGTCGAGATCCTCGACCGCCGTTCCCGACGCGGTGGCGCTGTGCAGCAGCTCGATCTTTCGGTCCGGCTCCGCGTCGATCTCGACAAAGTGGCCGTTCAGGCGGCGACATGGCGCACCGGCCGGCAGCCAGGACGGCAACTCGCCGGGCGAGAGGCCGGCGATCTTGAGCCGTATCTTGGTCGGCAAGCGCGCGATGTTGCGCAGTCTTTCGATCGACCCATCGGCGACCTTGATGCCGCGATTCATGATGATCACGCGGCCTGCGCGTTCTTCGAGTTCGGTCAGGGCATGGGACGACAAGAGAACCGTAGTGCCCTCGGCCGCGAGCCGCTGGATGACCTCGTAGAAGGTCTGGCGCAGCTCCGGATCCAATCCCGTCGTGGGCTCGTCCAGCAGCAGCACGCGCGGATGCCCGATGAGCGCCTGTGCGAGGCCCAGGCGCTGGCGCATGCCTTTGGAATAGGTGCCGACGCGCCGGCTGGAGGCGTCACCCAGGCCGACCGCGTCGAGAAGCTTCAGCGCGCCGGCAATGGGCTCCCGCTTGAGCCGCGCGTAAAAAGCCAGCGTCTCGCGCCCGGTAAGGGCGGTATCGAACGAGACATTCTCCGGAAGGTAGCCGAGCTGTCGGCGCCCGGCGAATTGTCCTGCCGCCGGATTGTCGCCGAGCACCTCGACCGAACCGCTCGTCGGACGGATCAGTCCGAGCATCAGCTTCATCAGCGTGGTCTTGCCGGCGCCGTTGTGGCCGATCAGCGCCACCAGTTCGCCTTGGCTCAGTTCGAACGAAGCTCCGCGGACCGCTTTGACGCGGCCGTAGTCCTTGGTGACCTCGGAGATGCGCACCGTTGTCATCATCGCGCCTCCTCGGCCGTGCGGCGCGCGGGCGGTGACATCAGGGGGCGGCTGTCGACGACCCCACCGGGCAGCAGCGCCGGAAACTGGGCCTGCGCCCAGCGGATGACCTGCACGGCCGGGCTGTTAATCAGCAGCTTCGCGGCCGGGGCCGTCCACAGCACGCGATCGATGAGGTCGTTCGGCCGGTACGCCGTGTCGGCGATGCCGTCGCCATTGAGGTCGAACGCCGGATTGTCGCTCCAGTAGTTGCCGCGTCCGCCGGACGACCAGTCCAGGTGCCTGGTGCCGACGTATTTCACCTGGTTGGCGTTGTTGACGAAGGCGTTTCCGGTGATCTCGTTGCCCTCGGAGCCCGCCGTGAAGTGCACGCCGATGGCGCAGCGTTCGAACCAGTTGTCGCGGAATCTATTGTGATTGGTGTTGTAGATGAACACGCATTTTTCCGGACCGCTCCGGACAGCTTGTTTACGCTTCGCTTCCGGAAGCATTCCTGGTTCGTCGTCAGGACTCTCTTCCGTCTTGTCCGCGACCGTACCCAGGAGACCGCCGGTCACCCGGTTTCCGTCGATCTCGGCGTAGTTGGCGTAGTTGAACAGGATCCCGTAGTCGCGGTCCCGATCCGAGATATTGTCTCGGATCACCAACCGGTTCGAGTACATGATGGCGTAGCCGACATGGTTGCCGATCGAAACGTTGCCGCTGACTTCGCTGTCGTTGGTGTACATATAGTGGACAGCGAAGCGCACCTGGTCGAAGCGGTTGCCGACGAAGCGGTCCTTTCGGCTGGAGATCGAGAAGATGCCGTCGCGACCGTAGCGGAACGTGTTGTCCGCGATGGTGACGTCGGGC
The DNA here is from genome assembly GCF_021458635.1 of Bradyrhizobium monzae. Taxonomy (GTDB): domain Bacteria; phylum Pseudomonadota; class Alphaproteobacteria; order Rhizobiales; family Xanthobacteraceae; genus Bradyrhizobium. The sequence goes on from NZ_JAIRDQ010000017.1 coordinate 58,143, forward strand.
GCGTTCCAGAGCGACACGCCGTTGCCCGCCTCGCTGAGACGCCCGCCGCGCAGCCCTTCGATCACGTTGTGGATGACTCTCGAACCCTGCGCCCCGTGCACGTAAACGCCGAACAGGTTTCCCACCAAACGGTTGTTCTCGATCGTCGCGCGTTCGGCGGTCTTTTGAAGAAAAATTCCGGAGTCCATCGCCTGGAGATCGCGGCCCGATCCCCGGACCGTCACGCCGCGAACGGTGACATCGGGGGCGCTTACCGTGACGACATTGCCTGCGCCGCCGCCGTCGAGCACCGCATCTGGGCCTCCGGTCAGCACCAGCGAGCGGTCGATCCGGATGACGCCGTGGTATTCGCCCGGAGCCAGATCGACGACATCGCCGGCGCGCGCGCGGTCCAACAGCGCCTGCAACGGCTGGTCCGGCGCAGCCGTCAGCGTCTCCGCGTCGGCGAAGCCCGATAATCCGGCGGCGAAGAGCGCCGCCGGAAGCATGTGTGGGAGAAATCGCACCGAGCCGATCCCGATTAGACCGACTTCGGTTCGACGAACATGCGGCCCTTCATCTCCATGTGCATGGCGTGGCAGAACCAGGAGCAGTAGTACCAGTAGACGCCTGGCTTATCCGCCGAGAACGACACCGAGGCCGTCGCCATCGGCGCGACCTCCATCTGGATGCCGTAGTTCACGATGGAGAAGCCGTGCGTCAGGTCTTCCACGGCGTCGATGTTGGTGATGTAGACGGTCACCTTGTCGCCCTGCTTGACCTGGAACTGCTCCAAGCCGAATGCCGGTGCGGTCGACGTCATGTAGACCCGGACGTTGTTGCCGTCGCGGATGACCTTGGAGTCGGCTTCGAGGTTGATTCCGTCGGCCTTGGCCTGCTTGACCGCGTCCGCGAACATCGGGTCGGCCCGGTCCCAGATCGAGATCGGGTTGATCTTGGAGCGGTGGACGATGGTGGCGTCGTGCGGCTCGGCGAAGCTCGGACCGTCGTGGACCAGCTTCATCTGGTCGCCGGAGATGTCGATGAGCTGATCGTTCTCGGGCTTCAGCGGACCGACGTTGAGGAAGCGATCCTTGGAGAACTTATTCAGCGAGATCAGCCACTTTCCGTCCGCCTCCTTGGTCTGCCCCATCGACGAATGGTTGTGGCCGGGCTGATAGTGCACGTCGAGCTTCTGGATGATCGGATCGACCTTCTCGCCCTTGAACGCTCGCTTGGCGAGTTCGATGTTCCACTTGCAGACCTGGCTGTCCAGAAACAACGTCGTGTAGGCGTTGCCCTTGCCGTCGTAGGCAGTATGCAGCGGACCGAGGCCGAGCTCCGGCTCCGCGACGACGACGTCGCGCGGCTTGATCTTGTCGTCGAACAGATCGTCGAATTTGCGGACGTCCATCACCGTGACCGTCGGCGAGAGCTTGCCGGCCGCGACGATGTGGATGCCGTCGGGCGCGGTGTTCATGCCGTGCGGATTGTTTGAGACCGGAACGTAGCGCGTGTAGGCCGAACCCTTGCGGCCGTCGATCACGGGTACGCCGTTCATTTCCTTGAAGTCACCCTTCTTGACCGCCTCTTCGATCCGTTTGAGGTTGAAGATGACGACCCAGTCCTGCTCGTTGGCCGTCATCTCTGCCAGGGTGACGCCTTCCTCGGCATTGTAACAAGTCGAGAAGGCGTATTTGCCCTGGTAGTCGGCATCGACGTTGTCGAGATTGCCGCTCACGATCACCTGCCAGGCGACCTTCATCGTGTCGCCGTCGATCGCGCTGAAGATCGAGTGGTACTGCTTGGGATCGTCGAGGATCTTGCCGTCGTTCGGCAGCGGCACGCCGTCTTCGCCGTTGCAGAACACGTATCCGGTGCGTGGATACTTCTGCACGCGCAAGCCGTGGACCGTATGTTGGTTCGGAAGCTCGATGATCTTGTCGCACTTCATGACGTCGAGGCGCACGCGCGCCACGCGGGTATTGGCCTTGTCGTTCATGAAGGCGTAGCGCCCGTCGTAGGTGCCGTCCGTGAACGAGATGTGCGGGTGATGCAGGTCGCCGTTCATGAAGGTGCCGCCGCGGCTCTTGAGGAATTCGCGGGTCGCTGGTTGCAGTCCCTCGGTCAGGACCTTCAGGCTTTCGTTGGTCAGGCCCCATCCGGTCGCGCTGCAGCGGTTGAACACCGGAACGCGCATCAGTTCGCGCATCGAAGGAAGCCCCACGATGCGCATTTCGCCGGATTGGCCGCTCGAGAAGAACACGTAGTATTCGTCGAGTTCGCCGGGTGCCACCTCCGTCTTTTGCACCGCTGGCCGAGCCGCCGGCGCCTTTGGTGCGGCCGTCTTGGTCTGCGCGTCTGCGGTCGAGACGAAGCCGGTGCCGTCCTTCGTCACCACCGCTCCGCCGGCAAGTCCCACGCCCGCAGCGGCGGCCGTGGTCCCCAGCAGGGTTCGTCGGCTGACGCCCTTTCCGTTCTCGTTTTCGCTCATGATGGTCTCCTCGGCTTTCGGTTTCAGGTTGCGGGTGGAGTGATGGCATCGACAGGCGGCACGCCGACAGGCTTTCCCCCGGCGGTGATGACCGTGGCCGGACCTTTGCCGCCTGGGCGCATCGACGGCGACGACATCGCCTGGCGCTTCTCCCGCTTCAGCCGCACCTGGATCATGTGCGGGCAGCGGTGGTCGTCGAAATAGAGTTCCTGACAGTGCATGCAGTAGATGCACTCGTTGACGTTGATGTGTCCCTCCGGATGGATGGCCTGGACCGGACACTCGTTGGCGCAACGCTGACAGGGCGAGCCGCACTCGGGCCAGCGCCGCAGCCATTCGAACATGCGGATGCGGCCGGGAATCGCCAGCGCCGCGCCAAGCGGACACATGTAGCGGCAGAAGAAACGCTCGACGAAGAGACCCGCTGCGAGCAGAGTCAGGGCGTAGACCACGAACGGCCACTCACGCGCGAATTTCAGGATGATCGAGGTCTTGAAGGGCTCGACCTCGGCGAGCTGCTCGGCGAAGGCGGTCGAGTATAGCGACATGCCGAACAGGCCGAGGAAGATGATGTACTTGATCGGCCATAGCCGTTCGTGAAGTCCCCAGGGCACCCTGAATTGCGGCACCTTGAGCGCCTGCGCGACGTTGTTAAGCAATTCCTGCAGGGCGCCGAACGGGCAGAGCCAGCCGCAGAACGGGCCGCGCCCCCAGAACAGGAGGCCAGCCGCGATCGAGGCCCAGAGAATGAAGATCAGCGGGGCGGACAGGAAGTATTCCCAACTGAAGCCGGTCAGCAGCGAGTTGGCGAAGGTCAGGACGTTGACGACCGAAAGCTGCGCGTTCGCGTACCAGCCCAGCCAGACCAGGATGAAGAGCAAGTAGCCACGGCGCACCCACACGTACACCGCCGGACGGCGAACCAGGAAGTTCTGAAAAAAGAAGATCAGGGTGAGCGCGCCGAGCGCCACCACTGTCAAGCCGACCTTGACGGTGTTGGCGCGCCAAATCCGCATCCACAGCGGCTCTTCGTCGGACGCGGCCGGCGGCGTGCCGACTTCGCGCGTCTCGGTCGCCGAGGAGGGGGCCGACGACTTCGCTGGTGCAGCCTGTGCCGGTGTCGGCTGACGCTTCAGGTAGATGTCGGGAAGCGCATAGCCGACGTCGAAGGTCACCAAGGCCTTGTCCCGGGCACCGACCACGCGCTGCACAAGCAGCTGCAGCACCCATGGCTCGGTCGGATCGAGCGCGAGTTCGGGCGGCACCGTGAACAGCGCGATTTCCGGAAAGTCGGGTGCGCCCTCGGCGGCAAGGCTGCCCAGCCGGGTATGGTTGCGGTCACGAAAGCGGACGCTGTTGGTCTCCTGGATCAGTTCGATGCGGTCGAAGATCCCCCCGCGGACATAGGCGGCTCCCTTGAATGAGTAGCGGCCGGATCCGGCGACGACGAGCGCTTGCTGACCCGGCTTCAGCCGTCCGGCGAGCCGATCGTAGCCTTCGTCCCCGAGCAGACTGCGTCCGATCGTCGGAACGGCGACGTCGGCGACATACAGATCGATGAACGTGTCGTCCGGATCGCCTTCCTCCGGATGCGCGGCCGCTGCGCCGTTGCCGGTTTTTTCGAAGGCCTTGTTGACGTCCGCGACCGACAGGAATAAGCGCCGGATCGAGCCGTCACCCACGAGACTCTGCCAGTCGCGAACCTCGCTCTTGTCCGGATCGATCGCTTTCGACGCTTGCGGCGTCGCGCTGGTGACTGCCTTGCCTTGGGCGCCGAGCCGACCGCTCTTGATCAGTTTGGTCGCGGAACGAACGATGCTGTCGCCGATCACCAGAACTGTCACCGTAGCGCCGCTGACGATATCGACCTGGGGCGCGGGCGCGGCGCCGCGCGCCACGCCTCCCATGTCGACCCCGACCAGCTTGTTGACCGCGTCGAGGATGCGTTTTTCCGGGATGCCGACGAGCACGATCGGTTCCTTGTGCTCGACGAGTTTGAGACCGGTGAGGACTCCCTTCGGATCGATTCCGACCAGGACCCGGATCGGCTTCCCCGAATAGCCGGTCGCGTTGGCGAAGTCGGAGTTGAGGTAGACAAATCCTTGCAACTGGTCGCCACGGTAGACAGGAACGATCGGCGGGTCCCCTTGCGGCTCACCGAATCGGTCGGCACCCGGAAAGAGGTCGGCCGGCGAAGCCTTCGGCAGATACGACGAGACTCCGTCCGCCGCGAGCGCGCGGCATGAGAACAGCGCCGCGCAAGTCATGACGACGGCGGCAGCGAGGACGGCCCGAAAAAGCTTCGAAATCACGCAAGATCATCCGTGCAAGGAACGCCCGCAGCTGTGGTCTCGCACTCTCGGCACGCCGGCGTTTTCCGAGGACGGTCCATCAACGGCGACGGCCGGAGCTTCGAGAATGTGTCCATCACAGGTGTGCCTCCGCTCGTTGCGACCACTCGCAATCTATCAACAAAGAAAATAGTCTGGTTTGCGCTGGAGCAAACTGGGTCACCGCCCCGAGCGTCTAAAGAGAGGGCGGAAGTCGATCGATTGACGATTTGTGAACTCCGTCCGCGATGGTCGGAACTATCAGCACTGATTGAAAGTAAAATGGCCAGCTCCGACCCCGCGGTGTCCCGGCGAGAACTGGCCAACATCGAGCTGTTTCGGGGCGCCTCGGCGTCGACTCTCGACGAGGCACGCAGATCGGCCCGACGCCTCTCGTTTGCGAAGGACGCCAGGATCTTCGATCAAGGCGATCCCCGGGTGCGGGCGCACGCGCTTCTCGAAGGAAGCGTGCGCATCTCGCAATCGGGTAGCGACGGTGCACAAATAGTCATCAGATTCATCGGTCCCGGCGAAATATTCGGGGCCGCGGCAGCATTCGCCGATCGACGATATCCCGCCGATGCGGATGCGATGGAGCCGTGCGTCGAAGTGAGCTGGAGCGAAACTGACCTGCTCAGGTTGATAAGCCGCCATCCGCAGGTAGCGATCAATGCCCTCAAAATCATGGGCAGACGCCTTCATGAGCTGCAGAATCGCCTGCGGGAAGTCTCCACCCAATCCGTCGAAAGGCGTGTGGCCCACACGATACTCCGCCTGGTCCATCAATTCGGCCGAGAGGCCCCGCACGGAAAGACTATTGCTCTTCCCCTGCGTCGCAAGGACATTGCCGATATCGCGGGCACCACTCTCTACTCGGTGAGCCGTTCGCTCACGAGCTGGGAAAGGCGCGGATTGCTGTTCACGCGCGATCAGACGCTCACCGTGGTCAAGGTGACCGATCTTCGCGGGATCGCGGAAATGATCGTAGAATAGCATGCGCCCCGCTGGGCGAGCCTTTGACCCAGCGCAAATCGTCGATTGTCAATGAGAGCAATATCGTGGCGCTCGGGTTGCGAGCAAACGGACGGTGAATCATGCTGCTGTCGCGAACGCTGCTGTTGAAGGACCAACCCAAGGGAACTCTGCACTCGTTGGGTGAACTGTTCGCGCTTGCTGACGCCATGGAGCGGGAGGCGGCCCTCAAGTACGACGAGCTTGCCGGGGCCATGCGCGAGCAGGGGAGGCAGGATCTGGCGGGCGTCTTCGCCGAGCTCGCCGCCGCCGAGCGCGAACATGTCGGGAGCGTGGCCCGATGGTCGCAATCGCGTCTCGGCAAGCTCCCGGATCCGGCCCTCGTCCGCTGGCAGGCGCCGGAAACATTCGATGCGGAAGCGACCGACGAAATCAAGGCCTCGCGCTTGATCACACCCTATCAGGCGCTGGCTATGGCCGTTCAGAACGAGGAGCGCGCCTTCGCATTCTGGGCATACATGGCAGCGTTTGCGGACGATGACGACATCAAGACGGCCGCCGAAGCGATGGCGCGCGAGGAACTGGGACACGTTGCCACGCTCAGAAGGGAGCGGCGCCGAGCCTATCATCGCGAGCATCCGCGCAGTAGCGATGGGGCGACGCTACGGCCTGCCGGCGTCGGGAAAGACAGGGTGGACGCCCGGACACTTGAGCTCCGGCTCGCTACGCAATTGGACGCACTGGAGCATCACCCCTGGGGCGCTGCGGGAAATCGCTTGCGCGAGCTTCGGGAAGAGACGCTGGGCATGTCCGAGGAAGCTGCAGGGATCGGAAGCTTTCCGACCGCGTTCGCAGCGCACGACGCCCAGGCGATCGCCGAAGCTCTTGCCGATACATACCTGGAGGAGGCGGAGAACGCCGGCGACCAGGAGCGCGTCGATCTACTGCAGCGAATGGCGATGAAGGCGATAGCTCGACTGGCCTGGCTGCGTTCAATCGGCTGACGACCTGTGGCCGTGTCTCCGGGACCGGCTGCTGCGGTGGAGGTCGAGCCCCACCAGACTGACGGCGCGGCGACAGGCCACTTGTCGTCGGCAGAGGCGGATCCGGAGCGCGTTATATGATCACGATCGGGGCGAAAGCCTGTTTGGCGCCGATGACCGCGGAGATCGCATTTTCCCCGAGGGGGGTCCGGGTCGTGACCGGCGGGGTGGCGGCTGCGCTCGTTGCGGCTCCGGAGAATTTCTCCGGAAGCGAGGTCAGAGGCAACGAGACGGCTATCTGGTCAGCCCGTTCTGTTGCTGCCGCACTATGACTCGCCAAGCACGTTCGGACGAGATCCCGGTTTTGGTTCCATTGCTCAAAAGTTGGGCTGGCTATCATGGTCGGAGCTCGGAACCCACCCCACTCAAGTCAGTTTGCAACTAGGGCCCCACAGGGAGTGGTTTGCATGATCGAAACGGACACACTGCTGGTGAACTGCCCTCTTTGCGGCGCTTGGCTCATGGCCGCCAACCCGGCGAAGCCCAATTCGATCCTCCCCGAGCTTCGGCTCAGGTGCGCGAAGTGCGGCCATCAGGAGAATGGTCGGCGGCCTCGCGCGGCAGCCACGCAGCGCGTCCCGCAGCATCGGGCGCGCGCTCGGAACGCGGCCTGAGACGCGATGAAGATCCGCTCCCATTCCGAGAGCCACATAGCCGAGATGGAAGATCGCTCACGATGGCGGATTTTCGAGGGCGACCTCGACCTGACCTTGAGCTGGAAGCCGGAAACGGAATTGTCCGTGGAGCCCAGCGACGATGAGATCTGCTCCCATGTGCTGATCGGCGGTGGCGCGACCGTCCGCGTAATCCGGCCGGCGAAAGCTGGCCGGTTGCCGACGTAAAGGCGGCGCTCCGCGAAGAGGGCTGAGGGCGAAGTCAGCAACAGTCGTTCGCCGGGCGCGGCTTGGCGAGGCGATCCGAGGCAGCGTTTGCCGGTGCCGACAGGATGGCGACCGGCCGAAGCACTTCGTTGCTTGGCTGCAAAAGCCATGGCGTCGAACCGACCCCGCGCTTCAGTCTCGCCAGCAGAGGTTACCTTCAGCAATCTTTGATTCAGGTCAATAGCCCACTTCGGCTTTTCTCTCACCATCTGGGTATGAAGCCGCCCGATCGTGAACTGCGACCGCCCAATGAAGCAACGAGGACCAAGCCATCTGGCGCCGATGAGGTGCGGCAGGTCATCGAGGAGTACGCAAACGATCTGAGGGAATTACTCAAGAAGCTCCGCCAAAGGTTGCTCAACGGAGAGGACGCCGGTGACGTACGAAGGAGCGCGAGGACGGGACCCGGAACATCAAAGACCCGACTCCGGGCGGCCGCCGGACTCGATCGCCAGACTCACCGCCCTCGCGGCGCGAAACAACTAAAAAATTAGAACCCGCTTCAAAGAAGAGTCCTGAAAATTCTTGAGAGCACTGAGTACCGCCGGCTTGCGCTAGGATAATATAGGCAGCTTCCGGACATGCGATGTTGAGTTCTTCAGGTGCCCCGCCTGGATTCCGGTCAAGCTCACGTCATCGAAATCGCATGCCAGACGGTTCGTCTCTGTTCAACTGGATCCTCCCAAGCTCCTCACGACCATCGGCGAAGGTTACGGATTCGCCGACCTGCAGCGCGACGCCATCGCCGGGTTGACGGTCGCGGTAGTGGCACTGCCGCTCTCGATGGCGATCGCGGTGGCTTCCGGCGTAGCCCCCGAGCGCGGGCTCTTCACCGCCATCGTCGGTGGCCTTCTCGTTTCCGCCCTCGGCGGAAGCCGATGTCAGATTGGCTTTTGGATCGGCCTGATCGGACCCCGACAAACTCTCTATAAATCCTTCACCGCCAAAGGCGGACAGAAGCGGTCAACGGTGCACCGTAGGTTCAACGCGCTGAGACGCTTCCGCAACCGCGTGGCCCATCACGAGCCGATCTTCCTACGCCCCCTGGTGCAACTGCATTCGGAAATAGACTGGGCACTCCATCACAGTCGGTTCGAGCAGGTGTCCACGACGGCGGCCTAATCGGCGTCGCCCTTCCGGAAGTCATCACGACAACGAGTCCCTATGATGCACGGCCATGGTGTTCAAAGGTTATTCTTTGCCAAAGATGCATACTTTATATATCTTAATAGCTCCATGCCGCAAGCTGCCGCAAACCGCTATTGGCCATCATGCGATTGACGAACTTTTCGGACTATTGCCTTCGGGTTCTGATGTACGCCGCGGCAAGGCAGGATCGTCTCATCACGATCGAGGAGGTGTCCGAGGTCTACAAAATCTCGCGCGCCCACCTGATGAAGGTCGCCAATACGTTGACCAAAGCCGGCTATCTAAAGGCGGTGCGCGGCCGTGCCGGTGGTCTGATGCTCGCGAAGCCACCGAGCAAGATCGGACTCGGCGACGTGATCCGCGCCACTGAGCCTGATTTCACCCTGGTCGAATGCTTCGGTGCCGGCAACGAGTGCATCATCACGCGCAGCTGCCGTTTGCGTGGCGTCCTGCACGAAGGATTGGACGCCTTCAACGCGGTCCTCGACAAGTACACGCTGGCGGACTTGATGCTCAGGCCCAAGGACTTCGGCGTGCGACCTGCGGCGTAACGGATCTGCGTCGATCGGCTACTTGCAGGATTCACACGCCGACCACAGGGGCACGCAGCGCGACCGGCGGCGACTGCCATCCAATCGCGAAGCAGACCCGTTCCGCCTCATCGTCGGGCTTACATAGTGATGTGAATCGCCTTTCAAGCGGACGCCTCTTCGCGGGCAGCGTCGCGCGCGAGCAGACGCAGGCGAACGCGCCATAGGTCGGGTCCCTGTTCCAGATAAGACCAGCCGCAGCGCGAGTCATAGTGCGCCTCGAGCTGCAGGCGGAGGTGCCGGGGATCGTGATCTACGACGATCTGCAGCGATTGGTCCGGCGTGAGGTGCTCCAAGAGTCGAAAGAGGATCGCGTGCCGATATTGCGGATCGATCTCGGCAACGTTGACGACCCGCTCATCAGTGTCGGCCTCATTCATGACCGGTCTCCGTGGAAGGTGCGCTCGGCGCGAATGCTGGGTGCTCGGCCTTCAATTCGATCTCGAAAAACAGCATTTCGATGTGGCGAATCAGCCGTTCTGCGCGGCTCGACTCCAGCAATCTGTACAGAGCGGCCTGGAAGTAAGGCTTGAGGATTCTTCCGGTGATGCCGCGCTCCGCGCACACGAGATCGACGATGTTTTGTGCCAGCGGAGAAAGTCGATCGCCTGTCGTCGCCTGATCGAGAATCGCCTCGAGTGCGTGTTCTACTTGGGTCCAGTTCGCGCCCGAAATGTGTGTCAGCACGTTGTTGATGTGGGAATGCGCGCGAAAGGCAGCGAAGATCCGGAACGCGAGCTCGGCCGCGGAAAGCTGCGTGCCCGTGTCGGGATTGCAGGGCATCGTGCACGGAGAGAGCCCTTGGGAGAGGGCCGGGTTCTGTGTTGGGCGAGCCTCTGCTTGGATTTCCAATCGAACGGGAATGGTCACGGGTTGACCTCAGTAGCTATAAGATATATTTTTAATGTATCTTTCTTATGATGCTTCGACAAGGGGAAATGCGATGGCCGAGAGCCGTGAGGAGACTCGCTCCCAGCCGCTCTCCGAAGGCGCGATCGAGTTCCGCGACGACACGTTCGTGGTCGATGCGGCGATCATCGGCGAGCTTTTGCATCTGCCGGCCTCGCGCGTTCAGATCCTGATGCGCTCGGGAAAGATAACGAGTGTCTGCGAACGCGGAGTCGACGAGCACGCCGGCGAATTCCGCCTCAGCTTCTTCTACCGCAATCGACGTGCCCGGCTCAGCACAGACCGGAAGGGTCGCATCCTTCGTAGGTCGGCCATCGATTTCGGCGACCATCCGATTCCGGACGCGCCACGTCGACCAGTCACCCAGGACGAGGATCCGGTCGACCCAAGCCCCGCAGCAGGAGAGAGCAGATGAGCGATGTTCATTCCACACAAGGCATGGAATTGCCGGGCACCGAACTCGAGTGGCAAAGATGCCGGGGCACTGGCTGCTTGCCCGTCTCGGCAAGCGCGTGTTGCGCCCCGGTGGCCTCACGCTGACGCGCGCTCTGCTCGACGGCCTGGCCATCGGCCGAGACGACGAGGTCGTGGAGTTCGCGCCGGGGCTCGGCGTGACGGCGCGCATGATCCTGCAACGCAGGCCGCGGCATTACACCGCAATCGAGCGGGACAAAAAGGCAGCGCAATGGACGCGCAGGCAGCTCCCGTTGGATCCGGAGATCACGGTTGTGGTGGGGAGGGCCGACCAGACATCACTTCCGGCGGCTTCCGCGTCCGTCGTCATCGGCGAGGCGATGTTGAGCATGCAAACCGGCGAGTACAAGCGCTTGATCGCGGCCGAGGCCTTCCGGCTGCTCCGCCGCGGCGGCCGCTACGGCATTCACGAACTCGCGATCGTACCAGGCGACATGCCGGCCGACGAAAAGCGCGAAATCGATCGGCAGCTCTCGTCCGCCATTCACGTCGGCGCCCGCCCGCTCCCAATTCAAGAGTGGAAAGCTCTGCTGGAAGGCGTCGGCTTCCGGGTCGTCGCCACAGACCTTGCCCCGATGCACCTGCTCCGTCCACTGCGGCTCCTTCAGGACGAAGGCGTCGTGGGCACGCTGCGGCTTGCGAAGAATCTCCTTTTTGACGGCCCGGCCCGTCGGCGGGTTCTCGCGATGCGACAGGTGTTCGAACGTTATCAGCGGAACTTGAACGCAGTCTACCTTGTTGCTCAGAAGGACAACACGTCCTGAACCGACCGGTGCACCTCATGGAAGAGCACTCCCAGTTGGCCGAGCGGATTCTCGAATCGACGGCCGATGCGCTGATTTGCGCCGATCGCTCCGGCACGATCGCCCGCTGGAATTCCGCCGCCACAGCGTTGTTCGGCTATTCTGCGGAAGAGGCGCTTGGCCAAAGCCTCGATCTGATCATTCCCGAGCATCTGCGGCCTGCGCACTGGCGCGGCTTCGAGACCGCGATGACCAAGGGAGCCATGAAGCTGCAGGGCCGTCCCACGCTAACCCGCGGCTTGCACAAGAGCGGACGCAAGCTCTACGTCGAGATGACATTCGCGATCGTCAAGGACGGTGCCGCGGGCGAAGTGCTCGGCTCGGTCGCCGTGGCGCGGGACGTGACCGAGCGCGTGGAGCGAGAGCGTGCCGCGGCCCGCGCTTCGTGAGACCCTCCGAAGGGCCGTTTCCGGCTCCTTGGCGATGGCCCAGGTAGCGCGAACGACGGTTGCGGCGTACGCAAAGGTTGACAGCAATTGGTGAGCCAATTCTTAAGCACCTGCCTGAGAAGGATTTACTCCAGACGATGAACGCAGGAGTTGCCAGGACGTCTTCGCGAGCAGGGCGGGAGGCCGGGACCGGTCACAATTTCTGCGCGCAGGTTTGCGATGGAGCGGAGATGGCCTTGGTCATGTTTCGCTGTCCGAGCACCGGCTCGAATGTACGTCGATGGATCGAGGACGGCCCCGAGGGCTCGCCGGAATCTTTCGTGCCGATGGACTGCCCCGTGTGCGCGGGCGTCCACTTCGCCAATCGACACACAAGCGAAGTCTTTGATAACGGCGAAGCCCGTGGAGACGAACCTGAACCTGACCGGTAGGCCTATGCGGCCTCGGGTGCGCGCGCTCCCTCGAAACGGATCCGATGCGCTTGTCCTTCCGCCACACGACGACCGCCGGCCGCGACGAGTGCTCGGTCTCGATGACCAGGGAAAACCGTTCTGGGATCCCGACGGGAGAAGTTACGTCGATGGGTGGGTGTGGCGGCAAGGGCGGAGGAACGAACGCGTTGACGTCTTCGTCGCGGTAACGCGTTCTGATGTACCGTGATCTTTAATTGGAGCGGTTTCCTAAAGAAAAGAGCAGAATTCTTGTTTAGTGTGCGACTCTAATTAGGCCGCGTACTCATAAACTCGTACTCCTAAACTCGTCAGTTCCGCTTACGAACAGTCCGCTCAGACCAATCAGCTCACGCCAACCAGCGCCTTACAGACCTTCCGGCTGGCCTCTTGAAATAATTTGACGGCACCTCCGGCCCGTCGTCCCTTCAAGGTGATCGAGGCTATCGGCGCGGAAGTATCGCCAAGATCGACGTTCAGCGCGCGCAGCCATGAGCTACTTGATCGCATTCTGAGTATCTGCATTGGCAACAGGGTTATAAATCGGCTGCTCGCCAACAGATTTAGCCGCATGTAGATTGAAATTGTGGTGACCGTCGTTGGCGGAAGCGGCAGGTTATGTCGCCGAAATAGCTCGGCGCCGGTACGCCCCAAAAAAGTATCGGGCGGCGAGAGCGTCCATTGCTCTTGCATTAGTTCTGCGAGTTTCAATTTCTTCCTCGATCGCAGGAGCGGATGCCGTCGCTCCGCCATCACCGCAAGGGAGGATCTAAAGAGCACCTCCGCGGACAAATCATCGGCGGCCGGTAACGGCGACCATCGCGTTATGGCCAGATCAAGAATTCTCTGGCGCAGAGCATGCTCCAGCGCATCCCGATCGCCTATCGTGATATGATACCTGATGCCCGGATATCTGCGGACGACATGTCCGATAATTTCCGTAACGATAGCGGTGACCGGCTCGGTTGTACCGATCGCAACGAACCCTTGCGCCGGATCCGACCTTTGCACAATCTCGGTAACACCTAGCTTTATTTCGTCGAAGACGACGCGCGTGCGATCGACAAGAAGACGACCGCATTCGGTAAGTTCAACTCCGCGCGAAGTGCGATCCAGCAGCGCAGCTCCGACGGCATGCTCCATCTCGGTGATAGCTTTGGAGATCGCCGGCTGCGACAAACCGAGACGGCGAGATGCCTTGGCCATGCTGCCGACCTCTGCGACGGTCTGCAGCGTATGCAGATCCTTGAGGCGTAGGCGTCGGCTGATGCGGTCGTGCCACTGCATGGGTATTCACCTCACGTTATAGCCCGATAGGAAAATACAATTTCGGGTTATAGCGCTGTTGCTTCAGAATAGCGAGATGGAAAGCTGGCCGGATCATCGCCCTGCTGTCCCAAGCACATGGAGAACGCCATGCAGCCTTACTCGCGTCGCGCCATACTGGCCGGGTTTTCGGCTCTGGCTCTTCCGCTACCCACTATTGCTGCCGACGAGCCGCTGAAGATCGTGTTTCCATTCGCGCCTGGTGGGTCGGGAGATTCGATCGCCCGGCTGTTTGCCGAGCAGCTCCATATCAGGTTCGGCAAGGTGGCGATTGTAGAGAACCTTGCTGGCGCTGGCGGGCGCATCGGCGCTCAGGCGGTCAAGAATGCCGCACCGGGAGAGGAGGAAGTGCTATTTGCTTCCGCTTCGCAATTCACACTTCAGCCCCATCTCTTCAGGAGCCTGGGATATGATGCGGAGCACGACTTTGTGCCACTTTCGCAGGTGATGACGGTCGATCTCGCTCTGGCGGTCAGCGGGAAGCTACCTATCCATTCGGTGCACGAACTCATCGACTGGATGAAGGCCAATCCCGAACAGGCCGTGTACGGCTCGCCGGGAGCAGGTACAGCGCCTCATTTCATCTGCGGCGAGTTTGGCCGGACCACAGGCCTGAACCTGCGCCACACGCCCTATAAGGGTACGCCTGCTGCCCTCCCAGATGTGCTGGCCGGCCGGGTCCCGATGTATATGGCGTTTGTTTCTGAACTCCTGGAGCAACACAGGGGCGGTGGCATACGCATCATCGCCACCGCAGCCGCTGCGCGATCTTCCTTCCTGCCCGAGACCGCAACTCTGAAAGAGAGCGGGATCGATATCGACGCAGCCGGCTGGTTCGCATTCTATGCGGCTGCGCATTCCTCGCGTGAGTTCGTTGAACACGTGGGAAAGGAGATCATTGCAATCGGGAGCAATCCCACAGTGCGTGCAAAGATTCATGCCATGGGGTGCGAACCGACAGGAACGACATCGGACGAACTTAAACACATCCAGCGCGCTGAGTTCGAACGCTGGGGACCGATCGTCAAGGCGTCAGGATTCCCGATCGAAGGCTAGAGCGGCACATGACCACCGATCTCCGCGAAAAGTTGCTGGATCTTGTTCAATCGCACCGCGTGACGGCGGTGATCTATGTTGCTGCCCGGCTGGGCCTCGCTGAGTTGCTGCGCGACGGACCGCGAACGGTCGACGAACTCGCGAGCCGAACCCACACCGAAAGGGACGCACTTGCCCGCTTGCTCGTCGCTCTCTCGACCGTCGGCATCTGTTCTCGCGTCGGTGAAGGCCGCTACTTGCTAAACGAACTGGGGGCCGGGCTCGACGGTGCTGCGGGACGATCATTCAAGAACTGGATCATTTTTGAAGGTTCCATGCTGACTAGAAGGTGGGATGGTCTTCTGGATTCGATCATGTCGGGCAAGACGGCTTCCCAACTTCAGGACGTCGACGACAATTTCGACTTAATGGCGCGCTCGCCAGAGCAGGTGCGGATATTCAATGAAGCCATGACAGACCTGACACGGCTGGTAACACACGATCTGCTGCAGGCCTACGACTTCGGCACTATCACCCACTTGATGGACGTCGGAGGCGGCTCCGGGGAGCTCATGGGCGCGGTGGCGAGAGCACATTCAACCATGAGAGGAACAGTTTTCGATCTGGCGAGATGCGCCGACGCCGCCAACCAGCACTTCGGGCGCCTCGGAATCTCGGACCGCGTCGACTTTGTTGCAGGCGATTTCTTTCGCGCGGTGCCTGCAGTGGCCGATGCGATCATCTTGAAAAGCATTATTCACGATTGGGATGATGAGCGCGGCCGCATCATTTTGGAAAACTGCCGCAAAGCGCTTTCCCAAAACGGCAGGCTGCTATTAGTCGAACGTGCGATGCCGGAATTGCCCGGTACCGATGAGGCGAGTAGGTCGTGCGCGATGAGCGATTTGAACATGCTGCGCGGTCCAGGCGGACGGGAACGGACGGAAAGCGAATATGGTCGGCTTCTGACGGAGAGTGGCTTCCGTCCCATCGCGGCTGTCCGCGCCGGCCGCTTTAATCTGACCGAGTCGCGGCTTTGTTGAAACTTGGAAGCCGGCCGCGGCGATGCGGCAGAGGCCGACAAACACGCCGCAACGAGCATTGCGTTTGGCCGGGGTACCATGATTAAAACACTCAAACTTGGGGCTCGAATCATGCGCTACGAACTCACCGACCATGAATGGTCCGCCATCAAGCCGATGCTGCCGAATAAGCCGCGTGGCGTTCCTCGGGTGAACGACAGACGGGTCCTGAATGGCATCTTTTGGGTCCTCCGATCGGGAGCCCCCTGGCGTGATCTGCCGACGGCGTTTGGCCCATACACCACTTGCTATAACCGCTTCGTTAGGTGGCGGCGGGCCGGTGTTTGGGGCCGCATCATAGATGCGCTTGCCACTGCCCACGATGCCGCTGTCCAGATGATCGACACCTCCATCGTCCGCGTCCATCAGCATGGAGCCTGTATCACAAGAAACCAGCGCCAATCGATGGGAAGGTCGCGCGGCGGCTTGACGAGCAAAATCCATGCAGTGGTCGATGGCAATGGCCTGCCGGTACGGCTGGCGCTGGGCCCGGGTGAGGCGCATGACGTTCGGCTCGCCGGAAAGCTGCTGTCTCGCCTGAAATCCGGGTCGATGCTGCTTGCAGACCGTGGCTATGATGCGGACTGGATCAGGGAGCTTGCCATGAAGAAAGGCGCGTGGGCCAACATCCCGCCGAAAAGAAATCGCAGCGATCCGATCTGCTTCAGTCCCTATCTCTATCGTGCTCGCAACCAGGTCGAGCGTTTCTTCAACAGGATCAAACAATGTCGTCGGGTGGCGACGCGCTACGATAGGCTGGCCGCAATATCTCGCATTCGTTCAACTCGCGTCAATTAGGCTATGGCTGCGCCTTAATGAGTCCGCGTCCTAGCGACCCACACTGGCCGAAGATTAACTCACGAATTAGTATCCGGCTCGCTTTTCGAGACACCGGCCGACCTGGAGCCGGTGGTCACAACGCTACTTTTTGAACGTCGCGATAACTTCGGCGCCGTCGTGACGCGACCAGTTTTCTTTGGATGCGGAAGAACGGGGCACCTCCAAACTGGTATCGCTAGAGGTTTGGTCTTCCGGCCCTTTTCCGAGAGATTGCAGCCATCTCTCATTGTAGCTACGGTCGTGAGCTACGCTTTCTGGCTTGGTAGTTGCCCAGCTGCCGGGCCTCCCGCTTATGGGATGGTGGATTGAACGCTCACGCCGCGGCAGGCACTCCCCCATTCAGTCAAATCGAGTAGTTCGCGGTCAGGAATGATATGGGGGCAGTGAGAAGTTGGCGCCCTTGAATTTCTTATGCTCCTGAACAGACCAAAGCGGGCATAAGTCGTGACGTCAACCGTCGAGGCCGTTCGGACAGCCCGCGTCGCGGCACACGTGATCGATATCGACCGCCTCGGCGATGTTTCCGCGGACGAGCTGGCGGTAAGTCGTCGTGTCGAAATCTCCGAATTTGGACTCGGGCATCGCGAACAGCGTGACTACTACTAATCGGTTGATTTGAAGTACCCGATTTTCCCCGAAATTTGGCGTATTCGCAACCTCCATTGAGCAGTATCAATTAAAGATCGCTCAATTCTCTTAATCGGAAATGCGTTCTTGCAATCTACCTTGCGCTCCACATTGCGGAGCGCTGAAAGTGTCCACCACTTCAAATTCGACCGCTGGTTTTGCGACTAATTCCGCAACGAGCACGGCAAGTTTCATCAGCTCCATTGGCGTCGATGCTCACTTCGCCACGTACGATTCGGCGTATATCTTGAGCGAGCTCTCGTATCTCGGAATTTCTAACGTTCGTGACGGCGTGCCGACCGCTGACGCGCTTCCGACATATATCGCTGCGGCCCAGGCCGGAGTCCATTTTGTTCTTCTAGAATCGAACGCCTTCTATGCCGATCAGGCAAGCCAAGTGAATGCGGTGGCTGATGTTCTGCGCGCGGACGCGCTCGAAAAAGCTGTGCCTGGCAGCATCATAGCGCTGGAAGGATCGAACGAGTACACGGTTAACACCTATTATCTGAATGGCGTTTCGTCCACCGGGAATCTGAACTGGGGTTTAATGGACGATGCCGCGTTGCAGGCGGCCGTACGAGCCGATCCTCTCATGGTCGGCGTCAGTGTGATCGCCGCCTCAGAGGCCAGCACGACTGCGATTCCCTCGTTCGGGACATTTGCAGACGCCTCGAACGTTCATGCCTACGCCGGCATCGGCCAGCAGCTACAGGACAGCATCAACATGTGGGTTGCAGTCG
The DNA here is from genome assembly GCF_021458635.1 of Bradyrhizobium monzae. Lineage (GTDB taxonomy): Bacteria > Pseudomonadota > Alphaproteobacteria > Rhizobiales > Xanthobacteraceae > Bradyrhizobium. The sequence continues at coordinate 76,255 of NZ_JAIRDQ010000017.1, forward strand.
CTCAGGCGTCCAACCCCGGCAAACCGGTCTACATCACCGAAACCGGCATCTCCAGCTCAGGCTTCGACACGTCGACCTGGGGCGGAGGTGTGGCGGACGCCTACACCCAGGGCATCATCGACACTAACGCGCTGTTGGACGGCTACAAGGCGGGAGCGGCTATCACGTTCCTGTACGAGTTGATGGACGAGCCGGGCGCGTCGAGTGTACAGGAACAACACTTCGGTCTCTTCAACGCCGACGGGACTCCGAAGCCGGCCGCTGTCGATATCGGCAACCTGACGCATATTCTGCAAGACAATGGCTCGGCATTCACGTCGCCAGGGACCCTTGCCTACAATATCACCGGTCTGCCGAGCACCGCATCGTCGATGCTCCTGGAAAAGTCGAGCGGGGCTTTCGACCTCGTCCTGTGGAACGGGGAGGCTACGCTTTATAACGGTACCAGCGTTGTGACACCGGCGACGTCGGAGGTGACGATCACCTTCGCGACTCCAGCTTCGCAGATCGAAATCTACGATCCCATTCTGGGGACCACAGCAATCGAGATCGTTACAGGCGCGAGCAGCGTGACAGTCGGCCTGTCGGTCGATCCGATCATCATTCAGATCGAGCCCGCCGCGGCGCAAGCCGCCTTAACAGCCCCCACTCCGCCGGCGGCGCCCCTGAGCCTGACGGATTCCAGCGTCGTGAATGGATACGTCAATGCAGCTCACAATACGTCGCTCCAGACGGTCACCGGGACGGCCGAGGCCGGCACCACGGTCATGGTCTACGACAATTCAGTCGCCTTGGGTTCGACCGCTGCTGACTCCCATGGAACCTGGAGCCTTGTCCTCGGTGCCCTGACGGATGGCTCCCACGCCATCACGGCCGTCGACTCGAACAGTCCTGTGCAAACGAGCGCCCCCAGCGCCGCGCTCAACTTTACGGTTGACACCGTTGCGCCGATCCCGCTCGTCACGGACGTCCTGCAGTCCGGTTCTAGTCCGGCCACGATCAGCGGCGTTAGCGCGACCGCCTCAAGCGTGTCGATCTATGACAACGGCCAGTTGATCGGGACGACGTCCTCCTCGGCCGGCTCGTGGAGTCTGACGGCCAAGTTGTCTTCCGGTATCCATAGTCTGACTCAAACTGCGATCGACGCCGCCGGCAACATAGCGAGTTCTCCCGGTGTCACCCTCTACTCGAACCAAGCTAACCAGACTCTGACAGGCGGCGCGGGTGCGGACGTCCTCATCGGCCGCAGCGGGGACAAGCTGACCGGCGGGGCCGGCTCGGACACTTTCGTCTTCAATGCCGGCTTCGGCAAAGAGACGATCATCGACTTCGCCCCGAGCACTGCGACGGCGCAAAGCGATCTGATTGCGTTCAGCAATAGTGTGGTGCCCGACTTTACCCACTTGCTGGCTGATGCCCGTCAAGTTGGCAGCGACGTAGTCATTACCGTCGACAAAGCCGACGTCCTGACCTTGAGCCACGTCGCGTTGTCAAGCCTGCATGCGGCCGACTTCCACTTCATCTGAGTTCGTTCGAAGATCGAGCGCGGGCCTCAAGCTGGAAAGTCCGCGCTCATCCTTTGATCGATTGCAGCCGGCGACTTCTCCGACCTGCGCGCGGCGCGCGCATCAGCGCCGCCGCCCGGCTTGCGAGAAAACTTCCGTATCCCGACGTATCGGATCGTAGTTCTACCGGTATACGAAGCAGCTCATATAACAGCATCAACGGATCGCTAATCCAGAATGTCGCGTCGGCTGAGGCTTCCTTTGGAATGCGTCCCGAGGTCAACACGCCATAGCCAATTGCATCGGGTGTGTAGACGGCAGTCCTCGCCGCCATGCTGGCCAGATCTTGCTGTAGCGAAACGCCGAACTCCGGCAGGTTCAACCCGGCCAACAGGGTCAGGCACATTTTGTTGTAGAATCTCGGGTTGCATTCCAGTAGAAAAAACCTGCCGTCTCCGTCGAGCCTTGCATCGAAATTGTAGATTCCACTACAGTTCAGTTTTTTCAGGAGGCCGCCGACCGCGTCTTCCAGCTCCGGAATCGGAAGCACCCGATAGAGTCTCTCTTCCAGGGTATGACAGATCGATGCTGTGATTTCACCCGCTTCACAATACACGCTAATTCCGACATCGATTCCCGGGACAAACTCCTCAACCACTATCGGCCCGTAGTTGATGCGCTCTAACGCGCCGTCGATTTCGCTCTTCTCGACTTTGACCACGCCTCGGCCTCCCTCCATTGCAGGAGGCTTCAGGATCAAAGGCCAATTCAACCGCCCACTTTCGATTTGATCGCCGATCAATCGGACATCTTCGGCGACGAATCCCCGTGGTATCGGCAGTCCTTCAGCCTCGCACAAGGCCCGGAAGGCGCCCTTGTCGTCCAGGATCGCATGCTGAGACGCGTCAGGAGATGGAAAGCACCTGACGTCCAACGCGGTCTTGTTGGCAATCAGCGCCTTCAGTGCCGGCGTATCCGCAGCCGCGATCATATCCACACCGAGGCGAGCGGCCGTCTCATTGATTTCACCAACGAGCGCTTCGGAATTGGTCGCAACGAGCTCATTCTTTGCGAGGACGAATTCCTCGATGAAGCGGCACCACGAAAGTGGTTTCGACTGCTTTGTCCCCATCACGCTCACCCGGAGACCTGCTGCGTGGAAGCAGCGCAGGCCTCTGTAGGCTAGCGCGTATTGCGACGCGAGGAGTAGCACGTGCCGGACCGGCCGAGCATCGTCCGCGGGGGGAGTTGTCGTAAAGGGAAGGGGGGCGGCGAAAGGAATCGCAACTTTCATCAACTACCAAAAAAATAAAATCGGTGGCTGCAAATACCAAATGCAGGGCGTGATGCCATGAAATCAGAGGTGGGCGCTAAACATCAGGCGCATCAACAATCTCAAAGATACTTAGCTGCAGCTATAATGCTTGGGGCTTTTGCCAAGTAAAAACAACGTCTGGCGAATGATCCGTGTCTAAAATCAATTGCCGAGTGAATGTCTAGCCGACCAGCGCTGATCAGCCTCAAGATTCCTCGTCGTCAACAACGGGTGCCTCATCAACCCAATGTAGAAAAGACAGTAAGCTGAGTATCCAAGCGCTAGCGAAGGCAGGGAACATGATATTTCTCCAAGCGCTAGTTTAGCTCACAAATGTGTCCTAAATCTTAACGCCTGAACGAGAGTTTCGTCCCGCTCGAGGAGTGGGCCATACTTTGGCATGAGTATTGCACGAAATTCGCAAGAAGTGCAATTTAATATTACCCGCTAATCTTACCGACGGTTGGGGCAGCAGGACTTGCCGTTTTTTCCTGGCATCGGGTCAAAAATGCTGCTACGCGGTATTCTAATAAAAGAATTACCTATTGCAGATTTAAAGCCATCCTTTGTTAACGAATTTTCCTTTTTGGGATTTTTCAAAATGTATCGTGAGGCGTTAGGCGCTGTTTCCTCTCGCGCGGAAAAGAAATTCTCTAAGGAACTAATCGAAAGATATTTGGCGATAGGGCTTTTGATTCTGGCAGCCTTTCCGCTGTTCGTGATTGCGATCGCGATTGCGCTCACAGATGGGACTCCGGTCCTGTTCCGGCACCGGCGGATCGGCTACCGCGGCCAGGAGTTCTATTGCTTCAAATTCAGGACCATGGTCCTGGATGGTGACGGCATTTTGAGCAAGCATCTCGAGACAAATCCGAGTGTCGCCGAGGAATGGCGTACGACGAGGAAGCTGCGCAACGATCCGAGGGTCACCTGGATCGGCAAGATCTTGCGCCGGACGAGCCTCGATGAAATCCCCCAGCTCATCAACATTGCGCGTGGAGAAATGTCATTTGTCGGTCCGCGCCCGATCGTCTCGGCCGAGATTTCGAGATATGGCGAGCACTTCCCGATCTATTGCTCGGTGAAGCCGGGTCTTACCGGCCTGTGGCAGGTGAGCGGGAGAAGCAATACGACCTATGAACAGCGTGTCGCACTTGACGTTGAGTATGTTCGCTCCTGTTCATTGTTGCTCGATTTGAAGATCGCGCTGCTGACGGTACCAGCTGTGCTGTTGCGGAAAGGCAGTGTCTAGCGGCTCAGCGTTCGGGCCGGCGCCTCCGGCGTTGCTTGCGGCTCCAGTTGGAATCCGGTTCGAGCGGCTGCCTCTCATTCATTCGCCTCGAAGTCGAGCGCGACTATCCTAACTGCTGGCTTGTTGCTGGTAACGGTTTTCGCGGGATCAAATGAAAACATTGCACCCTGAGCTCGTTCGGCAAGACCGAAGAGACATACCAGAAGATGCGAGCGAGATTCGCCTTTTCGTCGTGCTACGCGACGAAATGTTACGCTTGCCCTACTTCCTCGACTATTATCGGAACCTGGGCATATCCCGCTTCTTTGCAATCGATAACGGATCCAAGGATGGGTCGGGCAAGTTCCTTCTCGATCAGCCGGATTGCCACGTGTTTTTCACGGAAGGATCTTACGCCAAGAGCCGCGCTGGCGTCCATTGGCTGAACTCCCTCCTGGACGTCTACGGCACATCGCAATGGATTCTTCTGGCGGACGTCGACGAACTGTTCGTCTTTCCCGGCTGTGAAAATACGGATCTACAGCGCTTCTGCAGCTGGCAGGATCAGTTCGGCTACGAGGCGGTCTACGCCGTGCTCCTCGACATGTATAGCTCGCTTCCAATTCGGGAAGTTGGCTATCGGCAGGGAGAAGACTTCAGAGCGACGTGCCCCTACCACGATAGCAACTATCTTGTCGTGCGCCGATACGGCTTCCCAAAGGCTTTCCCGCCTTTCGAGCACATCGGTGGACCGCGCCTACGCCTTTGCTTCGAAGACCAGAATACCGCGGCGATCTGGCCGCGCCTGAAGGTGAAGTTGGCCAGGCGAGCCTTGTCCGTCACAGGACTTTCGCGGTTGAAGCCACCTCCGGTGGCTGCAACACAGGCCTACAAGGTGCCGCTCGTCAAATGGCGAAGTGGCAATGCGTTCGTTAATAGCCACCGTCTCAACGAGGTGAAACTGTCGCCTGTCACCGGTGCCTTGCTCCATTTCAAATACTTCCAGGATTTCGGAAGACGCATCGAGGATGCCCTTGCGCATGGAGAGCACTACGCGGGCTCGGCAGAATATCGCCGCTACGGCGAACTACTGGCGGCGAACCCAAATCTGTCTCTCGCCAATGCCGAAAGTGCGCGTTACAGCTCGACGAGGGGGTTGGTGGACTGCGGTCTGATACGCTCTGACAGCGGTTGGGCATCGGTCACGTGAGACTTCAGCGCGGTAGTAGATGAGTGTGCGATGATGATCGAAACTAACCAAGATGCGATCTCGCACCGCGTTAACCCTTTAAAATTCATGAGCACACTTGCATTGTCGAGGGTGAGCGTACTTGATCTCACTAGCGTCCTGAGGCTCGACCATCGGCGCTTCGACGAGGCACCGTGAATTTATTCAATCGTTAATGTTGGTGTTCATCGGCAGTCTTTTGTGCCTCAACATCAATATAGGCTAGTTCCAAGGGCGATCACGTCGGTTATCGATCAGCCCAATCTGCGGATATCGCGTGATGACACTTCCTTACTTGCCTCCACGGGGTCAGATCGAACCTGCTCTTCCAGACGCCGCCTGGCTTCAAGAAGATGCGCGGCCGACGAGAGACCCGCGGGAACAGCTCGACTACTTGGCCCGCTTCTTGTGGCGCTGGAAGCGGCTCGTCTTCTTCATCAGCGCGCCGATTATGCTGGCGGGCTTCTTCTATCTTCTGATCGTTCCTGAAAAATATTCGGCTCACGCGACGCTGATGGTTGGATTCCGGCAACCGGAGCTCCTGACGGCTGAGCAAGTGCGCAGCCCTGTACGCGGCGAGCCCGACATCGACGGCGCGATCGATTTGATCCGGGCGGAGCCAGCCTTGCGGCATGTGGCGAGCGAGCTCGATCTCGCGGCTCGGCCAGAGCTGGCTGGAGCTGGTCGCGTGTCGCTTCTTGTTCGTTTCAAGCGAGCGCTTGCATCGATTTTCGACCGGACTAACGGGGCATCGAACCAGAGCGCAGATCCGACAGCATGGGTTGCCGCCCATCTCCGCAAAGACATTAAGATTGATCGGGTGGGACGCTCGACGTTGCTCGACCTTTCATACACTTCTTCAGACGCTGCTATGGCCGCCAAGGTGGTCAACAGTCTGGCCAAGTTCTCTTCTGAAGATGAGAGCTTTCTGTCACGGATGAGTTTGGCCGAACGCGCGGGTTTCCAGATAGTCAAGGTGTCGGTCGTAACCGAGGCCGTCCCGCCGCAGGAGCCCTCGTCGCCCAATTCGCCCCTGATCCTCGCCGTCACCACGTTCTGCGCGCTGATGGCAGGACTTGGAGCGCTTCTCGTGAAGCAATTCCAGGAGCAACGAACCGTTCGGGGAGTGGAGCAGGTGACGCGTCGCGGTTTGCGCGCATTGGGGGTAATCCTGGATGATCAGAACGTGGAACGCCACCCTGGTGCGGGCGTCGCAATGGTCGCCGGCGATCCGACCCACGCCTTCTCGGCTTCGGTGATGTCACTTCATGTCGCGCTGTCGACATTGCCGCGGTTGCACAAAGAGCGCGGCCTGGTCCTGCTGGTGACTTCCGCTCTTCCCGGCGAAGGTAAGTCGACGACGGCGGCGGCACTGGCGACCTCAATGGCTGCATCCGGAAAGCGAGTGTTGCTTGTCGATGGCGATCTGCGCGCTCCGACGCTGCATCGCAGTTTCGGCGTCGAGCAGCGCCCGGGATTGGCGGAGTTTGTTGACTCGCAAGTCGTGCTTGAGGCAGCCATACGCAGAGACCGTACTACGGGTGTCCATTTCCTTGCTTCCGGCAAAGGAAACGCCAACCCGTTACGTGTACTTAACTCAATCCGTTTTCAAACGGGATTGCGTGTCATGCGCGCGGAGTACGATACGATCCTAATCGACTCACCACCGGTGTTGGCTGCCGGCGACGCGCGAATTCTGGCACAGCTTTCGGACTACGTCGTCGTCATGACGCGCTGGGGTTCCACAAGCTGGTGCGTCCTGGGGCACGCCCTGCGGGCACTGCAAGAGAGCGGCGCACGTTTGGCGGGAGTGGTTGTGTCGCGCGTGGATAGGCGCCAACTCTCGATCTACGACTATGGCGGCGCTCAGATTTATGGTGCGGGCTACGGAGAATACCTCGATGCGCGGGGCGAATAGGGTGGCGTCCCTGCTGACGAAGGCTGGCATCGTCGCCGCGCTCATATGTATGTCGCTGGTCTCGGCTCGCGCTGACTATGTTGCTCAGCGTGGTGATGTGCTCGATTTGACCGTTCTGAGCGCACCCGCGCTGAATCGGCGGATGGTCGTCGACACCAGGGGCAATGTTACCGTGCCGATGCTTGGCGATCTGAAAGCAACGGGTGTCCCGTTGTCCGAGCTGAGCCGACAAGTGCAGATGATGTTGGCGGCGAAGAACATTGTTCAGCGGGCTGACGTCGTCGTATCCGTTTTGGAATACTCGCCGATCTATGTCGATGGCGACGTCGCTCGGCCCGGTGAATACAAATATCAGCCCGAGATGACCGCGCGCGGTGCGATTGCCCTAGCCGGCGGGGTCGATTCATCCGGCGGGATGAGACGGCTGACTCCGGCTCAGCTTTCTGAAGCGCGCAGCGAGTACAGCGCCGCCACAATCGAGTTGGCCAAGCAGGATGCTCATGCTGCCCGGCTGAAGGCCGAACTAACTGGGGGGGAGACATTCGACCTCTCCGCAGTGCAGACGAGCGCCGGTGTTGAAGAGGCGGTCTTGAAAGAGATCGTTGGGATCGAAGCCCAGCAAATGGAAGCCGAACGCCAGGCGAAGCTCCATGCGGAAACGCATCTTGAGCGGATGTTGGCGGCAGCAACTGCTGAGGCGAACGAACTGGCGCAAGCAGAGGAGCAGCAGAAGGCGAACTATGATCAGGTTGCCAAGGATGCCGCCCGCGCACGCGAACTGCTCCAGAGCGGCATGGGAACGGTGGCACGGGCAGAAGATACCCAGCGAGGCTTTGCACAAGCCCAATCCCAGATGGTCGATCTCCGGGTGCGACTGGCTCAGTCACGCAAGGAGATGGCGGATCGCTCGCGCTTGCTCGAAACGTACCACGATGAGCGCCGGGCCAAGATGTTGGAAGCACTCAAGGACGCGGTTTCGGAAGCTGGAAAGGCGAGATCTCGTGTGGCTGCCGCGCGGGAGCGCATGGCGGGTCGGACCGATGCTTTCCGTGCCACTGAGGTCGGCGGAGAACCGCAGATCGTCGTGCGGCGTCTCGTGAATGGAACTATGGTGCGACTTGCGGCTCAACTCGACACGCCCTTGACATCTGGAGACAATGTCGAGGTGCTCGCAGCCGAGGGGCACTCGCGTACCGGTTCATCCACCAGGCAGGGCACGGCCTCGCCGTGAGCGGATACTGTGCTTGTAAAAGATGCTTTCGCCTCCGTTAGCCCCCCGGTCACCGGACATACATCCAGCAGGCCTTCGCACAGGAGCTGCTCGCTGTCTGCTCAGCTTCTTGTGCTGCAGCTTCTTTTGCTGCTCTTTGCGCAGGCCTCGCCCAATCGGGCTGCCGCCGCCGAGAGCAGCAGCCTTCCTTCAGGCTTGGGTGTTCACGTGCAGGTGTGGCAGATCCGCGCTGCCGATCTGGAGCGGATCCGGAGTTTTGGTTTCAGCTTTCTCCGATGGGGCATGTCGTGGCAGGCTATTGAGAAGAGGCCCGGGCAATTCGATTGGACCGAGCCAGACGCGTTTTTCGACAAGGTCCGACGTTCGGGTCTTTCCTCCATCGTCATTTTGGCAACCGGTAACCCACTCTACGGTCGGCAGCTGGAATTGCGGCCGGATCCGACGGCCCGGGAGTTGAGAGTCGCTGCCCCTCCGGAGGATCAGCCTGCCGTGGCGGCCTTCAGTCGGTTTGCCGCTGCCGCCGCCAAGCGGTACGCAAACGATCGTGTCACGTGGGAAATTTGGAATGAGCCGGATTCGCCAGTGTTCTGGCCACCGAAACCTCAGCCAGAAGCCTATGCACGACTCGTCGCAATGACCTGCAGCGCGATCAAAGTGGCCGTTCCCGAGGCAATGGTCATTGCGCCTGCAACCGCTTCACTGCCGATCCGGGCAAGTGCGTTTTATTCGGCGCTTGCGAAGACCGACGCCGCGGGGTGCCTCGATGGTTTGAGCATGCACAGCTATCGCATCATACGTTCGCGGCGGCCCGATCCGGAGAGTGTTGAGCCTGACAATCTGGCCAGCCGCGTGCTGCTCGGGAGGTTGTCCAACCGGTGGAGCACCTTGCCGATATTGTGCACCGAATGGGGCTATCCGAGTTCGTCCGTCAGTTCGGCAACTCAACAGGCCTATCTGGCCCGTGTGTATCTTGCCAACCTCGCCAGCGGCGTGACTGCGACAGTTTGGTACGAATGGAAGGACTCAAGGGACGAGGTCGCCAATCCGGAGTCTCATTTCGGGCTCCTGACAGCGCAGGGGGCTTTCAAGGTTGAGCCGGATGGTGAACTGATCCGGCGTTTAGTCGGCATGAAGTTCATTCGCCAGGTCGAGTCTGCGGTCCCTCAGGTGCAAGCTCTGTTATTCGAGGAAGGGAATACCAATCAGATTGTCGCCTGGCTCAGGTCTGACGATGATGCCCGAACGATATCCGTCTCAATATCGGGAAGAGCAGCCGTCCTCAGCAATCGGCCCATCGTCGTTCCCGGTGATCAGATAGAGGCGGGCGGTCATAGCAATGCTCACTAAGCTGATTGCCTTTCTGTTTGCGATGGCCGTGATTGCCATTCCGTTCGACGCGATCCCCGGCGTCAAAGCGTTTGGAGAGCTCGCCCATGAGAGCTCGTTCTATCTCTTCGCTATCGCAATTGGTCTGTATAATCTCAAGGTTGCCGGAGCGATTCTCGCTGGCGACTTTGACGCGCAGGTCGGCGGGCGCTTTATCTGGCTAACCGGAACGGCCATTGTGGTCGTTATTGCCATTTCCGCGATTTGGAATGCGATCGATATCAGCACCGCCACGTTTCACAATCGCGATGGCTTTCCGAAATTAATCAACTCCGCAACCGTGATCGTCTACGGCCTGACGCTCGCCCTGTTGACCCGCGCGATCGTTCCAGGGCGATGGTATACGTGCCTCGCGCTGCCAATTTGTGTCAGCGCGTCGTTATGCGTCGGATTCGGCATACTCGAAGCATTCGATCGGGCGGGAGTGAGCCTCCCGCTCTACCATGCCCTGAACTCCATGCTGCACGCAGGTTCGGACCTGGCTGTTCAATCGTGGGACGGCTCGACGAATTTGAAACTTATCGAGGTCTGGGACAAACGCCTTCGGACCGTTTCGTTTGAGCCACCGGCATTTGGGAATTTTAGTGGGCTTGCATGGCCCTGGCTACTTGCGGCCATCTTCATGACTAAGGGTGTGAGGAGGGCGGTTCATATTTGCCTGTTGATCGCCTTCACGGTCCTGATTGTGGCCGCTCAAGCCCGAACGGGCTGGCTACTCCTGGCAACCGACATCGCGGTTTTCGGTCTCGCGAGGTTTGTGTTCCTGCCACCTCATGGACGTGTCCGAAGATCTGCGGCCTTGATCATAAATTCGGGGGTGGTCTTTGCATCGATCGCTCTGGTCATAGTCTATGTGGCGAGGTTTGACGAGATCGTTCGCAGTACGGTGAGCGGGTCATCTGTTTCCGATATCTCTCGCCTGGCCTACCAGGTTACGGCTGGCCGGATGTTCGCTATGAATCCGATCTCCGGAGCTGGACTGGGTCAGTTTGCTTTCAAAGCGTCTTCATATATGCCTGAATGGGGCTATTTCAGTCCGGAGATCAAAGCCTCGCTCCAATATCCAGAGGCACCCTGGCCGAACACCTACTCGCTTTACGCTAGGCTTGCTGCTGAACTTGGTGTGGTCGGTCTTGTTGGATGGATCGCAATCTGGGTCACGCTGATGGTGTCGGTCCGCCGCGCGGGGTTGGTCTACTCGCACTTGGGGCGAACTGTGCCCGAGGTCGCGTACCCGATTATCATGAACTGCGCCGGTGTCCTCGTCGCCGCGGTAACAACCGACACGTTTCGGACGCCAATGATCTGGATTACGCTCGGCGTAGGTGCCTGCCTCAGTGCGCGGGCGCAGCAACTTGCCGGTGGCCTCGTCCAGGCCCGACCTTTCTCAGACCCTACAGTACGTGATGATCGCCGATACATCATCGGCGTAGCGCTTGCGCATCGATTGAGGGGGGCATTTTGGTGCGGATAGCAGGGCAAGACGTAGATCATCTGGCGCGGGACGATCACCGCTAATGGCCTTGCATCGGGTGACAGCTGCCGCGGATCGTCCGAATGAGCACGCGGAAACTTGGAAACGACTGAGGTCGCGTCCGATATTCGGTGCTGCGGCCGCCCTGGCTGCTCGGTTCGTTCAAATGGGCACCACGCTCGCTCTGGTGCCGATCCTGCTGCATCACCTTGGGGCCGAGAAATTCGCCGTCTGGCTTGCGGCGAGTTCGTTGATGGGGGCATTCGCCTTCATCGATTTGGGAATTGGATCTTATCTGGTCAATCATATCGCGATCTCGAGGGGCGTCTCCGTTGCGGCGCGAACAGACGTCTCGAATGCATTCGTGGTCCTTGCGTTGTTCTCGGTCGCGAGCACGGCAATCGTATGCCTGGCGTTCCTTTCAAGTGAGACGAGCTACGGAATCTTTCATTTTTCGGAAGTCGAGACCTGGGAAGCCTTCTTCGTGACGTGCCTGATGCTTTGTCTCATGTCGCCACTGAGTCTGATCTGGAGAATCCGGCTTAGTCTCGGTGAAGCGTCCGTCCAAAGCCTGTGGGATGTGTTCGCGTCTCTGGGAACGTTTTCTGCGATTTTCGTCAGCCTTCAATTCGATACCGGTCTTGTTGCAGCAGTGGCCTCATTCTGCGTTGTCCCGTTGCTCGTTCATATTCTGAATGCAGTTCAGTTGTTTCGCAGATACCCGGACCTGAAGCCGGCTTTTTCGCCGGCGAGCACCAGACAACTGGTGGCGACATTGAAATCAGGAGCCCCGTTTCTGCTTGTCAATGCGATTAGTACTATCAGTTTCTCCTTCGATTCGATTTTGGCGCTTCATCTGTTGCCTGCCGAGCAGGCCGCCCAATTCGGGATCGCGCAGAGACTGGTGCTCGCCGTCCAGACGCTCCTTACGATTGCCGTCACGCCGTTTTGGCCTCATTTCCGGGTCGCAACGGCCGAGCATAAAGTTCGCCCCGCATTGGGAATTCTCGTCTCCTCCTTTTCGTTGGCGTTGGTCATGTCACTTTCCATTTCGGCGATGATTGTCTTTTTCGGGAACGATTTGACGCGCCTTTGGACGCGAGCCGCAATGTCACTTCCAACTGACCTAATCGTCAGCCTTGCGATCTGGCTTCCGGCCTTTGCCATCGGAGCGGTGCTGACCTCGATGATGAGCATACCATCGCTGCTTCCTGTGCAAATAAAGCTCGCTGGCATGTCTGGTGCTTGTTGTTTTGTCGCCAAAATCGCTCTGGCGAAAATATGGGGTGGACCTGGGCTGTTCTGGGGAAACAGCGTCGGCCTGTTCACCTTTCTGATCGTGCCCAGCTTCTTTGTTCTGGCGCAAGCTCTGCGCAACATGAATCGCTCGAAAAGGCCGTAAGCAGATGGCAGAAACAGATAGTCGAACTCTCAAGGTCGCGCACTTCACCGAAGCGCCAATGGGAGGAGTTCTTGCGCATTTGGAGGAGTTGCTCGCCGAGCAGCTTAAGGATCCCGCAATCTTGCAGATTTCGGTATTCGGCCCCGACGTCAATGAGCGGGCCCTGTCCCACCTGAATCATCCAAAGCTTGCAATCACATCCTATCCGTATAATGGACGATCGATAGGGGCGTTGATCAAGTTCCTCATGGCCGTCCGGGCACTGATCGGGGACTTCAGACCCGATGTCGTTCACGTCCATTCCACGTTTGCCGGACTTCTGGTGCGTCCGGTGGCCTTCCTGCGAAGGCGCCGTCCGGCCATCGTTTATTGCCCCCATGGTTGGGCGTTCTTGCGGGATTCGAAGGCGAATCGCCTCTATGCGTGGTTGGAGGCGGCTTGGTCGCGTCTGTGCGATGGTATTGTTTGCGTATCGAATTCTGAACGCGAAGTTGCCGCTTCTGCCGGTATTCCTCTCTCAAAGTGCACCGTTATTCCAAACGGAATCGCGCATGCGAGTTTGCCGCCCGCCGGTTCGTCGACTGCGCATCAGGGACCGCTCAAGATTCTTTTCGTCGGTCGCTTCGATCGGCAAAAGGGATTTGACGTATTTCTCGATGTCATGTCCGAACTTGGTGACCTGGCCCAGGGCCTCGCGGTAGGCGACTTCGTCACCGATGGCCCGTCCAATTTGAAGATCCCGAAGAATGTCGAGCTTCTTGGTTGGCGATCTCGATCGGAGGTCGGTGAGAGCCTGGCGACGGCTGATCTGATCCTGATGCCGTCGCGCTGGGAGGGATTGCCGATCCTCGCGCTCGAAGCGATGCGAGCCGGTCTGCCGATATTCGCTTCCTCGGCAGGCGGACTTCCCGAGCTTGTGGAGGACGGCGTGACCGGACGGCTGCTGACGAGCTTACGGTCGCTAGATATTGCTAATGCAATACGTGAGACGAGCGCCGAGGAATTGCGAAGCTTCGCCAGCAGCGCTTATCAACGATTCGAGAAGAACTATAGCGGTCAAGCAATGGCTACCCGGACAAGGCAACTTTATTGGGAGCTCTTGATGATCCGCAATGTTCGCGCATAAGAGCCGTAGCGAGAGCGTCCCTTGCCCACAGCCGGGCCAGTAGTAGTAGCCAAGCTGCGATCACCGGTCTGACGAGGATGATTCGCGGGTGCCGTCGTTAATGGGCCTCCTATGACCCAGGGCGCTGATCTGCGCTCGCGCGGCCATGTTCGTATCGGCGCCGACAGAACCGGCTTCTTGTAGCCGCCGATCTTTCCGGGCGACAGACCTGCTGTCTCCGGCCCCTGAGCCTTTGAGGCAGTTGAAATGCGCGGGTAATGCGTGCGGGTGGAAATGGTATTTGGTTGGCTCCCAGCTCAGCTATCAGAACCTCTCACCGAGCTTACTGTCGTGTTTTAGGAAGCATGTTCCTATCGAGGATATCTGGGAGCAGCGGAAGCCAACTTGACTGCTTGATTTAGAGGGAGAGTCGGCGAGACGGATCACCGCTCCTCCAAACCGAAACGCTTAATTCTTTGATCCAATTCAACTTTCTTGTTGGAATTCGATCTCGCATTACCGCAACTACGGTTGTCAGCTACGTTCTTGATTAGTCATCTCATCTTTTCTCGCCCGCGATGGCAGGCAGCCCCTTGTCATCATCGTGGGTGACAAGCGCACTGAGTTCGCTGCTGCGAGTGGCAGTATTCGGCCCGCGACAGCATCACAGAGCGAGCGCTGAAGATATTGCCGAGGCCGGAAACGACGCCGACCGGACACACACATCCGCGCGCCTGATCTCCGCCAATTCGGCCTGCAGCTATGATGCATGCATTCAATCAGAAAAACTAATGCGGTGGATTGTGCCTGCAGGTGCCGAGGCTGACGTTGAAGAGTTCGAAGCGAGGGAGGGGGGACACTTCAAGATCATCTTGTCGTTCGACAACGATATCGGAAAATCGTCGTCTCGGACGGACGTCGTATCAGCGCGGTTCCTTAGGCTTGTCCTGAATGAAAGCATTGTTCAAGCTGTAGATTTTGTGTCCGAGCGACCTGAATTTGCGGGCACGATGATAATGAGCTGGTTCTTCACACGTTAGGCGAAAAGACGCTTGTGAGCGTGGTCGCAGAGAACGTTCCGAAGGGCATAAGCAGAGCCGATCATGAATTAGGGATGGCGTCCTCTCTCAAAAACCTGGCGCGGTTTGTGGAAGCCGTTTGCGATCATTAAGCCGCTTTCTGGAGCATGTCGCAACCTAGCTTATCAGCGAGTAGCAGCGCACTTCGTTGAGGTCCGCTCATTGGGGCGCGGCGGACCGAAGTTGCTCAGATTGAGTACTCGTATTCGAATCATTTCCGACGTCAATCCTCCGGAATTCCGGCAATGCGTAAGCCTCGATAGATCCGTTGGCGTGCAGCCAGATAAGTCGGATGATCGCTGAGGGCGCTGCTGCTGTAGCGGCGAATATTGAATTGTGGATTAAGCGCGAGACCCGCCTTGGCAGCGATCTTCGCCTGTTCAAGGGCACCCGATAGCGCGAGGGATGCGGCAAGTCCAAAATGTGAGGTGGGATAATTTCGGTTCGTTTCGATGCTGCGGGAAAACCAGCCGATCGCTTCACCATCCCCATTAATCTGCAGCTTGGCGAAGCCAACAATCGATAGCCACCAAAAGGCAACGGTATCGCGAGGAGACAGGCGGAATGCCATGTTCACGTGCTGTTCGGTTTCCGCGCCGCGTCCGAGGAAAAGCTTCGCAAGGCCGATTTGGCCATGGGCTTCAGCCAAATTGTGGTTCAGGGTCAGCGCTCTCTCACACTCGGCAATCCCTTGATCTACACGTTTCGTTAAGATCAGAACATCTCCCAGGACCAAATGAGCACCTGCGTGCTTCGGCGCTTGAGAGAGTGCTCTCAGTATTGTCGCCTCGGCAGCCGCGAGACGTGCGGCTGTGTCGTTGTAGAATGTCGCTCCGACTATAACGTCCACGCCGGCAGTTCCAACCATCGCCTCAACGTTGCTGGAATCGAGAGATAATGCCTTCTCAAAGCAGGTACGGGCTTGTGCCATGTACTCTGGCGACCATCCTTTATTCCATGAAGCTCTGCCTTGAAAATAAAGATCCATTGAATTGGGAAGCTCTGATCGCTGTGATTGACGCGCTGCTTCATCCGTAAGTTGAGCCTGCAATTGATTGGCAAGCCTTGATACGATCTCATCCTGCATATCAAACAGATCGGAGACGGACTTATCGAAACGTTCGGCCCACAGATGGACCCCGTTCTCAGCGTCTACGAGCTGAACATTCACGCGAAGTCGATGATCGCCGCGCTGCACTGACCCTTCCAGCACATATCGCACGTTCAAATCTCGACCAACTTGTCTTACGTCAACTGCTTTGTCCTTAAAGGTGAACGCCGTGTTCCGGGCGATCACAAATAATCCGACGATACGCGAGAGGTCTGTGGTAAGGTTCTCTGTTACACCATCAACGAAGTACTGTTGTTCAGTATCGCCGCCGAGATTGACGAGAGGCAGTACAACGATGGAACGACTGGGCACAGATGGGCTTTGATGATGGGCCGGTGCCACTGAACCGGATCCCTTCCCGCACAGTGCGTACACTCGAACCGGACGGGCAATGTTTTTCAGGCTGCGGTCACCCAGATCGGCAAATTCGACGGCCACCTTGCCGTGAACATGTGAGTAGACCGACGAGGAGATACAAACACCGCCGGGTTCGGCTATCCCCTCAAGCCTCGCCGCGATATTCACCTCATCTCCAAAAATGTCGTGGGCTTCGACAATCACATCGCCAATATTTATGCCCACGCGGAAGCAGATGCGACTTTCTTTTGGATCGTCGATCGTCAGGTCATGAGTACGGCCTTGGAATTCGGTTGCGGCCCGAACTGCGCCAATAGCACTCGGAAACTCTGCCAGAAATCCGTCTCCGGTATACTTTACAATACGACCGCCGTGTTCGGAGATCGCCGGGTTGACCACGTTGACGAGAATTGAAGTCAGTTTGGCATGAGTTGCCTCTTCGTTATCATGCATGAGGCGCGAATATCCGGCCGTATCAGCAGCCAATACTGCCGATAACCTGCGCTCAACTCGCACTGGCCGCTCTTGCACCATCGGTCGCGCTCCACACTTGAGCCAGCGTATAATGAACGAGAAGCCCAGCCAAATCGCTTTGACGAGAGGCGTAATCGGGAATGGAAGGTAAACCGTTCTGACCGATTTGCAGACCAAATGCCGGCACTCGAACATGTGCTCCTGATGTCGCCTATTGGCCGGTTGTGTTGCAAAAGTCGAAAGTTGCAGGGCTCAAGAGTTTTCGCGAAAACATTGCGCAGCGATCGACCGCTGGCTCGTATGACCTCAATCGCGTTACCGAAGCCGCCTGAGAATTTTGCGTGAGGCCGTGAGGTCCCTCGCATCTTGTACGCGAAAGTCGCGCCAACGGCCCGCAGAATTTTGGTCATCGGCGAAAAACGACTTTCGCAACAATATCGGCCGATAGCGGAGCTGCAAGTCGTTGCGGCCGACGTCCGCTTTCGGGGGCAGACCGGACAGGGGCATCGCGTCGGGTGATGTCGTTGTTTGACCCAATTCGGACCTGGTGAGGATTCCCAATGAACCTCTCCGCCCTAGCTTAGACCTAACCATGGGGCTTTCGAAATTATTTGGTCATCGCCCCTGTCACGTAAGTGTCAGCAGGACAGACGGATAATCGAAGAGCGGCGAGTGTCCGTCGTCAGGTACGTCGTACCTTCAATTAATTGCACGTTGCCGGTCTGATTTCCTTCATAGGGATCCTTGAAACAGTAGCGCATCTCTCGGACTAGCGCAGAGCCGGTGGGGCTGCGCGTCCCCCGTCAATGCACCCATCGCACCAGAGGAGCAGCACAATGAACGTCAAGCGACAAATCTTTTCATGTTCGATCAGCGCTCTCGTGACCATGATGACCCTCCCGGCCTTCGCGGATTGCTCCGCCCTGCCGGATTTTTCGCAACTTCGTTCGGCGCTTGTCGGCGCCATCACGCCGGCGGCGGGTGCGAATGGCGGCCTTGGCTTCCACATGTGGGGTACGTTGGTCGCCAATGACGGCACCGTCTGCGCCGTTGCGTTCTCGGGCGGCCAAGGTACCTCGCAGTGGCTCGGAAGCCGCGTGATTTCCGCACAGAAGGCAAACACTGCAAATGATTTCAGTGTCGGTCAGAACGCCACACCTCCCGGCAGTCTGTTTCCGACCGGGCTTGCTTTGTCCACCGCCAACCTGTTTACCGCCGTCCAGCCGGGTGGCAGCCTCTACGGACTGCAGCACAGCAATCCAGTCGATACGGCAGCTGCATACGGCAACCGTCCATCGTTTTCCGGCAACGGTATCAGCACAGCAAACTTCAACCCGGGCCCGTCCAGCGGTTCAACATTCGGCACGCCGAATGATCCGATGGTCGGCCAACGCATCGGAGGCGTAAACGTGTTCGGGGGCGGCCTTGCGCTCTACCGTAACGGAGCCAAGGTCGGCGGTGTCGGTGTCAGCGGCGACACCTCCTGCACCGACCATATGGTGGCTTGGCGGGTCCGAAATGCCCTCGGGCTCGATCAACTACAAGGCGTCAAGGGCGTGGCAGATGCGGTCCATCCCGACAACATCATCTTCGACATCACCGCGAACGCTGACGGCACCGGCGGTACGGGACAGGCGCCCAACGGACAGGGCGGCGTCGGACATAGTGCGGGTGGATTTGGTCACCCAAAGTGCCTTAACAATCCTTCGGACGCCGCCGTGGCTGGTCTTCCGCCCGTGAAATGAAGGTTGTCATCGCGCGAGAAGCATGTGCTGCTTCTCGCGCTCAGTAACCCCGTGCTATTTGCGCAGCCCTGAGCCCGGTTATGGCCCGTGGCTGACCTCGATTCTTGGTCTCGCAAGGTCCACTTCCGAAAGCGGAGCGGAACGCCTTCTTAAAGCTCCCGAGGGCGGCCTTTGACCCGAAGCGGTCTTTTGGCCTCTTAAGCGTTACCCGGCGGGGCCGAATGAAGTGCCGCAGCGGGCGGGCGACAATTCACACTTGACTTTCGGCAAGGAACCGATTGCCACTTGTTCCCGTTACATCGCGATTTATGTTCATCTTTTCTCTTGCAGTTGCTCATGTTGCACCGCCGCGAACTATACTATTGCCCGCCTGCGCCGCGTCCTCCGCCAAATCGGTTGGGATTTGTCGAGCTATTGATCAAGCTGAGGCAAAACCCGCTTGCATGCTGGAGTGCGGATTTTTTTGAAGAACCCATAGCCAAACTCCGTCTGCCGTTCGCCGACGCATTCCTGGTTCATCAACCCCAGGCCATCAAGCGCGTGCTGATGGATAATTCGAAAAATTATCAAAAGGATACAATCCAACGCCGCATTCTCGCGTCTGGCCTGTCCGATGGTTTGCTGAGCGTCGAAGGCGAGCGTTGGGAGCTTCAACGACGGATACTCGCACCCGTATTCGCTCGCCGAACCGTCGGCGCGTTCACGAAGCCCATGACAGCGGCTGCGAATGAGCTAGCCGCAAAATGGACGAGGCTGGGACCTGGCGCCGTCGTAGACGTCGTCGCCGAGATGGCTCTGGTCACATTGAACGTGCTTGCACTTACGATCTTTTCCGACGGCATTGGCGGCGACTTCGAAGAATTTCGCCTGGCGATGAATGCCTATTTCAGCACGATCGGTCGCATAGGGGTGCTGGATCTGTTCGGTGTACCCAAGTTCGTTCCGCGCCCGGGCTATCGCCGCCTGCGTCACACGATGGCCTATTTCGAGGGGGTGATCGATACAATCATCCATCGGCGGGAGGAAACGCTTTCCGCTGTCGCCGCAAACGACGCGCCGGATGATCTCTTGACGTTGCTGTTGCGCTCGTTGGATCCCTCGACGGGACGGCAACTCAGCCGGACAGAGGTTCGCTCGAACATTCTCACTTTTCTTTCGGCGGGACATGAGACGACTGCGAACACTCTGGCTTGGTCGATCTTTTTGCTTTCACAAGTGCCCGAGTGGCGGGCACGTGTCGTGGAGGAAGCTGAACGTGAATTGTCCAATCCCGGAGATGACCTGGCCGACCGGTTGATCATCACAAAGGCAGTAATAGAAGAAGCGCTCCGCCTCTACCCACCAATCGCCGCACTCAGCCGGGCTGCGGTAGAGGCTGATGTGCTGGGTGATATGCCGGTCGGGCCAGGCTCGCTNGATCGTGATAGCGCCGTATGTTCTTCATCGACATCGCGAGCTGTGGGGCCGCCCCGATGCATTCGACCCCTCGCGTTTTTTACCGGAGAACCGCGACGGAATTTCACGTTTTGCCTTTTTGCCCTTCGGGATTGGGCCTCGGACTTGTATTGGTTCGTCCTTTGCCCTGCAGGAAGCTGCAATCGTTCTTGCTCTCTTAACCCGCCGCTTCGAAATGCGGCTGTTGCCGCACGCTGAGGTCTGGCCCCTTCAGCGCGTTACATTACGCCCCGCAAATGGGCTGCCGATGCAACTGGTTCCGAGGAGAGCGAGTTAACTGCTCGAAACGTTTTGCCGAGTGGAGGAAGCAAACGGTCAGACCGAATAGAACTTAAGGATCGTTGCCCGACATTTTCGTGCTTGGCCCGCGAAGTAAGCAAAAGGCAATGGAGGAGAAGATATGCTGCGTTCGGTCTTGTTAGTCGCGTCAGTCGTGATGATAACCGCGACCGCGGCCCTGGCGGACAGCAAATCCGATTGTCAGAAGGGTCTTGAGATGATCAAGGCAGAGCTCAAGAAGAAACATCCGGCTCCAGTGATGGCAACCTTGCGCAAGGCGCTTAGCGGTGCCGAGACCGAGGTGACGGAGGAAGATTGGCCCGAATGCATGGACTACATCAAGACCGCGCGTGCTGCGCTAAAACAATGAGCGCAACCGCAAACGAGTAGTGGTCATTTTGCTTCCGTCCCAAACGAGACTCACGAGGGCTCGCCAACCTAGCGTCGGCGCTTCTGTTGTCCCTGAGCTGAACAACGCAGAAGCCGCCACCATGTCGGCTGTCGGCAGGAGACCGGACGTTGTGCAACGATCGTGATGACCGACGCTTGTGACCCGAGGCGAACCAGTTTTAAACCGCATCAGGTCATGATGCCAGGCATGAAGCGTCGGACACGCGGATGGCCATCGATGTAGTGCCTCCAGACCATTGTGCGGCCGAAACGGTTTGGTTCTGTGATCACTGCGCCGTCAGGCACGATCACCCATTCATCGTCAATGAGGACGCGGTAACGCCCACGACTGGACTCCCAGTCCGCATCGGACACGATATATCCGTCGGCATCGGTACAGCACTTTCCAAATTCGCTCTGCAAGCTTTCAAACCACGACTTCAACGGAGAGTAGTCGTATCGGTCATCGTTACGTGCGAACGCTGGCGTCAGTAGCAACGCTGAGCCAGATAACAATGCCACGAGTTTCGCTGGAAACACCTCTGGCCTCCACGATGTTCAGGGGGCGATCCGCTGGTGTGGCGGAGCCTAGGCTGGCAACGTGGTAAACGATTGCGTTGCAGGCTGCCGCTGACAAGCGACGACAGCCACTATCGTCAGATGGTGTGTGATGGGACCGTTCGTCTCCACCGCTTACGGACGTGAGTCCTGCAATTCGTAGCGAAGGTTCAATATCGACTACAACTCAATTAAGGTCAGTGCAGTTGCTTGTTTGGTCCAGCGGGTCGGGTGGCACCGTGTCGTATGGCCAAATTGATCGCTTGTGACCCATCGCGCCCTTACTGGGCCGGCTCTGTTGGTCTGCTCCTTAGGGCTAAGCGGACAGATTATGCTGCCGCCCGATCTTCCATCTCCGCCCCGCGCATCACGATCTTAAGCACATCATCCGCAATGGTCGCAGCAGCGCTTTCGTCTCATCCCGCAGTCCGCGCATCCAAACGTCGCACCGGTTAAGGGATTGGTTACTGGTCACTGTCACCATTTACATATAGGTCGCATTATGCGGCAGCGCATTCTGAGAACAGTCTAATACTTCGGGACGCCCGGTTGGCGGTCTNTTTGTAGGAGAGGCCCAATGTTTAAGGGCTTCACGGCGGCAGTTGTGGCGCTGATTAGTACAGCGCAACTGGATCAATACCTAACCAACGGTCGATACACCGACGCGGCCATGGCTATGCTGCGGCAAATCAGGCACGCGTTCGGGTTTTGAGATTGTCCCTCGGGGACGACTTTGAGGCGTGTGATGNAAAAGATGCAGATGCCTCCGGGCTCTGCGATGCTCTCAAGTCGCGCCGCAATATTCACCCCGTCGCCGAAGATATCATGCGGCTCTACAATTACGTCCCCGATATTGATGCCCATGCGGAAAGCAATGCGATTATCTTCCGCCTCATCGATTGTAAGTTCATGAATGCGGGTTTGGAATTGCAAGGCAGCTCGAACCGCTTCGACCGCGCTCGGAAACTCCGCTAAGAACCCATCGCCAGTGTTTTTGACAATGCGGCCTCCGTGTTCACCTATTGCCGGGACGATAGCCTCGGTGAGGAGCACCGTTAGTGCGTAGCCTCTTCATCATTGTGCATGAGCCGCGAGTAGCCAGCGACGTCGGCGGCCAATATCGCCGACAATCTTCGCTCGATCCGGACTGGCCGCTCCTGCACCATCGCTCGCAACCCAAACCACAGCCTAGGAGGATCGGACAACACGGCCATGCGAATTTGACGTATTAGCCACCTAGGCGATATCGGCAGTTGGCCCATCGGCGAAGCAGCGATGTCCATCCACGAGGTCCGCTCATTGGGGTACGGCGGACTAGATTTGCTCAGGTGAGTTCTTCGCATTTCGACCCAAAGCTGTCATCAAGAGGGGCCACTTCAGGAGCATCCAAATACAAAGACCAGTTGCTTCAATCCCACTTGATTTAGTTCCCCAGTTTGGGGAACATCGTTCAACTAATAGGCGCTTCTCATTTCGGGCAGGATTCTAAGTTGAACGAACAGATGCATCCCTCTGCCCCGCACCATTTACCATTCTTCCTCTCCTCCCCGGATGGATCGGACCCTTTGATGGTGGTCATGGGCATTTTCCTCGTCGCGGTGATTCTGTGGGTCGGCACATTGTATTGGAAACTTCACAGCTTGCCTGAGCGCATGGCTCATAAATCGCAGAAGCTCCAGTTCGAGATCGTAGCGGTGCTCGGTCTGATTTCGCTCTTCACACACATGCATATTTTTTGGGTGGCCGGCCTACTGCTGGCTATGATCGACCTGCCAGACTTTGGGACGCCGCTACGCGCCATCGCCGGCTCGGTTGAGCGGATCGCAGACGCAACTCCGAATGGGCCCACGTCAAGCTCAGAAGGCGCATCGCCCGATAAGTCAGCTACATGCGATGCCGCGACCGAAAAGGGACAGAGCCGTGCTTGAACTTCTCCTCTGCTCCCTCATCACTATCCTTCCAGACTACCTTTTTCGCCGCTATCGTCAGGGCAAGCGCTTCGGCAAGGAGATCACTTTCTATTCGGTTTGGTACGAGCTTAGATGGGGCATTACCGGCTGCCTGATGCTCACCGTCGCGCTGATCACGATGATCTTCTATTTCCATCCTACGACAGATTCAGCGACACTTTACTACCGCACGGTGCCGATCCTGCCGGAAGGGTCGGGGCGCGTTGACCAAGTGAAAGTCAGCTTCAGCCAGGCCGTGAAGAAGGGCGATGTCCTGTTCACGCTGGACAGCTCCCGGCAGCAGGCTGCCTTTGAGACCGCGAAGCGAAAGGTCGCCGAGGTCGACGCCACGATGATCGCCGCGCAGTCGGACGTCGTGAAAGCGGAGGCCCAGATCCAGGAAGCCAGGGCCAATTATCAGCAAGCCAAGGACGAGCTCGACGTCAAGAGCGAGCTTCAGACCCGCAATCCCGGCATCGTGCCGCAGCGTGACATCGACAAGCTCAAGGTGCTGGTCGATCAACGCCAAGCTGGGATTGATGCCGCCTCGGCAGTTAAGGAGACCGCGAGCTTACAAGTATCGGCCTTGCTCCCGGCGCAGAAGGCAAGCGCCCAAGCAGCGCTCGATCAAGCTCAGGTTGACCTCGACAAGACCACTATCCGCGCGGGCGTCGATGGCCGCGTCGAGCAATTTTTCCTCCGTCCGGGTGACCTTGTCGCCCAAATCATGAGGCCGGCCGGCATTCTCATTCCCGATGGGGCAGGAAAGACCGCTCTTCAAGCCGGCTTTGGCCAGATCGAAGCGGGCGTGTTGAAAGAGGGCATGATTGCAGAAGCAACCTGCATCTCCAAGCCGTGGGTGATCATTCCGATGGTCATCACCAGCGTGCAAGACTATATCGCGGCCGGTCAATTTCAGGGTGGCCAGCAATTGATCGAGGCACAAAACGGTCCGAAGCCCGGGACGATCCTCGCGTTCCTCGAGCCGCTCTACAAGGGCGGTCTTGAAGGTGTAACTCCGGGTTCGAGTTGCATCGTAAATGCCTACACCAGCAATCACGACGTGATCGCCGATCCGAAGACCGGCGCGCTCAGAGGCTTTGCTTTGCACGTAGTCGACGCAACAGGGCTGGTCCATGCGTTGCTGTTGCGCATTCAGGCTTTGCTGCTGCCGGTCAAGACGCTGGTGCTGAGCGGCCACTAAAGGTGCCTTCAAGTGGGCTGGGCTAACCTCCATCGCGCTCAGAACATTAGCTTGTGACCCCGGACGACTTTCATCGCGCTAAGGCCTTGGTCGTCGGGTGTCGGGCGCAAATCCAACAAATATCAATCAGACCTCCTGCTACTCCTAAAAAGGTAGCATGCGTTACTTTCCACCCGTGCTGGGGGCAGAAATGCGAAGTGCGGAAGAATGCCGGGATCTTTCCCGACAATATTTAAATCAAGCGAACTTGCCAGGCGTATCGCCAAGAATGGCGACCGGGCTCAAAAATATGTCTAAGAGCTTTGCCGCTCTAGCCAATCAATTCGAAACGCTATCGGCTATCGCGGCGGATGAGCGCCGCCAGAAGTAAGGCCGCCCAGCTGGTTTCAGTCCACGTTGACTTCCTCTACTGGCCGATCTCCGAATCCGAACAACGTCCGCAATTGGTGGGTGACCGGACATCGATCGCAGGCCGCTCAATAAGCATAGCTTTTGACGATTGTCGACAAAATCACTGACACGTGTGGTGCAACCAACGCGATGTTGTTATTCTCGACGATGTTACTTTGAAGGCCTCGGTCAACCATGACTCGGTAGTTCAAATGGCAAGGAAGACGAAGAAGAGTGTCCGCCGCGTTTACACAGCGACCGACGTGAAAGAATTACGCCGGCACTCGAGGGCGCGCACGCCAGTCGTGAAGATCGCCAAGCAGATGAAGAGAACGGGCGGTTCGCTTCGCCAAAAGGCGATTACGCTGGGAATTCCACTCGGTCACCAGCGT
This sequence comes from Bradyrhizobium monzae, assembly GCF_021458635.1. Taxonomy (GTDB): domain Bacteria; phylum Pseudomonadota; class Alphaproteobacteria; order Rhizobiales; family Xanthobacteraceae; genus Bradyrhizobium. Next base: position 101,433 of record NZ_JAIRDQ010000017.1, read on the forward strand.
TGACGCGTCTCGGTTCGTTTTCTTGACTCAACCGTCGAATCAACCGCGAACACGCTACACGTCGCAGCCAGGATCGTTCGTTTGTCGCCGGTCCGATTGAGCCTCACGAACGTATCGACGCCGCGAACAGTCTTACTTGTATTGTAGTCGCCATCGCCGCCGCCATATGGCTTCGGCATTCGCGGGTTCTTAATCGCGTTGGCTAGCACGGGGTCCATGGGACGCGTTCGTACGGCGTCCTTGCCATTTACCCGGTCCCACTGGGTGCGAAGTTCTGCGCGTCGAAGTATTCCGTACTGCGTTAGGTTTAATTTCAATGCCGGTTTGCCGTTTGCCCCCATGACGCAGCAATATCTCCTGTGCCGGTTGTCGCATCGCTGACGACTGGCAAGGGCCGCCAGTGGATTCCTTGGGTTGGAAAGCTGGCGGCCCCTAGGCGAGACGATTATCCGTCCCAAACCTCATCACTGAGCTTTTGGTCCAGCACCTCCGACAGCAGGGGCTCTTATCGAACGACAGCCCCGTATCTTAGCGCCAGAGAGCGCGCCGTCTGGCTTGAATCCCAAAATCAAAGATTCTCCGTTTTGGGGATATGCAAAAGTTACGGCCCATCGGTCTAAGGGCCGAACCGGCTAAGGATTCACGCCCCCCTTTGCTCAATCCGCTTCTGGGGCATAAGAGGACAAAGTCGGCCAAGTCCACGATGCCTGATAATGACCCCAAGCGGAAGTCGGCGGGGATCGACACTTGTACCGATCGATGTCTCAGACGCGGTATTATTTAGACAGAAATTGGTTGTCGGGTTCAGCCCACGTTGGCAGACTGGAGCCGGTCGCCATTGCTTGGGAGCATGCCCATGTCACGCCGCGACGAAAGCGTTCCGACGTCAGCTGTGAAGGCCCCCCTCGCGGAGGAGCGCGCGTCGCGGCGCCGCAAACTCATCAACAAGATTATGAACGTGATTGTAGTGGTTGGGATCGCTATCGATCTGTTCTTTGCCATCCTCTACTCGGTGCTCGACACCCGAGCCTACGCTATTGCTATCGGGGCGAACCTCGCGACTGCGGCCCTGTGGGCCATGACACCTTTATTTTATCGTTGGCCAGGCCCATTCGCTGGCGTGTGGTTTCTTGGGGTATTTATAGCGGCAATGCTGAGCTTCACGTTATTGCTTGGACACGCATCGGGCTCCCATTTGTTTTTGATTCTTGTCGCGATTTTTTCGCTGATCTTCCTCGGCCCTCGTCCGATTGTACTACCGGCGCTCACGACCCTGTTCGCCTGGGGAGCGTTCGTCGTCGCAGTCAAGGTTCTGCCTCGTTGGCCATCCCACATCCCGATGTCGATAGATCAGTCATAAGCTCTTTTCTACGCCACTTCGGCACTGACGATGTGTGTGCTCTTCCTCACCACCCGATATTCAATCCATCTAGTTGACACGGCCGAGGCGGCGCTGGAGCACGAATACCGTCGTTCGGAGGCGCTTCTACTCAACGTTCTTCCTGGACCGGTGGCTGAACGCCTTAAGTCGGGCGAACAGATCGCTGATGGATACAACTGCATTAGCGTGCTCTTCGCGGACATCGTCGGATTTACGGCAGCCGCGCGTCGGGCGGGCCCCGAGGCGACGGTCGGCATGCTGAACCGCTTCTTCTCCGTCGCGGACGAACTCGCTCAGCGGCTCGGTTGCGAGAAAATTAAGACGATCGGAGACTGCGTAATGGCGGCCGCTGGTTTGCCCGAACCTACTTCCAGCCACGCTGAGGTTCTTGCCCGCTACGCGCTTGATCTCAGGGAGACGATGGAGGGAGAAGCCTTCGCGGGCGCGCCGCTCAAATTGAGGATCGGAATTCATTCAGGCCCGGCAGTCGCGGGTGTGATCGGCCGCAGCCGCTTCGCCTACGATTTGTGGGGTGATACCGTCAACGTGGCGTCGCGAATCCAGCATGCGGCCAAGCCCGACGAAATTCAGCTTTCGAATGCGACACGTGAGCTTCTCGGAGCGAATTTCTGCTGCACTGAGGTTGGCGATGTCGAGACACGGGGAGCGGGTCGGGTGGGCGTCTGGCGTCTGGATCGCCGGCTTGAAAGAGTCACTTAAGATCCTGCCGTCCGCATGCCCGCATAGACGGCGACCTTCGCCAACTCACCGTCGTTTGCGGCGCGCTGACACCTGTCCGACAGATGCGTGTCAGGGGCAACTCCGACATGACCAGCATCAGGCCAAATCGACGCTCCTGGCCCGCTGCGGAGCTTGGTGGCCCCTGGCTGTACGTCCGGGTCTGAGGGCGCAGCGGACTCGCGATACCGAAAGCGAGAGGTCTCACTTTGACCCGTTGCAGACCTCGTCCTTGCCGGCGACCTAACTAGTCGGCAATAAGGAACTCGGCTGCACCCATCGTCTTGTCGAGGATGGACTCAATGTAAAGCTTCGATCTTCCGCTGCTTGGTCCACTTCGTGACCCGCACCCGTTCGGCCTGAAACGCTTATTGATCTCCTACGTAGGGTTAGCTCTTGTCTTTCAAGACCCGCTATGGCGGTGTATGGTTCACCCGCTACTTTGAGCTGCCATCGCGAATGTGCCGAGCATTCAATTTTCAAAGGCAGCGACAGGGCCATCGGCAGGCAGCAAGGCTGTCCTAAGCCAAGCGACTTTATTGGGCTGTTGCCCTCGATTGATTATGCCAGAGCAATTCCATTGCAGGAGTAATTCAATGGGAAAGACCTTTATCTTGATTACTGCCGCTTCCACAATCTTCGTCGGTGCGTGCGGAGTTGCGCAGTCGGAGCCGATCGGACGGTATGAATGCAACATCGTTGGAGCGGCCAGCCAAGACCCCATCGGGGACCGCGATGGGCATCGGATCGTCGGCACGCAATATGCCTGCGCCGGTGTTGATGGTCTCCTGAAAGGCGCACAGTACACTGGAAGTTCTACGAGTGAATGGGATGGCCCCAAAGGCCGGTACCTAAACGGGATCGGAATGCTGCGCTCACCCAATGGGATTGGCGTCACACTAGTCACTGAAGGTGTCGGCTCGGTAGTCATGAAGGACGGCAAACCGGTGGGAAGCGAAAGCACCGGTAAGGCAGTCTATCAATTCGCGACTGGTGTATTTGCGCCGCTCTCAGGGAAGGCGGTCAAATGGGCAGTTCAACCCGCAGGGTTCAATCGGTTTAGCCTTGAAGTCATGACAGACGATGAGGTGACCACTGCAGCCGCCAAGCAATAACTCCTTGCTGCGTCGTTGCGGCCCCCCGTCTTGAGACTTAGTCAAGACGGGTGGCCGTACGCTGACGGGCGGGCCAGAAGCGCGCGGCAGCGCATGGCTGACGATTACACGATTACAATGTGGACGGTCGTTCGGCGCGCCCATCCGTGACTCTTTGGGCCTTCGGCGGACGACTGGTCAATTATTCTAGGCGTGTACCGCTGACGTTTAGCTGTAGCTTTAGGTGATGCTGCGGTGCATGGGTCCGGTTGTGGTCGCTTAGCGGACCAACGGACGAGCGATATTCTGCTCATCAATCCAAAGCGGACTTTCCAAATTGAAACATCGAAGGGGCAGGGGATATCCACTCCTCCGAACCGGAAATAGCCAAGGCGTTACAGTGTTAGAAAATTTTGATCAGTCTGCCTCGGGCTCGCGTGAGTAGCTACGGTGACAAACTACAAATAGGTCTCGACTTGTGGACCGCGTCTGCCGCAGCATGCAGCCGGAGTACTCGGGGGTTATTGGGGACCGTCGAGAGGTGAGCGCGTTAGTCTTCCCACAAGCGCTTCCCGCACCCGCATTCGAACATGTGAGTGATTTCTCCGGACTCAGAGTTCACCACTGTTCGTACAAGCTTCATTTTCTTGCCGCAGAATCGGCAGCTTCTGCTTGAGTTGTCCTCGAGAACGCAAATCTTCTCAGCGCGAAAAACTTCCATGAGCCCCCCTTCCTGAGGTGAGGAAATTACGACCTATTACAGCGGGGAAATGGAAGAACTGGTCCGAAGTCGCGACAAATTTGCGACTGCACTCGGAGCAAATTAAGACGTCCCAGTGACCCTGGCATGCTCTTTTAAGCGGTACCCCATCCGGATGACCCAGTAGTGGAACGGAGCGTTCGCTATTCCTGATCCAGATTTTGCTGATGTAATTTCTGCGCACGACCGTTGGTCGCTGAGCCTAGAACAAAACGGTGACGCCGGTTGAATGGGGCTTATGCCGAAACGACACCACCATTGCCAGCCAGTGCTGGGTGAGGGCGCGAGCGTGGTCCTTGGGCTGCTTTGTGCATCTCTCTGCGCGGCCGAGTAGTCGGGTTAACGAAGCCCTGAACGGAAATAGTCGCTCAAGGGTTTCGGCACGGCGGTCCAGACCAGCAATTGTCCGGTAGGTGAGCCAATTGCTCTTTCCAGAACGGATCTCACCTCCCAGGGGATAAAACAAAGGACGACTTCCGCTCAGGCGCCGGTTTCTCACAATTCGCGTGTTACGGGCAGAGCTTGATTCGCATTGCTGCTATTGAAACGCAGCGGTCCTGATGATCTCGGTCTAGGGCATGCGCGGCGGATCGAGCGGAGGCTTTGAATCGACTTGGCGCTTTGGTTATCGATAGGGGCTCGGCGTGTCGGGATCTTCCTGCTTCGAGCGCGGCGATCTGGTGATGCTTACGGAGGATGGCGTGCGCTGGATGGTGGCTAACCCAAAGCTTCACGTGCGCTGGAGACATCGGCGCGGCGTCATCGAAAGCAATTCTAGGAGCGGCTGGCATCGCGTGCGTTGGGACGGTAACAAATCGTCAACCGAGGCAATACCGGCGAAGTTCCTGCTACCGGAAGTGTCGGAGGCGGCATGAGTGGCATCAGCGTGAACGTCCAATGGAGTTTGGGCAGAACTTTGGAAGAATCTGACACGCGCGCCATGGAAAATTGCCCCCTCGGCGTCACGAGGAATAGGCCCGTCGTGGATTGATCCACGGGGGCAGGTGATGAAGACGCCGGACGACGTGGCGCAGATGTTGCGCCTGAGGGCGTGCGGGTGGGACCTGAGGCGGATTTCGCGGCAGCTGGGCTGCAGCCAAGATACGGCGAAGGAGCACGTGGCGGCGGGCGGCGTGAAGCCTTTCAAGTCGCCTGAGCGCCCGAAGCGGCTCGATGGCCTCGAAGGCTGACTGCGCGAGAGGTTCATTCGGCATCGCGGCAATGCGGATGTAGTGCGCCAGGACCTGTTGGCCGAGGAAGGCGTGGCAGTCAGCCGGCGAACGCTGCAACGCGCCGTGCAGCTGTATCGCCAGGCACTGAAAGCGGAGGCGCTGGCGACGACGCGATTTGAGACGCCCCGGGCCGCCAGCTACAGATAGACTTCGTCTGGTCAGCCACTATTGCCAACATTCGTAGAAGCGATCGTCTCCGCTTACGTAGCATTGAATAACCAGCTAGCGCTGAAAATATCCATCAGTTTGTTGGAAACACGACAGACCACAGGTGGCATCGATCCCGCTCTGTCTCGAAATTCAATACTCGAGGACCTCCGAGTGATCGAGGATGGACTGGAGCGGCTCCGGCCGCCACCCCAACGGCTGAGGCGGTGATCTAGGGCGTGTACTCATAAACCTGTCGTTTCGGAAGCGGCGAGGTCCGCTTTGCGGTCGGAAGCGGACATGCGAGGCGCACTTGGTCATGTCCGCGTG
>NZ_JAIRDQ010000018.1 GCF_021458635.1 Bradyrhizobium monzae
ACACCTGGGCACCGGGTAGCAGACTCTCCGCGACAATCCGGGCTCTCTCAGCCTCCGAACGCACACGGCGCCCCGACGGTCCTTCGAGGACCTCCAGCCGGCTCACCGGCCCTACCGGTGAGCCGTCCAAATGGACGTTCTTTTTGCTGTCCAATCCCATCCAAACCTCCGTTCCAAGCCGGAGGCTTCTTCGCATATCCATTCTAACTCTGAAGCCAGGGTATCGGCTTCGCGCTTACCGAGAAACGAGGCCAGAGCAGATGTGTTCGTTGGGTTCTACAATGCGACCCGGCGTGATTCGACCATCGGGTATCTCAGCGTTGTTGAGTTCGAGAAGGTGGGATTAGCTTAACCGGCCGTCCACTGAACCGGCCAGCAGCTCACGTCTCTCTCTCTCTCTCTCTCTCTCTCTCGGTCGGGATTCTTTCCCGTCCTGACCATGTTGTGGCCGTCAGGTCCAACCGCTTCAGGAATGTGGAGCTCTCGTGGTCAAATTGTGCTTTGCGGCCGAATGCGACGTCGGCCCGGCACGTGAGTGAGGCCACGAGCGGAACGTAGTCCCGCGTGAATCCTGTCAGCACCGCGCAGTTGACGACACCAATGGCTTCCGCCCCCCGCCCGTCTCTACGAGCTCGGGTTTTGGCCGCCGTGAAGGTAGGCGCGTCAGACCGAGAGGCGAGGGAACGTTTGGCTGAGCTTCCGCGATTAACTTCTGCAACAGAGATGAGAAACCGCATAATAAATGCGCATTCCGACAGAGGTTGGTCGACTATCTTCTCCGTGCCGAGCGTATTCTACTACTAGCAATGGTCGGGACCGAAGGGCGTTGAGGGACTCGAATGCGCGGACGTCGCAGCAGCTTCTAAAACTGCGGCTGCTGGATGCAATTTACGTGGGATGAGCATTATTTCCTGAACTCGTTCGTCGCAATCCTCCTTCGCCGCCAACGCTCATTGGTTTCCCCTCCTGGGCCGGCAGCTTTCCCTCTCCCAAACCTCAGCCCTCTGATTCACGCTCAAACAGGCAAATCGGAAGATGTGATACATGAATAGAGTAATCTATGGCGGCCCCGTGTTCGAAATGGCCAGGCAGCAATTCGAGTGCGTCGCTAATCACCTGCAGATCTCGGAAATGGACAGGGATCGACTGCTCTACCCGAAGCGCGCAATCGCAGTATCATGCCCAATTCATAGAGATGACGGCCGGACGGAGGTTTACCAAGGCTACCGAGTGCAACACCACCTTACTCTGGGGCCAACCAAGGGCGGAACGCGATTCGCGCCATCGGTGGATATTGGTGAAGTCGCCGCTCTGGCGATTTGGATGAGCTGGAAATGTGCGCTGGCGGGACTTCCCTATGGTGGAGCAAAGGGAGGCATCCCCGTCGATCCTCACGCGCTTTCATCACGCGAACTCGAAGCGCTATCTCGACGCTACATGCAGGAGATGATTCCTTTTGTCGGTCCGCACACTGACGTTATGGCTCCGGACATGGGGACGAACGAGCAGGTGATGGCCTGGTTTATGGATACATACTCTATGTATCAGGGACAGACGGTCAACGAGATCGTCACCGGAAAACCGATATCAGCAGGAGGCACACTTGGTCGGCGAGAAGCGACTGGGCGTGGAGTAGCCTATCTCATTGGTCGCGCGCTCGAGCACCTTGGCATCGAGGCGGGCAGCGCGACAGCGATCATTCAAGGGTTTGGCAACGTTGGGTCAGTGACAGCATATTCGCTGGCCGAGAGAGGCTTCAAGATAATTGGCGTCAGCGACCACACGGCCGCTTACTACGATCCCGCCGGCCTCGACCTGGTCCGGCTGCGGCGCCACGTTGCAGAGCGAGGGCAACTTGCCGGCTTCTCTACCCAGGGGCTCATTGAGCCCTCGGAGCTCCTCGTCAGCACGTGTGATGTCTTAGTGCCGGCTGCGATCGAGCGGGTGATTACGGGCGAAAATGCCCCGATGCTCAAATGCCGCATTCTCGCGGAAGGGGCCAATGGTCCAACTACGCCCGAGGCTGACGCTATCCTGAACCAACGAGGCGACGAAATCTTTGTGCTCCCCGATATTCTCTGCAATGCAGGGGGGCATCGTCAGCTATTTCGAATGGGTCCAGGATCTCCAGCGATTATTCTGGGAAGAAGCTGAAGTATTCGATCGTCTTTACAGAATTCTCGAACGCTCGTTTCAGCAAACGATAGCTCGCGCGAACCGCGAAAAGATCTCTCATCGCATGGCGGCCATGGCGATCGGTGTTCACGTGGTGCAATCGGCTAAGCGCACCCGAGGTCTTTTTCCGTAACGACCTCACAACGAGGTGCGCTCCCTTTGACGTGGATGATAAAGATTGGGCCAGCGCTTGATCGAGCGCGACGGTGTGAGCTTTGTACAGTCTCACGGCCGCCTTATGCTCGGCGGATCAGCTAATAGACATCTGCTGAGATGTACCAAAGTGGCGGCAGTCTACGACACATTGCTGAATCGAGAGCCATCCATGTCGCCTTTCTAGCGTCCACAAGAGCAGCAATCTGAGCTCTTTCGGAAAGCCGGCGAGGGAAGCTGCGCCTCGGCTCCAGTCCCGATAGAACCAGTAACGAAAAGCCGCGCCCTTCAAAGCAACACGGGCCTACGCGACTGCGCTCTGAATGCCTCTGCGAGTCGCACGAAATTCATAATGAGCACGTAAGTATCGATGCCGGATGGAGTGGACGGGTAGGTTTATCGCGATGTATCAACGCCCGATCTTGCGCCTTCGTCTGAACGCGCTGTCAAGGCAAGGTGTGATGCCGGCCTGAAAGGCATAAAATCCGCGGGCCGAGACAAATGGGCGCGCGCATCACTCCTCTGGCGGAGCCTCAATTGGAACAGCGAAGCCCACCTTCACGCGATCAATTATGACCATTGTCTTGACCGCCTTGACATCCTTGTTCTCGTAGAAGAATCGGCGGGTGAATTGCTCATAATCTTCCATGGTGCGCGCCGTAATGTAGAGAACAAAGTCCGCGTCGCCGGTGACGTAAAATCCATTGACGACTGCACCCGACGATTTGATGGCCTTCTTGAATCTGTCGATTATATCTGAACGCTCCCGTTCTAAGGTTACCAGCACAAGCATTTGAATAGGGTTTCCTACCGCCTTCGGCGATACGATCGAGACATCCTCCTCGATAATCCCCTCCGAACGAAGCCTCTTCAATCGTCGTTGACACGCCGTAGCGGAAAGCCCCGCCATTTCGCCGATCACCTCGGAAGTTAGGCGGTTGTTCTTTTGCACGATCTCAAGGATGCGAGCGTCTATTCGATCGTATTGCATAAACCGCCTCCGGCCTTGAGACGAATTTCACCGCGAAAGGCCCGGGATGATGCAGGAAATCATCCGAACCACAGGAAACTGCGACGCAAATATGCTCTCGATAGCACTATTTTGAATGCCTAGGCAATTTTCAACGGGGTCGCGATGGACAATTTTTGGCTGAAGCAGGCGTTCGACCGTCTTGGGGAGCCCTATGCGCGGTCCTTGTCGACGCACGTCACGGCCGATGTGACGATCGTCGGCGGCGGGTACCTCGGCTTATGGACAGCCATCCGGATCAAAGAACGCTCGCCCTCGCTCAAAGTCGCGGTGGTGGAGAAGGACTTGTGCGGAGCGGGCGCAAGCGGCCGCAATGGCGGATTCATCACCAGCTATTGGGCCAAGTATCTTTCGTTGCACAAGATATGTGGCACCGATGAAGCTACCCGAATTGCGAAAAGTTCGGCGGAAGCGGTGCTGGAGATCGGCGCCTTCTGCCGGGAGAATGCAATAGAGGCGGAATTTCGTGCAGATGGATGGTTGTGGACTGCGACCTCCGCGCCGCAAATCGGTTGCTGGAATATCCTGATTAATGAACTCGCCAAGCACAATGTGAGGCCTTTTGAGGTTCTCGACAACGCGGAAGTGGTACGCTTGGGCGGCACGGATCGCAACCTAGCTGGTGTGTTCGAACCAGATGCCGCCACCGTCCAACCGGCCATACTTGCCCTCGGCCTCCGAAGTCACGCCCAGAAACTGGGCGTGGCGATCTATGAGCATTCGCCTATGATCCGTCTTGAGCGCACCGAAACGCCAAGGGTGATAACGGCCAAAGGCTCAGTTTCAAGCAAGAAGGTCGTTCTGGCCATGAACGCATGGGGAGCTCAATTTCCCTATTTGCGGCGCAAGGTCGCGATCGTATCGAGCGACATGATCGCGACGGCGGCCAGGCCCGACAAGCTAAACGAGATCGGATTTACTGCGGGCGTCGCAATATGTGATTCCCGCATGTTCTTGAACTATTACCGAAATACGCCGGATGGCCGTATTGTTTTCGGCAAGTCGCTAGGGCATTTCGCATTCGCCGGGCAGGTAGCGGATCACTATGAAGGGCCATCGCCCAGAACCGGCGAGGTGGAGGATAGCTTCCGCAAGCTTTACCCGATGCTCGATGGCACGGACATCGAATCCTCATGGACCGGTCCGATCGATAGGTCTGTGGATGGTCTGCCCTTCTTTGGTCGTCTAGACAATCACCCCAGCGTATTTTTCGGCATCGGCTTTTCCGGTCAGGGCGTCGGGCCAACTGTTCTGGGTGGAAAGATACTTGCCTCGCTTGCTCTTGACGAGGTCAACGAGTGGTCCGAGTGCGGATTGATCCGTGACGATGTGGAGAAATTCCCGGTAGAGCCTTTCCGTTATGTCGGCTCCATCCTTGTGCGCGAGGCATTGCGCAGAAAAGAGGGGCTGGAAGACCGTGCCCGCCGCCCTGACCCCCTTACTCTCGCGCTCGCGAACCTCGCTCCCGTCGGTTATGTGCCTTCACGGCGCAACTGACATTTCATTTACGAGAAGGAACAGACCATGGCTCCAGTTGTCCTCAAAGCTTCCGTCAATCTGCCGGTCGATGAACTCGACAGCATCAGTCCGGTTTCCCGCCCGATCGGCGATCCGGTCTCCATTATGCGCAGTAAGGTCGCTTTCAAGTCTTCGAGCGACGTGACCAGCGCCGGCGTTTGGGAATGCTCGCCGGGAAGATGGCGCCGTCAAGTAAGCGAGGCGGAGTTCTCAACTTTTCTATCCGGATGTTGTACGTTTACGCCCGATGGTGGTGCGACAATCGCTCTCGAAGCCGGAGACTCCATATATTTCCATCCGAACACGAACGGGGAATGGAACATTATTGAGACGGTTCGTAAGGCCTACGTCATTCTTCCCAAGGTCATATGAGCTTGGCGATCGCAGCTCAGCGAGCATTGTGTGGGCGTCGAGGCTACAGTCAACAATCGCAATCACACGCTAGAAAGATCCTCGTGGTGGCGACCTGCGATACCTCTTCCATTTCTGAGCTTCTCGACGAGAGCCAGCCTAGCGTTCAGGCGCAAGTCTTGGTTTATCGACATCCAGATGCTAACGGCGCTCGCGATCTCGTTGCGCGAGCGTCTGGGCCTGCGGCCATCCGCGACGCACCAGGATTGAAGGACCAGGAGCGAGAGGCGCTCTCTCACTTTGAGAAGGCAACCCGCCGCTCGATGTGGCAAATAAAATTCCGACTACCCGTGAATCTTCCAATGCGAGCTGCCTCCGAGCGAAGCAAAAGGAGTGCGCGGCGGCTGTTGGCACATCACTGTACCCCAAGCCGCGTTCCCCTTCCCATACTAATGCGTGCCTGGCGGAAGGTTGTCCGAATAGGTGATGAGAAGTTCATGAACGCGAAGTTGCCCACAGCAGCAAGAGGCATAACAGCTCGTTCCCGCCACGTCTCACGAACCCTCTACTCGGTTCTATCAATACGTAAGAAAATGGTAGCAGATATTAATCTCTACGAAGGCGCGTGCAGACCCTCAACTGCGGCGGACTCCTGCGCTAGACGGGCTGAAAACAGCGGGATTCGGCCCGCGTAGTGGACTAGAGTTACACTTGCTTCCACCACGCGCAGGGGCCTGCGTTGTGCTGCTCATGTAGAACTGCAGACAAACTCCCTTTGAAGAGGGCGACCGCGAGAGAACGGTTGTCTTCAATTTAGGAAAGACCGCAATGCTCAATCTTGCCGACCCTCTACTCCTTCGCAGGGACGCATTCGTCGATGGCACCTGGACCAGTGCCGGAGATGGGCGTCGCTTCAAGGTGAGCAATCCCGCTAACGGCGAGGTGCTGAAGGACGTTGCGGACCTGGACGTTTCTGACGCGCGGGTCGCAATTGAGGCCGCGGCGGCGGCGTTTCCCGCCTGGAGTGCGCTCACTGCTAAAGAGCGAGCGGCCGTGCTTCGCCGGTGGTTCGATCTTGTGATGGCGGCGAAGGATGATCTCGCTGCGCTGATAACAGCTGAGCAGGGAAAGCCCCTTGCCGAAAGCCGCGGCGAAGTAAGCTTCGGCTCCGCCTTCATCGAGTGGTTTGCCGAGGAGGGCAAACGCCTTTACGGCGACGTCATTCCGACTCACAGCGCGAACAAGCGAATTCTGGTTCTCAAGCAGCCGATTGGGGTGGTGGCGGCCATCACGCCTTGGAACTTCCCAATGGCAATGATCACGCGGAAGGTGGCGCCGGCTCTCGCTGCGGGCTGCACGGTGGTTGTCAAGCCGGCGGACGAAACGCCCCTTTGCGCGCTCGCCTTGGCCGAACTTGCCATGCGCGCTGGGCTTCCTGCTGGCGTCCTAAATATCGTGCCTACCACCCGCGCCCGCTCCGTGGGACTCGAGCTGACACAAAACCCGCTCGTCCGGAAGTTGTCCTTCACAGGGTCCACTGAGGTCGGCAAGCAGTTGATGACCCAATGTGCCTCAACAGTGAAGAAAGTCTCGCTTGAACTTGGAGGCAATGCGCCGTTCATCGTATTCGATGACGCCGATCTCGCTGCTGCAATCGAGGGTGGGCTTCTGTCAAAGTATCGCAATGCGGGTCAAGTCTGCGTTTGCACAAACCGGTTCTTTGTCCAGGAAGGTATCTATAAACTGTTCCAGCAGAAGCTGTCTGAGCGCGTTAGTCAGCTGAAGGTGGGAGACGGCTTTGATGCAGGTGTCACCCAGGGGCCGCTTATCGCAATGAACGCGGTCGAAAAGATCGAGCGACTGTTGGCGGATGCGGTTGCGGGCGGGGCCAGGATCGAGTTGGGCGGAAAGCGCCATGAGCTGGGCGGCACATTCTTCGAACCCACAGTCATGACGGGCGTGAGGCCAGAGATGGCTATCAGTCGTGAGGAAATTTTCGGCCCCGTCGCCACGCTTATTCCGTTCAAAGACGAGGCTGAAGTGATTCGTCTCGCCAATGACACGCGCTTCGGTCTGGCCGCGTATTTCTACGCGCGTGACCTGGCGCGCGTCTTTCGCGTCGCGGAAGCGCTTGAGTACGGTATGATCTGCGTCAACGATGGAGTCCTCTCGACTGAAGTCGCACCATTCGGCGGGATTAAGGAATCCGGGATCGGTCGCGAGGGGTCCAAATACGGGATCGAGGAGTATGTTGAGATGAAATACGTCCTTCTAAGTGGCCTCGGATCTTCGCCGCCTGCTGGGTCCCTGGCCCCATCCTCCTGACCTAAACGTCGGGCTTGTCACCGAATTCCGGAAGTCTCTCTGATGGCGGCTGATGCGGTTCTGTCGCGGAGGCGGTTTGACGCGATCGTATCTGTATTTCCGTGAAGTCGCGCGTTCGCCGACTGCCCTCGAGAGGATGTTGATAGCCGCTCTCCTTAATCCGGCGGTACAGCGGCTATCGCACCCAACAGGGCAGCCAACGGGCTTTCAATAGAATTATTCAGCGCGTGAGAGTCTTTTGCTTTTCGCGGAAGTGTCGGTTTCGCCCTGAGATATTTGGTGATCACGGCGCTGACCATGACACGTTTGCCGGCCTTTGTTTCAAAATAGAAATCATTCGGGTGGGGCGCACGACAGTACGCTTCGACAGCTATGCATGCTGATATAACGCTTCTGGGGTGTCACCCTCGCCATGGCGATCAGCGCGGTGGAGGAGGGCGAGCTCCACGAAGCGGTTGGTAATTGGCTATGTAGACGTGATGATCAGTGCCATGGTGATCGGCCCCCGGCCGCGGAAGGAGGTCATGTGATGCCTACCAGCTCTGAAGATGCGACCCGCAACCGCGAAATGTCGAGCAGCTACAGACACCACTTTGCACCTTCGGGCAGTCTGCCCTCCTGAATGGGGAGCGCCACCTGTCCGTGCCGTTCGCCCAGTTCACGCGAGGCCAAGTTCGGTCGCAATCCCGTAATCACGCGCAAGCGCGTGGAGCCCTTCCCAGGTCTCGTTCTCGATTTCGATGCCGTTTGCCCTCCGCTCCCGCTCGCGGGAGTATCCGATCTCGCCGGGGTAGAACACTCCGGATGAACCCTCGGACGGCGGCGTCGACTTAAGATAGCGCGCGAAATCGGCGACCTCTTTCTTGAATTGATCAAGCGGGCGGAACGCTGCCACGTTGAATGCCGCCATGAAGCACCCATTACTGTCTCGATCGCTCGGGTCGACGCCGAAACCAAGGCCAGTCAGAAGCGCGCATAGCACGTCCACCATTGCGGCGAGGCCGCTGCCCTTGTAACCCTCCGTCCCTCCGAGCGGCAGCAACGCGCCACCTTTAAAATAGTCGCGCGGATCGGTGGTGGGCCGTCCGTCAACATCGATGAGCCAGCCCTCGGGGATTTTTTCACCGCGCGCGGCCGCCACTCGGACTTTGCCGCCGGCGACTGCCGATGTCGCCATATCAAGAAGAAACGGGGCTTCCAGATCGGAGGGCACGGCGATCGAGATCGGGTTGGTACTGAAGCGAGCCTCGCGTCCGCCGAAGGGCGCGACGGTTTTTGTTGAGAGGCCGGCACTAGCGGTCGCAAGCCCGATCATGCCCGCGCTTGCCGCCATCAAGGGATAAGTGGCGAGCCGTCCGACATGGCTTTGGCGGAATACGGTGCAGGCTGCTACGTTGCCCTTCTTTGCCTTTTCGATCGTGAGCGCCATTGCCCTGGAAGTAACATGGAAACCAAAGCCCCAATGGCCATCAATAACGGCTGTGGTTGGGGATTCCTGCACGATGCTCCACTCCGCGCCCGGTACGATGTGCCCCGCTTTGATGCTGGCGATATAGCGTGGAATGGCGATGACGCCATGGGAGTCATGGCCGGCGAGGTTGGCATTGACACAGCCGGTGGCGACCGCTTGCGCCTCCCCCTCCGATGCGCCGGCCGCCTGTAGCAGCGCCACACAGATGCTGGTGAGACGATCGGCCTTTACGACCCGAAAGCGCTCCTCCTTGTTCGGTCCGCCGTGCGCTTGTTTCTCGACTGAACTCATAAAGATCCTCCTCAATTTACTACAATCGCCGGAGCCGTCGGCTAGAAAGACAGGCACTGCAAATCACCGGCCGCAGCTCATGCGTTGCTGCGACTGTTTTGCGACGAAACGAAAGACCCGAGCCTCGGCATGTACTTTGTCCATCAACATAGCTCTGCGTTGATATCAAATTCGCTGATATTCGTTCGGATGGCGCGGTATTTTCACATAGACGTCGGTAATTCGATGAATTTCATCGTGTTCTCCGGGCTCGCCGTATTGGCGGAAGCGGCTCGGGGACAACGGTAGGGCCACCGGAGCAGATCAGCGGCGACCGATATCACTCCGGCGAACGCCGAACTCCCGACACTAACCTTTAGTACTCAATACAACCGCTCGAACAATGACGTGCAGAGGCCCCCGACGAAAGGATAGCCAGCCCTCACTTACCTTCGGGTCCCGCAAGTTGCAAACTGGCAAACTGTCGGGGGCGCAGGTTCGATGTCGCGCGGCTGTCAATTCGATGAAGGCAGCACACAGCCGAGGTTTCTGGCCGGCGCGAGCGCGCGATGAACCGGGCCTTCGGCGCGTGGCTTAGCCGTGGAGCGAAGAGGTTAGCCAAGTACTCACGATATTTGCGGTACCTAACATTGCCCCGGCGACCAGCTCTGGGGTCAAAGCGGTTCGGCTTTCGAGGCGGTCTTACTTTGGCTGGTCGTCTGACACGACGGCATTCGCGCCATGTCGTGTACCATTGAGCCTCAGAAAAGACGCAAAGTGGTCGCGCTCGTAGCCTGACGATATATCGCCGTTTTTCCGCTCGTCGTGTGGCCGAATGCAGAATTGCTGCGTTGGTGGCCTTGGAAACGCGCTACCCAAACGCGAATGCAAGTCTACTCTGCGCCAGACTAGCAAGGTAAGGCTGAGGCGAAAAAGGGGGCATTTCATACGAAGTGCACCGTAGTGGGGGACCACAGACCGGCGCGTTCGTTGGGGCTGGTTGATCGAGACGCGAGAAAGTTGTTCGGCCCGTCCCGCACGTGTGATCGCTCTCCATTTCGGTCGCACTGTGTGGAAGGGCCCATAACCCGATCGTCAGCTTACGCGCGCCGGCCATATCCACCGCGTGTCTAGAGTCGCCTCAACAAGGGGAACTGTCCATGAAGAAGAGCATTCACACGGCCTCACGCCGCTCCTTCCTTGCCGGCGCGGCCGGCGTGGTAGCATCGGCGGCGTTCGGCCCCTCGCGGGCCGGGGCCAATTCCAATACGGTTAAGATCATCAGCTATGGCGGATCTTATGAAGATGCCCAAGTCAAGGCAGTCTTCGCTCCTTTCACCGGAGAAACAGGAATCAAAGTCGAGACGATCCCCGTCCCTGGCCTCGACAAGATCAAAGCGATGGAGCTCACCGGCAACGTCGAAATAGACATTTTTGTCGGTCCAGGCCCCTGGGCAGCTTCGGGATCCAAGCAGGGCTTCTGGGACAAGCTGGACCTATCTATGCTTGACTTGGCGGATTTGGCGATCGAGCCGACAAGCGATTATGCGACATATGAAATCGTGACCATGGGGATAACATGGGATCCGAAGAGGTTCGGTCCGGGCAAGCATCCGTCAAATTTTGCCGAGTTCTTCGACCTAAAGACGTTTCCTGGGCGCCGCTCTTTCCGCCCTTTTCCAGACCAGACGCTGGAGGTCGCACTTCTCGCGGATGGTGTATCACCCCAAGACGTCTATCCTTTGGACTTGGACCGCGCGTTCAAGTCGCTCGATCGGATAAAATCGAATATCGTATGGGCTAAGGCAACTCCCCAGTCGGTTTTCCTTGTGCAGAGAGGTGAAGTCGATTTCAGCTTCACTTCTGCCAATCGCGTCAAAGCGTCGAATGATGCAGGCGGCGGAGTGCCCTTGGCCTTCTCCTTCGATCAGAACGTGGGTCTTCCCGACTCCCTCGGGATACTCAAGGGCGCGCCAAACAAGGAAAACGCGATGAAACTAATCGCCTACACACTGCGCCCCGAAGTTCAGGCACGGTTATTTGACCTGTTGGGCTGCTTGCCGGCGTCCAAGAAAGCCAAGACGATGATGGCGGAAGAGTCGCGCAAATGGCTGCCTGATTTGGACAACCCCAAGAGCATCGTCATCAACAATAAATACTGGGCAGATAACTTCGAGACAGTGAACCCTC
The DNA here is from genome assembly GCF_021458635.1 of Bradyrhizobium monzae. GTDB lineage: Bacteria > Pseudomonadota > Alphaproteobacteria > Rhizobiales > Xanthobacteraceae > Bradyrhizobium. The sequence continues at coordinate 11,484 of NZ_JAIRDQ010000018.1, forward strand.
GTTTCCAAGAGTGGATTCAGAGTTGATCGCATCTTTGATGGCGGACCGGTCAGCTCGGCCCTCAGCAAACGAAGATCCTCAAGGAGGCGCCGGTTAGACCGTGCAACTCGGCTTTCAAGGCCGTGGCGTAGCGAACACTGCTGAGATTTGCGCGATTTCCAGTTTCGATAGGCTCCTTTCGACAGTGAGCACGCGCCGAACCACACCCACCTACCACGCCTGCAGGCGATAGCAGCCTCTCCGGTTCAGTTGGTCGCGCGCGTAGGGGTTGGGGATGCTTGGGTTGAAAAAGCAGCACCTCGACGTGGGCTTTCCCACGGTGCTAGGCCTTCAGTTGAGCGTCCAAGGTTGTACAACTCATGCGGGCCGTTTGCTATGGTCCTGCCAGAGCGCGCGGCTTGGCGCCGGGCCTCACGAGAGCAGCGCGCGGGCAGCATACGATTATGTCTCGCGCGGGCGGACGAGGGAATTTACCTCCTTCGTTCAGATCGAGAGTGTGGCCGGGTTTGAGCGGCTAGAAGATATCGTAGCAGTCGATGGGATCGATCGCCTGTTCATCGAGCCATCCAGCCTCTCGACGGCCTTCGGAGTCTATTGTGGGCCGGCCATCCTGACACGTAAGCCTTGCGGTCGATTTATCGGTTCGCCACGGCATCGATGTCCGCGAGCCGCTCTTGAGCAAGCACGCCTGGTATGTGCTGCTGGAACTGTCCTCTCCGCGCGACGATGCGCGAGCCACACTGGAGACGATCCTTACGAAGGCTCCTGACCGAGATATCATCGACGATGCGGTAATCTCCGCCAACCTTGGCCAGCGAGACGCTCTCTACTGCGAAGAAGTCTCTCTACTGCGAAGAAGTGTCGGCGGCGCAGAAGCTGGAAGGCGGCTCCATCGAACACGATGTTTCCATTCCCGTGTCTGCGGTGCCAATCTTCATCGAAGAGGCCGATGCCGCCGTTACCAAGCTGATTCCCGAAGCTCGGCCGGTAGCCGTAGGTCACACTTCGGCGACGGGAACATCCATTACAATATCAGTCAGCCGATCGGTTCGAATGCTGCCGACTTCATGGCGCGCTGGAATGATGTCAACGCAGACCCGTATGCGATCGGCTCAAGCTTGGGGTCGATCTCCGCGGAGCACGGCATTGGCGTGCTTAAGCGCAATGAACTACCCGACGTGAACGACCAAGTCGCAATGGAATTGATGCGGCAAGTAAAAGCAATGTTCGACCAGCTCGGCATCATGAATCCAGGCAAGGTGCTCTGAGGATGCCAAAGCCCATTAGCCGCCGAATCTGGCATGCTGTTAACGAACAACGGACAAAATAAAGCGCATTACGGGTTGCGAGAGCTCCCATGATCAGGCACGATTCCATTCGAATATCAGCCTGAGGGCCTCCCTCGATCCTGGGGCTCGGCGTGCAGTGGTCCGAGAGTCGCAACGCAGCTGATGGGGTTGCCGAGACATCCCGACTGGGCCGAAGTTTGGCACGATCCTTCGAAGATTGCGCAGCCAAAATCAAAGAAACGGCGTAGTAGCGGTCGGAGCCCAACACGACATCGTCAGTTGCAGACGGGGCAAGCGGACCGCTGAGATAAGCGGCGACGCTCGAGAAGAAGGTGAGCGTTGCCGCCGGACAGGTGACTCGAGCGAACACCGGCTGATCGATGCAAGCACGGCTCTAAGTCGTTAGAGCCGGCTGAAGGACTTCAGCAGCCAAAACCCAGCCGCCCATCGCTACGAGACTATGACACTCACTGAGCGTTCACGACCCCATTGACCAGCTAAGTCATGCGGCTGCGTCGTACCTACTAGACAAGCGTCCATCGTGCGAAAAACCACATGGTCACCAGCGACTCACCACACCCCTGTAGTCCTGAAATACACCACTGTTGGCCGGCGACAGCTCGGCGATTCTCAGGGAGAGACCTTCGGCGCACTCGTCTGCAGTGATCCAAAAATAATCTCCGCCCATTCGGGTGCCGACCCATCCCGGGTTGAGCAGACCGACCAAAACCCCATCATCCGCCCAATCTCGCGAAAGGACTCGCATACCCATATTCAGAGCGACTTTCGATTGGCGATAAGCGAAATTGCCGTCTCTGGCGGTGCTGATAGATGCGAGGATGCTCGTGATCGCAACAAGCTTCTTCTGCGAGCTCATCACCAAGTTGTCGCGGAATGCCTGCGCGACCAACATCGGCCCGAGCGCGTTGACGCGCATGACGGTCATCCAGTTTTCGGGCACAACCTGGTTCTTCGGCTGAAGATTCATTCCAGCATTATTGATGAGAATATCAATTGGCTCATCGCCAAGGGTTCTCTTGAGAGACGCGATGGACACTTCGTTGGCCACGTCCAGCGGCAGGATCCGGACGCGCTCGCCGGAAGATGCTGCGAGCGCCTTGAGATCATCCGCGCCTGCGGGATTGCGACACGTCGCAATGACCGCAGCGCCCTCACCAGCATATCGCGTGGCGAGAGCAAGACCGATGCCTGCGTTCGCGCCTGTAATCAGAACTGTTGTTTGCGTCGGTTTGTCCATGGCCGCTGCGGGATCCTACATTATGTTTCGTAACCAATGATAAGTGGCATGACGCGCGGAAAGGCTGCAAAAAGTACCTGAATTCCGCAGAATTTCGATGTCGGTCTGTTTGAACGGACGGTTTTTGTCGCAGCTACGCAATTGCGCGGTTAGCGGCGACATGGCGGAGCCAAAGTTTGACAATGTGTAGAACCCAAAGCGTGCCAACCACGATCTTTGGGGGCGACCTGTACGTGCTCGACAGAGTCGATTCCTTACGCGGCGTCGCGCCGCACGAGGAGCTAGCCACCTTCGCAGGCTCGGATCCGGTCAGCCGGATCATCCTTGTCCTCGAGCTTTACGTCAATACGCGCCGGCTGACGCCGCAAACCTAACCCAGCCTCTCGTCGTCGGTTCGCCTAACGAGGGACTGGGAGCTCCCGAAGTGAAGTGGCTGCGCGCCCTCCAGACATACGAGCTTCTGAGCTTCGTTCGCTGGACTAGCATGAGGAGAGACAGCTAGAAGCCTTCCTAGAAGTCGGTTCGATCGCCTTCGCCAGGCATCATTATCAAAGTCGCATCTCTTGGTCGCTGAAGCAGCTCGGCCTGATCACCCAGAACGTCAATTTCCTCGGTGACACCACCTGGACCCGCTTCGGTCTCCGGACGTTTCCAAGTGCCTTAGGATCCCAGCCGACTTCGAACTATTTTTTTGCGCACCTCGGATCCAGCGGGCGCCACTTCTCGTCAACGGCGGCGTCGAAATGAAGCGAAAAGCAGTCAATTTTTGCAGAAATTCCCCGCTGCGGACCAAATTTCGCACTCACGGGATCGGCGAATTGACGTTAACCTGCCAACAATTAGTGGGCTAGCGCCAGTGGGCTAGCGAGAGAGATAGGTAGACGCGATGGGAGCGAATACGGCGGCTCAGGTGAAACGTGATCAGCTTGATTCCGTGAAGGGCGAGATTGGGTTTGTTCCACGGACCTCCCGCGAGGGGCCAACTTACGAGGTGTCTGGATATGTCAACCAAATTGTAAGCCATGAGGTATCAATTCGCGACGCGCGTCCCATCGTAGATAAGCTCTCGCTTGACCGAGAGGGTTTTATTCTCGTGAACCACGCGATCTCTAGCTTGAATGAAAGCGATCCGCGGGTCATGACTTCCAAGTATGTGGAAGAGATGGCGTCCTTTCTCAAAAGCCACTTCAATGCATCTTGGGTTGTTCCTTACGCACAAGGTGGTCTTGGGGCCGCCATCCATCGCTCTGCTGACGCGGCCAAAGTCGCTGGGGCTACCCGTGGGCGCGCGCGAGTTGCGCATATCGATTTTTCGCCGAAGTCCGCCCCGGTAATAGCCGCGCTCTCCGATCAAGCTAATGGGTTCCGATCTCGGTCGTATTCCCGAATGATGCTCATTCAGACTTGGTGCGCCCTTTCGCCAGCGCCGCAGGATTTCCCCTTGGCGTTGGTGGATGGCAGCACGGTCGTTGATACCGATATCGTCGAGGACTGTCGTACCGATCCAAGTGTGGACATCGAAAGTGCGCTTTGGCTTCTTCAACACAGCCCTGGGCAGCATTGGTATTACTTTTCGGATATGAAGCCTAACGAGTTCATCCTCTTCAAGGGCTACGATTCGGAAGATTATGGCAATCCGAGGTCGGCCCACACGGCATTCGATAATCGTCGAGCGTTCCCGGACGCGACGCCCCGGGAGAGTATCGAAACTCGCTTTTTCGTCTACTTTAAGTAGTCCGCCGAGCTGTCGCCGCTGAGCAGTCCGGGCCGGGAGTTGGCTTGGCGTTGATCAACAGCGATCAGCGCCGGCGCGCCGAAGACGAGATCGGCGTCGGCCTGCCTGCATCCCGGCTCCGTTGAGGCGCGTCACGATGTGGAGCTTGCTGAAGTGATCGGTCTCGTTCCGTCGGTAGGCTTCTCGAGCGCGCGGGCTTAAGCTTATGACCTCTTACTTTGAGGATGTCCTGCCTCTAGGAGCCTTGGATCGTGATCTTCAGCGCCGCATACCGGTCGGAGACACAGGCGCGATAGCCGTGTTCAGCTGGAGGGTGCCGTCCGCTGGAGGCGTTTCGAGAGTTACGCTGTGAAGTGTCAGTCTCGCCTCGCGATGCACTGGGTTGTTATCCGAGCTGAGGGTGATGCCTGTCCCATGTTGCGGAGCAGACGTCTGAGAATGGTTGAATGCGACGAAGCCGGTGTTGGGTGAAAGGATTTCGTCGTCCGCCGCAGTTATGGCGATTGTGCTGCGTTCGGCTCCGCTAAGGCCGGTCGCCTCCGAGTTGCTTCCATCGCTGCAGCAAGCCGAAGCATGATGAAATTCATCAAATTTCCAACGTCGACGTGAGAATGCCGCCCCATCCCGAACGACAGATCGGCGAATTTGATATCGGCATGTTAGCCATAGTGATGGGGTCGATCGGCTGGATTGTCAGCTGGCAGTAAGAATTCGGTGGGGCAACACATGCGGAATCGGGTGTTGATGAAGACTAGACAGCGGTACTGGCATGGAAATCGGTCAAATGGCGCTGCGTCTTGAGGCACCACTTGGATCGCGGGGAGTAGGTTGAGCAGAATGAATCTTGATAGTGCAAAGCAGCTCGTTCCGGTTGTGTTTTCTGATACGTATCTCGAAGCGAGGCGTAAATTCCTGGCAGCGGCGCCGACGTCGCGAGCGTATCGGTCCCACGCGACCGGACCGTATGGCGAAGCGCTCTTTACGGATGCGTCCTATATCGGACGCCCAGACGCTAAGAATCTCCTTGTCCTGGTTTCCGGCACGCATGGCGCAGAAGGCTACTGCGGGTCCGCCGGACAACTTCTATTCTTGGAAGCTAAGCTCCACGAAGCACTTCCGCGGTCTACGGCCGTGCTCATTGTCCATGCCCTCAATTGCTACGGTTTCGCCTGGGACCGCCGAGTGACGGCAGAGGGGTGCGATCTCAATCGAAATTTCATCGACTTTGCCGAACCGCTCCCGCAAAATGCTGGATACGAGGAAATGGCTGAGTATGTTGTCCCTGCGGACGTTTCAGAGGAGGGAGTCCGGCGCGCGGAGGCTGAGTTCGCGGCATATCAAGCAGCACACGGCGAACAAGCCTTTCGACAGGCATTAACGGGTGGGCAGCATACCAGGCCGGGGGGCATGTTCTACGGGGGAACTAAACCCACTGAAGCCAGGCGAACTCTCGAGCAGATAGCGACGGACTTTGACATAGCGGGTCGCGAGAACGTTATCATTATTGATTACCACACCGGGCTCGGACCTTTCGGCTATGGTGAGCTGGCATGTGAGCAGTCGTCGGGACCAGAGGGTTATGAGCGAGCCGTGAAAATCTTTGGCTCCTCGGTGACGTCGCTGGATCTTGGCACCTCCTCATCAGTGCTTATTCTTGGTAGTCAGGACGCATTTTGGCAGCGTGCCTTAGGGAGCCGACATACCTACGTCTGCCTGGAATTTGGAACTTACCAAAGGCCCGCCGGACGAGTGGTACTTCGAAATGACCACTGGTTGTTCATGCATCAGCCAAAGGCGGCTGATTCCGACCTTGGACGCCAGATTAGACGCGCGACCAAGCTACATTTTTACCCGCAAGCGTCGGATTGGAAGGAGATGGTCGCTTGGAGGTGCCATATGGTTCATCGTCAGGCGCTGGAGGCCCTCAACTCTGAGAATTAGTGTTCTCTCGAAGCCCGTTCTGCATCGAATTTCAGGTCAAGGCGAGTGCCTATTCGGTGCCTCTCCTCAAGTCGGGAGTGCTACCGACATGTCGCTAGCCTGGGGGCTCAGGCGCCTGACGTGGGGCCGACGCCAGTCGGCGTCTCTAGCCAGCTTTGTGACGGTTCGGCCAGCCATGGTGAGCCGGTGATTGTATTGGGGACCGATGGGCGATCGATGCGGGGGTCTTTCCGACGTTCGGCATTTGTGGCGGTTATAAACTTTTGCTACCGCGCGGCCAGAAGTCGCGCGTGAAATAGCGATCAGAGTCTACAGGAAAGGTACAGCAAATCATGCTCGGAATTGGAAGTAAGCTACCCTCGTTCGAAGTCGTCGGCGTGAAGCCTGGATTTCACGCTCAGGAGGAAAAGGGACAAAGCGCGTTTGAAACGCTGACGGCGAGTAGCTTTCCCGGCAAATGGAAAATCATCTTCTTCTATCCCAAGGATTTCACCTTCGTCTGTCCGACCGAAATCGCGGAATTTGCCCGTCTTTCAAAAGACTTTGAGGAGCGCGATGCGGTGGTGCTCGGCGGTTCGACCGATAACGAGTTCTGCAAGCTCGCCTGGCGGCGCGATCACAAGGATCTGCACAAGCTGTCGATCTGGCAGTTCGCCGACACCAACGGGACGTTGGTCGACGGCCTCGGCGTGCGCTCACCCGACGGCGTCGCCTATCGCTACACTTATGTCGTCGATCCCGACAACATGATCCAGCACGTCTACGCGACCAACCTCAACGTCGGCCGCGCACCGAGCGATACTCTACGTGTGCTCGACGCCCTACAGACCGACGAGCTCTGCCCTTGCAACCGCGAGGTCGGCGGCCAAACGTTGAAGGTGGCATGACGCGCCAATGTCGATCGACGAACTGAAGAGCCGCATTCCAGACTTCGCGAAGGATGTAAGGCTCAACCTCTCGTCAATGGTGTCCGATGTGACGCTCGACGAAGAGGCCAAATTTGGTCTATTCCTGGCATGCGCGGTAGCCTCTCGAAATCCGCTCTTGATCTCGGCGTTCGAGGCGCTCGCCGCCGAGAAACTGACCACGGCGGCCGTCTCGGCCGCCAAGGCCGCGGCATCGGTGATGGCGATGAACAACATCTACTATCGATTCGTGCACCTTGCTTCAAACAAGGAGTACGGAACCATGCCGGCGCGGCTACGTATGAACGTCATCAGCAATCCCGGCATCGACAAGGTTGTTTTCGAGCTGTGGTCGCTCGCGGTCTCCGCCATCAACGGCTGCGGCGCCTGCATGGAGGCGCATGAGAACGTGCTACGGGACGCGGGGCTCGCCGCAAGCACAGTCCAAACCGCGGTGCGCTTTGCAGCAATCATCCAGTCGGTGGCAGTTGCAATCGAAGCAGCCCAGCCGCAAATGTCGATGGCGTATCGGAGCGAAGCAGCAGGAGGCTAGTCAGAGCGAAGATGGTAAAGGCGCGGATGCGCTGTACCCACGGCAGCTCGCCCGCGATGGTGGGCACGATTCGCTCTGCGCACTCGGAAACCGGCTGACACTACTCCGCCGGTCAATTCCGCAGCGCCCATGCTGTCGCTCGTCGCTGAACGTCTAGACTAGAATCTGATCTCCTTGGTTGTATCGCGGCTTACCTCAAGTCCGTGATCCGACTGCGTGAAGGAGTCGATCAACGCGAACAGAGAATAGTCGATCATGCCCGGCCAGATCAGCGGCGACCATCATCATCATGATGGTATGCAGCGGCGCGTCGCCCATGCGTTGCTCCAGCTGCCGACCGCAATTCATCAGGACCACCGAGACATAGCCCCGGCCCATCGCACAGATGCTGTGTGCCAAGACGATTTTCACTCTGCCTGTTATCGGAAATAACCGCCAAAAACTACGGCAACAAACGGCGCAGAGAATCTGCCAAAAACTGGGCGGCTGATCCGAAATTCTACGATGAATTCCTATGAGCGGTGAAATGCTTCGCGACATTGGGGCTATCTTGTTTTGAGGGGAAGTGTTTGAGATTAGCCATCGGCGGTACGCGGGATTGGAATTAGGACATCAGCTACCTCTCGGGTTTCGCAACCTAGATAATGTTCGATCGCGTAGCAAACATAAGACCAAGAGGTCCTACCAGCCAACTGAGACTGGCGCGAGATCACAGCGTCCAGCGTTGCTTTGAGAATGGATGTCGAGGGCAACTCCACATCGTGAGCTTCGCCAAGAAGAGGGACTGAGCGATGACAGGAAATCAATACTGGACTTTAGCGGATGGACCGCTGCCGAGTTTCCCTCAGGCGGACACCTTCGTGCGAAAGGAACGCGAGGTCCCGACGCCCGGTCCGGGGCAAGCGCTGACCAGGACCATCTATGTGTCCCTTGATCCTTATCAATGGTACTACGCGCGCGAACGCATCGCGCCGGATGGCGCGCCCTGTCATGCGCGCACCGTATCCCAGGTGATCAAGAGCAAGCTCAACGGGTACGCCCCCGGCGACTTCGTGTTCGACACCAACGGTTGGGCTGAGTACGGGCTGATCGGCGAGGGCGTCTGGCGGCCCGCCTATATGGTCCCGCGCAAGCTCGATCCGTCCGTAGGGCGCATTTCGCATGCCGTGGGCGTGCTGGGAATGCTGGGCCTGACAGCGTATGCAGGAATGGATCTGATGGCTTCGCCCAAATCTGGAGAAACCGTGGTCGTTTCGGCGGCCTCGGGCGGAGTGGGACAAATTGCCGGCCAACTCGCCAAGCAGCGAGGGGCACGCGTCGTAGGAATCGCAGGCCGTGATGCCAAGTGCCGATTCGTAACCCAAGATCTGGGTTTCGACGCCTGCGTCTCCCACCTTTCGCCAACTCTGAAGGCTGATCTCGCCGCGGTATGCCCGGCTGGCATCGACGTCTATTTTGAGAATGTAGGTGGCAAGGTGTTCGAGGCCGTGCTGCCTTTGTTCAATCAGGACGCTCGAATGACCATTTGCGGTACCATCTCCACCTACGGCGACGAGGATGGTGGCGTCGCCAAGCGTGCGGCGCTGATGAAGCTTGCAGAGCCAATCTTCAAAACGCGAAACGTCACGGCTAAGAACGTCGAGGCTCGCGATTTCGCCGAGGAATACCTTGATGAGATGCTAGCCTATGTCGGGCCGCTGGTGGCTGCGGGGAGGGTCAAGTATCGCGAAGATATTCGCACAGGCCTGGACACCATTCCAACAGCTTTCATCGACATGATGCGTGGCAACAATTTCGGAAAGATGCTGGTGCGGGTGAGTTCCGACATGTCGGATGCGGTTCAAACTTGAACGCACTAAGACCAAGTTTGTCGCGGGATGCTGTAGTCAGACTACTAAAGAAACGCGACATGCATTGACGATCCGTGCAAGGGAAGGTGGTGTAACCTATGCAGAAGGAAGCACCGGGATGGCCGGTTCCGGCCACTGCCCGTTTTCGGTGCGCTTCACCAGTTCTGCGCCTGAAAGCTGAGCCTTCACATATGACAACGCGTGAAAAGACCTTTTGCGGAGCGGCATATTGTTCAACATAAAATGACGGCCCATCGGAGACTCAAATCGAGTATCCAAGGAGTCTAACGTGGAGACAACTCATTCAACAAAGGGCGGCGACCAAGCAACCGCATTGGAATTGACGACCGCACTCCCGAAGCGCTTAAGGCACATCGTCGCATCCGCGACTGCGTTATCAAAACGCCCACTATCCACTCAAAAGGCCTATCTTCTCTTTGCGGTGTCGACGTGTTCCTCAAGATGGAGCATCGGTAAACGACCGGCAGATTCAAGCTGCGCGGAGCCACAAACGCCATAGTGCAGCTTACAGAAGAGGAGCTAGCCCGGGGGGCAACGGCGTCGACCGGCAACCACGGGCGCGCCATTGCCCATGCCGCGAAAGCAGCCGGGGCATCCGCGACAATCTGTATGTCCAGATTCGTTCCGGAGAACAAAGTTTCCGAGATCAGACGCCTAGGCGCGGATGTCCGGATTGTAGGCAATTCTTACGACGAGGCGGAGAGCGAGCTCCATCGGCTGGTCACCGAAAAAGGACGAGTAATGGTGTCCCCGTTCGATGATGCCGCAATCATAGCCGGGCAGGGCACGGTCGGTCTCGAGATCGTGGCAGACGTGCCAAACGTTGCTACTGTGCTCGTTCCTTTGGGGAGTGGAGGACTGTCGGCTGGGATCGCGTCGACCGTGAAAGGCATGTGGAAGGGCGCGGATCATAGGACTCACCAAGGAACGAGGGGCGGCTATGAAGGCCAGTCTTGATGCCGGCCATCCCGTGCAAGTCAAAGAGTACGAGAGTCTAGCGGATGCCCTTTGTGGAGGGATAGGTCTAAACAACAAGCTGACGTTCACGATGTGTCGGGAGCTCCTCGATGATGTCATCTTGCTCCGAGAAAGTGAGCTCTCCGCGGGCATTCGCTATGCTCACGAACAAGAACATGAGGTTGTTGAGGGAGCGGGTGCGACAGGCATCGCCGCACTGCTCGCCCGTAAAGTTCCGAACATACAAGGACCTTTGGTGGTCGTGCTATCCGGTCGTAACGTTGATCCGCTCTTGCACCGCCGCGTCATAGAGGGCGAGCGTGCCCCATTTGAAGAGTAATGGCGATGGTAAAGATCATAACGGAGCAAGAGCTTAGGACGCTCGTGCCGCTCGACCGCGCGGCCGTGTAGTGTGTAGAAGGCGCCTTCCATGCTCTCTCTACAAAACCGGTAGAGATGCCGCCAATACTCCGGCTTAATATATTCGACCATCAGGGTGAGGTGGACGGTAAAGACCGCTTATACACCTGGTGTTGACTATTTTGCCGTGAAAATAGGTCTGGCTTCTTCGAGAACCCGAAGATGGGCCTGCCGAGTGCAAGCGGGATGATGGCACTCTTCTCCAGCGAAACTGGCATTCCGCAGGCTATTCTGCTCGACAATGGTTATCTCACTGACGTCCGCACGGCCGCAGCGGGTGCTGTGGCAGCGCAGTACCTTACGCGTGAGAATACTGCCGTGGCTGCGATTATTGGAGCGGGCGTGCAGGCTAGGTTGCAGTTGGAGGCCCTGATGCTGGTGCGCCCGGTCAAAGAGGCGCGAATCTGGGCTCGCGATTTCTCCAAAGCGAAAGGGTTTTCCGAAGGCTCTCAAGCAATCTCGGCATATCGGTAATCCCTTACAAGGATCCCGCTCTCGCCGTTAGTGGCTCGGATATCATTGTCACGACAACACCTGCGAGCAGTCCAGTCCTGAGCGCTGCATGGCTCGAGCCAGGACAGCATATTACAGCGATGGGTTCGGATGCTGAACACAAGAATGAGATCGAGCCCACCGCGATTGCCCGCGCGGATCTCTACATGGCAGACAGTTTGCTGCAGACGAGAAGATTAGGTGAATTGCACCACGCATTGGCATCGGGGGCGATTTCCGAAACGTCTACCTTCCTAGAGCTTGCGGACATCATCGCGGGAAAAAACGGACCGCTCAAGCAACGCGCAGATTAGTATCGCTGATCTTACCGGTACCGGTATTCAAGATACTGCATTTGCGGCGTTCGCCTTCCAGCGCGCGAAAGCTGAAGGTGCCGCCATTGGAGCGGCCTCTTAGCCTGACAACAGTAGCGTGCGTCTGACGGAGCTAAAAGTAGGGAGAAGGGGCCAGCTCTGGTGGATGAGGTCGGCGAGCGAAACCAGCGCGAATCGTTTTCAGTGCGGACGAATCAAGATTAGTGAGCTTCTTCGCCGTCTTCCACGATCAGCCGTCAGTTACGCTGAGCTTGTCGTTAGGGGCCCGGGCGCAGTGCGGAATTGCTTCAACACGCGCGTTAGCCCGGACCAGGGCAGTTCGGCTCGGCGCAACGCTCGATGCGTGATTTAACTCGATCGAAAGACAAGCATGAAGGAGCGGACATGAATCTCGACGTTGCGGCGCAGATTGCAAAGACGGTTTTTTCCGATACGTACCATGAAGCGCGACGGAAATTTCTTTCGCGCGCTCCCGGGTCCCGACCTTACAAATGCAGCTCAACGGGACCAGCGGGTGAAGAGCTGTTCACCGATGTCGCATACTTTGGGCCTGTAGACGCAAGCCGCCTTGTAGTTCTAGTATCCGCTACACATGGGGTGGAGGGTTACTGCGGATCTGCGGGACAGCTCCTCTTCCTGGAGGCTGGTTTTCACGAGAAGCTGCCACCATCAACCGGAATGCTCATTATCCACGCACTGAATTGTTATGGCTTTGCGTGGGACCGTCGGGTTACGGCTGAGGGGATCGACCTTAATCGAAATTTCGTCGACTTTGCGGCACCGCTTCCGGCGAACCCTGGGTACCAAGAACTGGCCGACCACCTCGTTCCAGCGGACCTTTCGGAGGCGAGTATCGCGCGCGCCGAGGCTGCAATCGCCGCCTACCAGACAAAGCACGGCGTACCGAACTTTCGGTTCGCACTCACGGGCGGACAGTACACGCATCCTGATGGCATGTTCTACGGTGGCGCTGAGCCATCCGAGGCGAGGCGCACGCTCGAACAGATCGTGGCAGACTATGACGTTACAAGTAAGGATGAAGTCGTCATCGTCGATTACCATACGGGTCTTGGTCCCTATGGGTACGGCGAGTTGCAAACCGAACAATCCGCTGGACGTGAAGGTTATGAGAAGGCTGTTCGAGTGTTTGGTGCATCAGTCACTTCGCCCGAACTCGGAAACTCATCATCGGCGCCGATCGTGGGGACGCAAGACACGCTCTGGGAGCGAGTTCTAGGCGATCGACGCATCTATATAGGTCCCGAATTCGGGACCTATCCGAGTGGACGAACTGTCCTGCGAAAAGACCATTGGCTATTCAAGTATCGTCCTAACGAAGTTGACTCGGATCTTGGTCGCGAGATTCGCCGAGCCACCAAGCTGCACTTCTATCCCCAGGGAGCAGACTGGAAGGAAATGGTAGTCTGGAGGTCGCATCAGGTTCATCGCCAGACCATGAAGGCCTTCGTCCGCTAACTCGATCGGCTCGCGACAACTACTGGCTCGACGCTCGAAGCGGAGCCGCGGATTCGAAAATCCTGACTGATGGGGGAGGCAATTGGCCGATTCGGCCATCGGATCTGGACCGCATGCTAAGAACATGGAGTGTGGTGTAGCATCTACGATGGCCTGGGGCGGCAATACTCGCGTCGGCGTGCGCGAGAGCGGCCAGCGCCGGCGCGAGCTTGTGATCAACATTCGCTGGCGCGGACTTCAGAGTCGCGCTTGACCCGGCGGTCGGCGATCGCCCACCCGGTTTCTGAAGGGGGTTGGACCAAGTCTTCCCCGGCACCTCGCGGGCAGCTCTGCTGGCCGCAAAAGACCGTCAACGTGCGCAATATAGTTCCGAACTAATATCACCACGAAGAATTTCGGCCCTGGCTCATAGATTTTCTCGATTTTGCGCCGCCGTCAGACGGAATTTGACGGTTTTCTGTTTCACCGAGTGCTAAAAACTATTTGACGGTCGACGCGGCAGACAAGTGCGACCGTTGTGCATGGATAGCGCGTCGATCAATGATGCAGGAGGGTGAGCCAATGTCTGTACAAACCAACCGAGCGGCGACAGACGGAATGGTGGTTGTGGATTGTGATGTCCACCTCAACGATCTTCCTCAGTACATTGCTCCTTATTGCGAAATGCCGTGGCGTAAGTCGCTCGAGCTTCTCGGTAGCATTCCACAGCGCTACCTGGACATTCCCGGCTATTGTCCTGCCTTGGTTGCGACCCCGCCGCTCCCCGGCGGTCATGCGAGTAGGAGCGTTGACACCCCGCAAGCGATGCGCAATGAGCTCAGCGCGCTGGGGGTCGACTACGGCATCCTGCTGCCGGATTACCTGCTGGGCTTTGCGCTCCTGTCGAACATCGAGTACGCCACCGCCCTGTCGCGCGCCTACAACCGTTGGATGGTAGCCGAGTGGCTTCGCGAGGGTAACGGTCTCTACGGCGCCGTCATGGCTTGTCCGCAGAACCCAGAGGAGACGGTCAGGGAGATCGAGCGCTACGCCGGTACGCCGGGCGTTGTCGCTGTCTACCTGCCCACCGCCGGCGTTGACCCGCTCTGGGGCCATCGCCGCTACGATCGTATCCTGGCGGCAGCAGAGGCTGCGGAGCTTCCGGTCATGCTGCACAGCGTGACGGTGACCTCGCCGGCCTTCCCCACCCAGATCAACCAATTCGAAAATCACTTTGGGAAGCAAATCATAGGGCACACATTCGCGATGATGGCCAACCTCGCGAGCTTGATGCACACCGGCGTGCCGGCGCGCTATCCGAAACTTCAAATTGTCTTCACTGAAGCCGGTGTCGGCTGGGTGCCCGGCATGATGTGGCGCATGGACCGCTACCACCAAGAGTTTCGTCGGCAGGTGCCATTCCTGGAGGAGCGGCCGAGCGATTACATGAAGCGACAGATGTGGTTCGCCACGCAGCCGGTTGAGGAGCCGGTCAATCCGAAATACTTGGTCGAGACGATGGAGCATTATGGGGGCGCCGACCGCACATTGTTCGCCTCTGACTGGCCGCACCACGACTTCGACCATCCGCGCTGCCTGGCGCGGCTGCCGCTGACGCAAGAGCAGCGCCGCAAGATCATGGGCGAGAACGCGCTCAGCCTCTTCAAGCTCCCGATCCCCGAGAGGCTTACGAAAAAGGAGAAGCAGCCAGCATGAGCGACAATCACGAGGTGGCCGAGCGTGCTGCCGAAGCTGAGACGAAGGCGCCACGGTCGGCGCGAGCGCCGGTCGAATATCCGGTCGGGTCGGCAAGCGAATTTCCGCCCGGCTCGCACAAGATCGTTCAGGTCGGCACGCAGGAAGTCGGGGTGTTCAACGTCAATGGCGATCTACATGCTCTGATCAATGTTTGTCCGCATCAATACGGACCGGTGTGCGCCGGGCGGGTTGGCGGCGAGATGAGGTGCAACGCCTCTACGGACTGGAAATTCCATTGGAGCCGGGATGGCGAGATCCTCATCTGCCCATGGCATGGGCACGAGTTCGATCTGGTCACGGGGCGCTGCCTCGCTCTGAAGGAGATGCGACTGCGCAAATGCAAAGTGAACGTTGTCGACGGCGAGGTTCGCGTGAGCCTGGGCGGTGGCTAAGGAGCGCTTTGACGTAAACGAGAACGGGCCTGCCGACGATGGCAGGCCTTCAAGGAAGAATCACCGAGAACAGAACCGCAGTACGTGATGAAGCACAAAAGTCATGCACGCACTTGATGCATCGGTCTGGCCTGGTTGCGACGACACCAAATCCAGCCGCCGCTGAACGACACGTAGGGCCCGAGAAATCGGCAGACGGCGCGGTCATCGATTCTCGGGAACTGACGCGCGACATTGCCGCGGCGACGTCATCCCGAAGAACAACCGCTAAAAAAGTTACTTGGCCCAAGCCGCCGTAGCGGCTGGTACTGTTACGTCCGTGCAAAAGTCGGATCAGGCCATCGCCATTGGGAGTGATCATGTTCGTGGTCATCGTCGAGACGCAAATAGATGCCGAGGCGCGAGCCGGCAAGTCCGCCTACCTTGCGAGGCTCGTACAAGGGGCGAGCGGGGCGGTCGAGGACGAGCTCGGGATTGAGGTCGTCAATTACGAGAACCGCCGCGCTTTGGCGATGCTGGCGCGGCCGAACGAAGTTTTTTTGGCGTGGCGCTGGTGGCAGATCGGTAACGAGGAGGGCGGCGGTGAGGTGCTCTTCACTGTCGACGGCAATGGCGACGTAATCACACTTGAGCGCAAGGAGGCGGATGCGCTACTCGTCGAAAGCGGAGCTGGAGTCCTGGAAACGGTCGGAGGCCGCGCGCCACCCGTGAACGTTTTCTGCAGGCCCGCGTCGCTGTCAGGGCAGTCGATCCTGCGCGGGCGGCTCTGAAGTGACGGCGATTTAGCTCGCCATGTCGTTTTTATCGCAAGGGCGTGTAGCCCTTCGCAGGCTATTCGCGAGAGATCTGACTGAAATGACACTCATTCACTACGTGGCTGCAGACGGTACCCGAAGCTCTTTTGACATCGAGAACGGTAACAGCGTGATGCAGGGTGCGGTGCTCAACGGCGTCGAGGGCATCGTGGGGGAATGCGGTGGCAACGCGATGTGCGCGACCTGTCACGTCTATGTCGACGAAAACGATATCAATAGACTGGAAACGATGGACGAATTGGAGGACGCGATGCTCGATTCCGTAGCTTGTCCGCGACGCGCAAACAGCAGGCTATCGTGTCAGATCAAGGTGAGCGCCGAGCTTGAGGGCCTGACCGTGCGCATGCCGGACAGTCAATATTGACACGCAGGTACGTTGACCTCCCTCCGCGACGGTGAGGCCCAGCGGGCCGGAAACATGCCGGAGCGTTGTGACCTCTTGGTACGGTGCACTCGGAACTAGTGCTACAGTGCTCCTCCCTTTCACGAGAGTCCCCTGATATTCAAAGGCTGTTATTTCGGTCGCTCGGTGATCCTGTGCCTCTCCGGTATCTGATCACAATCGTAAGAGCCTCACCGATGCCCTGCGCGCCCGGCTTTGATGCCTTCGCGACGTGCAAAGGAATGAGACCTCGATGCGGCTCGCCCGGTCACCGACGAGATTGGCGAGTAGGCTTCAGTGATCTGCGCGCCGAATTGATTGCCGCTGAGCTTGCATGTCGTGAGCAGCGCGCCGAGTTTTCCGTTTCAAGCTCGGAAGCGGCGTCGCAATGCCGATGATTCCGAATGTGGCCTTCTTATCGTATATCCATTCCCGCCACTGGTTGGGTCAGACTGTTGCTGTAGTTGGCCAGCATAAGTATGACGATGATGCGGGAGCAAAATCATGAGGCGATGGAGCGCTGACTCGAGCCGAACGAAAAAAATGGCCAGCTGGGAGCACAGAAAGTGAGCAGCAAAAATACGGCCCACACTGAAGGCGCTGCAGTCAGCCAAGGGCGGCTGGAACGCGTGGTCATCGTCGGTAGCGGTCAAGCGGCCGTCGAATTGGCGGCTTCGTTGCGACAGCGCGGCTTCACGGGGTCCATAATCCTCATCGGAGAAGAGCGGAATCTGCCCTATCAGAAACCGCCTCTGTCGAAGGACTTCCATCCGGCGAGCAAGGCCGCGATGCTGTTGCGCGCGGAGAGTTTCTACGCCGCCAACTCGGTCGAGCTACGCCTCGGGGCGGTCGCGGAGCGTATCGACCGCGTCGCCCGCGTTGTCGTGATGGCCGACGGGACACCACTCCCTTACGACCATCTCGTGCTCGCCACAGGCGCGCGCAATCGAGTGCCGGACATTCCAGGGGTCAGCGTTGGCACGCCGCTGGAATTACGCACGCTTGCCCATGCCCACAACCTCGCGGCGCGGATTGCCGAATTTCGCCACGTCACCATAGCCGGGGGTGGCTTCATCGGCCTTGAAGTAGCCTCTCTGCTCCGCAGCCGCGAGATCGAGGTCGATGTGATCGAAGCTGCCGACCGGCTGATGGGCCGCGTGCTCTCGCCAGTGATGAGTGATTACTTTCGCCAGTTGCACACCAAGGCCGGAGTCCGCTTGCGGTTCCGCAACACTGTCAAATCTGTCGGCAAGGATGCGGCTCGTGAGCTGGTCACCCTTGCTGACGGCACGACGATCAATACAGATGCGATTATGATGGCGATCGGCGTGTTACCCAACGACGCGCTGGCGGCCGCCGCCGGGCTCAAGGTAGACAATGGGATCGTGGTTGATGCGGAACTGCGCACCAGCGATCCCGCGATTTCTGCGATCGGCGACTGCGCCGTTCATCCCAACCCGTTCTGCAGCGGCCTCATCCGGCTGGAATCTGTGCAGAACGCGATCGACCAAGCGCGTTGCCTCGCCGCCGGGCTGACCGGCTGGCCTAGCCCTTACCACAGCCTGCCGTGGTTCTGGTCCAATCAGGGCAGCGCCCGCCTGCAGATTGCCGGATTGGCCGCTGATACCGACGGGGCGGTGCTGCGTGGTGAGCCGGGGAGCGACGCGTTTTCGATTTTCCTCTATAAGGGAGAACGGCTGATTGCTGTTGAAAGCGTGAACAAGCCTAGCGATCACATGGTTGCGCGGCGTCTCCTATCAGTCGGCCTGTCGGTACCGAAGTCAATGGCGGCGGACACCGGCGCAGACCTCAAGCAATTTGCCGGCGCGGCTGTGGTGCGCAAGCCCTCTCCAGTCACCTGACCAGGACGTTTTAGCGACGGGAGCATCGAGCGCCCGTCTTCACCCCTCGAAAGACAGACGACCACCTCGGTAGCGACCATCACGACACAGGCAACCGTGCCCCGCAAGGAGCTCTCCCTTTGATGGACGGCTTGCGGGAGGTGTCGGCCAGGGCGAACACTCCGACGCCTTTCGCCTTCGATACCGACGGAGAGGCTTGCGATGCGCCACGTGCGCGATGTGATGAGACTGACGTCGGCTGGAATGCGGGCCGCGAGATCGCACGGCGGATTGGGGGCTGCGCCTCCAACTGTGCGGCTGACGATCCGCCGGCTCGAGGCGGCAGGGCTGTCCTGCCGCTCCCGAAGGACGTTATGGATGCGGCTCTCGAGGCCCGGCTGTTCGCCGGCGCCGGCACCAAGCAGGGCCATCGACGTCGTGCCGAGACCGACTGGGCGGCGGTTCACCGCGAGCTCAAGTGCAAGCATTGACGCTGTTGATCCTGTGGGAGGAATACATCGCGGCCGAACGCGATGGTTACCGCTACAGCCGTTTCTGTGAGCTCTACCGTGCCTGGGACGGTTGTCGGCCGCGTCCCGAGCAGGGCTTTCGAACCTCCTTGGCATCCTCTGGCTCACCGGTCCTATGGGCGCGAGCGGCTCGACGCCGCGGCGCTCCGGGCCCTCAACGTCGCGCGCGCACATACGGCTCGGTCAAATTGATCCTCTCGATCGGCGGCCCGCTTCCTAGCCGGCTTTCGCGTTTCCGAAGTACGCGTTCCCTGGCCGATTGCTCAATAGCGTGGGCCTGTCGCAGCCGTGGTGCGAAGGTCATACCGCTTCACACGAGCCAAGATGTAGGACTTGTGGCTGATCGTAACCGAACGATATTCACCGATTTTTCTGCACTTAACATCAACGAATGCAGAATTACTGCATTTTTATCCTATCAAACGCACGACGTGAACGTGAGTGCAGGGTTACCGTAGCGAAGTCCAACAAGCGGTAAAAACAAGCTTGCCTCGTCGCGGAGGCCGCGCACAATGCTCTTGAGCGCGTGCTTTCTAAGTTTACGTAGTCTAGTCGAGAGCGAACTTACTGCGCTCGCGCGATGCTGGGTCGATTGCTTTGTTGCCATGGGCAGGCTTTTCGGCCCGCACGTGTGCTCCATTGTCGGTCGAATGGTTCGGAACGCCCGTGACTCGAGTCATCAACCAGCCAATCCGATCGTATCCGTCAGGTGTTTTGGGCATCAGCAAAGGGGAAGATTCATGAAGAAAAGCGATTTCACGGCCTCGCGCCGCTCATTCCTTGCCGGCACGGCCGGTGCGCTCATGGCGTCGGCGGTCCTCGGCCCCGCGCGTGCCGCGGCCAAGTCCGACACGGTTACAATCATCAATTACGGCGGATCTTATCAAGACGCCACGGTCAAGGCAGTGTTCGAGCCTTTCACCAAGGAAACGGGAATTAAGGTCGAGAACGTTCCCGTGCCCGGTCTCGATAAAATCAAGGCCATGGAGCTCACGGGCAATGTCGAGATAGACATTTTCATCGGCCCAGGCACCTGGGCCGCTTCGGGATCCAAGCAGGGCTTTTGGGAGAAGCTGGACCTATCCATGCTCGACCTCAAGGATTTGGCGATTCAGCCGACAAACGAGGACGTCACATATGAAGTTGTAACCATGGGAATTGCGTGGGACCCAAAGAAGTTCGGCCCCGGCAAGCATCCGTCAGATTTTGTCGAATACTTCGACCTGAAGAAGTTCCCTGGGCGTCGCTGTTTCCGTCCCGTTCCTGACCAGACGCTGGAGGCCGCGCTTCTCGCCGATGGCGTGGCGCCAAAGGATCTCTATCCTTTGGATCTGGATCGTGCGTTCAAGTCGCTCAACCGGATAAAGTCGAGTATCGTATGGGCGCAGACAGTTCCTCAAACGATTTTCCTGGTGCAGAGAGGCGAGGTCGATTTCACCTACACTTCTGTTAATCGTATCAAAGCGACGAACGATGAGGGCGGCGGAGTGCCTTTGGCATTCTCCTTCGACCAAAACCTGATCATTACCGACTCTCTCGGCATACTCAAGGGCGCGCCCAACAAGGAAAACGCGATGAAGCTGATCGCCTACATCCTGCGCCCGGAAGTTCAGGCAAGGCTATATGATCTGTTGGGCCTCTTGCCGGCGTCCACGAAAGCCAAGGCGTTGATGTCGGAAGCGGCGCGGAAATGGTTGCCGGATTTGAGCAACCCCAAAAATGTTACTATCAGCAGTGAGTATTGGGCGAATAATTTTGAAAAAGTGAACCCTCGTTTCCTGGAGTGGATTCAGAGTTGATCGATCGCTGAATGCGGACGGGCCGGCTCGGCCCGTCTGCACTCTGCATCATGTTTTCTCCCCGGCCGAATCGTTCGAACACCATGACCCGGATCAACGGCCCCCGCACGCAAGGGATCTTCATGTCGCCGGCACGCTAATCGCGGCCGAGATCGTGTTCTGCCGCTGTTGTATGTCTTCCATGCCGGCATCTATGGCCCGACCTTGCCGTTGGCTGCGTACGGCCGATTCTGGCTAGTCCCTTGCTTTGGGTAACAGTGGAGGCGACGCTTGTCATCGCCGGCTTGTCGCTGCCGAGTCTCTGCTTCTGCGGCTCCATCGTCACGAAGCGTCTCGCCCGTCAGCCCGCGCGACGCAGAAACTTGCTGATGATGCCAGTACGGCTGCCATGGTGGACAGCGTTCTGATCAAAGGCCTTTGCCTTCACGATCATCCTAGGGGCGTCGGGACCATCAATTTCGTCCCAAACCGGTCGATAGATTCAAACAGCTGGAAGCCTAATCGAACGCCGCTCTGAGTTGAAGCCGGTGCTAACAAATCGGCTCCAGCACTCTCTATCGGTGCGGCCGGATCGAGGCGCTGAAATTCGGCGAAAGAAGCGCATGTACGCGGAATTCTGGCGCCGCTATGCCATCCATTGCAGTAATCGTTAGTGAAATTTGGCTATGACGGGGGCCATACCGACAAAGCCAGACTCACACGTGCGGGGCAATGTCGCAAAAGATGATGCGTGGACCACGGCACCAGCTTTTGAGTTCCGGGCCGTGCGCTCCCGAAATGACGGTAATATGACAAGTGGACTGCGGAAGGGATTGACTTCATATGGCGATGCCGGCTTCTCGCTGTTCCTGCGCAAGGCCTTCATCAAGGCCATGGGCTATTCCGACGACGCGCTGGAGCGCCCGATTGTCGGCATTACCAATACTTATAGCGACTACAATCCCTGCCACGGCAACGTTCCCCAGATCATCGAAGCCGCCAAGCGCGGCGTGATGCTGTCGGGCGCGATGCCGTTCGTGTTCCCGACCATCTCGATCGCCGAGAGCTTTGCGCATCCGACCTCGATGTATCTGCGCAATCTGATGGCGATGGACACCGAAGAGATGATCCGGGCCCAGCCGATGGATTCGGTGATCGTGATCGGCGGCTGCGATAAGACGCTTCCCGCGCAGGTGATGGCCGCGATCAGCGTCGATCTGCCGACCGTGGTCATTCCCGTCGGTCCCATGGTGGTCGGCCATCACAAGGGCGAGGTGCTCGGCGCCTGCACCGATTGCCGCCGTCTCTGGGGCAAATATCGCGCCGGCGATATCGACGACGCCGAGATCGACGCGGTGAACGGGCGCCTCGCGCCATCGGTCGGCACCTGCATGGTGATGGGCACGGCCTCGACCATGGCCTGCATGATCGAGGCCATGGGTCTGTCGCTGCCGATGAGCGCAACCATTCCGGCACCGCATGCCGAGCGTTTCCGTCTGGCCGAGGCGAGCGGCCGGGTTGCCGCCGAGATGGCCAAGACCAAGGGGCCGAAGCCGAGCGAAGTCTTGACGCAGGCCTCGTTCAGGAACGCGCAGGTCGTGCTGCAGGCGATCGGCGGCTCGACCAACGGCCTGATCCATCTGACGGCGATGGCGCATCGCTCGCCGCACCGGCTCGATCTCGAAATGTTCGACCAGATCGGCCGCGAGGTGCCGGTGCTGGTCGATCTCAAGCCATCGGGCGAGCATTACATGGAGCATTTCCATCACGCCGGCGGCGTCCCGAAATTGCTGGCGCAGCTCGGCGATCTCGTCGATCTCGATGCCAAGACGATCAGCGGTCAGACGCTGCGCGATGTCGTCGCCAATGCGGAAGACGTGCCCGGCCAGGATGCGATCAGGTCGCGCGACAATCCGATCAAGAAGGAAGGCGGCCTTGCCGTCCTACATGGCAATCTCGCGCCGCGCGGCGCGGTGATCAAGCAGTCGGCGGCGAGCCCAAAACTGCTGCAGCATACCGGGCGCGCGGTGGTGTTCGAATCGGTCGCCGACATGACGCTGCGGGTCGATGATCCCGATCTCGACGTGAACTCCGATGACGTGCTGGTGCTGCGCAACGCCGGCCCCAAGGGGGCACCGGGCATGCCCGAGGCCGGCTATCTGCCGATCCCGAAGAAGCTCGCGCGTGGCGGCACCAAGGACATGGTGCGCATTTCGGACGCGCGCATGAGCGGCACCGCGTTCGGCACCATCGTTCTTCACATCACGCCGGAATCCGCTGTCGGCGGGCCGCTGGCGCTGGTGCAGAACGGCGACATGATTAAGCTCGACGTTACCAAGCGCAGCATCGAGCTGTTGGTCGATGCCGCCGAGCTGGAGCGCCGTCGCGCCGCGTTGAAGCCGGCCGCTGCGCCCGATGAAGCACGGCGCGGCTATGCCTGGCTGTTCAACGAGACCATCATGCAGGCCGACGAGGGCTGCGACTTTGACTTTATGCGGGAGAAGGGCAAGCGATGACGCGCCTCCCTCACCAAGAGTTCGATCCGACCTGTTAAGCGGGAACAGTCGTAGGAAGGGAAAACGACGACACCCGCCGTACTCCTGACGTACTTCCTGGCGACCGCGGCTGTGATGCTAGCGGATCCGGGCCCCCCCGGAGCGCGCGCGACACAAAACGCTCACCTGATTGACGCTCCGCGACAATCAGGGCTAACAAATTGTCTTCACACCCAGATTGCCGGCGGCTATAGCGCGCCGCGCGCCGCTCCACTTGTCTACCATCGCCGGCGCGCGAGACTCTCTCGTTGCGTGCCACTAAACGGCAGCTTCTAAGGCGCGACGAGACAGATTGTGCTGTATTCCAACGAGAAGCAGCGAAGCACGACTTCCTCATGTCGCGTGGCTCTTGAGGGACAGAGCCCGTTCCCCATGCCGCCCCATCTCCTTCATGTGGTACGGCAAAGCTTCCCAAATCAGAGGCACAAGTTCAGGAACGTAGCGGCTTGAAGTCTTAGGAGTCGGCAGACGCGATTGTCGGGTGTGTTGGTTGGCAGTTCGAGCAGACCCAGCGGGGACGACGCAGGAGCTTATCGGCGGATGCCACTGCGACCTAAAATCTTGAAGAAGATCTTCAACTCGGCGTCTACGCATCATCTATATGCGCCGGGGCAGCGCCGCCGGGCCTCGCGGGTCGGCGCTGCCCCTCAGCCCTACTTCCGCTCGAGGTCGCCCAGACAGCGAGATCCTCGATATTTTAGAAGTGAGGAACTTGCCGGAGCTCAAATGGAGCGTGCTCGAAGCTAGCGTCGCCGTCGATCGTGTACTCGCGCCACTCGTATTCAATCATGCGCTGAGCGCGTGCTCGAATATTTGCAGCATTTCTGCGTCGACGCTGAACATCGGCCGTGATTCGGTGCGCGCTAGCCGATAGCTTTAATCGGCCTGCGTTGGCGGGGAGCTCGCCTGCTGCTCGTCACACCGGCTTCATAGCCGGCGAGGACCGAGCTTCGCGCGGTCTCGGGCTGCGATCGTTTTACGCTCACGAGCAAAGAACAACGGATCCTGTAGCGTGCTCCACAAGACCAGCGTGACCACCATGCCCGCGCCGACTACCAGGACGACGGCGCCGCGCGTGCCTCGACGCCTTGCACGTTACCTCTGCCTTGATGACTTTGAGCCGGTGGCGCGTCGGGGGCTGCCGAGTTTCCTCTACGGCTATATTTCTGGCGGCGCCGAGACTGATGCTGCGATGCGCGACAACCGTAAGGCGTTCAGCGAATATGGTTTCGTACCACGCGTGCTCAACGATGTTTCGAGCCGCGACCAGACCACGACTTTGTTTGGCCACACATATGCGTCGCCGTTCGGCATATCGCCCATGGGCTCTTCGGCTCTGTGCGCATACCGCGGCGATATCGTGCTGGCCCGCGCTGCGAAGGCGACGACCGTGCCGATGATCCTCTCCGCTTTCTCGTTCATCAGGCTCGAGGACGTGCAGAGCGAAAATTCTGGTGCTTGGTGCCAACTCTACCTTCCGGCGAACGAGGCTAGCGTCGTGTCGTTGGTCGATCGCGCCGCCAGAGCCGGATATGAGACCCTCGTCGTCACCGCCGACGTTCCTATCCCGCAAATTCGCGAGAACAACATCCGAAGCGGCTACCGAATACCCGTCGCCATCACGCCGCGGGTATTATGGGACACTATGAGCCATCCTACATGGCTCGTGAAGGTCTGGGCGCGCACCGTGATCAATCACGGCATGCCTCACCTTGAAAACATGGATGCAACTCTCAGGGTGCCGGCGCTGTCGAATGACCCCACGAGGAAGTTCGGCCCTCGTGACCAGTTTACGTGGAAACATGTTGAACTGATCCGGCACCGCTGGAGAGGCAAGCTTGTTGTCAAGGGGCTGGTATCGCCGGAGGACGCCCGCATCGCGCGGGAGTGCGGAGTCGATGGCGTGATAGTGTCGAACCATGGCGGCCGCCAGCTTGATTACGCGTTTTCCGCATTGCGAACTTTGCCGGAGATTGCAGCGAATGCAGCTGGCATGACAGTGATGCTCGACGGAGGAATTCGCCGGGGCACAGACGTCATCAAAGCGCTCGCGCTCGGCGCACACTTCGTCTTTGTTGGGCGGCCATTTCTCTACGCGGCAGCCACTTCCGGTGAGGCTGGCGTGCAACGAGCAATCTCCCTGCTCCAGGCCGAAATCGACCGAAATCTTGCCTTTTTGGGCATTCGTAGCTTGTCCGAGATCACTTCAGAGCTCGTGCATAAGCTCTAGCCTGTTCGTTGAGCAAAGGTGAGCTACTCGGGCGATACCGAGAATCTCAAGCCGGTCGTCAACTCTGATGGTCCTCCCTGGCATGCGCGGCATTGCTGCTGGGCTCACGCGGGCAACACGCTAGAGAGCGTAGCGGTTTCAAGAAACTTGACGAGGTAGCACGGGCCAATGCCGTGCTAGGCGGAAATAAAGCGCCCATGCGCGGCACGATCCCGAAAACGACGGCGTTCACATCGTGTCAGCGCACGAGGAGCTCGATCACATGATAAGCTTCACATTTCCCCAATAGGCGCAGCATTTCGGCGGTATCATAATGTACATTGGAAAATTGCGACTTTGGGGATTCGGTACCAATCGCAAGAGGTCCAGGCAAGCAAGCCTGAGAGCCGACTTCGCCGCAACCGATTCAATCGTGGCCATCGCGCGGGGAGGGCTCGGTGAAGCCGATATCCGGCGGGGCCGAAAGCAAGGCCTTCGCATTTGAAGAACTGCAAGAGGACACATGATCGATGCTGAACAATAAGGTCAAACAAATCTGGGCTTCTGGCAAAGCGGTGGTCAACGCGTGGCTGGCGATTCCCTCCGGCTTCTCGGCTGAGATGATCGCGCAATGCGGCTTCGACAGCGTCACCGTCGACATGCAGCATGGCGTGCAGGACTATCTCTCGATGGTGCAGTGCTTCCAGGCCATGGGCAAGCATCCGGTCACCCCGATGGTCCGCGTGCCCTGGAACGAGCCCGGCATCATCGGCAAGGTGCTCGATGGCGGCGCGTATGGCGTGATCTGCCCGATGGTGAACACGCCGCAGGAAGCGAAGAACCTCGTCTCCTACTCCAAATATCCGCCGAAGGGCGTCCGATCCAACGGACCAATCCGTGCCGGCATGTACGGCACCGCGGGCTCCTATCAAAAGACCGCCAATGACGAGATCGTGCTGCTGCCGATGATGGAGACCAAAACTGCGGTCGAGAACATGGAGGCTATCCTTGACGTCGAGGGCATCGACGGCGTCTATATTGGACCGTCCGACCTCGGCTTCTCCTACGGGCTCGAGCCGAAGCTCGATCACACCGACCCGGAGATCCTCAAGATCTATGAAAAGATCGTCAAGGAGTGCGGTAAGCGCAATCTCAGTCCTTGCATTCACTGCAGCGGCGCCGAAGGCGCCGTGCGCGCGATCAACATGGGCTTCAGGCTCGTGACGCTGACCACCGAAGTCGGCCTGATGTCAACCTACGCGAAGATGCAAGTGAAGCAGACCCGCAGCGATTCGGGAGGGAAAGCTTAATCTTCCCCTGTCAATCGGCCCTTTAATTGCGGATTGATGTCAACTCTCTTTTTGAAGCCAATCGGCAAGACTGTAGCGCTCGGCCCGTTGAAGCGGGTCGGGGTCGCGGAGACGGGGCGAGCGCGGCTAGTAGATCGATAGCCAGCTCGGTAGTATTGGTCGATTAGCCGTCACCTAAATCTCAACTATCCGCTGCCCGTCGCTGGGGTCATGGTCCTTTCCGAGGTCGCAAGCGCCTCATGATGATGTCCGGATCGGGTGCCTCATCGTTTGCAACGGCGTGCGGACGAGCCGCCACCAGCCGATTGACCGAGGTCACCACGACCACCGTCCCAGCGGGACATCGCCGGCCCGGCGGACCGGGCCAGGAGCTTACAAAATAAGGTCAGACCGGCGCGTGGCCCCAGTCGAACGACGTGCCATCGACCCAAATGCAGTGGAGGACCACTGCGATTTTGCGGGCAATGGCGACCTTTGCCTTTTTCATACCGATCCGCTTCGCGAGCTTCATTCCCCAGGCCCTGAGGGAACACCATTTTTTGGTCCGATAGAGAAGGACGGTCGCTGCCTCGAACAAGTAAGTTCGGAGAAGCCTGTCGCCCCATCTGGATATCTTGCCACTAGTGTCTGTTTCACCAGACTGGTTGCGCCGAGGTGTGAGGCCGAGATAGGCCCCGACTGCCGAGGCCGATCGGAAGCGAGACGGGTCATCGATCGTATGGCGGAACGTCAAGGCAGTCACCACGCCAACACCAGGGACCGTCATCAGGCGACGCGTCGTCTCGTCAGACTTCGCCAATCGGCGGACCTCGTCGTCGAATTTGCTCTGCTGCTGGCAGATATGCTCATGAATCGACAGGAGCGGCCCGATCACGTTGAGGAGTTGATGATCTTCGCCCAATAGCTCGCCGACCTGGTTACGGAACTGCTGACCAATCGCGCGAGGGAATAGTAACCCACATTCCTTGATCAGACTGCGGACCTGGTTCTCGATATCCCGGCGTATGGATACAAGGCGGAATCGCGCGACAAGGATCGCTCGAACCTTCTGGCTCTCCTCGCTCTTGATTTTGACCTCTCGATACCACCCGACCCGCACCAGTTCGGCAAGGCCCCGAGCATCATTCCGATCGCTCTTGTTCATGCGGACCGACAGTGCCGCGTGCGCATGCCTAGCATCGATGCAAACGACGCGGAGTTCAACCCTACGAAGCTCGTGCCAAAGCCAGCTTGCCATCGCGCCCGTCTCAAAGCCGATGCGCTCCGCCAATGGCGCATGTTTGCGAAGCAGCTTGGACAGATCGCCGGGATCAGACTTGGCCTTTCCTTCAAAAAGCGTTTGACCAGTCTCGTTAACCACGCAAACCGAGGTCTCTCTTTGCGAGACATCCAGGCCGACGTATTGCCTCATGACAGCTCCTCCGAATCGCTTGATTGCGAGAGCTCGACGATAACGGAGCTTTCGTGCCTCGAGCGCTGACTGCAATTACGTCATCGTTTGCAAATTTGACGGGAAAGTTCGCGGCTTGTCGCGGCGCGGTGCTGAATTTCGGCCGTACCTGGTCGGCATCCTGAGGCCGAGCCCCGGCACCTCTTGGCGGAGGAAGTCCTCGAGCCGCAATTACCGCGATCAAACCAGGTGTCACTACAGTGCGGTCGACGCCGCCGCACACAAGGTGCTGCTCGCATCCGTTGTGCACGGACCCGATACTCAACTGCCCCGGATAGTCGGCGCGGAGGCGCGGTAACGTGAGCTTGAAGCTTCTCGCCACTCCGTGCAATTACCGGGCAGCCGTCACGTCGCGGTCCGGCACGCCGTCTCTACCGTGCACCGAGCCGAAGGGGCGCTCCAGCATACGGCGGGTGCGCACCGGGTTGGAGCCTATGTGGAAAGCAAGAGCTTGCCGATCCAGCGCCAGGTCCGACTGAGTCCAGCGGTTGCGCTGACGCAAATAGTCGAGCCACGTCGGGCAATGGTATCGCTCCGTCCACAGTTCGGGATCGGCAGTGTCGCGCGCGATGGACCAGCCGTACGCTCCGTTGCGCTGGCGCGACAGCTGCACGTCCTGCATGATGCCATGAAATGCCCGCGCGTTCTCCTCCGCAACTCGATATTCGATCTCGATGACCACGGGGCCACTGCGCTCGTTCAGCGCAAGCCGAACCGCCGGATCGCCAAGCACCTCGGTCTCTTCACCCCTCGCACCGACACGCGGCATGGGCAACCACATACCTAAGAGCGGCGAGGTAAGCATCAGCCCGCTGGAGACGAGCAGCGAGACCTCGACGCCAGCGGAATCGGTGAGGGCGCCCCAGCCCCAGCTCCCGATGGCGATGCCGCCCGACAACGCAGCTTGATAGGCAGCAAGCGATCGGCCCGCGACCCAGCGCGGCGCTGAGAACTGCACACCGATATTAAACGCCGTAAGCATCATTATCCACATCGCGCCGGCCAAGATCAGTGCGGCCGCCGTCAAAGCCGGCCCGCGGCTCAGTGCCACGGCAACGATCGCGCAACCCATTGAGAACGTGCAGGTACGCACAATAGCTTCCCCATTCATCCGCCTACGCACTTCGCCGACACAGAGTCCCCCAATGACCGCACCAAAGCCAAAAGCGCCGAGCGTGATGCCATAAACTTGCGCGCCGCCATGCAGAAGATCGCGTGCGACCAACGGCATTAAGGCTGAGATCGAGCTGCCGATCACGCCAGTTGCCATGGCACGGGTCAGCACAATCTTGATCGACGGCGAATTGCTGATGTATCGCACGCCCGAAACAATGGCACGGCCCATCCGTTCGCGCGGCAACCGCGACGGCTCAACCACTCGTTTCCAAAGGAAGAGCGCGACTATTAGTGGCAGATACAGCAATGCGGTGAGCGCAAAGGCCGAGCCTGTGCCTGCGCTGGCGACCACAATGCCACCGATCGCGGGCCCGAAGCAGCGGGCGACGTTGTAGCTAATGCTGTCGAGCGCAACAGCTGCGGGCACAGCTTCTGCCGGCACCTGTTCACTAACTGAGGCTTGCCAAGCTGGGGTCAGCAACGCCATGCCGCAGCCGATCACAAAGCAAAGAGCAAGCAGAAGATTCGGTGTGGTGAAGCCGAACCAGTCGAGCGCTGCGATTGCGGTGGCACCGCAAAGTGCGATCGCGAGGGCTATCAGCGTCACGATCCGACGGTCATGCATGTCGGCAATCGCGCCGGCGGGCAATGCGATGACCATGACCGGCAGAGTCAACGCCGTCTGGACGAGCGCGACCTTGCCGGCGGACGAAGTCATCTGAGTCATCGCCCAAGCCGCACTGACGAGCTGGATCAGGATGCCGAGGTAAGCGAGGAGGCTTGCAAGCCATCTGTTTCGGAAGGCTGCAAAGCGTAGCGGAGCCGTGATGCCGTCTGCTACGAATGCCTGCGACTTCGCCGAATTGGTCATATCGACTCCTGCTTACCCTGCAATACCCTGAATCTGGACCAGATCAGTAGTTGCCCGAAATGGGTTTGCACTTGGACCGCAGCCCTTTCAACCCGGTCTGTTCTGCGCGCGAGAGCCGCACGATGCGAGCTAGTGTGCCAAGCAGTCACTGGCAACTGATACTTGTGATCTTGCCTGCGAAAAGTTGCATTTCGCGGTGTGGCAGTGAGCGTCAAGCACCGGCGCAGCCCGTACTTCGCCTTGTCTATCTCATCGGTATAGCAGTGCGGTTGTTTGGCAGATCCGGGTCGGGAAATCGCCTCGATTTCGCGATGCCGATCGCCGGTGCAATCGACAGACATGGCCTCAAGACGATAGTTGCCCGAGACGATGTCACTATTTCGTCCACGCAAAGAGTTGCGTGGTTTCGTCAGGATGCATCGGGGACTCAACTCGTTGACACCCAGGCGTTCATGGGTCTTAGCGCCGCTTAGATTCACCGAAAGAACTGCTTCAGCTCAACTGATGATATCTCCATAGAGTAGAGGAGCGACAGCGCGTGTTTCTTGCTTTCTATTCGTCTGACAGACGAAAAAATGCGCAACCTCGGCGCTCGGAAGCTCGCATGGGGCACTTGTAAACGCTCGGACGGACCCGGAGTTGAAACCGCAAAGCATGACTTTACACGGTCCATCCGATCAACGGCCGTTTTCTCCAGTTCGAGCGGGTCCAGCGCAGGTAGTCGAATGTGATCTCTTCGCCGGGGTCCTCTCCCTTTCGGGCGAAGATTGCATTTTGCCCTCGGCTTCCGATTCGTGCCGAATGACCCCGAGAGTGATCTCGGCAGCAGGATCTCGCTCGGATTGTTGTTTATGGCTCGTCGCGTCCACAACAGCACTGCCTGTCCAGGCCAATGGTGCATTCTCATGAGTGTCCATTCGGTTCTCTCTTGAGATGCTGAAGCTTTAGCAAGCTCAGCTTCCTCGTGCAGGACCGAATGGACTACTTCCTGAGAGTTCACATTTCTAGCAAAGCTCGAAAAGCTTCCGCGGCGCCTTCGTCAAGACTTCGGTTCCGAAGTCTGTCACCCGAATTGTCTCGCTGATGACATAACCGAAATCCTCTTCGATCATCCAATTGCCCAGATGCAAGTGAAACGTCATGTTCGGCTTCAACACTGTTACGTCCCCCTCGCTAAAACTGGCGGTCATTTCCCGCCAATCGATGCCGATGGCGTAGCCGCAGCGGGACTCCTTCCTGACGCCGTGCTTATCGAGCGCGCGATCGATTGCTGCAGCGACGTCGCCGCCGGTAATTCCCGGCCGGATAGTGCTTATCCCGGCCTCCAGACCAGCAAGTTGAGCCTCATGTATGCGCCGTAGACGATCGGAGGGCTTACCAATTGAGTAGGTGCGGCAGATTGGTGCGGTGTAGCCATGGCGCACACCGGCGATCTCAAGGTTAATTTGAGAAGCTGGGTGAAGGATATCCTCGGTCCACGTGATGTGGCTGGTTCCTGTGCGCGGCGAAGAACACAAATATGGCGTCGCGATCCAAGTGCCGACCTTGCCATTGGCGCCGCGCGCCAGCGTCGCAACGATCTCGGCGATTGCGTCAGATTCCTGCACGCCAGGACGGATCACCTCGGCCGCGCGCATGACGCCCGCATCGGCAATAGCCGCCGCCTCCTTCATGTAGGCGATCTCGAGATCTGACTTAACCGTTCGGATCCAGGCTACAACGCCAGTGCAATCCACGATTTTCGCTTTCGAAAGACGCGTCTTGAACTTCTCTGCGGTCGGCACCGAAAGGGCGCTCATGTCGAGTCCGACACCGTGGTGGGCGAGGCCAGCGTCGAAAAGGAAATCGATCAGCGCGTCGTACCCATCCTTCTCGGGGTTGGCGACCAAGTTTTCCGGGTAGCCGATCACCGTCCTGCGTTCCAGGAACGTCTGATGCAGGGCGGCCGGCACGTCCATCTTACGTAAGATGATCGTCGGCTCATCTTCTCGGATCGAAATCACCAGTCCTTTCGGATCAGTTCCCGACCTGGCGGTGTAGCCCGTGAGGTAAGTAATGTTCGCTGAGTCAGCGACGACAAGCGCGTCGACGTCTCGCTGTGCCATTTCCGATTTTACAGCGGTAAGCCTGCGCAGGTACTCTGTTCGAGGGAACGCCTGCGGCGCCTTGGTAATCGGCATTGTCTTAGCTCCATCGGCATGCGTTGGTGTCGAGAGTGGCGAAATGTGAGAAGGAAAATTGGAGTATCCTTCGCGAAAGGGAGACATCGAACAATGATCGCCGCCCGTCAGAATATTTGGGGTCAGCCCAGTGGGCGACCGCATGATCTCACCAGAATTATCGCCGAGCCCGAGCGCCTAATTTCTTCGATCTTGGGGCTTTTGTCGACGAAACTCTGCACTCAGTGAGACAATGGGAGGAAACTGCTACTAGCGACATCCATACGGGGCCGCACCTAGGGCCATCACCGATAGGCTTAGGTGAGTGTGACAAGCAATCAAGCAATCGGGCCCGCGCCATCTTGGCGGCATCCTCATGATTAGCAGATCGATGCTCAGGCTGTGGATCAGGCTCCGAGGTGCGCGTCGTCGTAAGTGGGATCGAAACGCGGCCGCACTAGCGCAGGCAACTGTTCGCAGCTCTGTGTGTTATGCATGCTCAGAGCTCGCGTGCGGACGAATCCGTTCGAAACGACGTTGTTTCCGTGACCTCAAAGGCTCGGTCGCCGGGGGGCGCACGCTTCACCTAGATCCGCTTCAAATTGCAACGATAGCTGCCCCGCATAGACCAGGTGAGACGTCCCATGGCGCAAGCCATAATACGACGATCGTAGCAACCCATGAGAGGAGGACCGGCCTCCCTCTCAAGCGGCGAATTGCAGGGGACGCCTATCGCTGCTGCGATCACCTCGGGCACTTTTGCAGCAGCGATGGCAGGCTACACTACACTGCGGCTATGCGCACCGTTGGTGGGACAATCGGACCTCGAGCACAGCCGCCGGGCGTCATCGGCGTACAGGCGGTGTAGGTTACAAGGATCGGCGCCACTAGTAGATCATTTGCCCGTTCGTAGCGTCTCCATGACCGACAACTGGCCGGGCGCCATTCAGCGGCTGCGGCACCTGCATGGAGAATTGACTGCGACACCCAAGCGTCGCTGCCAGCACCGATTGGACCTTAGTTTACTTTGTCGTGACAGTCCAGTCGGTGGCGGTCGCAATGGCGATCGGCAGCGTCGCGCCATCGACTACGAAGTAGCCCGCCGTACTTCCGAGCAGGGCTACTCACGTGAGCTAAGAAGTGTAGTCACCATCACGCCGTCCAAAGCGAAAAAGTCACCGTACTTTCAACCCACGCTTTTGCGCGGCGATTGAAGCTACGGACGAGCGGCGGCTCAGTCGTAGTAGACGTAGAACCGAGCCTCAACACTCTTGCGGGGCTTGGCATTTGGATAGGCGTGCCGATTGTCAAACATCGCGTGAGCTGACCGCGGGTCGTAGTGCTTATCTGAGTCGTAGCCCTTAAACATAAAGAACTCGTCAGAATTCAACTCGGGAAGATAATACCAGCGATGAGCGGGATTGTGATGGAGAAATAAAGTCCGAATACTGGTGCCATACTTTCTTTGATAAGTCTCGAACAGATCAGCAGGCAGAATAGAAGATGCATCGCAGAACGCCAGGGGGAAATCCTGCGGAGGCGGTGACAGTGCGCGCCAAGCCTGGATGATCATCAAGCGAGAATAGGGACGAATTTCAATGCCCTGCAGTTGAGCGTCGCGCGCGGCAACCAGAGGGCAAGCCACGGGGGCGTAATCGACGTGCGCAAATCCAGCCCCAAAATTTCTCAGTGTTCTTTGATTCTTTCCTCCCCATGCGCGGGCAACAGAACTTTCGTCGATAGAACGGACGGTGACGCCACCAACATCTACTGTGGTGACCCGCGACGCGTTGAAGTAGTCCTTAATGAAAGGCACCATTTCAGCCAGATACTTCTGCGCCATGATTTCTGGATCAGGCTCACTCACACTGGATGCCTTGTGCTTAATTAGCTTGAAGCCTTCTCGGTCGAGAGATAAGTCATTCACGATTGGACGCGCATTACGAATGGAAACCGCGTAGCTGACCATGGGAAGGTCAAATCCCTCGGGCGTAGCAGCTGCGGGAGCATTTTCGTCGGGTGTGCGTCGAGCAAAGTTCATTCGACCCTGCACGCACTCAAGTTGATCGCGGCCTTCTTTTGCTTCCGACGAAGCTTGAATCGCGGTTCCCACGGCTACTTACCTCCTTAGAGCTACCATTGCGGTCTTATCGGCGGCACGTTCGCGCGCGCCGCATATCTCTGTGCTCGCCTGTTCTAGCCGAAGGGGAGCTACCTCGGACTCAACCGCCCGAAAACATAGGGCGGCTCGACCGCTTAAAGACCGCGCAGATCGACCGGAATTGGAGGAATCCTGCAAATATGAACGGGTATGCCGTTGATTTTGGCCCGCTCTGCGTTCAGCCGGCCCAAGGGTGAATAGCCCAGCTGACGATCGATGCGGCTGCCGACCGGCCGTGGCTCGATCACTATCGTGACCGCTTTTCCCCGACGGTGCTGAGATGAGCTGTTCTGACGCGGCCAGCAACTAGGGGAAAGGTGATCTGGCAGGAGCGGTGTCGAACTTGGCCGGCAGGCTTGTCTCTAACCGCATGGATGCTGCGCTGACACTGACACCAGGCGCCCATTTTGGATGTCTCATTTCCGGTGCATGGGAGCCGAGTGTCGCGAAATCTTAAAACGTGAGCGGACAAATGGTGAAGAATCTGGCTGTCTCGGACTCGACGCGCGTGACTTGCCGGGCTCGCTGGAAAAAGTGGCGCATCGATAACCGCCTCAATGGCGGTAGACTCCGATGTCGACGATCCGGCCCGGCCAGAATAGCTTTCGTGTGTTATTTTGCGTCGCGCCAACTCACGTCATCTTGCGATAGCGCTCGTGGCTCACCAGCGGATCGCTGCGGTTCGGTAGTCCTGAAAAACGCTACCGGTGAGCGGCCCGCGCTCCACGATTTGGCGGATAAGGCTGCGCTCGTCGCCAAGGCGAGCGGCCGTTCCATGCGATACTAAGAGGCGGCTCACGCTCGCGACCTGTATCTGTTGCGCGGGGCAACGATGTTCGAGAGACGGGCGCTCCACGGCGATCGTCGTGGGAGAGGTCAGTCAGACGTCGCGCCTGCGGACCACGACTGCAGTCTTGCTCAATGCGCGATCGGCAGAATCGCTCATCCTGTCCTTGCTTTCACTTGACTTACCCCGCATCTCGCACGGTGCCTCGCGGCCGCTCATCTCGACGATCAAGCAGACAAGTCATCGGAACATAAGGGCAGTAGGCGCCGGCGGTGTAGAATTCCGGCGATATGGAGCTCATAAGAGCAGAATTTCGGCGAATTAGCCCCTAGATAGGCAAGTTCGGCTCTTGGGATATCGTAAGAGTCGCGCTCAAGAAAATTTCCAACCAAAGCAGCTTCGCTAAGGGGAGGAGTATTGAGGTGGTATTGGCTTCTCGCGATGGCCTGCTCTTGCGGGTGATGCCAACAAGGTTGGACGATTGTGCCGTCATTGTAGCCGTCGGCGCCAGCTGTCCGACCTCCCGAAAGGGCTTAAGCTAAGCGTCTCGTTCGAGAAGAAGCGTCTCACGATGCTATCGGCTTCTGAAACCAAATTTCGGGTCGTTCGGTGACTTGCCATCTGTCCGATAGGCAAGCTTTCGCGGGTGTCACCTGAGAACTCATAGCCAAGTTGAAAAAGGAGGAATTCTATGAACGGATCCGTCTCGACCGTCACGCGTCGCTCCTTCCTTGCTGGGACGGCGGGCGTGCTCATGGCGCCCATGGTGACCGGGCCCTCTCGTGCTGCCGCTCCTTCTAGTTCTTTGACCATGGTCTCGTACGGCGGAAGTTACGAGGAGGCCTTCGTCCGAACCGTGACGAATCCGTTCACCAAGGAGACGGGAATCGAGGTCAAGTTGGTAAATGCGCCGGATCTCTCCAAAGTTAAGGCGATGTTGCTCACGGGCAATGTCGAATGGGATATTTATGTGGGCAGTGGCACGTGGCTAGCTTCTGGATCGAAGCAGGGCCTTTGGGAAAGGTTTGATCCTTCTATCGTTGAACTCAAGAGGGATTTAGCGGTGCCGCTGACAAGCGACCTCGCCACCTATGAAATGTTTGTCATGGGTGTGGCGTGGGATCCCAAGAAATATGGTCCGGGAAATCATCCGACGAATTTTGCTGAATTCTTCGACTTGAAGAAGTTTCCGGGGCGTCGCGGCATGCGACCTGTGCCCGACGGGACGCTAGAGGCAGCGCTGCTTGCCGATGGCGTATCGGTGAAGGACGTGTATCCTCTAGATCTCGATCGTGCGTTCAAGGCGCTCGATCGCATAAAGTCGAATACCGTTTGGCCTCCGACGGCTCCTCAATCAGTCACCCTTTTGCAGGCTGGCGAGGTCGATTTCGGCTTGATCTACAGCAACCGCGCCAGAACGACGAATGACCCGGATGGCGGGGTACCGTTGGCCTTCTCCTTTGAGCAGAACGTGCTCAATACCGACACCCTTGCAGTGGTCAAGGGCGCGCCGAACAAGGAAAACGCAATGAAGCTTATCGCCTACATGCTGCGCCCCGAAGTTGAGGCCCGGCTCGCGAACCAAGTGAGCACTGTTCCGGTGTCCAAGATGGCCGCGTCGATGTTGTCGCCCGAGGCTCGCAAGTGGCAGCCAGATTTGAATAAGCCCAGCCATCTCGTGGTGAACAGCGAGTACTGGGCAGATAACTACGAGGCGGTGTCGCGTCGCTTCAAGGAATGGCTCATAACTTGAGACGCAGTCGCTGCTTGGACAGATGACCGGCACGTCGTGTACGCTCTGTCACTCCATTTTCGGTTAACCCGCTGAAGAACGCTCATGCACCGAATGACCAATATGCGCGCCCAAGCTATATTCCTTTCACCGGCTGCGTTGATTGCGACCGCGATCACGTTGCCGCCTCTTTTGTACGTGTTCTATACCAGCGTCGATGGATCGGCCCTATCGTTGGTGGCGTTCCGCGAAGTTCTCACCAGTAGTCTATTTGTGCGAACGCTGGGTACAACGCTTGTTATTGCCGCTTCGGCGTCGTTGTTGAGCTTGCTTCTCGGATTTGTCGTCGCGTTGCACCTCGCTCGTCAAACAGCGCGGCGCAGGGCAGTTTTGATGATGTTCGTGCTCCTTCCGCTCTGGACCAGTGTTTTGGTCAAATGCTTCGCATTTACGATTATCTTGGGGCGTGAAGGGATCATCAACAGCGCTCTAAGCTGGGCCTTTGATATGAAGATCCAGCTACCACTGGTGCTCAATCGGATTGGTGCACTTATCGGCATGACCAACTATCTCATTCCGCTCGTCGTCTTGCCGGTTCTCGCTAGCCTGCTCGCTATCGATCCCGCAATCTACCGCGCGGCCTCTATTATGGGAGCCCGGCCCGCCCGCATATTTTGGACGGTTACTATTCCCATGAGTCTGCCCGGTGTGTTTGCCGGTCTGCTCAGCATCTTCGTGATGTCCCTAGGTTCGTTCGTAGTTCCGGCGCTGCTCGGCGGTTCGCAAGATCAAATGCTGTCAAATCTCGTCGATTTCTACAACCGACAGGTATTGAGCTGGTCCAAAGCGTCCGCCATTAGTGTGTTCTTGCTCGGCATGGCTTTGGTTTTTGCCGCTCCTCTGGCGCTTCGGCGTCGACATAAGCTGTAGGGTGTATCGTGTCGCACAACATTCGTGACCCGCATGCCCGTCGCTACCGTCTAATCGGTACCGGGCTGGCCGTGGCTGTCTATATTTTCCTTTTGGCGCCGCTCGCCGTGACTGTACCTATGGCATTCGGCCCGACAAATGCGCTGACTTTCCCGCCGACGAGTTATTCACTCGACCTGTTCAGAATCTTCTTCAATTCTCCCGGCTGGCTAGACCCCCTTTTCGAGAGTATAAAGGTCGCACTGGGATCCACAGTATTGGCAATGCTGGCCGGCGTGCCTGCAGGATACTGGATCGCACGCCACGAATTCGTCGGCAAGAGACTTGTTGCTGGCCTAATCATGAGCCCGCTTGTTGTCCCTACAATCGTTTCGGGCCTCGGACTTTATCTCTACTTCTCCTACTTTAGGATCAGCGGGACGACGCTATCGCTGGTGCTCGGTCACGTCATGCATGGCTTGCCGTACGTACTGCTTCTGATCATAGCGGGCGTTCACAAACTCGACCGCAATCTCGAATTCGGTGCGGAACTGATGGGGGCTGGATCGATACGGATGTTTCTGACGGTCGTTATACCACAGCTCGTTCCGTCGCTCGTGAGTGCTGCACTCTTTGCTTTTCTGCTGTCGTTCGATGAAGTCATCATTTCCTGGTTCTTGGCCAGCACCAACACGATTACCCTGCCGGTGAAGATGTTCAGCGCCATCGAATGGGAGGTGTCGCCGGTCATCGCCGCAGTTTCCACCTTGCTGATGACAGTCTCTTTGGTCGTTTGCATCGTCGCCGTCGCATTGAAGAGATCAACTCCAATCGATGGCTGACCGGTCCCGTTTGGCGATCCGGTTTGGCCGCATAAGGACGTAACACTGTATGACACCTCAGATAAGGAAAGAGGAAGCCATTGAAGAGTCTCAATTTCATGGCCGGCAGGACGGCGTACCCAGGTGGCGGACTTCTGCACGTCGCCTGTACGGTGCCGGTAAAGGAGTGAACCGGATGCAGGGCGGCATTCATCTTGACGGTCGCGGCGCCCACGCGATTGCCCTGAAGGGCATATCTAAGATGTTCGGTCCGGTTACGGCCTTGCATTCGACTGATCTGAGCGTGGAGAAGGGCGAATTCCTGACACTGCTTGGTCCTTCAGGCTCGGGTAAGACTACTCTGCTCAATCTGATCGCAGGCGCGATCGGGCCAACAACGGGCGCTATTCTCCTCGACGGGCGCGACATTACTCAAATGCCTCCACGCGAGAGGGGGATTGGGATGGTGTTTCAGAATTACGCGCTGATGCCGCACATGACCGTGTTCGAGAATGTGGCGTATCCCTTGCGTGCGCGCCACCATCCTTCCAAGACGATTCGCGCCAAGGTGATGGAGGCTCTCGAGCGTGTCGGGCTCCGCGGCTTCGAGGATCGAAAGCCGCGCCAGTTGTCCGGCGGTCAGCAACAGCGCGTCGGCATTGCGCGGTGCATCGTTTATTCGCCGACGATCATCATGATGGACGAGCCCCTCGGCGCGCTTGACAAGAACCTGCGCGAGCAAATGCAGGGAGAAATCAAACGTCTCCACAAGGACCTGGGAACAACCTTCATTTACGTTACCCACGATCAGGAAGAGGCGCTCAATATGTCTGATCGCATCTGCCTGATGAACCTGGGCGAAATCGCCCAGGTTGGAACGCCGGATGAATTGTACTTTCAGCCGCGCAACCGCTTCGTCGCCGAGTTCATCGGCGAATCTAATCTGATTAGCGGACGAATTGGGGCCGCCGGGGGCATGGTGATCGCGGGAAACAGCTCTGTTGCGGTTCCCACCGGCAGATGGACCGAAGGAACGGAGCTCCTGGCTATGATCCGACCCGAGAAAGTGCGGATCTGCGACTGCGACGAGCCTGTTGAAGAAGGCAGTTATGTCCTGAGTGGCGAAGTCAAGTCGAGCTCGTTTATCGGCGGCATGACCCGCCTGACTGTTGAAACGGAGAACGCTTTGAAAATCACGGCCAAGATGATATCCGACCGGGCCGAGTCAAGGCCAGCGCCGGGA
Organism: Bradyrhizobium monzae; assembly: GCF_021458635.1. Classification (GTDB taxonomy): domain Bacteria; phylum Pseudomonadota; class Alphaproteobacteria; order Rhizobiales; family Xanthobacteraceae; genus Bradyrhizobium. The sequence continues at coordinate 51,514 of NZ_JAIRDQ010000018.1, forward strand.
GCGAGAGTGCGACTTTGCTGGTCTCTATCCGATATGGTGGTCCTCGAAAAATGACCGCTCCAGGTGGAATTTCAATTCCTCTGCCGGAAGAAAGTGGAAGCAATGCCGTCTATCTCCCGCGCGGAGGGCTTCAGTACTGCGCCGCCGCCTCGCGAACAAATCGAGGGCGCGTCTCTTAGCGCCGTGCTCAGGGCGATCGAAACCACCCAAGCTCACCGTCCCTCGCGAGCGGATTGTGGGGCGCCACGCCGAAGGCGGGGCGCTGTGTGGTGCGAGGGGCACGTCCCTGAGAAGCGCGCCCTTCTTGCTGGTCTCGGAATCCCAGGAGGGGGGGCAAGCCACGCCCATCATCATCGCGAAGCGGATGATTTTCCCGAATACGCTCGCATTGCTTGTTCCAAACTCCAACGCGGTCCATTGCTGCCAGGTAACTGGGAGTTCTTTGACTCAACTGCGAGCCGGCTCTTCATCTTGACCATGGAAGTGTACAAGGCGCGATGAAGCGAAGGTTGGCGGCCGGTCCGACGCGAGGCGGATGCGTTGCGACGCGCTAGTGTCAAAGCTTAGATCACCTCCAATACCTTGCGGGCGCAGACATGGAGGTTGACGAACGCTTCGTAGACTTAAAACCTGCGCATCTTGCCATTCAAACGCAGAATTTCGAGGTGACTTCGGCCCAAATAAGGGAACTTCGACGATAGGCGGCGCTAATATTGCCCACACGATGGAGATAAGCCGAACAAGGGGGGCCTCGAAGTCGTTCCGTCAAGCGCTCGCATTAGGCGAGCGCCCTAGCGGCGGATCTTTAACGGCGGAAACGAGCTTGGAGTTCTATTCATGAAGCTGGGAAAGAGCATTATCCTCAGTTCTGTGGCAATATTTGCTGGCGCGGGGGCGCAGGCGGCCGATCTTCCGATGAAGGCCAAGGCCGTCGAGTACGTGAAGGTCTGCTCGCTATATGGTGTCGGATTCTACTACATTCCGGGTACCGATACCTGCATCAGGCTGAGCGGGTATCTTCGTGCCCAAGCCGAGTTGGGGGGCAATAGTATTGCCATTGCACCCGACACCGGTGTGGCTGGCGCGCAGAACCGCCTCAGCAACTACTATACTGGCCGTGCTCGTCAGGGCGTGAATATCGATACGCGCACCGCAACCGAGTATGGCCTGGTCCGCACCTACGCCCAAGTCCTGTTCACTTGGACAACGGGTAGTTATACGGGTGCCGGCGGTGGTGCGACGACGACTAGCACCACCGGGCCCGCGCTGACTTTCTACGACGCTTTCATTCAGTTTGCTGGCTTTACGTTCGGTAGAGCGCAGTCGCAGTTCACGACGCCTTGGGCCGAATATCCGGCAAACTGGAACGAGCTACCAGGCGCGGGTGGTTGGGATCGGGTCAATCAGGTCGCCTATACCGCAGACTTCGGTCAGGGGATCACGGCCTCTGTGGCTGCCCAGGAACAGGTCCTCAATTACACAAGCAACATCTGGAACGTGAGCGGCGCGACGCCTGCAGGACTAGCCACCGGTGTGTACGGTGCCTCCGACTTCGGTGGCTCGCGCGCTCCAGACCTTGTGGCAATGCTTCGTGTTGACCAGGCTTGGGGCCTCTTCCAGGCGTCGGTCGCTGCTCACGAGAATCATGCTGCCTATTATGGCGCGACCGAGACTACTGGCCATCCCTCTGACAAGTGGGGCTGGGCTGGGCAGTTGGGATTGTCGATTAAGAACTTGCCGACAGGCCCGGGTGACACGCTCAACGTATCAGGCGTGTACGCCTACGGGGCGAGCCGTTATACCTTCAATGACTTTATGAACACCAGCTTCGCAAGGTATAATAGCACGAGTTTGGCGGGTGCGTACCAGAGTCTCGGACTTGCTGGTCTTTCCGACACAGTCTTCGTTACGGGCGAAGGCCAGCAGTTGACCACAACCTACGGCGTCAATGGTGGCTATACGCACAACTGGGATCCGCGCTGGGCCACTACTGTCTTCGGCGGGTGGGCTGCTGTCCGCTATAACGGCACAGCCAAGGGCTATATCTGCGGTGCGTTCGTCCCAGGCCTCGCGCTGTCGAGCGGGGTTGCGGGCTGTAACCCTGACTTCAACTATGCAACTGTCGGTACATACACCTCGTGGACGCCCGTCAAGAATCTGACCTTCTTGGCCGAATTGGCTTACACGATGCTGGACCAGAAGTTCGCGAGCGGAAGCACTGTCACGCTGCCAGTGCAGTCCAGTATCGCAAAGCCGGCTGGTACGTATGAGCTGAGGGATCAAAATAGCCTTACGCTGCTCCTCCACGCCCAGCGCAACTTCTGAGTCTCTGCCAGCTCTTCCCAACAAGAAACGGCTCTTCAGATAATAAGTTTGACTTCCAAGATGGCCTCCGGGATGCTCCCCGGAGGCTTTTTAAGTTTCAGGACCTAGACACAACCAATGTGCGAAACTGGCGTGGCATGTTGGTCGCGACGGCGCATCCACCTCGTGACCGGGGCATTGTTGCGGTTGGCGTGCCTCTGGGCGGTAGATCAGGATTTCTAACCGGCCGAAGATTCAATAAGAGCCCGCAAGATGATCGTAGTCGAAGAATTGTTATCCGTGATTGTGATCTAGCCCTCCGTCAAGGATCGCGGTAACTGGTGTCCCATTCCCGACATCAGAATATGAGGGCCGGCAGCATTCCAATGTCCGACCGAATATGAGGCTGTGCCGAGGTGCATAGTTCGCGCCGCTCCCACTGATGCTCATGCCTCGGCTAGCGCCAACCTACGCGTTTAGCGCGCCCAGCTAAGCGAGGCGATTCTGCCAAGGCGTGCGCTGAAGTTCTTCGATCGTGTAGACTGTCCAAGGCAGATGACGAGAATTGTAACGCGACCTGAAAGTTCGCGGACGACGCTGGTAGATATTTCGGGCTCAATTGGAGTTCGGGGACCGGGGGAGATGACCAGTGCGCGCGGCGCCAAGCCTATAAGCTCGGTGACGCTGGCGACGTCGTTCCGGATAACTCCGTTGCTGCACCAAACTTGCGGAAACAGCGGGCAATGTTGAAGACGAAGGAGCCGTAGCTGTCGATGATGATAGTCACAATGCACCGGTTCCGCACGAAACGCGTCAAAGATCCCGCTGCGCCCTGGCAGTGTCTCCTTGTATTCGGCCTTTGGATCCGAGATCGCAGTTATGCCGCTGCCCGCATAAAAACAACCCGGTCGTCGTCGATCGTTACAGTGCGATGACAATGTTCGTGTCCATGTGGCCGTTGAAGCGGATCGCCGCGCAATAAATCTCGCGCGCCACACGCTCGGTTCCCACAATAATTTCCATCGATCGCACCTTTGGCACCCCGGTAACGGAGCCGCCGGAAAAGCAGGCTCGAAGAAAGATGTATAGCGTCTTGGCCTCCTGCAAGTTCACCCGTATGACCGACACGAGCTGGTGCACCAAGGTATAGGATTCGAGGTCGCACAGTGCTGTAACTTCGATCGAATGCGTACTGCAAAGACGTGACAGATCGCGGCGTGCGAGGTCGACGACGATAATGTTCTCGGCACGGTCCTTTTCGGACGCAGGGAGGATTTCAGCGCTGCCTTGGTCTTCGTTCGACTCAGCGGAACGCGCGATCATGCCCTGACGGCGGCGCGTTTCGACTCGGCGTCCGCGAAGCTTTAGGAATTGTTCCGGCGAGCTCGATGCAATGGTGAGCTTCCCATAGCGCAGGAGCGCTTCCAAAGGGTGCTGGGTTCAGTGATTGTAGTTGGCAGGAGACGGCGAGCGGATCGAATGACGTCGGCAACCTGGCGCTGAAGCGCTGCGCAATGTTGGCTTGGAAGACGTGACCGGCCAAAATCAAGTCGATAACTCGCCTTACCGGGGCAATATAGCCCTCACGGCTAAAGTTCGAATGCCATACCCTACGCTTCTGGGGGAAGGTGTCCCGCGGCGGCTTTGGGCGGGCGAGCAGCGCAGCAGACTCATCGGCTTTATAGTGTGCACGCTCGCTCCGACGTGAGACGTAGATGCTGAATCGTTTCTACCGGATGGTCAGCGCGGTTAAGATCACGCGCGTTGTAAGCTGCGGCCATGTCGCAGTCGAACTCACCGTAGACCATAACGCCGATATTGTTGCCGAGTTGGTCCGTCTTGCGATGCGAGCAATCTCGAGCCGGCGAATGTGCAGGGTGCGGACCGACCGCTGCTCTTTGGCTAACCGCCGACGAGGTCGTGCGCTCCTTGGGAGCAATCCCAAGCCTCAAGAGCCGAACGGCGCTGACGACGGTCTATGCCGCCGGATTGCGCTTGTCTGAGGCAGTTTTGCTGAAGATCACGGACATCGACAGCTAGAGCAAAGGCGGCAAGGACCGTTGCGCCATGCTCTCTTCGCAGCTGTTGCGCATCCTGCGCAGCTATTGGCGGTTGGCTCGGCCCGCAGCGCAGGTTGTTTCCCGGCCACGACCAACTGGCCCCTTGATTCCACCGGCCTCAACCCGGATCTAATTTCGAAAGCACTGAGGGGCGTTCAGTTTCTGAAATCAACTTGAAGCGACATGAGTGTAACTCTGAATCACAGATACCACCAACCTTGGTAGGCCCATTGCTCCCAATTCTCAGGTAAATGAGCGAGCCGTTCTGGAAGCGCGGCGTCCAAGAGATGGCGCGCCGCACGTCCTAGGTAGCTATTATCTACAACTCGCGCATTCTGAGAGAAGTGTGCGTTTGCTCATCTGTTGCGGAGAATGCGACCATGGATGGATTGATTAGCGAGCCACGTAGAATGCAGGTTATTGAAGACCTTGAATCAAACGTCCGTTCGTACTCACGTTCGTTTCCTTCGATTTTTAGTCGAGCGCGTGGCTCGATCATGCTAACGGACGATGGTCGAAAGATCATTGACTTTCTCTCCGGCGCTGGAGCGTTGAACTACGGCCACAACAATCATCGGATTAGAGCGGCTCTTACCGAGTATCTAGCATCGGATGCCGTAATCCACGGGCTCGACATGGCCACTCCCGCAAAGCTCGAATTTATGAAGACCTTTAGCTCTGTCATACTAAAGGAGCGGGACCTGCAATACCGTTTCCAATTCACAGGCCCAACGGGGGCTAATGCTATCGAAGCAGCTTTAAAGCTCTCACGCAAAGTCACCGGACGTCAAAACATCATTTCATTTACGCATGGGTATCACGGCATGAGTTTAGGAGCGATTGCCGCGAGCGGTAGTCGTTTCTACCGCACAGCCAGCGGCGTTTCTTTGTCGGGCACGACTTTCATGCCCTATGATGGCTATCTTGGGTCCGCTCTGGATACGGCCGACTATCTGCGAACGATATTGTTAGACGAGAGCAGTGGCATCGACTATCCAGCTGCCATCCTCGTCGAAACTGTACAAGGAGAAGGCGGCATAAATGTAGCTCGCAGGGAGTGGTTGCAATCAGTTCAGGCTATCGCAAAAGCTGTTGGCGCCCTCTTCATCGTTGACGATATCCAGATGGGCTGTGGTCGCACGGGCGAATTCTTTAGCTTCGAATTCGCAGCGTTGTCGCCAGATATTGTCGTGCTATCGAAATCGCTAAGTGGGTACGGTCTGCCACTATCAATGTTATTGATCAAAGAAGAGTTCGACGCGTGGCGACCAGGGGAACACACGGGAACGTTTCGGGGTAACAACCTTGCGCTCGTATCTGCAGCCGCAGCCCTAGATATTTACTGGCGCTGTCGCACTTTCTCACGGGGCGTTGAGTGCATGGGAAGCCTCATGCGCCGCCGACTTGAGGCCATTGCATCCCAACATGGAAATGTTTTTGCTGTTCGAGGGCGGGGCATGGTGTTGGGGTTTGATTGCAGAACGACCGAAATCGCAGAGACCACCACACGCAAGGCATTCGAGAAGGGGTTGATCATAGAACGATGCGGACCTGTCGATCAGGTCGTAAAATTCTTGCCTGCACTCACGATAGATTCCGACACGCTAAATCAAGGCCTTGAGATATTCGAGGAAGCATTGACCGAAACATTAAAGCAAACCAAGCTCGCGGTGAGCTGACCGTTCATCCAGACGACAAGTGAAGGAAACACCATGTATGAGACCATCAAATATGATCTCGTCGAGAAGATACTCACTATCACCTTGAATCGGCCTGAGAAGCTTAACACATGTACCGCTATTATGGAGCGGGAAATGATCGACGCATTCGATCGCGCCGATAAGGACAATGATGTCCGCGCTATTATCGTGACCGGCGCAGGCCGAGCCTTCTGCGCTGGCGCCGATCTTTCCTCAGGCGCTGACACATTTGACCGCGACGCGCGGCGAGGGCCGGTGAAACGGCTGCCCGATGGCGCGGTCGACTATAGCGATCCACAGATCAGTGACGCTGGCGGTAAGATCACGTTGCAGATTTTCAAGTGCCTCAAACCCGTCATTGCTGCGGTGAACGGCCCGGCTGTCGGCATGGGCGCGACCATGCTGCTCGCGATGGACATCCGCATCGCATCTGAGGCCGCGCGCTTCGGGTTCGTGTTTTCACAGCGTGGCATCGTTCCGGAGGGATCCTCAACCTGGTTCTTGCCGCGCATCGTCGGTATCGCACAAGCGCTGGAGTGGACTTACAGCGGGCGGGTATTCCCGGCGCAGGAGGCGCTCGCCGGCCGACTAGTCAGCAAGTTGGTACAGCCCGATCAACTGCTGCCAACGGCGCGTGCGCTCGCCTGCGAGATCGCCCAGAAGACCGCACCCGTATCGGTCGCGCTGACCCGGCAGATGATGTGGCGCATGCTGGGTGCCGATGATCCTATGGAAGCTCACAAGATCGAAAGCCGCGGCATCTATGCAAGAGGCCGTTCCGCCGACGCAAAGGAAGGCGTCTCAGCGTTCCTGGAGAAGCGGCCCCCGGTTTTCCAGGACAAGGTGCCCGCCGACATGCCGGACTATTTTCCATGGTGGACGGAGCGGGAGTACGAATAGTGAGTCCGCATTCCGGGCCAACCGATGTGCAACCAAAACCGTGCGTCTGTGATGTTGCTTGATGAGACACCGACCCATGGCAGATCACGCCGCGCGAGGGTCGAAGCCGAGGTGGAAGAGGGAGTCAATTTCGGCGAGGAGGGCTCTTGCCGAGCGGGAGTTGCATTCTGGATTGCTTGAAAGGATGAGCGCAGGCCTTCGGCGCCACCGGGCCGCGGCAGCATACGAAGTTGCACGTTTCAAATGGCTTCGTTAGTCGTCCGTTAAGAAGCCTGATTGAGCGACACTAGGGCGCGCGGGCGCCATAATGGGAATAGGAACAGGCACCGGAGTTCTCTCGGCCAGGCGAGGATGCGCCGGAAGTTGTAGCGGATGGCTGAGAGGATGACGTTAGCGGCATCGCCCGCGCGACCTCTAGTGACCTTCGGCTTTCAGGTGCCCGGTGATGGGTCGATGGTGGACCCGGCGAGGCAGCTCGCGTTTATGACATCGAAGAAGCCGAGCGTCTGGCCGGAGATGAAGACGCGACGGGGATTTTCGCGCTGTCGTGGCCGTTGACACAGGCCTGCTCGATCGCACAGCCGGTGAGTATCTCGGTGCGGTCAACAAGGTGTACCGTCGTGCGGTTATCGGCCATCGCCTCGGTGTGCAGCATGAATAGGCTACGGGGAGCACCGAGATTGTCGGTGACGATGGAGGCCTTCACCCCAAACTCGTAAGGAGCGGCGGCCTTGCCCTTGCCGAAGCACTCCACCTCCGGGACATAGAGGTAATAAAGCTTGAAGCCGCGCTGGCGCGTCTC
>NZ_JAIRDQ010000019.1 GCF_021458635.1 Bradyrhizobium monzae
AATACTGGTCAGCCGGTTCGACCGTCGGAGGTGATGCCGGCGTTTGGAGAGCGGTGCGAATGCGCGCGAGCCCGGCGGCCCGGCCGGTGTCAGGAGTCCGAAATGGTGAATTCCGCGGAAGCCCTTAGGTGGAAGTGGAGCAGAAGGCGACGAATAAACTCATCGGCTTCGAGCGCCATCACTTTCGGCTTGTCGTGGTCACGATAGCCCTTCTAACGGAAGCGGACATGTCCATTCTCACAGGCGAGCAACCGGCTCTCGGCGATCGCGACCCGATGGTCAAGCAGTGGCAATGGCACATCAGGTGACTCAGGCCTTCAGCGAAACTGGTCCCTCGTTTGCTGACTTCTTCGCCGCGATCTAGCATTTTTCGGTCCGCTCAGTCCTGCTCCCCGGACACGACGGAGACCCCCGAAGTAAGTTAGACCCCCTCCATGCACGCCCGCTGGATTTACCACCCTAACAACCCTACGGGCCGGCGATATCGCTATGGACAATTGTCGGCCGCCTCGTGGGCAAGGAAATCCGTTAGTTCCTCCAATCCGCCTGAGCCAAGCTGTTCTTCCGGTCTAGCCAAGCTTCTACATCTCCTCAGAAAGGCTGCGGCACGAAACCGTCAACGCGGGCTGCACCGCAATCGGCGAAGTCCTACAAGCTTTCACAACCGAGGAATGTGCCGACCATTTCAAAGATGCAAGCGACGAACCTAGTGTCATCAGGCATTGGAGATGCGAGAGACTATCAAGGCCTACTGTCCCGAGTCACAAGTGACGTTCAAACTCTCGAGTGATCCAAACTTCGTGGCTAAGGTGCGGATGTCGTGGGACTTTACGTCTCGCCGCCGGAGCACGCCATCGTTCTCTGCGTGGACGAGAAGTCGCAAATCCAAGCGCTAGACCGTAGCCAGCCGATGCTGCCGGAGGCATGACTACAAAAGATATGGCGCCACATCTCTGTTCGCCGCCCTCGATATTGCGACCGGACGCGTCATTGGTAAGTGCTACGGCGGCGCCGCCGAATTTCGCAAGTTCCTCGACGAGATCGAAGCAAGCGTGCTGGCCGAGTTCGACGTGCACCTGGTCATAGACAATTACGCCACGGACCAGACGCCGTTGATCCAGAGAAGGTTGGTAAAACGGCCACGCTGGCACGTGCACCTGACCCCGATCAGTTCGTCATGGTCCAACCAGGTGGAGCGCTTCTTCGCGCTCCTCACCGATAAGAAGATCAGACGTGGCGTCTATCGCAGCTTAGCCGCCCTCATGGCAGATATCGCCTCGTTCATCGAACGACGCAACGCCCATCCCAAACCGCTCCAATGGACCATCCACCAATGACATCCTTGCCTCTATCGAGCGCTTCTGTCGTTACAGTGCTCCGGAAAAACAAGACGCGATGTTGCGAACTTCTGGTTCAGGACGCTAGCCGCGCACCATCGTGTAGCGGAACGCCACGATGTGCGTCAACTACCAACACTGGCAATTGATCTAGATAACAGAAGCATGCCACTTCATCGGCTAACGGAGCGGAAGATAATCATGGTGCGCTAAGATAGTTTAGTTAAAAAGGAGATACAGCATGCGGCGTAATGAGGAGATGAAGCTCGGGCTGTTCCTCGCTCAGGCGGGGTATCATGAAGGTGCATGGCGCGATCCGAGCGTGCCAGCGAATGGCGGAGTTGATATCCACCATTATGCCAATCTGGCAGCACTTGCCGAACGTGCGGCATTTCACTTCTTGTTTCTCCCTGATAGCCCAAGCGTAGTAGAGCAAGATCGGGCAAGCATAGCTCGCGCAGGTCGAAATGATAGTTTCGAACCAATCACGCTGTTCTCGGCGCTTTCGTCGAGAACACAAGACATCGGTTTTGTCGCGACAGCGTCGACGACCTACTACCAGCCTTACCATCTCGCACGCATGTTCGCCTCACTTGACCTCCTATCGCAAGGACGTGCGGCCTGGAACATTGTCACCTCAGGATTTAAGTTCGAAGCCACAAATTTCGGCGAAGAGGAGCTTCCGGATCACGACACGCGCTATACTCGAGCGAAAGAGTTCGTGAAGGTCGTAAAGGGTCTTTGGGACTCATGGGAAGACGACGCATTCGTGCGCGACAAGGAAAGCGGTATTTATGTTGATACGACGAAGCTGCATTTTCTTAATCACCGAGGGGACTACCTATCAGTCAGGGGCCCATTGAACATCGCAAGGCCTCCGCAGGGCTATCCCGTGTTGGTGCAGGCTGGCGCATCCGATGCCGGACAAAGGTTCGCTGCAGAGTTTGGCGAAGTAATATTCAGCGCTGCGCCTTTCTTAGAGGACGGTAAGCAATATTACGTAACTCTCAAGGAGAAAGCGCGCGCACTTGGGCGGAGGGATGATCAGGTGCTAGTCATGCCGGGCATTGTGCCGATCGTTGGGAGGACCAAACAAGAAGCGTCTGAGAAGCTTCAAATACTACAATCGTACACGCACATCGACGTTCAAATGGAGACGGCCGATCGTTGGTTGGGTTTTGTTGCCGACTTACGTTCAGTGAATCTCGACTCATTGGTCCCTGAATCTCTACCGCAGACGAATTTCGTCCGGAGTCGGCAAAAGGTGCTCCTCGATCTGGCCACGCACCAGAAATTGACCTGGAGACAACTGATCCGCTTGGTATCGGACTGCCGTGGCCATCTGATGGTTGTTGGAACACCGGACGAGATTGCCAACAGGATGGTCAATGCATTTGATCAACGAGCGGCTGACGGGTTCAACGTAATGCCAGCGACTGTTCCTGGCGGACTTAAGGACTTTGTTGAGCTCGTCGTTCCCGAATTGCGCCGACGGGGCAAATTCAGATCCGGTTACTCCGGAAGAACACTAAGGGAGAACCTCGGTCTCACGCGGCCGCTCAATCAGTTCGCGCAGGCAAGTCGTCCATGAAATGTTCACATCTGCTGAGCAGGCTAGGCGTTTGGCACAGTGATGAGTTTTGAGGTTGCGAGCTTTCGGGGTCCGGACCTCGAGAGCTTGAAAGTTTCAGTTTCGAGACTGACCGAAGCCGCTAGCGGAGGATTTGAGGAGATGACACCAATTCTGGAGGAACCCGCAGGAGTGCGTTCGTTTTACATATCCCGCTCAATTATTCATGTTAGAAGTTATGCGACCGGAGACCTCGGGCGACGTTGCTAATACCGCCGAGTTCGACTTGACACCCTATGGGTTGGCTGTGCATGAAAAGCGTCTACAGCTTCGCCGTTTGTGCCGGACTGATCGGCTGAAGCACATGAGATGGCGAACGCATCACAGCGATGCCGATTTTGCCAAATGTCTCCTGCGGGGTCGGGGTCGCGCTCGTTCGGGGGACGCAGCATTTTGGTTAGGCTGCTAATTCCGAGTCTCTTCACATCGCTCCCCGCGATCGAGGAAAGCTTGTCGACGAATGAAGATCGTAGCAGGCCGATTGCGGCTGAGGAGCTTGCCTGATGGAAAGCCAGCCGCCCGACCTTGGGAGTTGACTGTGCAATGGGGGCATTCTTACGCAATCGCCAGCCGTATCATTCACGGACCAAAGCCTCGATCCATCAGAAGTCTCTCATGTCCTTTTTCTCGAATTTGTGGGCCTTTCGGAACCTGCTCGAGGAAATCGGCCAGATGAGACGTGCAGAGGCGTGCTTAAGCCCGAGGCTGCGGCCATGAAGATTACCAACAAGGATCGGCAATTGCTCGCGTTGTTGCAACAAAATGCGCGCGAGCCGATCGCGTCGCTGGCGCGCCAACTGGGCGTTTCACGCACCACGCTTCAAGAACGCATTAAAAGGTTAGAGGCGAACGGCGTCATCGACGGATACGCGCTACGCCTTGGCAAATGTCTAAAGCAAGACGCAATTCATTGCTTTACCTTGGCTGCTGTCGATCATAAGTGCGATGCGGAAGTAGGAGGTCAATTGAAGGCCATTCCCGCTGTGCAGACCGTGTATGTAATAGCGGGTAGTTGGGACCTCATCATCCACATCGTCGCTGGAACGCTGGAGCAATTGAGCGCCGAGCTCACTCGGCTGAACCAGATTAGCGGAATTATGCGAGCAGTATCTCACATAATCATAGGGACGAAGTTCGATCGCAACATCTACCGAGATAGCGCCTCGACCTTAAGCGGCAAGGTTTGACGCTGAGTAGGCGGTGATGGACGCAGGCTACAGCGTTGATGCCATGCATCAAGACGGGGAGTTTTCGCTTTTCAGAATGAAAATGGCCTTGAAAGTTGGTTGGAAATCGGTCTGGCCAAGCGTTTGGCATGGACGTTATCGGTTCACGCAGTCACGATAAAGAAGTTGAACGGATGGTAGTCAGCAAAAGCGGTCGGCAACTATCGGCTGCCGACAACTGCGTTGTCCTGCTCAAGCGAGAGGGCTATCTGGTCAACCAGAAGAAACTCGTGCGGCTCGCATTCTCATCCTTCGGCCGCTTGGCATCAGACACTTCGATGTGCCGTCGTATTAGGTCTGCCATTTGTAGGATCTTGTGCTGCCGATCCCGTGTTTGGGGCACAAGTCGGCCGTCCTTGCCTCGGCTTCCTGCTCCCGTAGATATGTTCTGCCGTGAACCGGCTCGGCTTCGTTTCATCCCTCCGAGGTGATGGGCTCTACCCGTTTTTGGGAGAAGCTTTCCGACCCCAGGGCATAAAGGGCTTAGCGAGGATAAGATGGTCCTAGTGGGACGCCAATTTCTGGCGCCGCACCGCTACTGCTGTCTTATCGACCGGGCCTGCATTGTTCGACCAGCTCTGGCGCAGGAAGGTGGCGAGATCGGCTATCTCCTTATCCGAGAGGCGTTGGCCAAACGCCGGCATGGCCAGCCGCATCGGACGGCTTTCCGTCGAAGGCATGCGGGCGCCTTTGAGGATTACGTCGATCAGGCCTCCGCTCTGCCGGGCCACCACGATAGGGTTGCCGTCAAGTTCAGGAAAGACGCCTCTGGCACCCTTGCCGTTGGTGAAGTGACATCCATTGCAATTATCGAGATAGAGCCTCGGACCCAGATCCATCGAAGGATCGGCGGAGTTCAACAACGCGATAGTCCGCTTGGACCTGTCGTCAATGCGGGCTGGTGGCTGCTCGGCCGCGTAGCTGATATGGCGGAGATAGGCTACGATCGCGTCGAGATCCTTGCCGGTTAGGTATTGCAGGGAATCCTGCACTACGGGCGTCATCTCTCCCGTAACGCCCGAGTGGTTGTTGCGTCCCGTTGCCAGAAAAGCCCTCAGCTCCTCGGCGCTCCACTTGGTTGCGGCCGATGCTGGGCCACGCAGGCTGGGCACCGGCCAGCCGTCGATTTCACCGCCTGTCAAAAAACCCTGCGCCGTCGCGTCGGTACCGTCCTGCGCAAGAAAAAACTTGCGCGGGCTGTGGCAAGCGCCACAATGCCCAAGTGTCTCGACGATATAGGCGCCGCGATCGAGCACCAGATCATTGTATCGAGGCTTGAATCTAGCCTCATTCAGGGCGAACCAGTTCCAGGCGCGGATACCCCAGCGCTGGTTAAAAGGGAACGATAGTTGTGTTTGCCTAACTGGGCTTGAGACAGGCTCTACTTTGTTCATGAAATAGTGGTAGAGCGCGCGTACGTCGTTTTCGGAAATTTTCCGGTAATTCTCATAAGGCATGGCGGGATAGAGATGGGCGCCATCCTTCCGTAAGCCGTCGTAGAGTACCGCGCGAAAGTCGTCGAGCGTATAGCTGCCGATCCCGGTCTCTCGGTCCGGCGTGATATTCGTCGACCAGATCGTGCCAAACGGACTGGGGATAGCGAGCCCGCCGGCAAATGGTTTTCTACCTTCGGCGGTGTGGCAAGGCGCACAGTCGGCTAGACGCACCAAATATTCACTCTTGCCGCCATCTTGCGTGAAGTCGCTGGCCACCAGCTGCTGCGCGGACGTTTTCGCGACAGGCACAAGGACAATCGGCGCAATGGCAATAAGGCCGAGGACGACAAGAGCCAGAACCGCTACGAGAAGCGTCTTCATCGCACCGGGCCCCTCAGATCAGTGGTCGCGGGCGGGGAAGGTAGTGTTTCCGGATCGCGGCTACCGACCAGTAGGCAAGGGCACCAACCGTTCCAGTCGGGTTATACTGGATGTTCTGCGGGAATGCGTTAGCCCCCATTACGAACACGTTGTGCACGTCCCAGCTCTGCAGATACCTGTTGAGCGCGGACGTGTTCGGATCCGTCCCCATGATGGCCCCTCCGACATTGTGTGTTGTCTGATACGGCCGGACGTCGTACATCGCGCCGTCGGATTTGTAGTCCGAATCCATGATGTCCGGGTTCATACTCTTGGCGATCGGCTCGATCTGGTTCTTCATGAACTGTGTCATGCGGATGTCGTTGGGCTTCCAGTTGAACGTCATACGCAGCAGCGGCCGTCCGTATCGGTCCGTATAGGTAGGATCGAGGTCCATATAGGAATCACTGTAGGACATGTTCGATCCGTGTGAGCCAATCGACATAGAATGGCCATACCACTCTTTGATCGCCTGTTTCCACTGGCCTCCCCAAGAGTGCGTTCCTTTGGGCAGGCGCATGGAGCGGATCGGCTGGCCGTTGGTCGTGCCAGCGCAGATATAGCTCCCGCCGATGAATCCCTGAGCGCCGAAATCGATGCGGTTGATGGCGAAGTCGTCGATGACGGTACCGTTCGATCCAGCACCAACGAACGGATTGAAGTCGATGCCCTTGAAGAATAGCGACGTACCGCCGGTCATCTGATAGGCATAGTTCTTGCCGGTAACGCCTTCGCCGCTGACCGGGTCATAGGACTTCCCTATGCTCGATAGCAGCATCAGATGCACGTTGTGGAGCTGGTATGCCGCCAGAATCACCAGGTCGGCAGGCTGAATAATCTCCTCACCTTCGGCCGTCAGATAGGTCACTCCGGTCGCGGTTTTGCGGTCAGGGGAAAGCTCCACCCGAAGGACTTCGGAATTTGCACGGTACTCGAAATTCGGCTTCCGCTTGAGCGCATCCAGAATGCAGGTCTGTGGCGACGACTTGGAATAGTTGAAGCATCCGAAGCGATCGCAGAAGCCACAGAAATTGCAGGGTCCACGCTGCATACCGTATGGATTAGTATAGGTCTGAGAAGCATTCGCAGAGGGCAGAGGATAGGGGTGATGTCCGATGCTCCGCGCCGCTTTGGCGAACATCAGCGCATCCACGGTCTGCGGCAGAGGAGGCATAGGATATTCGCCGGAGCGCGGCGCCTCGAACGGATTGCCATCCTCGACGATTTTCCCGTTGATGTTGCCGGCCTTGCCGGCAATGCCGGCGACTTTTTCGAAACGATCGAAGTACGGCTCCAGCTCCGAATAGGTGACGCCCCAGTCCTGTATGGTCATGCCTTCGGGAATGATGCCTTGGCCGAAATTCTCCACCACATACGAGCGCAGGCGTAGTTCCTCCGCCATCGGCCTGAACGAGTTGCCGCTCCAGCACACGCCGGCACCGCCGACGCCGTCGCCCGGCAGGAAAGAGCCCAGCGAACGATACGGGAGCGCGGTTTCCTCGATCGTGCGGCGTATTGTGAGCGTCGAGTTGCGCGGCTTCTGCATGGCGGCATAGCGGACTCCGTATTTCAGTTCGTCGGCAATATTGGGGTACCGGAAGTCGGGGATCGTATCGCGATCGTCGCCGCGTTCCAGAGCGAGAACTTCAAGCCCTTCCTCACAGAGCTCCATCCCGACGATCGCGCCAGTCCATCCCAGGCCGACGATGACAACGTCCTTCTTCTTCGCGGTCGTCGCCATGGTTATGCCCTCTCACCTGTAATGCTGACTGGGCCGAGCGGATAGGGCTTGTCCACTCCGACCCATTCGCGGAAGCTCGCCCGCGCGCCAGGAAAGTCAATATGGACCCAGGCAGCCATTTTGTAATTGCCGCCATACATTGGATCGGCGAAGTAGCCTTCCTTGTTGCTCTGCAGCAGAAGGTCGAAGAAGTTGGCGGCCGGCGTGGAGGCGAGCGCGATCTCATGCTTCTCGAGGGCAGTCAGGATATCGTTCTGCTCCTCGGGGCTAAGCTCGACGAACGGCCCGCCATGTTTGGCGCGGCACCAGTCGTTGAGTTTCGCAATGCCGGCCCGGTAAGCCTCGGCGGGGCGAAGCGGCGATTGATAGCCGAGTTGCGGCGGCGCGTTCGGGTCATGCGGACCCTGCATATACCAGTCCGCGCCTTTGCCGAAGTCGTCGGCCAGCTGCAAGTCGATGAAGACGGGAACGCGCGCCTCGATAGCTCCCGGACCATCGCCTTTCGACGGAATCAGCCGGGCTGTGGCGGCAAGGATGAAGGCCCACTCATCCGCGGTGAAGAACTGCGGCTGGTACTGTTCGAGCGGCACTGGTGCTGGTTCCTGCGCGCAAGCCGGCAGCGCGGATATGGCGGCACTGGCTGCTGTTCTCTTGAGAAAAGTCCGGCGGGTTGTGCTCAAGATTTTTGTGTTCATACGCGGTAACCTTTCTGGCTGGGCGAGCGTGTCATAAAATGCGCGCACCGAAGGGAAAAATCGTAAGCGTGTGGGTCGCCCCGCTAGCGGTTGATCTCGATTGCCAGAGGATATGCTGGTGATTTGTCCCTAGGAGTTCATGTGAGCGAACATATGTCTGACAACGAGTTTTTGAGGTTGTCACCACGGCGCCGGAGCGCAAGAGAAGAAGGATCGGGTCGTGAAGGAAACGATAGCGCCGGGGGTGAACGTGTCGATCATAAGGGTGTGCTCTCATGGGCTCGATCCATCGCAATTGTTTCCGTGTCGACGCAAAGCAACGACCTCGGTGATGGTCGCGCCGCTTTCCGGCCGACCGGTCAAACTCGTGCGCTTTGATGCCGTGGCGGGGAGATGGAGAAAATTCCGATCGGCGATCTCCGTGGTATGCGTCGGTGGCGGTATGGAGCCTAAGCGGCCTGCTGCGGTAACCTGGTCCGTTCAGCAGGCCTGATCCCGGGTGGGGCGGGGTTCACGCGATCAGCACGCCGGTCGACTTCCGACAAGGAGCAATCGGTTTGACGTCGCTGGTGCGCGATGGTAGGGCCGACCCATTTAGCCGAGCGCTCAATAATATTTCTTGATGATTATTTCTTCTCATAACGAGTGACGGCTTTCTGGAGTACCTCCGCGGCATAAATCACCCCATCGCTATCCGCCCAGATGCCTTCCGCGCCGCTGCCGTCATTCTTGTCCGGATCGGGCGTGGAATCGGTTATGAATGTAGTAACTCTACCGTCGACCGCGCTGCCAATGCGGATGCCGCGCCGCCAGCCTGGATGGTGGCCGTAACCTTCCGGAGTTCGCGACTCCGAATCCGCGACATACAGCGTATCGTGGTCGTCGATGTACAGACCGCTGGGACGGCCGAACTGGGTCCAACTGTCGAGCAGGATGCCTTCCTCATCGTAGATCTGGATTCGATTGTTCCCGCGGTCGCCGACGAAAAGACGTCCCTTTGAATCCATCGCCAGCGCATGGGGCACGTTGAACTGGCCGGGACAGCCGCCGGCGCCGCCCCATTGCTTGAGGAAGCGGCCTTTGGCATCGAACTTGACCAAGCGGGACGGCTTGTTGGGGGTATGACCGTCCGCTACGAAGATGGAGCCATCCGATGCGACGATTACCGCGTTCGGCTCGAGGAGGGTATCCGCTCCCTCAGCACTGACTCCCGCACGGCCGAGACGCTGCAGCACCTTACCACTGGAATCGAATTGGAGAACCTGCGCTCCTTTCCCGCCGGCTGCGCGAGGGTCGGTGACCCAGATGTTGTCGTGGCGGTCGATATATAAGCCGTGCGGGAACACGAACATGCCGGCTCCAAATGCCTTCACGAACCGGCCGCTCTCGTCGAATTCCATGATCGGATCGAGCGGGCTGTCTTGGCAGTTGTTGGCGCCGCATCGTTCAGCGACCCAAATATGTCCCTTGCTGTCAACCGCTACGCCGCTGGTCGAGCCCATATTCCGCCCGGGAGGCATCTTTAGGAATCCGCTGATCGCTTGGTATGGATTCGGATAGGCACTTGAGTCTGCGTTCGCGCGGGACAGTACCTTAGCGGTAGTCCCAGTGTCCCCTTGTACAGCGACGGTCAATCCCTTGAGCGGTGCTCCAACATCCATGTGGATCGCGGCCAGAGCCTCGCTCGGATTGCCCAAAGCCGTCCAGGTCGCTGGGTATGCGTTGAATTTTTGGACATAGGCAACAACGTCGGCATGAGCTGCGCGGTGAAGGGTGACCGTCTGTCCCGATGGCGACAGGACCTGCGCCGCGGCCAGGGAGGATTTCAGCATCAGAGAGGCAAAGAGGATGCCTACGACATGGCGGGCCCCGATGCGGGCCATCGAATCGCCTTTCTTTGGCCTCGCGAGTTTACTCCAGTGACTAATCGAGCGCGCTTCACTGCGCGATCGCGTTGAACCGCTCGGGATTCGACGCACGCGAGAATGATTTCTGCCCATTGGTGAGTTTGATGTACGGCGCGCGAGATTGATCTGCGATCCCCCCATCTCGAGGCTGACGACGTACTCCTGAGTTGCATCGTAACTCGTGCCACCCGCGTCGTCATCGTTTGATTTCTGTACGTCGCGCAACTTGTCCATGGCGACCTCTTCAATCGCCGTTTTCACGATATACTGTGGAGATCTCGGCGCACTGCTTGCTGAAGAAGGCATTGCCCCCGTCGAGAATGTCCCCACGCCGTTCTCGATCACCATTTCGAGATTGTCGATTGTACCGGAGCGCATATTTCGCTTCGGAAACGCCTTCATGAATTCGGTGTAACCGCGGTCCCCACTCGAATTCTTAACGTCGGCGAGACGCGGATCGTACTGCAGGTTCTTAAGTGACTGGATGTTGATGGGAGCCTCGCTGGTTTTGGGGATGTGGCAGAGGCTGATCGAGCGCTGGACCGCATCGAGCAGCATAGAATAGTAAACTGCCAAGCTTTCAGCTGGACAGACGTTGAAATGGAAGGGAGGAATCACGAGAACTCCACGGACATCCTCGGCATGCCAGGTTAAATCGATTGTCTGGGCGGTATGTGGCATCGCTGGGCTGATGATGATGTTCAGGCCGTTCTTGTTCTTCAGCGCGGTCTCGGCCACCAGCTTGCGCTTGGCCAGCGAGAAGGAGGGAACTTCGCTGGTGATGCCCAAGACCACAATGGTCTCGGCGTCGGCCGTGTTGTGCCATTCCATAATGGCGCGCATCACTGCAGGATCGAACTGCCAGATCTTGTCGCAAGGAGTGACGGTTGCCATCCAGTATAATGTCTTGCTTGCTCCGCCAAGGCGGGGCGCAGCGGTCCCCCTATCGAAACCAGCCGCTATGGCCGTCATCGCCGCGCCGCCGATCAATGTCATGACCTCTCCGCAAGTCTTATCCATAAAGTTCTCCTTTGAAGGTTCATTCCTGGAGTGAGATTACTGCACGAGAAAAAGCGGGCATCCACCCGGCGAATCGTCAAATTTTTTCCGATTTCCGGCCGATTCGACGGACTACCTTGGCAACAGCCAATACTTACTCCTTCATAGCCATAGTGAATGCGCAGGATTCATGCGTAACCCAGGAGACCGCCTGTATTGCGGGCCAGCAGCCGGGTAAACGACCTCGTATCAGGGGAAGTGGGGGCGGGAAGTGATCGCAAGGAGGATCGGAGAACGTGATAATATCTGAAGCGCGAGCTCGCCGTGCCGCTCTATCAGGGGAAGATCCAATGGAGCCGATTCCGGCTTCGTCTTGCGAGCCGGCAGAGTTCTTGAACAGCCTGCCACTAGCCAATCACTGCGGCACAAAATGAAGCGTCTCTGATACTGACTGTCGGAGTTGCGACATGCTGTCAGGGCCCACAATAAATTTGAAGAAGATAGCCTTTACAAATAAAGCTCTCGCATTTGACACAAGCCTTGAACTCGCAATTGGCACGAGCCTTGAAAAGGAATTGTCACCCAGCATCCCGTACTCAAGGAATTTCAGTTATGGCTGATAAGATTAGCGCCTCTCAGTTCACGCCTGCGTCGCGTGCGAATTCAACTCCCCCAGGGTCGCTATCCGTCCCGGTGCGCGCTAGGGCACGAATAGTGATCGACCACGTCAGGATCGCGGCTTCGCGCGGGCACCGATACGAGATGCCGGTAGTCGATCGCTTTCCGCGCCGACGACCTCCTGCATCTTCCTTGCGCCTAACACTCGCGAAGATGGAAGGGCGGTCTAGGAACGGAGCTGTTCGTCAGAGGGCAAGCAGACGCTGACCCCGCTTCAACGGCAGATCCAAGCCAATGGCTCGCCTCATCGCGCTGCGCAAGGCTGCGCATGAACCCGCATCCGTGGGGCTATCACAAATGCAGTGCAGGAAGAGGATCCTCTCTCGGTGCAGCAAATATCGTTCCTCCGCCGAGGCAAACCGGGCAGCATGATTCCATGGACAAGACAGCAGAAACAGATCCGGCATTAGCTTCGCGGCAATTAGTGACGAAACAGGCCGTTGGCCGTCACTTGGCCGTCGAGCTCAGCGAAACCGCGAAACTCGCGTTGCCTATGGCGCTGACGCAACTTGGGCAGATCGCGATAATGACGATCGACCTTGCCATCATCGGTCGCGCCGGCTTCAAGGCGGTTGCCGCGGCGGCGCTTGCCGGCAGAGTCTATTTTGTTGGCGTCGCCTTCGGCATAGGCCTGCTGGGCGCGATCGCAGCGTTTGCGGCGCAGGCGTTTGGGGCCGATAATCTGGGCATGGCGCGGCGCTCGCTGCGCATGGGGCTGTGGGCGTCGCTGGTGCTATCGGTCCCGATCGTTGCGTTTGGACTGTGCGGAGAGCAAATACTGCTCGCCCTTGGCCAAGACCCCGAAGCGGTGCGACTCGCGCAGCAATATCTGCTCGGACTGGCCTGGGGCGCGGCACCGGCGCTATGGTTTCAGGTCATCCGCAGTTTCATGGGCGCGGTCACCCGGCCGGAGCCGGTCTTGTGGATCACGCTCGCGGCCGTCCCCGCAAACGCTTTGCTGGTATATCTGCTGATGTATGGCAAGCTCGGCCTGCCTCGCCTCGACCTGTTTGGGGCGGGTCTTGCGACCACCCTGGTGAACTGCGCGACGTTTTTGGCCGGTTTGTGGTTCGCCACAATGCGCCGCCCCTTCCGTGACTACCACTTGTTTGCACGTCTCTGGCGTTTCGATTGGCCTTTAATGCGGCAGCTGATCGCGATCGGGATTCCGATCTCAATTGCCTCCTTGATTGAGTCCGGATTATATTCCGGCGCATCGCTCCTGGCCGGCCTGATCAGCACCAGCGCACTCGCCGCCCATCAGATCGCCTATCAGGTCCTCGCGATGCCGTTCATGATCTCTTTCGGCATCAGCATGACGGCGGCCGTGCGTATTGGCCATGCGGTCGGCCGCAATGACGGTCCCGGCATCAAGCGCGCAGGTTTGGTCGCAATGCTCCTCGGTGTTTTGATCGCCGCGATGCTGGCGCTTGCGGTGATCGTTACGCGTTTTGAAATAGCCAAGTTGTTTCTGGGCGAATCGACTAGCGATGCCTCCGCTACAATCGGACTGGCCGCAACGCTCCTTTCGGTCGGCGCAAGCTTCTTTATCATTGATGCCATGCAGATCATTGCGGCGGGCGGCCTGCGCGGACTGAAGGACACGCGAGTCCCCCTTCTGTTTGCCGGAATCGCTTATTGGCTGATCGGTTTGCCTGTTAGCTACATGCTTAGTTTGAAGATAGGTCTTGGCGCGATTGGTATCTGGATTGGCTTGGCAAGCGGGGCAAGTGTCTACGCGGGGCTTCTCGTCCTACGTTTCCGGCTGCTCGCAAACAGGTTTGCTCTTCACAGCCAAACTTTCATCGCGTAGACGCACGAATTTCGTAGATGTTGTCGGTCCTCTGAGAAGATCGTTGATAAAAACTTCCGCGGCATTCGCGCGACCCCTTAATCGGTGCGTTTCGATTGCTATCAACTCTCCAGTCAAAGCGATGCACACCGCGCTGATATGCTCGTGAAGTCTTGATCAGATAGAGCGGATCGAGCAGACTGAAGAGGTGATCTTCATTGGCCCTATAAGATCGCGGGTGATCGGCGTGCTGCCTGGATTTTTCAATGTTGGGTGCCGCATTGCAGGCGTGACCGTCGTGATCCAGCCGAATGCCTACTTGATGCGCTTGCGGATGCGCTGGCTGACGGCCTAACGGCCGCGCCGGGCGTTCGCCCCTCAACCGCAAAGCTGCGACCGCTGGTGTTGTTGTCAACATGGGGCGTCACGTTGGTCTAGCGCAGCTCGCTGACGGAGTCTTCTGCATAAGGCTTTGTCGGCGCCAAGCGTAATTGCTGTCGGTCGGCTGGTACGAGGCTCGACAACGTGCACCGCGGCCTTCGGTATGCAAGCCCGCCAGCGTCAGACAGGTGTCAACCAGCAGGCCGTGTGGTTTTTGATCAACTCATGTCCGACGAAACACAGCTTCGTCCTCTTACCTTACCCTTACGGCGTCGAGTTCGGTTGGCTCGAGAAGGCGACCAGTATCAAATTAAGCGTCCGACTTTGTGTATCTATGCGGTGGTTGATGCCGATGTCGCGAACCCGACTGAGCATCGCGGTCATTCCAGCGATATGCAGGCAAGAAAAATGTGTTCATCGAAAACTTCGATGGCGGCTCGCGCGATGAGCCGTCGAACGAAACGCCGTTAAGCCCTATCGAGCACGGCGTAAGCAGCCGGCGCAAGATTGTCGAGATCACTGGCGGTCGGATCGTGTTGTAGTCGTTCCTTTCAGAACGACAGCACCTCGCGGGCGATTGCATCAATCCCGACACCCAACGGCGGGACGATGAGCTACATTCTGGGGTTTCACGCCCCGTCCCAATCTTCACCAAGCCAATTGGGCTCACAACGCAGTCCTATGTTCGCGCTTTAAGGTGACGGGCGGCCCGCCCCTCGGCAAGCTCCCATCGAGGGTTGCGCCGGATGAGCTGGTGCCGAGCCTCAAGCATGGGGAACGGGCCTGATGGACGATAAGATTGTCGAGGGACTGGATGTGCATAAGGCGACGATTCCGGTTGCGTTCGCTGAAGGGACGCGTGGTGGTGAAGTCCGCCAGTTGGAGATCATCCCCAATCCAATCAGATCGCCAAGCTTGCTGAGAAGCTGACCAGAGGCAAGCGGCGAAGTTCAGTCTTGCTACGAAGCTGGCCCCTGTGGCTATGGCCTGCATCGGCAACTGACGGAATTGGGTGCAGAGGGGCAGATAAGGGTGCATTCTCGACGAGCTTTGCGGAGCCACCGGCTGACATCGCAAGCACGCGGTTCGGGCGCTTGCTATGGATGTCGCAATTTCGCTGGCGGCAGCGAAGGCTCGATCTATGGCGCCCCGATCGGGGATACGCTGGTGGACCCCTCCGATCGGATCTGCGGCAAGCGGCTCAGGGGAACGATTTCCGACGTTGCTGCCTTCGCTGAAGCGGCATGGTCGGCTCAAGCCCGACCAGGCCGATCGCTGGTACCCGGCGTCAGCGCAACCTCGATTGATCGCCTGCTGGTCGATAGAAAATTGCCGCGGCCGGCGATAAGCGCTGGCGGATTGTCTTCTACTCGACGGCGCGGCTTGAAGTGCCGATCCGGACGTTCAAACGACTGGCACGATCCGCCGCCGGGGTTCTGCGAGGCCGACATGGTGGCCCATGGCGGCACATCCGCGGCTGGCTCGTCCATTCAGACTTTGACGATGATCGACGTCGCTACAGTTGGACCGAATGCATGCCGCTGGTGACGTGCGAGAGCGGGTTTGTCGTGCGAGTCATGGAACGCGCACAGAACCTGTTCCTCTTGCTCATTCGCGGCGCCCACTCCGAAACGACAGCGCGTTTATGAACGATGTCGTCTTTCGCTGGTGTGGCACGCAAAAGATCGAGGTGAAACACTCGCGCGCCTACAAGAAGAATGATCAGGCGTTCGTCGAGCGGAAGAATGGCGCGGTCGTCCGGTCGCTTGTGGAGACGTTCGCTTTCATGGCGTCGAGACGGCCCGCGTGCTGGAACGCTTGTATGCCGCATTCGCGACTGCACACCAACCTCTTCCAGCCGTCCTTCAAACTGAAGGACAAGCGACGCGAGAGCGCGAAGGTGATTGCGCTATCATGTTCCAGCCACGTTCTATCAACGCGCTCTAACGCGTCCGAGGTCGAGCAAGGCTATCAAACGGCGGCTTCGAGAGCTTATCGCACGCTCGGTCCTGTAGCTCTGCTACAAGATGAGAGACGCCCAGACGGAGCTTGGCCCGCGCGTCGGCGCCTCCGCGGGAAAGCTCGCGGCAGCACTCCGGCGACCGAACGCGGCAGCGTTCGCGAAGGGGCTCGGCAATGATGTACATCTGAGGGAGCCGCGCATCATCCATCGGCGCATGCACAAGCCATACAAAAATCGATGCTCGATCCGCACCTCGCCGACATCGAGCGCTGGCTCGCGGCCAAACCCCGTCTGACCGCGCTGGCCATCCTCGGTCGTCTTGCCGAACACTGCCCAGTTCGGGCCGCCGCAGCACACAATCGTGCAGCGCTTGTTTGCGATCGCTCCGATCCAACGCAACCGAGGTGATCATAGCGCGCATGGCCTGGGGTGTACGGCACCGGCCACCATTGGTAATCTTGGGACTGGAGTCGGCGCCGCGTTTGATGGGTACTCCGCGACGTCTCCAGTCTGGTCGCTGGTGAAGTCCGGAGCCGAGCCTCGCCACATCGATCGACGGCACAATCAAGGCGACGATGTTCCAAGGCGGCACCCCACCAGCCCAAGCTCATGATTTTCGAAACCATGCATTTGTAGCGGCGGTAACATTGGTCCCAAACGCGTCGGTGTAATAAGTATCGACTAAAAATCCTGCATGCTCGACCGACTGAAAGCCATCTAGCAACTCCTTATTTAGCATTATCATAACATCTTCAATTACATAATAATCTCCTGACAGTAGAAACTGGCTGAGATAAGTAAATATCGGAAATACTTGTACGTGCGCGTCGTCAATTACAAGCCATGGATGAGGTAGCCTCATCAGCAGGTTTTTGTCCAAGGTCTTAGCGTCCGAAAGGTCAACCTGATGAAAGGTAAGAAGTGGATGTTTCGCACTTTCATGGATACGTTTCGTGTGCAAATCAAAGGAGTGAACTTCACCTGGATTTTCACAAACGATTGACATCTGATCAGCAAACCACAGTCCGCTGCCACCTTGAAAGGAACCGAGCTCCAGAATTGTTCTCGGCTGAAGTTCCCAAATGAGCCTGGTGTACATAGCCAGATCATAAGGGGTCTTGTAGTTTATTAACCCTTTGTATGTGTGTGCCAAGGCACCGACTGTTGTGGAGCGCTTAAAGCCCCATGGGTCAATAGATGATCTCCATCCTCGTGCTGTTGGCTTTACAAAGCGGCCAGAATGGTCAGCATTCACGACACTGCTCATTTCCTCAAACGCCAATGCATGACTAAGCAGTCCGACCACCCCTGTTTGACCAGGGTAATTCGTCTGGGTGGCCTCCCAAAGGGCCTTGTATCCGGAAGCGAGTTTCATAGGTCTATCTCCGTATTTACGCCTCTCGTTGTCTCACGAAAGTGCGTGGCCTTGATCAGTTTGACCGCGGTGATGCGGCCGCGTGATCTTGTTGTAAAATTGTCAGCCGGCGACAAGGCTCAACGCTGTCTTCGAGCTTGCAGCAATCTCTTGGTCGGCTCGAAGGTGACGGGCAGCATCAGGGTGGATTGACCAGAATCAATCGGGCAAGTCTCATCGGGAACTCCGGCGACGAGAGGCGCCGCGATCAATGCCGCGGAGGCTCCTTGCTCCTCATCCCAGCAACCGGCGTGCCACTCGCGGAATGTAGTGTTCGCCTGCTTGACGAGAGCAAAGCACGCATATGTGCTAGCAAGCTCTTGGAATGGCCACGACGCTTCGAAGGGTTCTCGACATCGGCGTCATCGACTAGACATCGATGGTACGATAAAGATCATGCGCGGTGACAAGTCGAACAACGGCATCTGTCTGACACCTGTTGCGCCGCATTGCATGCCGCCTGCCGCTCGGCGGCCGACCTGAGCAAACAGGTGACCGTCGACACGCTACGCGACGCAGCTTCGCGAGGCATCTGCAAACATTGTTCTTCGATCTCGATGACGCCCGCGCCAAGGCTGCTAACTTGAGTTGCCGACCACAATCGGCGGCCTCACTCGTTGCTGAAATACCCCTTCGGCCTATGCCGCCCACTTAACCGCAACAGACGACCAGCTACGCAACCCCGACCAGCTCCGCTGATCGTCCGTGCTCTAAGGAACAACTTACGCGCTTCGTCGCGGAGAACGGCATCATCTTGCTGCATGGCGACAGCCGCTTCGATCTCGACAAAGATTACTCGCGCTGAAGCCGAATTCTTCGTTGAGGTATTCACAAGCTGTCTCGATCCTTACCGAGACATGCTGGACGCTTTAAAGGTGTGCGCGACACTTGCGCAATACGTTGTCCGCGCCTTGCGGCGTGATGCCGTCATGGTGATGTTCCGTTTGCCCCATCCGATCTGGTAGCTGCCCAAACGACACAGCCAGTGGTTTAGTTCGTTTAGATAAGGGGGCCGAGAGCCGCCTGTTAGATGTATAAAGAGCATCCAGTCCGAGCCCAATGTCGTCAAGTCGCCTATTGTGGCCCACCTCATCTAAACGATCGGCGGTGCATGCTTGCCAGATGAAATGGGGAATGAAATGCAACAGCGGAGCCTGCTCTCTAATGGTAGTCGGCCGACCGGAAATTTTCGCAACACAGCCTACATGATCAACAAGAGTCGCCCGTATTTCGATGCAGCCCACGCGGCTGGCCTGATGGCCGTCCAAGGACGTTCCACCACTGGGCGCACCGTTGTCTTGGGTACTGGCCCACTTGACAGTCGACCGGAGGTGATCGATTTCGTGCGATGCTCCTACTTGGGCTTGGACAATCACCCCTTGATCGTCGCTGGCGCGATCGAGGCGATCGAGGCGCATCAGTCGTTGCACTGGTCCTGCGCACGAACGCGGCTGAATTTCGATCTTCTAGCAGAGCTTGAACAAACCCTATCCGAGATGTTCTGCGCACGTGTGATCGCGTGTTCGACCGTAATGCTCGCCAATCTAGGCGTGATGCCTCTTCTTGCTTCGGGCCAGTTGACGGGCGGAAGGAAGCCGGTCGTCGTCTTCGACCGCATCGCGCACATCTCGCTTGCTTATCACAAGCCGGTAGTCGCCGATGAAACCCGGGTGGAAACGATTGAGCACAACGACATGGAGGCTCTTGAACGCTTGTGCCGAGAGCATCCGGTGGTCGCCTATGTATGCGATGGTGTTTACTCCATGGGAGGGAACTCGCCCATCAAGGAACTGCGCCGGCTCCAAGAACGCTATGGCCTCTTCCTCTATATCGACGATGCTCACGGGATATCGCTGTTCGGACGCCAAGGCGAAGGATTTGCTCGCTCTCAGTTTCCCGAAGTACTGGGTGACCGTACGATCATAATAGCCTCGCTAGCCAAGGGCTTCGGCGCATCGGGCGGCATGGTGATGCTTGGAACGGCCGATCAGGAGGCTCTCTTTCGACGATATTCTATTCCTTATGCGTTTTCTGTAGCCCCCAACCTGGCAGCGGTGGGCGCCGCGCTTGGATCGTGCAAGATTCACTGCTCCGCAGAACTTAGCGAACGGCAAAAGCGTTTGGCTCAACAGATCAAGGTCTTCGACCATCGTATTGCAACCGTCGAGCGAGGAAATCCATTTCCGATCAGAATGATCCCGATCGGATCGGAAGCCGAGGCAATTGCAGTCGCTAAAGAGCTCATCGATGCCGGCTTCTATACTTCGGTGACGTTCTTCCCGACGGTCGCACAGGGAAAAGCAGGAATTCGGGTGTGCATTACGGCCGATCATGAAGAAAGCGATATAGAGCGGCTCTGCGACTGCATCCTGGAAAAGCTGCCCGACGCAACAGCCAAGCCTCATATGCCATCTGCCCCTGCCCTCAGGTAACGACGGGCCATTCATTGGAGCAAATCATGGAGCAGCGTGGTACGACCAAATTGCGATCACTTCATGCGGACAAGCAGGATGTAGCCTCGGCAATCGGCGATCCAGGATTCACTCCGAAGGCGTCTCGCGATCATTGAGGCCGCCGTCCTCGGCGCGTGCGTACGCCGGCACTAATATTCTTGCAGAGTTCACCTGCACCCAACTGAGATATACACCTGTGGTAGGCCAGCGAGCACTAAGAAAACATGTCAAGCTCGCGAGATTAGCGCGATGCATTGGCACTAATATCACGCTCGCGCGCCATCCAGCTTGTCAGCTCGTCGCAGCCGACGCAATCCGGCGATCCGGAATGGTCGTAAGGGGGGGCGAAGCCAACCGAATTCGGCGAGCTCCTGACGGGAGGCCTCGCGCTCGAAGGTTCGCCTCTCTCGATCTTAACACCACTTCATGTCAAGTCCGACTTCGGGGGCGTCAAAAATCTTCCGAAGGTGTGGGCGTTCCGAGTCGCCATTCTCGAGCTCATTCGGCCGGATTTCCTGGCCTTGTGTGTTGGCCGTATCTGTGCCTGCATCGGGCGGATCATCGCGCTTATTGCTGTTGCTGTATGCAGGCTGCACTGCATCACGAGCTTTCGAGAAGAAATGTTGGCGACTGCTGCGTGCCGCAACCTCCAACAAGCCCGCAGCTGCATGCTCCGAGAAATCCTCGCAGGGATCGCTACCGGTTTCACTACTCTCGACGACAAACCGCCCGTCCCACCGCTCGCGCCGATTGCTGCGCTTTCATCGGGGCGAATCCGAAGCACAGTGAATCCACAAATGGCGATGGCTAGCCAATGGAACCGAACACGCGAGGGATCCATCTGGGGCAACGTTTGGCCGTTTGGCAATGGATTGACGCAACTGCAAGAATACCTCCGCCTGCTGCGGTCGCCTCTGTGCGTTTCCAGCGCTGTGGGCTGGCCCGATACGGGTGTTAGGACTTGTTGGTGATCATGATGACATCAGGAAAACTGAGCGGCGGAAACCACCGACGCGTTGCTCTCGTGACCGGAGGAGCACGCGGGATTGGGCTTGAGATTGTACGTCGGTTGTTGGCCGATGGATATCAGGTTGCTTTCGTGGCGACGAAAGCAGCGCACGTGGAGCGGGCGCTTGCAAGTCTTAGCTGCCCGGAGCGGCTCTATGCTGAGGCGGTCGACGTGACGCGACAAAACGAGGTGGAGCGATTTGCTGATCGAATCCGGTCGCGCTGGGGCGACATCGCAGTGTTGGTGAACAATGCAGGCATCTCCCCGAAGCGCGCGGACCAGGATGCTCCCTGGCTTTCGCAGATGCCCCTCGAGGAATGGGCGCGTGTCATCGATGTCAATCTCAAAGGCCCCTTCATTCTTACAAGGCTCTTGGCACCAGAAATGATCGCGAACGGCTATGGTCGGATTATCAATATCGGGTCACTCGCTGGCCGTGCGATGCCGTTGATCGCAGGGCCGCATTATGCCGCTTCGAAGGCCGGGCTGGTTGGGTTAACCCGCGCTGCTGCGCGAGATCTGGCCCCACATGGTATTACGGTCAATTGTATCGCTCCAGGAAGGATCCTCAGTGATCTGACCGGGCCACCTGAGGCCGCGGTCAATCGTTCCGCGCTTAGCCGGATTCCGGTCGGCCGCTTTGGAAAGGCCGAAGAGGTAGCGCACGTCGTAGCCTTTCTGGCCTCGCCAATGGCCGGCTTTATCACCGGCGCGACCATCGATATCACGGGCGGTGAGTTCGCCGCATAGGCGATGGAGATCGCGCCTGCCGCGAAAGCTTAGGTGCTCGAATAGAGTGGCTGAAGAAGAGGAACCCTCGATGGGAGTGTTATCGCATCTGCGGGTGATCGAGATCGGTAGCTCGGCCGCCACCAGCTATTGCGCGCGCTTGTTTGCCGATTTCGGCGCGGACGTTCAGAAAGTGGAGCCGCCAACCGGCGATCCACTGCGCCGCAGCGCCCCACTCACGCCAGGTGACCAGAGCGCGTGGTTCGCATTCCTGAACTTCAACAAGTCGAGCATCGTCATAGATAGCGCCGAACCCGGCGCGATCACACGCCTAACGGCGCTGATCGAGGATTGCGACATTCTGATCGATGGCCGCGATGTTGATCCTGCGAATTGCCCGTCCTTAGATATCGCGGCAATCCGGTGGCGGCATGCCGGGTTGATCTACCTCGAAGCAAGCTGGTTCGGCCGCTACGGCCCGTACGCGGGATTTGCCGCAACCGATTCGACCGTCCGCGCGCTCGCCGGCCTGATCAAGCTGGTTGGACCGGCCGAGGGTCCGCCAGTGCACGGGCCGGATTTCCAAACGGGTATCCTGGCCGGACTGTGGGGCTTTGTTGCTGCGGCTTCATCGGCGGTTGCGCGAATGCAAGGTGGGGCAGGGCGGTCGTGGTCGCTCAATATTTTCGAGTCGAACCTCGCTCTGTCCGAGTATCTCATGTCCGAAGCGTTTGCGCGTGGCGATGTGATGCGCCGCATTGGCGTTAACCGCTTCTGGCCGATCTTTCCGGCCGGCATTTACGAAACCAAGAAAGGTTGGCTCGGCGTTACCACGATAACGCCGGTACAGTGGCAGGCGTTCTGCGATATGCTCGATCTGGCCGAATTGCGTGATAATCCGGCTCTGGTCCTCGGCGAGGATCGTCTGCGACAGATGGAGCCGATCGAACGACAGTTTATGCCGAGATTGCAGACGCGGACAGCGCAGGAGTGGTTTGCGGAAGGCCTGAAGCGCAAGATCCCGATTGTGCCGGTGCCCGAAATATCCGATCTGGTTCAGGAGGCGAAGAAAAAGCTGCACGGCGCAGTCGTGCCTGTCCTGCTCGGCGACGAGGAGGGCTTGACTGCTGGTTCGACGCAGCGACTGACGTTGACGCCGCCGCGTCGAGGCGGCAGGGTTCCGGCGCCGGGCGAGCAGCAGTCTTTTGCCGGCCTTCGAACACAAGGGGCATTCACTTCGCCTGGGCAGTCCGTCCGCATCGATGCCGACGGACTGCCCTTGTCTGGCGTTCGCGTCATCGACTTCACGATGGGCTGGGCGGGCCCCTTGTGTACGCGCACGCTGGCTGATCTCGGCGCGGATGTCATCAAGATCGAGGCCATCCAGTATCCTGACTGGTGGCGCGGCGTCGACCGACGGCCCGCCTACGTCGATAGTCAGATGTACGAAAAGACGCTACGCTTCTGCATTATGAACCGCAACAAGCGCGGCATGACGCTCGACCTGACACGGCCGGAAGGCCTCGCTCTTGCCAAACGGCTCTTGGCCAGAGCGGATGTTGTCGTCAACAATTTTTCGGTCGATGTTCTGCCAAAACTTGGGCTCGGTTACGACGTGCTCAAAACGCTCAATCCTCGGCTGGTCATGATGTCGATGTCAGCTTTTGGTGCGGACAGCGTCAACCGCGATTGCCGGGCCTACGGCTCGACCCTCGAACAGGGATCAGGCTTGACCAGCGTGATCGGCAAGCCTGATGGTCCCCCTGTCATGAGCCACGGTGCCTTTGGCGATCCTGTTGGTGGATTAAACGGCTGCGCTGCAGTTCTGGTCGCCCTGATCCACGCCCGCAGCACCGGGCAAGGACAGTTCATTGACCTGGCGCAGATCGAATGCATGATGCCGTTCTCGGCGCCGTGGATCACCGTCAACTCGATCGCCGGTGTGTCGCCGCCGAGATACGGCAATCGGCACCCGCAGTTCGTGCCGCACGGCTGTTTCCAATGTGAAGGGCTGGACAACTGGATCATGGTGGCAGCCACGGACGAGGCTATGTGGCACAGGCTTGCCATCCTTATCGGCCGGCCAGACTGGGCCACAGACGCATCGCTGACATCTGCGGAAGCTCGCCGCGGCATCGAGGACATGATCGAGAGAGCCATCGAAGCCTGGACGCTCACCCGGGATGCGGATCAGGCTATGTCCGAATTGCAGGCCGTAAGCGTTGCGGCCGGTGTGGCCCGCCTGCCCATTGACCTACTCAAAGATCGACATCTCCAGTCTCGTGCATTTCTGCAGGAAGTCGAACGCGCGTTCATTGGCTCGCATCCGCAGCCCTCGATGCCCATTCGCGAAGGTGCAGGACCGTATGCGATCCGCACACCGGCGCCGACACTGGGACAACATAACAATGAGATCCTATCAGGTTTTCTCGAACTCTCCGACGCCGCGATCGCAAACCTGGTGAGAGAGGGCATCATCGGCACGCGGATGCTCTCGCAAGCGGAGCTTTCAAAAGCAAAGAAAGTGTCGTCAGACCGATAAATCGACGTTAGCCAAAATTCGCGAACCCGCAGACTTCGCAATCCGACCGGACGGCCAGCAATTCATGCGGGGCAAGGCAGAGTCAATCGTTGCGTTAAGGAGCCGTGCGCTCGTATCCGCGTGCGATGATGCGGGGTAGACCGGCGCGGCGAGCGCGTGAGCCGTGGGTGACGTCGGGTGGGAATTGCCTCAGACTTAGACCACTTTTGTGATTCTGCAATCGCAAGCGGATGTTGCGTATCGCAGGTGTGGGCTTGCGTGGTGTTGATCGCACCAGCGCCCACGTGGCACGAGCGGAAGTGCGTGGCGCACCAGACGCTTTGGGCACGCCGAAACGTTATTGTATCCGTCAGTCAAGCCTCATGCGGTCGCCCTGCTCAATGTACGCGCCGGGTGGTCAGGCCACGCGCCTCGTGCCCGCGCCTTCCTGACTGGCGGAGATATCGAGTTCGATTTCCTGCGACAGCTCGATGATGGCTTCTGGATGATGGCCATTCTTGCGCAATGCGTATTTGAATGCCTGGGCGCGGTTCACGAAGAGGCCGCCAAAAAGCCCGGTCTGTTCGCAAGCAATCCAGTTGCCACGGCGATTCTTGCCAACAAAAACGGTCGGCGCTGCGGGCCGGCACGAAGGATGTTCGTCGAGCTTCATAATCGTCACCCGTCTAAGCTCGAATAATATGCTCCTCAGCCGATCTCTGCCAAATCCATAGCATTCGAAGGTCGTCAGCGCAGGATCGTTGGGTTACAGCGCTCGAATATCGGCCTCTCGTTAGAACTGTCAGCTTACGCCGACGTGCAACACCGCGTCGTAGTCCGTTTCTACGTGCGAACGGCAGAGATCGGTTCGGATTGACGAAGGGTGCGGCGACAGTGACATCGATATTCGTTGCTTTGGCGTTGCGACTTACAAGCCCCGTCAGCGCATTCATCAGGCTCGACCAGGCGACTCTCATTTTGCAGCTCCCGAAATAAACTCACTGTATTGGCGGCGGCTCCTTCGCTCTCGTTTCAGCAATCGGCGTGCCACTTGCGGATCCTAATGCTGGCCTTCCTTTGCGAGCGCGTGTTTGACGCCGTCCCTTGCGAACGCTAAGTGCGTCAACGGCTTCGCGAACTCTGGGAGCAATGGAATGTCGGTTACGTGACAAATTATTCTGGTTACACCGACGTGACGGATTGCCATTAGGGTCAGAGAAGTGGTTGCGCGATAACGCATAGAATAAGAAGAGCTGCGCCGACGAGCCGCCGACATACCGCCGCTTGCCGACCGTGCTTTGCTCACCGGATTGATTCGTGGTCGGTAAGGACAAATGACGCACGAGCAGCGCCGCGGCCAACAGCGCCGTTGTGAGCCGGGCGGTCTGTCGCGGGGTCGTAGATCGGCTCGGCGACCGTGGGGCGTGCTGTGCGTCTGTCTGAAACCAAACGCGCTTGATGTCGCGAATCCGCCAAGCTGATTGGAATGCTACATTGCACCATCAAAGTCGTCAGCGATTCGGCGCGCCGCGTTGGCATAAATCCTGCTGCAACCTTTCTGGGAGAAAGCTAGGAGGATGCCATGCCGAGCGACCATCCGCTACCCATTGTCTTCAACCACGCGAGAATTTGCGTATCTTTCTACTGCAATCTTCATTGCGAGCACTGCTACGTTCCCGAAGAGTATCGAGATCAATACAAGAGGCTCTTGGAGCCATCACAATTATCTATCGAGGAGATGACGGAGTTCGTCGACCTTCTCGTCGACAAATATTCGCTGAAAAAAGTCTCTTTGACGGGTGGCGAGCCGCTCCTCAAGCGCGTGTTTCCGCGCACGGCAGCCGTGATAGCCCATGCGAACAAGCGAGGCCTTCAGGTGCAATTGAACACAGGAGGGCTCGGCCAGGTGCCAATTTATGACGTCGCCTCGTTCTTTGACGATCGCGAGAAGCTGACGTTCCAGTTCAGCTTTGACGGTGCGAAGCGGAACACGGTGGACCGCTTCCGGGGCAAGACGGGTGTTTATGATTCTGCGCTCCGGCAGATGGCTGAGGCGGCCAATTGCGGGGCCTTGGTGCAGGCCAGGATGACTGCCAACCGGCACAACATCGGCGAGGCACTCGACGCCTACCGGCTCCTGTCGTCAATCGGCGTCTACTCCTTCAGGGTCAAGCCGATGTTCGCCTCGGGCGTTGCCCTCGGCAATGAGGATGCGCTCTTGGGCTCGGCTGACGAAATTCGAGAGCTGCAGGAAGCCTTGATGGAGATTGCTGCGCAGCCCAGCTCAGCGCGCCTCGAACTGCCGCCGCCGATTTTCGTCGATACGTCGCAGACGCGGCCAAACGTCCGATATACCGAATGCGACTGTGGTGCCACGGCGGTCTATCTCTCGACAAACGGCGATTTGTATCCCTGTTCCTTCGTCGTCGGGGATCCCGATAGCCGCGAGTTCCTCCTCGGCAATGTCCGATCACCGGAATTCGACCTGGAGAAGGTTTGGCGCACCTCGCCGGCCCTCAAGAAATTTCGGGCGAACAGCGGCTGCGGCCAATGCCCGAGCCAGGTCGCCCTCCTGAAGAATGTCGAGAACCGTGCGCATGCCTGTGCATGACCAAGCGATCGATGAACGGAAGGCATCTCCATATCGGCGGTTCTCGGTGCGCAAGGAGGCAGTATCCCACCTTGTCAGCGTCCGTCAGGTCGACTCGGTGTCTGCCCTCATCGCGTCAGAAGTTCTGATTGAGGCAGAAGCGAGAGAGTATCAGAAGGCATGCGAGGGGATATCATTCTCGTCGGGCTCGGTGCTTATGCCCGGGCGAAATATATTCCTCTGATCGAGGATGCCGTCGCCAGCGGTCGAGCATCGGCCTTCCATATCGTCGAGCTCGACAGTGCACGAGACGACGTGGATGCCTTTTTCCGGACCCGCACCTGCAAGCCGGCGAGCCTCTCATGGGTACCCGATCTCCGGCGACGGGCGATCTGGTATTCCGGCCATGGGGAGGACGTCCTGACGGCCTTGGCACGTCCAGGCACGAAAGTGATCGTCTCGACCGAACCCAAGGCTCATTTGGGCTACCTTCGCGCGGCTCTTGGACTTGGCCTTGATTGCCTGGTCGACAAGCCCATCGTTCTGCCCATGGGGTCGAATGGACGCCCTGCAGCGGACCGTCTGGTTGGTGCGGTAGTCGACCTCAAGGAGATCTGCGATCGGACTGGCGTCCGTTGCGTGGTCATGGCGCCGCGCCGCTACAACGCAGTGTACGAATTGATTGGACGCTATACGCGCCGCGCCTCCCGAAACCTTGGCACGCCGGTCACCTATATTGGTATCGAGCATCACGCGGGAGTGTGGAACACGGAGGAGGAGATCCTCTCCCGGGAGGACCATCCTTACCGCTACGGCTACGGAATGCTTTGCCATTCCGGTTATCACTACATCGACATTCTCTCCGGCCTCCTGGCTCACAATGAGGACCACTTCGGGAGGCTAGCGGTCGAGCTGAATGTCCACCGGGCGACCGCCGCCGACCACGTCGGGCAGATTGGCCCAGATCCGGTGCGCAAGCTTCGCGGCGCTGCGCCAGTCGCTCGACTGTTTCCCGCGCCCCCGTTCTGGGGTGAGACGGATATTGTCTCGTCCGGAGCCGCAAGGCGTACCGGAAGCCGCGATACCGTCTGTCTGTTTCGGCTCGACCTTCTGCAGACCAGCGTGTCGCTTCGCAATTGGCGGCAACTGCCAACCGATGTTTACAACAAAAACGGACGCTACGGGTCCGAGACCATTCGCTTAAATATCGGTCCCTTCGCAGCGATCGAGGCCAGGATCTTCAAGCGCGCACATTTGAGCACGGAAGCTCATCCGCAACTGAGAAGAGAGGCGCACATCACGCTCTGGCGGAATGCCCCTTTCCTCGGCGGCGCAGCTTTACGCGAACGGGTTTATCCCGCGCGGGACACACTTATCCGAAACGCTGATCTGGGCGCTGGCCGTAAAAGGCTGTTTGACGATTGGCTGGCGGGACGGAGCGACAAGAGTTCCCTCGATTCGCACGCGCGGACGATATCGCTCTTTGCTCACTATTTGGCAGCGCTCACGACGGATGGAGCGAACAGAGATCAAGCGCCCCCATTACGCACTGTCAGCAAAGTGCCGGCATGAATGTCGTCGCTTCGGCTTCAGCGCGCCGTCGGCATTCTGGGCTCGCCGTGTTCGCCGGAAACGGTCTGACCTTGGCCATCGTTGATGGTGACCGGGAAGGGAAGGCGCTTGGCCGTGGGTACGGCATGCCAGATGTATTGTCCGACCAACTGCGAGACGAATGATGAATAGTGACCGTCACGACGTCCTATTTGACGATAGCCATCCTCTGCCCAGCAACTACCGGGCATACAGGCAGTCTGTTCATGTTCGGCTGGTCCAGTTGCTTCGACAAAATCCGGGGTACCGCTTTCTCGAGATCGGCGTAGGACCGACGTTCAGGCAGGAGCGGTTCAGGGCGATCAACAAGCTCGACATCCGCTATGTGGGCCTGGACTTCGAACATGTCTGCACCCAACGCCGGGCCGACCTGGTCGCGGCCGGCATCGCCGATCGAAACATCACCTTTCTGGGAAATGCGTTAGGAACATACCTGTTCAACCTGATTCGGCTCGCCAGGAATCGAGAGACTTTTGACATCGTCTATCTCGATGGTAGCCATTCAATCTATGTTGATTTGGCGGCCGCGATTGCAGCAGTGCGGATGTTGAAGCCTGGCGCCTTGTTCCTTTTCGATGGCGTGAGGTTTTGCTTCGGAAGGAGATATTGACCCAGCCCACAGCTCAATATGCGGATGCCAATGAGACCGGGCACTTGACCGCGGATGGGGCCAGCGAACCTCACGTCACGATCATCACCCGGGACTATCTGATCCCTTTATTCAGCTTTGGGGTGGAGCGGTCGTGGTCGGATCCTGATTGGATCGCACTCCGAGCGCCCAAGTCAGCTCTGTGGATGCAGATTAGACTGTGTTGCGCCATCCGCCTCCCGATGGACGTCTGCGGCACGTCAAATCACAAACGGTGCCGTTCGCCATTTTGGTACGCGCGAAATTGTGGTCGCAGTTGCTTCGATATTAGACCGTCCGTCCGTCTCCACCGGTCCGATGGCTCGCCTTACACCGCGCGGTCGGAGGGGTACCCGAACGATCCGAACTCAGACTTCGATCAGGCACTCGGAGCGTCGCGAATCGTGCAAATCAGCAACTAACATC
The DNA here is from genome assembly GCF_021458635.1 of Bradyrhizobium monzae. Classification (GTDB taxonomy): domain Bacteria; phylum Pseudomonadota; class Alphaproteobacteria; order Rhizobiales; family Xanthobacteraceae; genus Bradyrhizobium. The sequence continues at coordinate 29,587 of NZ_JAIRDQ010000019.1, forward strand.
CTACGAACGTCACCGGCACGGCGCTTGCTATTGACATGCAGCACCACCGCGATGCCCTCCTGCTCTACTAGCGTGCTTTGCTTCCCAGGAAGAACTCAGGTTCCGGCGCCGGGAGCACATCGTTGCCGTCGTTTGATCGAGAACAATATGTTTTCACTGACAGATCCCGCCTTATGGCAACGGCGATCGGCGGGTTCACCACCGTCGCGGAACATCGGTGCGCCCGCCTGATGGGCCACCCGAACCTGATAGTGGATTGTGCTTGCAGCGGAGCCAAGGCGGCCAGCGACGAATCGCTTTCCGCGCCGCGCCGTTGGGCAAGGCTCTGCGACCGCCATATTTTTCATTCGGGTCAGGTCTGGAGCCTTAAGCAAGCGGTTAACGTAATGGCCAACATCCAGCTTGGCGCCAAACCTAGCGACAGCGAAGCGAACGGTATTGTCGCATTTCTGGAAAAAGCTAGCCGGCCGGCTGTCTAAGGTCGAGTATCCCATGCTGCCTACGCGCACCAACGCGACGCCACTGCCTTCCTTAGGCAAATGGTACGGTTCATCACGGTAGCGGTTTTGCGCGCTCTTGAATGGAAGGAATACGGCACTCGCATTCGAGCGTCATTTCTGCATGAAGTCGCAAAGGGGCGCACGGTGGGAACACGGCACGAAAGCAAATGCCAGTCAGAAGCCCGACCAGCGCGCAGTTGTGACCAAGCGCAGGTCGGCTACACATGAAGACTGACTTATAACAGCGCCCTAACGTGGGTGAAAAGTCGCTCACCTCGGCCCTCTCAGCGCAATCATGGCGCCGAGCGCCATAGTCCGCGCGTACAGCGGGACATGGCCCCCAGCGTGCTTGCGCATAAATTGGAGTCCGCCGCGCCGCCGTCGAAGAAGATCTGTTTTTGCTTGTCAATATCGGCGAGAGGTCTGCTGCCTTTCACGAGTTTCCGCAACAAATACTTGCATACCTGACTCATAGACCAGCACTCAGCGTTCAGCATTTCCAAATTTTTCTCGTCGTAGAAGGCGAGGTCATCGTAGTAGCGCCCATCTCTACTTCCTCGACGTGAGCAGGGGCCTTCCTGCTCCTAGCGGTTCGACGGGTGCGTTGGGCAAACGCTCATCGCCGCGTCAGACTGGCTCAGCGACGTCATCTGTCGTGAAGCCGCGGCCGCACCGACACATATCGCTCAGAAGCGATCTGTCGCAGTTACGTCCGGTCAGCCTCGCTTACTCAATCATCGAATACCAATATTCCTCACCAGAGTAGGTAGTGTTTCCATCCATTGTTGGTGCTGTACCATCGGTTACGAACGTGCCGCCTGGGCGCGATGCAGCTCATTACCCGGGGACAAGTAGAGTAATGAAAGACTTATTTTCCGGGACGGGATTGATCGAGCCATCTCTACCCGGGGCATACCACTATGCGTGACTGGAGCCTCGCTCTTTCGCGTCCATGCCATCATGCAATTCCCTGATGACTATCGTGACGTTCTTCCCGCGTCGGCTGGAGCAACTCCAATGGAGCGGCTTACGTGCTTGGTTGGGGAGAAAAGCGCCACTTTGCCGGATGGCGCTGCCACTTCGATCGCGGCACCGCTGAACCGTGGCGGCGCCGAGTTGATCTGCTCACAGGCTCTCTCGACGCCTATCGGCGTATGCAGGGAGGTGCGCACATGATGAGCGATTCAATAATCGAGACATGCGGCCGCCAAATATGAGAGCTGAACCGAGGAGAAGCTTAGCCACGACCTGGAACGGGAACGTCGTCGCGGCACTTGGTGCTGTCGAAATTATCAGCTACGGCACGCTCTATTATTGCGTGTCTGTTGTTGCCGAGGATATTGCACGTGATCTCGAAATCACACGCGAATGGATATTCGGTTGCTTTTCACTCGCTTTATTTGCGGGTGCGCTGATGTCGTTGATAGCCGGCCGTCTTATGGACCGATACGGCGCCGGCAGAACGATGGAGCTCGCCCTAGTTGCGGCGGCTGTTAGCCTAGGAATGGCCGCCGTTTCCTGGAATGCGGTCGTATTTGCCATCGCGCTGTTCGGTATGCAGATAGCCGCCACCTTTCTTTTCTATGAGGCTGCCCTTGTGTTCTTGGTCCAGCGAGATGCAGGTCATGCAAAACGGCAAATGACTTTGTTGACGTTGATCGTTGGGTTCTCGTCAACACTATTCTGGCCGCTTACCTCCTTGTTGCTCACTTTGGTATATTGGAGAGGAGTCTTTGGGATCTATGCCGGCGTCAACGTTTTCATTGCCCTCCCGCTTATGTGTGCGATTAGCAGGCGTTCTGCGGGCCCTGGAGATCAGAATGATGTTAGGGAGTTGCAAGTCAGCTCGAACGCCTCTCCCAAGACGTTCGATCTCGTCCTGATGACGATCGGATTTTCGCTCACCGCGTTTGTCTTATCAGCGCTCCTTGGCAATATGATCGCAATCCTCTTATCCATTGGTTTAGGTCTGGAGGGAGCTTTATTTTCAGCGATCTTCGGGCCGTCACAGGTTCTAATACGGCTTTTGGCAGCTTTCACCGGAAAAATCTCCGCAATTCGACTCACACTTCTTTCGTGCATTCTGCTCTGCTCGGCGACGATGATCGTGGCGCTGATATCACATTCTATCCTTGGAGTTACGGCCTTTCTGATCTTGCTTGGGTTCAGCTCCGGTCTAAACAGCATCTGTCGCGGGACGCTGCCTTTATGGATGTTCGGGCAGGTTGGGTACGGAAGTCGAGTTGGGCTAATAAGTGTCTTCCGGTTGTCAACGGCATCTTTTGCGCCGCTTCTCTTCAGTGTAATCCAAAATCGATATGGCGTCTCGGTTGCTTTGGCATCCCTTTCCGTCTGCGGCGCGGGAAGCATCCTCGCTTTTGTGCTCGTAAGCATCCGATCAAAACGACATTCGTCGAGCTTGAATGAATGAGAACGGGGCGCGAATTTTCAAGAGAGAGTCCGCACGAACCCGCCGGCTTTGAGTGAAGACGATCGTTCGGGGGATAACAAACAGGGAAGTCCATCCATCGTTGGTAATCACTCGGCTTTGGCGGAGCAACGCTTCTCTGACACCCTTGAGGAGGCGTCTTGCCACGGCCGAAAAGCAAGGACTTGAGCAGATAGCACTTCGTTTCCAATGAAGAACTTGAGCGAGCTCCGTGGTGATACGTTCCAGGCTAGCCGTGTTTCACCCTCGTTGTTCAGACGTTTCAACCAGCGTTTTCGATAGGCCGTGCACCATTGAATCTGAAGTTGGAGTAGTGATCTGATGAGACGGATTGGCTCTTTGGTTGCAGGACTACCGTTGGATTTGCGCGGGTTGATCTGCTTGAACCGTACGGCGCGGTCCGCGGCCACACCTCCATGTTGCGAAGAGTCATTTCAGGCCCGACTCCCCTGGTACGACAACCGTGACCTCGGTCTGTTCCTGAGGAACGAAGAGCTGTCTTGCACGCCATTCAGCGAAGCCGTACTGACCTTTGAACACAGGTCCGAGATGTTCTTTGGCGGCGCCGCCCAACCGAACGTTTCCAACGATGGATCCGTCGCCTGCGAACTCGCCCTCGAACCCGTAGAACAGCGAAATCGGTATCTGTACGTGCGCCGCCTCGAAGTGGACGCGGCGGCCATGAACGCAGCCTGATACGACTCCGCTGGACGATGCAGTGTGGTGCACGCCCGAGATGAACTCGCCTTTCTGCTGAATGTTGAGATGGTGTGTCGCAGAACCATGAAGGAATTGCATTTCGACGCACCAACTCCCTGAGACATTGACGTCCGCAGGCGGGTTGGGAGTCGGTTGAGCGATGGACTGGGGATTACGAAATGCGGCTGCCAAAGCGCGGCCGACGATCTCGGCCTCGTCGTCCGAGAGATTCACGGGATCCAGTATGATGGAGGTTGGCGTTGACCAGAAATCGTGGATCAGGATCCGCGGTCGCTGTCGCAAGAGCGCAAGCCTTAGCTCCTCCGCATTAAACGGAATGAGGTCCACATTCCAGATGACCCGAAGCCGAGTAGCTGCCACAAAACCGGCCCAAGACAGCACATCCGTGGTAACACCTTGCAGCAAGCTTAGGCGCGCCTGAATCCGCATCAATCGCGGAAGCCACTGGTCGCGCTCGTCTTTTGCCGACTGAAAATTGATCCAGCGGTCGAGCGCGAGTGTGGCCCCGACCACCTCCTCCTTACCGATCTTCATCGATCGGCCGAATGCCTGGTGAGGCGCTCCATTCCACCAGATCGCTTTGCAAAGCCGCTTCTTGCCAATCACGAGAGCGGTGGATTGTGGTCCACGGATATACTTGCCGCCTGCGTAAACCACCAGGTCGGCTCCGTTCTGGATCCAGCGATCCGGATTTCCAGGCGAAAGGCCAGCAGCATCCACGAGAATGGGTACGTCATGTGCGCGCGCGAAAGGGAGGAGCGAGCGTAGGGGCAATGCCGATGCATCATCCGCGCGACCGAGCAGGCAGATCATGGCGACGCTCCCATCCAATGCCTGCGCCAACTCCGCCATCGTGGAAACGCCGGCAATCTGGGCGCCCGCGCCGCGGATGGCCTGTTCGTAGGGAAAACGTTGATCAACGGGAATCAACACCTTGTTCCGTAGCCCTGCGGTGTCCGGTAACCGCAGCATGAGCTCTGGATTATTTCCGGCAATGCACGCCGCGGTGGCTAACGATAGTGATGCTGCAGTGCCCGCGGTGACGACACCCCATTCGGCGCCAGTAAGTTCAGCCATCCGTTGACCTACGGCTTCGGCCAGCTCGTCCATGTCGACGAAAGCCGCGGCAGCAGCAGCCATTGCGGAGATGACCTCGTCGCTCGGATTGCTTGCTCCATAATTCGTACGCACACCCGCGCATTGAATAAATGGCTCGACGCCGAGCTCTCGATAGATCCACCCGCGCGGGCGGTCTTGGTCCGACCGATCGGGTGATTGCAGGAATTCAGACCGCGTATTCATGCCGGCCCGCTCGTTGGAAGTACGATGAATGCCGCAACATAAAGTGAAGTGTGAAGGGCAAGATGCCGGACGCAAGACGTCTTGGGCACTCGAGGGTGCAAAGTACTGGACAGCAAGCGAGGCGAGGACGAACGCAAACAGCCCTCAGGAAGAGCAGCTGGGGGATCGAGTCGCCGACGACGCAACGGGACGATGCCGCGTATACATAGCCGTGTTCGGCAAGGGCACCCGAATAAACGCCACGTGAGCGACAGCGACCTGCAAGATGCAGATGCTGACGTCGCCTGAGACCCCCTAGGCTGGGATGAGAAGTTGGAGAAGCGGCCATCGGACCACCTTCCGGACTTCGCAAAGCAGCGATGCCGCATTGCTCTGCCAAGAGTAGGGTGGTTGTGGCCGCCAGAATAGATTCGTGACGGAGCTGAACTAAGATTGCTGCGGGCCTCCGTGGACAATGCCACCGAACTCGTCGAGGCTCCTTCCCATTTTAGCACCATCTGGGTCCCAATCCTGGTGATTCGACGGCCCAAAGCGACCGCGGCTACGGCCACTCAAGGTGCTCAGAGCGTGAGGAATAGGCCGGCGGAAGGAAGAAGAAGACCGCCGGTTGCCATGATATTCGCTGGATCCCAACGGTATTTCAGCACGAGACCCTCTAACTTCGTGGTGCAGGGCCATACGGCAGGAAAGCAGCTATTCGCTCCTGTGAAGATGCGCTCTGCTAAGCGTAGATATTCGGCGCCCTCAATTTCATGCCACTTGCGATGGCCAGATGGCGCTGCGAGCTGCAGCCCATGGGTTTCACCAAATAGGCAAGAAGGGCCGTCCCCCGATGACACCGTCCGTTGCTACAGCGCAACAGGTTCATCCGTCTTGAAAGGCTTTGGGGCAATCCGCGACAAGGTTCCTGGGATTTGCCTCATGCGGAAAGCCGAGGCGAAGCCGCCACAAGTTCGCTTGGCCTATCACCAGGTCGCGCAACGCATCCTCCTCGACATACGGCTGGCTCAGGCGGAACAGATTGACGAACTGGTTGTGCGGTTGCGCCAAAATGTTGTCTCATCCTATGAGTGATGTTGCATGCTCAATTCCTCGCAGCTGATGTCTGATGCGCTCCAAAGGTCGCTGGCGCACCGATGCCACGCGGCCGCTATCCAGGTCAATTCCGGTCCTTGGTAGTTGACTGCATTGCAATTTTCTCCGTCTCAAAAGATGGCGCAGGAGACGCGAACAAGCGCTGACGATCACAAGATGCTTGATTGATCGTCATCGGTGGCACGACATTCAATGACGTATTCTTAGGCCGCTCGATGGCTGCATCCATGATATGCTTCGCACTCAAGGCGCCGCGCTCCAGGCAAGTTGTGCCTTGATGTGCTCGGTCATGACCTTTGGTTTCCGGTCCGTTTTCAAGTTTTGCAACGCTGCGCTACTTGCTAGATTGAACGAGGCCCATACCGACTCGGGTCGGCGGCTTTGACGTTCCGAGCTCCAGGATGGCGTCGCTGGTGAGTTCGCTGCTGTCATAGCTGACCACTATCTTCGACCTGCCATGTCAATCGGCCGTTCCAGTTCCTGCGGCCATCCGGCTGCTGGAAAGCGAAGCGGCAGGCGCGTTACCTTGTCGGGGAAGGGGCATCTCTGGAATCCTGCGTAATCGCGCAAAAAAGAACTGGATTTCTGCGTGATGGGCACTGCGTTGCGGGCTTGCAACCAAAGGAACTGCTATTCGGATTAGGAAAGTTTCTTCAGGTGAGATCGCTAAGGGGCGGTGCGGCCAAGGAAATTATGCTGCACGCACGTATATCGTCTGGCGTTACGCGCCTGGAGCACGGGCTTGCTGAAAGAGATTTCGCTCACGAAGTCAAAAGATCGAGGCGGTCCATCAAGGCTTTCTGAGAACCCACACCGGGTGCGCATGGAACCAGTAGACCGGAACAGCAAGCCGGCGCCGCACAGGTTTGGCTGTGGATGCAACATGCAGACTACGGGTGGAGGTTATCTGTTGAGGGGCTGAAGCCATGTCTGATCGATTTCCAATCTTCGACGTTGTCTTGGAACAGCGCAGACGAAGGTGGGTATGGTCGGTCCGCACGACCGGAGGCACGCTGGTCATGACAGGTTCAAGAAGCAGCCAATCCGCTGCTCGTTATGAAGCTAACAGGGCGCTTTTTCTGATGCTGTTGAGCGCACCATACCGTTCGTGGCCCTCGGGACGAGACATCCGGACCAATCAGCAGGTTCGCGCGCGGCGTTCGCTTCCGCCCAAACTTTAGCGTTGCTTGATCTTCGGGAAAGGCGCGCTCGTAAGCCGTTTCCTTTGGATCACCCAGGTTTTAGCGCTCTAACCAGACCAGCTCCCGCCGGTTGTTAGAGGCTTCTCTAAACAGCTCGATATGGCTACCGCTGCAGGTCTGAGGCCCGACAATGGCATCGTTGATAGCCAGCGCCGAGAGGCGCCAAGCCTAGCTGGTGTGTGCTGGATCGACAAGTTGACGAAAGGTTCTAGCCTCACGTGTCAAACAGTCCGATGCTCCAACTGCTGGCTGACGACAGGCGACGCGAACAAGCGTTCAGCGGTTCGCAGATCCTCCGCGCTGTCTATCTCATACCAACGAATATCGTCACAACGCGCGGCAGCGAGCTGTAGCCCGCGCTTTTCGACAAGATAGGCGAATAGCTCCTCAGTGTACGCCTGTGTGGCACCCGAAGCGATCATGTCATCCAGGGCAGGGACAATCATCCCTGTCAGTGTAACGAAACTAAGCCGAAATAGATTCATTGTCTTGAATAGACCCGGGCCGTTCCCGTTGAGGTCCGCGGCCGTCTGCCTCATTCGAAACGTGGAAATAAATCCGTTCTCCGAGAGCACTACGGCGGACCCCTGCATGCTGGAATCGAATGGGGCAACCGCAGCAACGTCCATAGAATCGGCAAGGTTAAGATGGCGGAGCGCGTCCTCCTCAAAGAAGACATCACCTTCCAAAAGATAGCAGTCATCACAAAGGAGCGCATCACGCGCGAGCCATAGGGAATAGGCGCTGCCGGTACGGTCAAAAACGGTTGACTCGACATAGTTGATCTCGAGCCGGCTGAAACGGCTGCCGCAAGCGTATTGGATGGCGTCCTTACGATAGCCAACGACGATCGTCACCTCTTCGACCCCGACGGCTTCCAGGTTACGCAGCGCGTTGTGGAGAATCGGAGTGCCGTTAACTTCGACCAGGGGCTTCGGCCGCAAATCCGTTAGCGGCCTGAGACGAGACCCGAACCCAGCGGCGAGAATGACGGCTCTCTTGGGAGGAGTGATGATCATTTTCTTTCCGTTCATTCGTTGCGCGAGACCGGGACGATTCCGCCGAGGAGCGCCCGGATCGAAGAGACTGACGCCCGGCGCAATCTTGAATCGTGTGTGCTCGCGGATCCCGGCAGCGTCGCTAGATGCGCTTCCATGATGAAAGAGAGGGTGCGCTTGAAGCAAACCGCAGCGCGCAACATTCTACAGGTAAATAGTTGACGCATCGATCAGGCTCGTTAGCAAGAACTGATCGTGGTCGAGTTTGCATGCCGAATTCCCAGCTGGAGATGTATGCCGCATTGTCCGGACATCACCAATAACTGGCATGCGTGTGTCATCCGGATCAACGACTAGCGCTGGTAGTTGACTGCGATGCTAGCCTTCCTTGTCACTGAACAAAGACCCGGTAGATGTTGCCAACCGTACAATCCCTTTTCTTGTAATGATGTAGGCGTTTGGTTAAACGAGCGAAAAGTCTTGTGGGTCCCGCGACGGCAGCGGGCGTACCGCATCGGAAACAGTTGGCTCGCTGCGATCCTGCCTTCAATTGCGTATTTCGCTTTAGTCTGTCCACGCCCCGCTAAGCCGACGATCAGGTAAGGCTGCCGATCACGCGACAGCGGAGACGCTGGGGCCGCATACATTGCTTGCTCGGCGATGGCGAAGACAGATATCGCGCCGTGACAGAGCGGAGCAGATGTCTACCAGGCTGCAAATTCGTTAGCACCGATAATAGGTGCGGTTCAATAAGAGGGCGGCCTATCGCGCCACATTGTATGAAGAACATCCCTCAAAAAAGGGCAAAACGACGCAAGAAGACTCAACGAAAAGACGTAACGTAGTTAGGCCAATTGCCTTCGTCGCGCGTCAGGCAGTCGCGCCGTCAGAAAGATGGGAGCTTGGATCAAGAGTGCTGATGCCCAACAAGCGCAGTGCGCGGTTTGGGATGTGGCGTACCTTTAGCCTCTTGAATTGCAGGCACCTTGCCGGGTCGCTGTTCAGTTCCACGCGTTAAGAGCCACGGTCAGACGCCGCAAGCCTTGGTCGAGTAATTCCAGGTCGATGCCGTAGGAGAGGCGGATCCCGGCGGGGTCGCCAAAAGTTGTGCCGGAAACCGTTGCGACACCAGCCTCCATCAGCAAGGCGTTTACGACGTCGTCTGCGTTGATGTCGCGGCCATTGCGATTGGCACATCGCTGCAATTCGGTAAGATCAAGATAGAAGTAAAATCCGCCCTGAGCGGCCGGCCGAGGCACCAATGTCAGCGCTGAAAGGATGGATAGCCCAAGCGATCGCGCTTTGGCGACCTGGCGCCGGAGTTGCAGTTGGAAGGCAGGATCGCCGCGCTCCAGGAAGTGGAGCAGCGCATGCTGTGCAATGACATTGGGATTGGAGGTCGTATGGCTTTGCAGCGCCTTAACCGCGCTGATGACAGGCGCGGGTCCGGCGAGATAACCAATCCGCCAGCCAGTCAGGGCTAACGACTTGGAAAACGAATTAACGATCAAAGTGCGATCGCGTACCCCTGGCGCTACCGAGACGATCGAGTGATGGGTATGTGGGTCGTGGGCGAAAGCCCCGTAGCACTCATCGAAGATGATCCAGAGGTCCCGGTCAATGGCGAGTTGGGCAATGCCAGCCAGCGTGCCGCGGTCATAGATCGCGCCGGTTGGATTGTTTGGCGTATTGACCACAATCGCCTTAGTCTTCGATGTCACCGCTGCCGCAAGGTCCACAAGCCGCGGCACATAGTTACTATTCCGGGTCTCGATAAAGACGGGTGTACCTCCAGCAATGACGGCCTGGGCTGGGAAGGTGGTCCAGTAGGGGGCAGGAATCAACACTTCGTCCCCGGGCGACAGAAGAGCCATGGCCGCATTGAAGAGCGCTTGTTTGGCACCGCTCGTCACCGCAATTTCGTCGGCCGACCAGGGCTGAGCGGTCTCCGCTGAAACCTTGCCAGCAAGCGCTTGGCGTAACTTGAGCAGCCCGACCGTATCGGTGTAGCGGTTGAGATTGCGATTTATCGCGGCGATAGCGCCAACGCGCACCGATGGCGCGAGCTCGCTCCAGATCTCTCCAGCGGTCAAATCGATGATGTCCCTGCCGCTCGCGGCAGCTGCCTTGGCTGCGATCCGCGCCGCGGCAGTGCCCGAGGATTTAAACAAGGCTGCTCGTTGCGCCAACATGAGCGCCTTCCTCTCAACAACCCGCACCTATGGTTGCGGCAGTGACGTGAAGTTCGCTTGGGTCATCACCAAAAGCGAGAGCTGCGGCTCACCAGAGGCAATTCACCCCTCTGGGTCGGCCGTTCTCGGTGGGCGAAATGAGCACGACGTTCGTCTTTGGCGCCGGGCCAGCGAAATTGATGAACTGTTCGAGCATGATACGGTGGTGATCGTGAGGGCCATCGCGCCGTCGCGCTCCTTAATGATGCCTCCAGGATCAGGAAGGCCAACAAATACTTTGATCGAGACTGTATGTGGGTACGATTGCATGACAATTGTTTGTCCAAAACGAGTATCTTGCTGGACGGATGAAACCTATTGCTGTTGATCAGGAGGGAGATATCTCGCCTCCGCACAGGCGAGTTCGTCGTACCTCAACAAATCGAAAACCTCGTCGAGTGTCGCGATGTCCGGTTCAATGCCGGCAATACTTTCCTCGGCGATAATGCGGCCGCACACGTTCCCCATTGCCGCTATTGCGGCACGCATGGAGTGGTTGGCCCAGATCACGGTGGAGATGCCGGCATCGCGGTATGCAGAGACAGGTGTTCGATAGTATCTCGTTGGAACGATCACGACGGGCAGGCGATTTCGCCAGGCAGCTGCAAAGGCGATGATCTCGTCCGCGGTGTTCTTTCTCGAATGAATGAGGATCGCGTCGGCACCGGCCGCGGCGTAAGCGCTGGCTCGCAGAATAGCTTCGTCGATGCCATGCCCGGCTATCAGCGCTTCGGTCCGGGCCACCAGGACCAAGTTGTCCGCGACTGTATCTTTCACGGCCCGAAGGCGGCCGGAAAATTCATCGATGTTCGCCAGGGGATGCCGATCGCCAACAAACGAGTTTATTTTTGGGAAACGGCTGTCCTCCAGCGCGATCCCGGCGGCGCCACGCTGATGGAGTTTGCGTGCCAACAGGCGCGCATTGTTGAAATTCCCAAAACCACCATCGCCGTCAACGAGCACAGGCAATTCGGTCGAGTCCACTATGCGCTCAACCACGTCGACGAGTTGGCTCCAAGAAGCCTCGTTGGCATCGCGGTAGCCGAGAGAGCTGGCAATGGACAGGCCCGAGGCCCACAGGCTCTTGAAGCCCGCGCGCTTGGCAATCGCGCCCGAAAGCGCGTCATGAGCTTCCATCAAGAATGAGATAGCGCTCTTGGAGCAGATTTCATCGCGCAGAATTTGTGAAGGTGAGGAGCCTGCGCTTCGTTCAGGGCGATTGATGACAGACGATCTTGGTTGATATTGCATGCCGATTCCTTGCAGGTGCGTTGACCTGTCGGGCGCACAGTGCGTCCTTATCCAGTTCTCTATGGCTAAGTTGTTTGGGCAATCCCGCAGCTCAGTCGACAGGTGACATGCTTCTGTCATCTTGATCAATCACCAGCGTTGGTAGTTGACCGGCGCGTTCTGTATTCGATCCTCGATCTTCCACATAAAATAACGTTGCAGCCAAGTACAGCATATTGGTCATTGATTTCGCCGTGAGTAGAAGAGCGATCAGCGCGCGGCTTTCTGCGTTGCTCGGTCCGGGTTAAATCCGAGCCTCCTAGACGTCGCTCATGGTGTTGCAAGGCATCGTCTATGCAATCTGCTGGACCTCTTTATATCCCTGGTGAATGCTGCGATCGTTGATTGCAATATGTGCCTCGCTCTCGCACCTCTGTGTCGAGCAAAGACATCCCAAGTCGCGTTCGTTTGATATCGACGAATGTCTCAGCTGCTGCAAACCGTGACGTCCCATTTCCGACATAGGTCGTGATTGCTTCAATCGCGTGATGCGCCGCAATCGCTCGTCGAGTGTCTCAAGCGCTTGTTTTTTGCTCTGAGTGCGGCGGGTATCGCAACTGGTACGAGGCTTGCTGGTCTCATCTCAGGTCCTCCGAAGTGATGGAGGACCGGGTGCGCGGTATCGTCTCCATCAAGCAGGTTGTCGGCTGCTCGCAGATCGGCGTGCGCTCGTAACCTATAGCCCGTAGATTAGAAGGAAGCGGACCATTACCAGCGTTATCCCAACTGGAATTCCTGCCTGGTGCAGTTCGTCTAAAAGGCGCCGGCTGATTCCCCCGATGATATCGAATGCTGCAATGATCCTCGACGTCGCGCATATTGGCACAGGAAGCCACATAACCGGCCGCTGGTATCACGTGACGCGCTTTCGCGCAGGCCGGAGTGCTTTCGCGCGACTGGAGTTCAGCCAAGTGCAGCACAAGGTTCAACTGCAGGAGCCGGGCAAACGCCGCGCAGATCGGCCGCATCTGGTGCCGGCGAACAACTCGGAAAACGAGGCGGCTTTTCGAGAGAACGAGCAAAGACTGAAGCGCCGCTCTTTTGTGATGATTTGCTGCGGCGCCTCGAGCATGAACGTTAGGTGGTTTGCAACTGCGCTAGCGCCAGGGCGCCGAACACGGCGTCATGCTATCCAATTCCCCAGAGCATCGATGAGAACTGGTACCGATGATACTTAAGAAGTCCGCGACCCTGGAATTCCGCTTTGTGCGCAAGCTATGTGTTGCGGCTATTGCGATACTGGTCTCGTCACAAGCTGGCGCAGACGATGATTTGATGAAGGCTGCTAGGCGGGCGTTCAAACCGATACCCTCGGTCGTTCCTGCGGTGAAGGACAATCCGGTCACCCACGAGAAAGTCGAACTCGGTAGGATGCTGTTCTTCGATCCGCGAATGTCGGCTAGCGGGATCATTAGCTGCAATAGCTGTCACAATCTTGGTACAGGCGGAGTCGATGCCGGTCCGACGTCGGTTGGTCACGGCTGGCAACGGGGGCCACGTCGGGCCCCAACCGTCTATAACGCAGTCTTCAATGTGGCGCAGTTCTGGGATGGGCGGGCGCCGGATCTCAAGGCGCAAGCAAAGGGCCCCGTGCAGGCGAGTGTTGAAATGAACGCGACCCCAGATCATGTGATCAACACGCTGAAGTCGATGAGCGACTATGTGGGCATGTTCAAGAAGGCGTTTCCAAGCGAGGTCTCGCCAGTCACCTTTGACAACTTCGCGAGGGCGATCGAAGCCTTTGAAGCGATTCTCATTACGCCCGCAGCCCCTTTCGATCAGTACCTTGAAGGCGATCCAACTGCTCTCAATGATCAGGAGAAAGCAGGATTGAAGCTATTCATGGAAACGGGATGCTCCTCCTGTCACAATGGAATCAACGTCGGCGGACAGGACTATTTTCCATTTGGCATGGTCGAAAAACCAAGCACAAACTTGCTTCCAACCACCGACAAAGGCCGATTTGCGGTCACAAAGGTGGCCAGCGACGAATACGTTTTTCGTGCAGCGCCGTTACGCAACGTCGCCTTGCGAGCGCCATACTTCCATTCCGGTCAGGTTTGGACTCTTAAGCAAGCTGTCGGCGTGATGGCTGAAGTTCAGCTTGGCGCCAAGCTTAGCGATAAGGAAGAGAACGATATTGTCGCGTTTCTAAATTCGCTGAGCGGGCAGTTGCCCAAGATCGAGTATCCGATACTGCCAACCCGGACCGACACGACGCCACTGCCGTCGACAGGGAAATAGTATGCTCCATTGCTGTAGCGGCGCATTTTTGTTTGATGAATGGATGGCGCAGGGAATCGCGCGTCCGCCAGCGTCCAAGTGCCGCGCAAAAGCCGAAAATATGGTCGCACCCGTCACCTCTTGTTCAACTAGGGAAAGATCTCGGTGCCTGGGCCGTTCCATATGGGGAGCAGACTCATGCGTCTGCGCCGATTGACGTTGCGAAAGAATTCTTTCTTGATGCGAGTGTAATAATAAAGCACACGTATAGATTGCTTGTCCTGAAAGAGAGGTTTATAGGGCAAAGCGCGATCTTTCTGAAGCGACATGGAGTCGGCGATGCATCAAGCAAACTGGAAACTCACAAGATGGATGGCTTTGGCGGCCCTTGGGCTGCTATTGGCGGCACCCGCACGGGCGCAGCCCATCTGGACCTGGAACAACCAATACGGCTCGGTTCTGGCGGTCAACAGCTACGACCAGAGCACGGGCGCGATTTCCGGCACCTATACGAATAACGCAACGAATAGCTGCGACGAAGGCGTTCCTCAGGCGATGACAGGCTGGCTTGCCCAAACCAATAGCGGCGCAGCGATCAGCTTTACAGTCAACTTCGCGGGCTGCGGCTCAACGACCGTGTGGACGGGACAGCTCAATGCCGCATCGGGTTTTCAAGGGCTTTGGCTCCTTTCGCTGGCCGAGCCCGTGGTATGGAATGGGATCAGTGCTGGCGCCGACGCTTTCACGTTCGGCAGCGGCGACAAGTCGAAATTGATATCCGCCAGTAAAGGGGCGGCCAAGGACGGGCCAGGCGAGAAACTCTCCAACACGAAAGACCGCAAATAGCACGATCTTTCGCGTGGCGACGCTCAGCGTCGTCACGCTCACGTTGCGAGATGAACTCGCTTTTGTGCCGATGGCGCTGGCGGCAGTACACTCATACAATACGCGGCAAGAGTGCACCTGGGACATTCGCCGGCGCTTTCGAAGATGAGCCCAATCAAGCATGTTGCCCTCAGCTGCACGATCGGCGAGCAGAATCGATGGATGCAAGAGATCAGCCAGGCATCAGATGAACGAGCGCTCCTGATATTCTGTCCCGCAAATTCCTGGCAATATCATTGTGTCCTTGATGCGCGATACTCACCTATAGAGGGCGTGGCTGCTTGTCCTCCTATTCCGGTCTGGAGGCCCAAATGTAAGAGCAGACGGGGGCAAGATCACGAGCCCAAGGCAATAGAGCACACATCTGGCGGCGTTCCCGTAAAGTCGCCCCCAAACTGGTCAACGCGCCTCCTCGAATTGAATGTCCTCGCTGCCGCCCATCGGCTTGTCGACGGAAGTGTGAGAGGAGCATCTGAAGCCAAAATGCTTGAGGGCCACTGAAAGAACCCCTCTCGCAGCGCAGGGCTGCTCGGATGGCTAACGGTCGCATGCTCCGGCTCATCTCAGATCGATTGCAAGGAGGAGCCTCCTCGCTAAGCTGCCATCTGCACTGGGAGGGCGGAATAACCGTGCACGAAGTTGGATGCGACTCGTTCCGGCTCGCCGACCACCTTGATGTCGAGGCGCCTGATCAGCATTTCCTCCCAAAGGATCTTCAGCTGCAGTTCCGCAAGGTGTCTTCCGACGCAGCGATGGATGCCGAACCCGAACGAGAGATGTTGCCGTGCGTTCATCCGATCGATGATAAAGCGGTCGCCCTGGTTGATGACCTCATCGTCCCGATTCCCGGAAATGTACCACATGACGACCTTATCGCCTTGTCTGATATGCTTGTTACCTATCACGATATCGACTGCGGCGGTGCGGCGCATGTGTGCGATTGGCGTCTGGTAGCGTATGATCTCGGAGACGGCGCTTGACACGAGCATAGGATTCTCGCGCAGCTTCCGCAGCTCGGCCGGATTCTGGTTCATGAATAATACGCTTCCACTCATCGAATTGCGCGTGGTGTCGTTCCCGCCCACGATCAGCAGAATGAGGTTTCCGAGGAACTCACGTGGCTCCATATTCCGAGTCGCCGCTGAGTGCGCCATCATCGAAATCAAGTCGGCGCGGGGCTCGACATTTTTACGCTCGTTCCAAAGTCTTGTGAAATAATCCAAGCACCCGGACAGGACTGCCCGTCGCTTCTCCCAGCTGTCGATCTCGTGGCCAGCTCGCGGAGTTGTGGCGGCGACGTCCGACCAATAGGTCAGCATCCGCCGATCCTCAAATGGAAAATCAAACAGCGTAGCCAACATTTGCGTCGTCAATTCGATCGAGACCTTATCGACCCAGTCGAAGGTTTCATTGCGCGGCAAGCCGTCCAGAATGGCCTCGACTCGCCGACGGATCAAGCCCTCGAGCCTGGCGAGATTCTCCGGTGCCACTATCGGACTGATCGTATTGCGCTGCTCGCCATGTTTCGGAGGGCTCATCTTAATGAAACTCGGAGTCCAATATTCCTCCGGTAAATCGACGATCGTGACGCCTTGCTCTGACGAGAACACTCCGTGCGTCATGTCTACTGCAATGATGTCGTGGTATTTTGTTATGGACCAATACGGACCGTAGGGGCTATCTTTGCAGTAGTGGATGGGATCTTCCCTTCGTAACCGCTCGAAATAAGGCCATATGCTGTCGTCCTGAAAGCGCTTGACCTCGCTGACATCCAGATCGCTCAGCTGAACATCATATGCCCCCTCGCGCGCGTGACCTGCCAATAGCGTATTCATGATTGCCCTCCGGCCCTAACCTCTCATCTTGCTTTCGCTCGCCTGGGTGAATTCCCTCGGCGGCTTTGAGAGCTTCTCGCCATTTTTCAATGGACCGACCCATCATTCCCCGCCTGCTGCAGCGCTTTCGGTTGCGAGCGATTTATCGGGTCGAATGGTCCAAGAATATCGCAAGCCGGAGCGTAGCTCCCCTATCAGGATTGGGAGGGGCGTGAGCTCGTGTTCAATTCTATAATCGCTCCTCCCGCAATCCCTCGGCGGTTGCAGCTTCGTCGCGAGCCATCGCTCAATTTTACTGACGGCTTGGCGGCTCAGGTGGCGACGGCTATGGGCAGACTGACCTCGACTCCGTCGCTGATCGTCGGACCGCGTACGAGTTTTGGCGACGGATTGTGGTCATCGAGACGGCACCAGCGGTCTTACGAAGCTTCAGGCGGTTGAAGACGATCGCAAGCGCCGTCCTTGGCGACCTTTCAATCGCATCGTACGACGGTGCCCGCTAGCGAAGGTGCGTTCAATGGGAGAGGTCGTCCGCAGGCGCTTCCTGTGCTCGGCCGGGAAGTCGCAGAACGCCGGTTGAGTGTCCCGGTCCTTGCTCAGGGTTGGCCGCCTTCGCGCGTTTGGGCGTGGAGCTCTCGATGAAGTCATCGAGCGCCAGTTCGGTAGCGGCCATGATCTCGGCCATCCAGCATCCTGGTCAGTCCCATCGACGTGGTCGATCCGATACTCGCAGCGGGTCCGCAATCGATCTGTTCTTCAGCGAGCGCAGCGGCGTATCGCCGCGTCGTAAGCCGCGGCCAATTCGGTGGCCCCTGGCAGCATGCTCTCGACATCCATTTTTGCATCGATGGCAGCAAACAGGCTCGCTGCGGTGTTGTGACGAATGGCGACGGGATTGCGCTCATACCCTCCGCGCTGGAAGAAGTTCGAAGTTGGAACTTGCTCACGCGTGTCCGGCGGCATGCTAACCAGGTCGTATCCGTTACCATCCCCAGTCAGGTTCATCATCTCCAGTTCGGACGCGGACAACTCGTGGAGCAATCCCTTAGTTCGTGCGAAGATCAACGAGTCCAGCAGCTTTTGCGTTTGCAGCAAGGGCCCGACGTCAACGTCGAGGTTCATTGCGTGGATGCCCAGGCCCTGCGGCGTGTTTGCAAGAGTCTCGTGCTGGCCCCATTCGTCGGGCACGGAGCGCGCGAATTCGATCATTCGGCGCAGAGCTTCGATTTTGCTGTCCAGCGCCTTCCGGTCCTCACCGCGGAGGGATACAGACTTCCTTCTGAGTGCTGTTAGAAACTGGTCGCCTTTCTCCGCCAACAGTTCGACGCTGTTGGTGTTGAGCAGTTGATTGTAACCCAGTGCCGTTGAAATGGGGCGGCCATCCGGCCTGTCATACTCGAGACCAGCTTGGACGTCGTACCTCCCGTTGCCCCCCGACTCGAACGCATAGACCCTGACGATCTGGCTCCGTGTTAGACCCGCTTCGGCTGCGACCCCGGCATAGCTGGCTTTGAATTCGAGCTCGGAAGTAGGGCGCTCGGGCACAAACTGAAATTGTGTCAAGGCGTTGCTGAGAAAGTCCCCAACAGTGGGTATGGCTGCCCGCGTTACCGGCGCCTGAGCCGCTGGGGCAGCGGGGTCTACCGGCCTGGGCGGGCCCGCATAGACAGGTGGTTGGGCGAGGACATAGTCGTCGACGACAACAGGCTCGCCGTTGCGGCGCTTGGCGTTGCGGAGCTGGCGTTTGTCGCTGACGGATTTCCAATAGGGAGCTGCCAGCGTCTCATATTGCTGCCGAGCAGCGTCATACTCCGCAAGCTCCCTTTGGTAATTCGCCTGAGCTTGCTCGAGCGATGCCGGCCCGATCTGAGCGAATGCCGCGTGTTGGGCGGCCGGCGGGGCCGTCGTTCCGACCGCGAGCGCAAGCCAGAAACAGCAGCATGCTTGGTCCGAGCGGCCTCTGCGATTTATGAACATGCTATTCTCTCAAAGAAAACAAATGCGGCACGTTGGTCTCGGTCGCCGGTGGTCGAAAAATCTCTCGCGTTCAATAGAACGTCTCGACAAAGCGCCGACACTACTATAGGTGTCTTCGCGCCAATATACTCGTAAATCAAGAGTGCGCTCTCAAGACATTTTCATCGGCTGCCTCGATATTGAGGAGTTTTACGCTCGGTTGCAGCGATTATCGCCAAAATTTGCAGCCGATCATCGCATTGCTGTTGGTAGTGATATGAGCCGCCTTTGGTGCGCGGGAAGGGATACTATGACTGGGCGCGAGCACTTTTTTGCGTTGATGCGTGATCTGCGGTGGATCATTGTCCTGTCCTTGGTGCTTTCGTTCTTGCTATTTCTACCTGATCAGATTCGGGAACTATATCGAATAGCGGCCGACGATTATGGCTGGGTGACACTCAGGGAATTTATCGCCTTCGGTGTGATCGCGATCACTATCTGGCTGAGCGCATTTCAACTTACCACCGAGTCGCTGTTACGAACACCAAACGCTAGCGACCATCCTCTCATCCACAGGCTTGCTCCTGTTGTTCTTGGTGCGCTGCCCATGGCGGCTGCGATACTAGGTCAGTTCCTGTCGCGACCGGCATATCCGGCGGGCGCGGAGGAGGTAGGCAGCATCTTTCGTATCGAGAACCAGGCGTTGGCGTTCGAGCGGAATGTGCTCGCGCTGCTTGCGGGCGGAATCGTAATTTTATTGATCTCTTTCGTCTTGTTCGCGTGGCGGCTGGGCGGGAAAAAGCGCCTTTTTGAGCTATCGAGAAGAGCAAACGAGTCTTATTTCCACAGCCTCGGATTTTTCGCGCTTACCATTTGCGGCATAGCTCTGCTGACAACCGTGTTCGTTCTCTCTCCGGATAGGCTCGCACAGTTTGTCGGAGCGTTCGGTGTCATAGCTCTGTTTACGATATGCGTGGCCGGAATCATGACCCACTTTGCACTTTTGACTATCAGGAGAGGCTTTCCATATATACCACTGGTTTTCGGCTCCTTGTTCGTAGTTGCCTCCCTCTCCGGAAGCGACGACCATGAACTTCGTCCGGCAGTCGAGGCAAAAGCAGGCGATGCGCGGATCTCCGCTGCGACTGCCTTTCATGACTGGTTGTTGCAGCCGGCCCGCCTGGCCGAGGCTGAAAGGCTCGGTGAGTACCCTGTCTTCATTGTGACTGCTCAGGGCGGAGGCATTTACGCCGCCCA
Source organism: Bradyrhizobium monzae (assembly GCF_021458635.1). GTDB lineage: Bacteria > Pseudomonadota > Alphaproteobacteria > Rhizobiales > Xanthobacteraceae > Bradyrhizobium. The sequence continues at coordinate 49,530 of NZ_JAIRDQ010000019.1, forward strand.
CAATGCGGCGCGTTTTCTTGCGCGCATGCAGGACCTCTGTCCGGCATTCCGGCAGCACTTGTTTGCAATCAGCGCTGTGTCGGGCGGCAGTGTCGGCGCCGCCACCTTCGCTGCCGCACTTCATGCCGAGAATGCGCCGCTGAATGCCAACGCTCCTGCAGGACAAGCCTGCGACAAAATTGCAGCGTTTCTGGCCGGCGTCACACGGGCTCAGGATCTTGATGTCCCTGGCGCGGTCGAGCAACGCGTTGCGAGCGTTTTGACGGCAGACTTTATTTCGCCTTTGGTCGCCGGCGTTCTGTTTTCCGATTTCACACAGTTGTTCTCTCCGATCACCTTCAGGTTCTTCGATCGCGCGCGCTTTCTGGAATATACCCTTGAGAACGCCGGAGATCGCATGCTCAAAAGCCAGAAGAGCAGCGGCGATGGATCCAATTTGTTGAGGGCCGACTTCCAATCCCATTGGGCGCCTGACAACAATATGCCGGCGCTGCTCCTGAACACCACAGATGTCGGCAGCGGCAAGCGGGTCGTTATTTCTCCCTTTGATATTGATCCGTCTCACCCAAAAGACAACGACCTGTGCATTCTCGCGAACCTTAAGCGTGGTAAGAATGGAACGAGCGAAATTGTCACGAGCCAGTCGTTGCATATTCCACTGAGCGCTGCGGCTTTTGCGAGTGCGCGGTTTCCTTGGGTGACCCCGGCAGCGACGGTAACCTTGAAAAACGACTGCATTACCGCCAATCCGCGCGCGCGGTTGGTCGACGGCGGCTACGTGGAGAATTCCGGCATCGAAACGGCGCTCGATCTGATTGCGAAGCTGAAGAGTATTCAGGGGACATCGGACGCGCCAAAATTCCGAATTTATCTGCTTTCTCTGGCCAATGGTGATTTCGCGGACCATGGTTCGTTTCGGTTCGGCGAGCTCATGGAGCCGGTACGAGCGCTGTTTAGCACGCAAGGTTCGCGAACCTATATTGCGCTTAACCGGGCCGCTGATGTCGATCGCTTAACAGTCGAGGATGCCGCGCCGAGCCCGCCCCGGTTCTCAACATTCGGCCGAACTAAAATCGCCGGCTTGTTCTATAGCTTGCCGCTTGGCTGGACGTTATCGGAGGAAACTGGAAACATCATTTCGCTCAGCAGCGGTCGATTCTGGGATTGCGTACCGAATGACAGCTTTGATCAATCTCGCGCAAAGCAAAGCAATGCGGATTGCCTGCAAGTGAAGGTCTTCCATCTTTTGAATGGAGACGTCGCAACGGCGTTTCAGACACTGAAAGACTCCAGACTTGCCGAGGCAGCGTACGCGGATCAACTCGCCAAGGAGAAGCCGCCTGCCATAAAAATCAATCCGCAGCCGCTCCTTGCTTGTTATGAAAAGAAATGGCTGCAAGAGCGTGGCTATCAAAAATATCTGGAGAGAGTGGAAGCGTACGAGAAGGAGCTGGCGAAGGCATCCAAAAACGATCTGCCCGTGCCGGCACCCGTCCCGCCCTATCGAAAGAGCTATCTGGCGTATTTTCAGACCGAACAGGTCGAGGCTTTGTTGCAGGAGTGGGATCGCGTCGACGAGACCGACCCTCGCATCCTTGCTTACATTCTGGGTTCTGTTTCTTACGATAGTGCGGACTTTACCCACACCAGTGAGAACTTCTGGTTTGGCGCTGTCTCGCAAATTCCAAAGAATTGGAGGCAGCGTATCGATCAAAGCAACGCGGCGCTTGTTGCCGCCGGCAAGCCGCCGATTGATATGGCCGCGCTGCTGGCTCATCCCAAAGAGTTGGCGAACGCTGTTCTCGGCTACGAGGGCAATCAGTTTGGCAACTGGCCAGGGACAGACGACGGTTGGGTTTTCAGGCTGCGCGGCATGTATCAGCTGGTCGGGCGTGAACAGTACCAGGAAGCGCAGGTTCAGATGCAGCAACTCGGTCAACTGCCGGGGCTCGATTTGATGACGTTCCCCGATGCGCTCTGGGACGCGAAGATCTCTGCCAAGGTGACCTTCGCTCACTTCAGGAGCCATCTTTACGGTCACCGAACACTGTTTGAAATGCTCAAGGACAACTCGCTCGATTGGAAAGCCGTGCGTTCGCTGCAGACAGATATGGATCATGGTCCGGCCGACCAAAATAATGTCGATGCGCGAAGCGAGATGTTCCTCAGCTGCATCAAAGCCGTCCTGCATCCGTCTCAGCTGGAGACCTGGGCGCGCGGGTTCAGAGGCGAAGAATGAGAAGGGGAATCTCGCTTTGTCCGCGAAGAAGGCGGTCCGAAGGGACCGCGGGCGGCTAATGCGGTCGACGGGAAATATCAGAGCTTTCGCTTAATTTGTGGCGTGCCCACTTACGAGGATACAACCGATGGAACTATGGCGCGATGTTTGGAGATTGCCCTTGTTGTCACTCACGCTGGTGGCAGCAGGCTTGGCGATAGAGGTTGCGACGGGTGCTGAAACGGTTGCGGCGCAAACGGTATCGAAGCCGCTTTCGGCCAACGATCTAACCATCCTTTTCCCGCCACCGCAAAATGCGGCCGACATGGCCAATTTAATTGCGCTGTCAGATCTCGCAGGCCCGACTGGATCGCCTCAGCGGCTCTGGTCGGATGAAGATTTTGCACGCTTTCTAGCGAACGCGGAAAATCCCGAACGTCCTGGCGCGCCAGATTCCGGTGTAAGCAGGATTGCTCTGCCTGATGGCGTAAAGAACATTAAGGCGTGGTTCGTTGCCGGTATCCGGATCGATCCAGGGGCGCCTGGCTTGTCGAATGACATTATCGCGCAGTTCGGCCGACAGCCGCAAATCCGTCTCATCGTCCAGCCGGTGACCAACGGACCGGATGGGTTCAAGGTCCACGATATCGCGGGGCATCTGATCTTCAGTTTCACTCTCTCCCCACCTGACCCTCCGCTCAATGGTTGCGCACCGTTTCCCCGATCGAAGCCGGACGATGAGACCTTCAAAGCCATCATTCGCGATGTGGCCGCGCTGCGCGATCAGCTGGCAGCCGGGACGTTTGGCGGCGTGAAGGTTGTGACCGCGGGTGACTTGAATGTCCATCCAGGCTTGCGCGGCGCCTCGGCCAAGCCATTCCGGGTCGCGTTGAAGGCGATGCTCGAGAAGCATCTGTCTCCGCAGCGCCTCCAGACCATGGCCGTCATGGGCACCCGCCCGCCAGAGCCCTGGATCTTCGTATCGATGCTGAAGGTTCCTCAGGCAGGCCTTATAACCGTACCTGGCCCTACGCTTGATGGGATGCATGTTGCCCAGATGCTCAGTTTCTCTGGCGCAAAACAGGTCGTCCCACAGCCGTCGACGAACAATCAAAACCCGATTACGTGCCGTCACGCCGCGCTTCAAAGCCCGCCCCAGCCCACAGCCGATCGCAGGGGCGTGTCAACCTCTGCATTCCTCGACGCCAAGGCCGACGACAGCCGCATCAATGAGATCGTCAAGATTATCGCCGATCCAAAGCAGAGCCATTTTTTCAATACCGACTGTGTGAGCTGCCACACCGAGACGGCGCAACCCCTGGCCAGGAACGTCAAGAATTTCACGGTGCCCGGCGTCAGCAATGCCGTGTGGCCAAAGGAAAACTGGAATGTTCGCAATTTCGGATGGTTCCCCTCGTTTTTGCACGGTGGGGTCGCGCCAACGATCACGCGGCGCACAGCAGCTGAAACGGCGGACGTGGTGTCCTTCGTCAACAACCAGTTGCTCAACAAGTAGTGGGCAGTCGCTGTAAGCCGCGTTTTCAGCGCAGTTGAAAGTCGGGGGACGATGATGAGGTGGTTGCTTACGAAGCTGCGTTTTATCTTCTGTGGTCTTTATTATTGGATGAGAGGTTGGCCTTGTTTGGCGGGCCTGCTCATCGTGACCGGCATTACCGTTGCGGCAGTGGCCGGAACGGCATACTTCGTGCCGGAAAAGCTCCGCGACGTTGCGCTCTCAATTGAAGGCAAGGCCAGCCTTGTCGCTAAATTGCTGCCGGCCACCTTGCCGCAGCCGTCGAAGATCGAGCAAGCCTACTGGTTACCGCAAAACTGGAGCGCACAGCAGCGCTACTGGTTTCATCATACGTCGCAGGGGACCGCCACAATTCCTGTCCCTTATCAATGGTTCATGGCGTTGGAGCGACCGGAGCTGTCCGTATTCTACACCAGTTTGACAGACGACGAGTACCTGCGTCGCCTCGGATTTATCCCCAGTCCCAGCTCGAAGGGCTTTACCGGCAACGCACCCAAATATGGCTATCAAGATGATACGCCAAAGGCAGACGCGGCTCAGCTCGGCTGGGTCCCAAACCCGACGGACAATCCGAATGGATTGCCCGTCGGCTTCGCAATTCTAAAAGCAGGTGTCGACCCGACGACGGGCGAGCCATATGAAGACCAGATCGGGCTGACCTGCGCTGCCTGTCATACCGGGCATCTTGAGTACAAGAATGTGAGCATCCGATTCGATGGCGGCCCGTCGATGGTCAATCTCGGCGAGGTCGAACGCGTAGTCGGATTGTCGATCGGCTACACACTGCTCTTCCCCTGGCGATTTGAGCATTTTGCCAGCAAGCTGGAGGAAATCAAAGGTCAAAGCGTCGATAGGGAAAAGCTTAAGGAGGGCCTGAAGCTCGCGCTCGAAAAAATCAAGAATCAGAAAGCGCAGACAGATGGTCTTTTGGCGGCGCAGGGCGTTGTCGATCTCGACGAAGGCTTCGGTCGGCTGGATGCACTGAACCGGATCGGCAACCAAGTCTTCTACACCAATTTTCTCGATCAGAAGACCGGCAAGCTCCCGGATCCGCTGCTAAAAGGCAACTTCGTGCGCAACGATGCGCCCGTGAGCTTTCCACCGATCTGGGACACTCCGTATTTTCTATGGGCACAATACGACGCCTCCGTGCTCAGTGAACTTGTTCGCAATGCGGGTGAGACGCTCGGTGTCGCAGCCAAGATTAACATGACAGCGGCCGCGCCCGATCGTCCGCTCTTTGGTTCGTCCATTCATCTTTCGGACGTTGCACGGTTCGAAGAGCTTTTGCGCGGTACCGACCCCTTCTCAGCGACCAACCCTGGTGACAAGAAGTTCAATGGACTGATCGCTCCGCGATGGAGGGATGCGCAGGAAAAATTTCGAGGTGACCCGGCTTGGGCCATCGACCAAAAACTCGTCGAAAAAGGCCGCGACCTTTATCGAGCGCATTGCTTCGAATGCCATCGAGGCCCAGTCAACGATCCCGAGTTCGACAAGAAGTGGCCGGAGGATTCGTTCTGGAAGCCGGAGAACCCGGATCGTACCGCGAAGAACGAGAAAAATTGGGTCGAAATCGGTGGACGGCATTACTTCAACGTTGTCCAGCTGCCGGTGACCGAGATCGGCACTGACCGTCAACAGTCCCGCGTCCTTACAGAACGTCGGGTTCATCTGCCGGAGTCGCTTGGCGTGAAACCCGTTGACGATCTCAACAAAGCGTGGGGTTGTGGTTTGTTGCCGGATGAGGCAGATCCGCTGTTCGTGCTCGCACTGATGGATGTGGTCGGTAAGACGATCGACCAATGGAACGTCGCGAACGGCACTCCCGACAAGATCAAGCAGCAGATGTGGGGGCCGAGGAAAAATTGCCAAAACCAGCGCGCATATGTCGGAGCACGCGCCAACATTAACGGAAAGGACAAAGATGTTCTTTCTCTCGAACCTCGCTATCGGGCACGTCCGCTGGACGGGGTCTGGGCGACAGCGCCGTATTTACACAACGGATCAGTCCCGACCTTGAGAGATATGTTGCTGCCCCAACGCGAGCGGCCAACGTCGTTCTGCGTTGGCAGTCGCCAATTCGATCCAGTCAATGTCGGGCTTGTCACGAAAGCGCACGCGGACGAGGCTTGCGCGGCAGGCCTGACCAATTTCGACGTATCGTTACTCGGAAATAGCAACCGTGGACACTCTTTCCAGGGCAAAGAGATTGACGTAACGAAGCTACCGCCTGGCGTCATCGGTCCCGAACTGAACGAGGACGAACGGCGGTCGCTCGTCGAATATCTGAAAACGCTGTGAGATAAACGTACTGGCAGCGGGGAATCATCATCGCGTGACACACGCCGCCGATTTTTCGTTCAGATCCGCGCGCCTGCAGGACGCCGAATCGGTCTTCAACATCACGAAGGCTTCGATCGGCGGCCTCGCCAGGGCGTCGTATTCTCCGGGTCAAATCGAAAACTGGATGGGGGAGCGCACGCCATCATTTTACGAAGAACTCATCGGCAACGGACGGATGATGGTCTGTCTGCGTGGCGGCGTTGTGGTCGGATTCGTTGACGCCCTGCCGGGCGAATTAACTCGGTTGTTCATATTGCCTGAAGTCGCCGGCGTCGGACTAGGCCGGCGGCTGCTCAAGATCGGGATCGCCCAATCGCGTTTGGGCCATAGCGGATCGATAAAGCTCGAGGCGACGGTCAATGCCGTAGGCTTCTACCGAAAATGCGGCTTTCGAAGCAAAGCTCGAGGTTATTTCTCTCACGGTCGCGGCGGCGAGCCTATCGAGATTGTACACATGGAATTGTGGATTCCGAAGTTTGCGACCAGAGATGCATCGGCCCTCTACGGCCCGATTTGCTGGATATTTTGATCGGTCATCCGTGGGAGGTCACCGAGGCGGTTGCGCAGGGCCGACCGCCGTCTCGCCTGCCGCTTCACGATGGTGGGCCTCCAACTGAGGCTGCCCCACTTTTGTTGGCCTTCTTGTTCGGATTTTGCTCGATCGGCCAGCTTATCACCCTTTGCAGTGTTCTGTAGCGCGTCCGGCAGCCGTGCGCAGATCACCAAAGTGGGCCAGAAGCTCACCGACGACGTAGATGCTTATCCAGCTTGGCTTGGCCCTGATATCCTTCGGAGCGTCGATAACGGATGCGGCAAAGGGAGCTTTATAGACACCTTTCTGAAACGACATGGAGTCGGCGATGCATCAAGCAAACTGGAAACTCACGAGATAGATAGCTTTGGCCGGCCTTGGGCTGCTATTGACGGCATCGGCGCAGGCGCAACCCATCTGGACGTGGAGCACGCAATACGGCTCTGTTCTGGCGGTCAACAGCTATGACCAGAGCACGGGCGCGGTTTCCGGCACCTATACGAATAACGCGACGAATAGCTGTGACGAAGGCGCCCCGTCAGCGGATGACAGGCTGGCTTGCCCAGGCCAGTAGCGGCACAGCGATCAGCTTTACAATCAACCTCGGGGGCTGCGGCTCAACCAATGTGTGGACCGGACAGCGCAATGCTGCTTCGGGTTTTTAATGGCTTTGGCTCCTTTCGCTCGCCGAGCCCGTGGTATGGAATGGGATGCCGACTCCCAAAGGATCTTCAGCTGCAGTTCCGCAAGGTGTATTCCGACGCAGCGATGGATACTAAACCCGAACGAGAGATGTTGCCGTGGATTCTTCCGATCGGTTTCGCAGTGCACCAACTGTAGTGCTCAATCTGAGCGTGGCGCAGAGACGCCCGGAGTCACAAACGCTTCCTCTAGAAATCAAATTACCGGTACTGCTTATGCGCCCTTGCCGAGGAGCGAAATGATGTCATCGAGCGTCGTCATGACAGCGACCGAGTCGTCTTTTGGCAACGAGGCGTCACGGCAAAACCAAACTGCTCGGCATCCCGCGCCGCGTGCGCCCAGAACATCCGAGCGAAAGCTATCACCTACCATGATGACCCTGTCTGGCGCCTCACGCAAAAGGTCTAAACAGGCTTCAAAAGCGGCTTGGCTGGGCTTGCGATAACCGAAATCGCCGCAGAACATGACAAGATCGCAGTTGCGGCTGACATTTGTGTGCCGAGCTACCTCGGCTCGCCATAACCTGTGGCTCGTTCCCCAAGGCGTATTAGACAAGATCGCCGTCCGGTAGCCCGTTTGGCGAAGGGTAGCAATGACGTTCTCCGCGTCTGGCATGAGCTGGCCACTAGCAAAGATTCTTTTGCAGAGGCGCAGCTCGAGTAGCGTTGCATCCGCGTCATCCATGTCGGGTGCCAGTGCGCATCTCAACCGGTCGGCGAACGAGACCACGCGACAATCCTCGCGCTCTTTGTTCAGCGCCTGCAACGTTGCGCTAGCGATGGATCTCGGCGCTGTGACAGTGGCCAAATCTGTAAAGCTGGACGAATCGGTGAGGAAATCATGCAAGAACTCAACCTGTTCGGCCTCGGTCCGCAATGGATAATCGCAAAGGGTGTTACCCCAGTCAAAGATGATGGCTCCAGGATTGCTCATCTTCATGGAAGCCCTTTAAGCCGATCCAGAAACGCTCGCCACTGGCGGAGGATAACCTCTGGATCTTTGCCCTTACGCCAAAGGTCCTTATCTAAATCATGTGAGGCGTGCTTGGCTCGCATGCAGTCTGGTGAAACCTCGCCAAATATCGCATCGCCTTCGGCGGTGATAAAAAAGCAAATATCGAGGAGTTCAATTTCGCACGATGCCAAGACTGTCGCCAGCGCGTTGAAGGCTCGCAAAGCCAAATGCTTGGCAGCACCCGTATCGATGAAGCGGTCCGCCAGCCAGTTCGGCATGCATTCGTCCCGATGTGGTAGCGGGTTGCGCCAGTCGAAGCGCACATAGGGTTCGTGTCGCTGATCCGGTCGGAGGTATCCGCCATGACGCGTCGGGAAAGTCTCCAACCCGAGGTATATATGTTTTGGTGTCCCGACATAAGCCGCCTTCACGATGACCTCGATGGGCGGAGCCGCAACTCGCCGACTGATGTAATAGTCTTCACCAACGTGAACGATCGTGGAAGGCACACCCTCAGCCTCTAGCATCCGCCAAAGCCGCTCGGTGATGCGTAGACGTAACCAGTCGGTGCCCTCAACTGTGGCAGCGCGATTTGCGGAGTACGAAAACAACGTGGGCTTTAAACGCACGATGACGCTTTCATCGTCGATAACGCGGATCACCTTCGATTCGCCCTCTATCAGCAAGGGCAAATCTTCGAACTTGGAGCGCCAGTGGTCCGGATATGGAAACGCGGCTCGTTCAATAGGCTGCATGGGGATTTCCACCTTCACTATGTTTCTGCATACAGGTATACTGTCCTGTTGTACCCACGGCGCTTCGTGCTCGTACCGCCGAGGGCATCACGACGAGGCTGTGAGCGACCTGAGCCGCGCCGCAACCGTCCGGACGTACCGTTGCACACCACCTCGTTCCGATTACAAGCGGGGTGGCCCAACGTCGGGTACTGTCAGGCGCTGCATCCGCCCCACATCACCGATTGCTCAGTGATGTCCTTCCAACACGCAAATGGCGTGCCGAACTGAAACTGGCGCTTCTGCAAGCCCTTGATACACGTATCTTCAAGAGCCTTGAAACGTGCGTCGCGTCACATCGCTCGAACTGTCTCAAAACCGACAATCGACACTGAAGGATATCCGACAATGTCAGTTGGATTGTAATGTACCCCGATTGTGGAGCCACGGACTTGGTTGGAAGGTAAGCGCGAAGCCGATACCCTGGCTTCAGAGTTAGATTGAATGTGCGAAGAAGCCTCCGGCTTGGAACGGAGGTTTGGATGGGATTGGACAGCAAAAAGGACGTCCATTTGGACGGCTCACCGGGAGGGCCGGTGAGCCGGCTGGAGGTCCTCGAAGGACCGTCGGGGCGCCGCGTGCGTTCGGAGGCCGAGAGAGCCAGGATTGTCGCCGAGAGCTTGCTGCCCGGCGCGCAGGTGGNCCGAGGTGGCGCGCAAGCACGGAGCGACGCGCTGGCAGATCTACGATTGGCGAAGGCGGTTTCGACAGCGAGGCATGTTGGCGCCATGCGAGGCATCGCAGTCGACATTCGCACCGCTGGTCGTGGAAAGCGCGTTGGAGGAGCGTCACGTTCCGGCGATCAAGCTTGAGATCGCGATCGGCGATGTCGTGCTGCGGACGGAGACAGCCATAGATGGCGAGCAGCTGTCCCGGGTGATCCGCGCAGTGCGAGCTTCACGATGATCGCGGCCGGTGCCGATCTGAAGATTTACATCGCGACGCGGCCGATCGACTTCCGCTGTGGCCACGATGGGCTTGCGGCGAAGGTGCAGGAGATGCTTCGTCTCGACCCGTTCAGCGGCGCAGCCTTCGTGTTCCGATCGAAACGAGCGGACCGGATCAAGATTTTGGTCTGGGATCGAACGGGCCTGGTGTTGGTGCACAAGCGTCTTGAAGGTTGCAGGTTCGTTTGGCCAACGATCGCGGACGGCGTGATGCGGATATCGCCGGCGATGTTCGCAGCCCTGTTCGAGGGGCTGGATTGGAGGTTGGTCCGCCCGGAAGAAGCGCGGCGTCCCCAGGCGGCTGGATAACTGCGGCAGAATGACTCGGAAGCTATTTTGAACGTGGCACGCGCGGCGGCGATGTGCTCGAAATAGCGCATGAGCATCGCGGCGCTGCGCGACGAAAATGAACAACTGAAAGCGCTTTTGGCGCAAACGCAGGCGGCCTTGAGCGAGCATCAGGGGGCGCTGGCGGCGTCGGAGGAAGCGCGGCGTCGGCTGGAGGTCATCCTCGGCGAATTGCGCCGCGAAAAGTTCGGCGCGAAGTCCGAGAAGCTGCGGCCAGATCAGTATCACTTACCGTTGGAAGACGTGGAGATCGCGCAGGGCATTCTGGACGCGGCGCAGGAAAGAGCCGAGGCTGTGATCAAGGGCCGCTCGCGGAGCGAGCCGGATCAAGGTTCTCATCGCAATCGCGGCTGCTTGCCTACCCATTTGCCGCGGGTGGAACGGATCATCGAGCCTGCGAGCACGCTCTGTCCGTGCGGTTGCGGCGCATGACGAAGATCGGCGAGGACGTCAGCAAACGCCTCGACGTGATCCCGGCGCAATGGCGGGTGTTGGTCACGCGCCGCCCGAAATACATCTGTCGCCACTGCTCGGGCCCTGTCGTGCAGGCGCACGCACCGGAGCACGTCGTGCCCAGCGGGCTGCCGACCGAAGCGGCCATTGCGCACGTGATCGTCTCCAAGTTTGGCGACCATACGCCGTTCTACCGTCAGGCCGAGATCTATGCGCGCCAGGGCATCCGGCTTGATCGGGCGACACTGGGCAACTGGTCCGGCCGCGCCTGCTTCCATCTTCAGCCCATCGCGGACCACATGCGCCACCGCCTGGCCTTGGCGGATCGTCTGTTCATGGACGAAACCACGGCGCCGGTGCTCGATCCCGGGCGTGGCCAAACGAAGAAAGGCTACTTCTGGGCGATCGTCTCCGACGACCGCGGCCACAGCGGTCCAAGTCCGCCGATCGTGCTGTTCCGATATGCCCCCGGTCGCAGCGGTGCCTTTGCGGAGCAGTTCCTGGATGGCTTTTGCGGACACTTCCTGCAATGCGATGCCTATGACGGTTATGACCGGCTGACCGAAGTCGCTCGACCGCAAGGGCCGTGGACGCTCGTGCATTGCTGGAGCCATTTGCGCCGGCGCTTCGTCAAATTGGCCCGTAACAGCAAATCGCCGATCGCTGAGGCCGCCGTTCGGCACATCGCACAGCTTTACGCCATCGAAGCCATGGTACGCGGTGCATCGCCGGACATCCGGCTGGCCGGGCGCAAGGAGCACTCGCTGCCCATGGTCGCCGCGTTAAAGCCTTGGTTCGAGAAACAGCTGTCGATGATCTCCAGCGGTTCGACGCTCGCCGAGGACATCCGCTACGCGCTCAATCACTGGCAGGGGCTGACCCGCTTCCTCGAAGACGGGCGCCTTGAGCTCGACACCAATCCGGTCGAGAACGCCATCCGGCCAGTCTGCCTGACCAGAAAGAATGCTCTCTTCGCCGGGCATGAGGTCGGGGCTGAAAATTGGGCCTTGCTTGCGTCGCTCGTCGCCACCTGCAAGCTCAACGACGTCAACCCGGCCGCCTACATCGCCGAAACACTCGAGGC